>NC_008261.1:2785000-3256683 GCF_000013285.1 Clostridium perfringens ATCC 13124 | reverse complement strand
TTTATAGTTAAGTGAAAATATTAAAATTTAAAGGTACATATTAGGAAAAATATCTTTTGAAATTTGAATTTTTAACATAATAGAAGTTAAGATAATCAATATTTAAATATAATAAGGATAAATTAGGGTGTAAAAAGAGGGAGAGATAATATAAAGGTAAAAAGTAAATAACATATTGTTATTTATATGTGGATAACTTTATAACTAAAGTTATAAAGTTAAGTTTATTTATGATAAATGAGCTAATCTTATCTATATATATGTAATTGTATATCTTTAAGATTTAAATAAACTTTTTATTGAAGTAATTAGTATTAATTAAGTAGATGAGTAATTTAATAAATTGTGGATAAAATAATAGATAGTTTTATTTAGAATACAGTTTATATATTTTTTAGAGTTATTAATGTAGGGATTTAATTTAATGTATAAACAATTATTATTTATATATTTAAAAAAGGAAAATAAGGTAGATGTAACAAATCTTTAAGTGAGTTATTTTCTTGACAGAGGGCGACTTGAAAGATATAATTAAACAGTAAAACCTAAATTAGCGAATAAGTAAAAAAGCTTTTAGCTTTTTACTAGAATAAAATATTGGTTGAAGGGGGTGTATTTAAATGTTCATGACATATCAACCTAAAAAAAGACAAAGAAGCAAAGAGCATGGTTTCAGAAAGAGAATGAAAACTAAATCTGGAAGAAATGTTTTAAAGAGAAGAAGACAAAAAGGTAGAAAAAGATTAACAGCATAAGGGCCGCATTTTGTGGCCTTTTTCTGCACTAAAAAGCAGAAAAAAGGAGAGCAAATTTAAATGTTACTAAGTTTAAGAAAGAACAATGAGTTTAGAACAGTTTATAGAAGAGGAAAGTCTTATGCTAATGACCTACTAGTTCTTTATGTTTATCCTAACAGAAAAAATGTTACAAAGGATGGAGAACGTTTCAATAAGGTAGGAGTTTCAGTTAGCAAGAAGGTTGGAAAAAGTGTAGTTAGAAGTAGAGTTAAAAGACTTATACTTGAAAATTACAGACTTAATTCTAGTGAACTTAAAGAAGGCTATGACTTTGTGTTTATTGCTAGAGTTGCTATAAACGGTAAGGATTTTAAGCAAGTAGGGAAAGCCATGAATAATTTAATAAAAAAGGCAGGTCTACGTGATAATGAAAAAATTGTTCATAGTAATGATTAAATTCTATAGAAAATATATTTCACCTTTAAAGAGGCCTTGTTGCAGATTTTATCCAACTTGTTCTCAATATGCACTAGAAGCAATACAAAAGTATGGTGCTTTTAAAGGGGGATTTATGAGTATAGGAAGAATATTAAGGTGTAATCCATTCTGTAAGGGTGGATATGATCCTGTAAAATAAATATATACGGTTTAAATATAGGAGGGTAATGTATTGCAGTCAATTTTAAAGCCGATAACTAATTTATTCACAATGATATTTCAAGCTATCCACGGCTTTGTTGCCTCACTAGATATTTTTGGTGTAGGTGCTGGATACGTAATAACTATTTTCTTATTAACTTTATTAGTAAGATTAATATTATTACCGCTAAATATAAAGCAAACTAGATCTCAACAAAAGATGCAAGAAATACAGCCAGAAATAGCTAAACTTCAGAAGAAATATAAAAATAATCCTGAAAAAGCTCAACAAGAAATGATGAAGCTTTATAAGGAGAATAATGTAAACCCAATGAGTGGTTGTTTACCTTTATTAATCCAAATGCCAATATTATTTGCATTATACTATGTATTCACTGGATTAACTGAGTTACAAGGTGTATCATTCTTATGGTTAGGAGATTTATGGGCTCCAGATAGAACATTCATATTACCAATTTTATCAGCTGCAACAACATATTTATCATCTTTATTAATGACAAAGTTTACTCAGTCACAAGCTGGGGGAGCACCTGGTGGAATGAATATGAATACTATGAATATAGTAATGGCTGGTATGATGGGTGTAATGTCAATACAATTCCCATCAATGCTTGTATTATACTGGGTAATAGGTAACCTAATTCAAATGGTTCAAACATACTTCATAGTTGTTTTACCTAGCAGAAAGAGAGCTAAGGAAAAAGAACAATATAAAGATATTAAGTAATAAGAATTTATTTTGCTTTTCTAAGGTGGTGAAACAAGGGTATGAATACAATTGAGATTACTGGAAAGACTGTTGAAGAAGCTTTAAAAAGCGCATTGGAACAGTTGAACACTACAGAAGATAAAGTAGAGGTTACTGTTATAGAAGAGGGAAGTAAAGGCTTCTTTAATTTAATTGGTGCAAAGCCTGCTAAAATTTCAGTTAAGGTGAAAAGAGATAGAATCTTAGAGACTAAAAAGTTTTTAAGGGATATTCTTGATAACATGAATATAGAAGCTGAAATTAATATTGAAGAAAGTAAAGACCTAGTAAATATAAATCTTACTGGACCTAAGATGGGAGCCATCATAGGATACAGGGGGGAAACTTTAGACTCACTTCAATATTTAACTAGTTTAGTTATTAATAAGGCTAAAGAAGACAAGTACAAAAGAGTGGTTTTAGACACTGAGAATTATAGACAGAAAAGAGAAGAAACTCTTAAAAGATTAGCTAATAAAATAGCTTATAAGGTGAGAAAGTCAGGTAAGATATTAAAACTTGAACCTATGAATCCTTATGAAAGAAGAGTTATTCATTCAGAGTTACAGAATAATGATTTTGTTAGAACTTTTAGTGAAGGTGAAGAACCTTACAGAAGAGTTGTAGTAGAATTAAAGAAATAAAAAGGAAAGCTTAAAGCTTTCCTTTTTTTATCCACAATAAACTGTAGATAAATTGTGGATAACTTGTTAGTAACTATAGAAAAATAGTCATACTAAAGGCTACAATTGTTGATAAATTTAAAAAATAAGGTGAAAATATTATATTTTCACCTTATTTTTTTATCAAGTATATGATTTAATTAATTGGATAGTATTTTTAAGTAAGTAATCTATTAAACAATTTAGTAAAATCATATTTTTTTGCCATAAATAATATGATTTAAAATTTTGACTTATTCTATTTTGTTGGGTAAAATCAATATTAGTTCAAATTTGAGAATATCATTATAAAGGAGGAGCTTATGAAAGAATTCGATACTATTGCTGCTATAGCTACAGCATTAGGAGAAGGTGGAATAGCTATAATTAGAGTATCAGGAAATAAAGCTCTTGAGATTGTAAATAAAATATTCAGAGGAATAAACGGAAAAGATTTATTAGATATAAAACCATATACTATGAGATATGGTCATATGATAGATGAAAATAATGAGATTATAGATGAAGTTATAGTTAGTTTTATGAAAGGTCCTAGAAGCTTTACAGCTGAGGATACAGTAGAAATAAACTGTCATGGTGGTATTGTAGCTACTAATAAAGTTCTACAAAATGTAATAAAAGCTGGTGCAAGACTTGCTGAGCCAGGTGAATTTACAAAAAGAGCTTTTTTAAATGGAAGAATAGATTTAAGCCAAGCAGAAGCAGTTATGGATATAATAACTGCTAAGACTGAACTTTCAATGAAATCAGCTATGACTCAAAGTCAAGGAAGACTTTCTACTGAGATAAACAATCTTAGAAAAGAGGCTTTAGATATATTAGCTCTAATTGAATATGCTGTTGACTTTACAGAGGATGACGAAGAACCAGATGAAACTATACCAGTTAAGGTAAAAGAGGATGTTATAACTCTTAGAGGTAAAGTAAATAATTTAATTGATACTGCTGATGAAGGTAAACTTATTAGAGATGGTTTAAGCATGGTTATAGTAGGAAAACCTAACGTAGGAAAATCATCACTTTTAAATGCTCTATTAAATGAAAAGAGAGCTATTGTAACTGATATAGCAGGAACAACAAGGGACGTAATAGAAGAATATATAAATTTAGATGGAATACCTGTTAGACTAGTAGATACAGCGGGAATCAGAGAAACTGAAGATGTTGTAGAGAAAATAGGTGTAGAAAAATCTAAAGAAAAAATCAATGAAGCTGATTTAGTTATACTAATGTTAGATACAAGTAGAGAATTAGATGAGGAAGACAAGGAAATTATTGATTACATTAAAGATAGAAAATACATAGTACTTTTAAATAAGGTTGATTTAGATAGAAAGTTATCCTCAGAAATTGTGGATAACTTAGAAAATAAAATAGAACTATCTGCAAAAACTGGTTTTGGTATAGATGATTTAAAATCAAAGATAAAAGATTTATTCTTTAATGGATCAATTGATGCTGAAAGTGTAATGGTAACTAATACTAGACATAAAGAGGCTTTATATAGAGCTTCTGAAAACTTAGATGGTGCATTAAATGGACTTAATAATAATGAGTTTTTAGATCTAGTATCAATTTATGTTACATCTGCTTTAAGAGCCTTAGGGGAAATCACTGGAGCAGAGTTAGAGGAAGACTTAGTAAACAAAATATTTGCAGAATTTTGTTGTGGAAAATAGGAGAATGATGAAATATGAGATATAATGCAGGAAGTTATGATATAGTTGTTATAGGTGCTGGTCATGCAGGTTGTGAGGCAGGATTAGCGGCAGCTAGAATGGGATGTAAAACTTTAGTTTGTACATTAACATTAGATTCCGTTGCTATGATGCCATGTAACCCTAATATAGGTGGAACTGCTAAGGGACATCTAGTTAGAGAAATAGATGCTTTAGGTGGAGAGATGGGAGTAAATATAGACCATACATTTATCCAATCTAAAATGTTAAATACATCAAAAGGACCTGCTGTACACTCTCTAAGAGCACAAGCTGATAAAAAGAAATATCAAGAAAGAATGAAAAAGGTTTTAGAAACACAAGAAAATCTTCACTTAAGACAATTAGAGGTAGTTTCTGTAGAAGTTGAAGATGGGAAAGTTAAAGGTGTTCTAACTAAAAATGGTGCATTTTTTGAGTGTAAAGCTGTTATAATGACAAGTGGAACATATTTACAAAGTAGAATAATAATCGGAGATGTTAGTTATAGCCAAGGTCCAAATGGACTTAGCAATGCTAATGAACTTTCAAAATCATTAATAGATTTAGGAATTGACCTTAGAAGATTTAAAACTGGTACTCCAGCTAGAATCAATAAGAGAAGTGTTGATTTCTCAAAAATGATAGAACAACCAGGAGATGAGGAAATAATACCATTCTCATTTATAAGTGGAAATATAGATAGAGACCAAGTTTCATGTTGGTTAACATATACTAATGAGGAAACTCATAAGGTAATTCAAGAAAATATACATAGATCACCAATGTATAATGGAAGCATAAAAGGTGTTGGGCCAAGATATTGTCCATCAATAGAAGACAAGGTAATGAGATTCCAAGATAAAGATAGACATCAAATCTTTATAGAACCAGAAGGTGATGATACAGAAGAAATGTATGTTGGAGGAATGTCATCATCTCTTCCAGAAGATGTTCAAGTTCAAATGATAAAAACAGTTCCAGGTCTTGAAAATGCTGAGATTATGAGAACTGCATATGCAATAGAATATGATTGTATAGATCCAACACAATTAAAGGCTTCACTAGAATTTAAAAATATTGATGGATTCTTTAGTGCTGGACAAATTAATGGTAGCTCAGGATATGAAGAAGCTGGGGCTCAAGGAATAGTAGCTGGTATAAATGCAGCATTAAAAGTTCAAGGAAAAGATCCTATGATACTTACAAGATCAGATGGATATGTAGGAGTTTTAATTGATGATTTAATTACTAAAGGTACTAATGAGCCTTATAGAATGATGACATCAAGAGCTGAATATAGATTATTATTAAGACAAGATAATGCTGATTTCAGATTAACTGAAATTGGACACAATGTTGGATTAGTTACAGAAGAAAGATGGAGTAAGTTTCAGGAAAGAAAGCAAAACTTAGAACGTGAGCTTGAGAGACTTAAAGAACTTCAAATAACTAATAAAACAGAAAATAATGAGAAAATAGTTGAATTAGGTTCAACAGAGCTTAAAAAGCCAATAAGAATGTATGAACTTATAAAAAGACCAGAGTTAGACTACTTCTCATTAGCATGTTTAGATCCTGAAAGACCTGATTTACCAAAGGATATTGGGGATCAAATAAACATAATTGCTAGATACGAAGGATACATTCAAACTCAATTAGAACAAGTTGCTCAATTTAAAAAGTTTGAGAAAAAAGTTCTTCCAGAGGATTTAGATTATAATGACGTAAATAGTTTAAGAATAGAAGCTATACAAAAGCTAAATAAAATTAGACCTTTAAATATAGGTCAAGCTTCAAGAATATCAGGGGTATCCCCAGCAGATATATCAGTTCTGTTAATATTCTTAGAGCATTATAGAAAAACTGGAAAAAATACTGATAACTAAAAGTTATTCAGAAGTTTTCAACAGCACCTGTGGATAAGTCTTGTGTAAAACTTAAAAAAGGTGCTGTTTTACCCCTTTTAAAAAGTTATCCACATGTGGATAACTTTAGTTTTTTAGTAAAAAATAAAATTATTAAAATAAATTATTTATACTCTTAAAGTTTTGGAGGATTAAGAATGCAATATTTTGATTTAATGAAAAAAGCTTGCGATAGTGTGGGTATGGAATTTAATGAAGACAAATATCAAAAATTTATGCTTTACAAAGATTTATTAAAGGAATGGAATGAAAAAATAAATTTAACGGCAATAACAGAGGATGAAGAGATAGTAAAAAAACATTTTATAGATTGTATAAAAGCTTTTAAAGCAGATGAGTTTAAAAAAGCTAAGACAGTAATAGATGTTGGAACAGGTGCAGGGTTCCCTGGGTTACCTATAGCTATTATGAGAGAAGATGTAGAGGTTACTCTATTAGACTCATTAAATAAGAGAATAAATTTTTTAAATGAAGTTGTAAATAAACTAGGATTAAAAAATGTTAAGACTATACATTCTAGAGCAGAAGATGGTGCAAGAAAAAAAGAGTTAAGAGAAAATTTTGATATTGCTACATCAAGAGCTGTTGCTAATATGTGTGTTCTAAGTGAATTTTGTATTCCATATGTAAAGGTAAATGGGAATTTTATAGCTTTAAAAGGCCCAAATATAACTGAAGAGTTAAATGATTCAAAAAATGCTATTGGTACTTTAGGTGGTAAGCTTAAAGGTATAACTGAGGTTGAAATTGAGGGAACAGACTTAAATCATAACTTAGTAATAGTAGATAAAATAAAAAGTACGCCAAAGACTTTTCCTAGAAAAGCAGGTAATGTAACTAAGAAACCATTAAAATAAATATAATTTTTAAAATACTTTTTAGTTTAAGAAAATATTATAATTGAAAGTTATAAAAGCTTTTAAAAAATAATAAATATATTGACCATAAAAATAGGAATGTTTCACGTGAAACATTCCTATTTTTTCATTTTTTAATCAGAAATAACCAATATCATCTTTTATTATGTAATGTAAAAATATATAATAAAATAGATGTGTTAGAAGGGAGGTGGATGTTCAAGAATAAGATATTCTTGGATGAGTTTAATGAAAACAATTTGTGTTTTTAATCAAAAAGGTGGCGTTGGAAAAACAACAACAAATATAAATATATGTTCTTACTTGGCAATGCAGGGATTTAAGGTTTTAGCTATAGATATAGATCCTCAAGGGAATACTACAAGTGGATTAGGTATAGATAAGAGAAAATTAGACAAGTCTATATATGATTTATTAACTGCTGGTGAAGAGATAGAAACAATAATAATGAAAAGTGAATTAGTTGAAAATCTTTATGTAGTACCAGCAACAATGGAATTAGCAGGTGCTGAGGTAGAAATAATAGATAGAAAAGATAGAGAATATATACTTAAAAATGAAATAAATAAAATTAGAGATAAATTCGATTATATATTTATTGATTGTCCTCCATCTTTAGGAGTTCTAACTATTAATGCTTTAGTTGCATCTCATAGTGTTTTAATACCTATACAAGCAGAATATTATGCTTTAGAAGGGGTAGGACAATTAATAAATACAATAAATTTAGTTAAAAAGTCTTTAAATAAGGATCTTGATATTGAAGGTGTAGTAATGACTATGTATGATTCAAGAACTAATTTAAGTACAGAGGTTTATAAGGAAGTAAAAGAGTACTTTAAGGATAGATTATATGAAACTACTATTCCTAGAAATGTTAGACTAGCTGAAGCTCCGAGTTTTGGATTGCCAATATGTTTATATGATGAAAGATGTAGGGGAGCTAAATCTTATGAAAAACTAACTGAGGAATTCCTAAAAAGACAGGGAGTGAATATATAGATGGCTAAAAAATTTGGTTTAGGAAAAGGATTAGGAGCCTTAATACCAGAAGATAATATTAAGGAAGAAAAAAAAGAAAAAGGTGGAATAATAAATATTGAGCTTAAAGATATAAAAGCTAATAAAAAACAACCTAGGAAGTTTTTTGACAATAATAAATTAAATGAATTAGCTGAGTCTGTAAAGGAACATGGTATAATTCAACCTTTAATATTAAAGAAAGAAGAAAAGGGATATTCAATAATTGCAGGGGAAAGAAGATATAGAGCTGCTAAAATAGCAGAATTAACAGAGGTTCCTGCTTTAATAATGGATATTTCAGATGAAAAACTTCTACAAGTATCTTTAATAGAAAATATTCAAAGAGAAGATTTAAATCCTATAGAAGAAGGATTAGCATATGAAAGACTATTAAAAGAATTTGCTTTAACTCAAGAAGAGCTTTCAAAAACAATGGGAAAATCAAGAACTACAATAACAAATACAATGAGATTATTAAAGTTAGATGATAGAGTTAAAGAGTATGTAATGGAAGGAGTTATTTCAGAAGGACATGGAAGAGCTATTCTACCTTTAGAAAATGAGGCACAATATGAAATAGCTCAAAAAATAATTGATAACTCTCTTTCAGTTAGAGAAACTGAAAAATTAGTTAAAAAGATATTAAATGATGCTGTTGAAGAAAAAACATCAGAAAGAAGAAAACCACTTAATCCATATTACAAAGATGTTAGAGATAGACTTCAGGATCACTTTGGAACTAAAGTTAATTTAAATGCTAATAAGAATAAAGGTAAGATAGAAATAGAATACTATTCAGAAGAAGACTTACAGAGAATACTAGACATTATAAATATTTAAAATGTTTCACGTGAAACATTTTAAAAACACGAAGGGATGATAAACTACATGGAGAATGTACTAAATATACTTACACAATATTCAACTTATATAACAATAGGATTAATAGTATTAGTTTTAATACAGTTCATACTATTAATAGTAGCTTTCAGAAGTTTAAGCAAAGTAGAAAATAAATTTAGAAAAATCATGAGAGGGGTTAATAATAAGAATTTAGAAGAACTTATTAACTCTTACTTAGATAAAGTTGAAGAAGTTAAAAAAGATTCTGAAGAAACATTAGAAACTAATAAAATATTAAAAGCTCAAGTTGAAAAATGTACTCAAAAGGTATCTGTTATAAGATATAAAGCTTTCGAAGATGTTGGAAGTGATTTAAGTTTTTCAGTTGCTTTATTAGATGGAGAAAATAATGGAGTTATTTTAACTGGAATATATGGTAGAGATTATAGTACAACATATGCAAAGCCAATAGATAAAGGAATATCTAGATATGATTTATCAGAAGAAGAATTACATGTTCTAAATGCTGCAATGAATAAATAGGTTTAAGAAGAAATATAGGTTATATTAAAACAACGATTTTTAGTTGATTTTAATATAACCTATTTTTGTGTTAAACAAAATGTTTCACGTGAAACATTTCAATAAATAGGGGGAGTATATAAAAACTATATGAGTATTTATGGAGAATTTTATAAAATATTTTCTAAAGTTGAATCTAATATATTCTTTTTAAATCCTACGGATTTTAATATGCAATGGTGAATTCCATTAGATATAGCATTTGCAAGTAACATTACAGTGTATAATCTAGTATTTTGTAAAACCATAAATTCTAAGGAACCAGAAATATTTACTATTCCAAGTATGCTTAAGTCTCCTACTTCAGGCAAATCCTTATTTAATGCTATTCCAGGTTTAAGAGGTCTCTTTTCAATAAGTACGTGTCCTACATTATCAACAACTCCTAAACAAGCATCAATGGCTATAATAAAAGGTTTTTTATGTTTTGATTTAATTATTTTTACTGTCTCTTTTAAGTTTCCAGCATGGACAGTTTCTTCTAATGTTCCATATATGAAAATATTATTTTTACTTAAAAATTTAATCTTTTCACCAATTAATGGGCCAAGAGCATCTCCTGTGGAGCGATCAGATCCAATGCATATAAAAACAATTGGTCTATTTTCTTTTATAACTGGAGAAAGTTCTCTGCAAAGATAATCCCTAATTTTAAAAGAAGCTTTAGGATCTAAAGAATTTATATAAAAACTTGTACACATTATACCAACCTCCTTACTTGAAATTATTACCAAAAACAAAAAGTCTATACTATAAAACATTAACTTTTTTAAATATATTGAAAAAAATAATTAGAAAGATGCAAAATACTATTCCTAAAAGTCCATTTAATTCTAATCCTATAAAAATACAAATTAATATTAATAAAGGGTGTATTCCTAAAGTGGATGACATTAATTTAGGTTCTAAAAATTGGCGTAATAAAAAAATAAATATATACAATATAAATAATGAAATAGCTGAAAAAATATTTCCTGAGTTATATGAAATAAAAATAAGAGGAAAATAAATTAAGGGCATACCTAATACAGGGAGTAAGTCTAATAAGGCAGCAAGTACACTAAGTAATAGGGCATATTTAATATTTAAAAAGGAAAATCCTAAAAAGGTTAATACAAAAGAAATAAAAATTAAAAATAAATAAGAGAAACAGTATGTCAAAAGCATTTTTTTTATTTCATATAAAATGGTTAAAATTCTATTGCTGTAATTAGAGTTAAGATAATTAGACAAAGTTTTACTAAAGTTAATAGTGTTTAATTCCTTTGATAAAAAATAAGTTGATAGTACAGTAAAAATAAGAAGCATAAAGGTATAAGGTAAATAACTTATTAATAAAAAAACTTTTTGAATTAGTTCAGTTCCAAAGGAAAGAATAAGTACAGTTATTTCTTTAAATGAAGATATTAAAGTATTTTTTATTAAGTTTAAAACTGCATTATCAATAAAGTTTACTTCAATCCAATTTTGTAGTGATATAAAATAATTTTGAAATTCCTTAGAGTTAGTATTTATTATTTCTTGAATATAGTTTGTTAAAGATGAAGATTCATAAGCTAAAGATGTAATAAATAATGTAAATAAAATTATTATTATTAAGAAAAAAATAAATGTACTTATAAAGGAAGCAAGCCCAACATTTAATTTAAATTTTTTTATTAAAAATTGAGTGGGTGTCTTTAGTAGCAATGAAAATATGAATGCTAGTAGAAAGGGTAAAGTATATTTTAATGTATTAAAAAATGTAAAAAATATAAGTGTGTATAAAATAAAAAACACACTTATTTTTTCACTTTTGATTATTAAATTTTTCATAGGTCAGAAGTCTACCTCCTTGAAATTAATTCTTTTATAACCTCAACAAATCTATAGACTTCTTCTATTGTATTAAAGTACCCTAAGCTTATTCTTATGCTTCCAGCTGGATATGAACCAACTGTCTTATGAGCAAGTGGAGTACAATGAATTCCTGTCCTACATGTTATGTTAAATTCACTATCTAACAAGAATCCCGCAAATTCAGGATCTATACCTTCTATATTGAAAGATATTGTTGAAGTTTTCTTTTTGGCATCCATAGAACCATAAATCTTAACTTCTGGAATTTCACATAATAAATCCATAGCTTTTTGGCATAATACTTCTTCTTTTGCTTTTATATTTTCAATGCCTTCTTTTTCTATGAATTTTATTCCCTCTAGAAGCCCTATTATTCCTGGAGTGTTTAAAGTTCCATATTCAAATTTATCAGGCAATTCTTGAGGATGTTCTATTAGTGAGGAATTACTTCCTGTTCCGCCAGAAAAGATATTTTTACATATAGAATTTAATTTATCATCTATAATAAAACCACCTATTCCTTGAGGTCCTAAAAGAGACTTATGACCTGTAAAGGCTAATGCATTTAAATTAAGTTCAGTCATATCAATTGGAATAACCCCTGCTGTTTGAGCAGAATCTAAAATAAAAAAGATATCATTTTCTTTACAAAGCTTCCCTATTTCTTTAATTGGTTGAATTGTTCCAACTAGGTTTGATGCATGAGATAAAATTATAAGCTTTGTGTTATTTTTTATTTTTTCTTTTATCTTTTCAACTGACACTAAACCTTCATTATTACATTGAACTATATCTAGTTCTACATTAGGAAGCTCCTCGCTAATTTTTACTAAAGGTCTTAAGACAGAATTATGTTCCATAGATGTAGTAATTATATGCCAATCAGATTTAATTATTCCTAAAAGTAACATATTTAATGATGTTGTAATATTATTTGTGAAAATAACATTTTCACTTTTAGGAAAATTAAAGAATTTAGCTATTTCATATCTACATTCATAGACAGCTCTACTACTTTGTAGAGCTGTAGATGAGGATCCTCTATTAGCACTTCCGCCTTCAAAACTCATATAATCAAACATAGCTTTTATTACAGAGTCAGGTTTAGGGAAAGTAGTTGCTGCATTATCAAAATATATTTTATTCATAAGCAAAAACCTCACATGAAAATTTTAAATATTCCGTATATAGTAAATCCTAATCCAAGTAAAATCATAAAATATTTTACACTTTTATCAGCCTTACCAGTAAGTTCTTTTTTTACTAGACTTCCACCTTTGGCAGCCATAAAATTTAATAATATAAACCAAGCTAAAGTTGTTATAAACATAGCACTTATGGCTACTAAAAAGAAATGTCTACCTGAAAGTTTCCATATACTCATTATTCCAGCACTTACAGCCATCCATACTGATAAAGTCATAGGGTTTACAAAGGTTATTAAAAAACCATTTATAAAACCATTACCAGTTTTATGACTATCTATAGTTTCAACACATTTTTCGTCTAAACTTTTTTGAGAAGATTTAAATATTAAATTAACTATTATAAGAACTAATCCTGAAATAATCCAAAAGGCACATTCTACATACCTATTTAAATTTAATAATTGGGCTACTCCGAAGTTTATTAATAATATGTACAAATAGTCAGCAGCTATTGCGCCTAATGAAACTTCAAAGCCTTTTTTAAATCCTTTATCTAGAGATTGTGTTGCAGCTTCTATTGCAGCTGGACCTAATGGTATAGAAACTAATAGGCCTGTTACAATTCCAGATAAAATAGCCTTTAAATAGAAAAAAGACATACTCAAACTCCTTTTACAGTTGTTTTTATAAATTTACATAATTATATTATAGTTCAAAATAGAAAAGCTTTCACCCTTATTTTGAAAGTGTTAACTTTTATGATATATACTTATAATATATACTAATAAAACGATATACTTTTTAGGAGGAAAAATAGTATGAAAGACTTTATCATGGTTTTTAATAATACACACGAGGCTATGGAAGGAGAAAGAATACTTAAAGAAAATGGAATATCATTTATAATAATGCCAACTCCAACTTACATAACAAAAAGTTGTGGAATAAGTTCAGCCTTTAATAAAGATCAATTAGAAAAGATAGAAACTTTAGAAATTAAATTTAAAAATATATATTCAATAACCAATAAAGGATTTGAAATATATAAATAATTATTTATTTCAAAATCATAAGGGGTGGTTTAATGTTATTAGATAGTTTGCTTGGAATTAATTTTGAATTTGATCACATTAAGCTTGGGAAAATAAAGATATCTTTATCTACTATTGATTTTCTATTAAAAAAATTTATAACAATATGTGTCATAGTTATTTTTATGATTTTGGTAATTAAAATAGGAAGCAAATTAATAGATAAAGCTGTACAAAAACAAATAGATACAAACTTTAAGTTCTCCTTAGACACAAGAAAGGCAAATACATTGGGAACTTTATTAAAAAGTATTTTGATGTATTCAGTATATTTTATAGGTATAACAACTATATTATCTATTATATTTGGAAATATATCTTGGGCCTTTGCCTCTGTAGGAGGAGTAGCCGTAGGTTTAGGAGCTCAAAGTTTTGTTAAAGATGTAATAAATGGGATATTTATACTTTTTGATAACCAATACAACGTTGGGGATTATGTAACCATAGAAGGTGTAAGTGGAATTGTAGAGGTAATAGGTCTTAGGACAACTGAGCTTAGGGATCAAGATGGTTCTCTTCATATTATTCCAAATGGAATGATAAGAATAGTAACAAATAATTGTAGAGGTGATATGAGAGTTCAGATTGATATTGGAATTTCATATAGCGATGATATAAATAAAGTAATAAACACTATAAACTCAGTTTGTGATACATATAATAAAGAAAATAATGATATAACAGAACCATTAAAGGTTTGGGGAGTTACAGACCTAACAAGTTCTAGTGTTAATCTTAGAATTTGTGGAAAAGTAAAATCCATGAAACTTTGGGAAACAGAAGTAGAGTTAAGAAAGAGAATAAAAATGACTCTTGATAAAAAGAAATATATGAAAGAAATAATTACAGGTTAATTTATATAAATTTTATTTTAGAGGAGGTTATTTAATTTGATAAACAAATTTTATATTGGTGATATAGTTAAAATGAGGAAAGTACATCCTTGTGGAAGTGATGAGTGGGAAGTTATAAGAGTTGGAGCTGATATTAAAATAAAATGTTTAGGATGCTCAAGAATTGTAATGATTCCTAGATCTAAATTCCAAAAGGGAGTAAAAAAGATTATAAAATCAAATGCTCCAGAGGAAGAAATTAATGAATAAAATTTTTAAAAAATAAATTTATAAAAGTTATGTTTACATTAATAAAGAGGGTTGCAATAACCCTCTTTTAATGTTAGAATATTTAATTGTAATCCCTGCTATGCTAGAGCATAGCCGTAGTCCAGAGGGAGGAGGTGTAAATGATGAGAAAATATGAAACTATATTCGTAGCTCACCCATCATTAGACGAGGAAGCTGTTAAAGCTTTAATCGAAAAATTCAAGGGTGTTATAGAAAACGGAAATGGTACAGTTGACAACGTTGATTTCTGGGGTAAGAGAAAATTAGCTTACGAAATCGCTAAAGTTAACGAAGGTTACTATACTTTAATCAACTTCACTGCTAACCCAGAATTACCAAAAGAGTTAGACAGAGTATTCGGAATAACTGACGGAATAATCAGACACATCATCGTTAAAGAAGAGCAATAAGAGGTGGTCGTAAATGAATAAAGTAGTTTTAATTGGTAGACTTACTAAAGATCCAGAGCTTAGATTTGCAGCAGGAAGCGGTACAGCAGTTGCAAGATTTACACTAGCTGTAAATAGACAATTCAAAAAAGATGAAGCTGATTTTATCAGTTGCATAGCTTTTGGAAAAACTGGTGAGACCATAGCTCAATATATTACTAAAGGCAGACAATTGGCTGTTTCAGGAAATATAAGAACTGGAAGTTATGAAGCTCAAGATGGAACTAGAAGATATACTACTGACGTAGTTGTTGAAAGTTTTGACTTTATCGATTCAGGAAATGGCGGAGCAAGAGGAAACTCAGGCTTTGGTTCAGGAAATGATTTCGGTGGTTCTTTCGGTATGCCAGACAATTCATTTAGTGATTCATCATTCAATAGTAATGATGATATGACACCAATTGATGATGGAGACATTCCATTCTAATTCAGATTTTAGGTAAGGAGGGAAATAGTGATGAGTAACGTAAAAAGAGGCGGAAAATTCAGAAGAGCAAGAAAAAAAGTTTGCATATTCTGCGTTGATAAAGCTGAATCAATAGATTACAAAGATGTAGCTAAATTAAAGAAATACATCACAGAAAGAGGTAAAATATTACCAAGAAGAATTTCTGGAACTTGTGCTAAGCATCAAAGACAATTAACAGATGCTATCAAGAGATCAAGAAATATCGCATTATTACCATTCACAACTGAGTAATGGTTGCAAACCCCTGATATTTTCAGGGGTTTTTTTATTATATATTAAATTATTATAATCATTAAAGTTTTTAAATAGTCTTATTAAATGGTTTAAGAAAATTTTATTTGTGTGGTAAGTATATTAAAGTGTATACTTATTAAAACATGTACACTTTAATATAAATGCTACTATAATTTAGAGTTTTTAAGGCTTATCTGAATTAAGTCTCATTTATTGCATAAGACTAAAAAAATAAATAAAATAAAGGTATATAATAAAGGGTATAATTGGGAGGGAAATATGAAAAAAGATAACTTTAATATCATGGGAGATATAAAGATTATTGAAGAAATAAAGGCTCAAATTATCTGCATATTAGGAGAACTATTTACACTTTTAACAAGAGGAAGTAATGTAGCAAAGGATGCCATAGTAAACTGCATAGCATCTTTAATTATTTTATTATACATTTTAGCAGATAAGTTAGGCCATTCTGCAATAGAAGTAGATGAGACAATTAAAAAAAGTTTAAAAATTGGTATAGTTGAAGAAGATAATTTAGAAAAACAAGGAGGTAACTTAACTAAATTATTTAATCATTTAAAAGAAAGAAGATAATTTATTTGGAGGAACATATGGAAGAAAAGAATAAGAGTAAATCTATAGTTGAAGCTGGAATAATGTCAGCAATAACATTTGTACTTATGATGCTTACTAGCTTACCAGGAATAGGTACAATAATAAGCTTTGCTATTCCAATTCCTATAGCTTTATTGTATTTAAAGTATAATCTTAAAACCTCTATTTGTTCTATTGTTATTAGTGGAATTTTGATTGGATTTTTCATGGGGTCTATATATGGAATTCAATTAGCCGTAACAAATGGAATTATAGGTTTGGTTTTAGGAACCTGTGTTAAAAAGAAATTCTCAGGAATAAAATCATTTATATATTTAATTGTAGCAAATACAATTGGTGTATTAATAGAAATAGCATTATTATTTTCAGTATTTACAGGAATTACATTTAATCAATATATAAATGAATTAGTAAATGTTTTTAATGAAGCTGCTAAAATAAGTGAACAAATGATGGGAAGTTCACAGGCCAACAATCAAATGATAGAGCTTATGAAGTCTATGGATGCAAGTTTTATAATTAATATGATACCTATGGTATTAGTTGTGGTTATAATAATGAGAGCATTTTTAAGTTATACTGTTGGAAAGTACATTATTAATAAATTAGGATTTAAATTAAACAGCTTACCACCTTTTTCAAAGTGGTTTTTTAACCCAATATTAATTGCGGCAGTTGTATTAATAAATCTTTTTGTTATGCTTTTAGTAAGCAAGGGATTAATAAGTAATAAGGGCATATATATGCTTACATTAAATTTATTATTTGCTATGCTTATAATTCAAGGATTGGCTGTAGTCTCAAATTTATTAAAGTATAGATATAGATTTAGCAATTTTTTAATAGTTTTTATAAGTATATTAATGGTTACTTCAATACCACAATTATTTGGAATATTAGGATTGATTGATGTATTAATTGATATAAGAGGTGTAGATCCAAATAGTTTAGGAAGTTACATTAAGGAGAAACTAAAAAAGAAAGTGCAATAACTAATATTTATATTTAGTAAGGGGCTGTTAAAATGAAATCAATATTGGAAGATTATAATAAATTTTTAGCTTACTTTGCATTTGTAGTTTTAGCATGCTTAGTATTTTGGAAATTAAACTTTAAAATAGTATCTTTAGTAATAGCTTTTATATATATAATATATTTAATCTATAAAATATCTGACTTTTTAAGAGAAGAAAAGGATGAGGAAGAAAAGATAGATAAATTATATAAAAATGTAGATGAGAAAGTTAAAGACAATATTTTTAATTTGATTTTCCCATTAACTATATTAAATTCTACTGGTGAAATAATATGGTATAACCATAAGTTTAGTAAGCTTATAAATAGTGAAGATTTACTAGAAACGAATTTAGTATCTGTTATAAAAGGTGTTGCTTTAGATAAGATCATTAGAACAGGAAAAGAAAATTCTCAAAATATAAAAATAAAAAGTAATATCTATGAAGTTTATAGTGAGGGTTTAAAATTAGATGAATCAGATAAAAAATATTTTTTAGTATTTTTTAATGATGTTACTTATTTAAAGAAGGCCACAAAAGAAAGTATAATGCTTTTAGAAGTTGATAATTTTAGTGAAGTTTTAAAAACAATAGATGATGACAAAAAACCATTACTTATAGCAGAAATAGAAAGAACAATAAATAACTATGGAAATTCACTAAATGCCATGATAAAAAAATATGATAATAGTAAATATATTTTATCAGTAGACGATGCTATTATTGGCAAGGAAATTTCTAAAAAGTTTGATATACTAGATACTATAAGAGAAATTAACTTAGGAAATGAAATAGAAGTAACCTTAAGCATAGGTGTTGGAAGAGGTGGAGAAACTCCTGCACAAAACCAAGATGATGCCACAAAGGCTAAGGAATTAGCTTTAGGTAGAGGTGGAGATCAAGCAGTTATTAAATCAGGTAAAAATATTGAGTTCTTTGGAGGAAATGCTAAGGAACTTGAAAAAAGAACAAGAGTTAGAGCTAGGGTTGTAGCCCATGTATTAAAAGAACTTGTCTATGAAAGTAGTACCGTTTATATAATGGGACATAAAAATCCTGATATGGATTGTTTTGGTGCTTCATTTGGTTTAGCTTCAGTAGTGAAGAAGTTAGGAAAAAATGTTAATATAGTATTAGAAAAAGATACTAATGCTATAGAATTTTTCTTAGATAGAGTTAAAGAAAAAGAAGAATATAGTAAACTATTTATATCTACTGAAGAAGCTAAAAAGAATATAGATGACAATACTTTATTAATAATAGTAGATGTTAATAGTGCAAATTATGTATTAGATAGAGAGTTAACAGAACTTATTGAAAGGGTGGTTGTAATAGACCATCACAGAAGAAGTCCTGAGGATATAAAAGGAGCACTATTAAATTATATTGAGGTATATGCTTCATCTACATCAGAACTTGTTACTGAAATGGTTCAGTATATGTTAGATAAGCCTAAATTAAATAGAATTGAAGCAGAAGGTCTTTTAGCTGGAATTTATATAGACACCAAGAATTTCTCTTTTAAAACCGGTGTAAGAACCTTTGAAGCAGCTTCATTTTTAAGAAGATTAGGTGCAGACACAGTAGAAATCAAAAAAATATTTAGTAATAACTTAGAAAATTATATAGCAAAAGCAGAAATAATAAAATCTGCAAAGGTAGAAAATAAAATAGCAATAGCAGTTTGCCCAGAAAATATTACTGATACTGTTGTGGCAGCTCAGGCTGCTGATGAACTTTTAAATATTACTGGAATACAAGCTTCATTTGTATTAATAAAATTAGGTGAAGATGTTGCTATAAGTGCAAGATCTTTAGGGGATATTAATGTTCAAGTGATTCTTGAAGAACTTGGTGGCGGAGGTCATATGACTATGGCTGGCGCTAAGATTAAGGATACCACTATTGACGAGGCTATAGAAAAAATAAAAGAAGCTATTGCAAAAAACTCAAGGGAAGGTGAATAAAATGAAAGTAATATTACTTCAAGACGTTAAAAAATTAGGTAAAAAAGGCGATGTTATAAATGCATCAGATGGATATGCTAGAAACTTTTTATTTCCAAAGAAATTAGCTCAAGAAGCTACTGATAATAATCTTCATATATTAAATAATAAAAAAGAGAACGAAAGAAGACAAAAGTTAGCTGAATTAGAAGCTGCTCAAGCTTTAGCTGCTGATTTAAAAGATAAAGTAATAAAAATAGATGGTAAGGCTGGAGATAATGGAAAATTATTCGGAGCTATAACTAGCAAAGATGTAGCAGGACTTATCAAAAAACAATTTAATGTAGAAGTTGATAAAAAGAAAATTGTTATGGATACAATAAAAATTGCAGGAACTTATAACATAGAAGTTAAACTATATCCAGAAGTTTCAACAAAAATGAAGGTTATGGTTGTTCCTGTTCAATAAGAGGAGGATTCTATTTTGAAATCAATTAAAGAATTAGAGGTTCTACAAGATGTTATGAATAGTGAACTTGGAGTAGAATCTCAAGTTGAAGCACTAAAAGATATAATAAATAATATATTAGACGAAGGTGCATTTAGAGCGAGAGTTATAAGATTTAAAGTACAAAATTATATAAATTCAACTGATCCTTATGAAAGACTTTATGGATTAAGTAAAATTGTTTCTGAAGGAAAGGGTTTAAGTGAAGTTCCAACTGAAGAAACTATAAATGAAGCTTTAGAAGATGTTTGTGCTATGATATCAGATGCTATTGCTAGAAGATATGTCCAAAATAAAATAGAAAAAGAAGTTGAACAATTCTTAATGGAAAAGCAAGAAAAGTATGTTGATGAACTTAGAGTAAACATAATGAAAAAGAAAAAAGGTCCAGAAAATGCTAAGACAGAGAAAAAGCTTGAGGAACTTGAAGAACTAGATGAAAGAGTTCCAAATAAGAATATAATGTCTTTATTAAGACCTGATTCATTTGATGAGGTAGTTGGTCAAGAGAGAGCTGTTAAGTCACTTCTTTCAAAACTAGCTTCACCATATCCTCAACATATAATACTTTATGGACCTCCAGGGGTTGGTAAAACAACAGCTGCTAGAATTGCTTTAGAAACAGCTAAGAAATTAAAATCAACTCCATTTGATGATAGATCAAAATTCATAGAGGTTAATGGTACAACTTTAAGATGGGATCCAAGAGAAATCACAAACCCACTTTTAGGTTCAGTACATGATCCAATATATCAAGGTAGCAAAAGAGACTTAGCTGAAATAGGAGTTCCAGAACCAAAACCAGGTTTAGTTACTGAAGCTCATGGTGGTATATTATTCATAGATGAAATTGGAGAATTAGATGAAATACTTCAAAATAAACTTTTAAAAGTTTTAGAAGATAAGAGAGTTGAATTCTCATCATCTTACTATGATCCAGATGATGAAAATACACCTAAATATATAAAATATCTTTTTGATAAGGGAGCTCCAGCAGACTTTGTTCTAATAGGAGCAACTACTAGAGAACCAGGAGAAATCAATCCTGCTTTACGTTCAAGATGTACAGAGGTTTATTTTGAACCACTATCATCAAGAGATATTGAAAAGATAGTATTAAATGCAGCTAAGAAGCTTAATGTTAAGCTTGAAGAAGGTTTAGAAAAGAAAATAGCTTCTTATACTATAGAAGGTAGAAGAGCTGTAAATATATTAGCAGATGCTTATGGTCATGCCATTTATGGCTTAGAGGGAGAAGTTCCAGAAGACTTAGAAATAACTTCAAAGGATTTAAATGAAGTTGTAAGCATAGGAAGATTTACTCCGTATGAAATACTAGAAAATTTAGAGGAAAAAGAAGTAGGTCATGTTTATGGACTTGGAGTTTCAGGATTCTTAGGCTCAACAATAGAGATTGAAGCCACTGCTTTTAAAGCTAAGAAAAAGGGTGCTGGAAAAATAAGATTCAATGATACTGCTGGTTCAATGGCTAAGGATTCTGTATTTAATGCTGCATCTGTAATAAAAAGGCTAACTGATAAGGATATAAATGACTATGATATACATGTTAACGTAATTGGTGGAGGAAAGATAGATGGACCATCTGCTGGAGCTGCCATTACCATATGTATAATGAGTGCTTTATTAGAAAAGCCAATAAGACAAGACTTAGCTATAACTGGAGAGATTTCTTTAAGAGGAAAGATTAAACCAGTTGGAGGTATATTTGAAAAAATATACGGGGCTAGAAGAAAGGGAATTAAGTTAGTAACTGTTCCTAAAGATAATGAAAATGAAATCCCTAAAGGATTAGAAGATATAGAAGTTAAAGCTATAAGTTCTATAGAAGAGCTTATGGAAATTGCTTTTAATTAAAAATAAAGAACCTAGATTTATTTCTAGGTTTTTTATTTTGTCTTTTAAATTTACCTAGTATAAATAAAACTATAGGTTTTTTACAAGATTTCATGTATTATATATATTGTGATAAAGCATTTTTTCTTGTTATTTTTCTATATATATTGATAAATTTTAATGTATTATATATAGTGGAGTAGTATTTTATTAATTAGTTTTTATAATTAAAAAATTAATTATGTATTATGTCACTAAATTATATTTTTTTGTATAAAGTAATTTATTTGGGATATATTGGATAATAACTGATGAAATTATAATAGAATATTTAATTATAAAAAGTTTAAGAAAAGTTTATAAGGTTTAAAATATCTTATAAACTTTTAATGATATTAGAAAATTATTTTAAGGGAAAGGAGGAAAATTAGGAATAATGGAAGCACCAGTAATGAAGAGTTTGCCACAAAGTATAGAAGCGGAACAATCTGTTTTAGGGGCAATGATAATAGATAGAACAACCATAGCTCAAGCCGCTGAGGTTTTAAACAAGGATTCATTTTATAGAGATGCTCATAAGGTAATATTTCAAAGTATAATAGAAATGTACCAAAGAGATCAAGCTGTAGACCAATTAACTCTTTTAGAGTATTTAAAATCTACTGATAGACTTGAAAAAGCCGGTGGTATAAGTTATGTAACAGAGATAAGTGCATCTGTACTTAGTACAGTTAACATAAAATCATACATAAAAATAGTTGATGAAAAAGCTATGCTTAGAAGACTTATAAAATCTTCTACAGAAATTATAGAGAATTGTTATAACAATCAAGAAGATGTTGAAAAAGTTATAGATTCAGCAGAGAAGAAAATATTTGATTTATCTGAAAAGAGATCATCAAATGATTTTGAACCTTTAAGTGTTGTTCTTGAAAGAGGTTTTGAGCAAATAGAGGCTATATTTAATAATGAAGGAGAACTTACAGGTGTTGGTTCTGGATTTAAAGACTTGGATGAGATGACCTCTGGATTCCAAAAGGGTGATATGGTGCTTATAGCAGCAAGACCATCTATGGGTAAAACAACCTTTGCTCTTAACATAGCAGAACATGCTGCCTTAAGAGAGGGAAAGAGTGTTGTTATATTCTCTTTGGAAATGTCAAAGGAACAGCTTGCATATAAGTTATTATGTTCAGAGGCTAATGTAGATATGTTAAGTCTTAGAACAGGTAAATTAACTCCTGAGGATTGGGACAATATAGCTAGAGCATCAGGCCCACTAGCATCAGCTAAGATATACATAGATGATACTGCTGGGGTTTCTGTAATGGAAATGAGATCTAAGTGTAGAAGATTAAAAATGGAATATGGAATAGATCTTATACTTATAGACTACTTACAACTTATGAGTGGAAGTGGTGAAAGTAGACAACAAGAAGTTGCGGAGATTTCAAGAAATATAAAAGCTATAGCTAAGGAAATGGAATGTCCAGTTATAGCCTTATCTCAGCTTTCTCGTGCTCCAGAGCAAAGAGCAGACCATAGACCTATGTTATCTGACCTTAGAGAATCTGGATCAATAGAGCAGGATGCTGACCTTGTTATGTTCTTATATAGAGATGAGTACTATAACAAGGAAACAGAAGATAAAAATGTTGGAGAATGTATAATAGCTAAGCAGAGAAACGGTCCAGTTGGAACAGTTAAGCTTGCATGGCTTGGTCAATACAGTAAATTTGCAGATTATGAAGCTATTCATAAGGATGTTTAATAAATTTAGGGTGTATCAGAATGCTGATATGCCCTTTAATTTTATTATTGGTAGCTACATATTAAAAGGTATATAATAATTAAAGTATTTATAATTAGATACTAAATAGTTAAAATGACTATTAAGAAATTAAGTTAATAAAATAATTACCATCTGTATTAAAAAGGAGAGGATAATATGAATAAAAAAATTGGATTCATAGGCTGCGGTAACATGGGAAGTGCTATGGTTTTAGGAATATTAAAGTCAGGTATTGTATGCAAAGAAAATATTATTGCATCATGTTCAAGAGAATCAAGTGCAGAAAGAATAAAAAATGAATTAGGAATAAACACAACTCTTGATAACAAAGAAGTTTGTAATAACAGTGACATAATATTTCTTGCGGTAAAGCCATATATGTATGAAAAAGTTATAAAAGAAATAAGAGATTGTGTAGACTTAAATAAGACTATTGTTACTATAGCAGCAGGAATTAATTTAAGTGATGTTGAAAAATGGTTTAAGAAAGAAACAAAAATAGTTAAGACTATGCCAAATACTCCAGCTTTAATAGGAGAAGCAATGAGCGCTATTTGTCCTAATGAATTAGTAAATGAAGAAGAATTAAAAGAAGTTATGGATATATTTAATGCTTTTGGAAAATCAGAAGTGTTAAGTGAGAAAGATTTCCATGGATTTATAGCACTTTGTGGGTCATCACCAGCTTATGTTTATATGTTTATAGAAGCTATGGCAGATGCTGCTGTTAGAGAGGGAATAAGTAGAGATAAGGCTTATAAATTAGCTGCTCAATCAGTATTAGGATCAGCTAAGATGGTTTTAGAAACTGGAGAGCATCCAGCTAAGTTAAAAGACAATGTTTGCTCACCGGGAGGAACAACTATTGAAGCTGTTTTAGAGTTAGAAGAGACTGGATTTAGAAGCTCTGTAATGAGTGCCATGAAAAAATGTTCAAAAAAATCTAAAAAAATGTAATGTTTTTTATTGACAAAAAATAAAAAAACATATATACTTTAATCATGATAATCATTATCAATTAGAGATTGATTATTATTCATGAACTGGATAAAGACAAACAAACACAAACATAACAAACACAAACAAACATAATAAAACTCCTACAAGAACTCCTAGATTTTCTAGGAGTTTTTTTCGTTTAAAATAATAATTTAATTATAAAATTATTATAAAGATGTATTACTAGATTTTTAGAGTCATATAATAGTACAAACAATATTAAGGAGGATTTAAAATGCCAATAGTACATTTCAGAGTTGACGGAAGACTTATTCATGGACAAGTAGCCTTGGCTTGGTCTAAAATGACAAATCCAAATCATATTATAGTTGCCAATGATATGGTTGCTAGTGATCCAAATCAACAAGCAATACTAAAATTAGCTGCTCCAAAGCAAGTAAGAATATCAATGCAGCCAGTTGATAAGGTTATTGCATACTTAAATAGAGGACTAGCTCCAAATGAGAGAGTTTTTCTATTAGTTAAGGATGTGGTAGATGCTAATAGGATTTATGAGGGTGGATTTAAATATATGGACCTTAATATAGGCAATATGACTCATAAACCAAATGCTAAAAAATTAAGTGAAAAACTATTTGTTACAGAAAAAGAGTTTGAAGCATTAAAAAGTTTGCTAGATAAAAATGTTAATTGCTACTTCCAAATGATTCCGACAGACTCAAAGCAAGATATTAGACCGTTAGTAGAGGCTTTTAAAAGTTAATTATTTTAAGGGGATTATACAATTTAATAATTAGGGGGATATGTTTATGCAAGAAATAGGAATTATACAAATTTTACTACTCTCTGTATGGGCTTTCCTAAGCATTAATGAGATGCTAGGTCCTTATCTAGGTTTATGGCATAGGCCGTTAATAGCTGGTTTTGGAGCAGGTCTTATCTTAGGAGATATTCAAACTGGTCTTTTTGTAGGGGCTACTTTAGAAATGATGTCTCTTGGAGTTCACTCATATGGTGGAGCTGTTGTTCCAGACTATACTACTGGTGCTATTTTAGGAGTTACTTTTGGTTATTTAACTGGAAGTTATGAAAGTGGTATTGCACTAGGAGTTCCAATAGCTTTATTAGGATCATACTTAGATGTATTAGCGAGATTATCTACTGGAATTTGTGCTCATAAAGCTGATTCACATGCTGCAAATGGAAACTTAAAAGGAATGTGGAGATGGCATTTATTTGGATCAATTCCATGGGGATTATCAAGAGCAATTCCTGTTTTCGTAGGTGCATTCTTTGGTTCAGAGGTTGCTACTGCATTTATAGAAAAGGTTCCTGTATGGTTAACTAATGGATTCGCTGCTGCAGGACGTGCAATGCCAGCATTAGGGGTTGCAATATTATTAAACTACCTACCAATAACTAAACAATGGTATTTTGCTATTATGGGATTCATATTAGTATGTTTCTTAAATTTACCAATGATCGCAGTTGGTTTAATAGGTCTTATAACTGCTGTTATTTACGTTGAGTTATATCATAAAAATGATGGAGCTAAAGTAAATAATGAGGAAGATTTTGAGCAGATAGGAGGCGAATTCTAATGGAATCTAAAATAACAAAAAAAGATTTATGGCAAGTCTTTTTAAACCATTTATTATTACAAATTTCTTGGTCATATGAAAGAATGCAGGCTTTAGGATTTGCAATTTCTATATCACCAATTTTAAAGAAGGTTTATAAAGATGACCCAGAGGGTATGAAAAAGGCTTTAACTAGACATATGGAATTTTTTAATACTTGTCCTAACTACGGTGCAACCGTTATCTTAGGTATAGTTGCTGCTTTAGAAGAACAAAAAGCTGATCCAGAGCTTATAAGAGGTATTAAAACTGGTATGATGGGGCCTTTAGCAGGTATCGGAGATAGTATGATGTTTGCAATCTTAGGACCATTATTAATATCTATACCAGCATCTATGGCTTTAACTGAAGATTTTACTGGTGCCTTAGTAGCTCTTATAATTACACAAATCATATTCATAAGCTGGAACTTATTTGTTAAGTGGAAACTTATAACTTTAGGTTATCAAAAGGGTGCAGATTTAGCTACAAGCTCAGCTGGCATGATGGATAAGGTTACTTTTGGAGCTGGAATCGTAGGATTAATAGTTGTTGGAGGTATGATTGGTTCAATAATCAATATTACAACTCCAATCCAAGCTAACTTTGGAGGATATGAATTTGTTCTTCAAACAACTTTAGATAGTTTATTCCCTAAACTACTTCCTGTTTTAGCTGTTTTAGGAGTATTCCACTTATTAAGAAATAAAAAGTGGAGCCCAGTCAAAATTGTTATATGTATGTTCATATTATTCACAACTTTAGGTGCTTTAGGAATAGTTGCATAATTTAAATAAGTATATTTTGTTTTGATTTAAGGTGGGCTGTATCAAAGGAGAGTAATAAAGCTTAAAAGAATATTATTAAAATTACTTATTAATATTGTTTATGAGTTTTATTAAAAAGTTATTTTGATACAGTCCATATATTAATAAATAGGTTTTTAGGAGGCAAAGAAGGATGATAGGTGTACTAGTAGCAACTCACGGTGAAATGGCAAAAGGGTTATTTGATGCAATAGATATGATTTGTGGAACCCAAGAGAAATTTAGCATAGTATCTTTAAAAAGAGGACAAGATGCAGAAAGTTTTGGTGAAGAGCTTGGAGAAAAAATAAATGAATTAAATAGTGGTGAGGGAGTGGTGGTTCTTGTAGATTTATTAGGAGCAACTCCAATGAATCAATCAGCCTTAAATTTATATAAATCAGATAAGGTAGAGGTAATAACAGGGGTAAACTTGCCTATGGTTGTTACTGCAACAATGGAGAGAGATTGTTTTAGTGATATAAAAGAATTAGTTGAAAAGATAAAAAATGATGGCAAAGATAGTGTTTGTAGTGTGAGAGAATTATTAAACATATAAGAAAGTGGGGAGACCAATGAAAACTTTTATGATTATTTTATTAGTTCTAGTAGCAGTATTTTTAGTTTGGTATATTGTTAGTTTTAAAGGTGTTAACAAAGATAAAGCTAGGATAATAGAGCAACAGATTAATTTAAAAGTAGGCTCAAATGTTGTTTTAAGTAGTGGTATACATGGAAAGGTTTCAAAGGTTAATAAAGAAACTGTAGAGATTATAATAGACAAAACAAAAA
Source organism: Clostridium perfringens ATCC 13124 (assembly GCF_000013285.1). GTDB lineage: Bacteria > Bacillota > Clostridia > Clostridiales > Clostridiaceae > Sarcina > Sarcina perfringens. Next base: position 3,228,639 of record NC_008261.1, on the reverse strand, counting down.
ATATTACTATGACTGTAGAAAGGTATTGTGTCTCTAAGGTTTTATAAAATTGAAAATAATTATTTTTAAAGACTCACAGTTTGTATATACTGTGAGTTTATGCTTTATAGAGAAAAACATTGAAAAAAAATAGTAAATATGATAACACTATAAATAGTATTATTAGAATTTAGGGGTGGAAGAATGTTTAAGAGAAGCAGGGGCATAGCCCTGTATCATCAATTAGAAACAGAGCTAATTGATCTTATAAATAGCGGAGAACTTAAGGAAAATGATAAGTTACCATCTGAAAGAGAATTATGTGAGCAATATAATGTTAGTAGAACAACAGCTAGGCAAGCCATTGGAGAATTAGAAAGAAAAGAGTATGTATATAAGGTCCATGGAAAGGGAACTTTTATATCTCCTAAAGTGTATAAACAACAATTATTAAAATTTTATAGTTTTACTGAAGAAATGAAAAAGCTTGGGAAAAATCCATCTTCAAAAATATTATCCTTTGATTTAATAAGAGCTGACAATAAGATTTCTGAAAAATTAAAAGTGGAAGAAAACTCACTGGTATATAAGATAGTAAGACTAAGAATAGCAGATGAAGTTCCAATGATGGTAGAGTGTACTTATTTACCTGAATATAGATTTATTGATTTGAAAGAAAAGATGCTTAAAGAAAAGCCTATGTATGATATATTTAGAGAAGTCTATAATGTTAGTCTAACTAAGGCTAAGGAAAGTTTTAAACCAATATTAATTTCAAAGAGTGATTCAAAATTATTAAATGTGGAAGATGGTACAGCTGCAATGAGAATTGAAAGAGTTACCTTTGAAAATGAAAGAGTTATAGAGTATACAGTAAGTGTTTCAAGAGGAGATAAATTTGAATATACTGTAGTTTTAGAAGAAGATTAATAAAGTAAAGAGACATCAAAAAAATTGATGTCTCTTTTATATATAAAATTAAATAATTAAGCTTTACCATTACTACCACAAAGAAGAATCTTGTGTTCAACTATTTTCTTCATAGCCTCTTTACCTGGAGTCATATATTTTCTTGGGTCATTAGCCTTTGGATTAGCTATGAAATAATCTTTTACTGCATCTGAAAATGGAATCTTTAAGTCTGTAGCAACATTAACCTTGCATATTCCAAGTTCTATAGCTTTTTTAACTAATTCATCTGGAACATCAGATGCACCATGTAAAACTAAAGGTACAGATACCTTTTCTCTAATTTTAACTAATCTATCAAAGTCTAATTTAGGAGTTCCTTTATATAATCCATGAGCAGTTCCAATTGCTATAGCAAGTGAGTCTACACCTGTTCTTTCAACAAATTCTAAAGCTGCATCAGGGTCTGTATATGCTCCTTCATTTTCATCTACCACTAAGTCATCTTCAACTCCAACAAGTTTACCAAGTTCAGCTTCAACAGTAGCGTCATATCTATGAGCAAAGTCTACAACTTCTTTTACCATGTTTACATTGTCTTCAAAGGAAAGATGGGAAGCATCTATCATACAAGATTTAAATCCAGTTATTATATGACTTTTTATAAGCTTTGGATCTTCAAAGTGGTCAAGGTGAATTGCTATTGGAATATCATATTTTTGAGAGGCTACTTCAGCCATAGCTACTATATAATCTGGACCAGCATAATCAATAGTTCCAGGAGTACCTGCGATTATGACAGGAGAGTTAAGCTCAGCGGCAGTCTCAACAACTACTTGAAAAGTTTCTAGATTGTGTATGTTAAAAGCAGGAATAGCATATCCTCCTTTTTGAGCTCTTAAAAGCATATCTTTAGTAGATTTAATTTTATTCATAAAAAACACCTCTCATAAATTAATTATTATATTCGTGAATTATAACCCCTTGAACAACTCTATTAACTGTTCCATCAGGTCTTGGATTATCAGGAGAAATTCCAAGTCTTAAAGAGTTAAAGAAAGAAATCATTTGACCAAATATTATATAATTAAATGCTATAAATGTATCATCTAATTTAGATCCATTAGCTGTTATATATTTATGAGAAATTTCCTTAAGATTTTCTCTGTCAAAATAATTTAAAACAGCAACCTTTTGAGTACCTTCATCATTATAAACTTCTTTTATTAAGTCATAATCATAAAGAGCTGTATAATCATTTGTAGAGCATAAGAATATAACTAAAGTATTATTATTTATTATTGACTTAGGACCATGTCTAAAGCCTAAGATTGATTCACAAACAGTAACTTGTTTACCAGAAGTTAATTCTAAATTTTTAAGAGCCATTTCATGGCAAAGACCCTTTAAGGCGCCAGAACCTACATAAACAATTCTTTCTGCTCCTAAATCTGAAATTGCTTTTGCATCTTTCCATTGATTATCAAGAGAAGCTTGTCCTTTAGTAGCTAATTCTTCAACGATTTTTTTATTTTCTTCTAGATTAGCTATATCAAATAAAAGTAGAGTAGCTAATGTCATACAAGTAAAGGAACTTGTCATAGCAAAACTCTTATCATTTGATTTTTCTGGCATTAATAAAACTAAGTTTCCTTCTTTTTCTTGAGACTTCTTAGCAAGCTCACCCTCTTTATTACAAGTAACAACTATGTGTGCTAGATTTTTAACTTTCTTTTCAAATAAATCATAAGTTCCAACACTTTCTGGGCTATTACCAGAACGAGCATAAGAAACTAAGATGGTATTTGCATTTTCATCTATATATTCATCTGGATTTGAAACGAAGTCAGTAGTTGCTATAGCTTCAACTCTTTTACCTAACTTTTTAGCTAAATAAAGATATATGGTATCTCCAACATAGGCAGATGTTCCTGCTCCAGTTAAGATTATTCTTACATTGTCTTTATTTAAATTTTTTTCTAAGAATTTATTTATAGCTTCTTTATTATTTTCTACTATGTTTAAAGTCTCTTTCCATAATTCTGGTTGTTGATATATTTCATTGGCTGTATAAGTGGCTTTTAAGCTGGATAATTCTTCTTGAGTAAATCCAAAAATTTTATTCATAAATCTCACCCCTATTATAATGTTGTCATTACCAGTTGGTAGAAATAAAAAAGCACCAAAGATAATGATGTTATTACAAGTTAATATTACAATATTATCATAATAAATGTCAATAATTTACTAGTAACTTTGAAGAAATACCAATATAAAATTAAAAAGCGTATATTAATATTGAATGCTAATTATTTAAAAATAAAATGAGCATATATAATTACATATGCTCATTAAAAAATAATTATTTATCTTTACCAAAAACTTTTTCTTTTAATTTAAGTCCTGTTTTAGTAATTGCTAAACCACCTAAGGCAGTTTCTCTTAGAGAAGCAGGTAAAGATTTTCCTACTCTATACATAGCTTCAACTGTATCATCAAAAGGTATCTTGCTATGTATGCCTGCCATAACTAAGTCGGCAGTTGTTAAGGCGCTAACTGCTCCTGCAAAATTTCTTTTAGCACAAGGTACTTCTACTAAGCCAGCTATTGGATCACAAACTAGACCAAGTATATTTTTAAATACTATTGCCCCAGCATCTAAAGCCATTTCTGGAGTTCCACCCATCATTTCTACAGTGGCAGCAGCTCCCATAGCAGCAGCAGACCCACATTCAGCTTGGCATCCACCTTCAGCACCGGCTAATGTTGCATTTTGCGCAATTATCATACCTACAGCAGAGGATGCTAATAAACCTTGAATAAGTTCTTCATCACTTAGATTTAATCTTTCTCCTACAGTCAATATTACAGCTGGTAATATTCCGCAAGAACCAGCTGTTGGGCATGCCACTATTCTTCCCATAGAAGCATTTACTTCTGAACAAGATAAGGCTCTTGCCATAGCGCCAACCATAACATTCCCAGTTAAAGTATCCCCTTTTTCTAAGTATTTTTTTAATTTATAAGCATCTCCGCCAATTAATCCACTTACAGAATAAACTTCTTTTTCTTGCCCTTCATTAGCTGCTTCTTTCATAACTTGAAGAACTTTTTCCATACCTTTTATTACATCTTCTCTAGTACAGTTTTTACTTTCCATTTCATATTGAATAGCGTATTCAGCTAAGGAGAAATTATTCTCTCTACATATTTCTAATAATTCAGCACCGCTTCTTGCAATCATCTAAATATCCTCCTTTACTGGGTTTATAACAACTAGTTTTTCAACAGCTTCAACTTTCTTAATTTCATCAATAATGTCCTTTGTAATAGGGCTATCCATTTCAAAGACCATTCTTGCAGCCTTTCCTCTTTCTGTTCTAAAGACTTTCATGAAAGCTATATTAATATTATGCTCATAAACTATGGCTGTTACTTTAGATACAGCTCCAGGAACATCTTTATGTGAGATTATTAGTGTTGGGTATTCACCAGTAAATTCAACAACGCTACCATTTACCTCAGTGATTTTAATACTTCCACCACCTATTGATGATCCTACTATTTCATGAAAAACACCATCAATATCTTCAATTATAAATTTAACTGTATTAGGATGTGCATCTCCTAAATCAACTTCTTTAAACTCTATTTCAATATTTTTTTCTTTTGCTATTTCTAAAGAATTTCTAAGGTGTGTATCAGAAGGTTCCATTCCAAGGATACCTGCTACTAAAGCTTTATCTGTACCATGACCTTTATAAGTTTTGCCAAAAGAACCGTGTAAAAGAAAAGTAACTTTTTTCATTGGTTTACCACAGATTGCTCTAGCTACTTTTCCAAGTCTAGCAGCCCCTGCAGTATGAGAGCTAGATGGTCCAATCATAATTGGTCCAAGGATATCGAAAACACCATATGTATTCATTTTTTATCCTCCTTTGTTATATTTAATAAAATAAGATTTTTAGTGTCTAATTAAGTAATTCTTTCGTTAAATATAGTATAACATTTTTAAAAATCAAAATTGAAATTTTATCTAAATTTAATGTTAATAATTTAATTAGTTTTAGAAGTAAAAATATTTAGTAAAAAATCAATTTATTGATAAGAATAAGTATAAGGAAAAGAGTAATATTAATGAGAATTTTGACGAAGAAATATTATTAAATTAAATATTATTTAATTGAATTAAATAAAATGAACTTTAGGACTAAAAATATGTTAAAATATTCGTTTTTATTGCCTTGACCTAAGAGTTTTACTCTGTTAATATGGTATAGGACAATGAAATTTATAGCAAAAATACCTATAAATACGAACGTTGTCTACTCGGAAAAAGTTAATCAACCGTTATGGTTTATAAAAAAAGAATGTTAATGTTCTTTTTATAAGGAGGAAATAAAAAATGTCAGCATTTGTTGTATTAGGAGCTCAATGGGGAGACGAAGGAAAAGGAAAGATGACAGATTACTTAGCAGAAGAGGCAGAAGTAGTTGTTAGATTCCAAGGAGGAAATAACGCTGGACATACAGTTGAAGTTGAAGACAAACAATACAAGTTACACTTAATACCTTCAGGAATATTACATGACGAGAAATTAAACGTAATAGGAAATGGTGTTGTAGTAGATCCTAAAGCACTATTTACAGAAATAGATTATTTAGAAGGCTTAGGAGTAAAAGTAACTCCAGAGAAATTAATAGTTAGTGATAGAGCACATCTTATAATGCCATACCACATAACTTTAGATAAGTTAAAAGAAAAAGCTAGAGGAAAAAATGATATAGGAACTACTTGCAAAGGAATAGGTCCTTGTTATACAGATAAATATGAAAGATCAGGAATAAGAGTTTGTGACCTTATGCACAAAGATTCTTTTGCTGAAAAATTAAGAATAAACATCGAAATGAAAAATGGATACATCAAATTATTAGGTGGAGAAGAGTTAAACTTCGATGAAATATACAATGAATATATGGCATTTGCTGAAAGATTAAGACCATATGTTAAAGATACTTCAGTTGAAATATACAACGCTATCCAAGCTGATAAAAATGTATTATTTGAAGGAGCTCAAGGAATGCTTCTTGATATAGACTATGGAACTTATCCATATGTTACATCATCAAACACAACTTCATGTGGAGTTGCTAGTGGAGCAGGTATAGGACCAAACATGGTAACTAATGCTGTTGGTATAGCTAAAGCTTATACTACAAGAGTTGGTAAAGGACCATTCCCAACAGAGCTTGAAAATGAAACTGGTGATTGGATAAGAGAAAAAGGTCATGAGTACGGAGTAACTACAGGAAGATCAAGAAGATGTGGTTGGTTAGACCTTGTTATCTTAAAAACTACTACAAGAGTTTGTGGATTAACTTCATTAGTAGTAACTAAAATAGATACATTAGCTGGATTAGATAAAATACAAATGTGTGTTGGATATGAATTAGATGGAAAAGTTATAGATTACTTCCCAGCTAGTTTAGAAGATTTAGCTAGATGTAAACCAGTATATGAAGAGTTCGAAGGATGGGGAGAAGAAGTTGCTGATGCAAGAAGCTACGAAGAGTTACCAGAGAACGCTAAAACTTACTTAAGAAGAATAGAAGAGTTCACAGGAACTAAAGTTTCTATAGTTGGTGTTGGACCAAAGAGAAACCAAACTATAAGAGTAAGAGAAGAACTTTAATAAGTAGTAAAGAATAATTACTTTAAAATAGCTTAAGATTATTTAATCTTAAGCTATTTTTTATTTTAGGGTATAATATTTTTAAATTAATTTAGAATAAAATTATGTAATTTAAGAGGAGAATTGTATGGGATATATAATGGATTTAAGAAAAGAACTTCCTAATCCACATAGACCACTTATAATGTGTTCAGCTGGAATAATAATAATTGATAAAAAGGGAAGGGTATTATTACAAAAAAGAACTGACAATAATAAATGGGGACTTCCTGGAGGAAGTTTAGAGCTTGGCGAAAGTTTTGAGGAAGCTGCTATTAGAGAGGCATACGAAGAAGTGGGGCTTAAGGTCAAGAGTTTAAGCTTATTTAATGTTTACTCTGGTAAAGAGTGTTACAATAAATATCCTAATGGGGATGAAATTTATAACGCATCTTCTATATTTATTTCAAATGATTATGAAGGAGAAGTAATCTTAGATGGAGAAGAAAGTGCAGATGCTGTATTTTTTAAAAAGGTAGATATTCCTTCACTAGAAGAGGTTAATCCTCCAGATAGGATTGTGATAAAAGATATAATAGAAAAATTAAATATAGAAAAGTATATATAAGTTTTATTTTAAATATTATAATTCAGAGTGAAATACTTGTATTTGAAATTTATAGGGAGTATAATTAAGGATATAACTTTTAATTTAATTAAGAGAGGTGTAGTTTATTATGATAACTAAAGACATGACAATTGGAGAAGTAATAAGAAAAATGCCAACAGCTGCTGAGGTATTAATGAGCTTTGGTATGGGATGTGTTGGATGCCCATCAGCTCAAGCTGAAACTTTAGAAGAGGCTGCAATAGTTCATGGAATAAACTTAGACGATTTAATAGAAGCTATAAATAACATAGAATATTAATTTTAAGCTCTGTTTAAAATAAGAAGTGCTTTTTTAATAGGTGCTTCTTATTTTTATACTATTTACTTTAAAAGTTAATTATTAAGTTTAAATATAAGATTAATTTAAATACATTGTTTATAAATTATATATTTAAAAAATTTTTTTGAAAAAAATAAAAAATAACTATTGATAAATAATAATTATTATTATATAATAATGACATAAGGTTGATGAGGAAATACATCAACAAAAAAACACTTAAATAAAGACTTTTAAATTATGATATAAATTGAAATTAGATAAATTGTTTGTTTTGTAGGAGGAATAAGATTATGAAAAAATTTGTTTGTACAGTATGTGGATATGTTTATGAAGGAGAAAAAGCACCAGAAAAATGTCCAGTATGTGGAGTTGGAGCTGACAAGTTCATAGAGCAAGGAGAAGACCTAGCATTTGCAGATGAGCACAGAATCGGAGTTGCTAAAGGTGTAGATGAAAGAATAATCGAAGGATTACAAGCTAACTTTGTAGGAGAATGTACAGAAGTAGGAATGTACTTAGCTATGTCAAGACAAGCTGACAGAGAAGGATTCCCAGAAGTTGCTGAAGCTTATAAAAGAATAGCTTTCGAAGAAGCAGAACATGCTGCTAAATTCGCAGAAATGTTAGGAGAAGTTGTAGAAGCTGATACAAAAGCTAACTTACAAGCAAGAGTAAATGCAGAGCATGGAGCTTGCCAAGGTAAGAAAGATTTAGCTACTTTAGCTAAACAATTAAACTTAGATGCAATCCACGACACAGTTCACGAAATGTGTAAAGATGAAGCTAGACACGGAAAAGCTTTCGCTGGATTATTAAACAGATACTTTAAATAAGAATCCATCACAAATTGTTTGTATTGATATATTTATAAAGAAAACACCACTAAAACACCTAGTTTAGTGGTGTTTTTCTAGTTTGAAAGGTATTTTTTGATTTGATATACTTCCAAATGAGGAGTGATTAAAATGGGGAAAGCTTATGAAAAAGTTTATGAAGTTACTTATGGAGAAACAGATGGAAGAAAAGACTGTAGAATAACTTCAATGATGAACTTCTTTTCAGACTGTTGCTTAAGTCAAGAAGAAAAGAATTCAATGAACTATGCAGATAATAGCAGTGAAACTACTTGGGTATTTTTTGATTATGAAATAATAGTTAATAGATATCCAAGATATAGAGAGAAAATTAAGGTAAAAACTTATGTTGAATCTATAAGAAAGTTTTATTCTAACAGAGTATTTGAGGCTTATGATATGGATGGGGCCTTAGTAGCTAGGGCTGATGTATTAGCCTTCTTAATAAACAAAAAAACTAGAAGACCAGCTAGAATAAGCGATGAAGAATATGAGATTCATGGATTAAGTAAGGAGTCTTCAAAATTATTAAGAAAAAAATTAAACTTTGAGAAATTTGATAAAGAAGATTTAGAGATGAATTTTCACATAAGATATTTAGATATAGATCTAAATATGCATGTAAGTAATATTAAGTATGTAGAGTGGATTTTAGAAACAGTACCAGTTGATATTGTTCTAAATTACAAAATGAAAAAAATAAAAATAAAATTTGAAAAAGAAATTACATATGGTCATAATGTAATTATAAAGTCAAAAATAATTAAGGGTGAAGATGAAGTAAAGGTTCTTCATAAAGTAGAAAATGAAGAGGGAGAAAGCATTACTTTAGCAGAAACTTATTGGTATTAAAATTTTTCTAGGAGAATTAATTATGAGCGAAAATAAATTTATGAAAAAATATGATGTACTATATTATGATTCAGATGTTAATAAAAACATAAGAATGGTTCCACTTATGAAAATCTTTGGTGATGTATCTGCAATCCATGAGGAAGAGTTAGCTTATGAAGGAATTAAGTATTTAAAAGATCATGAATTAAGTTGGATTATTTATAGTTATTCAATAGATATAAAAAAGCCAATACCATATAAAAGTTCAATAAATGTGGAAACTTATCTAGAAGGAATAAAGAAATTTTATGCTTGTAGAGTATATAAAGTTTATAATGAAAAAAATGAACTTGTGGCTGAAGGAAAGATTATTTTCTTATTAATAGATTTAGAAAAGCGTAGAGCTGTTAGAATACCTAAAGAGTATTGTGAGTTAATAAACATGAGTGATACTGGAGAGGTAGAGTTAAAATCAACTAAAGTTGAAAAATTAATTAGAGAAGATTTAGAATCAAATATTTCTGTAAGAAGAAGTGATATAGATTTTAATAAGCATGTTAATAACACTAAATACTTAGAATGGACTATGGAAGCTACACCAGAGTGTATTTTAGATGAATATAGCCTTATATCAGCTAAAATAAAGTATGAGAAGGAAGTTAGACTTGGAGATGATGTAAATATTGTTTGCCAATGGGATGAGATTGAAGAAGGTTATAAGTGCCTTTACAAGATTGTAAACAATAGGTTAGGAGAAGTTTCAGCTTCAATAGAAACAATTTGGAAAAAAGAGTTTTAAAAGTAATAAAACCCTCGGTATGGCTAGGAGTTTTTAGCCTAGTTATACCAAGGGTTTTGTATTAAATAAAAATAAATTTTATTTAATTAAAAAATATATTATTCATAGAAAATATATTACTGAAGGGTACAAGAAAGTGCAGCAGTAAATCCAGAACTCCAAGCCCATTGAAGATTAAATCCACCACAATCTCCATCTACATCTAATAATTCACCACAAAAATAAAGGTTATCTACTAACTTTGACTGAAGAGTTTCAGAATCAACTTCCTTTGTATTTATTCCACCAGTAGTTACCTGAGCTGCTTGGAAGCCATTTGTTCCAATACATTTAAATTCCCAAGATTTCATAAGGTTTATTAAGGCTTTTTTCTCTTTCCAAGTAAGTTCATAACATGGTTTATGTAAATTATCTATACCTGCTTCTCTTAATAATATAGGTATCATTTTTTTGTTAACAACACCTATAAGTGAGTTTATAACTTCTCTACAAGAAAAAACAGCAAAATGTCCTTCTAAGAAATCTTCTAATTCCTTTAATGATTTATCAGGCATCATATCAACTAAGATTTTAACCTCTTTACCTTTAAAGCATCCTAAGGAAGCTTCTCTAGATATTTGTAATATTGGAGGGCCAGATATGCCGTAGTCTGTAAAAAGAATCTCTCCAAATTCTTTTCTAATACTTTTTCCATCACATAAAACTTCAGCATAACCATTAAACTTTATTCCTGATAAAGCTTTAAGTTTATTGTGAGATAGTTTTAATTGTACTATAGCTGGATTAGGTTCAATAATAGAGTGGCCTAAACTTTTAGCAAGAGTATATCCAGAGCCATCAGAACCAGTTTTAGGAGCAGATTTTCCTCCACAAGCCATTATTAACTTTTTACACTTAATCACAGGTGAATCCTCATTTCCTGTGGATAAAGTAAATTTACCCTTAGATTTGTGGATAGATTTTACTTTGTAAGAATTATAAACAGGAATTTCACGTTCTTCTAAGGCCATTTTTAAAATATCTACAACAGAAGAGGCCTGTAAAGATTGAGGATAATTTTTCCCTTTTTCAAGTTCTATTATTGGTAATCCTAGATTAAGAAAAAAGGCTTTTGTATCTTCTACAGAAAATTTATTTAAAGATTTAATAAAAAATCCATCATTTGCACTATGAAAGTTTTCAAATGGAAAACTTATTAATGAATTTGTTATATTACATCTACCGTTTCCTGTAGTAAGAATTTTTTTACCTATTCTGTCTGTTCCTTCAACTATGGCAACATCTAATCCAAAATTCTTTGCTGTAATTGCAGCTGTCATACCAGAAGCTCCGCCTCCTATAATAACTACATCATGGTATATCATAAGTTTAATTTCTCCCTTCTAAATTTGTATATATTAATAATCAAAATAATTTTCTAAAATTCTTATATGTTTAATCATAACATTTCTAAGTTTGAATTGTATCATATTTGACTAGTAATAGATACTTAAAGAGAAGAAATTATAAGGTTATATTATTTTATTTAAGGAGTAATACTAAATAATGAGGTGAATATTATGAAATTTAGGATTACCAATGAAAATATAGAGGGGTATAATACAGAATTAAAGATTAGAAGAATGAATTATGATCAAGTAGTGGTAAATTATCAAAATAATTCTGGAATAAAAACATTTAAAATTAATGAGGGAGAATTAGTTTCAGAAGGAGAAGTTGATGATATAATTAAAAAATACAATGACTTATTAAAAATAAAAATAAACAGAGGAACATCAGCTTTATTTTATAAAGGTATAATAGATTCAATTGAAGAATCTATTGAGGAAGTAAAATCCTTAAAAGTTTTAAATGATTTTACTAAATCAACAAGTAAAAGAGGAATTTGGGATAAAGAGATACTTATATACCTAAACGAAAGCTATCCAATAAAAATTGAAGCAAGTGGAAGAAATTTTAGGGAAGATAGTTATAAGTTCAATATTAAGGTTCTAGAAGAAGCAGAATTCATTGAAATGTGCCATTTTAATATAGGAAAATTAAAGAATCAAATAGGTTGGAGAGAAAGGCAGTTAAATGTCTATAAAAAAATAGTTGAAAAAATAGAAAAAGAGAGTAATTTTGAGTAAAATGGCGAATTGTAATTATAATTTTATTAAATAGCTATAAATGGCCTAAAATAACTAAAAAAAGTGTTGACATAACTTTAGTTTTTGGGTATTATATTCCTTGTCAGGTCGCCAAGTGCGAAAGACGAAAAACAAAATAAACAAATTTAGTTTAAAGCTAAAACTGGTCAAAAATGATGTGGTTTTAAGAGTTAATGTGGCCCCTTGGTCAAGCGGTTAAGACACCACCCTTTCACGGTGGTAACAGGGGTTCGATTCCCCTAGGGGTCACCAACATGGTCGCATAGCTCAGCTGGGAGAGCACCTGCCTTACAAGCAGGGGGTCACAGGTTCGATCCCTGTTGCGACCACCATAAAACTTTTAATGGCTCAGTAGCTCAGTTGGTTAGAGTGCCGGCCTGTCACGCCGGAGGTCGAGGGTTCGAGCCCCTTCTGAGTCGCCACATTTTTGGCCCCTTGGTCAAGCGGTTAAGACACCACCCTTTCACGGTGGTAACAGGGGTTCGATTCCCCTAGGGGTCACCATATTACGGTCGCATAGCTCAGCTGGGAGAGCACCTGCCTTACAAGCAGGGGGTCACAGGTTCGATCCCTGTTGCGACCACCATAAAAGTTTTTAATGGCTCAGTAGCTCAGTTGGTTAGAGTGCCGGCCTGTCACGCCGGAGGTCGAGGGTTCGAGCCCCTTCTGAGTCGCCAGTTTTGGCCCCTTGGTCAAGCGGTTAAGACACCACCCTTTCACGGTGGTAACAGGGGTTCGATTCCCCTAGGGGTCACCATATATACGGTCGCATAGCTCAGCTGGGAGAGCACCTGCCTTACAAGCAGGGGGTCACAGGTTCGATCCCTGTTGCGACCACCAAAACTTTTAATGGCTCAGTAGCTCAGTTGGTTAGAGTGCCGGCCTGTCACGCCGGAGGTCGAGGGTTCGAGCCCCTTCTGAGTCGCCACATGCTGGTGTGGCTCAATTGGCAGAGCAGCTGACTTGTAATCAGCAGGTTATCGGTTCAAGTCCGATCATCAGCTCCAAAGAACTTCAGTTAAACTGAAGTTTTTTTTTATTCTTTTAGAGAGTAATTCGCCATTTAATTTATTTATGCAAAAAAGTACACCTTATCTTTTAAGTAAGATAAGGTGTATTTTTTCTTTTTTGAAGATTTTTCTTTATTCTTATGTCATCTCCGTAAGTTTTAAATAGAAGAAAGTTTCCTAGCAATCTAGAAGTTATTCTTTCTGCATAAGCTTGCTTCAATTCAGGAAGATTTAAATTTGTAGATATAATCATCTTTTTATTTAATAATATTTTTTTGTTTAGAAGGGTAAATAACTCAGTTGTAGAGAAATCAGTTATTTGTTCTGCGCCTAAGTCATCTATAACAAGTAAGTCACAATTTATAAGCAAATCTTCTAATTCATGATCATTATTAAATCGTATTTCTCTAAGATTTCTAATAAGTTCATCTGATGTTCTATAAACTACAAGAAATCCATTATCTAATAATTCTTTAGCTATGCAATAAGTTAAAAATGTTTTTCCAGTTCCAGGACTACCATAGAAAAGTATATTTTCATTATGCTTATCAAATTTAGGGATATATCCATTAACCATTTTATCAATGATTATTTGCATATTTTCTCTTGGAGAATATTTTTCATTACCATTATTTAAAGGAGAAAAAACATTTATATCAAATTTTGAAAAATTATTTAGCTTTAAAGCATCAGCCATATGAGAATTTTCATAGTATATGTCTACAAGTTTTTTCTTATAACAAATACATTTTTTAGTGCCTATATATCCTGTATCTTTGCAAGATTGACAGGTATAATGCATATCTAAATAATCTTTTGGATATCCACTCATAGCAAGTAGTTGATCTTTTTCATCTCTAAGATTTTCAATTTCTTTTTTTAATTTTTCAAAACTTTCTTTTTCATGTTTTCTTAAAGCAAGCATTGAAAGTTTTAAAGAAAGCTTATTTATTTCTCTTTCATACTCAAAAACTTGAGGTAGCTTTTCTTTTAACTCTTTTTGTCTATTAGCTAGATTTGATTTTTCTTTTTGACGGATTTTTTCATACATATCCATCAATTGACTTTTATAACCTTTAATCATTCAATATCCCATCCTAACAATTGTTTTTCTAAGGAATCATAGTCATAATCTCTTTGGGTAAAGTTTGCTTCTCTAGCTGGTTTCTTTTGAATTGGAGCTGAATTATTTTTGTTAAATGGTTTTTTTATACTAGATGTCTTTTTAATATCTTTTTTTGCCACATCATCAAGCGTTTTTATACCATCTTTAAACCATTTACCTAAGATACCATCTATATATTTAAAATCAGCTCTGTTTAAACGTTCAAAGCATATATCACAAGCCTTAAGTATTAACTCAACAGAGAAGTTATAAGTTAAAAGCCACTTTTCCATCATAGTTTCCTGTGGCTTCATTATTTCGGTATTTTGAATTCCTAAATACTTAAGAATTTTTCTTATTTTAACCCATTTGTCTTCTGTTTTAGTTATATAAGCTTGAGCTTCCTCTATTGATTTTATTCCGGCATTATGCCATCCAAGAGCCACTGTCTCTATGTATCTAACATCTTTTTTACCCTTAGATACACAGTACTCTATTAGTATTAATATAAGCTCTGAGGAAAAATTAAGCTCTGTTTGCCAAGAAAGATAAGTTGTCATTTCCTTTGTGGATAAAGGACGACATATAAGCTTTTCTATATCTTTGAGCATATCCTTAGTGTTATTTTCATCAAGGGCTGATAATAAATCAACAGAGTTTTGACTTGATGAATGATTACCTTCTGATAAGTCTAAAAATTCTATTTTAAAGTTATTCATTTTATCTATAGGAACTAGTTTTATAACACCTTCGTCATGCCAATAATTAAGAGCATTCATTATATCTGATTCTAAAAGATTTAAGTTTGTTGCTAAAATTGAAGAGTTAACTCCAGGTTCTCCAGTGAAATTATATTTTAGCAATAATAAATAAACCTTAATAAATTCTCCACGAGCTTTAGGCATATATTCTTCTAGGAATACATTACTAACAGGAGTAAACTTAGTGGCTGAGTTTTTTAACATAAAAGTACTCAAAAAATAACCACCTTTCTAGATTTATAAATAGTCTAAATTTTAAAATGTATATAAATAAAAAATAGACTATGTTTAATTATATCAAAGTGTCTTTTCTATAACAATAAAGGAGGCTTCTATAAATTGCAAAAAATATTTTATTTACATGAATAATTTTTTGTTAAGTGGGAACATTAATTTACGTGTTTAAATTTATACTAAAATTTTTATTAAAAGGAGAATTATGAATATGAGTATTTCAGAGGGTGAGGGGAGAAACTTTATTAAAGTTTTTCTAATTACCTTAATTATTTTATTTTGTACAGTTAAAACTAATGTTTTTGCTAACTCTTTATATCAAAGATGGGGAAGTGAAAAACTTATTTTTGTAAATATGCCTTGTATGGCTAATGTTTATGTGGAGGCTTATGAATTATCTCTAAATAACAAAGGTATAGGGTATATAGGAAATCCTGATACAGTTGAAACTGTTTTAAATAAAATAAAACAAACATACATAGATAAGGCTTCTGAAAAGGGAGTTTTAGTTAAAGAAGTAAATTTTGATACAAAAATAGATTTAAAAAAGAAAATGATTCAATCTAAAGATTTAAGTTCAGTAGAGGATATAACTTCAAAGATAATGCTTGCTAATGATATTTTAGAAGAGTCATTACTAGATGTAACTATTGAAGCTGAAATTGATGAAGTGGCATCAATAGAGCCAGCAGTTGAAGTTATAAAACTAGAAGACAAGTATTTAGGAGAAAATACTATTAAAGAAGGAAAATGGGGAGAGAAAAAGGTTAAAAAGAAAGTAACATTTGTAAATGGAAAAGAATCAGAAAGTGAAATAATATCTGAATCAGTTTTGAAAGAAGCTGAGAGTACAAAAATATATAAGGGAATAAAAAATCCAATTAACTCTAATATGGCATTTTTAACTCATCCAACTAGAGGAGGAGTTATAACATCTGTCTTTGGAGAAAAGAGTAGAGGAGGCCATAGAGGGGTTGATATAGCGGTTCCTAGTGGAACACCAATAGGAGCTGCTTTTGATGGTGTAGTAAGTTTTGTTGGATATGACGACATATATGGCAATATGGTTAAGATAAAACACGATGATAATACAGAAACTCTCTACGCTCATGCTAGTTATATATTAACTGAGCTTGGAAAAGAAGTGAAAAAAGGTGAGACTATTGCCAAAGTTGGTAGTACTGGAAGAAGTACGGGGCCTCACCTGCATTTAGAACTTATATATAAGGGTAATCCTATTAATCCTGTAGATTATATAAGTTAGTTTTAAATATTTTCAAGTAAAAAAGATAAATCTATGACTCCTTCTCCAACAGAATCAGAAGGTAGTTCATATTTATTATTAGAAGCTATTTTTAATAAAGAACATAAATCTTTGTAATTTAGTTCTGGCTTGGCCTCTAAAAGTAGTGCACATACTCCAGATATGTAGGCACAGGCTAAGGAGGTTCCTTGAAAGACTGTGTAACTACTATCTAATTTATGAGGATATAGTTTTATTCCATTTCTTTCAGAAATATATTTTTTATCTGAGTTTAAGCACATTATATTAGCACAGGCTGCACAAAAATCTGGTTTTTTCACATTAGAATTTCCAGATGAAGAAAATTTAAAAGTTGTTGTTGGTGTCTTTGTAGAATCTATACCACCAACTGTTATACACCAAGGAGATAATGCTAAGCCTTGAATAGTGTTATCTCCTTCTATACTTCCAGAAGGGACAACAGGAATAATATTTTTACTAACTGCTAACTTAAAAAGTTCGTTAAAGTAATCTGATATTTTAATATTATGGCTAGTAAGTTCAAAAGGTAAACATAAAACTCTTATAGGATTATTCTCTTGATTTATAAGAGTTTCAATGGCGAAAAGTATATCTGAAACATAGCCCTTTCCATTAGCATCAAAGGCCTTTATACAAGATATTTTGGTGTTTTCTGCAATTCCTCTAAAAACAAGCTTTGATGAATATCCACTTCCACATATAATCCCACTTAAAGCAGTTCCATGTCCATTATCATCATAAGGATAAGAATAGTTGTTTAATAAATCTAAAAACATATCTATTTTGTTTGTAGGATTTGTTAGATCTTGATGAGGATAGACTCCACTATCAATTAAACCAATAGATACATTCTTGCCAGTAAAATTAAAAGATTTATTGGTGGCAATTCTATTAGCAGTACCTATACTAAGCCCACAAAGTATAGCATGGTCATCAAAAGAAATAAATTCTACCTCAGGATATTCAATTAACCTATTAATAGCTTTTGGTGTAAGAATAGCGCAAATCAAATTTAATGACTTAATTTCTCTTATAACAATACCTCTAAGCTTAGGTATTTTCTTTGTTATATCTTCCATAAATTTTTTGCATTTTATAAGAACTCTATAATTCGTATAATAAGAGCGATTTATATAAATTTTTAGATTGCTATCCAATTTTTGTTTTATTGAAAACATAATAAATACTCCCATATTATTTATTATTTTATAATATATGAATGGGAGTATGATTTTGACAATGTATTAACTTTTCCATTTAAAAATGATAATTCCAACTATCATTAATATGATTCCTAAATAATTGTGGGCAGCAAATCTGATTTTTTCACTATCAAAAAGGGCAAAAGCATCTATTATTCCTGCTGTTAAGAGTTGGGATATTAAGATTATTGATATACCAAAGGTTGGTCCTAAGCTTCCTACAGCAGCCATAACAGTATAGGTTATAACAACACCAATTGCTCCTCCTAGTAGATATATTTTGTTTACAGAACGAAGTTCAGAGTAATTACCGTTTCTTAGCATAAGCATAATAAGCAGTGCTAAAACAAAAGCAGACCCTTGAACTATGGTATTTGTTTCCCAAACACCTATCTTTTCTGAAACTCTTGTGTTAAAAACTCCTTGGATACTCATTGCTGCTCCAGAAATAATTGCTAAAATAATACCAAGCATAATAAATCACCTCAAGCTTAGTATTTCCACAAATAAAAAAATAACTCTCTAAATTTTAGAGAGCTATCTTACAACAATCATTTTTGAAAAAAATTTCTTCTATTTGATTTATTGAAAAACCTAAGCTTATTCCTAAGCTTATAAAATCTTCAAATAATGTTTTATAGTGATCAATAGATGGAGATATTATTAAGTCATTTACATCTATAAGTAAAGTTAAAAATTGATCGCTTAAACAATAATCATTTGGTTTAACTATTAATTTCTTTAAGCAAGTATAATTTTTATTTAAGCCTATAGTAAGGATTTGTTTTAAACAATCGATATATTTTTCTAAAACTAATTGTTTTGAAACTCTAGATTTATTGCTATCATTCCAATAAATAAAGCATTTTGTTTCATCAGCTAATTCGCTTATTTTAACTTGAAGCGCTAAGTACATTCTAGTTGCAACTTTATAGTCATTTAAATTACTATCGATAACAAGTTCCTTGTTAAACTTATCTTGTTGAATAAAAAAATTATCTAACTCCATGAGTATATCCCCCTATCTTCTTAAGCAAAAAATGCTTACTAGTTAATTTTACAGAATCTTTTCACAATTGAAAAGGAGCGAAAACGAATACAAATCTAAAAAGTTACGAAATGTTAATTTACAATTATTTTAACCTAAGTTAATTGAATATATGTCATATAAATATTAATATAAATAGACACAATATAAATTATTTAGTAATTTCTTAGATCGTATGATTTTACAGGGATTTCTCTTTTGTTATTTTGAAATCTCCAAAGTTCTATTTTAGAAATTTTTAATATGTTCTTTTGAGAAGATTCTCTTAAGTTAAAAACAGTAGGTTGCGTATTATTCTTTTTATGATTTTCTTTAAAGTTAGGGGTGTTTATAGGTATGTATAGAGGAGAGTCAACACGCTCCCTAACATTAAAACCATGTAACTTTAACATATCATTGAATAATCTATGAATTTTTTTAATATAACCTTTGTTTTCGATTTGTAAGTTTAGAGCTTTATTAGTACTTTCATTAAACTCAGCACTACCAGTTAACTCTATCTTAAATTTCTTATAAGGTTTGATTAATTTAAGGACCACTTCATCTAGTTTATCTAGATTGGGGTTATCAATTGTTTCAAGAGGAATGTGTAAACTTATATGATTTCTTGGTAATTTGTATTTCCTTAATAAACCTCTTTGAAGTGATTCAAGGGATTTACAAGACTCCTCATCAAACAATGCTACTAAATAATATTTCATAACAAAACCTCTCTTGAATATTAGTTTGTTCCAAATAAATACAAACTTTGTTATAAATTATAACATATAGAATTTTTAAAAAAAATAATAAGAGAGAAATTTCAGAATAAAAAGTATTTTTAGACAATATAAATTGGGTAAATTTTAAAAGTAAACAATAAAAAAAATCTTTAAATATTAGCTTATTATGATATAATGAAAATTATGAGTAATACTTTAAATTTCACGGTTTAGCCAGTTTAAATATGGTTAATCGAAATAAAAAATTTAACTAAACAAGAATAAAAAAGAAGAAAATGGTAATTGTATACATATAAAAAATTAGCAAGGGTGAATTGTATGAATAGATTAATTATAAATGGCGGTAAAGCTTTAAAGGGATCTATAGAAATAAACGGAGCTAAAAATGCTGCCGTAGCTATATTACCGGCAGCTATACTAGCTAGCAAAGGTGAATGTATTATTGATAATGTACCAGATATAGCTGATGTACATTGCTTAGAGAGAATAATTAGATCATTAGGATGTAATGTTGAAAAATTAGATAATAACACATTAAAGATAAATGCTGAAGAAATAAAAACTGTAGAAGCTTGTGGAAATGATGTAAGAAAAATGAGAGCTTCTTATTATTTCATAGGAGCACTTTTAGCACGTTTTAAAGAGGCTAAAGTTGAACTTCCAGGAGGTTGTCCAATAGGAGTTAGACCTATTGACCAACATATAAAAGGATTTGAAGCACTAGGAGCTAAGGTTTCAATAGAGCATGGTGCTGTAAATATAATGGCAGAAAAATTAATAGGAACAAATATATTCTTTGACGTAGTAAGTGTTGGAGCTACTATAAACCTTATGATAGCGGCAACTTTAGCAGAAGGAACTACAGTGTTAGAAAATGCTGCAAGAGAGCCACACGTAGTAGACGTAGCAAACTTTTTAAATGCTATGGGAGCTAATGTTAAAGGGGCAGGGACGGATGTCATAAGAATCAAAGGTGTTAAGGAATTAAAAGGCTGTAATTATAGTGTTGTACCTGATCAAATAGAAGCAGGAACATTTATGATAGCAGCGGCAGCTACAAGAGGAGACGTAACAATTCAAAATGTTATACCAAAGCACTTAGAATCAATTTCAGCTAAGCTTTTAGAAATGGGAGCTAAAGTAGAAGAGGGAGACGATAGTGTTAGAGTTTATGTTGATGGAGATTTAAAAGGAGTAAATTTAAAAACTGCTCCATATCCAGGATTCCCAACAGACGTTCAACAACCAATGTGTACTCTACTATCTACAGCTAAAGGTAGAAGTATAATAGTTGAAACTATATGGGAAAATAGACATAAGCATGTAGATGAACTTAAAAAAATGGGAGCTACTATAAAAGTTGAAGGAAGATCAGCTATTATAGATGGTGTAGATAGACTTACAGGGGCTGTTGTTAAGGCTACTGACTTAAGAGCAGGAGCTGCAATGGTTATCGCAGGTTTAATTTCTGATGGAGTTACAGAAATAACAAGTATTGAACACATAGATAGAGGATACCCTCATATAGAAGAAAAGTTCAGAATGCTTGGTGCTGATATAGTCAGAAAATAAGAACAATAAATGGGGGAAATATATGATTTTTTGTTCACTATATAGTGGAAGCAGTGGTAATAGCATATTAGTAGGTTCAAAAAAAACTAAAATACTAATTGATGCAGGATTATCAGGCAAAAAAATAATAGATGGTTTACAAGAAGTAGGTCAAAATCCAAATGAGATTGATGGTATTTTCATAACCCATGAGCATAGTGACCATATAAAAGGAGCAGGTATATTATCAAGAAAATTTAATATACCTATATATGCAAATGAGCTTACTTGGAAAGCCATGGAGAAATCCCTAGGAAAAATAAAAGAAGAAAATATAAAAATTATGCCTAAGAGAAGCACCATGAGTTTAAATGATTTAGATATAACATCTTTTAATACTCCACACGATTCTGTGGCTTCAACAGGTTATACTATAAAGCACAAAGGAAAAAGTGCAAGTATTGCGACTGATATTGGAACATTTACAGAGGAAATATTAAGAAATATTAGAGAATCTGAAGTTATTTTATTAGAATCAAATCATGATGTACAGATGGTTAAGTTTGGACCATACCCTTATGAACTAAAAAGAAGGGTACTTAGTGAGGTTGGACATTTATCTAATGAAGATTGCGGAAAAGCTATCGTTGATATAATGAAGCATGATAAGCATAGAAAAATAATATTAGGTCATTTAAGCAATACTAATAATGTGCCAGAATTAGCTGAACAAGCTGTTATTAATGTATTAAATGCACATAAAATTAACATAGGGAAAGATTTAGAGCTTAAGTTAGCAGATAGACATAAACCAAGTAGTTATATAAGTTTTTAAGTAAGGGGAATTTATATGAAAAAAGGGATGATTTTATTAATTCTATCATCTTTTTTGTTAGTTGGATGTGACAGCATAAAAATGGATAAGTTAGCAGCTAACAATAATGAGAGGGTAAAAACAATAGCTAATGATTTAATAGGAGATATTGATTTATCTTTATACTTTGATGGAACTAAGGATGAACAAAATCCTAAAATAGAGCAACAAGAAATACTTGTTGATGGTGATGAAATTTTAGGGCAGTATTTAATACAAGCTCTTATTCAAGGGCCATCTCAAAAGGGAAGTTTAGCTCCTATATTACCTAAGGATACTAAATTATTATCTTTTGATATAAAAGATGATATTGCAATCATAAATTTAAGCAAAGAAGCTATTGTAAATATGAGTGCAACTAAAGAACAGGCAACCTTAGAAGGTATAATAGCTACAATAACCCAAATACCAAGTATTAATAAGATTAATATACTTGTTGATAATCAAATGGTTGATTCATTAGGTGGTAATTTTGACATTAGTAAACCTTTCGGAAAAGAAGATATACCTAATTTAAAGATAAATAATTAGGGAATTTGTAAAAATGTAAACAAATAATTTCATATGTATTAAAAATATATATTTTATATGTTTATTAATTAGTAAAATATTGAAATATATTGTCTAAATTATTATAATTTTGATATAAAGTTGATTAAAAAGGAGAAGGAAGTATGAGTTTATATAAGCAATGGACAGACATGGTTGTAGAATATGTTAAGGTTAAGGGAGAAGCTGCATTCTGGAAAGAATATAGTGATGTAGAAACTAAAATATACAAAGATTTATTAGCTAATCACAAAGAAGTTAAGAAAGCTACAATTGCAGATTTAGCTAAAGAATACGGTACAACAGAAGAGTTTGTAATGGGATTCGTAGATGGAATAAACGATAGTTTAAAAACTCCATATGACTTAGAAAAAGTTGAAAGCAATACAGAATTATCATTTGATATAGACTTTGAAAATTTATACTATAATATGTTAGATGCAAAAGCAGATTACTTATTTAACTTACCTCAATGGGATGCTATATTCTCAGGAGAAAAGAGAAGAGAAATCCAATTCAGATACAGAGATTCAAAAACTGTAAGAAATGAAGAAGTTAAAGTTGGAAGAAATGAACCATGTCCATGTGGAAGTGGAAAGAAATATAAAAAGTGTTGTGGAAAATAATTAATTTTTTGAATAGGTAGACCTAGTCTACCTCTTTTTTATGTGCTTTTTTAAGATTTTAATATGATATAATTTAAGTATTAATTATTTTGGGGGAGTTTATATTATGGATAAGAATGTTATGTGGTTAAGAGAATGTAGAATTAATAAAGTTATAAAAGCTTTAGAAGAAAATAATATGAATGGATATTTAGTAAATTCAAAAGAAGAACTTATAAGTAAGATAGAAGAATTAACTAATAGTGGAGATATAGTAGCTTGTGGAGGCTCTATGTCCTTATTTGAAGCTGGAGTTATAGATCATCTTAGAAGTGGAAGATATGAATTTTTAGATAGATATAAAGAGGGGTTAAAACCTGAAGATATAAAAAAGATATACAGAGGTGCCTTTTCATCAGATGTATATTTCACAAGTACAAATGCAATTACTGAAGAGGGTGAAATATATAATGTTGATGGTAATGGAAACAGAGTAGCAGCTATGCTTTATGGACCAGATAAGGTCATAATTGTAGCAGGATATAATAAAATTGTTGAAAATTTAAGTGAAGCTATACAAAGAAATAGAAGGATTTCAGCTCCTGCTAATGCAAAAAGATTAAATAAGAAAACACCTTGTGCTAAGGTGGGAAATTGCATGGATTGTAAAAGTCCAGAAAAGATATGTAGAGAATATACTTTAATCAGAAGTCAAAGTAATTCAAATAGAATACATGTAATATTTTTAAATGAAGAATTAGGATATTAAAATTTACAAGTAAGAACATGTAAAAATGTTCTTACTTTTTTTATAAATCTGAATTTGATACAGAATGATAATTTGTAAATAATTATTATTAAATGTATTGCTTTGCAATTATTAAATTTTGAAAATTAATAAAGTCTTTTTATTAAGAAATTAATATTACTAAATTGTAAGTAGAATACAATGGTATTATAATATGAACATGGTTCAAATAAAAAAGGAGATGAAAGTAATGTCAAAAGAATTAATTATAGCAATAATATTTATGAATTTAGCACTATTATTTTATAGTATAGGTGTTTGGTCTGAAAAGATTCAAAAAACTTTAAAACTATGGCACTTAGCATTTTTCTACTTAGGTCTAATTTGTGATACTACAGGAACTGGAGCTATGGAAAAGATAGCTGGGGGAATAAACTTTAGTTTCCACACAATAACAGGTGGAGCAGCATTAATATTAATGTTAGTACATGCTATCTGGGCAACTGTAGTTTTAGTAAAGAAAGATAAAAATATGATAGCTAAATTCCACAAATTTAGTATAATTGTTTGGGTAATTTGGTTAATACCATTCTTTACAGGAGCTGCAATGCATATGCTATAAAAAGTTTAAAAGACTATGTAAGAATATATCTTGCATAGTCTTTTTTATATATAAAAATTAATATTTTAGTTTTAAAATATTATGGTATTTAAAATTTATTAAGACCATGTACTAAAAATTAATAACTCATTTATATATCTCACTAATTATGAATTATTAATAAGAGGTATAGGGTATTTTATAGGATTACTAAGAGCTTTACTTTATGGTAATATTATTGGTAGTTAAAACTAGGAGGGCGAAAGATGAATATAACAGTTATTTCAGTAGGGAAACTAAAGGAAAAGTATTTAAAGCAAGCTATAGATGAGTATTCAAAAAGATTAAGTAGATATTGCAAATTAGAAATAATAGAACTTCCTGATGAGAAAACACCAGATAATGCTTCAGAAAAAGAGGAGCTTCAAATAAAAGAAAAAGAAGGTAAGTTAATACTTTCAAAAATAAAGGATAATATGCATGTAATTGCTATGGATTTAAAAGGTAATGAAATAACTTCTGAGAAATTTTCAAAGTATATAGAGAATTGTGGAGTTATGGGAAATTCAAATATTACCTTTGTAATTGGAGGAAGCCTTGGTTTATCACAAGAAGTAATAAAAAGAGCTGATTACAAATTATGCTTTTCAAAAATGACATTTCCCCATCAATTATTTAGAGTAATGTTATTAGAACAAGTTTATAGAGCATTTAGAATTATGAAGAATGAACCTTATCACAAATAATGGATATTTTTACTTTAAATAGATTAAAATGAATTAAGAGAAATAGACTAAATAAAACTTAATATAAATGATAAACTAGTTGAATATCTAGTAAAATAAGGATGAGTACCTATTAAGGGTATTCCTTTTTCTTTTATGTTAAGAAATATTCGATTAAAGGTGTTGAATTTAGATATAGTTATATAGAAAAAAATGTATTAATTTTAAATAATTAAAAAAAATAAATATAAAAGGTTGTAAATAGTTAAGTACTATGTTATACTAAAATAGTAGCAGAGTAGCTAACAAAAAAAGTTTCATTTAGATAAATAGTTCTCAAAATTAGAGATTATATATCCATTTAGAATCTTTAATTTTAGGAGGAATGTTTATGTCAGATAAAACATTAAAATGCAGAGATTGCGGAAGTGAATTCATATTTTCAGTAGGAGAGCAAGAATTCTACAAAGAAAAAGGATTTGAAAATGAGCCAACAAGATGTATATCTTGTAGAAGAGCTAAAAAAGAGCAAAATAGAAGATAATTTTAGATTATTATAGGTTGTGGTTTAAACTACAACCTTTTTTTATGTAAAAATATTATAAAAACCTCACTTAATACTGATACGGAGAAACGTACCATAAATAGAATTAAAAAAAGCCTGTTTTAAATAAAAACAGGCTTTTTTTAATATAAAGTTTTTAACTATCTACCATAGTTCCACCATTTACATGAAGAACTTGTCCTGTTACGTAGGAGGAATCATCAGATGCTAAGTAGACATATGCTGGTGCGAGTTCAAAAGGTTGACCAGCACGTTTCATTGGGACATCAGATCCAAAACGAGCTACTTCTTCCTCTGAAAAACTTGATACTATAAGAGGAGTCCAAATAGGACCTGGAGCTACTGCGTTAACTCTTATTCCATTTTTAACGATTGATTGTGAAAGTGATCTTGTAAAGGTAACTACAGCACCTTTGGTTGAGGAGTAATCTATAAGATTTTCCTTGCCTTGGTAAGCAGTAACAGAGGTAGTATTTACTATTGTACTTCCTCTTTTCATGTATTTTAAAGCTTCTTGTGTAAGATAGAACATTGAGAAAATATTTATTTTAAAGGTTAATTCAAGTTGCTCTTGTGAAATACAGTTTATATTATTTTGAGGGAATTGAACTCCAGCATTATTTATTAAAACATCTATCCCACCTAAAGTTTCCACTGTAAATCTAACTAATTTTTCACAGAAGTTTTTATTAGAAATATCACCAGGAACTAAGTAGCATTTTCCACCATATTTTTCTACATATTTCTTTGTGGTTTCAGCATCATCATTTTCGTAAAGATAAGAGATTACAATATTTGCTCCTTCTTTTGCAAATGCTATAGAAACTGCTCTACCAATTCCACTATCACCACCAGTAATAAGAACTGATTTTCCTTTTAATTTTTCACTGCCCTTATAATCAGGATTATCAAATATAGGACTAGGAACCATTATTGATTCTATTCCAGGTTGAACTGATTGATGTTGAGGTGGGAATTTCTTTGGTAACTTTTCAAAGTTTATACTATTATCACAATATGGATTCATTAGACACTCCTTAGGTATTTATAATACTAGTTATTTTATGAAGAGATAATTATATTTGTGATTTTAAAGAGAGAATTTCAACTTTTTCATAATTAAAATCAAGAAATTTATTATAAATATTATTATAATTTAAGTTCTTACAATTTAATTTAAGTTTTATTAGGAATATTATTTCATATAGTAGTCAACATATAAGTGCAAAGAAAGATATTAAGAGACTACTGTGATAAACATGATTTATATGAAGAATATAGATATTGATATATATGTAGAAAATTTAATAGTAGAGTCAATTGGAGTATGTAATGATTCAAGTTGTGAATATGTATATTTAGGTATAAAAGGTACTTCAATAGAAGTAATCCAGTAGATTTGATTAGATATGCTCAAAATTAGGATTAATTATAGAAGGCGGTCTTTTTTAAAATACACTATATTTATTAAAATAATATTTTTATTATTTTGTAAATTTTTATAATTTTATATTTATATATTAATTAAAATTTTATAAATATTAAAAATAATTTAGGAATAATTAACATTAAAGTAATTGAATAGTAAACAATGGTGGTGATAAAATTAATAAAAAATAAGTAAATGGAGGGGTTTTTTTATGAAAAAAAAGCTTATAATGGCGCTGATAGTTGCATTATCAGCTCAGGGGATGGAAACTGTATATGCACAAGATATAGTTGATACAGTTGAAAATAGAATAGAAGTTCAAGAGTCAAACTATGCTTCATTAAAGGTTATAACTGAAGGAAAAGGAACAGTAGCAATAAATGGCCAAACTTTAACTGGTGGAGATGTATCAGTAAAAGCTGGTGAATCAGTAAGAGTAAATGTAAATCCAGCAGAAGGATATGAATTAGATAAGGTAGAAGTTAATGGTGTAGTATTAACAAAAGACAATGCACCATCAGCAATGGAAAGCTTAGCTAATGGATATTTTGATTATACATTCTGGGGAGACCAAGCAAACTCAATAAAAGTAACATTTGCTAAGGTTGAAACTAATCAAACAATACTAAATGTAACAACAGAAGGAAAAGGATCAGTAGAAATAAATGGACAAACTTTAACTGGTGGAGATGTATCAGTAAAAACTGGTGAATCAGTAAGAGTAAAAGTAAATCCATCAGAAGGATATGAATTAGATAAGGTAGAAGTTAATGGTGTAGTATTAACAAAAGACAATGCACCATCAGCAATGGAAAGCTTAGCTAATGGATATTTTGACTATACATTCTGGGGAGATCAAGCAAACTCAGTAAAAGTAACATTTGCTAAAGTTGAAACTAATCAAACAACATTAAAAGTAACAACAGAAGGAAATGGATCAGTAGAAATAAATGGTCAAACTCTAACTGGAGGAGACGTATTAGTAAAAACTGGTGAATCAGTAAGAGTAAAAGTAAATCCAGCAGAAGGATACAAAGTAGACAAAGTAGAAGTTAATGGAATTGTCTTAACAAAAGACAATGCAGCATCAGCGGTAGAAAGCTTAGCTAAGAATGGATATTTTGACTATACATTCTGGGGAGATCAAGCAAACTCAATAAAAGTAACATTTTCTAAAGTTGAAACTAATCAAACAATACTAAATGTAACAACAGAAGGAAATGGATCAGTAGAAATAAATGGACAAACTTTAACTGGTGGAGATGTATCAGTAAAACCTGGTGAATCAGTAAGAGTAAAAGTAAATCCAGCAGCAGGATATAAATTAGATAAAGTAGAAGTTAATGGAATTATCTTAACAAAAGATAATGCAGCATCAGCAGTAGAAAGCTTAGCTAAGAATGGATATTTTGACTATACATTCTGGGGAGATCAAGCAAACTCAATAAAAGTAACATTTGCTAAGGTTGAAGCTAAGGAAACAGTTATAAATGTAACAACTGAGGGAAAAGGAACAGTAGTACTAAATAACCAAGAGCTAACTGGTGGAGACGTATTAGTAAAGACTGGAGAAGAAGTAAGAGTAAAAGTAAATCCAGCAGAGGGATATAAATTAGATAAAGTAGAAGTTAATGGAATTGTCTTAACAAAAGACAATGCAGCATCAGCAGTAGAAAGCTTAGCTAAGAATGGATACTTTGACTATACATTCTGGGGAGACCAAGCAAACTCAATAAAAATAACATTTGCTAAGCTTGAAACTAATCAAACAATACTAAATGTAACAACAGAAGGAAATGGATCAGTAGAAATAAATGGTCAAACTCTAACTGGAGGAGACGTATTAGTAAAGACTGGAGAAGAAGTAAGAGTAACAGTTAACCCAGCAGAAGGATACAAAGTAGACAAAGTAGAAGTTAATGGAATTGTCTTAACAAAAGACAATGCAGCATCAGCAGTAGAAAGCTTAGCTAAGAATGGATACTTTGACTATACATTCTGGGGAGACCAAGCAAACTCAATAAAAATAACATTTTCTAAGGTGGAAAACTCTGATAATCCTACAGAAGAGCAAAAGCCAGGAGATGAACAAAAACCAGGAGATGAACAAAAACCAGGTGAAGAGCAAAAGCCAGGAGATGAACAAAAGCCAGGAGATGAACAAAAACCAGGAGATGAACAAAAACCAGGTGAAGAGCAAAAGCCAGGTGAAGAACAAAAGCCAGGAGATGAGCAAAAACCAAGTGAAGAGCAAAAGCCAGGTGAAGAACAAAAACCAGGAGATGAGCAAAAACCAGGTGAAGAGCAAAAGCCAGGTGAAGAACAAAAACCAGGAGATGAGGAAATAAAAGAAGAACTACCTCAAACAGGTGCACCTGTTAATGCAGCTTCTATGGGCATGCTAGGACTAACATCTTTACTTGGAGGATTATTCCTAAAGAAAAAGAGATAATATAATTATTATTAAATTAATGTAAGGAAGAAGTTAATTTAGCTTCTTCCTTATTTTTATTTAAATATATTAGTAAGTGATTATCAATTTTTTATAGCTTTATTACATATAATTGTAAACCATATCAAAGCTATACTTAAAAGAACATGTGAAAGACCAGATATATGATTTAAACCTACAAAATCATGACCTAATACTTGAAATGTTCCCCTAATAGTAAATGTAACTACTAAGTATATTAATGAAATATTATAAAAAATACACCATTTTTTAAAATTTTTATTTTGGGATAACTTAAAGTTCTTCTCTAAAAGTAAAACTAAAATAAAAAATATAAATCCAAAAGTTAAGATATGAGTATGAATAATTGATAGTGATGTTTTTCCTTCAAATCCATTAATCTTTGTAAATTCCCTATAAAATACACCCATAGCTAGTCCTAAAATTAAATAAAAAGTTGCTAAGTTAAAATATTTTTTCATTTATACACCTCCCATATTGATAAAAATTATTTGTTAATATTAATTACAAATAATGATATAACTTTTAAAAAGTTTTTTCAACAGAAATAAAAGGGGATTTATATTATTTAAAGTAATTTTAATAATAAGATTACAATTAATAAATTAAAAATAAAGAGTAGTATATAGTCTAATAAATCATAAAAAATATAATAGATAAAAGATAAATACTTTATTATAAAATTTTATATATTTAATGTGAATTTTCAAAAAAAAGTTGTGATAATACTAAGATAAATATAAAATTTATCTTTATAATATGTATCTTAATAAAATATATTAAATTCATACACTTTATATGAATTTAAGTAGATCTTAAATTTGTTTAATCAACAATTAGTAAATATTTAATATTATAATTTTAAAACTCTTAAATTAAAATTTTTAATAGGAATATTATTTCATATAGTGGTCAACATATAAATGTAAAGAAAGCTATTAAGATTAAAAATGAGTAGCACTTTACAAAGGATCAATTTATAGAAGGAGGTAATCTTATGGGAAATGAAAGTTATAGAAAACAAAATAGTGATGGTAGCATATTAAAGTGGATAGGAAGATTTGTTTTAGTTGCCATAGTATTAGTAATAACATCATTTGTAACTCCAGGATTTTCAATACATGGACTATGGTCATTTTTATTAGCTGCTGTCGTAATATCAGTGTTAGATTATTTAGTAGAATTATTTATGGGTGTTGATGCATCACCATTTGGGAAAGGAATAAAAGGTTTTATAATAGCTGCAATAATAATATATTTAACTCAATTCTTAGTTCCAAACATGGGAGTTTCAATTATAGGAGCATTACTGGCTGCTGTAGTTATAGGAATAATAGATGCTGTAATTCCAAATAAAATTATGTAAAATTAAATTTAAATATTTTAATTAATAAAAACTGCTATTAATTTAATTAATGGCAGTTTTTATTATGATTTTTTGAATTACATCAATAAATTTTTGTAACCATAAAAAGTTTTAAAATATTTAATTGTTATATTTTAATAAAACACATAAAATCTTAAGATTTCTATATTAAGATAAACAGAAATTTAGAAATTAAGTTTATAATATAAATATGATTAGCTTGTGATTAAGAGCTTAAGGGGGTGATTTATTATGGTTAATCTAATGATACTAAGTGGTATAGTACTACTTACATGTATAATATCTAGTAAAATTTTCTATAAATGGGGTGTGCCTGTACTTTTAGTATTTATTATAATAGGAATGTTATTTGGATCTGATGGAATTGGTGGTATATATTTTGATAACTATAATATTACTTATTCTTTATCATCTATAGCGTTAGTATTTATAATGTTTTATGGTGGTTTTTGTACTGAATGGAAAAAAGCAAGGTCTGTAGCTATACCTTCAATTATGTTATCTACACTAGGTGTTATAATAACAGCAGGACTTACAGGATTGTTTTGTCATTTTGTATTAAAAACAAGTATATTTGAGGGTTTATTATTAGGATGTATTGTTGCTTCTACAGATGCTGCTTCAGTTATATCTATTCTTCGTTCAAGGAATTTAAAATTAAAAAATAATATTGATACATTAGTAGAGTTTGAAAGTGGTAGTAATGATCCAACGGCATACATGCTGACAAGTGTTATGTTAATTTTTATTACTAGTAATGAATCAGTAGGTATTGGTCTTTTAGGAATGATTTTTAAACAAATAGTTTTTGGAGTGACAGTAGGATTATTTCTATCAAAACTTGCAGTTTTTATATTAAGAAAAGTGGAATTTGAAATTGAGGGTTTATATCCTATTTTTACTATAACTGTAGCTATTTTAGCTTATTCAATAAGTGAATTCTTAGGTGGAAATGGTTATTTAAGTGTATTTATTGCTGGTATAGTAATGGGAAATTCAAAAATACCTCATAAGAAGAGTTTGAATCATTTTTTTGATGGATTATCATGGATAATGCAAATAATTTTATTTTTCATGTTAGGACTTTTAGCCTTTCCATCACAATTACCAAGCATAGCATTTGAGGGAATAGCTATTTCAATATTTTTAATATTAGTAGGCAGACCTATAGCAGTCTTTACTATATTAAGTTGGTTTAAAGTTCCAATTAAAGAGCAGATGTTTATATCTTGGGTTGGACTTAGAGGGGCAGGTTCATTAGTTTTTGCAATATATGCAATTACTAAGACCTCAGCTATTGAAAATGATATTTTTCATATTATATTTTTTATAGCATTATTCTCAGTAGCAATTCAGGGAACGTTAATACCTTGGTTTGCAAAGAAGCTAGATTTAATATGTTATGAAGATGATAACCATGAAGATAATATGAAAAATAATATAAAAGATTACATTTTTGAAGTTAAAGTTGGAGAAAATAATAAGGTTGTAAATAAAGCTATTATGGATTCAGAAATTCCAGATGAGATTTTAATTGTTATGATAAAAAGAGATAATAAAGTTGTTATTCCAAAAGGTTTTACAATAATTAAGCCTAATGATACTTTGGTTTTAACAAGTGAGAATAACGAAATTATGAATAGCTTTTTAGATGAAATAAGATAATAAAAAATGGGATACTTTTATTTAAAAGTATCCCATTTTTTTATTAATATTTGAAGTGTGTGATGTTATAATATTATGGATAAAAAATAGAATTAAAAGATAAGAATAAGTGAGGATTTTTTTATGAGCAAATATGCGATACTTGCAAATCCAGGTCATAATCGTATTTATTTTGATACAGCGCTTAAGATTGCAGTTTCAGAATTACAAGCAATTGCAGATGCTTATGATATGGAGATAAAGGAGATTGGAGAAGGGAATTTAGGTCTTCCAGCATCAATATGCTTTAGTACTAATAGAGAGCTTAAGGAAGAAGACTTTAAAGCATTAAGTTTTTCATCAATTTATTATGCCTTATTTGAAATAGTAGAGGGAAATCTTTTAAGACCTATTAGTGTCCCAGATTTTCATACATTCCCTGAAAGTATGGTTCAAATATTAAAATATAATGGAAAGACAAATGAGCAATTTACTAGACTTATGGTAAATTTAGCTTTAAGTGCTTGTAAAACAGGAAGTAAAAAGATAACTTTATTAGATCCTATGTGTGGTAAAGGTACAACTTTATATGAAGGATTCATAAGAGGGTTTGATGTTAAAGGAATAGAGATAAATGAGCAATGGACTCAAGAGATTCAAACTTATGTTGTTAGATTTTTAAAAGAAGGAAAGTTTAAGCATAAAGTTGAAAAATCTAAGGTGTCAGATTCTAAAAAGAAGAAAATAGCTAATGTGTTTAATTTAACTGCCGCAGCAGAAAAGAATGCTTTTAATTCAGGAGATGTTCAATCATTCCAGTTATTTAATTCAGATACTAGAAAAGCAGATCTTCTTATTAAGAAAAAATCTTGTGATATTATAATATCTGATTTACCTTATGGGGTTCAGCATGGAAGTAAGAATGATAGAAATTCTCTTATGGAAAGAAGTCCACTAGGGCTTTTAAAAGAAGCGATTCCAGCATGGCATAATGCATTAAAAACTAAAGGAAGTTTAGTACTTTCATACAATGAATTTACTATGAAATATGATGAGGTAGCTATTGCTTTAGAGGAAAATGGATTTAAAGTTCTTGATGAAACATCTTATCATAATTATTTACATAGAGTAGATCAATCAATAAATAGAAATTTAATAGTAGCTGTAAAAGCTTAAAAGTAGAGGATTACTAATTAAGTAATCCTTTATTTTTTACAAATTTAACTTAATTTTTATATAGTTTTTTTATATTGCTAATAGTATAATTTAAGGTAATAATTTGTAATATAAATAAGTTGGTTTAGGGGGAAAAATGAGGAAAAAGCTAATAATTACAGCTATAATAGGTTTAATATTAATTGGAGGAACAACTACAGGAATAGTTTTAAATAATAACTATTTTAAGGAAAAACAAGAGAGTGTTGCTGAAAAGGAAGAGCATATTAGTAGTGAAAAAGATCAAAATAATAAAGATGAAAAAGAAGAAAATAATACAGGCGATTTAGAAGAAAGCAAAGAAAATAATGAAAAAGATAGTTCTAATAAAGAAGATAGTAATAAAAAGCCAGAAGAACAAGAAGTAAATGATAAATATACAATATTCTATAAAGCTCGTGATGCTTATAATAGAGAAGATTTTGATGAAGCCATAAGATTATATGAAACCATAACAGATAAAGATGTTTTAGCCAAGGTTGAATATGAGAAAGATAGATTTTACTTTGCGAAAAAAATAAATGATGAGATAAATGAAGGACAAAAACTTTATGATTCAGGTAAATACTTTGAAGCGAAAGTATTTATGAGCAAGTTAATTAGAGGAAATTATATGTTACCTAATCAAGAAGCTAGAGCTAATAAAATATATGAAGAAGCTAGTTCAAAAGTTACAAAGGAAGAAGTGGAAAAGGTAAATGGAAAATTTACTTTTGAGAAGG
Organism: Clostridium perfringens ATCC 13124; assembly: GCF_000013285.1. Classification (GTDB taxonomy): domain Bacteria; phylum Bacillota; class Clostridia; order Clostridiales; family Clostridiaceae; genus Sarcina; species Sarcina perfringens. The sequence goes on along the minus strand of NC_008261.1, from coordinate 3,194,035 downwards.
CTGTTGAACTTGTAAAAAAAGAAATAGGAGATAATCCTAATAATACATATGAAAATTTTCAAGAATATACAGATATAAATGGGGCAAAGGTTTATCAAGTAATTGTTAAAAAGAATGGGGATAGTAATAACTCAGAACTTTTTGTGGTTAGCTCAGATGGAAGTGTTTTATCAGGATCTTAAAATAAGAATAAAAACTTTAAAATTTAGCAAATTATAATATATTCTATTATTAGTCAATATTTTAGAAGATTATAGCAATTTATCTTTAAAAAGCTTAAAATTTGTCATTATTATTAGACTATGATATTATATAAGCCTATAAGTAAATCCCTATATGTATAAATCAATATTTATACTAAGGAGAATTTAGTTAATGAACGGAGGATATGTATAATGGATAAATTACCAAATTGCCCTAAATGTAATTCAGAATACACTTATGAAGATGGAAGTCTTTTAGTTTGCCCAGAATGTGCTTATGAGTGGACTCCAGGAAGTGAAAATGCAGATGAGGATGTATTAGTAGTTAAAGACTCAAACGGAAATATACTTCAAGATGGAGATACTGTAACTATAATAAAAGACCTTAAAGTAAAAGGTGCTTCATCAGCTTTAAAAAAGGGTACAAAAGTTAAGAACATACGTCTAGTTGAAGGAGATCACAACATAGATTGTAAAATAGATGGATTTGGAGCTATGAGCTTAAAATCAGAATTCGTTAAAAAAATTTAATTAAACAGCAATAAGGAACATATTAGTATGTTCCTTTTTATTTTGGAATTTAACTAATATAATTAGGTTTAATTCTATTTAAGATTAAATAATTAATATTTAAGAAAAGGAATCAATTAATTATATTGATATATAATAAGAACATAATGATTTAATAAATTAATTAATACAATGTAATTTGAAAACGATAAATTAAGAAAAATCTATAAAATACTATCAAAAAGGTTTATTTGTAAACTAATTTTTGATACTATAGTAATTAAGAGTTTTTAAGTCTTTTTAAATTTATAATTTTAAGATAGGACATAGGGGGATGTGTTTATTTTAGCTTTATTAAATGGAGGTGTTTAAATGAAGTGGAGTAACATTTTAAAAGTGTTTAAGAGAGATGTGAAAGCAATAATAAAAAATCCGATAGCACTTTTAATAATAGGTGGAATATGCTTTATACCATCACTTTACGCATGGGTAAATATAGCGGCATGTTGGGATCCTTATGAAAATACTAGCAGCGTTCCCATTGCTGTAGTAAATAATGATAAAGGGGCTTCATTCAATGGGAAAGAAATGAACATAGGTAATGAAGTGATTGATGAATTAAAGAATAATCATGCCATTGGGTGGAAATTTGTTGATACGAAAAAAGCAGATAGGGGATTAATAGATGGTACCTATTATGCAATGATAGAGATTCCAGAAGATTTTTCTGAAGACTTAACTAGTGTTTTATCTGAAAATCCTACAAAGCCTGAAATAATATACAAGGTTAACACAAAAGCTAACCCTGTTGCAGGTAAAATAACAGGAGTTGCACAAAGTACTCTTGTAAATCAAATAACATCAAATTTTATAACTACTGTTAATGAGACAGCATTTTCTTCATTAAATGATTTAGGATATGATGTAGATAAAAATAAAGATAATATTATTAAGTTAAAAAATTCTATAATAGCTATAGATAAAAATATGAGTGCTATTAAAAATATGCTTAACAATATAAATAGTAACTCATCAAATTTAAGCACATATTTAAAAGAAGTTCAAAGTACCATGCCATCAATAACAAGTGGTTTAAATAATATATCTCAGAATGCTCAGAATACTGGTAGTTTAATAAATACTTCTAAAGAATCTTTAAATAGTACCTTTGATAATATAAGGTTAAACTTAAGTGAATCACAAACATCATTAGATAAGGTACAAAGTAATTTAGATGATTTATCTTCAATGGCTAATGATGCAAGTTCTGCTAAGATTAATGCACTAATAAGTAAATCTATTAATGAAATAGATAAAGTTGATAATAGTGTTACAGCTGTAATTAACTTTTTAGATGCTATTAATAAAAAAATTGCTAATGAAAAGATAGCTAATATGATAACTTCATTAAAAAATGTTCAAAATTCCTTAGCAGAAGAGAAAACTAAGCTTAATGATTTACAAAGCAAAGTTAATAGTGGTCAAAATGTAGATAAAGGACTTCTTAGTTCAATAAGTGATTTAACTAAGAAAATAGAAGGGCAAGTAGATAATTCTTTAAATAGATTTGATAATGATACAAGACCGGCTTTAAATACAATTGCTGATGGACTTGTTACTGCTACTAAAGGGGCATCAGATTTATTAGGAAAAGCAAATGGTTTAGTTGATCAAATAAATAATTTATTAAGTACAGCTAATCAAGGATCTCAGCTTGCAAATTCAACATCAGAAAAATTAAAAAATAGTTTAGAAGAATTTTCAGGTGTTATAAGTGAATTAAGTTCAAAACTTCAAGATGTTAGTGATGATGATCTTGGAAAAATAGTTGGAATACTACAAAGTAATCCAGAATTTATGGGAGATTTTATTGCAAATCCATTTAATATAGAGGTAGATGCAATATACAAAGTAGCTAACTATGGATCAGGAATGGCGCCAATATATTCAGTTTTAGCCTTATGGGTTGGTTCATTAATCTTAATATCATTATTAAAAACAGAGTCAGCTGAATTTGAAGGTAGTGAGAATATAAATTTAAGAGAAAGACATTTTGGAAAGATGTTAACTTTCGTAAGCTTAGGAATACTACAAGGGTTCATAGTAGCCTTTGGGGATAAGTTCCTTTTAGGAGTTCAAACAGTAAATACAGCATTATTAATTTTTGTATCAATGTTTGCTTCAGCTGTGTTCACTATAATTGTATTTACGCTTATGTCTGTCTTTGGAAACCTAGGTAAAGCCTTAGCTATTATACTTATGGTTTTACAATTAGCAGGTAGTGGTGGATCATATCCTATACAAGTAGATCCATTATTCTTTAGAATAATTCAACCAACTTTCCCATTTACTTATGCCATATCAGGGTATAGGGAAGCTATAGCAGGACCGTTAGTAAGTACTGTGATTTTAGATTTTGCTATTTTAACCATAATGGGATTGGTATTTATACTTCTAGGATATTTATTAAAAGGACCTTTAAATCCTAGGGTTAGAAAATTTGAAGACATGTTTGAAGAATCTGGAATAGCAGAATAAGCTGTATTTTAAGAGGTGAATTATGAAGAAAATTTTTAAAGTCTTTCGAAGAGATTTAAGAAATATAAGGAAAAATCCAGCGGCTTTAGCAATAGTCATTGGTTTATGTATAATACCATCTCTTTATGCTTGGATTAACATTAAGGCATGTTGGGACCCTTATGTTAATACAGGAAATTTACCAGTTGCCGTTGTCAATAATGACAAGGGCGCTGAGGTAAATGGTAAAGAGATAAATGTAGGTAAGGAAGTAATTGATGAACTTAAAAAGAATGATGCTATAGGATGGCAATTTGTAGATGCATGGCAAGGAAATTATGGATTAAATGAAGGTAAGTATTATGCAATGATTGAAATACCTTCAGATTTCTCAGAGGGATTAACAAGTTTAATTACAGGAAGTCCTCAAAAGCCGGATATAATTTATAAAGTAAATGAAAAATCTAATGCTATAGCAAACAAAATAACAAATGTTGCAAAGAATAAAGTTACAGATGAAATAAAATCTAACTTTGTTGATACTGTAAATAAAGAAGCTTTTGATATTTTAAATCAATTAGGTGGAAAGTTAGAAACTAATAAACCGGAAATATTAAAAGTGAGAGATACATTACAAAGTGCTAATAGTAGTTTAAAGGAAATTCAAGATTTTGTTCAAAAAGCTAATGGAGATTCAAAAAGTTTAAGTAGTTATCTTTCTAGTGTAAGAAATGATTTACCAAAGGTAACAGATCAAATAAATAATTTACAAACTACTGTTGAGGCAAGTAAAAGTTTAATAAATTCAACACAACAAACAGTTAACGCTGTATCAAATAGCTTTAGCAGTGATGTTGTAACAATGCAATCAACAAACCAGGAATTACAAAGTTTACTTTCAAAGCTTAAAGAATTAAATAATGCTATGGATACAACTAAGATGGTTGAAACTGTAGATAAGTTAATAAAATTAACAGATTCATTAAATAAAATTATAGATAATAATCTTAAAGCTTTAGAAAAAATAAATTCCGTAATACCAAATAATAAAATAGGTAATTTAATAAATAAGTTAAATACTGCAAAAAATTTAGTATCTAAAGAAAGAGAACAATTAGTTGCTTTAAAAACAGCATTATCAAACAATGAAAGTAAGGAAAATATAGCTAATGCTATAGAGTCTGTTTCTACAATAAGTACTGAAACAAGCTCAGCTTTAATAAATGTTTCAAATACTTTTTATAATGATGGAGCACCAGCTTTAAATACTATTGGAAATTCATTAAAAGGTGGATTAGATACAGCAAACTCAGTATTAGAAACAACAAAGGTAGTTGTTCCACAGCTAAATGCTTTAACTACTTTTGGTATAGCTAGTAGTGATGTAGCTAGTCAACAAGCTGATCAAGTAACAAGTAAGCTTAGTGAGTTCCAAGACGCAATTAGTCAATTAATAGAAAAAACTTCAGGATTAACTGAGGAGAATTTAAATAACCTAATAGATTTAATGAGTAAGAATCCAGAAGAAATAGCATCATTTATATCCTCTCCTATAACAGTAAAAGAGGAACAGGTTTATGATGCAGGAATATTTGGAGTAGGACTTACACCATTTTATACAACTTTAGCAATTTGGGTTGGTTCATTATTACTTACATCATTATTAACAGCAGAGTGTGAGGATTTTGAAGATGGAACAAAATTAAATCTTATCCAAAAGCATTTTGGTAAAATGTTATTATTCTTGACTATATCATTAATTCAAACAGTAATAGTAGTTTTAGGGGATATATATATATTAGGAGTAAATCCTGCAAATATGCCATTGATGTTTGGATTCGCAATAGTTAGTTCTATTGTATTTACGGTAATGATATTTACCTTAGTATCATTATTTGGAAACATAGGTAAAGCAATAGCCATTGTTATAATGGTATTCCAAGTAGCAGGTGCTGGAGGAATTTATCCAATACAGACAAATCCAAAAATATTTGAGGTTCTACAACCTTTATGGCCATTTACTTATTCTATAGATGGATTTAGAGAAGCTATAGCTGGGCCAATATGGGATTCTGTATCTAAGGATATGAAAGCCTTAGGAATATTCTTATTAATATTCTTATTACTATGTATTCTTAAAAAGCCATTCCATAGACTTACTGAGTTTGTAGAGCATAAATTTAGAGAATCAGGATTATAAAATAAAGAAAAGAGTAAAGATTAATTCTTTACTCTTTTTGTTTTATAAGAGATTCTTAAAATTATAATTAATAGAAATATGTGGTAAAATATAATGTGAAAATATTTCTTGTTAATGTGAGGTGTTTTATGGGAAGAAAAGAGAAAAACTTATATAAAGCAGTTGATATAAAGCATAAGGAAATTATTGATGTTAGAGAGATAGGGTATTATTCTACACCTCCGTTTGTTGCAAGATATATAGGAAAAAGAATTATAGATATAAATGGTAAAGGGGAAACTTTATTTGATCCATGTTGTGGAAAAGAGGAGCTAACTGATTATTTTAGTGATTTAGGAATTAAAACCATAGGTATGGATTTAATAAAATATAAAAACAATTATAGATGTGAGTTTAAGAAAGGCAATTTTATAAATTATTATTGCTCTCAAAAAAATACAAAAACATGGGACTATGATTATTACATTGCTAATCCACCATATAATTGTCATGAGGTTAATTTTATAAAGGAGAATAAGGAGAGGCTTAAGAATTATTTCAATGAGGTTGGGTTGCATAATATGTACAGCATGTTCATGTCTGCCATAATAGATAAGGCAAAGAATGGGGCTGTTATTGGATTAATTACTAATGATTCATTTTTTACAGCGAAAAATCATAAGAGGCTTAGGAATAAAATTCTTAGGGAATGTTCTATACATGAAATAACCATGTGTCCTAGAGGCCTTTTTCATAATCAAGGAGCAGATGTTAGGACAAGCATACTTATTTTAAGAAAGGGAAAAGAGTATCAAGAAAAGATAGTTGTAAATAACAGGCCTAAATCCATAGAAGAATTTAAAGAGTTATTAAATGGGATAAAAGATAATGGTAATGAAAGCCTTTATAGCTTACAAGAAATTGTATTGCAAAATAAAAAGGATAATTTAGAGTTTTTAATAGAATGTCCTGAAGATATACGGAGTTTATTTAATAATATTAGATTGGGAGAAAAATTTAAATGCGTAACAGGGATCTCAACAGGTAATGATAAAGAGTTTTTATCTAAGGAAAAAAGCAATGAATTTACTATTCCTTTTTACAAAAATCCAGGAAAAGATAAGTTTTATACAGATAGAGTAATTTATCTACATAAAGATTTTTTAGAAATAGAAAAGATTAATAGAAATTTTAATGTTAGAAATAAAGAAGTTCTTTATAAAAGTGGTATAACCTGTTCATCTATGGGGGTTTCCTTTAATGCATGTATATTGCCTAAAAACTCCACCTTTGGAGTAAATCCTAATATAATATGTGAATCAGAAGAGGTTTGGTGGTTACTAGCTTATTTAAATTCATCCCTAGTAACTTATCTTGTTAGGGGAGCGTTAATAAGAAGCAACATGATAACTTCAGGCTATGTATCTAGAATACCACTTTTAAGCTTTACTAAAGAGGAAAAAGCTAGACTTTCTCATTTAGCTAAAAGGTCTTATAAGTTAAGAAAACAAAATTCTAGTATAGAAACTGAGTTATGCCATATAGACAATATTGTTAATCATGTTGCTAAAATTTCAAATGATTCTAAAGATTTAATTTCTAATTTCAAAAAGTACTTAGTTGAAGTTACTTAGTTTAATCTAATTTTATGTGACAGTACCCATTAGGATTCTTTTTAAGATATTTTTGATGATATTCTTCAGCTTTATAATAGTTTTCTAAGGGCTTAACCTCTGTCACTATTTTTTTTGAATAAGATTTTTGAAGTTCTTCTTTACTATTTAAAATCTCTTCTAAATCTGAAGGATCTACATAGTAAATGCCAGTTCTATATTGGCTACCAACATCATTGCCTTGTTTATTTAATGAGGTTGGATCTATTATTGTCCAAAACTTAGCTAATAATTCTTTAAGTGATATTATGTTTTCATCATAATTTACAAGACAAACTTCAGCAAAGTAAGTATTTTTAGTGCATATATCTTCATAAGTAGGATTTTCAGTACGTCCATTAGCATATCCAACTTCAGTGCTTACTACACCATTGATTCTAGAAAGAAATTCTTCTACACCCCAAAAACAACCACCTGCTAATATAATTTTTTTCATAACGAACCCTCCTTATAAGTTTTAGCTTTCCTATTTATAAAATAATTATGATTATTTAGCACAAACTTTTTTTATTATTTTTGCTGGATTTCCACCTACTACTACATTGTCAGGGACATCCTTAGTTACAACGGCTCCAGAGGCTACCACTACATTATTTCCTATAGTTACACCTGGATTTATTGTAGCATGTCCTCCAATCCAAACATTATTACCTATGGTTACAGGCTTACCAAATTCATAGTTTAGCCTTTCAATAGGATCAATTGGATGAGTAGCTGTATAAATGTGAACTCCAGGGGCAAAGAAACAATTTTCTCCTATGGTAATTTTACAAACATCAAGCATTACACAATCAAAATTTGCGTAAAAGTTATTACCTACTGATATATTATAACCATAATCACATTTGAAGTTAGGTTCCATATATATGCTTTCACCTGTTGAACCTAAAAGTTCTTTTAATATACTACTTCTTTCTTTAAAAGTTTTATCAGCTTTCTCTTCATTATCAGGTAAGTCTAATTTATTAAATTTCTGAAATAAAATTCTAGCTCTAATTCTACCTTTAGTTAATTCTGGGTCAGCAGGGTTATAAGGCAGACCTAATATCATTTTTTCTTTTTCTGTCATAGCCATAAAAAATCCTCCAATATTTATTCTCACAATTATTTTATCAGTAACATATATATATTTCATCAGATTAGTTATAGAAATAGTTAAAATTTCATATAATGAATAGCTAATATTATATTTTTGAGGTGTTAAGTTATGTTTGATCCTAAAATGTTAAGCGTTGAATTTAGAAATGGAATTACAGATGAAAAACCAATAGAGGGAAGAAAGTACACATTAACTCATAATGATGATACTGGAGAGTTATTTCTTACAGTAGCTTTAGCATATGCTTATGACAAAATAAACTCATCAGCGAGAGATGAAGTTTTTGGAGTTTGGAAAAGAGGAAACAATAGATTTATCTTAAAAATATACTTATATGTTGATGGAAATCAAGGAAGAGAAGAGGCCATAAAGAGAGATAGAATATTTAGAAAAGAGTTACCTTTAGCACTAGCTGCTATAGCATATGGAGATAGAAAGTTTTTAGATGATAATGATGATTTATTAAATAGCAATATAATAGTGAGATTTATATCTGCTTATGAAGAGCTTAATAAGATTGAAAACTATGGAACACTTAAGGATTATATTAATAATCGCATGGAAAATACACCAAACAATAATAACAATATTTATATGGAAGAGAGTATTTTAAATGATAATGATCCTTTAGTAAATAATTTTATAATCACTTTATTAAATCCATATATTAAAGCTGAAATAACAAAGTTATATAAAAGTGATATGTATTATTGTTTAAAAGATGTGGAAGTATTAGAAGTATTTAAGGCTAAGGCAGATAATGAGTGTGAATTTAACTATAAGATTTATGTTGGAGTTAAGGTAGGAACTATGCAACCTGCATATAATAACCTTATAATTGAGTTTTTAGTAACTCCAAATGCAGTAAGCACTTTAAGTGTAAAAAATCCAAGGTAAATAAAAAAGAGATTGTTTTTAAGACAATCTCTTTTACTTATTTAGAACAATAAGTGTGCTACAAGTGCAATAACTGGTAGAGTAACTAGTGTTCTCATTAAGAAAATCATAAATAATTCTTTTAAGTTTAGTGGTATTTTTGATCCTAAAATAACACTTCCAACTTCTGATAAGTATATAAGTTGAGTTACTGATACACAAGCAACTACAAATTTAGTCATATCACTTAAAATAGTTTTTGATGCTATAACTGATGGTAAGAACATATCTGCAAATCCAACTATAACAGTTTGAGAAGCAGCGGAAGCTTCAGGAATTCCTAAAATCTTAAATAAAGGAATGAAAGGAACACCAAGCCATTGGAATACAGGAGTGTACTCAGCTATCATAAGAGCTAATGTACCCATTGCCATAACTACAGGTAAAACTCCTATCCACATTTCAAGTACGTTTTTAATTCCATCAGCAAAGAATTTTTTTAAGCTACTTTCATTTTGGGCTTTTTCAACTGCTTTAAAAACTCCAAAAGTGAAAGGAGTAAATCCTTCAGGAACATCTTCTACATTCTTAGGTTCTGCATTGTTGAAATAAGCATCAGGTTTTTTGCTAAGAGGCCAAACTCTTGGAAGAATTATAGCGGCAACTATTCCAGCAAAAGTAACAGTTAAATAGAATGGAATAAACATATTCTCTAATCCAACCTGTGATAAAACAACAAAGCTAAAAGTTATTGAAACAACTGAGAACATTGTACTAACTATACAAGCTTCTCTCTCAGTATAAAATCCTTCTTCATATTGTTTTGAAGTAAGTAATACCCCAATAGTTCCATCACCTAACCAAGAAGTCATACAGTCTATTGATGAACGGCCAGGTAGTTTAAATAATGGTCTCATTATCTTAGTCAGTAAGGCACCACAGAATTCTAATAAACCAAAGTTTAAAAGAAGTGGTAAGAATAATCCTGCAAAGAAGAATACTACTATAAGTGTTGGTAGTAGATCATTTAATATAAACGCCCCAGTTAAATCAGACTTTATTATTTCAGGTCCAAATCTAGTAAATGCTGATATTATAAATAATCCACCTAAGATTCTTCCAATTGTCCAAATCCAATTAACATTTAATAATGAATTTAAAAAATTATTTTCTATTATAAATTTTGGCTTAAATGCTTTAGTTATTATTGTTAATGAAGCAGCTATTACAACAACTATCATTGATAAAGTAGGTAAATAATCACCTATTAAATCTTTAAGTCTAGTTGTGAAAAAGGCTACTGGTATTGTTATATTTCCACCATCATTTATAGGAACCATAAATAAAATTACTCCTAATAAAGATGGAATTATAAACTTTAATAAATCAGACGATTTATATTTAGTTTTCAATTTTAGTCCCCCTTTTTAATAAACAAATCAATTAGTACAAAGCCTATTATACACAATAAAATGTATAAAATCAATGAAAAATTGCATAAAAATAATGAATAATGTATAAATATTCAATAAATTAAGGTTTATATACATAATTTTATAAAGTTAAATAAATTTATCAAATAGGTAACTTTAGTTACCGAGTTACTTAAAAACCCTGTGTATAATCTTAGATGTAAGGTGACTAGGAAAGTTACTAATAAAAAAGAATCTTAAAAGAATTTTACATAAAGAAATAAAGAACATGGAGGAATTTAAAATGAGTATGTTTTGTTTTCAATGTCAAGAAACAGCAGGATGCAAAGGCTGTACTGTAAGAGGTGTTTGTGGAAAAACTGAAGATGTAGCAAAAATACAAGACCTTTTAATTTTTGTTACTAAAGGATTAGCTACAGTAGCTAATGAAGGAAGAAAAGTAGGAATAGTAGATAAAAAAATAAACAGAATGATAATAGATAACCTATTTATTACTATTACTAATGCAAACTTTGATTTTAAAGCAATAGAAAAAAGAGTTAAAGATACTTTAGTAGCAAGAGAAGAGCTAAAAGAAAGAGTACAAGCTAAGGGTGGAAATCCAGTTGGATCAGACTTCAAAGGATGTGCAACTTGGACAGCTACAACTAGTGAGGAAATGATGGAAAAAGCTTCACAAGTAGGAGTTTTAGCTACAGAAAATGAAGATATAAGAAGTTTAAGAGAGCTTATTATGTATGGATTAAAAGGATTAGCAGCATACATGGAGCATGCTATGAATTTAGGACATGATAAAGAAGAAGTTCATGCATTTATGGCAGAAACTTTAGTTAAAATATTAGATGATTCATTAAGTGCAGATGAATTAACAGCTTTAGCATTAGAAACAGGAAAATTCGGTGTTGATGGAATGGCATTATTAGATGAAGCTAACACTTCAACTTACGGTCATCCAGAAATAACAAAAGTTAATATAGGAGTTAGAAATAACCCAGGAATATTAATATCAGGACATGATTTAAAAGACTTAGAAATGCTATTAGAACAAACAGAAGGAACTGGAGTAGATGTTTATACTCATGGTGAAATGTTACCAGGACACTACTATCCAAAATTCAAGAAATATTCTCACTTTGCAGGAAACTATGGTAATGCATGGTGGTTACAAAATAAAGAATTCGCATCATTTAATGGACCAATATTAATGACAACAAACTGTATAACACCAGTTCAAGACTCATATAGAGGAAGAATATTCACAACAGGTGCTGTAGGATATGAAGGATGTATTCATATAACAGCTGATGAAAATGGACACAAAGATTTCTCACAAATAATAGAGTTAGCTAAGACTTGCAAAGCTCCAACAGAGATTGAAACAGGGGAAATCGTAGGTGGATTTGCTCATAACCAAGTACTTGCTTTAGCTGACCAAGTAGTTGATGCTGTTAAATCAGGTGCAATAAGAAGATTCTTCGTAATGGCTGGATGTGATGGAAGAGCTAAATCAAGAGATTACTATAGAGAATTTGCTGAAAAATTACCAAAAGACACTGTTATATTAACAGCTGGATGTGCTAAATATAAATATAATAAATTACCACTTGGAGATATCAATGGAATTCCAAGAGTTTTAGATGCAGGACAATGTAATGATTCATACTCATTAGTTGTAATAGCTTTAAAACTTGCTGAAGTATTTGGAACAGATAGTGTAAATGAATTACCAATAAGCTACAACATAGCATGGTATGAACAAAAAGCTGTAATAGTATTATTATCATTATTACACTTAGGTGTTAAAAACATTCACTTAGGACCAACTTTACCAGCATTCTTATCACCAAACGTAGCTAAAGTTTTAGTTGAGAACTTTGGAATTGGTGGAATTACAAATGTAGAAGATGATATGAAAATGTTCTTAGGAGAATAATAGTAAATAATATATAGAATTTGGATATATTATTAATTATATAAATGAAGACTAACACAGCTGTGTTAGTCTTTATTTATATTGTTTGAATTATTAATTGAGTTATTTGATTGAGCTCTTAAATTATCAAAATAGGAAAAGCTAGCAGAGTATACAACTATGTTAGAACCTAAGGCAATAAGAAAATCACCTAAAACATTGAGTTCATCAGCATTATATCTAGTAGAGTAATCTTTTGCTATTAAAATACAAAGAAGATTCAGTTGGTCAGGAGGTAAGTTAAATAGTTCCATAAAATTAACTCCTAATTTAATATATATAATCAGTATATAAAAAAACTCCCTTATTGATATTAATAAGGGAGTTTAATTTATAATTTAAAGCTATATTTGTGTAGCGTGAAGTACAAAATATACTAAAAAGATTGCTGATATAACGTACATAGGGATAGATACATCTTTATACTTCTTTGTTGCTAACTTACAAATAGGATAAGCTATAAATCCAAAAGCAATACCATCAACTATACTAAATGTTAAAGGTATTATAGTTAAAGTAAGGAATGCTGGGAATGATTCAGTGAAGTCTTCAAAGTTTATTGAAACTATATTTTGAATCATTAAGCCTCCAATTATTATTAAGACTGGAGCTATTGCTGAGTTTGGAATAAGTGATATAACTGGTATAAAGAAGATTGATATTAAAAATAAAAATCCTGTAAATATAGAAGTTAATCCTGTTTTACCACCTGCTGCTATTCCTGCACTACCTTCTACAGTTGAAACTGAAGGACTAGTACCACAGATACCACAAATTATAGTAGTAAAGGCAACAGCGTTAAGAGCTCTTTGTCTTTTACTTGGTTGTTTTAACATACCATCAATTTGTCCATGAAGTAAACCAATGTTTTCAAATACTAGGACTAAAGTTAGTGAGAAGGTTGCAATCCAAAATGAAATTGAAGTTATTCCACTAAAATTAGCTGATAAGAAAACTTGTTTATATTCACTGAAATTAGGTAATGAGAATTGAAAATTTGATAAATCAACAATTCCAAATAACATTGATATAATTGTTCCAGATAAAATTCCTATTAAGAATGAACCTGGTACATCTTTTATAAATAAAACTAGCATTAGTATCATAGTTATGAAGAATACTATAACTTCTTTAGATGAAATATCACCTAATTTAACAAGTGTTGAGGCATCTCCTACTATTAAGCCAGCCTTTTGTAATCCTAAGAAAGTAATAAAAATACCAATTCCAACTGTTATTGCTTCTTTTAATGAGGTTGGTATTGAACTAGTTAACATATCTGCTAAAGGTGTAACCGCTACCACAATAAACAAAATACCAGCTACTATAACAGCTGCTAAAGCTTGTTGGAATGTAAGTCCCATAGTATTTACTATGGTATAAGTAAATAGTGCATTAATACCCATACCAGGCATTATAATAAGAGGAGCATTACTTAAAAGTGCAACTAGTACACATCCAATTAATGATGCTAATACTGTAGCTATTATAAGTGGTTCCATAGATACTCCACCATCACTAAGTATGCTAGCATTTACTACAATTATATAAACTGCAGCAAAAAATGAGGTAAGACCAGCAAGTAATTCTGTTCTTATATTTGTTTCATGTTCTTTAAGTTTAAAAAAGTTATTCATCCTTTCTCCTTTTCAAAAATATCTCCCTCACCCTCCCACATCTATTGATGCAAATGTTATTATATCATATGTTAAACGTTTAATAAAGGTTTTTTAAATAAAGGTTTACAGAAAAAAACTTGACATATTAGCAAAAAACATAATAAATGTTTTATTAAGGATTTATTTATAAGAAGGGAATTTTTATGAAAAAAACAGTTTTAATAACAGGGGCTACTAGTGGAATTGGATATGAATTTTCAAAAATATTTATGGAAAATCATTATAATGTAATATTGGTAGGAAGAAATTTAGAAAAATTAATAGAGTTAGAAGAGTTTTCAAAGAAAAAATATGTAAGTGCTTACATATATAAAGTTGATTTTAGTTTAAGTGAAGACATAGATATCTTATATGAGAAAATTAAAACTGAGGTAGGAAGAGTAGATATATTAATAAATAATGCTGGTATAGGATTAAATGGAGAATTTAATGAAATAGATTGGCAAAAGCAATTAGATATAATCAATGTAAATATTATAAGTTTAACCAAATTAACTAAGCTTATTTTAAAAGATATGCTAGATCAAAAGGAAGGGAGAATTTTAAATGTTGCTTCTACTGGAGCATATCAACCAGGCCCATTAATATCAGTTTATTACGCTAGTAAAGCATATGTTTTATCATTTTCTCAGGCATTAAGAGAAGAAGTTAAGGATAAAGGAATTAATGTGGTTACCCTTTGCCCGGGAGCTACTAAGACGAACTTTTCTAAGAGAGCTGGAAAGGGAGATTTAGATGTAGCAATGAGTGCCAAAGAAGTGGCTGAATATGGTTATAAGGCTTTGATGAACAATAAGGCAATATGTATTCCTGGGATTATGAATAAGGTATTAGTATTTTTATCTAAAGTGTCTCCCACGACTTTAAATGCAAAGATAGTAAAGAAAATACAAAATAAAGCTATAAGTAAAAAATAATTGAGAATAATAAGCTTATAAATAATTAAATTTAAAATAAAGTTTTTAAGGAGGAAATTATTTATGAGTAATGAAAAATTATTCCCAACAACATTTCCAGTTCAAAATCAAAGTATTCATCCTGGAGTAGAGGATGAAATGAATCCACTACCAATATATGATTTACCACAGTATATAAATGATGGAAAAAGACTTAAGAATAAGGTAGCCATAATAACAGGTGGAGACAGTGGAATAGGAAGAGCTGTAGCCTTAGCTTATGCAAGAGAAGGGGCTAAAGTTTGTATAATATATCTATCAGATGAAGAGGATAAGGATGCTAATAAGACTAAGGAACTTATAGAAAGTGCTGGTTCTGAGGCTTTAGTTATAAAAGGAAATATTTCTGATATTAATTTCTGCACTTCAAGTGTAAAGAAGGTCATTGAAAAGTGGGGAAAACTTGATATATTAGTTAACAATGCGGCAGTTCAACATGATTCTAAAACTTTAGATGATATTGGACCAGAGCAAATAGAAAATACTTTTAAAATAAATGTTTTTGGAACTTTCTATATGACAAAGGCAGCAGTTAAATACATGGAATGTGGAAGTTCAATAATAAATACCACTTCTATTACAGCTTATAGAGGAAATGAGATACTTTTTGATTATTCATGTACTAAGGGTGCTTTAACCACAATGACAAGAACCTTAGCAACGATGCTAGTTAAGAATGGAATTAGAGTTAATGCTGTGGCACCAGGACCTATATGGACACCTCTTATACCATCTTCAATGAATAAAAAGAAAGTTTCTGAATTTGGAGTTAATTCACCTATGGGAAGAGCAGGGCAACCAGTAGAGCTTGCTGGAGCTTATGTTTTCTTAGCTTGTAATGAAGCATCATACATATCAGGTATAACAATACACGTAAATGGTGGAGAAATTATAAATGGGTAGTTTCATGATTTAACGTATTAGAATATAATATACTTATGATTTAATGGAAAAATAATTTTTATAAATAAAAAGGGGGAAACCTACAAATGAGAAAAGCATTAAAAGATAGTAAAAGAATAGTTGTTAAGGTTGGAACTTCTACATTAACTTATGAAAATGGAAGTGTAAACTTAATGAGAATAGAAAAATTATCTAGAGTAATTTCAGATATATGTAATATGGGAAAAGAAGTTGTTCTTGTTTCATCAGGAGCAATTGGAGTTGGAGTTGGAAAACTTAGACTTGAGAAAAAACCAGAGACTATAAGAGAAAAGCAAGCTGTAGCTGCTGTTGGACAGTGTGCTTTAATGCATATATATAATAAATTTTTCGGAGAATATAGCCATGTTGTGGCACAAGTTCTTTTAACTAGAGATGTACTAGAAAATGAAAGAATGAAAAATAACGTATGTAATACATTTGATACTTTATTAGAAAAAGGAATTATACCTATAGTTAATGAGAATGATGCTATATCAATAGATGAGATACAAAACATATTAAACTTTGGAGATAATGATAATCTTTCAGCTATAGTTTCTACTTTAGTAAATGCAGATACTTTAATAATATTATCTGATATAGATGGTTTCTACGATTCAGATCCAAGAACTAATGAGGATAGTAAGATGCTTAAAGAAGTTTATGAAATAACTCCTGAAATAGAAGAATGTGCAGGGGGAGCTGGAAGTAATAGAGGAACAGGCGGAATGGTAACTAAGCTTTCAGCAGCTAAGGTAGCAACAAGTAATGGAATAGATATGATTTTAGCTAATGGAGAAAATCCAGAAATATTAATTGACATATTAAATGGTGAAGATATAGGAACTATGTTTGTAGCTAAGAAGGGGGAATAAAAATGAATAATGAACTTATTATAAAAGGTAAAAAAGCAAAAGAAGCTTCTTACACACTTTCATTTGCATCTACTAATGAAAAAAATAATGGATTATTAAAAATAAGTGAATCCTTAATAAAAAGATGTGATGAGATATTAGAAGAAAATAAAAAAGATCTTGAAAAGGCAATTGAAAAGGGAACATCTAATGCAATGCTTGATAGATTAAAATTAGATGAGGAAAGAGTAAAATCTATAGCAAATGCTGTAGCAGATGTTGTTAAATTAGATGATCCAATAGGAGAAGTTACATCTATGTTTAAGAGACCTAATGGCCTTAGAATAGGTGTACAAAGAGTACCATTAGGAGTAGTTGGAATAATATATGAAGCAAGACCTAATGTAACTGCTGATGCTGCTGCCTTATGTTTAAAAACAGGAAACGCTGTTATTTTAAGAGGAGGAAGTGAGGCTATAAATTCTAACTTAAAAATAGTTGAGATTATTAGTGATGCCTTAAAGGAAGCAAGTCTTCCAGAGGGATCAGTTCAAATATTAGAGGATACTTCAAGAGAAACTGCTACAGATTTCATGAGATTAAATGATTATTTAGATGTTTTAATTCCAAGAGGTGGAGCAGGACTTATAAAGGCCGTAGTAAATAATGCTACAGTACCTGTAATAGAGACTGGAGTTGGAAATTGTCATATATACATAGATGATGAAGCTGATATAAATATGGGCGTAGATATAATAGTAAATGCTAAAACATCAAGACCTGCTGTATGTAATGCTGCTGAAAAACTATTAGTTAATGAGAAAATAGCGGAAGAATTTTTACCAGTAGCAATAAAGGCTTTAAAAGAAAAAGGCGTTGAAATAAGAGGTTGTGAAAAAACTAAGGCAATTGTGAATGATATAAACTTAGCAACTGAAGAGGATTGGGGAAAAGAATATTTAGACTATATCCTTGGAGTTAAGGTTGTTAAAGATTTAGATGAGGCTATCTCTCATATAAATAAATATGGAACAAAACATTCAGAATCAATAGTTACTAAAAATTATTTTAATTCAGAGAAATTCCTTCAAAGAGTTGATGCAGCTGCTGTATATGTAAATGCTTCAACAAGATTTACTGATGGTGGAGAATTTGGATTTGGTGCTGAAATTGGAATAAGTACACAAAAGTTACATGCTAGAGGACCAATGGGACTTAAGGAATTAACAACAAATAAGTATATAATTTATGGAAATGGTCAAATTAGATAAATTATATAATCTTATAAAATTAAATTTCATATATTAAAGAAATATTTTAGGTGTTTAAGGGTAAAGAGATTTTAATTTATGAAAAAGGAAGTATGGGAAAATGAAAGAAATAATCATGGATTTAATAATTCATAGTGGAGAAGCTAGAAGTTATGCTATGGAAGCTATTCAGCTTGCTAAAGCAGGAGATGTAGAAGGGGCTAGAAGCTTAATAGAAAAAGCATCAATACAATTAGGTAAAGCTCATAAATCACAAACAGCTTTGATTCAAGATGAGGCTAGTGACAATAAAATAGAAATATCCATGCTATTAATTCATGCACAGGATCAATTGATGACTACTATGACATTAAAAGATTTAGCAAATGAAATAATAGATTTGTATGAAAAATTAAATCAAAAAAATTTTTAGTAATAAGTATTATAAATAAATTTTAATATTTTATTATTATGTAAAATCAAATAAAAAGAGATATTATAAATAAAAAGCACTTAAACTTTTGTTAAAGTGCTTTTTATTTTGGTTATTAAGAATTTTATGCTAATTCAATATTTTTTTAGGTTTAATATTCAATTTATTAGCAGTAAAAAGATATATTTTTTACTATTAAATTTAAATAATTTATAAAACTAAGAAGTTATTGTATAGAATTATAATTAGTAAGTAAAGATAAAATTGTATAACTAATAGTTTTATAAAAGAGAATTATGGAAGAGGTGCTTTATGAGATTAGGAAGGGATTTTTATAATAGAGATACATTAACTGTAGCTAAAGAACTTTTAGGAAAAGTTTTAGTTAGAAAGATTAATGGAGTTACTTTAAAAGGAAAGATTGTTGAGACGGAAGCTTATATAGGAGCTATAGATAAAGCTTCTCATGCTTACGGTGGCAAGAGAACTAATAGAACAGAAACTCTTTATGCAGATCCGGGAACTGTATATGTTTATATAATTTATGGAATGTATCACTGCTTAAATCTAATAAGTGAAGAAAAAGATGTGGCAGGAGGAGTACTTATAAGAGGAATTGAACCTTTAGAGGGAATAGAAGAAATGAGTAAATTAAGATATAAGAAGAGTTATGAAGAGTTATCAAGCTATGAAAAGAAAAATTTTTCTAATGGTCCATCAAAATTATGCATGGCTTTAGGAATAGATAAGGGGGAGAATGGCATAAATACTATTAGTAGCGAAGAGATTTATGTTGAAGATGACTCCTTAATTAAAAAGGATTTTCCTATTGTTGAAGCAAAGAGAATAGGTATAGATTATGCTGAGGAAGCTAGGGATTTTTTATGGAGATTTTATATTAAGGATAATAAATTTGTCTCTAAAAAATAATAAATAGTATTTTCTTTAAATCTCAATATAATATCTACGCTACAATAGTTATTTTGTGGGGGAGTTTTATGGCTATAAAGGATGCTAACAAGCAATATATAAAGTTTGACACTGCTGTTCAAGTTCTTAAATATGAGGTTTTAAAAAGGATAGCAGAGAAAGAATTTGATGGCACTTTAGACAAAGAAAAGCTTAATATAGCAAAAGAAATTGTAGATGATTTAAAACCTAATGTAAGATGTTGCATATATAAGGAAAGGGCTATAGTTGAAGAAAGAATGAAACTAGCTTTAGGTGGACATGAAAATAGAGAAAACATGATAGAAGTAATAGACATAGCCTGTGATGAATGTCCTGTTAATAGATTTATAGTTACTGATGCATGTAGAGGATGTCTAGCTAAGAAATGCAGAGATAGTTGCAATTTTGGAGCTATAAGTTTTGATAATAGAAAATGCAAAATTGATTATGAAAAGTGTAAGGAATGTGGAAAATGCAAAGAAGTTTGTCCTTATAATGCAATAGCTGAGGTTAAAAGACCTTGCATGAGAGCCTGTATTCCAAAAGCATTATCTTATGATGTTGATAGTAAAAAAGCTGTCATAGATGATTCAAAATGTATTCAATGTGGAGCCTGTGTAGTTGATTGTCCTTTTGGAGCTATAATGGACAAATCTTATTTAGTAGATGTTATAAGATTACTTAAAGATGAGAAGAAAGTTTATGCTATTGTGGCGCCAGCTATATCATCTCAATTTAATCATAGTAAGATTGGTAAAGTGATTACTGCTATAAAAAAATTAGGCTTTGAAGATGTGTTTGAAGCAGCTTTAGGAGCAGATTTAGTGGCTGTTCATGAATGTAATGAATTTAAAGAAAAAGGTGAATTAGACTTCATGACAACAAGTTGTTGCCCTGCCTTTGTTTCTTATATAGAAAAAAATTATCCAGAGCTTAAGGAGTGTATATCTAATACTGTATCTCCTATGGTAGCTATGGCAAGGTTAATAAAATCTCAAAATAAAGATGTTAAAACTGTATTCATAGGACCTTGTATTGCAAAGAAAACAGAAGCTAAGAGAAATGAGGTTAGTGGAGATGTTGATTACGTATTAACCTTTGAGGAGCTTTTAGCTTTACTTGACTCTAGGAATATTAAAATCGACGAATGTGAAGAAAGTGATACTAAGCATGGTTCATTTTATGGAAGACTTTTTGCTAGAAGTGGAGGAGTTACCGAATCAGTTAAACATCTTATAGATAGCGAAGGGATAAAAGTAGATTTTAGATCTATACTTGGAGATGGAATTAAGGATTGTGATATAAAACTTAGATTAGCAAAACTAAAAAGAGCACAGGGTAACTTTTTAGAAGGAATGGCTTGCAAAGGTGGATGTATAAATGGGCCAGGCTCCTTAAATCATGATATTAAGAATAGCAAAGAAGTTGATAAATATGGTGAATTATCCTCTTCTGAGAAGATAAAAGATACTTTAGCTGATATTAAATTTGAGGATTTAAATTTATCTAAAAATGAGTAATGTAAAAAATTCTAATTTAAAATATAAAAGTTTAAAAATAGAATAGGAAAGTTTAGTTATATAAAATTAGTATCATACTAAAAATAAAATTAAGCCTTTAACTAATTAACTTTAAAAATGTTATTATAGGGGGAGTAAGAACATTTAAATGATTAAAGTTAATTAGTAAAGGCTTTTAATTTAGAAAAATAATAAATTAAATAGATTTTAGTAGATTAAGGGATAAAAGTTTGAAATAAATAATATTTTATTATTTAGTAACAAATAAAGGAATCAATTCTTCTTAAATCAACTCCAAAGTAAACCCATCTAAAGCCAGCCCAACGCCATCCAGAAACTGATCTTCTATCAACTCTAGTTAAGTAAGCCCAATAGCTTCTTCCATTAGTTTGCCAAATATAAGTGAATCTATATAGACAAAATCTTATAGAGCCAGAACTAACATTTTTTGCATTTGGATTTCCACTTCCTTGACCAAAATTTTGAACACCTGCATCTTTTTTTGATGGTATATAAGATGGAGGTGGTCCCATTGGAGAAGGGGATTGAGGACTTTGCCAATTAGTTGGTATAGGAAGCATATTTGACATATATCCAACAGGTGCGCTATGCATTAAGTCATTTCCCATATCCTTTATTGCATAAGGTAGGTCTTGTATAACAGCAGGTACATTTGCAATATTATCAGGAATATTTTTAATAACTGGTGGTATTACTGAGAATTTAGAATCATTGTCAGAATTTCTATAATTCATAGGATAGTCATCATTAAATGTATCTTCATTACCAGTGTAGTATCTTTCAAAGGAGTTTTCTGTATCCTCAGGTAAGACTTCAAACTCACCTACTTCATCTACTTCTTCATCTTCGTTGAAAAATCTAACAAAATCATTTGGATAAATTATTTCCATAAGTATCTCCTATAAAATTTTTATTTAGTATTAAACTATGCTTTTTATTATCTAAAGGTGAATTTTATAAAGGCTTTAATAAAATTTAATAATCATAAAAATTGTAGAGAATTGACGAAATAATTATAGAATTTCAATGAATTCCATTGACAAAATGCTCTATATGTATAATAATTATAATTGCTTCAATAGGACAATGAAGTAGGTATAGGTTTGAAATTAAGTTAAGGTGCTAGGTGTTTTACATCTAGCACCTTAACTTTTTGTGGGAAAAATAAATTTTACTGTTAAAACTTGCTAAATTTATAAAATGGACTTGACTATATAAATTTAATAAACTAAAATTGATAATAAGAATTTATCAATAAGATAAAAATACACTTTAAATTGGTCCCGTGAGGCCAGAAAGAGGTATAATTATGTTAAATAGAATTTTTTGTTGTGCAAAAAAACAGATGAAATTAAAAAATGAAATAGCTTTGTATTTTAATACAATTCCATATAAAAGAGAAAAAGAGGTATTAGAGTGATTGATTTTTTACGCAATCGCTCTAGTACCTCTTTCTTTTAATTAAATAACATTTAGAATGATGGCAATGGAATTAAGACCTTTTAAAGTGTGTTTTTTAAATATGATTTTAAATAGGAGGTCTAGAAATGAAAGCAAAGCTTATATTAGAAAATGGCGTAGTATTTGAAGGTAAAGCCTTTGGATATTTAAAGGAGTGTGTTGGAGAGGTAGTTTTCAACACAGGAATGACAGGATATCAGGAGGTTTTAACTGACCCTTCTTATTATGGACAAATAGTAACTATGACTTATCCATTAATAGGTAACTATGGAATTAACTTAGAGGATTTAGAATCTAAGGAGCCTAAAGTAAGGGGATTCATAGTGAGAGAAAAATGTCAGTATCCAAATAATTTTAGATGTGAATTAGAGCTTGAAACTTACTTAGCTCAAAATAAGGTTTTAGGATTAGATGGTATAGACACAAGAGCCTTAACAAAAATCTTAAGAAATAATGGAACAATGAAGGGAATTATAGTTTTAGATAATTCAAACTTAGAAGATGTTAAAGATAAGTTAGAAGCTTTCTCAAATAGAGATGCTGTTTCAATAGTTTCAACTAATGAAAAATATGAAATCTCAGGGGAAGGAAAGAAAGTAGCTATAATCGACTTTGGAATAAAGCAAAACATTATTAGAAACTTTGTAAAAAGAGGATGTAATGTTACAGTATTCCCTTATGACTTTAAGGCAGAAGAAGTTTTAGAAATAAATCCAGACTTAGTATTTTTATCAAATGGACCTGGAGACCCAGAGGATATGGGAGAAGCAGTAAATGAGATAAAGAAAATAGTTGGGAAGAAACCAATAGTAGGAATTTGTTTAGGACATCAATTATTAGCTTTAACCTTAGGTGGAGAAACTAAGAAGCTTAAGTTTGGTCATAGAGGATGTAACCATCCAGTTAAAGATTTAATAAATAACAGAGTTCATATAACATCACAAAATCATGGATACTATGTTGCTACTTTACCAGAAAATATGGAAATAACTCATGTAAGTATGAATGATGGAACAGTTGAGGGAATGAAACATAAAGAATTACCAATATTTTCAGTTCAATTTCACCCAGAAGCATGTCCAGGACCAAAGGATAGCGAATACATTTTTGATGAGTTTATGAAGTATGCACTATAAGGAGGAAGTAATATGCCATTAAATAAAGATATAAAAAAAGTTTTAGTAATAGGTTCAGGTCCAATAATAATAGGACAAGCAGCGGAGTTTGATTACTCAGGTACTCAAGCTTGCCAAGCTCTTAAAGAAGAAGGGATTGAAGTTGTACTTGTAAACTCAAACCCAGCTACAATAATGACTGATAAGGAAATAGCAGATAAGGTTTATCTTGAGCCTTTAACAGTTGAATTCGTAGAAAAAGTAATAGAGAAAGAAAGACCAGATTCTCTTTTAGCAGGAATGGGTGGACAAACAGGGTTAAACCTTGCTGTTGAGCTTTATGAAAAGGGAATTTTAGATAAATATAATGTAAAAGTAATAGGTACTTCCATAGAATCTATTAAGGAAGGGGAAGATAGAGAACTATTCAGAGATATGATGAATAGAATTAATCAACCTGTTATTCAAAGTGAAATAATAACTGATTTAGACGCTGGTATTGCCTTTGCTAGAAAGATTGGATATCCAGTAATAGTTAGACCAGCATATACTCTTGGAGGAACTGGTGGAGGAATAGCTAATAATGAAGAAGAATTAATAGAAACATTAACATCAGGATTACAATTAAGTACAATTGGACAGGTTCTTTTAGAGAAGAGTGTTAAAGGATGGAAAGAAATTGAGTACGAAGTAATGAGAGACTCTTTTGGTAATTGTATCACAGTTTGTAACATGGAAAACATTGACCCTGTAGGAATACACACTGGGGATTCAATAGTTGTAGCTCCTAGCCAAACATTATCAGATAAAGAGTATCAAATGCTTAGAAGTGCATCAATAGATATAATAAATGCTGTAGGAATTGAAGGAGGATGTAATGTTCAGTTTGCTTTAAATCCACATTCCTTTGAATATGCAGTAATAGAAATCAATCCAAGGGTTTCAAGATCTTCAGCTTTAGCTTCAAAGGCAACTGGTTATCCAATAGCAAAGGTTGCAGCTAAAATAGCTTTAGGATATGGATTAGATGAAATAAAAAATGCAGTAACAGGAATGACATATGCTTGCTTTGAGCCTTCATTAGACTATGTAGTTGTAAAAATTCCTAAATGGCCTTTTGATAAATTCCAAGGAGCTGATAGAGCTTTAGGAACTAAAATGATGGCTACTGGAGAAATAATGGCCATAGGAAGTAATTTTGAGGCAGCATTTTTAAAGGGTATAAGATCATTAGAAATAGGTAAGTATTCATTAGAGCATAAAAAATTTAAAGATCTTTCAATGTATGAGTTAAGAGAAAGAGTAGTTTCTCCAGATGATGAGAGAATATTTGCTTTAGCTGAAATGCTAAGAAGAGGATACAGAATAGATATGGTTTCAAAAATAACTGGAATAGATATATTCTTCTTAGAAAAATTCAGATGGTTAGTTGAAGAAGAACAAAAGCTTAAGCAAAGCACAATAGATGATTTAAATAGAGAGTGGTTATTAAAATTAAAGAGAAGAGGTTTCTCAGATAAGGCAATAGCTGATATGCTAAAGGTTTCACCAGATGAAATCTACAGATTAAGAGATATATGGCATATAAAGCCTGCTTATAAAATGGTTGATACTTGTGGTGGAGAATTTGAAGCTTTATCACCATACTATTACTCAACATATGAACAATATGACGAAGTAGTTGTTTCTGATAATAAGAAAGTTGTAGTTATAGGATCAGGTCCTATAAGAATAGGACAAGGGATAGAGTTTGACTATGCTTCAGTTCACTGTGTAATGGCACTTAGAAAGCAGGAAATTGAAACAATAGTTATAAACAATAACCCAGAGACAGTAAGTACAGACTTCAGTATTTCAGATAAGCTTTATTTTGAGCCATTAACTGAAGAGGATGTTTTAAACATCATAGATAAAGAAAAGCCAGATGGAGTTATACTTCAATTTGGTGGTCAAACAGCTATTAAACTTGCTAAGTTCTTAAAAGAGAAGAACATTCCTACCTTAGGAACTACTTCAGATCAAATAGACCTAGCTGAGGATAGAGAACAATTTGATGATTTATTAGAAAGGCTTAATATAGCTAGACCAAAGGGAAAAGGAGTTTGGAGCTTAGAAGAAGGCTTAGAGGAAGCAAGAAGATTAGGATTCCCAATCTTAGTTAGACCTTCCTTCGTTTTAGGTGGTCAAGGTATGGAAATAACTCATGATGAAGAAGAGTTAACATACTATTTAACAAATGCTTTTGAGAAAGATTCCAAGAATCCAATACTTATAGACAAATACTTAATGGGTAGAGAAATAGAAGTTGATGCCATATCTGATGGTGAAGATGTTCTAGTTCCAGGAATTATGGAGCATTTAGAAAGAGCAGGAGTTCACTCAGGAGATAGTATTACTATGTACCCAGCTCAAAATATTTCAGATAAGATAAAGGAAGATGTTCTAGATTACACTAAGAAATTAGCCTTAAGCATAGGAATAAAGGGAATGATAAACATTCAGTTTATTGAGTTTGAAGGAAAGCTTTATGTAATAGAGGTTAATCCAAGAGCTTCAAGAACAGTGCCTTATATATCAAAGGTAAGTGGAGTTCCAATAGTAGATATAGCTACGAGAATAATGCTTGGAGAAAGATTAAAAGATTTAGGATATGGAACAGGAGTTTATAAGGAGCCAGATTTAGTATCAGTTAAGGTTCCAGTATTCTCAACTCAAAAACTTCCTAATGTTGAAGTAAGTTTAGGACCAGAAATGAGATCCACAGGAGAAGTTTTAGGAGTAGGAAGAAATGTTTTTGAAGCGTTATACAAAGGCTTTGTTGGGGCTTCTATGTACACTGGAGATAAGGGTAAAACTATCTTAGCTACTATTAAGAAACATGATAAAAAAGAATTTATGGAACTTGCTAAGGATTTAGATAAATTAGGATATAATTTCATAGCAACAACAGGAACAGCTAAGGAATTAAGAGAGGCTGGAATAGATGCTAAGGAAGTTAGAAGAATAGGAGAAGAATCTCCAAACATCATGGATTTAATAAAGAATAAAGAAATAGATTTAGTGGTAAATACTCCAACTAAAGCTAACGATTCTAAGAGAGATGGATTCCATATAAGAAGAGCGGCAATAGAAAGAAATATAGGAGTTATGACTTCATTAGATACTCTTAAAGCTCTAGTAGAATTACAAAAAGAAGGAGCACATAATAGAGAGTTAGAAGTATTTAACTTAATATAAAGTATTAATAATATAAAATAAGTTCTATTTAGTTTTGGTTAACTGAAGCTAAATAGGACTTTTATTTTTTTATACCTAAAGATTTAAAGTGAAAATTATATTTTTCATATAATAAACCTACTTTTTAGTTATGTGTTGTTTAAAATTTACCTTTTAGTTAGGGCTCAGTTAGTTTTTAAATTATGTTAAGAAAAAATAATTTCTTTGTGGATAAATTTTAATAAAAGTTATTGATTTATTCTAACTGAGCCCTTTGACGCTAAAAATTTCATAATTACCTTTTTAAAATAAGAAAATCTTATTAAAATCCAATATAAATTTAAATGGTAATATAATTGTAGTATTTTTGTGGATAAAGTGTATTAAAATTTGTTTTGAAAGAAAAATACTGTGAAGAAATATAAATTATTTATTTTGTGGATAAAAAATATTTTGAATTGCTGTGGATAATTTTTAAAAAATAATTCTGTGGATAAATTTTTGATTTTAGACATGTGATTAAATTAAAGTATAATAATATAAGAGGCTTGTTTTAAAAAGCACTTAGTTATTATACTATAAAAATATTAATATTCAATATAAAATTTATAAATTATTGGGGGTGATTTTTATGGAAACAGCTAAGAGGGTATTAAAGAATTTTTTTATAAAAAGTATTTTGCTTATAATTTCAGTACTTTTAGCAATGGCATTTTATAAGTTAATAGTAAAGGAATGCATAGATGTTTTTATAAAAATAGATTTGAGTGGTAAAAAAGGTTTTGTAATATATAACTTTTTTAAGTTAACAAGTGTAATGCTTATATATCAAGTTTTCTTAACAACAACTAGAATGAAAACTTCAAAACTATTTAAATTATTCTTATTTGGCTTATATGTAGGAACAATGTTTATACTATTATTTGCTAGACCTAAAATGGCCAGAGGATTCCAGTTAGATCCCTTTGCAGTTTTACATGGTCTACGAGGGGATAGAACAGGGCAGTTATATTTAATAGGTAATATAATATTCTTTATGCCTATAGGATATGTGCTAAGAAAATATAACTTTGTATTAGCCTTTATATTATCTGCCTCTATAGAGTTTAATATAGAACTTGCTCAATATGTATTTAAAAGAGGATTCTTTGATTTAGGGGATGTATTTATAAATTTAGTTGGTATATTTATTGCTTATTTTATTTGTAAAATAGCTTACTTTATTAAAGATAGACTTTATAAAAGAGATCATGAGATAGAAGAGGTTGCATAGATAAGAATTACTATAAGTAAAAAAATAGAGAAATATACATATAAATAAAGAATTTTATAGAAAAAAGGATGTAATATGAATGATTACATCCCTTTTTTTTCTTGACAAGCGAACATATGTTTTATAAAATTAAAAAAGATGAGGGAACATAAGTTCTTATTTTTTTTAGACAGCTTAGGAATATATAGGACATTAACATAATATAATAGCATATAACAAATTTTAGGGGGTTAATTTATATGACTAAGAGCAGCGGTATGTTTGTAAAAATAAATTATAAAATTAATGGAGATAACAGATTCCAAGGTGAGCATAAAGCCAAAATGTATAAAGATACAGCTGTAAGCAAGTATGTATTATGTGGTGGGTCATATTTCAGAAATAGAGGAACTATAATATTCCATGCTAATAATTTTAAAGAAGCAGAAGAAATTATAAATAATAATCCATTTGTTTTTTATGAGGATTATTCCTTTGAAATATTAAGCAAGAATTCAATAAGTTTAGGAAATACATATCATTAATATAAGAATATAAAATGACCTTTGAAATTAACAAAGGTCATTTCTTTAAAGTATGAGAAATCAATTTAAAGTATTGATTTCTTTTTTTATTATATATCTAATAAATTTTTCTTGTAAGTTGAGTAAAGGTCATTTAATTCACTCATATTTTTATCAAGTTTTATTTGTAAATCAGAAGCTTTTTCAAAATCAGATTCATTTATAGCATTCTTTATTTGAGTAAATAAGCTTCTTCTGTGATAAGAATCTTTCATTGTTATATGTCTTAATTCATTTATTGTCATCCAAGTTGATACGTCAAGATCTAAGGCTTTATCACAACAATGAAGTTGTTTAGCGGCTCTTATATCTTTTGTGTAAGAAGGAATTATTCTTGAAGTTATTTCTGTAGTCCATCTCTTAGTAGTAGCCATTTTGAAACTATTTATAAGCTTGTCTGTAAATACTGAATTTACTTTTAATACCTCTACCTTTTCAGGGTATTTATCAAAAGCACTTAAGTTTTCAAAAACAGTAGCAGGAGCTACACCAAAGTATTCATTTCTTTGTGAATCTGTGAAATCTTCAAACACATCTTCTTCACTTCTATATGCTCTAGATTTTTCTAGGTAATCTGCTTCTTCACCTGGTTTTTTAGATAATTCAGCTAAAAGATCATCCTCTGTTTTATTATTTTCTAAAGCATACTTAATACCATCTAACATAGCCATATAGCTTGATGCTATACAAAGATAAGTATTTGTAAATGGATTTGGTGATCTAAGCTCAAATCTAGTTGCTAAAGGATTATGAGGATCTCTTATTAAGCCTGCTAATATAGTTCTATTTCTAGATGGAACTTCAGGGCTTTGACCTAGAGATGTAACTATACAAACAGGAGCTTCAAATCCTGGTTTTAATCTTTTTAATGAGTCTGTTGTAGCTGAGATAAATGGGTTCATTACCTCGTAGTTCTTTAATATACCCATTATAGAACCATATCCTATTTTACTTAAGAAATGATTTTTAGTTGGATTAAATAGGTTTATAATTCTTCCATCTTTTAATTTTAAGCTTAAGCTTAAATGAGTGTGTTCTCCACTACCAGCAACTCCTGATATTGGTTTAGCAAGGAATGTTACTTCTAATCCGTTTCTTCTAAAGGTTTCTTTAACTAATGTTCTTATAAATAATTCATTATCTGCAGCTTGCATAGCATCTGAGAATTTCCAGTCTATTTCTAATTGTTCCATTATGTGATCAAATTGACCTGAAGAAGTAAGCTTAGCTTTAACTCCACCAACTTCTTTGTGTCCCATTTCAGGTTCAAATCCATACTCATCCATATATAATAAACTTTGTTCTAAGGCTGTTCTAACATTACCCTTAGTTCTTGTCCAATATTGTTCTTGTAAAACTTCAGAAGTTGAAAGTTCTTCAATTAAAGCTTTATCATTTGGTGTTTTTACCCAAAATTCTAATTCTGTTGCAGATGTTAATAAAAGGTCATCTATATCATCGAATTTTATATTTAAATCATTTAGTGTTTCAGGATATTTTTTTAATAATGAGAATATGTTTGATTTGAATGTGTCAATTGAATTTTTTAAGATATGTCTAGAGTCAACTGCTTTATCTTCGTGGATTAGGAAACAAGGAATTCTAAGTGTTCCTACTGGTCTATTAGTTAAAGGGTCTATGAAGTCGTAATTGTAATCTACAAACCACTTACAATCTAAATCGGCGATCATATCCACTTTTGCGTTATTTAAAGTTGCTATTCCTGGAAGGACAACTGAAGAACCGTCTGTTTGTACGGCAGTTCCATGAAGGAAAGAATCCATATCTTTTAAGAATAACTTGGAAGGAATTTTTTCGTCAGTATCATTACCTGCTAAGTCAACCCCAACTAAAGATACAAATTTTATTTCAGGGTGGTCCTCAAAAATAGAAATTAAACTTTCTTTATTATGATATTTCTTAGGAATTGTAAATAATAAATCTTTATTCATAATTATTTAGAAGTAATACAATTATAATAAATTAACATAATTGCAATAATCTCCTGTTCACATCCTTTCATTTTTATGACTAATAGTTATTTTATTTGTTTGTAAACGTACAATAATATGATTTTTATGCAAAAATATTCGTCATGTAAATATTCTTAAAAAGATTTTATTACAATAGAATATTACTGTCAATATATTTTATATTTTAGTATAAGTGTAAAATATGAATTTTAATAGATTTATTTAATAGAAAGTTATAAAATTATCTTAAGATTAAATAAAGTACTTAGAAGTGAGGGATAGCGATGCAAGATGATTTAAAGAATGCACCTATAGGTTTTTTTGATTCTGGCTTAGGAGGCTTAAGCGTTTTAAGAAAAGCCTTAGAAATGATGCCAAATGAAAATTATATATATTATGGGGATTCTAAGCATGCACCTTATGGAGAGAAGACTCCACAAGAGATAAGGTCACTTTCATTTAATGCTATTGAATTTTTAATAAAAAAGGGAGCTAAGGCAATTGTAATAGCATGTAATACTGCAACTTCAGCAGCAGCTCATGATCTTAGAGAGTATTATAAAGATATACCTATAATAGGCATAGAACCTGCTTTAAAGCCTGCTATAAAGTTACATGAAACTGGATCAGTAATAGTAATGGCAACAAAGGCAACTTTAAATCAAGAGAAATTCAAAAATCTTATGGATAAATATGGGGAGCATAGAGAAGTAATACCTCTTCCTTGTCCAGGGTTAGTTGAATTTATAGAGGCAGGAGATTTAGAGGGAGAAGATGTAAAAAACTTCTTGAGAGAAAAATTAAATCCTTATATGGATAGAGAAATTTCAAGTATAGTTTTAGGATGCACTCATTATCCTTTTGTAAAAGATGTAATACAAGATATTGTTGGAGAAAAAGTAGACATAATAGATGGAAGTTCAGGCACGGTAAGAGAGTTAAAAAGACGATTAGAAGAAAATAATATGGAATCAGAATCAAAGAAAAAAGGTAATTTAGATATATTTAATTCCTTAGAAGATAAGAAAATATTAGAGTTAAGTAAAAAGCTTATAGAAATTAAATAACCAATTAATGGTCTACAGTAATACGAAATAACATATAACTTTATTTGTGATAATTTAGTATATATTATTTTAGTATTTCTGTAGATTTTTTATTTTAAGAAATTTTTTTACAAAAAAAGTTTGTTAAATTGTTGACAAATT
The DNA here is from genome assembly GCF_000013285.1 of Clostridium perfringens ATCC 13124. GTDB lineage: Bacteria > Bacillota > Clostridia > Clostridiales > Clostridiaceae > Sarcina > Sarcina perfringens. Next base: position 3,162,176 of record NC_008261.1, on the reverse strand, counting down.
AATGAGGGGTTGATATTATAATAAATGTAAAGAGAATTTTCAGAAAATTTGAACAAAGATTAATGGGAGTTACTTAAAGAGGGAGGATTTCACAATGAAAATAAATGTAAGAGAATTTTTAGGAGATAAGATACACGTTGAGGATGCTATAATCTTAAGAGATTATATTGAAGATAATTTAAATGAAAATGTAGAATTAGATTTTGGTGGTATAGGTAGAGTTTCAACAACTTTCTTAACTTGTTTATTTACTGATATGATAAATAAAGAGGGAAGAGAGAATATTATTTCAAAAATCAATGTTAAGAATTTATCAAACTATACTGATTATTCAAGAGTTGTAGCTGGAACTACTTTTGCTTAAAAATGAAAATATGAATTATATAAAAGCTATAAAATATTATATTAAGTTGAACTCTAAGTGGGCAACATAATAGAATCTATGTTATTAGGATTCTTTATGTTGTCTTATTTTTATTTTTAAATATTTTCCCAATATTCCATTGTTAAGAGAAATAATATATAATTTTATACAAAGAAGGATTAACATTTTAGTTTAAGTAAATAATACTAAATAGTTAAATTTGAAAGGAGAATTACTAATATGAACCCAATAGTTACAATAGAAATGGCAACTGGAGAAAAAATCAAAATAGAATTATATCCAGAAATTGCTCCAAACACAGTTAGAAACTTCGTTAGTTTAGTTAAAAAAGGTTTTTATGATGGATTAACATTCCACAGAATTATACCAGGATTTATGATACAAGGAGGATGCCCAGAAGGTACAGGAATGGGTAACCCAGGATATAGAATAAAAGGTGAATTTACAAGAAACCAATTCCAAAATAACTTAAAGCACTCAAGAGGAGTTATATCAATGGCTAGAGCTATGAATTTTGATTCAGCAGGAAGCCAATTCTTCATAATGCACGAAAATTCACCACATTTAGATGGTCAATATGCTTCATTTGGTAAGGTTATAGAAGGCATGGACGTTGTTGATAAAATAGCAAATGTAAAAACTGATTACAATGATATGCCAGATGAGCCACAAGTTATGGCAAAAGTAACTGTAGAAAATGCAGAGGGTATAGAAGAACCAGAAATACTTTAATTTATGAATGTATGGGAGGAAGATTAGCATGAGTATGCTTAATAATAGCAAAGCTATTCTAACTTATGGTTTAAATGAAAAGGAAACAAAAGACTTTCAAGCAACAGGGCACAAGGTTATTAATATAAGTAATGAAATGGCTTCTATGAAAGTTAAAGATATATTAGAAGGCTTAAAATTTGAAGTTGTTTCAAATAAAAACTTTGATGAAAAAGTTGTTATATTCAGTAATTTCCCTGATGAAGAATTACAAATGATGGTTTCAATAGCAAAAGTTATTACAGAAAATCCTATAATGGCTGTAGTTACAGAAACCTCTAAAGAATGGCAATTTAACTACCTTGTTGAACATTTGATTGAAGAAAGAGAATGGTATAGAAGTATGCAAGGAGGAAAAGCTTAAAATGAGTAGAGTTGGGGAAAGAATAAAAGAGGCTAGACAAAAAAGTGGAATGACACAAAAAGCTTTAGCTAAAAAGCTAGGTGTAGCTGAGAAGTTTGTAAATGAAGTTGAAACAGGAAGAAAAATTATAAATGAATCACTTATATCAAAGGTATCAAAGGTTTTAAATACTGATTTAAATGATATAAATATGGTTGTTACTGATGAGGAACTTCAAAAAGAACTTAAAGCTGAAAAGCAAGTAAGACAAACAAAACCAGCAGAGGTTAATGAAGTTTGGAATCAAGCCTTTGGATCAGTTTTAAAAAATGTTCCAATATATGATTATTCATTAGCTCAGGTTAAGGGATATAAACAACTTGCCACTGCTTCAAATAAAATAGATGGTCATACAGCAAACAAAGTTTTTTATTTAAAAATAGAAAATAATGATATGACTGGCTATAGAATTCAAGAGAATGATTTAGCTTTATGCTATTCAATAAAAGAGATAGAAAATAATTCTATTTGTTTAGTTGAATTCAATGGAAAAAGAGTTATTAGACAAATTAAAAAGCTAGATAACGTTAAGGCTTTACTAATAAGCAATAATGGTAGCATGAGAACAGAGACAGCTAACATAAAAGAAATTAAGGCAATTGCTAAGCTTTATAGAATAGAATTTGATTTATAAATTTAAATACAAAAAGGACAGTTCTAGATTAGAACTGTCCTTTTTATATTTAAATACTTTTTATGTTGGTTATCAAAAAGAAGAAATTCTGAATAAAATAGCTATAAGAAAATAAAGTAAGTAAGAAGGAAGTGGATTTAGTGGAGTCAATTGAGAAAAAAAACTTCTATAATGATGAAAATTATATAAGCTTTGTTGTTGCTTATGATGGAAATATTAAAAAAGAAATTGATGATATAAATGATGCTAGTATCTTTTTTATTGATGATAATTTTGCAATCTTATCTATAAAATTACAAAACTATATGGAAACTATAAGAAGTATAAAAAGTATAATTTATATAGAGTTAAACGGAATATATACCCTAGGTGAAAGTCCTGTAGAAGATTCAAAGGCTCCAATATTTCATATAAATCCCTCTTTAAATCTTAGAGGAAGTGGAGTTGTTGTTGCCATAGTTGATACTGGAATAGATTATTTAAATAATGAATTCATGAGAGAAGATGAAACTACTAGAATTTTAAGGATTTGGGATCAAACAATAGATAGTGGTAAGACTCCTGATGGATTTATTAGTGGAAGCGAGTATACAGAAGAAGATATAAATAAAGCTATACAAGCTCAAAAACAAGGGCAGAATCCATATGATATTGTTCCTTCAAAAGATGATTATGGACATGGGACTAAGATGGCAGGGATAGTTGGAGCTAGAGGGATTAATAGAGAAATAGTAGGAGTAGCACCAGATTGTGAGTTTATAATCATAAAATTACAGGAAGCATCTAAAGAGTATATAGATTTTTATTATGCTAAAGGAGATAAGGCTAAATATAGAAATACAGATATAATAATGGCTCTTAAATATTTATATGAATTATCATTTACCTTAAATAAACCAATGATAATATACTTACCTTTAGGAAGCAACTTAGGAGATCATGCAGGTGCAAGCATATTAGAACGATATGTTGATACTAAAATCTCCGGGAGAAACTCCTTATTTGTAGTTACTTCCACAGGGAATCAAGGAAATACAGATACACATACTTCAGGGGAGATAAAGAGTAATGGTGATAGTCAAATAATAGAACTTAATTGTGGGAAAGAGCAACAAGGGCTAGTTTTACAAATATATGCACAAAGACCTAGTAAAATAAAGTTAGGCATATTATCTCCTTCAGGGGAGATATTTGAAAATACTAATCCTAGGAAGACAAAGCATATATTGATAAATGACGCACCAACTTGGAAATTTATTTATGAAGGAACTACAGTGCAAGTTACTTATGACTCCCCAGATGAATTTACTGGAGATGATAAGTTTGTAATAAAGATGGAGGGAATCACAGAGGGGGTTTGGAGGTTTATATTAACTGGTAACAATATAGTTGATGGTAAATATTATGCTTGGATTCTTCAAAGAGAATTATTAGCTGAGGATACAAGATTTTTGAATCCTTCTCCTTATACAACATTAACTATACCAGGAACTGCAAAGACTATTATTAATACTTCATACTACAATCAAAATAATGGGGCTATAGTATCAGAATCTGGAAGAGGATATACAATGAAAGATTATATACAGCCTATAATAACAGCTGGGGGCATAAATGCCATAACAACTAAACCTGGTGGAGGGACTATAACCATGTCTGGGGCAAGTGTTGCTGGGGCAATTTTAGCAGGGTGCTGTGCTTTAATAATCCAATGGGCCGTTGTAGATGGAAATGATCCTCAAATGTATGCAACTAAATTACAAGCTTATATTATTAGAGGAGCTAGGAAAAGAGAAGGAGATACTTATCCAAATAGACAGTGGGGATATGGAATTTTGGACATGCAAGAAATATTTAAGAGTTTAACGAATAAGTAAATAAGGAGTATAAGTATGGAAAATAAAGCTAAGGTTGGCATAGATTTTATAAATACAATACCCAAGCAAATACTAACTAGCTTAATAGAACAATATTCCCCTAATAATGGAGAGATAGAGTTAGTTGTTTTATATGGAGATAATTTTTTAAGATTTAAAAATTCAGTAGATGTCATAGGTGCTAAAGTTGAAGATTTAGGATATGGATTTGGAATACTTATAATAAAGGTTAATGACTTAAATAGGATAATTGAGCTTGAAGGCCTTCAATATATAGAGCTACCCAAAATTTTATATACATCAGCTTATGATAGTAATAGAGCATCATGCATTCCATCAGTTTGGAATAATTATAATTTAACTGGAGAAGGAATATTAGTTGGTTTTTTAGATACTGGAATAGACTACACTCATAATGCTTTTAAAGATGCTGAGGGCAATACCAGGATAGAGTATATATATGATCTTGAAAATGGAGTTGTATATGATAAAAATAAAATAAATGAAGCTTTAAAATCTGAAGATCCATTTAGCATTGTACCTGAAATTGATTTATCAGGTCATGGAACTCATGTTGCAGGAATTGCATGTGCCGGAGGAAATATAAACTTTGATAATTATGGAGTTGCATATAAAAGTAGCATAGCAATGGTAAAGATAACTGGTGAGAATAGTTTAAGGGCGGCCTTAAGTACACAGCTTATGAGAGGTTTAAAATTTTTAATGGATAAAAGTAATGAAATTAATAAACCTTTAGTTGTAAATATAAGTTTAAGTACAAATGATGGTTCTCATAATGGAAGTAGTTTACTAGAAAAGTATATTCAAACTTTTACGCAATTACAAAAGGCAGTTATTGTAGTAGCTGCTGGGAATGAAGGTAATAGTGCTCATCATGTAGGGGGCAAGATGAAAAAAGAAGAAGATTTAGACTTAAATATAGGAGATGGAGAAAAAGGTATTATATTAGATTTTTTCAAGCCTGTATTAGTTGATGTATCAGTTGAAGTAATTTCACCAACTGGAATAAGTACAGGACCAATAGAATTATCTGAGTCTTATAAAGAAAGATTTGTTGGAAGAGAAAAAATAGTTGTATATAGTACTGGTCCTAAGCCTTTTGATATACAAGGACAAACTACCATAAGTATTTTGCCCTTAGGAGATACAATAACTTCTGGTGGATGGAGAATTATAGTTAGAAAATTAAATAATTATGAGGGATATTTTGATATTTGGTTACCTATAGCAGAAGGATTAAATGAAAGAACAAGATTTTTACAACCATCTGTTTATAATACCTTAGGAATCCCTGCAACTGTAGAAGGGGTTATCTCCGTTGGAAGTTATAATTTTTTAAACAATAATTTATCAGCTTTTTCTGGAAGAGGAGTTGTTAGACCTGAGTGGTTAATAAAACCAGATTTAGTTGCTCCAGGTGAAAACATATTATCCACTGTTGAGGAGCAAGGATTTGATACTAAAAGTGGTACATCAATGGCTGCGCCACAAGTTTCTGGAATATGTGCTCTTCTTTTTGAATGGGGGATTATAAGAAATAATGATCCTTTTTTATATGGAGAAAGAATTAAATATTATTTGATTAAAGGAGCAAAGAGGACGATCTTTGGTGAGGCATATCCAAATCCAGACTTGGGATATGGATTTGTATGTTTAGATAGAACAATGGAATTATTAATTAATAGGAGATAGTTATGGAAACTGTATCTAATAAAGCGAATCTATTAGTTGACCCTGAAAGCATGAATTTTCTTGTTGAATATAGAGGGGATATAGAGAATGAAGTTAAGGATATTGAAAATGTTGAAGTCTATATAATTGATGGTACTTATGCTGTTTTATCCATGAAAAATGTTGACTATGATAGTGTTATTCAGATGATAAATTCCTTGGTTTTTATAGAGCTCGGAGGAATATATACTCTAAGTAGTACAAGTCCTATAGAGGCCTCTAAGGCAGAAAACTTTCATAATAGTCCATACTTAAAATTGACAGGGGAAGATGTGATTGTTGGAATTATTGATACTGGAATAGATTATTTAAATCCTGAATTTACTGATAGTAATGGAAAGACTAGAATATTAAAAATATGGGATCAATCATTAAAAACAGATAAGTATCCCAAAGATATGTTTTATGGAACTGAGTATAGTGAAGAAGAAATCAATCAAGCAATAGAACTTAATAATAGTGGCGGAGATCCATATACCATAGTTCAATCTAAAGATGATGTAGGACATGGAACAGAGATGGCTTGTATAATAGCAGGAAGTGGAAAGGATGAAAGTTTAACAGGGGTAGTTCCAGAATGTGACCTTGCAATAGTAAAGTTAGATAGAGCTTTTAAAAAATACACAGATTATTTCTTTGCAAAGGGTGACGCTGTTAAGTATAGAAATGTAGACATACTTTTAGCAATGAAATATTTATATAATTTATCATTTCAATATAATAAACCAATGGTTATATATATTCCTATGGGAACTAATTTTGGAGCCCATGATGGATCAAGTATTTTAGAAAGATATATAAATGATATTTCAAATAAAAGAGGAATTGCTGTAATTGCTTCATCTGGCAATCAAGGAAATACTAATACCCATGCTGATGGAATAATAACAGAGATGGGTGATAATAAAACCATAGAGCTTGATGTTGGAGAGGATCAAGATGGTATTATGATGATTATTTTAGGTTATAAACCTGATAAATTTAAGCTTTCAATAATTTCACCATCAGGAGAACTTATTGAAAATGCTAATCCCTTAACTAACTATGGTGGAAATAAAAATTTAGCTGTTGAAAATGGATATAAAATAAATTTTATATATGAAGGAACAACTATGGATGTTTTTTATGATTCGCCAGATGAACTTACTGGAGGGGAGAGAATTGTAATAAGAGCACAAAATTTAAAGCCTGGTATATGGAGATTTAGATTAACTGGACAGCATATAACCTTTGGAAATTTTGATGCCTATATATTGCAAAAAGAATTATTAGCAGAGGGAACAAAATTTTTAATATCATCACCATACACAACATTGACCATTCCAGGAGCCGCAGAGAAAATGATAACTGTAGCTTCATATAATCAAGAGAATAATACCATATTATCTTCATCAGGAAGAGGGTATGCAAGAAATGATATTATTCAACCTATTATTGCAGCAGGTGGAGTAAATGCTTTAACTATAAACAACAAAGGAGAAAAGGTATCAGTTAGTGGGGGAAGCGTCGCTGCGGCTATAGTAGCTGGGTGCTGTGCAATGTTATTTCAATGGGGAATTGTTTATAATAATGATCCAACACTATATGTAGCTAAACTTCAAACCTATCTAATAAGAGGTGTGAATACTAGGGAAGGTGACATGTACCCAAATCGAGAGTGGGGATATGGAACTATAGATATGATCAATGTTTTTAATAGTTTAAGAACTTAGAGTTTTAAATATTACAAAGTAAAAAATAATTTTGATTATATTTTAATTATAAATACTTATTAACAAAATAGATATTAATCTCATAAACTATAGGGTATTAATTTATTATTAGGAGAAAGTATATGGCATTAGGTGGATTAAAAGTTCAATGTTTTAGTGAACAAAGGAGATATATACCTATTGATAAATGTAAGGTTAAAATAACACCAACAGGAGAAGATGGTGTGGCTGTAGGAGATACTATAGAATTATATACAGATGATACTGGAAGCACTGACACTATAGAATTAGATGCACCACCAATAGAAAATTCTAATCAACCAGGTACGATTCCTTATAGTTTCGCAGAGGTTATTGTTGAAAGAGAAGGATTTTTGCCTGTAGCAGTAAATGGAGTACAAATCTATCCTTCAAGAGTTGCTCTTCAAAATGTAAACTTACCTGAGACTAGAGGATATTATAGACAAGAGGAAGTTATTGATATACAACCTAATAGATTAGTTGGAAATTTCCCACCAAAGATACCTGAAGTAGAGGAAAAGGAACTTCCACCACCAAAGGGAACAGTGGTTTTGCCAGAGCCTGTAGTTCCAGAGTATATAGTTGTTCATAATGGTAGACCAAATGATAATTCAGCAGCCAATTATAAGGTTAATTACAAAGACTATATAAAAAATGTTGCATGTTGTGAAATTTTTTCAACATGGTCTGAAAATACTATAAGAGCTAATGTTTATGCCATAATATCATTTACTTTAAATAGAATATATACTGAATGGTATAGAGGAAAAGGTAAGAATTTTGATATAACTAATTCAACAGCTTTTGACCATGCTTTTAGTTATGGAAGAAACTTTTATGATAACATAAGTAGAATTGTAGATGAAATATTCTCAACATATATGAAAAGATTCAATTCTAAGCAGCCTCTTTTGGCACAATATTGTGATGGAATAAATGTACAATGTCCAGGTTGGATGACTCAATGGGGAAGTAAATACTTAGGAGACGAAGGAAAGGTTCCTTATGATATTTTAACATCTTTTTATGGAGATGATTTAGAATTAAAGTCTGCTAAAAAAGTTCAGGGAAGTCCAAGATCATTTCCAGGATATACTTTAGGTATTGGAGCTTCAGGTCAACCTGTAAGAGTTATACAAGAACAATTAAATGCTATTTCAAAGGCGTATCCTTTAATACCTAAGGTTGCTGTAGACGGGAAATATGGTCAGAAAACTAGAGATTCTGTTAGAACTTTTCAAAAGGTATTTAACCTTCCTCAAACAGGAGAGGTGGATTATGCAACATGGTATAAAATATCAGATGTCTATGTTGCAGTAACAAAAATAGCAGAGCTTAGATCAAGTGTTGAGAAGAAGATATTTTATCCACCAACAATAATGGATAGATATGAAAATGTACCAAAGATAATTTATTAAATATTAAAGCTGAGCAAGTTATATAAATTGCTCAGCTTTTACTTTTTATCTTTGTTTTTTTAATTTAAAAAAGTAGAAGTAAATACATTGAACTATAAATACTAAGCTTAAAACTCCAAACATTGGGTATAATGTGGAGATTAAGTTTGAAAATCCTATCAATGAAATTGGAAGTGCTACTATTAGAACTGCAAATATAGCATGTTTATATTTTATTTTAAAGCTTTTAGTAAGGGTTTTACTTATGGAATATACATCAGAAACCTCTGTAGAAAACATTTCAGCTAATATTATTATTAAAAGCATTATTTGAATAGGCTTTCCAAATCTATCAGCAATATAAAGCAGAGGAATTTCGTATTGGAATATTTGTGGCTGATTAACCATAAGCATTGAATTTATAAAAATACATATTATAGTTAGAAGAACAGAACCTAATATAATTCCCCAGGTCATGATTTTCTTACTTTTAACTTCGTTACTTAAAGGAACAATAACCCCACAGCAGCAAAGAATATTATAGCCACAATAAAGTATTCCAGAAGTAAAAACTCCCTTAGAAAGTTTTGGGGTAGAAGAAACAAGAGAATCTATAGTAATTGGGTCATTAGCAAATGCAACATAAAGAATCATAAGTGTAGTTGTTACTATTATTAAGGATGGAACAATAATCGAATTTATCTCTACTAACCCATCAGTTTCTCTCATAAGAATCAGTGAAGCAATAATAGCCATAAATATTGAACCTATAATCTTAGGAATTCCAAAGTATTGATTCAACAAGGCTCCGCTACCAGCTAGTATTATGGACGCACTAGATATTAAGTAAAAGGTTGTTATGATTCCAGTGAGTTTTCCTAAAATATTAGGACTAACTGTATTTATGACTTCGCTATAGGAATTTAAACTATGTTTAATACTTATTCTTGAAATTATGTTACAAAGAAAAATATAAAATAAGCCAGTCATTATAATAGTAAAAAAGCTTTTATATCCATACACTGTAAAGAAATTTGTTATTTCCTTTCCAGAGGCAAGTCCAGCTCCTACTATAGTTCCTATAAAAACAAAAGCTACTTGAAAAACTTTTATAATACTTTTCATTAAATCACCTCCCTAACTAAATATATAAGTTGTAAAGGAAGTTTATTCTTAAAATAAAAAAGTAAAAATTAAGTTTAGGATATTTATTATTTTATTAATACTTTTAGGCTATTTGGAAAACCTAAAATAGGACTTATTCTAAAGGAGGAATGATTATAAATGGTTAAAAAGATTATGGCATCCTTGATTATTGGATCTTTATTTCTTTTCATGGGCTGTAATAGAATAAGTAATGCGGTCAATGATAATAAGGAGCTAAAGGAAAGTGTTGAAAGTATATATTTTAATAATAAGATAGCAATATCAATTGCAGAGGAATATATGGAGGCTCTTAAAAGCAATGATTTAGAAAAGATAAAAAGGTTATCTGATAAAGAGGTTGATAAAAATATAATAATTAGTCCTAGTAAGGATCTTGAAATAACAGGGATTAAGCAAGTTGGGTCAGCACAATTAGGGAATAAAACTATGTTTAAATTCTATGTAACTAGAACTAAAGAAGGAGAGCCTAAGGCTGATTTAGAGCAATATTATTTAGAAGTTAGAAAAACTGAAGAGGGAGAATATAAGGTATCAGAACTTAAATCAACTGAGCTTTATAGTGTTTTTTTAGATAAGGATAAATTAAAGATTAGAAAAGATGATGATGTTGAGATTAACACATTAATAGATTTAAAGAGCATACCAGATAAAATTTATCCAAAGGTTAATGTTATAGATGTAGCCAAGGTTGATGTACCTAAAGAAGCTTTTTCAGCCGTAGAAATTTCATTTTCAGGAGATAAAGTAGCAATTTCAACATATAAGGATGAAGATTCTTATATAGGAGTGGTTGATGTTGAGGATGCACAGGAGACTGCAGCTAAAGAAGGGGAAGATGAAGGGGGAAAAGAAGATGAAAAGAATGATGATAAAACTTTAGGGAAAAAGATAACATCATTAGATGTATTAAATGGATGTAAAATTTCTAGCTTAAATTTTTCAGATGATGATGGATATGTTGTTGTAAATTATGTTAAAGGAAATGGCACAAGATTTAAGGTTTATCAAAGTGGTGGAAGTATAGTTTCATTAGAATTAGATGATATATTTGCAGAAGAGGAATATAATCTTATTTATGAAAGAATACAGGATAACAATATAATTATGAATGTTACTCCAATAATAAAATCAAATAATACTGAAAGTGGCTTAATTGGAAGATATAAAATATCTCTAAAAGATTTTAAACTTGAAAAACTATAGTATAATATAAAATAAGTTAATCATAACCCTTAAATTTATGATTAACTTTTTTATTTTAAAGAAATTTTGATTTTAATGAAAAGGTGATATAAATGGAAAAAAGAAAAACATGGGGAGACAAGAGATATAATACTTTAAATAGATTTTTAAGAGAAAAGTTTGGAGAAAAAGTATTTAAAATAAGTTTAGATGGTGGTTTTACATGTCCTAATAGAGATGGTAAGGTTGCTAAGGGAGGATGTACTTTTTGTAGTTCAAAGGGGTCAGGAGATTATGCTGGACAAAGAACTTTAAGTATTGGTACTCAGTTTGATAATGTTAAAGAGATGATGAATAAGAAGTGGAAAGAGGGAAAATACATAGCTTATTTTCAAGCTTACACTAATACATATGCTCCTGTTGAAGAACTAAGAAGAAAATATGAGGAAGCAATTAATAAAGAAGGTGTGGTTGCTCTTGCTATAGGTACAAGACCAGATTGTATAAATGAAGAAGTTTTAGATTTATTAGAGGAAATGAATAAAAAGGTATATACTTGGGTTGAGTTAGGACTTCAAACAATTCATGATGATACTGCTAGAAGTTTTAATAGAGGATATGATTTAGAAGTATTTGATAAGGCTATGGAAGGATTAAAAAGCAGAGGAATAGATACTGTAGTTCACTGTATATTTGGACTTCCTGGAGAAAGTAAAGAGCAAATGTTAGAAACTGTTGATTATGTTTCTAGATGTGGAGCACAAGGAATAAAATTACACTTACTTCATCTAATGGAAGGAACAAGAATGGTTAAGGATTATGAGGAAGGTAGATTAAAATTCTTAACTCAAGAGGAATATGTTGATTTAATTTGTACGGCCATAAGTAGAATACCTCAAAATATGGTTATACATAGACTAACAGGAGATGCTCCTAGACAACTTCTTATAGGACCTATGTGGAGTTTAAAAAAATGGGAAGTTTTAAATGCTATTGATAAGGCTCTTGAAGATAATGATATTTATCAAGGAAAGAATTTTGAAGAATAATTTTAAAAATAAGGTGGGGAATTTTTATGAAAATTGATGTTATAATTTCTGCAGATTACATAGATAGTGAAGCACTTAAAGGAAAGATAGCTGTGGTTATAGATATGTTAAGAGCTACATCTGTAATTACTACAGCACTTTATAATGGAGCTAAAAAGGTTATACCAGTAGTTAGTGTTGAAGAGGCTTTTGAAAAAGCAAAAGAATTAAAATCTTTAGGTGAAGAAGTTTTACTTGGAGGAGAGAGAAAGGCTTTAAAAATAGATGGATTTGATTTCTCTAATTCTCCATTAGAATACAAAAGAGAAATAGTAGAAGGAAAAAATGTAATAATGTCTACTACAAATGGAACTAGAGCTTTAAATTTATGCAGCAAAGCAGATAAAGTTATAGTTGCCTCTGTGTTAAATGGACAAGCGGTAGCTAAATATTTAGAAAATGAAGAAAAAGAAATAGTCTTTGTTAATTCTGGAACAAACGGTGAATTTTCAAGTGATGATTTTATGTGTGCAGGTTATATAATAAGTGAATTATGTAAAAACAAAGAGGCTGAACTTACTGATATAGCTAAAACAGCTAAATATGTTTATGAAAGCAGTGAAGGAATAGAAGAGTTTATAAAAGATGCTAAACACTATAATATTCTTAAAAATTTAGGACTAGAAGAGGATTTAAAGTATTGTTCTACAAAGAATTTAATAGATTTAGTTTTTGAATTTAAAAATGGTGAAATAAAAACTGTGGAATCAGGAGTTAAAGTGACAATATAATAAAGTTTTGTGAAGTATTTTTATAAAAGATGAATAAATTTTAAAATAAAATAATAGGAGTAAAAACTACTTTTAATGTAATGTTTTTAAAACAAAAAAGAAATATCTTGATAAAATACATTAAAACATTTATTAAATTTTCAATATTAATATTTTATGTTTGATTTCTTGGTAAATAGTTAAAAGAAGTAATTTGTTAATATGTATTTAGGAATATATGATGTTTATAGGACGAGATATTTTTAAAGGAGATGTTTTTTATGAAGAAAAAATTATTAGTAGTTATTATTTCTGCCATAATGGGATTACAATTAGTTGGATGCGGAAGCTCTAATGATTCATCAAATAAAACCACTTCTGATAATAAGCCTGCTGCAACTACAGAGAATAAAAGTAAGGTTGTAGATGATGATAGCTTAGTTAATGAAGTAGCTGAGGTTTATCTTGATCTTAGAGAAGAATATTTAGAAGTACTTGAAAATAAACAAATGAATGAATGGAATGAGGAGAAAGCAGATGCTTTAAAAGATTTAAAAGAAATTAAGGCAATGACTCCAGAAAGTGATAAGAATATAAATCAAGCTATATCAGATATAGAACAGTTAATAGATAAATATCAAAATAGCTTAGATGGTAAAGGTGCAGATCCAACAGGAATACAAAATTTAGAAGCACAAATTAAACAATTATTATTTGATAAATAATTAGAAAAAGAGGGGATTAAGGGCAATATCCCTCTTTTTTTATTTTATGGAAAGATTGTTAAATTTTTAATTTATTGAAAACAGTTTCAAGAGGTGTTAAAATAAATATTGTAAAAAAACAACAAAAATATATACGTATATATTCAACTTGTGTAAGAGTATTTGGAGTTAAACACGAGAAAAAAATTTAGTTTTTTTGTTTAGCTCTTTTTTATTTTAAGCTTTTTTAAAATTAAATATATTAATTACTAGGTGGTGGATAGTCATGGTAAATCAATTCTTGGCTGAGCTTTTTGGAACTGCGCTTTTGATATTGTTAGGGGATGGAGTAGTTGCAAATATAGCTCTTAAAAAAACTAAGGGTAATGGCGCTGATCTTATTGTAGTCACTGTAGGATGGGCAATAGCTGTTGCTATTCCTGTTTATATCTTTTCTAGGGTGAGTGGAGCTGTATTTAATCCAGCGGTAACTATTGCATTAGGTATAACTGGAGGATTAACATGGAGTCAGGTTATAGTATTTTGTATAGCACAATTTATAGGAGCTTTCATAGGTGCTGTACTAGTTTATTTAACTTATTATACTCATTTTGAATCTACTGAAGATCATGATGCAAAGCTTGGTACATTTTGTACTATACCAGCTATTAGAAATTATAAATGGAATTTTTTTACTGAATTTATAGGTACTTTTGTTTTAATGTTTGGAATTCTAGGACTTGGTGATGCGAAAATGGCAGATGGAATTATGCCAATAGCCGTTGGATTATTAATTTTAGTTATAGGAGTATCTTTAGGCGGACCAACTGGATATGCAATTAATCCAGCTAGAGATTTCTCACCTAGACTTGCACATTTCTTGCTTCCTATGAAAAATAAGGGAGGCTCAGATTGGGCTTACGCTTGGATTCCAATTGTAGGACCAATACTTGGAGCTATAGCAGGAGCAATGGTATATACAAATATATTTTAAGGAGATATTAATTTTGGACAATTTTAAGGAGGCTATATAAAATGATTAATTTTAAAAGAATACTTGAGGACAACCCTATTGTGGCAGCTGTAAAGGATATGGACCAATTAAATAAGGCATTAGAAGCTGATGTTGATGTGATTTTTGTTCTATTTGGTAATATTTTAGATATTATAGAAATTTCACATAAAATATCAGAAAAAAATAAGATTGGAATATTGCACATAGATTTAGTTGATGGACTTACAAATAGAGAAATTGTTTTAGAATATTTGAAAGAGAAAACTAAGTTTGATGGAATAATAAGCACTAAGGCTCAAACAGTAAAAAGTGCAAAAAAATTAGGGTTAGTAGCTATTCAGAGAGTTTTCATTTTAGATAGTCTTTCTTTTCAAAGCACAAAAAATCACTTAGTGGATGAATGTGATGCTGTAGAAATGTTACCAGGATTATTATTTAAAGTTATTAAAGAATTATCAAAAACAATACATAAGCCATTAATAGTAGGTGGTTTAATTTCAGATAAAGAGGATGTCATGGAAGCTTTAAGATCAGGAGCAACATGTATATCAACAACAAAAGAGGATATATGGAAGATATAAAATTAAGAGGTGAGTTTTTATGAAAAAATATATAGTAGCATTAGATCAAGGAACAACAAGCTCTAGAGCAATAATTTTTGATAAAGAACAAAATATTATTGGGGTAAGCCAAAAGGAATTTAATCAAATTTATCCTAGAGAAGGATGGGTTGAGCATGATCCAATGGAAATATGGGCAACTCAATATAGTGTACTTCAAGAAGTTATGGCTAAGTGTAATATAACTCAAGAAAATATAGCAGCTATTGGAATAACTAACCAAAGAGAAACTACAATAGTTTGGGATAAAAATACAGGGGTTCCAATATACAATGCAATTGTTTGGCAATGTAGAAGAACTGCTGATATATGCGATGAGTTAAAAGAAAGAGATGGACTTGTAGACTATATTAGAGAAAATACAGGACTTGTACTTGATGCATATTTTTCAGGAACAAAAATAAAATGGATATTAGACAATGTTGAAGGTGCAAGAGAAAAAGCTGAAAAGGGTGAGCTTTTATTTGGTACAGTAGACAGTTGGCTTGTTTGGAAGCTTACAAATGGAAAAGTTCATGTAACTGATTATACTAATGCATCTAGAACTATGATATTTAACATAAAGAACCTTGAATGGGATGAAAGAATGTTAAAGGAACTAGACATTCCTAGAAGTATGTTACCAGAAGTAAAAAATTCATCTGAAATTTACGGATATGCAAACCTTGGAGCAAAAGGTGGAATAAGAGTTCCTATAGCTGGAATAGCTGGGGACCAACAAGCTGCTTTATTTGGACAAGCTGCTTTTAATAAAGGTGACGTAAAAAATACTTATGGAACAGGATGTTTCTTATTAATGAACACAGGAGAAGAACTTGTTAAAAGTAAATCAGGACTTTTAACAACAATAGCTATTGGATTACACGGAAAAGTTCAATATGCTTTAGAAGGATCAGTATTTGTTGGAGGAGCTGTTATCCAATGGCTTAGAGATGAATTAAGAATTATAAGTGATTCTAGTGATACTGAATACTTTGCTACAAAGGTAGAAGATAATGGTGGAGTATATGTTGTTCCTGCCTTCGTTGGATTAGGAGCTCCTTATTGGGATATGTATGCTCGTGGAACCATAGTAGGATTAACACGTGGAACTAATAGAAATCATATAATAAGAGCAGCACTTGAATCAATTGCATATCAAACAAGAGATGTGCTTGAAGCTATGATAAACGATGTTGGATATGATATAAATTGTATAAAGGTAGATGGAGGAGCAAGTAGAAATAATTTCTTAATGCAATTCCAATCAGATTTAGTTGGTAAAAAGGTAATTAAGCCTATAATTACAGAAACAACAGCTTTAGGAGCTGCTTATCTTGCAGGATTAGCAGTTGGTTACTGGAGTGATAAAGAAGAAATAGCTAAGTTATGGTTTGCAAGTGAAGAATTTGAGCCAACTATTTCTGAAGAGAGAAGAAATAAATATCATAAGAAATGGAAAAAGGCTGTTGAAAGATCAAAAGGATGGGCACTTGAAGATTAAAAAAGGTCTGGAAACATTTACAGAAATATGATATAATTAAATAAAAGTTAATAAATAATTTTAATTTTGTGTGTAAGAGAGAAGAGAGCTAGACACAAAAAGGATATTCTTATGTCTTTTTTGAGTTTGGTTCTTTTTTATTTTTAAAAAAGGGAGCGATATTTAATGATTTATGATGTAGCAATTATAGGATCTGGAGTAATAGGTGGAGCAATATTTAGAGAATTAACAAAGTATAATTTAAAGGTTGTAGAATTAGAAAAAGAAAATGACGTTGCTATGGGAGCATCTAAGGCAAATTCAGCAATTGTCCATTCAGGATATGATCCTGAACCAGGAACATTAATGGCAAAATACAATGTTGAAGGAAATAAGATGTTTGATAAGCTTTGTAAAGACTTATCAGTTCCTTTTAAGAGAAATGGATCATTAATTATAGGTTTTGATGAAGATGACCAAAAAGAATTAGAGGTTTTATATAATAGAGGAATTCAAAACGGAGTAGAAGGAGTAAAACTTTTATCAGCAGAAGAAATTTTAGAAATGGAACCAAACTTAAATAAAGATGTAAAGGGAGCTTTATTCTGCCCAACAGGAGGAATTGTTGGAGCATATGAATTTACTATAGCTCTTTCAGAAAATGCTATAGATAATGGAGGAGAATTAAGACTAAACTCTAAAGTTGTTGGTATTGAAAAAGATGAAAACTTCAAAATAAAACTTGAAAATGGTGATGTAGTAGAAGCTAGATTCGTAGTAAACGCAGCAGGTATTTATGCTGATAAGATTCACAATATGGTTTGTGAGGAAGACTTTAAGATAACTCCTAGAAAAGGTGAATACTATGTTTTAGATAAGAGCCAAGGAAGATTATTTGAAAAGACAATATTCCAATGTCCAACTAAACTTGGAAAAGGGGTTTTAGTTACTCCAACAGTTCATGGAAATTTATTAGTTGGTCCAGATGCTATTGATACTTGTGATAAAGATTCAGTTTCTACCGAGTATGATGGATTAGCTAAGGTTAGAGAAGTTTCTTTAAAAACAACTAACAAAGTTAATTTTAGAGAAAATATTAGAAACTTTGCAGGACTTCGTGCTATAGCTGATAAGCCTGACTTCATAATTGGAGAAGCTAAAGATGTAAAAGGATTCTTTGATGTAGCAGGAATAAAATCACCAGGTTTAAGTTCAGCACCAGCTATTGCGGTGGATGTAGTTAAAATGCTTGGTGAAAGTGGACTAGCTTTAGAGAAAAAAGATAATTTCAATGAAAAAAGAGAACAAGTACACTTTATAGAACTTTCTCCAGAAGAAAAAGCAAATTTAATTAAAAAAGATAGTAGATATGGAAGAATAATTTGTAGATGTGAAAATATAACTGAGGGAGAGATTGTTGATAGTATAAATAGAACTTTAGGAGCTAGAACTATTGATGGAGTTAAGAGAAGATGTCGTCCTGGTTGTGGAAGATGTCAAGGTGGTTTCTGTGGACCTAGAGTTCAAGAAATAATATCTCGTGAAACTGGTATGAATATAGAAGAAGTGCTTTTAGATAAAAATGGTTCATATATAATAAGTGGAAAAACAAAGTAGGAGGATTTAGTTATGAAATATGATTTAGTAGTTGTAGGTGGAGGCCCAGCAGGATTAGCAGCAGCTTATGAAGCTCATGAAAATGGAGTAGAAAAAATATTAATTATAGAAAGAGATAAAGAACTAGGTGGAATCTTAAATCAATGTATTCATAACGGATTTGGTCTTCATACCTTTAAAGAAGAACTTACAGGACCTGAATATGCTGGAAGATTTATTGACATGGTAGAAGGAACTAACATAGAAGTTATGTTAGATACAATGGTTTTAGAAATAGAAGGAAAAATAATACATGCTATAAATACTGAAAAAGGATATTTAACAATAGAAGCAGAAGCTATAGTACTTGCTATGGGATGCCGTGAAAGAACAAGAGGAGCTATAAGTATTCCAGGAGATAGACCATCAGGAATATTCACTGCAGGGGCTGCTCAAAGATTTATCAATATGGAAGGCTACATGGTAGGTAAAAAAGTAGTTATCTTAGGATCAGGGGATATTGGGCTTATAATGGCTAGAAGAATGACTCTTGAAGGAGCTAAGGTAGAGGCTGTTGTTGAACTTATGCCTTATTCAAATGGATTAACTAGAAATATTGTTCAATGTTTAGAGGATTATGGAATTCCACTATACCTATCTCATACAGTTATTGATGTTAAAGGTGATGGAAGATTAGAAAAGGTTATTATAGCTAAGGTTGATGAAAATAGACAACCTATAAAAGGCACTGAAATAGAATTTGATGCTGATACATTATTATTATCAGTTGGATTAATACCAGAAAATGAACTTTCAAAAAATGCAGGAGTTGAATTAGACCTTAGAACTAATGGACTTGTAGTTTCTGAAAGTATGGAAACAAATAGAGAAGGTATATTTGCCTGTGGTAATGTTGTCCATGTTCATGACTTAGTTGACTTTGTAACTGAGGAAGCTAAAAATGCAGGAAAGAATGCTGCTAAATATATTAAAGGTAAAAAGAGATTAAATCATTTCACTGAAATAAAAAATGGAGAAAATATAAGTTATACAGTTCCTCAAAAATTTGAAATTGAATCTTTAGATGGAAATTTAAATGTGTTTATGAGAGTTAGAAATGTATTTAAAAATAAACAAATAGTAGTTAGAGATGAAGAAGGAAATGTTATTCAAAGCTTTAAGAAACCTCATGTTGTTCCTGCAGAAATGGAGAGAATTACAATTCTTAAAGATAAGCTAAAAAATGCTAAAGGAGCAATAACAATTTCATTAGAGGATGGTGAATAATAATGGTAAAAGAATTAATATGCATAGTATGTCCTAGAGGATGTCATTTAACAGTAGACACAGAGTTAGAAAAGGTTACAGGAAACACATGTAAAAGAGGAGAAATTTATGGATTAAATGAGGTTAAAAATCCAACTAGAATAGTAACTTCAACTGTTAAAATAGATGGTTGTGACAACATAGTTGTTCCAGTTAAAACAGAGGAACCTATTCCAAAGGGAATGATATTTGATGTAATGAAGGAAATTAACAAGGCTTCTGTTAAACTTCCAATTAAAGTTGGAGATGTAATTATAGAAGATGTTTTAGGAACAGGTGTTAGCATAGTCTCTGCCAAGACAGTTTCATAAATAAATTAAGAAAGGTATCTGAAAAAATCAGATACCTTTCTCTTTTAATACATCTAATATTATATGTACATTAATTAGGATAGAATAAACAGTCCTAACTAGTGAGTAGCTAAAAATAGATATTTAAATATTTAAATATTTAAATTAATTATGACCATTTAACGAGTGTATGCCATTTATGTAAAGCACCTCATAGTAATAATATATTTAATATTTAAATTAATGATTAACCCTTAAATACAAATTTTAGAGTGTATGCCGATTTTGTAAGGCACCTCTTATTTATAAGTTAAGATATTAACTTTATATATTTTTGCTACATTAGTATATTAACCAATATATTTTTTTTTATACTTAAGATTTAAAATTTTTTTAGAATACTTGGAATATGAAGAATTTTAAATAATATGATTCGTCAGAGTTCCAAAGTATAGGGTGGTCTGCACTTTGAGTTCTAACTTCTATTTGTCTTAAAGTTCTTCTTGCATCATGAGCAGCCTCAGCTACAGTTTTCTTTAATTGTTCTTCATCCATATAATGTGAACAAGAGCATGTAGCGAAGTAACCACCTTCTTTAACCATTTTTATTCCTCTAAGATTTATTTCTTTATATCCTCTTATTGCTTGCTTAACAGTATTTCTTGATTTTGTGAAAGCTGGTGGATCTAAAATAACAACACCAAATTGTTTTCCTTCTCTTGACCAATCTCCTAATACATCAAAGGCATTATGCTTTTCAAATTTAACCCTATCTTGAAGGTTATTAAGTTCAGCGTTTCTAGTAGCACAGTCTACAGCGTGTTGAGATACATCTATTCCTAAAACTGATTTAGCACCTGCTATACCGGCATTTAAAGCAAAAGAGCCAGTATGAGTGAAGCAATCTAAAACATCCATACCTTTACATATTCTATGCATTGCAGCTCTGTTTTCTTTTTGATCTAAGAAGAAACCAGTTTTTTGACCATTTTCTAAGTCAACTATGTATTTAACTCCATTTTCAACTATTTGTATATCTGTATCAAATGGTTCAGTTAAGAAGCCTTTTCTTTGCTCTAAACCTTCTATTTCTCTAGTTTTTATATCACTTCTTTCATAGACACCTTTAGCACCGTATTCCTCAACTAGAATTTTAACTATTAGGTCTCTATATTTATCCATTCCAAGAGTTGATATTTGAATTACATAATAATCTTCAAATTTATCAACTGTTAAACCAGGAAGGAAATCAGCCTCTCCAAAGATGAATCTACATGAAGATGTATCTATAACTTTCTTTCTATATTCCCATGCAGTTTTAAATCTTCTCTTGAAGAAATCCTCATCTATTTCTTCATCTATATCTTTAGTCATTATTCTTATAGTTATTTTACTTCTGTCATTTATATAGCCTTTTCCTAAGAAATAACCTTTATGATTGTAAACTTCAACTATATCTCCGTTTTCATAATCTCCATCATATTCGTTTATTTCATCAATATATATCCAAGGTCTGCCTTGTTCAGCTTTTTTGTTTTTACCTTTGTGTAAATAAAACTTACTCGCCATTTAAATAGCTCCTTCCAAAATAATTCTTATAAGATTATAACATATTCTAGGCTTTCCAATAGGTTTAAAATGCATTTAAGAAAAATAAATTGGTACTTTAGAATAATAAGATAATATTTAATATATATTTCTAATAAGAGTAATTTTAAGGATTGAAAAAAATGATAAAAGCTATAGTTATTCCTACACCTAAAAGATTAAAGAAATACATAAGAGATACTGACTTTAAAAAGAAGGCGAAATCTTTTGTTACTCCAGAGAGAGCTATTATATATGGAACAATAGGAACAGGTGTAACCATAATGTCTTTAAGTGATGTGCCAGCTAAACCCTTTGTTATAGGAAGTTTATTATATCATGGCATTGCCTATGAAATTTTAGAAAAGTGGTATGATGAGTATGGTAATGACGAAGAGCTTAGAGAAATGATGATGCAAAATAGAGATTATTGGAATAATTTTTATATGAGGTTTTAAACTATAAAAAATTTATGGGTAAAAATTAATACACATCTAAAATAGATACTTAATTTAAAATATAACTAGAATTTATTAGGAAAAATATATATAATAATTATAGACTTTATAGCTAGGGGTGCCTTTGGCTGAGAGATAACATTTCGTTATTAACCCTTAAACCTGATCTGGATAATACCAGCGTAGGAAAGCCTGTAGAAAGTTTTATAATAGTATTTTATATGTTTAGATTATTATGACTTTTTATAAATTAAGCTACATCCTACATGGATGTAGCTTTTATTTTTTTATTAGACATATTATAACAAACTATTATTATAAACTAAAAAGTGTATGAAGTTTTTAGTTAGAGTTTTATAAAACTTTGAGGTAATTCTTATTTGGGCTATTAGGTTTAATCATAAGATTAAAGGAGATATAGAATATGAGATTTACAGAAAAATTATTAAAAGAAGCAATGCCTATATGGGAGAAGTATTTAGATCACCCATTTATAAAGGAAATTGGAGAAGGAACTCTTGATAAGAATAAATTTAAAGAATATTTAGTTCAGGATTACCTTTATTTAAAAGAGTATGCTAAAGTTTTTTGTGCTGGAGTAGTTAAAGCTAAAACTATGGAAGAAATGAAATTCTTTTATAATTCAACAAAGGGAACTATGGAGGATGAAACAGCAGTACATATAGAATATTTAAAAGAATTTGGTATATCAGAATTAGATGCAGAGAAAAGAGAATATAAGAGTACTACTATAAGTTATACAAGCTATATGCAAGCAATAGCATTAACCGGAGATTTAGATGAGATTGCTATTGCAACTTTACCATGTACATGGAGTTATAGCTACATAGGAAAATATATTTCAAAAAAATACTCTAACAAATTACAGGGGAATTTCTTTAAACCTTGGATTGATGAGTATGCTTCTGATGGATTTGATAAGTTTACAGATGAGTGGTTAGCTTACGTAGATAAAAAATGTTCAAACTTATCTGAAGAAAAACAAAAAAGATTAATAGATATATTTAAAAGAGCTAGTTTGTACGAACTTGATTTTTGGAATATGGCTTATGATGAAGGTGAAAAATAATGAGTGTTTATTTAGTAGCTTTAATTGGAATTTTAATATTAGGTTTATACATATTAGATTTAAGAAAACATAAAATTACAACAAGAGAAATTATAATGATTGGACTAAGTGTAGCTATTTCTTATGTGCTTTATATGATACCTTTAGTTAGATATCCTCAAGGTGGTGGAATAACTTTCTTTTCTATGCTTCCAATAATGCTTTTATCATTAGTATATGGAAGAACTGTTGGAGTTACAGGAGGATTAATATTTGGGCTTTTAAAAATATTAAATGGAGCTTTTATAGTACACCCAGTACAATTTTTACTTGATTACATACTGTCAAATATGGCTTTAGGACTAGCAGGATCATTTGGAATAGATAAGAAATATAAAATATTCCTTGGTTCACTTATGGCTGGTAGTATAAGTACTTTTGTAAGCATAGTATCAGGAGTGATTTTCTTTGGTCAATATGCTCCTCCAGGAATGAATTTATGGATTTATTCAATAATTTATAATACAAGCAGTGCAGGAGTTGAAAGTTTATTAACAGCTATAGTAATAACAATAATGCCAATAAAAATGTTAGCTAAAAGAATGAAGCCTATAAATAATATATAGAAATTTTTAATAGGGAGTTGCATCATAATTAAATTAGATTATTTGATGCAGCTCTTATTTTAGTTTTGGAAGAAACTTGAGTTTATATTATAATGAAAATAAGATTTGTTTTGAAAAGGATGGATAATCGATGAATTTAATAACTCTTGAAAATATAAGTAAGAGCTATTCAGAAAAAATTTTAGCTAATAATGTATCTTTAGGAATAAATGAAGGAGAGAAGATTGGTCTTATAGGAGTTAACGGAACTGGAAAATCTTCTTTCTTAAAAATAGTTGCTGGAGTTGAAGAACCAGACGAAGGAACAGTAACAAAGGGAAATAGAGTAAGAATAGAGTATCTTGCTCAAACACCAGATTATGATGATAATGCTACTGTTTTAGAGCAAGTTTTTAAGGGTAACTCAGAGGAAATGAGAATCTTAAGAGAATACGAAGAGTTACTTGAAAAAATAGATAAGGGTGAAGTTAAAGAGAATGATTCTGAAAGATTAATAAGGCTTCAAGGAAAAATAGATGCTTTAAATCTTTGGGATATGGAAAGTGAAGCAAAGAATGTTTTAACTAAGCTTGGAATAACTAATTTTGAAGAAAAAGTAGGAAATCTTTCTGGAGGACAAAAGAAGAGAATAATGCTTGCAGCTGCCTTAATAACTCCTTGTGAATTATTAATACTAGATGAGCCTACTAACCATTTAGATAATGAAACTATAAGTTGGTTAGAAGAATATTTAAATAGTAGAAAAGGCGCTCTTTTAATGATTACTCATGATAGATACTTCCTAGATAGAGTAACAAACAGAATATTAGAATTAGATAGAGGTAGATTATTTAGCTATGATGGAAACTATTCTGTTTTCTTAGAAAAGAAGATGGAGAGAATAGCCATAGAAAAAGCCAGTGAGGAAAAAAGACAAAATCTTATGAGAAAAGAACTAGCTTGGGTAAGAAGAGGTGCAAAGGCTAGAACTACTAAGCAAAAAGCTAGACTTCAAAGATTTGATAAATTAGTAAATCAAGAAGGATTTATTGAAAATGAAAATATAGAAATCTCTGTTATGGGAACGAGATTAGGAAAGAAAATAATAGAGATAGAACACCTAAATAAAAGCTTTGGTGATAAAAAGATTGTTGATGATTTTAACTATATAGTACTAAGAAGTGATAGAATAGGTATTGTAGGACCTAATGGAATTGGTAAATCAACACTTATGGGAATGATTGAAGGAAAAGTAGCACCAGATAGTGGAGAAATAATAAAAGGTGAAACTGTAAAAATAGCTTGCTTCTCACAGGAAGATACACATATGCATCCAGAGATGAGAGCTATAGATTACATAAAAGAAGCTGGAGAGTATTTACAAACTGCCACAGGTGAAAGAATAACTGCATCACAAATGTGTGAGAAGTTTTTATTTGATGGAACACTTCAGTGGACAATGATAGGTATGCTATCTGGAGGAGAAAGAAGAAGACTTCACCTTTTAAGAGTTCTAATGGAAGCCCCTAATGTGCTTTTACTAGATGAGCCTACAAATGATTTAGATATTGAAACTTTAAATAGATTAGAAGATTATTTAGACGATTTTGGTGGAGTTGTCATAACTGTATCCCATGATAGATATTTCCTAGATAGAATTTGTAATAAGATATTTTCTTATGAGGGAAATGGAAAAATAGATATTTATACTGGGAACTATGGGGATTATCTTCTAAGCAAAGAAGAAGATGCTGTTAATAATAAAGAAAAAGAAGTAGCTGTGGATAAAAATAAAAAAGAGCCATCTGTGGATAAAAATAAAAACAAGGGCAAAGTATTAAAATTCTCATTTAAAGAACAAAGAGAATTTGAAACTATAGATGAAGAAATAATGACTCTTGAAGAAAAAATAGAAGAATTAGATTCTTTAATGGCAAAACATGCATCAGAGTATGGTAGACTTCAAGAGCTAATGGAAGAGAAGTCAAAAGTTGAAGAAGAATTAGCCTTTAAATATGAGAGATGGGAATATCTTAATGAGTTAGCAGCACAAATAGAAGAAAACAAAAAGAATAAATAAAATTTACTTTCTTAGATAAGATATTATTTAGGTGAATAAATTAAATTTATATAAATTTGTAGAATTTCTAAAGATTCGATTATATACTAAACTAAAGTTAGAATATACTTAATACTAATATATTGAGTCTAAGGAACGAGAGTTGGTAAAAAGGGGAGCGCTTATGCAAAAGTATTGTAAAAATCAAAATAATATAAATATTTTATTAGATCATGAAAGTGGAAGAGGCTTTAAGGTTACTTTTACTATTAATGAAGAAGGAGAAAGTAATATATTAGTTATTACTAGAGCTCCAAAATCACATAATGCTGAAGATTTAAAAAAAGAATTAAATAAGGCTATAAAATATTTAACGAATAATGAGGATGAACTTGGAATAATAAAAGAAATAAGTTTTGTATTCCTATTTCCTGTTATTGAATATAGCAAGGATGTGCTAGAAGAAGTTTATAATACCAAAGGCGAGCTATTCCTATGTGGAAATGATGGATTTATTGAGAATGGAGAATACTTAAAAAATGACTTAATAATATTTGAAAGTCTAATAAATAGTTCTCACATAATATTTGCTTGGGGAGAGCCAACGTCTAAAGATATTAGAAAGGTGTATGAAAGCAGATTACATTACCTTTTAAAAGGGTTTAAAGTTGTTAAAAATAACTGCTTTGATTTAAAGAAGTTTTATTATGTAGGAACACTTACAAATCAAGGATATCCTAGAAACTATAGTAGTTGGTCTAAAAATTTACAATTAAATGAATTTGAAATTTAAATAAAAAGGGCATGTATCAAAATAATCTTAAGTTTGATACATGCTTTTTGTTTTATAAGCTTTAATACAAAATAAATATTATGTAAAAGTAAAAAAGAGTACCCGAGGGTACTCTTTTAGGGAGATACAAAATTAAAACAGTAAATAAGTTTTGCTTAAAAGAATTATTGGTTGTCTTCAATTAATTCTTCAATTTTGTCTCTACATCTGCAACCTTTGCAAGAACCTTTAGTTGCACCAGTTTTTTCAGCTACTGCTTCTACTGTGTGTGCACCATTTTTGATAGCTTCCTTTATCTTTGCTCTTGAGATTGCTCTGCAGATACAAACTTTAGTCATTTTATCAATTACTTGTTGATTTAAATTATTGTTATCATTCATACTATTTTCCTCCTAATTATATCAAAGTAAAACAGCACGATTAACAAAAGGGAATGGAATGTATTTGATGATTTAATTATAAGTTAACTGATAAGAAAAGTCAACATTAAATAATAAAAATTATTGATTAATTTTTATTATTTGATATATAAGTCTTAACTTATAATATTAGGTTGTACAAAAATAGAATTTTTATTATAAAAGCAAATTAAATAATTAATGAAAGCTTTCAAATATATGGATTTGTTTCGTTGACTTTTTAAAAGTGCTATTATATAATTTCTTTAAAGACTGTGAACAGGGCAAGTACTTATATAGAACCTTATTCAGAGAGTAGTTGGTTGGTGTGAAACTATAGGTATATTTAAGGAAAATCACCTGGGAGTTGGAGACTGAAAGGAATATATTCTTATTAAGTTATCCCGTATATCCACGTTACAGGATGCGAGCATTATAGGTGCTTTTAATTACCTATCATAAAAACGTAAAATTTTAATATTTATAATTGAATTATATAGATAGGTTTGAACTTTAGGTGGTATAGCGAATATAACTTCGTCCTTTTAGGATGGAGTTTTTTTTATTTTACTTAAAGAAGTCTGGCTAAATAATCAATTATAAGTAAATAATTAAAATATTAAATAAGAGAAGGAAAGGAGTTTCAATATGTATAAAAAAGTTGAATTACCTAAGGGTTTTGTAGGCGTAGAAAAAGAAGTTGCAGACCTTTGGAAAGAAAAAAACATAATAAAAAAGAACTTTGATATGAATCAAGATGGTGAATACTTTACTTTCTATGACGGACCTCCAACAGCTAATGGTAAACCACACGTAGGTCACGTATTAACAAGAGTTATGAAAGATATAATCCCAAGATACAAAGTTATGAAGGGATATAAAGTTATAAGAAAAGCTGGATGGGATACTCATGGACTTCCAGTTGAGCTTGAAATAGAGAAGAAGTTAGGAATTTCAGGTAAACCTCAAATAGAGGATTACGGTGTTGAGAAATTCGTAACTGAGTGTAAAGATAGTGTATTCACATATGTTAGCATGTGGGAAAAAATGACTGAGCAAATAGGTTATTGGGTAGATATGGAGAATCCATATGTTACTTATCACAATCCATACATAGAATCAGTATGGTGGGCTTTAAAACAAATGTGGGATAAAAAACTTTTATACAAAGGTTATAAAACAATGCCTTACTGCCCAAGATGTGGAACAAGTTTATCATCACACGAAGTTTCACAAGGATACAAGGATGTTAAGGACTTAACTGCTGTAGCTAAGTTTAAAGTTAAAGGAGAAGATAATAAGTACTTCTTAGCTTGGACAACAACTCCTTGGACTTTACCTTCAAACGTTGCTTTATGTATAAATAAAGCTTATGACTATGTAGAAGCTAAGCAAGCTGAAGGTGATGAAATCTTCATCTTAGCTAAAGAATTAGCACCTAAGGTTTTAGGAGAAGGATTTGAAATAGTTAGAGAGTTCAAAGGTGAAGAGTTATTAGGAATGGAATATGAGCAATTATTACCATTTGTAACTCCAACTGAAGGAAAAGCTTTCGTAGTTGTTCATGGTGACTATGTAACTTTATCAGATGGTACTGGTATAGTTCATATAGCTCCTGCTTATGGTGAGGACGATAACTTAATAGGAAAGCAAAATGGATTAGCATTCTTAAACTTAGTTGACTTAAGTGGTAACTTTGTAGAAGAAGTAACTCCATGGGCTGGAAAATTCGTTAAGAAATGTGACCAACAAATCGTTGATTACTTAAAAGAACAAAATAAATTATTTAAAGCTGAAAAGCATACTCACTCATATCCACATTGTTGGAGATGTGACACACCACTTCTTTACTATCCAAAAGAAAGCTGGTTTGTTGCAATGACAACTTTAAGAGACAAACTTTTAGCTAACAATGAAAAAATAAATTGGTACCCAGATAACATAAAGAACGGTAGATTTGGTAAGTTCTTAGAGAATGTTATAGATTGGGGTATCTCAAGAGATAGATACTGGGGAACTCCACTTCCAATATGGGAATGTGAATGCGGACACAGAGAATGTATAGGAAGCATTGAAGAGTTAAAAACTAAAGGAATAAATGTTCCAGAAGATATAGAACTTCATAAACCATATATCGATAAAGTTCATTTAAATTGTCCTCATTGTAATAAAGAGATGAAAAGAACAGCTGAGGTTATAGACTGTTGGTTTGATTCAGGATCAATGCCATTTGCTCAACATCACTATCCATTTGAGAACAAAGAATTATTTGAAGCTAACTACCCAGCTCAATTCATATCAGAAGCTGTTGACCAAACAAGAGGATGGTTCTATACATTATTAGCAATATCAACTGCTATATTTGATAGAAATCCATTTGAAAACTGTATAGTTTTAGGTCACGTTCTTGATAAGAAGGGCTTAAAGATGTCAAAATCTAAGGGTAACGTAGTTGATCCATTTGAAGTACTTGATTCACAAGGTGCTGATGCTACAAGATGGCATTTCTATACTGCAAGTGCTCCATGGTTACCAACTAGATTCTCAATAGAAGATGTTGCTGAAACTCAAAGAAAATTCTTAAGCACATTATGGAATGTTTACTCATTCTATGTTTTATATGCAGAGTTAGACAGCTTCAATCCATTAGACTACAAAGATTTCGTATCAGATAACGTAATGGATAAATGGATAATGTCAAAACTTAATACTTTAGTTAAGGATGTAGACGATCATTTAAATAATTATAGAATAACTCAAGCTGCTTTAGAAATAGAAGAGTTTACTGATGAGTTATCAAACTGGTATGTAAGAAGAAATAGAGCTAGATACTGGTCAGAAGAATTAACTGATGACAAGATAGGTGCATACACTACTTTATACAGAGTTTTAGTAACTTTATGTAAAGTTGCAGCTCCATTCGTACCATTTATAACAGAAGAAATTTATCAAAACTTAGTAGTTAACTTAGATGAAAATGCTTTAGAAAGTATTCACTTAGGAGCATGGCCAGAAGTTGATGAAAAGGCTATAGATAAAAAATTAGAAGAAAAAATGGATTTAGCTTATAAGATAGTTAAACTTGGAAGAAGTGCTAGAAACGGTGCTAACATCAAGAATAGACAGCCACTTTCAAAAATGCTTCTTTCAACTTCAGAGCTTCCAGATTATTATGGAGACATAATTAAAGATGAG
Source organism: Clostridium perfringens ATCC 13124 (assembly GCF_000013285.1). Lineage (GTDB taxonomy): Bacteria > Bacillota > Clostridia > Clostridiales > Clostridiaceae > Sarcina > Sarcina perfringens. The sequence continues at coordinate 3,131,900 of NC_008261.1, read as the reverse complement.
TTAAACATCAAGGAAGTAGAATTAGGAGCTGACCTTTCTAAATATGTTAACTTCGAAATTAAGCCTAACCTACCTGTTTTAGGAAGAGCTTATGGTAAGTTAATACCAGCTATAAGAAAAGAAATAGCTTCAAGAAACCAAATGGAATTAGCTCAAAAAATCCAAAATGGTGGAGTAGAAGTTATCACTGTAGATGGAAATGAAATAGAATTAAATGCTGAAAACTTACTTGTAACAATGCAAGGATTAGAAGGATTCGCATTTGCTGGAGAAGGATCAGTTGGTGTTGTTTTAGATACTACTATAACTGATGAATTAAGAGAAGAAGGTCATGTAAGAGAAATCATATCAAAAATCCAAAACATGAGAAAAGAAAGTGGATTTGAGGTTGCTGATAAGATAACTCTTTACGTAGCTGAAAATGATATGCTTTTAGATGTAATCAAGAAATTTGAAGATGTTATAAAGAAAGAAACTTTAACTGAAGAAATTGTTTATAACGGAGATGCTGATTACTCAGAAGCTAAAGTAAATGGTGAAATATTAAAAATGGCTGTTTCAAAAAGAGCTTAATTAAAATAAAAGAGAGCAAGTTATTGCTCTCTTTTTTTATGTAATTTATTTATTCCAAAGTTCTTTTGGTCCTTCATTAACTAACTTTGAAAATCCGCCCATCATATTATAAAGTTCTGTAAAGCCATTATCCTCTAAAATTTCACAAGCTTGCATACTTCTAGAACCTCTTCTACAGTAAACAAGTATTGGTGAATCTTCATATCCATCAAGTTCATCTATAGAGAATAGTAATCTTCCTAAAGGAATAAGTTTGGCATTTTTAATATATCCATCTTCCTTATACTCTTCTTCAGTTCTTACATCTAAAATTAGTAAATCTTTATTTTCATCTATTAATTTTATAGATTCTGTTATATCTATATCTTTATACATTAAAGTTTCCTCCTAGAAATTCTCTTTTATTTATTATAAATTTTTAAAAGTATGGTTAATATATCAATAAGTAATAATATATTTGATTATACAACATAATTCAATTATTTTAGAAAAATTTATAATATATAATAATATTTGCATTGAATTAATATTTGAATTTTATTACAATTATTAATAAGAAAACGTTTTTTTGAAAAAAAATTAAAAGGAATTTGACCAAATTGCAGAAATATACATAAATTCCTTGTATAAATGTAAAGTTATCATTATAATATTGAAGTATTAAGAAATAGATAGGTAATAAGTTAGAGTATAGGAGTTGAGTTAGATGGCTGCTTCAATTAAAGACGTTGCTAGAGAAGCTGGAGTGTCAATAGCAACAGTTTCAAGAGTATTAAATGACATAGACGTTGTAAACGAAGAAACTAAGAAAAAAGTTTTAGAAGCTATAAAAAAACTAGGATATAGACCTAATATAGTGGCAAGAAGTTTAAAAACACATAGAACAAGAACTGTAGGTATATTAGTACCTGATATATCAAACCAAATATATCCTGAAATAGTTAGAGGTGCTGAGGACGTAGCTAACATATATAAATATAATGTAATGTTATGTAATTCAGACTTAGATTTAGAAAAAGAAAAGGAATACTTAAGAGTTCTTAAGGAAAAAATGGTTGATGGTGTTCTTTACATGAGTTCATCACTAGGAGAAGAAACTTTAAATTTAATAAATGAATTAGATTTAAAAACAGTTTTAGTTGAAAATGATGAGCAAAATGGTAAGTTCCCAAGTGTAACTATAGATAATGAAAAAGCTACATATGAAGCTACTAATCATTTAATTGATAAAGGTATGAAAAACATAGCTTTCATAGGTGTAGAAGGTGATTTAAATAATGCTTGGGGTAAAAGATACAAAGGATACCAAGCTGCATTAAAAGATGCTGGAATAGAAATGAAAGAAGAATTAACTTACTTTAAAAACTTAAAGGTTAAGACTGGATATGATGCTATTTTAGCAATGCTTGAAAATGGTCAAAAAATAGAAGGAATAATCTGTGCTTCAGATGAAATAGCTATGGGTGCTATAAACGCTTTAAGAGATAAAGGAATAAAGGTTCCTGAAGAAGTTAGCGTTATAGGATTTAACGACATAGATTTAGCACATGTATTCTATCCAAAATTAACTACTGTATCACAACCAATGTATGATATGGGATCAATAGCTATGAGAATGTTAATTAAAATAATAAATAATAAACCTTTAGATCAAGATCATTTTGTATTAGATCATGATTTAATAGAAAGAGATAGCTGTAAGTAATTAATGCATAAAAAATGCATAATCATTAGGTAACATAAGATTAAATTATGTTACCTTTTTTTATTTATGGAAAAATTTAAATTTTAGTAAGGGAGGAGTTGGAGGTGAAAAATAAGAGAAAATTAATAATATTAGGTTTAATTCTTTTCGCCCTAATAGGTATATATATTGGAAAAAACTATATTGAGGGAATAAAGCAAATAAATTTTCAGTCAATTAATGTGGTTGAAAATTTAGAAGAAGCAAAAGAGGGCATACCAACAATAATAATGTTTAAAACAGATACTTGTCCTTATTGTGTCGAAATGCAAAAAGAGTTAAGTTATGTTTCAAAAGAAAGAGAAGGAAAATTTAATATTTACTATGCTAGATTAGAAGAGGAGAAAAATATAGATTTAGCATATAAATATGATGCTAATATTGTTCCAACTACTGTGTTTTTAGATAAAGAAGGTAATAAATTCTATGTTCATCAAGGGCTTATGAGAAAGAATAATATAGAAACCATTTTAAATTCTTTGGGGGTTAAATAGAATATGGAATTTTTAGCTTATTTTAATAGTGTCATATCTAATAATATATTTTTAGCCATAATACTATCATTTTTTGCAGGAGTAGTAGCCTCTTTTAGTCCATGTACCCTTTCATCTATTCCATTATTAATAGGATATGTTCAAGGTAGTGAGGTTAAGGATAATAAGAAAGCATTTAAGTATTCACTGATATTTTCAATTGGACTTGGAATAACATTTACTGTAATAGGTTTACTTACAGCCTTAATAGGAAAAGCCTTTTTAGGTGCAGGAAAGTTTTGGTATATAATATTGGCTTTTATTATGATAGGATCAGGGCTACAAGTTCTTGATGTAATAAATTTATTTGGAGATAAAAAAGAGGCTTGTAAAATCACTAAAAGAAGAGAGGGAATTTTAGATGCCTTCTTTTTAGGAATATTAAGTGGAATATTAGCATCTCCTTGTGCAACACCTATAATGGCAGCAATAATAGCCTTTATAGCTGCTAGTGGTAACTTAGTAATAGGAATGATAATGCTTTTAATGTATTCATTAGGTCATAGTGTTTTAATAATTTTAGCTGGAACATCCTTTGGATTAGTTGAGAAAATAGCCTACTCTGAAAATGGTAAAAAGATAGGAAGAGTATTAAAAAATATATTAGGAACAATTATAATATTAGTTGGATTATACTTATTTTATCTTGGAGTATAGAAAATATGTAAACCAAATATACAGAAAGTGTTAAATTAAAATGAACTCAAGCAAAACTTATACTAATTTTGATATGATAATTATTAATATAAATTTTGATTGGAGGATTTTTATGGATCAAAATATCAATAAAAAATTATCAGTTGGACAATTTTTAAAATCTGTATTTAACATATTTATTAAAAATTTAGGAGATATAGCAATAATATCTGTGCTTTTTGCACTTCCTACTATTATAGGGAGAGGAAATGCTATATTTTCAGTAATTGGTATATTCAGCTTAGGATTTTCATCAATAGCTATAATAAAGTTAGCTAACAATTTTATTAGAGGTGAAAAGGTATCTTGGATTGAGACTATAAAATCAGCCTTTAAAAACCCTTTATTTCCTCTAGGAGTATTCCTTATACAAAACTTTGCTGTTTCTTTAGGCTCAAGCATATTTGCACCTTTAGGAATAGTAATATCAATTTTTTTTGTAATAGCTATGCAATGTTCTATATTTGAAAACATAAATGTCATAGAAAGCATAAGAAAAAGTTTTTTATTAGTAAAAAATAATTTTTTAGATATTCTTTTAAAGCAGTTTGCTTTAGTTTTTATAATTAACTTTTTTACAATGACCTTTGCAATGTTTTTAAATCAAAGTGTTTTATCAATAATAATATTTTCACTAGTTTTAAATATTATTACAGCTCTTACCTTAATAGGTGGAAATTTAATATATAAAGAAGTAACGGTTTAAGATTTTTAAAGACTATATAAGAGTCAAATTTATTTATCTATAGATAGTTAAATTTATGGAGAGAAAAAGTTTGATTTCCTATATAGTTTTTTATTTTTAAAATTTCACTGACTAAAAAATTAAAATTAATGTATAATAGAAAAGTTAGTATATATTTAAGAAATATAGATTTAAAGGAGGAGAGGCTTATGAAGGATCAAAAATTATTAGGGGAAGAATCAGAATTAAAGCTTTTGATCAAGTATTCGGTGCCAGCTATTATAGGTATGCTTGTAAATGCACTTTATAATATTGTTGATAGAATATTTATTGGACACATTCCAGGAGTTGGGCCAATGGCCATTACTGGAGTTGGTATAACTATGCCAATTATGTCTATATTACTTGGTTTTGGAATGCTTATAGGGATTGGTGCTACTGCAAACATCTCTATAAAATTTGGACAAAATAAAAGAAAAGATGCAGAGAAAATATTAGGAAACTCTGTGGTCTTAATAACTATAATATCTTTAGTTTTAACTATTGTTGGAATTGTCTTTGCAAACAGTATTCTACACTTATTTGGAGCAAGTGAGGCTACAATTTTTTATGCAAAGGAATATATAAATGTAATACTTTTAGGAACTATATTTAATTTAATGTCATTCTCTTTATATAGTACAATTAGAGCAGATGGAAATCCAAAGATGTCAGCTGCAGTAATGGTACTTGGATGTATTATAAATGTAATATTAGATGCAGTATTTATATTTGTATTTAACTTAGGGATAAAAGGTGCAGCTTTAGCTACAGTAATTTCTCAAATAGTTACTACATTAATAATGCTTTATTATTATACATTAGGAGGATCAAACTTAAAATTAAAATTTGAAACTCTTAAATTAGATTGGAGATTAGTTAAGATAGTTTTAGCTATAGGTGTAGCTCCATTTTCAATGCAGATGGCTGCAAGTGTAGTTCAAGTAATAGCTAACAATGCACTAAGAATGTATGGAGGAGACTTAGCTATAGGAGCTATGGCGGCAATTTCTTCAATAGCAATGATATTTTTAATGCCTATATTTGGTATAAACCAAGGTTCACAGCCTATAATTGGATATAACTATGGAGCTAAGAAGTATGAAAGAGCTCAAAAAACAGTTAAGTTAGCTATGATAGCAGCGACAACAATACTTGTTTTAGGAGGAATATTAATTCAAGCATTCCCAGCCTTAGTAATAAGTATGTTTAATTCAGATCCTAAACTTTTAGAAATAGGAGTTCCAGGATTAAGAATATATTTATTTATGATGCCTATAATAGGTATATCAATAATAGGATCTAACTATTTCCAATCAATAGGTAAAGCTAAGTTAGCAACTTTTTTAAGTTTATTAAGACAGGTTATACTTTTAATTCCTTTAACATTAGTCTTACCTAAGATTGCAGGATTAGGTTTAACAGGAGTTTGGTTAGCGGGTACAGTTTCAGACTTCTTATCTACAATAATAACTGGATTATTCATAATTAAAGAGTTTAAAAAAGAAGATAGTATAGAAGATGAAAAAGCGATTTAAAAAAAGCTGAGTTTAGAAATTTCTAAACTCAGCTTTCTTTTATATAATACCTTCGTCTTTTAATAAATCTTCAAGTTTTCTTACTTTCTCTGTTAGAGTAACGAATTTTTGCTTTAAATCATCTTTACTTAAATCATCTATTTGAACTTCAAGTTCTTCTACAGTTTTTAAAACTTCATCTATATCTTGTTGAGCTAATTTTAAATTTTTTTCGTTCATATAAAAAATTCTCCTTTTAAGTAAATTCGTTCTTTGTAGTTTTATGGTAACACTACTATTCTAACTATGCAAGGCATATATTATACAGAAATTACTTATGATTTAGGAGGAGAGATGATTAATTATATATGGTTTGCAATTATAGCCTTAGGATTGATTTTTAGCATAATGACAGGCCAGGGAGAGTTGATTACAACTGGCTTAACAGAATCTTCTGAAGGTGCTGTGAAGTTTATAATTTCCTTAGTAGGTATTATGTGTTTTTGGTGTGGAGTAATGAAGATAGCAGAAAATAGTGGATTAACATCTAAGGTTGCAAAACTATTAAACCCTATATTAAAAAAGATCTTTAAGGAGAGTTCTCATAGTGACGAGGCTATGGGAGCCATAGTTATGAACTTAACTGCTAATATGTTTGGACTATCTAATGCAGCTACTCCCCTTGGAATTAAGGCTATGAGCGAATTAAACAAGATAAATAAAGAAAAGGATGGAAGGGCATCAAATGATATGACATTATTTTTAGTTATAAATGCAGCTTGTATTCAATTAATTCCATCTACAGTTATATCAATTAGGGCAGCTGCTGGCTCAAGTGAACCTGCCAGTATAATAATTCCTGCTATTATATGCACTTTTACTGCCTGCTGTGTAGGAATCATATGCTGTAAAATCTTGCAGAGATACTTTTAGGAGGGATACTTTTGATTGCAAATAACATAATTCCAATAATATTTCTTTTAATAATAGTCTATGGAATGTTTAAGGGAAGAAAAGTTTACGAATGGTTTTTAGAAGGGGCAAAAGAAGGACTAATGGTATGCGTTAAAATTTTTCCTGCTTTATTAGCCATGATGATTGCCATAAGAATATTTAAAGATGCTAATTTACTTAATTATTTAAATAATCTTTTAGAGCCAATAGTTTCTCTAATAGGATTACCAAAGGATATTGTTCCACTAGTACTAATTAAACCTCTATCTGGAAGTGGAGCCTTAGGAGTATATACAGAATTAATAAATACCTTAGGACCAGATACAAGGGAAGGATTAATTTCTTCTGTAATAATGGGAGGAACAGAAACAATATTTTACACCATAACTGTTTACTTTGGGGCTGTTGGAATAAAGAAAATAAGACATACATTTTGGGCGGCTTTAATGGCTGATATAACTGCTATTATAATGGCGGTATTAGTAGTAAGTATGTTTTTTGGACTTTAAATGAATAAAATAATAAAAAAATAGCAACATAATATTAAGGAAAAAAGAAGCACAAAAGATGATTTAATTTAAATATGAAAGTACCTCAGAAATAATCCAAAATATTACAGAAATCGTTTAACTAAAATGTAAATATTTAAAGTTGATAAAAAAATCACAAAATAGTTAAAAAAATAACGAATTTTTGTCGATAAAATGTAAGAAATGTAAAAAAAAGTCTGGATTTTGATTTTGAAAGATGGTATTATAATCTCGTAAGGTTGGTAAAAAACTTTACAGAGCAGTTAAATCGCTTAAAAACAAAAAAAGATATGAAAAAAAGTTCTTAAATGGAATTTTATTAAAGTTAAAAACTTAACTAAATGCTTTTAATTAATTTTTACATATATTATGAAAATAAGAAACTAATCTATAATGAGGTGGGTATCATGAAAGTAACAAATGTAGATGAATTAATGCTTAGATTAGAGAAAGTTAGAGCAGCTCAAAAAGAGTTCTCAAAATTCTCTCAAGAGCAAGTAGATGAAATATTTAGACAAGCAGCAGTAGCAGCTAATAATGAAAGAATCAGATTAGCAAAAATGGCTGTTGAAGAATCAGGAATGGGTATAGTTGAAGATAAAGTTATAAAAAACCATTTTGCTGCAGAATACATATACAATAAATATAAAGATGAAAAAACTTGTGGGGTTATAGAAAAAGATGAATCATTTGGTATCACTAAAATAGCTGAGCCAATAGGAGTTGTAGCAGCAATCGTTCCTACTACAAACCCAACATCAACAGCTATATTCAAAGCTTTAATATCATTAAAGACTAGAAACGCTGTATTCTTTTCACCACATCCAAGAGCTAAAAACTCAACAATAGAAGCAGCTAGAGTTGTTTTAGAAGCAGCTGTTAAAGCTGGAGCTCCAAAAGATATAATAGGATGGATAGATGAGCCATCAGTTGAAATGTCACAAGTATTAATGGCAGAAGCTGATATCATACTAGCTACTGGTGGTCCAGGAATGGTTAAAGCAGCTTACTCATCAGGAAAACCAGCTATCGGGGTTGGAGCAGGTAATACACCAGCAATCATAGATGAAACAGCTCACTTAAAAATGGCAGTAAACTCAATATTATTATCAAAAACTTTCGATAACGGGGTTATCTGTGCATCAGAGCAAACAGTATTAGTTGTTGATAAAGTTTATGATGAAGTAAGAAAAGAGTTCGCTGATAGAGGAGCTTACTTCTTAAAAGATAAAGAAATAGATAAAGTAAGAAAAACAATTTTAATAAATGGTAACTTAAATGCTAACATAGTTGGTCAATCAGCATGGAAAATAGCTGACATGGCAGGTGTTAAGGTTCCAAAGGATACTAAAGTTTTAATTGGTGAAGTTGAGTCAGTTGAATTAGAAGAACCATTCTCACATGAAAAATTATCACCAGTATTAGGAATGTACAGAGTAGCTAACTTCGAAGAAGCTTTAGTTAAAGCTGAAAGATTAGTTGAACTTGGTGGATTCGGACATACTTCAGTTTTATACACTGATACAATGAAATCACAAGATAGAGTTCAAAAATTCGGTGCAACTATGAAAACTGGTAGAACAATAATAAACATGCCATCAACTCAAGGAGCTATCGGAGACATATACAACTTCAAGCTAGCACCATCATTAACATTAGGTTGTGGATCATGGGGTGGAAACTCAGTTTCAGAAAACGTTGGTCCTAAACACTTAATGAATGTTAAGAGTGTAGCTGAGAGGAGAGAAAATATGCTTTGGTTCAGAGTTCCAGAAAAAGTTTACTTCAAATATGGTGCTTTAGGAGTTGCTCTTAGAGAATTAAAAGATTTAAACAAGAAAAAAGTATTTATAGTAACAGACAACGTATTAGCTAGTCTAGGATATGTTGATAAAATAACAAGTGTTTTAGAAGAAATAGGTGTAGATTTCAGAGTATTCTCAGAAGTTACTCCAGACCCAACTTTAGCATATGCTAAAAAAGGTGCTGAAGCAATGAGAAGCTATCAACCAGATGCAATCATAGCTCTTGGTGGAGGTTCACCAATGGACGCAGCTAAGATTATGTGGGTAATGTATGAGCATCCAGAAGTTGCTTTTGAAGATTTAGCAATGAGATTCATGGATATAAGAAAGAGAGTTTACCCATTCCCAACTATGGGTCAAAAAGCTATGATGATTTCAGTTCCAACATCAGCTGGTACTGGTTCAGAAGTAACACCATTCGCAGTTATAACTGATGAAGAATCAGGAGTAAAATATCCATTAGCAGATTATGAATTAACTCCAGATATGGCTATCATAGATGCTGAGCTTATGATGAACATGCCAAAAGGATTAACAGCTGCATCAGGTATAGACGCATTAACTCATGCTTTAGAAGCTTACGTTTCAGTTTTAGCATCAGAGTACACTAATGGATTAGCTTTAGAAGCTATAAGATTAATATTTAAATACTTACCACAAGCTTACGCTGAAGGTACTACAAACATAAAAGCAAGAGAAAAAATGGCTCATGCTTCAACAATGGCTGGTATGGCATTCGCTAACGCATTCTTAGGAGTATGTCACTCAATGGCACACAAATTAGGATCAGAACACCATATAGCACACGGAGTTGCTAACGGAATCTTAATAGACCATGTAATAAGATTCAACGCTGTTGACAACCCAAGAAAACAAGCTGCATTCCCACAATACAAATATCCAAATGCTAAATGGAGATATGCAGTAATCGCTGACTACTTAGGATTAGGTGGAAAGAACGAAGAAGAAAAAGTTAATAACTTAATCAAGGCTATAGATAACCTTAAGAAAACAGTTGGAATCCCTGCAACAATAGCTGATTGTGGAGTTTCAAAAGAATCATTCTACGCTACATTAGAAAAAATGAGTGAAGATGCATTCGATGACCAATGTACTGGTGCTAACCCAAGATACCCATTAATAAGTGAAATCAAGCAAATGTACATCAATGCTTTCGAAGGTAAAAAAGACAGAGTTTAATAGCTTTGAAATAAGATAATAATAAATACTCACTAGATAATCTAGTGAGTATTTTTTTCTATAAAAATATGTAAAGATGTACTATTTGTTAAGATTTTAAATCTTATATATGGTAAAATTTAATAAATAGGAATTGGAGGGATTAAGATGAAAAGTTTAGTTTTTACTAAAAACAGAGAGAATTTATTAAAGAAACTAGAAGACAATTCATTATTAGTTTTATTTGCAGGAGAGGCTAAAAGAAAAACAGCAGATGAATATTTTCCATTTACTCCAAACAGAAACTTTTATTATTTAACAGGAGTAGATGAAGAAAAGCATATACTAATGATAAAGAAAATAAATGGTGTGGTTGATGAAGTCCTTTATATACTAAAGCCAAATTTAGAGCAAGAAAGATGGACTGGAAAAACTATAAGAGATTATGAGGCTAAAGAAGTATCTGGCATAGAAAATATAAAATATTTAGAAGAATTTAAAAGTGATTTAAATATGATTTTTACTAATGGAATTGCAGAAAATCTTTATTTAGATTTAGAAAGAGTTTCATTTGATGAAGAAATGAGTAAAAGTCAAAGTTTTGCAAAGGAAATTAAGGAGAGATATCCTCAAGTAGTTATAAAAGATGTTTATTCTGATATAGCTTCTTTAAGACAAATTAAATGTAAAGAAGAAGTAGAAGAAATAAAGAAGGCTGCTCACATAACAGCTAAGGGTGTAGAACTTTTAATGAAAGAATGTAAGCCTGGAATGAAAGAATATGAATTAGAAGCATATTTTGACTTTTATTTAAAACAAAATGGAGTTAAAGATTATGCTTTTAAAACTATAGCAGCTGCTGGAGTAAATGCTGCTACTTTACACTATGTTGATAATAATAGTGAAATAAAAGATGGAGACTTAATTCTTTTTGATTTAGGTGCTCAAGTAAATTATTATAATGGAGATATTTCAAGAACATTCCCTGCTAATGGTAAGTTTACTAAGAGACAAAAAGAGGTTTATGAAGAAGTTTTAAAAGTAAATGAAGAGATAATAAACGCTATTAGACCAGGGGTTGGATTCTATGAAATAAATGACAAAGCAAATAATCTTTTAGCTGAAGCTTGTGTAAGATTAGGTCTTATAGAAGACAAAAAGGATTATAGAAAGTATTATTTCCACTCAATAGGACATAGTTTAGGTCTTGACACTCATGATGTTGGTAAGAGAGATATCATTCTTGAAGAAGGTATGGTTTATACTGTAGAGCCAGGATTATATATTGAAGAAGAAGCTATAGGAATAAGAATAGAGGATGATGTTTTAGTTACTAAAGATGGCTGTGAAGTTCTAACAAAAGAATGCATCAAGTCTGTAGAAGATATAGAAAAGTTCATGAGTAATAGATAATTTTATAATTAACATTATTTTAAGAATAATAAGCTTTAAATTTGAAGAAATTAAGAGTAAAATGTAATAAAAATTAAAGAGCAAACTATGGTTTAGGAGATGATTTTATGATAAATGAATTAAAAAAAGCTGTCTTAGCTGGAATTGGAACTGCAGCTACTGCTTATGAAAAAACAGATTCTTTTATACAAGATATGGTTGCTAAGGGGAAAATAACTGTTGAAGATGGTAAAGTTTTATCTGAAGAATTAAAAAGAGATATGCAAGAAAAAACTACTGAAGCAACTAGCGAAATAATAACTAAGTTAGACAACATGAATCCTTTAACAAAAGAAGATTTTAGAGTTATGTTTGAGGAAGCTAATAAATCTACTTTAGAAGAAATAAATAAATTAAAAGAAAGAATAGCCGTATTAGAAGCTAAATTAAATGAAGAAGAAATTTAGGCTATAAAATAATAGAACTCTACAAGGGAAATGAAGAGTAGAATTTATAGCTATGTAAATAGCTAGTATGATTAAGCTTTTCAGTGCCTTGTAGAGTTTTTATAGTTTATTATTTTATTATCTTATAGGAGGTGAATTTATGAGTAAGGGACAGAGTGCAAAAAGGTTGAAAGAAATAATTAGGGTATTTACTTATTATGGTTTTGACTTTTTAATTTCATCAAAGTTGCCTAATAGTAAAAAGGCTGAGCCAAGGCCTCAAGCACTTAGAGAGGCTTTAGAAGAATTAGGGGCAACCTTTGTTAAAATTGGACAAATATTGAGTACAAGACCAGATTTACTTCCTAAAGCTTATATTGAAGAGTTGGAAAAGTTACAGGATAATAATGAAATAACAGACTTTCATAAGGTAAAGGAAATATTTTATGAATCTTTTGGGACAGATATAAATACATATTTCTTAGAGTTTAGTGAAACTCCATTAGCGTCAGCATCAATTGCACAGGTTCATAGAGCTAAATTAATAGATGGAAGGGATGTAGTAGTTAAGGTTCAGCATTATAAAATAGATGAAAAAATGAAGCTTGATTTAAGCATATTAAGAAGACTTAGCAAATTAACATCTAATCATATAACGAATACCTTAGTTAATCCAGTTGAAGCTTTTAAGGAAATTGAAGATGCTACCTTAAAGGAACTTGATTTCGAAAAGGAAGCAAAGAATACTAAAAGGTTTAGAGAGCTTAATAAAAATGTAGCCTGTGTTGGTGCACCTATAATTATTGATAAGCTTACTTCTAAGAAAATCCTTACCATGGAATATATAGATGGTTATAAAGTAACAGATTTTAATATTTTAAAAGAAGAAGGATATGATTTTGAAGATATTGCAAACAAATTAGCAAACTCATTTTTTAAACAGGTATTAGAAGATGGATTTTTTCATGGTGATCCCCATCCAGGAAATTTATTTATAAGAGAAGGCAAAATATACTTTATAGATTTTGGCTTAGTTGGAACTTTAGAAGCCAATTTAAGAAATTGGCTTAATAAGGCCATGATTGCTATGGTTTTAGGGGATATTGATACCTTAGTTGATTTTGTAAATGCCATAGGCATAAAAAAAGGAAAAGTTGAATATTCAATATTATATGATGATTTAAAAAATATAGTCTCAAAATATATAAATGCATCTTTAAAGACAATAAAGATATCAGATTTATTTAAAGAAATCTTTGAGATTGCAGAACGAAATAATATTCAATTTCCAAGAGAATTAGTTGCTTTAGTAAGATCCATAGTTATATTAGAAGGGGTTATAGCTAAAATAGATCCAGATTTAGAAATTATGGAATGTATTTATCCTTATGTAAAGGAAAGAAATAAAGAGGAAATGTTAAAAAGTTTAAACAAGGATAAACTTATAACTGAAGCCTATAAGTTTGCCTCTAAGAGCATAGAAATTCCTACTAAATTTTCAGAGCTTGTGGATAGCTTAACTAAGGGAAGAGCTAAGTTGCAATTTGAAATGAAGGGCTTAGATAAGCCACTTACAGATTTAAATAGAATGGTAAATAGAGTAGCATTCTCTTTAATAGTTGGATGTATGATTATAGGTTCTTCATTAATAGTTAATGCTAAAACTGGACCTACTTTTCAAGGGGTTCCTATTTTAGGATTAATAGGGTTTATAGTATCAGGAATTTTTGGTTTGTGGTTATTGATTTCCATAATAAAATCAGGCTTTTTTTAATAAATGGTTAATAAAGTAATTAAATACTTGAAAGAAACATAGTTATATTGTATAAATGTATACAATATAATAATTAAAAGTGAATAATTTAAAAAGAGGTAGAGGCGCGAGAATCAAGATTACTAAAATGGAGTTAAGTAGCGTAGAAGTTTTAGGAAAGGGATTATCGCCGAAGTTTTTGGCTAATACTTTAAGGCTAAATGCTGGGGTTGTATAGAATATATACAACACTGTCACAAAATGTGGAGAGCTATCATCTTAGGGAATTAAATAAATAAAAGTTTATTTGCAAAAGTGATTTTATTAAGTATTAAGACCTTAGGTTGATCAAGCCTAAGGTCTTTTTTGCAGAAATTTTATAATAAGAGAAAATAAGGGAACACCTCTGTAAATTAATTCACTGCATATTTAAGGGGGAATTTATAATGGGAAATAAAACTAGATTTAAAGTTTTTCTAACGGTTTTTGCAATGACAATGTTATGCTCAACCTTAGTCTTTGCTGCTGAAGATGCTGCGGCGGTAAACTCAGCTAAGTTTGGAATGTGGACAGTGCTGCCACCATTAGTTTCAATTGTATTAGCTTTTTTAACTAAGAATGTTGTAGTTTCTTTATTCATAGGAACAATTACAGGATGTATAATGCTTCAATTAAATGGATTTAATATAATTACAGCTTTAACTCAAGGATTTATTGATTTTACTTATAGAGCTTTAAATTCCTTAGCTGATCCTTGGAATGCAGGGATAATTCTTCAGGTTTTAGTTATTGGAGGAGTGATTCATTTAGTAGCTAAAATGGGAGGAGCAAAGGCAATAGCTGAGGCTTTAGCAAGAAAGGCTAAGACTGTTAAGAGTGCACAACTTACAACTTGGCTTTTAGGGTTAGCAGTTTTCTTTGATGATTATGCTAATTCATTAATTGTAGGACCAATAATGAGACCAGTTACAGATAAATTAGGAGTTTCAAGGGAAAAATTAGCCTTTGTTATAGATGCAACGGCAGCTCCAATTGCAGGGTTAGCAATAATATCAACTTGGATAGGCTTAGAGGTTGGATTAATTGGAGATGCCTTAAAAAGTGTAGGAATACAAGCAGATGGTTTTGGAGTATTTTTAGAAACAATACCATATAGATTTTATAATATATTAATTTTAGCTTTTGTTGTTATATCAGCAATAACTTTAAGAGAATTTGGACCAATGCTTAAAGCTGAGAGAAGAGCTAGAAGAGGAGAAGTTTTATCTACTACAGAAATTTCATCTGATAGTGAAGATTTAGAACCTATAGAAGGAATTAAATTAAGTGTTTGGAATGCAATAATTCCAATTGGAGTTTTAATAGTATCATCTTTAATAGGATTTTATTATAGTGGATGGGTAACTATAATGGGTGGAGAAGATTTAGCAATAATAGAGCTTATGAACAATACACCTTTTAGTTTTGCTGGAATACAAGCAGCATTCTCAAATGCAGATGCTTCAGTAGTTTTATTCCAATCAGCTTTATTAGCAACTATAGTAGCTCTTATATTAGGAGTAGGTAGAAAAATATTTACTATTTCAGAAGGAATAGGAATTTGGATTGAAGGAATGAAAGGACTTTTAATAACAGGAGTAATTCTTATATTAGCTTGGTCTTTAAGTTCTGTAATTAAAGAATTAGGAACTGCTTCTTATTTAGTAGGAGTATTATCAGATGCAATACCAGCATTTTTATTACCAGCAATAATATTTATTTTAGGTTCAATAATAGCCTTTGCTACAGGTACAGCTTATGGAACAATGGGAATATTAATGCCACTTGCAATTCCATTAGCCTTTGCAATAAATCCAGAATGGAATTTTGTTATAGTAAGCACATCAGCAGTATTAACAGGTGCTATCTTTGGAGATCATTGTTCACCTATTTCTGATACCACAATACTTTCCTCAACAGGTGCAGGATGCGATCATATAGAACATGTTAGAACTCAAATATGGTATGCAGTATTTGTAGGAATAGTAACTGTATTATTTGGATATATTCCAGCTGGTTTAGGATTAAGTATTTTCATAGTACTACCTTTATCCTTAGTAGCTTTATTCATATTAACAATGATATTTGGTAAAAAAGTAGATGACAAAGTAGTTAGCAATTAAAAAGGACATGTACCAAAATAACTTTTTATAAAACTTACAAACAGTATGAAGAGGAAATTTAGTAATTCTCGGAATATGTTTGTAAGTTTTATTATTATATTTTGATACAGCCCCTTTTAGTTAAATATATTAATTTGTTTTCTCTTCAGTTTTCTTTTGGTAAGGGTAGACAAGTCTGTTAATTATAATAGCTATTATTACCCCAATAAATGTATCTAGGATTCTATTAAAAGCATAGTCATATGAGCCAACACCCTTTAAGTTTGTCATTATGGCAAAAACAACTATACATGCACTATTTATTGCTCCTTTACAATTAAATAAAATACATAAAAAAATGGCTATAGTTGTACCTATGGCTGTTAAAAGAGCATAAACAATAAAGTGTTGAATACTTAATACATTAAATATGGCTGTTAATAATAAACCAACAATAGCACCTAAAAAGGTACCAAGCATTCTGTTTTTTCCCATTTTATATGAATTTTCAACTGTATCTTGCATGCACATCATTGCTGCAATACAAGCAAAAAAGGCACTAGAACGGCCTAATAGTTCAAATACTATAATGCATATAAATACTGAAAGAGAAGTTTTAAGGTTTCTAGCACCTATAGTTTGCAGGTTAAATTTAAACAAATATTTCCCTCCTAAATCATATTAGTTTTTTACATTAGTTCTTTTTATTTTCTTCTAGATTTTTTATATCATCTTTAACTTCTTTTTCAAGTCTAGAGATTTTTTCTTCTATATTTTCTAAATCTTTTTTTACCTTATTTTCATATTTATATATGTAGTTATTTATTAATAGAGCAATTATTATACCTATAAAAGTATCTATAATTCTATCAATTGCATAGGCATATGGAGCTTTACCATGTAAGTTTGTCATAATTGCTATTAATACTATACATGCTATAGAAACAGACCCTTTTCTGTTAAAAACATTAAGTAGATAAATGGTTATAACTATTCCAATCCCTGTTATTATTCCTGAGAATCTTGTAAGGTTAAAGTTTAAAGCTATAAAAGTTAAAGCTAAGCCAACAAGTCCACCAGTTATTGTACCAATCATTCTGCTTTTTCCCATTTTATATGAGTTTTCAACAGTATCTTTCATACAGATTACAGCGGCTATACAAGCATAAAAAGGATATTGTCTGTGTATTAGCTCAAAAAATCCTATGCATAAAGTTACAGCCAAAGCTGTCTTTAAGTTTCTTGCACCTATTTTAGGTAGGGCTAAACCTTTCATTTAAATAATACCTCCCAAACAATTTATATATTATTATAGATAGTATATAACATTTTTATATTAATACAAATTATGACTTAACAAGAATTTTAAAGAATTCAAAAATAAAAACGATTGACATTAATATAAAACTAATCATATAATTAAAATTAAGTGAGAAAATGCAATGAAGAGAAGAGTAATAAAGAAGATTGTATAAAAGAGAGCTGGGGTAGGTGAGAGCCAGATGCATGAGACTTTATGAAGATGGACTTGGAGCAGACTTTTTGAGAATTTTAATTTTAGAAAAGTACGGTGGCAACCGTTATATTGCAGAGTAATAAAATAAGTTAAACTTAGGAGTTACTTAGTGAGATATTTATGGTGACATAAATATGAAATAGAGTGGTATCGCGTAATTAACGCCTCTATGGGATTTCCCATAGGGGTTTTTTATATTTTTGAAATATTGGAAACAATAATAAGTAAGAATAAAGGAGGAAAAAATAATGTGTAAAAAACCATATTATATTACAACGCCTATTTATTACCCATCAACAAATCTACACATAGGTAATACTTATACAACTGTGGCTGCTGATGCTATAGCAAGATTCAAAAGACTTACAGGTCACGAAGTAATGTTCTTAACAGGAACAGATGAGCATGGTCAAAAAATAGAAAGAATAGCTAATGAAAAGGGAATTACTCCAAAGGAGCATGTTGACGAAATAGTTGCAGGAATTAAAGATCTTTGGAAAATGATGAATATAAGCTATGACAAATTTATAAGAACAACTGATGATTATCATGTGAAAGCTGTTCAAGAGATTTTCAAAAAGTTATATGATCAAGGAGATATATATAAAGATTCTTATGAAGGGCTTTACTGTACTCCATGTGAATCATTCTGGACAGAAACTCAATTAGTAAATGGAAACTGCCCTGATTGTGGAAGACCAGTTGAAAAAGCTAAGGAAGAAGCTTACTTCTTTAAAATGAGCAAATATGCTGATAGATTAATTCAGTATATAGAAGAACATCCAGATTTCATTCAACCAGAATCAAGAAAGAATGAAATGTTAAATAACTTCTTAAGACCAGGATTACAAGATCTTTGTGTTTCAAGAACAAGCTTTACTTGGGGAATACCTGTAAGCTTTGATGAAAAGCATGTTATCTATGTTTGGATAGATGCATTATCAAACTACATAACTGCTTTAGGATATGGTCAAGAAGACCAAGAGTTATACAAAAAGTTCTGGCCTGCTGATGTTCACTTAATAGGAAAAGATATTTTAAGATTCCACACAATTTACTGGCCAATAATGTTAATGGCTTTAGGATTAGAATTACCTAAGCAAGTATTTGGTCATGGATGGTTACTTGTTGATGGAGGAAAAATGTCAAAATCAAAAGGTAACGTTGTTGATCCAGTAGTTTTAGTTAACATGTTTGGAGCTGACGCTGTAAGATACTACTTATTAAGAGAAATACCATTTGGTTCAGACGGATTATTCAACAATGAAATATTTATAAAGAAAGTAAATACAGACTTAGCTAATGACTTAGGTAACTTATTATCAAGAACAATAGCTATGGTTTATAAATACTTTGATGGAGTTATTCAAGCACCAACATGCAAGGAAGCTATTGATGATGAATTAATAAACTTAGCTTTATCTACTCCAGGAAAAGTTGAAGCTAGCATAGATGCATTAAAGATTCCAGAAGCTTTAGAAAGTATATGGACTTTAATAAGCAGAGCTAACAAATATATAGATGAAACAACTCCTTGGATACTTGCTAAGGATGAAGAAAAGAAAGAAAGACTAGGAACAGTTTTATATAACTTATTAGAAACTTTAAGATTTGTTTCAGTAATGATTTCACCATTCTTAACAGAAACAAGTGTAAAAATAGATGCTCAATTAAACACTAAAGTTACTACTTGGGAAAGTTTAAAGGAGTTTAATGGAACAGTTGCAGGAGATAAAGTAGTTAAGGGTGATGTTATATTCCCAAGAATAGATGTTGAGGAAAAATTAGCAGAACTTGAAGCTTTAAAACAAGCTCCAGTTAAGCCAGCTAACGAAGAGTTAGTTAAAAATCCAATAAAAGAAGAAATAACTATAGATGACTTTGACAAGATAGATTTAAGAGTAGTTAAAGTATTAGAGTGTGAACCAGTTAAAAAAGCTAAAAAGTTATTAAAACTTAAAGTTGATTTAGGTGGAGAAGAAAGACAGGTTATTTCAGGAATAGCACAATACTATAAACCAGAAGAGTTAGTTGGAAAGTATGTAGTATTAGTTGCTAACTTAAAACCAGTTAAATTAAGAGGAGAATTATCTCAAGGTATGATACTTGCAGCAGCACCTTCAGATGATTCAGAACTTCTATTAGTTAACCCAGGAGAAATGTTAACTGGAAGCCAAGTAAGATAGTAAAATTAAAAAACTCTTATATTCATACTAGATTGTGGAATATAAGAGTTTTTTTGTATCATAATATTGTAGATAGAAGCATTTTAAGGGGGCTAATAAAATGAAAGTAATTATAGGTAATGCTTGGCCTTATGCCAACGGCTCACTTCATATAGGAAGAGTTTCATCTTGGATGGCAGGTGATATATTGGCAAGGTATCATAGGGCTAAGGGTGATGAAGTTATTTTTGTTTCAGGATCTGACTGTCATGGATCTCCAATTTTAAATAAAGCCAAGGAGATTAATAAGTCACCAGAAGAGCTTATAAATAAGTACCATAGGGAATTTGTTAGGTGCTTTAATAAATTAGGATTTTCCTTTGATATATTTACAAGAACAGATAGTGAGTATCATGAAGAGCAGGTGAAATATATAATAAAAAGCCTTTATAATAAGGGATTTATATATGAAAAAGAAACAGAAGAATTTTATTGTCCAAAATGCTGTGATACCTTAGATGAATTTGGGATTAAAGAAGGACTTTGTAATGAATGTAATAGTAAAGTTGAAGTTAGAAGTTCTAATAATCTTTTCTTTAAATTATCTTATTTTCAAGATTATATTCAAAATATATTAGATGAAGAAGAGAGTTGGAGAGAAAATGCCATTAAAATAACTAAGAGATATTTAGAGGGTGGGCTAAGAGATAAGATTCTAACAAGAGAAATTAATTGGGGAATAGAAGTTCCTATAGAAGGCTTTGAAGATAAAAGAGTTTATGTTTGGATTGATGCACTGTTAGCCTATGTTACTGCATCTAAGAAAGTTATAGAGGAAAAAGGACAATCTTTAGAAGAATATTGGAATAATGAAGAAAGTAGAATATACCTAGTTCATGGTAAGGAAAATATACCCTTTCACACAACAATGTTTCCAGCAATGCTCTCTGGCATTGGATTAGAGAAAAGTGAAATTAGAATATTCTCTTCTCAATATTTAACCTTAGAAGGAAAAACTTTTTCTACCAATAGAAATTGGGCCATATGGGTTCCTTACATTATGGAAAGATATAATATAGATTCTATTAGATATTATTTAATAAGTAGAGGTGCTGAAGAGAAAAATTCTGACTTTACTTGGAGAGATTTTATAAATGCAAATAATAATGAATTAGTAGGAGAAATAGGGAACTTTACAAATAGGGTTTTAACCTTTATAAAGAAAAACTTTAATGGGGAAATAAAGGGAGAAGAACTTCCTCTTCAATGGAAAAACATAATAAGAAGAACTTATGCTTCTGTAGGTAATAAATTTGAAGAGGGAGAATTTAAATCGGGAGTAAAAGAAATATTTAATCTTATAAAACAGGGAAATGATTTCTTTGATAAAAATAAACCTTGGATTTTAATAAATAATAACAAGAAAAAATGTGAAGAGGTACTGTATATTTGTTCTCAAATATTAGTAGCTTTAACTGATTTAATGAATCCTATAATTCCTTTTACTTGTGAGAAAATAAAAATGTTTTTAGGTATAAAGGATATAAAGTGGAGCTTTAAAGAGAGGAAGAATATAAGAGTTAATAGAGTTGAATTTTTATTTGATAAAATAGACAAGAAAGTTGCTATAGAAGAACTAAATAGATTAAAGAATAAAAAGATATAAATAAAATAAGCCTTGCTTCTATTAACATTAGAAACAAGGCTTATTCTACATCTTAAGGTTTAAGGTTAGGAATTATTATATAGAAATTTTTTAAATTAATTAAACTTAATAGCCCTTGACATTTGCGTAAGGGGGACAAACTATTCAAGGGCCATTTAAGGGGTAAAATTAAATTAGTGTTTTAGCTACGTTACAATTATTATATTAAGCTTCTTATGTGGCATTTATGTGTCAAAAAGTGTACAAAAATATTAACATTTGATTTAAAGTAAATAACCTTTTAACCCTTCTAAATCTTTTATTTCTATTATGTTTTTTGAAAAGTCTATAAGCCCTGCATCTCTCATTTTCATAAGTTCTCTAGACAATGAAGGACGTTGGACTCCAAGTTTGTCAGCCCAGTCCTTTCTTGAAAACTCTAACTTTATAGTTGTAGATTTTTCTTTGTTATATTTTTTTAATAAGTAATTGCAAATCATTTCTCTAATAGATTTCATTGTCACTTGTTTAAGTTTAGAACTTAGATTAAGAGCTTTATTTGAAAGAATTCTAAGTAACTCTCTTAAAAAAGCTTCATTTGAAGAGCATAGTTTATATATATAATCCTTTTTTATATGTAAAACTTGAGAATTTTCTTTAGCTACAACAGACATTGGGTAAAAGTTCCTATCTCCAAAAAGAAGATTTTCCCCAAAAACATTTCCTCTATTTAAGGTTGCAACCACTAATATGTTTCCGTTAGAATCTAATTTTTGAATTTCTATTTTCCCTTCTATAACTACACTTAAAAAATCGCAATACTCTCCTTCAGAAAACAGTAAGTCTTCCTTTGAATAGGATTTTACTGAAGCGAAACCAGAGCTTAATAATTCTTGAATATCTTGATCGCTGAAGTGGGAAAATAACCTACACTCTTTTATATTAGATAATTTTTTAAAATCCATTTTATTCACCACCCTTAAAAAATAAGTAGTATTATATTAATATAAATATATAATATTTTACACTATTTAAGTGAATTTTAAATTGATAGGAGTGAAAATAGATGAAAATTTATATTATAGGAGCCTTAATTGGAGCAGTAATAGGCTACATAACAAACTGGCTTGCTATAAAAATGTTATTTAGGCCAAGAGAAGCAAAGTATATCTTTGGCATGAAACTTCCTTTTACACCAGGGTTAATACCTAAGGAAAAAAGTAGAATAGCTAATAAGGTTGGAGAAACTGTAGGAACTCATTTACTAAATTCAGATAGCTTAAGCAAGGCTTTAAAGGATGATAAAATAAAAGCAAAATTTAATGAGGTTGCTAAAGAAAAAATTAATCAAATTATCAATAGCAATTCAACTTTAGAGAATTCATTAAAGAATACTTTAGGGGAAAATTACTATGCTCTAAAGGGAAATATGATAGACAATATAGCTAAGACTATTTTAGAATCAATTCAGGAAGAGGAGTTTAAAAATAAGGTTAAATTTTATATAGTAGATTCTATTAAAGAAAGACTAAATAAAGAGCCTGAAAAGATAATTGATTTTATAAATAGCAATAAATTTAGAGAAGTAATAATAAATACTTTAGAGGAAGAAAAAACAAGAGACATAATAGGAAAAGCTCTTCTTAAAGAAGTAAAAACTTTAGGAAAAGAAGATTTAACTATTGAGGAAGTAATTCCAGAAAATATTAAACCTTATATAGAAGAATATGTAAAATCTCAAAAAGATACCTTTGTGGATATAATAAAAAATCTTCTTAGAGATGATGAGGTTTCACATAAGATAAAAAGTGCAATAAATGATAATATACCATCTATAGTATCAATGTTTCTAAGTGGAGATGTAATATATGGAAAGTTAGTTTCATTAGTTGATAAATCTTTAAGTGAAGAAGAAAATAAAGAGTATATATGTGATGCGGCTTTAGCTTTTGTACATGAAAGTATGAAGAAAAAAGTAAGTGATGTAATAAATAATGTTGGAGAAGAAAAGCTAGAGGTAATATCAGATGCTTTAGGAGATAAGATTTCAAAAAAATTAAATACAGAAGAAAATATAGATTCTATAATAAGTAAACTAAATTGTAAAATTTCTTCTTTTAATAGTTATGAAGAAATTATAAAAGTGTTATTCAATGACTATGAAAATATTCTAATTGATAATATAGATTCAATGATTTCTCAAATTGTTAATAATAACCAATTATCTGGTGAAATAAGTAAAATGATTGAAAAGGTATTTGATAAATTTTTACAAAATTCCTTAAATGATATATGTTATAATAAACAAAACTTAGAAAATAGTATTATGAGTATTTTAGATAATTTATATAATGATTTTGTGGAAAATAAATCAGCTAAAGTACTAGAAATTGTGGATATTTCCTCAATAGTAGAAGAACAGATAAATGCTTTTGAAGTGGATTATGCAGAGGAAATCATAATTGGAATAGCTAATAAAGAACTTAAGGCAATAACTTGGTTAGGAGCTTTATTAGGAGGAATTCTAGGAATTTTATCACCACTTTTATCTACAATTTATATGTAAAATTCAAAGGAGAAAATTATGAAATATAAAATATTTGATACACATGCACATTACGACTCAGATAGTTTTGATGAAGATAGAGAAAATGTAATAAAAGAACTACAAGAAAATGGAGTTATTGGGGTTTTAAACTGTGGATCTGATCTTTATGGATTAAGAAAATCAGTTGAACTTGCAAAAGAGTTTGATATGTTTTATGCAGCAGTTGGTATACATCCAGAAAATGCAGATGAATTTAATGATGATGTTGTAAAAGAAATAAAAGAATTTGTTAAGAATGAAAAGGTTAAAGCCATTGGAGAAATAGGACTAGATTATTATTGGGAAGAAAATCCTCCAAGAGAAGTTCAAAAAGAAGTTTTTAGAGCTCAAATGAAATTAGCTGATGAATTAAATTTACCAGTTGTTATACATGATAGAGATGCTCATAAAGACACTTTAGAAATTATGAAGGAGTTTCCAAATGTAATTGGAGTAGTACATTGTTTTTCAGGTTCAGTTGAATTTGCAAAAGAGTGCATTAAATTAGGATATTACATTGGATTTACAGGAGTTTTAACATTTAAAAATGCTAAAAAATTAGTAGATGTTTGTAGAGAAATACCTGCTGAAAGAATGCTAGTTGAGACTGACTGTCCTTTTATGGCACCAGTTCCTTTTAGGGGCAAAAGAAACAAGTCAGATTATATTGAATATATCATAGATAAAATGAGTGAAATAAGAGGAATTTCAGGGGAAGAAATGAATGAAATCTTATTAAACAATAAAAAGAGATTATTCAAAATTTAATATAACCATAACTAAACTAAAGAAAAATAAATGTAATAACATGGAAAGTACACTAATATAATATAGTGTACTTTTTTAAATATAAATCAACCGTTATTTACCAAATCCCTGTATAAGCAGAGGTCAATTATTTATTATAATTTACAACTAAAAGTATAAATTTTAGGAGTCATCAGATTTGACATACTTGAAAAGGTAATATATAATGTCGAAATGACTCTTGCCTAAAAGGGGGAAGATTATATGAAAAAAATAATTAAGGCATTGAAAGAGAAGGTTGCCTCGAAAAATGGAAAAATTGTATTAGGAGTATTTAGTTTAGTTTTAGTAAGTTTTATAGCAGTTTTAGTTACAGCACATAAGAATATAACCATAAACTTAGATGGTGAAAATTTAGAGGTTGCCACATTTAAAGGAAATGTACAAGCAGTTTTGAGTCAACAAGGAATTTACTTATCTGACAAGGATAAAATAGAACCAAGTTTAACAAGCGAGATTGCTGATAATGATGTAATAAGCATTAAGAAGGCAGTTCCAGTAGAAGTAATGGTTGATGGAAAAAATATAGAGATAGATTCTGCGGAAGATTCAGTAAAGAATATGCTGGTTAAAGAAGGAATTAATCTAAATGATTTAGACAAAGTAGAGCCTTCATTAGAAACAGAACTATCAAAGGATTTGAAAATAAAGATTACAAGAGTTGAAGAGAAGACCATAGTTGAAAAAGAGCCAATAGACTTTGAAACTGTAGTAAAGGAAGATGATAACTTAGAGAGTGGAGTTAAAAAGACTACTCAAGAGGGTTCTGCTGGAGAAAAGGAAATAACTATGAAGTTAGTTATGGAAGATGGAAAAGAAGTATCTAGAGAAGTAGTAGAATCTAAAGTTGTTAAAGAACCAGTAGATGAAGTAGTGGTTAAAGGAACTATGGAGAAATTAGTTCTTTCAAGAGGAAACGATAATATAAATTATAAAAAAGCAATGGTAGTAGAAGCTACTGCCTATTCTGGAGATGGAATAACAGCTACAGGAACTGTACCTAAGAGAGATCCAAATGGATTAAGTACAATAGCTGTTGACCCTAGAGTAATACCTTTAGGAACTAAGGTTTATGTAGAAGGATATGGCTATGCAGTAGCAGAAGACACTGGTGGAGCTATAAAAAATAATATAATAGATTTATTCTTAAATTCAGCACCTGAATGTAAACAGTGGGGAAGAAGAAATGTTAATCTTTATATAATAGCTTATCCTGGTGAATGGTAATACCAATACTAAGAGAGGGATTCTAAAAGAGTATTCTTTTAGACCCTCTATTTATTTTGTATTAAAGCATTTTATTGACAGTTAAATGAGATATAGGTAAATTAAATATAGTACATATAATAAGAAAGGGAGTTTTAACCTTGATTAAAGAAGTTATAGTAGTTGAAGGTAGAGACGATATAACAGCAGTTAAGAAAGCCATAGATGCTGAAATCATAGCTGTTGGTGGATTCGGAATAAATGCAAAGGTTATAGAGAGAATAAAAGAAGCTCAAAAAAGAAAGGGAGTTATTGTATTTACTGATCCAGACTTTGCTGGAGAAAAGATAAGAGCAATAATATCAAAGAGAGTTAAAGGCGTTAAGCATGCTTACATAGGAAGAGCAGAGGGAACTAGAGCTAAGGATGGAAACATAGGTGTAGAGAATGCGTCACCAGAGGCTATAATTAGGGCCTTAGAAAATGCAAAAATAACTTTAGAAGAAAAAAGAGAAGAATTTACAATACAAGATTTAATATACTTTGGATTATCAGCAGATCCAAAGGCTAAAGTGAGAAGAGAGTTACTTGGTAAAGAATTAAGAATCGGTTATGGAAATGCAAACCAAGTTCTTTCAAGATTAAATAACTATGGCATAACAAAAGAAGAATTTGTTAAAGCTATAGAAAAGGTAGAAAAGATGATATAGGAGAGTAGTGAATGGATATAAATGAAATAAAAGATATAAAGACAAAAGAGCTTGTTCAGAAGTATAATTTTAGATTTTCAAAAAGCTTAGGACAAAACTTTTTAATTGATGATTCTGTTCCAAGAGATATAGTAAATGGAGCAGATGTTTGTGAAGATGATTTAGTAATAGAAATTGGACCTGGAGTTGGTACTCTTACTGTACAATTACTTAAAAGAGCAAAGAGAGTTGTTGCTATTGAATTAGATAGTTCACTTATTCCAATATTAACAGCTGAGCTTGGAGATAATCCAAAGTTTCAATTAATACATAATGATGCCTTAAAAGTTGACTTTAATGAAATTATAGGAGATGAAAAAAGCGTTAAGCTAGTTGCAAACTTACCTTATTATGTAACTACTCCTATAATAGTAAATTTATTAAAAGGTGGATATAACTTTAAATCATTAACTATAATGATACAAAAAGAAGTAGCAGAGAGAATGAATGCAGAACCTAATTGTAAAGATTATGGTGCTTTATCAATTTTAGTTCAATACTACTGTAATACTAAAATAGTTAGAAAGGTACCACCTTCATGCTTCATACCAAGACCAAAGGTTGATTCTATAGTAATAAGATTAGAAAGATTAGAAGAGCCAAGTGTTAAAGTTAAAAATGAAAAATTATTCTTTGAAATTGTTAGACATGCATTTAACATGAGAAGAAAAACTTTATGGAATGCAACTAAAAATGTAAAACTTCCTAAGGAATTAATGGAAAAGGCTTATGAAGAGGCTGGAATAGATCCTAAGAGAAGAGGAGAAACTCTAAGCCTAGCAGAGTTTGGTGCTCTTTCAGATGCAATAGATAAATATATGAATAACTAGAATATTTAGAGAGAATAAGAATTTTTAAATTTTTATTCTCTTTTTTTTTGTTCTCTCATATACTGTAGAGAATAAAATTATATTGGAGGGACCAGAGAATTGGCACATAATAAATCATATAGAACTTTTATAATATTACAAGAAGATGAAAAGGGGCATTCTATGGCTTCAGATAAGCCTTTAACTGGATATGCCAAGATAGAAACTAAGAATGATAAATGTAAAGTTTCTTTTTACGCTCAAAACTTAAAGAAAGAATACAAAGATTGTTATATGATGCTTATTTGTAACAAGAAAGATTTTAAGAAGAATATAAATCTTGGTCCAATGAACATAAATCAACAAGGAAAGGCAGAAATGAGTTTAGAATATGATTCTATCAACATAGGAGATTTAAATGTATCTTATGAGAATATAGTAGGAGCTGCTATAGGAAAAAATATTAATGGTAGAACAGTATTCTTTATGTGTGGATTTTTAAATAACCAAATGCCAAAGGATAATTGGAAAAATTATGAGATTAAGATGATATCAGGCAAAGAAAAGTCTCATTACGATAAAAATAATAAAGAAGACGAAATGAAAAAAGAATGTCCTATTAACATGAAAGAGCATAAGGAAAAATATAATGATGATAAAGATTATTATAAGGACAAGAAAGACAAAGATGAAAAAGATAAGTATAAAGAGTATCTAAAAGAAAAGGACAAGGATTATTTAAAAGAAGAGAATAAAGAAAAGGAATGTAAAAAAGAATATTGTAAGGATACAGAAGATAAAGAGGATAAAGATGATTGCAAAGAGCATTTAAAAGAAGAATATAAAGAGAAAAAAGATGACTGTAGAGGAAAAGACAAAGAAGAGTGCAAGCACCATGATAAAGAAGAGAAGCATGAGGAAAAATGTGAAGAGGATAAAAAATATAAAGATGATAAAGAGGACAAATATAAGAAAGAAGATAAATATAAGGATAAATATGAAGTAGATGATGATTGTAAAGATAAACATGAAGAGCATAAAGAATATAAGGATAAAGATACGGATAAAGATAATCATGAAGAAAAGAAAATAGAAGGTTATAAAGACTGCTATAAGGAAAAATATCACCGCAATGATAATTGGGATTATAGATCAAAATTACAAGAGTGTGATAGATTTATAAGTAAAATAGATTTAGAAAGAGAATATGATCCTTATGATGGAGAACGTTATGAGCTAGGTAGAAGATTTGCAGAGTACGAAAATGAAATAGAGCAAATGAAACTTAGAGATTGTAAGGAGAAAGAAGAAAAAACTTATGAAGTTGACTTTGATTGTCCTATAGGTGAAGTTTTAATGGGAGCTTTAGAAGGATGTAAGAAGGTTCCTAAATTTGCAGAGGATATAAAAAGATGTGCATGGTATAAGGTTGATGTTAGAAACTTCGATGATATGTGTAATATGTCAAACTATAATAAATACACAATGATGTATTATCCTATGATTAATTACTATCCTTATATAAGCAAAGAAGGTCATTTCTTCTTTGGTGTAAAGTGTGATAAGGATGGAGATATAAAATATATTTTATATGCTATTCCAGGAACTAAGGATAGAAAAGATCAACCATACGGTGGTAGAACTGGTTTCGTTACATGGGACAGATATGGAGATAGAGAAAATGGCTATTGGATAATGTTCTATGATTTTGAAAACTCATCTGTAGTTATCCCTATGAAATAATCAAGAGAAAAACTGTTTATATAGATTTTATTTCTATATAAACAGTTTTTTATTTATGTAATATTAATACTCTATTTAGTAATTTTTACTTACTTGTTGAATATATTTTAAATATAGACTTTCCTAAAAGATGAAAAGAGGTGATTTTTTGAATAAAAAACAATTTGGTATAACCCTAATATTAGTTTTGCTTATGATAATATTGGTAACTGGTGAAAATATGTTTACTGGAAATATAAAAAAAGTTGCATTAACAAATAATAATATTGAAGGGCTAAGTACATATACCGCCCTAGATGGTCTTTTAACCTATAAGTTACCTGATAGTTGGGACGTTGAAGAAAAAAAATACCCAGGAAATTATATTATTTATGATAATAGTTTTATAAGTGACACTATGGGCTTATGGGGATATGTGCAGATTTTAAATTCAAATGATGATTTAGACAAGATGGTTGAGAAGGAAAAAGAGCTTATTAGTAAGAATGATATAAGTGACTATTTAGTATCTGATGAAAGTCTTAATGATGAATTAGTGAAGAAGGTAGTTTTCAAAGAAAAAAATCAAAAGGGAATAATCTACGTTAATACTGTTTATTATAAAAAGTTGGGAGAAAATAAAATAATAAAGGTATTATTTAGTGCAAGTGAAAGTAAGCAAAAAGAAGATTATTCAA
Organism: Clostridium perfringens ATCC 13124; assembly: GCF_000013285.1. Taxonomy (GTDB): domain Bacteria; phylum Bacillota; class Clostridia; order Clostridiales; family Clostridiaceae; genus Sarcina; species Sarcina perfringens. The sequence continues at coordinate 3,102,009 of NC_008261.1, read as the reverse complement.
TAATATATAAAGCCATAATTGATAGTATAGAGCATGGGGAGTAGAAAATTTGATTTGCTTTAATAGAAGTATTATAATTAAATTTAAAAGAGAAGCATAATAATATGCTTCTCTTTTAAATTTACAAATAAATATTGGAGGAGTTTATGAGGATTGTTTTAGGGGAAATCTTTGGACTTAAGATTTATAGCTATGGATTTATGATAGGATTAGGTATAATCTGTGCAACATTATTATTCTTAAAGCGAGGAACTCAAAGAGGCTATAACGAAGATAAGCTTTTTAATGCTACTATCTTAACTGTTATTTCAGGGATTTTAGGAGGAAAAATACTCTATATAATAACTGAGTGGAAAACAGTTATGCAAGATCCAAGTTTAATATTTAGAGATTTTGGAAATGGCTTTGTAATTTATGGAGCCATAATAGGAGGAGCCTTAGGAATCGCTCTATGCTCTTTAAAGAATAAGTGGAATGTATTAGAGCTTGCAGATTTAGTAGTACCAGGTTTAGCCTTAGCTCAAGGATTTGGAAGAATAGGATGTTTACTTGCAGGATGTTGTTATGGGGCTGAAACTACAAGTTCTATAGGAATTATATTTCCAGCTGATTCATTAGCTCCAGCAGGGATACCATTATATCCAACACAAATCTTTTCGTCAATTTTTGATTTTGCCTTAGGTTTATTTTTACTATGGTATGGAAATAAAAACAAAGAAAAAGGAAAAACTATGAGCATGTATATGATAATATACAGTATAGGTAGATTCTTTGTAGAGTTTTTAAGAAATGATCCTAGAGGTAGCGTAGGATCATTATCAACATCTCAATTTATATCAATATTTATATTAATAGGGGGTATATTACTATATAATATAAATAAATTAAAAGGGAGAAAAGAAACAAGTGAAAAATAAGAAATTAATTCTAGTAATACTTTGCTTAGTTTTAGGATTAGGCATTGCTGGATGTTCAGCTAAAGATATAAGCTCCAAATTTGTTGGGAGTAATAATAATGACTTTGAATATATAAAAGAAAATAGAGTTGATAAAATAGTTATTCAAAGTACAAGAGATTCTGGTTTTAGGTTTTTAGTAAAAGAAAAGTCAGTAATAGATAATATATACAGTATGTTATCTAAGGCTGAAGTTGTTAGCAAAAAGACAGATTTACCTCCAGATTATATTTTTGAAATACATGTTGGTGATGAAGAAAAGAAATTCTATTATGTAACAGGTGTAAAAAATAATGGAGAAGGTAATTTCTATGATGGAGATCACTTTTATAGAATATCTAAGAGATTAGATAACTATTTAATGCAAAATATGCAGGCAATAAGAAAACCTAGAGCTTTTGATGAAATATACTATACTTCAATACTTGAAGTAATGAAAAAAGAAAAAGATGAACTAAACAAAGATAATGCCAAAGTTGGTATTGATATACTTGGAGATAGAGATTGTACAAAATATATGTTATCATCAGATATTGAAGATTTTGAAAAAGATGTAAAAAAAGTAGTTCCAAATGCTTCAATAATGAACCATAATAGAGATGACTTTGATATAATAGTTACTGTAAGAAATTATGGTTATACATCTACTATGTTTAGAACTGTAATAACTATTGAAAACAGATTAACTCATTCAGAGAAAAAATTCTATGTAGATGGAGTTTATAAGAACTCTTGGGACATCAATGTTTATGATAGTTGGAAAGATGTTCAAAAGGAATGGGATAGATAACAGAATGGAGGATTTTTCTTATGGGAAGTTGTGCAAGTTGTGCAAATAAAGACAAATGTAGTTCAGCTAGTAAAGATGGAGGATGTAGTTCATCAGTACCAGCAAAATTAGGAACTAACTACGGAAATATTAAAAATGTTATAGGTGTTATAAGTGGTAAAGGTGGAGTTGGTAAATCAACTGTTACTGGAATATTAGCTACTCAACTAGCTAAAAAAGGATATAAAGTTGGAGTATTAGATGCTGATATAACAGGACCATCAATGCCAAGATTCTTTGGGATAAATGAAAAAAGAGCAGATATAGTTGCCATGGACAGTGAAGGTAAGCAAGTTAAATTTGTTCCAGTAAAAACTGAGCTAGGAATAAAAGTTATATCAATGAACTTACTTATGGAAGTTGAAGATGATCCTGTAATTTGGAGAGGACCAATGGTTACAGGAGTATTAAACCAAATGTTTAAAGATACTGATTGGGAAGAGTTAGACTACTTATTAATAGATATGCCACCAGGAACAAGTGACATAACATTAACAGTAATGCAAACATTCCCTATAAAGGAATTAGTAATAGTTTCAACACCTCAAGACATGGTATCAATGATAGTTAAAAAACTAGTTACTATGGCTCACAAAATGAATGTTTGTGTAAGAGGAGTAGTTGAAAATATGGCTTACATAGAGTGTGAGTGTGGTAAGAAGATGAGAGTATTTAGCAAGAAATCTTCAGAAGAGCATGCTGAATATTTAGGACTTCCTCTAATAGGAGAATTACCAATAAACTTAGACTTAACTGAAGCTTTAGAAAATGGAAAAGCTGAAGAATATGTGGCTGAAAATCCATTATATTCATTAATCTTTGAAGGATTATATTAGTATAAATAAAAGAATGAATCAAAATTATATTATTTTGGTTCATTCTTTTTATTTTTTAAATTAAGTTTATTTATAAAGTAATATAAATTAAAATTTAGGGAATAATGATATTGTTAATATAAAATTTTAAGGAGGCAATAATTATGAAAGCCAATGTAGATAAAGATACATGTATTGGATGTGGATTATGTCCAACAATAGCACCAGAAGTTTTTGATATGGATGATGATGGAAAAGCTCATACAATAGTTGAGGAAGTTCCTGAAAATAGTAAAGAAGCAGCAAAAGAAGCTGAGGGTAGTTGTCCAGTAGCAGCTATTTCAGTTGAATAATAATTAAAATTAAAAGATTCTAAAAGATTATATAATCTTTTAGAATCTTCTTTAGTTATAAAGATGTGAATATATTATTTTAAAGACTTCTAAGGCTTCTTTTATTTTAGGCTTTAATAAATGTTTTTTTTCTTCAAACTCTTTAAAACCTTCTGGCGTTAAAGAATATACTTTTTGTATTTTTCTTTTAGGATCATCCCAAGAGCCAGTTACAAAGCCTTGTTTTTCTAATTTCTTTAGTAAGGGATATATTCCACCTGTGCTAGGAAACCAAAGCCCATTAGTTTGTTCACCAATTTTCTGAGCTAAATCGTTTCCGTTAGTAGGTTGAATACTAAGAATATATAATGCGTATATAGGAAGAAGGCCCTTAGTGAAGACTTGTCCTACAGCATCTTTTTCTTTTTGTACTTTTTTTAAATTGGCTACCTGTTTTTTGTATTCATCATAAAGGCGTTTTTCTTCAGCTTTTATAAATTCATCATTATACATAGCTAAATTTCCTTTTGAATTGAAACACCCACCATACCAGGGCCAGCGTGAACACCCATAGCAGCTCCTATAGCTCTTACTTGAGATTTTAATAAGTTAGGATGAGAACTTATTGAATCAAGAACTTGATTAGCTTCCTCTTCTGCCATACCATTAAGGATAGCTACATTGCATTTACATTCATCAAGATGTTCTAAAATTATGCTAGCAAGTTTTTTCAAGGATTGTTTTCTTCCTCTTGCCTTAGCAATTGTTGTATAAGCACCATGTTCATCAACTGATATTATTGGTTTAAGGTGAAGTAAATCTCCAACTGTTCCTGCAACCTTACCTATTCTTCCACCACGTCTTAAATATTCTAAGGTATTAAGAGTATAAAATCCAGTTGTAGCTTCTCTTATACTTGGAAGAGCTTCAATTATTTCTTCAAAGCTTTTTCCTTCCTTAACAAATTCAGCTGCTTTTATAACTATAGAACCTAAAGGATAACCTATTATTTTACTATCAAATAAGTAAGATTTAAAAGAACTACGTTCTTCAATAACTAATCTAGCAGCATTGAATGTACCTGATAATGAGCTAGATATAAATATACCTATTAAGTGAGTATATCCTTCAGCTTCTAATTTATCTAATACTGAATTTATATAGTCAGGACTACATAGAGAAGTTGTTGGTACTTCATTGTGTAAGTTTTCGTAAACATCAATTGGTTTTATATCAAAAATATCATTATATTCTCTGTCTTTATATATTATCTTTAAAGGTAATATATTTAAATTATATTCTTTTATTTCATCTATAGTTAAGTCACAAGAGCTGTCTGTTATTATAGCAATTTTTTGCATTTTATATGCCCCCAATCATTTTATACTTACTAAATAAAATAATAATTTATATTCTATTTAGTGAATTAAATAGTAAACCGAATAATTCAACATTTATAGAAATTAATGAGAATTAAGTTTAGCTTTAACTGAATTATATATCAATACTGATACCATTATCAATATTGATAATGGTACAAAGAGAGAATAATCTGTTAATAATATATTAAAACAGATTATTCTTTAAGAAAACGGTTTACTTATGAACTTAATTGAGGGTTTAATTAAAAGATAAAGAAGAATTTTTATCTACTATATTCCAAATTGTGTTACCTCTAGATAAGTAAATTGGAGTGCCATCTTCAGTTTTTAATGTGGTTTTACTATTAGAATCTTCTTTTTCCCAATGAATTTTTTCCATTCTTCCATTAGAGAAAACATAGCCCTCTCCAGTACCTGTTAAATCAATATCTAAATGAGTATTATCAGATTGAAGTGACATATCAGTTATTTGAACCACTATATTTTTAAATTTAAGAGGCGAGTTGGTATTTTTATCTATGGCAAGCTCTCCATCCATATACTTTTCATAAAAGCCATCTACATATTTATAAGAGGTTTTGTAATAGTCACTTAGATTAAGTTTTATTTCAGATATATAGTTAGAAGAATTTAATAGAGAATTATCTTTAAAACTTAATGTATTGTTTTTAGAATACTCATATCCATTATCAGAAATGAACTTTCTTATATTTTTAGCTGAAGTATAAAGATTATGAGGTGCTTTTCTTGTGTTATCTCTCCAAAAAGCACTTCCATTTTTTATTTCGTTTATACTATTTAAGGATTTGTCACTAGATATTGTAGCTAGAGCTTCTGCACTTCCACCACAATGTGCAAAAGGTAGGTCGTGTTCCTTAGAAATATCTAAAAAATAAGGACGTACACTTCTTACAGGCCCAATAACCTCAGGAGAATTTTCATAAAATACAGCTAAGAATCTAGGAATTCCTGCCTCGGCCATGGTTTCATAAACTATATCTGCTTCTGAAAGTCCACTTTGAGGACGAGCTGCTCTAGAATTTTCAATTATACACATAAAAGGAATATTATCTATTGAATCTGATTCTAATATGTTTCCTGTGTATGGGCTAAGGGTTTCTAAAGATAACTCTTCCATATCAAAGTCATAGGGATTTTCTTCATTCATTGTTAAATCTATTGGCTTTAGTTCTTTTAAGGTATCTATTTTTTCTGATGTTTTTAAAGGCATAATTAAATTTCCCAATATGAATCCAACTAATAAACTTAATATTAATTGAAAAGCAATTAATGCTATTTTCTTCATTTAAACTCCTCCTATGAATTACTTTTCATATATTTATTATGTTACATTATATGGAATATTATTCATCTTATGGAGAAGATAAGAATAAGTTTTTGCCAATGTCAACTAAAGAAAAATTGAATATAGGCTAAGAAAAAGAAGGAAAGAGGGAGATAATAAGTCTTTTTTTTAGTATAAGGATTTTTTAAAATTAGCATAACTATTAATAGTAGAGTATAATGATTCGAGTACAAGATATAGTGGAGTGGAGGAATTGAAAATGCTACATGTTGTGAAAAGGGACGGTAGAGAATCTAGGTTTAATGCGGATAAAATAGCAAATGCAATAAAGAGAGCAGCCAATGAAGTTGGTATTGCAATAAGGGAAAGCCAAGTTTTAGATACTATACAAAAGGTAATTAATTATATTGAAATGTCAGGTAAGACAGATGTCACTGTTGAAGAAATTCAAGTTTTAGTAGAAAAGGCTTTAATGGATAATGGTTTTAACCAAGTAGCAACAGCATATAAGGCATATAGAACTGAAAGAACTAAAGTTAGAGAAATAAAATCAGACTTAATGAAAGCTATAAGTAAGATAGGAGTAGAGACTGATAGAGATAATGCCAATGTAGGAAATAACTTCTCATCAAAGCTTTTAAGAATAGCTTCAGAATCTAACAAATGGTATAACTTAGCTACAATGCCTAAAGAATTAGCAAAAGCTCATGAAAATGGAGATGTGTATTATCATGACTTAGATAGTTACAATTTAACTACTAACTGCTTACACATACCAACTGGTGAGTTATTACAAAGTGGATTTAACACTGGATACGGAACTATTAAGGCACCAAGAAGAATAGAGACAGCAGCGGAATTATCATGTATTTTATTACAATCAACTCAAAATGATATGTTTGGAGGACAATCACATCCAGACTTTGATAATGATATGAGTGTTTTTGTAGAACCTACAAGACAAGAGATAAGAGAAGAGTACATAGGATTAGGCTTAGAAGGAGCTAAGTTAGATGAACTAGTAGAGAAAAAATTAAGAGAAAGAGTGCATCAAGCAATGCAAGGAGTTGTTTATAATTTAAACACTATGCATTCAAGAGCAGGATCTCAAGTTCCTTTTAGTTCATTAAACTTAGGAATTCCATACAATGAAGATGCTGCTTTAGTTTGTGAAATATTCTTATTAGAATACGAAAAAGGATTAGGAAGAGGAGAACAACCAATATTCCCTAACATAATCTTTAGAGTAAAAGAAGGTGTAAATAGAGAAGTAGAGGATCCATATTTCTATTTATATGAATTAGCTTGCAGAGTAGCAGCTAAGAGAATGAATCCAACCTTCATGAATATCGATGCGGACTTTAATAAGGAATACTATGATAAGGGATATATGCCAGCAACTATGGGATGTAGAACTTATCTTATGAAAAATGTTAATGGTGAACCAGGATGTAAGGGAAGAGGAAATATAGCTCCTACAACTATAAACCTTCCTAGACTTGGAATATTAGCTAAAAAAGATATTAATAAATTCTTTGAGTTATTAGATGATAGATTAAGAATAGCTAAAGAATCTTTAATGCACAGATATGGAGTTCTTAAAAACTTAAAAGTTAAGGATTTACCTTTTGTTGCAGGTCAAGGATTAATGAAAGGTGCTGAAAACTTAGGTCCAGATGATTCAATAGAACCAATTTTAAAACAAGGTACTTGGGGAATTGGATTTATAGGAATTGCAGAAACTTTAATAGCCTTAACTGGAAAGCATCATGGTGAAGATGAAACTTCAAGAGAATTAGGAATAAAAATAGTTGAGAGAATAAGAGAATATTGTGATAGATTAACTGAGGAAACTAGATTAAACTGGAGCTGTTATGCTACTCCAGCAGAAGGATTATCAGGTAAATTTATAAAGCAAGATAAAAAAGCCTTTGGAATAATTAAAGGAGTAACAGATAAGGATTACTATACAAATAGTTACCATGTTCCTGTTTACTGTCCAATATCAATAAAAAATAAGATAGATATTGAAGCACCATATCATAAATTATGTAATGGTGGACATATCAGTTATATAGAAGTTGATGATTGTCCAAATGCAGAAACTATAATGAAAATAGTTAACTATGCTTACAAAGAAACTAATATAAGTTATATGGGGATTAACTTCCATATAAGATATTGTAAAAATTGTGGAACATATCTTCATAACAATGAGTGCAAATGTACTAAATGTGGATGCCAAGATATTCAAGGAATATCAAGGGTTACTGGATACTTAAGTCTTGATGAAAGATTTGGTCCAGGAAAATATGAAGAGAGAGAAGATAGACGTTCTCACTTAGAAGGAAATAAAAAAGCTTATCACTGTGTTTAATATTTTCAATGAAATTATTTATATAAGTTTATAGAAAAATCTATGCAATGTATTTTATATATTATCTTAATTAGATAAAAATTTAATACATGTGCATAGATTTTTATTTTACTTTAAAAATCATTTCAAGTTTTGTTAATAATTTATTGTTGACTATAAATTTTTATATGGTAAAATAAATAAAAAATAAATTTTGCTTCGTATAACTCTAATGATATGGATTAGAGGTTTCTACCAAGAACCGAGAATTCTTGATTACGAAGAAAGCCTATTTGCTTTCTTCGTAATCAAGAATTTTTTTTTAAACCTTTTTTAGGATATATAAATTCTTTATTCAATACTAGAAATTTTAGTTTTAATATAAATATTTAATTCGGGGAGGAAATATAAATGAACTTATTAAATTTACCAAAGATAGAATTACATTGTCATCTAGATGGATCCTTAAGAGTGGAGACTGCTATTGAATTAGCTAAAAAAGAAGGAGTTAAGCTAGATAGCTATGAATATGATAAGGTAAAAGAATTACTAGTTATTCCTAAAGAATGCAATTCATTAGAAGATTATTTAAATAGATTTGCTCTTCCAGTAAAACTGTTACAAAGAGCTGAGAACTTAGAAAGAGTTGCCTTTGAACTTATGGAAGATGCAAGCAAGGAAAATGTGAAGTACATAGAAATAAGATTTGCTCCATTATTGCATTTAGAAAAAGGGATGACTCAAAAAGAAGTAATAGAGAGTGTAATAAAGGGAATAAGAAAAGCTGAAGAGCTTTATGACATAAAAGGTAATTTAATATTATCTTGTTTAAGACATCATTCTATAGATAGTGTATATGAGGTAATTGAAGAGGGGAAAAACTTCATAGGAAAAGGTGTTGTTGCCATAGACTTAGCTGGTGGTGAATTAGAAAACTTTGTGAAACCTTATGAAGAAGTGATGAAATTAGCACGAAAGGCTGGTTTTAGGGTTACAATACATGCTGGTGAAACTGGATATGGTAAAAATGTTAGAGATGCCATAGAGCTTCTAGGTGCAGAAAGAATAGGGCATGGCTTATTTATATTTAATGATGAAGAGGCTTATAATTTAGTAAAAGAAAAAGGAGTAACATTAGAAATGTGCCCTAAGAGTAATATAGACACAAAGGGTGTGAATAAATATGAGGAGCATCCTATTTATAAATATCATAAAGATAATATAAAAGTTAATTTAAGTACAGATAACAGAACAGTTTCTAATATAAATCTTACTGAAGAATTTGAAAATGTACATAAGACATTTAATATAGATTTTGAAGATTATAAAAAGATTTATTTAAATAGTGTGGAAGCTTCATTCTGTTCAGAAGAGTTAAAGGAAAAATTAAAATTATCCATAATTATATAAATTTAAAATAATCCACAGGCAAATTAAGTTCTATTTGCCTGTGGATTATTTTTTAATTCAACAACTGTGGATATTTTTCAAAAAATTATTCTGTGGATAAATTTTTGAACGTATTATTGTTAGTAATTTGGTGTACTTTCACTAAAAACTTTAGTGAGATGTATATTATACAATAAAATCTTAGTGAAATTCTAGTAAAAATCTGATAAATTTAAAATTTTTGAACCTAAATATTTTAAAGAAGTGTAAATAAGAGAAAGATTATATTGACTAAGAGGTAGATTTATTAGACAATTAATAGGATTTAAAAGTAGATGGGCGGCTAAAGACTACCCATTTGCTTTTATTTTTTTGTATTTTTTTAAAAGGGGGATTAAATTTCATGAAAGGTTTTAAGAACAAGGAATTTTTACCTACTATGATAATGATGGCTGTTCCTATAACAATTCAGAGTTTCATTACATCGTCATTAAATCTAGTAGATAATTTAATGGTAGGAAAGCTAGGAGAAGAGTCAATAGCCTCAGTTGGGTTAGCTAACCAATATATATTTATTTTTACCTTATGTATTCTTGGGATAAATGCTGGAGCTAGTGTTTTCATGTCTCAGTTTTGGGGTAAAAAAGATTTGAAAAATATTAAAAAAGTTTTGGGACTAGATATATCTATTGGACTTATAGTTTCAACTCTTTTTGCCTTAGGCTCTGGATTTTTTTCTTATGAAATTATGGAGATTCTTTCTAATGATTTAAATGTTATAGAATTAGGAGCTAAATATCTACAGATTGTTTCTGTAAGTTGTATATTTACTAATTTTACTCAAGCTTATTCTTCAGCTTTAAGAAGTACAGAGCAACCTAGTGTTCCTATGTATGCAAGTATAGTTGGAGTCTTGATAAATGCATTTTTAAACTGGGTATTTATATTTGGAAATTTAGGATTTGAGCCTATGGGAGTTAATGGTGCAGCTTTAGCAACCACTATTGCAAGATTAGTAGAGATGATATTTATAGTTTCCTTTGTTTATTTTAGAAAGAATAAGGTGGCATCAAGATTAAATGAGCTTATATCCTTTGATTTAAATTTTGTAAAAATATACTTTAGAACATCTTGGTCAGTTATAGTAAATGAAATAGTATGGTCTTTAGGTATGACTGCATATTCAATAGCCTATGCTAGAATAGGAACAAACGCTGTTGCTAGCATGCAGATTGCTACCACATTAAATAATATGTTTATGGTATTACTAATAGGTTTAGCTACAGCTTCTTCTATAATGATAGGGAATAAAATTGGCTCTAATGAGGAAGAAATAGCAAGAGAATACGCTAAGGATATAGCTGTAATAGCTGTTTTAGTAGGATTTATTTTAGGAATTTTAATATGGATAACAGCACCATTAGCATTAAAGCCTTTTAATGTAAGTGAAGGAACTTATTTAGATACAGTTAAAGTTTTAAGAATAATAGGATTGTTCTTTACAATAAGAGCTTTTAATATGGTTATGATTGTTGGTGTATTTAGAGGTGGTGGAGATACTACTTACTCTATGTTAGTACAATGTGGAACAATATGGCTTTATGCTGTACCAATGGCTTTCCTTGGAGCTACAGTATTTTCTTTACCTGTATATGGAGTATATTTCTTAATTTGTACAGAGGAATTCTTAAAGATAATCTTCGAAGCAGTAAGATTAAAATCGGGAAAATGGATAAAGAATGTTATAAGTGATATTGAAGAAGATGAATCTGATAATAATTTAATTACAGTATAAATAAAAAAGGTTATATTAATAGTTTCAAAATAAGATTCTATTAATATAACCTTTTATTTATACTATTATTTCTTTTAATGGTAAGCAGGTTTTACTAGACATGATTTTAAGAAATTTATTACTATCTAAAAGATTTTTCTCTAAGTCATTATTTTTAGAACTTAGGTTTCCCAGCCTATTACATAGTGATAATAAGGCAACATCATGAATATCTGCCGTGTTTATTAAATCTATTATGCTATAGGAGACTCTATTAATAATAAATATAGGTGCAGAATGATGCTTTACTAGAGATATAATTTTTTCGTTTAAGTAAGTATCATCACTATATTCTCTAAGGAATCTTCTTGTTATTTCTCCTCCAATTCTATCATGGATTGGGTTTAGAGTTCTTATTTTTCCAATATCATGGAATAAGGCTGCCCACATAAAAGCTTTTGAGTTATTAGATAAATCTTTGTATTTTGAAGCTAGGTCTACTACATTTAATGTATGGGTCCAAGGATTGGATTGGTGGATTTGATTTTCCTTATTAAGTTGGTTGAAAATATTAAAAGAAGAATTTTTAAATGATTCTTCCTCTTTAATTTTATTTAAGAATATGGATGGTTTAACATCCTCTAATAAGTGCTTTTCTATTTCTAAAAATAAGTTTTGATTAGTCATTTTGTACCCCCTAATTAATACTTATTTTAATGATTAACAATAGTTAGTATTTTTAAACAGATAATTTTAAAAAAAGGAACATATAAATAATATAGGAGGTAATTTTCTATGAGTAATACTATTAGATTATCAGGAATAGCCTATGAGAGCTTAGTAAATGGTCCTGGAATAAGAAGAGTTTTCTTTTCACAAGGATGTAAACATAATTGTATAGGTTGTTTCAATCCAGATACTCATGATTTTAATGGTGGAGAAGAAAGAGACATAGATGAATTAATAAAGGATTTAGCTGATAATCCATTTATAGATGGAGTAACATTTAGTGGTGGAGATCCACTAGAACAAGCTAATAAATTTATATATATTGCTAAAGCTGCAAGAGAATTAGGATTAAATATTTGGAGTTATACAGGTTATAAATTTGAATATCTATTAGAACATGCTAATGAATTTAATAAGTGGAAAGAATACTTAGAAAACATTGATGTTTTAGTTGATGGAAAATTTGATATAAATAAAAAAGAAGATGGATTAAAATTTAGAGGTTCTTCAAATCAAAGAATAATAAATGTTAAAGAAAGTCTAAAAGAAGGAAAAGTAATTGAACTAGAATTTTAAGATTAAAATTTTAATAAATTTCAATTGTAATATGTTCATAATAGTTTATTTAAAAAAGCTATGGTAAAATTATTTATATAAATTTTGGGAAAGTGGAGATTAAATGCTTAAGGGGAGTAGAAAGCGCATATGTTGGAATTTGTTTTAAACAAAAATGAATTTGTAAAATGTAGAAAAGAGTTTATAAGCAGAGAAATTTTCTTTTGGACTTTGTTTGAAATCATAGGGGCTGTATTTGTATTTATAATGACCATGGTTTTTATTAAAGCCAGCAAAGATTTAAACAATAGTTTTTATTTTGTTACATTATTAGCATGGTTTATTTTTTCTATAGTATGTAATATTAAAAATAAAAAAATAATAGAGCGTGATATAGAAGAGAAGGTTAGATTCTTAGAAAATAAAAATATGTTTGGTAACTGTAAAGTAGAGATTTTAGGAAATGGAATAAGAATTGAATATAATGAAGGAGCAGTAGAGAGAATATATCCTTGGAAAATTATAAGAGAGGTATTTTCTTTTAAGGAGAATATATATTTATTTATATCTTCAATTGATTATGTTTCAATTCCAAAAGGAGCTTTCAAAAACAAAGAAGAGCGTATTTCTTTTTTAAACAAGATAAGTAGTGATAGAAATAATGTTAGAGAACGTATATTATCTATTATTGGATTAGCATAAGCTTAACTTTTTAGTTAAGCTTTTTTTCTTATATTGATTTGGTAATCTAGGTTACATATTTTTTTATAAATTAGGTATATATTAAAGATAGATTATTAAAGGTAAGTGTGATATATTAATTATAAAAATTTAAAGAGGTGGAAAATAAATGTATAATTTTTTAGTGAAAAAATCAAAGTGTACAGAGACAGATGCATTATTAATCCCATATTTTGAAGAAAAAACGAATATACCTAATGAAGAAATAAACAATAAGATAAATATACTTAAGAAAAAAGAACAATTTAAAGGCTCTTATGGAGAAATATTTAATATAACTAGAACAACTGAGGATAATATACAAGATATTATATTATTAGGTCTTGGAAAAGAGACAGAGATAACTAAAGAAAAAATTAGAAGAGCTTTTGGTAAAGCTGTAAATGAGATTAAGAGATTAAAAAGTAAAAGTGTATTTTTAAGGTTTGATTCAGTAGAGGCTATTGGATTAGAAAATACATTAAAAGCAATGGTTGAAGGATTAGCCTTAGGATCATATTCATTTAATAAATATAAGAGTGATAAAAAAGAAGAGATTGAAGTTACAGTTCATATTGGTGGACACAATATAAAGGAAGAAGAGGTAGAGCTTTGCGAGAAAGCTATTGATGAGGCTATTATTCTTTCAGAGACTACTTGTTTAGCAAGAGATTTAGTAAATGAACCTGCTAATAATATGTATCCAGAAACTTTAGCTAAAGAGGTTAAAAACATAGGTTCTAAATATGGATTTGAAGTTGAAGTATTTAATGAAAATCAAATAGAAGAATTAAAAATGGAATCTTTCTTATCAGTAGGAAAAGGATCAGATAATTTACCTAGACTTATAGTTATGAGATACTTTGGAGATAAGGATAATATGGATCAAAGGTTAGCCTTAGTAGGAAAGGGACTAACATATGATTCAGGTGGATATTCTTTAAAAACTAATGCTGGAATGGTAACAATGAAGGCTGATATGGGTGGAGCTGCTTCTGTAATAGGAGCAATAAGTGCCATAGCTAAAAGAAATTTAAAAATAAATGTAATAGCCGTGGTAGCTGCTTGTGAAAACTTAATATCAGGTCATGCTTATAAGCCAGGGGATATTATAGGTTCAATGGCAGGAAAGACTATAGAAATATTAAATACAGATGCTGAAGGAAGACTTACTTTAATAGATGCTGTAACTTATGCTATAGAAAAAGAAAAGGCTAGTGAGATAATCGATGTGGCTACATTAACTGGGGCTGCTGTAGTTTCCTTAGGAGAGGATGTTACAGCCGTAATAACTAATAAGGATGAATTCTATGGAGAGCTAAGAGAAGCTTCTTATGAGACTGGAGAAAAGGTATGGCAAATGCCTAGCTTTGAAGATTACGGTAAGCTTATAAAATCTAACATAGCAGATTTAAAAAATATAGGTGGAAAGTATGCAGGAACAATAACTGCAGGATTATTTATTGGAGAATTTGTTCAAAATAAACCTTGGTTACACTTAGATATAGCTGGCCCAGCATTCTCAGAGAAAAAAGGAGATTATTGTCCAGCTGGAGGAACAGGTGCAGGAGTTAGAACTTTATATGAATTAGCTAATAGAAGATGTAAATAAGATAAAAAGTAAGAATTAAGATTATAACCTTTATTAATTTTAAAAGCTAATAGTTAATAAATAAAAAATATGTGTATCAAAATAACTTTTTATAAAACTTACAAACAGTATGAAGAGAATATCTAGATAAGCTTTAGAATTTAAATTATTACGGAGAAGATATTACGTTAAAAAACTGAGACTGTTCGAAGCGTAGCAAGTTTCGAAGTTTTAGTAATATCTTCGGAGTAATAATTATAAATTCTTAGCGAAATCTAGTAATTCTCAGAATATGTTTGTAAGTTTTATTTGTTATATTTTGATACAGACCATTTTAGAATTCTGCAGTACCAGTAGTTCTTGGGAATGGTATTACGTCTCTTATGTTAGCCATTCCAGTAATATACATGATTAATCTTTCAAAACCTAGACCAAATCCAGAGTGAACAGTTTCACCGTATTTTCTAAGTTCTAAATACCACCAGTAATCTTCTTCATTTAAGTTTAATTCAGCCATTCTAGCTTTTAAGACATCAAGTCTTTCTTCTCTTTGGCTACCACCTATGATTTCTCCTATTCCAGGAACTAAGCAGTCCATAGCAGCAACTGTTTTTCCGTCTTCATTTAATCTCATGTAGAATGCTTTAATATCCTTTGGATAATCAGTTACAAATACAGGTTTTTTGAATATTTGCTCTGTTAAATATCTTTCATGTTCAGTTTGAAGATCTATTCCCCACTCAACAGGATATTCGAATTCTTTACCTGATTCTTGAAGTAATTTAACAGCTTCAGTATAAGTAACTTTTCCGAATTCTGAGTTTACAACATGGTTTAATCTCTCTAATAAGCCTTTGTCAACAAATTGGTTGAAGAAAGCTATTTCCTCTGGACATTCATCCATAACGTATTTTATAACATATTTTAACATGTTTTCAGCAACTTCCATGTCATCTATTAAATCAGCAAAAGCCATTTCAGGTTCTATCATCCAGAACTCAGCAGCATGTTTTACTGTGTTTGAGTTTTCAGCTCTAAATGTAGGACCAAATGTATAGATATTTCTAAATGCTAAAGCAAAACATTCAGCGTTTAATTGTCCTGAAACTGTAAGGTTAGTTTCTTTTCCGAAGAAGTCTTGTGAGAAGTCAATTCCACCTTCCTCTGCTATAGGAGGAGCCATCATGTCTAAAGTTGTTACTCTAAACATTTCTCCAGCACCTTCACAGTCTGAACCAGTTAATATTGGAGTATGAGTGTAAACAAATCCTTGATCTTGGAAGAATTTATGGATAGCGTAAGCTGCAACACTTCTTACTCTGAATGTAGCTGAGAAAGCATTACTTCTTGGTCTTAAGTGAGCTATTGTTCTTAAGTACTCAAAAGTATGTCTTTTCTTTTGTAGAGGATAATCTGAATCTGACATTCCTTCTACTATTATTTCTTCTGCTTGAATTTCAAATGGTTGTTTTGAATCTGGAGTCTCAACTAAAGTTCCTATAACTGATATTGATGAACTTATAGGTAATTTAGAAATTTCTTTGTAGTTTGATATCTTAGCGCTATCAAAAACTACTTGAACGTTTTTAAAGAATGAACCATCGTTAACTTCTATAAATCCAAAAGCATTTGATGCTCTTAAAGTTCTTATCCAACCTGAGATTTTTACTTTCTTATCACTATATTCACTAGTGTTTCTGTAAAGACTTTTTACTAAAACTACATCTTTCATTATTATTTCCTCTCTTTCCTAATTAAGTTTTATTCCAAATAAAAAAGCCCTTCATCCACATAATTAATGGGACGAATGGCATTATTCGCGGTACCACCCAAATTGCTATAAAATAGCCGGCTTTATGAACACAAAAATGTTCTTCAAGTATAACGGCCTGAAACCGTCTAAGTCTACTCTCCTAAAAAGGATTTCGGTTAGAAACTCAGAGATGTTCTTCAAAATAGGATACACTGCAGAACTCACACCATAATCTGCTCGCTGAGAGTTACTTCCTAAGTTTACTCTTCTCTTCATAGTAAATAAAATCGTATTTAGTTCGATTAATAATGATTTTACAATAAAACATTAACATTTGCAATATTAACCACATAGAAATATATAGATATAGTGTGTAATATAGGAGTTTTTATGTACAATTTTTTTGAAGAAAAGTTTGAGCAAATAAATAAATTGAAACATTTAATGACTTTATCTAAAGGAAATAATCAAGCTAAAACATATAAAGAACAAATAGAAGATATTTTTAAAGAATTTCAAAGGGACTATATAAGAGAAGAGAGTAATACTATGCTTATTCTGACAAAGGAGGAATTAGCAAATTTTAATGGGGAAAATGGAAATCCAGCCTATATTTCTATAGATGGTATTATATATGATATTTCAAATATAGAATTGTTTAAACAAAGTCCTTATAACAGTTTAAAAC
The DNA here is from genome assembly GCF_000013285.1 of Clostridium perfringens ATCC 13124. GTDB lineage: Bacteria > Bacillota > Clostridia > Clostridiales > Clostridiaceae > Sarcina > Sarcina perfringens. Next base: position 3,084,834 of record NC_008261.1, on the reverse strand, counting down.
TTGGAAGTGATGTAACAGAGGCCTTTGATGAATTAAATGATGGAGATGAATCTATATTAAGAGATATTCCTATGGTAGGGCTTTTAGCAGAACCTGAGGAAGCTGAAATTATGAATGGAGTGGAAGAGTATTACCCACAACAAAGACTAAAAATAATGAGTTCAGAAGAACTTAAAAAATATAATGGAGAGAATGGAAGTTTAGCATATGTAGCTATTGAAGGAATAGTTTATGATATAACCAATTTATCAGTTTTGGAGCTATTTAATGGGACAAAATTAAGATTAGGCTCTGATATTACTGAAGAATTTAAAACTTATTACAGAGGGGATAAGGAGCTTTTAAAGGATGCTAAAGAAGTAGCAATATTACATGATTTCAATGAAAGTCAAAGGGGAAAACATATTGAACGCAATCTTAAGGAGTTAACTTTAAAGGAATTATCAAAATATGATGGAAAAAATGGGAACCCTGCTTATATAGCAGTTAATGGCATAATATACGATGTTACAAATGAAGCTGTTTTTAAAAAAAGTCCACATAATTCAGTGAATTTAGGAGTTGATATTAATAAAGAATTTAATGGATGTCATAATGCAGATGAAGGCGTATTATCTAAGCTTCCTATAGTTGGAACTGTTATGTTAAAAAAAGAGCCTTTAGTGAAGGATACGGGTTCTAAGGAATTTAATATAAATGAACTTAGTAATTATAATGGAAAGAATGGAAAGCCACCTTATATAGCAGTATTTGGGACAGTATATGATTTAACTGATGTAGATAAATGGCAAGAAAAAAACATAAAAGTAGGATGTGATTTAACTGGAGAATATAAAGAGGTTTATGGGAATGATAAATCTCATTTAAAAAATTTAAAAGTTGCAGGGGTCTTAACTTGTAGTTTAAATGATTATTAAAAAAATAAAAGCTAGATTCACTTATGAACTACTTATTATAAAATTTAAAGAGAGAATTCTATAAAGTTTTTACACAAAAAAATTAAAATTCTCATCTATTGAAGTATAGTAGTTTAAGTTTAATCTAGCTTTTTATTTATTCTTTACCAAATTCATAAGAGTATATTAACTTTTGAGGGAAGTTTTTTAATTCCATATCTTTCATAGTTCTTCTAAATTCATAAGGAACAGTTTTCATTTCTACCTTTAATTTAAATTCATTTGAAAAATCTAATATAACGTAAGTAGCATGAGGTTTACCGTTTTTAGGTTTACCAACACTACCATCATTTATAATAACCTTATTACCTATTTTTTTAGCATATGGAATATGAGTATGAGCACAAACTAACACATCTTCCTTAAGCTCATCCATTATCTCATCTAATTCAGAATAATCTTCACTTAAATATTCATTTATTTTTCTTGGACTACCATGGACAAATTTTATTGATTTTCCACAAACATTCATTGAAAGATCATCAGGTAAGTTATCTAAATAGTATCTATTAGATGTTCTTAGTTCTTCTACAGTCCAAGGAAGAGAAAATGAGTTTATATCTGTGTCTCTAATGTATGTATAATCATTATCCACAACAGAAGCATCATAGTTTCCTTTTAAACATAAAATATTTCTTCTTTTTATAAGAGCTATTACTTCATTAGGATGAGGTCCATAACCAACTAAGTCTCCTAAACATATTATAGAATCAATATTTTGGTTATCTATATCTTCTAAAACTTCTCTTAAGGCATATAAGTTTCCATGTATATCTGATATTACTGCTATTCTCAATTTAAAGACCTCCTATTTGTTAAAAAATTTTACTATAAATATTATATAACAATTTAGTGGACAAAATAAAAAAATAAATATTACAAATAAATGTATATTATTAGATAATTTGAAATTATGATATAATTTATTTAATGAATTTTAACTATTAGAGAGGAGCGATCAAGGTGAAAGAAGGAAGAGTAAAAAGAATTTTAGAAGCTATGAAGGCAAATGATATACCTCAAATGTTAGTTTCTTCACCTGCATCAATATTTTATTTAACAGGTAAGTGGATATCACCTGGAGAAAGAATGATAACACTTTACTTAAATACAAAGGGTGAACAAAAGTTTATAGTAAATGAATTATTCCCAATAAATGAGGACTTAGGTGTTGATATTTTATGGTACAACGATACTATGAATCCAATAGACATCTTAGATAAGACAATAGATCATGAAGAAGTATTAGGAATAGATAAGGATTGGAAGGCACATTTCTTAATTCAATTATTAGATAGAAATTCAGCAAAGAAATTTGTTAATGGATCTCCTATAGTTGATAGAGTTAGAATGAGAAAAGATGATGAAGAAATAGCTTTAATGAAAGAAGCTTCAAGAATAAATGATATTGTAGTAGAAAAAGCAATAAAGAGTTTAAAAGAGGGCATGACTGAAAAAGAAGTAGTAGAAGTTTTAGGAAAAGGTTATGCTGAATATGGGTGTCAAGGATATTCTTTTGAACCAATCGTTGCTTTTGCAGCTAATGCAGCAGATCCACATGCAGAGTCAGGAGAACAAAAATTAGAAAAAGGTATGGGAGTTCTAATAGATACTGGATGTAGAAAAGATTATTACTGTTCAGATATGACTAGATGTGTATTCTTTGGTGAGCCAACAGAACATCAAAAAGAAATATTTAATACAGTTTTAGAAGCTAATAAAAAAGCTATAGATATGATTAAACCAGGAGTTAGATTCTGTGATATAGATAAAGCTGCTAGAGATGTTATAGAAAATAAAGGTTATGGCAAGTATTTCACTCATAGAACAGGTCATTCAATAGGAATAGAAACTCATGATTTTGGTGATGTTGGATCAACTAATACTGATGAAGTTAAACCAGGTATGATTTTCTCAGTAGAACCAGGAATATATCTTCAAGGAGATATGGGAGTAAGAATAGAGGATTTAGTCTTAGTAACTGAAGATGGTTGTGAAAGATTAAATCACTTAAACAAAGAATTAGTTATTATAAAATAATAGTTTAAATAAAAAGAACATTCTTCAATTGAAGAATGTTCTTTTATTTTTAAGTAATTTAAATTTTTCTAATTATTAAGCACTAAATAAGATACCTGCTATAGTAGCTGTCATACAAGTAGCTAATACACCACCTAAAAGTGCTTTGAATCCTAACTTAGCTATAGTTGGTTTCTTTTCTGGAGCTAATCCACCGATACCACCTAATTGTATAGCAACTGAACTTAAGTTAGCGAATCCACAAAGAGCATAAGTTAATATCATTATAGTCTTAGGTTCTAAAGTTCCGCTTGCTATGTAGTTTGATAATTGTGAGTAAGCTAAGAATTCATTAACTGCTAATTTAATTCCTAGTAAGTCTCCAGCTGCGAAAACGTCTTTAGTTGGAACTCCCATTATAAATGCTAATGGAGAGAATAATCTACCAAGAATCCAGTTTAAGCTTAACCAAGGTGCACCAAATATTCCACCAATTGCTCCAAATAAAGCATTGATCATAGCTATAAGAGCAACGAATGCAAGAAGCATAGCACCAACGTTTAAAGCTAATCCTAAACCTTCTGAAGCACCGTTTGCAGCAGCTTCAATAACATTTTCACTTTCAACTTTAAGTTCTAAAGTTGCGCCACCTTTAGTTTCAGGAACTTCAGTTTCAGGAACTAATATTTTAGCTAATATTAATCCAGCAGGGGCTGCCATGATTGATGCTGCTAATAAGTTACCAGCGTTAACACCCATAGCTACATAACCAGCCATAACACCACCGGCAACAGTAGCCATACCACCTATCATGATTGCACATATTTCTGATCTAGTCATGTTCTTTATGTATGGTTTAACTAGTAGAGGAGCCTCTGTTTGACCTAAAAAGATATTACCAACTGCACTGAAAGTTTCAGCACCACTTGTTCCTAATACTTTAGCAACACCCTTAGCAATAACTTTAACTACTACTTGAACTATACCTAAATGATAAAGTACACTCATTAATGATGAGAAGAAGATAATAGTTGGTAATACTTGTAGAGCAAATATTACACCGAATTTGTCTGTATCAAGTAATGATCCAAATAAGAATGAACTACCTTCTTTAGTAAAATCTAATAACTTAGTTATTCCGCTACTAATCCATTCAAATACTGCTCTACCGGCAGGAACTTTTAGGATTAATAAAGCGAAAATAATTTGTAATAAAAGACCTGTTCCAACCAATCTCCAGTTGATCTTCTTTCTGTTTTCAGAAAAAAGAACAGCTATACCAATAATACAAATAAGACCGATTACACCAATAAACCTATCCACATTTATTCTCCTTTTCTTATGTTTTTATACTAGTTTTATATTTAACAAAAGTTAAGAAATATATTAATTTAACTTTTTATTAAATCTCTTTTATAATGTTAGTCATTAATTCTATGAATGTCTTTCTAACTTTAGCTGAAGTTTCCATAACTTCTTCATGGTTAAGTGGTTGTTCTAAGATACCAGCAGCCATGTTAGTCATGCATGATACACCTATAACTTTCATTCCACTGTGGTTAGCTATTATAACTTCAGGAACTGTTGACATACCAACTGCATCTGCTCCTAATATTCTAGCCATTCTTACTTCTGCAGGAGTTTCGTAAGTTGGGCCACTAAACATAGCATATACACCTTCTCTTACTTCTATTCCTAAATTTTTAGCTATATCTTTAACTTGAGCTCTTAAATCTTTATCATATGCATTTGACATATCAGGGAATCTAGTACCGAATTCATTTAAGTTTTTACCTATTAAAGGATTTGATCCTGATAAATTTAAGTGGTCTGATATTATCATTAAATCTCCAGGAGTATAATCTTTGTTAACTGCTCCAGCAGCGTTAGTAACTACTAAAGTTTCAACTCCTAATAATCTCATTACTCTTACTGGGCAAGTAACTTCTTGCATTGAGTAACCTTCGTAGTAGTGGAATCTTCCTTGCATTGCAACAACTTCTTTACCTTGGAATTTTCCTATAACTAATCTTCCAGCATGACCTTCAACTGTAGATACAGGGAAGTTTGGAATTTCGTTGTATGGGAAATATTCAGCATCTTCTATTTGATCAGCTATAGCTCCTAACCCTGATCCTAATATTAATCCTATTGTTGGGTTATATTTACTTTTACCTTTTATGTACTCAGCAGCTGCTTTAATTTTGTTTGATAAATCCATAACTCTACACCTCTTCAATGAAATTTTATTTTAGTAATGATTTTAATTGTGGAATATTTCTAGTATGTGGTAACGCTTACTTTAAAATGTATAAAATTCTAAATTAAACTTGAAATTATTTTATTAACTTTTCTGAACCTTTCAAAACAAGTTCAGGAGTTATTATTATACTATTTAATTCTTTTTTAGAGTCATTATTTAAAGATTCTATTAGTAAATTCATACCAATCTCTCCAAGTTCTCTAGTTGGACCATTTATGTGACTAAGATTTATACCTAGTGTATCTAATATAGGTATATTATCAAAGGAAATTAATGAAATATCTTTTGATAACTCAAGGTTTGCTTCTCTTAAAGCTTTTAAGCAACCTAAAGTCATAAGATTATTACATACAAAAATGGCTGAAGGTCTATTTTTCATAGCTAAGATTTTCTTAGTACATTCATATCCACTTTCTTCTTCATAATTTCCATAAAAAATTAAGTCATTATTTATAGGAATATTATTCATTAATAATGCTTTTTCATATCCTAATAATCTGTCCTGAGCTGGTTTAGATGTCATGCGACCAGTAATTATTGCTATATCCCTATGATTAGCTTTAATTAAAGCTTCGATAGCATCATAAGAACCTTTAATGTTGTCCACAAAAACGCCGTTAAAATTATGATATTTAAGACTTCCATCAACTAATATGACTGGTATGCCTAAATTTGTAATAGCTTTTAAGTACTCGCTATTTAAATCATTTTCAACAGAGGTTGGACAAATTATAATTCCCCTAATTCTTTGTTCTTTTAATGTTTTAATAGCCTTTATTTCCCTATCGATACTCTCGTTAGAGTCACAAAGAATCAAATTAAGATTATGCACTTCTGCAACATCACTTATTCCTTTTATTATTGATCCAAAGAATGGATTTGTAATATCAGGAACTATAACTCCAATAGTATTAGTAATACTTTTTGAAAGACTTCTAGCAATAGCACTAGGAGTATAGTTATATTTATTTATAACTTTCATAACCTTTTCACGAGTTTCATCTTTAACATATCCAGAATTATTTATAACCCTAGAAACTGTAGCTAAAGAAACTCCCGCTTCTTTTGCGATATTATTTATTGTTACAGACATTTCATTCACCCCCTTGTACATTATTATAGATTAACTAGGAAAATAATTAAACAAATATTTCCCAATAAATAAATTCAATTAAAATTTGTGTGTTATCGCTTACACACAAATGTACAAAGAGAGAATCACTACATGTAAATGATAACATTATTTTTATAAGAATGCAAATAAAAAAAGACTATTTTTTTAATAAAATAGTCTTTAAATTAATTTAGTTTAAAAAAAGTTCACCAACTTTAACTACATCACCAGCTCCAACTGTTAAAAGTAAGTCACCTTTTGATAAGTTAGCATTTACATATTCTAATGCTTCTTCATGAGAGTGTACATTTGTACATTTAACTCCATGAGATCTTATAGCATCTCCTAATTGATCTGAATTTATTTCACCTAAATCTTTTTCTCTAGCTGCATATATATCCATTAAAACAAGCTCATCACAATCATCAAAACATTTAACAAAATCATTGAATAGAGTTTTTGTTCTTGTGTAAGTATGTGGTTGGAATACACAAACTATTTTATTGTGATTCATTTTTTTAGCTGTGCTTAGAGTAGCTTTTATTTCAACAGGGTGGTGAGCGTAATCATCAATAACAGTTATATCATTTTTAGTACCCTTATATTCGAATCTTTTATGAGCTCCTCCAAAAGATGAAAGTCCTGATACTATTGCATCAGCGTTTATATTGAATATTTCTGCTAAACATACAGCTGATAATGAGTTTGATACATTATGCATACCAGGTACATTTAAAGAAAGAGAAAGAAGTTTTTCTTCATTTCTAAATACATCAAAAGTAGCACAACCTTTTTCATTAAACTCTATATTTCTAGCTTGTATATCCCCATTATTAATTCCATAAGTTAATACATTGCATTTAGCTACTTCAAGAACTTCCATAACTTTTTCATCATCAGCATTTCCTATGATATATCCATCATTAGGTATAAGTCTAACGAATTGTTTAAATGTATCTTTTATGTGGTTTATGTCCTTATAAAAATCTAGATGGTCTGCATCTATGTTTAATATTATTCCAACATAAGGGAAGAATCTTAAGAAACTTTGTTTATATTCACAAGCTTCTGTTATAAAGTATTCACTGTTTCCAACTCTAAAGTTTCCATGAATAATATCTAAATCTCCACCAACTAATATTGTAGGGTCTAGATCTGCACTAAGGGCAACATGAGAAATCATTGAAGTAGTAGTAGTTTTTCCGTGAGTTCCAGCGACAGCAACATTGAACTTATGACCTTTCATAATTTGTCCTAAAAATTCAGCCCTGTCCATTAAAATAAGATTATCCTCTTTAGCCTTAATTATTTCAGGGTTATCGCTAGGTATTGCTGCAGTATATACAACTACATCAACATCTTGTAAATTATCTTTACTGTGACCTATGTATATTTTTGCACCTTCTTCTTTTAATCTATTAGTAATTTCTGATTCTTTTGAATCAGATCCTGAAACTTTGTAACCAGCGTTAAGTAATACAGCAGCTAAGCCACTCATACTAACTCCACCAATTCCTATGAAATGAACTTTTTTATTAATATCTTTTAATAAATCGAAAGACAAGATATCAACTCCTTTACTTATATACACTAATAATTATATACACTTTTTTGGAAAAGCACACAAAAAAATTCTTTTTAAAATCATTTTATGAAAATTTATTTAGTTTAGTGCTAAAAATAACTGACAAATATTTATATAGTTATTATAGAATAACTTAATAATTATCAAGAAAAAAGTCTTAAAATTCGCAATGAGTGATACATAACCGGTTAACAGTATTAACAAAGTTTGTTATAATTATTTTAAATGCAGAATAAGAAGAAAAATATTTATAAAAATATATGTGTTTTATAAAGAATAAAATATGAATTATAAGTGGAAAATATATACTGGGAAATTTATATAGGTCAGGTGATTAATATGGAGAAGTTAAGTAGAAATAGTAGAGTATCGATTATAACAAAAGTTCTTATAGAAAATCCTAATAAAATAATAGGATTAAATAAGTTTTCAGATCTTTTAAATGCAGCTAAATCAACTATAAGTGAAGATATAGTTATTGTTAGAGAAGTGTTATCTAAGTTTTCTATGGGAAAAGTTGAGACAATAGCTGGTGCTGCTGGTGGAATAAGATATATTCCAGAAGTAGGAGAAATAGAAAAAAGAAAGTTTTTAGAAGAATTATGTGATATTGCAAGTGAAAGCAATAGAGTTGTTCCAGGTAATTTTTTATATGTTACTGATATAATGTTTAATCCAAGTATAATAAGTAAAGCTTCTATTATATTAGCATCTTATTTTCAAGATATGGATATAGACTATGTGATAACTGTGGAAACTAAGGGAGTTCCATTAGCTTACGAAGTAGCTAAATGCTTAGGAGTACAATTAATAACAGCAAGAAGAGATAGTAAAGTAACAGAAGGATCTACAGTTTCAATAAACTATGTTTCAGGAACATCAGGCAAAATACAACAAATGTGTTTATCTAGAAAATCATTAAAGCAAGGAAGCAAATGCATATTTATAGATGATTTTATGAGAGGCGGCGGAACTGCTAAAGGTTTAGTTGATTTATTAAAAGAATTCGATTCTGAGCTTATGGGAATTGGAGTATTAATAGACAATAAATTATCAACAAACAAAATAACAAAAGATTATGTATCTTTAATTGATATTGTTGAGATAAATGAGGATGGAGTGAAAATGGTACCATCTATGTAATTTCTACAGTTGTTGTGTTAAAGAATAATTTACAAAAAATATGAAAAAAAGAAGGATTTCTATATTTTTCATAGAATATACATAATAACAACAACTGGAGGTGTACCATAATGAATATTACAGATGTAAGAATTAGAAAAATATCTGCAGAAGGTAAAATGAAAGCCATAGTTTCAGTAACTTTTGAAAATCAATTCGTAGTACATGATATTAAAGTTATAGAGGGACAAAATGGACTTTTCATAGCAATGCCTAGCAGAAAGACACCAGATGGAGAGTTTAAGGATATAGCTCATCCTATAAATACAGAAACTAGAGAGCAAATTCAAAAAGCTATTCTTGATGAATATGAAAAGGTTAAAAACTTAGATGTGCAAGAATAATTTTAATAAAAGGAAGATATCTTCCTTTTATTTTTTTGTCTAACATAATAAATTCCATGTAAATGGCATTAATAAGTTATTATTGAAATAAGTAATTTATTAACATATAATTGAAAATGAGAAATTTGAAGATTTCTGAAAAAAATAAGAGATTAAATTTAAATAGTATAGCTTATATAATAAAATGAGTATCACAAAGAGGTGTTTTTATGAATAAATGTGCTATAATATTAGCAGCAGGTCAAGGAACTAGAATAAAATCTAAGTTACCAAAAGTTCTACACAAAGCTTGTGGAAAAGAAATGGTTAATCATGTTATTGATGCTATGAGAAATGCAGAGATAGATGATGTTAATGTAATAATAGGAAAAGGTGCTGAATTAGTTAAAGAAAGAACTACATCAAGAAATGTTAGTTATTCTTTACAAGCAGAGCAGTTAGGAACTGGCCATGCTGTTAAATGTGCAAAAGACTTTTTAGAAGGAAAAACAGGAGTAGTAGCTATATTTACAGGAGATGCTCCTTTAATAAAGCCTGAAACTGTTAAGAATTTAGTTGATACACATATCAATGAAAAGAATTCAGCTACACTGTTAACATCAGTGATAGAAAATCCAACTGGCTATGGAAGAATAGTTAGAAATGGTGAATCAGTTGAAAAAATTGTAGAACATAAAGATTGTAATGAACAAGAAATAAAAATACAAGAAATCAATGCAGGAATGTATTGTTTTGATATAGAAAGTTTATTAACTTCTTTAGAACAACTTTCAAATGATAATGCTCAAGGAGAATATTACTTAACAGATGTTATAGAAATATTAAAGAAAGAGAACAAGAAAGTTGGAGCAATGATCACAGATTTTGAAGAAACTTTAGGGGTTAATTCAAGAGCTGAGCTTGCTAAAGTTGAAAGCATAATGAGAAATAGAATAAATAGAACTCATTTAGATAATGGAGTTACTATAATAGATCCTCTAAACACATATATAGAACCAGAAGTAGTTATTGGTAAGGACACTATAATCTATCCAGGTAATGTTATAGAAGGAAAAACAGTAATTGGAGAGGATTGTGTTTTATATCCTAATTCAAGAATTAACAATAGTACAATAGGAAATGGTGTTGAAATTCAAAGTTCAGTTATTTTAGATAGTAAAATAGGTGATGAAACAACTGTAGGACCATTTGCTTATGTTAGACCAGAAAGTAATATTGGAGAACACGTTAGAATTGGTGATTTTGTTGAAATTAAAAAATCAACAATTGGAAATAATACAAAGGTATCACACTTAACTTACATTGGAGACGCTGAAGTTGGAGAAAGATGTAACTTTGGATGCGGTACAGTTGTAGTTAACTATGATGGAAAGAAAAAACACAAAACAATCATAGGTGATGATTCATTTATAGGATGTAATACTAATTTAGTTTCACCTGTAGAAGTAAAAGATAATACTTATATAGCTGCAGGATCAACAATAACTAAAGAGGTTCCAGAAGGAAGTTTAGCAATAGCAAGAGCTAAACAACAAAACATAGAGGGCTGGGTTGAAAGAAAAAAGCTTAAATAAGCATTAAATATACAAATGCCAAAGGCTAGGTTTAATTTTAAGGAGGTCTTCACTAAATGGAAAATCATTCAAAAAACATAAAAATATTTACAGGTAATTCTCATCCAGAATTAGCTAGAGAGATTGCAAAGGCGCTAAACATTCCTCTAGGTAAAGCTGAAGTTGGTACTTTCAGTGATGGAGAAATATCAGTAAATATAAAAGAAACTGTTAGAGGTTGCGATGTATTTATAGTTCAATCAACTTGTAGTCCTGTAAATAATAACTTAATGGAGTTATTAATAATGATAGATGCCTTTAAAAGAGCATCAGCAGGAAGAATAAATGCTGTTATACCTTACTATGGATATGCTAGACAAGACAGAAAAGCTAAGTCAAGAGATCCAATAACAGCTAAGTTAGTAGCTGACCTATTAACAGCAGCGGGTGCAGATAGAGTTCTTACTATGGATTTACATGCAGCACAAATTCAAGGTTATTTTAATATACCAGTAGATCACTTATTAGGCTCACCAATTTTAGCAAAATATTTTGTTGAAAAAGGATTAGCTGATAGAGATGATGTAGTTGTTGTTTCACCAGATTTAGGTTCAGTAACTAGAGCTAGAAAGTTTGCAGATAAACTTAATGCTCCAATAGCTATAATTGATAAAAGAAGACCAAAAGCAAATGTATCTGAAATAATGAATATAATAGGAGATGTTAAGGACAAAGTTTGTATCTTAATAGACGATATGATAGACACTGCAGGAACAATAACTAATGCAGCTAATGCTCTTAAAGATTTAGGAGCAAAAAATGTATATGCTTGTTGTACTCATGGAGTATTATCAGGTCCTGCATTTGAAAGAATAAATAACAGTGCTATTGAAGAGTTAGTTATGTTAAATACTATAGCTCTTCCAGAGGGAGAAGGTTTAAATAAGTTTAAATCATTATCAGTTGCACCAATTATGGCAGATGCAATAAATAGAATTTATGATGATGAACCATTAAGTGGATTATTCCAAGACTAAAAAAAAGAGCGCATATGTCGCTCTTTTTTTTATAAAATCACTAAAAATTGAAACTTTTTTTTAAACAAAAACGTTTAAATTTGATTAAAATGTAAAAATAAAATAATTTTGTTAATTATAAATTGATAAAAATCAATAAATGTTTTACACTTTATTTATATACATTAATAATATGTTAAATGAAAATATTTCATGTTTTTAAAGTATAAAACTGCATAAAATAAGGACAAATGTAGAATAGTTACAGAAAGGATTTTAAGAGGTGAATTTTATGGAAGGTTTATTAGGAAAGATTTTAATTGTAGACGACGATGAGAATATATGTGAAGTCATAAAAATGTATCTAGAAACTACAGGATATAACGTTAAAGTAGATCAGGATGGAAAGGCTGCTAAAGAAGAATTTGTTAACTTTAGCCCTAACCTAGTTGTATTAGATATGATTCTACCTGGAATTGATGGAATGGAAGTATTAAAGTGGATAAGAAAAGATAGTAACGTTCCAGTAATAATGTTAACTGCTAAAGGAGAAACTTTTGATAAGGTATTAGCTTTAGAAATCGGTGCAGATGACTATGTAGTTAAACCTTTTGAACCAAAAGAATTATTAGCTAGAGTAAAAGCGGTTATGAGAAGATATTCAGGAGAAGAGCCAGATAATGTAGTATTAAACTTCCCAGGTTTAACTATAGATGCTAACTCATATAAAGTTATATACAATGGAGAAGAAGTTAAGACTCCACCTAAAGAGTTTGAACTTTTACACTATCTTGCAAGCAACAAGAATAAAGTTTTCACAAGAGATCAATTATTATGTGAAGTTTGGGGATATGATTACCCAGGTGATTCAAGAACTGTTGATGTTCACATAAAGAGATTAAGAGAAAAATTAAACGGTGGAGAAGACTGGCAACTTGAAACTGTTTGGGGTGTTGGGTATAAATTTGAGGTGAAATAATGAGATGTCGTGGCTTAGTTCCAAAGTTAATCTTAACACTAAGCGTAACAATATGCATTACTTTCTTTATTGTAGGTATAATACTTTCTAGCTTGTTTAGAGAAGAATATTATCAAGAAAGATTAAAAACTTTATCTGGAGAAGCGGAAGTTATAGAACAAGTTGTAAATTCATTTATGAATAGTGAAACTACTTTAGGTGAATTAGATAAATCTATATCATTTATAGGAGATTCATTAAAAGCAGATATTTATTTAATTGATAGTTATGGTTACATATATTCAGTTTCTAATGAAAAATATGATTATTTAAAACGCACAAAAATAGATGATAATGATATGAAAACATTAAAGGAAAATATTCCTATAGAGCAGAAGAAAAAAATGAATTTATATATTCTAAACCTATCTTCTACAAGGGGGTATTTACAGGAGCTGTTTCAATAGTTACTCCTTTAAGTGCTTTATCAGATTCTCTTGTTAGAATTAATCAAATTGTATGGATGTGTGTAGCTATAGCTATAATTTTTTCTGGATTAGCAATATATTTTATTTCAAAAAAGATAATCATAAAACCTTTAAAAGTTATAAATAATGCTGCTAAAAAGATTGCTAACGGAGAAATTGGAAATAGAGTTAATGTTTCTTATGATGATGAGGTCGGTGAGTTAGCTGAATCATTTAATATAATGGCAACTTCTATTGAGGAGGCAGAACTAAATAGAAGGGAATTTATATCTAATGTATCTCATGAGTTAAGATCACCAATGACATCGATTAAGGGCTTCATAACTGCCATATTAGATGGAGTTATTCCTAAAGATAAAGAAGAATATTATCTTGTTATAGTAAATGATGAGATAAGTAGATTAACTAGACTTATAAATGACTTACTAGATTTATCTGCTATGCAAGCTGGAAAACTAGAGTTTAATATAAGTGAGTTAGAATTAAATAGAATTATAGAGACAACTGTATTAAAGATGAATCAAAAGGCTGCAAGTAAAAATATAAAAATTGAAGTTCTCTTAGAGAGCGAAAAATTATATGTTTATGGAGATAATGATAGATTAATACAGGTTGTTACTAATTTAGTTGATAATGCTATAAAATACTGTGATGAAAATGGTGAAGTTAAAATATCAACTAAAACAAAGGGAAGTAAGATTATTGTTAGCATATTTAACACTAGTAAAGGAATAGATGAATATGATTTAACTCATATTTGGGATAGATTTTATAAAGTTGACAAGGCAAGAAGTAATAAAACTAGTACAGGGTTAGGATTATCTATTGTGAGAAATATAATACTGCAACTAGAAGAAGATATTTGGGCTGAAAATGTCAAAGATAAAAATGGTGAAATAAAAGGTGTTAGATTTAATTTTACTTTAACTAAAGTTAAATAAGTATTGCATAGGGGGTCTTTATGGGGAATTTTTTTAAGAACTCTAAAAAGGGGAAGGATCTCCATGGAGTAAATGAAAAAAACTATGACAATATAGTGATTAAAAAGGATAAAAAAAGGTTTTGGATAAAGAGCTTATTAAAGTTAGTTAGTTTTGTTATTCTAGTTGTTTTAGTGAGTTTTATTGCCTTTAAACACTATACTAAAGATTTAACCATGAAAGAGCAAAAAGCAAATCTTTTAAATGAAATAAAAGATGGTAGATATGATATAACCAATTTAGTAAATAAATCAGGATGTAGTTTAGTTACAATCGGTGATGACAGTAATAACTTAGCTATAGGAAAAGATGATGGTAAAAATGTTTCTGGATCTATCATAAGAACAGATGGGTACATAATAACTAGTTATAGTGCAATAAAGGATTTTTCAAAAGTCTATGTAAAAATATCAAGTAATGATATAAGTCCTTTTGAGGCTAGAATTGTTGGATTTGATAAGGATACTGACATTGCAGTATTAAAAATAGGGGCTAATGGATTAAAAAGTATTTCAACATCAGAATTAGAGGTTCTAGAAATAGGCGAAAAAGTTGCAACCTTAGGAAATACAACAAGTGAGGAACCTGTAGGTTTTGTATCTAATGGAATAGTTAGTGCGCCTATAAAGAAAACAAGCGTAGGAGAAGAAGGTCATTCTGATTCTAAGGTCTTTGATCTTATAGAAACTAATTCTTTAATAAATTCAGATAATAATAGTGGTATATTATGTGACTATAATGGAGTTGTTATTGGTATAAATAGTTTATATTTTACTAATAAATTTTCTAAACCAGGAATATATTATGCCTTAGAAATAAATGATGCTTTAAGAATAGCAGATTCTATAATAAGAAAAGGTGGCGTAACTGCAAGCGTAACCTTAGGGGTTACAGGATCTACTGTTGCAGATGAAAAGAGCAATATTTATGGAATTTATGTAGAAGATGTTGATAAAGGTAGCAATGCCTTTAATGCAGGAATAAAACTAACTGATATAATAGTTGAAGCTGATAATGAGAAGGTTAAGAATATAGAAAGCTTAGCTGACTTATTGAAAAAACATTCTGTAGGTGACATAATTAAACTTAAAGTTATAAGAGGAGATACCACAAAGGATATTTCTGTAACTTTAAATTGATTAAAAGAATATAACCCTTCACATAATTTAGTGAGGGGTTTTTTATTGTTTTATATTAATAGTAAAAGTATAATTAAAGAATGATTTAATTAAAAATTAAGAATTTAATCAATATGGAGGTTAATATGATTTTAATAGTTGGATTAGGAAATCCGGGAAAACAATATGAGCAAACTAGACATAACATTGGATTTGATGTAATTGATTATATGGCAAATAAGTATAATATTGATGTAAATAGGGAAAAATTTAAAGGTATTTGTGGTGAAGGATTTATAGAGAATAAAAAGGTTATTTTATTAAAACCTTTAACATATATGAATTTAAGTGGAGAAAGTATAAGAGAACTTGCTAACTTTTATAAGTTAGAAGATGATGAAATAATAGTAGTTTATGATGATATAAGTTTAGATATAGGAAGATTAAGAATAAGAGAAAAAGGTAGTGCTGGTGGGCATAATGGAATCAAGAGCATAATACAAAATCTTGGTGGAGATAAATTCCCAAGGGTTAAAGTGGGTGTAGGACAACCTAAAGATAACTTAGTAAATCACGTTTTAGGAAAATTCTCAAAGGAAGATAGGGAACATATAGAAAAGGTTATTCCAGTAGTAAGTGATGCAATAGTTGAAATTGTAAAAAATGATGCTAAGGAATCAATGAATAAATTTAATGGAGTTAATATAGAATAGTTTATTTATTTTAGAATGGTGGTGTTTAGATTGAGGTTACAGGGGTTAATGGCTCCCTTATTAAATAGTGAGGCTTTTCAAAAGGTTAAATCTTTTATGGAAAGCGGAAATTATCCAGTAATGATAAATGGTTTATCTGATTCAGGGAAATCATATTTTATAAATGGTATATATGAGGAATCAGATAAGCCTATAGTTGTTGTTACGCATAATGATATTGAAGCTAGAAATATATATGAGGATTTATCTTTTTACTTACCTAATGTGTATTATTTACCTTCAAGAGAGATTGTGTTTTACAATATAGATGCTATTTCTGGAGATTTAAGATGGGCAAGGTTAAAGGTTATAAAGGAAATGCTAAGAAGCACTAAAAAAATTATAGTTACGTCTATAGATGCTTTTGCAGCAACTTATACACCTAAGGAGCTTTATAAAAGTCATATATTAAAAATTAAAGTTGGAGATGAAGTCGATTTTAAAGAGATTTCTCATAAACTTATTGAATCAGGTTATGAAAGATTAGAAACAGTTGAAGGAAAAGGTGAATTTTCATTAAGAGGAGGAATATTAGATGTATTTCCTCCTAATTCTGCTAATCCTTTTAGAATAGAGTTATTTGGAGATGAAGTTGATTCTATTAGAACCTTTAATGTAGAATCACAAAGAAGTATAGAAAAGGTAAAGAGAGCAGAAATATTCCCTGCTAAGGAAGTTATATTAAGTAAAGAAACTATAGAACATGCTATAGAAAAGATGAGAAAAGAACTTTCTGACTTTGAAAACAAAGTTTCTGATAAGGAAATAAAAGAGAGACTTAGAAAATTAATAGAAAGAAATATAGAATCATTACAAGAAAATTGGAGCTTTGAAACTATAGATAGTTATCTCCCATTTTTCTTTGATAAACCAGCAACATTATTTGATTATTTAAATAATTATACCTTTATAATTGATGATGCTAAAAGATGTAAGGGAAAGCTAGAAAGTACTGTATTTGAGTTTACTGAAAACTATGAAGCCTTCCTAGAAAGAGGAAGCATATTACCTTCTCAAATTAATTTAAGCTTAAGTGCTGAGGTGGTAGAAGAATCATTTAAGGGGAATAAAGTAATAAATCTAGCTCCTTTTGGAGATGGTGGATTTATAGAATCCTTCAATAAAGTTGAAGTGAAACAAAGTACTAAAAGTGGATATCAAGGTCAACTTGATATGCTTATAGATGATATAAAAGAGAATAAGAAAAATGGATTTAGAACTTTAATACTTTCAGGAACAAGACCAAGGGGAGAAAGATTAGTAAACACTTTAAGAGAATTAGAGATAGAAAGTGTATATAAAGACGAAGTTGATGAAATAAATAATGGAGAAGTTGTAATAACCTTTGGAGAGCAGAATAAAGGATTTGAGTACCCAGATATAAAACTTTGTTTAATATCAGATAAGAGTGTTTTTGGTGAGGGTAAAAGAGCTAAAAAAGCTAAGAGAAAAAAATCAAAAGGTGTATCTAAAATTAAGAGTTTCGCTGAGTTAAAGCCAGGAGACTACGTAGTTCATGTAAATAGTGGTATAGGTGTCTATAAAGGAATAAAACAAATAGAAGTTCAAGGACATAAAAGAGATTATTTAGATATTGAATATTCAAAAGGTGATAAGTTATATGTGCCAGTTGAACAATTAGATTTAGTTCAAAAATATATTGGATCAGATAGTGCCTCTCCTAAGATAAGTAAATTAGGAGGAAATGAGTGGCAAAAAGCTAAGGCTAAGGTAAGAAAGTCCATAAATGACATAGCTGGTGACTTAGTAAAATTATATGCTGAGAGATCTACTGTAAAGGGATATAAATTCTCAAAGGATACTCAATGGCAAAAGCAATTTGAAGATGAATTTCCATATGAAGAAACACCAGACCAATTATCAGCTATTGAAGATATAAAGAGTGATATGGAAACAAACAAGGTTATGGATAGATTACTTTGTGGTGATGTTGGGTATGGAAAAACTGAGGTTGCCATTAGAGCCGCATTTAAGGCCGTAATGGAAGGAAAGCAAGTAGCATTTTTAGTTCCTACAACAATATTAGCAGAGCAACATTATAAGAATATGAAAAAAAGATTTGCAGGATTCCCTATAACTATTGATATGATAAGTAGATTTAGGACTAAGAAGCAACAAACAGAAACTTTAAAAGCTTTAAAAGAAGGAAATGTTGATATATTAATAGGAACTCATAGACTTGTTTCTAAAGATATTCAGTTTAAGGATTTAGGGCTTCTTATTGTGGATGAAGAGCAAAGATTTGGAGTAGCTCAAAAAGAAAAGATTAAGAGTTTTAAGAAGAATGTTGATGTTCTTACTTTAAGTGCAACGCCAATACCTAGAACTCTTCATATGTCACTTACAGGGGTAAGAGATATTTCTGTAATAGAGACTCCACCAGAGAATAGATATCCTATTCAAACCTATGTTGTAGAACAAAATGATCAACTTATTAGAGATGCAATTTTAAGAGAAATTAATAGAGATGGTCAAGTTTATTTTGTTCATAATAGAGTTGAAAGTATTCAAGAGGTAGCTAATTATATACAAGAGCTTGTTCCAGAGTGTAAGGCAACTGTTATTCATGGACAAATGACAGAGAGACAGTTAGAAACTGAAATGATAGACTTTATGGAAAGAAAGTATGATGTTTTAGTATGTACTTCCATAATAGAAACAGGAATTGATATTTCAAATGTAAACACAATGATAGTAAATGACGCAGATAAAATGGGACTTTCTCAGCTTTATCAATTAAGAGGAAGAGTTGGTAGAAGTAACAAGGTTGCTTATGCATATTTCCTATATCAAAG
This sequence comes from Clostridium perfringens ATCC 13124, assembly GCF_000013285.1. GTDB lineage: Bacteria > Bacillota > Clostridia > Clostridiales > Clostridiaceae > Sarcina > Sarcina perfringens. The sequence continues at coordinate 3,065,690 of NC_008261.1, read as the reverse complement.
AGATAAGGTGTTAACTGAGGTAGCAGAGAAGAGACTTAAAGCCTTAAAAGATTTTACAGAGCTTGGATCAGGATTTAAAATAGCCATGAGAGACCTTGAAATAAGAGGAGCTGGAAATATGATGGGATCAGCTCAGCATGGGCACATGGCGGCTATAGGATATGATTTATACTGTAGAATGTTAGAAGACACTATAAAAATTGTTAAGGGTGAAATAGAAAGAGAGCCAGTAGAGACAACTGTAGATTTAAAAGTGGATGCATTTATTCCTTCAAGTTATATAAAAGATGAAATTCAAAAGATTGAAGTATATAAGAAAATTGCTGCTATAGAAAATGAAGAGGATTATGAATATGTTAGAGAGGAATTAGAAGATAGATTTTCTAATATACCAAATACAGTTTATAATCTTATGGACATAGCTTATATAAAAAGCAAAGCTAAACTTTTAAATATTGAAGAAATAAAAGAAAAGAATGAAGATATAATATTTATATTTGAAAGTAGAGAAAGAACAGATAAGAGAATATTTAAAGTACTTTTAGAAGAATATAAAGATGATATATTAATTGAATTTGGAGATAACCCAACAATTTTATATAGAGTGAAGGACAAGAAAAAAGAAGATGTTTTATCTACTTTTAAAGAGATGTTAGATAAGTTAATAGCTTTAAATAATTAATAATTTATAAATTGAAATATTACTGTAACATTGATATACTAAAATAGAATTTGACTAGAATATTATGTAAATTTTAATAGGAGAAAGGCGAGGTATTAGAATGGTAAGTGTAAAAAAAATAGTCGCATCTGCACTAGTGGGAGTTTTAATGTTTAGTGCTGTTGGGTGTAATATGGTAGAAAAAACTCAAGCCGCTATTGATAAGACGACTGTAGCTACAGTTAACGGAGAGAAAATAACTTTAGGAGAGGTTGATTCACATTTAAAAGGAGTCTTTGCTCAAATGAAAAGCCAATATGGTGATAAATATATGGATGACCCTCAAGTTGCACAACAAATATTACAACAAAGACAAAGTGTAGTACAGGGCTTAGTAACTGACAAAGTTTTAGGAATCGAAGCTGATAAATTAGGAATAAAACCATCAGAAGAAGAGATTAAGAAAAAAGTAGATGAGCAATTTGAGAATATCAAAAAAGGAATGGGAGATAACTTTGATAAAGCTTTAGAGGCTGAAGGATATACAGAAGATACATTCAAAGATGTAATAAAAAATCAAGTTATAAATCAAGCCGTTCAAGATTATATTATTAAAGATGTAAAGGTAACTGATGAGGATGCACAAAAATACTATGATGAGAATAAACAACAGTTTGTAGCTAAGGATTCTGGAGTTCTTACAAAACACTTATTATTTGAAAATGAAGAAGAAGCTCAAAAAGCTTATGATGAAATTCAATCAGGAAAAACAACATTCAATGATTTATTTACAAAATATGAAAATAATAAATCAGAGAATAAGAAACCTATAGCAGAAAACTTAGGAGTAGTACCTGCAGAAAACTCAGGATTAGTTCAAGAGTTTGTAGATGGATTAAAACCATTAAAAGAAGGAGAAATATCTAAGCCTATAAAAACTCAATTTGGATATCATATAATTCAAGCTGGAGCTACTTATGAAAAAGGAGCACAGTTACCATTTGATGATGTTAAATCACAAATAATACAAATTTTAAAACAACAAAAAGATTCAGAGAAATTTAAAGCTGATATGGATCAATGGAAAAAAGATTTAAATGTTAAAGTTTATGATGATAAATTACAAGAAGGTTTAAAAATAAGCAAATAGTTTTTATTAAGACTTATGGAATAAATTCCATAAGTCTTTTTTTATAGTTTTTATGAGATATTTTCTTAAATTGGCTATTAAATTTAAAGATGACATAAATATAATCAATATGCATAAAATTTCAAATAAATTAAATACTATTAGTGTAGACAAAGATTAGTGATTAGTATTTATACAGGGAGGTACATATAAATGAAAGCTACTGGAATAGTAAGACGTATTGATGATTTAGGTAGAGTTGTAATACCTAAGGAAATAAGAAGAACTTTAAGAATAAGAGAAGGGGATCCTTTAGAAATCTTTACTGATAGAGATGGTGGAGTAATATTAAAAAAATACTCACCAATAGGGGAACTAACAGATTTTTCAAAGGAATATGCTGAAGCTCTACAACAATCTACAGGACACATAATTCTGATATCAGATAATGATGCATTTATATCTGTAAGTGGAACTTCTAAAAAAGAGTTTTTAGAAAGAAAAATAAGTGATGAGTTAGAAGATATAATGGATAAGAGAAAATCAGTAGTATTAAGTGCTACTAATAAAAACTTAATACCAATCCATGGTGATGATGATGAAAGTAAATATAGTGGGCAGGTTATAGCACCTATATTAGCTGAGGGTGATGCTATAGGCTCTGTAGTTATACTTTCTAAAGAAGGTAAAGCTTTAGGAGAGGTTGAACAAAAACTAGCAGAAACAGCAGCTGCATTCTTAGGCAAACAAATGGAACAATAAAGCTATCATAATTAAATATTTGTATTTTAAATAGTAATAATACCTCTGAATTTAAAATAATATAAAATGAGACTTAATTTAGAGAAAGTAAATCCTTACTTAAATTAAGTAATATTAAATCCATGCACTTTTAATAAGTATTAAATATAGTATTTTAATATAATTTGGTTAATTTAAATTTGGAGGTATTTTATGAAGAAACAATCCCTTATAAAAGGTAGTCTTGTACTTGCTTGTGCTGGTATTTTAGCCAAGTTTCTTGGTTTATTTTTTAGATGGCCATTAATAATGTTAATAGGAGATGAAGGTTTAGGATATTATCAAATGACCTATCCTTTATATATGCTTTTTGTTGCCATTGCAGCAGGTATACCTATAGCAGTATCTAAATTAGTATCTGAAAAAAATGCTCTAGGAAAGTATGAGGAAAGTTTTCAGGTAATAAAAGAAGCTTTAAAGGTAATGGTTTTACTAGGAATAGGGACAAGCATCTTTTTAGCTGTAGGTGGTAAATTTCTTTTACCGTTTTTAAAATGGGATGATAAGGCCTATTATTCTATACTAGGAATTTGTTTAGCTCCTACATTAATAGGAATAATAACCCCTATTAGAGGTTTTTTTCAAGGATTTCAGAATATGACTCCAACTGCTATATCTCAAATACTAGAGCAAATAGGTAGAGTTATAGTTGGTGTTGGATTAGCTTATATATTGATAGATAAAGGAATTGAATACTCAGCAGGGGGAGCATCCTTTGGAGCAGTAGCTGGAGCCTTTGTAGCAGCCTTATATTTAATTCCTAAATATAGAAAGATAAAAAATAGTTTTAAACTAGGTAAGATAAAAGGTAGTCATAAAATATTTATGGAAATAATAAATATAGCTCTTCCTATATCTATAGGGGCTGCCGTAGGAAGTGTTATGGGGGTTATAGATTCTGTCTTAGTTCCTCAAAAGCTTTTACAAGCTGGGTTTACTGGGCAAGAGGCTACAGTTTTATATGCTCAGCTTACAGGGAAAGCTACTGTGTTTACTAATATTCCTATGACCTTAGCCACTGCATTAGCTGCCTCAATAATACCTATAATTTCTGAATTATATATTCTTAAAGATAAAGTACAAGTTAAACAAAAAATAGATACTACAATGAAATTATGTATGATAGTTTCTATTCCATGTTTTTTAGGTTTATTTTTTATGGCAGAACCTATAATGAATCTTTTATTTCCAGGAAAAGCTGATGGATTTATGATATTAAAATATTTATCAATTAGTGTTCCATTTTTAGTTGGGACGCAGATAACAACATCCATATTACAAGGAATGGGATATTATTATAGACCTGTTTTTCATCTTTTTATAGGGTGTATATTAAAAGTGGTATTAACTATGAATTTAATACCTATAAGATCTTTAAACATTTATGGTGCTGTAATAGCAACAATAATATCTTATTCTGTGGTATTAATATTAAATTTAATATATATGGCTAAGAGATTTAAATATGCTCCAAATATAAAAGATGTAATAATAAAGCCTATCTTCGCATCAATTTTAATGATTGGTACAGTTTTATATTTATATACACAAGCTTTAAAATATAGCGGAAGTAACAGTATATCTTGCTTAATAGCTGTATTTGTGGGTATTATTATATATATGATATCATTGTTTGTACTTAAAATTTTTAGCGTAGAAGAAATAAAGGGACGGCTAAGAAATTAATTTTTATAAGTTGCGAAGGAGAATATGGAATGCTTAAGATAATGGGTCTAGGGCCAGGTGCCTATGAAGCATTAACAATAGGTGCTTTAAAAGAATTAAAAAACAATAAAAATATATATTTTAGAACAGAAAAACATCCTACAGTGGATTTCTTAAAAGATGAAGGAATTAAGTTTGAATCATATGATCATGCATATGAAAAATATGATAGCTTTGATGATGTATATAAATATATTGCAGAGGATTTAATAACTAAAATTAAGGATGATGAGGATTTAATATATGCAGTACCAGGTCATCCTTTAGTGGCAGAAAAATCAGTAATTAATTTAATTGAATTATGTAAGGAAAATAATATTCAGTATGAAGTTTTGCCAGCAGTTAGCTTTGTAGATGCTATGATGGAAGCTTTGCAAGTAGATCCAATAGAGGGTGTAAAAATAATTGATGCCTTTGACATGAAAAATCAAATATTAGATAAGCGTGTTGGAACTATAATAACTCAAGTTTATAATAATTTCATAGCTTCAGAGGTTAAGTTAAGACTTCTAGAAGGATATGAAGATGATACTGAAATAATATTTGTAAGAGCGGCTGGAGTTGAAGGTTTAGAGAGTATAAGAAAAATACCTTTATATGAATTAGATTGGCAAGAAGATATAGATTATTTAACTTCAATATATATACCTAAGGATTTAGGAAATAAAAAAGATTTTCAAGATTTATTAGATATTATAGAAACTTTAAGAAACCCAGGTGGATGTCCTTGGGATAGAGAGCAAACTCATGAGAGTTTAAAGAGTGCTCTTTTAGAAGAATGCTATGAAGTAATTGATGCTATTGAAAATGAGGATGAGGATGCTTTAATAGAAGAGCTTGGTGATGTTTTACTTCAAGTTGTATTCCACGCTTCTATAGGTAAGGAAGATGGATATTTTGATATTATGGATGTAATAGGTGGAATATCAAATAAAATGATAAATAGACATCCTCATGTCTTTGGAAATGAAGAAGTAAATACTTCAGAGCAAGTTTTAGTAAATTGGGATGAAATTAAGAAAGAAGAAAAAGGTATTAAAACTTTAACAGAAGAAATGCAAAACATAGCTAAATCTCTTCCAGCTACAACAAGAGCTTATAAGGTTCAAAAGAAAGCAAAAAAAGTAGGCTTTGACTGGGATGATGTAAATTGTGCTATGGATAAAGTAAAAGAAGAATTAAATGAAATAAAAGAGGTTTATAATTGTGAAGATAAGTCAATAATAGAAGGTGAAGTAGGTGACTTACTTTTTGCTTGTATAAATGTAGCAAGATTCCTAGAAGTTGATGGAGAATTAGCTTTAGATAAAACAATTAAAAAGTTTATAAAGAGATTCTCTTATATTGAAAATGAAGCAATAAAAAACAATAAGAATTTAAAAGATATGACCTTAGAAGAGATGGATAAACTATGGGAAGAGGCTAAAACAAGTGAAAAATAAGTGTTTTTACTAATTTATGGCTTGTTAAAATGAAAAAAAGCATAAATTTTAAAAAAAATGCAAAAATATCAGTATTTTTAGGGCAAAAATTGAAAGTATTGACTATACAAAGAAAGAAATATATATTATGATAATATAAGTTGATACTAGTTCATTTGGATAACTGGTAAACAATTATTGCAGTAAACTAACTGGAATTTTAAGGAGGATGTAAAAGTGAATAAAGCAGAATTAATAACAAGCATGGCTGAAAAAAGCAACTTAACTAAAAAAGATGCTGAATTAGCTTTAAAAGCATTCATAGAAAGCGTTAGCGAAACTTTAGAAAATGGTGACAAAGTTCAATTAGTTGGATTCGGAACTTTCGAAACTAGAGTAAGAGCTGAAAGAGAAGGAAGAAACCCAAGAACTAAAGAAGTTATAAAAATACCTGCTTCAATAGCTCCTGTATTCAAGCCAGGTAAAGAGTTAAAAGAAAGAGTTAACGCTTAATTTTAGATATTTTAAGTTTGGTTAATTTAACTTTAAAAAAGCCCGAGTTATTTCTCGGGCTTTTTTATCTATTAATGAAGTTTCTTTAAGATTAAGGAGGATATCCTATGAGATTAGATAAATATTTAAAGGTTTCTAGAATAATTAAAAGAAGAACAGTTGCTAAGGAAGCTTGTGAAAGTGGAAGAGTAATAATAAATGGAAAAGTTGCAAAACCTTCAAATGATATAAAAGAAGGGGATATAATAGAAATATTATTTGGAAACAGAACTTTAAAAGCAAGGGTTATAAACATTGCTGAGCATGTTAGAAAAGAAAATGCTAAAGAGATGTATGAGATATTAGAAGGCGAAGAAGATAAAGAATAATATGGTTTACTTAAAGCTTTATTATTAAAAATGACTAATATAATTTAAAGGATTATATTAGTCATTTTTTTGTGTAAAGATGAATAATCATAAGTTAGGGAAAATATTTTTTTACATAGGAGGCTTTCTTATGACTGATAAAAAAAGTGAAAATAAAACCATACAAGGTGCTAGCAGTTTATCTTTAGAAAATAGAAAAATTTTATCTATTACAGGTGTAAATGAAGTTATAAACTTTGACGAAGAAAAAATAAGTTTAAAAACAGATTTAGGTCCATTATTAATAAAGGGATCTGAGTTAAAGATGAATAAATTAGATGTTCAAAATGGGGAGGTTATAATAGGAGGATTTATAAGTAATATTGATTATTTAAATAAAAAAAATAAGCGTAAAAGAAATATAAATTTACTTTCTAAAATATTTAAATAGGTGGGAGATATGCTTTTAGATATAAATATTCAATTTAAAATTGTTATTTTTGCAATATTATCTGGAATAATAATTGGATTTTTGTTTGATATTTATAGAGAATTTAGAGGTGTTTGCAAAAATAAAATATTAATAACAATTGAAGATATATTATTTTGGATATGGTGTAGTTTAATTGTATTTGTATTTTTACTAAAATATAATTATGCCCTTATAGGCGTGTATGTATATGTGTTTATGGGAATAACTTTAGTTATTTATTTAAAAACATTATCTAAATATTTTAGAAGAATACAACATAAAATTCTAGCTATACTATTAAAGAATCTGAGAATAATATTCAAAAATATAAGATATGCATTTAAAAATACATTCACAAATTAAAAAGTTAATTCATAAGGTAAAAATTGCTTGAATTAAGCTATAATAGTGTTTACAATAGACTTATATCGTACCGTTGCAAGTATGGGGGTATAAGAGTGAAAAAAAGAATGAATTTAAAAAATATGGTAATAATTATATTAATTGCTATATTGGTTATTTCTTATGTTAGACAAGAACTTACAATGAACAAAATACACAAAGACATAGAAGCCAAGCAAACTCAGCTTAATGAGCTTCAAGATAAAAATAAGAAGTTACAAGATGAGGTAAACCAATCTTCAACAGACGAATACATAGAGAGAATGGCTAGAGAAAGATTAGGTATGATTAAGGATGGCGAGAAGGTTATTACTAACTCAGATTCACCTCAAGACAAGCAAAATAATTCTGAAGTAAAAAACAATCAGAATAAATAAGGTTATTATTAAAAATAACATATATTTTATTTATAAATTTAAGGAGGAAACTTTTAAACATGACCTTAATGGCAGGAAACATATTAGAGGGTAGAATAATTAACATCACAAACTTTGGTGCGTTTGTTGAAGTGGAAGGAAAGACAGGTTTAGTTCATATATCTGAAGTAGCAGATACTTATGTTAAAGATATAAGAGAGCATCTTAAAGAAGATGACAAAGTTAAAGTGAAAGTAATATCAGTTGATGATAAAGGCAAAATAAGCTTATCAATAAAGCAAGCTATGCCACCAAAGAAGAAATCTGTTAAACCTGCAGATTTTGATTGGAATAATGAAAAGAAAGCTAAGCCAAAACAAAACTTTGAAGATATAATGTCAAAGTTTTTAAAGGATAGTGAAGAAAGACTTCAAGATGTAAAAAAACATCAAGATGTAAAACAAAGAAAAAGAAAATCAATATAATATTTCTTAAAATCCCTTGGAGCATATCTAAGGGATTTTAAATTTAGCTTTTATATTTTATCTTTGTAGAATTTAATACTTATTTAAAATAGAATTTCAATAATAAAATATAGATTATAATAAAAATATTTCTTTATTTTAATTATTTTTAAGCTTAATTTTTTTTATGTTTTTTAGTTTTTTCTAAAAAATCATATGAGATTATGGAGTTTTTTTATGATTTTTTTTAACTAAACCTTAGATTTCATGAGGGTTTATTAATATTTATAATAAATTTTATAAAAAACTTTAAAAAATATGTTGACAGTATGCTTGTGCTTATGTATAATAAATCTTGTCGTTGGGAAACACGATGACATGCCGAAGTGGCGGAACTGGCAGACGCACAGGACTTAAAATCCTGCGGTGCTAACACACCGTACCGGTTCGATTCCGGTCTTCGGCACCACAACATCGCGGGGTGGAGCAGCTGGTAGCTCGTCGGGCTCATAACCCGAAGGTCGTAGGTTCAAGTCCTGCCCCCGCAACCACATGGCGGGATAGCTCAGCTGGCTAGAGCATTCGGTTCATACCCGAAGGGTCGCAAGTTCGAATCTTGTTCCCGCTACCATTTAAACTTAATATATGCCGAAGTGGCGGAACTGGCAGACGCACAGGACTTAAAATCCTGCGATGCTAACACATCGTACCGGTTCGATTCCGGTCTTCGGCACCAATAATATCGCGGGGTGGAGCAGCTGGTAGCTCGTCGGGCTCATAACCCGAAGGTCGTAGGTTCAAGTCCTGCCCCCGCAACCACATGGCGGGATAGCTCAGCTGGCTAGAGCATTCGGTTCATACCCGAAGGGTCGCAAGTTCGAATCTTGTTCCCGCTACCATTTAAACTTAATATATGCCGAAGTGGCGGAACTGGCAGACGCACAGGACTTAAAATCCTGCGATGCTAACACATCGTACCGGTTCGATTCCGGTCTTCGGCACCAAAACTCATCTTAAAATAAGATGAGTTTTTTATTTTTCTTTAATATATAATTATCTTTTTTGTAGATAAAAACATACTTTATTCAACAAAAAGTGTTTTTAGTAAAGTCTAAAAAAGATAATATATTTCTTAAAATTCATGTCAGTTCATTTATTTCCAATTAAATGGTAATTAAATTATAAATCTTATATAAAAAAGATAAATTCCATAAAATTTTTGTTTTATTATGTCTTAAAAAAATAAAAGCTTAATCTATATATTTACAAATTTTTCCTGTAAATCTTGCTATAATGTTGATAAAGATAGAAGGTTAGGAGGATAAATATGCAATATGGAGTTAAAATTGATAATTACAAAAGAGCAAAGGATTCAGAAAATGTAAAAAATAATATGAAAATAGAAGCTTCTAGCATTGGGCTTATTATGGCTATGGTTGCAGGTCTTTTAATAAGTAGAGTGTATTTAGATATGACTTTTGGAGTAGTTCAAGTATTAGCTCCATTTGGATTAGCATATTTAATTGCAATAACAAATTATGAAAGAAAATATATATTATCATCAAGTTTAGGAGTTATATTAGGGTATATTACCTTGTTTAATAAGGTTAGCAACTTTTCGGCTTACATAATAATATCAACTATAGTTACCATAATTTCTATGAGTAAACTAAATAAAAAGGCTAGAAATATAGCAAGTTTTATTATTGTATTTTCAGGATTGTTTGTTTATGGAGTTTTAGTAGGAAGTTCAGATATAATTTTACACTTAATAGGTGCGATTTCAGTGACAGCCTTAGTTTTTCCTATATATTATGTTGTGAGCTATACATTAAAGTGCATAGAAGAAATAAATACTCAACATTTTTTCTCAATAGATGAAATTGTAAGTATAGAACTATTTATATGTTTATTAATAGTTGGAATTGGAACTCTATCACTAAATGATATTAGTTTTAGAAATATAGCAGCTATACTTTTTATTATAGTTTTAGCCTTTATTTCAGATACAAATATGGGTGCTGGAGCAGGTATAACTATGGGCATAATATTAGGTTTTGCCACAGGGAATCTTATGGAGAGCATAGCTATTTATGGAGCTTGTGGCTTAGTTGCAGGGATATTTAGAGAGTCAGGAAAGCTTTTTACAGCCTTATCATTTAACATAATTTTTATAATAGTAACTTTATATTCTGGAGTTTTTAATAATATTTCATTTATAGAAGCCTTAGTTGGAACAGGAATATTTCTTTTAATTCCTAAAAAAATATACAATAAAATTTCTTTAGAGATAAACAAGGATAAAAAGGTTGGTCATTTTAGTGAAGTTAGATTTGCTGAGATTAAGGATGAGTTAACTGAAAGATTAAAAGATTTTACTGAAGTTTTATCTATAATGGGTAAGTCACTAAATAATCTAGTTGGTAATGATAAATTAGCTATAAAAAATAAGGGTAATGCATTGGTTGAAAATTTATCAGATAGAACTTGTAGTGACTGTGATATGAGATATATGTGTTGGAAGAGAGAGCTTCATCAAACTTATAATGCTTTTTCAGATTTAATAAGAAATTATGAAAATAATTCAGGTGCTTTTCCTCATGAGCTTGAGAAAAAGTGCATAAAGAAATATGCTCTAGTTAAAAATTTAGAGGACATAATGAATATCTATATGGTAAATGAAACCTTAAAGAGTAGATTAGGAGAGGGAAGAAAAATCTTATCTAATCATATAAACAATATGTCAGTTACAATTAGTGAAATAGTTGACGAGTTTGGAAATGAACTGCATCTATGTACTGATGTAGAGAAAAGCATAAAAAAATCTCTTTTAAAGTATGGCATTAATTTTGGAAGCTTAATATGTTATAACGATAAAAATGGAAGAATTAAAATTAAGATGCAAATGGAAAATTGTATGGGATCTCAAACATGTATAAAAACAGTTCTTCCTATAATAAGCGAGACCATAGGAAAAAATATGAGTATTGGAAGTGAAGGGTGTAATATAAATAGCAAAAATAATATGTGTGAGATTGTTATTGAAGAAGCGCCTAAATATCATATTAATTCCCATGTAGCAGTTGCTACTAAAGAGGGAGAAAAATTCACTGGAGATTCATATTCATATGGTAGAACAAAGGATGGTAATTATATAACTGTAATATCAGATGGCATGGGATCAGGACCTGAAGCAGGACTTGAAAGTAAAGTTTCAGTAGAAATAATAGAAAAATTTATGGAAGTTGGTTTTGATGAAAAAATAGCTATTGATGCAGTTAATGCAATTATGAGTATAAAGTTTAGTGAAGATGAAAAGTTTTCTACATTAGATATGAATAAGATAGACTTATATACTGGAAATGCTAAGTTTATGAAAGTTGGAGCTATAGAAAGCTTTATAAAGAGAGGAAATAAAGTAGAAGTTATAAATTCAAATACACTTCCCTTTGGTGTCTTAGAAGAACCAGATGTAGATACTGTTGAAAAGCAAGTAAGTAATGGGGATGTAATAGTTAGTATAAGTGATGGTATTTTAGATGTTAAAAATGATGGAAGTTTTGATACTACATGGTTAATTGAATTTTTAAAGAATACTAAGTATAGACAACCTAAGGATTTATCAATAGCTATTTTAGAAAAAGCAAAGGAATTAAGTGGAGGAAAGGCTAAGGATGATATGACAGTAGTTGTATCTAAGGTTTTTGCAATAAATTAAGAAAAGGAGAGTGTATAAGAACTAAATAAAATCTATAAATTGTTTTGTGTGTAGATTTTACTTAAAAGAAAAGTTCTTATGCACTTTCTTTTATTTTTAAGTAAATAATTAAATTTATTATTTAAAATTAATTATACGAACTTTTTTAAGAACATAAGGGATTTTTTATGTGTTATAATATTAGGGCAAAATATAATATTTATGGAGTGAGTTACAATGAAGAAAAAGGTTATAGATTTTATAAAGGAAAACTCCATGATTAAAAATGGAGATAAGGTTTTAGTAGCTTTATCAGGTGGTCCAGACTCAGTATGTTTACTACATATTTTAAGTGAACTTAGGGAATTATTACACATAGAAGTATATGCAGCCCATGTGAATCATTGTTTAAGAGGAGAAAGTGCTTTAAAAGATGAAGCTTATGTAGAAGAACTTTGTAAGAATTTAAATATAAAATGTTTTGTAAAAAGAGTAGATATAAACAAGATAAGTGAAGAACAAAACATTTCTACAGAAATGGCTGGAAGAGAAGAGAGATATAAATTCTTTGAAGAACTAAAAAATGAATATTCATTAGATAAAATAGCTATAGCACACAATGCTAATGATCAAGCAGAAACTCTTATTATGAGAGCTTTAAGAGGAACTGGTATAGAAGGATTAGTTGGAATTAAACCAGTTAGAGATGGTATTTTCATAAGACCTATATTGATTTTAAGAAGAAAAGAAATAGAAGAATACTGTGAAATAAATAATTTGAATCCTAGAATAGATGAAACTAATTTAGAAGAAATATATTCTAGAAATAAAATAAGGCTTAAGGCAATACCATTTATAGAAGAGAATTTTAATCCTGATATAGTTGCTACTTTAAATAGATTAGCTTATAGCTGTAGTAAGGATGTAGAGTTTATACAAGAAGAAGTGGAAAAGAGATTTCCTAAACTTTGTATAAAGGAAAATCACAGCATTCTTATTAAAGAAGAAGCCTTTAATGAAAAGGAAGCTCTATTAACAAGAATAATAAAAAAGGCATTATTTGAAGTAAGTTCTAAACATAATAACTTTGAATTAAAACATATACAGGACATAATTGCCTTAAAAGATAAAGGGACAGGAAAGCAAATTAACATAACTAATGGGGTAATTGCTTTAAATGAATATGGAGATATAAGAATAAAATTAGTAGATAGCAAAAAGGCTAAAGAGAATAAAGTTTTAAATTTAGAAAATATTAAAGATGAACTAGATAAAAATCAAAAAGTTGTAATAGAAGATGATATTTTAGGAAATTATGAATTAATAGTAGAAGATTTAAAAAAAGGTGAAAAATTTTCAAAAGATAGATTTATAAAGTCTTTTGATTATGATAAAATTTCCAATATAGATATTAGATTTAGACAAAATGGAGATAAAATAATTCCTTTAGGAATGAAGAGTAGCAAAAAGCTAAAAGATATATTTATAAATAATAAAATACCTAAAGAAGAAAGAGATTTTATACCCTTAGTGCTATTTAATAATGAAATAGCATGGATTGTAGGATCTAATGTTAGTGAAACATTTAAAGTTACAAATAAAACTAAAAAGGTAATTAAAATTACTTTTAAAGGAAAGGAAAATTAATTATGATAAGAGACATAAAAGATGATGTTAAAAAAGTTTTATATTCAGAAGAACAATTAGCTAAACGTGTAAAAGAGATGGCTGAAGAAATTAGTAAAGATTATGCTGGAAAAGATTTATTAGTTGTTGGTATATTAAAAGGTTCAGTATTATTTACTTCAGACCTTATTAAAAATATAACCATACCATGTGAAATAGATTTTATGGCTGTTTCAAGTTATGGCAACTCAGCTCAAACTTCAGGAGTTGTTAGAATATTAAAAGACTTAGATAGTGATATAGAAAATAAGCATGTTCTTATAGTTGAAGATATAGTTGATACAGGAACAACTTTAAGCTATCTTTTAGAATATTTAAAAGCTAGAAAGGCAGCAAGTATAGAAATAGTTGCTCTATTAGATAAAGAGGCTAGAAGAACTTCAAATGTTTCAGCAAAATACAAAGGATTTGATGTACCAGATGAATTCATAGTTGGATATGGAATAGACTATGCTGAAAAATATAGAAACTTACCATTCATCGGTGCTTTAAAAGAAGAAATTTATAATAAGTAATTCAAAATATTGTAAAATACTATTTCTTATGTTAAAATTCATTAAAAATGATGGTCAGAGAGGGGGGCATAGAGATGAAAAAATTACAAAGTATGATTACTTATATAGCTATTTTTGCTGTAGTGCTTATGTTTGCATTTGCTTTTTATAGAAATGGAACTCAAGGAAAAGTAATATCATATACTGAATTTAAAGAAGCATATGTAGAAAATAAAATTGAAACAATGACCATAAAAGAAGATAAAATGTCAGTTGATGGGGTTTTTAAAGATGGTAAGAGGTTTACTTCATATGTTTCAAATAAGATGTTAGACAATCTTTTACAAGAGACTCAAGGGGTAGAAACTGTAATAAAGTATACTCCGCCTAATAATGTGGGTATTTGGATTAGTTTCCTTCCAACAATACTTATAATAGGTGTGATATTCTTTGGTTTATTTATGTTCACACAGCAAGCTCAAAACAGTGGTGGAAATAGAGGGGTAATGAATTTCGGTAAAAGTAAAGCTAAGATGGCTAATTTAGACGGAAAGAAAGTTACGTTCAAAGATGTCGCTGGAGCTGATGAAGAAAAAGGTGAATTAGAAGAAATTGTTGATTTCTTAAAACAACCTAAGAGATATATAGAAATGGGAGCAAGAATACCTAAAGGAGTTCTTTTAGTAGGGCCTCCAGGAACAGGTAAGACACTTCTTGCAAAAGCTATAGCAGGAGAAGCTGGTGTTCCTTTCTTTAGTATATCAGGTTCAGATTTCGTTGAAATGTTTGTTGGAGTTGGTGCTTCAAGAGTAAGAGATTTATTTGAGCAAGCTAAGAAAAATGCTCCATGTATTATATTCATAGACGAAATCGATGCTGTTGGTAGACAAAGAGGTGCTGGACTTGGTGGCGGTCATGATGAAAGAGAACAAACATTAAACCAATTACTAGTTGAGATGGACGGTTTTGGAGTTAATGAAGGAATAATTATGATAGCTGCTACAAATAGACCAGATATATTAGATCCAGCATTATTAAGACCAGGAAGATTTGATAGAAGAATTTTAGTAGGTGCACCTGATGTTAAGGGTAGAGAAGAAGTACTAAAAGTTCATACAAGAAATAAACATCTATCAGAAGATGTAGATTTAAAAGTTTTAGCTAAAATGACACCAGGATTTAGTGGTGCAGATCTTGAAAACTTAACTAACGAAGCTGCATTATTAGCAGTTAGAGGTGGCAAAAGTAGCATAGATATGGCAGACATTGAAGAGGCTATAACAAGAGTGATAGCTGGGCCAGAGAAGAAGAGTAGAGTTGTTAGTGAATATGATAGAAGAATCACTGCAGTTCACGAATCTGGTCACGCTGTTGTAAGTAATGTTCTAGAGTATGCAGATCCAGTTCATGAAATAAGTATAATTCAAAGAGGAATGGCTGCAGGATACACAATGAATTTACCAGAGGAAGATAGAACTCACACATCTAAGAAACAACTTAAGGATAAGATGGTTGAACTTTTAGGTGGAAGAGTGGCTGAGAAATTAGTTATTGGAGATATAAGTGCCGGTGCTAAAAATGATATAGATAGAGCTAGTCACATTGCTAGAAGTATGGTTATGGAATATGGAATGAGTGATGTTATTGGACCTATATCATTTGGTAATAGCGATGGTGGCGAAGTATTCTTAGGTAGAGACATTGGAAAGAGTAGTAACATAAGTGAAGAAACTAGCGCTAAAATAGATGAAGAAATCAAGAAATTAATTGATGAAGCTTATAATAGAGCAGAATCTATATTAAGAGAAAATATAAGTAAATTAAATGCAGTAACTGATGTGTTACTTCAAAAAGAAAAAATTGATGGTGATGAGTTTAGAGAAATATTTAAAAACTCATAGTTAAAAGAGGTACTTAAGTACCTCTTTTTTTATAATTATTATTTAATTAAGAATTATTTTATATTATAATTTCACTAAAGATATTTTAATAATACGAACAATTTTTATAAAATACATAAAAATGTTCGATAAAACTCTTTGTTTTTTAATAAATTATGGGTATAATATTAAGTAGATTACTTTGGAATGAGGTGCGGAATTATGAAAAATGATATTGAAATAGCACAAAGTGCTAAAATGGAGCCAATAATAAATATTGCTAAAAAAATAGGTCTTGGAGAAGATGATATTGAGCTTTATGGAAAATATAAATGTAAGATATCTTTAGATGCAATAAAAAAACTAGAAAATAATAAGGATGGTAAGCTTGTTTTAGTTACAGCCATAAATCCAACGCCAGCAGGAGAGGGAAAATCTACTGTTACAGTAGGATTAGGACAAGCGTTAAATAAAATAGGAAAAAATACTGTTATAGCCTTAAGAGAGCCATCATTAGGACCTGTATTTGGAATAAAAGGTGGAGCAGCTGGTGGTGGATATGCTCAAGTAGTTCCTATGGAAGATATAAATCTTCATTTTACAGGGGATATGCATGCAATAACTTCAGCTAATAATCTTTTATGTGCAGCTATAGATAACCATATTCATCAAGGTAATTTATTAAGAATAGATTCAAGAAGAATTGTATTTAAAAGAGTTATGGATATGAATGATAGAGCCTTAAGAAATATAGTTGTTGGAATGGGTGGTAAAATAAACGGATTCTTAAGAGAAGATGGATTTATGATCACTGTTGCATCAGAAATAATGGCTATATTATGTATGGCTAGTGATTTAGAAGACTTAAAAGAGAGAATGGGAAATATCTTAATTGCATATAACTTAGATGGAGAGCCTGTTTATGCTAAGGAATTAGAAGTTCAAGGAGCTATGGCTTTACTTATGAAAGATGCTATAAAACCTAACCTTGTTCAAACTTTAGAAAATACTCCAGCAATAATTCATGGTGGACCATTTGCCAATATAGCTCATGGATGTAATTCAATAATAGCAACTAAGACAGCTTTAAAAATGAGTGATATAACTATAACAGAGGCTGGCTTTGGAGCGGATTTAGGTGCAGAAAAATTCTTAGATATAAAATGTAGATACGGAAATTTAAATCCTGATTGTGTAGTTTTAGTAGCTACTATAAGAGCTTTAAAACATCACGGTGGCGTAAAGAAAGATGAATTAAACATATCAAATGTAGATGCTTTAAATAAAGGAATGAAAAACTTAGAAAAGCAAATAGAAAATATAAAAGCTTATGGAGTACCAGTTGTTGTTGCTATAAATAAGTTTATAACTGATTCAGATGAAGAGGTTAAAGCTATAGAAGACTTCTGCAAAAATATAGGAGTAGAGGTTAGCTTAACAGAAGTATGGGAAAAAGGTGGAGAAGGCGGAATTGATTTAGCTAATAAAGTTATAAAAACAATGGAAACTGAGCCTTCAAACTTTAAGATGATTTACGATTCAGAAGAATCAATAAATGATAAAATATTAAAAATAGTTCAAACTATATATGGTGGAAAAGGAGTAAACTATACTCCTCAAGCTCTTAAACAAATAGCTGAAATTGAGAAATTTAATTTAGATAAGCTTCCAATATGTATGGCTAAGACACAGTATTCATTATCAGATAATCCAAGTCTTTTAGGAAGACCTGAAAACTTTGATATAACTGTTAGAGAGGTTAGAGTTTCAAATGGAGCTGGATTCATAGTTGTTTTAACAGGGGATGTTATGACAATGCCAGGTTTACCTAAAGTTCCTGCTGCTAATAGAATGGATATAAAAGACAATGGAGAAATAGTAGGATTATTCTAAATGTTTAGATAATTTTGAGGCTTATATGACACTGTTAAAAAAATAGTCATATAAGCCTTTTTTTATTTAAAAACTAGTAATTGTAATTGCTTGACAAATGTATAGTAGTTGTTAAAATTAATATTGTTATATAAAGGGTACATGGTATTTTCCGGACAGCTTTATTAGCTGTCTTTAATTATATTAAGGTGGTGTAAAACACATGATTTTATTAATAGATGTAGGTAATACAAATATAGTTTTAGGGATTCATGATAATGAAAAATACATAGCATCATGGAGAATATCTACAGATTCTAAGAAAACATCAGATGAATATTCAATACAAGTTATGCAACTATTTAATCAAGCAAAATTAAATCCAGAAGAGGTTGAAGGAATAATAATTTCTTCAGTAGTTCCTAATATAATGCATTCTTTAGAAAACATGGTTAGAAAATGTTTCTGCAAAGAACCTATTGTAGTAGGGCCTGGAATAAAAACTGGAATTAATATAAAATATGATAATCCTAAAGAGGTTGGAGCAGATAGAATAGTAAATGCTGTAGCTGCTTTTGAAAAGCATAAAAAACCTATGATAATAATAGATTTTGGAACAGCAACAACATTCTGTGCCATTACTGAAAAGGGAGATTATTTAGGTGGAAATATATGCCCAGGAATTCAAATTTCAGCAGATGCTTTATTTGAGAGAGCTGCAAAGCTTCCAAGAATAGAACTTGAAAAACCAAAGAGTGTAATTTGTAAAAATACAGTTACAAGTATGCAAGCTGGAATAATTTATGGATATATTGGAAAAGTTGAATATATAGTTAAACGTATGAAAAAGGAAATGATGGACTTAGGAGAAAAGGAACCATTTGTATTAGCTACAGGAGGGCTAGCTAAACTTGTTTATAGCGAAACGGATGTAATTGATGAAGTAGATCGTAAATTAACTTTAGAAGGGCTTAAGATTCTTTACGAAAAAAACAAGGAGTAGAAAGTAATGAAAATATCAAACATAGTTTTAGAAAATAATGTTTTCTTAGCACCTATGGCAGGGGTTACAGATATATCTTTTAGGGGATTATGTAAAGAGATGGGTGCAGGAATTGTTTGCACTGAAATGGTTAGTGCAAAGGCATTGTACTATGGGAGTGAAAATACAAAAGAATTAATGAGAATTGCAGATGAAGAAAAACCGGTATCTTGTCAGATGTTTGGAAATGATCCAGAGATAATGGCTTATGTCACTGAGAAGCATTTTAATACAAATGATGATATATGTATAATAGATGTGAATATGGGATGTCCTGCACCTAAGATAGTAAAAAATGGTGAAGGTTCAGCCTTAATGAAAAATCCTAAATTAGCTTATGAGATCATGAGTAGCATAAAAAAAGTTGCAACAAAGCCTGTAACAGTTAAGTTTAGAATGGGTTTTGATGAAGAAAATATAAATGCTGTTGAGTTTGCTAAAATCATGGAAGAAGCAGGAGTAGATGCCATTGCTGTACATGGAAGAACTAGGGCTCAAATGTATGAAGGAAAAGCTAACTGGGATATAATAAGACAAGTAAAGGAAGCAGTTAATATTCCTGTTATAGGAAATGGAGATGTATTTACTGCGGAGGATGCTTTAAGTCTTAAAAATCAAACTAACTGTGATGGAATTATGGTTGCAAGAGGAAGTATGGGAAACCCATGGATCTTCAAGCAAATAGTTCAGAAATTAAATGGAGAAGAGGTTTATATGCCTACTCCAGAAGAAAAAATAGATATGTGTATAAGACACTATAATTTATCACTTAAATATGATGGAGAGTATAAGGCTGTAAGAGAAATGAGAAAACATGCAGCTTGGTATATAAAAGGATTAAATAATTGTACTGAAGTTAAGAATAGGCTTAATTTAGAAGCTGATCCAGAGAAGATTATGGGTATCCTTAATGAGTATAAAGAATATTTAATGAAAAATGATTTATAATATTTATCATAAATGGGGATATAACTGGATATAATAAAGCATCAGTAAAATATTAGATGTTTAATTTATACAAATAAAGGTGAGAATTAAAGCTAAATAATGATTTTTTATTTAGTGTATTCTATCTTATATAATATATAGTTTGACATAATAATCTTTAGGAATTATAATAATTTGAATAATTAGGCTTAATAATCTTAAAGTTTTTATGAATTGTATATTAACAGGTTAAGTTTAAATATGATATTATAATAATATGTTCAAAGGGGAGAAAGAAAATGAGCGAAAAGAAACATATAATGACATATGAAGGTGTTAAAAAATTAGAAGATGAATTAGAATATCTTAAAACAGTAAAAAGAAAAGAAATAACTGAAAAGATAAAAGTTGCTTTAGGATACGGAGATTTAAGTGAGAACTCAGAATATGATGAAGCTAAAAATGAGCAAGCTTTCACTGAAGGAAGAATAATTCAATTAGAAAACATGCTTAAAAACGCTGTTGTTGTTGATGAGTCAGAAATATCAACAGATATAGTTACAGTTGGATCAATCGTTAAGGTTATGGACTTTGATTTTGATGAAGAAGTTGAGTATTCAATAGTTGGTTCAGCAGAAGCAGATCCAATGAACTTTAAGATATCAAATGAATCACCAGTTGGTGAAGGGTTAATGGGTAAAAAAGTTGGAGATGTTGTAGAGATAGAAGTACCAGGAGGAACTACTAAGTTCGAAGTTCTTGGAATAAGAAGATAGATAATATAGATGGAGGGATTTTTAAATGTCAAATGAGGAAATAAATATTCACGAAGCAGAAGAACAATTAAGTGAACAAGAGATGTTAAGAAGACAAAAGCTTGCTGAATTACAAGAAGCTGGTAAGGACCCATTTGATGTATACAAGGTAGAGAGAACACACTCTTCTGCTGATGTAAAAGATAATTTTGAAGAGTTAGAAGGTAAAGAAGTAAAAGTTGCTGGAAGACTTATGTCAAAAAGAGGTCAAGGTAAAGTAGTATTCGCTGATTTAGCAGATTTACCAGGAAAAATTCAATTATTTATTAAGATTGATAACGTTGGAGAGGAAGCTTTAAAGGAATTTAAAACTTTCGATTTAGGTGACTGGGTTGCTGCAACTGGAGAAGTATTTAAAACAAAAATGGGTGAAGTTTCAGTAAAAGTAACTTCATTTGAATTAATCTGTAAATCTTTAAAACCATTACCAGAAAAATGGCATGGTTTAAAAGACCCAGACTTAAGATACAGACAAAGAGAAGTTGATATAATAACAAACCCAGAAGTTAAAGATACTTTTATTAAGAGATCACAAATAGTAAAAGCAATAAGAGAATTCTTAGATAATAGAGGATTCTTAGAGGTTGACACACCAATTCTTTCACCAATAGCTGGTGGAGCTGCTGCTAGACCTTTCATAACTCACCACAATGCTTTAGATATAGATATGTATTTAAGAATTGCTACTGAGTTATACTTAAAGAGATTAATAGTTGCTGGATTTGAAAAAGTTTATGAAATGGGTAAAAACTTCAGAAATGAAGGGGTTTCAGTAAGACATAATCCAGAATTCACTGCTATAGAGTTATATGAAGCATATGCTGATTACAATGACATGATGGAAATCATGGAAAACATGATTGCTTATGTTTGTGAAAAAGTAAATGGATCAACTAAAGTTACTTATGAAGGAACTGAAATAGACTTCACACCACCATGGAGAAGAATTACTATGGTTGATGCAGTTAAAGAATTTGCTGGTATAGATTTCAACGAAATTAAGAGTGATGAAGAAGCTCAAGCTATAGCTAAAGAGAAAAACTTAGAATTCCCTAAACCATTAGATAAGGTTACTAAAGGTGAAGTTCTAAATATGTTATTTGAAGAATATGGTGAAGATAAATTAATCCAACCTACATTCTTAATAGATTATCCAGTAGAGATATCACCTCTTACTAAAAAGAAAAGAGGAAATGAAATGTTTACTGAGAGATTTGAAGGATTTGTATATGGTAGAGAAGTATGTAACGCATACTCAGAGCTTAACGATCCAATAGTTCAAAGAGAAAGATTTGAACAACAAGCTAGAGAAAGAGAATACGGAGATGATGAAGCATACATGTTAGATGAAGAATTCATGAGTGCTTTAGAAACTGGTATGCCTCCAACAGGTGGATTAGGAATAGGAATAGACAGAATGATAATGTTCTTAACTGACTCTTCATCAATAAGAGACGTTATATTATTCCCAACAATGAAACCACAAAAATAGTTTATATAAAGTAGAAGTTTACTAAAAAGTAGACTTCTATTTTTTTATTTTATTTGAAGAGAAAAAGCTTAAAAAAATTCTAGATTATTTTTAAAATCTACTTAAAAAAACTATTGTATTTTATTTGAAATATGATATAATAAATTTGTAAATGTTCCTCGGTAGCTCAATGGTGGAGCACTCGGCTGTTAACCGATAGGTTGGAGGTTCGAGTCCTCTCCGAGGAGCCATTTTTTTTATCTAAAATTAATTAAGAAAGAATTTATAAATATATAAGCTTTTGTATGTTTATAAATTCTTTTTTTATTGACATATAATTTAGTTTTGATAAAATTAAGAGTATAACTAAATATGTACTATGATGAAGAAGAGTAATTTTAAAATCTTTTTTAGAGAGATAACGGTTGGTGAAAGTTATTAAAGGTTTAAAATGAAGGGAGCTTTTGAGTACAATTATTTTGAGAGATGAGCTTTTGCTAAAAAGGGTGGAACCGCGGAATTTTATTTCGTCCCTTTGAATGTAATGGCTTTTTTTATTTATATAAAGCCCTTAGGCTGTTAATCTAGATGAGTATTTCTAGCAGTGAATAAAACTGTTAGAAATATTTCTCAAGGAAGTTTAAAGTTCTTTATAAAGTGAAGAATTAATATAAAATAAGTTATTTAATATAAATGGAGGTAATTGTAATGGCAGTAGAAAAAACTATGGATAAAATAGTAGCCTTATGTAAAAACAGAGGATTTATATTCCCAGGTTCAGAAATATACGGTGGACTTGCAAACTCATGGGATTACGGCCCACTAGGAGTTGAATTCAAAAATAACGTAAAAAGAGCTTGGTGGAAAAAGTTTGTTCAAGAGAGCAAATATAATGTTGGATTAGATTCAGCTATATTAATGAATAGAGAAGTTTGGGTTGCATCAGGTCACGTTGGTGGATTCTCAGATCCTCTAATGGATTGTAAAGAATGTAAAGCTAGATTCAGAGCAGATAAATTAGTTGAAGATCATATGACTGCAAACGGAGCAGAAGTTGCTACAGCTGATGGATGGAGCAATGAAGAGTTAATGGACTACATAACTAAGAATAACATAGTTTGTCCTAAATGTGGAAAATTAAACTACACAGATATAAGAAAGTTCAACTTAATGTTTAAAACTTTCCAAGGAATAACTGAAGACAGTAAAAACGAAGTATATTTAAGACCAGAAACTGCTCAAGGTATATTCGTAAACTTTAAATCAGTACAAAGAACTACAAGAAAGAAAGTACCATTTGGTATAGCTCAAATTGGTAAATCTTTCAGAAATGAAATAACTCCAGGTAACTTCACTTTCAGAACTAGAGAGTTCGAACAAATGGAGCTTGAGTTCTTCTGTAAACCAGGAACTGATTTAGAATGGTTCAACTTCTGGAAAGATAGTTGTTGGAACTTCCTATTAAACTTAGGAATGAAAGAAGAAAACATAAGAATGAGAGATCATGGAGAAGAAGAATTAAGCTTCTACTCAAATGCTACTTCAGATATAGAATACTTATTCCCATTTGGATGGGGAGAACTTTGGGGAATAGCTGATAGAACAGACTATGACTTAAATAAGCATGCTGAACACTCAGGTCAAGACATGACTTACTTAGACCCAACAACAAATGAAAAATATGTACCATATGTTATAGAGCCATCATTAGGAGCAGACAGGGTTGCATTAGCATTCTTAGTTGAAGCTTATGATGAGGAAGAATTAGAAGGAGCTAATGGAAAAGTAGATGTAAGAACAGTTATGCACTTACACCCAGCTTTAGCACCATTTAAGGCTGCTATATTACCACTTTCTAAGAAATTATCAGAAAAAGCTGATGAAGTATATGCTGAATTAAGCAAACACTTCAATGTTGATTATGATGAAACAGGAAGTATCGGTAAGAGATATAGAAGACAAGATGAAATAGGAACTCCATTCTGTATAACAGTTGACTTCGATACTTTAGAAGATGGATGTGTAACTGTAAGAGATAGAGATAACATGGAACAACAAAGAGTTAAAATAGAAGATGTAAGAGCTATAATAGAAAAGAGCTTAGAATTCTAGTTTAAAAGCAAAAATAAAAACTTATAAATATATTCTTTACATATATTTATAAGTTTTTTTATTTATAATTTTAAGGTACTAAAGCACATAGTTATGAATTTTGTTTTACAATTACGGACAAATGTATTTTTCGTGATATAATTTTATATGAAATTTATTAAAATGCTTTAAGGGAGACTAAAATATTATGATAAATGAAAAAAGAGTTTTAGAAAGTTTTTTAGATTATATCCAAATAGATAGCGAAACTTATGAAGAAGGTAATTTTGCTAAAAGATTAGAAAAGGATTTAATGGAAGCTGGATTAGAAGTTGAATTTGATAAAAGTGGAGAAAAAATAGGTTCAAATACAGGAAACTTAATAGCTAAATTAAAAGGTAATGTAGAAGGAGAAACTATTCTTTTTGCATGTCATATGGATACTGTTAAACCTGGTAAAGGAATAAAGCCAATAATAAAAGATGGAGTTATATATAGTGATGGGACAACTATATTAGGTGGAGACGATAAAGGTGGAATAGCTGCTATAGTTGAAGCTTTAAGAGTAATAAAAGAAAACAACATAGACCATGCTAATATAGAAGTTGTATTTACAATAGCTGAAGAAACAGGTCTTTTAGGAGCTAAAAATTTAGATTATTCAAAAATAAGTGCAAAAAAAGCATTCCTTTTTGATACAAGTGGAGACCCAGGATTTATAACTACAATAGGACCTGCTCATGATACTTTAAAGGTTACTATAAAGGGAAAACCTGCACATGCTGGAGTTTCACCTGAAGATGGAATAAGTGCAATTTCCATAGCTTCAGATGCTATAGCAAACATGAAACTTTTAAGAGTAGATAAAGATACTACTGCTAATATAGGAAAAATTTCAGGAGGAGTTGCTAATAATGTAGTTTGTCCTGAAGTAATAATAGATGCAGAAGCAAGAAGTACAGTTACAGAAAAATTAGATGCTCAAACAAAACACATGGTAGAAACTTTTAAAGCTTCTGCTGAAAAATTTGGTGGAGAAGTTAATATAGAAGTAAATAGAATGTATGGTGCTTTTGTTATAGATGATAATGAAGATATAGTTTTACATGCAAAGAGAGCATTTAAAAACTTAGGAATAAATGGAGAAACTAAAGCCTCAGGTGGTGGAAGTGATACAAATATCTTTAACTGTAATGGCATAAAGGCAGTTAATCTTTCAAGTGGTGAAAGAAAGCCTCATACTTTAGAGGAACATATGAAAATTGAAGATTTAGGAACAATATCAAAAGTGGTTCTTGAATTAGTTAAAGAAAGTATAAATAAATAATTTTAATTTTAAGGATGAAGAATTTTCTTCATCCTTTTTCATAAGTTTTTAAGTGCATATTTATTTTGGAGGATTTGAAAAAATAATTATAATCAATAATATTTTAAAATAGATAAATTTATGAAAATAAGTGGTATTATATATAATAATTATTTTTATTTGGGAGGTTGCTATGAGTATGAGTTTTTTAAATAAAGGAGATAAAATAGGGGTAATAAGCTGTTCAAATGGACTTAGCATAAAAAATAAAAACATAATAGAGGAATTAAAACTTAATTTAAAAAGTTTAGATATAGAGATGGTTGAAGGAGATACACTATATGCAAAAGAATATAATCTTTTTAGTGGGACAGTAGAAGAAAAATCTAGAGCTTTAGAAAAATTATTTTTAGATAAAGATATAAAAATGATTTTTGATATTTCTGGTGGAGATTTAGCTAATGAAGTCCTAGATTTTTTAGACTTTAATTTAATAAAAGAAAATCCTAAACCTTTCTTTGGATATAGTGATTTAACAGTATTGCTTAATGCTATATATTCTCAGTGTGATATAACCACTTATAATTATCAATTAAGAAATTTAATTGGTAAATTTAAAGAAGAGCAAATGCAAAATTTTAAGGCTTCTTTTATAGAAGGAAAAGAAGATATATTTAACTTAGATTATAAATGGATAAATGGAAGTCATCTTGAAGGGATAGTTGTTGGTGGTAATATAAGATGTTTATTAAAATTAGCAGGTACAAAATATATGCCTGATTTTAAAGATAAAATATTGTTTTTAGAAAGTTTTAGTGGAAATTCAGCTAAGATGGTAACTTATATAACTCAATATAAAAACTTAGGTGTTTTTAATGAGGTAAAAGGAATAATATTAGGTGAGTTTACTGAAATGGAAAGAGAGAATTTAAAGCCTGATATAGTAGAAATATTAAAGAGAGTTATAGGAGAAATTAATATTCCAATATTAAAAACAAGAGACCTTGGACATGGTGCAGATGCTAAATGTATTCCTATAGGAAAATATTTAATCTTTAAATAAATGACTTTATTAAATTATTTTGATAATATAATATATTATGAAACAATGAAGAATTTTTATAGGTTGTTAAGAAATCAGGGGGTTTATTAAAATGACAGTAAATGAGCAAAACTTAAAAGAAGAAGCTTTAAGATGCTTAATGTGCAAAAATCCAAGATGTAAGGCTAATTGCCCAATAAGTACACCTATTCCAGAGGTAATAGGATTATTTAAAGAAGATAAAATAAAAGAGGCTGGGGAAATTTTATTTGAAAACAATCCTTTATCAGTAGTTTGTTCCATAGTATGTCCTCATGAAAATCAATGTAAGGGGAATTGTATAAAAGGAATAAAGGATACACCAGTAAACTTTAGTGAAATAGAGAGAGAAATATCAGAAGAGTTTTTAGATAATCTAGAACTTACTCAAGATACTATTTTAGAAGATAAAATTGCTATAATAGGTGGAGGTCCTGCGGGAATAACAGCTGCATTTATATTAGCTAAAAAAGGATATCAAGTAACAATATTTGATGAAAATGATAAAATTGGTGGAGTATTAAGATATGGAATACCAGAGTTTAGACTTTCTAGAGATATAATAGATAAATATGAAGAGGCCCTTATTAAATTAAATGTTAAAATAAGACCTAACACTTTAATAGGAACAGTTATAACTTTAGATATGTTAAAAAGTGATGGTTATAAAGCAATATTTATAGCAACTGGGGTTTGGAATCCTAAGACTTTAAATGTTAAGGGAGAAACTTTAGGCAATGTTCACTATGCTATAGATTATTTAAAAGCACCAAAATCATATAATCTTGGAGAGAGAGTAGTTGTAATTGGGGCTGGAAATGTTGCAATGGATGCTGCTAGAACTGCAAAGAGAAATGGTGCAGATACATATGTGCTTTATAGAAAAAGCTTTGAAGATATGCCAGCTACTAAGGTTGAAATAGAAGAGGCTAAGGAAGATGGCGTAAAATTTGAACTTTATAAAGCTCCTTTAGAGATTTATGAGGATGGAGTAAAATACATACAAACAGAAAGAGTAATTTCTGAGGATGGAAGAGTATCATTTAAAACCTTAGAAGGTAGTGAAGGGGTATTTAAATGTGATTCAATAATAGTTGCCATAAGTCAGGCTCCTAGAACTAATATAGTATCTAGTAGTAGAGATCTTTCAACAGATAAATATGGCTTAGTAGTAACTGACGAAAAGGGAATAACAACACTTAATGGGGTTTTTGCTTCAGGAGATGTGGTAAGTGGGCCTAAGACTGTAGTTGAGGCAGTTGCAAATAGTAAAAAGGTTGCTCATGCTATAGATGAATTTTGTAAAAATAATTAAAAAGTAATTAATTTTAATATTGAATTAAATAATTCATAAGGCTGTAGGAAGTTTATATAAAATAAATTTTCCTACAGTTTTTTTATGTAATTAAAAGAGCTAAGCATTTAATTAATAATGAGATTAAGTTTGTAAAGGAAAAGAAATTCTTATTTGACTCTAAATAAAAAACTCTAGAATTTAATTTAGATTTTACTAAATTGTTCTAGAGTTTTATAAATATTATTTATATTACATTTTATTAACGAGTTTTAGGTTTAAATCCATTAGCTCTAAATCCAGGTCCGTCAGAAACTATTCTCCCTATACCTCTAATTTTTCCAGAGATACATCCTCTACAATGAGCAGGTGTATCGCCTGTACATATTTTACCTGGATATAAGGCATAAAGTTTTCTATATTCACCTTCAGTAACGTTAGGCATTACTACATTTGCTCCACATTGAAGAGCAATTACTCTTCCTTGTTTATTTAATGTTTCCATAGCTGTTGTAGCAGGAATATTTATATCAGGTAAAAGTAATCTAACTATAGCCATTACTTTTAGGGCTAGTTCAAATTGTCCACCTTCAGCATCTTTTAGTGGAGTATCTTCATTTGGAATAAATGGTCCTATACCATTCATATCTACATCAAGTTCTTTGAAAAATAAAATATCATCAGCTAAGGATTCTATTTTTTGACCAGGAAGACCAACAAGACATCCACTTCCAACTTCATATCCAAGTTTTCTTAAGTTTTTAAGACATTGAATTCTATTTTCATGACTCATACCTGGATCAAGTTCTTCATATAATTCTCTATCTGTTGTTTCAATTCTTAAAAGGAATCTATCAGCTCCAGCTTTTTTTAAGGCTTCATATTCTTCAAAAGGTCTTTCGCCTATACTTAATGTTAAGGCAACTCCTAAGGCTTTAAGATCTTTAACTATAGGAACTAAACGCTCAACAGTATAATAATCATCTTCACCGCCTTGAAGAACTAAAGTTTTATATCCATAACCAACGGCTTTTTTTGCAAAATCTATAATCTCTTCATGAGAAAGTCTATATCTATTAAGATTTTTATTATCTCTTCTAAGTCCACAATACATACAGTTTCTTTTACATATGTTAGTGAATTCTATAAGTCCTCTTAAATGTACTTCATCACCAAGGTATTTTTTTCTAACTTCATCAGCAGCTTTAAAAAGTTCTTCATTTATAGAATCATCTTTTAATAATGCTATAATTTCATCTCTTGAAAGTTCATGAGTTTCTTTTGCTTTTTGTATAATAGTATTCATATTAATCCTCCTAATTAATCTGGGTATAAGGATTTTAGATATTAAAAATTACTCTTTTTATCCTAAAATAATTATTAATTAATAATTATAATTTAACAAGCTCTTTTAAACAATATAGTTAAAAATAGATTAATAATTTATTATAACATGAATATTTTTAGAAAATCATCACTAGAACAAAATAGAAGAATTCTGAATAAGTTATAATAATATGGAATGGAAAATTCCATAGTGTTATAATTAGAAAGAAATGGGATACAATTTATAAAGAACCATTATTAATATTGGTAAAAATTTTGGAGGCCACAAAATGAAGAGAGACTTTAATGAGTTTAAAGAATTTATAAAGGGAAAAAATGTAGCAGTTGTAGGAATTGGGGTAAGTAACATACCTCTTATAAAGTTTTTAGTTAAACTAGGAGCTAAAGTAACTGCTTTTGATATGAAATCAGCTGAGGAGTTAGGTGGAATTTCAAAAGAATTTGAAATATTAGGAGTAAATTTAGAACTTGGAAAAGGTTATTTAGATAGATTAACTGGATTTGAGGTTGTATTTAAAACACCATCTATGAGAATAGACAGTGAAGCTTTAGTAAGATGTAAAAATCAAGGCGCATATATTACTTCAGAGATGGAGGAATTCGTAAGATATTGTAAAGGTAAAGTTTACGGGGTAACTGGTAGTGATGGTAAAACAACAACTACAACAATAGTGTCTAAGTTATTATCACAAGAGGGATATAAAACTTGGACAGGAGGAAATATAGGTACTCCATTATTCTCAAACATAGAAGAAATAAAAGAAGAAGATAAAGTTGTATTAGAATTATCAAGTTTTCAGCTTATGACTATGGATGTTGAAATTGATGTAGCAATAGTTACTAATATAACTCCAAATCACTTAGATATGCATAAAGATATGCAAGAATATATTGATGCTAAGAAAAATGTTTTTAAATATCAAAGAGAAAATGATCTTTTAGTAATTAATGATGAAAATGAAATAACTAAAAATTTAGATAAAGAAGCAAAAGGAAAAGTTGTTAGATTTAGTTCAAAGAAAACAGCAGGAGAAGATGCATACTATAAAGATGGAAAGTTATATGTTCATGGTAAAGAAGTATGTAAAAAAGATGATATAATCATAAAGGGAATGCATAATGTAGAGAATTATTTAGCTGCATTCTTAGCTGTTTATGATGAAGTATCAATAGAATCAATGAAAAAGGTAGCAGAAACTTTTGGAGGAGTTCATCATAGATGTGAGTTCATAAGAGAAGTTGATGGAGTAAAATATTATAATGATTCTATAGCATCAACTCCAACAAGAACTTTAGCTGGATTAAAAGCTTTTGAAAAACCAGTTATACTTTTAGCAGGGGGATACGATAAACATGTACCTTTTGAGCCTTTAGCTTATGAAGGATATGAAAAAATAAAAGCTATAGTATTATTTGGAGTAACTAAAGAAAAAATAAAAGCAGCTTTCAAGAGATTAGAAGAGGAAAAAGGAATTCATGTACCAGTATACTCAGGAGAAAGCTTAGAAGAGGTAGTAAATATAGCTAAATCAATAGCTGAAAATGGAGATATAATAACACTTTCACCTGCTTGCGCAAGTTTTGATATGTTTAAAAACTTTGAAGTAAGAGGAGATAAGTTCAAGGAAATAGTAAATAATATATAATGAGATAAATATATCTTAAAATGAGCCATATTATGATTTTAGTTTAATTAATTCTATGAAATTATTAAATTTAAATCATAATATGGCTTATTTTTATTTGAATTTTAAATTGTTTTTATGTATAAAATATACTTCAGCAGACAATAATATATATGTCTCTTATGAAAATAGATAAAAACGCAACCTGGAGTATCAATAGTTGGATTTTAAACTAAACATAAGAAAAGTTAAGTATTTAAAGAATATTTTAGTAAAAGCTTGTTATTTATAATAAAATGTTATTGCTTATGATGGTAAGATAAATCTCGTCGCTAAGAGACACAGAAACAACTTAACAAAACAAATTAAAAGTTTTGAAAAAAGTTGTTGACAAAGTTTCAAAGTGATGTTAAACTAAGAAAGTCGCTTGAGGGCGACAAAGAAATGGTCTTTGAAAATTAAACAGAAGATATTAACATAAACCAGCAATTCTTTTATAAGTAATATGAGTATAGATTAAACTTTTAAATTGAGAGTTTGATCCTGGCTCAGGATGAACGCTGGCGGCGTGCTTAACACATGCAAGTCGAGCGATGAAGTTTCCTTCGGGAAACGGATTAGCGGCGGACGGGTGAGTAACACGTGGGTAACCTGCCTCATAGAGTGGAATAGCCTTCCGAAAGGAAGATTAATACCGCATAACGTTGAAAGATGGCATCATCATTTAACCAAAGGAGCAATCCGCTATGAGATGGACCCGCGGCGCATTAGCTAGTTGGTGGGGTAACGGCCTACCAAGGCGACGATGCGTAGCCGACCTGAGAGGGTGATCGGCCACATTGGGACTGAGACACGGCCCAGACTCCTACGGGAGGCAGCAGTGGGGAATATTGCACAATGGGGGAAACCCTGATGCAGCAACGCCGCGTGAGTGATGAAGGTTTTCGGATCGTAAAGCTCTGTCTTTGGGGAAGATAATGACGGTACCCAAGGAGGAAGCCACGGCTAACTACGTGCCAGCAGCCGCGGTAATACGTAGGTGGCGAGCGTTATCCGGATTTACTGGGCGTAAAGGGAGCGTAGGCGGATGATTAAGTGGGATGTGAAATACCCGGGCTCAACTTGGGTGCTGCATTCCAAACTGGTTATCTAGAGTGCAGGAGAGGAGAGTGGAATTCCTAGTGTAGCGGTGAAATGCGTAGAGATTAGGAAGAACACCAGTGGCGAAGGCGACTCTCTGGACTGTAACTGACGCTGAGGCTCGAAAGCGTGGGGAGCAAACAGGATTAGATACCCTGGTAGTCCACGCCGTAAACGATGAATACTAGGTGTGGGGGTTTCAACACCTCCGTGCCGCCGCTAACGCATTAAGTATTCCGCCTGGGGAGTACGGTCGCAAGATTAAAACTCAAAGGAATTGACGGGGACCCGCACAAGTAGCGGAGCATGTGGTTTAATTCGAAGCAACGCGAAGAACCTTACCTACACTTGACATCCCTTGCATTACTCTTAATCGAGGAAATCCCTTCGGGGACAAGGTGACAGGTGGTGCATGGTTGTCGTCAGCTCGTGTCGTGAGATGTTGGGTTAAGTCCCGCAACGAGCGCAACCCTTGTCGTTAGTTACTACCATTAAGTTGAGGACTCTAGCGAGACTGCCTGGGTTAACCAGGAGGAAGGTGGGGATGACGTCAAATCATCATGCCCCTTATGTGTAGGGCTACACACGTGCTACAATGGCTGGTACAGAGAGATGCAATACCGCGAGGTGGAGCCAAACTTAAAAACCAGTCTCAGTTCGGATTGTAGGCTGAAACTCGCCTACATGAAGCTGGAGTTACTAGTAATCGCGAATCAGAATGTCGCGGTGAATACGTTCCCGGGTCTTGTACACACCGCCCGTCACACCATGAGAGTTGGCAATACCCGAAGTCCGTGAGCTAACCGCAAGGAGGCAGCGGCCGAAGGTAGGGTCAGCGATTGGGGTGAAGTCGTAACAAGGTAGCCGTAGGAGAACCTGCGGCTGGATCACCTCCTTTCTAAGGAATACATCTTAGGACAACTAAGATGACAATGAATTCTGGATAATATCTCTGTTTAATTTTGAGAGACTAAATTCGACAAAATACTACAAAAAAGTATTGACAACGAAAAAGTTTCTTGATAAAATAATATGCGTTGTGAGAGCAACGATTAAATATGGGGGTATAGCTCAGTTGGGAGAGCACCTGCCTTGCACGCAGGGGGTCAGGAGTTCGAATCTCCTTACCTCCACCATATGTGGGTCTATAGCTCAGGTGGTTAGAGCGCACGCCTGATAAGCGTGAGGTCGATGGTTCGAGTCCATTTAGACCCACCATTGTTCTTTGAAAATTGCACATAAATTAATATAGAAACAACAAGCCAAATTGGCAAAACCAATTTCTATTCTTTGTAAAATGAGAACTATAACTAATATAGGTCAAGCTACAAAGGGCGCATGGTGAATGCCTTGGCATCAGGAGCCGATGAAGGACGTGATAAGCTGCGATAAGCTTCGGGTAGGCGCACATAGCCTGAGATCCGAAGATCTCCGAATGAGGAAACTCACATGGGAAACCCCATGTATCATTAAGTGAATACATAACTTAATGAAGGTAACCCAGGGAACTGAAACATCTAAGTACCTGGAGGAAGAGAAAGAAAAATCGATTTTCTTAGTAGCGGCGAGCGAAAGGGAAAGAGCCCAAACCGGAAACTTGTTTCCGGGGTTGAGGACATAACATAAAGAGAAGTAATGGCTAATTGAAGAGAACTGGAAAGTTCCACCGTAGAAGGTAATAGTCCTGTAAATGAAAGCTAGTATAATCGAGTTATGATCCAGAGTACCACGAGACACGTGAAACCTTGTGGGAAGCAGGGAGGACCACCTCCCAAGGCTAAATACTACCTGATGACCGATAGTGAAGCAGTACCGTGAGGGAAAGGTGAAAAGAACCCCAGGAGGGGAGTGAAATAGAACCTGAAACCGTGTGCCTACAACCGCTCAGAGCCCCTTATGAGGGTGATGAGGTGCTTTTTGTAGAACGAGCCAACGAGTTACGGTATGTAGCAAGGTTAAGTACTTAAGGTACGGAGCCGAAGGGAAACCGAGTCTGAATAGGGCGACTAGTTGCATGCCGTAGACCCGAAACCGGGTGACCTATCCATGGCCAGGTTGAAGCGAGGGTAAAACCTCGTGGAGGACCGAACCACGTTGCTGTTGAAAAAGCATGGGATGAGCTGTGGATAGCGGAGAAATTCCAATCGAACCCGGAGATAGCTGGTTCTCTCCGAAATAGCTTTAGGGCTAGCGTCGAGTATGAGTAGTGGAGGTAGAGCACTGAATGGGCTAGGGGGCATAGCGCTTACCGAACCTTATCAAACTCCGAATGCCACATACTTTGAGCTCGGCAGTCAGACTACGAATGATAAGATCCGTGGTCAAAAGGGAAACAGCCCAGATCGTCAGCTAAGGTCCCAAAGTGTAAGTTAAGTGGGAAAGGATGTGAGATTTCTAAGACAACTAGGATGTTGGCTTAGAAGCAGCCATTCATTAAAAGAGTGCGTAATAGCTCACTAGTCGAGAGATCTTGCGCCGAAAATGTAACGGGGCTAAACTTACCACCGAAGCTACGGGCTTGAACTTAGTTCAAGCGGTAGGAGAGCGTCGTAACCGGGCTGAAGTCGTACCGTAAGGAGCGGTGGACTGGTTACGAGTGAGAATGTTGGCATCAGTAGCGAGATGTGGGTGAGAATCCCACAGGCCGAAAACCTAAGGTTTCCTCAGGAAGGTTCGTCCGCTGAGGGTTAGTCGGGACCTAAGCCGAGGCCGAAAGGCGTAGGTGATGGACAACTGGTTGATATTCCAGTACCACTACCATCGTTATTATCGATGGCGTGACGCAGGAGGATAGTGTGTGCTAGCTATTGGATGCTAGTCTAAGCGTTTAGGCAGTGAGAGTAGGCAAATCCGCTCTCATAATGCTGAGGCGTGATGGGGAAGGTTCCACGGAACCGAAGTACATGATTCCACGCTGCCAAGAAAAGCGTCTAGAGAGAGAAGTAGTGCCCGTACCGCAAACCGACACAGGTAGGTGAGGAGAGAATCCTAAGGCCGGCGGAAGAATTACAGTTAAGGAACTCGGCAAATTGACCCCGTAAGTTCGCGAGAAGGGGTGCCTACGAGAGTAGGCCGCAGAGAATAGGCCCAAGCAACTGTTTAGCAAAAACACAGGTCTCTGCTAAAGCGTAAGCTGATGTATAGGGGCTGACGCCTGCCCGGTGCTGGAAGGTTAAGGGGAACACTTAGCGCAAGCGAAGGTGTGAACTTAAGCCCCAGTAAACGGCGGCCGTAACTATAACGGTCCTAAGGTAGCGAAATTCCTTGTCAGGTAAGTTCTGACCCGCACGAATGGCGTAATGACTTGGGCACTGTCTCAACTGTAAATCCGGCGAAGTTGTAGTGCGAGTGAAGATGCTCGCTACCCGCGATTGGACGGAAAGACCCCGTAGAGCTTTACTGTAGCTTAGCATTGAGTTTTGGTATTGTCTGTACAGGATAGGTGGGAGACTAGGAAACCAGGGCGTCAGCCTTGGTGGAGTCAACCTTGGGATACCACCCTGACAGTACTGAAATTCTAACTGGCGGCCATGAATCTGGTCACAGGACATTGTTAGGTGGGCAGTTTGACTGGGGCGGTCGCCTCCTAAAAAGTAACGGAGGCGCCCAAAGGTTCCCTCAGAACGGTCGGAAATCGTTCGAAGAGTGCAAAGGCAGAAGGGAGCCTGACTGCGACACCCACAAGTGGAGCAGGGACGAAAGTCGGGCTTAGTGATCCGGTGGTACCTCGTGGGAGGGCCATCGCTCAACGGATAAAAGCTACCTCGGGGATAACAGGCTGATCTCCCCCAAGAGTCCACATCGACGGGGAGGTTTGGCACCTCGATGTCGGCTCGTCGCATCCTGGGGCTGAAGTAGGTCCCAAGGGTTGGGCTGTTCGCCCATTAAAGCGGCACGCGAGCTGGGTTCAGAACGTCGTGAGACAGTTCGGTCCCTATCCGTCGCGGGCGTAGGAAATTTGAGAGGAGCTGTCCTTAGTACGAGAGGACCGGGATGGACTGACCTCTGGTGTACCAGTTGTTCCGCCAGGAGCACAGCTGGGTAGCTAAGTCGGGAATGGATAAACGCTGAAAGCATCTAAGCGTGAAGCCAACCTCAAGATGAGATTTCCCATAGCGTAAGCTAGTAAGATCCCTTGAAGAACACAAGGTTGATAGGTCGGGGGTGTAAGCATGGTAACATGTTCAGCTGACCGATACTAATAGATCGAGGGCTTGACCAAATATAGTATTAATTATGTGCAATTTTGAAAAAACAAAATATTTCTAATAATCTGGTGATGATGTTCTTTAGGGTAACACCCGTTCCCATTCCGAACACGACGGTTAAGCCTTTAGAAGCCGATGGTACTGCACGGGAGACTGTGTGGGAGAGTAGGTGGTCGCCAGGTCAGTATTCCTCGATAGCTCAATGGTGGAGCACTCGGCTGTTAACCGATAGGCTGGAGGTTCGAGTCCTCTTCGAGGAGCCAAATCTAGTGATGATGCGTTTAAGGGTAACACCCGTTCCCATTCCGAACACGACGGTTAAGCCTTTAACGGTCGATGGTACTGCACGGGAGACTGTGTGGGAGAGTAGATGGTCGCTAGGTAAGATAAAGCTTGAATTTTAATTCAAGCTTTTTTATTTTGTAATTTTTATAATATCCACATGAAAGGTTTAATTTTTAAAATTA
Organism: Clostridium perfringens ATCC 13124; assembly: GCF_000013285.1. Lineage (GTDB taxonomy): Bacteria > Bacillota > Clostridia > Clostridiales > Clostridiaceae > Sarcina > Sarcina perfringens. The sequence continues at coordinate 3,028,956 of NC_008261.1, read as the reverse complement.
GATTTTCCTGTGGATATTTTTATTTTAAAAATTATCCACAGAATTTATTGAATTAAAATATAAAATATATTTGTGGATAACTTTTGAGTAGTAATACTTGTCCTATAGCAAGTTGAATTATTATATTATAGTTTAGATTATTTTTAATAAGATTTATAATATTTAAATTTATGTCTTAAGATTGTGAAGTTAAGTTTATGCGGTTTGAGTTTTAAATTAAGTTTAAAATCATAATTACATTAAAAATAAGATAAGAATATAAGAGAATATATTTATTAATAGAATCTTATATTTTTAAATAAAAATTTAAATAAAAAAAGATTTGTCTTTTAGAATTTATATTCTTTCTATATATAATTTGAGTTAATTTTCAAATATTAATTTAACAGCTTTAATAGTTTTTTTCTTTTTATTATCTTTAATACTTTTTAGGACTATAGTAGTATTTACGTTATTATAAATAGTATAAGTTTCTGTTGATAAATTTTTTCTTGTTTTACTTGTGGATAAATTTTAAGAAATTATCTAATAAAAAGTTTAAAATTAAGGAACACTTTTTATTCTTAAGAATACAATATAGTGTGGTTAAAATATTAAATTATAGTTATAAATTTAATTAATAAAAAGTAATGTATAAAAAAATAAGGTATAGAAAAATAAGTTATAAGAATAAATCATAAAAATAGATTATGAAAATAAATTGTAGAAAAGTAATTCAAAATTAAAATATAGTAATTTACTAATTAATTCAATATGAGTGAAGTCTTTATCACATAAAAATAATATTTTTAAGTTAAATTAATGTTATTTTTAGAAAAGGAGCTTTTTAGTGGCTTTATAATGTATTTTTTGTTATATATTAATCTAATAAATATATTTTTATAAAAAAAATCATAAAATTTTTAAAAAATGTATTGACATATTAGCTATATATCTATATAATTAATACTTGTGAAGAGCAAATGTTCTTTGGTGGTAAGGCTCGATAGCTCAGTCGGTAGAGCAGAGGACTGAAAATCCTCGTGTCGCTGGTTCGATTCCTGCTCGAGCCACCAGTGTGGCGCTATAGCCAAGTGGTAAGGCAGAGGTCTGCAAAACCTTTATTCCCCGGTTCAAATCCGGGTGGCGCCTCCATAAAAAACCTCAGTAACTTTACTGAGGTTTTTGCTTTGCAGAAATTTACATATACACACTAAATTTTATTCCAAACACTAAGAATTAAGTGGATTTATATTTTATAAATCCACTTTTTTCATTAAACATTAAAATGTACATATTAACATGTCCCTTTTAATGTTTATTTAGCATAAATAAAAGTAAATGTTATGCAGTAGCTAGAACTCTCTCTTTTATTCTTCTTAAATCTTATTATAAATAAAAGTACATTTTATGTGGTAGCTAATAAATTCTTATAGCCTTAGTGCAATCTACATGTTTTATCGATGGTTATGATATTAGTTTATCCTTAGCTAGAATATTGACTTCACTATTAACCATAAGAAACATTTAATATTTTATTATTAGTTTATCTTTAGCTGCGTCGAAAAGAATTGATGATCCTATTGGTAAGGTTATATTAGGATAGTCATGACCAAAAGGAATATTATATATAATTGGTTTTTTATATGGTAATAGTATAGAAAGTATAGTATTAATTGTTTTTGGATTATATGGGGTGAAATGGCCTATTAAAAAAGCTCTACAAGAATCTAGTTTACCTGAAAGTTTTAATTGCATTAAGTATCTATCTATAGCATAATTCTCTTCATTTACATCTTCAATCATGAGAATTTTATTTCGAGTATTTATTTCATAAGGAGTTCCTAAGGTGCTACATATCATAGTTAGGTTTCCACCGCAAAGAATTCCTCTAAATAGTTCCTTATTTTCCACCTTAAAATCCTTTGTAGATATGTTAATTAAATTGCTCTCATCAGTAAGCAGTGATAGAAAGCTATTTTTAGTTATTTCATCTGAACTAATTTTAGAATTTATCATAGGTCCATGAAATGTTATTAAGCCTGTCTTTTGAGATAAATAATTTAAGAGAACTGTTAAATCACTATAACCACATAAAATTTTAGGATTTTTTTTAATTACTCCCATATCTAAATAAGGTAACATTCTTATACATCCATACCCACCTCTATAAGCTACTATTGCTTTAACTTCTTTATCTTTAAACATTTCCATTAAATCTTCAGCTCTTTCTTTGTCAGAAGCAGCTAGATAATCATTTTTTTTTCTTAAATATTTTCCTTCTTTAATTTTAAAGCCAAGATTTTTAAATGAGGATATATTATAGTTTATTACATCAGCACTATCTCCACTGGCAGGGGAAACAATACCTATAGTATCACCAATTTTTAATTTTTGAAATTTAACCATAAAACCTCCTAAAAAAATAGAGAGCATAAATTGCTCTCAATAATCTTTTAGTTAATTATATGCAAAAATCTTTTTATGGTTACAGATAAATTTAAAACATATCTTTTTTATATAATATAAATGCTATTACACCACAAAGTATTACAGATAAAGTCATTATTATATGGAATCCATATGGATGGTGTAATAGTGGCAAGTAGTCAAAGTTCATTCCGTATATACCAGAGATAACTGTAAGGGTAGACATAAGGATTGTAACTGAAGCTAAGACTTTCATCACTATGTTTAGGTTATTAGAAATAACAGAAGCAAAGAAGTCCATGGTACTACCTAGAATGTTACTATAAATATCAGTCATCTCAATAGCCTGTTTATTTTCTATTATTACATCTTCTAAAACATCTTTATCTTCTTCATATCTTTGAATAACATCAAGTTTTAACATCTTTTCTAATGTAATTTCATTAGATTTTAAGGATGTTGAGAAATATACTAAGGATTTACTTAATGAGTGCAATTGTACTAACTCTCTGTTTTTCATTGATTTATGAAGACGTTTTTCTATCATAATACTTTTCTTATCTATCTGTCTTAAGTATAAAAGATAATATGTAGAAACTCTGTTTAGAATTTGTAAAATAAATCTTGATTTTTTAAATGAGTAAAAATTACGAACTTTGTTTGAAGAGAAGTCGGTTAATACCTTGCTATTTTTTAAGCATACAGTAATTAATTCATTTTTTGTATGAATTATTGCTAATGGATAAGTATCATATGTTAAGGAGTTATCCTCCATTTCTGTAAAAGGAATATCGACTATTATTAATATAAAATCTCCTTCAATTTCTATACGAGAAGTTTCTTCATCATCTAAAGGTGCTCTTAAAAATTCTAAAGGAACTCCTGTTTTTTTAGAAATAAGAAGTAATTCTTCCTGAGAAGGTGCTATTATATTAACCCAACAACCTGGTTCAAGGGAAGCAATTTTCTTTAAAGTCCCATCATTTTCACTTAAAGATTTATATATCTGAATCATTTTCTCCCTCCCAAAGCATTAAGTTATATTTTGTTTCAATTATCATTAAACAAGTTATTTAAAATAAAATCAAGATAATTTTTATAATTAGCTTAGATATAACAAAGAAAGTAATAGAAATAAAGAGGTACAAGCAATACAATTACTATAAACTTTAAATATGAGCAATTAAGATTAAAATCAATAAAATTTTACACTTATCTAGGTAGAATTAATTTTTGAAAATTAGTATAATGTGATTTGTTTATAATATTAAAAGTCGGGGGATTTTTAAATGGGCACTATGCATAAGGAAGTTGTCAAAAAAAGAAGGGATGTAGCTATTGTAATTAGTATAGTTTGCATGAGCTTAGCTATAAGCCTATCTAATTTTTTTGGCAATATTAAATTTGAGTCTTTTAATGCAGAGACAATAACAGATCCAATATTTCTAGTTTTAACATTAGTTATATTCTTTAGAGAGTATAGAAAATGTAAGACAAGTTATAAATATTCCATAGTAGCTAATCAACTAATGATTCATAAGGTGAAAGCTAATAAGCAATCAACTTTAGAGAACATAAAGTTAAATAACATTGTTTATTTAGGTAAAGATTATTCTAAAGAAGCAAAGGATTTTAAAACTTCTTCTTGTAAGAAATATGTGTGTAGTTTATTAGATAGAACAGGTCATTATTGTTGTATATATAAAAATGGTGATGGATATAATAAATTCTATTTTAAGCCAAGTAAAACACTTGTTGATAAATTAGAAAAAAACTTAGCTATTTAAGAAAAGAGAGTCTTAAGACTCTCTTTTTTTAATATAAATTTTCCTTAGACATATTGAAGGTTTCTTTAACCTCTGAAAGAAGAAAATCGCTTTCTATAAGATCTAAGGCTGTTGAAATAAGGGCATAAGAAGCTGAAAGTGCTTGTTCTTGAGCAAAGGATGATATTGTTGCATCTGCAAATTCTTTAGTTCCATAATCAATATTTACATTATCAACTATGTTTATATAAGGATGAATACAAGGTACCTTGTGACTTACAGTTCCTAATGAAAGACCAGCATCTATATCTCTTGGTTTTCCTATGTTTATTATTCCGTTTTCTTTTAAATTATGACTATATAATCTATTTAATACTTGATTAGATAAAAGCTCTTCATTAGGTGGCTCATAAAGTTCAACACAACTTTCTAAGTTCATTGTGTCAGAAATACAAGCAACAATGTTTCTTATTTTATTTTCAATACATTTTGCAGTTTTGGTGCTTTCTGCTCTTATATATAATTTACCTTCTGATTCAACAGGTCTTAGAAGAGGTGTAACGCCTCCTTGAGATAAAATAGTGTGTATGTTAGCTTTCTTACAGAAGCCCTTAGATAAAGCGTTTATTACATTAAAAGTTAGCATAGTACCATCTAAAGATGTAAAACTATCAAAATCTAAGAAACTTAATCCATCATGACCTTTAAAAGTTACTTTTAGGGGTATAATTGCCTTTGAAGTACCACTTTCAGAGGTTACTATATCTGGGTGAGCTGTTAATACCACATCTATATCATCAAAAATACCTTGTCTAACATAAGTAGACTTAGTTCCACCTAAATACTCTCCAGGACATCCTATTAATATTACTGTTCCACCAGACTTTTCAATTACCTTGCTTAATCCTAAGGCACTTGTAATTGATATAGTAGTAAGAAGATTATGACCTGTTATATGTCCTCCCTTAGATTTAATAGCATCATATTCGCATAAAAAGCATATTTTAGGGTATCCATTTCCTTTCTTAGCATAGAAAGCAGTATCTAAATCTAAAAATTTTTCTCTTACATCAAAATCTCTATCTCTTAGGAAATTACATATATATTTGCAAGCGTCATATTCTTTGTAACTATCTTCGGGATTATCATGCAGAAACTTACAAAGATTAAAGAGAGCTTCTTTTTCTGTAGATAAATAAGAAATAACTTCCTGTCTCATTGAAAAAACCTCCTAAATATTTATAGGATTAGTTTGTGCTACAATAGAAAAAATATTAATTTTTATTTATTTAAATATTTTTCCAGCTGAATTATGTATAGAAAAATATTATATGGAAAAAATATAGAAGAATAGAGATTTAAGGAGTGTTATCTATGAATAAGTCAATTTGTATAATTTGTGGCAAAGAGGGTCATGGTATAATGATAAGAGGAAAATTAATATGCACAGAATGTGAGAAAAAAGCTATAAGTTGTGATATTAATAGTGAATTCTATGAGTTTTATAAAAATAGATTAAAAGAAGAAGTTTATAAGAAAAAATTAGGATAACAGAGGAGTGGTTAACTTTGAGAAATATTCCTATAATTAATGGAATATCAATGTACTTAAGAGAAGAAATAGTACCTTTTTCTATGCCAGGTCATAAGAATGGACGAGGCTTTAAGGGATTTGAAGAAATACTTTTACAAGGTGATTTAACTGAAGTTGAAGGATTAGATAACTTGCAGCATCCAGAGGGAATAATTAAAGAAGCTGAGGATAAACTTTCTAAGTTATATAAAAGTAAAAAGAGTTATTTTTTAGTTAATGGAAGTACTTGTGGAAATTTAATAATGATATTTTCTTTGTTTAAAGAAGGAGATAAAGTTTTAGTAGAAAGAAACTGCCACAAAAGTATAATGAATGGAATAATAATGAGAAAATTAAAACCAGTTTTTATAAATAATATATTTCATTCAAAACTAAAAGCACCAGTAGGAATTGATTTAAATCATTTAAAAGAGCAAATAAGTTTAAATAAAGATTTAAAAGGAATAATATTAACATACCCTAATTATTATGGCGTAGGAGTTAATATAGATGAGACTATAAAAATAGCTAGAGAAGCAAATTTAAAAGTAGGAATAGATTCAGCTCATGGAGCACACTTTGGATTTAACAACTTATTGCCTGAAAGTGTACAAGAATTAAAGGCTGATATAGTTGTAATGAGTGCTCATAAAACTTTACCAAGTTTAACACAGACTGCTTGGATGCATGTTAACAATGAGGATTTTATTGAAGAAATAGAATTTTATAAAAATATTTTTATGAGTACTAGCCCTTCATATATGTTTATGATGAGTTTAGATTATTCAAGAAACTTTTTAGAAGAACATGGTGAAGAGGCATATAATAACTTGTTTAAGATCATAGAGGATTTTAAAAATGATATTAAGGACTTATCATATTTTAAAATATTAGATAAGGAATTTTTAATTAATGAGTTAGAAAAAAATATTAAGATAAATGATATTAAGATAGATAACAGTAGAATAGTACTAAACTTAAGGGAAAATTTAAATGGTAATAAACTATTAGATTATTTAAGAAGTAAAAATATACAGTGTGAAATGAGTGATAATAAAAATGTTGTTTTAATACCGTCACCATTTAATACTGAAGAAGATTTTAAAATTTTAAAATATGCTTTAAAATCTTGTGATATAAATTGTCTTAAAGATGAAGAAATAGATTTTTATTTAACAGATTTACCAGAGAAAAAATTAGAACCTTTTGAAGTTTTAGATTTAGAATATGAAAGAATTAATATAAATGATGCTGTAGGTAAAATTGTAGCAGAGAGTATAGTTCCATACCCACCAGGAGTTCCTATGATAATAATGGGAGAAGTGATAGAAGAAAGACATATTAAATTACTTAATGAGTATATGAAAAGCAAGGTAGATTTAATAGGTATAAAGGATAAAAAAGTTAAGGTAATAAAGAATAAGTAAATACTTAAAGAATATATTAGTTAGGTTGTATCGAAGTTAGGAGTTAAATAAAGAATATAATAAGTATTTTTTATTTATAAGATTTTGGTACAACCTTTTTAATTTATTAAATAAACGGATTAGAAGATTATTTGATATAATAATCCTTGTATTAAAATTATTACATAAAACTTTTTAGGGAGTTTTATAGAATTTATTTAATATATTTTTAGAGAAAAAAACGTGTTTATATAGATTGGAGTAGTTATGGGTAAAATATTTTGCATAATGGGGAAAAGTGGTTCTGGTAAGGATACTATTTTAAAAGAGATAAATAAGGTTGAAGATTTAAATTTAAAAACTATAGTTACATATACAACTAGACCTAAAAGAAATAATGAAACAGATGGAGTGGAATATTTCTTTATAGATAAGGAAAAGCTAGATGATTTTAATAGAGAAGGTAAGATAATAGAATGTAGAGTTTATGATACTGTTCACGGAAAATGGTATTACCTAACTGTAGATGATGGACAAATAAACTTAGAAGAAAATAACTATATAGTTATTGTAACTTTAGAGGCTTATTCTGAGTTTAGAAAATATTTTGGAGATGAGAAATTAGTACCACTTTACATAGACTTAGATGATGGAGTTAGACTTGAAAGAGCATTAAAAAGAGAGAGAGAACAGAAAAGTCCTAATTATAATGAGATGTGCAGAAGATTTTTGGCAGATAATGAAGATTTTAGTGAAGATAAATTACTAAATAACAATATAATTAAGAAATATAACAATTACAATTTAGAAGAATGTATAAGTGAAATATATGATGTAATAAGAAAAACTTCTAAATAATCTGGGGGAAAATAATATGAAAAATGCATTAAAGTTAACTTTTATTGGATTTCTAATAATATTAGTAGGAATATACTTAGCGGTTTCTGATATAGATACATATGGAGTACATAAAGTTCTTACTATAGTAGGAGTTATTTTAGCTGGTTTTGGCATAAAGAGCATAAAATAACTTAGCTATTAAAAATATTAATTTTAAATAAAAAGTAAATTATATAACTTATGAAATTAAAGCAATAATAAGGTTTGGTTAAGGGTTGTAAATAATGATATAATTATTTAAAACATAAATTTGAATTTTAGGGTAGAGATGTGAGGAGGACGTGTTATGAAATTAGTAATATCTATAGTTCAGGATGATGATGCTTTAGATTTAGTTGATGCGTTAAATGAGAAAGGTTATAGTGTAACTAAATTAGCTACAACAGGTGGATTTTTAAAATCAGGAAATACTACACTTTTAGCTGGGGTTCAAAAAGAAAAGGTTGATGATGTTATAAGTATAATAAAAGATATATGCCAAACAAGAAAGGGCGTTGTAAGTTCATCTGCAAGTGTTTCTGAACCAGGTGGAGTGTATATACCATATCCTATGGAAGTGCAGGTTGGAGGAGCTACAATATTTGTTGTTGATGTAGATAAATTTATAAAGATTTAAAATAGAAAGGAAAGTGCATAAATGATAGGTCACAATAAAGTTAGAGATAGATTTAGTAAAAGTGTAAGTAAAAATGCACTTTCCCATGCTCATTTAATTATTGGTGAGGATGGAATAGGAAAAAGTCTTTTAGCAGATGAATTTGCTTATAAGATTTTAGGAATACCATCACAGAGAGAACATGTAGATATTGTTCATTATAAATCTGAAAAGGCCTCTTTTGGTGTTGATTTAGTAAGAAATATTATAGCTGAGGCAAATAAAAAACCTTATGAATGTGATAGAAAGGTTATAATAATTCATAATGGAGAAAAGCTTACAGTTGCAGCACAAAATGCTTTATTAAAGACCATAGAAGAACCTCTTACAGGTATTTTTATAATAATTTTAAGTAGTAATATTGATTCTATATTAGAAACTATAAGATCTAGATGTCAAATACATAGGTTAGCACCTCTTAGTAAAGAGGAAATTAATTTATATATATCTAAAAAGTATAATGGAATAGATGATGAATTAAATAGAACTCTTATATCTTTTAGTGAAGGTATCCCAGGAAGAGTTGATAAATTCATGAATGATGATATTTTTAAGGATATAAGAAATACAGTTATAGATATGTTAAAAGATATTGGGCATGGGAAAATAGAAGTTCCTATAAAATATTCTGATAAATTTTATAGCATGAAGGGTAACGAAGAGGAAATCTTAGAGACCATAACTATTTTTGCCAGAGACTCAATTATATTTAAGGAAATAGAAAGCAACTTGTCCATAATAAATGGAGATAAAATAGATGGTATTAGAGAAATAGCTAGTAATTTATCCTATAATAAATTAAATAGGATAATAAAAGTAGTTAATGAGGCCAGAAATAATTTAAAAAGTAATACTAATTTATGGCTAACTTTAGATAGTATGCTGATTAGTATATTGGAGGAATAAAAATGATAGAAGTAATAGGAGTCAGATTTAAAAAAGCTGGTAAAATATATTACTTTGGTCCTAATGGTATAGAGATAAAGAAGGGTCAAAACGTAATTGTTGAAACTGCTAGAGGTATTGAATTTGGAGAATGTGTAATTGGTATAAGAAAAATTAGTGAAGAGGATATCGTTGCACCATTAAAATCTGTATTAAGATTAGCTACAGAGGAAGATATAAATAAGCATAAGGAGAATAAAGCTAAAGAGACAGAGGCTTTTGAAATATGCTTAAAGAAGATAGAAGAACATAATTTAGTAATGAAACTAATAGATGTAGAATATACATTTGATAATAATAAGGTTATATTCTACTTTACTGCAGAGGGTAGAGTTGACTTTAGAGAATTAGTAAAAGATTTAGCAACTATATTTAAGACAAGAATAGAGCTTAGACAAATAGGGGTTAGAGATGAGGCTAAAATGATAGGTGGACTTGGACCATGTGGAAGACCTCTTTGTTGCTCTACATTCTTAGGAGACTTTGCTTCAGTTTCAATAAAAATGGCTAAGGAACAAAGTTTATCACTAAATCCAACTAAGATATCAGGAATATGTGGAAGACTTATGTGTTGTTTAAATTATGAGCAAAGCACATATGAAGAAATAAGAAAAGAACTTCCTAGAGTAGGATCTGTAGTTGAGACTGAACTTGGAAAAGGTGAAGTAGTAGGTAACAACGTATTAAAGGAATTAGTAAGAGTTAAATTACCAAGAAAAAATGAAGAGATTATACAGGATTTTAAAATGTATGATGTAAAATTAATCTCAGGTAGCTATGAAGGTGAAGTAGAGGATACAAACATTAGATTAGAAATTACTGATGAAGCGGATAAAGCATTAATTAAAAATCTAATAAAAGATAATTAAAATTAAATTTTTAATACGGTATAGGGGTATTCTTTAGCATGTTAATTCTAATTTTACTAGAATAGGCTAAATATGCTTAAAAGAGATATTAAATACTTTAAAAATTAGCAAAAATATGATAATATAAATATGGTATTTTTATACCAACATTTTAGGAGGTGTTTTATTATGGCATACAAAATATTAGACACATGTGTAAGCTGTGGAGCATGCGCTGCTGAGTGTCCTGTAGATGCAATATCACAAGGAGATACTCAATTCGTTATAGATGCAGATACTTGTATCGATTGCGGAAACTGCGCTAATGTTTGTCCAGTAGGTGCACCAGTTCAAGAATAATATTATTAAAGATCATCTTCGGATGATCTTTTTTTTTGCAGCTTTAGGCTGCTTTTTTTATTTTAAAGTAAATTTTGAATAAATGTAGGAGAGTGTTGGAAAAATATAATATAAAAAATGGTAGGAAGGGTGAGTGATTTGAAACTAAAGGATTTAAGAGTTCTAGAGGGGAGAAATATAAAGGGAGAAGAAAATCTTATATTTATAGACATAGAGGAATCTGAAAGAAAAAGATTATATTGGTTAATAAGTGATTATGAGTTCATATGCAGAAAGATGAATATTGAAGGTACCTTAAAAGAGGCTATATATAATGAGTTTGGAGGATGTGCGTGGTTAACTTACTCTAATAAGGAATTAGCTTTATTTATAATTGAAAGCTTAATAGAGGGAGTAAGTGCAGATAAATTATTAAATGAAGCTGTAGCTAAAAAGCAACGGATTTGGGAGTATAACTTATTAGAAGAGTGTTCTAAGAAAAAAATAGACTTCTTTAAAGAGGATGATGAAATAATAGTAGGGTATGGAGTTAATTCTAAGAGAATAAGTAAAGAGGATTATGAAAATAAAAATTATAATCTGGATTTAATAAATAATGGAGTTATTCCTATAGTATCTATAACAGGAACTAATGGTAAAACATCTACTTCAAGATTAATATACAAAGGTTTTGAGAATTTAGGGTATTTCTCTGGATTAGCTATGACTGGTGGAATAATTATAAATAATGAGTTTGTAAAGAAGGGAGATACTACAGGATTTTATAGTGCTAAAAAGGTTCTTACCAATCCACAGGTTGAAGTTGGGGTTTTAGAGACTGCTAGAGGTGGTATTTTAAGAAAGGGATTAGGATTTAAAAATTCTAAGGTTGCCATAATAACATCCTTAGCAGAGGACCACATAGGGGTAGATGGAATAAAAGATATTAATGATTTACTAGATATAAAATTAATTACAACTAGAGAAGTTTTACCAGAAGGAAAAGTAATAATAAAGGCAGAACCAAAGCTATATGAAGTTCTACAGACAAAAGAAAATTTAGTTTTATTTAATTCTAAAAAGAATGAATATATTGAAAAACACATGAAAAATGGTAAGGAAGCTTGGTTCGTAGAGGATGAAAATGTAATATTTTTTGATGGTAAAGATAAAAATATTATCTCTAATATAAAAGATTTTAAGTTTACTCATAATGGTAATTCAAAAACTAATATAAATAATATTTTGGTATCTATAGCTGCTATATATGAAGTACATAAAAATTTAAGGGAAGTAGTGGATTCCTTAAAAAATATAGAGTGTGATGTCTATAACAATATTGGAAGACAAAACATAATTGAACTTGAAAATTTTAAGATTATATTGGACTATGGTCATAATCCAGAAGCCTTTGAGGAATTATTTTACTTAGCTAATAATATCAAAAGAAATAAGATAATTTCTATAGTTTCATCACCAGGAGATAGGCTTGATGAATACATAAAAGAATTAGGAAAAATAGCAGGAAAAAATTCAGATACTATTATAATAAAAGAAACCTTTGATAGAAGGGGAAGAGAGGAATTAGAAATAACTAATTTAATAAAAAGTGGGATAAATGAAGTTGAAAATAAATCAGTAGAAGTATTATCAATAATAGATGAAGAAGAAGCTATCAAAAAGGCAATATCAATGGCCAAAGAAGGTGATATTATAGTAGATTTTACTCAACATTTAGATGTAGTAATCCCTGTTATAAATAAATACTTATCTCATCATGGAAAAGAAATTATAGAGGTTGATTTAGAAGACTTTCACTAAAGAAAAAGGCTATATCAAATTCCTAAGTAATGGAGTTTGCATATAGTCTTTTATATCATATCTTCAGAAGTAAGTTCTAATATTTTTATTGTAGTATTTTCAGGAATTGATTCAGGATTTACTGATAAAACCTGATCATGAGTTATTTTAAAACCTTTCATTTCCATTAGAAATTTATCTACAGTATTTAAATAGAAACTTAATTTTGCAGTTTTATAATGCATTGGAATAACGTAACCAGGATTTATATCTAGGATTACCTTTTTTAGATTTTCTACAGAAATAGTTAAATGTTCTCCTACAGGAACAAATAATATATCTATATGGCCTAGTTGCTTTATAACTTTAGAAGAAAGTATATGTCCTAAATCTCCTAAGTGACAAAGTGTTATGTCATCACAAAGAATTTTAAATATGAAGTTTTTATCACGTTTTAATCCAAAGCAATCATCATGAAAAGATAAATATGATTTAACTTTGCAAAAGGTATTTTGATAATCAACTAAGTCTGTTAATACTTTTGCTTCATCATTAATGTATTTTGTACAATTATGATCGAAGTGCATATGACTTATAGTAACTAAGTCCACATCACCTTTATAGGGAATATATCCTATATCTATATCAAATGGATCCATTAATATACGTTTTCCAAGATTAGTTTTTATTAAAAAACAAGAATGACCTAACCAATAAATATTCATTAAAAATCCTCCTATAAAAATTATTTATATTATTGACACATATAATATAAATAAACATAAAATATAAGAATAATTTATTTGAATTGAATTTATTTAAGGAGATTTAAATAAAAATAATAGATGAATAAGTGTATTACATTGATTAAGTATGTCAAATGTATTAATATATATTGTGTATTAAGGTCAGTAAAGGTCAAATTTTGAGGAGTGATATATATGGCTAAATTGTCAGATTCAATAGAATATTTTCTAAAGGATTTATTAGACCAAACAGAAGATAACAATTTAATAATAAGAAGAAATGAGTTAGCTGATAAGTTTAAGTGTGCACCATCACAGATAAATTATGTTTTAACAACTAGATTTACCTATGAAAAAGGATATTTAATTGAAAGTAGAAGAGGTGGTGGTGGATACATTGTAATAAAAAAAGTAATTCATGAAGTTCATGCTGATAGAAGAGATTTAATTTATGATGAGATAGGTACAGGGATTACATACCATAATGCAGCTGCCATTGTAGATAATTTACTTGAACATAATATCATAGATGAGAAAGCAGCAAATCTTACTAAGGTTGCAATAAATGATAGAACCCTTCAGAGTTCTAAGAATATAAATGAAACAAGGGCAGATATTTTTAAGGCTTTGCTTATGGTATTGCTTAAGTAATTTATGGGAGTTGAAAATTTTGCTTTGTGAGAGTTGTAATAAAAATAATGCAACAATACAATTATTAAAAAGTACTAAGGGGAAAAAAGAAAGCTTAATGCTTTGTGATAAATGTGCAATTGAAATAATGAGCCTTGCACTAGAAGATGAGGAGATAAATTTAGAAGATTTTTTATTAGATTTAAATACTTATATAGAGTGCATTGAAGAGAGGGTTAAGGATAAAGCTTTAGTATGTAAAAATTGTGGAACAAGATTTTCTGATTTTGAAGAGGATAATTTCCTAGGGTGTGAAAAATGCTATGAAGTATTTAAAAATAGAATAATATTTTTATTAAATTTAGAAGAAGCAGAGATAAATCATAGAGGGAAACAACCTAAAACAATAAAAAAGGACTTAAAGAAATTAGAAATCTTAAATTTACAAGAAAAATTAAAAATTAATATACTAAAAGAGGAATATGAAGAAGCTATTATTACTAAGAAAAAAATACATGATTTAAAAGAGAGTATAAGGGAGGATAGTAATAGTGGTTCAATGGATTAGCCCCTTAGATAATAGCATAGTAATTGCATCAAAAGTTAAAATCTTAAGAAACATAAAAGGAATTAAATTCACTAAGCTATTAAATGAAGAGGAATTTAATGATCTTTTAAGTATGGTTTTAGGACGCTTGAAAGAGATTGATATTTTGGATAAATGTTATGTAGTTAAATTAAAAGACGGTGAAGAAAAAATAATAGATTACTACAAAGAAAATTTTGGTTTAATAAAATACTTTGAAAATAAGGATAATCTTATTTTTATAATGAATAAAAATGGAGAATTTAATATATTACTGAATGAAGAAGAGCATATTGGGATAGAATGTACAAATAGTGGATTAAGTTTAAGAGAAGTGTATTCTAAGGTAGATAATTTAGATGACTTAATTGAAGAAAAAATACACTATTCCTTTGATTCTGAATTAGGATACTTAACATCAAATATAAAAAATTTAGGAACAGCTTTAAGAGCAAAGGTATTTATACACTTACCTCTTTTAAGTTCAAATAATTTAATAAGAATAATAAAAAATGCTCTAAAGGAAGAAGGAATTACTCTAAAGAGTATATATAATTCAGGAAATAAAGATGTTGGCAATATTTATGAAGTATCTAATATTAAGACTTTAGGAATGTCAGAAAAAGATATTTTAGATTCTCTTATATCTATTACTAATAAATTAATTTTAAGAGAGAAAAACCAAAGAGATAATCTTTCAAAGGATGAGTATATTGAATTAAAAGATGATATTTTAAGATCTTTAGGAGTTTTGAGAAATACCTATTCAATAGATAGGGATGAAGCTTTAAAATATTTATCTTATGTAAGGTTAGGAGTTGAGCTAGGCATTATAGAAGATCTTAGTTTAAAATCAGTAAATTCTGCTATGATTGAAATTCAACCTGATATGATAAATAACTCATCAATTAAAAAGAGAGATATACAAAGTTTAAAAATAGAAAGAGCCAAAATTATTAGAAATGCTTTAAACACATAATTATAGGGTATTGGGAGGTAAAAGATGCGTCTTGATAATTTTAATGAAAATTCCAAAATAGTAATCAATAAGGGAAAAGAAAGTTCTTTAATGCTAAAACACGGCTACATGGGAACAGAGCATTTATTAATAGGATTAATTAATGAAAATGGACAATGTTCTAAAATTTTGGAAGAAAGCAATGTAACTGAAGAAAAGGTACTTAGTTTTATTAAGCTATATGTTGGAATTGGAGAGGTAAATTATAGTTTGGATGAGGTGCCTTTTACACCTAGATGCAAAAAGATTTTAGATAGAAGTGTTGAAATTGCTAAGGAATATGGTCATAGCATTTCAAGACCAGAGCACATATTATTAGCCTTAATAAAAGAAAGAGAAGGTGTAGCTAATTTAATTCTAACTAAAATAGTAAAAAATGATATAAAAAATATAAGCGATAAGTTAAATAACATACTAGGTAGAATTCCAAGTAAGGAAAGTAAAAGCCTTAAAGAAAAGGAAAAACCAAAAAGAAAAGATACTCCTACATTAAATCTTTATGGTATAAATTTAATAGAAAAGGCAGATAAAAATAAACTTGATCCTGTAATAGGGAGAAAGGATGAAACTCAAAGACTTTTAGAAATACTTTGTAGAAGAATGAAAAACAATCCTTGTTTAATAGGAGAACCTGGAGTAGGAAAAACTGCCGTTGTAGAAGGATTAGCTCAAAGAATTCTATTAGGTGAAGTACCAGATATTATTAAGGATAAAAGAATATTTACCTTAGATGTGACTTCTATGTTAGCTGGGGCAAAATATAGAGGAGAATTTGAGGAAAGACTTAAAAAGGTTTTAAACGAAGTAAAAGATTCAGATGATATAATACTCTTTATAGATGAAATGCATAATATTGTTGGGGCTGGGGGAGCAGAAGGTGCTATAGATGCATCAAATATATTAAAACCAGCTTTAGCAAGAGGTGAAATACAATGTATAGGTGCAACAACAACTGATGAATATAGAAAAAATATAGAAAAGGATTCTGCTTTGGAGAGAAGATTTCAACCAGTAGTTGTAAAAGAGCCTAGTAAAGAAGATTCCGTATTAATATTAAAGGGATTAAGAGAAAAGTATGAAGTACATCACAATGTAAAATTAACAGATGAAGCCATAGAGGCAGCTGTTAATTTATCAAGTAGATATATAACCGATAGATTTCTACCAGATAAGGCCATAGATCTAATAGATGAGGCTGCGGCTAAGGTAAGAATAGAAAGTATGATTGTTCCTCCTAGACTTTTTAAGCAGGAAGAATTAATAGCTAACTTAAAAATTGAAAAAGAAGAAGCTATAAAATTACAGGACTTTGAATTAGCTGCAAAGTTAAGAGATGAAGAATCAATGTTACAGGAAGAACTAGAGCGAGATAAAGAACTTTGGAGAGAAGAAAATTACAATAAAATCTACGAAGTTAATAAAGAACATATTGCAAAGGTTGTTTCAAAGTGGACTCAGATACCAGTAGAAAGGCTTACAGAGAAAGAATCAAGTAAACTTCTTAAGCTGGAAGAAAAGCTTAGTAAAAGAGTTATAGGACAATTAGAAGCAATAAGAACCATATCTAAAGCTGTAAGAAGATCAAGGGTAGGTCTTAAAGATCCTAAGAGACCTATTGGATCCTTTGCCTTTTTAGGACCTACTGGAGTAGGAAAAACAGAGCTTTGTAAGGCTTTAGCAGAGGCTATGTTTGGTGATGAGAATAAATTTATTAGGCTTGATATGTCTGAATACATGGAAAAGCATGGTGTATCTAGACTTATTGGAGCTCCCCCAGGATATGTAGGATATGAAGAGGGAGGACAACTTACAGAAAAGGTAAGAAGAAATCCTTACTCAGTAATACTTTTTGATGAAATAGAAAAAGCACATCCAGATATATTTAATGTTCTTCTTCAAATATTAGAAGATGGTGTTCTTACAGATGGAAAAGGTAAAACAGTAGATTTTAAGAATACAATAATCATAATGACTTCAAATATTGGAGCAGATAAATTAGATAAGAAAAATGCAGTTGGATTTAGTGCTAAAGAGGATAAGGAACGAGATTATGATAAGATGAAAGGAATTATGTTAGAAGAGCTAAAACAAAATTTCAAACCTGAATTTGTAAATAGATTAGATGACATAGTTGTATTCCATAGTCTAGAAAAGGATCATCTTTTAAAAATTGTTGATCTTATGATATGTTCTCTAAAAGAGAGGTTAAATGATTTACAACTTTCTTTGAATTTTTCTCAAGAGTGTAAAGAATTTTTAGTTAAAAAGGGCACTGAATTAAAATATGGAGCACGTCCATTAAGAAGAGTTATAACTAAATATATTGAAGATAGATTAAGTGAAGAACTTTTAAGTGGAAATATATTAAGAGGATCTAAGGTAGATGTTTTCTTAGAAGACGACGTTGTAAAATTTAAAAAAACTGTTTGATTTTAAGAATAAATAAGGTTATATATGATAAAACATATATGACCTTATTTTTTTATTATTTATCTATATATTGTATTTTAAATTTCGGAATATAATAGAGTTTTTTTGTTAGAATAAAAAATAAAACAAAGAAAAAATATAATTAATAATAATTATTATTGAAAAATTGTTTAACAAGGAGTATAATTAATAAAAAATAGGTACCCTAAGGGGGTACATCGAATAATATATCATATAATACAAATAATAAATTTAACCTCAGTAAGGAGTGTTAGTATGGATAAAGAAATAAAAGAATTAGATTTAATAATAATTGGAGCAGGTCCAGCAGGATTAACATCTGCAATATATGCTTCAAGAGCAAAATTAAGTACTTTAGTTTTAGAAGATAATTTAGTTGGAGGTCAAGTAAGATCAACTTATACAGTTGAAAACTATCCTGGATTTACAGAAATAACAGGAAATGATCTTGCTGATAGAATCCAAGCGCAAGCAGAGGCTTGTGGAGCTATAATAGATGAATTTGATTTTATAGAAAATGTCTCATTAAAAGATGATGAAAAAATCATAGAGACTGGAGATTATATATATAAGCCAAAGGCTGTAATAATAGCTACAGGAGCTACACCTAAGAAATTACCAATTCCAAGTGAAAGTAAATATCTAGGTAAGGGTGTGCATTACTGTGCAGTATGTGATGGAGCAGTTTACCAAGATGAGGTTGTTGCCGTTGTAGGTGGCGGAAATGCTGCTTTAGAAGAAGCTTTATATCTATCTAATATAGTTAAGAAAGTAATTGTTATAAGAAGATATGATTATTTCCGTGCAGAAGCTAAGACATTAGAGGCTGCAAGTAATAAGGAAAATATTGAAATAATGTATAACTGGGATTTAGTTGATGTTCTAGGTGGAGAGTTTGTTGAAGCTGCAAGAATAAAAAATACTAAAACTGGAGAAGAAAAAGAAATTGCTATAAATGGAGTCTTTGGATATATAGGAACAGAACCTAAGACATCTATGTTTAGAGAATATATAAATGTTAAAGAAAATGGTTATATTGAAGGCGATGAAAACATGAGAACTAATGTTAAGGGTGTTTATGTAGCAGGAGATGTTAGAGAAAAGATGTTTAGACAAATAACTACTGCCGTTTCAGATGGAACTATAGCAGCCTTACATGCAGAAAAATATATTTCAGAAATAAAGGAGAGATAAGTATGGTAAAAGTATATTCAGTTGAATGGTGTGGACCATGTAATAAATTAAAAAAATATTTAGAAAAATTAGGCGTTCAATACGAAACAATCACAGTTGCAGATGGTAAGGAAGATAGAAATGAAGTTTTAGAAGTTTCAGGACAAAGATCAGTGCCAGTAGCTGTTATAGGAGAAGAAGTTATAGTTGGTTTTGATAAGCAGAAAATTGATGCTGCAATAGAAAAAATAAGATAGTAGAAGGTGATTCTTAATGAATACTAAAGAAAATATTTTTTATAACTTTATGGGTGGTAATTTCTATGAAAACAAATCAGATAAATTAATAGATATAAAATCACCTTTAGATGGTAGTTTAGTTGGAAGGATACAAAGTCTTTCTAAAGAAGATGTGGATAAAATTATTGATAATGCAGAAAAAGCACAAAAATCATGGAATGAAGTTCCTTTAAATGAAAGAGCACATGTGCTTTATAAAACTGCAGATTTATTAGAAGAGCATAAGGAGGAATTAGCAAATATAATGATAAGAGAAGTTGCTAAGGACAAAAAGAGTGCTTTATCAGAAGTTAGCAGAACAGCTGACTATATAAGATTTACAGCTGATGCTGCAAAGAGTATGGATGGAGAAAGTATACCATCAGATAACTTCCCAGGATTTAATAGAAGTAAAATATCTGTGGTAACAAGAGAACCTTTAGGGGTTGTATTAGCAATATCACCTTTTAACTATCCAGTAAATTTATCAGCATCAAAAATAGCACCTGCTATAGTAGCTGGAAACAGTGTTGTGCTTAAACCTGCTACTCAAGGAAGTTTATCAGCTTTATTCTTAGCTAAAATGTTCCATGATGCAGGTCTTCCAGGAGGAGTTTTAAATACTATTACTGGAAGAGGAAGTGAAATAGGAGACTATTGTGTAACTCATGATAAAATAGACTTCATAAACTTCACTGGAAGTACAGAGGTAGGAAGAAGAATTTCAGAAATAACAGTTATGAAGCCTCTTCTTATGGAACTAGGTGGTAAGGATGCTGCTATAGTTTTAGAGGATGCAGATTTAGATTTAACTGTTAATAATATAATTGCTGGTGGATATTCTTACTCAGGACAAAGATGTACTGCAGTAAAGAGAATATTAGTAATGAATTCAGTTGCAGATAAATTAGTAGAGAAATTAAAAGAAAAAATAAGCAAATTAAAAATGGGAAATCCATTAGAAGTAGAAGATGTAACAATAGTTCCGCTTATAGATAATAAAGCAGCTGACTTTGTTATGGAACTTATTGATGATGCAAAAGAAAAAGGTGCTACTTTAGTTTGTGGAGGACATAGAGAAGGTAACTTAATAGAAGCTACTTTATTTGATAATGTTACTACAGACATGAGATTAGCATGGGAAGAGCCTTTTGGCCCAGTTTTACCTATCATAAGAATAAATGATAAGGATGAAGCTATAAAAATAGCTAATGCATCTAAATATGGATTACAATCATCAGTATTTACTAGAGATATAAATGAAGCATTTTATATTGCTAATAAATTAGAAGTTGGTACTGTTCATGTTAACAATAAGACTGAAAGAGGACCAGACCACTTCCCATTCCTAGGAGTAAAATCTTCTGGTATGGGAACTCAAGGTATAAGATATTCAATAGAAGCAATGTCTAGACCTAAGGCAACAGTAATTACAATAAGATAATAGTTTTATAATTATTATTTATTTCAACCTATACCTAAAGAGCTACAAGTAAATTTCTACTTGTAGCTTTTTTATTGCAAAAAAATAAAGAGATGTAAAAACATCTCTCTATTTTATGTTCCTATTCGTTTAAAGCTTTATCTATAGCATTTTTATCGAAACCAACTATAATAGTTCCATTTATATCTAAAACAGGAACACCCATTTGTTTACTCTTTTTAAGCATATCTTCTCTAGCAACCATATCTGTTTGTACGTTTAAATCTTCAAATTCAACATTTTTTGATTTAAGATATTGTTTTGCTTTAACGCACCATGGACAAGAGTTTGTTGAATAAACCTTTACCATATTATCATCTCCTATGCGAATTAATTTTTAATATATCTTTATTTTAAGTATTAAAAGTGTATAAAATATGTGATTTAAATCAATAAAAAATAATTATTTAATTTGATCATCATTTAAATGGTCATTAAATATTAAATTATGCATTGTATCTTCATTGTTGTTAATAAAAGAAGATAAACTAGTTAGGGCAGTATTAGAAGAATGCAATGGATTTTCATAAACAGTAGAGTTATTACTAAATTTATCATTTAAGTTCAATGGAATCCCTCCTAATTTTTATTTATAGTATTTGATAAAATTTCAATAGATATTCATTAGTATTGATAAAAGTGGAAAATATTTAATGATAAATGATAAAATATAACATAGACTAAATATGAAATTATTACAAAAAGAATGTATAGTGGTCTAGACAAGTTAGAACCAGTTGAGTATAATTTAATTAGGAGGAGAAATCATGATAGATAAAAATAGTCCTATACCTGTGTATTACCAATTAAAAGAGATGATAAAAGAAAAGATAGCAGATGGCACTTGGCAAGTAGGACAGTGTATAGCAAGCGAAAGAGAGTTGACAGAGGCTTATGGAGTAAGTCGAATGACTGTCAGACAGGCTTTAGGAGAACTAGTACAAGAAGGTCTTCTTGTTAGAGAAAAAGGAAAAGGAACCTTCGTATGTGAACCTAAAGTAAAGCAAGAAGATATGATGAGTTTCTCAGAAATTATTAAAAAAGCAGGAAGAAGTTTAATAACTAAAGTTATAGATTTTGAAGTTATTAATACCCCTGAAGAATTAGCAGATACTTTTGATTTAGAAAAAATATATAAAATAAATAGATTAAGATTAGTTGATGGAGAAGCTGTTGCTAATGAGGTTGTTTATATTCCTTGTGAATATTGTGGCTTTGTAACTAGAGATGATTTAGAGGGGTCCTTATTTAAGTTATTAGAAGAAAAGGGACATATTATAGAAAGTACAGAATCATCTTTAGCAGCTGTAATAATGGATGATGAGCTAAAAGCTTTATTTAATGTGAATAAACAAGTACCTCTTTTAAAAAGTCATAACACAGCTTTAAATTCAGAAGGCGAAATAATTTACGTTGAAGATGCAATTTATAGGTCAGACAAATATATATTAGAAATTAATATTTCTAAAAGAGAGGGGAAATTGAAATGAGATTAATCGTTACTAAGAATTATGAGGAAATGAGTAAAGTTGCAGCTAAAGAAATGGCTGAAGATATAAAAAGAAATCCTGAAATTGTTTTAGGATTAGCTACTGGTGGAACTCCAGTTGGAATGTATAAAGAGCTTATTAGAATGTACAATGAAGGAGAATTAGATTTCTCAAAAGTTACAAGTATAAATTTAGATGAATATGTTGGGTTATCAGGGGATCATGATCAAAGTTATAGATACTTTATGAATACAAACTTATTTAACCACATAAACATAGATAAAAATAATACATTCGTACCTAATGGATTAGCAGAAAATGTTGAAGAAGAGTGCATGGCATATGATGCTAGAATTCAAGACATGGGAGGAATTGACCTTCAGTTACTAGGATTAGGTGCAAATGGACATATAGGATTTAATGAGCCAGGAGAAGCTTTAAGTGTAGGAACTCACTTAACTGATCTTAAAGAATCAACTATAGAAGCAAATGCAAGATTCTTTGATTCAATTGATGATGTACCAAGAAAAGCTATAACTATGGGACTTGGTGGAATAATGAAGGCTAAAAAAATAATGGTTATAGCAAGTGGAGAAGGAAAGGCTGAAGTTGTTAAGGCAATGATGAGTGGAAAAATAACAACTGAAATTCCAGCTACCATGTTACAAATGCATAGAGATGTCATATTAATAGTTGATGAAGATGCAGCTAAATTATTAAAATAGTTATTACTATCTTAGATTAATATATAAGAAGACTGTTTGTAGATAAAAGCATTATTTAAATGCTTAAATTTACAAACAGTTTTTTATTTTTATTCTAATAATTATTATTAAATCTTTTACATGAATCTTTTTAAGAAAATAGTAATAAATAAGTATGTGATTAGTTATAATGATATGATATGATTATTTAAGGATATATTAGGAAATAATTAGATTTGTACGTAAAATGAAGAAATATGGAGTTGGTAAAGTGGCAAAGGTTAGAAGCATATATGTATGTCAAAATTGTGGATATGAAACACCTAAATGGATGGGAAAATGTCCAGAATGTAATAATTGGAATACTTTAGTTGAAGAGATTAGAGATACTAAGAGTAATCAATCTTCTCCTAAGGTTGAAAGACAAATTGGTGAGCTTAAAAAGATAAAAGAAATTAAATCAGGTGAAAAGGAAAGATATGATACTGGAATTGGTGAATTAAATAGAGTATTAGGTGGAGGACTTGTTAAGGGGTCGCTTACACTTATATCTGGTGATCCTGGAATAGGTAAATCTACACTTCTTTTACAGACAGCCAATAATATTTCAAAAAAATATGGGAAAGTTTTATATGTTTCTGGGGAAGAATCAGAAGAACAAATAAAAATAAGAGGAGACAGGTTAAAAGTTGATGCAGAAGAACTTTATATAGTTTCCGAAACTAATCTTGATGTAATAGAAGCATATATAGATAAACTTGAACCAGCTTTCATAATAATAGATTCAATACAAACAATTTATAGAGAAACAGTTTCTTCAGCACCAGGAAGTGTTTCACAGGTTAAGGAATGCTCAAATGCTGTAATGAGAATTGCTAAAGGAAAAAATATTCCTTTATTTATAGTTGCTCACGTTACTAAGCAAGGGGATTTAGCAGGACCAAGAGTATTAGAACACATGGTGGATACCGTATTATCCTTTGAAGGGGAAAGAACTGAAGAATTTAGAATATTAAGAACCATGAAAAATAGATTTGGTACTACGGCTGAAATAGGTGTTTTTGAAATGCGTGGAGAGGGATTAATGCAGGTTTATGATCCATCTAGCATGTTCTTAGAGGACACTAGTTTTAATCAAGAAGGGTCAGTTGTAATTGGAGTCATGGAAGGAACTAGACCTATTCTTGTGGAAATACAATCATTAGCATCTGAAACAAAAGCAGTTATGCCTAGAAGAACCTCTGTAGGAGTAGAAAATTCAAGGTTAAGTTTAATATTAGCTGTATTAGAAAAAAAATTAAGAGTTCCTTTTTATAATACTGATGTTTATGTAAATGTAGTAGGAGGACTTGAAATAGAAGGTACTACAGCAGACTTAGGAATTGCTATTTCACTTGTATCCTCTGTTAAAGGTAAGGCAGCTAGCTTAGAAAAATTAGTTGTTGTAGGCGAGGTTGGGTTAACAGGTGAAATAAGACCAATATCAAATTGTGACAGAATATTAAATGAAGCAGAAAAAATGGGATTTTTAAATGCAGTTGTTCCTTATAGAAGTTTAGAAAAATTAAAGGGAAGTAAATTAAACCTTATAGGAGTAAAAACTGTAAGGGAAGCAATAGGAAAGATATTTTAAGATGGATAGGTGTGAGTAAATGAGAACTGTACATGATGATGAGTTAAAAAAAATATTAAAAATAATGAGTCCAGGTACTTCTTTAAGGGAAGGATTAGATAATATACTTAGAGCCAAAACAGGAGGACTTATAGTATTAGGGGATAATGAAGAAATATTAGATTTAGTAGATGGTGGATTTAATATAAATTCTGAATATAGTCCAGCATATATATGAGCTTGCTAAGATGGATGGAGCATTAGTACTTACTTCAGATAGAAAAAGAATACTCTACGCAAATGCTCAGCTTATGCCAAATCAATCTATAAGTACTTTTGAAACAGGAACAAGACATAGAACTGCTCAAAGGGTTGCAAAGCAAACAAATAAAATAGCAATAGCTATATCACAAAGAAGAAATATAATTACTGTTTATAAAGGTGACATAAAATATGTTTTAAGGGATAGTGCAGTTATATTAAGTAAAGCAAATCAGGCTATACAAACATTAGAGAAGTATGTAGCTGTACTTGAAAGAGTAACAAATAATCTTAACATACTTGAGTTTCAAGACCTAGCAACTCTTTTTGATGTAACTACAGCTATACAGAGAACTGAAATGGTAATGAGGATAGTTGAAGAGATAGAGGGTTACATTATTGAGCTAGGAAATGAGGGAAGACTTATTTCTATGCAATTAAATGAATTAGTAAGAAGTATAGAACAAGATGGAGTCCTTTTAATAAGAGATTATTGCTATGACAAGATGGAATATAATGATGTCTACAAAGAAATTCAAGAGTTATCGGCTGAAGATTTATTAGATTTAGATATAATAGCAAAAGAATTAGGATATGTAGGAAAATCTTTAATTGACACATTAGTGTCACCAAGAGGGTATAGAATATCAAATAAGGTACCAAGAATACCTTCAAATGTAATAGAAAACTTAGTAGGACATTTTGGAAAGCTTAAATATATTCTTGAAGCTGGTAATGAAGAATTAGATCAAGTAGAAGGAATTGGAGAAGCTAGAGCTAGAGCAATAAAAAATGGATTAAGAAGAATAAGAGAACAAGTTGCTTTAAATAAAAATTTATAAAAAGAAGTGCCATATAAATATGGCACTTAATATTTATCTAAAAGTAAATTTACCTAAAGTATCCATTTTGTTATATTCTTTTAATAAGATATCAAATAGGTTTAGATCCAGTGCATTGCATAGTGAAGTTAAATAGAAGAGATTATTTCCAAGTTCACGTTCTATAACTTCTCTGCAATTTTCGCATAAGTCACCTTTTATATGAGAACTTAAGCGTGGATTAAGTTCTTCTAAGGATAGGTCAGTATCCTCTAGCATATTCTGTTTTTTAGCACAAATCTCTATGCAACCGCAATTTGTAACGGCTTTGCATATAGCTCTGCTAGCTCTTGCTTGAGATTCTTGATATTTACTCAATATATCTAATATGCTTTTGTGTCTAAGTAAAGAATTATTAACGCTATTTTGAAAATCGTCAAAAATTACGTCCTTCATAGTGTTTCACTCCTTATATACTAATCTTTGACCCTATAGTAATTATAGAATTTTTTGGTTATATTTGTCAAATGATTTAGGTTGCAAAACTAAATATATGTTAAAAACTAATTAGCTTGTTAACTTGACTTTAATATAAATCAAATTTAAAAAGATTTATAGGGGGTAATTTATTAATTATAATAATTAAACAATATTTGTAAGTATTAAAGTGCTTCAATATGGTATAATTAAGAAAATATATTATAAATATTTTACAACTATGAATGATAAAAACTAAACATGTCAATAATTATATAGGAGGTGAGTTTGTGATAAAGAAAATTTTCAGAGTAATTTTCACTATTTTAGGGTTGTTGATTGGATTTGTTTTAGCAGACGGAATAAGAAAAAGTGCTATAGGCAATGAATATTTAACAAACATTTTTTTTAAGGTATCATTTTATGTAATTTTAATTGCTGTTTTTGGAATCATTTTATTTATTCTTTCTCCTTTTATTTATAAATCTATAAGAAAACTTATAACATTTATAGAAAAAGGGATATCTAAATTATCTCCAAGTGAAATAATATTTGGAGCGGGGGGAGCTATAGTAGCTCTAGTATTAGCTTTAGTAATAACGTTGCCATTAAGTAGCTTTTTAAGTGGCTTAAATGAAATGTTAGGACCTATTGTGTCAGTTATCATAAACATAATAGCTATGATTATAGGAGCTGATATAGCTGTTAAGAAAAGAGAAGATATTACAGGATACTTTGAGAATTTTAGAAAAAATCAATCTAAAGAAAAGAAAACAAAGAATTCTTCTAATAAGAAGAATGAGGCTACTCCAAAGGTTTTAGATACATCTGTAATAATTGATGGTAGAATCTTTGATTTATGCCAAACTGGTTTTATAGAGGGAGCTTTAGTAATTCCAACTTTTGTTCTTGATGAATTAAGACACATCTCAGATTGTTCAGATTCTTTAAAAAGAACAAGAGGAAGAAGAGGATTAGATATATTAAATAAAATCCAAAAAGAGCTTCCGATAGAAGTAATCATGTGGGAAGGTGATTTCCCAGAAATAGCAGAGGTTGATATTAAACTTCTAAAATTAGCACAAAAATTAAATGGTAAGGTTGTAACAAATGATTATAACTTAAATAAAGTAGCTGAATTTCAGGGTGTTCCAGTATTAAATATAAATGAATTAGCAAATGCAATTAAGCCAGTAGTATTACCAGGAGAAGAGATGACTCTTACTGTTGTAAAGGATGGAAAAGAATCTGGACAAGGGGTTGCTTATCTTGATGATGGTACTATGATTGTTGTAGAAGGTGGTAGAAAGTACATGGGAAAAGAAATAACAGTAGTTGTAACTTCAGTACTTCAAACTGCAGCAGGAAGAATGATATTTGCTAAATATAAATCTTAAGAGGAATTTAATTATGGGAAAAGTAGTTAGCGTAATATTAGCAGGTGGAAAAGGAAAAAGAATGGGTGCTGAAGTTAGTAAGCAATTCATTGAAATAAATGGTAAGCCTATAATATATTATACTTTAAAAGCTTTTGAGGAGTGTAAAGGTATTGATGAAATAATTCTTGTTCTACCTAAGGATGAAATAGATTATTTTAAAAGAGAAATAGAACCTAGATTTGATTTTAAAATATCTAAAATTATTGAAGGTGGAAAGGAAAGACAGGATTCAGTTTACAATGCATTAAATTCCATAGGAGATTGTGATATTGTTTTAATACATGATGGAGCAAGAGCTTTTGTAAGCAATAAAATAATAGAAGACGGAATAAAGTATTCTAGAGAGTTTGGAGCAGCAGCTCCAGGTGTTATGCCAAAGGACACTATAAAAGTTAAAAATTTAGAAGGATTCTCTGTGGATACACCAAATAGAGCATCTTTAGTAGCTGTTCAAACTCCACAATGCTTTAAATATAATTTAATAAAAAAAGGTCATAACAAAGTTAAAAATGAAAAGATTCAAGTTACGGATGATACTATGATAGTAGAACTTTTAGGAGAAAAAGTTTATCTTTTTGAAGGTGACTATAAAAACATAAAGGTTACAACACCAGAAGACTTAATATTAGCAGAACATTTTGTTAAGTAAGGATCACAAGATAGAGACAGTATATTGACATGTTATTTTTATAAGGATATAATTTTATAAGATTTAAGAAAATTTAATAGTTGTAAAGACTGTGAAAAAGATTAGTAGAAACGCTTATACAGAGAGAAAATACTAGGCTGAGAGATTTTCAACATGTTTTGAACCTACTTTGGAGTCGTAGCAAAAAACTAACCGGGTTTAATACCGTTAACAATGAATAGAGTACAAATTTAGGTGGTACCGCGAAATACAAGCTCGCCCTAAAGTTTTTTAGGGTAGAGCTTTTTTTTATTTTTTAAATGAAATTAATTAAAATATTAAGATTATAAATAGCTTATGAGGAGGTAGTATATTATGAAAATGTCAAATATGTTAGTAGGAACTTTAAGAGAAGTTCCAGCTGAAGCAGAAATAGAAAGTCACAAGCTTATGCTTAGAGCAGGTCTTATGAGAAAGATGGCTGCAGGGATTTATAACTATATGCCTTTAGGATTAAAGGTTATAGAAAATGTTAAAAATATAGTAAGAGAAGAAATGAATAATGCAGGTGCTCAAGAATTCTTAGCATCAGCTTTAATACCAGCTGAGTTATGGCAAGAATCAGGAAGATGGGATGCTTATGGAGCAGAAATGTTTAGATTAAAAGATAGACATAACAGAGATTTTTGCTTAGGACCAACTCACGAAGAGGTATTTACTGATATAGTTAGAAATGAAATAAAGTCATATAAGCAATTACCATTAAATCTTTATCAAATACAAACTAAGTATAGAGATGAAAGAAGACCAAGATTTGGAGTTATGAGATCAAGAGAATTCATAATGAAAGATGGATATAGCTTTGACAAAGATCAAGAAGGATTAGATTTAGCATATGAAAAAATGAGAAAAGCATATGTTAATATATTCAATAGATGTGGATTAGATGCTAAGGCAGTTGCAGCTGATTCAGGAGCTATAGGTGGATCAGGTTCAGCTGAGTTTATGGTTAAATCAGAAGTTGGAGAAGATGATGTAGTATTCTGTACAGCTTGTGATTATGCAGCTAACATAGAAAAAGCTCCATCAACACCAGAACATGCAGAAAAAGAAGAATTAATGGAAGTAGAAAAAGTTGAAACTCCAGCTGTTAAATCAATTGAAGATTTAGCAAAATTCTTTGAATGCTCACCAAAGAAAATAGCAAAAACTTTAATATTCCAAGCTGATGATAAAGTGGTTGCTGTTGTATTAAGAGGAGATAGAGAAGCTAACGAAGTTAAGATAGCTAATGCTATTGGAGAAGTTATAGAATTAGAAATGGCAAGTGAAGAGGCTGTTAAAGAAGCTACTGGCGCAGCTGTTGGATTTGCAGGTCCTATGGGAATAAAAGTAGATATGTTATTAGTTGACCAAGAAGTAGCTAATATGTATAACTTCATAATTGGTGCTAATGAAACTGATATGCACTTAAAAAATGTAAACTATGGAAGAGACTTTGAAGGAATAGTTGGTGAC
Organism: Clostridium perfringens ATCC 13124; assembly: GCF_000013285.1. Classification (GTDB taxonomy): domain Bacteria; phylum Bacillota; class Clostridia; order Clostridiales; family Clostridiaceae; genus Sarcina; species Sarcina perfringens. Next base: position 2,999,001 of record NC_008261.1, on the reverse strand, counting down.
TTTAGAAATGTTACTATAGGAGAAAAATGTCCTGAGTGTGGAAAAGAAATAACTATTTCAAGAGGTACTGAGGTTGGACATATATTCAAACTTGGAACTAAGTATTCAGAGTCTATGGGTGCAACATTTATTGATGAAGATGGAAAAGCTAAACCATTTATAATGGGATGCTATGGAATAGGGGTTACAAGAACTGTAGCTTCAATAATAGAGCAACACAATGACGAAAACGGAATAATATGGCCATTAGAAGTAGCTCCATACCATGTATCAGTTATACCAGCTAATGTTAAAAATGAAGAACAAGCAACTAAAGCTGAAGAAATATACAATGAATTAAGAAAAATGGGAGTTGAAGCTCTACTTGATGATAGAAAAGAAAGAGCAGGAGTTAAATTCAAAGATTCTGAATTAATGGGAATTCCAATGAGAATAACTGTTGGAAAGATGATTGGTGAAGGTCAAGTTGAATTTAAACTTAGAAACGGTGGAGAAGTTGAGACTTTATCTATAGAAGAAGTTTATAATAGAGTAAGAGAAGAATTTGAAAGAGCAAATTTATCTTTATAATTTATAAGATTAACGGAATTGTATATAATTAGAATATAATAATAGAGCTCACCTTATTTAATATAGGGTGAGTTACTAATAATATAAGGTAGGAGGGTCAAGTAGTGATTAAGGTTTATAATACTTTAAACAAGAAAAAAGAAGAATTCATTCCTTTAACTCCAGGAGAAGTTAAAATGTATGTTTGTGGTCCTACTGTGTACAACTTTTTTCACATAGGAAATGGTAGAACATTTATAGTTTTTGATACTATAAGAAGATATTTTGAATACAGAGGATTCAAAGTTGATTTTGTTCAAAACTTTACAGATATAGATGACAAGATGATAAAAAAGGCTAATGAAGAAGGCACTACTGTAAAGAAGATTGGAGATACTTATATAAAAGAGTATTACCAAGATGCAGATGCATTAAATATAGAAAGAGCTACAGTTAATCCAAGAGCTACAGAATTTATTGGAGAGATAATAAAATTTGTTAAGGGATTAGTTGATAAAGGATATGCTTATGAAGTTGATGGAGATGTTTATTTCTCAACTAAGAAGTTTGAGGGATATGGAAAGTTATCAGGACAGAACATAGAAGATCTTCAATCAGGTGCTAGAATAAGTGTTGATGAAAGAAAAAAAGATCCAATGGACTTTGCTATATGGAAAGCTCAAAAACCAGGTGAACCAGCTTGGAATAGTCCTTGGGGAATGGGAAGACCAGGATGGCATATAGAATGCTCATGCATGGCTAAAAAATTATTAGGTGAAACTATAGATATTCATGCTGGTGGATCAGACTTAAAATTCCCTCACCATGAAAATGAAATAGCACAAAGTGAAGCTTTAACAGGTGAACCTTTTGCAAGATATTGGTTACATTCAGCCTTTGTTAATGTAAACAATGAAAAAATGTCAAAATCATTAAATAATTTCTTTACAGCAAGAGAAATATTAGAAAGATATGATGCTGATGTTATAAGATTTTTAATGTTATCAGCTCATTATAGACAACAACTTAACTTTAGTGAAGACTTATTAGAGTCAGCTAAAGCTTCAGTTGAAAGAATATACAATGCTATAGGAAACTTAGAAAACTTAATAGATGAAGTTTCTAGAGAAGAAATGAATGAGGAAGAAAAAGCTTACTTAGAGTCATTAAACAAATATAAAGAAAAATATATTGAAAAAATGGATGACGATTTTAATACAGCAGATGCTATAACGGCTATATTTGATTTAATAAAAGATACTAATACAAATATAACAATTGACTCATCAAAGGAATTAGCTCAAAAAGCTTTAGAGTTAATAAGAGAATTAGGAGCTCCATTAGGAATGTTCCAAAAATCAACTAAAGGAAATCTAGAAGAAGAGATTGAAGCTTTAATAGCTAAGAGACAACAAGCTAGAAAAGATAGAGATTTTACTTTAGCTGATAAAATAAGAGATGAATTAAAAGATAGAGGAATTGTCTTAGAAGATACACCTCAAGGTGTTAGATGGAAGATGATATAATTTAGATAATAAACTTGCAAAGGAACTTTCTTTTGCAAGTTATTATTTTAAAGAATTTTATTTGATAACTATTAAAATAAAAGTAAATTCAATAATTTAAAAAAATCTAAATTTAATCATATTAAAATCTTTGATTGAATTAGATTTGAATTTGTAGTTTAATAGTTTTAAATAAATAAATTCTATATAATTTTTAAATTAAGCTCAAACAAAAGGAGATAAGATATTGAAGAATTTATTATACAGAGAGTTTTCAGAAAGTGAAGCTAGAATGTTAAACCCACTTCAATTAGCTTTAATAGGAGATGGAGTTTACGAAGTTTTTATAAGAAACTATATATTAAGTGAAAATGCAGGTTTATCAGCTCACAAAATACATGTTAAAGCAATACAATATGTAAAAGCTAAGGCACAAAGTGACATAATAAATGCTTTAGAAGATGAGCTAAGGGAAGATGAACTTTATATTTATAAAAGAGGTAGAAATGCTAAGTCAGCAACAGTACCTAAGAATGCAAATGTTAGAGATTATAGAAATGCAACAGGATTTGAGGCTTTAGTAGGTTATTTATATCTTACTGGAAAAGAAGAAAGATTAAATGAGTTCTTATTGAAATGTATAGAAGTTCACGTTTAGGAAGGAGAAATATTAATGTTAAAAGTTAAATTATTACAATATACACCAGAACCAGAAAAGACCATAGCAGCAGCGGCTAAATTATGCTATAGTCCTGTAGGTGTTGATGATATATTAGAAAATTTAACTGATGAAGGCGCGGAAAAGTTTTTAAATATGCTTATGTCATATGGTCATATGTCACCAATAGAGCATGTTTCATTTACTTTTGCAGTAGAAGGAGTTTCAAGAAGCTTAACTCATCAGTTAGTTAGACATAGAATAGCATCTTACTCACAGCAATCTCAAAGATATGTTAAGTTAGATCAATTTGAATACATAGTACCACCAGCTATAGAAAATGATGAAGTTGCTAAAAAGCTATTTATTGACCAAATGCAAGGTGCACAAAAAGCATATGATGAAATAGTTGAAAGATTAAAAGATAAATATATTAGTGAAGGAATTGGTGAAAAACCAGCTGAGAAAAAAGCTATAGAGGATGCAAGATATGTTTTCCCTAATGCTTGTGAAACAAAAATTGTATTTACTATGAATGCTAGAAGTTTAATGAACTTCTTCCATCATAGATGTTGTGATAGAGCTCAATGGGAAATAAGAACTATGGCAGAAAAAATGGTTAATGAAGTTAAAAAGGTTGCCCCAATATTATTTAAGAATGCAGGTCCAAGTTGTGTAGCAGGTCCATGTCCTGAAGGAAAAATGTGTTGTGGAAAGCTTAAAGAGATGAGAACATTATATCTTGGAAAATAGGAATTTTTAAGGAGAGAACAAAATGACAAAGTCAGAAAATAAATATAAACAATTAACTCGTAAGCAAAAGTATGCTTTAGAAAGAGAACAAAGAGCAAGAGAAGAAAAATATGCTAGAAATACTAGAACTTTTGCTGAGGAAGAAGTTAAAGTAAGAGAAGATTTAGTAGAAGGAAGAAACGCTGTTATAGAATTATTAAAGTCAGATAAGACTATAGAGCAAATATTTATAGCTAATGGAAAAATGGAAGGTTCAATAAACAAAATTTTAGGATTAGCTAAAGAAAAGAAAATAGTTGTAAAAGAAGTTGATAGAAAGAAACTTGACTTAATGAGCGAAACTAAAGCTCACCAAGGAGTAATAGCACAAATAACTCCTTTTAAATATAGTACTGTTGAAGATATATTAGATTTAGCTAAAAGTAAAAATGAAGATCCATTCATAGTTATTTTAGATGAATTAGAGGATCCTCATAACTTAGGATCAATAGTAAGAACAGCAGAATTATGTGGTGCACATGGTATCATAATTCCAAAGAGAAGAAATGTTGGAGTAACTGGAACTGTTTATAAAGCTTCTGTAGGAGCTATTGAACATATGAAAATTGCAAAAGTTACTAATATAAATAATGCTATTGAAGAATTAAAGGCTAACAATTTATGGATATATGGAGCTGATATAGCTGGAGAAGAATATAGTTATGAAACAAACTTCAAAGGTGCTTGTGGAATAATAATCGGTAGTGAAGGTAGAGGAATGTCAAACTTAACTAAGAAGAAGTGTGACAAGTTAGTTAAAATTCCAATGGTTGGAAAAATAAATTCTTTAAATGCCTCAGTTGCAGGTGGTATAATGATGTATGAGGTATTAAAATCAAGAATAATAAAGTAGAAAAAGAGTGATGAGATGAGAGTTATATTTATAGATGGTTATAATGTTATAAATAGTTGGCCTAATCTAAAAAAGTCAAAAAATTATAGCTATGATATAGCAAGAACAGAGCTTACAGAAATGCTTGAAAATTATGCTGCTTTTAACTCTTGTAAAATTTATTTAGTTTTTGATGCTCATAAGGTTGCTGGAAATATTGAAAGCAAAGAGTTATCTGGAAATATAATTACTGTCTTTACAAAAGAAGGCGAAATTGCTGATGCATATATTGAGAGAATGGTAGATGAACTAGGAAGAAAAGTAGAAATTGTTGTTGTAACCTCGGATAGGTTAGAACAACAAACTATTTTCCAAAGAGGGGCCGTGAGAATGTCATCTATTGAATTCTACAATGAAGTGTTAAAAGTTCAGGATAACATTAGAAAAAAGGCAGAAAAAAATAAATTAGAATTAGGTAAAAATTTTTTAGGCGATACTTTAGAAGAAAGTGTATTAGAAAAATTAGAAAAAATGAGAAGAGGGTAATATTGACGAAGTCATATATAAACCTTATAATTTATTTGTAATTTATTGGATATTAGATTTTTATCTGGGGTGTAGAGAATATGGGGATTACTTATGATTTGGCTAAAATCAATAATTATGAAGAATTTAAAGATTTAACAGATAAAGAAGTAGTTATGCTAGCTAAAAATGGTGATAATATGGCTCAAGAATATGTAATAAGTAAGTATGAGCAGTTTGTAAAAGCTAAATCTAAATCATATTTTCTTATAGGAGCAGATAAAGAAGATATATATCAAGAGGGAATGATTGGATTATATAAAGCAATAAGAGATTTTAATCCAGATAAGTTTGCATCATTTAAAAGTTTTGCAGAACTTTGTGTTACAAGGCAGATAATAACTGCTATAAAAACTGCAACAAGGCAAAAACATATCCCATTAAACACTTATATTTCTTTAAGCAAACCTATTTACGAGGAAGAATCTGATAGAACGCTTTTAGATACTGTAGTAGGAATAACAATTACAGATCCTGAATCATTGGTCATAGGTAAAGAAGAGGTTGAAAAAATAGAAAGTGCAATTAATAGTGTGCTTTCTGAACTAGAATTAGAGGTATTAAATTCTTATTTAGATGGTAAATCATATCAAGAAATTGCCTGTGATTTAGATAGAGAAGCTAAATCTATAGATAATGCATTACAACGTGTAAAAAGAAAGCTTGAAAAATGTTTAAACATTAAATAATGCAATTTTTTAAAAGTATTGACAAAGAATTTTATTAGTAGTAAAATTTTTATGGCATAGGTAAATTAAATGAATGTAAGGTGCTCACGTAGCTCAGTCGGCAGAGCGTCGCCTTGGTAAGGCGGAGGTCGTCGGTTCAATCCCGATCGTGAGCTCCAATCCAAAATAAGGAAAATACAACACGCTAGGTAGAGTTTATTTGAATTTTAAAGGAGGAATTTGCAATGTCAAAAGCAAAATTTGAAAGAAGCAAACCACACGTTAACATTGGAACAATCGGTCACGTAGACCACGGTAAAACAACTTTAACAGCAGCTATAACAACAGTTTTAGCACAAGCTGGTGGAGCAGAAGCATTCAAATATGATGAAATAGATAAAGCTCCAGAAGAAAAAGAAAGAGGAATCACAATCAACACAGCACACGTTGAGTACGAAACAGCTAACAGACACTACGCTCACGTTGACTGTCCAGGACATGCTGACTACGTTAAAAACATGATCACTGGAGCAGCTCAAATGGATGGAGCTATATTAGTTTGTTCAGCAGCTGATGGTCCAATGCCTCAAACAAGAGAGCACATCTTATTATCATCAAGAGTTGGAGTTGACCACATCGTAGTATTCTTAAACAAAGCAGATATGGTTGACGACGAAGAATTATTAGAATTAGTTGAAATGGAAGTTAGAGAGTTATTAAGCGAGTACAACTTCCCAGGAGACGATATTCCAGTAATCAAGGGATCAGCTTTAGTAGCATTAGAAAACCCAACTGACGAAGCTGCAACAGCTTGTATCAGAGAGTTAATGGATGCTGTAGATAGCTACATCCCAACACCAGAAAGAGCAACAGATAAGCCATTCTTAATGCCAGTAGAGGACGTATTCACAATCACTGGTAGAGGAACAGTTGCAACAGGAAGAGTTGAAAGAGGAGTTCTACATGTAGGAGACGAAGTAGAAGTAATCGGATTAACTGAAGAAAGAAGAAAAACTGTTGTAACAGGAATCGAAATGTTCAGAAAGTTATTAGATGAAGCACAAGCTGGAGATAACATCGGAGCATTATTAAGAGGTATCCAAAGAACTGATATCGAAAGAGGTCAAGTTTTAGCTCAAGTTGGAACAATCAACCCACACAAAAAATTCGTAGGTCAAGTATACGTACTTAAAAAAGAAGAAGGTGGAAGACATACTCCATTCTTCGATGGATACAGACCACAATTCTACTTCAGAACAACAGACGTTACAGGATCAATCAAATTACCAGAAGGAATGGAAATGGTTATGCCTGGAGACCACATCGACATGGAAGTTGAATTAATCACAGAAATCGCTATGGACGAAGGATTAAGATTCGCTATCAGAGAAGGTGGAAGAACTGTAGGTTCAGGAGTTGTTACTTCAATAATCGAGTAGTTTTAAGCAAAATAACATATAGTTTATCATAATAAGGACTGGGTTAAATAACCTAGTCCTTTACATAGCCAACGTTTGTTGACACTTGTGTATATTTATGATAATGTATTTTAGTAATTAACTAGCAGTGTATTGGTAGATAGAACTACTTTTAATATACAACAAAACTGGAGGTGCTGAACGTGAGAGTAAAAGTAACTTTAGCATGTACTGAGTGCAAGCAAAGAAACTACAACACTATGAAAAATAAGAAAAACGATCCTAATAGAATAGAGATGAAAAAATACTGCAAATTCTGTAAGACTCATACTCTTCACAGAGAAACTAAGTAGTGTTTTGGATAGAAAATTCTAATGCATTATTATGGTGTTAAGGATGTGAATTTATGGCTGCAAAGCAAAATGTAAATGAAAAAAGCAGAGGCTTTGGTATAACAAAGTTCTTTAGAGGGGTTAAGGCTGAAATCAAAAGAATAACTTGGCCACCAAAAGAAGAAGCTAAAAAGGCCATTATTGCAGTAATTGTATTTACTGTAATATCTATTGCTTTAATAGGAGTAATGGATTTTGTATTTAAGAACCTCTTTGAGTTAGTGTTTGGACTTAAATAATATAAGGGAGGTTTGGTGATTTATTCACCGGTATGATATGAGTGATAGAGCTAGATGGTACGTAGTACACACATATTCAGGATACGAAAATAAAGTTAAAGCAAATCTTGAGAAGACTATAGAGAACAGAAACTTAGAATCTTTAATCTTAGACATTCAAGTTCCTATGGAAGAGAGTGCAGAAGAAAAAGATGGTAAGATAAAAGTTACTTTAAAGAAAAAATTCCCAGGATATGTTATAGTAAACATGGTTATGACAGATGAATCTTGGTATGTCGTAAGAAATACAAGAGGAGTAACTGGATTTGTAGGTCCAGGGTCAAAACCTGTACCACTTACCGATGAAGAGGTAGAATCTATGGGAGTAATGAAAACTGCTATGGATATCGACTTGGAGGTAGGAGAAACTATAAACATTATTTCAGGAGCTTTAAGTGGTTTTGCTGCTATAATCCAAGAAATAAATGTTGAAAAAGGCAAAATAAAAGCCTTAGTAGATATGTTCGGTAGAGAAACTCTAGCTGAACTAGATTTTAATCAAGTAGAAAAATTAGATTAAAAATCAGACTAACGTCTCGATCAAGTGGGAGGGCGGAAGTCCGATAATTACCACAGTATAGGAGGAATAAACTCATGGCTAAGAAAGTAACAGGAATGATAAAACTTCAACTTCCTGCAGGAAAAGCAACACCAGCACCACCAGTAGGACCAGCTTTAGGTCAACACGGTGTAAACATAATGGGATTCTGTAAAGAATTCAACGCAAAGACTGCTGATAAAGCTGGCTTAATAATACCAGTTGTAATAACTGTATATCAAGACAGATCATTCAGCTTCATATTAAAAACTCCACCAGCTGCAGTTCTTATAAAGAAAGAATTAGGCTTAGAAAGTGGATCAGGTGTTCCAAACAGAACTAAAGTTGGAAACATCACTAAAGAGCAAATAAGAAAAATTGCTGAATTAAAAATGCCAGACTTAAATGCTGCAACAATCGAAACTGCAATGAGCATGATCGAAGGTACTGCTAGAAGTATGGGTGTAGTAGTAGTAGAATAATTTATTCAAATCGGTGGGAGGTAAAAACCGCTAATACCACAAAGGAGGATTATATTAATGGGAAAGAAATATATTGAAAGTTCAAAATTAATAGATAAAAATGCATTATATACTCCAGCAGAAGCTTTAGAGCTTGCTGTTAAAACTGCAAAAGCTAAATTCGATGAAACTATCGAATTACACGTAAGATTAGGTGTAGACCCAAGACATGCTGACCAACAAGTTAGAGGAGCTGTTGTTCTTCCACACGGAACTGGTAAAGATGTTAAAGTTTTAGTTTTCGCTAAAGGTGAGAAAGCTAAAGAAGCTGAAGCTGCAGGAGCAGATTTCGTTGGAGCTGACGAATTAGTACAAAAAATTCAAGGTGAAAACTGGTTTGATTATGATGTAGTTGTTGCTACTCCAGATATGATGGGTGTAGTTGGTAGATTAGGTAGAGTATTAGGACCAAAAGGTTTAATGCCAAACCCAAAATCAGGAACAGTTACATTTGACGTAGCTAACGCTATAAAAGAAATCAAAGCAGGTAAAGTTGAATATAGAGTAGATAAGACTGCTATAGTTCACTGCCCAATAGGAAAGAAATCTTTCGGAACTGAGAAATTAGTTGAAAACTTCAAAGCTTTAATGGATGCTTTAGTAAAAGCTAAACCAGCTGCTGCTAAAGGACAATACTTAAAATCAGTTTCAGTTTCAGCTACTATGGGACCTGGAGCTAAAGTTAACCCAGCTAAAGTTTTAGATTAATTTTAATAAAGTGCTTGACATAAGTTTAAGTGCATGTTAAAATAATTTTTGTTGAAAAAGTGAATGAAAGTTTCCGTAGACAGTAGGTGCTGAAAGGCATAACGTAGAACAACCTACCGAGGGCAATTATAGTGTATATAATAGTCTTCCTATGTCTACGGGAAGACTTTTCTTATTATATAAAGCAGTTAACTAAACTGTGAGGAGGTGGACACAGTGAACAAAAACAGACAATTAAAAGAAGCTAAAGTTGCAGAGATAAAAGAGAAATTAGAAAAAGCTCAATCAGTTGTACTTGCTAGCTACCAAGGTTTAACAGTAGAACAAGATACAAACTTAAGAAAGAGCTTAAGAGAAGCAGGTGTTGAGTACAAAGTTTACAAAAACACACTAGTTACTCTAGCTGCAAAAGAATTAGGTTTTGATGGAATAGTTGAATACTTAGAAGGTCCAGTTTCAATAGCTTTCGGTTACGAAGATGCTACTGCTCCAGCTAGAATCCTTAACGATTTCGCTAAGGAAAACAAAAAGCTTGAGTTAAAAGCTGCTATAGTAGAAGGAACAGTTTACAACAAAGAGCAAACTGAGCAACTTGCTGCTATACCTTCAAGAGAAGTGTTACTTGCAAAACTTCTTGGAAGTATCAAGTCACCACTATCAAACTTTGCATACTTATTAAGTGCAATAGCAGACAAAAAAGAAGAATCTGCTGAATAATTAATAAAAATAAAAATTTAAAAAACAGGAAAGAAAATTTCGGAGGTGCGAATCATGACAAAAGAGCAAATCATAGAAGCTATAAAAGAAATGAGTGTTTTAGAATTAAACGAGTTAGTTAAAGCTTGTGAAGAAGAATTCGGAGTAAGCGCTGCTGCTCCAGTTGCTGTTGTAGGCGGAGCTGCTGCAGGTGCTGCTGCAGAAGAAAAATCAGAGTTTGACGTAGTATTAACTAATGCTGGTGCAAACAAAATAAAAGTAATCAAAGCAGTTAGAGAATTAACTGGTTTAGGATTAAAAGAAGCTAAAGAAATAGTTGATGGAGCTCCTAAAACATTAAAAGAAGCTGTAGCTAAAGAAGAAGCTGAAGACATGAAAGCTAAATTAGCTGAAGTTGGAGCTGAAGTAGAGCTTAAGTAATTAAAGCTTAATTTTAAAATATTAAAAGAGGTACTTAGTAGTGCCTCTTTTTTTTAACTCAAGAGATTGGGCGTAAAAAATAATTTAAAGTAAATTTTTTTAGAATATTGACAACGGGTATTGCCTATGATACCATAAGTAAATGTACTATTGTGTAATAGTATAAAGTTGAATATGAATTTTATGTATACTACATTAAAAAATGGGTATACTAAAAAGATGATATTGTATGTAATCCGAAAGCATAGGTCCTTAGGGAAAGTATGCTTTTGGCTATTTTAGTTTATACAAGGGGTGAAAGTTGATGGTACATCCTGTCCAAGTTGGAAAAAGAACGAGAATGAGCTTTGCAAAAGTCAAAGACGTGGCTGAAATGCCAAACCTAATTGAAATTCAATTAGATTCTTACAAATGGTTTTTAGATGCAGGACTTTATGAAGTTTTTGATGATATTAATCCTATCTCAAACTTTACTGGAAATCTTGTACTTGAGTTTGTAGGGTACACTCTAGATATGGATAACATAAAATATTCAGTTGAAGAGTGTAAAGAAAGAGACACTACTTATGCTGCACCGCTAAAAGTAGCTGTAAGACTTCAAAACAAAGAAACTGGAGAAATAAAAGAACAAGAGGTATTTATGGGAGATTTCCCATTAATGACAGAGCAAGGAACTTTTATAATCAATGGTGCCGAAAGAGTTATTGTTTCTCAGTTAGTAAGATCACCAGGTGTTTACTACAATTATAATGTAGATAAAACTGGTAAAAAACTGTTCTCTGCAACAGTAATACCTAACAGAGGTGCATGGTTAGAGTATGAAACAGATTCAAATGATGTTATCTATGTAAGAATAGATAAAACAAGAAAACTTCCTATAAGTATACTAGGAAGAGCTATGGGTTTTGGAAGCGATCAAGAACTTCTTGAGTATTTTGGTGAAGAAGAAAGATTCAAAGCTACAATAGAAAAAGATAATACTAAGACTAAAGAAGAAGCATTATTAGAAATCTATAAGAGATTAAGACCAGGTGAACCACCTACAGTTGATAGTGCAATTAGTTTAATAGATTCTTTATTCTTCGATGCTAAGAGATACGACTTATCAAGAGTTGGTAGATACAAGTTTAACAAAAAACTTGCAATTGGTTTAAGAATAGCTAACCAAATAGCAGCAGAAGATATAGTAGATAAATTAACTGGTGAAGTTTTAGTTGCAAAAGGTGAAAAAATATCAAGAGCTAATGCTGAAGAAATCCAAAATAGAGGAATAAATTCAGTTGATGTTTTAGTTGAAGACAGAGTAATTAGAATTATTGGTAACCACTTTGTAGATATACATAAGTGTGTGGACTTCGATATATCAGATTTAAATATCAGAGAATTAGTTCACTACCCAACATTAAGAGAGATCTTAGATAACTATTCTGATGAAGAAACTATAAAAGAAGAAATCAAAAAGAATATGACAAGACTTATTCCTAAGCACATCATCAAAGATGATATATTCGCTACAATAAGTTACCAAATTGGCTTAGCTTATAATATTGGATATGTTGATGATATAGACCACTTAGGAAACAGAAGATTAAGAAGTGTTGGTGAGCTTTTACAAAATCAATTTAGAATTGGTTTATCAAGAATGGAAAGAGTAGTTAAAGAGAGAATGACTATTCAAGACCAAGAAGCTATAACACCACAACAATTAATCAATATAAGACCAGTAGCAGCAGCTATAAAAGAGTTCTTTGGAAGCTCACAGTTATCACAGTTCATGGATCAAACAAACCCATTATCTGAGTTAACTCATAAGAGAAGATTATCAGCTCTTGGACCAGGAGGTCTTTCAAGAGAAAGAGCTGGTTTCGAAGTTAGAGACGTTCACCACTCTCATTATGGTAGAATGTGTCCTATCGAGACTCCAGAGGGACCAAACATAGGTCTTATAAACTCATTAGCTACATATGCTAAAGTTAATGAGTATGGCTTTATTGAAACTCCTTATAGAGTTGTAGATAAAGCAGAAGGTAGAGTAACTGGTGAAATAAGATACTTTACTGCAGATGAGGAAGACCAATACCTAGTAGCTCAGGCTAATGAACCATTAGACGAAAATGGATGCTTTATTGATAAGAAAGTAACTGTTAGAGATAAAGGTGAGGTATTAGTAGTTCCAAGTAAGGATGTTGACTTAATGGACGTTTCTCCAAGACAGCTAGTATCTGTTGCAACAGCAATGATACCTTTCTTAGAGAACGACGACGCATCAAGAGCCCTAATGGGATCAAACATGCAACGTCAAGCAGTTCCTTTATTAAAACCATATGCTCCAATAGTTGGTACTGGAATAGAATACAAAGCAGCTGTAGATTCAGGGGTTCTTCCTAAAGCTAAAAATGCTGGTGAAGTAGTTTATGTAAGTGCTAACGAAGTAAGAGTTAAGAGAGAATTAGATGGTGGTGTTGATACTTATAGACTTCTTAAATTCAAGAGAAGTAACCAAGGTACTTGTATAAACCAAAGACCAATAGTGGCTAAAGGTGACTGGGTACTTAAAGGTGAAGTATTAGCAGATGGACCTTCAACTGATTTAGGAGAAATAGCTTTAGGTAAAAACATAAGAATGGGATTCATTACTTGGGAAGGATATAACTACGAGGATGCTATGCTTATCTCAGAAGAGTTAGTTAGAGAAGACGTATTTACATCAATCCATATAGAAGAATATGAATGCGAAGCTAGAGATACTAAATTAGGACCAGAAGAAATAACTAGAGATATTCCAAACGTAAGTGAGGATGCTTTAAAAGATATAGATGAAAGAGGTATAATCAGAATCGGTGCTGAGGTAAGATCAGGAGATATTCTTGTTGGTAAAGTAACACCAAAAGGAGAAACTGAACTTACTGCTGAGGAAAGATTATTAAGAGCTATCTTTGGTGAAAAAGCTAGAGAAGTTAGAGATACTTCTTTAAGAGTTCCACACGGGGAAGCTGGTATAATAGTAGATGTAAAAGTATTTACAAGAGAAAATGGTGATGATTTATCACCAGGAGTTAATGAACTTGTAAGATGTTACATTGCTCAAAAGAGAAAAATATCTGTTGGAGATAAGATGGCTGGTCGTCACGGTAACAAAGGGGTTATCTCAAGAGTATTACCAGAAGAAGATATGCCATTCTTACCAGATGGTAGACCACTTCAAATATGTTTAAACCCACTAGGGGTTCCATCTCGTATGAACATCGGTCAGGTATTAGAGGTTCACTTAGGATGGGCTGCAAGTGCATTAGGATGGCACATTGCTACACCAGTATTTGATGGTGCTACAGAAACTGATATAGAAGATTGCTTAGAAAAAGCAGGATACAATAGAAACGGAAAAACAGTTTTAAGAGATGGTAGAACTGGTGAAGAGTTTGATAACGAAGTAACAGTTGGTATAATGTACATCTTAAAACTTGCTCACTTAGTTGATGATAAGATCCATGCTAGATCAACAGGACCTTACTCATTAGTAACTCAACAGCCACTTGGTGGTAAGGCACAATTCGGAGGACAAAGATTCGGAGAGATGGAGGTTTGGGCATTAGAAGCATACGGTGCTGCTCATACTCTTCAAGAAATACTTACTGTTAAGTCAGATGATGTTGTAGGTAGAGTTAAAACTTACGAAGCTATTGTTAAAGGTGAAAACATTCCTGAACCAGGAGTGCCAGAATCATTTAAGGTTCTTATTAAAGAACTTCAAGCTTTATGCTTAGACGTTAAAGTTTTAAATGATAATAACCAAGAAGTTAAATTCAAAGAATTAGCTGAAGATGATGATGAAATCGAAGTATTAGAAGTTAACATGGAAGGTACTGAAGATTCAACAACAGAAGAAGCTAAAGAGGAAAAAGGGGAAGCATACATCCCAGCAGAAGAAATTGATGAAGAAATAGACTATGAAAACATAGACTTATTAGACTTCACAAGTGATTTAGACATAGAAGATGATTTTAACTAGGATATAAAGTGTTCCCTTGCTCATGAGAGTAAGGGGATACTTAAAAATTCACATTAAACTATGAAGGGAGGACACACCCTTGTTCGAATTAAATAATTTTGATGCTTTACAAATCGGGTTAGCATCTCCAGAACAAATTAGAGAGTGGTCTAGAGGAGAAGTAAAGAAACCTGAAACTATTAACTATAGAACGTTAAAACCTGAGAGAGACGGATTATTCTGTGAAAGAATATTCGGACCTATAAAAGACTGGGAATGTCACTGTGGAAAATACAAAAGAGTTAGATATAAAGGTATTGTATGTGACAGATGTGGTGTTGAAGTAACTAAATCTAAAGTTAGAAGAGAGAGAATGGCTCACATTGAATTAGCTGCGCCAGTATCTCATATATGGTATTTCAAAGGAATACCTTCAAGAATGGGATTAATCCTTGATATGTCACCAAGAGCTTTAGAAAAAGTTCTATATTTTGCATCATATATAGTTATAGATCCAAAAGAAACTTCATTATTAAAGAAACAACTTCTTAATGAGAAAGAATATAGAGAAGCGTGTGACAAATATGGTGAAGAGAGCTTTGTAGCTGGAATGGGTGCAGAAGCTATAAAAACTTTATTATCAGAAATAGACTTAGAAAGAACTGCTGCTGAACTTAAAGAAGAATTAAAGCAAAGCACAGGTCAAAAGAAAGTTAGAATAATAAGAAGATTAGAAGTTGTAGAATCATTCAAATCATCAGGAAATAAACCTGAATGGATGGTAGTAGATGTAATACCAGTTATACCACCTGATTTAAGACCTATGGTTCAATTAGATGGAGGTAGATTTGCTACTTCAGATTTAAATGATTTATACAGAAGAGTTATAAATAGAAATAACAGACTTAAGAAGTTATTAGACCTTGGCGCTCCTGACATAATAGTTAGAAACGAAAAGAGAATGCTTCAAGAGGCTGTAGATGCTTTAATAGATAACGGTAGAAGAGGAAGACCTGTAACTGGTCCTGGAAACAGACCTCTTAAATCATTATCAGATATGCTTAAAGGTAAGCAAGGAAGATTCAGACAAAACCTTCTTGGTAAGAGGGTTGACTATTCAGGAAGATCAGTTATCGTTGTTGGTCCTGAATTAAAAATGTATCAATGTGGTCTTCCAAAAGAAATGGCTTTAGAATTATTCAAGCCTTTCGTTATGAAGAAATTAGTTGAAGACGGAGTTGCTCATAACATAAAGAGTGCTAAGAGAATGGTTGAAAGAGTAATGCCACAAGTATGGGATGTACTTGAAGAAGTTATAGCAGACCATCCAGTATTACTAAACAGAGCACCTACTCTACATAGACTAGGTATTCAAGCATTCCAACCAGTATTAGTTGAAGGTAGAGCTATAAAACTTCATCCACTTGTATGTACAGCATACAACGCTGACTTCGATGGAGACCAAATGGCTGTTCACGTACCTTTATCAGTTGAAGCTCAAGCAGAAGCTAGATTCTTAATGCTTGCAGCAGGTAATATAATGAAACCTTCTGATGGTAGACCAGTTTGTGTACCTACTCAGGATATGGTTCTTGGTTCATATTACTTAACAATGGATAAAGACGGAGCTAAAGGTGAAGGAAAATACTTCGCATCATTTGATGAAGTAATAATGGCTTACCAATTAAAAGAAGTTGATATTCATGCTAAGATTAACGTTAAAGTTACTAAAGAAATAGACGGAGAGCTTAAGTCAGGAATAATCAAAACAACTCCAGGATTTATAATATTCAATGAATGTATACCTCAAGACTTAGGTTTTGTAAATAGAGAAAATCCTGAAGAAATGTTCAATTTAGAAATAGATTTCTTAATAACTAAAAAGTCATTAGGAAAAATAATAGATAAATGTTACTTAAAGCATGGTCCAACTAAGACTTCAATAATGCTTGATAACATAAAAGCAACAGGATATCATTATTCATCAATTGGAGCTGTTACAGTTGCTGCTTCAGATATGATAGTTCCTCAAAAGAAATATGAACTATTAAAAGAAGCTGATGAAACTGTAGATAAGATCGAAAAAATGTATAGAAGAGGTCTTATATCTGAAGATGAAAGATATGAAAGAGTTATAGAAAAATGGACTGAGACTACTGAGGAAGTTGCGGATACATTAATGAATAGTTTGGATAAATTTAACCCAATATTCATGATGGCAGACTCAGGAGCCAGAGGATCTAAGTCACAGATCAAACAGTTAGCTGGTATGAGAGGACTTATGGCGAGTCCATCAGGTAAAATCATCGAGTTACCAATCAGAGCATCATTTAGAGAAGGTCTTGACGTATTAGAGTACTTCATATCTACTCACGGAGCTAGAAAAGGTAACGCCGATACAGCACTTAAGACTGCTGACTCAGGTTACTTAACAAGAAGACTTGTTGACGTAAGCCAAGATGTTATAGTAAGAGAACACGACTGTGGAACTCAAAATGGTATTTACGTTGAAGAAATAAAAGAAGGTTCAGAAGTAGTTGAACAATTAGCTGAAAGATTAACAGGAAGATATACTGCAGAAGATGTTTTCCATCCAGAAACTGGAGAGCTTTTAGCTGCAAAAGATACTTACATGGATCCAATTTTAGCTGAAAAAATAGCTGACACTGGAATTCAAAAAGTAAAAATAAGATCAGTATTTACATGTGATTCTAAGGTTGGAGTATGTACTAAGTGTTATGGTATGAACATGGCAACATCATATAAAATTAATATTGGTGAAGCTGTTGGTATCGTAGCTGCTCAGTCAATCGGAGAACCAGGAACACAGCTTACAATGAGAACATTCCATACAGGTGGAGTTGCTGGAGCAGATATAACTCAAGGTCTTCCAAGGGTTGAAGAGTTATTCGAAGCAAGAAAACCAAAAGGATTAGCAATTGTAAGTGAAGTTGCAGGTACTGTAAGAATAGAAGAAACTAAGAAGAAGAGAACTGTTTATGTTGTTACTGATTCAGGAGAAGAATATAGCTATGACATACCATTTGGATCAAGATTAAAAGTTAAAGATGGTATAGCTATTGGAGCTGGAGATGAAATAACAGAAGGTTCAGTTAACCCACATGATATCATGAGCATTAAGGGTGTTGATGGTGCAAGAGAATACTTACTTTCAGAAGTTCAAAAAGTTTACAGACTTCAAGGGGTTGATATCAACGATAAGCACTTAGAAGTTGTAGTTAGACAAATGACTAGAAAGATAAAAGTAACAGAGCAAGGTGATACTAATTTATTACCAGGTGTAATGATTGATATGTTCGATTTCAGAGCTGAAAATGAAAGAGTTGAAAGCTTTGGAGGAGAAAAAGCTCAAGGAGATATAGTTCTTCTTGGTATTACTAAAGCAGCTCTTGCTACAGATAGTTTCTTATCAGCAGCATCATTCCAAGAAACAACAAGAGTTCTTACTGATGCAGCAATCAAAGGAAAAATTGATCCTCTTGTTGGATTAAAAGAAAATGTTATAATTGGTAAGTTAATTCCAGCAGGTACAGGTATGATGAAGTATAGATCATTAAAATTAAATACTGAAAACAGTAATCAAGAGACTGAAACAATAATTGAGATTGAAGAATAAGATTAATTTTGTTGACAGTAGTATTCTTAGATGATAAAATACAGTTTGTGTGATTAGCAAAGTACTAAGGGATTAACTTGTCTACATGATTATTTACAATGGAGGTAATCTTATGGTAGACAGACTTTTAGGAAAAAAAGTTATTGGCATAAAACAGTCCACAAAAGCTATGAAAAACGGTGAAGGAAAAATTTTGTATGTTGCAAAAAATGCTAACGATAAAATGGTCACTCCATTGGTAGAATTAGCGGAAAAATGTGGAATTGAAATAAAACATGTTAAAAACATGAAAATTCTAGGGGAAATGTGTGGCATAGATGTAAAATCAGCTGTAGCATTAATCTTAGATTAGAGTGTTAACATCTAAAATTTATATAGATAGTTAAATAATTTATCAGGAGGTGAAAGTATGCCAACTATAAGCCAATTAGTAAGAAAAGGCAGAAAAACAGTAGCATCAAAATCAACTGCACCAGCTCTTAAAGAGTGTCCACAAAAAAGAGGAGTTTGTACTGTAGTTAAAACAACTACTCCTAAGAAACCTAACTCAGCGTTAAGAAAAATCGCCAGAGTAAGATTAACTAATGGATACGAAGTAACAGCTTACATTCCTGGTGTAGGCCACAACTTACAAGAGCATAGTGTTGTTCTTATAAGAGGTGGAAGAGTTAAAGACCTTCCTGGTGTTAGATACCACATAGTAAGAGGAGCTTTAGACTCAGCTGGAGTAGCTAACAGAATGCAAGGAAGATCAAAGTACGGTGCTAAGAAACCAAAGCAAAAGAAATAATTGTTGCTTAAACTTAGTTTAAGTGCTATGTCTTCAAGTTTAGATAAATAACTGTTCGAAGTTTAAATATAGATTATGAAGCAAGCACTTTACGACAATCGATTAAGTTGTGTCGAGTACCGATGAACTTAAACAAAAATTGTTAAGGAGGGAAGAAAAGTGCCAAGAAAAGGACATATTGCAAAAAGAGATGTATTACCAGATCCAGTGTACAATTCAAAAGTTGTTACTAAGTTAATAAATAACGTAATGGAAGATGGTAAAAAAGGAGTAGCACAAAAAATATGCTACGATGCTTTCCAAATAATCAATGAGAAAACTGGCAGAGATGCTATGGAAGTTTTTGAGGAAGCAATGAACAACATAATGCCTTTATTAGAGGTTAAAGCTAGAAGAATAGGTGGTGCTAACTACCAAGTTCCAATAGAAGTAAGACCTGAAAGAAGACAGACTTTAGGATTAAGATGGCTTCTTGCAGCTTCAAGAAAAAGAGGCGAGAAGTACATGAGAGAAAGATTAGCTGGAGAATTAATGGATGCAGCTAACAATACTGGAGCAGCTGTTAAGAAGAGAGAAGATACTCACAAAATGGCTGAAGCTAATAAAGCATTTGCTCATTACAGATATTAATAAAATGAAACTGTTTTGGCTAAAAGCCAAAACAGTTTTGTTGAATTTAAAAACACTATACGTTGAGAGGAGGAGTCACAATGGCTAGACAATATCCGTTAGAAAAATTCCGTAACTTCGGAATAATGGCACATATAGATGCTGGTAAAACAACTACTACTGAGCGTATTCTTTTCTATACAGGAAGAAACCACAAAATAGGGGAAACTCATGATGGAGCTTCAACTATGGACTGGATGGCTCAAGAGCAAGAAAGAGGTATAACAATAACTTCTGCTGCTACAACTTGTTTCTGGAAAGGTTATGAATTAAACATAATCGATACTCCAGGACACGTAGACTTCACAGTTGAGGTTGAAAGATCATTAAGAGTTCTTGATGGAGCTGTTACTGTTCTTGATGCTAAGAGTGGAGTTGAACCACAAACTGAAACTGTTTGGAGACAGGCAGACAAGTACGGCGTTCCAAGAATGATATACGTAAACAAAATGGATGCTACAGGAGCAGACTACTACAACTGTATAAACACAGTTAGAGAAAGATTACAAGCTAATGCTGTTGCAATTCAAATTCCAATAGGTCAAGAAGATCAATTCCAAGGAATGGTTGATTTATTAACTAACCAAGCAATAATCTTCAAAGATGACTTAGGAAAAGATATAGAAGTAAGTGATGTTCCAGCTGATTTAGCTGATAAAGCAGAAGAGTACAGAGCTGCTATGATTGAAGCTATAGCTGAAACTGATGAAGAGTTAATGATGAAATACTTAGAAGGTGAAGAATTAACTCTTGAAGAATTAAAAGTTGCTTTAAGAAAAGCTACTATCAACAATGAAATAATCCCAGTTATCTGTGGATCATCATACAAAAACAAAGGTGTTCAACAAATGATCGATGGTGTTGTTGATTACTTACCATCACCATTAGACATACCTGCTGTTAAAGGTACTAACTTAGACGGTGAAGAAGAAGTTAGAGAAGCTTCAGATGACGCTCCAATGTCAGCTTTAGCATTCAAAATAGCTACTGACCCATTCGTTGGAAGATTAGCATTCACAAGAGTTTACTCAGGAGTTTTAGAGAGCGGTTCATACGTATTAAACTCAACTAAGGGTAAAAAAGAAAGAATAGGAAGACTTGTTAAGATGCACGCTAACTCAAGAGAGGAAGTTGAATCATTAGAAGCAGCTGAATTAGGAGCTGTAATAGGTCTTAAGAATACAACTACTGGAGATACTTTATGTACGGAAGCAGCTCCAATAATACTTGAAAAGATGGAATTCCCAGAGCCAGTTATATCTATAGCTATCGAGCCAAAGACAAAAGCTGGTCAAGAAAAAATGGGTATAGCTTTATCAAAGCTTGCTGAAGAGGATCCAACTTTCAAAACTTGGACTGATCAAGAAACAGGTCAAACTATCATAGCTGGTATGGGTGAGCTTCACTTAGATATCATCGTTGATAGATTACAAAGAGAATTCAAAGTTGAGTGTAACGTAGGTGCTCCTCAAGTTGCTTACAAAGAAACTATCAAAAAGGCTGTTGAAGCAGAAGCTAAATTTGCTAGACAATCTGGTGGTAGAGGACAATACGGTCACTGTAAGATAGAAATGATACCAACTGAAGGCGAATATGAATTCGAAAATGCTATCGTTGGAGGAGCTATTCCAAGAGAATACATTCCAGCAGTAGATAACGGAATCAGAGAAGCTGCAGAAAGTGGTATAATAGCTGGATACCCAGTTATAAACTTCAAAATAAGATTATTCGACGGATCATACCATGATGTCGATTCATCTGAAATGGCATTCAAAATAGCTGGATCTATGGCATTCAAAAACGCTATGGCTAAAGCTGATGCTGTATTACTTGAGCCTATAATGAAAGTTGAAATCACTGTACCAGAAGAGTACATGGGAGACGTTATAGGAGATGTTAACTCAAGAAGAGGTAGAATGGAAGGAATGGACTCAAGAAATGGTGCACAAATCATAAGAGCATTCATCCCACTATCAGAAATGTTTGGATACGCAACTGCATTAAGATCAAGAACTCAAGGTAGAGGAACTTATGCAATGGAATTCGATCACTATGATGACGTTCCTAAGAGCATCCAAGAAGAAGTTGCAGGTAAAAAAAATAAATAATTAAAGAAGCTTTTAAAGCTTCTTTAATATATAAATGTATATAATATTTTTAAATTAAAGGAGGAATTTGCAATGTCAAAAGCAAAATTTGAAAGAAGCAAACCACACGTTAACATTGGAACAATCGGTCACGTAGACCACGGTAAAACAACTTTAACAGCAGCTATAACAACAGTTTTAGCACAAGCTGGTGGGGCAGAAGCATTCAAATATGATGAAATAGATAAAGCTCCAGAAGAAAAAGAAAGAGGAATCACAATCAACACAGCACACGTTGAGTACGAAACAGCTAACAGACACTACGCTCACGTTGACTGTCCAGGACATGCTGACTACGTTAAAAACATGATCACTGGAGCAGCTCAAATGGACGGAGCTATATTAGTTTGTTCAGCAGCTGATGGTCCAATGCCTCAAACAAGAGAGCACATCTTATTATCATCAAGAGTTGGAGTTGACCACATCGTAGTATTCTTAAACAAAGCAGATATGGTTGACGACGAAGAATTATTAGAATTAGTTGAAATGGAAGTTAGAGAGTTATTAAGCGAGTACAACTTCCCAGGAGACGACATTCCAGTAATCAAAGGATCAGCTTTAGTAGCATTAGAAAACCCAACTGACGAAGCTGCAACAGCTTGTATCAGAGAGTTAATGGATGCTGTAGATAGCTACATCCCAACACCAGAAAGAGCAACAGATAAGCCATTCTTAATGCCAGTAGAGGACGTATTCACAATCACTGGTAGAGGAACAGTTGCAACAGGAAGAGTTGAAAGAGGAGTTCTACATGTAGGAGACGAAGTAGAAGTAATCGGATTAACTGAAGAAAGAAGAAAAACTGTTGTAACAGGAATCGAAATGTTCAGAAAGTTATTAGATGAAGCACAAGCTGGAGATAACATCGGAGCATTATTAAGAGGTATCCAAAGAACTGACATCGAAAGAGGTCAAGTTTTAGCACAAGTTGGAACAATCAACCCACACAAAAAATTCGTAGGTCAAGTATACGTACTTAAAAAAGAAGAAGGTGGAAGACATACTCCATTCTTCGATGGATACAGACCACAATTCTACTTCAGAACAACAGACGTTACAGGATCAATCAAATTACCAGAAGGAATGGAAATGGTTATGCCTGGAGACCACATCGACATGGAAGTTGAATTAATCACAGAAATCGCTATGGATGAAGGATTAAGATTCGCTATCAGAGAAGGTGGAAGAACTGTAGGTTCAGGAGTTGTTACTTCAATAATCGAGTAATTTTAACTTTTTAAATAAATTTTTTATTAGTACCGATGAACAACGGGAATTTATGCTTAGTTAAAACTCACTTATATACTTAGCGCAAAAGTTTATAAGCTGAGAGTTAACTAAGAAAAGTTTCTAATATATAGACGTATATATTAGAAGACTCTTTAAAATCTAAAATTAACGCGCAATAGTTTTTAATTTAAAAGAGTGTTCATTAAATAGGCCTTTAATATAAAAGAGTGGATATATTATCCTCTCTTTTATTTTTTTGTTGATTTTATAGAAAAAATAAATATAATATAATTTAGGAAAAATATTTTTGGTAAGAATAATAATATAAAATTTTTTTAGGAATAAAATTCTTGTTGAAAAATTAAAAAAATAGTATATTATTAATATTAGTGCTTTATTTTTTTGAACGGTTTTGGGGTAAAGATAGTACATAAATGTATATGTTAAAACTTCTAAAAAAATACTTGAAAAAACATAATATACATAGTATAATGAAGAAGTTGTAAAGCGAACAGCGATGAATCAAGAGGTTGCCGGACTTCCGGGTAATTCTTGATGAGCATGTTAGGATCTAGAATCCGACGACAGGGGTTACGTGTGCATGTCTAAAGTGTGAAACACCAGGGACAGTTTACACAATGCTTACTGTTGTGCGTTAGAAGTAAAGCGTACATGAAAAGGAGGGAAACCAAATGTCAAAACAAAAAATAAGAATAAGATTAAAAGCATTTGATCATACAATATTAGATCAATCAGCTGAGAAAATTGTTGAAACTGCTAAGTCTACAGGAGCAAAGGTTGTTGGACCAGTTCCACTACCAACTGAAAAAGACGTTATAACAATCTTAAGAGCTGTACATAAGTACAAAGACTCAAGAGAGCAGTTCGAAGTAAGAACTCATAAGAGATTAATAGACATCGTTAATCCATCACCAAAAACTGTTGATGCATTAATGAGATTAAACTTACCAGCAGGTGTTGATATCGAAATAAAACTTTAATAGTTTATTTAGATTGAATTAAGAGATTGAACTGTTATGATTGCAGAGGCAATCCGCTAATATGTTTAGGAGGTGTAACCACATGAAAAAAGCTATAATAGGTAAAAAAGTTGGAATGACTCAAATATTCGATGAGAATGGTAGAGTAATCCCTGTAACTGTAGTTGAAGCTGGTCCATGTGTTGTAGTTCAAAAGAAAACAGTTGAAACTGATGGATATGACGCAATACAAGTTGGATTCGGTGAATTAAGAGAAAAATTAGTTAACAAACCAAGAAAAGGACATTTCGCTAAAGCAGGTGTTTCTTTAAGAAGAACTTTAAAAGAGTTCAGAATGGAAGATGTTGCTAATTACAATGTTGGAGACGAAATAAAGGTTGACACATTTGAAATTGGAGACAAAGTAGACGTATCAGGAGTTTCTAAAGGTAAGGGATTCCAAGGTACAATCAAAAGATGGAATGCTAGTAGAGGACCAATGTCTCACGGTTCTAAATTCCACAGAGCACCAGGTTCAATGGGAGCTGCTTCAGACCCATCAAGAACTTTCAAGAACAAAAGAATGCCTGGACATATGGGAGCTAAGAACACAACTGTTCTTAACTTAGAAGTTGTTAAGATAATGCCTGAAAAGAACATCATCTTAATCAAGGGTGGAATCCCAGGTCCAAATAAAGGCACAGTAGTTATAAGAAACAGCGTTAAGGCTTAATTTCTGTAGAAAGGAGGAAGCGTAATGCCTAAAGTAGGTTTATTTAATAAAGAAGGACAACAAGTTGGAGATATCCAATTAAATGAGCAAGTATTCGGAGTAGAAGTAAACAAATATGCTTTACACCAAGTAGTAGTAGCTCAATTAGCTAACAAGAGACAAGGTACTCAATCAGCTAAAACAAGATCTGAGGTAAGAGGAGGCGGAATCAAGCCTTGGAGACAAAAAGGAACAGGTAGAGCAAGACAAGGTTCTATCAGAGCGCCTCAATGGATCAAAGGTGGAGTTGTATTTGCACCAAAACCAAGAGATTACAGAATGTCAATACCAAAGAGCATGAGAAAAGTAGCTATGACTTCTGCTTTAACTAGCAAAGTTGCAGATATGGTTGTTTTAGAAGACTTAACTTTCGAAGCTCCAAAAACTAAGGAAGCAGTTAAAATGTTAAATGCTTTCGAAGCTAAGAAGACATTAATAATAACAGCTGAAGTTAATGAAAATGTATATAAATCAGCAAGAAACATAGAAGGTGTAACAGTTATGCCTGTTAACAACATCAATGTTTATGATTTATTAAACTGCAAAACATTAATGATAACTAAAGAAGCTGTAAACAAAATTGAGGAGGTGTACGCATAATGAAGTTAACAAGCCATGATATAATCAGAAAACCAGTTATAACTGAAAAGAGTATGGCAGCTATGGCTGAAAATAAATACACCTTCATAGTTCATATGGCAGCTAACAAAGTACAAATAAAGAGAGCTGTAGAAGAAGTTTTCAACGTAAAAGTTGCTGACGTTAAGACTATGAGATTCGAAGGAAAAACTAAGAGAGTTGGAGTTCACATCGGAAAAAGAGCTGACTTCAAAAAAGCTGTTATAACTTTAGCAGAAGGTAGCAGCATCGAATTCTTCGAAGGAATGCAATAATAAAAAGCAGGTATTGGTTGAAGGCCAGATAAGCTATAAGAAGGAGGGACAATAATGGCACTTAAAAAGTTTAACCCAACTACACCATCAAGAAGACAAATGACTATGCCAACATTTGAAGAAGTTACTACAAATGCACCAGAGAAGTCACTTCTTGTTTCTTTAAAGAAAACTGGTGGTAGAAACGCACAAGGTAAAATAACTGTTAGACACCATGGTGGTGGAGCTAAGAGAAAATATAGAATAATAGATTTCAAAAGAAATAAGGATGGAATCCCAGCAAAAGTTGCTACAGTAGAGTACGATCCAAACAGATCAGCTTACATAGCACTTGTTGTTTATGCTGATGGAGAGAAGAGATACATACTTGCTCCTGTAGGTTTAAAAGTAGGAGATACAGTAGTATCAGGACCAGAGGCTGATATCAAGCCAGGTAACGCTCTTCAATTAAAACACATGCCAGTAGGTACTTTTGTTCATAACATAGAGTTACAAGCTGGAAAAGGTGGCCAAATGGTAAGATCAGCAGGTACTTCAGCTCAGTTAATGGCTAAAGAAGGAAACTATGCTACATTAAGATTACCATCAGGTGAAATGAGATACGTAAGAATCGAATGTAAAGCTACTGTTGGAACAGTATCAAACACAACTCATGAGATCGTAAATATCGGTAAAGCTGGTAGAAAGAGACACATGGGATGGAGACCAACAGTTAGAGGTTCTGTAATGAACCCTTGCGATCACCCTCACGGTGGTGGAGAAGGTAGATCTCCTATCGGTAGACCAAGTCCAGTTACTCCATGGGGTAAACCAGCACTTGGATACAAAACTAGAAAGAACAAAAAATACTCAGATAGATTCATCATTAAGAGAAGAAACGCTAAATAGTTTGGAGAGAATTAAATATTCTCTTCACAGTTTGGCGGCATAATTAAGTTTATGAAGGGAGGAAATTCTAGTGAGTAGATCAATTAAGAAAGGACCTTTCGTGCATGCAGGTCTTTTAAAGAAAATAGAAGAAATGAACCAAAATGGAGATAAGAAAGTTATCAAAACTTGGTCAAGAAGCTCAACTATATTCCCACAAATGATAGGCCATACAATAGCTGTTCATGATGGAAGAAAACATATCCCAGTTTATGTTACAGAAGATATGGTTGGACATAAATTAGGAGAATTCGTTTTAACAAGAACTTTCAAAGGTCATATTAAAAACGAAAAAACATCAAAGAGAAAATAATAGTATCCGGGAAAGGAGGATCTTTAGATGGAAGCTAAAGCTATAGCTAAATATGTAAGAATGTCTCCAACTAAAGTAGGAGTTGTTCTTGATTTAATAAGAGGAAAGAACGTAAACGAAGCTTTCGCAATTTTAAAATATACTCCAAGAGATGCTGCTGAGGTTATAAGCAAAGTTTTAAAATCAGCGGTAGCTAATGCGGAGAACAATCACGAATTAGATGCTAACAGATTATTCGTTGCAGAAGCACATGTAGGTCACGGACCAACATTAAAAAGATTCAGACCAATGGATCATGGTAAAGCATTCAGAATAAACAAGAGAACAAGTAACATAACACTTGTTGTTAAAGAAAGAGCTTAATAAGGTAAGGAGGGAAAAGCATGGGACAAAAAGTACATCCTCACGGACTAAGAGTTGGTGTAATTAAAGATTGGGATGCAAAATGGTATGCTGATAAGAAAAATTTTGCTGATAACTTAATCGAAGACCAACAAATAAGAAAATTCATAAAGAAAGAACTTTTCTCAGCTGGAATCGCTAAGATTGAAATCGAAAGATCAGCTAAAAGAGTTAAGTTAAACATACACACAGCTAAGCCAGGTGTAATCATCGGAAAAGGTGGTTCAGGAATCGAAAGATTAAAAGCTAGCTTAAAAAATATAATAGCTGAGAAAAATGTTTTAATAAACATTGTTGAGGTTAAGAACGCTGAAACTAACGCTCAATTAATGGCTGAAAACATTGCTGCTCAATTAGAAAAGAGAATATCATTCAGAAGAGCTATGAAGCAAACTATCCAAAGAGCAATGAAAGCTGGCACATTAGGTGTTAAAACTGCTTGTTCAGGAAGATTAGGTGGAGCTGAAATAGCAAGAACTGAGCAATACAATGAAGGAACAATCCCACTACAAACAATAAGAGCTGACATCGACTATGGATTTGCTGAAGCTGATACAACTTACGGTAAAATCGGTGTTAAAGTGTGGGTTTACAATGGAGAAGTTCTTCCAACTAAAAAAGTTGAAAAAAAGGAAGAAGCTAACGCATAATAGGATGCACTAAGAAAGGAGGAATATAACATGTTAATGCCTAAAAGAGTTAAACATCGTAAGGTACAACGTGGTAGAATGAAAGGTAAGGCAACTAGAGGAAACTTTCTAGCTTACGGAGATTTCGGAATCCAAGCTACAACTTGTGGATGGATCACTAGTAACCAAATAGAAGCTGCGAGAATAGCTATCAATAGATATATAAGAAGAGGCGGAAAGCTTTGGATAAAAATATTCCCAGACAAACCTGTAACTGAGAAACCAGCTGAAACAAGAATGGGTTCAGGTAAAGGTTCAGTTGAATACTGGGTAGCAGTAGTTAAACCAGGTAGAGTTTTATTCGAGTTATCTGGAGTTGATGAAGAGAAAGCAAGAGAAGCTATGAGACTTGCTTCACACAAACTTCCTGTAAAGACTAAGTTCGTTACAAGAAGAGATTTTGAGGAAATGGGTGGTGAAGAATAATGAAAGCTAGAGAGTTAAAAGAACTAAGAACAAGCAATCCTCAAGATTTAATAAAGAAATTAGGAGACCTTAAAGCTGAGTTATTCAATTTAAGATTCCAATTAGCTACAGGTCAATTAGAAAACCCAATGAGAATCAGAGAAGTAAAAAAATCAATAGCTCAAATCAAAACAATCATAAGAGAAGAAGAGTTAAAGATTGAGCAGTAATCCTGAAAGGAGGTAACCGCTGTGGAAAGAAATTTAAGAAAAAAGAGATTAGGTAGAGTTGTTTCTGATAAAATGGATAAGACTATCGTTGTTGCGGTTGAAACAAAGGTTAGACATCCACTATACGGAAAAACTGTTAACAGAACAACTAAGTTCAAAGCTCATGATGAAAATAATGAGGCTAGATTCGGAGATAGAGTTCTTATAATGGAAACTAGACCATTATCAAAAGATAAGAGATGGAGACTTGTTGAGATAGTAGAGAAAGCAAAATAGTTTTCTAAAGTCTGAAAGGAGGTTAATTTCATGATACAACAACAAACCTTACTAAAGGTTGCTGACAACTCAGGTGCAAAAGAAATAATGTGCATAAGAGTTTTAGGCGGATCTAAAAGAAAATTCGGAAATATCGGAGATGTAATAGTTGCTAGCGTTAAAAGTGCAACACCAGGCGGAGTTGTTAAAAAAGGCGAAGTAGTTAAAGCAGTTATTGTAAGATCAGTAAGAGGACTAAGAAGAGCTGACGGTTCATACATCAAATTTGATGAAAATGCAGCTGTAATAATAAAAGATGATAAGCAACCAAGAGGAACTCGTATCTTTGGACCAGTTGCAAGAGAGCTAAGAGATAATGAGTTCAATAAAATCTTATCATTAGCACCAGAAGTTCTATAATAAACGATTAGGAGGTGGCTAAGATGAAGGTACATGTTAGAAAGAACGACACAGTAGTAGTTATATCAGGTAAAGATAAAGGAAAAACTGGTGAAGTTTTAAGAGTAATTCCTAAGACTGGTAAAGTAGTAGTTAAAGGAGTTAACTTAGTTAAAAAGCATCAAAAACCTAATAGACAAAACATGCAAGGTGGAATAATAGAAATGGAAGCTGCAATAAACAGCTCAAAAGTTATGTTATTCTGTGAAAAATGCAAAAAGGCTACAAGAATAAGCCATAAGTTATTAGAAGACGGTGCAAAAGTAAGAGTATGTAAGAAGTGTGGAGAAACATTCTAAAATTTGAAAGGAGGTACTTTACGTGAATAGACTTCAAGAAAGATATGAAAAAGAAGTAGTTCCAGCTATGATGGAAAAGTTCGGATACAAAAACATAATGCAAGTTCCTAAAATAGAAAAAGTTGTTATAAACATGGGAGTAGGAGAAGCTAAAGATAATCCTAAGGTTCTAGAATCAGCTGTTAGTGATTTACAAATAATCGCTGGACAAAAGCCTGTATTAACAAGAGCTAAAAAGTCAGTTGCTAACTTTAAAATAAGAGAGAACATGGCTTTAGGATGTAAAGTTACTTTAAGAAAGACTAATATGTACGAATTCGTAGATAAATTAGTTTCAATAGCTTTACCAAGAGTAAGAGACTTCAGAGGAGTTTCAGCTAAAGCATTTGATGGAAGAGGAAACTACTCATTAGGAATTAAGGAACAATTAATATTCCCAGAAATCGAGTATGATAAAGTAGATAAAGTAAGAGGAATGGATATAATCTTCGTTACTAGTGCTAACACAGACGAAGAAGCAAGAGAATTATTAAGATTCCTTGGAATGCCATTCGCTCAATAATAAGGAGGGGATACGCATGGCTCGTAAGGCAATGATCGAAAAATGGAAAAAAGAACCTAAATACAAAACTAGAGCGTATACTAGATGTAGATTATGTGGAAGACCACATTCTGTATTAAAGAAATTCGGAATTTGCCGTATCTGCTTCAGAGAATTAGCTTACAAAGGTGAAATTCCTGGATGTAGAAAGGCAAGCTGGTAATATAACTAGTAGAATGAAAGGAGGCACAATATAATGGTTATGACAGATCCTATCGCAGACTTACTAACTCGTGTGAGAAACGCGAACTCAGTAAGACACGAAGTTGTTGAAGTACCTTCTTCAAGTGTTAAGAAGGCTATCGTAAATATATTATTACAAGAAGGTTATCTTAAAGGAGTAGAGGAGTACAACGATGGTGTAGTTCCTATGATGAGATTAACTTTAAAGTACGGAGCAAACAATGAAAGAGTTATAACTGGTTTAAAGAGAATATCAAAACCAGGTTTAAGAGTTTACTGCAAGAAAGATGAAGTTCCTAGAGTATTAAACGGATTAGGTATCGCTTTAATATCAACTTCAAAAGGATTAGTAGTTGACAGAGAAGCTAGAAAATTAGGATTAGGCGGAGAAGTTATCTGCTACGTTTGGTAATTTTTTAGAGTGAGAAAATAACATAGATTTAAATAGATTGAAGCAAAGAGATGATTTAAAAAAATATAAGGACCAAATTCACAGGAGGTGCGCATTATGTCAAGAGTAGGTAAAATGCCTATAGCTATCCCTGCTGGAGTAACTGTTACTGTAACACCAGAGAACGTTGTTACAGTAAAAGGCCCTAAGGGTGAGTTAGTTAAAGCTATGCACAAAGACATTAATATAGCTGTAGAAGATGCTCAAGTAGTTGTTACTAGACCAAGTGACGTTAAAGAACACAGAGCACTTCACGGATTAACTAGAGCTTTACTTAACAACATGGTTGTTGGAGTAAGCCAAGGTTTTTCAAAAACTTTAGAGTTAAACGGAGTTGGATACAGAGCTCAATTACAAGGAAAGAAACTTGTTATGAACTTAGGATATTCACATCCAGTAGAAGTTGAAGCAGTTGATGGAGTAGACTTCAAATTAGACGGAACAACTAAAGTTATCGTTGAAGGTATCGATAAAGAAAAAGTTGGAGCAGTTGCTGCTAACATCAGATCATGGAGAAAACCTGAACCATACAAAGGTAAAGGAATCAAGTACTCTGATGAAGTTATAAGAAGAAAAGAAGGTAAAACTGGTAAATAATAAATACTAATATAGAAAGGAGTGAACCTTATGTTCAAAAAGGCAGACAGAAAAGAAGCAAGAGAAAGACGTCACCTAAGAGTTCGTAAGAAGGTATTCGGAACTCCAGAAAGACCAAGATTATCTGTATATAGAAGTGAAAAGAACATATATGCTCAAATAATAGACGACGTTAATGCTGTTACTTTAGTAGCTGCTTCAAGCTTAGATAAAGCTATCGAAGTTAAAGGAAGCAACAAAGAAGCTGCTAAATTAGTTGGAGAATTAGTTGCTAAAAGAGCTATAGAAAAAGGAATAAATGATGTAGTATTCGACAGAGGTGGATACGTATATCACGGAAGAGTTGAGGCTTTAGCTAGCGGAGCAAGAGAAGCCGGATTAAAATTCTAATCTACAAGGAGGGGAAATACATGAGAATCGATCCTAGCACACTAGACCTTAAAGAAAAGGTTGTTAGTATAAGCAGAGTTACTAAGGTTGTTAAGGGTGGTAGAAACTTCAGATTCAGTGCGTTAGTTGTTGTTGGAGACGAGAACGGACACGTTGGTGTTGGAACTGGTAAATCTATCGAAATCCCTGAAGCAATAAGAAAAGGAATAGAAGATGCTAAGAAAAACTTAGTAGAAGTTTCAATCGTTGGAACTACTGTTCCTCATGAAATACACGGAAAATTCGGTACAGGAGATGTACTTATAATGCCAGCTACTGAAGGTACAGGAGTTATAGCTGGAGGTCCTGCAAGATCAGTTCTTGAATTAGCAGGATTAAAGGATGTTAGAGCTAAATCATTAGGTTCAAACAACCCAAGAAACATGGTAAAAGCAACTATCAACGGATTAGCTAACTTAAGAACAGCTGAAGATATAGCTAAATTAAGAGGAAAATCTGTTGAAGAGATAATAGGTTAGGAGGGATAGCGATGCTAAAGGTAACATTAGTTAAAAGCTTAATTGGTAGAAAGAAAGACCATATCGCTACTGCACATGCCCTTGGACTTAGAAAAATAGGTAAAACAGTAGAGCATGAGGGAACTCCTCAAATAAAAGGTATGATAAACAAAATAAGTTATCTACTAAAAGTTGAAGAAGCATAATTAAATAGAGCGTTAGAGGAGGTGTAATAACATATGAAACTTCATGAATTAAGACCAGCAGCTGGTAGTAAATCAGCTCCAAAAAGAGTTGGTAGAGGTACTGGTTCAGGCTTAGGAAGAAATGCCGGAAAAGGTGAAAAAGGTCAAAATGCTAGATCAGGTGGTGGAGTTAGACCTGGATTCGAAGGTGGTCAAATGCCATTATACAGAAGACTTCCTAAAAGAGGATTCACTAACCCATTTACAAAACATTTTGTAACAATCAATGTTGATAGATTAAACATATTCGATAATGGAACAGAAGTTACTCCAGAATTACTATTAGAAAGAAGAGTAGTAAGTAAACTAATGGACGGAGTTAAGATCTTAGGAAATGGAAACATAGAAAAGAGCTTAACTATCGCAGGTTGCAAGTTATCAAAGCAAGCAGCTGAAAAAATAGTTGCAGCTGGAGGAAAAGTTGAGGTGAAATAATCGTGCTATCAACCCTACGTAATGCCTGGAAGGTTCAAGATTTAAGAAAAAAAATAATTTGGACTGTATTCTTAATAGCAATTTTCAGGATGGGAAGTTATATTCCTGTTCCTGGAATTGATACAGATAGTCTAAAAGCTTTAACACAATCAGGAAGCTTAGTAAGCTTCTATGATTTAATTTCTGGTGGTTCTTTTAGTAGATTTAGTATATTCGCTTTAGGTGTTGTACCATACATCAATGCTTCAATCATTATGCAACTTTTAACAGTTGCAATTCCTAAATTAGAACAATTATCTAAAGAGGGAGATGATGGAAGAAAGAAAATCCAAAAGATAACTAGATATGCTTCAATTGTTATTGGAGCAATCACTGCTTATGGAAGTTATGTGATAATTAACAATGTTGGCGCACTTAAGAGCAATTCTCCAGTTAGTATGTTTTTAATATTACTAACACTAGTAGTTGGATCAACTTTCTTAATGTGGTTAGGAGATCAAATTACAGTTAAAGGAGTAGGAAATGGTACTTCTTTGATAATATTTGCAAATATATTATCAAGCTTACCAATGACTGGTTATCAAATATATAACTTAAGTAAGATAGGTAAAATAAATGTTGTTGAAGTAGCATTATTTATTTTCTTTACATTAGCTTTATTAGCAGGTGTAATTTACTTATCATTAGCTGAAAGAAGAATTACTGTACAATATGCAGGTAAAGCCGTAGGTAATAAAATGATGAAGGGACAATCAACTCATATTCCATTAAGTATTATTGGAACAACTGTTATAGCAATAATCTTTGCTATGTCTGTTATGAGTTTCCCAACAACTATAGCTCAATTCTTCCCAGAAGCTGGATGGTCACAATGGATTACAGGATCTTCTTACAGTCCTTTCAATGCAAAGACTTGGATGTATCCAGTATTATATGCATTACTGACTATATTCTTTACTTGGTTCTATACTCAAATAACATTTAAGCCAGATGAAATGGCTGAGAATATGCATAAATCATCAGGTTTCATTCCTGGAATAAGACCTGGAAAACCAACAGAGATTTATTTAGAGAAAGTATTAAATAGAATTTCAATGTTTGGTGGATGTTTTGCTGCTATTATAGCAGTAGTTCCTATTTTAGTTGCAAACTATACTCCTTTCCAAGGAATACAGTTTGGAGGAACATCACTGTTAATTCTAGTTTCTGTTTCATTAGAGATAATGAGACAATTAGAATCTCAATTAACAATGAGACATTACCAAGGATTCTTAAAATAGAAATACAAGTTATGGAGATGATGCCCGTGAAGATAGTTTTATTAGGTCCTCCTGGAGCAGGAAAAGGAACACAGGCAAAATCAATTAGTAATAGATATTCAATTCCTCATATATCTACAGGAGATATCTTTAGAAAAAATATTTCAGAGAACACTCCTTTAGGTATTGAGGCTAAATCATACATGGATAATGGACAGTTAGTTCCAGATGAAGTAACTATCAACATGGTAAAAGATAGACTTCAACAAGATGATTGTAAGAATGGATATTTATTAGATGGTTTCCCAAGAACAGTTCATCAAGCAGAAGCTTTAGATAACTTTTTAACTGAAAGAGAAGAGTCAATAGACACAGCTCTTTTAATAGAAGTACCTAAAGAATTCATACTTGAAAGAATGACAGGAAGAAGAGTTTGTCCTTCATGTGGAGCAAGTTATCACATAAAGTTTAATCCACCAACTAATGATGGAAAATGTGATCTTTGCGGATCAGATGTTATTCAAAGAAAAGATGACACTGAAGAAACAGTTAAGGAAAGACTTGATGTGTATGAAAATCAAACACAACCATTAATTGATTTTTATAAAAACAAAAAGCAACTTTCAGTAGTAGATGGAACACAAGCAATAAACGAGGTCTTTGAGAGTATCTGTAAAATATTAGGGAGCGACAAGTAATGATAATTCTTAAGAATGAGAATGAAATCGACCTAATGAGGAAAGCAGGAAAGATTCTTGGAGAGACACTTAACCTGCTTAAGGAGAAAGTAAGACCTGGTATTACTACTACGGAATTAGATAGAATAGCTGAAGAGTTTATAACTAAGCATGGAGCTACACCATCCTTCAAAGGATTGTATGGTTTCCCAGCTTCATTATGTATATCTGTTAATAATCAAGTAATTCATGGTTTCCCAGGAAGTTATGAATTAAAGGATGGAGACATTGTTTCTATTGATTGTGGAGTTTGTCTAAATGGATTTCACAGTGATGCTGCTAGAACTTTTGGTGTAGGTAATATATCAGAAGAGGCAGAAAAGCTTATTAGAATTACTGAAGAATCCTTTTTTAAAGGTATAGAAAAGGCATATGTAGACAATAGATTAACGGATATTTCTAATGAAATACAGCAATATGTTGAAGCCAATGGATTTTCTGTTGTTAGAGACTTTGTAGGACATGGAATTGGCCGAAAAGTCCATGAAGATCCTGAAGTTCCTAATTTCGGTAGACCAGGCAGAGGTCCAAAGTTAATGGCAGGAATGGTATTAGCTATTGAACCGATGGTAAACATGGGATCATATAGAGTCAAGACTTTAGATGATGGCTGGACAGTAGTAACAGCAGATGGGAAACTTTCTGCACACTATGAAAACACAGTTGCAATTTTACCTAATGGTCCTGAAATATTAACACTTATAAAATAGTTTTAATATATATTGCTTAGTTATAAATTAACATTTGCCTATAAGGAATTTGTAGTTTATGACTAAGGTAATCTTTGAGGTGGATAAGTTGCAAGAAACTGATTTAATCGGTAGATTAGTTACTTCAAATGCTGGAAGAGATACAGGAAAATCATATATTGTGATTGGATTGGTAGATGATGATCTACTAGTGGCAAATGGAGCAACTAAGACTATTGAAATGCCAAAAAAGAAAAAAATAAAACATGTAGTGCTTACTGAGATATTGGATGATGAGTTAAAATCATGTATAATATCAAAGGATAAGAATGCAAATCTTAAAATAAAAAGATTTTTAAAGCTTAGTAGCACTAACAAGGAGGTTTGATTACCTTATGTCAAAAAGTGATATAATTGAAATGCAAGGTACAGTTTTAGAAGCTTTACCAAATGCAATGTTTGAAGTTGAATTAGAGAGTGGGCATAAAATATTAGCACATATCTCAGGAAAGTTAAGAATGAACTTCATAAGAATTTTACCAGGAGATAAGGTTACTGTGGAACTTTCACCATATGATCTTACAAGAGGTAGAATTACATGGAGAGCAAAATAAGGAGGGTTAGCGATGAAAGTAAGACCATCAGTTAAGCCTATTTGCGAAAAGTGCAAAGTTATAAAAAGAAAAGGAAGAGTAATGGTAATCTGTGAAAATCCTAAGCACAAACAAAAACAAGGCTAATAGGTAAATAAAACATAATAAAAAGGTCAATTGGGAGCGAATTCTTATTGACTTTTATTTAAAAGTAAAATATGATTATATAGGCATTTAAATAATAGCAAATAAATTTTAGGTGCGGCTGTGATGGATAAAACCATCAACCTAAAATTTTAAATATAAATAAACAATAGAGCAATTGAGTTACTTATTTAATGTAAATCAATTTCGTATTTTAATTACCAGGAGGTGTAACATTAATGGCAAGAATAGCAGGTATCGACCTACCAAGAGAAAAAAGAGTTGAAATAGGTCTAACTTATATATATGGTATAGGATTACCTACATCACAAAAAATTCTTGAAGTAACTGGAGTTAATCCTGATACAAGAGTTAAGGATCTTACTGAGGAAGAAGTAAACTCAATAAGAAACTACATTAAAGATTTAACAGTTGAAGGTGACTTAAGAAGAGAAGTTGCTTTAAACATAAAGAGATTAGTTGAGATTGGTTCATATAGAGGAATCAGACATAGAAAAGGTCTTCCACTTAGAGGACAAAAAACTAAGACTAATGCTAGAACTAGAAAAGGTCCTAAGAAGACAATAGCTAATAAGAAGAAATAGTTAAGGAGGGAAGACAATGGCAGCTCAAAAAGTTAAAAAAACTAGAAGAAGAAAAGAAAGAAAAAATGTTGAGCATGGTGCAGCACACATCCAATCAACATTCAATAACTCAATAGTTACTTTAACTGATGCAAAAGGAAATGCATTAGCATGGGCAAGTGCTGGTGGCCTTGGATTCAAAGGTTCAAGAAAGAGCACACCATTTGCAGCTCAAATGGCAGCTGAAACAGCAGCTAAAGCAGCTATGGAACACGGATTAAAAAGCGTTGAGGTTTACGTAAAAGGACCAGGTGCTGGAAGAGAAGCAGCTATAAGAAGCTTACAAGCAGCTGGATTAGAAGTTACTTTAATAAAAGATGTAACTCCAATCCCACACAATGGATGTAGACCACCAAAAAGAAGAAGAGTTTAGTAACGTCACGGGAGGTGTAATGAATGGCAAGATATACTGGAGCTACATGTAAGTTATGTAGAAGAGAAGGTATGAAATTATTCCTAAAAGGGGATAGATGTTATACAGATAAATGTGCTTTCGTTAGAAGAAGTTATGCACCAGGACAACACGGAGCAAGCAGAAAGAAATTATCTAACTACGGAACACAATTAAGAGAGAAGCAAAAAGCTAAGAGAATATACGGAGTTCTTGAAGGTCAGTTCAGAAACACATATGAAAGAGCTGAAAAAATGAGAGGAATCGCCGGTGAAAACTTACTTAAATTATTAGAAATGAGATTAGATAACGTTGTTTACAGATTAGGATATGGTGCTTCAAGAACAGAAGCTAGACAATTAGTAAACCACGGTCATTTCTTAGTAAATGGTAAAAAAGTTGATATAGCATCATTCAAAGTATCAGTTAACGATGTTATAACAGTTTGTGAAAAGAGCAGAGGATCAGAAAGATTCAAAATGTTTGCTGAAAATCCAAAAGCTTTACCAAAATGGTTAGAAGCTAACGTTGAAAATTTCGAAGGTAAAGTTGTTGCTGAGCCTGCAAGAGAAGATATCGACGTACCAGTTAACGAGACTCTAATCGTCGAGTTATACAGCAAATAATAATTATTGATCTTAAGAGTACTTTTACAATTGGATCAGTTGCCCTCATAAGGTTGCCATTTTAATATTAAGGAGGGTTTTTAAATGTTAGAAATAGAAAAGCCAGTAATTCAATGTGTTGAATCAAACGATAACGGAACATATGGTAAGTTTGAGATAGAACCATTAGAAAGAGGTTATGGAATAACTCTTGGTAATGCATTAAGAAGAATATTACTTTCTTCTTTACCTGGAGTGGCTCCAACTTCAGTTAAAATAGATTCAGTTCTTCATGAGTTTTCAACAATAACAGGTGTTAAAGAAGATGTTACAGAGATAATCTTAAATCTTAAAATGTTAGCACTTACTATGGAAGGTGAAGGACCAAAAACTATTTATATTGATGCTCAAGGACCAGGTGTTGTTACTGGAGCAGATATAAAAACAGATGGTGATGTAGAAGTTGTAAACAAAGATCTACATATCGCTACATTAGACAACGATGGTAAGTTATATATGGAAATCGTAGTTAATAGAGGAAGAGGATATGTTACTCAAAACAAAAATAAAACAGAAGATCTTCCATTATCAGCTATTGCTATAGATTCTATATACACTCCTGTAAAGAGAGTTAATTTCTCTGTTCAAAATACAAGAGTTGGTCAAATTACTGACTATGATAAACTTACATTAGAAATTTGGACTAATGGAACTATAAGAATAGAAGAAGCGATTTCATTATCAGCTAAAATTCTTATAGAGCACTTCAAATTATTCATGACTTTAACTGACAACGCTAATGATGTTGAGATAATGATTGAAAAAGAAGAAGATAAAAAAGAAAAAGCTTTAGAGATGACTATAGAAGAGCTTGACTTATCAGTAAGATCATACAATTGCTTAAAGAGAGCAGGTATAAACACTGTTCAAGAGCTTGCGGGCAAGAGCATGGATGATATGATGAAAGTTAGAAACTTAGGTAAGAAATCTCTAGAAGAAGTAGAAAGAAAGTTAAACGAGTTAGGCTTAAATTTAAGACTAAATGACGAGTAGGTGAGGAGGTAAAGCCATGGCAGGATATCGTAAGTTAGGTCGTCCTACTGATCAAAGAAAAGCTATGCTTAGAAATCTTGTTACAAGCTTCTTAAAGCATGGTAAAATAGAAACTACTGAAACAAGAGCTAAGGAAACTAGAAGCCTTGCAGAAAAAATGATCACTCTTGCAAAAAGAGGAGATTTACACGCAAGAAGACAAGTGTTAGCATTTGTTACAGAAGAAGAAGTTGTTAAAAACTTATTTGACAACATAGCTCCAAAGTACGCTGAAAGAAACGGTGGATACACTAGAATGTACAAAGTTGGTCCTAGAAGAGGAGACGGAGCTGAAGTTGTTATACTTGAATTAGTATAATATATTTCTTTAGAGAGGATTAAGTTTTTACTTAATCCTCTTTTGTCATATAAAATATTTTATATTATTTTTTATCATGAGTATTTTAAATATATATAACAAAGTAATATATAATAAAACAGAATATATTATTTTTACTACTAGTATAAAATTTTAGATTTAACCTATAATAGTTTTGAATTTAAAGGTATATTATGTGTTTAAAGAAATTTTTTAATAAACATATTTTAAGGAAGATAATTTTATATAAAAGGTTAAAATAAGGAAATATCTATTTACAAAATAAAATTATTAATAGTATTATTTTATAAGTAGGTATTTTTTTTATACATAAAAAAATTATTAAACTCAATACATATTGAGAAAAAGAGTTATGTATTTTAACTCTAAAGTAGTTAAAGGTAGCTTTACAGGAGGCTAGTATGGGAGAAAATATGATTAAAAGTGAAGACTTAGTTTTTAAATATGTCAATGCTGAAGAACAAACTGAAAAGGTTGCAATAAATCACGTTTCTATGGAAGTTAAAAAGGGAGAATTTTTAGTTATATTAGGTCATAACGGTTCAGGAAAATCAACTATGGCAAAGCATATGAATGCTTTATTACTTCCTAGTGGTGGAAAGATGTATGTAGATGGATTAGATACTTCTGATATAGAAAATCTTTGGGAAGTTAGAAGAAGAGCTGGAATGGTTTTTCAAAATCCAGATAATCAATTAGTAGCAACAATAGTTGAAGAAGATGTGGCTTTTGGACCAGAGAATTTAGGTGTTGATCCGAAGGAGATAAGAGAAAGAGTAGATGATTCATTAAAAGCAGTAGGTATGTATGAGTATAGAAAACATGCACCACATTTATTATCAGGAGGGCAAAAGCAGAGAATTGCTATTGCGGGTATATTAGCAATGAGACCTAAATGCATAGTATTAGATGAACCTACAGCAATGCTAGATCCTTCAGGTAGAAATGAAGTAATGAAAACTATAAAGGAAGTAAATAAAAAGTTTGGAATTACTATAATACTTATAACTCACTATATGGATGAAGCTGCACAAGCTGATAGAATAATAGTTATGGATAAAGGTGAAAAGGTAATGGAAGGGGTTCCTAGGGAAATTTTTTCTCAAGTAGAAAAAATAAAGTCAATTGGGTTAGATGTTCCTCAAGTTACTGAATTAGCTTATGAGCTTCAAAAAGAGGGAGTAGATATATCAACAGAAATATTAAATATAGATGAGATGGTGAATGCTTTATGTCAATTAAAATAGAAAATTTAAATCACATATATATGCCTAAAACACCTTTTGAAAAAATAGCATTAAATAATATAAACTGTGAAATAGAAGATGGAGAGTTTGTAGCATTAATTGGGCATACTGGCTCAGGAAAATCAACATTTATACAGCATTTAAATGGATTATTAAGTCCTACTAGTGGGAATATAATAGTTGATGGTGTTAATATAGCAGATAAAAAAGTTAAATTAAGCGATATTAGAAAAAAGGTAGGATTAGTATTTCAATATCCAGAGTATCAATTATTTGAAGAGACTATTGAAAAAGATATTGAGTATGGTCCAAGAAACTTAGGAATCAGTGAAGAAGAAATAAGTAAAAGAGTTAAAAAGTCCATGGAGATGGTTGGGCTTGACTATGAAACATATAAAGACAAATCTCCTTTTGATCTAAGTGGAGGTCAAAAGAGAAGAGTTGCCATAGCTGGGGTTATAGCTATGGAGCCTAAGGTTCTTATATTAGATGAACCAACAGCTGGGTTAGACCCAAAGGGAAGAGAAGACATACTTGCTCAAATAAGACTTCTTCATAAAGAGTATGGAATGACTATAATAATGGTTAGTCACAGCATGGAAGATGTAGCTAAGATTGCTGATAGAGTAATTGTTATGAATAGTGGAGAAATAGTTTTAGATGGAAAGATTGCAGAGGTATTTAAAGAGGTTGAAACTTTAGAAAAAATAGGATTGGCCGTTCCTCAAGTAACTTATCTAATAAGAGAGTTAAGAAACAAGGGCTTTAATATATCAGAAGAGATATTTACAATTTCTCAAGCTAAGGAAGCTCTTTTAGAAATAATAAGGAATAATAATTAGGAAGGATAAGAAATTATGTTAAAGGACATTACTATAGGTCAATATATTCCTGGGGATTCTTTTGTACATAAATTAGATCCAAGGACTAAGATATTAATATCATTTAT
Source organism: Clostridium perfringens ATCC 13124 (assembly GCF_000013285.1). Taxonomy (GTDB): domain Bacteria; phylum Bacillota; class Clostridia; order Clostridiales; family Clostridiaceae; genus Sarcina; species Sarcina perfringens. The sequence goes on along the minus strand of NC_008261.1, from coordinate 2,957,246 downwards.
TTTTATTGCTTCATTATTTATAGTAGATAAGTTTTGGGGATATATATTCATAATTGCCTTTTTAGGTGCAACAGTATTAATATCTAAATTACAATTTAAATATTTATATAAAGGACTTAAACCTGTATTTTTATTAATAGCTATAACAGCAGCACTTAATATTTTTATGATAAAAGGTACAGAAGATACCCTTATATGGCATTGGAAGTTTTTATATATTTATAAGGAAGGAATAAGAACAGCTATATTTATGGCATTAAGACTTATCTTGCTTATAATGGGAACTTCAGTATTAACACTTACAACATCACCAATAGAATTAACTGATGGTATTGAAAGTTTATTAAAACCATTTAAAAAGATAGGGGTTCCAGCTCATGAATTAGCAATGATGATGACAATTGCTTTAAGATTTATACCAACTTTAATTGATGAAACTGATAAAATAATGAAAGCACAAAAAGCTAGAGGTGCAGATTTTGAATCAGGAAACATAATACAAAAAGCTAAGAGTTTAATACCACTATTAATTCCTTTATTTATTAGTTCTTTTAGAAGAGCTGATGAGTTAGCTATGGCTATGGAAGCAAGATGCTATAGAGGTGGCGATGGAAGAACTAGAATGAAGATATTAAAGTATTCTAAAAATGATTTTATTTCTTTTGGAATGGCTGGAGTACTTTTAGTTTTATCAATAGTAGTAAGAGTTTTCTAGTATAAATTAAATTTTGTTTTTACATTTAGACTTTTAATATAAAATAAATATTGATAATATAAAAGAAAGACTGCAAATTTGTAGTCTTTCTTTGTTTGAAGAATTAATTATTTATGATTTAAAATATTGTTTTATAAAAAAATAAAGGAATGATTATATGAGGAATATAAAATTAACTATAGAATATGATGGAACATCTTATTTTGGGTGGCAAAAACAGCCTATAGGAAATACTATTCAGCAGAAGGTAGAAGAGGCTATAAAGAAGGTTACTAAAGAAGAGGTAGAAATATTAGGAAGTAGTAGAACAGATTCAGGAGTCCATGCTAAGGCCTATGTGGCTAATTTTAAAACTAATTCTAATATACCAGGAAAAAATTTTAAGGCTGCATTAAATTCAAAATTACCAAAGGATATAGTAATAATGAATTCAGAAGAGGTAGCTGAGGATTTTCATGCTAGGTATATGACTACAGGTAAAACTTATTGTTACACAATACTAAATAGAGAAGAGCCACCAGCCTTAGAAAGAAATTATGTATATCATGTTAAAAAGCAATTAGATGTTGAATCTATGAAAGAAGCATGTAAATACTTTTTAGGAAAACATGACTTTAAGGCCTTTCAAAGACCAGGTGGGACAGTTAAGACCTCTGTAAGAACAATAACCGATATTCATATTGAAACAGAAGGAAATAAAATTAAAATATATGTGTCAGCAGATGGTTTTTTATATAATATGGTAAGATTAATTGTAGGAACATTACTTAAAGTGGGAAGAGGAAAAGAGAAGCCAGAATATATAAAGGAAGTCATAGATTCTGGTGATAGAAAAAAAGCTGGAATTTGTGTTCCTCCAACAGGATTATGCTTAGAAAAAGTTTTTTACTAAAAGTAGATGAAATGTATTGACACGCCCGTAAGCGTGTATTATAATTGTATTTGTTTGTAAGAGAGATGTACGGGATTCAATATGAATCTTAACATAAAGTACGAGGACATATAAAACCTATTTTAAAATTCTAGGGAGGGAAAACGATGAAATCATACATTGCAAAAGCACAAGAAGTTGAAAGAAAATGGTATGTTGTTGACGCTGCTGGAAAGCCACTAGGAAGAGTTGCTAGCCAAGTTGCTTCAATATTAAGAGGAAAGAACAAGCCAACATTTACACCAAATGTTGACTGTGGAGATTTCGTTATCGTTATAAACGCTGAGAAAGTTGTTTTAACTGGTAAGAAATTAGACCAAAAAATGTTAAGAAAACACAGCTTATACGCTGGTGGATTAAAAGAAACTCCATACAGAGAAGTTTTAGAAAAGAAACCTGAATTTGCTTTCGAAGAAGCAGTTAGAAGAATGCTTCCAACAGGCGTTTTAGGAAGAAAAATGTTAAAGAAATTAAACGTGTACAGAGGAGCTGAGCACGATCACGCTGCTCAAAAACCAGAAGTACTTGAGTTAAGATACTAATTATAAGCTCGGGAGGAGGAGTTCAAATGGCAAAAGTTCAATACATGGGAACTGGAAGAAGAAAGAAATCAGTTGCAAGAGTAAGACTTGTACCAGGTGAAGGTAGAGTTATAGTAAATAATAGAGAAATCGAAACATATTTCGGATTAGAAACTTTAAGAGTTGTAGTTAACCAACCATTAGTTTTAACTGAAACTAAAGACAAATATGACGTTTTAGTTAACGTTCATGGTGGTGGATTATCAGGTCAAGCAGGAGCTATAAGACATGGTATATCAAGAGCTTTATTAAAAGCTGACGAAAACTTAAGACCAGAATTAAAGAAAGCTGGATTCTTAACTAGAGACCCAAGAATGGTTGAAAGAAAGAAATGCGGTTTAAAGAAAGCAAGAAGATCTCCACAATTCTCAAAGAGATAATATATTGCTTTTATGGAAAGAAGGAGGAATACCTCCTTCTTTTTTTATACATTTATATATTTTAAAGAAGTTATTTTTAGTTTCAGTTATTAACAAATTAGAAACAAATATGAGAAAATATATGCTTTGACAATAAATATTAAAAAGTTTTACAAATGGCTATATAACTAAGTATTAGAGGAGTATTATTTTAGTTTGTTTTAATAATTTGGATATTATTTGTAGAAAATTTCAATTAATTGGATACTGTATTAAGTTTAGGTTAAAAAGAAGCTTTAAAACTTAACAAAGCAGATATTATATTGTAAAATGTTATAGGATTGATATTTTAAAATTAAAAATAAAATAAGTTTGTATTTTACAAATTAAGCAAAGTGGAGGAGAAGTATCTTGAAAGATGCAATTTTTACCTTAATTCAAGTTGCCGGTGGATTAGGTCTATTCCTTTTTGGAATGAAGTTAATGGGAGAAGGATTAGAAAATGCCGCAGGTGATAAATTAAAAAGTATATTAGAGAAAGTTACTAAAAATCCTATATCAGCAGTTTTAGTTGGTGCCTTTGTTACAATGGTAATACAAAGTTCAAGTGCCACTACGGTAATGGTAGTTGGATTTGTTAATGCTGGACTTATGAATATAGCACAAGCTGCTGGGGTAATCATGGGAGCAAATGTAGGTACTACCATTACTGCACAACTTGTTGCTTTTAAGTTAGATGAAATAGCGCCATTGTTTGTTATAATAGGTGTTGTTTTATTAATGTCAGCAAAACAAAAGAAAAGAAAAGATATTGCTGATATAATATTAGGTTTTGGTATTTTATTTATGGGAATGGGAATAATGAGTTCAGCTTTAAAACCATTAGCTGATTCACCAATGTTCTCAGAACTTATAATGGCTATAGGTGAAAACTGGGTATTAGGAATATTTACAGGTTTAGCACTTACAGCTATATTACAAAGTTCATCAGCTACTACAGGTATATTAATTGCCTTAGCATCAACTGGTTCTATAAATATAAATATAGTTCTGCCAATATTATTTGGATGTAATATAGGTACATGTGTAACTGCGTTGATAGCAAGTATTGGGGCAAATAAAACAGCACATAAGGCTGCTGCCATACATTTAATGTTTAATATACTAGGTACACTTATATTTATACCATTTTTAAAACCTTTAGCATATATTGTTCAAGAGATTAGCCCTGGAGATGTTCAAAGACAAATAGCTAATGCTCATACAATATTCAATATAACTGCTACTATAATACTTGTACCATTAAGTAAGTACATGATTATGATAGTTAACAAATTAATAAAAGGTGAAGATGAAATTGAACTTTGTGGACCTAAGTATCTTGATGAAAGATTATTAGAAACACCAGTAATAGCTGCAGGTCAAGTTCAAAAGGAAACTTTAAGAATGGCTAATAAAGCTAAAGAAAACTTAGAATTAAGTATGAAGGCTTTTAGAGAAAATAATGAAAGCTTAGTTAAAAAAGTATATGATAATGAAAAACTTATAAATATATTAGAAGAAGAAATAACTGCTTACCTAGTTAAATTATCTAAATGTGATTTATCTGCTAAAGAAAGTAATTTAGTAGCATCAACTTTCCATATTGTAACTGATATTGAGAGAATAGGTGATCATGTTGAAAATATAGCCGATTTAACTTTAGAAAAGGTAGGAAGAAAATTAAAATATAGTGAAGATGCTTTAAAGGAAATAGATTATATATATGATCAAACAATTAGAGCTCTAGACATAACAATTGATGCTTATGCAAATGAAAATGTAGAGGAAGCTGGAACTATCTATGAAATAGAAAGAAAGATAGATGCTTCTCAAAAAGAATTTAGAGAAAATCATATTAAGAGATTAAGCCAAGGTTCTTGCAATGCTTATGATGGTGCAATATTTATGGACTTATTAAGCAACTTTGAAAGAATTGGTGATCATTCTACTAACATAGCTGAAAGTGTTATGGAAGTGCATTAAAGATATTAAAGAATACCTAACATTAGGTATTCTTTTTTCTTTTACTTAGAATATTTCTTTATATATAGGAAAAAATAAATTGAGTTTCATAATTCTAAAAGAGATAATATTTTGAAGTATTTACTAGTAAATATATTCTTTTTAGGATTTAGGATTATAATAATTTAGATTTAAATAGGAGGTATTCTTAATGAAGAAAATAATGAAAATAGTGTCAATTATGATGATATCTTTTTTAGTATTAAATATTAGCTTATTAAAGGTTAATGCAGAAGAAAATAATAAGGTAATAGTTATTGACCCAGGTCATGGAGGCATAGATGGTGGCGCAAAGAGTGAAAATGGAGTAATTGAGAAGGACATTAATTTATCAATATCACTTAAAACAAAAGCTGCCTTAGAGAGTAAGGGATATAAAGTCATAATGACTAGAAGTGAGGATGTAGGACTATATACTGAGGGCAAAAAGGTTAGAGAAAAGAAAATAGAAGACTTAGGAAATAGAGTTAAGATTAAAAAAGAAAATAAGTGTGATGCTTTTATAAGCATACATCAAAATATGTTTCCTCAAAAGAATTGTAAAGGGGCACAAGTATGGAGTGCCAACAATGAACCAAGTCAAAAGCTAGGCAAAATAATACAACAAAAATTTAAGGAAGAAGTTGACCAAAATAATAAGAGGGAAGCAAAAGTTGCAAAAAAAGAATATAAGATTTTAAATGATGGATATGAAGGAGCTTCTGTAATAGTTGAATGTGGTTTCTTATCTAATCCAGAAGAATGCGAACTATTAGGTAAAGAAGATTATCAAAATAAAATTGCAAATACCTTAGCAAATGCTATAGATGAATATTTTAAATAATATAATTTAAAGAAAATTTAGTAATGGCAAACTAACTTCCATATCATTTGGGGTAATTGAGTAAAATTTATAAGATGAAAATATAAGGTTTATAATTAAGAAAAATAATATAATAAATAAAAAACATATTAAGAAATTCACTAACTTAAACTTATTCATAAAAGCTCCTAAAAATCATTCCACTATTATATATATTTTAGTAGATTAAGTTATTATGACATTAAAAAAGCTATGCCCTATGAGCATAGCTTTATTTGCTTTTATATATTTTTAAAGCCTTTTCCTTTAACTTCTGAAACGTCCATTATAGTTATAAAGGCATTTGGATCTATATAATGTATTGTATTTTTTAATTCAATCATTTGTCTTGTAGTAACTAGACAGTAAAGCATTTTCTTTCTGTCATGAGTATATTCTCCTTCAGCTAAAAGAGAAGTTACTCCTCTATGAAGATCTTCTATTATATAATTTATAACTTGTTGTTCCTTATCTGTTATTATAAGCAATAATTGTTTTGAATGTATTCCTTTAATAACTTTATCAACTAAAACTGTTTGTACAAATATAGATATAAGAGTATAAAGCGCTGTTTCTAGTCCAAAGAAAATTGCTCCTACAGCAACGATACACATATTTAATACGAAGCTTAATGAACCTATATTAAAATTTGAATATTTTTTACGTATAATCATGGTAACTATATCTGTTCCACCAGTTGATCCACCTTTAGAAAATACTAAACCATAACCAAATCCACAGATAGCACCACCAAAAACACAGTATAGTAATTTATCATCTAAGGTAATAAGATGTGATACTGGTGCTGTTATCATTAATGAAAGTGATAAAGCTAGCATTCCTATAGCTGAGTTAAATGTAAACTTCTTTGATAGTTTAAAATAACTAAGTATAAATAATGGAATGTTTATAAGTAAAACAACAATACCTGAGTTAACTCCCATTAAGTATTGAAAGATAAGTGCAATACCTGTTGCTCCACCACTAAGAAGTTTTGCATTTGATAAAAATAGGTTTACTCCTAAAGATGCAATAAAGCAACCTATGAGAATAAATGCATTATCAATTAGTAATTCTTTTTTCTCTTTGATGTAATTCATTGGGATTCTCCTAAATTTACAATAAATAATTTCATAGGTAATTATAATGCTTTTTTTGGTAAAGTAAAGCCAATAAATACATTGAAAAAGCAACTAATGTGTTTTTATGGTAAAATACATTGTATATACTAAGAATTTCATTAAATTAATAGTAGAAGGTATATCTTAAGAAAATCGTAATAAATAAATAGGTTAATTTTAATTTTCCTCCTTTACTATTTAGAGGAGGCATAAGTTTAAGGAGTGCTTTATTATGGAAAAAGAAAAGTTTAATGTTTTAGTTGTAGATGATGAAAAAGAAATAAGAGATGCAATAGATATATATTTAAGAGGAGAAGGAATAAATGTAATAAAGGCTGGAGATGGATTTGAGGCCTTAGAGATTTTAGATAAGGAAGACATACATCTAGTGGTTTTAGATATAATGATGCCTAAGTTAGATGGAATGAGAACTTGTTTAAAAATAAGAGAAAGTAGAAATATACCAATAATATTACTATCAGCAAAATCAGAAGATAGTGATAAGATATTAGGTTTAAACATAGGGGCAGATGATTACGTTACAAAACCTTTTAATCACTTAGAACTTGTTGCAAGAGTAAAATCTCAATTAAGAAGGTATGATTATCCTTTAAATAGGGAAAATACTCAAGATTTAATAGTAATAAAAGATTTAACTATAGATACTGTAAATAAGCAGGTTTCTTTAAGAGGAGAAAATATAAAATTAACTGCAACAGAGTATAAGATATTAACACTTTTAGCATCACATCCAGGAAGAATATTTTCAATTAAGGAAATTTATGAAAGAGTTTGGGAAGAACCTTTTTATAAAAGTGAAAATACAGTAACAGTTCATATAAGAAGAATGAGAGAAAAAATAGAAATAAATTCGAAAGAACCTGAGTATATAAAGGTGGTGTGGGGACTTGGGTATAAAATTGACAAATAGTTTTTCAAGATGGTGGAAAAACTATAGCCTTTCAGTAAGAAGCATAGAAAATATGTTTATAGTAATATTTGCTGTGTTTATACCTGTTTTATATATTATCTTATTTGGAGGATACTCCTTTGATAATATAGCAAAATTAAATTCTAAGGCAAATCCTGATATATGTAATAGAGTTATTTATAGGGATGCATTAATAAATCCACATAAGTATAAAGAGTGTAGGTTATTAGCTCAATCTGTAGATATATCAGATTTTCTTTATAATGAGACTAACTATTTAAGCAAATTAGATAGCTTAGAGACAAAAGAACAAAAACAAGCATTTATTGCAAAGCTTCAAGAAAGGGCTACTAGTTATTCTGGTGTAGTTCTTATAAATAAGAAAACAGGAGAATATTACTCTAATAGAGTATGGTTTTATGAAAAACCTTATAATCTTTCAACGCCAAAAGAAGTTTTAGAAAGTTTATCTAAAAATGATAATGTAGTCTTTAAAGAAATAAATTCTTCAGATAATTATGAAGAAATATATTTCTCAAGAGGAGAACTTTATGATTCTGAAATAAATTCAATTAGAATTGCTTTTATAGCAACTATGACTACAACTCTTTTAATGTTACTTTTAATCATAAAAAAATTAGTTATGATTAAAAATATGGGAATAAGAGCATATAAAGACAGCTGGAAAAATGGATATTTCTTTAGATTTTTAGATAGTTTAAATGTTTTAATAACAAAGAAGATGTTTATAGAAGAATTTTTAAAAGATAAGGTTGTTATGTTTGTTATTTCATTTACTATAATATATATTCTTATAAATGGATTTATGAGAAATATAGAATTTGTATGGAAGCAATATCACTATGTTTTAACAGACAATAGATACCTATGGATAATTCCAATTGTTTTAGTTATTCATTTTATAGTAAAGTTTATAAGAAAATATGATGGATTAGATACTGTAATAAAAGGAATAGAAAAAGTTAAAAAAGGTGATACGGATATAGAGATAAAAGATAATGACGATAGACAAATAAGGGAATTAGCAGATGATGTTAATGATTTAAGATTAGGCTATAAGGAACTTGTTGAAGAAGGTATAAAGAATGAAAAGTTAAAAACTGAGCTTATATCAAATGTTTCACATGATTTAAAAACTCCATTAACATCCATAATAAATTATGTAAATATACTTCAGTTAAATAATATAAAGGAAGAGGAAAGAAAAGAATATATAGAAATACTAGATAAAAAATCTCAAACTTTAAAGAAACTTATAGATGATTTGTTTGAGGTTTCTAAGATGTCTTCAGGAAAGGTAGAATTATTTAAATACAATATAGATATAATTCAACTTGTATATCAATGTATAGCTGAAGTAGAAGATGTATATTCAGAAAAGGAAATTGAATTTAAAATAAATGGGCCAGAGGAATGCATGGTTAAAATAGATCCTCAAAGAATGTCTAGGGTATTCCAAAACCTAACTACTAATGCTTTAAAATATAGTTTAGAAAAAACTAGGGTCTATGTGGAAATAAAAGATTTAGAAAATTACGTGGAAATATCATTTAAAAATATTTCTTCCTATGCTTTAGATTTTGATGAGAAGGATATTTTAGAAAGATTTGCAAGAGGAGATGAATCAAGAAATTCAACCATAGAAGGATCTGGATTAGGATTAGCAATCGCTAAAACTATTGTAGAACTTCACAACGGAAAGTTTAGGGTTGAATGTGAAGGTGACTTATTTAAAGCCTTTGTAATAATTCCTAAAAATAAAGATGATAATAATGAAGAATAATAACATAGAGGTTGTTTAACTTAATTTCAATAAATTTTAAAAAATCTATAGCTGTAAAAATTTATGAAGGTTTTTAATTAACATATTTAAAAATAAAGTTATAAGGAGTATAATTACTATATAATAATTTTTATTGTATAAATATTATGATTTTAAAGAAGGTGTAAGAAAATGAGTTGTTTATTTTTAGAATATCCTAAATGTAGTACTTGTAGAAAAGCTAAGAAATGGTTAGAAGAAAACAATATAGATTTTACAGATAGAATGATTGTGGAAGAAAATCCTACTAAAGAAGAATTAAAGGCTTGGTACGATAAGAGCGGAGTTAAATTAAATAAGTTCTTTAACACTTCAGGCAAGCTTTATAGAGAGATGAATCTTAAGGATAAAGTAAAAACAGCTAGTGAAGATGAACTTTTAGACATCTTATCAAGCAATGGTATGTTAGTAAAAAGACCTTTACTTATAAAAGAGGATTTAGTTCTTATAGGATTTAAGGAAGAAGAATGGGCTGAAAATTTAAAATAATAAAAAGACTACAGAGTAAATATCTGTAGTCTTTTTATTTATGCCTACTTAAAAGCTCTAGTACTCTTATTGCAGAAGTAACTTTAAAATGTCAATAATCATTATTAGTCGAATAAAACTAAAAAAAGAAAATATGACTTATATAATAAGAGTTATTCATAGAATAAGCTAACTTTTTCAAGAAATCTGAGTTTTACAAAACAACTTTAAATTATTATAATAAATTGTCAAGATATTGTGCGAAATTTAAAAATAATTACTATATATTGTGGAGGGCTAGTTGATGACACTATTAGAGAGATATTGTGCATGGTCTATAGAAGAACTGAATGATGAAACAGGATTATATACTGAAGAAAAGTTAATGGTTGCTTTAGATAATATAGTTACATCAAAAATGGGAGAAAAAGAGATAATAAAATCTTTCATACAAGTTTCGTTAGAGTTAACTTCTCAAGTAGAACCAAGATGGCAGGAAATTGCGGCGAAGTTATATGTTAAAAATTTATATGAAGAAGTAAGAGTAAATAGAGGACTAGAAGAAGGGGCAAATCCATATGATAATTTCTATGGTTTTATAAAGGAACTTACTGATAAAGGATTATACGGAAAATATATTTTAGATAATTACTCTAAGGAAGATATAGAAGAATTAGAAAAAGAAATAAAAAGAGAGAGAGACTTTTTATTTACATACAGTGGAATAAATTTATTAGCAAAAAGATATTTAGTTCAAGATTTTAATAGATTACCATTAGAACTTCCTCAACAAATGTTTATGGGAATTGCTATGCACCTTGCTATCCCTGAGAAGAAGGAAAAAAGACTTTATTGGGCAAAAAGATTTTATGATGTTTTAAGTTCTATAAAGGCTACAATGGCTACTCCAACTATGTCTAATGCTAGAAAGCCATTCTACCAATTAAGTTCATGTTTTATAGATACTGTAGATGATAGCTTAGCTGGTATATATAAATCATTAGATAATTTCTCAAAGGTTTCTAAGTTTGGTGGCGGAATGGGAATTTATATGGGTAAGGTAAGAGCCTTAGGCTCAGCCATAAGAGGTTTTAAAGGTGCATCAGGTGGAATTATACCTTGGATAAAATTATTCAATGATACAGCCATAGCTGTTGACCAATTAGGAGTTAGAAACGGATCAGTTGCTATTTGGTTAGATGCATGGCATAAAGATTTACCAGAGTTTCTTCAAATAAGAACAAACAACGGAGATGATAGAAAGAAAGCTCATGATATATTCCCAGGACTTTGTTATCCAGATTTATTCTGGAAGTTAGCAGAAAATGATATAGATGCTAACTGGTATATGATGTGTCCTCATGAAATAAAAACTGTTAAAGGATATTCTTTAGAAGATTTCTATGGGGAAGAATGGGAAAAGAAATATTATGAGTGTGTAGAAGATGATAGAATAGAAAAGAGAGTTATGAGTGTTAAGGATATTGTAAGACTTATCATAAAAAGTGCTGCAGAAACAGGAACACCATTTGCTTTCTATAGAGATACAGTAAATAAATTTAATCCTAATAAACACAAAGGAATGATATATTCATCAAATCTTTGTACTGAAATAATGCAAAACATGAGTGCTATGGAGATAGAACAAACAGAAATTAAGGACGAAAATGGTGATGTAGTAGTTATTGAAAAAACTAAGCCAGGAGACTTTGTTGTTTGTAACCTTTCTTCAGTGGTATTAGGAAATGTTGATGTTACATCAGATGAAGAAGTGGAATACGTTGTTGAAACTCAAATAAGAGCAATGGATAACGTAATAGACTTAAATTATTATTCAGTTCCATTTGCTGAAATAACAAACAAGAAATATAGAGCTGTTGGATTAGGAACATCAGGATACCATCATATGCTTGTAAATAATAAGATTGTATGGGATTCAGAGGAACACTTAAACTTTGTAGATAAAGTTTATGAGAGAATAAACTTCTATGCTATAAAAGCTAGTTTAAACATAGCAAAGGAAAAGGGAAGCTATCCATTATTTGAAGGATCCGACTGGAGTAATGGTGATTATTTTGAACTAAGAGAATATAATTCACCACAGTGGAAAGAACTAAAAGAAGAGATTGCTAAATATGGTATGAGAAATGGATACCTATTTGCGGTAGCTCCAAATGGTTCAACTGCCACTTTAGCTGGAACTTCAGAGGGGGTAGATCCTGTTATGAATAGATTCTGGTTAGAAGAGAAAAAAGGAAGCATAACTCCAAAGGTAGCACCTGGATTATGTCAAGAAAATTTCTGGTACTATGTTTCAGCTTACAATGTAAATCAAGAATTTACAGTTAGAGCAAACGGAGTAAGACAAAGACATATAGACCAAGGACAATCATTTAACCTTTATATAACTACAGATTATACTATGAGACAAATAATGAATCTTTATATTTCAGCTTGTAAAAATGGAGTTAAAAGTATTTATTATGTAAGAAGTAAATCTCTAAGTGTTGACGAATGTGAGAGTTGTTCAGCTTAGAATATAAATTAAGAATTTTAAAGATACTCATCTAGGCTTAGGTGAGTATCTATTAATTATAGATAGAGAAATAAAGAGATGAAAGGTGACGTAAAATGGAAATAAATAAAAGACCGCTTTTTAATGAGTTTGGAGATATTGAAACTAATAAAAAGAAAATGATAAACGGTAATACAACTAATTTAAATGACTTTAATAATATGAAATATACTTGGGTTTCAGAATGGTACAGACAAGCAATGAATAATTTCTGGATACCAGAGGAAATAAACTTAGCTCAAGACTTAAAAGATTATAAAAAGTTGACTAAGGAAGAAAAAACAGCATATGATAAAATCTTATCTTTCTTAATATTTTTAGATTCAATACAAACAGCTAACCTAGGAAATATAAATAGTTATATTACTGCTTCAGAAGTTAACTTATGTTTAACTATACAAGCTTTCCAAGAAGCGGTTCACTCACAAAGCTATAGTTATATGCTAGATAGTATTTGTTCACCAGAGGAGAGAAACGAAATATTATTCCAATGGAAGGATGATGCTATATTACTTCAAAGAAATAAATTTATAGGAGACTTATATAATAATTTCTTAGAAGATTCAAGTATGGAAAACTTTATAAAATCAGTAATGGCTAACTATATTTTAGAGGGTGTTTATTTCTATTCAGGATTTATGTTTTTCTATAATTTAGAGAGAAATGGAAAAATGCCTGGTTCAGCTCAAGAGATTAGATATATAAACAGAGATGAAAATACTCATTTATGGTTATTTAGAAGTATAATAAAAGAATTAAAAGAAGAAATACCAGAAGTATTCACTAAAGAGTTAAAAGAAGAATTAAGAGAAATGGTGAGAACTGGTGTTGAACATGAAATCGCATGGGGTCACTATGTTATAGGTGATAATGTTACTGGAATAAATAAAAATCTTATAGAAAGATATATAAAATATATAGGAAACTTAAGAGTTAAAGCTATAGGTTTAGAGCCTTTATTTGAAGGATATAATGAGAATCCAGCACCATGGGTAGATTATTATGCTGATGCAAACCAAGTAAAAACAGACTTCTTTGAGGCAAAATCAACAGCATATGCTAAAGCAGGAGCTTTAATAGACGATCTATAAAAATAGAATTTAATATTTAATTGCATGAATTATAAAGAGAGCTATATCAATACTATTTATGAGAGAATTTATAAATATAAAATTTATGAATTCTTCTAAGTTAAGGTTTGATATAGCTTTTTTTATGCCTATACTAAAATTCATATATAAATAAGAATGATTTAAGTGGTAATAGATTAAGAGTTAATGGAAGATAATTACTAAAATTAGAGTTTATTATAAATGAATTTATTTTATAGAATAAATAAGTTTAAATTTATAAGCATAAGTTAGTATTTTAAAGATTTAATAAGATAATTTTAATTAAATGAGTTATACAATAATGATAATCATTTTCAATAAGTAAGGTTTTATGTTAATATAGCATCATAGAAAACAAAAAAACATTTGGAGGTTAAGTATGGCTAAGATGATGGGACCTCGTTTCAAAATGTGCAGAAGACTTGGATTAAATGTAGTTGGACATCCAAAAGCAATGAAACGAGCTGATAGAGGAACAAGCAGAGCAGATAAGAAATTATCTGATTACGGTATTCAATTATTAGAAAAGCAAAGATTAAGAGCTTACTACGGTGTTATGGAAAGACAATTTACTAGATACGTAGATCAAGCTTTCAATAGTAAAGAACAACCTGGTGAGGCTTTACTTATGATTTTAGAATCAAGACTTGATAATATGGTATATAGAATGGGTTTTGCTAGCTCAATAAGACAAGCAAGACAAATGGTTAACCATGGACATTTCTTAGTAAATGGAAAGAAAGTTAATATACCATCTTTCAGATTAAATATAGGTGATGAAGTTGTTTTAAGAGAAAAATCAAGAAAAACAGAAATGTTTGTAAACAACTTTAAAGATAGCATAGGAAGTGAAGTTCCTTACGTAAGTAAAGAAGAAGATAACTTTAAAGGAATTTTCACTAGAAAGCCTAAGAGAGAAGAAATTCCAATAACAATACAAGAGCAATTAATAGTTGAATTCTATTCTAAATAATAGAAATACTGTATAACTTGTTTAATATTAAATTTAGTTTTAATTATTAGCTGTTCCCGTAGTTAAAACTAAAAAAGTCTTGTCATAATTATACTTCAGAATGTTACTAAACTCTTACTAATAAAAAAACACTTGGAGATGTGCTGGTCTCCAAGTGCTTTTTTCTTTTATTATTTTTTTACATCTATATTATACTTTTTACATTTCAAAGAAACTGTTCTATGAGTTAATCCTAAAGCTTTTCCTGCCTTATTAAAGGATTTGTACTTCTTCATAGCTGCTTCTATTATTTGTTTTTCATATTCTTCAAAGGGAAGTATATGATCAATATCAATATTTAAATTAAAAGACTTTGATTCAACTGGCTTTAAATATGAAGGCAGATAAGAACTATCTATATAATCTCCATCACAAAGATTTATGGCCCTTTCCATTATATTTTCAAGCTCACGTATATTTCCAGGCCAAGAATACTCAATTAGTAGATTAAGGGCATCTTGTTTTATTCCTAATATAGTTTTATGTAACTTTTTATTTAGCTTAGTTATAAAATGTTCGGCTAGTTCAGGAATATCTTCTTTACGTTCTCTAAGTGGAGGAAGATTAATACCTAAGACATTAAGTCTGTAATAAAGATCCTCTCTAAAGGAACCCTCTTCAATCATTTCTTCTAAATTTCTATTAGTTGCAGCAATAACCCTCACATCAATATTTCTAGGAGTTATTCCTCCAACACTTTCAATCTCTCTTTCTTGTAAAACTCTAAGGAGTTTAACTTGCATTGATAAGGGCATATCACCTATTTCATCTAAGAATATAGTACCTGTATCAGCAATAGCAAATTTACCAGGTTTGCTTTGAACTGCCCCAGTAAAAGCTCCCTTTTCATATCCGAACAATTCACTTTCTAAGAGATTTTCAGGAATTGAAGCACAGTTAACCCTTACGAAAGGCTTATTTTTTCTATTACTATTATTGTGTATAGCCTTTGCAATAAGTTCCTTACCTGTACCACTTTCACCACGAATAAGAACAGTTGATGTGGTTTCTGAAGCCTTTTGACACATGTACATTATATCCTTTAGAGTTCTAGTTGAACCTATAATATTATTAAAAGAAGAATTTTTAGATAACTGTCTTAAAAACTCATTTTTATAATAATCTAATTCCTGTTCAGATTTATTTAGTTTTGACATAAGTTCTTTAATTAAACTAACTGGTCTAGAAGTAGAAATAACTCCTTTAAACTGTCCATCAATAAATAAAGGATCAATAGTACTTATAACATTTATACCGTTTTTCTTATGAATTACATCTTTTAATAAAGTTTTTTCTTTAAATACTTTAGCTCTAAGTCCATTAGGAGCAATATCAAAAATACTTTTTCCTATAACATCAGAACTAACTTTAGAAAAGTTTTTAATATATGCAGGATTTAAATAATTTATTATACCATTTTCATCTACAAAGCAAATCATATCCTGTGAATTTTCAAGTATCTTAGTAAATTTCTCATTTATTTCTTTCATACCTATAATATCAGATACATCTTGAATAACACTTACAGCCCCTATAATCTTATCGTTTATGAAAAGAGGAGAGCTATTTACTAAGCCAACTCTGTTATTTATATGAAGAGTTGAGCCATACTTTTTTAAATTACTAAGCATAACATGAGGAAGCTGAGATGATGGAATAACTTCATTAATCTTTTTTCCTTTAACATCTTTTTTATTGCATCCAATAAATCTTAAAGCATATTGATTAATTGTTATTATATTTTGATCTATATCTATAACAACAATACCTATTGGCAAACTTTCAAGAACCTGTTCATTAGCTACTATGCTAGCATCTATTATTTCATCTATTTCACTATCCTCAGATTCAATGGGATTATTTATGTTTTTATCAATAAACTCAAGAAGAGATTGAACAGCTAACTTTTCAATCATTCCTTCATTTTTAGATCCAATTAATATACTTTCATTAGGCAACACCTTAAGAGAAAGTATTGCAAGCATACTTATTCCAAGCCAATCTGTATAGGATTCTTTTTTTATATAGAGTTTAACTTTATACTTAGACTCTATTTCAGAAGCCTTATTAACAATCATAGCAGAGTATCTAGTGTGTAATCCTAAGGGCGTCTTTATAATCAATTCTCTTGAATACATGGAGTAAATCACCGTCCAAAGTTTTATTTTTTTATGAATTTATATAAAAAGTGAATAAGGTTGATATTTTTTATCAAGTATTAATAATATATTATCAGAAAAAAGTACTATTTTAAAGGCTTTATGTATATATATCTTAATAAAAAGATTATTTCAAAAAGAAAATTTGATAAAAAATATCAATGGTAAAATTAGTTTGATATTTTTTATCACATTTAGTATAATAAAAACAACTAATATGACTGAGTATTTTAACGTAAGTTTTTAATAAATAAAATATTTTTATAAGATTTATAGGCATTTTTACTAGGGTTTATGAGTATAATATATTTTGAAAAATATTAATAATTAAAAACTTGGCACGCAAATTGCTGTTATATATAAGCAGTGAATTTGAAAAGTGAATTTAGTTGAATTGTGATTGATATTTAATGTTGTATTTAGTTGAGTACGAACTTAAAGGAGGACTACATAATGAAAAAAGGTATTGCTGCTTCAAAAGGATATGCAATAGGAACTGTATTTATACAAGAACATGAGGAAATAATAATATCTGATGCGAAGGTTTCAGATATAGCAGCTGAAAAAGAAAAATTATCTAAAGCTTTAGCTCAATCAAAAGAGCAATTAGAAGCAATAAAAGAAAAAACAGCTAATGAAATTGGAGAACATGAAGCTCAAGTTTTTGAAGCTCATTTAATGTTATTAGATGATGTAGAGTTTACTGGTCAAATGGAAATGACTATAGAAAATGACCAATTAAACGCTATGAAAGCTGTTCAAAATGTTACAGATACTTTCGTTATGATATTTGATTCTATGGATGACCCTTACATGAGAGAAAGGGCAGCAGATATAAAAGACGTTTCTAAGAGAATAATAGCTAACCTAGCTGGCAAGGGTGGAAACGGAATGGAAAATGTAGGAGCTAACACTGTTGTTGTAGCTCATGACTTAACACCTTCAGATACTGCTCAATTAGATAGAAGTAAAGTTATTGGTTTCTTAACTAATATCGGGGGAAGAACTTCTCACTCAGCTATAATGGCTAGAACTTTAGAAATACCAGCTGTTGTTGGATTAGGTAATATAACAACTTCAGTTAAAAATGGGGACACTGTAATAGTTGATGGTATTGAGGGTGTAGCTATAATCAACCCAGATGAAGCTACTATAAACGAATATAAAGCTAGATTAGAAAAATTTAAAGCAGAACAAGAAGAATTAAAGAAGTTAATAGATGTTAAAACAACTACTAAATCAGGTAGAAGAATAGAGGTTTGCGGAAACATAGGTAAACCAGAAGATATAGATCAAGTTTTAGCAAATGGTGGAGACGGAGTTGGACTATTTAGAACTGAGTTCTTATACATGGACAGAGATGAAGCTCCAACTGAAGATGAACAATTTGAAGCATACAAATATGTTTTAGAAAAAGCAGATGGTAAGCAAGTTGTTATCAGAACATTAGATATCGGTGGAGATAAAACTCTTCCATACTTACCATTACCAGAAGAGATGAATCCATTCTTAGGATACAGAGCTATAAGATTATGCTTAGACAGAAAAGATATCTTTAGAGTTCAAATAAGAGCTTTATTAAGAGCTTCTGTTTATGGAAATCTTGCAGTAATGTTCCCAATGATTTCAGGATTAGAAGAATTCCAACAAGCTAAAGCATTTGTTGAAGAATGCAAAGCTGAGTTAAAAGCAGAAGGTATAGCATACTCAGATTCAATTCAATGGGGTATCATGGTTGAAATCCCAGCTGCAGCAGTTTATGCTGATGAATTAGCTAAGCATGTTGATTTCTTCTCAATAGGAACTAACGATTTAATACAATATACATTAGCTGCTGACAGAATGAGTGAAAAGGTATCATACCTTTACAATCCAATGCATCCAGCTGTATTAAGATTAATCAAAATGACAATAGATGGAGCTCACAAACATGGTAAGTGGGTAGGAATGTGTGGAGAGATGGCAGGAGATGAAAGAGCTATACCAACATTAGTTGAATATGGTTTAGATGAATTCTCAATGAGTGCTACATCAATCCTAACTGCTAAGAAAATAATAATGGAACAAGAATAGTCAATAATATTAAAAATTAATATAGAACACTCAAAACCCTAAGTTTTGGCACGAATTAATTCGTGCCTTTTTTTTATAAAAAAATAAGTTTTTATAAAATTAAATTATTTATTATTGAGTTTTAGGTAAAAATAATAATAATTTAAATAAAGGAGGTGTATTTTTTGTTAAAAGTAATAAAAAATATTGAGGTTTATGACCCAGAGTATTTAGGGAAAAAGGATATTGTTATATTAAGTGATAAGATTGAAGGATTATATGATTCTGTGAATATTCCTAAAGATTTTATAAACATACAAGTAATTGATGGAGAAGGGATGATAGCTGTACCAGGCTTTATAGATTGTCATGTCCATATAATTGGTGGCGGTGGTGAAGGTGGTTTTAGAACCAGAACTCCAGAATTACAATTAAGTAGTATAGTAAAAGGTGGAATAACTACCCTAGTAGGGTGTATAGGAACTGATGGTGTTTGTAGAGATATGAAAGGATTAGTGGCAAAAGCTCATGCTCTTTGTGAAGAGGGAGTAACTTGTTACTGTTATACTGGGTCTTATG
Organism: Clostridium perfringens ATCC 13124; assembly: GCF_000013285.1. Taxonomy (GTDB): domain Bacteria; phylum Bacillota; class Clostridia; order Clostridiales; family Clostridiaceae; genus Sarcina; species Sarcina perfringens. The sequence goes on along the minus strand of NC_008261.1, from coordinate 2,937,903 downwards.
ATGTACCTGTAAATACCATAACTAAAACTATAAAAAGTGACTTATTATTAATAGATAAAGTTATAGGTGTAGGGGAAATAGCATTATCAGACCATAGAAGTTCTCAACCAACATACGAGCAATTCGTCAATATAGTAGCTCAAGCAAGAGTTGGAGGACTTTTATCAGGAAAGGCTGGAATAGTAAATGTTCATTTAGGTAATGGGAAAAGAATGATTGAATATATAACTAGACTTATAAATGAAACAGAGATTCCAGCAAATCAAATAATTCCTACTCATATGGGAAGAAGTAGAGAGCTTTTTGAAGCAGGAATAAATCATGCTAAGGCTGGAGGCCAAATTGATTTAACCACATCTTCAGATCCTCAACATTTAGAAGAAGGAGAAGTAAGAGCAGGTGAAGGGCTTAAAAAGCTTTTAGATGCTGGAGTAGATATAGAAAAAATAACTTTTTCTTCAGATGGTAATGGAAGTATGCCATTATTTGATGAAAATGGAGAGCTTAAAGGTTTAGGAATCTGTTCTGTTGAAAGTCTTTTTAATGAAGTAAAGGAAGCTATAAAGCTTGGAGTACCTTTAGAGAAAGCAATAAGAGTTATAACTAGTAATGTTGCCAATGTTTTAAAACTATCTCATAAAGGATTTATATCAACAGGAAAAGATGCAGATATAATTTTATTAGATAAGAAAAATTTAGACATAAATTCTGTTATATCTAGAGGTAATATTTTAATGGATAATAAAAAATTATTAGTAAAAGGCACCTTTGAATAACAAAATTATAAAAATTAGATAATAATTATTATTTGTAACATTGACTTAATTTTTTAAATATAATATAATTGTAAATAATAAAGTACCCCTTAGGGGTATATCGGGAGGCGTATATAATGGTAAAACATATAAATGATCAAGATTTTAATACAGAAGTAATAGAAGCAAGTGAAGTAGTAGTTGTTGATTTCTGGGCAACTTGGTGTGGACCTTGTAAAATGATAGCACCAGTTATAGAAGAATTAGCAAATGAAATGGAAAATGTTAAATTTGTAAAGGTTGATGTTGATAAAAACCCAGGTTCAGCTGGAAAATATCAAATTCAAAGCATACCAACTTTATTAATATTTAAAGATGGAAAAGTTGTTGATACTTTAGTTGGCTTTAGACCAAAGGCTGCATTAGTTGAAGCCATCAAAAAATACGTTTAATAAGCTTCTTAAGGAGATGAATAATTTTGAGCGAAAGATATGATATAGCTATAATAGGAAGCGGACCAGCTGGCCTTTCAGCTGCATTAAATGCGAAAATTAGAAATAAAAAGTTTATTCTTTTTGGTAATAATGATTTAAGTACAAAGCTTGTTAAAGCTCCAAAGGTAAATAACTATCTTGGATTCGTTGGAAAAGATGGTATGGATCTTAAGAATCAATTTATGGGTCATCTAAAAGAGATGGATATAGAAATAACAGAGGAAAGAATAAATAGTATTTATGCTATGGGAGAATATTTCGCTCTTATGGTAAATGAAAAGATGTATGAAGCCACTTCAATAATCATAGCAACAGGTATTGAGTACACAAAACCTATGAAGGGTGAAGAAGAATTCTTAGGTAAAGGTGTAGGATACTGTGCCACTTGTGATGCCCCTTTATATAAAGAAAAAACTGTAACTATAATTGGCTATAATAAAGAAGCTGAAGAGGAAGCTAATTTTGTAAGTGAATTAGCAGCTAAGGTTTACTATATTCCTAGATATAAGGGAGAATTTGATTTAAATTCAGAAATTGAAGTTATTAATGATATTCCTGTAGAAATACAAGGGGATAGTAAGGTTACTAAATTAGTAACTAAAAATGGTGAAATAGAGACTGATGGTATATTTGTATTAAGAGATAGCATATCACCAGGACAATTAGTGCCAGGATTAAAAATAACTGATGATCACATAGAAGTTGATAGATTAATGAAGACTAATATAGAAGGCTGTTTTGCTGCGGGAGATTGTACTGGTAGACCATACCAATATATGAAGGCTGCAGGTGAAGGAAATGTGGCTGCTTTAAGTGCAGTAGCATACTTAGACAGTAAGAAATAAAAAAAGCTAACACATTGTGTTAGCTTTTTCTTTAGGTAACATTAAAAAATACATGTTGACCTATACTTTTTTCTCCTGTCTTTTCGACGCCTTTCATCCACGAGCATGTAGCGATTTTAGGGTTATAAAAATATAATGCCTCATTTGTTGGGTCATATCCTTCTATGGCTTTTAGAACGGCATTATAGCTATCACCATCAGGTACTACGTCAATTTTGCCATTTCTAACACAAGAAAAGGCATTTTTCTGTGTTATTACTCCATGAATTGTATCTGGAAATTGAGAATCCGTTGTTCTATTAAGTATTACTGATGCAACGGCTATTTTTCCATCAAAAGGTTCACCTTTACTTTCAGCATAAACTACTTGAGACATTAAATATATGTCATCTTTAGTAAGTGAAATTGTAGAGTTTGAACTTTGGAATACAGCAACAACTTCATTATTTGAATTACTACTTTGTTCTGCTTCAGGATTTGGCGAATTAGAAGCCATTTCTGTTAATTCTATATAATTATTTTTGGTTACATGCTCATTTGATAGAGAAAGCCCTAAAACTTCTTTCTCATTAAGTGTAGTGATAATTAATAAGGCGAAGGTGAAGATAAAGTAATTATAAATACTTTTTTTCATAAGAACCTCCTTTTAGGTAATTATTTTACTTTGTATATTGTAACCAAAAAAATAGAATTAATACTCCTATTTAATTTTTATTATAGTTATCTAAAGACTTTTCAGCGGCTTCTAAGGAATAGATAAACTCATCAAATAAAGTCGAAGATTTATCATAATAATCTTCTGGTGTCTTTTTATTTTCAATTTCATCTAAAAGGCCTTTATAGAAATAGTTAATATACTTATCATAGGATTTTAATGCATTTTCAAGAGCTAAGAAAGAATCATTAGCTTGTTCGGGAATAGGTAAGGAATATAAATTATTTTTTAACTCTTGAATAGAAGAAAGTTTATTTTCTATATCTGTAACTAAAACCTTTAAATCTCTATTTGATTCTTTTATTAGGTTAGCTGTTTCAAAAAGTTTTTCATCCATTGAAGAAAGTTTAAGAAGTAATGATTTCATAGAAACAACAAAATCATTCTTTTGGCTTTGGACAAATCCTTTATCTCTATTAGTTTTTATTAGCTCATTTATATAATAAAAAATATCCTGTAGATAATTATTTCCTTCTTTATATAGATATACAGGTATTAAGTTAGACCTACATATAGAATAATAATTTTCACATTCTTTCTTTAGCTTTGAAGCAATAGCGTATTCATCAGATATATTTAAAGCATCTGGAGTTTTCAATATAGAAAGTAATTTATTAAACAATTCTATATTTTTATCTAATCCATCCTTAAGTGGAGAGGATAAATTTTGATGCTTTTGAGAAACTTTTAAAGATTTTAAAGCCGAATTTGTTTCTTGAAGTTTCTCTAATTTATTTTCTATAGAACTAACATAATCTTCAGATGTTATACTATCTTCAGAAAAATCATAAGTAAGATTAATTTCAGAAATAGTTCTTCCTAGGTCTTCAAGTTTAGATTTTTCATTATGTGATCTGAAAAATAAAAAACCTATTATAAATATTAATATAAGAACTGCAAATATTATATATATTAAGGAATTATCAATATATTTTTTATATTTAAAGTCCATAGCAAGTACCCCCTTATATAATTTTCTATTAAAATATATGAGAGAATGTATAATAACATTACCTAGAATATGTAAAACTGAAAAGAAATCATTTAAAATGTATCTTATAATTAGATTTTTATTGTATAATTTAATTGTTACGGTAATGGAGGTGAAATTTGTGCAAGAATTAATAATGATATTTACAAATAGTTTAAAGGATATATCTATTTGGTCCATCATAGATATATTAATTGTAGCTTTTATATTTTATAGGGGATATATATTAATAAAAGAAACAAGGGCAGAGCAATTATTAAAGGGAGTAATATTATTATTGATTTTAATTCCTATAAGCTATGTTTTAAGACTTCAAATGTTGAATTTTATATTAACTAAAACATTAACCATAGGTGTTTTATCAATAATTATTATTTTCCAACCAGAAATAAGAAGAGCACTAGAACATATAGGAAGTACTGCCTTTGATGATTTTCATGTTATTCAGGATGATCAAAAGCTAGAAGAAGTTATTGATCAACTTATAGTAGCAGTAGAGGATATGGCTGAAACTAAAACTGGTGCCTTAATAGCTATAGAGCAAGGAACAGGATTAGCAGAAATAATTTCTACGGGAACCCAGTTAGATGCAGTAATAACTTCTGCATTAATAGAGAATATATTCTTTAAGAACACTCCATTACATGATGGAGCAACTATAATTAGAAATGATAGAATCGTTTCAGCAGGTTGTGTCTTACCATTAACAAATAATAATACTATAAATAAAAAACTTGGTACTAGACATAGAGCTGCTATAGGGTTATCTGAAATATCAGATGCTTTAGTTATTGTTGTTTCAGAAGAAACAGGAGCTATATCTTTAGCTGTAAAAGGTAGATTAACAAGAAATTATGATGGTAAAAAATTAAAAAATATATTATTAAAAGTTATGAGAAATAGACGTGATAAGAGAGGGAAAACTTATGGAGAGAAGGTGAAAATATGCTTAAAAAAATTGAAGGAAAGAATTTCTTAGTAAAATTTATATGCTTATTATTATCCTTTTCTCTTTGGCTATATATAATAAATGTAGAAAATCCAGTGAGAGAACTTAAATTAAACAACGTGCCAGTTCAGGTTGTTAATAGTGAAGTACTTAAGGATTATGATTTAGTAATAGTTCCTAATCAAAATCTGACTGTAGATTTAGATTTAGAAGGACCATCTACTGAAATATATAAGGTCAAAAAAGAACAATTTAAGGTGGTTGTTAATTTAAGTGAGTATGTTTTAAAAGAGGGAGACAATAATATACCAGTACAAATAGAAAGTTATCCTAATAATATAAACATAAAAAACAATGGATTTCTAAGGGTAAATGTTATTCTTGATAAATACCAAGAAAAGAGTTTGCCTATTGTTAGCAAAATAAAGGTAAATACAGAGCATGGTACTTATGCAGATAAAATAAATATAAGCCCACAAAATGCCACTGTATCTGGAGCTCAATCCTTAGTAAGTAAAGTTAAGACTTTAGAAGTAAAAGGTGAGATAAACGATGTTAGCAAGGCTGTTAATATGAATTTACCTGTTGTGGCAGTAGATGGAGAGGGAAACGAAATTAAGGATGTTAATATAAGTCCTAATAAAGTAGATGTATCCTTTGGAGTTAAGAAATCTAAGGAAGTACCAGTTAGTGTAATTACAACTGGCACTCCTAAGGAAGGGCTAGCACTAAAATCAATAACACCAAGTATTGCAAAGGTGACTTTACTTGGATCAGAGGATGCTTTAAGTAAGATTAGCTCTATTGAGACATCACCAATAGATGTTTCACAGTATGGAGATGATTCAGAGGTATCAACAGTACTAAAAATTCCAGATGGAGTAAGTTTAGCCTCTAATGATCAAGCTCAAATTAAAGTTAAATTAGATTTTAGTAAAGATGCTCAAAAGGAAATAGAAGTACCAGTAACTACAGAGGGTACTTTAGATGGATATACTCCAGAATTAGATACTAAAACTATAAAAGTAACAATTAATGGTCCTGAAGATTCAGTAAATAGTATTGATTTAAGTAAATTTAAATGTACTATAGATATATCAAAGCTTACAGCTGATGGAGGAAGTGTAAAGCCTAATATATCAAACTCTTACGATAATATAAAGGTTGTTAGTATAAATCCTACAGAGGTTAAGGTAACCTTTAAAAAGAATACTGATTCAACAGAAAGTACAGAGAATAATTCTACAAAACCAAGTGATAATTCAAATAATAATAATACTTCAAACGGAAGTAATAATGAAAACTCAAATAATAAACAATAAATATTTACCACAGATTACTTTAAGCGTATTCTGTGGTAAAATAATTTACTAAAGAAATAAAATGGAGGAAGTTTTATGACTATTAGAATAAATAATATTAGTTTAGATATAAATGAAGACTTAAGTCTTTTAAAAAATAAAGTAGCTAAAAAACTAAGGATGTCTAAGGATGAAATTGGAGATATAAAAATAATAAAAGAATCTTTAGATGCAAGAAAAAAGAATCTTATAAAGTTTAATTACTGTATAAACATAGAACATGAAGATGAAGAAAAAATAGTAGCTAGACTTAATGATAAGGATGTAAAGATAGATAAGGTAAATTATGATTTTGATTTTAACTTTGGGGAGAAAAAACTTCAGCATAGACCAGTAGTTGTAGGATTAGGGCCAGCAGGACTTTTTGCAGCTCTTTTATTAGCTAAGAAGGGATTTAATCCAATTGTCTTTGAAAGAGGAGAAGATGTAGATTCTAGAACTAAAACTGTAGAGGAATTTTGGAGAACTGGAGAATTAAATCCAGAGTCAAATGTACAGTTTGGTGAAGGTGGAGCAGGAGCCTTTTCAGATGGAAAACTTACAACTAGAATAAAAGATACAAGATGCGATTATGTTCTTGATGCTCTTGTGAGAAATGGAGCACCAGAGGAAATAATATATAAAGGGAAACCCCATGTAGGAACTGATATATTAAAAAATGTAGTTAAGAATATCAGAGAAGAAATAAAAAGAAATGGTGGAGAAGTTCATTTCAATTCAAGGTTTGAAGGAATAATAAAAAAAGATAACAAATTAAAAGGGATAAAAGTAAATGGAGAAGAAGTACCTTGTGAAGTAGCAATTTTAGCTTTAGGACATAGTTCTAGGGATACATATGAAATGTTATTTAATGAAGGTGTATTTATGAAACAAAAACCCTTTGCTATTGGAGTTAGAATAGAGCATCCACAAGAAATTATAAATTTAAGTCAGTATGGAGAAAAATATGCTAACCATCCAAGATTAAAGGCTGCCGAATACAGATTAGCATATCAAAGTAAAACTTTAGATAGAGCAGTTTATTCATTCTGTATGTGTCCAGGAGGCGTAGTTGTAAATGCTTCTTCGGAGGAAAAAAGATTATGCGTAAATGGAATGAGTTATCATGCTAGAGATAAAGAAAACGCTAACTCTGCTTTAGTTGTAACTGTAGGGCCCAATGATTTTGGAGGAGATCATCCTTTAGAAGGAATGAAGTTCCAAAGACACTATGAAGAACTTGCCTTTAAACTAGGTGGAGGAAATTATAATACTCCAGTTCAATTAGTTGGAGATTTTATGAAGGATAGAGTTACAACTAAGTTAGGAAAGGTTAATCCAAGTGTATTAAGCAATGGATATAGATTTGAAGATTTAAGAAAGTGTTTACCTTCTTATGTAATAGATGGATTAAAAGAGGGAATAACTGATTTTGATAGAAAGATAAAGGGATTTGGACATAGTGATAGTGTATTAACTGGTATAGAAACAAGAACATCAGCTCCAGTTAGAATTGAAAGAAATGAAAAGTTACAAAGTATATCTTTAGAGGGTTTATATCCAGCAGGAGAGGGTGCTGGCTTTGCAGGAGGTATTGTTTCAGCCGCTGTAGATGGGTTAAAAGTAGCTGAAAATATAATGAAAGAATATCGTGTTTAAAATTTAACAATTTAATAAAAAATAATAAATTGAATATTCTGAAAACTAATGTTTTCAGAATATTTTTTGGTAGAATATAGTTATGGAGAATTAATTTTGAATTGATAAATTTATATAGTCAGTTTTTTTTTGTTTGCAATTGTTATAAATTTAACAAAATTCAAGGAAGAGGGTTGAGTATTATGGCTAAAAATTTTAATGAATTGTTTTCAAAACTAAGAGAGAATGGTATGAAGAAAGTTTCTGTTGCAGTTGCTCAAGATGAACCAGTTTTAGAGGCTGTAAGAGAAGCAAAAGAATTAGGAATAGCTGAGGCTGTTTTAGTTGGTAATGAAGAAAAAATAAAAGAAATAGCTAAGAAAATAGGTATGAATTTAGCTGACTTTGAAATTATAAATGAACCTAACGATAAAAAAGCAGCATTATTAGCAGTAGAACTAGCATCAACAGGAAAAACTGATATGGTAATGAAAGGTCTAGTTGATACTGCTACTTTTTTAAGAAGTGTATTAAATAAAGAAGTTGGTTTAAGAACAGGTCAATTAATGTCACATGTATCTGTATTTGAAATACCAGGAATGGATAGATTACTTTTCTTAACAGATGCAGCTTTTAATACTTATCCAGAGTTAAAAGATAAGGCATCAATGATAAATAACTCAGTTAAGGTTGCACATGCTTGTGGAGTTCAAGTTCCTAAGGTAGCTGTTATAGGGGCAGTAGAGGTTGTAAATCCTAATATGCCAGCAACAATAGATGCAGCATTATTAGCTAAGATGAATGATAGAGGACAAATAAAGGGTTGTATAGTTGACGGACCATTTGCCTTAGATAATGCTATATCAGAAGAAGCTGCAGAGCATAAAGGGGTAAAAGGAGAAGTTGCAGGAAAAGCAGATATATTATTATTACCAAATATAGATGTTGCAAATGTAATGTACAAGACTTTAACTTACATGTCAGAGTGTAAGAATGGTGGGTTATTAGTTGGTACATCAGCTCCAGTTATATTAACTTCTAGAGCAGATAGTTTTGAAACAAAAGTTAAATCAATAGCTATAGCAGCAGTAGTTGCTCATGATTTAAAGTAGAGAATTTGGGGGAGGAAAGTTATATGGCATATAAATTATTAATAATAAATCCAGGGTCTACATCAACTAAAATTGGTGTTTATGAAGGTGAAAAAGAAATCTTAGAAGAAACTTTAAGACATTCAGCAGAAGAAATACTAAAATATGATACAATATTTGATCAACTTGATTTTAGAAAAGAAGTTATTTTAAAGGTATTAAAAGAAAAAGGCATTGACATAAATGAGTTAGATGCTGTTGTTGGAAGAGGTGGAATGCTTAAGCCAATAGAAGGTGGAACTTATGAAGTCAATGAAGCTATGGTTGAGGACTTAAAAATTGGGGTTCAAGGACCACATGCTTCAAATTTAGGTGGAATATTATCTAATGAAATAGCAAAAGAAATTGGTAAGAGAGCATTTATAGTAGATCCAGTTGTTGTTGATGAAATGGAAGATGTAGCAAGATTATCAGGAGTTCCAGAATTACCAAGAAAAAGTAAATTCCATGCATTAAATCAAAAGGCTGTTGCTAAGAGATATGCAAAAGAACATAATACTTCATATGAAGATGTTAATTTAATAGTCGTTCATATGGGGGGCGGAGTTTCAGTAGGAGCACATAGAAAAGGTAGAGTTATAGATGTAAATAATGCATTAGATGGTGATGGACCATTTTCACCAGAAAGAGCAGGTGGAGTTCCTTCAGGTGAATTATTAGAAATGTGTTTCTCAGGAAAGTATAGCAAAGAAGAAGTTTATAAAAAGTTAGTTGGAAAAGGCGGATTTGTTGCGTATGCTAACACAAATGATGCGAGAGATTTAATAAAGCTATCACAAGAAGGTGATGAAAAAGGCTCATTAATATTTAATGCTTTCATATATCAAATAGCAAAAGAAATAGGATCAATGGCTGTAGTTTTAGATGGAGAAGTTGATGCTATAGTATTAACTGGTGGAATTGCATATAGTGATTATGTAACTAATGCTATAAATAAAAAAGTAAAATGGATTGCACCTATGGTTGTATACGGTGGAGAAGATGAACTTTTAGCTTTAGCACAAGGAGCTATAAGAGTTTTAGATGGCGTTGAAGAAGCAAAGATATATAAATAGATTAATTAATATATATAAATTTGAATAGTTTAGATTGTTTAAGGGAAGAATTTTGTAATTCTCCCTTAAATTTTGTTTTAAAAAAGTGTTCATAAAAGTCTGAAATATTTATATTTCACAAATATTATGTTAGAATAATAACGACGATTTTTAAATTAACTGATTTTTACAATGTATGAGTTGAGGTTTAGTATTAATTAAAAAACCAAAAATTGGAGGAACAGCATGAATAAAATAATAATCAATGATAAGACTATCGAATTTGATGGTGATAAGACGATACTTGACTTAGCAAGAGAGAATGGATTTGACATTCCAGTGCTTTGTGAGTTAAAAAATTGCGGAAACAAAGGACAATGTGGAGTTTGTCTTGTTGAGCAAGAAGGAAATGATAGACTATTAAGATCTTGTGCAATAAAAGCTAAAGATGGAATGGTTATTAAAACTGATAGTGAAAAAGTACTAGAAGCTAGAAAAGAAAGAGTTGCAGAACTTTTAGATGAGCATGAGTTCAAATGTGGACCATGTAAAAGAAGAGAGAATTGTGAATTCTTAAAACTTGTAATTAAAACAAAGGCAAGAGCTCACAAACCATTTGTAGTTGCAGATAAATCAGAATATGTAGATGACAGAAGTAAATCAATAGTTTTAGATAGAAGTAAATGTGTTAAATGTGGTAGATGTGTTGCGGCATGCAGAACAAGAACTGCTACTAACTCAATAAAATTCCACAGAATTGATGGAGTAAGATTAGTAGGACCAGAAGAATTAAAATGTTTCGACGATACAAATTGTTTATTATGTGGACAATGTATAGCTGCTTGCCCAGTTGATGCATTATCAGAAAAATCACATATTGAAAGAGTTCAAGAGGCATTAAATGATCCAGAAAAGCATGTAATAGTTGCTATGGCACCAGCTGTAAGAACATCAATGGGTGAATTATTCAAGATGGGTTATGGACAAGATGTTACTGGAAAATTATATACTGCTTTAAGAGAATTAGGTTTTGATAAAGTATTTGATATAAACTTCGGTGCTGATATGACAATAATGGAAGAAGCTACTGAGCTTATAGAAAGAATAAAAAATAACGGACCTTTCCCAATGTTAACTTCATGTTGTCCATCATGGGTTAGAGAAGTTGAAAACTACTTCCCAGAATTAGTAGAAAATCTTTCATCAGCTAAATCACCACAACAAATATTTGGTGCAGCATCAAAAACTTATTATCCACAAGTTGCTGATATAGATCCTAAAAAAGTATTTACAGTAACTGTAATGCCTTGTACTTCTAAAAAATTCGAGGCTGATAGACCTGAAATGGAAAACGAAGGAATAAGAAATATAGATGCAGTTATAACAACTAGAGAGTTAGCTAGAATGATAAAAGCTGCTAAAATAGATTTTGCTAAATTAGAAGATGGTGAAGTGGATCCAGCTATGGGTGAGTACACTGGAGCAGGTGTTATATTTGGAGCTACTGGTGGAGTTATGGAAGCTGCTTTAAGAACAGCTAAAGATTTCATGGAAAATGACAACTTAGATAATGTAGATTACGAAGCTGTTAGAGGATTAGCTGGAATAAAAGAAGCTGAAGTAGAAATAGCAGGAAATGAATATAAATTAGCTGTTGTAAGTGGAGCTGCTAATGTATTTGAACTAGTTAAGTCTGGTAAAATAAATGACTACCACTTCATCGAAGTAATGGCATGTCCTGGTGGATGTGTTAATGGTGGAGGACAACCACACATCTCAGCTGAAGATAGTGATAAAATGGATATTAGAGAAGTAAGAGCTTCTGTTCTTTACAATCAAGATAAGAATTTAGAGAAGAGAAAATCACATCAAAACTCAGCTTTATTAAAAATGTATGAAAGCTACATGGGTAAACCAGGTCATGGAAGAGCTCATGAGTTATTACACATGAAATATAAAAAATAATAATTAAAATATAGACAGGATGTTTAATACATCCTGTTTTTTTATATTTAAAAATATCACAATAAAAATAAAATTTATACACTCTATTTAGATTATCATACAAAAAATAAGGAATTCTTTTGTAAATAATGCTCATGGATGAAAACGGTTAATTGGTATAAAATAAAATCATAAAAGAAATTCGAGAAAATAATTGAAATTTATGGGGGATTATTAATATGGCAAATTTATCACTTAAACATATTTATAAAGTTTATCCAGGAGATGTTACAGCAGTTAAAGACTTTAACTTAGAAATAGCTGACAAAGAGTTTATAGTATTCGTTGGACCATCAGGTTGTGGTAAGTCTACTACTTTAAGAATGATTGCTGGATTAGAAGAAATATCAAAAGGTGAATTATACATTGGAGATAGATTAGTTAACGAAGTTGAACCAAAGGAAAGAGATATAGCGATGGTTTTCCAAAGTTACGCACTATATCCACATATGACTGTATATGATAACATGGCATTTGGACTTAAGTTAAGAAAAGTTCCAAAGGATGAAATAGATAAAAAGGTTAAAGATGCTGCTAAAATACTTGATATAGAGCATTTATTAGATAGAAAACCAAAGGCTTTATCAGGAGGTCAAAGACAAAGGGTTGCCTTAGGAAGAGCTATAGTAAGAGAACCTAAAGTATTCTTAATGGACGAGCCTTTATCAAACTTAGATGCTAAATTAAGAGTTCAAATGAGAACTGAGATCTCTAAATTACATCAAAGATTACAAACAACATTCATATATGTTACACATGACCAAGTTGAAGCTATGACAATGGGTACAAGAATAGTTGTTATGAAAGATGGTATAGTTCAACAAGTTGACTCACCACAAGAAATATACAATAATCCAGCTAATATATTCGTTGCAGGATTCATAGGAAGTCCACAAATGAACTTTATAGATGGTACTATAAAAGAAGAAGGCGGAAAATATTTTGCTTGCTTCCAAAGCGAAAAAATTGAAATGCCAATGGATAAAGCTAGATTATTAAAAGAAAAAGGATATATAGGAAAAAATGTTATAATAGGTGTAAGACCTGAACATTTAGATGATGACCAAGAATTAGGAGAAGGAAAGTCAACAACAGTAATAAAATCAAAAGTTGAAGTTACAGAGTTAATGGGAGCAGAAAGTTATATTTATACTAAACTTGGAGATCAAAACATAACAGTTAGAGTAAATGGAAGCACTAAGTTACAAAATGGTCAAGAAGCTAAGTTCTACGTTGATGCTAATAAGATTCATATATTTGATAAAGAAACTGAATTAAAATTAGTTTAATCAGCAATAGCTTTAATATAGAGGGGTAATTAATATGTACAGTTTTCATAAGTTCTTAGAAGAGTTATATTTAAATACTAAAATACCTTTTATAGTTGTTTTGGATGACAAGAAATTTGTACTATCAGATTTTGATAATTGTGATAAGGTTTCTTTAGAATTCGAGGTTAATGGTAAAAAGGGAAAAATAATAACTCAAAAGGAATATGAAAGCTGTACTTCTTTATTAAGATATTTAATTGAAAATAAGATTAAAGAAGTTTCAAATAACAAGGAAAAACTTATTAGGAAGGCCTTAAATGGAGTTACTATAGACAAAAATATTATTCATAAGGAATTGGAATTTTTAAAAGGTGATTTCTACATAATTAATGTTTATTTAGCTTCAAACCTTCAAGAAGGTTTAGAACTTGTTAATGAATGCTATGGTAATAAAAATATAGTTAGCATTTTAAAAGAGGATAACATAGTAATTATTGGTGCTTTAGAAGATGTTGATGATCATGTTAATAGTATAAGAGATTCTATTGATTCAAACCTTTATGTAAAATGTTATATAAGCTATATGAAATTAAATAATATAAATGAAATAAAAGAGGCTTATGAGATAAATATGTCTAAGATAAATCTAGCAATAAAATATGATTTGGATGAAGTCATTTATGGAGAAAGAGATTTACTTTTTGAAACTTTAGTTGATTCCATAGATGAGGACTTAAAGATGAAGATGTATGAAGATTTTGGGTTAGGATTTTCTAAGTTAGATAGAGAGATGATAAAGACTATAGAAACATTTTTTAAGTGTGGACTTAATATAAGTGATGCATCTAAGGAATTATATGTACATAGAAATACTCTCATCTACAGATTAGATAAAATTCAGAAGTGTACATCTTATGATATAAGGAATTTTAATGAAGCTGTAATCTTTAAAATAGCTTTTTTAATATGGCGTGGCAAAGAAATAAGTAAGTAATATAATTAAAAGTATATTTATGATAGTAGGAAACCATATCAAAGGAAATGATTAAATTAACTTTGATATGGTTTTTTATTTTATAGTTAAATTCTATTATATATAAAGTTTTAAATGAAAATTAAATTGTTTAATTAGGTATTTTAATATATTAAGTAGAATTTTTACTAAAATATATTTTTATTTAAGATTGTTTGTAAATTATATAGCAAAAATGGTAAAAAAATTAATGGATAAATTTTATACAAAATAATAATAAATTACAAAAAAACTATTGAAAATGTTTTCTTGTTATTATATAATAAGGTTGGAAACGATACCGAAATGCTTTTAAAAAGATTTTAAATAATTAGTTATTATGAGATATTTTTTTAGAATGTTTTGGTATCGTTTCCGAAAATGAGAATGTAAATTTATAGCTTTTTAGCTAATTAAAAGTTATGAGGGGGATTTTATAATGGGAAAACGTACAAAAATTCTAGCGACTGTAATGGCTGCAACAATGTTATTTGCAGGATCATTAGTAGGATGTGGAGGAAAATCTGATTCAGGTAGTGCTGATGGTTCAGGAAAAGAACTTACAGTATGGTCACATTTAACAACTCCAGAAGTAGAAGAATTAAATAAAATGGCTTCAAAATGGGGAGAAGAAAATGGAGTTAAAGTTAAGGTTGTAGAAGACAAATCAGAAATGCAAGCTTACATACAAGCTGCAAATAGTTCAAAGGGACCAGATATAATGTTTGGACTAGCTCATGATAACTTAGGAACATTCCAAAAGGCTGGACTTTTAGCAGAAGTTCCAGAAGGAATTATAAATGATTCTGATTATGCATCACATCAAGTTTTAGATGCTGTAACAATAGACGGGAAAAGATATGCAGTTCCAATAGCACAAGAAACATCAGCTCTTTTCTACAATAAGGATAAAGTTAAAGAAGTTCCAAAAACTATGGAAGATTTAGTTAAGGTTGCAGAAGAAGGAGCAGGATTCAAATACGATATTAATAACTTCTATGCTACTTATGGATTTATAGCAGCAGATGGAGGATATGTTTATAAAGATAATAATGGAACACTTGATCCAACTGATATCGGATTAGGAACACCAGGAGCTATAAAAGGATATCAATTCGTTCAAGACTTAGTTCAAAAAGATAAATTAATGCCAGCTGATATAACTGGAGATATAGCAAAAGGAGATTTCTTATCTAAGAACACTGGATTCTATATCTCAGGACCTTGGGATGTATCAGCATTTAAAGATGGAGGAGTAAACTTTGGAGTAGCTCCAATGCCAACATTATTTGGAAAACAAGTACCAACTTTCTTAGGTGTTCAAACTGCTTTCGTAAGTGAAAAATCTCAAAATAAAGATTTAGCATGGAAATTAGTTAAATACTTATCAGAAAATTCAGGTGATGTATTATTAAATAAAGGTAACAGAATTCCAGTATTAAATAAATACTTAGATAGTGCAGATTTCAAAAATAATGAGTATATGAGTGCTTTCGCAGAACAAGCTAAATTCGCTACACCAATGCCTAACATACCAGAAATTCAAGCTATGTGGGGACCTGCTGGAGCTAACTTACAATTATTAACTTCAGGACAAGTTACACCAGAAAAATGTGCTGAAATGACAGTAGAACAAATTAAACAAGGTATAGCTCAACAAAAATAATTAAGAAGTTTTAATAGGGGGATGTAAATTCCCCCTTATTTATAGAAGTTTATATTAAAAAGAGGTATTTGAGGAGGCGAGACATAATGCAAGTTGCGAGTGATAGAAGGGCAGATAAAAAGCATAAAAGATTAAAAGATACAATAAAAGCAATGCCATATTTGTTACCAGCAGTAATATCAATAATTATATTTACTATTATTCCTATAGTTTACACTATAGTAATAGCATTTACTGATTACACAATGTATTCACAAGGAAATATTAAGTTTGTAGGGTTTGCAAATTTTATAGAAGTTTTAACAGGTCCATTTAAAGAAGTATTCTTACCTGTTTTTGGATGGAATATAATCTTTGCAGTAGTATCTACAGCAGGTACATTTTTCTTAGGATTAATAGTTGCCATGGCAGTAAATAACCCTAATATAAAAGAAAAATCAGTTTATAGAGCAATACTTATAATTCCATGGGCTTTACCAGCTACAGTAGCAATACTTTCATGGCAAGGTCTTTTAAACGGAAGTTATGGAGCGATAAATAATTTATTATTAAATTTACATTTAATATCAAACCCAATTCCATGGTTAACAGATCCAACATGGGCAAGGGTAGCACTTATAATAGTTAATATATGGTTAGGATTCCCTTATATGATGAATGTTTGTTTAGGAGCTTTAGGAGCAATTCCTGATAGTTATTATGAAGCGGCAGATGTTGATGGTGCTAGTAAATGGCTTCAATTTAGAAAAATAACATTACCATCATTAGCTCAAATATCTTATCCACTATTAATTTCATCATTTGCATTTAACTTTAATAACTTTGGATCAGCATTCTTAATCACTAAGGGTGGTCCACCAAGAATGGCTACTCAATTTGCTGGTTATACAGATATTCTTGCATCTGTAAACTATAAATTATCAACACAGTTTGGTAGATTTGAAATAGCATCTGCAATTAGTATAATAATATTCTTAATTTTAGGAACTATATCATACTATCAAATGAAATTAAGTGGACAATTCGAGGAGGTAGAATAGAATGCAAAGTAAAGTACAAAAAAAGAGCGGAATAGTAACTACCTCAGAACTTAAATATGAAAGAAAACTAAGACCTGCTGAAAGAAGAATGGCATGGATATCAAGAATATTTATATGGTTCATGTTACTTGTAGTATTATTCCCTGTATTTGCAGTAGTTTCTGCATCTATGGCTAAAGGAGAAGTTTTTACTCAAACAACTTTAATTCCATCAGCATGGACATTAGAAAATTATGCAAAAGTTTTAACAGAAACAAATTTCTTAATATGGGTTAAAAACTCATTAATAATATGTGTAGTTGTATCAGTAATACAACTTTTATTAACAGTACCTATGGCTTTTGCTTTCTCAAGATTAAAATTCTGGGGAAGAAAGAATGGATTAATGATGTTATTATTACTTCAAATGTTCCCAGCAGCTATGTCATTACCAGCAATATTAGCACTTGCTTATAGACTAGATGGTATGGATCATATAATTACATTGATAATAATACAAGCTGGTGCTGGTGCATTTAATGTTTGGTTACTTAAAGGAGCTATAGATGGTATTCCAAAAGAGCTTACAGAAGCAGCTTATGTTGATGGAGCATCAACTTTCCAAACTTTCACAATGATAATACTACCTTTATTAAGAAATATGCTTTTAGTAATATTCTTATTTACATTCATAGGGGCATATAGTGAATTTATTTTTGCATCTGCCTTATTAAAGAGCCCAGAAAGTTTAACACTTGCTGTAGGTATGCAACAATTTATTACAAATAACTTCTCAGCTAACTGGACTCAATATTCAGCAGCTGCAATAATGGCTTCAATTCCAATAGTTGCATTTGCTACTATTGCACAAAAATATATGGCTAAAGGATTAACTGCTGGATCAGTTAAAGGCTAAGATAATAGAAATTTTATGTGGAATAAATCTTAAATACCTTAAATTTAATAAATACTTCTTATAAGATAAAATATATTGATGGATTTTGTGGAAGAAAAAGTGCCTTCCACAATCCATCAAAATATAAAGGTATCTAAGATTATTAAATTAAAAATATAAAAAATTAGTATATTTATCTAAACTCTTGTAAGTATTATTGCTAATGTTTTCAAAGCGGTTTATAATTAAACTGGTATCGTTACCGAAACAATTTCCAAGTTTTTAAAAATTATAGGGGAAATCAGGAGGAGTTATATGAATATAAGAGACATAGCAAGACTTGCTGGCGTTGGTGTTAGTACAGTATCAAGAGTTATAAATGATCATCCAGATGTAAAGGATGAAACGAGAGAAAAAATCTTAAAGATAATAAAAGAAAGTAATTACATACCTAATAATAGTGCTAGGATTCTTAAGAAAAATAATACAAATAACATAGGAGTTTTAGTAAAGGGGGTATTTAACCCATTCTTTGCTGAGATGATAAACATTATAGGTAATAGAATAAATGAAGCTGGCTACACAATGATATTACAGCAAAATGACTATGCCACAGAGGATGATGTGGATAATTTAATAGCTTTTGTTAAAGAGAAAAGACTTCAAGGTATTATCTGCTTAGGAGGAAACTTTTTAAATATAAATGATGAAAGTTTTCAATTCTTAGATATTCCAGTAGTTTTAACCTCTGTTAATACACTTTCTAAAGAAAGTAAAAGTAAGTTTTCATCAATAGGAATAGATAACGTATTAGCAGCTAAGGCCTCAATTCAATATCTTATAGATAAAGGTCATAGAAACATAGGAATTTTATTAGGAGAAAAAAATGACGTTGGAATAAGTGGATTAAGACTTGAAGGCTATAAAAAAGCTTTAGAGGAAAATAATATACCTTATTCAGAAGAAAATGTATTTATAGGTGATTATGATTATAGTGGAGCTTATAGAGTTACAAAGGAAATTATTAATAATAGAAAAGATATAACAGCTATATTTTCAATATCAGATATTATGGCTGTAGGGGCAGCAAAATCAGTTATAGATCAAGGATTGCAGGTAGGAGAAGATATTTCTATTATGGGATTTGATGGAATGGATATAAGTAAATATTATAATCCAGGAATTACAACTGTAAAGCAGCCTAAGAAAAATATGGCTAATAATAGCATAGATTTACTATTAGCTCTTTTAGCTAAAAAAGAAGATCATAAGCATATAATTTTTGAAACAAAGATAATAGAAAGAGAGTCATGTAAGGAAGTAGTATAGTAATTATAATTGGGGGAGATATTATGAGAATTAATTGTATTAATAATCACATAACTAAATATACTTTTGGAACTCCTTTTAATACTGAGTCAGTTGTTTTAAAAGAAGGTTCAGAAATAGAGAACCAAGGATTAAAGTATTTAAATTTTGAGAATAACACTTTTACATTAAAACTTAAAGAGGAAGATATAGTTTATGGACTAGGTGAAAATGTAAGAGGATTAAATAAAAGAGGATGGAGATATGAAAGTTTTTGTACAGATGATTTTTCACATACTCCAGAGAAAAAAAGCCTTTATGGAGCTCATAACTTCTTAATGATATATGGAGAAAAAACTTTTGGGATATTTATAGATTATCCTGGAAGAGTAAAGTTTGATGTTGGATACACAAGAAGAGATGAATTAAAGATAGAAATTGATGATGAAAATTTTGCTTTATATATTATTGAAGGAGATACTTTAAAGGAAATAGCAAAAAGCTTTAGAGAGCTTATAGGTGAAAGTTACATAGCTCCTAAATGGGCCTTTGGTGCTCAACAAAGTAGATGGAGTTATAAGGATAGTAAAGAGGTTCTTGAAGTCCTAGATAATTTTAATGAATCAGAACTTCCTCTTGATTGTATATATCTTGATATAGATTATATGGAGGATTTCAAGAACTTTACCATAAATAAAGAAGCCTTCCCTGATTTTGAAAACTTTGTGAAGGAAGTTAAAGAAAAAGGAGTCAGACTTATTCCAATAATCGATGCTGGATGCAAAATTGAAGAGGGATATGATGTTTATGAGGAAGGTGTTAAAAATGGTTATTACTGTTTAGATGAGGAAGGAAAACCTTTTGTAGCAGCAGTTTGGCCAGGGAGAGTTCATTTCCCAGACTTCTTAAATAAGGATGCAAGATTATGGTTTGGAAACAAATATAAAGTGCTTACTGATAAAGGAATAGAAGGTTTTTGGAATGATATGAATGAGCCTGCAATATTCTATTCTGAAAAAAGATTAAATGAAGCTTTTGAAAAAATATCAGAGGCTAAAGGAAAGAATTTAGGTATATATGATTATTTTGATGTTAAGGATACATTCCCAAGACTTCAAAATAGTATGGAGGACTATCAAAGTTTCTATCATAGAGTAGGAAATGAAAAAATAAGACATGACAAGGTTCATAATCTTTTTGGATTTAATATGACAAGAGCAGCAGCTGAAGGCCTTGAAAATATAGATGAAAATAAGAGATTTTTACTATTTTCTAGAGCATCAACAGTTGGGATGCATAGATATGGAGGTATATGGACTGGAGACAACATGTCTTGGTGGGAACACATTAAGTTAAACCTTCAAATGATGCCAAATATTAATATGTGTGGATTTATCTATACAGGAGCTGATACTGGCGGATTTGGAGGAGATGCAACAGAAGATTTAGTTATAAGATGGTCACAATTTAGTATGTTTACACCTTTATTCAGAAATCACTCAGCTTTAGGTACAAGACATCAAGAACCATATTCATTTAGAGGTGAAATTGTCAAAGTATTAAAAAATATATTGGAGTTAAGATATGTTATGGTTCCATATCTTTATAGTGAGTATATGAAAGCTGTTTTAAATAATGAAATGTATTTTAAACCATTAACATTTGAATATAGTGATAACTTTGTAAAAAGAGTAGAAGATCAAATGCTTCTAGGTGATAGTTTAATGGTAGCACCTATATATGAGCAAAATGCTTTAGGAAGATATGTATATCTTCCAGAGGAAATGCTTTTATGGAGAGCTAGAAAATATGATGATGGAGATTATGAAGTTTTAGAAAAAGGACATCATTATGTTGAAGCTAAGTTAAATGAAATTCCTATATTTATAAGAAAAAATAAAATAGTAACAATGGCAAGTAAGCCAAGAAAAAGGGTAGAAGAAATAGATACTAGTGAATTAAATCTAATTGCTTTTGTTTGTGATGAGGCTGAGTACATTTATTACAATGATGATGGTATCACTAAAAATTATAAGAATGGTGAGTATGAAGAGCTAAAAGTTAAGATTACAAAAGCACAATCAGATTATGATGTATTAGTAGAAAATAAAAATTCAAGGGTTAAAAAGTTAAATATAAAAATATTTGATTTAAATAAAAATATGATTGAAAAAGAGATATTAATTCAATAATAGTAACTAGGGGGAAGTAATATGAGAAGAGCAAGTGGAATAATAATGCATATTGCTTCCTTACCTGGAAAGTATGGAATAGGTACTTTTGGTAAGGAAGCATTTGAGTTTGTAGATTTTTTAAAGAAAGCTGGACAAGGATGTTGGCAAATATTGCCCTTAGGTCCTACAAGTTATGGTGATTCACCATATCAATCATTTTCAGCCTTTGCAGGAAATCCATATTTTATAGATTTTGATATTTTAAATAAAGAAGGATTACTTGATAAAAAAGATTACCAAGGAATTAATTTTGGAAATGACCCAGAAAAAATAGATTATGCTTTATTATTTGACAAGAAGATGAGAGTGTTAAGAGTAGCATATGAAAAATCTTTAGATGAGAATAAAGAAGAAATTGAAAAGTTTAGAGAAGAAAATAAACTTTGGCTTGAAGATTATGCTTTATATATGGCAATCAAAAATGAAAACGAATTAGTAAGTTGGCAAGAATGGGATGAAAAATTAAGATTAAGAGATAAAAAGACCTTAGAAGAATATAAAGTTAAATTAGAAAAAGAAATAAACTACTGGGTATTCTTACAATATCATTTCTTTAAGCAATGGAATAAATTAAAAGAGTATGCAAATAGTTTTGGAATTAAGATAATTGGAGATATGCCTATATATGTTGCAGAGGATAGTGCAGATGTTTGGGCAAATCCAAAAGCATTTTTATTAGATGAAAATAATATTCCTAAAAAGGTTGCTGGATGTCCACCAGATGCTTTTTCAGAAACAGGTCAATTATGGGGAAATCCTATATATGATTGGAGCTACATGGATGACACAGGATATTCTTGGTGGATTGATAGAGTAAGAGAAAGCTTTAAGCTTTATGACATATTAAGAATAGATCACTTTAGAGGGTTTGAAGCTTACTGGCAAATACCATATGGAGATGAAACTGCTGTAAATGGTGAGTGGGTTAAAGGCCCTGGAATAAAATTATTTAATGCAATTAAAGAAGAGTTAGGTGAGGTTAATGTAATAGCAGAAGACCTTGGTTATTTAACTCAAGAGGTTATAGATTTTAGAAATGAAACTGGATTCCCAGGAATGAAGGTTTTACAATTTGCCTTTGATTCTAGAGAAGAAAGTGATTATCTTCCACATAATTATCCAGTTAACTCAATAGCTTATACAGGTACTCATGATAATGATACATTTAGAGGTTGGTTTGAAGTTACAGGAAATAGAGAAGATGTGGAATATTCTAAAAAATATTTAAAACTTACTGAAGAGGAAGGGTATAACTGGGGGTTTATCAGAGGAGTTTGGAGCAGTGTATCACATACAGCTATAGCTCTAATGCAAGATTTCTTAAACTTAGGAAATGAGGCAAGAATAAACTATCCATCTACTCTTGGTGGCAATTGGCAATGGAGAGTTAAATATGATGCTCTAACTGATGAATTAGCAGAGAAAATATATGATATAACAAAATTATATGGAAGGGTGAATATTAATGAATAAAGAACAAATAAAGAGAGGAATCGAGAGATATCTAAAAGTAAAGTATGGTAAAAGTTCAATTAAAGATGCTAAGGATTTTGAAATTTTCAATGCATTATCACTAACTCTTTTAGAGGGAATTGTTGATGACTGGAATCATACAGAAGAACTTTATGAGAAAGAAAAGAATGCATATTATTTTTCAGCTGAATATTTAATGGGTAGAGCTTTAGGAAATAACTTAATAAGTTTAGGACTTTATAATGAAGTAAAAGAAGTTTTAGATGAACTTGGCTTTGATTTAAATAGAATTGAGGAAATAGAAGAGGATGCTGGTTTAGGAAATGGTGGATTAGGTAGATTAGCAGCTTGTTTTATGGATTCAGGAGCTTCATTAGAAGTACCTTTAAAAGGTTATGGAATTAGATATAATAATGGTTTATTCTCTCAATATTTTGAGGATGGATTCCAAAAAGAAGATGTGGATAGCTGGCTAAAATATGGAGAACCTTGGAGCATAAGAAAAGATGATGTATTTGTAACTGTTGATTTTGAAGATATGACAGTTAAAGCAATTCCATATGATACCCCAATTATAGGATACGCTAGTAAAAATATAAATACTTTAAGACTATGGAAGTGTGAGCCTGTAAAAGAATTTGATTTTAAATTATTCAATGAACAAAAATATGATGAGGCATTAGAACTTAAAAATAGAGCAGAAGACATATCAAGAGTTTTATATCCAAATGACTCAAATAGAGAAGGTAAATTATTAAGATTAAGACAACAATATTTCTTAGTAAGTGCTTCACTAAAAGATATAATAAGAAAGCATAAAGAGGTTTTTGGAAACGTTACTGAAGATTTTGCAAAGATGCATGCTGTTCAATTAAATGATACTCATCCAGTTTTAGCAATTCCAGAGCTTATAAGACTTCTTGTAGATGAAGAAGGATTTACTTTTGAAGAAGCTTACAATGTAGCTTCAAAAACTTTTGCTTATACAAACCATACTATATTAGCAGAAGCTTTAGAAAAATGGGATGTTGACTTAATAGAGGAATTATTCCCAAGAATATTAGAAATAATTGAAAAGATAGATGCAGAGTTCATAGTTAGCCTTGAAGAAAAAGGATACTCAGAGGAAGAGATAGAAGAGTTTAGAATAGTTAATGATGGAAAAGTTAGAATGGCTAACTTAGCAATACATGTAGGGTTTGCTGTTAATGGTGTTGCTAAATTACACACAGATATATTAAAAAATATTGAGCTTAAAAACTGGTATGAATTATATCCAGAGAAGTTCCAAAACAAAACAAATGGAATAACTCCAAGAAGATGGTTAAGACTATGTAACCAAGAGTTATCAGCTTTAATTACTGAACTTTTAGGAAACGAAGATTGGGTTAAAAATCTAGACTTATTAAAAGGATTAGAAAAATATAAAGATGATGAAGAAGTTTTAAAAAGATTCATGGATATTAAGCACACTAAGAAAGAACAATTAGCTGCTTATATTAAAGAACATGAAGGCGTTCAGTTAGATCCAGATTCAATATTTGATATACAAATTAAGAGATTACATGAGTATAAGAGACAATTATTAAATACTCTATATATCTTAGATTTATATTATAGATTAAAAGAAAATCCAGATATGGATATACCAAAGGTAACATTTATATATGGAGCAAAGGCTTTCCCAGGATATAAGAGAGCTAAATCAATAGTTAAGTTGACAAATGAAGTTGCTAAACTTATAAATAATGATGAATCTATAAAAGGAAAAATAAAGGTTGTATTTGTAGAAAACTACAGAGTTTCTTATGCAGAAAAATTATTCCCAGCAGCAGATGTATCAAAACAAATATCAACAGCTGGTAAAGAGGCATCAGGAACAGGAAACATGAAATTCATGTTAAATGGTGCACCAACTTTCGGAACTAATGATGGAGCTAATGTAGAAATTGTTAGAGAAAGTGGAGTAGATAATAACTTTATCTTTGGATTAGAAGTAGAAGAGATAGAAGAACTAAAAGGAAAATATGATCCAGTTGCTTACTATGAAGCAGATGCAGATTTAAAGAGAGTTTTAGATTCATTAGTAGATGGTACTTTTGATGATGGTGGTACTGGTGACTTTGAAGATCTTTATAATTCATTATTAGAAGAAGGAGATCAATACTTCTTATTAGCAGACTTCAAAGCATTTAAAGATACTGAAGATAAGGTCTTTGAAGCTTATAAAGATAAATTAGGATGGGCTAAAAAAGCCTTTGAAAATACTTGTAATGCAGGTATGTTCTCAAGTGACAGAACAATACAAGAATATTGTGATGACATCTGGGGAATTAAAAAATGTACTAATAAATAATAGGGAAAATAACTTTATAAAAACATAATAAAACTTACAAACATATTGAGAAAATTGCTAGATATTTTCTTTATATTCTTTGTAAGTTTTATGAAAAGTTGTTTTTATATATAACTAGGAAATATAAGTAATCAGAGGAATGGTTTTGCTAAAACTTGAAAACTTAGTATAAATCCAAATTATATTTGGATGTTAGGAATTTATGTTTTTATTAAAGTGTAAATTTAAAGTTTGTTTTTGAGTTTTGTGCAAGGCCTTTTCTAAATTTATATAAAGAATTAAAATTTGTGAAATTTATAGTTAAATAGTTAAATAGTTAAAAGGGTACTTTAGATATTGAATTAAGAGGTGTCAATTTATGAAGTTTGGAAAAAAAGATTGGATTAGTTATGACAGAGGGATAGAAAAAGAGTGGATGCTTACTAATGGCATAAGTGGATTTTGTGGAGGAACTGCTATAGGAGCAAACTGCAGAAAATATCAGGGGTTATTATTAGCATGTACTAATTCTCCAGAAGAGAGATACATGATTCTTTCAAATTTAAATGAGGAAATAAATATTAATGGAAAGCTTCACCAGTTGAGTTCTTGTAAATATACAGATAAAATAGTGGATGGCTTTAAAAATCTTCAAGGATTTTATTATGATGGACTACCTTATTTTAGATTTTTTGTAGATGGAGTAGTTATAAATAAAAAGATTGCTATGGAATATGGAAAGAATACTGTAGTAATAGAATATGACATATTAAACGGAAGTAAAGAATCAAAAATAAATATTGAACCATTATTTACTTTTAGAAATCCAGGAGTATGTAGTGGAGAAGAAAATTTAAAGTTTTCAAAATCTGTGGATAAAAATAAAATTCAACTTACTCCACAGCTAAATGAGGACATAAATATAAGATTTTTTACTTATGGTGGAAAAATAGTAGATAAAACTGATAAAATTGTGGATAAAATTTATTATGATGTGGATAAAAGTACAGGTGATAAGTTTGTGGATAAATGTTACATTCCAGGAACTGTTGAAATAAATTTAAATCCTAAGGAAAGAAAAAAGATTTATTTACTTTGTACTATAGAAAATGAAGAGAATTTTGACTGTGAAAAAATAATAGAAAATGAAGAGAAAAGAATAAATAATCTTAAAAATACCTTTAATGATTCAAGAATTTTAGCTAAATATCTTCCTATTGCAGGGGATCAATTTATAGTAAATAGAGAATCTATAAAGGGAAAAACAATTTTAGCTGGCTACCCTTGGTTTTTAGATTGGGGAAGAGATGCTATGATTGCTATTAATGGATTAACTTTGTCAACTGGAAGATTAGAAGATGCTAAAGATATTATAAGAAGTTTTAGCCTTTATGAGAAAGATGGATTAATCCCAAATATGTTCCCAGGAAAAGGACAAGAGCCACTTTATAATACAGTAGATGCTTCCTTATGGTTTATAAATGCAGTTTATAATTATTTGCTTTATGCTAATAGTTACGAAGCTTTAGAGTTTGTTGAGAAAGAAGTTTATAAAACTATAAAAAATATAATAAAGGCTTATAAAGAAGGTACTAAGTTCTCAATAAAAATGGATGAAGAGGATTCTTTAATAAATGCTGGATCAGGATTAGATCAGGTAACTTGGATGGATGTTAGAGTAAATGGTATAGTGGTTACTCCTAGACATGGTAAACCAGTTGAAATAAATGCTTTATGGTATAATGCCTTAAAAATAGCAGGCTTATTAAAAGATAAGTTTGAAAAAGATGAAAAGAATGAGTACGAAGAGCTAGCGCAAAAGGTTAAAGATTCATTTAATAAGGCTTTTTGGAATGAGGATGGAAAGTATCTTTACGATGTTGTAAATCATAATGAGAAGGATCATAGCTTAAGACCTAATCAGATTTGGGCAGTATCATTACCTTTTACAATGTTAGATAGAGAAAAAGAAAAGTATATTGTTCAAAAGGTTTTTGAAGAATTATATACTCCCTATGGATTAAGAAGTCTAAGTAGAGACCATAAGGATTATCATGGAATTTATATAGGAAAGCTTTTTGATAGAGATATGGCCTATCATCAAGGAACAACATGGGCATTTCCTCTTGGAGGATTTTTCACAGCTTATTGTAAGGTAAATGATTATTCTAAAGAAGCTGTAGAGTTAGTTGATTCTTTAATGAGAGATATGGAAGATCATATTAAAGATCAATGCTTAGGAAGTATTGCTGAAATTTTTGATGGTGATAATCCTTATAAAGCTAGGGGATGCTATGCTCAAGCTTGGAGTGTTGGAGAAATGCTTAGAGTTTATTATGAGGATATTCTAGGAAACCATAAAAAATTAAAAAAAGTCCACAAAGATATATTTATATAAATGTTTTGCTAGAGATTAATTTAATGATCTCTAGCTTTTTTTAATTTTTGTAATTATTAAGTTTGTAATTTTAGGATATAATTAAAGGAAGAACTTAGCGTAAAGGGGCGATTTACATGAGAACATCATTGAATATAGAAAATAAAATTAATATGATAACTGAAATGAGAGGAGATTCTGTATTTCAGGTTTTAGAGTATGATAGTTTAAAGGGAGGAAATTCCTTAGAGCTTGCAGTTAAACTAAATCAAATGAAGGAAGCTAATATAAAGCTTAGACAGGTAAGAATTATTTTAGAAGATAGCTCTGTAAATATAGAAAAGGGAGCCTTAAGCTATATGAGAGGTCCAATATCTATGAAAAATAAGATTGGTGGGCCAATAGGATTAGGTAAAAAACTTTTTTCTAGTAAAGTTACAGGAGAGAGTACATTTAAACCTAAATATGAAGGAACAGGGGATATATTTTTAGAACCTTCCTTTGGTCATTATGCCTTAATTGAATTAGAAGATGATGAAATAATAGTTGATGATGGATTATTTTACGCTTGTGAAAGTAGTGTAGAAATAACTGCCCACATGAATAAATCTTTATCCTCTATGGTTTTAGGAAATGAGGGAGTATTTCAAACTAAGCTTTCAGGAAATGGAATAGTGGTTTTAGAAATACCAGTACCTGAGGAAGAGGTATTTAAATGTAAAATAAATAATGATGTGTTAAAGGTTGATGGAAATTTTGCCATATTGAGAACTGGAGATATTGAGTTTACAGTTGAAAAGTCATCAAAATCACTAGTATCTACAGCTACTGGAGGAGAAGGGCTTTTAAATGTATTTAGGGGGACTGGAGAAGTATGGCTAATACCAACTAAATCTGTTTATGAAAAGCTTGAGAAGGGATGGAATTCCTTAAGACCATTAACAGATCCAAAGGGTAGCTCTAATACTAAGGTATAATTTATCAAGATTAAATTAGTTCTAATACAAGTATTATTTTATTTATTATGATAAAGAGATATAATTAACTTAATAAAGAAAAAATATTTAACTATTATAGAGTTATATTAATATACCAGTAGTTGAAGGAGAAGATTATATGAATGGAGTACAATCTAAACTAAAAGGTAAGGATTTAGATTTTTTATTTGAGGCTATATTAAAGTTAGAAGATATAAATGAATGTTATAATTTTTTTGAAGATATATGCACTATTTCAGAGCTAAAAGCATTAGCGCAAAGATTACATGTTGCAAAAATGCTTAGGGAGAAAAAAACATATACTGAAATTGCAGAAGAGACTAAGGCTTCAACAGCTACTATAAGTAGAGTAAATAGATGTTTAAACTATGGAGCAGATGGTTACAATAATATCTTAAATAGATTAGATGAGAAATAATTAGAAGAATAATTATTTTAAAAAGAGGCATACTACTATCATTAATACTTAAGGAGGGATATAGTATGCCAAATTTAAGCTGTGGTGTAGATAACTGTGCATATAATCAAAATGATATGTGTTCATTAAATTCAATAAAAGTAAATGGTTCATTTGCTAATCATTCAGAAGCTACTTGTTGTGGAAGCTTTGTTGAGAAAGGTGGATTTACTAACGCTGCTGTTGATATGGGCCCTGCAGAGCCAGCAACTAGCGTTGCATGTGAAGCTGAGAAATGCTGCTACAATAAAAACTGTAAATGTCATGCTGAAAGCATAGATATTTCAGGTGATTATGCACAACACCAAGACAATACAGAATGTTCAACTTTTAGACAAGAATAATAAAATATTGATTTTACTAATTTAGAAGGAAGACTATATGATTTAGTCTTCTTTTTAAATAAATTTATTTATTTTATTGGACAAGCTTATAATTCTACATATTATTTATATAGTTTTTAGTTTAAATATAACTAATGAAAATTCTAATTATTTATAAGAGGTGGAAAGTTTGAATATATTATTAGTTGATGATGAAGAAAAAATCATTGAGGTATTAGAAGCTTATTTGAAAAAAGAAGGTTTCAGTGTTTTTTCTTGTAGTAATGGAGAAGAGGCTTTAAAAATATTTGATAACAATAAAATAGATTTGATTCTTTTAGATCTTATGCTTCCAGATTTAAGTGGAGAAGAGGTTTGTAAGGTTATTAGAGCAAAGAGTTGTGTTCCAATAATAATGATAACAGCTAAGACTGAGGAAGAGGATTTATTAGAAGGCTTTGACATTGGAGCCGATGATTATGTTACAAAACCTTTTAGTGTGAAACAACTGATTGCTAGAATAAAAGCTATTATTAGAAGAAGCACACCATGTCCTAATGAGGGAAGTGATATTTTAGTATTTAATAATGGAGAGTTAAAAATTAATGTAGATACAAGAGAAGTGTGGGTTAGAGATGAATTAATCACTCTAACATCAACAGAGTTTAATATACTTCTTTGCTTAAGTAGCTATCCAAAGAAAATATTTACTAGAGACGAAATAATAGAGTTAGTATTAGGGGATAAAAGTGATAGCTTTGTATAGGGTTATAGATTCTCACATAAAAAATTTAAGAGGTAAAATAGAAGAAAATACTAGGAAACCTAAGTTCATAGTAACTGTATATGGGGTGGGATATAAATTTGAAGGTAAGAAAATATAAAAGTTTAAATTTTAAGGTTATAGTTCCATCTATAGTTATCATAATAATTGTAACTTTACTTACTGTGGTCATATCTAAATTTTATTTTGATAAAAAATTTGGTGACTATATTATGATTAAAAATCAGAATACAGTACAAAACATTTTGATGGAGCTAAGTGAACAATA
This sequence comes from Clostridium perfringens ATCC 13124, assembly GCF_000013285.1. Classification (GTDB taxonomy): domain Bacteria; phylum Bacillota; class Clostridia; order Clostridiales; family Clostridiaceae; genus Sarcina; species Sarcina perfringens. The sequence goes on along the minus strand of NC_008261.1, from coordinate 2,907,567 downwards.
TTCCGATAATGAGTGGAATTATAAGAATATAGAGAAGATAACTTATAATTCCTTAGATAAAGGGATTATAGTTGCTTTATATGATAAAGAAGATAAGGAAATAATGAACATAGAAAAAAACTCTAAGGATAAATGCAATAAATTATGAATTTTATAAAAAGTTCTATGGAAGGGAAATATGGCTCTACAACAAGTCAATTTGAACCTGTGTATTATCCTTTAATAAAGAGTGGAGAAAAAATTGGAGAGGTTAGGGTAAAATTTTATGGTCCTATATTTTATATGCAGAATGAATTAGTTTTTCTGGATATAGTAAATAAGATAATATTAGGTATTGGAGTTTTACTTATTTTAGCATCTACAATAATGGGATTTATAATTTCAAGATCCATAACAAGACCAATAAATAAGCTCATGACAAAGGCGAAGTATATCTCTAAAGGAGAGTATGACAAGAAAATTGAGATAAATACAGATATTTTAGAGATAAATGATTTGATAAATTCCATAAATAATCTTTCACAGAGTATAAAAGAGCAAGAGAATATAAGAAAAAGACTTACTGGGGATATTTCTCATGAGTTAAAAACTCCTTTAACAAATATACAGTCTCACTTAGAGGCAATGATAGATGGCATATGGGAACCTACAGAGGAAAGGTTACTAAGTGTTAAGGAAGAGGCAGAAAGATTATCGTCCTTAGTAAGTGATATGCAAAAGTTAAATAAGTATGATGAGTCTTCTATTAAGCTTAAAAAGGATAATGTGAATATAAGTGATATAATTTGCTTTGTAATATTTCAATTTTCTAATTTAGCAAAAAGCAAAAATATAAAGATAGAATATGAAAAAAAGAATATTAATTTATATTGTGATAAGGATAAAATAACACAGGCTTTAGTAAATATTCTTTCAAATGCTATTAGGTATTCAAATGAGGGAAGTACTATTTTTATAGAAGAAAAATTAAAAGATAATAAGGTTATAATATCAATAGAAGATCAAGGTATAGGTATTTCAGAAGAGGATTTAAAATATGTCTTTGAAAGATTCTATAGGGCAGATAAATCTAGAACTAGAGCTACTGGAGGAACAGGAATAGGACTAACCATAGTTAAATCCATAGTATCTTCTCATGGAGGAGAAGTTAAGTTAGAGAGTAAACTAGGTGAAGGAAGTAAGTTTACTATAATATTACCTAAAGAAGATATATGATTATTTTATGGAAAAGTAATTTTATTTATAATGCTATATAAATAAGTAAGATACTTAGAAACTATATAATTTAATACGAAAGTTTGAATTATATGATTATAAAAGTTTAAATTATATAGTTTAGTAAAAAATATACCCCTTAAGTAGATTTTAAAAGGTGGTTTTCTTAAATCTACTTAAGGGGTATTTTAAATATTTATAAGTTAATAAAATATAGAATAATATAAAAAATATATTTTTCTATATAATAACCTATATTTTTATTTTAAATTGTTTAGTTCATTTCTTATTTCATGCATTTCATTTTGAACTTCTTTAACTTTAGCTTTATTGCTTTCAATTCTACCTTTGATATCTTCAACTATTTCTTGGTATTTTTCAATAGTTTCTAAAGAATTGTTTCCAGGTCTAACATTAAATAATCTGTTAGTAAAGTCAGAAAGTCTTTCTTCATCTTGGCTAATATATTTTTTTAGCTTTTTAACAAACTCATCTTTATTTTTAAGTAAAGAGTTTAAGAAATCTTTTTGTTTATTAGCTCTAGCAGCATTTATCTTATCAAAATATTCTTGTCTAGCAGCGTAGAAACCATCTCTTATTTCTTTAAACTCGTTTATAAGTTTTTCATTTTCTTCTTTTCCGCAGAATCCTATTTTAAAGAATTCATCACTTATTTCTTTAACCTTAGCAGAAGCTTCTTTCCAACTATCATTTTCATATAGTTTCTTTAATTCTTCTATAAGAGCTTTTCTTTTTTCTATATTAACTTTGTTCTCAGCTTTTAGGGCATCAAAAAATTCTTGTCTCTTAGCAAAGAAAGCATCCTTAGCTTCTTTATATCCTAGAGAAATTTCTTCATTTCCTTCTTTTCCAGAGAAACCTATACCTTTGAATTCATCGCAAAGAGCATTGAACTTTTCAGTAGCTTCTTTCCAGTTTTCATTATTAACTAAAGCTTTAAGTTCTGAGATAATTTCTCTTTTTCTATCAGCTTTATTTCCGAATTCTTCTCTTAAGCCTTCCATAGCAGCTTTTCTAGTTTCTTGAGCTGCATTTCTAGCCTTTTTAAATCTATCATATAATTCAGTGTTTAATTCTTTACCTGCAAAGCCTATAGCATAGAATTCTTCAGATAAAGATTTAGCTAACATATCGCAAGCTTTTATATCACTTGTATATACTAAAGCTTCAAGTCTTTTTATAACATCTTCTTTCTTTTCAGCATTTTCTTTGAAACCTTCATTTGCTTTTTCAAAGAATTCTTTTCTAGCAGTATAGAATTCATTTTTAGCTTCTCTTAATTCACTTTTTAGGGTATTCTCAGTTTCTTGGTCATAGTAATAAATATTGTTAAACTCTTCAAGAAGAGCGTTGAATTCTTTATTAGCTTCTTTCCAATTTTGAGCACTTTTTGCTAAGCTTCTTATTTTCTCAATTACTTCTTTTTTTCTCTTACAAGAATTTTCTTCTTCAGCAGCTAAAGCTTTAGCAAAATCTTCAGTTTCTATAGGATTTTTATTTTCATCTATGTAATTAGATTCATTAGTTGTCATGTAAATTATCCCCTTTCTTTTATATCACTCAATTAATATTTTAAGGCGTAATGAGACTTATGTCCATAATTAAAATGTTTTCACCAATATTTATGTAGGATATATAGAAATATAAAATTTATAGCTCTTTAAATAGACATAAATTTATTACCTTTATAGTTTCAAGTATATGCTAATATTGATGATATATTATATTAATATAAATAAATCTATGTAATAATTAGTGAAAATAATGTTAACTAAAACAAGCTAAAAATAATATTTTAGTAATAAATATATTTTATTCATGTGGTAACATAAAAAATGACTATAAAATATAAAGAAAATTTAAATTTTTAATAACTAATATTTGACAAATAGCATTACATACAGTATTCTTTGAAAGTGTAAAAAGTATTAATTAAGTAGCAAAATTATAGGTATTTTAATTAAATATAAGTATAATATAAATTTATTAGAGGGGTGACATAAATTGTCAAGATTATTTGGAACAGATGGAGTTAGAGGAATAGCAAATACTGAATTAACAGCAGAATTAGCATATAACTTAGGTAGAGCTGGAGCTTATGTTTTAACAGAGGGAACTCATAAACCTAAGATATTAGTAGCAAAAGATACTAGAATATCAGGAGATATGCTAGAGGCTGCTTTAGTTGCAGGTATATTATCAGTTGGAGCAGAGGCAGTATGCTTAGGAGTAGTTCCAACACCAGCGGTAGCTCACTTAACAAGAGTATATGGAGCAGATGCTGGAGTTATGATATCAGCTTCACACAATCCAGTTGAATATAATGGAATAAAATTCTTTGATGATAAGGGATATAAATTATCAGATGATTTAGAAGATGAAATACAAAGAGTTATAGAAAGTGGTTTTGAAAATGTACCTTCACCAACAGGAGCTAATTTAGGAAGAGAAATAATAGAAAAAGCTGCTTTAGAAGATTATATAAGCTTTGCTAAAGATACAATAGGAATATCTTTAGAAGGATTAAGAGTAGCTTTAGATTGTGCAAATGGTGCATCTCACGAAGCTGCTGTTAGAGCTTTCAGAGAATTAGGAGCAGAAATATTTGTAATAAATGATAATCCAGATGGAACTAATATAAATGAAAATTGTGGATCAACTCATCCAGAAGAATTAATGGAATATGTTGTTAAGAAAAAATGTCATATGGGATTTGCTTTTGATGGAGATGCAGATAGATGCTTAGCTGTTGATGAGCAAGGAAACTTAGTTGATGGAGATTTCATCTTAACAATATGTGCTAAATACTTAAAAGAATTAGGTAGATTAAAAGATGATACTCTAGTTGTAACTGTAATGAGTAACTTAGGACTAATGATAGCTTGTAAGAATGAAAAAATAAATACTGCAGTTACAAAAGTTGGGGATAGATATGTATTAGAAGAAATGTTAGCTAAAGGATATTCTTTAGGTGGAGAACAATCCGGTCATATCATATTCTTAGATCATAACTCAACTGGAGATGGACTTGTTACTGCACTTCAAGTAGCTAGCATAGTTAAGAGAACTGGAAAATCTTTATTTGAATTAAAAAATGTAATGAAGGTATTACCACAAGTTTTAGTTAACGCAAAAGTACCTAATAACATGAAAAATATTCATGAAGAAGATGAAGAAATAATAGCTGAAATTAAGAAAATGGAAGCTGCTTTAGATGGTTGCGGAAGAGTATTAATAAGACCATCAGGTACAGAACCATTAGTAAGAGTTATGCTTGAAGGTGAAAATCAAGCTGAAATAGATGAAATGGCTCATAACTTAGCAAAAATGATAGAAGCAAAATGTAATTAATATATTATATTAAACTATAAAAGTCTTATATAAAACCATAGAATTATAAAAGCTATAAATACATGATAATTTTATTTAAAACTATTCATGTTATTTATAGCTTTTTATGATTTAAAATATTTTTATTTATTTGATTATTAAAAGTTATATTAATTATCTTCAATTGGTCCATACTTATCTGAATCAAGTCTCATTAAAGCAAGGGTAAGTTCCTCCACATGCTCTTTTTCCTCCTTAGTTATATCTCTTATCATTTTAACAAGGCATTTATCTTCTATTTTATTTATTAAATCATCATAGAGTAATATGGCCTCGTATTCTCCTTTAATATCATCTCGAATTTTATTTAAAATACTATAAGCAGTTAATTTTTTATTTTCGTGATATGTTTTCTTTAAAGGTTTGTCTTTTATTTCTACATGATCAACTGATTCTACATAGACTTCAAATTCCTCTTTATCATATCTTCTGAGAGCTTCTAAAAATTGACCATAGTGTCTTTTTTCATCTTCCATTATGTGATGTAATAATTCTTTTATATCCACTAAAGCAATTTCATCTATATGTTTACTATAACCATTGATGGCAACTATTTCTGAGATTAAAGCTTCCCTTAAAAATCCTTTTATATCCAAGGCTTTTCCTTGAGGTTGCTTTTCTGTAGTATAGCTCATAAAAAATCTCCTAAATTATTTTTATAGTATTTATAATATGATTTTTCCTAGGAAAAGGAACAGTTAAAGATAGATATTTACTTATTCCAAGATTTTTTTATAAGAAATTAAAGTATAAAAATTAATTACTATAAATAAGTTAGCTTTTTTACTGAGAAATTTTAAACAATGGAAAGCGTCTATACACTAATTATACTTTGAAGTTAAAAATGAAAGAAATAAATATAAAAATTTCTTTTATAATATGGAATTTAAAAAGTTAATTTTAAAATCAAATACTATAGATGTCTATACAACTATACATTAATATATTAAACAAAAGAAATATAGAGGTATAGACAGATAATTAAAAATATTTCTTAAAAATAAATGAAAATAACTAAAAATGAACTGAAATAAGCTTTAAAAGCTTGAATTTTTTTAAAAAAGTGTTAGAATAAGTTTGTGGCTTTTTAGAAAGATGATGCATAGAATATATTAACTTTCAAAATAATAGATTAAAGCGCCAGAACTTAAAGTTTTATTGATAGACTAATAAGTAATTTAACTTTAGTAGATTAAAATGCTTATTAAGATTCTTAATAAATTTAAGTTGACGAGGTTGGGGAGTATCGAATTTTCGGCGGATGCCCCACGGTAAAGCACTACCGTAAAAGATTGGTTAAAGCTTAAAAGTGATTTTAAGGACAAAGCCAATTGGGTGTTTCAAACCTTCTATGCAGTAAGAAGTTATATAAAGCTTATTTTGAAAGTTAGAATATAATTTTACAAAAGGGAAGGAAGAAAATAATATGTGCGGAATAGTTGGATACGTAGGACAGAAAAAGGCAACAGATATATTAGTTGAAGGATTATCAAAATTAGAGTATAGAGGATATGATTCAGCAGGAGTTGCAGTTTTAGAAGATAATAAGATAAAGGCTGAAAAGCATAAAGGAAGATTAGCAAACCTAGAAGGAATGTTAAATGAAAATCCAATAGAGGGTGGAATCGGAATAGGACATACTAGATGGGCTACACATGGAGAACCATCAGATGTTAACTCACATCCTCATTTAAATAATAAAGAAACAATAGCTGTAGTTCACAATGGAATCATTGAAAACTACAATGAATTAAGAAACTGGTTAATGGAAAAAGGATATGAATTCAAATCAGAAACTGATACAGAAGTTATTCCAAACTTAGTAGATTTCTACTATAAAGGTGATTTATTAGATGCAGTTATGGAAGCTACTAAACACATGGAAGGTTCATATGCTATTGGAGTTATATGTAATGATGAGCCAGAAAAATTAGTAGCTGTAAGAAAAGATAGTCCATTAATAGTTGGATTAGGAGAAAAAGAATATTTCATAGCTTCTGATATCCCAGCAGTTTTAAATCATACAAGAGAAGTTTATCTTTTAGAAGATAAAGAGTTTGTAGTATTAACAAATGATGGAGTTACTCTTTTTGATGAAGAAAAAAATCCAGTGGAAAAAGAAGTTTATCATATAACATGGAATGTTGATGCTGCTGAAAAAGGTGGATATGAAGATTTCATGTTAAAAGAAATTAACGAGCAACCAAAAGCTATAAAAGATACAATGACTTCAAGAATAATGGAAGGAAAAGAAGTAACTTTAGATGATATATCAATAACTAAAGAATATTTAGATAATGTTGATAGAGTATATATAGTTGCTTGTGGAACAGCTTACCATGCTGGAGTTATTGGAAAATACGCTATAGAAAAATTAGTTAGAATACCAGTAGAAGTGGATATAGCTTCAGAATTTAGATATAGAGATGCTGTTATTACAGATAAAACTTTAATAATAGTATTAAGCCAATCAGGAGAAACTGCAGATACTTTAGCAGTTTTAAGAGATGGACAAGCAAAAGGTGCAAGAGTGTTAGCTGTAACTAACGTAGTAGGAAGCTCAGTTTCAAGAGAAGCTAACGATGTATTATATACATGGGCTGGTCCAGAGATAGCTGTTGCATCAACAAAAGCATATGTAACTCAATTAATTGCTATGTACACATTAGCATTACACTTTGCTGAATTAAAAGGAAGCAAATCAGTAGAAGAAATTGAGGAAATCAAAAAAGCAATGCTTGAATTACCAGAAAAAGTTGAAGAAATCCTTAAAAATACAGATTTAATAAAAGAGTTTGCAGTTAAAGCATCTACAGAAAAAGATTTATACTTCTTAGGAAGAGGTATGGATTATGGAGTTGCAATGGAAGGATCATTAAAACTTAAAGAGATCTCTTACATTCACTCAGAGGCTTATGCAGGTGGAGAACTTAAACATGGACCAATAGCTCTTATAGAAAAAGATATTCCAGTAGTATCATTATTAACTCAAAGAGAGCTTATGGATAAAATGATAAGTAATGTTCAAGAAGTTGTTACAAGAGGAGCTAACGTTTTAGGTGTTTGCTTTAAAGGTGACATGGAAGAAAGTAAGAGAAAAATGTTTGAAGGATTAATAGAAATACCAGAAACATTAAGCTTATTATCACCAGTTTTAAGTGTTGTACCATTACAATTATTCTCATACTATGTAGCTAAAGCTAAAGGATTTGATGTTGATAAACCACGTAACTTAGCTAAATCAGTAACTGTTGAATAAAAAAAGGGGGATTTTGAATATGAATAATGAGAGTTTATTAAAATTATTAGCAGAGTATAAGGAAACTAAAAAGTGCCTTGAAACAGGGTTAAACTGGTTAGAAGAGAAAGACTATGCTAAGGGTAAGTTAGATATAGTAAATGTAATAATAAGAGATTTAGAAGCAGCAATTGGTGCTGAAAGAATTTAATATAAAATTAGCTTAAAATTTTAACCTTATTTATATGTGTTAGGGGTGTTTAAATCATTAAAATAGTATTTAAAATGCTATAAAGTGATTTTAAACACTCCTTATTTTTAGTGAAAAATATATTGAAAAATGATTTTTATTGAAGTATAATACTTTCGCTAAAACCTCATAATTCTGAGGAATAAGCTAATATTAATTAATGAGGTATTTACAGTGGAAAAATTTCAAGAAAATAATATTTTAGAAGATAAAAAAGTATGTATAAATGAAAATGAAGAGGCTTGGAATAAAGAGACATACAATGCTTGGGTAAAGAGATTTGGAACTGCTAAGGAAGCAGCAGAGAAAATTAAATCTATGCCTGAGAAAAAATTAAATGTTTTGTTAGATAAATTTGGAGATGTTAAAGGAAAGAAGATATTTAATCTTATGGGCTCTAATGGAAATAAGGCTGTTGCATTAGCTTTATTAGGGGCAGATGTTACTGTAGTGGATTTCTCAGAAGGAAATAGAAGATATGCTTTAGATTTAGCTGAGGCTTGCGGAGTAAAGATTAACTTCATTCTAAGTGATGTTTTAAAAATGCCTAAAGAAGTTATGAGTGGAGATTATGATATAGTATTTGCAGAGATGGGAATACTTCATTATTTCTCAGATTTATCTCCTTTTATGAATGTTATACATAGTTTATTAAAGGATGGAGGGAAAGCTGTATTAAGAGATTTTCATCCAGTATCAACTAAACTAATAACTTCAAGGGGTTCTACAGCAAAGGTAAGAAAACATAAGGTTACAGGAGATTACTTTGATACTTCATTAGAGGAAAAAGAAGTTGCTTACTCAAAATACTTAGAAGAAGGAGAAGTAGAAAAAGTATTTTTACGTAAGTGGAATTTAGGAGAAATAGTAACTGCCGTTGCTAATACTGGACTTAAGATAGAAAGTTTAACAGAGGAGCCTAATTTATCAAGTGATGTTTTTGATAAAGGGATTCCAAAGACTTTTACAATAGTAGCTAGAAAATAATTTAATAGACTTGGTCGTGTATCAAAATAGATTTTTATAAAACTTACAAACAGTATGAAGAAGTAATTCTCGGAATATGTTTGTAAGTTTTATTATTATATTTTGATACAGCACATTATTTTTTATTATGATGCATTTATACGAAAAGAATATTAAGTGTATTTATATAGTATTGCAATACAGAATATGGTAAAATTATTAAAAGTCTATGAGGAGGAATTTCATATGGATAAGGGAGAGTTAAGAAAAGAAATTAAGCTAAAAAGAGAAAATATAGATAGAGATACTAAGTTAAGGGCTGATGAAAAAATAAGAAAAACTCTTTTGGAAAGTGATATATATAAGAATAGTAAGGTTGTATTTATATATGTAAATATGGACTCTGAAGTAAATACAGTTGAGATAATAAAAGAATTATTAGTTTCAGATAAAAAAGTTGCAGTTCCTAAAGTTATTCCTGTTAGTTTAAAAGAAAGACAAATGAAGGCTTTGAAAATAGAATCTTTACTTCAATTAAATGAAAGTGGTGCCTTTGGAATATTAGAACCAAGCATTGAATGTGAAGATATAAGTGAGGAAGTTGATTTAATTATAATACCTGGTTTAGCCTTTGATTTAAAGGGAAATAGATTAGGATATGGGGGAGGATTTTACGATAGATTTTTAAGTAAATACCCTAATAGTAAGAGAGTTGCTTTATGTTATGATTTTCAAGTTTTTGATGAAATTCCACATGAATTCTTTGATGAGAAGGTTGATTTAATAATAAGTGAAGAGAAAATTATTAGTTTAAAAAAATCATAATAGTAAAATAATATTTTTGATAATTTTACTTTATTGATAATAAATTTTACTTATGTCAGAATTATATAAAATATAATTGTGAGGTGGGGTAAACAATGAAATTTGAAGATTTTAAATATGAAAGACCTAATATAGAAAAAGATAGAGAAGATATTAGATCTTTTATAAAAGAGTTAGAAGAAGCAAAGGACTTTAATGGGGCTAAAGAAGTAATAGGAAAAATAAATAAGATAAGAAATAATACATCAACTATGATGGCCTTATCAGAAGTTAGACACACAATAAATACTGAGGATGAATTCTATAATGAAGAAAGTGATTTCTGGGATGAAAATTCTCCTCTTATTGAAGAAGTTAATAATGAATTCTATAAAGCATTATTAAGTTCACCATTTAAGGATCAAATAGGTGATTATTATGGTGAAACTATAATAAAAGAGGCAGAGTATTCTCAAAAGAGTTTTTCAAAAGAAGTAATAGAGGATATGCAACTTGAAAATAAATTAGGTAGTCAATATCAAAAACTTATTGCTTCAGCTAAAATTGAATTTGATGGAGAGGAAAGAACCTTAGCACAATTAGTTCCTTTTGTAACATCAGAGGATAGAGAAGTTAGAAAAAGAGCATCAGAAGCTAAATATAACTTCTTTGTGAAGCATGAAGATGAAATAGATGATATCTTTGATAAACTTGTAAAGGTAAGAACAAAAATAGCTAAAAAGCTTGGTTTTAATAACTTTGTGGAATTAGGCTATGTAAGAATGAGAAGATATGACTATAATAAGGAAATGGTTGAAAACTTCAGAAAACAAGTTGAAGAGTTTATAGTTCCTATAGATAGTAAATTATATGAAAGACAAGCTAAGAGATTAGGACTTGAAACTTTAAAATATTATGATGAAAAATTTGAATTCTTAAGTGGGAATCCAACTCCAAAGGGAGATTCAAAGTGGATAGTTGAAAATGCAAAGGTAATGTATTCAGAGCTTTCAAAGGAAACCAAAGAATTCTTTGACTTTATGGTTGAGAATGATTTAATGGACTTAGTTGCTAAGAAAGGAAAGGCAGCTGGAGGATATTGTACTAATTTCCCTAACTATAAAGCTCCATTTATATTCTCAAACTTTAATGGAACAGCTGGGGATGTAGATGTATTAACTCACGAGGCTGGCCATGCATTCCAAAACTTTAGAAGTTCTTGGATAGAAATGCAAGAGTGTCAATGGCCAACTATGGAAAGTTGTGAAATACACTCAATGAGTATGGAATTCTTTACTTGGCCTTGGATGTATTTATTCTTTAAAGAAGATACAGATAAATATAAATTCTATCACTTAGGAGATGCCATTAAATTTATTCCTTATGGAGTAACAGTTGATGAATTCCAACACTTTGTATATGAAAATCCAGAATGTACACCAAAGGAAAGAAAAGATGCATGGAGAAGAATAGAGAAAAAATATCTTCCACATAAAAACTACGATGAATGTGATTTCCTAGAAAGAGGTGGTTGGTGGTTCCAACAAAACCATATATTCTTATCACCATTCTATTACATTGATTATACTTTAGCTCAAATATGTGCACTTCAATTCTGGAAAAAAGATAGAGAAAATCATGAAAAAGCATGGGAAGATTATTTAAATCTATGTAACATAGGTGGAACTAAGACATTCTTAGGCTTATTAAAATATGCTAACTTAAAATCACCATTTGAAAATGGATGTGTTGAAAGTGTAGTAGGAGTAGTGGATGAATACTTAGAAAGCATAGACGACAGCAAATTTTAGTTTTTAAAACAAAATTTATGATTTATTTAGAGTATGATTAAGTAAGTTTATTATGAATATAGATTAAATTTATCAAAATTAATAATAACTATAAAATATTATTAATCTTATTTAGTATAGATTTGTTTGCTTAATATTTTAAATTAATATTTCTTTTAAAATAAAAAAACTTGGAGTATTCCTTATGGATTTCATAGGAATACTTCCAAGTTCTTTTTTGATTATAAATTAAAATGTTATTAATATAAGCTTATTAAAAATATAAATAGTATGAAGAGGATATATGTATGAACTTTAGAATTTAAGTAATCATGGAAAGAAATTTGCGTTAAGAAGATTGAATGTTCGACGCGAAGCTAGTTTTCAATCTTTAGTAAATTTCTTGGAATGATTACTATAAATTCTTAGTGAAATACATTAATCCTCAGAATATATTTATATTTTTAGTTAATTAGACTTTGTATTTTCTTAGTTTTCTCTGTTAGCTATTTCAAGAACTATTCTGTTTACGAAGTCAGCTAAAGGCATAGCACCTTCTTCACCGTTCTTTCTGCTTCTTACAGAAACTTCTTTGTTTTCAGCTTCTTTTTCTCCAACAACTAAGATGTAAGGAGTTCTTTCTAATCTAGCTTCTCTTATTTTATAACCGATTTTTTCAGCTCTGTGGTCAGCTTCAACTCTAACTCCTCTTCTTCTTAATTCTTCAACAACTTCATTTGCATAATCAGCATATTTATCTGATAAAGGAAGAACTTTAGCTTGAACTGGAGCTATCCAAGTTGGAAGAGCACCTGCATATTTTTCTATAAGCATTGCTAGTGTTCTTTCATAACATCCAATTGAGCTTCTGTGAATGATGTAAGGACGTTTCTTTTCTCCATCTTTATCGATGTAGTACATTCCAAATCTTTCAGCTAAAGCGAAGTCTATTTGGATAGTGATGATTGTATCTTCTTTTCCATGAACATTCTTGAATTGGATATCAAGTTTTGGACCATAGAAAGCAGCTTCATCATCAGCTTCAGTAAAGTCTATATTTAAGTGGTTTAATATTTCTCTCATTATATTTTGAGTATTTTCCCAAGCTTCAGGATCATTGATGTATTTCTCAGTATTGTTTGGATCCCATTTTGAGAATCTGTAAGTAATATCATCAGCTATTCCTAAAGTTTCCATAACGTATTTAACTAAGTCAACAGTATTTTTGAATTCATCTTCTAATTGCTCTGGAGTACATACTATGTGTCCATCAGCAAGAGTGAATTGTCTTACTCTTATAAGACCGTGCATTTCTCCTGAAGATTCATTTCTAAATAGAGTAGAAGTTTCAGCAAATCTTACTGGTAAGTCTCTATAACTGTGTTGAGTTGAGTTATATATTGCGTATTGGAATGGGCAAGTCATTGGTCTTAAAGCAAATACTTCACTATCTTTTTCCTCATCACCTAAAACGAACATACCATCTTTATAGTGATCCCAGTGTCCTGAAATTTTGTAAAGGTCGCTTTTAGCCATTAAAGGAGTTTTAGTTAAAACATATCCTCTTCTTTGCTCTTCATCTTCTATCCATCTTTGAAGAGTTTGGATTATTCTAGCTCCCTTTGGCATTAATAATGGAAGACCTTGACCTACATTTTCATCAGTAGTAAAGATTCCAAGCTCTCTACCTAATTTATTATGGTCTCTTTTCTTAGCTTCTTCTAAAGCTTCTAAATAAGCATCTAATTCTGATTTCTTAGGGAAAGCAGTTCCATATACTCTTGAAAGCATTTTGTTCTTTTCGTCACCTTTCCAGTAAGCACCAGTAGATCTTAATAATTTAACTGCTTTTATTGGTTTAACAGCCATTAAGTGAGGTCCTGCACAAAGGTCAACAAAATCACCTATTTGGTAGAATGAAATTACTTCACCTTCTGGAAGATCATTTATAAGTTCAACTTTGTAAGGTTCATCCTTCATAAGTTCTAAAGCTTCGTTTCTAGGAAGTTCAAATCTTTTTATTTCAGGATTTTCTTTTATTATTTTTTTCATCTCTTCTTCTAATTTGTTTAATTGGTCAGCAGAGAATGGTTTTTCAGTATCAAAATCATAATAGAAACCATTATCTATTGATGGTCCTATAGCTAATTTATCTTGAGGGAATAATCTTTTAACTGCAGCTGCTAATACATGAGAAGCAGTGTGGTTAAAAGCATGTTGACCTTCTTTAGAATCAAAAGTACAGATTTCTAATGAAGAATCTTCATTAACTATAAATCTTAAGTCCTCAACTTTTCCGTTTAATATACCACAACAAGCATTTCTAGCTAGTCCTTGGCTTATGCTTTGAGCTATTTCAAAAATTGATAGTCCAGCTTCAACTTCTTTTATTGAACCATCTTTAAGTGTAATTTTTATCATATTAATTTCTCCTTTCAAAATAAATTTCTTTTAATTTTCATTCATATAAAATAAAAACTCTCATCCCTCTTCTAAATATAGAAAAGGGACGAGAGTGTATATTCCCGTGGTTCCACCCAATTTGTACTTTAATAATTAAAAATAAAGTACCACTTAAAATTAATCGTAACGTGATTATGACGGACTGGATTAGAGTCACTCAGAGGTAGTCTTCAACTAATTCCATTTAAAAGTACTTACAGCTACTGTACCTTCTCTCTGAAAATGTACCAAAGTTTACTCGTCTCTTCATTGTGTTAATAAATTTATAATATTTACTTTAGATTATAAGTTTATTATTTTTGTATGTCAATGGATAAAATAAAAATAAATTCTAATTGGAATATAAGATATTATAAGGGTTTAGGTGGAAATAAGTTCTCAATATTATAAATTTTAATTCAAAAAAGTTATTAAGTTAATTAAAGTTTTTAGAAAATAATTTGCAAAAAAATCTTGAAATAGAATTTGAAAAATATTATAATAAAAACATAGTTTTGCAGGTGTGGCGGAATTGGCAGACGCACTAGACTTAGGATCTAGCGCCTACGGCGTGGGGGTTCGACTCCCTTCACCTGCACCACTTATGCGGGTGTAGTTCAATGGTAGAACACCAGCCTTCCAAGCTGGATACCCGGGTTCGATTCCCGGTACCCGCTCCAAATTAATATAAAAATATGCGGGAGTGACTCAATGGTAGAGTGTCACCTTGCCAAGGTGAAAGTTGCGGGTTCGAGTCCCGTCTTCCGCTCCATTTATGCGGGTGTAGTTCAATGGTAGAACACCAGCCTTCCAAGCTGGATACCCGGGTTCGATTCCCGGTACCCGCTCCATTTTAAAAAATATAATATGCACCATTAGCTCAGTTGGTAGAGCACCTGACTCTTAATCAGGGAGTCCAGGGTTCGAATCCCTGATGGTGCACCAAGCATCGATTTATAATCGATGCTTTTTTGTTTTTAGAGATTTTTTTGGAAGACTTCATAATTTTATTGAAGTCTTTTTTTTATTAAAATTAAATAAAGAAGTATTTCTTTTATAACTCTTAAATTCTAAACATATTAATATTCTTTAATTAATAAACATATAGGGGGATATTATTAATTAAATAGTAACCTACAAAAGATTTAAGTATTTTATAAAAATTTAGTTTTTAATAAATATTAATTTTTTAGGTAAAAAGGTATATAAACTAAAGTTAGAAGGAAATAAGAAAGAGGGGATTATAATGATTGAAGGAGATAAGGGGCTAAATATTGTTTTTACTGGAGATAGCATAACTCATGGGCCACTTCATACTAAAGGATATAGAAGTTATACAGAACACTTTAGAGAAAGATTAAAAGAAAAGTTTAAAAACAATATTGTTAAAGAGAATATTATAATTTTTAATACAGGTGTTTCAGGAGCTACAACTAGAGATATAATAAGAGATTTTAATATCTGTGTAGATATATGTGACCCTGATATTGTTTTTATAATGCTTGGAATGAATGATTCATCAAATGAAATTGTTCCTTTAGAAGAATATAGAAAAAATATATTAGAACTTATTAATAAAGTTAGAGGAATTGGAGCAATACCAATCCTTCAAACAAGTAACATAATAAAAATGGATTTAAGTAGGAAAAGTCTTAAATTTTATATGGATATTCTTAGAGAGGTTGCTAGAGGAAATGATGTAATGTTAATAGATCATTATAGTCATTGGGAGGACTTAGAAAAAGAAAATTCTAATATTAAAAATGAGCTTCTTAGTGATTTGATACATCCTAATGAAAAGGGGCATTTAGAAATAGTTAAATTTATTTTTAAGGAGTTAGATATTTTTGAAGAAGAAAGTTATACCTGTAATTTAAGTTATCCAATAAAAGCAGAAAATTATCTTCAAAGAAAAGTTGATAATAAGTGTAACAAAGAAATTCTTAATACCATAAGTAATAAAAATCCTTCACAAGAAGAATTAATTAAATATACTAAAGAAAATTTAAATGATAATTTAGAAGCTATAACAAATTTAATAAATGAAGATGAAAAGGGTATATGGGTGTTTTTAGGGGATGGATATACAAATGGTACAGGAGATACCTTTGGTTATAAAAATTATGTTGAATATGTGGAAGAGAGAATTAGATGGGAATTAAATGATGGAAGCATAAATAAAAGGGAAAAATTTATGATTAATTTTGGTACAGAAAAAGTTAATTCAGAATATTTAATGAATAACTTCGAAGATTTAGTATCAAAATATAATCCTAAAGCTGTTTTTATTATGATTGGAGGAAATGAAAAAATTAATCCAGAGGAATTTAAACATAATTTAGTTAATATAGTAAGCAAGGTTAAAAATATAAACTCAATACCTATATTACAAAGTCCAATAAAAAATGGAAGAGATATAGAAGGGTATGTAAAAGTTATAAGAGAGGTTTCTAAGGAAGAGGAAATATTCTTAATAGATAATTATGAGTATTGGGATAGGTTAAGCAAAGTTCAAAAAGAGCTTATAGAATCATGGTTAGTAGAAGGAAGAGCAAATCATAGGGGACATTTAGAAATAGCTAAGAAAATTTTTAAGGATTTAAGAATATATGATCATAATAGTTTAATATGTGGTTTTACCATAGAAAAATTTTAGTATATTAATTAATAAAAATAAAGCTGCATCAAAATTGAAGTAGCTTTGATACAGCTTTCTATATACAACTTATTGCTTTTTGCAATATGAAATCTTCTATATATTCTTCTGAATAAACTTTTCTTCCCATGAGATTAAATATTAAATCATCACTAGAGTATCCTTCTTTATAAAGTTTTAGGTTCTTAGTTAATTTTTTTAAAGAACCAGGGGTAAGACCTAACATAATTTTTATGTCATTACCAGTGTAAAAACTTTTTATAAAGAGTTCTCTTAGGTTGTTTTGCATTTCAAGTTTATAATTTAAATCTATAACTTTGTCTCTATGGGGGCCTATTTTAGACCTGTGATGTTTTTTACACAAATACTTGTAATTAAGTTTAAAATCTAAACCGCCTTCTGACCTATGAACTATGTGATGAACATCTGCATAATCACCACAAATTTCACAATAATAAGACATATAATCCTCCTTAACATTTTAATACCCATTTATAGTAATAAAATAGCATAAAAAAACAGTTTAATCAATATAACGGAGCTTTTCAGATAAAGATTAAGGTATACAAAGGAATTTAGTATTTTTTACACTTTGCTGTTAAAAAAAGTTAGCAATATAATTAAAATATAAAGGATATGAGGGGGTTTTGAGATGCATAACTTATTTCATAGAAGATCAAAGATAGAAGAAAATCCCGAGAAATTTTGGAGGGAATTAATAACAAAAAATGAAACCCTAAAAGGAAGAATGTTTAAGGATGAACCTATAACTGAAGATACGAAATACCTACATTATGTAATATTCAATAGAAAAGTTGGATTTCAAAATGTTTGGGTTATGGTACCTAACTTTAACAGATTAATAGAATTTATAGAGTATGTATTTATGCCAGAAGCATACTATAAGTGGGTTGAAGGGAAAAAGAAATTAATAACTCATATACCTTCAATTGATGTAGAAAAAATAATTTCTATGATAAATAGAAAATCAACAGAAGAAGAAAAAGAAAAAATGAAAAATGACATTGTAGCATTAAGAAAATTAAAAGGGTTAAGTGCTGATAATGGAATGAGGAAAATAAAAATATTCTGTAGTAGATTTAATAATAACTGGCTTGGAAATGATGATGAGTTTTTATACTTAAAAGCTTTTGGCAGTGCTGAAGAGCTAGGAAAGTTTGTAGTAGAAACTAATCTTCAAACAGATAGTGAGGATTCATATGAAAAAACTATAGGAATGACTACAGAAGAATGGTTTAAAGTTTGTGAAAATGCTCATAAGAATAAAGAAGATGAGGAAAAATTTAAAAAAGTTTTATTTAAACACTTAGAAGATATTGTATAAAATTAAATTTTCTTGATATTTTAAAATTGAAATCGCTTAGTATTAATAAAAATATAAAATAAATTGAAAAAAATGTTGACATTTTTTAAATAACTATGTATAATAATTTTTGTTGATTCAAGTTTGTATCTTTAGCTCAGCTGGATAGAGCAACGGCCTTCTAAGCCGTGGGTCAGGGGTTCGAATCCCTTAAGGTACACCATACTGGGATATCGCCAAGCGGTAAGGCAACGGACTTTGACTCCGTCATTCGCAGGTTCGAATCCTGCTATCCCAGCCAGTTTTTTAACTTGGTTTAAAAACTTGACAGCATATTAACAGTATGTTAATATATAAACATACTAAGCGGGTGTAGTTCAATGGTAGAACACCAGCCTTCCAAGCTGGATACCCGGGTTCGATTCCCGGTACCCGCTCCATTTTTTAAAGTTTTACTGTAAAATTATTTTAAAAAATACAATATGCACCATTAGCTCAGTTGGTAGAGCACCTGACTCTTAATCAGGGAGTCCAGGGTTCGAATCCCTGATGGTGCACCAAGCATCGTTTTATAAGCGATGCTTTTTTTATTTTACATAAAAGTATGGGTACATTTGATATAAAAAAATTAAATTAATATAATACTAGTTAATAAGAATTTTATTTAAAAGCAGATTTTTAAGGGGAGATAGAAATGAAACCTATGAATAAGATTGCTGCTATTCATGATATTTCATGCTATGGGAGGGCAGCATTAGCAACAATAATACCTATATTATCTTCAATGGGAAATCAAGTATGTCCACTTCCAACAGCAGTATTGTCAACACATACAGATGGATTTGGAAAACCAGCAATTAGAGATTTAAGTGATTTTATATATGAAACCAAAGATCATTGGAAAAGACTTAACTTAAATTTTCAATGCATATATAGTGGATATTTAGCTGATCCTAATCAAGTTAAATTTGTTGAAAGATTTATAGAAGATTTTAAGGAAGAGAATACTTTAGTAGTTATAGATCCTGTTATGGCTGATAATGGTAAGCTTTATGATGGTATGAGTGAAAAAATGATTGAAGAAATGAGAACTTTAATAAAAAGTGCAGATATAATCACTCCAAATATTACAGAAGCTTCTTTTCTTTTAGGAAAAGAATATAAAGAATCTCTAAATGAAGATGAGATAAAAGAATATTTAGTAGGTCTAGGGAATTTAGGACCTAAAATAAGTATAATAACAAGTGTAACAAGTTCAAGAGGAAATGAATATATTGATACTGTACTCTATGATAGAGAAGAAAAAATGTTTTACACCTATTCTCATAAAAGAATAAATGCTTTTTATTGTGGAACAGGTGATGCTTTTGCCTCATTGCTAATAGGATGGATATTAAGAGGGGAAAGTATTGAAAAAGCATTGGAGAAGTCATGTAATTTTATTGCAGAAGCTATAGAATATAGCGAAAAGTTTGATTATCCTCCAAATGAAGGAATATTACTTGAAAGTTTGTTATATAAATTAATAAGTAAATAAATTATTAAAGTCAAAAAAATAAATTGACAAAGTAATTTTAGAATGATACTATTAAAAAAACAAAATTTAATAAATCTTATCAAGAGAGGTGGAGGGACTGGCCCTGTGAAACCCAGCAACCGGTAATTCTTTGCGGTTAAAACAATGCTAATTTTAAAATGAGAAAAATCAGTAGTAATTTCCCATGCAAAGATTTATAGCGGTGCTAAATCCTGCGGTAGAAACTGAGAGATAAGAAAGAGAGTCTGTAAGAATAATAACTTCTATCCTAGGATAGGAGTTTTTTTATTTTGTAGGATAAAGGATAGATTTATTAAATAGATTAGGAGGAGAGAAAATGAAAAAAGGAAAGTTTTCAGCATTATTACCATTAATAATTTTTGTATCGATTTATTTGGGAACTTCATTAGTAATGAAAGATTTCTACTCTGTATCTGTTTTAGTTCCAGGAATAATTGCAGTTTTATTTGGAATATTTACAAATAGAAAAAGAGGACTTGAAAAGAACATAGAGATATTTTGTAAGGGGGCTGGTAATAGCAATATAATTTTAATGTGCTTAATCTTTATATTAGCTGGTGCCTTTGCAGAGGTTGCTAAAAATATGGGGGCTGTAGAATCTACAGTAAATTTAGGGCTAACAATATTACCTAAAAATATATTAGTAGCAGGAATATTTATAATATCATCATTTATAGCTATATCTTTAGGAACGTCAATGGGAACAATAGCTGCTATAGTTCCAATAGCAATGGGAATTTCAGATAAGACTAATATCGCATTACCACTTATAGTTGGGGCAGTAGTAGGTGGAGCTATGTTTGGGGACAATCTATCAATGATTTCTGATACAACAATAGCAGCAACAAAAACTCAAGGATGTGAAATGAAGGATAAGTTTAAAATAAACTTTAAGGTTATATTACCAGCTGCTATCTTAGTAATTGTAATATATACATTCTTAGGAAGTGGGGCTAATACATCAGTAGGCCAATACGATTATAATTTTATTAAGATTATTCCTTACTTAGGTATTTTAATAGCTGCATTAATGGGGGCTAATGTAATTGCTATATTATCAGGTGGGATAGTATTAGCTGGAGCAATTGGATTCTTTACAGGATCTTTAGATTTAAAGACTTTCTTTACTTCAATATCAACTGGTATAGGGGGAATGAGTGAACTTATATTAATTTCAATAATAATTGGGGGAATTGTTGAAATAATAAAAGAAAATGGTGGTATAGACTATGTATTAAACTTAGTTACTAAGAGAATCAATGGCAAAAAAGGGGCTGAATTTGGTATTGGATTATTAGTAAGCTTAGTTGATGCATGTACTGCAAATAATACTATTGCTATAGTTACAGTTGGACCTTTAGCAAAGGATATTTCAGATGAATATAACTTAGATTCAAAAAGAATTGCAGGAATATTAGATATGTTCTCTTGTGCAGTTCAGGGAATAATTCCATATGGAGCACAATTAATGTCAGCGGCGGCTTTAACTGGATTAAGTTCATTTGAAATAATGAAATTTTTATTCTATCCATATTTAATGGGTATAAGTGCAATAGCATTCATAGCATTTTTCCAAAAGAAAGAAAGTGCTGAAAAAAGTGGGGAGTTAAATGCTATAGCAGTTGAATAAAATATTAAAAAGCAATAAGCGTTAAAAAGGGGATTTATATAAAAGGGGTTTAATAAATTTTAGTATAAAGTAAAAAAAGATAGGCTATAGAAAATAAAACTTACAAACAATATGAAGAGGATATTTAATAATTCTCAAGATATGTTTGTAAGTTTTATTAATTGGGCCTATTTTTTTATTTTACTAAAAGACAAATACTTTGAGATGAGATTCCTTCTCCAGAACCAGTAAAACCAAGTCCTTCCTCAGTAGTTGCTTTAACATTTATTTGATCTAAGTCTATATTTAATGCTTTAGCTATATTTTCTCTCATAGTAGGTATATGAGGAGCCATTTTTGGTCTTTGAGCTATTATAGTTGCATCTATATTTGATATTTTATAGTTATTTTTATTTAAAAGTTCACCTACAAATTCTAGAAGTTTTATGCTATCAGCACCTTTGTATTTAGGGTCTGTATCTGGAAAATGCTTTCCTATATCTCCTAAAGCCGCTGCTCCTAATAGTGAATCCATTATTGCGTGTAATAATACATCAGCATCTGAATGGCCTAAAAGTCCTTTTTCATAAGGAATTTTTACTCCACCTAATATTAAATCTCTATTTTCAACTAATTTATGAACATCATATCCCATTCCTATTCTCATTTTTATCACCTCTTAGATTTATTTTTTCAATGAAAATTTATTTTTATGGTTTAATTATATATAATTCTGTTATGTTATCAAAGCATCAATAGCTATTAAAGAAAATTAAACTTAATTGTAACAAAAATATAGCTTTATAAGATTAAAATCTTTATATGTTTTAATTATGTAAAAGATGTATTTATAATATAAAATTTTATATAGATATCATGGGGGCTATGGTATAATAAATTGAGATTTAATTAAAGAGAATAGCTTATAATAATTGATTAGAAATAATTTTAGTCTGTAGTAATATTATTAGAAGCTTTATGTAAAAGGGATTTAAATAGAAAGGGTGAATTGAGAAGTGTGGGGAAAAATTAGAAATGTATTAGGTATTCTTTTAATAGTGGCAGGAGTATCACTTATTGGAGTAACTATTTGGATGAAATATGATACTTATAGACAGCAGCAAGCTGTTTTAGATAGTTTTAGAAATTTACAGTTTGATGTTCCAGAGGGTGAAAAGAAAGATGCTGATGTGTTAGAAGAAGAAAATACTAAGGAAAATACTAAAGAAAATAGCGATGAAAAGAATAAAGCTGATAAGGTTGAAGTTGAAAAAGACAAAAAGCCAGAAAAAGCACAACTTGAAGAGGGAAAAGGAATAGGTATTTTAAATATTCCAAAGATAAACTTAGAAATAGGTATAATAGAAGGCGTTAGCTATGAAGATATAAAGTATGTAGTAGGTCATTTTCCTGGGTCACCAATGCCAGGGGAAAAAGGTAATTTCTCCATAGCAGGACATAGAATATCATATTTTGGACAAGCTTTTAAGGATATTGATAAGCTTGAAAAAGGGGATAAAGTCAAAGTTACTTACAATGGAAAAGAATATACTTATGAAATAACTGATATGTATGAGGTTACTCCAAATGAAACTGAGGCTTTAAATCCAACAAAAGATGCTACTATAACTATAGTTACATGTACAACTGACGCTAAAAATAGGGTTATAGTAAAAGGAAAGTTAGTGGAATAAGACTGGGTTTTTGCCTTAGTCTTATTTTTTATAAAATATACATAAAGGAGTGTCGCTTGAGTGAGTGAAGTAACTTTTAGAAAAGATAAATATATGTTTTCTACTAGAAATATAAAGAAAAATCTAGATAAAAACATATTGAAAAAAGAAATAAGTACTTTCATAAAAGAGCTTAGAAAATTTAAAGTTGATTTAAAAAGTCTTTCAAGTGAAGAATTTAATCTTGAGGAAAGAAATTTAATTCTTAATATAGCCTATTTTCTAGTAGATGAAGAAGTGTTATTAAGAAAGATAATAAATAGAAGAGAGTTAAAAACAAAGGTCATAGCTAAAAAAACAGGATTTAGTAATGAAAAGATTATAAGTTGGTCAAATTATTTAATAGCGTATTTAATTTTATTATATAATGCAGATTATACAAATTTAGCTATGTATTTAAATATAAATTTTAAGGACTTAGAAAACTTAGCTGTTATAAAGGGTACAAAAGGGGAAGAGGTTGTTCATAAAGGATTAGTTATGTTAGAAGGTAAAAAGAGTACCATAATATTAACTAAAGAAGGACAATTTATAAGAATAAAAACAAGATGTGAAAATAAAGTTGGAGAAGAATTATCAGGAAAAGAGAAGAAAACTTTAAGACATTACAAGACCTTAATAGTTAGCGTGGCTTTAATTGCATTTGTCCTTATAGGAAGTGTTACTTTTCTTTATAAACAACAGGAAACTACCATATTAATTCAAGGAACATCAAAGGTTAAAATTGGATTGAATAGGTTTGATAGAATAGTTTATAGTTATTCTCCAACAGAAAAGGGAACTATATTAATAACAGAACTAAAATTAGAAAACAAGAAATTTGAAGATGGTATGATCTCAATTTTAAAAGGTTTTGAAGAAGAGGATATGCTTCCTCCTAATAGAATTGTGGATGTTTATATAACTGGAAAAATGGTAGACACTGTAGATTTAAATAAGGTTACAGAATATGTTGAGAGTGTAAATAAGGATGATAATGCAAAGAATAATTTTAGAATAAAAATAAATAATTCAGGATATGAGAAGAAAAATTAATTAAGGAAAGGATTATTTATAGTGAGAAAAGCATCAAAAAATAACAATAGAAGAGATAAGAGTTTATCTAATAAAAAGTTTAAGAGTGAAGATAAAAATTTAAATAAAACTAATAAAAATAATAAACAAAAAGTAGCTAAAAAGGCTTCAGTAAAAAATACTATTATAGTATCAAATAAAAATGAAATAAGAGATAAAGTTAGATTAAATAAATATATAAGTGAAACAGGATTTTGCTCAAGGAGAGAGGCTGATAAGCTTATAGAACAAGGAAGAGTTAAGATAGATGGGCTAAAGGCTACAACTGGTATGAAGGTTTCTAAGGGGCAAAGTGTATCTATTGATGGAAAACCTCTAAAGGTTGAAAATGAACTAGTTTATATAGCTTTAAATAAGCCTGTTGGAATAACTTGTACTACTGAGAGCAAGATAAAAGGTAATATAGTTGACTTTATAAATCATGAAAAAAGAATTTTCCCAATAGGAAGACTAGATAAGGATTCTCAAGGATTAATATTTATGACTAATGATGGTGATATAGTTAATAAGATATTAAGAGCTGGGAATAATCATGAAAAAGAATATATTGTCACTGTAAATAAGTCTATAACTGATGAGTTTATAAAAGGAATGAGCAATGGAGTGCCTATACTAGGAACAGTTACTAAGAAATGCTTAGTTAAGAAAGAAAGCAAAAACTCATTTAGAATAATACTAACTCAAGGGTTAAATAGACAGATAAGAAGAATGTGTGAGTATTTTGGATATGAGGTCAAAAAATTAGAGAGAATAAGAATAATGAATGTTAGCCTAGGAAACCTAAAGATAGGATCTTGGAGATACTTAACTAAGAAAGAATTAGCTGAAATAAACAGGTTAACAGAAAACTCTTCAAAGACTGAAGAGGCTTCAATTTAATAATTAAGTGATATATATCAAAAGTTAATAATAAAACTTACAAACATATTCCGAGAATTACTAGATTTCGCTAAGAATTTATAATCATTACTCCAAAGATATTACTAAAGCTTCGAACAGTCTCAGCTTTTTAACGTAATATCTTCTCCGTAATGATTTAAATTCTAAAGCTCATCTAGATATTCTCTTCATACTGTTTGTAAGTTTTATTAAAACATGTCTTGATATAGAATTTAAACTTTTACTTTACTTATACAAAGATAATGCTTTTTCGATAAAGGTCATTATCTTTTTTTCGTATAGAATTTTATTAACTTCTAAGGCTTCAGCATGTTTGGCACCTTCAACTAAGTAGAGTTCTTTATAGCCTTTAGTTTTAGCTTTGTATAAATCTACTGCCATATACCATGGTACAAAATAATCTTCTTTTCCATGTATAAACATCATTGGTAGTGATGTTGAAGATACTATATCTATAGGTACTATTTTTTTCATAGAAAATTTAGCTTTAGTTTTCATAAAGAAGTTTGCAAATATAAGGCTTGGACGAAGAATTTTTCTAACAAGTCTATTTTTATATGCATGTGTTATTTGAAATCCTATAAGTTCGTGAAAGTTAGAGTAACCACAATCTTCAATTACAAATTTTATGGAATCATTTAGAGGAATAGTCTCCATAACTGTTCCTGCCCCCATTGATTCACCATGAAGACCTAGAATTATATCATTGCCAAATCTAGATTTTAAATATTCTATCCACATGTTTACATCATATTTTTCGTAAAAACCATATGTGGAATATTTTCCTTCGCTTTTTCCATGTCTTCTTTGATTTACTATAAGAACATTAAATCCATTTTTATAGAATATATCAAAATATTTTAAAGAACCAACATAACAAATAGAAACCCCATGGACTAATACTATAAATTTATTTGTAGGATTTTCATTCATTATAAGTGTTGAGGTTAGATTAAGACCATCAAAGGATTTTAAAGTAATATCTTCCTTAGAAGCAGAATTATATAAGGCTTCGTCAAAAAGATTATTTTCTACATATCTAGTATAACTTTTCTCTATATCGTGAAGTTCTCTAGTTACAGTAGATTTAAATATATATAGACCTGTTGCTAAAAAAAAGACAATAACTATAATAGCAATAATTATCAATATAATAAGATAGGTCACTTATATCACTCCAATCAGCTTTTAATAGATTTTATTTATACATTATACATAATTATAACACTTAAGAGAAAAATAAAATTAGCCAAATATAAAGTGGAGGTTTATTTTATGAAATTTAAAAAAATTTTTTTATGCCTTATGTCATTACTTCTTATTTTTTCTACTGTAGTTTTAGGAGAAGAAATAAATAAAATAGAAGTTATAGAAAAATCTATAGAAGAAAATACTGACAAGTATGAAATTAAAGTTAAATATCCATCAATTCAAGGTGGAGAAAAAGAGGTTACAGATAAAATAAATAAAACTATAGAGGATTATACTTTAAATTGGATAAATGACATTAAGTTATTAGGAGAAGAGTACAGCAAAGAATATGAGAAGGCAGGAAAAGAAATGCCTAAAATGGAGGCATATAGTCTTTTTGAAGCATTTAATACAGATGAAGTAATTAGTTTACCTGTTTCATATTATCAATATACTGGTGGAGCTCATGGATTAACGACTAAAGTAAGTTATAATTATAATCTTAAAACAGGAAAAGAGCTTAGACTAAAAGATTTATTTAAAGAAGGATTTGACTATAAAAGTATAATTGATAAAAAGGTAAGAGAGGATATTGAAAAAGAGAAGGAGCTTTATTTTGATAATGGAGCTTTGTTTAAGGGAGTTAATGAAAATCAAGCCTATTATTTAAATAGAGATGGAATTATAGTGTATTTTCAGCAGTATGAAATAGCTCCATACTCTTCAGGTATTAGAGAATTTAAAATTCCTTATGGAGAATTAAAGGAAGGATTAATTTATAAATTAGGAAATTAATATTAAGAGCGTGTATCAAAGTATATTTATTATTAAATTTTTATACACGCTTTTTGTGATTAAATTTAAAAGGATATATTTTATTATTAAATAAAATAGAGATATAATAAATTAAAAAAGGAATTGGAATAATGAGGGAGGGGAAATTCTATGGAAACCTTAAGAGAAAAAATAAATAAACAGAGAGAATATTTTAGTACAGGTGAAACTAAGGATATAAATTTTAGAATAGAGAAACTAAAGAAGTTAAGAGATGTTTTAAAAAGTGAGGAAGAGAAAGTCTTTGAAGCCTTAAAAAAAGACTTAATGAAATCTAGCTTTGAATCCTATGTTACAGAAGTGGCAATGGTATATGATGAAATAAATATGCACATTAAAAATATAAAAAAATGGAGCAAAAAAAGAAGAGTAAAAACTCCATTAGTACAATTCCCAGCAAAAAGTTTTATACAGTTAGAACCTTATGGAGTTGTTTTAATAATAGGTCCTTTTAATTATCCTTTTATGCTTACAATGGATCCTTTAATTGGAGCAATAGCAGCTGGGAACACAGCAGTTATAAAGCCATCTGAATCAGCACCAGAGACATCTAAAATTCTTAAAGAAATATTAGAAAAAGTATTTGATGAAAAGTATGTTCTTCATGTTAATCCAGAAAGGGGAAAAGAAGTTGTAGAAGAACTTTTAAAAGAAAAATTTGATTATATTTTCTTTACTGGAAGTGCTACTGTAGGAAAAATAGTAATGAAGGCAGCTTCTCAATATTTAACCCCTGTAACTTTAGAACTTGGAGGAAAAAGTCCTTGTATTATTGATAAGGATTGTAAGTTAGAATTAGCAGCAAGAAGAATAGTTTGGGGAAAATTATTGAGTTCAGGACAAACCTGTGTTGCACCAGATTATTTATATGTTCATAAGGATATTGAAGAAGAATTTATAAAAAAATTAGAGGAAGAAATAAAAAATCAATTTGGAGATAATCCTTTAGAATCTGAAGATTATTCTAAAATGGTAAATGAAAGAGAATTTAATAGAGTACTTTCATATATAGATAAAGAAAAATTAGTTTTTGGAGGAAATTATAATAGAAAAACTTTTCAAATAGAACCAACCATATTAAAAAATGTAACTTGGAATGATCCTGTTATGGAAAGAGAAATTTTTGGGCCTATATTCCCAATTTTACCTTTTGAAGATTTAGATGAAGTAATAAGATTAGTAAATAGTAAGGATAAGCCTTTAGCCATATATTATTTTTCAGAGGATAAAAATAAAATTGAAAAAGTTCTTAATAGTACATCATCAGGAGGAGTAACAATAAATGATACCTTAGTTCACGTATCATCCTCATATTTACCTTTTGGTGGAGTTGGAAATAGTGGTATGGGAGAATATCATGGCAAGTATAGTTTTGACTTATTTTCCAATAAAAAGGGCGTTATGAATAGAAAAACATTCTTAGACTTAAAAATTAGGTATGCTCCTTTCCAAAATAAGTTAACAATTGTTAAAAAAATCATGAAATAAATAAAAAATGAATGAATATGAGTGGATTTGTATGGAAATGATTAAAAAAGTTATGTATAATATACTTAAAGATTGTATATGTTTTCAATGAGCGGATAAAAAGTATTTAAAATAAAGTGTTCAATTTATACTAAAAACATATAACTAAATTAGGAATACAATCTTTGAAAGTTACGTCTATGTACTAATGCCTGTTATTTATAGATGAACTTCTGACAAGCCAATAATGGTATGATAAGCATATTTAAGATTAAGTTTTTAAGCTTTAAGGTTTGGGGGAGCCTTCTAGTACAATTACTATTGAAAATATGAGTAAATTTTATTTTAAACTTAAGAATAAGAAATTGTTCTTACATGAATTTTATAAGCTTCGACGGGGAAGAAGCTAGAATATCTTTCGACTTATGAATAGATATTAGGGTATTTATATTGAGAAATTATTTTTATTATTGAATTTTGAGAGAATTTATTAAGTATGGTCATTTAAAGGGGACGTTATGAGTTTAAATTAAAATTTATACAGTTATATTTATAATATTGGTTTGCGAAAAAAGGTCTAAGTTATACTTAGATCTTTTTTTCTTGAAATTAACCACTTTTTTTGGAATTAAGCCACATAAGAACCCTAGAAAAAAGTTTTTTTAAAATATACAATTAAGTAGAGAAAAAGTTTACAAAGGTATAGGGGGTTTTCACATGAAATATACTTTCCCAGAAAACTTTTGGTGGGGAGCTGCAACTTCAGGACCTCAGTCAGAAGGTAGGTTTAATAAAAAACATGATAATGTATTTGATCACTGGTTCGATATAAATCCAGAGTTATTTCACAATGGTATAGGACCAAATATAGCATCAAATTTTTATAATAGTTACAAAGAAGATTTAGCAATGCTAAAAGAAATTGGGTTAAATTCATTTAGAACTTCAATTCAATGGACAAGGTTAATTAAAGATTTTGAAACTGGTGAACCAGATGAAGATGGAGTGAGATTTTATAATGGTGTAATAGATGAATGTTTAGCAAATGGAATAGATATAATCATGAATTTACATCACTTTGATCTTCCTGTTGAATTATATGATAAATATGGTGGATGGGAATCAAAGCATGTTGTAGAATTATTTTCGAAATTTGCTAAGACTGCCTTTAGTTTATTTGGTGATAGGGTTAAGAAGTGGGCTACGTTTAATGAACCTATAGTTATTATTGAAGGACAGTTTTTATATAAATGGCATTATCCTTGTATAGTTGATGGAAAAAGAGGGCTTCAAGCTGCCTATAATATAGCATTAGCTTCTGCTAGAGCCATAGAAGAGTATAGAAAATTAGGACAAGATGGAGAAATAGGAATAATAGTTAACTTAACGCCAGCATATCCAAGAAGTGAGTCAAAAGAAGATTTAAGAGCTGCTGAAATTGCCAATGCTTTCTTCAATGAGTTATTCTTAGATCCAGCAACTAAAGGAGAATTTCCTAAGAACTTAGTTGAGGTTTTAGAAAAAGATGGAGTAATGTGGAATTCTACTAAGGAAGAATTACAGGTTATAAAAAATAATACTGTGGATTTCTTAGGGGTAAACTACTATCAACCAAGAAGAGTTAAAGCTAGAGAAGAGGAATATGGTGGAGAAACATGGGCTCCAGAAAAATATTTTGATAATTATGATATGCCAGGAAAGAGAATGAATCCTCATAGAGGATGGGAAATATATCCTAAGGCAATTTATGATATAGCTAAAAATGTGCAAGATAACTATGGCAACATAAAATGGTTCATTTCAGAGAATGGAATGGGTGTTGAAGGCGAAGAAAAATTCAAAAATGCTGAAGGTATAATTGAAGATGATTATAGAATTGAATTCATAATAGAGCATTTAGAATGGCTTCATAAGGCTATTGAAGAGGGTTCAAATTGTGTGGGATATCATTTATGGACTCCAATAGATTGTTGGTCATGGTTAAATTCATATAAAAATAGATATGGATTTATATCATTAGATTTAGAAACTCAAAAGAAAACTATTAAAAAATCAGGAAGATGGATAAAAGAAGTTTCTAAGAATAATGGTTTTTAAAACTTTGAATTTACTTAGCTTAGATGAGTTCTAAAATAAATTTTCTAAGTTAATATGACTACGCAAAAAGTTTTTTATTATAAAATTATAAATAAAATAAATTAATATGAATAAATGAGGAAAGGCTTTAGTTATGGTATTTTTACTTAAACTAAAGCCTTAAATTTTTTAATACTCACATAATGGAATATTTTCACATAAAATACACTATAACAATTAACGGAGTTGAAGGCAACATGCTTTACTCATTAATTTTAGCAGGAGGAAAGGGTACTAGACTTTATCCACTTTCAAGAAGTTCAAACCCTAAACAATTTCTTAGCATACACAATAATGGGAAGAGTTTTTTAAGTAATACTGTGGATAGAATTAGACCTATAATCCATAAAGATAATATTTATGTAGTGACAAACCAGGAGTATGAAGACAAAATAAGAGATGAACTTAAAGACATAAGAGAGGAAAATATCTTTACTGAACCTGCTAATAAAGAAACTGCAACCTGTATAGGTCTTTCAGCAGCTAAGCTTTTAAAGAAAGATAAGGATGCAGTTATGATTGTATTGCCTTCAGACCATTATATAGAAGGAGATAAAAGTTATCTTCAAACTCTGGAACAAGCCGTAGAGATTGCGGATAAGAAGAGAGCTATTGTTACCATAGGAATAGAGCCAACTAGACCAGAGACAGGTTATGGCTATATAGAAATGGGCGATAGAGTCAATGGACACATTCCTACCTTCAAGATAGCAAGGTTTACAGAGAAACCTAATTTAGAAGTAGCAAAGGACTTCTTATTAAAGGGGACTTATTTATGGAATAGTGGAATGTTCATATTTAGAGCTGATGCTCTCATCACAAAAATGCGATGCAGAAGTAAGTTTTTTAGAATCGTTTGTATTCATGTTTATCCTCCTCGGTTAAATAAGCTTGTAGTATTAGCTACAAGCTATTTTTTTATTATGTTTTTATATATATTAGTTTCTGTAATTACTTTAAATAACAAAGAAATCAGTATTACTATTACTGAAAATAAGAATATTTGAATTGGATGAAAATATCTTAAAAATTCATTTATTAATAAAGGTGACAATAATAAAATATAGCAAATTAAGTAAATAATATTAGAGATTTTTTTAGTAACATTCTTTCGGTGAAGAGATTTATTTCCCCAGCGTCTAATTATACTCATTATTAATTGCCCACCATCAAGAATAGGTAATGGTAAAATGTTTAAAGCAAATAAAAATAAATTTAATGAAGCAAATACTAATAAGAACATATTTGAATTAGAGTTGTTTAATATTTCAGGAAGTGTAGAGCTTAAAGCCAATTCTGAACCCAAAATATTAGATAAATTCATTAATTTAAGTAAAAATTGTGGTAAGATATTTGTAAATATAGAACTTACTATAAAAATTAAAGACTTATCTAATAAAAGTGAGAATGATATAATAGCAGCTATTATATTTATAAAAACTCCTGAAAGAATAATAATATATTCTTTGATTATATTTATTTTATTTAAATCATTATCATCATTATAGACATAACCACCCATAGGAATAAGCTTAAAAGTAAAGTCTGTATTAAATTTTTTGAACCTAAAGAGTTTAGGACCAAAGCCTATAGAGAAGGTTTTTACAGGAATTTTAAAGGCTTTACAAGACAAATAATGACCAAGCTCATGGATAAATATTGATAAATACATAGCAATAGTAAAATTAATAATATTCATAGTTATACTCCTTAATTAAATGATTTAAATTTTATTTTCACCGCTCCAGTATCACCATTAACAAAAACTTTATCAATTACCGATGATAGTAAGGTTCTCTTTTGTGGAACGTCTAAATCATCAATTAGAGCTGATAAGTTTTTTAATTTTTGTATGATATTATCACAGTTATTTATCAAAATATCTTGTTTAGCTAATTCATCATTTAATTTATTTAATGAATTTGTTAGCTCTACACTTTTACTTTTTAATTTTGTTAATTTATCAAGTAATATTTGAACAAGTTGAGGGTCTTCTGTAAGAGTAATATTATTTACTAAGTTATCTATTTGCTCTTTATTTTTAGATATTTCATTTTGAATATTTTTAGATAAAATATTTTCTGATGAAGTAGCAAAAGACTCTTTATAATCTTTCAATCTTTGAACTAGATAGCTTTTATCTAAAGATAGTTCTTTTAACTTATTAATTACTAATTTATCAACTTCTGGACCGTCAACATTTTTACTTGCACACCTTACTTTTCCTGAATTGTGTTTTAAAGTACACATATAGTAATGCTTTCTTTTTTTAGTTAGTTTATTTGGAACCCCATATGATACTCTCATAGAGCTTCCACATTGTGCACAGCGAATTATTCCACTTAGTAAAGCTTTATGACTACTACCTAAAGCAGGAGCTTTATATTTATTAATCTCAGCTATTTTTTGTACTTCTAACCAAGAATCTGAATCAATAATTCCTTCATGAGTAGATACGGCATAAATCCATTCATCTGGATTACGTATTTTTCCACTTTTACCTTTTCGTTTTTTATAAATTAATATGCCATGTATGTCATCAGGTTCACCATATGTTTTTATTCCTTGGGACTTAAAATACTCTATTGTTTTATCATTTGCCTTAACATATACAGGATTAGAAATAATATTTTTTATGCTTGCCTTACTCCAATCTTTTCCTCGGCGAGTTTTAATGTTATTTTGAAGTAGATATTTTTCAACTTGAGAAAGGCTACCTAATTCAATATATTTATTAAATATTAATTTAACTAAATTTATTTCTTTTTCAATTGGTATTAACTCAGAGTAACTTCTATTCTTACCAGAAGAATCAGTAAAATTTTTTCTAGAGCTACTGAAACCAAATGGAAATTCACCACCTAGCCAATATCCATTTGTAGCAAGAGAGTACATGTTATCACAAACCCTTTGAGATATAGTTTCTCTTTCAAGTTGACTAAATACGGAGCAAATATACATCATGGCTTTGCCCATTGCAGCTCTAGTATCAAATTGTTCTATTACTGATATAAATGAAATTTCATTTTTTTCAAGTTCATTTATTAGATTTGAGAAATCACCAATATTACGACTAAGTCTATCAACTTTATAACATACAAGAGTATCAAATTTCTTTTGCTTGGCATCGTTCATTAATCTAACAAATCCAGGTCTTTCTGTGTTTTTACCAGAAAAGCCTTCATCTGAATAGATAAGAGTATTATTTATACCTATATTTTTAAGGTAATTAGTGCAAAGTTGAATTTGATTTTCTATAGAATCACCAGTTTCAACAACTTTTGAACGACGAGCATAAATTGCAGCAGTTTTCAACTAAATACCTCCTCATATATCAGATTTTACTTTATTAATTAAACAGTTCATTGTTTCAATATCTTTAGGAAGAATATCTTTAATTGAATCAATGGTTGCAATACTAAGCTTTTTTATAAGTAAAGATTCATCTTCAATGGAATCTTCGGCTATAAACAATTGTACTTTATCATGTTGATTAGCCATTTTTCCCCCAAAATATAGTAATATACTTTTAATATATATTCATTTAATTTGGGAAAAATAATAGTAACTATTTAAATATTATTTCTATTTCAAATGTTTCAGAAATTATTATTTTATCAATAATTTCATGTAGCAATAGCCTTAAACATCTGTTTTTAATCTTTGAATTTTCTTGGCTAAGTATATCTTCAATAGGATTTAAAGTATTTACTACATAGTCTTTAAAACAAGCTTTACTAGGTATAGATTTTGAAAGCTTTCTATTTATTTTATTTAAATCATCGTTTAATTGAGATTTAGATAAAATAAGGCTAGTTTTAAATTCTTTAATTGAATCAAGTAACAATAAATTTTTTTCATGATAGTCAATATCAGCAATATCTTTACTCATAACATTAGTTAGTTCTAGCAATCTTGAAATTTCAGATGAGCATTTCATTAATATATCATCACAATGGTTTATATTACTTTCAATTTCATCTTTCTGAACTAATAGGTTGTTATTTTTTTCTTTTAATTTATTTAAATAGTTAGAATAAAACTCATCAAAAAATGCAGGAATACTTAATATTGATTTATAAAGATTTAGTAGTTCTTTAAAAACAATATTGTGAATTAGTGATGCTTTCATTGTAATTGTTGGAGCATTTATTTTTTTAGAAAATTTATCTTTATTATTATGAGAGCAAAAGTAGACTCTACCAGATGAATTTCCATGATTTTTACTAGTTAAATAATTTCCACAGCTTTTACACACAAGCATTCCTTGAAGTAAAAAGGCTGTTGATAAAAATTTAGGGTTCTCATCTTGAAGCTTTCGTATGTTTAAAGATTTTTTCCACAACTTTTCATCTATTATTCTTATGTTTTCATCAAACTTAGAATAAACATATTCATCAATTGGATGTTTTCTTGGATTTCTTTTACCACCTTTTTTATTCCAAACCATAGTTCCTGTATATACTGGATTATTTAATATACTTTTAATACTATTTATTGTCCAAAGTCTATCTTTATTGTAGCTATATTCTGATTTAATAAATTGAACTATATCTTTAGGGGTGTACCCTGTTGTATATAATTCAAAAATTTTCTTAACGACTCTAGCTTCGGGAGCATATATTGAAAGCTTACTTTTTTTACGGTTAGATGGCAGAGCAATTAATTTATAACCATAGGGAGCTGGACCTCCAGCCCATATGTTATTTAATATATTATGTCTATTTCCAATAAGGACCCTTCCACCAATAATACTAGATTCAAGAGCTGCTATATTACTTAGCATATTTTCAAAAAAGTTATTAATAGATTGGTTTTCAGAATTTATCTGTTCACCAGCTTTAGAATATAATATATCGATGTTTAGTTTCTTTAAAGTATGTTTAATTAATAAGCCCTCATATATATCACGAGATAACCTATCATGAGAATAAACTATTAATTTATCAAATTTTTTATAGTTAGCATCATAAATTAATCGTCTTAATCCATCTCTTAAAAATATGCTAGGATTCATTGTATCTGAATCATTATACATATTAAGAGAATTAGATGTTATTGAAGCAGATTGAGTATCAGAATATATTTCATAGGGAACATCACTCCATCCTTGATTGTTTATATACTGTTTTATACTTTCAAGTTGATTAGCTTTAGAGTTATTGCTATCTTGCTTTTCAGTAGATACTCTAGTATATATAGCTATATTTTTAGGGAGTGAATTCATATCTGATATTGAGCTTTCCTTCAATTGGAGATTGTTCATAGTTAATATCCACCTTTATTTCTTTAATAATTTCACTAAATATAGGAACAAAAAATTCTTCATTATTCATAATATGATTAACTATCTTTTCTTTTACTTGTTTTAATAGAACACTATTATTTTCTAATTGAGGTTTAGAACTATACTTTTTATTTATTTTGTTAACTTCATCAAATAATTGATTTAAATAAGAAAGCTTAGTTCTATATTTATTACATGAACTAACATAGGATTTTATTGCAATATCCTTTTGATGTATCTTATCAACATAAGATGAATCATTTGAAGATAGATAGTTATAAATAGCTTCATATTTATTTAAAGTTTGATATTTAATATTTTGATTTTTAATTTCAATCTTCCTAGAGAGTTTATTAATAAATTGTTCTAGTGGTGTTTGACTTATAGATAAACAATTATCTATAATTTTATCAATAATAAATTTTAATAAGTCATATTTTAGGAATGGATGACATCTAGTTCCTTTACATGATAGATAGTTATCATCAATTAATTTTAGCTTTTTATTACATTTAGAACATATTAGGCTTCCTTTAAGCAAAAAGTTAGGAGTTCTATCAATTTTAATTAAACTTTTATAAGTTAAATAAGAATATACTGTTTTAAAAATAGATGAAGGAATTATGCCTACTAAATTGTTTGTATTAACAAAGGCTTCAGAATCCAAACGCTCTTTAAAACTAGTAATACCAGTCTTTTCATCAGTTGAGAATGACAAACCTTTGAATGGATGATTAGAGTCTAGTAAAATACAACCTGCATATACAGGGTTTCTTAAACAGGCACTTAAATAAGCAGAATTTTTTTTAGTAGTATTTCCTTTAGAAAATAAATAATAAAATTTAACTTCACTTATTTCTTTTTTGACAGATTTTAAATCAGTGTTTTCAATATATTTATTAATTACACCAAAAAGTTCGGCTTCTAAAGATGCATATTTAGTATTGTTTCTAAGAGGAATATCTCTTAAATCAATATTTGCCTCTATATGCTCCAATGTATTTTGTAGTGAATTATAGAGTGTATTAATAGAAGCTTGGGGGTTAGAACTATCACTTCTTTTTTCTTCAATAATTAAACGGTGAAAAACAAAAAATATATATTTAATAAATGCTAATTTTATAGGCTCTTGAATAAATATAGATTTTGATTTTCTTCTGTCATTAGATTCTTGTTTTATATATCCAAATGGAGCTTTAGGAGAAGTATATGCACCGCTCTTTCTTCTAAATATTCTACCTTGACTTGCGCGTAAGCTTATTGTATCTGGCTCCATTTCTGCTATCATTACAGAAAAGTTTTGAAAGAATTCAGATTGTGGAGAATTCTCTAATAATGCTTGGTTTGTATCAGAAAACAATATTTTAATGCCTAGTTTATTAAGGATTTTTTTTGTTTCAATCCAATCATCATATCTTCTAACTAATCTATCTAGTCTGTATATAACTATTGTCTTAAATAAACCTGCTTTAGCATCTTCTAAAAGTCTAGAAAAGCCTTTTCTTTCTTTAGGAGATGTGGTTTTTCCAGATATTTTATCTATATAAGTGTCATGAAGTAGTAGGTTGTTTTTATTTATAACATCTTCTCCAAGTTTAATTTGTGCATTTATAGAGTTGTTTTCATTTTTAGAAGATATTCTTGCATATATAACAGCATAGTTTTGTGAATCATTTATAACTTTATTTAACATCTTTAGATTCTCCATTCTTTAAATCCTCCATAATATCATAATTCTCTATAATATATGATATTAGAAAATTATTTAACTTATTCCAGGTTGACGATTTGTCTATATATGATATTTTCACTTTAAATTTATCATTTTTTTGGATAGTCAATTTATATCACCTCTTTTTTTAAAAGTATATTTGATTTTTTGTAATGGGGATTAGGTTAATAATAAGTAAAAATTTCACTGTATTTGTCATCTCAAATAGAATTCTTGACAAATTTACCTAAAGTATTCAATAAATTATATAAAAAATTCAATATTTTATATAAATTTCTTAAAATAAAAAAAGTAAGTAATTTTATATATAATTACTTACTTAATTTGAAAGTATTTTGTTGTAAAAATTTATATCATCAAGAAGCTTGTCTAGTAATAATTGAATTTTTTTAGAATCCCAATTAGGATTATTGGATATTAAATTTAATGATTTTAGTAAAGGTATAAAAGATAGAGATATATTTATGTTTTCTAAAGTTATATCTTTAATATTATCAGAAATTATATGAGAAGATGATATGTTTAAAATATCGCTGATTTTATGAAGTAATTCTAAGTTAAAGGTATCTGTCTTACCATTTTCTATGTTATTTATTAAACCTGGCGATACATTTAAGAGTTTGGCTAATTCTTGAGTAGAATAGCCTTTTTCTTTACGTTTTGACCTTATTAAATTCCCAGCATTATTTATTAATTTACTCATTAAATACACTCCCAACAACAAATATACATTTACATTATGGACAAGTATTATGAATTGTATAACTTAAAAAAGTAAATTTTCATGCATAAAAGATAATAAGCATATTTGGACCATTTCTGAGTATAAATCACGATTTTGTGATATTAGATTTTCAGTCTTAATTAGATTATGTTTATCAATAAACTTAGATATGTTAACTAGAATAAAATCCTTTATAGTTATTTGTCTTTCAGGAGAATTGTTATTTAATAAAGAATTAAAAGTGTTTAATTTCATTGAAATTAAGTTTTCAACTTTTTGATTTTCTGCCTTGTTTTTATATTTATCTATATCCTTATTAAGACGGTCTATTTCAGCAAGTAAAGATTCTTTTTCATTAAGTAGGTTTTGATTTTCTAAGGAGACTTGATTAAAGTTTTCTTGAAGAACAGCTAATTGGTCTGTAAGCTCTTTGTTGATTAAATTAACTTTCTCAATATTGATAGTTTCATCAATTTCTATAGATTCAGAAGAGTTTTTAATATCAATATATTCATCGATTAATTCATCAGAAATTTCATAGGTTTCATTGAAATTTTCTTTTATTAAAGAGTAAATTTCTTTGTCAGTACAATTATTTAATTTTTTATTTAGAGAGTTATCATTTTTTATTAAAGTGATGAGTGAATCTATATTAAGCTTTTTCTTTTCTTTAAAAGTTTCAAGAGTAGTTTGTTCAAGTTTTACTTCTTCTAAGTTTTCTTTGTTGTAAATGTTTAGTGTTTTCGATTCTTTTATTGAATTAATTTCCTTTCTAATTTGCACAGAAATATTATCAGAAAGATAGAAAGGAAGTTTTTCTTTGTCTCTTAATAAATAGGTTACTTCTTTAGTGGTTTTACATTGTAACAATTTATTATATATATTAACTTCCTCATTTGAAAGAAAATTTATAATTATTATGGCTTTTAAGCAAATAGATATATAGCTTCTACAAGAATTAAAGTTATCTTCAGATAAATTTAAAGATGAAATAATATCAGATTTATTTTCTCTAATAAATTTGTTTATTTCATTTGGTTTTAAATTAATAATTTCTGAAAACTTTTTGTCTTTTAAATATTTTATTACTGAATCAAGATATGGATTTTTACTCATTAAACTTTCCTTTATAATAGTAATATCTATAATATATATGTTTAGTGTTTAATAAATAGTATATAAAAACATAAATGTTTAAATTTGTTATGTCTATTAAAACAATATTTAATATTATTATGATAAAATTAATATAAGATTAAAAATAAAGGAGATTAATTTATGGCAAAGCTTACACTACAAGAATTAGAATCAACACTTTGGCAATGTGCTGATATTCTTAGAGGAGAATTATCAGCTGCTGAGTACAAAGATTATATATTTGGAATGTTATTTTTAAAAAGATTAAATGATGAGTTTGATGAGGAAAGAGAAGAGAGAAGAAAAGAGTTTTTAGAAGATGGATTAGATAAAGAGGAGGTAATAGAACTTTTAGAAGACCCTAGTATTTATGAGACTTTCTTTGTTCCAGAGCAAGCAAGATGGGAGAAACTTAGAAATTTAACTTTAAATATAGGACCAGAATTAGATAAAGCATTTAAAGCTTTAGAAGACGAACCTAAAAACTCAGAATTAGTAGGAGTTTTAAGCACAACTAACTACAACGATAAAGAAAAAGTACCAGATAAAAAATTAGCACAACTTTTAGTTTTATTTAGTACAGTAAACTTAGCAAACTCAAACTTGGCATCAGAAGATATGCTAGGGGATGCTTATCAGTATTTAATAAAACAATTTGCCGACCAAGGTGGTAAGAAAGGGGGAGAATTCTATACTCCTACTGAAGTTGTTAAGGTTATTACAAATATTTTAAAACCACAAGAAGGGGATAGAATATATGACCCAACTTGTGGTTCAGGTGGTATGCTTATTCAAAGTATAGAGTATGTTAAAAAGCATGGTGGAAATCCTAAGAATTTAAGTTTATTTGGTCAAGAAATAAACCTTTCAACTTGGGCAATTTGTAAAATGAATATGCTATTTCATGGGGCAAAGGGAGCAGATATTCAAAAAGGTGATACTATAAGAGAACCAAAACATACAGAAGGTGGAGCATTAAAGGTATTTGATAAGGTATTAGCAAACCCACCATTCTCACTTAAAAACTGGGGAGCAGAAGAAGCTTCATATGATGCTTTTCATAGATTTACTTATGGAATTCCACCAAAGTCATATGGAGATTTAGCTTTTGTTGAACACATGTTAGGAAGTTTAAATATGAAAGGTAAAATGGCATCAGTAGTTCCTCATGGAGTTTTATTTAGAGGGTCAGCTGAAGGAAAGATAAGAAAAGGATTCATAGAAGATGACTTAATAGAGGCGGTAATAGGACTTCCACAGAACTTATTCTATGGAACTGGAATACCAGCAGCTATATTAGTACTTAATAAGGCGAAATCAGAAGAAAGAAAAAATAAAATATTATTTATAGACGGAAGTAATGATTTTGTAAAACAAGGAAACAAAAATAAATTAAGAGAGGAAGATATAGAAAAAATAATAACTGCATTTGATAAGTTTGAAGATGTAGAAAAATATGCAAATGTAATAGATTTAGAAACAATAAAAGAAAATGACTATAACTTAAATATAAGTAGATATGTAGATACAACTGAAGAAGAAGAACCAGTAGATATACAAAAAGTTATAGATGAAATAAAAGAATTAGAAAAAGAAGAAGAGAAAACAAAAGAGAAACTTAATGGATACCTAAAAGAATTAGGATTTGATGTTCTGTAAGGTGGTGAGTTGAGAAGTGAAAAAAGAAGTAAGAGAAGGATATAAGATGACTGAATTAGGTGAGATACCCAATGAATGGGAGGTTTGTCGCATAGATGACTTATGCAAAGTGAATTCTAAATCATTAAATTCTAAGACAGAACCAAATCTAGTTGTTAATTATATAGATATAGAAAGTGTATCAACTGGTAAAATAAATAATATTAAACAAATGATATTTAGTCAAGCACCTAGTAGAGCGAGAAGAGTTGTGAAGAAAAATGATGTTATAATGTCAACAGTAAGACCATATTTAAAAGCTTTTGTAAAGGTTAAGAGTAGTTTGAATAATTTAGTGTGTTCAACTGGATTTGCTGTGTTAGAAGTGAATGAAGGCGTTAATTCGGAATTTGTATATCAATCAATATTAAGTAATTATTTCATAGAACAAATAAAAAATAAAATGGTAGGTTCAAATTATCCAGCGGTAAATTCAGATGATGTTAAAGAAAGTAAGTTGATATTACCAAGTATACAAGAGCAAGAAAAAATTGCTGAAATACTTTCAACTGTAGATGAACAAATAGAAAATACAGAAAAATTAATACAAAAAAATCAAGAACTTAAAAAAGGATTAATGCAACAATTATTGACAAAAGGAATAGGACATACAGAATTTAAGAAAACAGAATTAGGTTATATACCAAAGGAATGGAAAATCATGAAGT
The DNA here is from genome assembly GCF_000013285.1 of Clostridium perfringens ATCC 13124. Lineage (GTDB taxonomy): Bacteria > Bacillota > Clostridia > Clostridiales > Clostridiaceae > Sarcina > Sarcina perfringens. Next base: position 2,865,723 of record NC_008261.1, on the reverse strand, counting down.
TAGGAGAAGTATGTGATTTTAAACAAGGATTCCAAATTCCAAGAAGTGAGCAAATTAATGAAGAAAAAGATGGATATATAAGGTATCTTTATATAACTGATTTCTTTTCAAATAATAACAAGTTATTTATAAAAGGTTCTGATAAATATTATTATATAAAATCAGATGATATTACAATAGCTAACACAGGAAATACTTGTGGTAAAGCATTTAAAGGAGCTGAAGGGATTTTAAGTAATAATATGTTTAAGATATTTAATAATAAAGAAGTTTTGTTGAATGATTTTCTATGGCAATATTTAAATAGTAATTACTATTGGAAAGAGCTTAATAAATATTTTAATACTGCTGGTCAACCACATGTAGGGCATAAAAATATGGCAAATTTAATGATTGCTATTCCTGAATCGTTAAATGAACAAAGTGAAATAGCTTTAATATTATCATCAATAGATAAAAGAATAGAAAAATATGAAAACAAAAAAGAAAAATTAAAAGAATTAAAAAAAGGATTAATGCAGCAATTATTAACAGGATATATAAGGCTTATTTGGAATGATTAATATTTATATGAGAAGTTTTAGAGAAAAGTTTAAGGGAGAACAATAGATGGGATATTATATATTTTTTGATGAATCTGGCAAAATTGATAGGCAAAGAAATAAATATTCATATTATGGAGCACTTGGTATTAAAAAAAGTGAACATAAATTTATGAATGAAACTTTTTTGAAAGAAGAGATAGGTAGAGAATTACATTTTCGAAAGTTTAGTTTACATAATTTAGACAGCTACCTTAATGTTATGAATAAATTGTTAGAAATATCAGTATTTAATATATATTTAGTAAATAATGAAAAAGCACTATGTGTAGCAGATAAATTGAGTATAGATAAATCTAAGTTAAGGGAGTTATTATATATAAAAATTCCTGAAAGACTTATGTATGGAATTTTGAGGCATTTTGATGATTTTTATAATACAAAAATTATTATTGATAAGTGTGATGAATATGATAAGTATAATATAGAATCTAAATTAGAGTATCAATTAAATGCACAGTCTGTATATAGAGATAAAAAATATATAATTAATGAAGTTAAGCAAATGGATTCAAAAGATGATATATGTTTACAAGGTATAGATATTTTAATTGGAATAATATCATTTATAATTGATAAGAAATACTGTTCTTATAGAGAAGACTTAAATGAAAAAGATTTTAATTATATAATGAATATAGCAAATGATGATGAAAAAAAGATAATAGGACAGAGTTATAAAAATAAAAATAAAAATAATGAATATAAATTAAGCATACGTGGAGATGGAGAAAAACTAAAAATATTAAGAGATATATATGATAAATATAAATTTTATACTCAATTATCGATACAGAAATCGGAGTTTATATATAGATTATTAAATAGTGAAAAAAAGCTAAATAGCATATCTAAGATAGGTATATTTATGTGGAATCAAGAAGAAGAGATTTTTATACAAAATATAAATGATTATATTAGTAAATTTATATTGTTTAAATCTCAATTTGATGATTATAATAAGATGAAAATTGTAAAAAAATATAAAGAATCTGAATTAAAAAATAATGAAGAATATGAAGAGCTATTAGGATTTGGAAGAAATTCAAGTATAATAGTACAGAGATATTTAGAAGAATTAGATGTTAATTTTTAATAAAAAATATTGAAAATAGAGTGTCAATGCTGTATAATTGTAAAGACAATAGTAAGTATTAAATATAAATAGCAAAAATAGTTTAATTAGCATATACAATACTATGTTATATTCTCGGGAATTCTCGACTGTATAATTGGATTTAATGCTGAAGTCTCAGGTATTTACTTGACAGATAGGCATTTTTTATAACTAATGTTACCCTGGATTGTTATATTCAGCATAGCATTAGTTTTCTTTATATAAAAATATAATTTATTAATAAGTTTAAAAGTCATAGATTTTTCTATGGCTTTTTGTTATGCAAAGAATTTATTAAATGTAAAATAGTGTATAATAAAGTTGTTATTAATACTAAAGGGGGATGAAGATGTCATACTTAGGTAATGAAGAGACTTTGGTTGAATTACCAGCTGTTGATTATTTAGAGAAAAATTTAGGCTATTCTTTTATTCATGGTAAGGATTTAACTCCTGAAAGTGGGGAAAGAGATTCTTTATCTGATGTTGTTTTGATTAATAGATTAAGGGATGCTTTAAAAAGATTAAATCCATGGATGAATGAAGAAAATTTAGATAGAGCAATTAGATATATTTCTAGAGCAGATAATCTAGGAAGTGGTTTATTAGAGATAAATGAAAAGATATATGATGCATTAGTAGATTTAACTTTTACTGTTGAACAGGATTTATTTGGGAATGGTCAGAAAAAACCACAGACAGTTCATTTTATAGATTGGAATGATGTTGATAATAATGATTTTCTTGTCGTTAGACAGTTTGAAGTTCAAACTCTTTCAGGAAAGTCTATATTTCCTGACATAGTTATTTTTATTAATGGTATTCCAGTAGTTGTTTTAGAAGCTAAATCACCTTTTTTAGAAAAAGGAAACAATGAATGTATTGGAAAAAAACAAGCTTATGAACAGTTAAGAAGATATATGAATGCTAGAGATGAGTCTTTAGGAGAAGGAGCTCCAAAGCTATTCTATACTAACTTTTTTACTGGAATTTTAAATAGATATAATGCTTATGTTGGCACTATAAGTTCAAGTTATAATTACTATTTAGAATGGAAAGACCCATATCCATTTAAGCTTGAAGAAGTTGAAGATTATAAAAATTGTGGACAAAATATACTCTTACAAGGATTTTTAGAAAAGAAAAATCTTTTAGATTTAATGAGAAATTTTATAGTTTTTGAGGCAGAAGATGGAGTTGTAATTAAAAAGGTTTGTAGATATCAACAATTTAGAGCTGTGAACAAAGCTCTTAATAAAATTAAAAATGGAAAAGATAAGATTTCAAGAGGTGGAGTTGTTTGGCATACTCAGGGGTCAGGTAAATCTTTAACTATGGTTTTCTTAGCTAGAAAGATTAAAAGAACACAAGGATTAACAGATTCTACAATAGTTATAGTAACAGATAGAATTGACCTTGATAAGCAAATAGCAGGAACTTTTGAAAGAACTTTAGGTAAAATAACTACTCCTGTTAGAGCTGATACTATTGATAAAATGAAAAAATTATTATCAAATCCTCAACCACAAATTATAATGACTACTATTCAGAAATTTCAAAGTGAAACTGAAGAAAAGGAAGTTATGCTTGATGGAGAAAATTTAACTCAAAAATATGCTGTTGAGTACCCTGTTTTAAGCACAAAACAAAATATTATTGTATTGGCTGATGAGGCTCATAGAAGTCAATATAAGGACACCGCAGCTAATATGAGAAAGGCATTGCCTAATGCTGTTTTTATCGGATTTACAGGTACCCCAATAGATAAAGAGGATAAATCAACACCAAGAACTTTTGGAGGATATATAGATAAATATTCTATTAAACAAGCAGTAGATGATGGTGCTACTGTTAAGATTGTTTATGAAGGTAGAAGACCAGACTTACAAGTAATAGGAGAATCTTTAGAAGAATTATTTGATGAAGCTTTTTCAGATAGAACTGATGAAGAAAAAGAAGCTATTAAACAAAAATATGCCAATAAAAAAACTGTTGTTGAATCAGAAGATAGGATTGATGAAATTGCTAAAGATTTATTAAAACACTATAAAGAACAAATACTTCCTAATGGATTTAAAGCACAGATTGTATGTGTATCAAGAGAAGCTTGTGTAAAATATTATGATGCTTTAAATAGACATATGAAAGAAATATTAGGTGAAGGATTTGAAGCTCAAGTGATATTCTCAGGAGATAATAATGATAAACCTCACTTAAAAAAGCATTTTACTACAAAATCAGAGCAAGAAAAGTTAATAAAAAGATTTAAGAAACCTATAAATAAGGACAAGTTAACATTTTTAATAGTCAAAGATATGTTGTTAACAGGATTTGACGCACCTATTGAACAAGTTATGTATCTTGATAGACCACTAAAAGAACATACTTTACTTCAAGCTATTGCAAGGGTTAATAGAACATCAACAAGAGAAGTTGAGAGACAACTTGAAAATGGAGAAATAGTAAAAGAAAATATTACAAAGCAATGTGGATACATAGTAGATTATTATGGTATTTCAAATTACTTAGAAGATGCTTTAGCTATATTTGATAAAGAAGAGCTGGGTAAACCTATGGAATCTTTAGATGATTTATATAATGAAATGTTATCTTATAGAGAATCTATAATGTCTATGTTTAGAGGTGTGGATAAAAATAATTTAGATGCTCTTGTGAATAAAATTGAGCCAGAAGATAAAAGAGCTGAATTTGAATTAATGTATAGAAAATTCTCAGGGGCAGTTGAAAGTCTTTTACCATCACATGTTGATACAGAAATATTAAATGATTTGAAATGGCTATCATATATTAGAGCAGCTGCTAAAGCTAAGTTTAGTCCAAGTGAATCAATAGATATAGCTGATTGTGGAGAAAAAGTTAGAGAAATAATAGAAACTCATTTAAAATCACTAGGAGTTAGAAGTTGGATTGAACCAATAACATTATTTGAAAAAGATTTTAAAGATAAGATAAACACTCTAAAATCAGATGAAGCTCAAGCATCTGCTATGGAACATGCAATTAAGCATACAATTAATATTAGAAGAAAAGAAAATCCAGTTTATTATGCTTCTCTATTGGAAAGACTTCAAAAGATATTAGATGAAACAAAAAATGATTGGATTGAAAGAAAAATAAGATTAAATAAGTTTATTAAGAATCATGTTGAAGATGGAGCTGCTAATGAGGCTAGTGATTTAGGACTAGATGAGAAAGAGTTTGCGTTCTTTAAAGTAGTAAAAAAATACTTAGAAGATGGTGGAGAAGAATTCATAGCTAAGGAAGAAAAAGCATGTTATATATCAGATGAAACAGTAGAACTTTCAAAGCAAATTGCTAAAGAAGTTAAAGAAATTGCTGAAAATGCAGGAATCGATTGGGTTACAACTCCGTATAAAACTAATAATGTTGAAAGAGAAATAAAGTTAATGCTAATTAGAAAATATGCTAAGAAAATTCCTAGAAATATTAGAGAAAAATTAATGGAACCACTTCTAAATTTAGCCAAGATACATTTTGATATAGTTTAATTATTATATAATTCTAAGCAGAATAATTAAAATCTGAGGTAGAATATGAAAAGTAAAATACAATTTGGAACAAAAGAAATAGAATTCAGAATTGAATTTAGAAATAGAAGAACTATAAGTGTTTCAGTGGAGCCACCTAAAAATATTTTAGTAGTTGCTCCTATGAATACTTCTGAAGATGAAATTAAGGAGATAGTTAAGTCAAAAGGAGCTTGGATAGTACAAAAGCTTTTTGAATTTAGACATATAGAAGAGAAGAAAGTTAAAAGAGAATTCGTTAATGGCGAATCATTCATGTACCTAGGAAGAAACTATTCATTACAAATTCATATAGATAAAACTTTACAGAATAATTCATTTGTAAAATTATTTAGGGGAAAGTTTCATGTTTACGTAAAGGAAAAAAATGATGAAATAATAAAAAAGGCTATGGAAGAATGGTACAGAGAAAAGACTGAGGAACAAGTTGCCAAAAGAATAAAATACTATCAAAAATTTTTTAATAAGAAACCAACAGATATAAAAGTTAAAGAACAAAAGAAAAGATGGGCTAGTTGTACAAGTAAAGACGAATTACTATTTAATTGGAGATGTGTAATGGCTAAATCAACAGCTCTAGACTATATAATTGTCCATGAAATGTGCCATATGTATCATATGAACCATTCTCATGAATTTTGGCAATTATTATCTTCAGTAATGAGTGATTATGAAATTAGAAAAGATTGGCTTAGAGATTATGGAATAAGAATGGATTTATAATAAAATTATAAAATTAATATGAGGTGGTTTGTATGGAGTTAAGTGAAGAGTCAGGAGAAAAATATAAAAAGGTAAATTTGATTTTAGAAGATGATTGCACGATAGAAGTAGAGATAGATAAAAGTATAGCTGAAGAAATAAGAAAGAATAATAAAATTAATAGCGAAAATATTGATTTGAAACTTTCAAAAGTTGAAGATGTATATAGATATTTAATTTATTATAAAAAAAATAAATTATTAAAAAAGGCTTTAAAAAAAGATGGCACTAAATTTAGTGAATCTAAGTATGGAGATAGAAGTACTGGTAGAGATAAAAATAAATATAAATCAATAGTTTTATTGCTTGAGTCTCCTCATTGTGATGAATTTGATTCAAATAACAATCCTATAGCACCTGCTCAAGGTGAAACAGGTAAGCTTATAGATGAAAAAATTTTGAGTGTATTAGATGAGATTTTACGGTTGGATAAAAATACGATTTTGGCTGAAGATGAAAAGCTAAGAGTTATAATAGCTAATCCTATACAGTATCAAACATCATTATACATGTATCATAATAAAAAATTAGAAGATGAGTATCAAACATTAAGAAATAGATGTTGGAGAAAAATTTGGGATGAAAAGAAAATAAAAGATGATTTTGAGAAACGAATTAAACAATATAATCCTGTACTAATAATAAATGCATGTACATACAGCTTGAAAGATAAAGTTACGAAATTTTTAAAAGATAATAAATTTGAAAATGTATATACTTCATATCATCCAAGTTATTGGAAGGGGTTTAATATAAAAAAAGAAGATTGGTTTTAGATAAAGTTTATTATTTTTATAGGTGATTTAGAAAACTTATTAGGTAATTAGATGGTTGTAGTATACAACATCCATTTAATTACCTAAATTTAAAATAAAAATATTATCTATTAAATTTAGAGCTTATTGATTATAAGAATTATAAAAGCTAGTGGCAAATGCCACTAGCTTTCTACATTATTTCGCTTATTTTTCTATATTGTAATCTTGTGGGGTATTTTAAGTAAGATTCAAACTTATAAATATCAACAGGACTAATATTAAGTTCTTTTGATAAATCTTTTTGAGTGTATTTGAAAGCTTTTCGTATGTTTAAAATATCATTTGCATAGTCACCTAAAACAAATAAATAATATTCATCTGCTATTAGTGTGTAAGGAATCATAAATAGCCCACAAAAGGTTTTAAAATGTTTAGGAGAAAGATATCCCTCATCTAGAGTAAATGGATAATGAACATATATAAATATATCTATATTTTCCATATATTCTTCTTCGCTAATATTATAATCAGTTACAAGTTTATAATATTTTTCTTTCATTGATTGCTTTAATTTCTCTTGATATAAGTTAAATTCTATATTCCCAATTACTGGCTGTTGCATTGCACTTTTATTAAGAGTACTGATGTTATATTGAGAGAAATTGAAAAATATATTCCTAAGATGTATAAATGTTTAATGGAGATATATCAACACATTGGAGAAGATGATGAGGAAGAAATAATAAAAGAGCAGTATTCTTTAATTGATGGAATATCTATAGATTTTGGAGTAATGCAAAAAACAAGAAGATCCTTTGTTATAAAATGTGATTTTTCTTGGGATGATATAGGTACTTTCTCAGCTCTAAGTAGATTTTTAGGACCTAATGGAAATAATAGAACTTCAGATAATGTTTTTTTAGAGGAATGTGAGAATTGTTCCGTTTTTGGAAAGGAAAAATTAATAATAGGATTTGGAATAAAAGATCTAGTATTAGTTGATGCAGGAGATGTTATTTTGGTCATGGACAAAGGTAGGGACCAAGAGATTAAGCATCTATTAAATTCTATTAGTGGTAAGAAGGAATTTAAAGAATATCTATAAGTTTATAAACTTATGTAAAAAAAGTCCTATATCATATACTTTAGGTGTATGATATAGGACTTTTTAGTTACTTTTAATATCTATAATTTAGTTAAAAAGACATAAAATTATTTAAAATTTAAATTTAATTAAAATATAACTAATTTTAATCCTTAAAATATGTTATAAAGATATTTTTATGTTATTATAGTAATAATATAAGTTTGAACTTTACGGAGGTATTGTTTTATGAGTGATAGAATTGTAGATTTTAATGAGTTAAAAAATAAGGCAAGAGATAAAGATATAGATAAATTTGAGTCATATATTTATGATTTATATTATTCAGTAGCTCAAGGAAAAATGAGTATGATGGAGCTTTCTAGAGAGATAACTAAATATATGAATGAAAATAATATTTCTCAAGAAAAGTTTTTAAATATTCAAACAGAAATGCTTAAGAGATATGGCTTTGATATGGGTGATATTGAAGGGCAAATGAAAAACTTAGGTATAGATATGAGTAACTTAGGAATTCAAGGTGGAGATTATGAGAATTTAAGAAAAACTTTGAGTTTTCAAGAGAAGTATAAGGGAAAAGTAAAAACATCTACTGTTACTACATATTTTATTAAAAACGAAAAAAATGATATTGAGTTAATTTTAGAAAATAATAAAGTTCTTATAACTAGTCCTAAAAATATAGATCTTCAGGATAGTGAATTAAATGAGTTCTTATGTTCATACAAAAAAACTCTTTCAGATGATCTTTTAGATATAAGAATTTGTGAAAATGTAGGACAATATAATTATTAATTTGTATTTTATAAGCTAGGAATTGAAGTTTTTCATTCCTAGCTTTTTAATTTTAGGAACTTTTATATAAATCTATAATGTTTTATTAAAATTAAAATTTATTTTAAATAGAGTAAATATTAAAAGAAATCTTCTCTTAAGCATTACGATATAAAAAAGCAAAATTGGAATATAAATAATAATTATCTTTAAAATGTAATAATTTTAAGAATTAAATAGGTAAATTGGGTTAAAACTGTAGAGGAGGAAGCATTTCATACAATAAATAAACCGTTTATTAATAATTAATTAATAAATTTAAGTTGTTTTTGTAATATACTTTTAATTGATATGAAATATCATATTAATAAGAAACTTTTTTAAAGAGATTAGAGGTAATAAATTATGTTAATGAACACTCATATTCTTATTGCACAAAATATATTGAGAGATGTTGACGTAGATTTTAAAATAAGTGATAAAAACTTTATATATGGAAATGTAAAACCTGATATGGTTTCAAAATATAAATTAAAGAAGCATTATTTAGATGAATCTTTTGATATGATAGTTAATAAGATAAAAAAATTAGCATCACTTAGTATGTATGATTTTAAAAAGAAATTTTCAGTTAGTAGATTTAGTCAGGAGTTAGGAGTTATATGTCACTTTATATGTGATTTTTTCTGTATTCCTCATAGTGAAAGATGGGAATTTAAGCATAGTATGAATAAACATGTTAAATACGAAAAAGAGTTAGCTAGTTTTGCTAAAACATATACTCCATCACAGGATGATTTTAAAATATGGGGTAATATGTCTGTGAAGTTTTTCTTAGAAGAAGCTCATAAGCTATATAGAAAAAGAGAAAGTTATGAGAATGATATGCAATATGCATACTTTGCATGTAGAAGTATAGTTAAATATATAAGTGATTGCATAGCTAGAAATACAAAGGCAGTCTATTCTGAAGCTATAGCTTAATACAAATATTTCCTTTAGATGATAAAATATGTTAAAATCAATTATATATATATTGATTAAAGTAATTTTTATAATAGAAAGGAAATGAGATGGAGAGTAAGGTAAATGAACCTATATATAAGCAAATTGCTTTAGATATTGCAGGTAGAATATATAATAATGACATAAAGGTAGGACAAAAGATACATGGTAGATCAACTTTAGCAAGTAGTTACAATGTATCACCAGAAACAGTTAGAAAAGCTGTTAAATTATTAGAAGACATGAAAGTAGTATCATCAAGCAAGGGTAGCGGAGTAACAATTATTTCAAAAGATAATGCTTATAATTTCATAAATAGGTTTCATTCAATTGAAAGTGTAACATCTTTAAAACATGATATAGAATCCTTAATGGAAGAAAAAAAGGCTATAGAAAAAAATATAGGTGAAATGATAGATAAAATAGTGGATTACTCTAACAGACTTAGATATACAAATCCTTTAACACCTATAGAAATAGAATTACCAAAGGATTGTACTCTTATAGGTAAGAGTGTTTCAGAGTCTAAGTTTTGGCAAAATACACAAGCTACTATTGTTGCCATAAGAAGAAAAGGAGAGCTTATAATATCTCCAGGACCATATTTAAAGTTTGAAAAAGATGATAATCTCCTTGTAGTTGGAGAAGAAGACATATTAAAAAAGATAGAAATGTTTTTAAATAAATAATGAAAAAAGGCTGTATCAATAAAATTTTTGGTGCGGTCTTTTTTTAGTTGCATTTTTTGTAAAAGAGACATATAATAAAAGTGAACATATGAACAGATGCTCATATGTAAAAATGAATAATAGGAGTTAAGAATATGGATAATAATAAAATAGAAAGTTGTAACTGTTCTTATATCCATGAAGATATATTAAGTAGGGTAAAAGAACATTTGCCAAAGGAAGAAGTACTTTATGAATTAGCAGAAATATTTAAAGTTTTTGGAGATTCAACAAGAATAAAAATTTTATGTGCCCTTTTTGAAGGAGAAATGTGTGTATGTGATATGGCTGAACTATTAGGTGTAAGTCAATCAGCAGTGTCTCATCAATTGAGAGTTTTAAAACAAGCTAGGCTAGTTAAGTTTAGAAGAGAAGGTAAGATAGTTTATTACTCTTTAGATGATGATCATGTTAAACACATATTCAATGAAGGTTTAAATCACGTTTTAGAGTAAAGGAGGTATTTAGACATGAAAGATATAAAGCTTTATTTAGACGGCTTAAACTGTGCAAACTGTGCTGGGAAAATTGAAGATAAAGTTAATAAACTTACTGATGTTGATGAAGCTGTCCTTAATTTTTCAACAAAACTTTTACTTATAACTCCTAAAGAAGGGATTTCAGAAGAAGAATTAGAAGAGAAAGTTGAAAAAATAGTTTTAGATTTAGAGCCAGATGTGAAAGTTTTAAAGGATAAAAATAAAATAAAATCTTCAGTTAATACATGTAATGATGGATGCTGTGGAGAAGGAGAATCTCATAAACACAATAATGTAGAGAGTCACTCACATTCTCATGAACATGGACATTCACATAGTCATGGAGGAAATTCAGGTATAGAAAAGAAGGAACTTTTTAGACTAGGAATAGCTTTAGCCTTATTTATAATAGGAATGATAGTTAATTTAGATAAAATGTATGAATTTATTATATTTGGTGTAGCTTATATTATAGCAGGTGGAAAAGTTCTTTTAAGGGCATTTAAGAATATTTTAAGAGGACAAGTATTTGATGAAAACTTCTTGATGGCTATAGCCACAATTGGAGCTTTTGCTATAGGAGAATTCCCAGAAGGGGTAGCAGTAATGCTTTTCTATGAAGTAGGAGAAATGTTCCAAGACTATGCTGTAAATAAATCAAGAAAATCAATATCTGATTTAATGAATATAAGACCAGACTTTGCAAATTTAATTGATCTTAATGGAGAGGAAAAAAGAGTATCTCCAGAAAGCGTTAATGTTGGATCAATCATAGTGGTAAGAGCAGGAGAAAAAGTTCCTCTAGATGGAGTAGTTTTATCAGGAGAGGCAACTCTTGATGTATCTGCATTAACAGGAGAATCTTTACCAAAAGAAGTTGAGGCAAAAGATGATGTATTAGCAGGATCAATAAACAAAAGTGGATTATTAAAAATAAAAGTAACAAAAAGTTTTGGAGAATCTACAGTTTCTAAAATATTAGATTTAGTTGAGAATGCAGGAAATAAAAAATCACCAACAGAGAAATTTATAACTAAGTTTGCAAGATATTATACACCAGTAGTTGTATTCTCTGCCTTAGCCCTTGCAATTATTCCACCTTTAGTAATAAGTGGAGAAAGTTTTTCCCCATGGATTTCAAGAGCTTTAATATTCTTAGTTGTTTCATGTCCTTGTGCTTTAGTAGTATCAATACCACTTGGATATTTTGCTGGAATTGGTTTAGCTTCTAAAAATGGTATTTTAATAAAAGGAAGCAACTATTTAGAGGCACTAAATAATGTAGAGAGTATAGTTTTTGATAAAACGGGAACACTAACAAAAGGTACATTTAAAGTTAGAAAATCAGAGAGCACAAGCAAGTTAACTAATGAAGAATTATTAAAATTAGGAGCTTATGCAGAATATTACTCAAATCATCCAATTGCTAAATCTATAGTAAGTGAGTTTAATGAGGAAATCAACAAAGGCTTAATTTCAAATTATGAAGAAATTTCAGGAAAAGGAATAAAAGTAGACATTGATGGAGAAACATTCTTAGCAGGTAATTCAAAATTAATGGATATGTTTAATATAAAAATTACTCCAATTCATGAAATAGGTACTGTTGTTTATTTAGCAAATGAAAAGAGTGAGCTAGGATATATAGTTATTTCAGATGAAATAAAAGAGGACTCTAAAGAAGCCATAAGTGGATTAAAAGAAATAGGAGTTAAGCAAACAATTATGCTAACTGGAGATAATGAGAAGGTTGGAGATAGTGTTGCCAAAGAATTAGGCTTAGACAAAGCATATTGTAGTTTATTACCACAAAATAAAGTTGAAAAATTAGAGCAAATTTTTGAAGATAAGAGTAAAGGTAAAAAAGTTGCTTTTGTTGGAGATGGAATTAACGATGCACCTGTACTAGCTAGGGCAGACATAGGAATAGCTATGGGTGGAGTTGGATCAGATGCAGCCATAGAAGCTGCAGATGTGGTAATAATGGATGATAAGCCAAGTAAGATAATAAAAGCAATAAAAATAGCTAAGAAAACAAATAAAATTGTATGGCAAAATATAATCTTTGCTTTAGGTGTTAAAATTATAATATTAATATTTGGTGCTTTAGGAATGGCTAATATGTGGGAAGCTGTATTTGGAGATGTAGGTGTAACATTAATAGCAGTAATAAATTCAAGTAGGATATTAAAAAATAAAAATTTATAGGCGTGAAATTTGTCTAATGTTGTTGACAAGAGCTAGTTTTTTTGCTATCTTAATATGGTAAGAATACTTTCAGGCATAGGGTATAGATTGTAAATAATTCCCTTAAACTTTTATATTAAACATTATGAAATGTTTAAATAGGCTTGTGTGCACGTAGGGTTTTAGCCACGCAAGCCTTATTTTTTTTGTAGAAATTTATTAGAAAGATAGTTTATAATAGAATCACATAAATTTAATAATATTAATTAATGATATAAAAAATGCAATTAAATGTAAAAAATACACTTTAATACATATATTTTTGATAGTGAAACCAAAAGAATGTTAAAATATAGACAAACTTTTTAGGGTATGGTAATATTTTAGAAGGTTAAATTTGTAATTTTATCATTTGATTTTAGAATACAGTCTAAAAAGTAATTGCTTTTTAAAAAAAGAACAATTTTAGAAAGAGGTGCTATTAAAATGGAAAAGAAAAAAGGCATATCTATGGCTGTTATAAAAAGATTGCCTAAATACCATAGATATTTACAAGAATTAATGGAAAATGATGTTGATAGAATATCTTCAAAAGAGTTAAGTGAAAAAATAGGCTTCACTGCTTCTCAAATAAGACAGGATCTTAATTGTTTTGGAGATTTTGGGCAACAGGGATATGGATATAATGTAAAAGAGTTATACAATAACATAGGGAGTATATTAGGACTTACAAGAGACTATAACACAGTTATAATCGGAGCTGGTAACATAGGGCAGGCTATTGCAAACTACAATAGTTTCAATAGATTAGGCTTTAAATTAAAAGGTATTTTTGATGCTAATCCAAGAATGTTTGGAATAAAAATAAGAGATGTTGAGATACAAGATGTTGAAAAATTAAAAGATTTCGTAAAAGAAAATGATATTGAAATAGGTATAATCTGTGTTCCAAGAACAAATGCTCAAAAGGTATGTAATGACCTTGTTGAAGGTGGAATCAAAGGTATATGGAACTTTGCGCCTATAGATCTTGAGGTGCCAAAAGATATAAGAGTAGAGAATGTACATTTAAGTGAAAGTATGATGACTTTAGTATATCTTTTAAATCACAATGATGTAAAATAAATTGGATTTATTTTATAAAAATTTGTTTAATATGGAAAAATAGTATTAGATTTTCAAAAAAATATATTGAAAAATTTACTTTTAAGTTTTATAATTTAATTGAAGTACCGAGTACTTCAATTATTTTTTTGTCTTTGCTTGTTACAAAATTAACAATAAATTCTGGAAAAAGCATAGGATAAAAAATATTAAGTTGTTAGTTATTAGTTGTTAAGTTATTTAAAACCATATATTCGCTATGGTATATGAGGGAGGAAATACAATGGAATTAAATAATGTAATCTTTGAAAAAGAGGGAAACATTGGGGTTTTAACAATTAACAGACCTAAGGCATTAAATGCACTAAACTCAGAAACTTTAAAAGACTTAGATACTGCTATAGATCATATAGAAAAACAAGATGATATATATGTTGTTATTTTAACAGGTGCTGGAGATAAAGCATTTGTTGCAGGCGCTGATATAGCAGAAATGAAAGATCTAAATGAAGAAGAGGGTAAAGAATTTGGACTTTTAGGTAATAAAGTGTTTAGAAGATTAGAAAATTTAGACAAGCCTGTAATCGCTGCTATAAACGGTTTCGCTTTAGGTGGTGGATGTGAAATTTCTATGGCTTGTGATATAAGAATAGCAACTACAAAGGCTAAGTTTGCTCAACCTGAGGTTGGATTAGGAATAACTCCAGGATTTGGTGGAACTCAAAGATTACCAAGAATAGTTGGACCTGGTAAGGCTAAAGAACTTATTTACACAGGAGACATGATAAAAGCTGATGAAGCTTTAAGAATTGGTTTAGTAAATAAGGTTGTTGAACCAGAGAATTTAATGGAAGAAGCAATGTCATTAGCTAAGAAGATATCTAATAATGCACCAATAGCTGTTAAGTTATGTAAAGATGCAATCAATAGAGGAATTCAAGTTGATATAGATTCAGCAGTAGTTATAGAAGCTGAAGATTTTGGAAAATGTTTTGCTACAGAAGATCAAACAGAAGGTATGAGTGCTTTTGTAGAAAGAAGAGAAAAGAACTTTAAAAACAAGTAATGTTTTAAACAAAATGGTTGTGTGGATTTAAGGAGGGTAATTAAAAATGAACTTTCAATTAACAAGAGAACAAGAATTAGTTAAGCAAATGGTTAGAGAATTTGCTCAAAATGAAGTTAAGCCTATAGCTGCAGAAATAGATGTAACAGAAAGATTCCCTATGGAAAATGTTAAGAAAATGGCTAAACTAGGAATGATGGGAATTCCTTTTAGCAAAGAATATGGCGGAGCTGGTGGAGATACTTTATCTTACATCTTAACTGTTGAAGAATTATCAAAAGTTTGTGCTACTACAGGAGTTATAGTTTCAGCTCATACTTCATTATGTGCTTCATTAATAGATCAATTTGGTACTCCAGCTCAAAAAGAAAAATATTTAACTCCACTTGCAAAAGGTGAAAAATTAGGTGCTTTTGGATTAACTGAACCAGGAGCAGGTACAGATGCTGCAGGACAACAAACTACAGCTGTATTAGAAGGAGATAATTATATCTTAAACGGAAGTAAAATCTTCATAACTAATGGTGGAGTTGCAGATACTTTCATAATCTTTGCTATGACTGATAAGAGTCAAGGTACAAGAGGAATTTCAGCTTTCATAGTTGAAAAGAATTTCCCAGGATTCTCAATTGGCAAGTTAGAAGAAAAAATGGGTATAAGAGCTTCTTCAACAACTGAGTTAATCATGGAAAACTGTGTTGTTCCAAAAGAAAACTTAATCGGAAGAGAAGGAAAAGGATTTGGAATAGCAATGAAAACTTTAGACGGTGGTAGAATAGGTATCGCTGCTCAAGCATTAGGTATAGCAGAAGGAGCTTTAGAAGAAGCTGTTGCTTACATGAAAGAAAGAAAACAATTTGGTAGATCATTATCTGCATTCCAAGGATTACAATGGATGGTAGCAGAAATGGATACTAAAATAGAAGCTGCAAGATTTTTAGTATATAAAGCAGCTTGTTTAAAAGAAGAGGGTAAACCATATTCTATAGATGCTGCAAGAGCTAAATTATTCGCTGCAGATGTAGCTATGGAAGTTACAACTAAGGCAGTTCAATTATTCGGTGGATATGGATATACTAAGGAATACCCAGTAGAAAGAATGATGAGAGATGCTAAGATAACTGAGATTTACGAAGGAACTTCAGAAGTTCAAAAAATGGTTATCGCAGGAAGCATATTAAGATAATTTTAGGAGGGCTTTGAGATGAAAATAGTAGTTTGCTTAAAACAAGTGCCAGATACAACAGCTGTTAAAATAGATCCAAAAACAGGAACTCTTATAAGAGATGGAGTTCCATCAATAATAAACCCAGAGGATAAACATGCTTTAGAAGCTGCATTACAATTAAAAGATAATAATGGAGCAGAAGTAACTGTATTAAGTATGGGACCACCTCAAGCTAAATCAGCTTTAAGAGAAGCTTTATGCATGGGAGCTGATAAAGCAATTCTTATAACTGATAGAGCATTTGCAGGTGCAGATACATTAGCTACTTCAAAGGCTTTAGCTGGAGCATTAAAGAAATTAGAATATGACATAATATTCGCAGGAAGACAAGCTATCGATGGAGATACTGCACAGGTTGGTCCAGAAATAGCTGAACATTTAAATATTCCTCAAGTAACTTATGTTCAAGGCGTTAAAGTTGAAGAAGATGGATTATTAGTAAATAGAGCTTTAGAAGATGGATATGAATTAATAAAAGTTGAGGCTCCAGTACTTTTAACTGCTATAAAAGAGTTAAATGAGCCAAGATACATGAATGTTAAAAATATATTTGAAACATCTGATGATGAAATCTTAGTATGGTCAGCTGATGACATAGATGTAGATAAAGCTGAATTAGGGTTAAAAGGATCTCCAACAAAAGTTAAGAGATCAATGACTAAAGAAGCTAAAGGTGCAGGAGAAATAGTTAAAGAATCACCTAAAGATTCAGTTACTTATGTACTAGGCAAATTAAAAGAAAAACACTACATCTAAGGATTATGGGAGGTATTTAAGATGAATAAAGCAGATTTCAATGGCGTTTGGGTTTTTGCAGAGCAAAGAGAAGGTCAATTACAAAAAGTTTCATTAGAATTATTAGGTGAAGGTAGAAAAATCGCTGATAAATTAGGATCAAAATTAACAGCGTTATTAATAGGAAATAAAGTTCAAAATTTAGTTGAAGATTTATCAAGACATGGTGCTGATGAAGTACTAGTTGTTGATGCTCCAGAATTAGAACATTACACAACTGATGGATATACAAAAGCTATATGTGAATTAGCTAATGCTAAAAAACCAAATATAATTTTCATAGGAGCAACATTCATAGGAAGAGACTTAGGTCCAAGAGTTGCTGCAAGATTAGAAACTGGTTTAACTGCTGACTGTACATCTTTAGATGTTGATGTTGAAAGTGGGGATTTATTAGCAACAAGACCAGCATTTGGTGGTAACTTAATGGCTACAATAGTATGTCCAGATCATAGACCACAAATGGCTACAGTAAGACCTGGAGTTTTTGAAAAACTTCCACTAGGAGAAAATGATGCAACTGTAGAAAATGTTGAAATAAAATTCAACTCTAATGATATAAGAACAAAAATTGTTGAAATAATTAAAGAACATAAAGATATTGTTGATATATCAGAAGCTAACGTATTAGTTGCAGGTGGTAGAGGTATTGGTTCAGAAGAAAACTTCAAAATGCTTAAGGAATTAGCAGAAGTTATGAATGGATCAATAGCAGCTTCAAGAGCAGCAGTAGAAAAAGGATGGGTAGATAAAGATTACCAAGTTGGACAAACAGGAAAAACTGTTAGACCAAATATATATGTAGCTTGTGGTATATCAGGAGCTATTCAACATGCCGCTGGTATGCAAGATTCAGATATGATAATAGCTATAAATAAAGATGCTAATGCTCCAATAATGAAGATTGCTGATTATGCAATAGTTGGGGATGTAAATAAAGTTGTTCCAGAATTCATAGCTCAATTAAAAGCTATGAAGGAAGAAGCTTAATTAATAAATAATATAACAAGGGTAAACTTATAAAATTTTTCAATTAATGGTGTAGGACTTTTCTGTTAAGTCAGAAAAGTCCAATTAAAGAGAGTATTTAGGAGGAACTTAATATGGAAAAGATTTTTGTAATTGGTGCAGGTACAATGGGTGCTGGAATAGTTCAAGCATTTGCACAAAAAGGATATGAAGTTATCGTTAGAGATATCAAAGACGAGTTTGTTGATAGAGGAATAGCTGGAATCAACAAAGGTCTTACTAAATTAGTTTCTAAAGGAAAAATAACTGAAGAAGATAAAGAAGCAGTATTATCAAAAATCACTGGAACTACTGATTTAGGATTAGCTGCTGACTGTGATTTAGTTATAGAAGCTGCAGTTGAAAATATGGAAATCAAAAAACAAATTTTCGCTGAATTAGATAAAATCTGTAAAGAAGAAACTATATTAGCTTCAAATACATCTTCATTATCAATAACAGAAGTAGCATCAGCTACAAACAGACCTGATAGAGTTATAGGAATGCATTTCTTTAACCCTGCAACAATAATGAAACTTGTTGAAGTAATAAGAGGTATGGCTACTTCACAAGAAACTTTTGACAAAGTAAAAGCTATGTCAGAAGCTATAGGAAAGACTCCAGTAGAAGTTGCTGAAGCACCAGGATTTGTAGTTAATAGAATACTTATCCCTATGATAAACGAAGCTATTGGAATATATGCAGAAGGAATAGCTTCCGTTGAAGATATAGATACTTCAATGAAATTAGGAGCTAATCATCCAATGGGACCTTTAGCTTTAGGAGATTTAATAGGATTAGATGTTTGCTTAGCTATAATGGACGTATTATTTAAAGAAACTGGAGACAGTAAATACAGAGCTCACAGTCTTTTAAGAAAATATGTTAGAGCAGGATGGTTAGGTAGAAAAACTGGTAGAGGATTCTACAACTACAACGCATAATATTGAAAGTTTAAAAAGTTTATAAGGTATAAATTTTCTATAGTATAAATCTGATATTATTAAATATTTTAAAGTATATATTATAGGAAGAGATTGAAGTAAAGTAAGAGATTGATATTTTATCAATCTCTTTTTTCTTTTATAAAAAGCTTTTTATTTAAATAATTTTATCAGGTTGATTTAATTTAGAAAGTTCATTATAATTAAAAGAATGAAAATTGGTGTTAATTAATAATTTTTATCATTAAAAGGAGGTAGTATGTTAAAAAGATTTATACGTTATTATAAACCATATAAAAAATTATTTATTTTAGATTTATTAGCGGCATTTTTAGTTTCAGCTTGTGACTTATTTTATCCTATGATTACAAGAAATATAATTAATGATGTTATTCCAAATAAACAGATAAAATTATTGTTTGTTTTCGCAATTGTACTTACTCTAATATTCTTAATTAAGGCAGGATTGAACTATTTTATGCAATATTGGGGACATGTAGTTGGAGTTAGAATGCAAGCTGATATGAGAAGAGACTTATTTGATAAACTACAGGATATGCCTAATAAGTATTTTGACAATAATAAAACTGGAGTTATTATGTCTAGAATTATAAATGACCTTCTAGATATATCAGAATTAGCTCACCATGGTCCAGAGGATTTATTTATATCATTAGTTATGTTAGTAGGATCCTTTATAATTTTATGTACAATAAATGTACCTTTAACAATTATTACTTTTGCTATAATACCTTTTTTACTTTTTTATACTATTCATAAGAGAAATAAAATGAAAAAAGCATTTAAAGAGACAAGAGTTAAAACTGGTGAAGTAAATGCTACTATAGAAAATAGTATTTCAGGAGTTAGAGTAACTAAATCTTTCGGTAATAAGGCTTATGAAATGGAAAAGTTTGATAAGAGTAATGGTATATTTAAGAAAGCTAGAGAACATGCTTATAAGGCAATGGCTGAATATTTTTCAGGGATGTTTTTCCTTGTAGATATGCTTGAACTTATAGTTTTAATAGCAGCTGGATATTTTACTTACTTAGGAAAAATAAATGTAGGGGATTTTGCAGCATACTTACTATATATAAAGATGTTCTTACAGCCTATTAGAAAACTTATAAATTTCAATGAAATGTTCCAAAATGGAATGTCTGGTTTTGAAAGATATGAAGAGATAATGAATGAGGAAAATGAAAAAGAAATTCCTAATGCAAAGGATCTTAAGGATGTAAAAGGAAAGATTACAATAAAAGATGTTACTTTTAGATATGATAATAAAGAGAGTATTTTAGAAAATTTCAATTTAGATATTGAAGCAGGCAAAATGGTTGCTTTAGTTGGTCCATCAGGTGGAGGAAAGACAACAATATGTAATCTTATACCTAGATTCTATGACTATGAAAGTGGTCAAATCTTTATTGATGATGTGGATATAAGTACTGTTACTTTAAAATCTTTAAGAGAAAATATTGGTATAGTTCAACAAGATGTATTTTTATTTACAGGAACTATAAAAGAAAATATAATGTATGGAAATCCTAATGCTACAGATGAGGAAGTTATAGAGGCAGCTAAGAATGCATGTCTACATGATTTTATTATGGGCTTAGAAGATGGATATGATACATTTATAGGTGAAAGAGGGGTTAAGCTTTCTGGAGGACAAAAGCAAAGAATTTCAATAGCTAGAGTATTCTTAAAGAACCCAGCAATATTAATATTAGATGAAGCTACATCAGCCTTAGATAATGTTACAGAATATGAAATACAAAAAGCTTTAGAAGAATTAAGTAAAGATAGAACAACCCTTGTAGTTGCTCATAGACTTTCAACTGTTAAAAATTCTGATGAGATAGTTGTATTAACGGATAAAGGCATAGAAGAGAGGGGAACACATGAAGAGCTTATTAAGCTTGGTGGTGTTTATAGTAATCTTCATAATTTATAATTTAGTTTAATTAAAACTGTATTAAGAGTAATTTTATTTGCTTTTAGTACAGTTTTTATTTTTATATAGGAATACTTTACATAATCTTTGAATATACATATAATAGGAGAATTATATTTTATATTTAGCAAGGGTGAATTTATGAATAGTAAAAAGATTGTTAATACTATATATTACATAGTTATTTCTATGTTAGTTATAATATTAGTAAATAATTTTATGAGTAAGTCAGATTCAATATTTAAAGCTGTTGGATTTAGAACATATTCAATATTAAGTGGAAGTATGGAACCAGAGATTAATACTGGAGATTTAGCTATTGTTAAGAGTATTGATGCTGATGATGTTAAAGTTGGAGATATAATAACATTTAAATATGAGGGGAAAGTAGTTACCCATAGAGTTGTTGAAAAAAATGAAGAGGGATTTATAACAAAGGGTGATAATAATAATGCTAATGATACTGAAATAGTTAGAGGAGAAGACTTAATAGGAAAAGTTTTATTTCATATGCCTTTCTTAGGATATGTTACAGTATTTTTATCAAAGCCAATAGTAATATCAGGACTTATGGTCCTAATTGCAATAAGCATACTTTGGGATACTTTTAAAGTTGATAAGAAAAAAACAATAAAGGCTTAGCTTAATAACATGGAGGGTGATTCGAAAGAACACCTATCCATGTTTTTCTTTTTATATTATATGAAAAGACTATTTATTAATAACTTTTATTAGTATAATATTATTAGTATAAGGTTATTATTTAAAATATTAATGTTTTAAGTTTAATCTTATTTATATGTATTTTTAAAAATAAAGTTTTTATTTATAATAGCTAAAAGATAGAAGTTTATAGTAATAAAACTTTATTTAGGAGGATAATATGTTAGTTGAAAAAGCAAGAGAAAAGTGGGATAAGAAACATGATTTAAATTGTGCAGAGTGCATAATGTACGCTGCAAATGAAGAATATAATTTAAATTTATCAAAGGAAACTTTAAAAGTAATGTCTTCTTTTGGTGGAGGATTAGCAATAGGAAATGTATGTGGAGCAGCAACTGGGGCAGCAGGTGTTTTAGGCCTTATGTTTACAGAGGATAGAGGTCATCAGAGTCCACAAACTAGAGCATTAACACAGGAATTTATGGAAAAGTTTTATGATAAATTGGGATACTATAATTGTACTGACTTAAAAGCTAAGTACAAAAAAGATGATGACAGAAGATGCATAGTTATGATAGAGACTGCAGCTGAGGTTTTAGATGAAATCGTAAGAAGAGAAAGATAGGTGAAAAGAATGGATTTTAAAAGTGTAGAATATGGAGAGAACAAAGTAATATTAAAAGATGCAAAAAATTTTAATATAAAACAAGTTTTTGAATGTGGTCAATGTTTTAGATGGGAAAGAACAGAAAGTGGTTCATACATAGGAGTTGCCTTTGGAAAGGTTATAGAGTTAGCTCAAGAAGGCCATGATGTAATAATATACAATACTAACAAAGAGGATTTTGAAAATATTTGGGTTGATTATTTCGATTTAGAAAGAGATTATTCAAAAGTAAAAGAAGCTTTATCTTGGGATGAAACATTAAAGAGTGCTGTTGAATTTGGATATGGAATAAGAATATTAAATCAAGATCCCTTTGAACTTGTTATTTCATTTATAATATCAGCAAGAAATAGTATTCCTGTAATTTCAAAGACAATAAAGAAAATCAGTGAAAGATGGGGAGAACCAATAGAGTATAAGGGAAATACTTATTATTCATTCCCAACTCCAGAAAGTCTATCTAAGGCTTCAATAGATGATATAAGAGAGACAGGAGCTTCATTTAGAAGTAAGTATATATGGGATACAACTAAAAATATATATAACTGTGAGTTAGCTAAAAAGGGAATACTAGATGCACCAGAAGAAGATATAGTTGAAATATTAGAAAAATATGATTTAGAAAAGATAACTAATATGGATGCTGATGGATGTCATAAAGGACTTCAAGAATTTATGGGAGTAGGAGCAAAGGTAGCAGACTGTATAATGCTATTTTCTATGAAAAAAAGTTCTGCATTCCCAGTAGATGTTTGGGTTAAGAGAGCAATGATGCATTTTTATGGAGCTGATGATGCTTCATTAAATAAAATAAGAATTTTTGCAAGAGAGAGATTTGGAGAGTATTCTGGATTTGCTCAACAATATCTATTCTATTATGCTAGAGAAAATGGAATAAAGATCTAATAAAAAAACTTACAAACATATTTAGAGGATTACTAGATTAAGCTAAGGATTAAAGTTCTAAAGCTTATTTAGATATTCTCTTTATATTGTTTGTAAGTTTTATTTTGATATAGTACATTTTGTTAATAACGGCCTTTTTTACGAATAGCTTTTGATTTTTTTATAGTAACATTAGCATCACCAGGTTGCTTTTTTATGAATTTTAAGTAACGCTTAATTTTTTCATCATCTTTAAGTCTTGGAAGAGAATTAAGCCTAACAGCCAATTCATAGTTACTATATAAAGCATGTACTTGTTTATGACAAGGAACACAAAGCCAGGTTGTTTCATCAAATCTTCCACCTTTTTCACGAGGAATGAGATGATGTTCTGTGATTTTAGGAACTTTTCTTTCACAAAGAGCACATATATGAGTTTCTTTATTCATATTCATCACACCTTAAATAATTAAAATACTTATAAATATTATAATATATGTATTTAAAATTAAAAAAGCCGTTACTTTAATAGTTTGAAAATTTAAGAAGATTTATGCTAAATTTTTAAATTAATCTATTTTATTTTAAATATTATTTTTATTTTAAATGTTTATGTTTTTTTAGAGTATAAAATATTTTAGATATTATTGAAAGTATCATTACTAGAGATAAAATGAAAATTGCTAAAAATAAAAAATAAGATTCAGGCAAAACATTTATTATTGGATCTTTTTTAGGATCAAATATCCAGTAATCATTATTGAAAAATATTTTATGGAATAGGGTAAAGACTTTTGAAAAGTTTAAGTAAAAACTTAAGATTAAACTAAGAAACATAAATAAAACTTCATAGAAGAAAATATTAAAAGCTTTAAATGATATTTTTAGTTTGAATTTTTTTGATATTATAAATAAAATTATTCCTAAAATTAAGCAAGCTAATCCTATTAAATATATTGAAGAAAAAATTTCTTTAACTTCTAGAAAGTGAAATTCTCCTATAGCACTTATTTTAAAGTTTTTAAATTTAAGAACTTCTTCTTGGGGAGAATTTAAATAATGAATTATATTATTATAGTCATTTAAAATTTCTTCACTGATAAGGTTGTTATACTTAGGGATTATATTAAGTTTAATAAATAGGGAATAGAGCACAGGAGAAATATTTAATGTTAAAATAACAGAAAATACTACTGAACTTATTAGAAGGTAAAATGAAAATAATATATCTTTTAAAATCTTAATCATTATGTCTCCTTAAAATAATTATTTTTATTTATTCTAGACTTTTTTATTAAATATTAAACAAAAATACATATTTTAAGAAAAATTTTAGTATTAATTTATAGTATGTAATGTATTAAGAGATAATAATATGGAAATAAGTAATAAATAGATGTATATATATGAAAAAAGTAAATTGAAGAAATTTCAAAAGAATAGCAGAAAACTTAAGATAAATTACCTTAAACATGGAAAATAATAATAATATATTCTAAATAAATAAATTTAGTTATTGAATTTACAACTGGTAAATTATATGATAATAGTAAGAATTAGCACTCTATATTAATGAGTGCTAAACAAAAATTAATTAGCATTTTTAAGGAGGGTTTTTTAATGAGTATTAAACCACTTGGAGACAGGGTTGTTATTAAAAGATTAGAAGCAGAAGAAACTACTAAAAGCGGTATAATAGTTACTGGAACTGCTAAGGAAAGACCACAAGAAGCAGAGGTTGTTGCAGTTGGACCAGGAGCGATAGTTGATGGAAAAAGAACAGAGATGGAAGTTAAAATAGGAGATAAAGTATTATATTCTAAATATGCAGGAACAGAAGTTAAGTTCGAGGGGGAAGAATATACTATTTTAAGACAAGACGATATACTAGCAATAGTTGAATAGTTTTAAAA
Organism: Clostridium perfringens ATCC 13124; assembly: GCF_000013285.1. GTDB lineage: Bacteria > Bacillota > Clostridia > Clostridiales > Clostridiaceae > Sarcina > Sarcina perfringens. Next base: position 2,840,405 of record NC_008261.1, on the reverse strand, counting down.
TATAAGTGATTTAGATATTCATAATATATTTGGGAGGTAAATTAATATGGCTAAAACATTATTATTCGGTGAAGAAGCAAGAAGATCTATGCAAGCGGGTGTAGATAAATTAGCTAACACTGTTAAGGTTACATTAGGACCAAAAGGAAGAAATGTTATTTTAGATAAAAAATTTGGATCACCATTAATAACAAATGATGGGGTTACAATAGCAAGAGAAATTGAACTTGAAGATGCTTATGAAAATATGGGAGCTCAACTTGTAAAAGAAGTAGCTACAAAGACTAATGATGTGGCAGGAGATGGAACTACTACAGCTACCTTATTAGCTCAAGCAATTATAAGAGAAGGATTAAAAAATGTAACAGCAGGGGCAAATCCTATATTAATAAGAAATGGAATTAAAACTGCAGTTGAAAAAGCTGTAGAGGAAATACAAAAAATTTCTAAGCCTGTAAATGGAAAAGAAGACATAGCTAGAGTTGCTGCAATTTCAGCAGCTGATGAAAAAATTGGTAAGTTAATTGCAGATGCTATGGAAAAGGTAGGAAATGAAGGAGTTATAACTGTAGAAGAATCTAAATCAATGGGAACTGAGTTAGATGTTGTTGAAGGTATGCAATTTGATAGGGGATATGTATCAGCTTATATGGTTACTGATACTGAAAAAATGGAAGCTGTTTTAGATAATCCATTAGTATTAATAACAGATAAGAAAATAAGCAATATACAAGATTTATTACCATTACTTGAGCAAATAGTTCAAGCAGGTAAAAAACTTTTAATAATAGCTGATGATATAGAAGGCGAAGCTATGACAACATTAGTTGTTAATAAATTAAGAGGAACATTTACTTGTGTTGGAGTTAAAGCACCTGGATTTGGTGATAGAAGAAAAGAAATGTTACAAGATATAGCTACTTTAACAGGAGGCGTTGTTATATCTGATGAAGTAGGCGGAGACTTAAAAGAAGCTACATTAGATATGCTTGGAGAAGCTGAAAGTGTTAAGGTAACTAAAGAAAGTACTACAATAGTTAATGGAAGAGGAAACTCAGAAGAGATTAAAAATAGAATTAACCAAATAAAATTACAATTAGAAGCTACTACTTCTGAATTTGACAAAGAAAAATTACAAGAAAGATTAGCTAAATTAGCAGGTGGGGTTGCAGTGGTTAAGGTTGGAGCTGCCACTGAAACAGAGCTTAAGGAAAGTAAGTTAAGAATAGAGGATGCTTTAGCAGCTACAAAGGCAGCTGTTGAAGAAGGAATAGTTCCAGGTGGTGGAACAGCTTACGTAAATGTAATAAATGAAGTGGCAAAATTAACTTCTGATATTCAAGATGAACAAGTTGGTATAAATATAATTGTAAGATCTTTAGAAGAACCTATGAGACAAATAGCTCATAACGCAGGATTAGAAGGTTCAGTTATAATAGAAAAAGTTAAAAATAGTGATGCAGGTGTAGGATTTGATGCTTTAAGAGGAGAATATAAAGATATGATTAAAGCAGGAATAGTTGATCCAACTAAGGTTACAAGATCAGCTCTTCAAAATGCAGCATCAGTAGCATCAACATTCTTAACAACAGAGGCTGCTGTAGCAGATATTCCAGAAAAAGAAATGCCTCAAGGTGCAGGTATGGGAATGGACGGAATGTATTAATAAAAGAATAAAAAGGATGACTTAACTGTCATCCTTTTTTTATTTAATTCTTATTGAAAATAATTACATAATATGATTAAAATGGTTTAAATGTCGAAAAAGTGATTGAAAAATTTATGAAAACAGGTTATTTAGAAATTAATTGTAATTAAAAGTATTAATTTTAAGTTTTTAATTGGTATAAAAAATATATATTAAAAAAAATAAGAAATATTGTATTATTTTGTAGACAACTGGGAAAAATTGTGTTATTATAAATACATAAGTTACAAATGATTTTTGAAAAACAAAAGAATTATAAATACTAAAGATAAAATAATGACTAACAAATGAATTCATAGAACGAAAGATATTAAAGTTACATATGAGTTAAGTTTAAAAATAGTTTTTGCTATTAAAACAAAAGACATTAGAGAGATACGAAAGAATTTATAGAGTACTTAAATAAGTTAGAATAAACAAAAGATTTAAAAAAACTAAAGATTTAAAATAACTTAAGACTTGAAATAACATAAGAGATTAAATATACAAATGATATATTAAAAGAGATTCTTTAAAAGAATCTCTTTTTTTGTGCATATAAATGGTAAAAATGTCCATAATCCTAATATAAATCTAAAGTTAAATATTTTTTAACTTTAAAAAATATAAAAGGAGGACCATAAATGTTATTACTGAAAGCAAGTGCAATATGTGGAAAAGGAAATGAAGGGAAAAGAAATAAGAAAGGGGGATTCACATTAATAGAATTAACTGTTGTTTTAGCTATTATGGCTATAATTTTAATGGTTATAGCTCCAAATTTTTCATCTGTTAAGGATAGCGCTAAGGCAAAAGTAGATAAGCAAAATTGTGCTGCTATTGAAAGATCTGTGGAAATGTTATTGGCAGAAGATGCTATTTCAAGTAGTATTACAAATATAAAAATAACTTCAAGTAATGGAAATGTACAAATTTCAGGAATAAGTGATGATACGGGTAAAAGTAAGTTACAAGATTTACTTGAAGATTTAGATAAGCCTCAAAGTGGAGAATCTTATAATGTAGATATAGAAAATGGAAGAAAGGTTACGGTGTCTATAGTATAAATATATTTTAATTAAAGTAATTTCATAGGGGCTGTATAAAATATAATAATAAAACTTATTTTACTACATGCCCTTATTTTTTAGGATTTAAAAAGATGATATTTAATTATTTATTAAATAATATTTAACAAAACATTAAATAAATGAAAAAATTAAATTATTCGTATAATGAGTAAAAAAAGCTTAATCAAAAATGTTTACAAAAAATTTCAAGATGTTTATAATAATTATGAAATATTAATAAATAATTCATTTTTGAATGATTTTGGAGGAAATGTGTCTATAATATTTTTTTTATTTGGATTAATAATTGGAAGTTTTTTAAATGTGTGTATTTTTAGAATTCCTGCAGGGGAATCTATAGCATTTCCGCCTTCACATTGTGGTACATGCAAAAAACAATTAAAGCCTATAGATTTAGTACCTGTTTTTAGTTATTTGTTTTTAGGTGGAAAGTGTAGATATTGTAAGAGTAAAATATCTATAAGATATCCACTAATAGAATTGCTTACAGGTTTTTTATATTTTTGTGTATATAAATATTATGGTATATCTTTTTTGACAGTTAAGTACATAGTCTTAATTACATTTCTCATAGTAATTTCATTTATAGATTACGATACCCAAGATGTTTATGCGGTTACTACTTACCCAGCTGTAATACTTGGGATTATTTTTGCCCTAATAGAAAAGTTTTATTTTGGAGAAAACTTATTAAATTATTTTATGGGATTAGTAATATCAGCTTTAGTAATATTTTTAATTAGTAAATTAACTGGAGCTATGGGGAGTGGAGATATAGAGATACATGCCATAGCAGGAATTTTTTTAGGGTGGAAATTAGCAATAATAAATATATTTTTATCATTTATTATTGGGGGAATAATAGCAGTATTAGCTATTTTGTTTAAACAAAAGAAAAAAGGTGATTATATAGCCTTTGGACCAGCTATAGGAATATCTACTATTATTTTAATATTTTTTGGAAACATAATAATACCAATATATTTTGGGGTGTAAAAAATTTAATATACTAGTTTAGATTAAGTTTTATAGTTAAATTTTTAACTTGAAAAGGAGGCATTTTCTTTGATTAGTTATCAGAAAAAGCGTTTAGGAGATATACTAATTGAATCAGGAAAGCTTACAGAGGATAAGCTTAAAGAAGCATTGATTATTCAGAAGCAGGTTGGAAAGAGGCTTGGAGAAATTTTAGTTGAACAAAACTTTGTTACTGAAGAGGATATAATAGAAGTTTTAGAAAAACAATTAAATATTGAAAGAGTAAATCTTGAAATTATAAGAATAGATAGAAGAGCTATAAAGATGATTTCAGAAAATGTTTGTAGAAAGCATTTAATAGTTCCATATGAAATAGATGATAATACCATAAAAGTTGCAATGGCAGATCCCTTAGATATAGTTGCAATAGATGATGTTGAGATTTCTACAGGTTTAAATGTGCGTCCTTATATAGCAGTAAAACAATCTATTCAAAGAGCTATAGATATATATTATTCAAACCAAAAGGTTTTATCAGCAGCGGAAGAATTAACTAAGGAAGTTGATGAAGGAAATAATCTTATTTTAGATAATATTGAAGAAGTTGATAACTTAGATAATGCTCCAATTATAAAAATGATTGAATATGTAATGAAAAATGCAGTAGAGGAAAGAGCTAGTGATATACATATTGAAAGCTATGAAAATATATTAAGAATTAGATATAGAATAGATGGTAAATTACATACAATATCTACTTTGCCAGTAGATACCCTAGCTCCCTTAGTTACTCGTATTAAAATTTTAGCAAACTTAGACATATCAGAGAAAAGACTTCCTCAAGATGGAAGAATTCTTACTAGATTTGGAGATAAACAAATTGATTTAAGAGTATCTATTCTTCCAATGATAACAGGAGAAAAGATAGTTATAAGAATAATAAATAAAGAAAATTTCATAATTTCTAAGGAAGGGCTTGGAATAAAGGACTATGAACTTAATTTATTAGAAAAAATAACAAAGCATTCTAATGGAATAATTCTTGTTACAGGTCCTACAGGAAGTGGTAAAACAACAACGCTCTATACTATTTTAAATGAGCTAAATACAGATAGTAAAAATATTATTACTATAGAAGATCCTGTTGAAGTATCAATTGAAGGAATTAACCAAGTTAATGTTAATAATAAAGTGGGGTTAACTTTTGCAACGGGATTAAGATCTATATTAAGACAGGATCCAGATATAATAATGATTGGAGAAATAAGAGATTCTGAAACGGCTCAAATAGCAATAAGATCAGCTATTACAGGTCATTTAGTTTTATCAACTTTACATACTAATAATGCTCCATCTAGTATTTTAAGACTTGAGGATATGGGGGTTCAAAGATATTTAATTGCCAATGCTATTAAAGGAGTTATAGCTCAAAGACTTGTTAGAAAAATTTGTCCAAAGTGTAAATTACAATATGATGCTACACCATATGAAAAAGAAATATTAAATATAGATAAAAATGAAGAACTTATACTTCATAAAGGTAAAGGTTGTGCTTATTGTAATAATACTGGTTATGTAGGTAGAATGGGTATTTATGAAATTATGGAAGTGACTAAAGAACATAGAGAGGCTATTTTAGAAAATAAAAGTGCGGATATTCTTAAGGAGATTTCAATTAAAAATGGCATGAGAACTCTTGGACAAGCATGTAGAAGTTTAGTCTTAGAGGGAAATACCACAGTTGAAGAAATGTTAAATATAACTTATGATATGTAATTTGCTAAAAGAAAAGGAGATGAATTATGGCAATTTTTAAATATAAAGCTATTAATTCAGAAGGACAAAGAATAGAAGGTTCTCAAAGTGCTGATTCTGAAAGTCAAATCAGGGAAATGCTTTTATCAAATCAATATTATCCTCTAAGTATAGAAAAGGAAAATAGTAAAAGTAAAAAGAGTTTTTCTTTTAATAGTAAAGTGAAGCTTAAGGATATAGCAGTATTTTGTAGACAGTTTTATGTTATGTTAGATTCTGGATTGTCTATTGGTAAGGCTTTAAATATATTAATAGAACAATGTGAGAAACCAAAGCTTAGGGAAGCCTTAATTGGAGTAAACGGAGAGTTGAAAAGAGGAGAAACCCTAGCAAGTTCCATGAGAAAAAGAAAAGATGTTTTTCCTAACTTACTTACTAGTATGATTGATGCTGGAGAGAGAAGTGGTAACTTAGATATAATCTTAAAAAGAATGGCTGAGTACTACGAAAAAGAGACAAAGATTAGAGGAAAGATTAAAAGTGCTATGATTTATCCTATAGTTCTTGGAGTGGTAGCTATTATTGCTATTACTTTTATTCTTACCTTTGTAATGCCAACATTTGTGCAGATGTTTGAAGAAAACAATGTAGACCTTCCAATGGCGACTAAGATGGTTCTTGGGACAAGCAAAATGTTAGGTAAGTATGGAATTATAATTTTTTTAATTTTAGTAACAGCAATTATATTACTTGTCAAATATTTAAAGAGTGAAGAGGGTCAATATAAATTAAGTTCAATAAACTTAAAAATTCCAGTAATAAAGAAATTAACTCAAAAAATAATAGTTTCTAGATTTACAAGAACTATGGGAATAGTATCATCAAGTGGAATGTCTTTAGTAACCTCTATAGAAATAGTTGCCTCTGTAGTTGGAAATAAAATTGCAGAAAAGGAATTATTAAAAGTAAAAGAAAAGGTCTTAAAAGGGGAAGGGTTAGGAGATTCAATAATGAATATAAAAATCTTCCCGCCAATGCTTGCTTCCATGGTTAAGATTGGAGAGGAAGCTGGTTCATTAGATAGCATATTAGATAAAACAGCAGACTTTTATGATGATGAACTAGAAAGAGAAATAAAAACAGCAACAGCCTTAATAGAGCCATCAATGATAGTTCTTATGGGAATAATTATAGGATTTCTACTAATTTCAATATTAACACCTATGTTTAAAATGTATAACAGTATAAGTTAGCTTAAATTTTAGGAGATGAAAAAAGTGAGTATTAGAAGTAAGAGAAGGAAAAAAGGCTTTACTTTAATAGAACTTATTATAGTTGTAGCAATTATAGGAATATTAGCAGCCATAGCTATACCAAACTTTTTAGCTATTCAAAGAAAAGCTAGAATTCAAGCTGATATTGCAACAGGAAAAACAATATATGATGCTACTATAGCGTTGATTGCTGAAGGAAAAGAAGGGTTTAATATGCCTGAGAAAACAACTATAAAAGATAAGGATGGAAAGTTGATTACTTATTATGGATATGGTATTGACTTATCTAGTTCGAGTGATGAAAGAGCAAAAGAATTAAGAAAGTATATATTAAATAGCACTAATTTAAAACCTAAGGCATTTAAAGGTTGTCATTTTTATGTAAGTGTTACATTTGATTTTTCAGATAATAATTCAAATAATGGCTACGATTTAACCAAGCCAATAGTTAAAGTAGATATTGTAAATTCGGATAATAAATCTAAGGGAGAGGCTTATCCAAATAATGAGCTTTTGAAGTGAATTAAAAGTTAGTAGACTTTTAATATAGATTACATATCATTTTAAGGAGGAAAACCAATGAATACAAAAAAACAAACTAAAAAGAAAAAAGGTTTTACGCTAATAGAGCTTATTATAGTAATAGCAATCATAGCAATATTAGCAGCAATAGCAATACCAAATTTCTTATCAATACAAAGAAAAGCAAGAGTTAAGGCTGATATAGCAAGTGCAAAAACAATATATGATGCAACATCAGCTTTAATTGCAGAAGGGAAGATAGTACCAGGATCAACTGATTTTGGAGATCTAAATAATGTTACTTCAATAACTGAGACAGGCAATAAAGATATTGTGGATTTACAAGGATATTTACAAACAATACCTACTCCTAAGTCAGTAGATAACTCAACATTTGCAATTTCAATAACTAATACGGAAGCTAAACCTGAAATTGAAGTTTATATAAAACCAACAACAGGAAGCGAAATTAAAGTTTATCCTGAAACTGGTAAAGATAGTGAATATGATTTGAATAAGTAAGGAGTATAGGAAATGAAGTCAAAAAAACAAACTAAAAAGAAAAAAGGCTTTACTTTGATAGAATTAATTATAGTAATAGCGATAATAGCAATATTAGCAGCAATAGCAATACCAAACTTCTTATCAATACAAAGAAAAGCAAAAGTTAAGGCAGATATAGCAAGTGCTAAAACAATATATGATGCAGCATCAGCTTTAGTTGCAGAAGGAAAAATAACATCAAATACATCATATATAATAGATAGTGAAGCTGATAATGACGTAGAAAAATATTTACAAACAGTTCCAGTTCCGCAGTCAAAAAATAATGATGTTTTTGCAATTGTAGTAGATCCAAATGGTAAGGATGCGGTTATAGGTGAGAAAGGTAAAGTAGAGCAGCCATCTCAACCAGCTAAAATAGAAGTATATTTAGTACCTAAGGGAACAACAAAGGAAAATATAAATTCAGAAAGTAATAAAATTTTGGTTTATCCAGCTACTAGTGCAGATTCGGCTTATAAATTAAATTAACTATATAATTATTAAAAGTGTAAGGAAATAGTTCCTTACACTTTTCAACTATAAAGGTAAAGGAGGGAAAGTTTTGGCAATAGAAAATAAAGAGAAGAAGAGTATATTGCATATGGATGTTTCTGATATACTTAAGTCTCTTAAGAAGAAAAATTCTGAGAAAAAGAATGATAAAAAAGGTAGTAAGAAAAAAGCTAAGGCTGTTATATGTAAAAAAGCTATTTCTATTGATGTTGGAAGTGAGAATACCAAGGTTGTTGTTGGGAGATATCATAAAAATAAGGTTAGTATAGACAAGGCTTTTTCTTTTAAGACTCCGAAAGGCAGTATAGATGATGGTCATATTAATGATATAGATAATTTAGCTATGGCTATTAATGACGCTTTGGATTCTAATAATGTTAAGAATGATAATGTAATTTTCACTACAAACAGCACTTCTATTATAAATAGAACAATTATTATTCCAAAGGTTAATGAGGATGAAATAGAATCAGTTATTAAGTACGAAGTTCAGCAATATCTTCCTATAAACTTAGAGGATCATATGATTCAATATAATGTTTTAGGAGAAAAGGTTATTGAGGGAAATGAAAAGCTAGAGGTTTTAATTGTTGTTTATCCAAATAAGATGGTTTATTCCTATGCAGAGCTTGTTAATAAAATGGGTGGAAAACCCTATGCTTTAGATTTAAATTATAATTCTAAAAGAAAAGCTTATTGCGTAATGAATCCTGAAATAAAGGAGTCTATTTTAAGTATTGATATGGGAGCAGAAAATATAGCATTAACAATAATGAAAGACAATGAGTTAATACTTATAAAAACTACAAAATCTTGTGGGAATTATTTAAATAGCAAAATATCAAAGGTCTTAGAAATTTCATTAGAAAATGCAGAAATGCAAAAGAGAGAAAATTGTAATTTGATGAATAGAGAAGAAGGGCCTTTAGAGCATGTTGTTAGAGAGGTTGTAGATTCTTGGTTTGATGAAGCTAGTAGAATAATTAAATATTATAAAAGTAAAAATACTCAAAATAATATAGACAAGATATATATTTGTGGAGGAAGTTCAAACATAAAGGGACTAGAAAGATATGTATCTACTAAACTAAACATGAAAGTAAAGATAGTTCAGGGAAATAGTAATATAGAATTTAAAAAAGGCGTTGAAGAAGTGAATATTTCAGAATACATAAACGCTATTGGAGCCTTAATAAGACTTTAGGTTGGTGATAAATAATGAGAGATTTTAACTTTTTCTCCCATATAACTGAGGAAAGAAAAAGTGATTCAAAAAGAAAATACATAGGATTTGGATTAATTGGAGCTTTAGTCTTTATATTTGTAGTTAATTTTTCCATAAATATTATACACGGGCATGTTTTAGATAAAAACATAAGTTATTATGAAGGGGAAATAGATAACCCAGATATGAAAGAAAAGTTAGGTGTAGCAACGAAGGTTGAAAAGGAGCATGATGCTTTAGAAAAGTATTACAATGATGTGAAGGTGGCTACAGAACAAGTTTATGATAATAATTATGTAACTACTCAAAGAATTAAGATAATAAATAGTACTGTTCCTAAGGATTTAGTATTTACTCAAATAAGTATAGATAATAAAACTTTAACAATACAAGCATTATCAAAAACAAGAAGTGCTATAAGTGATCTTCAATATAACTTAAATAATTTAGGTTTTATAGAAAATACATATATAAGTGGAATTGGAGAAAGAAATGCACAGGGAGACTATTCGTTCTCCATAAGTTGTACTTTAAAGGAGGTAGGAAATAATGAAAATTAATAAAAGAGAAAAAACTTTATTATTTGTCCTAGCTCTAGGGGTTGTTGGTTTTGGATATTATAAAGTTGTTTGGGATTATCAATATAATAAATTGAAAGATTTAAAATCAAAGGAACTAAAAGTAAAAGAAGAATATAATCATGATGTAAAAATGGTTAATTCTACAGAACCTAATAAAGAAGAAATAAATATTTTTAACTCAGAAATTCAAAACTTAACATCAGGATTTTATTCAAACATATCACAGCCCAATATAATATTAGAATTAAATAATCTTATGAATGATGCAAATGTTAAAGGAACTATGAGTTTTTCTGAAATAAAAACTATGCCAGTTATGGACAAGCAAGATGGAGATTCCTCTAGTAAAAGTGAGGATGATGAAAATCCAAATCAAATACAGGGAATAGTTAATGATTATAATAATATAACTGATAAGAAGAAAAATGAAGGTGGCAAGGATAAAAAGTCAGAAGAAATATATAACTTAAGCCAAATGACAGTTTCATTAAGTGTAAATGGTACTTATGATAATGTTATGAAATTTATGAAGTCTATTGAAGAGAATCCAAAGCACATAAATATACTTAATTTTAATTTAAGTGCACAAACTGATGGAAATGTATCAGCAAATATGAATATACAACTTGTTGCAATTCCAAAGATAGATGCTTCAAAAGAAGAGTTTATAACAGCTGATGAGAAGTATGGTAAGGAAAATCCATTTTCAGGAGCAAGTGCAGTTGGAACAGGAACAATAGAAAATGAATTAGAAAATTCAAAGGTTAAGAATGATTTCTTAATGACTGTTAGACCTATAAATTCAGATTTACCAACAATAGTTTTAGGTAAATCAGATGATAAGGATAAAAAAACATATTTAAATAATGATGAAAACTCAGTAAGTAATATTGAGATGTACATTTCAGGTGACAATGGAAAGTACTATTACAAATACAAGGTTGAAGGAAAAAGTTACCCAACAAAATTTGAGGGTAATGGAGAAGAATTTAAACCAAATGGAAATGATATAAACTTTGAAATATTCTCAGAGAAAAGAGTAAACAAAGATGATAAATCTGGAGCTAACATAAAAATTGTAAATAGTTCAGATAAAGAAGTTACTTTGATAATAAATAAGGATGACGAAAAAAGTCCAAGAATTAATGTAACTACAGATGGTAAGGTTAAAATCATTAAAAACTAATAGAAAAGGTGTGTGAAGCTATGGGGATCAAAAAAAGAAAAAGTAAAAAAGGGTTTACAGTAATAGAAGCTATAATTAGTTTGGTTTTGTTTACTTTAATAATGATACCCCTAGGTAGCTTTACTTTAACTGCAGTTAAAACATCAGTAAAAAGTGGTGAAAAGCAGCAAGCTATAGATATTGCTCAAAGTACCATAGAACAAATAAAAGCATTAAAAATTGATAAATTATATAATTTATCCACATATCCCGATAAAAATAAAATAGTATTGAATAATGGAATGATTATAACTTTAAATAAAGAAAATAATAGTCAAGACAACTTTGATTCTTATAAAGTTAGTGGTATTTTTAAACCTAATAATACAAATAAGAGTTTTGAGATTGAGGGTACTATAACTCCAAATTTAAATGATTATAATCATAATAAAAGCGAAGAAAATAAAGAGAGTGAAAAATTAGACTTTAATTATTGTGTTTATATTGGGAATACTAGTATAAATGTTTATAAAATAGTAAATAGGGTATGGTACAGATTAAAATATAAAAGAATTGACAATGAAAATAATGATTTACTTGAATTGAGTATAGATAAGAATATTGAAGGTGAAGTCGATATTAGATTAACACATGAAACTGATATAGATGTATCACCAAATACTGATAATGTAAAAACTAAAAAGGATTTGAATGAATCAGATCTATTAGATAAAGATAAAGAGTCTAAAGTTAAAGTTCTTTTTTATGAAGATGAAAAAAATAAAGCTATAAAGTTGAAAGCTTGTAATAGTGATATAAATGGTGATTTAAGTGTATATGCTTATAAATACAAGGGGAGTGGTGTAAGGTATTATGATAATATTAAAAATACTAATCCTCAAGGAATAGTTAAAATTTATAAAAACTATGTTGAGAAATCACCTTATGACAATAAAGTTGGTTTATATGATATAGATTTAAATGTTAATTATGGAAATCAAGAGATATATAGTATAAAGGCTACAGAATTTATAGGAGAGTGATAATATGTTATACATGAAGAAGAAAAAAGGAGCTTCTCTTGCATATGTAATAGTAGTCTTGGCAATAATTGCAACAATAGGTACAGCTATAGTTTCACTTTCTTTAGCAAATTATAAAGCTATAATAGTTGATTCTAAAAAAACTCAAAATTTATATATGTCAGAATCAGGGTTAGATGAGGCTAAAGTCAAAATTAATAATTTGACTTCAAAGGCTGTAGAAGCGGGAAATGATGCTGTAACTAAAAGTAGTATTGAAAATTTAACTTCTGAAAATATAGAGAGTACTCAAAATGAGATTTTTAAAAAAGAATATAAAAAATACATACATAATAATTTAAAAAGTTTATTTAAAATTAAAGAAGGACATGTCTTGTTTAATACAAAAGGATTTAAATATGAAAAAGAAGATAATTATTATGATATAGAGTTAGTTTTTATAAATAATAATAAATTAGATTTAGATAATGGAATAAACCAGTTAAGTGATTTAGATAAGAATTTTATTTTTGTACTACCGAAAAATAAAAAAAGTGATAAGGAGATTCTAAGCCTAAGATTAAATTCAAAATTTAATGTTAAAGATGGAAATGAAATTAAAAACTATAAGGATGTATCATTAACTTTTGAGATAGAAGTGCCAGATTATAATGGAGCATATTATACAGAAAAGATACCAGTATATAATATATGGCAACAAGGTTTAGTGGTAGGTGAAAATCTTAATATTAATCAAAATAGCAATTTAAATATAAATGGAAGTGTTTATGTTTCAGCAAATTATAATTTTGAAGATAATAAGTCATATAAAAATGAAAGTCAAAACAAAAATGCAAGTGGAATAATTATTTCTGGTGGTGATTTAAGTATAGATAATGGAACTTTAGTTAGTAAGCAAGACATAATTCTTAATGGAGAGAATGGAGAACTTAAAGTTTTATCTTCATTAGGTGGAAATAATGGGGGAGTGTATACACATAATCTTGGTATATATTCTTTTGAAAATCTCAATTCTAATAAAGTTTTTGGTAATAGTAAAAATTTAAAGGGAAATAAAATTGAAACTAAAGTTCCAGTTTATACTATGAATGATTTAATAATGAATGGATTAAACTCAACAATAAAACTTCAAGATGGTTTTTATGGAATAAACAGTAACTCTGGTGATAAAACTTTAACCGGAGAAAAACAAAATTCAAGTGCTATAATAATAAATTCAAAAGATTTAGGCAATGGATCAAGTTTAGATATTAAGAATAAATCTGTAATAATGGGAAGTGCATATATAAATACTTTAGGTGAAAGTTACCAAACAGGGGAGTCTTTAGCTGTAAAAGGAAATTACATAGCTTATACATATGCGGTTAAAGATAAAAATGTTGAGTTTAAATATTATAATCCGCTACAGTTAGTTGAGAGTATAAATGGAGATAGCAGTTTAGACGCTAAAGCTAGATACTTTAAGGAAGCTAGTAAGAGTTTTAATATAAAAAGTAGTGGAATAAAATTACCTAATGCTGATAATGTAATAAGTGTTGGGGTAACTGTAGATGGTAATAATGATATAAAAGGAAACAACTTGGTTTTAGATGATATTAAAAAAATAAGAGAAAAATATGTAGATAATTATTTTAAAAAAGTAAATTCCATAAATACAGAAACAACAATTTCTAGAGAAAAGAAATATACAAATAAAATTACAAAGGATAATGATTTAATATATATTGATATAAATAATGGAGCTAATGTTCTAAAAAATATAGAGAATAGTCCATTGAAAATAAAAGATAAATTAATAACAATAAATAAAAGTTGTAATGGAATTATTATAACAGATAAAGATATAAAAATAGATAGTAGTATAGATTTTAAGGGAACTATAATAACTACTGGGAATTTAGATGTTTTAAATAAGGATACGGCTAAAAAACAAAATATAAGTATAACTTATGATGAAGAATATTTAAAACAATTAATAGGAAGTAATTATGAATATTTTAAAGGCATATTTACTGGAAATCCAGATTCTACATATTTATTAGTAAAATCAGAAAAAGATATAAATGATATAACTTTAGATTTAGTTAAAACAAGTAATTGGGAAGTAAACTAACTATTAAGAGAAAGATGGTGATTAAATGAAAAATTTAAAATTAAGAAAAAGAGGTCTTTCTCTTATAGAATTAGTTGTAGCACTATCATTAATAGCAATCATATTAATGATAGTCAGCCCATTCTTTATTTCAAATTATGTAACTTTAGATAAGACAAGCAATCAAATAGATTTTCAAAGGGAAGCAAAGTCTATAATGAATTATTTTACTGAATCATCTATGGAAGCTTCAAAAATTTCAAGTATTAAAATTGATAATAGTAAAGATAGTATTGATCTAACTAGAAATAGTACAACCGTTGGTCTAGGAAAAGGAGATAATATATCAATAACATTTGATAATGATGAATTAGATAATAATATAAAAACTACTTTTAGGTTAGAAAATGAAGTTTTATATTATAAAAAAGATAATAAAGAAGAGTTTCAGATAGGACAATTTGTAAAAGATATAGAATTTAATGCCTTACCTAGTGGAAAAAATTTCAATACAGCTAACTCAATAGAGGTAAAAATAGAATTTGATACTAAGAATGCTACTCCATATGAGGTTAGTAATATATTAACTTTTAGAAATAAAAAATAAAAGATGGGTTGGAGGTGAAATAGTTGATTAAGTTAGTTGATAATAGAAGAAATATTTTTGTTTTTATATTAATAATAGGGATAATAAGTTTAGTAAGCTTAAAGGTTTTAGCATATGAAATACCATACATGTCAATAAACACTGATACTACAAATTATATGATTAATAATGGAGAAGAGGTTAGTGTAACTTATGTAGTTCAGCCACAAGATTTAGATCCTAGTTATTTTGGATATAGTAATAGAAAACAACCTAATAGTAGAGAAGAACTCAATTATGCAACATTAGACTTAAATATTCCAGATGGAATACAGGTAAAAGATATAAAATTTAATCAAAATGGAATAATTCAAAATATTGATTTAAATTCAATGAATCTGCCTAGTATTCAGTATCAATCTGTAGGAAGTTGGAAGTGGAGTTGGGGTTGGTATTGGAGTGGGTATTTTAAAGCTAATTCATTTGAGATAACTATAAAATACGTTGGTAATAATTTAAGTAATAAGGCTGTTAAGGAGTACGTAATAGGGGGGAATATAAAAGTAGGTTGGGAAAGTGTTGGAGATTTACCCAATGTAAGATTAAGTGTTAATAAAAAGTTAAGTGTTAATATATCTGTAAGTGATTCAAGAGGAAACTTAGGGAAGCCATATAATACATTAGATGATGAAAAAAATGGACTTAATTATGAAGATTTAACTCAAGATAATACCTTAATAGGAAGAGGTTTAGTTAATTTTAAAGTTTTAGGAATAGCAAAGAATAAAAATAGTGATTATTATTTAAAATACAGATTTATAAAAAAAGGACAAGATGACAATACTAAATGGAAAAGTATACTATTAACTACAAATAGTATAAATGCAGATATAGATTATGATAATCCTAATAATTTAACATTTAGATCTTACGATGTTAACCATTTGCCTACATTAAGTGGTAATAGCCAATGGTCTGACCCTAATTTAGTATTTAAAAATCCATCAAGTAATATAAAATATTTACCTACAACTGTTGCTAGTAGTAAAAGTCAATATGGACATTTAACTAGTTATATTGATAGTGATGGGATAACACAATACAAATGGGTACCTAATATGACTTTTTATAATAATATGTATATTGGTGGAGAGTATAAAGAGGCAGCCAAATATTGGGGATACATAAAACCTAAAAAAACTGGGTGGTATATATTGGGTATACTATCTGATGATGGTGCTAAGGGAACTATTACATCCGATGGAAAAGCATATGAATTTTCAAAGAATGGATTTTATCCTCATGGGGTACAGTATTTTTCAAATCGTGATGCAAATCCAATATATTTAAGTGAAGATGAATATTATCCTATATCATTAGAATATTTTAACTGGGGAGGGGGAGGTGCCTTCAAAGTAGGGTATAAATATAGTGAATATAGAGATTATGGATATAAATATGGAGAACCTGATTATATGGGGGAGGATGGATCTGCATTTACTTTCTATCCTTCAAAAAGTAAAGAACCAGGTGAAAATGCCGATGGAATATTTACTGGTGGAAAGGATGGAATACCATTTCCATCAGAAGAAGGTAGTTACTACATCGATTATAGAATAGTATCTATAGATAAGAATAATGATTCAAATCAAGAGGTGTTAAAGGAAGGTAAATATGGTTATTTTAATGTAGAGAATAGATTTATTACTAATATAAGTATAGAAAATGGAGAAAAATTAATCCAAGGGAAAAAATATGATTTAAAATATACATTAAAACCTAAGTCTATTGCGACTAAAGATATAAGTAATATTTCTAGTGACAAGTTACCAGATACTATAAGACTAACTGATATAAAAATAAATGGAATGTTACCTCCAGGAATTAAGTTCGTTTCAAAAAGCAATAGTAATTTAAATGAGAATTCAAATAGCTATTATATCATAGAAAAGTCTGGTGATGAGACACCAAATGGTACTAATTTTACAATTAAATTTAGTAATGATTTGGTTTATACTTTAGATAAAAGTGATATGATGTATAAAGCTGAAATTATAGAAATTCCAGTTAAAATACAAATTGGTAGAATTGGAGAATTTATCTTTAATGGAAGTGATAATAGAATTACCTATAAGTATTCGGGAAAGGATATGGCAACTATAACTCAATATTTTCCTACAATAAATATAAATGCTATAAGTAGTTCTAAAATAATTAAGATGGGAATTTTAGATTCAGCAGTTAAACCTAGTAATATTGGAAATGTTAATAGTATAAGTAATGTAGTAAATGGAATTCCAAGTAAAGTTGCATTAAGTGTAAAAATAAATTCATTAGGAACTATTATTAATGTTTCTTTAAATTCAAATTACTTAAGAACAGGAAATAGAGATATAACTGTAAGTAAATATAAGATAATAAATGGAAATGTTGACTTTGGAAAATCTGAAACTGCAGAATTTAGTTTAAACAATAATAATATATCCATAAAAGATAAAGATAAATTTAAATTAGAAGAAGGTACTGATTATTTAATTGTTATAAATATTACACCAGACATACCAAATGTGGAGCAATTAAAAGTAGTGGGTTCTATTGAAGGTGCAAGTGATATGGATAAGCATTATGCAATTCTTCAGCCAACAGAAATGCCAGATGTATTTTAATCTAAAAGAAAAATAAGACCACATGAATTAATTTGTGGTCTTATTTTTGTATTTATTAATAAATTTTAGAGCATAATATATTTAATTAAGACTTAAAAATAAGATTAATATAGAAATGCTTTAGTATTATTTAATAAAAAGTGAATATTTATTTATAATTAGGAAAATAAAGGGAATATTTTATTGAAAAGCTTTATTATTACAAATAATATGTAAGATATATATAATAAAATAAAAAATGTATGTATTAATATTAAAAGTACCACTAATAAGTATATACTATATTACATGAAAATAAATGAATTGTTTCTTGCAAATAATATATAATATGATGTTAAAAAATCAGTTATGAACTTTTGGAATTTATTTTATGCATTTTGTTGACAAGCTTTCTTTCATAGATTATAATAAATAAAAATTAAACAAAACGGAATATAAACAAACTCGTATAAGCTTTGAATAAGGCAAGGCGTTTCTACCGGAAACCTTAAATTTCCGTCTATGAGTGAATTTGATATACTATAGGTGTACTATAAGCATATTAACTTCACTTAGGAGTTATTATGCTTTTTTTGAAAATAAAATTTCATCTTTTGTGTATATTTGCAAGTTTGCTTTCAAAAAATAAGTAGAAGTTTAAAAGGTAGAAATACGGAAAAACATTTAATTGTACGTAAATAACTTAAAGATAGTGTGTGGAGGCGATAGTATGGCAAGAATATTAAAAACAGCATATACATTTGATGATGTATTACTAGTACCAAACAAATCAGAGGTCCTACCTAATGAGGTTTCTTTAAAAACTCAATTAACTAAAAAAATTCAATTAAACATTCCATTAATGAGTGCAAGTATGGATACAGTTACTGAATCTAAAATGGCAATAGCTATGGCTAGAGAAGGTGGAATAGGAATAATCCATAAAAATATGACAATAGAAGATCAAGCAAGAGAAGTTGATAGAGTAAAAAGACAAGAAAATGGAGTAATAACAGATCCAATATTCTTATCAGAAGATCACACAGTAAGAGAAGCTTTAGATCTAATGGCTCAATACAGAATTTCAGGAGTTCCTGTAACAAGAGAAGGAAAACTAGTTGGAATCATAACAAACAGAGACATAGTATTTGAAACAAACTACGATAAAAAAGTTTCAGAAGTTATGACAAAAAGTCCATTAGTTACTGCGAAGGAAGGAACTACATTAACTGAAGCATTAGAAATATTAAAGCAACATAAAATAGAAAAACTTCCTTTAGTTGATGATGAAAATAATCTAAAGGGACTTATAACTATAAAAGATATAGAAAAAGCTAAAGCTTTCCCAAATGCAGCTAAAGATGAAAAAGGAAGACTTTTATGTGGAGCTTCAATCGGTGTAACTAATGACATGATGGAAAGAGTAGATGCAGTAGTTAAAGCAAAGGTTGACGTTATTGTTTTAGATACAGCTCATGGTCATTCAAAAGGAGTTATTGAAGGAGTTAAGAGAATAAAAGCTAAATATCCTGAACTTCAAGTAATAGCTGGTAACATAGCTACACCAGAGGCTGTAAGAGATTTAGCAGAAGCAGGTGCAGATTGTGTTAAGGTAGGTATAGGACCTGGATCAATATGTACTACAAGAATAGTTGCAGGTGTTGGGGTTCCTCAATTAACAGCAGTTATGGATTGTGCTGAAGAAGGTAAAAAATTAGGAATACCAGTAATAGCTGACGGTGGATTAAAATATTCAGGAGATATAGTTAAGGCTTTAGCAGCTGGAGCTTGTGCAGCTATGATGGGATCAATCTTTGCAGGATGTGAAGAAGCACCAGGAGCTATAGAAATATATCAAGGTAGAAGCTATAAAGTTTACAGAGGAATGGGTTCACTTGGAGCTATGGCTAAAGGATCAAGTGATAGATATTTCCAAAATGGTACTAAGAAATTCGTTCCAGAAGGTGTAGAAGGAAGAATTGCTTACAAAGGACATTTAGCAGATACTATCTACCAATTAATAGGTGGAATAAAATCAGGAATGGGTTACTTAGGAGCACCAACTTTAGAAAATTTATATGAAAATGCTAATTTTGTTGTTCAAACTTCAGCAGGATTTAGAGAAAGTCATCCTCATGATATAAACATAACTAAGGAAGCACCAAACTACAGTGTTAACCAATAATTAGATTAAAGACTTCAGCAAAATGTTAAAATATATATTAAGTTTTAACATTTTGTTGAATATATTTTTATACATAAACGGAAAATGAAATTGTGGAGGAAAGCAAATGAGAGATTTAGTTTTAGTTGTCGACTTTGGTGGGCAATATAATCAATTAATAGCTAGAAGAGTTAGAGAATGTGGAGTTTATTGTGAAATAATACCTTACACATACAGCATAGAAAAAATAAAAGAAAAGAATCCAAAGGGAATAATATTCACTGGTGGACCAAACTCAGTTTATGGAGAAAACACTCCTACATTAGATAAAGAAATATTTAACTTAAACGTTCCTGTATTAGGAATATGCTATGGAGATCAATTAATGGCACATCTTTTAGGTGGAAAAGTTGATACTGCTCCTGTAAGAGAATATGGAAAAACTAATGTAACTTTAGATAATTCATCAAAATTATTTGCTGGAATAGAAGCAGATGAAACTTGTTGGATGAGTCACACTGATTACATAGCAGAAGCACCAGAAGGATTCAAAATAATAGCTCATACAGATGTTTGTCCAGTAGCGGCTATGGAAAACGAAGAAAGAAGACTTTATGGAGTTCAATTCCATCCAGAAGTTGAGCACACTCCATTTGGTCAAAACATGATGAGAAATTTCCTTTACAATATATGTGGATTAGAAAATTCTTGGTCAATGGCTTCTTTCGCAGAAGAAAAAATAGCTGAAATCAAGAAAATAGTTGGAGATAAAAAATTAATATGTGCATTATCAGGTGGAGTTGATTCATCAGTTGCAGCTGTTATGGTTCATAAGGCTGTAGGTAAGCAATTAACTTGTATCTTTGTTGACCACGGTCTATTAAGAAAAGATGAGGGAGATCAAGTAGAAAAAATCTTTAAAGAAGGTTTTGATATGAACCTTATCAGAGTTAACGCTCAAGATAGATTCTTAGGTAAATTAAAAGGAGTTTCAGATCCAGAAACTAAGAGAAAGATAATCGGAGAAGAATTCATAAGAGTATTTGAAGAAGAAGCTGGAAAATTAGGAGATATTAAATTCTTAGTTCAAGGAACAATTTATCCAGACGTTGTTGAAAGTGGAACAGATACTTCAGCAGTAATTAAGAGTCACCATAACGTTGGAGGACTTCCAGAAGATATGGAATTCTCATTAATAGAGCCATTAAGAGAATTATTCAAAGATGAAGTAAGAGCTGTAGGAGAAGAATTAGGAATTCCTCACCACTTAGTATGGAGACAGCCATTCCCAGGACCAGGATTAGCTATAAGAGTTCTAGGAGAAGTAACTGAAGATAAATTAGAAGTTGTTAGAGAAGCTGATGCTATATTTAGAGAAGAAATAGCTTTAGCAGGTCTTGAAAGTGAAATATGGCAATACTTCGCAGTATTACCTAACATTCAATCAGTTGGCGTTATGGGAGACGAAAGAACTTATTGCCACACTGTAGGATTAAGAGCAGTTACATCATCAGACGGAATGACTTCAAACTGGGCTCATATACCATATGAAGTTATAGATAAAGTATCAAGAAGAATTGTAAATGAAGTTAAGGGAGTTAACAGAATTGTTTACGATGTAACTTCAAAACCACCAGCAACTATCGAGTGGGAATAATATAAATAATTGATTCAGATAGGTATTAATCCTATCTGAATTTTAATATAATTTATCTGGTTAAAAATTCTTAATAGGTCTAAATCAGATAAAATTTAAGTATCCAAACTAATCAAAAGATATATAAATTTTTATTACGGATAAATAGGCAGTCATTTTAATATGATTGTCTATTTATCTTGTTATAATCAATAAAAACATATGCCTTTTATAAAGGGGCTTTAATAATATTTTGTGGATAATTTATAGTTTTAATTTTAGTGGATAATTTTATATTTATAAATTACTTATAATTTAAAATAAAAAAAGTAGCTATGAAATTCATAGCTACTTTTTCTTTTATATAAATGTTTTATTTTGCTGATTTCTTTTGTAAAGCTTGGAATAAAGCTATTACTCCAATTGCTACAATTATTAAAACTATAAATACTGAAAATCCTTGTGAATATCCAGCAAATCCTGATCTGTTTAGGAATGATGCCATTACAGGAGGTATTAAGAATCCACCTAAAGCACCTAATCCACCAATCCATCCTGAAGCTCCACCCATTGCCTCTGGAACTGCGTTAGGAACTATTTTAAATACTGCTGCGTTTGCAACTCCCATACCAATAGCAAGTAAGATTATACCTATTATTGCTAAAGTCATAGTTGAAGCAAAAGTCATACAAATTGCACCTATAAGTGCTATTCCTAGAGAAACTATAGTAGTTATTTCTCCACCATTTTTATCAGCAACTTTTCCACCATATATTCTAGTTAATGAAGTTAATATAGAATATAAAGCTGTTAAAAGACCTGCAACTTTCATATTTAATCCGAAATAAGTCATCCAGTAGTTAGGAAACCAACCTGTTAATGCTAAGAATCCACCGAAAGTTGTGAAATAGATAAATACTAAAGCCCAAGTTTTCCATGACTTAGCTGATATTAAAAGTGTTTCACTTGCTTTTCCCTTAGGGAATAATTCTTGACCATACTCTTTTGATGCTATTTCCTTAGCTTCATCTTTATTTATTCCTTTGTCAACAAGTTGGAAGTACCAAGCGTTTTGACCTATTTTTATGTAAATTACAGTACCAACTATTAAGAATATTAACCAAGCTAAGTAAGAACCAGGTAATCCTAATAGAGGAAGTGCTAAGTTTGGAATTAATAATGCAAATATTCCAGGTGCTAAGTTACCAACACCACCATATATTCCTAAAGCTACACCTTGTTTGCTTTTTGGGAACCAATATGATGCTTGGCTGACACCAACAGAGAATGTTGCTATACCACATCCAGATAATAGTCCAAGTGCAAATAATAAATAATAATATTGATTTAAGTTATCGCTAAAGAAAGCTAATACTACGTATAAACCACCCATACCTATTATTGATAAAAGTAGTAAAACTATAAGTGGCTTTCTCCCACCAGTTGTGTCAACCCATGCTGAAAAAGGTATTCTAAGTAAAGAACCTGATAAGTTAGGGGCTGCAATAAGTAATGCTAATAACACTGGATTAAGGTTTACGAAAGCTTCTTTAAATACTGCAGAAGTTGGTCCATAAAGAGAAACTGCTGCAAAACCTATGAAGAAACCTAATGTAGCTCCTATTAATCCACGATTTGGATTACCTTTAAGATTTAAGTTTTTCATCTCATTCACTCCGTTTTTTTCTTTGATTGTTAATTTTTTAACTCTGAAATTTATAATTATCTAATAAATACTTTGAAAGTATATCATCAAATAAAAGAATAAACTGTAACTTTTATCACGAAAATAAAAATAATTTTATAGTAACAAATTACTAGAATTTCATATTATATATATTATTATCTTTAAAATTAATAATTTAATACATATTAGGCATATATTTAAAATAACTTATTATTTAGACCTAAGATTCATTAATTGTAATTAATAATCTTTTTGAGAAAATATTTATAATGAAAAAAATAATTTTACAATATTGCAAAAATATTGGAAATAATTTAAAATACAAATAATATAATTTTAAAAGACGTGTGTTTTTCTATGATATACACTTAGATTTTTAATAAAGTAATTATATATTAAGGTTTATTTTAATAATTTATTAATTTAAGTATGTGCTTAAAAATAAATTATAAACTATATAAGTGTTCATATGAAAATGAAGAAAAATACCTAATAAAATTTTATTTTAAAAATCACATTAAATGTATGTTATTGTAACAATATTTTTTATATGGGGCATTTAAATTTTGTTACATAACAGCAATAAATATATTAAAAGGGGGCAGATTAAATGAAAAAAAGAAAATTAGTTGCATTATTAACGGCGGGGTTAGCAGCTTCAATGTTATTTGTAGCATGTGGAGGAGGAGCTAACAATACAGCTCAAGGAAATGGTAATGGTTCAGAATCAGGAGGAACTACTAAGGATTTATCAAAGCCAGAGAGAATAGAGGCATCAAATCCTAGTGCACTTCCAGATGCTGCAAAAAATAGAACTGATACTTTAATAGTAGGAACTACAGATCCAAAGGGTGAATTTGTTCCAATATATTCTTCTACTCTTTATGATTCATGGGTTAACAAGTTAGTATTTGATGGATTGATTACTAATAATGAAAAGGGAGAACCAATTCCAAATGTAGCAGAAAGTTATGAAGTTTCTGAAGATGGAAAAACTTATACATTTAAATTAAATAAGGGTATTAAATTTACTAATGGTCAAGAATTAACAGCAAAGGATGTAGCATTTACATTTACTTCTATTTGTGATCCAGGATATGATGGACCAAGAATGGATGCTGTAAATAATTTAGTTGGATATGAAGAGTACAATAAGGGTGATGCTAGTAGTGTTGAAGGTATAAAGGTTATTGATGATTATACAATATCATTCACTAACAAGAATACTGATGCAGCTGGTATATGGAATTTTGAATATGGAATTATGCCTGAAAGTGTTTATAAATTTGAAAAAGGAAACTTCCAAGCTGTTAAGGATAAATTATTAGAGCCAGTAGGTTCAGGTGCTTATAAATTTGTTCACTTTAAACCAGGACAAGAAGTTAAGTTTGAAAAAAATGCTGATTACTGGAAAGGGGAGCCGAAGATTCCTTATATAGTAATGAAAGTTACAAATGCACAAACATTATTACAAGAATTAATGGCTGGAACAGTTGATATAGATAGAGTTGGTGCTAAACCAGAAAATATAGATCCATTAAAACAAGCTGGATTCTTAAACTTAGATCTTTATATGCAAAATGGTTATGGATACATGGGACTTAACTATGGAAGTGATAAGGTTAAAGACCCTAAAGTAAGACAAGCGTTACTTTATGGATTAAATAGAGAAGGATTCATGCAATCTTATTATCAAGGATACGGTCAAGTTTACAACTCACACATTCTTCCTACTTCATGGGCATATAACCCAGATGTTCCTAAGTATGAATACAATCCAGAAAAAGCTAAAGAATTACTTGATGAAGCTGGTTGGAAAGATACAAATGGAAATGGAGTTAGAGATAAGGATGGAGTTGAATTAGAACTTCAATGGTTAACTTATACTGGTTCTAAATATGTTGATGCTTTAATCCCAATAGTTCAACAATCTTGGGAACAAATAGGTGTTAAAGTTACTCCAGAACTTATGGAATTTGGAACAATGATGGATAAAGTTAATAACAGAGAATATGATATATTCAATGGTGCTTGGAACCTTTCAATAGATCCAGATCCATCAGGAATATTTGCAATTTCTCAAGATGTACCAGGCGGATTTAATAATATTGGATGGAGAAATGAAGAAGCAGATAAGTTATTAAAAGAAGGTAAAGGAACAACAAATCAAGAGGAAAGAAAGAAAGCTTATGCTGAATGGCAATTAAAATTCTCTGAAGATGTACCTTATATTCTTCTTGGAAATGCACAAGAAATGTTTGCATCAAATTCAAGAGTTAAAGGATATAACCCATCAACTTATATAGATTGGACTCACGACATTTACAAACTTGAATTAGATAACAATAAATAAAATTTAAAATAAATTAAGAAATTAGCCTGGACAAAAAATCCAGGCTAATTTTGAAAAATGGGGGGAACAGCAATATGCTACAGTATATCACTAGAAGAATACTATTAATAATACCGACTATTGTTGGCGTATCATTAGTACTTTTCTTCATATTTGCTATGGCTCCAGGAGATGCTATTACAGCAAATATGGATCCAAATATGAGTGTAGAAACAAAACAAGCAATAAGAGAAAAATATCATTTAGATGAGCCAAAAACAACACAGTACATGTATTGGTTAAAAGGCGTTGTAACAGAAGGGTCTTTAGGAGAATCTTTTTACTATAAAAGACCAGTTTCAGAAGTAATGAAAGATTTTATACCAAATTCCTTTATTTTAGGAGCGGCATCACTAATTTTGGGGCTTATAATTGCGGTGCCAATAGGTATAGTTTCAGCAACAAAGCAATATTCATTTTTTGATAAATTTTTTACGGTATTTGCCCTTATGGGAATATCAATGCCATCATTTTTCTTTGGACTTATATTAATTAAATATTTAGGAGTTCAACTTAATTTATTTCCAATATCGGGTATGACTACTCCAGGAAGTGCATATACAGGAATGCAATATGTTCTAGATGTATTAAAACATATGATTTTACCACTTATAGTTTTAACTCTTGGAAGTGTAGGTGGATGGATGAGATACACAAGATCAAGTATGCTTGAGGTAGTTAGACAAGATTATATAAGAACTGCTAGAGCAAAAGGATTAAAAGAGAAGGTAGTTATATATAAACATGCTTTAAGAAATGCACTTATACCAGTTGTAACACTATTAGGAATGTCAATTCCAGGATTATTCTCAGGTGCTACATTAACAGAAAAAATATTTAACTGGCCAGGAATAGGTCCAGTACAGTTAAGTGCAGTTAATAACAGAGATTATTATCTACTTATGGGTATAAACCTTACTTTGGCTATATTAGTTTTAATAGGAAACTTACTTGCTGATATTATATATGCATTAGTAGATCCAAGAATAAGGCTTAAGTAGGAGGTGCTTTTTATATGCAAACAGAATTAAATAAAGAAGTTAAAGTTAAAAAAGAGAAAATAGAAAGCCCTTGGACTGTAGCTTTTAAAAGATTGAAAAAAAATAAGCTAGCTTTAGGTGGCTTATTTATATTGTTGGTCTTAGTTTTAATTTCAATATTAGGACCAATGTTATATCCACATGATCATTTAACAATAGATTTAGTAAGAACTAATCAACCACCATCAGCGCAGCATTGGCTAGGAACTGATGAATCTGGAAGAGATGTTTTAGCTAGACTTATGTACGGGGGAAGATATTCACTTTCAATAGGTATAGTTGCGGTAGGAATTTCTATAATTATAGGAACAACTTTGGGGATATTAGCAGGATATTATGGAGGATTTATAGATAGTTTAATTATGAGAATTGTTGACGTATTTATGTGTTTCCCATTCTTATCATTATTAATAATGGTATCTGCTATAATGTCAGATTTAAAAATACCACCAGAGTATAGAATTTTTGTAGTTATGTTTATTATAGGGGCACTGAGTTGGACTGGTACTTGTCGTATGGTTAGAGGTATGGTCTTATCTTTAAGAGAACAAGAATTTATGCAAGCGGCAGAAGCTTTAGGTCTATCAGATGCTAGAAAAATGTTTTTACACTTATTACCTAATACATTAGCAGTTATTATAGTTTCAGCTACATTAGGAATTGGTGGAGCTATATTAACTGAATCATCTTTAAGTTTCTTAGGTCTTGGAGTTACACCTCCTACACCAACTTGGGGTAATATGATACAAACAGCTCAAGATTACTATACATTAACAAATAGATGGTGGTTATGGATACCTCCAGGAGTATGTATATTCTTAACTGTTATATCTATAAATATTTTTGGAGATGGATTAAGAGATGCTCTAGATCCTAAGCTAAAGGTCTAAGGGGGCGAGTGTAATGGGAAAAACATTAGTAGAATTTAAAAATCTTGAAACTCACTTTCATACAGGTGAGGGAATTGTTAAAGCAGTAAATAACGTTAGTTTTAAAATAAAAGAAGGGGAGACAGTTTGTGTAGTTGGAGAATCTGGATGCGGAAAATCTGTTACTGCCATGTCTCTTATGAGATTAATACCAAGTCCTCCTGGAAAAATAGTTGGAGGAGAAATTCTTTTTGAGGGAAAAGATGTTTTAAAGTTCACAGAGCAAGAACTTATGGATATGAGAGGAAATGATATATCAGTTATTTTCCAAGAACCTATGACATCATTAAACCCAGTATTTAAAATAGGAGATCAAATTTGTGAAGCAATAATTCTTCATCAGCATTTATCAAAAGAAGAAGCTGAAAAGAAAGCTATAGAAGTTTTAAAAATAATTGGTATAGCTAGAGCAGAAGAAATAATGAAATCTTATCCTCACGAATTATCAGGAGGAATGAGACAAAGAATTATGATTGCTATGGCAGTTTGTTGTAATCCTAAGCTTTTAATAGCTGACGAGCCTACAACTGCCCTTGATGTTACAATTCAAGCACAAATTCTAGATCTTATGAGAGATATTAAAGAGAAATTAAATACATCAATATTATTAATAACACATGACTTAGGAGTAGTTGCTGAAATGGCTGACTATGTTGTTGTAATGTATGCTGGTAAGGTTATTGAGGAAGCTCCAGTTTTAGAGCTTTTTAAAAATCCTCTTCATCCATATACACAAGGTTTACTTAAATCTAAGCCATCAGTTAATGGAAATGAAACTAGACTTTATTCAATACCAGGACAAGTTCCTAATCCGGTAGGTATGCCAGATAATTGCTACTTCAATGAGAGATGTGATAGATGTATGGAAAAATGTAAGGATGTTCAACCTACTCTTGTTGATGTAGGAAATAGACATAAAGTTTCATGCTGGTTATATAAGGAGGGAAAGTAGATGGCAGATAATACAGTTTTAAAAGTTGAAAATTTGAAAAAATACTTTCCGATTAAAGCAGGAGTTTTTTCTAAGACAGTTGGAAATGTAAAAGCTGTTGATGGAGTAAGTTTTACTATAGATAAGGGTGAAACTTTAGGATTAGTTGGAGAATCAGGTTGTGGAAAATCAACAACAGGAAGAGCAATTTTAAGATTATTTGAAAAAACAGATGGAAATGTATATTTTGAAGGAAAAGATATTTTTGCTCTTAAAAAGAAAGAACTTAGAGATTTAAGACCAAAAATGCAAATGATATTCCAAGATCCATATTCATCATTAAATCCTAGATTATCAGTAGATTCTTTAGTAGGAGAGGCTCTTTTAAGTCATAAGTTATGTAGCAAAGATGAATTGCCTGAAAGAGTAGCTAAAACTATAGAAAGATGTGGACTTGCTAGATATCATATGAAAAGATATCCACATGAATTCTCAGGTGGACAAAGACAAAGAATAGGTATAGCAAGAGCCTTAATTTTAAATCCAAGTTTTATAGTTGCAGATGAACCTGTTTCAGCACTAGATGTTTCTATACAATCACAGATTGTAAACTTAATGATGGACTTACAAGAAGAAATGGGATTCTCATATCTTTTCATATCTCATGATTTAAGTATAGTAAAGCATATTTGTCATAAAATAGGTGTAATGTACTTAGGTAGCTTAGTTGAATTAGCTCCTAAAAATGAACTTTATGATAATCCATTGCATCCATATACAAAGGCATTATTATCAGCAGTTCCAATACCAGACCCTACAATTAAGAGGGAGAGAATAATATTAAAGGGTGATATTCCTTCACCAGCTAATCCACCAAGTGGATGTAAGTTCCATACTAGATGTCCATATGCTATGGATAAATGTAAGAAGGAAGCGCCAGAATATAAGTGTGTTGGAAAAGATCACTTTGTTGCATGTCACTTAGTTTAATCTAAAATTAGGTTTATTTATTAAAATGTAAAAATTGAATTAAAAAATTAAATTTTATGTAGTGTAGGGGATTAAATTCTCCTACACTATAACTATATATAATAAAATTTCATTAAATATATAAAAAGTTCTATATTGTATTGTAATCCATAAATAATAAATGATAAAATATTAACGTGTGGTAAACAGGGGGAATTAAGTTTGTTTTGGTTTAAAGATGAAATAACTAGAAGAAAAGAAAAAGAAGAATATGAGAAATTAATGGAAGAAGTTAAAAATAAAGAAAAGCCAACTTTTAAGGATTTGGTTGCTATAATGTTAGCGCAATACGCAATAATACTTCCAATGGTTTTTGGAGGCTTAATTATTTTTGCGATTATATTATATATATTAATGGCGTGGTTAAAATAAATTTATAAACGCTAATGGAGGTAGTAATAATGAAAAAAGGATTAGTTGTTGATTTATCAAAAGCAGCTCCATATTTAAAATCTCACGAAGTTGCTTACATGCAAGAAACTATAAACCAAGCACACAATAAGTTACATAATGGAACAGGTGCAGGAAATGACTTCTTAGGATGGGTTGACCTACCAGTTAATTATGATAAAGATGAGTTTGCTAGAATAAAAGAAGCTGCTAAAAAAATACAAAGTGATTCAGATGTATTAGTTGTTATAGGAATAGGTGGTTCTTACTTAGGAGCAAGAGCTGCTATAGAAATGTTAACTAACAACTTCTATAACTCTATGTCTAAAGATAAGAGAAAAACTCCAGCTATATTCTACGCAGGAAATAACATAAGCTCAAGCTACATGGCTGATTTATTAAAAGCTATTGATGGATTAGATGTAAGCTTAAATGTTATATCAAAATCAGGTACTACTACAGAACCTGCTATAGCTTTCAGAATCTTAAAAGATTACATGGAAAAGAAATACGGAAAAGAAGAAGCTAAGAAGAGAATATATGCTACAACAGACGCTAAGAAAGGTGCTTTAAAAACTTTAGCTGATGCTGAAGGATATGAAACTTTCGTAATTCCAGATGATGTTGGAGGAAGATTCTCAGTATTAACAGCAGTTGGATTATTACCAATAGCTGCAGCTGGAATAAACATAGATGAAATGATGGAAGGAGCTGCTGATGCTAGAGAAGAATATGCTAATCCTTCATTAGCTGATAACGAATGTTACAAATATGCAGCTGCTAGAAATGCTTTATACAATAAAGGTAAAGCTATAGAAATATTAGTTAACTATGAGCCATCAGTTCATTACTTCAATGAATGGTGGAAACAATTATATGGAGAATCAGAAGGAAAAGACAACAAAGGATTATTCCCAGCTGCTGTTGATTTCTCAACTGATTTACACTCAATGGGACAATACATCCAAGAAGGTAGAAGAGATATCTTCGAAACAGTTATTAATGTAGGATCTCCAAGAGAAGAAATAGTAATCGAAGCTAACGATGAAAACATAGATGGATTAAACTTCTTAGCTGGAAAAACTATGGACTATGTTAACAAACAAGCATTCAGAGGAACTTTACTTGCTCACAATGATGGAGAAGTTCCAAACGTAGTTGTTAATGTTCCAGAATTAACTCCATACTACTTCGGAAGATTAGTTTACTTCTTCGAAAAAGCTTGTGGAATCAGTGGATATGTTTTAGGAATAAATCCATTTGACCAACCAGGTGTTGAAGCTTACAAGAAAAACATGTTTGCTTTACTTGGAAAACCAGGTTTTGAAGATTTAAAAGCTGAGTTAGAAGAAAGATTAAAATAATATAAATTTAATTATAAAAAGGAGCTCTTTTTAGAGCTTCTTTTTTGTTTTAAGAGTATAATTTTATTAATATATAAATTATTTATTATTTTAAGAGTATTAGTAAATTAATAAGAATGTGTATAATTTTATTAATGGATAATTATTTAATATTCAAAAAAAGATAATAGAGAATATATTATGGGAGGATTATAAAGGTGAAAATAATTATTGATGGTGATGGATGTGCAGGAAGAGATATAATTGAAGAGGTTGGTAAAAAGCATTCAGTTAAAATATTAATTTATTGCACAATAAATCATATGATAAATTCAGATTACTCTGAGGTGAGAATGGTTGATGGTGGATTTCAAAGCGTAGATATGTATGTGGCTAATAATACTGAGGAAAATGATATTGTAATAACTCAAGATTATGGAGTTGCAGCTATGGCTTTAGGAAAAGGAGCTTTAGCCATTAGCCCTAGAGGATATATTTATGACAATGATAATATTGATAGATTACTTTTTGAAAGACATTTAAGTCAAAAAAATAGAAGAGCTGGTGGGAAATCAAAAGGAAATCATAAAAGAAATAAAGAAGATGATGATAGACTTTATTATAATTTAGAAGTTTTGATAGAAAAGGTAAAGGCTATTTTAAATTAGATATAATAAAATAAGGTTTGAAAAATTAAAAAATAAGTTTGGAAAATTAAAAAATAAACTTTGTAGAATTAGAAGATAAACTTAATAAATAATGTAGATAATATTTAAATGACATTAAAAAGAAATCTCAGAGTGGCTGAGATTTCTTTAATGGTTTGATTATATGGATATAATAAAATTAGGAGATTTACAGTGTTAAGTAACACTACCTATATTATAGACAGTTTTAAACTTTTTATACATTTTATAAAAGTAGAAAAAATGTAGAAATAGAGTGTTTTATGGTAAGAAAAATAGAAAATATTTACATAAAAACAGAAGTATAATATAATTTATTTATCTATAATGTTTCGGGTTTTAGGGGGAGTGATTATGGGAGAATTACTTTTAGAGTTAGATACGAGAGATATAATAGAACATAATAGTCCGGTTAACATAAAAATAATAAATAACACTAATGACAATTTAAGATATAAAATCTTAATAGGAAAGGATGGAATTTGGGAAACTTTAAGGGAATTTGAAAAAGGAAATGAATTTATCTGGAATCCTAAAGAAGATGGAGAGTATATGATTATGGTTCAAGGAAGAAAAGAGGATTCAAATAAGCCTTTTGATTACAAAGTTACTGAGGGAGTTAATGTGAAAAGAACAGTTCATGGCCTTCAAGATGAAATGAATAAAGATGAAATAAATAAAGATGAAATTAAAGAAGAAAAATTAATAAAAGGAATCTATCTAAATAAAGATGTATTTAATGTTGGAGAGAAGGCAGAGTTAAAGGTTGATAGTAACAATGAAAATATTATGTATAGATATTTTATAAGTGGAAAGAACGGATGGCAACTTATAAAGGATTATACATTAGAAAATAAATTAAATTATACTATTAATGAAAGTGGTCAATTCGAGTTTTTAATTGAATGTAAAAAAACAAGTTCAACTAATACAACAGATGATTATGCCACAGTTATATTTACATCAAAAGAATTTGTAAAGCCTGAAATAATTAATTTTATTAATTTAAGTGAAAAATTAATAGTAAATTCAGAGCTTACCTTTGAAGTGGAAGCAAATTTTGAAGATGAAAGAACAGCACTATATAAGTTTGTAAAAATTTCACCTGATGGAAGTAGAACTTGCATTCAAGATTTTTCATCAAGCCGTATAGTAACTTTTAAAGAATTTAAAGAGGGAAGATATAAGCTTTTATGTTTAATAAGAGATATGTATTCTAATAAGGAATTTGATGATAGAGCCGTTATGGTATATGATATAAAACCATATGAACCATTACAATTAAGAAGTTTTACTACAGATTTAAGCTCACCTCAAGAAAAAGGAGAGGTAATAGAGATAAAAGCTGTTATTGATGGAGGAAGTGATATCCTCTATAGATTTAAAATAGATGGAGAAATATCTGAGGATACGGGTTATACAAGAAATAGTACTTTAAAATGGAATGCTAAAAAAGAAGGAAATTATAGAATAACTCTTTGGGCTAAGGATGAATCCTTTATTGGAGATTATGAAATAGAATCTAAATTAGATTATAAAATAGAAAAAAAGGTGAAAAAGCCAATAAAAATAACAGAATTAATATTTGATAGAGATAAGACCCCTTTAATAAATGAAGTAATAAAACTTAGGGTTAGTGCAGAGGGTGGTACTGACTTAAAATATTCCTTCTTAATAATTAAGGATGGTAAAACCATAGAAAGTATTGATTTTGGAAGTAATAATTGGGTAGAATTTATTCCAAATGAAAAAGGAAATTATCAGCTTGATGTAAGAGTAAAAGATAAGTATTCAACAAAGGAATATGATGTGCATACTGTTTTAAATTTTAAAGTTAGGGAGTATGCAGAAGGGAAGATTGATCATATATTAGTTCCAGCAAAGGAATATTTTTTAGTTGGAGATGATATTGATATTGAAGTAATAGTTCAAAATACTAGACAAGTAAAGGTTAAGTATGTTACTAAGGTAAATGGACAAGTAGTAGAGGAAACTGATTATGTAAAAAATAAGAGGTTTAAAGTTACTCCAAAATGTCCAGGAAAATACACAATTGATATATTTGCTAGAAATATTAAATGTAAAGAGGGATTTGATTCAAGAAGAGAAGTAAGATTTTATGTTAGTGAAGCCTTACCTATTACAGGCACTAAAATAAGTACTTCTGATAAAGTCTTTAAAATTAATGAAGAGATAAACTTTTCTACAAAATGTGAAGGTGGAAGTAGAGTTTGCTATGAATATTATATAATGGTTAACGGAAATTGGTCTTTAGTTCAAAAATATAGTAGAAAGAGTTATTATTCTTTTAGACCATATGTACCAGGAAAGTATAAAGTTTTAGTATTAACTAAAAGTTATTATAAAAAATGTGCTTATGAGGACTATGATACTTTTGAATTTAAGGTAGAATAAAATATTAAAGTTTAATATATATTTAGGACTTTGTTTTACATAATATTAATTTTAAGATAAGCTTTTAAGACTAATATTAGTTTTAAATTATTTGAATTTAATATTTATTTAAAATAGAGTCCTATTTATTTTTATAGTTTTAATAAAACTTTTAAAAGGAAAAAAGAGAAAATTTAAAAAAAGAAATTGGAATAGATTTTTTAAATATTTAATTGTTTTAATAAATTTGATAGGATTTTATGATTAATAATGTGATTTTCTAGTTTTTAAAGATTTAATTATTTAAGAAAGATAATAAGTTGTAATTAGTTAAACTTTGCTTTATACTAACCACAGATATAAATGTGATTTTTTACGAAGGAGTGACTATTTAGTGGAAAGATTGGATAAGGTTTTATCAAACTTAGGATACGGAACGAGAAAAGAAATAAAGCAAGTTGTTAAAAAAGGATTTGTAACAGTTAATGATGAGAAGGTTAAAGATAGTGGACTTCAAATAGATCCTGAGAAAGATACAATAGTTATAAATGGGGAAAAAGTAGAGTATAAAAAGTACATATATTTAATGATGAATAAGCCAGCTGGAGTAATTTCAGCAACTTATGATAAGAGAGATGAAACTGTTATCGACTTATTATATATGGAAGATCAAGTTTTTGAACCATTTCCAGTAGGAAGACTTGATAAAGATACAGTGGGATTATTATTATTAACTAATGATGGGGATTTAAATCATAAATTAATTTCACCTAAATACCATGTTGATAAGGTTTATTATGCAGAAATAAATGCTCCTATAACAGAAAAAGATATTAAAGCTTTCGAAAATGGTGTAACTTTAGATGATGGATATAAATGTATGAGTGCAAAGCTTAAGGTTATAGAAAATTTAGAGGATTCATCTAGAGTAGAAGTTACAGTTCAAGAGGGGAAATATCATCAAGTAAAAAGAATGTTTGAAGCTAGAGGGAAAAAGGTTGTTTATTTAAAAAGAACTTCTTTTGGAAATCTTCCACTTGATGAAAGTTTAGAAGAAGGCGAATATAAAGAGCTTTCAGAAAGTGAATTAGCGGTACTTTACAAAAATTTTTAAAAATTTAAATAGTAATGATTGTAAAGGGAAAATTCATGTAGGAAAACTTGCAAAAAAAATATTAGATTACTTGCAATTTAAGTAAACATCTAATATAATAGTTGTGCGAGGATAAATAAAAGGAATAAATAGCCCCCTTTTTATTTATTGCTTATTGCTGAGACGCAACCTAGCCCCAAGGGTTGCGTTTTTTATTTGCAAAATAATGCAAGAAAAAATGCGTTTAAAATTAGTTGTTGAAATAATATATTCAGTTTATATGAAGAGTTGATACTTTAAAGTATCAATTCTTTTTTTATACTATGATTTAAATAAATATTGTTATATTGATATATCATATATAAACATTTATTTAAAAGGCTTGCTCTAAAAACTGTTCCCTCAAGAATTAAAAATATACTTTCAATAAGTAAATTAAGTTTATTCTTAATATTATGTAATATTTTTCTAAAATAAATATGAACTGAGTTATTTTTTTTATAGTTGATGAATATACATATAAAGTTAAATTATATTTATTATGTTAATACTAGTAAGAGGGGGGGAAACAGTATGAGGAGAACTAAAAGCGTATTTTTATGTACACTTTTAGCAACATTAGCTTTTATGCCAGTTAAAGATAATATTATATTTGCTAAAGAAAAAGCTGGCGTTACTATTGATGTAGTGGAAGAAAAGAATAATTTGTTTAATGAAGAAATTATTTGGGAACCAGGAAATTTAGAAGAAAGCTCAATAAAAATATCTAATAATTTAAGTGAAGATATAGTTATAAAAACTCTAAATTTTCATGATGAAAAACTCTTAGACTATGTAAATTCTTCATATATTGATGAGGGGGATGAAAGGTATAAATATTTTTTGGAAAATGCATTTATTACTGTAAAAGACAGTAGTGATCTGATTTTTCAAGGAACTCTTGAAGAGGTTTTTTCAGAAGGAAATATTAAATTAAAAGATGGAATAAATGTAGAGTCTAATAATAGTAAACTTCTAGATTTAGAAGTAAAGATTTCTAATGACTTAGATAATAGAGGACAAGGCATACAAAATGCATTTAGTCTAAGTATTCAATATGAATATGAGGATGAAATAAATAATGGAAGTGGAAACTTACCAAATACAGGGGGCTTTAGCAATAACAATTTTATGGTTTTTGGAGTTCTAGCTTTAGGTATAGGAGCATCAATATTAAAGTTACCTCAAAAAAAGGAGGAGATTTAATATGAAAACTCTTAAGATGAGAAGAATAATTTCATTGGTATTAGCTATAGGAATAATAGGAGGTTTAGGAAGTGTAGCCTATTTTTCAGATAAAGAAAACGTAAACGGTGATTTAAAGTTAACTTTAGGAACATTAAGTTCTGAGGCTACAAAAACAGTTAAAATAGAGAAAATGGACATAGAAGTTCCTGTTAGTGATACTTTTATAATAACTAATAATGGAACTTTAGATCAAAGGATGACATTAAATTTTAAAAATTCATCAATAGGAAATGATGGACTAGAGAAAATAAAGTATTCCTTAAGTTTTGAAAGTAGTGAAAATAGAAATATACAAGGGTATGGAAATGGAGAAGAGACATTACTTTCACTATTTAATAAAAATATTCAATTATTAGATACAGAAGGTAATGAAGTAGTTTTAAATGATGGTGAAGTTTTAACTGCTACATTAACATTAAATATGCAAAGAGATATGCCAGAGAATTATTCTAATGCAGAATTTAAATTTGATTTAAATATAGGGTATGCTCAGGAAAATAGTAAGTAGTAGAGGAGGAGTTTAAGTGATTAGTAAGAATAAAATTATAGCATTAATTTTAGGAGTTTCACTTGCTTCAAGTGCTACTTATGGAAGTTATGCTTATTTTAGTGGAGAGTATTCAGTAAAAAATACGGTTAAAATAGTTGAGTTAGATCCTAAGGAAAGTCCTTTTGAAATTTCAAAGATAAGTACTAGAGAAAACTCTCTTGTATTAGAGTTTTCTAAAAAAGTCTTCTACAGTGGAGAGAATATAAATAGTGATATTGTTGGAAGTGAAACTTTTTTAGATAATGCTGAAATTTCAATAGAGGGAAAGGAAATTATAATAAGTAAAAAGGATGGAGAATTTTTAATTCCTGTTGGAATAGAAAATAATTTGCCAAGTATAAAATTAAATAGTAATTTTGAAGATAGATTTGGTAAGGATTTAGAAGAAATAACTTTATACTTATATGAAGATTCTAATGGAAACATCACATGGAGTTTAACTAATGATCAAAATGGTAATAAAGAAAGTCAATCTAATAATGAGATTAAGGGAGATGAAGAGGTTAAACCTAATAGTGAGATTAAAGAGGAGGTTATAGATCAACCTAATAATGAAGTTAAAGAAGAATCTTCAATAGAAAATTCTAATAATGAAGGTGAAAATATTGAGACGCCAAAAAGTGGAGATGAAAATACTACACCTGTAGAAGGAGAGAATTTACCTAAGGAAGAAAATTTAGAGCAAGAAAATATTAATGAAAATGAGCTAAATAAATCCTTAGGAGAGGGAGAAATTTCAAATAATCTTACTAATATTAATTAAGAAAAAATATATGAAATAAATTAAAGAGGTAAATTTAAAAGATTATATTTAAAGTAAGAGTATTATATTTGAAATAAATGGTCACATTTTATAATGTGGCCATTTATTTTTTATTAATCATGTAAAAGAATAATATGTTTGATAGAATATAATATATAGATTTATATGGTATAATAAAGTTTAGTTTTATTGTAGGAAGAGGAGTGATCTAATGGATTTAAAAAGCTTGCTTAATAAAGAACAATATGAAGCAGCAACCACAATTGATGGTCAAGTACTTATATTAGCAGGAGCAGGTTCTGGTAAAACTAGAGTACTTACACACAGAATAGCATACATGATAGAAAATGATATAAAACCTTATAATATATTAGCAATAACATTTACAAATAAAGCAGCAGGGGAAATGAGAGAGAGAGTAAAATCTCTAGTTGGTGAAGTAGCAAACAACATGTGGATATCAACATTTCATTCATCTTGCGTGAGAATTTTAAGAAGAGAAATAGATAAATTAGGGTATAGTAAAGACTTTACAATATATGATTCATCAGATCAGAAAACATTAATAAAACTTGTAATGAAAGAGCTTAATATTAATGAAAAAGAGATAACTGATTTAGAGATTTTAGGTACTATAGGAAAAGCAAAGGATAATATCCAAAGTGCACAAAGTTTTAAGAAAGAAAATGAAGATAACTTTAGAAAAAATAAAATAGCAGATGCATATCTTTTATACCAAAAGAAATTAAAAGAAAATAATGCCCTAGATTTTGATGATTTAATAGTAAAAACTGTTGAGTTATTTAGAAAGCATAATGATGTATTAGAGTTTTATCAAAATAAGTTTAAATACATAATGATAGATGAATATCAAGATACAAATAAAGCTCAATATGAATTTGCTAAGCTTTTAGCTGCAAAACACAAAAATATATGCGTAGTTGGTGATGATGACCAATGTATTTATGCTTGGAGAGGGGCAGATATAAGAAATATATTAGATTTTGAAAAGGATTATCCAGAGGCTAAAGTTGTTAAACTTGAGCAAAACTATAGATCAAAAGGAAATATTTTAGAAGCAGCTAATAAAGTTATAAAAAATAATGCAGAGAGAAAATTTAAGATTTTAAGAACTGAGCAAGTAGAGGGAGAAAAAATAAGTATTCATAGAGCTTACTCAGATAAAATGGAGGCAGCTTTTGTTGTTTCAGAGATAGAAAAATTAAAAAATGATAATGGATATAAGTATAAGGACTTTGCTGTTCTTTACAGAACAAATGCACAGTCTCGTAATTTTGAGGAAGCTTTAAGAAGAGCAGGAATTCCATATAGAATTTTTGGAGGACTAAAATTCTATGATAGAAAAGAGATAAAAGATATTCTTGCATACTTAAAAATAATAGTAAATCCTAAAGATTCTATAAGTTTAAGAAGAATAATAAATGTTCCTAAAAGAAGCATTGGAGATACTACTGTAGAAAAACTTCAAAATCATGCAACTGAAATAGATGATACATTATACAATGTTTTATTAGATGTAGACTATGTGCCAGGATTAACAGCTAGAAGCATAAATCCTATTAAGAAGTTTACTGATATGATGGAAGAAATAATGGTTATGTCAGAGCAATTAAGTGTATCTCAATTAATTGAATATGTTTTGGAAAAAACAGGTTATTTAAAATCACTTAAAGATTCAAAGCTTATAGAGGATCAAAGTAGAATAGAAAACTTAGAGGAATTAGTTTCTGATGCTGTTGAATTTGAAAAGAGTAATGAAGAAGATAAATCCTTATCAGCTTACTTAGAGAAGGTTGCTCTTGTTCAAGATATGGATGATTTAGAAGCAGAAGATAATTATGTAATGCTAATGACAGTTCACAGCTCAAAGGGACTAGAATTCCCAACAGTTTTCTTAGTTGGT
Organism: Clostridium perfringens ATCC 13124; assembly: GCF_000013285.1. Taxonomy (GTDB): domain Bacteria; phylum Bacillota; class Clostridia; order Clostridiales; family Clostridiaceae; genus Sarcina; species Sarcina perfringens. Next base: position 2,800,464 of record NC_008261.1, on the reverse strand, counting down.
ATGGAAAATGGAATATTCCCAAATGCAGCTTGCTTTGAACATGATAATCAAATGGAAGAGGCTAGAAGACTTTGCTATGTTGGAATAACTAGAGCTGAGGAAAAATTATATATGACATCAGCTGAAACAAGAATGATATTTGGTAAAACAGTAGCTTATGGACAATCAGATTTTATATCAGAAATTCCAGCTAACATAAAAGACTATGTAAATATCAATGGGAAAAGTTCAAGTAACTCTTTCAAAAATAGTTCACAAACTTATGGAGAGACTAGAAAAACTTATAATCCTCATAGCATTAGAGGAGGAATGAGTGCTTCTAAAGCAAATGAATCCCTAAATAAGACTTTATCAGGAAAATCTTCAGGTAATGCAGGAATAGATGAACTAACTATGGGAAGAAAAGTTAAACATCCTAAGTTTGGTGTAGGAACGTTAATAACAAAGAGTAAAGTTGGAGATGACTATAAGCTTACAATTGCCTTTGATAGTCAAGGAGTTAAACATTTAATGTTTAGCTTTGCACCACTAGAGCTTCTTTAATATAGAAATTTACTTTAATAAGGAGTAGATGAGTAAGATGGATAAGAAAAAATTAATAGAAGAGTTAGTTGAAGAGTTAAATAAATATGCTTATGAATATTATGTTTTAGGAAATTCTTCAGTAACAGATAAAGATTATGATAAAAAATACTATGAATTAGTAGATTTAGAAAAGGAAACAGGATATAAATTACCCTATTCACCTACTCAAAGAGTTGGTGATGTAATTCTTCCTGAGTTTAAAAAATACACTCATAAAGCTAGACTTTGGAGTTTAGACAAAGCTCAAACTTTAGAGGAAATTAGAGAGTGGCACAATAGAAATGTTAAATTCCTTGAAGAATATAATAGAACTTCAGATGAAGAATTACCACCATTAAAATATATTTTAACTAAAAAGTTTGATGGATTAACAATTAATCTTTCCTATGATGAAAATGGAGTATTAGTTACTGGAGCAACTAGAGGAACTGGGGCTATTGGTGAAGATGTCACAGCTCAGGTGAAAACTATAAAATCAATTCCATTAAAAATTGATTGTCATGATTTTCTAGAAATTCATGGAGAGGCTATTATGACTACAGAAGCCTTTGAAAAATACAATAGTGAAGCAGACACTCCTCTTAAGAATTTAAGAAATGGAGCAGCGGGAGCTTTAAGAAATTTAAATGTAGCAGAGACAGCTAAAAGAAATTTATCAGCTTTCTTCTATGATGTTGGATATAAGGAAGGAGCTCCTTTTAAAACTTATATGGAAATGTTAAATTTCATAAAAACTAAGGGATTTCCAATGGATGATTATATTAGGGAATGCACAACTTTAGATGAAATTCAAAAAGAAATTGATTATATAAGAGATATAAGATTTGATTTAAATTATGATATAGATGGATTAGTTATAGCTATAGATGATATAAGAACTAGAGAACTTTTAGGATACACAGTTAAATTTCCTAAGTGGGCTATTGCATATAAATTTGAAGCACAGGAGGCTACAACTAAGCTTTTAGATGTTGAATGGAATGTAGGTAGAAGCGGAAGAGTATCTCCCACAGCTATCTTAGAGCCAGTAGAGTTAGCTGGAGTTACTGTTAAGAGGGCTACATTAAATAATATGGATGATATAGCTAGAAAAGGAGTAAGATTAGGGGCTGAAGTATTTGTAAGAAGAAGCAATGATGTTATTCCAGAAATAATGGGAGTAGTTCCTGAAAGCTTAGAAGGTACAAAGGAAATTGAAGAGCCAAAGGTATGTCCAGCTTGTGGAGCACATTTAGTTCATGAAGGAGTTCATATCTATTGTGAAAATACTCTAGGATGTAAGCCTCAAATGGTTAAAACTATAGTTCACTTTGCTGGAAGAGAAGCTATGAATATAGCTGGTTTTTCAGAAAAAACAGCAGAGCAATTATTTGAAAAGCTTGATATAAGAGATATATCAGATCTTTATAAACTAGAATATGAAAAATTATTAGATTTAGATAAGTTTGGACCAAAGAAAGCACAAAATCTTTTAGATGCCATAGAAAAAAGTAAAGATTGTACTCTAGAAGCATTTCTATATTCCTTAGGAATTCCTAACGTAGGAGTTAAAACTGCTAAGGATTTAGTAAAGAGATTTGAGTCTTTAGAAAACCTAGAGAAGGCTACTTTTGAAGAATTAGTATCTGTCCAAGATGTTGGAGATATAGTTGCTAGAAGTATAATAGAATTCTTTAAAGAGGAAAGAACTTTAAAAGTAATAAATGAATTATTATCCCTTGGAGTAAATCCTCATTACGAGAAAAAAGAAGTTTTAGAAAGTCCATTTATGGGAAAAACAGTAGTAGTAACTGGTACTTTAGAAAACTATTCTAGAACATCAATAAAAGAAAAATTAGAATCTTTAGGAGCAAAGGTTTCAGGAAGTGTAAGTAAAAAGACTGATTTTGTAATAGCAGGAGAAGCAGCTGGTTCAAAATATGATAAAGCTAAATCTTTAGGTGTTACTATATTAAGTGAAGAAGAATTTGAAAATATGATATAAAAAAATAAAAGCTATGTGAGTAATTTCACATGGCTTTTATTTTTCCTCTATATTTGAGTTTTCTTTTATTTCCTCTGATATATTTGTATCCTCTTCTGATTCTGTATCAGTTTTAATATCTTTATCTAAAAGGTTTTCTTTTATTTCAGAATATGAAACTGAATCATCCATAGCATTTAAGTTATCAAATATTTTTTCCTTATTTCTTATTAGAGATATATTGTGTGCTATTTTTTCAAGTAAATAATTCTTATACTTTATTTGTCTGTAAGCTTTATTTGCAATTACAAAACTCCAGATTCCTAAAAATATCATTATTAACATGAAAAGTATAGCAACAACTTGAACTGCTAAGGTCATTTAATTTTACCTCCATATAAAATAATAAATAAATTATACCATAAGAATAGTTATAAATAGTATTAAATAATTATTACATTAAAACATATAATTTTAGTAAGTGATAAATAAGGAGATAAGTATATGCTGAAATCTTTTTATGTTCTTATGAATTCAAAGAATATAGAAAAGTCATTAATGAAATTTAGGAAGATATCAATAAAAAAAGTAAGCCAAATAATAATTAAAGAGTGTATTAAAGAAAAATTAAATTATGAAATCATAGAAAAGAATAATAATGAATTTATAGTAGAAATAAGTTCTAGTAGAAAAAAGACTTTAATAGTATTTCATAAAGCGTTAGCTGTAACAATTTATGATTACTATAAGTTTATACGTTTAATACAAGATAGAGAGATAGATAAGGGCGTATATATTACCACAGGAGTTTTTCAACAAGATGTTTATAACATGGCAGAAACAGATAGATTTATAAATAGAATAAAACTTCTAAATGGAAAAGACTTTGTTGTTAAGCAAAGGTGGATAAAGAGAAAGAAACATCATCATATTTCATACGACAAATTAAGTTTTAAATCTTTATTTTGAGGGTAAAGATTTGTTTTATATAAAATTTAATGAGCTTAAATTACTTTCTTATGTTTTATAAGTATAAACATTCCTTTTACCATGTTATTTAGATAGTTTTTATAACTATATTTAGAAATAAATTAAATAATTAAGTGATATAGTTATTAATAATTTGAAGAGAAAAGATTATTGAAGAAGATAATTACATGTTTCATATGAAAAGTTAAGTTTTAAATGCTTATTTTGAGGGTAAAATAAGCATTTTTATATAAATTTTAATGAGTTTAAATTACTTTCTTATGTTTAATAAGTATAGAAATTCCTCTTACCATGTTATTTACATAGCTTTTATAACTATATTTAGAAATAAATTAAATAATTAAGTGATATAGTTATTAATAATTTGAAGAGAAAAGATTATTGAAGAAGATAATTATATGTTTCATATGAAAAGTTAAGTTTTAAATGCTTATTTTAAGGGTGAAATAAGCATTTTTATATAAATTTAAATAAGTTTAAATTACTTTCTTATGTTTAATAAGTATAGAAATTCCTCTTACCATGTTATTTAGATAGTTTTTATAACTATATTTAGAAATAAATTAAATAATTAAGTGATATAGTTATTAATAATTTGAAGAGAAAATATTATTGAAGGAGATAATTATATGTTTCATATGGCAAGTTAAGTTTTAAATGCTTATTTTGAGGGTGAAATAAGCATTTTTATATAAATTTTAATGAGTTTAAATTACTTTCTTATGATTGATGAGTATAGACATTCCTTTTACCATGTTATTAATAGTTTTTATAACTATATTTAGAAATAAATTAAAGAAATAATATCATTTATTTGATTTATTTCAACTTATATTTGTCAATAATTTAAAAGGAAAAGATTATGAAGGAGATAATTACATGTTTCATATAACAAGTTAAATTTTAAATCCTTATTTTGAGGGTAAAGATTTGTTTTATATAAAATTTAATGAGCTTAAATTACTTTCTTATGTTTTATAAGTATAGACATTCTTTTTACTATGTTATTAATAGTTTTTATAACTATAAGTTGAAATAAATTAAAGGAATAAATCAAGGAAATAAATCAAAGAAAGTATATTTAGAAATAAATTAAATAATTAAGTGATATAGTTATTAATGAAGGAGATATTTACATGAAGAAAGTAATTTTATTTATATGTTTAATAATTTTATTAGTAGTTGGAGTAGGAAGGAGTTATGTGGACGTAACCCCTGTTTCTAATATGAACTTTGAATATAATGAAGGGCTTATATATTCTCTTGAAAGTTTACCAGATACCATAAGGCCTAGTGAATCCTTAAATAAAGGAGAAGAGGATTTAGTAAGCAATATATTTTCAGGACTAGTTGAGGTAAATGAAAAAGGAGAACCAATTCCAGACCTTGCTATGGGATGGAAGATTAGTGATGATGGCTTAGAATATACATTTAAAATTAATGAAAAAAATAAGTGGAGTAATGGCACAGAAGTGACAGCAAAGGATTTTCAAATATTTTTTAGGGATTTATTAAGTCCAGATAATGAAGATTATACAAGTAATGAGTTATATAGTATTTACGGAGTTAAGGATTATAGAGAAGGGAAAATTGATTTTAGTGAAGTAGCAATAAGTAGTCCTGATGATTATACATTGGTTTTAAGAATGAACAATAGGGATGATAATTTACTTAAAAATTTAGCTAAACCTATATATAGACTAAGAGATTTAAATGAACCATTAGATAATTATAAGAAAGATTTTAATGAAATATCATATACGGGGCCATATGTTATATATGATGTAACTAAGGATGGATTTATAAGATTAAAAGATAATCCTTATAATAGTAGCGAATTAGAAATAAAAGATATAGCTTTTAAGGAGAAAGACTCTGATGAAATTGAGTTAGCAGCTTTTAATCTAGAAAAAGTAGATATTTTAAAGAATCCTCCTATAATATATTCAGAAGATATAGGATTATATAAAGATTTAAGTAAATATAATAGTGATATTTTAAAGTTAATGATTGTAAATAGTGATAAAGCTGAAATGGCTCAGGGAATATCTAATATTATGCAAGTTTTAATTAGTGATAGTAATATATTAAAAAATAATTTAGGAAAACCATATATAAAAGTAATAAATAACAAAGAAGAAATTCACTCAATTAAAAAGGATGGAGATAAAGGAGATTATAAGATTAATGAATCAGAAAAAAATAATCTTAAAGAATCAGGTAAAAATACTTTGAAAAAGGTTCTTAATAATAATGAGGTAGTAAAAATAGTTGTAGGAAATAATGAAGAGGATAAAGCTTTAGCAAATGAACTGAAAAAATTTTTAGACAAGGAGCTAGCCATAAAGAGTATAGTAAAAATTCATGATGAGGGTATAGAGGAAGTAATAAAAAGTGGAGAGTTTAATATAGCTTTTAGTGAATTTAACTTAAATGAAAAAAACTCAGAAAGCTTAAAAAAGGAAGATATAAATAAAGAAGAGGGAGAAGTAGAGGATAAGAGTGAAGAAGAGGAAAAAGAAACTGCTACTTCAGAAAAGCCTAATTTAAGTTTAGTTAGTTTATATTTTAAAAATGATGTTTGGTGTAAGTCACCAAAGGTTAATTATTTATTTATTGATTCAAATGGAAATTTAATATTAAAATATAGCAGTTAAAATACTTATAATTTTATATGAAAGTAAATTTGCACTCTAAGTATTAAAAAAACTTTAGGGAAATTTATTTTACATAAGTAACCCTAAATTACAAATTGTATTTAATAATAAAATCTAAGCTAATAAAATATATTTTCTGTCATATAGATCTAAATCATAAACCATATTTAATAAAAAACTTATAAATAGCACATTAGGAAAAGAAAGATTATAGAAGTTCCTAGAAAGCTATTTATAAGTTTTTAATTGTTTTATGAAGCATAAATTATTATAAATCAGTAGAATCAAGAATATTTTTCATTTTATCATCTAAATCCTCTTTTTTATCTATTGAAGAATCACTATATTCAGATATTTCTCTAGTTAAGTTTGGGTTTGTTAGTGGTGGAGAAATTTCATCAATTTGATTTTCATTAGTTATAGAATTATAGTCTGATTCTCCAGCATCAGGTGGAACTATAGGAGTCTTAGAGTTAAAATTATTTAATTTAGGAAGTTTATTTGTTTTTTGTACATTCTTTAAAGAGTCTATTTCTTCTACTAACATAGCATTTTTTTTCTCTTTAGGAGTATCAGTAATAAAATCTATATATTTATCAATAAAACTATTTATAAATACAAAGAATATAAACATATTTTTTGTACTATCAAAAGTAGTTTTATCTGAAGTGAAAATTGATTTTTTTGTAGAGTACTTTAGATTTTTTGTAAATATAGGTGCTAATCCTGTAAGTTCAGGGCTATTAGCATTAGTCATTCTAAACATTGATTCATCAATTAAATCATCAGGCTTTAAAGAGAACTTTTTATATCTTTCATGAGAATCTAAATTTGGAGCATCAGGGAAACTAGTTACTATTCCTGAGTTAACTATATAATTTTTATAGACCTTAGATATTATATTTTCTCTTTTATCTGATGAATCTTCATCTAAATCAAAGGACATTAAAAGGTTAGTTAAATATAAGCATATTTCCATGTTAGAATATTTATACTCTTTTTTATCTGTTCCTTTTAGGATTATTCCCTTTTCATCATTAAACATATTGCAGAAAAGCTCAATTAAGTCTAAGTAAGCATCTTTAAATATAAGTATGTTTGTATTCTTATAGCTTAAATACATATTTAAGGCTAGTAGAGAAGTTGTTTCAAGATTAGAAAATGTGCTATTTGATTCATAATATTTGTTTAATATGAAATCAGATAAATCTAAAACTAGTAATTTACAATTTTCATTATTTGAATATAGAAGCATGTTATTTAAGCAATAGTCTATTTTGCAACATTCATCTAAGGAAAGTGAGTATAATTCTTCTTTAAAATTAACAAACATGTTTAATATTTGAAGTGCAAAATCTTCATAGGTTTTGCTATCAGAATCCTCAGGGGCTACTTTACTATACATATAGTAAGCTAACATCATTAATGCTTGATCTGAGTAAGACATTTCATCTTCTTTTTCACTTATATTTAAGCCAGACTTAGAAGAAGACTCATCATTTTTCTTATTTACAAAAAAACCTTCTGGATTTCTTAAATAGGTATAATAAAATTCCAGTTGAAGCTTACTTAAATTTTTATAAAAGGCAGCTCTTTTATAAAGTGCACTATTAATATTTTTAAATTTTTCATAGTAAGAACAAAGTCTTAAAAGAGAAAGGGTCATTAATGCATTAGATGAAACTGGAATATCTTTTTTAAAGGTGGTATCATCCCAAGTTTTTGAATACTTAGAAGAATAAATATTAGGCTTTGCTTTTTTATATATACAAATTAATGGAGTATTATTTTTAAAGAATGATATCTCATCTTTTTTGAAATTTTCTTTAAGATTTTTGTAATTTGTAGATATTCCACACCTAGATTCAAGTACTATATGATTTACTGATTCTTTTGAAAGAAAAAGTAATTGTGATGCTATCTCTTCTTTAGAAAGAGAATTAGCTTTGAAGAATGAACCTATATACTTCAAATAATTCACCTCATGATATTATTTCTTATATATATTAATATGAATTTTTATTATAAATATTACCTAGTGAGTACATAATACTTTTAGGTGAAATAAAGGTTTAGAGGGCTTTTTATAGGCATAATTTTTATATATAATCCATGTTGATAAAGGATAAAATAACCAATATACTATTCTTATAATTAGTGTTTTGAAAATAAATTAAGGTAAGGAGATATTGAATGAGAAGTAGTGGAAGAAAAAAAGAACAGATAAGACCAGTTAAAATAACAAGAAACTTTACTAAATATGCAGAAGGCTCTGTATTAATAGAAGTTGGGGATACTAAAGTATTATGTACTGCTTCAATAGAAGAGAAAGTTCCACCTTTTTTAAAGGGTTCTGGAGAAGGATGGATAACTGCTGAATATAACATGCTTCCAAGAAGTACTCAAAGTAGAAAACAAAGAGAGATAAATAAACTTAAAATAGATGGAAGAACAATGGAAATACAAAGACTTATAGGAAGAGCTCTTAGATCAGCTGTAGATATGAAAGCTTTAGGAGAAAAAACTATTTGGATAGACTGTGATGTTCTTCAAGCTGATGGAGGAACTAGAACGACTTCTATTACAGGTTCATTTGTGGCATTGGTTGATGCTGTAAATAAACTTCATCAAAAGAAACCTTTCAATGTTTATCCTATAAGACATTTTGTCAGCGCAGTAAGTGTTGGAATAGTAGGGGAAGAGAAAGTATTAGACTTATGCTATGAAGAAGACCATGTAGCTAAAGTAGATATGAATGTTGTAATGACAGAAGAGGGAGAATTTATAGAAATTCAAGGAACTGGAGAGGCTGGACCTTTTTCAAGAAAAGAATTAGATGAATTATTAAATCTTGCTGAAAAGGGAGCAAAACAAATGATACAAGCACAAAAAGATGCTTTAAAGACAGATTCTTTATGGATCGGAACAGGGAGAGAGTAAAATGAAAAAATTTATACTAGCAAGTAATAATGCACATAAGGTAAAAGAAATAAAAGAAATATTAAAAGATTTTAATTTAAACATATTATCTTTAAATGAAGCAGGAATAGACATAGATGTTGAAGAGGACGGAAAAACATTTGAAGAAAATTCTTTTAAGAAAGCTAATGAAATAAGAAAGTATTTACTTAGTAAGGGTGAAAGTGATTTTATTGTAATGGCTGATGATTCAGGACTAGAAGTAGATTATTTAAATGGAGCGCCAGGTATATATTCTGCCAGATATGCAGGGGAACATGGAAATGATTCTAAAAATAATGAAAAGTTATTAGAGGAATTAAAAAATGTTAAAGAAGATGAAAGAAAAGCTAATTTTATATGTGTAATAGTTGCAGTTACAGATAAAGGAGAAAAAATAGTAGCAGAGGGAAAAAGTTATGGAGTAATTTTAGAAGCTTTAAGTGGAAATGAAGGTTTTGGATATGATCCTTTATTTTTCGTACCAGAATACAAAAAAACTTTCGCAGAAATGACTTCAGATGAAAAGAATGCTATTAGCCATAGGGGAAGAGCTTTAGAAAAACTAAAGGATAATTTAAAAGGGATACTTAAATAGGAGGAGAAGAAATGAAAGTAGCTATAGTCAGTGATACACATGGAGTTACTCATGTTATTGAATATATAAAAACTTTACTAAATGATTCATATGTTCTTATACATTTAGGAGATAATATAAATGATGTTAAGTTATTAAGTGAAGGTTTTAAGGGAAAGGTATATTCTGTTGTAGGAAACTGTGACTATGAAAGAAATGGGCAAGTTGAGCAAGTTATTGAAATTGAAGGCAAAAAATTTCTAATAACTCATGGACATAAATATACAGTTAAATATGGATTGGATAAAATTTACTATAGAGGACTTGAATTAGGAGTAGATGGAGTGATTTTTGGTCATACTCATAGAAAAGTAGCCTTAAAAGAGGGAAATATGTGGATAATAAATCCTGGTAGTCCATCAATACCTAAAGATGGAGAAGCAAGTATAGCTTTTATGAATGTAGATTCTGAAAATGTAGAAGTAAGCTTTTTTTCTATTTAATTAGAATTAAATTAAAAAATAAGTGCTAATACATAAAAAAAGCCTATGTATTAGCACTTTTTTTAAAAAGAAAACATAGATTTTATCAGGGTTTCAGAGGGTTCGATAAATTTTTCTAAAAAAACTTTAAAAAAAGTGTTGACATAATAATAACTATACTGTAGAATAACTATTGTCGTCGCGAGAGAGCGGCGGTGAAACAAAGCCTTCGGGGTGTGGCGCAGATGGGAGCGCGCGTGGTTTGGGACCATGAGGTCGCAGGTTCGATCCCTGTCACCCCGACCATTATGCGGGTGTAGTTCAATGGTAGAACACCAGCCTTCCAAGCTGGATACCCGGGTTCGATTCCCGGTACCCGCTCCACAAAATGTTTCAAAAGTTAAGCAAAAAAGTGCTTGACAAAACATTTAAAACTAATTAAAATAAATTTTGTTTTCAATGTGTATCTTTAGCTCAGCTGGATAGAGCAACGGCCTTCTAAGCCGTGGGTCAGGGGTTCGAATCCCTTAAGGTACACCATATGGTGGGCGTAGTTCAGTTGGTAGAGCACCAGATTGTGGCTCTGGGTGTCGCGAGTTCGAGTCTCGTCGCTCACCCCATATTGGGATATCGCCAAGCGGTAAGGCAACGGACTTTGACTCCGTCATTCGCAGGTTCGAATCCTGCTATCCCAGCCAAAATGTGATTTGCTAGCTCAGTCGGTAGAGCACGTGACTTTTAATCACGGTGTCCAGGGTTCGATTCCCTGGCAGATCACCAAAACAAAATTTATTATCATGATTTGCTAGCTCAGTCGGTAGAGCACGTGACTTTTAATCACGGTGTCCAGGGTTCGATTCCCTGGCAGATCACCAAATTTAATTTGCAGATGTGGCGGAATTGGCAGACGCACTAGACTTAGGATCTAGCGCCTACGGCGTGGGGGTTCGACTCCCTTCATCTGCACCAATTAAATTTAATTTTAAGCATTCAATGCGGGAGTGACTCAATGGTAGAGTGTCACCTTGCCAAGGTGAAAGTTGCGGGTTCGAGTCCCGTCTTCCGCTCCAATATGCGGGTGTAGTTCAATGGTAGAACACCAGCCTTCCAAGCTGGATACCCGGGTTCGATTCCCGGTACCCGCTCCACAAAATGTTTAAAATGTTAAGTAAAAACACTTGACAAAACATTAAAAAACATTTAAAATAATAATTGTTTGATGTGTATCTTTAGCTCAGCTGGATAGAGCAACGGCCTTCTAAGCCGTGGGTCAGGGGTTCGAATCCCTTAAGGTACACCACACTTCGGGGTGTGGCGCAGATGGGAGCGCGCGTGGTTTGGGACCATGAGGTCGCAGGTTCGATCCCTGTCACCCCGACCATTGTGCGGGTGTAGTTCAATGGTAGAACACCAGCCTTCCAAGCTGGATACCCGGGTTCGATTCCCGGTACCCGCTCCATAAATGTTTAAAATCATTTCAAAATTTATTAATGTGTATCTTTAGCTCAGCTGGATAGAGCAACGGCCTTCTAAGCCGTGGGTCAGGGGTTCGAATCCCTTAAGGTACACCATATGGTGGGCGTAGTTCAGTTGGTAGAGCACCAGATTGTGGCTCTGGGTGTCGCGAGTTCGAGTCTCGTCGCTCACCCCATATTTTGGGATATCGCCAAGCGGTAAGGCAACGGACTTTGACTCCGTCATTCGCAGGTTCGAATCCTGCTATCCCAGCCAAAAACTTGATTTGCTAGCTCAGTCGGTAGAGCACGTGACTTTTAATCACGGTGTCCAGGGTTCGATTCCCTGGCAGATCACCAAATTTAATTTGCAGATGTGGCGGAATTGGCAGACGCACTAGACTTAGGATCTAGCGCCTACGGCGTGGGGGTTCGACTCCCTTCATCTGCACCATTAAATTTAAACAAGCATTCAATGCGGGAGTGACTCAATGGTAGAGTGTCACCTTGCCAAGGTGAAAGTTGCGGGTTCGAGTCCCGTCTTCCGCTCCATATGCGGGTGTAGTTCAATGGTAGAACACCAGCCTTCCAAGCTGGATACCCGGGTTCGATTCCCGGTACCCGCTCCATTCAAAAGATAACCGAATCGGTTATCTTTTTTTTATTTTTAAAAATATAAGCATCTATAGCTCAGCTGGATAGAGCGTTGGACTTCGAATCCACAGGTCGCGAGTTCGAATCTTGCTAGGTGCACCAATTTTAAGGGTTACAATGATTTTGTAACCCTTATTTTTTTAGGTTAATTTTTGAAAATAATTAATTAAATGATATTATAAAATTATAGGTAATATATAAGATTTACAATATAGATAAAAGTAAATTAGTAATTATAAAGTTTAAAGTGATTATTAAGTGTTTAGCTAGAGGAGGAAGTAAAATGAGAGTATTAGAAAACCTAGAGCCTAAAAGTGTATTTAGATTTTTTGAAGATTTAACAAGAATACCACATGATTCTGGAAATGAAAAAGAACTTAGTGATTATCTTGTTAAGTTTGCAAAGGAGAGAAATCTTGAAGTTATTCAGGATGAGGCACTAAATGTAATAATTAAAAAGCCTGCTACTAAGGGGTATGAAACTGTACCAGGAGTTATAATTCAAGGGCATATGGATATGGTATGTGAAAAATTAAAGAGTAGTAATCACGATTTTAAAAAAGATCCTTTAAAATTAAGAATTATTGATGATAAATTTGTTTATGCTACAGATACTACTTTAGGAGCAGATGATGGTATTTCCTTAGCCTATGGATTAGCTATCTTAGATTCTAATAATATAGAGCATCCAGCAATAGAGTTTGTAGCAACTACAGAGGAAGAAACAGTTATGGGGGGAGCTACTGCTTTAGATACTTCACTTTTAAAAGGAAAGGTTTTATTAAATATAGATGCTGAAGAAGAAGGAGTATTTATTGCAGGCTGTGCTGGAGGAATAATGGTTTATCCAGAAATAAATGCTGAATTTGAAGAGTTTAATGGAGAAGCTTTAAAATTAGAGATTTCAGGTTTTAAGGGTGGACACTCAGGAATGGAAATCCATAAACAAAGAGGAAATGCTAATAAGTTAATGGGAAGAATCTTATATGCTTTAAGCAAAGAAGTTGACTTTAACATTGCATCAATTAAGGGTGGATCAAAACATAATGCAATACCACAATATTGTCAAAGCATAATTGCAGTTAAGAAAGAACAGGTAGAAAAGGTTAAAGAAATTTGTACTGCCTTAGAAAAAGATTTAAAGGCAGAATACAGAATTGGAGAGCCAGATGTTAATCTTTCTGTTAAAAGTATTGAAGGAGTGGAAAAACAATTAACTAAAAAGGTTACAGAGGATGTAACTAGATTTTTAGTTTTAGTTCCAGATGGATTACAATCTATGAGTCAAGAGATAAATGGATTAGTTGAAAGCAGTTTAAATCTTGGAATAGTAGAAATGGTAGAGGATAAAATTAAATTTATTATTGATATAAGAAGTGCAGTTAAGAGTAAAAAGATAGAAATTACAAATAGAGTAGAGGCTCTTTGTAAAGTTATAGGAGCTAATATGACTAAAGATGGAGATTATCCAGAGTGGGAATATGAAGCAGAATCAAAAATAAAAGATTTAAGCATTAAAACTTACAGTGATTTATTTGGAAGTGAGCCTCAAATAACAGCTTTACATGCAGGTCTTGAGTGTGGAATCTTTAAAGAAAAGATGGGACAAGAGGTAGAAATGATAAGTTTTGGTCCAGATATATTTGATGTGCATACAGCAAATGAGCATTTTAAAATAGAATCTGTTGGAAGATGCTATAGATTCTTAACTGAATTATTAAAGAACATGAAATAATGATTAAAAACTTTATAATAAATTCTATAGTTTAAAGATATTAGTTAAATAAGAATTTAAATTTATGAAAGGTGCATAGGTTAGAATTTATATATAGAAAGAAAACCAGTTTAATATTTTCCTATAAAAAGTACCATAGATCAGAATTAATAATAAGAGTGTGTAGTAATTAAGATTATAAAAATATTATAGTAATAAAGTAGCAAGAAAAAATAAAAGAGGATGCATACAATAATTTTTAATAAAACTTATAGAAAGTAAGTATGAAAATATGTTTTTAAGTTTTATTATTAGATTGTATGTAACCTCTTTTTCTTTAAGGGTAATTATCTTACCACTCTCTGCCATTGTCTCCTGCCATAGAATTATGAGTTATACTTGGATATAGAACAGAATAATGGTCTAATTTATATGTACTAGTATTGAATACAAATAGTATTTTAAAATCTTTTGTTATTTTATATCCAATAATTTTTTCTTTTGATTTAGTTGTAACAGTATAATCAGGCTTCCCAAAAAAGTTTTCTACATTATTTAAATCTAAGCTTTTTAAATCCTTATTTAAAGATCTAATTTCAAAGATTTGATCACCCTTATTACATCCAAATGATAAATTATAGGAATCAAAATTAAAGTAATTTCCTTTAGCTTCAGCAACATAATTTTCACTAGAAGGTTTTCCTAATTTGTCAATTACATCATATATTGAATCACCTAGTTTAAAATCATAGTCAATAATTTCACCTTTTACAGCCTTTTCTTTAATATCTTTTAATAATTTTTCGGCTTTATTATCTAATTTTTTATTAGTATTTTTATTATTGGAAACATTGTTATCTTTGTTATCTTTATGTGAAGCATTGTTAGAGTCAGATTTTTTAGTGTCATTATTAGAACTGTTATTATTATTGGAATTAGAATTTTGCTGATTACTATTTATTATTTCTACAGAAGAATCACTTGATGAATTAGAAGAATTTGTACATCCTACAAATAGCAATGCAAAAATTATAATAACTAAAACTGGTACAAGTAACTTTTTCACTTTAATCACTCCTATTATATTTTTAAAATTAATTAAATTATATATTTTTTGTTTACAAAAAAGTTAACAAATTTATTAATTAATAAAATTTAAGCCTTTTGTTAAAATAAGATAATTCTAATTTTTAAAATAGATTATTAATAATAGTGGAAATAATATAATTTATAGTGTGATAAATGAGATGATAATTTATATAATTACAAATATATTTTCAAATGTTTTTTTAGGTGGATGGAGTGTTATATTATATAAGTAAGCCATTTTAATAAACATTATTAATATTTGGAGTTTATTTTATAAGAATCTCTGAAGTTTTTGTTTTTTTATATATTACACAAAGCCTTATACATATTAATTAATTATA
>NC_008261.1:0-2780000 GCF_000013285.1 Clostridium perfringens ATCC 13124 | reverse complement strand
CTGGTTGATATTCCAGTACCACTACCATCGTTATTATCGATGGCGTGACGCAGGAGGATAGTGTGTGCTAGCTATTGGATGCTAGTCTAAGCGTTTAGGCAGTGAGAGTAGGCAAATCCGCTCTCATAATGCTGAGGCGTGATGGGGAAGGTTCCACGGAACTGAAGTACATGATTCCACGCTGCCAAGAAAAGCGTCTAGAGAGAGAAGTAGTGCCCGTACCGCAAACCGACACAGGTAGGTGAGGAGAGAATCCTAAGGCCGGCGGAAGAATTACAGTTAAGGAACTCGGCAAATTGACCCCGTAAGTTCGCGAGAAGGGGTGCCTACGAGAGTAGGCCGCAGAGAATAGGCCCAAGCAACTGTTTAGCAAAAACACAGGTCTCTGCTAAAGCGTAAGCTGATGTATAGGGGCTGACGCCTGCCCGGTGCTGGAAGGTTAAGGGGAACACTTAGCGCAAGCGAAGGTGTGAACTTAAGCCCCAGTAAACGGCGGCCGTAACTATAACGGTCCTAAGGTAGCGAAATTCCTTGTCAGGTAAGTTCTGACCCGCACGAATGGCGTAATGACTTGGGCACTGTCTCAACTGTAAATCCGGCGAAGTTGTAGTGCGAGTGAAGATGCTCGCTACCCGCGATTGGACGGAAAGACCCCGTAGAGCTTTACTGTAGCTTAGCATTGAGTTTTGGTATTGTCTGTACAGGATAGGTGGGAGACTAGGAAACCAGGGCGTCAGCCTTGGTGGAGTCAACCTTGGGATACCACCCTGACAGTACTGAAATTCTAACTGGCGGCCATGAATCTGGTCACAGGACATTGTTAGGTGGGCAGTTTGACTGGGGCGGTCGCCTCCTAAAAAGTAACGGAGGCGCCCAAAGGTTCCCTCAGAACGGTCGGAAATCGTTCGAAGAGTGCAAAGGCAGAAGGGAGCCTGACTGCGACACCCACAAGTGGAGCAGGGACGAAAGTCGGGCTTAGTGATCCGGTGGTACCTCGTGGGAGGGCCATCGCTCAACGGATAAAAGCTACCTCGGGGATAACAGGCTGATCTCCCCCAAGAGTCCACATCGACGGGGAGGTTTGGCACCTCGATGTCGGCTCGTCGCATCCTGGGGCTGAAGTAGGTCCCAAGGGTTGGGCTGTTCGCCCATTAAAGCGGCACGCGAGCTGGGTTCAGAACGTCGTGAGACAGTTCGGTCCCTATCCGTCGCGGGCGTAGGAAATTTGAGAGGAGCTGTCCTTAGTACGAGAGGACCGGGATGGACTGACCTCTGGTGTACCAGTTGTTCCGCCAGGAGCACAGCTGGGTAGCTAAGTCGGGAATGGATAAACGCTGAAAGCATCTAAGCGTGAAGCCAACCTCAAGATGAGATTTCCCATAGCGTAAGCTAGTAAGATCCCTTGAAGAACACAAGGTTGATAGGTCGGGGGTGTAAGCATGGTAACATGTTCAGCTGACCGATACTAATAGATCGAGGGCTTGACCAAATATAGTATTAATTATGTGCAATTTTGAAAGAATAAAATCTTTCAATAAAATGTTCCTCGGTAGCTCAATGGTGGAGCACTCGGCTGTTAACCGATAGGTTGGAGGTTCGAGTCCTCTCCGAGGAGCCATTTTTTTTTGCAAAAATTTAATTTAAAATAGATTATTTAAGTTATGAATTAATAGTTATATTAATTTATAGCTTTTTTTGTATTTAAAGAAAATTTTATTTAATTTAGTATTTTTAGTGTAAGCTATTTGTAATTAAAGAAAGTGTGATATTGTATATAATTAAGAAAGGATAAAATAATATCTTTTTTTATTAACAAAAAACTTTAGTTGTATTGGTATAATTAAAAAGGAACAACGCAATATTATTACATAATTTATGTAATTAAAGAATTTAATATATTTAAATTTAAAAAGTATATATAAGGAGTTGAAGAATAGAGATGAAGATTTTATTAGTAGAAGATGAAGAAAGTATAAGAGGCTTTTTAAGAATAAATTTTCAAAGAGAAAACTTTCAAGTTATAGAATGTGAAAGTGGAGAGGAAGGAGTAAGAAAGGCTTTAATAGAAAAGCCAGATATAGCAATACTTGATGTTATGTTACCTGGCATGAATGGGTTTGAAGTATGTCAAAAGTTAAGAGAAAGCTTTCCTAGAATGGGAATAATAATGTTAACTGCTAAAGGTGAAGATATGGATAAAATCATGGGGCTTCAGTTTGGAGCAGATGATTATGTTTTAAAACCATTTAATCCACTAGAGATAACTTTAAGAGTAAAAGCATTAATAAGAAGGTTAGAAGGAATAAATGAAGAAAATAATAGTGATTGCATAGAAGTAGATAATTTTAAATTAGATTTATATTCTCAAAGTTTATATAAAGAAAATGTAGAAATAGATGTAACACCTAAAGAGTTTTTACTAATGAAAATATTCATGCAAAACCCAGGAAAGGCCTTTACTAGAGATGAATTGTTGAATTTAGTATGGGGAATAGACTTTTTTGGAGATCCAAAGATAGTTGATGTTAATATAAGGAGATTAAGATCTAAAATAGAAGAAAACTCTTCAAAACCTAAATACATAGAAACTGTATGGGGAACAGGATATAGGTGGAAGAGATAAATCTGTTTTTGTGAAAATCCTAAAACATTATGATTAGAATAGGATTTAGATGGAAAGGATAAATCTATATATTACAGTATTCATAGAAATTTTATAAAGAGATATAAGGTATAGAGTGAATAATTAAAACTTATATTTTAAGTTTTTAGTATATATAGGTGAAAGATAGGTGCATATTTTATGAAGAGTATAAAGACTAGGCTAATGAAAAACTTTTTAGTTCTTTTATTATCAACTATTATTATAGTTTCAGCCATGTTTTTGATTTTTATTTCTAGATATTATTATCAAAATACAGAGGAAATATTATTAAGTCAAATTAATATATCTGTAGATTTTTATAAAAGATATTTATCAAATGTTAGTCTAGAAGAAAATGTTTATGAAGATGTAGATATATTTTGGAAGCAAACAGATGCTCAAGTTCAAATTTATAACTTAAAAGGGCAGTTAATAATGGATTCTATAGGGTTAGAGCCTAAAGAGTATAATACTCCTGTAGATGTAAAAAGAGCCTTAGAAGGAGATACAGCAAAGTGGGTTGGAACAGTGCCTGATTATACTGGTAAAGTAATGGCCATTTCAGCACCACTTAGAAATTCTTCAAATGAAATTGTAGGAGTTATTAGATATATAAGTTCACTTAGAAATGTGGATAATTTTATATTAAATTTCTTTTTAGTATTTTTAGTAATAGGATTAACAGTTTTAGCTATTGGTATAATCTTAAGTTACTTCTTAGCTAATAGTATAGTAAATCCAATTACAGAATTAATAAAAGTTTCTGAACAAATGGCTAAGGGAAATTTAAAAGTAAGAAATAAGATTGTTACTAATGATGAAATTGAAAAGTTAGCTGATAGTCTTAATATAATGGCAGAGGAAATTGAAAATAGGGAAATATTAAAAAATGAATTTATTTCTTCAGTTTCTCATGAACTTAGAACACCATTAACATCAATAAAAGGTTGGGCAATAACTTTAAATAATGATTTTACAGATAGAGAAACCTTAAAGATGGGCTTTGACATAATTGAAAAAGAAGCTGATAGATTAAGTAATATGGTAGAGGAGCTATTAGACTTTTCAAAGTTTGTTAGCGGAAAAATAAAATTGAAATATGAAGAAATAAACCTAAAAGAATTTATAGAGTACTTAAGGTTATATATGAATCCTAGGGCAGAAAGAGAACATAAAGAACTTATACTAAAAGGGATTACAGAGGACTTTATAATTGTAGGAGATAAGGACCGATTAAAGCAAGTATTTATAAATATAATAGATAATGCTTTTAAATTCACTCATGAAAATGAAAAGATAACAATAGAGTTTGTATATGCTGATGAAGGAATCTATATAAACATAATTGATACTGGATGTGGAATAAGTAAAGAAGAGTTGCCTAGAGTAAAAGAGAAATTTTACAAGGGTAAAAATTCAAAGTCACAAAATGGAATAGGATTATCAATATGTGATGAAATTATAGCTTTGCATGAAGGGACTTTGGAGATTTATAGTGAATTAGGTAAGGGAACGAAAGTGGTTATATATTTACCTAAGAAATTAATCAGGAGTGTTGAGGATGATTTAAATTAATCAAAAGAGGTGTTTTATGAAGAAAATTTTTTTAGTCTTCTTTACTATTATTAGCTTTTTTATGATGGGATGTTCTCAAAAAGAATCTTTTGATATATCTAAAATAACTCCACCAGAGTCAGATAATATAAAGATATTAGGGGAATGGGAAGTAGTAAGTAAGTTACATGATAGTGATGAAAATAATTCAGGTAGCGTAAGTGGTGCTTTTCACTTAGAGAAAGATGATATTGTTAATATAAGTAAGGATGGCGTAGTTGCAAATGGAATTAGCATAGTTAATCCAAAGTTTAAGTTAAAGAGAATGGAGAGAGAGGTATTCTTTAGAGAAATAGATAATATATCAATAAAAAATGAAATAAAGGATGCAATAAAAAGTGAATATATAGATGTGAATTCTATATATGATAGTAATAAAACATATTTAAGTATTATTTCAATTAATGATGAAGAAGCATATTTATTATTAACTGATAATCTTATTAAACTAAAAAAAGTTTCTAATGTTGTTACAAAAGAAGAGATTAGTGAATCAGAGAAATCAGATAGCGATAAGAATACTAAAAGAGAAAATACTATAAGTCCAGAGTACTATCAGAAGGATGTAGGAATTTTACTTGGACTTAAGGAACCTGCACATATAGAAGATGATGATTTTGAGGAAGCTTCTTATAAAACTTTATGGATTTCTGTAATTAATAATGAATTACAGCCAATAATGGTTTTAGATAATTCTCTTTTATTACCAAGAATAAATGGATTCTCCAATATAAGTTTAAGTTCAACTTTAGATAATGGTAAATTTGAAAATAAACTTAAGGTTACAAGTAAAAAGAAAGATCCTAATGATAAGACTGAAATAAAGGGTGAGAAAAATACTGAAGGAATATATGAAGAAATAACCTTTGTAGGAAATGACTATATAGGATTAGAGTCTTATTCTGGAAGTGATGATTTTAGAGGTACTTTTAATGAGTATAGTATAATTCCTATTAATACTATGGATACTCATAAGAGTATGGATATAGTAAATTTATTTGGAAAAGAACAAGAGGAGAATTTTAATAAAAGTGAAAAGAATGCTATTCAAAAGTATGATATTGATGGAAGAGAGTATTATTCTAAAAATAAATACTCAAATATAACTCTTCAAAGGAAAAATGGTAATTGGCATTTAGAAGGAATATTAAACGAAAAAAGTTCAATGGATTACCCTAAAACTTTTGATATAAATATAAATCCAGTTCCTATATTAGTGAATTATGATACTTTGGCAGTTCCATGGAGTCAGGTTTTATCTCTTGGAAGAGATGTTAGAGATGTTGTTACAGCACCAAATGGGAAAATAGCCATAACATTAGCTAAAGATAAGTTATCAATATATAAAGTTATTGATGGACGAATTGGAGAAAGATTAGGTGAAATAAATATAAATAACGATGAAAAGATTGTAATGGCTGAATGGGCTGTAGGAGATTATGTAAAGTATTGGGATGAGACTGTTGAAAATGTATATGGTGCTAAGAAAATAAGTGAATAGAATATAATAATTTATTATTAAAGTATAAATATGGGACAGTAGATAGTTTGGTGTAAAAACAAAACTATCTACTGTTTTTTAGTTTTAGGTCTCTAGAAAATAAAAAGGAGCTGATATAAAATCAGCTCTCTTTTTTTTAATTATTTTTAGAATTATCATTAGGTATTTTATCTTTAAAATAATCTGCTCTAATCATTTTATCAGATAGATCTAATACATTTCCTACTATTTCTTTTTCTTTATCTGTAAGTTCACCTTTAATTGTTTTATCAGTTAAAACAGCGTAAGATCTCTTAGTGTTTAATAGATTTCTACCTAAAGCTGTATTTTGATATACATTATTATCTACGCCTAATAGATATAAAAGAGTTGGCATTATATCTATTTGACCACCGTAAACATCGTCTTTTACAGGTGTCTTAATGCTTGGATTATAGATAATTAATGGAACTGTATGATTTCCATTGTCTAACCACCAAGATTCAGGATTAGATAAGGATTCTATCTTACTGTTATAGTATTTATGAGGACCAGCATGGTCACCTTCTATTGCAATAACAGTATTATCTAAAAGACCATCTTTTTTTAGTGATTCTATGAACATTCCTATTTTAGCATCTGTATAATGAATACTTTGGAAATATCCTCCTAAAACATTGTCATCAAGTTCAGGGCTAAGTTTTAATTCACGGTATTCCTTTGGTAAATCAAATGGTCCGTGGCTTGTTAAAGTAACTGTAAATGCATAGAATGGTTGTTTTAATTCTTTAATCATTGGTTCAATTTGTCTAAAGTAGCTTCCGTCACTTAATCCAAGACCTATATTTTCATCACGATCAAATGAATAGTAATCTACAAATTTATCAAAACCTATACCATTTAAACCTTGAGCATAGTTCCAGAAAGAACCTTTATCTGAATGGATAGCAATAGTGCTATAGCCATCTTTTTCTAAGATATTAGGTAATGAGTTATAAGTTGTAGCTGGATTTCTAAAGAAAGTACTTCCTTGTCTTAATGGTAACATAGAAGTATTAACCATTAAGTCAGAATCAGAGCTTGTACCTTCATTAACTTGTTCAAATATATTAGGTAAGTAAATTGAATTATTTAATAACTTATTTATGTTTGGAGTTATTTCTTGTCCATCTACTTTTTTATTTATAACAAAGTCTTCAAGGGACTCAACTTGTATTACTATTAAGTTCTTTCCTTTGAACATTCCCTTAAATTCATTATCAGGAAGATTCTCATTTTTGAAATCATAATATTCTTTTATTTTTGCTTCATCATCAGCTGTCATTTTATAAGGTTTAGAATTCTTATAAACATTATATATATCAAAAATATGATAACCAATTGGTGAGAAGTATTCTACTGTGTTAGTTGGATCATAGTTACTAAATAAGTATGAATTTTTAACATTTTCTCTTTTTAATACATTAACGTTAAAAGGAACATAGCCTATATAACAAATTGATACAAGTAAAACAATTAAAGTACCTTTCCAATTAGACTTACAGTTTTTAAAGCTTTTTCTAAAAATTATAAAAGCTATTATTAAAATAATAAAGTCTACGAAGAATAGTAAGTCATATGGACTAGCCATTGAAAAAATACTATCTCCAAGATTATCTAAGTTAGCAGTTTGTTTTAATAGCATTACTGATGGAACTGTTTGGAATCCTCTAAAATACCAAATATCCATTACTGTAATTAAGGTTATAAATAAATCTACAATTATTAATGAGAAAAATTTACCTTTGTTTTTAAATAAAAAACATATACTTACAAATATTGCTGCAAATGCTATGTAATAATTAATAAAATAAGAAGCTTGTCTATATCCTAAACCAAAATTAAGTGTGTAAAGGTTTTGGTTTAAAGAGAAACCTAAAAAAAGTGCTCCTTTTAAAACTATGGCTATAAGAGTAAATATGTAAAAACCTAGTCTTATTAAAGCATTTTTATTAAGAGACTCCTTAAATTTAGAAAGCCCATTATTTAATTTAACTTTTTCTTGCATTGAAACACCCCTTCTTTTATTATTCAAAGCTGTTAATATTATATCATAAAACAATATGTTCATAGTATGAAGGAATTATTACAAAAAAGTTTAAAAAGAACTTTTTTAGAATAACTTTGATTTTCTCAATTTACAAAAATGTGATATCTTTATAATATAGATTATTTTAAGAGGTGAGGTCATGAAAAAAATAGATTGTTTAGGTATGGCTTGTCCAATGCCAGTTATAAATACAAAAAAATATTTTGATTCAATAGAAGAAGGGGTTGCAGAAGTATTAGTTGATAATGAAGTAGCAAAAAATAATATCTGTAAGTATGCAGACGGATGTGGATATAACTTTGATGCTTCAGAAAAAGAGGGAAATTATATAATTAAAATAGAAAAAAATGGTGAGAATAAAATAGAAAAGAAGGAAGATGACTTTGTAATAGTAGTAGGTACTGATAAATTAGGTCAAGGTAATGATGATTTAGGTACTATACTTATGAAAGGATACCTATATACCTTATCAGAAAGTGATATCATACCTAAGGAACTTATATTCTTAAATGGTGGAGTTAAGCTTACTGTTAAAGGATCAGAAGTTTTAGAATCATTACAAAACTTAGAAAAGCGTGGAGTTAAGATACTAAGTTGTGGAACTTGCTTAGATTTTTATGGAATAAAGGATGATTTAGCTATAGGAGAAATAAGCAATATGTACACTATAGTTGAATCTATGAATACTTCTAATAAGGTAATAAAGTTATAATACTTTTGAGAGGAGAAAATATTTTTAGAGTATGGAGAATATTTTATGTGAGTATGATGTTGTAGTTGTTGGTGGCGGAATAAGTGGAATGGCAGCAGCTATAAGATCAAAAGAAAATGGCATAGGAAAGGTTCTGCTTCTTGAAAGAGAAGATGTTTTAGGTGGAGTTTTAAATCACTGCATACATTGCGGCTTTGGAAAAGAAATTTTAGGAGAAGCTGTTACTGGAAGTGAATTTGTAGAGTACTTAGTTGATAAAGTTCATAAGCTAGGTATAGATGTTAAATTAAATACTACTGTATTAGAGATAAGTAAAGATAAAGAAATAAGTTATGTTAATCCAGATGAAGGTATGAAAAAGATGAAAACTAGGGCAATAGTTTTATCTACTGGAAGTAGAGAAAAATTTAAGGGAAATGTAAGTGTTCCTTTAAATAAATTTACAGGTATATATACTTCAGGAACTGCTCACAGATTTATAAATCTTTATGGTTATCTTCCAGGGAAAAAGATAGTTATAATAGGTTCACATGATAGTGATATGATTGTAGCTAGAAGGCTTATTATAGAGGGGGCTAAAGTAGAAGCAATAATTGAAAGTAAGGATTATTTAAATTCTTCTCAATATATTGTTGAAAATATAATTGAGGCCTTTGATATTCCTGTTAAACTTGGATATACAGTAAATGAAGTTTTAGGTACTGAAAGAGTAGAGGGAGTAATTATAAGCAAAGGTGGAGAAGAGGAAAGTTTTATAAAATGTGATTCACTTTTAATATCAGTTCCATGGATACCAGAAAGTGCTTTAGGTAAAAAGATGGGATTAAGAATATCTAATAGTAGCGAAACTATTTTAGTAAATGAAAACTTTGAAACATCAGAAGGTGGAATATTTGCTTGTGGAAATGTTCTGCATGCCTATGAACTATCTGACTTAGCAACAAAAGAAGGATTTAAAGTTGGAGATGCCATTAAAGAGTATCTTGAAAATTAATTTTTAATAAGACTAAAATTCAGATTAATATTTAAGTTAATTCTGAATTTTAGTCTTATTTTATGCTTTAAAGAAGGTTATAATTACAAAGAAATATTTGTTTTAGTGAAATTTTAAAAATTTCAAAGGTATAGAATTAAAGATAATTTTTTAAACTCATTTTTACTAAGTTAGATACTAATATATTTCCTTTTATGCTTAAGTGCAATCCATCAGTATAATTTAAAGAATCAAAAGGAAGATTAGAGTTTAAGTCTATAAATAACAAATTGTTTTTTTCACAGAATAAATTTAATTCTCTAGTATAATTCTCTAGCTTAGAATTACATTTTTCATAATCAATAGAAGAATCCCACCTTTTAATAGCTAAATCACCATATATTTTAGGCGGAGATAAAATTATTGGTTTTATATTAAGTGAATTACAATCATCAGTCATTAACCTTATATTATCAATAATTGAACTAATAGATTTATTCATTATAATATCATTTGAGCCACACATAATTAAACAAATCTTAGAATCACTTGATTTTAAGATTTCATATATTCTAGATAAAATACCAGTTGAAGTGTCACCATTAACCCCTTTGTTTATGAATTTGTTTTTTTCATCATTTAAAAGAGAAACCCAAGAATTTTCTTGTCCTACACCATAGCCAAAGGTAAGAGAGTCACCTATACAAATTATATTCATATAATCACCTACATTCTTAGTAAACATTTTTTGCAAATAATGGTTGTCCCTTTATTAGCTGTAACAAAATCATTTCCAATAATAGCTTTATTACAAATAGCACATACCTTATTTGAACTTTCTTTATTTATGGAAGAACTTTTTTCTTCTTTATTAGTATTAGTAGTTTTTCTTTTTTTATTAGGTGGTGGTGAATAAAGAAGTTTTTCAACTTTTTCTTCACGTTTATTTATTTCATAATTAAAACTATAAGAACTTTCACCAAAAAGCTCTAATTCAAATCTAGGATTTTCTTTATCATAAAATTCTTCTGTTATTATTCTTCTTATTTGCATATCATTTATTATTAATCCACTCTTTTCAATTCCATCGAAGATACTTTTTGTTATGTTACCTGTATCGGGATGTCTCTTAGAACTTTTATAATAAACTTTTAATACTGCTATTAAAGATTCTTCTAAAATAACATTAGGATTTTGAATTCTTGCTTCGTAAGCAATTTGCTCTTCATATAATGCATATCTATCATGATATTTCCCAGAATTGGATGGTAAAATTGCTCTACCCTGTGCATTTGATAGCTTAAAATTTGATTTAGTAATAGGTGAGCCTTTTACTATAACTTTTGCGTATGAATTCATAGTAAACCTCCAATCATATGATATAATAATATAGATTATATCATAATGTAACATTATGTATTTACATTTCTTGAAAGTATTTAACAGATAAAGTATAATACTCTATGTTTACATGAAAAATTAAAATTAAGAGGGATAAAAATGGATAAAAAAATTATATTAGCAATAGAAAGTAGTTGTGACGAAACAGCGGCAGCTGTAGTAGTCAATGGTAGAGAAGTTTTATCAAATATAATATCTTCTCAGATAGATATACATACAAAATTTGGTGGAGTAGTTCCAGAGGTTGCATCAAGAAAACACATAGAAGCTATAAATGCAGTAGTAGAGGAAGCCTTAGAAGTTGCAGGAGTAACATTTGATGACATAGATGCAATAGCAGTTACATATGGTCCTGGTTTAGTTGGAGCACTTTTAGTAGGACTTCAATATGCTAAAGGATTAGCATACTCTTTAGATAAACCATTAATAGGAGTTAACCATATAGAAGGGCATATAAGTGCTAACTTTATAGATCATAAAGACTTAGAACCACCTTTTGTTTGTTTAGTTGTTTCAGGAGGACACACTTTTGTAGTCCATGTTGAAGACTATGGAAAGTTTGAAATAATAGGTGAAACAAGAGATGATGCAGCAGGAGAAGCTTTTGACAAGGTAGCAAGAGCCGTAGGATTAGGATATCCAGGAGGACCTAAAATAGATAAATTAGCTAAGGAAGGAAATAGTGATGCTATAAAATTCCCAAAAGCTAATTTCCATGATGATACCTTAGATTTTTCATTTAGTGGAGTTAAATCAGCTGTATTAAATTATCTAAATAAGATGGAAATGAAAAATGAAGAAATAAATAAAGCTGATGTTGTAGCTAGTTTCCAAAAGGCCGTAGTTGAAGTATTAACTGATAATGCAATAAAAACTTGTAAGATGAGAAAGGCAGATAAAATAGCCATTGCAGGTGGAGTTGCTTCTAATAGTGCTTTAAGAGAAAATCTTCTTAGAGAAGGAGAAAAGAGAGGAATAAAGGTTTTATTCCCATCACCAATACTTTGTACAGATAATGCTGCCATGATAGGAAGTGCTGCATATTTTGAATTATTAAAGGGAAATGTATCTGAAATGAGTCTTAACGCAAAACCTAATTTAAGATTAGGAGAAAGATAGGGGCTGAATTATCAATGAGGTTTATTCCGTACTCAAATGGATTTCATAAAATGAACAAGAATATAAAAATAAAGCCTATAAACGTAATTAGGAATATTTTTATATTTATATTAGCTCTAGTATTTATAGGCTTTGCTTATCAAATGATATTAAACAAAATCGATAGTAAAAAAATAGAACCAGATACCAAGTATGTAAGAATTGATAGTAAAAAAAATTATTATAATTTCCAAGGAGAAAGTAAACCAACTATAATAATGAGTTCTGATATAGGTTTAGGATTAAGTGAATGGAGTAAGGTTCAAGAGCTTATAGAAAAGGAATATGGGTATAGAACTTTTTCTTATGATAGACCAGGATATGGTTTTTCAGAATCAGTAAAGGATGATGGTGTTAAAGAACAAGCTCAGCATCTTAGAATGATTCTTAAAAAATCAGGTATTGGTGGACCATACATACTTGTTGGAGAAGGATATGGTGGATTAGTAATGTGTAACTTTGCTGAACTTTATCCTGACTTAGTTCAAGGAGTTATTCTCGTAGATCCAATAAGTGAAGAAGCTTTAAGTAAAAATAAAGACTATATGAAACAGTATTCAAGTCAAAAAATCAGTAGATTTATACAAAAGTATGGTTCATACTTTGGATTAACATCAATAATGAATAAATTTGGTATGTTAAAAAATCCAAATGGTTTAGGGGAAAATTTAAGTAATGAAAATCTTAAGGTTTATAATATTTTAAGAACAAAAAGTGATTATAATAGTGGATACTATAGTGAGCTTACAAATATTTTAGAGCAAAGTAGTAATTCACAAAAATCTGGTTTATTAAATGGTAAACCTTTGAGCATAATAGTTAATGATAATGCTTTTACTAAGGAGCAAGAAAGTTTAAAGAAACTCACTTTAGACAATAAAGTTCAAATAATAAATGCTAAGAATAAGACAGATGTTATACCTTTAGAAAAGCCAGAATTATTTTTAGATAGCATAAGATTTATTCAAGATAATAGCTTGGAAGAGCAGAATTAGCCTAAGAATATAGACATATCCTATGACATAGAAATGACATAAACATGACATATAAATGACACAAAAAATGGTTATTATAAACATGTGGAAAACAAATGTTTAGGAGGGTATGAACAATGAGTGATTTCAATAAAAAAGATGAAAACTTAAATGACTACTTTGGTTTTGATGATAAAGAAAATAAAACTTTAGATTCAGATAAGGACATAAAAGACAAAGAAAATATAGAGTCAAATAATGATACGAAGCAAACTAACATAGATGAAACTCAGCAATTAAATATAGATAATGAAATTAATTCAAAAGATGAAGTTAAAAAAGAGGATGATAAAAACTTCTCTGACGTAAAATCAAAAAGCTCAAAAGAATCTAATGATAATAGTAAAAACAAAAAAGTAAAGAAAAAGAGTGGATTTAAAAGAGGAATAGCTCTAGTAGCAGGTGCTGTCATAGTTGCTATAATAGGAGGAGCTATAGGTGCTGGCGGAGTTTATTATGCTTTTAAAAATAGCATACCAGTAAGTACACTAGAGAATAATAGTAATACCTCAGTTAATCCACCAGCCTTTAAAGGGGAAGATGGAGCATTAACTGTTCCACAAGTAGTTGAAAAAGTTACACCTGCCGTTGTAGGAGTATCCACAAAGAGCTTAGTAAGAGACCAATTCTTTAATGTAAAAGAACAAGAAGGATTAGGATCTGGATTTATAATAAATGAAGATGGATATGTAGTTACAAATTACCATGTTATAAATGGAGCTCAAGAAGTTAAAGTA
Source organism: Clostridium perfringens ATCC 13124 (assembly GCF_000013285.1). Lineage (GTDB taxonomy): Bacteria > Bacillota > Clostridia > Clostridiales > Clostridiaceae > Sarcina > Sarcina perfringens. The sequence goes on along the minus strand of NC_008261.1, from coordinate 2,766,158 downwards.
ATATTCTCTGATGGAAAAGAAGTAAATGCTAAGGTTGTAAATTACGATGCAGAAAGAGATATCGCAGTAATAAAAATAACAGACGATGTTAAAATGCCTGGAATAGCACAATTAGGAGATTCATCTACAGTTAAAGCTGGTGAAGAAGTAATTGCTATAGGAAATCCTCTAGGAAAAGAATTTAGTTCAACAGTAACTAAGGGTATAGTAAGTTCACCAAATAGAAAGATGAAGACTGAAAACGGAAATGTATTAGATTATATACAAACAGATGCAGCTATTAACCCTGGTAATAGTGGTGGTCCATTAATAAACTCTAAGGGAGAAGTTATTGGAATAAACACTGCTAAAAAAGTTGGTGAAGATATTGAAGGTATAGGATTTGCAATTCCTATAAATGAAGTTAAAACAAGATTAGGTTCATTATCAAAGCCAATATTAAAACTTGGTATTACAGCTAGAACTGTTACTCCAGAATTAGCAAAAGAAAATAAGCTAGAAGAAGGAGTTTATGTTGTAGGAGTACAAGAGTTTAGTCCAGCAGAAAAAGCAGGATTAAAAATAGGTGACTTAATAGTTGAATTTGGTGGAAAAAGAGTAAAAACTTTAGAAGAATTAAATCAAGTTAAAAGTCAATATAATGATGGAGATTCAGTACCAGTTGAAATAATTAGAGATGGTAAGAAAGTAAACTTAAATTTAACATTAGTTGCTAATTAGTTTAATAAAGGATGTATATCAAATAATTTTATTATTTTGATATACATCTTTTTTATTGAAAATAAAATGTAAAATTTTAGATAAAAATCAAATATATTCAAAGAAATTCATTGTTAATTATTATATTTGACTATAGAATAGTAGTAATAGTCATTTTAAATATATATTTTATCTAAAATAAAAATACATGGTGTAAGCAAAGAATGGTATTAGTTTAGGAGGATTATATATGAAAAAAGTAGTATTATTATGTACACTAGGAATGTCTACATCTTTATTAGTTTCTAAAATGAGAAAAGCTGCAAAGGAATTAGGAATTGATTGTTCTATAGTTGCAATAGGAGAATATGAGCTTAAAAAATATGAAAAAGAGGCAGATATAATAATGTTAGGGCCTCAAGTAAGGTATTTATTTAATAGTTTAAGAAAAAAAGTAGATAGTAATATACCAATAACTCTTATAAATAGTGCAGATTATGGAACTATGAATGGGAATAGGATTTTAAATCAAGCCTTAGCACTAATGGATAATAAGGAATTATCCACAAATAATTTGTAATAAATTTCAATAGGGAATCGTATAAGAAGTCTTTTTAAAAAGGGCCTTATACGATTTTTATTTATATATTTAATAAATTGAAAATTTAAATATATATATATTGAATTGAATAAGTTAGTCAAATATACTAAAAAAATAGTGAGGTTTTAAGGAGGAGAGTATTTGGAGAAATTAGTGCTTGGTATAATAGGTATTTTCTTTGTAATTAGTGGATTTGATTACATAAATAATAATAAATTGGGGTTGGGAGATAAATTTAAAGAGGGAATGATATCTATGGGATCAATAGCTATATCCATGGTAGGGATATATTCTCTTTCGCCTTTAATAGGAGAAGGCATAGGATTCTTATTAACTCCAATAAGCAATTTTCTAGGAATTGATTCATCCATATTTCCATCAATGTTTTTAGCTGTAGATATGGGAGCCTTAGGAATTGCAGAAAGTTTATCATCAAATATTCACATGTATTGGATTTCTGGGGTAATAATAGCTTCGACTTTAGGGGCTACCATAAGCTTTTCTATTCCCTTAGCTTTAGGAATTATAGAGGAGAAGTATCTTGAAGACCTAACAACAGGTTTATTATATGGAATAATGACTTTACCTATAGCGCCAATAGTTGCAGGTTTATTTTTAGGAGTTGATATTAAATTATTACTATTTAATATTTTGCCATTAATAATATTTGCTATATTATTAGCAGTTTTTATGAATAAGTTTAAAGATACGACAGTAAAATTCTTTATTAAATTAGGTAAGCTTATACAGCTTGTTAGTATATTGGGGCTTTTAGTTTTAGGATTTTTATCTATTATAGGAATAAAGCCTATAGGAAGTATTTTACCTATAGATGAGGCTTTAAGTGTGGTTGGTAAAATAGCTATATTCTTAGGAGGAGCATATCCTTTAATTAATTTTATAACAGAAAAGTTTTCAAAGGTCTTAAGTAAAATAGGAGAAAAGATAAATATAGATGAGTTTTCTATTGCGGCTTTTTTAGGAACTCTTGCTTCAAATATAATATTATTCCAAAGTTTTAATAAGATGAGCTCTAAGGGAAGAATAGCCTTAACTGCCTTTAGTGTAAGTGGAGCCTTTGTAATTGGAGGACAGCTAGGTTTTGTATCTCTTAAGACACCTGAGATTATAAATATTTATATAGCATCAAAATTAATAGCTGGTATAACTGCCATGGTTGTAGCTTTAATAGTACATAGAAAGACAGAAGAAAACTTAAATGATGAAAGTCAAAGTGAAGAAAATATTCCAGTTTTAGAATCTTAATTTTTTAAGGGTAAAGTCCTATAGTTTTTTTATAAACATTTAATTAGAACATAGCTTTTTATTTAAAGGAAATATTAATTTTAATAAAAAGCTATGTTTTAATAATTTATATAAATTTTTGTTTAATTTGCTATTTTAAAAGAATTATCAAGTAATTTAAAATTATTTTTTAGTCCCTTTGATATGAAGATTTCTTTAGATTTAGTTACAAAAATACCTTCTATTTCAGGAAGTGATTCAATTAACTCTAAGCCATCTGAAAGGCCCATACCAAAGGTTGAGGTTGAAAGGGCATCACCATCTATAGATTTTGAAGAAACTATGGTTACAGAAGCTAAATTATTATCATAGGGATATCCGGTTTTAGGGTTTAAAATGTGATGATATTTAGTATTATTAATTTCTAAATAACGTTCATAGATCCCAGAGGTAACTACTGATTTATTACATATACTTAAAGTTCCTAGGGGAGCACCTCTGTTTTCAAAAGGATTTTGTATTCCTATTGTCCAATTTTCATTTTTATTTTTCTCACCTAGGGCAAAAATATTGCCACCTAAGTCAATAATAGCCTTAGATACACCTTCCTCTATTAATATATCTGAAATAAGATCTGCTATATATCCCTTAGCTATAGCACCTAAGTCTAAAACCATATTTTCTTCTTTTAAAAATACAGTGGTATTTTCCTTATCTAAAATAATATTTTCATAATTTATTAATTTTATGGTATCTAATATTTCATTATTATCAGGAACTCTTGCATCTTCACTTCCTATTCCCCATAGATTAACTAAAGGCCCAATAGTTATATCAAAGTTTCCTTTAGAAGCTTTAGAGTATTCTAGTGATTTTTCTATTATGTCAAAGGTGGTTTGGGTAACCTTTACTGGTTCTATACCAGACTTTTCATTTATTTTATTAATTTCAGAGTTTTGTATATTTAAACTTAATAATGATTCAATTTCACTTATTTTATTAAATGCCTTATCTATGATTCCTTCATCAAATTTATCATATAAAGTTATATTTACTATTGTCCCCATAAAAAAACTAGATTTACTTATAGGTTCTTTTTTTATGGAGCATCCATTTAAAGTGAAAGTTAAAACCATACATAGAAAAATACAAATATGTCTTAAGTTCTCCATTTTACCCTCCTAGAAATAAGATAATATGTTTTACCTAGTCTACTAAAGTTGCTTCAGTTTTTCCCTCTTCAGCATTCTTTAATACTTTCTCAGCTAATTTTTTGAATTGATTAGAAGAACTTGTTGCTCCTGTAATAACGTCTATGTCAGAAGATTGTTTTTCTATTAAGGCTTTCTCAAGTTGAGGTTCATATTCAGCAGGTCCAATTCCTGAAACTCCTGTCATTTTTTCATTATAATCTTTATCTTCACGTTTCATAGCATTAGTTTCACCATTAAATTCATTATATTTTGCTTCAGTTATTTTACCATCTGAAACTTTTATACTTAGTTTAGCTTTATAGCCATGGTCATCAGCCTTAGCAGTTTCTACAGTATAGTCCCCATCTTTTAATTTAGAGTTGTTTGAAGCTCCACAAGCAATAAAGTTAGAAGCTACTAAAGTAGATAATATAAGAGCAAAAAATTTCTTTTTCATAAATTCCTCCTAAATAATTTTGTTACTATAAATATACTTTTTAATATTAAAAAAATTCCTTAAAGAGCAATAAAACAAATAATTTTAACTTTAAAATCATATATACATAACAAGGAACTGTTAATAGGGGAGAGTTTATTATGAAAAAGTGGGATTTGATTATAATTATAGTTTTAATAATTCTATCTTTAATGCCTATTAGACTTCTTATTTCAAGTAATAATAGTGGAGATTTAAAAAGAGTAATTATAAGTGTTAATGGAGAAGAATATGAAAGTTTAGAGCTTAAGGAAAATCTTAATAAGATTATTAAAATTGAAGAGGGATTAGAGATTAATGAGATTTGTATAAATAAAGGGCAGGTATATATGAATCATTCAAATTGTACAGATAAAGTGTGTATGAGACAAGGAAAGATAAGTAAGATAGGAGAAAGTATAGTATGCCTACCTAATAGGGTTTTTATTGAAATTAAAGGTGATGAAGAAGGAGAGTGCATATTATCTTACTAAGAAATTAAGTTTAAATCAAAAAGCTTAGGATTTAAATTTTATAATACTATAGAATTTTAGTAACAAAATTTAGTATTTAATAAAATAGAATTCTAATAAGGTGCAACAGATAAGACGACTAAGACAATGAGGTGTTTAATAAAATAAAATTCTAATTGGAGTATTAATAATTAAAAAGGGGAGTTATATATCATGAAGACTAAAAAGTTAATTTATATAGGGGTATTAGTTGCACAAGCTTTAGTTTTATATATTTTTGAAAGTATGATACCTATGCCTTTTATTACTCCAGGAGCAAAGTTAGGATTAGCTAATTTAATAGTGGTTATAGGACTATATACCTTAGACAATTATAAAGAATGCCTATGGTTAATATTTTTGAAATTAATTTTATCAACCCTTATTATGGGATCAGTTTCTACATTTATTTTTGGATTAGGAGGAACGATTTTAAGTTTCTTAGGAATGATTTTAACTAAGAATATATTAAAAGAAAAGGTGTCGGCTATTGGAGTTAGCACTGTTGGGGGAGTATTTCATAATTTAGGACAATTAATTGTTACAGCTATTGTAATTAAAAATATAGGCATATTAAGTTATCTTCCTTTTTTATCTATAGCAGGTATAGGAACTGGCATTTTTATTGGAATAACAGCTAACTACCTATTAAAGCATATGAAAGCTTTAAATAACTTAGATTATCATAGAAACATGGCAAATTAAATTGCTTTTAGGAAAAATTATAAAGTTATCAATTAAAATATCTTTATGAAAATAAAAACTTATAAATAATATTAAGAGAATATTTAAATGAATTTTAGACATTAAGCTAGTTTATAAAATAATTCTTTTAAAGGTTTTAAATTAAACTTTAGACTTTTAGTTAAAATTCATTAATTCTCCTAATATATTTATAAGTTTTATTTATTAACTATAATTTTTGAAAAAATAAATTTTTATGCTTTTATTAATGAGTTTTTAGAGATTTCTACTACCTTTTTATATACCTCTAAGGTTTTCTTTGCTGTTTTTTTCCAAGTAAATTCTTTGCTTCTTTCAAAACATATATCTTCTAAATTATTTCTAAGTTTTGAATCATTTAATAGATTTTCTAGTTTTGAAGATAATTCCTTGGGGTTATTTGGATTAACTAAGCTTTCTTTAAATGGAACTACTTCAGGAATAGAAGTTATATTTGAGGTTAAAACTGCAGTCTTACAACTCATAGCTTCTAAAGGAGGTAAACCAAAACCCTCATATAGAGAAGGATAAACAAAGAGGGTAGTTGCGTTATATAAGGTTGGTAAATATTCATCCTCTATAAATCCAGTGAAAATAACCTTATCTTTTATAGGTAAACTTTCAGTATAGGCCTTTAATTTTAATCCCTCGTCTCTTAATCCGCCTACAATTAAAAGTTTATAATTTTCATCAATATTTTTATGAATACTGTTAAAGGCATCAACTAGTCCCTTAACATTCTTTCTTAAGCTAAAGCCACCTATATACATAATAAATGGTCCATTAAAATCAAATCTCTTATTAACATCAAATAGGCATTTTTCCTTATCTAAAGGTTTATAATTTTCATTAGCTGCCAGTGGAGTTACAAAAATATTTTCAGCAGGAAAGTGTGGGAAAAATCTTAGAATATCACTTTTAGAGTATTCTGATACAGTGATTATTCCTGTTGAATTATCAATTATTTCAGGCATACTTTGAAGAAATTTTTTTAAGTAACCTTTACCAACGGTTTCAGGTAAAATGTAAGGAATTAAGTCATGAATAGTAACCAATTTTGCAAAGTTTCCTTCAGAGGAAAGTCCAAGTCCATTTTGAGGAAGGTGAAGTAAATCTATATTTTCTTTTATTCCATAGGATGGTATATAGTAATCTTCAAAAAAACGTTGATGTTTTCTAGAAGACATTATTATTTTAGTATTTTCAGTTTCAAACTCAGGTATTTTTTCTCCAGAGCATAATAAATCATAAGATGAATCCTTATCTAATTTTAATATGTTTGTTAATAGGTTATATGTGTATGTTCCTATACCTGTCCCTCTATACCAAGTTGCACCTCTTGCATCTATTAAGTTATACATTAAGATTCCACTCCTTAGAAATATAATCATTATAATTAATAATATTAATAAATAATATAAAATGTGCATGTAACAAGAAGAATTTAAGGAACATATACTAATTAAAAAGTGAAAGTAGGAGTAAGTTTATGGAACATGATTATATAAAGGATAAAATCTTACTTAACTATGGTATAGAAGTCAAAGAAGTAATAAAAGTGAAAAACACATATAAAATTATAACCAGTGATGAGGAGTATTGTTTGAAGGTAATAAAGTATCAATATCCTCATTTTTATTTTATAGTTTCTGCTCAAAAGCATCTTATAAAAAATGGCTTTAATTCAATTCCTAAAATATTAGATACTATTGATGGAAAAGATTATATAAAGCTAGGTGATAAATTAGCTTACTTAACTCCTTGGGTAAAATGTAGAGAATGTGATTATAAAAATAAATTAGATTTAAGCTTAGCCGCTGAAAAGCTTAGTGAACTACATAATAGTAGTGAAGGGTTTGTTATAAATAGAGATCTTAAGCCTAGAATAGCATGGGGTAAGTGGTATAAGATCTTTGAGACAAGGGGAGAAGAAATTCTTGATTTTAAGAAAAGAATATATCAGAAAGCATATATGTCAGACTTTGATAAGTTATATCTTTCTATTATGGATGAGGAGTTAAAAAGAGTTGAGAGAACACTTTTTCATATAAAAACTAGTGGATATTTTGACTATATGAAAAAGGAAGTTAAAAAATTAGGCTTTTGTCATCATGACTATGCAAATCATAATGTGCTTTTATTAGAAAATAATGAAATAAATATAATAGACTTTGATTACTGTATTTTAGATTCTCACTTACATGATTTAAGTAGCATATGCATTAGAACAATGAAAGAGGGGAGATGGGACTTAAATTTATTTAAATATATAATAGAGAGTTATTCAAAGAATAAAGAAGTAAGAAATGAAGATTTCCCTATTATGGCTTCTTTTATTGAATTTCCTCAAGCTTATTGGCAATTAGGACTTCAATATTATTGGGAACAACAGCCTTGGGAAGAAGAACATTTTTTAAAGAAACTAGGTAAATACGAAAAAGATAGAGAGTTTAGACAGAACTTTGTTGATGAATTAAGCAATTTTACTTTGAGGTGATTTAAATTTGAGTGAAAAATTAGAATTGTTTTTAAGAGAAAATAATATAGAGGTATTACCTAGAAAAGAAATAGAAAGAGAAAAAAGGGAATTAAGATTTTATGATCCATTAGAGTATTTAAATACTCTAAGTGAGATTCACAAGGAATTTTTAAAAGAGGAAAATAGGATAAGATTTAAATTTAGAAATGATATATGGAAACAGGTTCAAATTTTTAAACTTTGGAGTAGAAGAGTAGAGAGAATAGAAGAAAGTAATGGATTGATTAATAAGGTCTTAGATGCCTCAAAAAAAAGCTTAGAATGTATTTATAATATTAGTTATAAAGAGCTTATAAGAAGAGCTATGGAAAGGGAAGAAGTATGTATTGGTAGGATATATTATGAAGTTAAGAATGGAGATAAAAGGATTTTTATAAAAAATACAGAGGATATAAAATTTAATATGGTGGAAGATGATTATTATAACTACTTAAAAAAGATAAGAGGAAACTATAAGGATGAATTAAAGGATTTACTTCTTGAAGTAGTAGAGAAAGAAAACTTAGATTTTAAAAGTTATGTTTATATAAACTCATTGATTCAGTATCCATATAATTCAATGAGGTATTTGCAAAATAATTATATAAAGAATTTAAAGATTAAAAGTAATGAATTAGAAGAATTATTAGTTAAAGATTATCTTATATAGTAGGGGGAGAGGTTTATGAATAAGATTAGATATAAAGATGAGAAATATTTATGTAGATATGATCTAGATATTAAATTATTTGAAGCTTTAGGACTAGATATATTTGATTTAAGACCAAATAGAAATGTATTTTTATTAGATACAAAGCAAGGTAAGAAGATTTTAAAGATGATAAATTATGATGATGACAGATTAAACTTCATAATCCATTCAACAGAGTACTTAAGGGAAAGATATGATAGTATATTAAAAATAAATAAGCTTCCAAATGGAGAGTGGAGATTTAAGTGGAAGGGAAATGATTATATATTATTAGACTACTTTGAAGGAACTGAATTTAATATAGCTAATCCAATAGAATTAGAAATAATAACAGAGGCAGTAGCTAAACTTCATAATGCGGGAATGGGAATTCAAGAGGCTACTTCAAAGGAAATGAATGAAAAAAATAGTGAGCTTTTTAAGTTAAAAGATTATTTTAAAAATAGTAAAAAAGATTTAGAACGACTAAATGAAATAGTAGAGAGCTATAAGTATAAAAATGAATTTGATGAAATCTTTATAAAAGAAGTAGATTATCATTTAAGTGATGTAGAGAAATGTATAGATTTATTAGAAAAGAGTAAATATGAGGACTTATGTAGAGATAAAGAAAAAATAACTTTATGTCATAATGATCTTGCCTATCATAATATATTATTTAATCAAAATAAGGTAAGCTTTATAGACTTTGATTATTGCAATATAAATTTAAGGGTTATAGACTTATGTAATTTTATAATTAAGAGTATAAAAAGATTTGGATTTAGTTTAGAAATGTATGATTCAATTATAGAAAAGTATGATAAGTTAAATAACTTATCAAAGGAAGAAAAAGAGTTAATGTATATATATTTAAGATTCCCTCATGATTTTTATACTGTTTCAATGCAATATTATTATAAATTAAAGGATTGGAAATATGAGTCATTCTTAAATAAATTAGAGAGAAAATTAGAGTACACAAAGGAAAAGGAAATTTTATTAAATCATATAAATAAATAATAAAACTAAGAAAAAGGTACTGTATAAAATAACTAATAAAACTTATAAATTGATTCTTAGAAGTAAGAAATTCTATTAAAGTTTATAAGTTTTATGTTTAAATTTTTATACAGTACCTTTTCATTTTAAAATAATAAATTTTTTTATAAGACATATTAAAACTAAATTTTAGAGGGTATATTTTAAATTTGTGAAGAAATATGTTTGTAGACCTCAAGTGTATTATAAGCAGTCTTTTTCCAATTAAATTTACTTGAATGACTTAGCCCTTTATAAATCATAAGGGAATAAAATTTATGGTTATTTAATAAAGTCAGTATATTTTCCTTTATTTCATCAACATCATAAGGATCAACTAAAAGAGCAGCATCTTGGCATACCTCAGGCATTGAGGTTAAATTAGATGCTATTACAGGAGTACCGCAGGCCATGCATTCTATAGGAGGTAGTCCAAAGCCTTCATAAAAAGAAGGATAAACTAATGCTTTACTAGCACTATAGAATATAGGCATATCATCTATAGGAATAAATCCAGTAAAAATAACAGATGAAGATAAATTTAACTCATCTACTTTTTTTCTGTAAATTTCATATGAAGGTCCCTTAGTTCCTATAATAACAAGCTTTAAATCTCTTTTATAAGAATTTTTTACTAAGTTAAAGGCTTCAATAAGTCCTAAAATATTTTTTCTAGGACTAAAACCACCTACATATAATAAAAAATCCCTATCTATACCATAGTGTTTTTTTAGATATTGAGATGAGTGGAATTTATTTAATGGAGTATATATTTCTTCAGCGGCCAAATGAGTAACAAATATTTTTTCCTTTGGGTAGGAAAAAGTTTTACTTATATCTTCTTTAGAAAAGTTAGAAACTGTAATAATTCCATCTGTGTTATCTAAAATATTTTGTATATTTTCATTAAAAATTTTTAAAAAGGTTTCACTAACTGTATCAGGCATTTTCATAGGGATAATATCATGTAGGGTAATTACGGTCTTTATATCCTTAGGTTTTGAAAAGCCTATACCATTTTGAGGAATATGATATACATCACCTATAATATTTTCTTTAGGATTTTTTGCATTTATAAATTCCCAAAAGTTTTTCTTATCATTTGTACTTGAGGATAAATAATTAAAGTTATTCTTTTTAGGTAATTTTAGAGAGGATGCTTCTGGAGTAAGTATGTTATATTCATTTAAAAAATCTATCTGGTGTAGATTATTTATTATTTGATAAGTGTAGTTACCAATTCCAGTACCACGGTATAAGGTAGCTGCCCTTCCATCAATACATATTTTCATAGCATATGTCCTTTCAGTATAAATATATATTATTATATTTATATATGGAATAAAATGTTAATAAAACAAGAGGTTGTTACATATAAATATGGTAGGGGGTGAATAGATATGATGAGAGAGTTTGAAATAGAAAGACAATTTGATATTAAAATAGAAAAATTAAAACCTAATAAGGGTGTATATTATTTAAAGAGTAATAAGGGTGACAGGTGTTTAAAAAGGATAAACTATGGAACTCAAAAACTTCTTTTCGTTTATGGAGCAAAGGAGCATTTGGCTAAAAATGGATTTGAACATATAGATAGATATTTCTTAAATATTGAAGATGAACCTTATGCTCTAGTAAATGAGGATTTATATACTCTTTCAAATTGGATAAAGGGAAGAGAGTGTGATTTTACTAACATAGAAGAGGTTAAATTAGCTGCTAAAAAGTTAGCTGAATTACATGAAGCCAGCAAGGGATATGATCCACCAGAAAACTCAAAATTAAAAAGTGATTTAGGAAGATGGCCATATCTTATGGAGAAGAGAGGCAAAGCCTTAGAAAAAATGAGAGGAATGGCTAGAAAGAAGAATTTAAAAAAAGATTTTGACATTATTTATATAAAAAATGTTGATTTTTATAAGGAGTTAGCAATAAGAGCCACAAAAATATTAAATAATTCAAAGTATTTAAGTTTATGTGAGGAAGCAGAGGCTGAGAAAGTATTTTGTCATCATGATTATACTTATCACAATATAATAATTGGAGATGATAATGAAGTATATATAATAGACTTTGATTATTGTAAAAGAGAAATAAGAACATATGACATAGCTAACTTCATGAAGAAGGTTTTAAAAAGAGTTGACTGGAATATTGAATATGCAGAGGCCATAATAGATGCTTATAATACAGTAAGTCCATTAAGAGAAGAAGAATATGAGGTATTATATGCATACTTGTTATTCCCACAAAGATATTGGAGACTTGCAAATAGATACTATTACAATGAAGTTATGTGGGGACAAAATATCTTTATAAATAAAATAAACAACATAATTAATGAGAAAGAAAGTTATATGAAATTTATTGAAGAATTTAAAAGTAAATATAATCAAGTTGGATAATTATATTTTAGGTGCCTACTAATTAGGCACCATTTTTTATTTTGATTTATAGTTGATTTAATATTATATTGGATTTTTAATAGATATTTTTTAATTTAAATAAAAAAACAATAAATTACATGAGTATATAGTATCAGCACACTTACAAATAAATCTTCATATTATGATAATAGGACTATATAAGTTAGGAGAAGATATATGAAAGTTGGAGATTTAGTAGTAAGAAAATCATATAGTAAGGATATAACTTTTAAAATTATAGATATTAAAGAAAATGAGGAAGGAATAACTTATATTTTAAAGGGGCTTCATATAAGGATAATAGCTGACTCTAAGGGAGAGGATTTAGAAAAAGTTGAGGATGACTTTGCTGGAGATAAGGATAAATCCTTTGATTCTAAAATGAATGATATCATTAAAAAAGTAATTTTGAGTAGAGAACAGAAAAATAATCAATTAATGACAAGAGGAAGTGAAGAGGATAATTTAAAAAGGACAGAAAAAGAAAAAGGGTTGGTATTTGGAAGACCTGGGAGAATACTTCATATAGATGGAGATCCATCATATATGGAAACCTGCTTAAAGGCGTACAAGCAATTAAACTTAAATGCTGTAGGAATAGCAGTATCTGAAAGAGAACAACCTTTAAAAATTTTATCTTTAGTTAAGGAATATAATCCAGATATAGTTGTATTAACTGGCCATGATGGGGTTCTTAAAGATTCCAAGGGAATGCTTGATTTAAATAATTATAGAAACTCAAAGTATTTTATTGAATCTGTAAAGATTTTAAGAAATTATAATTCAAGTTATGATGAGCTTGTTATTTTTGCTGGTGCTTGTCAATCTTGTTATGAAAGTATTTTAGAAGCAGGGGCTAATTTTGCAAGTTCACCTAATAGAGTACTTATACATTGTTTAGATCCAGTTTTAGTATGTGAAAGAGTTGCATATACAAGAATAGATGAAATTGTTTCAATAAAAGATGTTATAGAAAATACAATAACTGGAATAAAGGGAGTTGGTGGATTACAAACTAGAGGAAAATATAGAGAAGGTTATCCAAAATCCCTATATTTAAATTAATAGAATAAAATAAGACATTTAAGTTAATAATATAATTGGATGTTTTAGTTTAAATATAGTATATTTTTGTTGACAAGACATGGACTTATATAGTAAAATTATTTATTTATTGAAAAAACATCCCCTTTAGTGTATAATGTATAATAGAAAGAGGGTGTTAAAATGAGTACCAGACTTACATTGAATTCCATCAGAAAAAGCATAGAAGATCACGTAGGTGAGAAAGTTAAGCTAAGAGCTAATGGTGGAAGAAAAAAGATTTTGGAAAATGAAGGAATACTAGAAAGTGTTCACCCAAGTATTTTTGTAGTTAGATTACAAAAAGACACCCAAAGGAAAGTGACATACAGTTATTCAGATGTACTTACAAAAACGGTTCAACTAGATTTTGTTGGTTAAATAAAAAAGTTAGCTAATTAATTAGCTAACTTTTTTGTTTTATTTATTTAACAAAAAAAAGAAAGATGGTGGGTTTCCATCTTTCAACTATGGTATAAAAGGGTATTGAGAATTTATGAGAGGTTATATGGTCAATAACCATCTTTATAATACGACATATTTTTTAGTATGTCAACACTTTTAATAAAAAAATGTCGAAAAAAGATAAAAAATTTTAATTTTACTTTAAAAAGTTATGTAAACGTTTATAAAATATGGGTTTCAATAAAAAAATAAATAAAGTATCAATAATAAGAATTATCATAAATTAATTATCATACATATATATTATAGTATTAGATTATTTAGGAGGGATACATTTGGTTAATTTAGATATTATTAAAGAAAGTCTTGGGTTTGAGAAGGTCTTAAGTGAAAACTCTTTAGATATACCTTTTAGAGAAGAATACTTAATACCAGATACTCAACCAGATGTTCATGATGTACTTTCAGTTGATACTAAAGTATATGTGCTTAACAGAGAAGTTCAAAGTGATAGAGTATTATTAGAATATGAAGTTGAGTGTAATATTATGTACTTAGCTAGAGAAGAAGAAGGTTTAGGGATAAATAGCGTTATTTATAAAGAAAAAAATTCTAGCTTTATTGATATAGCTGGGGCTGAACATAGTATGATGTGTGATATGGAATGTGATTTAGAACATATCGATGCGAACATAATCAATGAAAGAAAGATAAGAGTAGAAGGAAAACTAAGAACCAAGTACAGGGTTTATAAAGAAGAAAAAATAGATGTTGTTAAAGAATTAGATGGTTTAGGTGATTTACAAATAAAAAGAAAACCAGAAAGTATAGAGAAAAATATTACAAATATGGTTTGTTCAATGAGTGGAGAATTACCTATAAACGTAGGTATGGATAAACCTCAAATAGGAAAAATAATAAAATGTGGATATATGCTTCATAGACAAGAGATAAAATTAGGAGAAGATAAAGTACAAGCATCTTGCTTGGCTAAAATTAACGTTCTTTATAGAGCTTATGATTCTAGAGAGGTTGTAGCTTTAGAAGAGGATTTATATTTATCTAATGATGAAGAGGTTGTAGGTGTAAATTCAGATATGAATTGTAATGGATATTTTGAAATCAAAGGTCATGATGTGAAGATTTCTCAAAATGATTTAGGGGAAAGTAGAATAATAGATGTTAATTTATCTGTTGATGCAAATGTTGCAATATCAAAATTAGAATTTGCAGAAACAGTTGAGGACTTATATTCACCAACGCAAAATGTAATGCCTTTAAAGGAAGTTTGCAAGATTAATATGGCTGTTAGTGAAAATTCAAATGAATCAGTAATAAAAGGAAATATAGACTTAGGAAAAAATGGAGTAGATGCTACTCAAACAGTTGATTGTAAAGGTAAAATAGTAGATATGGAAAGCTATTTTATGGATCAAAAGGTTGTTATAAAAGGTAATTTATCTGTTGAATCAATATACAAGACAACTGATGAGGAAAAGGGACTTAATAAAGTAAGTGGAGAAATTCCTTTTGAAGTTGCTTTAGATATGCCAAATTCTCAGTCTGGTATGACTTTTGATACTAAGGCTAATTTAGAAGATTTACAATGTAGTATAGAAGGAAATAGCTTAGCAGTTAAAGCAGTAGTATATTTTTATGCTAAATGTTCAGATGTTTTTGATAAAGAATATGTTAAAGACATTGAACAAAATGATGACACTGTTGAAAAGAAAGCATCCATTACTATATATACAATTCAAAAAGGTGATACTTTGTGGAATTTAGCAAAAAAATATAAGACAACAATAGATACTTTAGTTAAATTAAATGATATAGAAGATCCAGATTCTATATATGCTGGCGATAAAATTATGATTCCAGGAAGAGCAGTTTTATAAAAAAAAGAGTTTTACGATATTATGTCGTAAAACTCTTTTTTATGAATAAATATAAATTTTATGGCAAAAATAAGAAATGCATGATTTGAGGTGAATAATTTGAAAAGTAGTAGTAAAAAAAATTTAATAATAATAGGTGGAGCAGAAGATAAGAAAGGGGAAAAGATTATATTAAATTTTGTAGCAGATAAATTTAAAGAATCTGAAGGAATTATGTTGATTGCAACCATAGCTACAGAATCACCTAATATAGTCATAGAACAGTATAAAAATATATTTTCAAGTATGGGAATAAGAGAAATCAAAGAGCTTCGTGTCATAGAAAGAGAAGAAGCTTTTGATGAAAATAATATTTCTTTAGTAAATGAGGCTTCAGTAATATTTTTTACTGGAGGAGATCAGCTTAGAATAACTAGTTTAATTGGGGGAACTCCTCTTTATGATACATTACAAAAAAGAAGTAATGAGGGATGTTACTTTGTAGGAACATCAGCAGGGGCTTCTGTTATGAGTGATGTTATGATAGTTGGTGGAGAAGAAGAGGAATCACCTAAAAAGAGTACACTAAATATGTCTGCAGGATTAGGTTTAATTAAAAATACTCTTATAGATCAACACTTTGCTCAAAGAGGAAGAATAGGTAGATTATTATCAGGAGTGTGCCAAAATCCTGAAGTTTTAGGAATTGGTATAGATGAAGATACTGCTATAGTAATTAATGATGATGAATTAACTGTAATTGGTAGTGGAGCAGTTTATTTTGTAGATGGAAGAAATATTGAATATACAAATGTATCTGAGAAAAAACAAGATGAGGTATTTAGTATATTTAATATAAAGTTACATGTATTAACAGCAGGCAAAAAAATGAATTTATCAACTAGGGTGCCTTTTGAGGAGGAAAGAAATAAAAATGAAGATAAATAATCAACGTATCTTTGAGGGAAGAAACATATATTCACATAGAAAATGTATTAGATTAGATGTTGATTTAGAGGGATATTGTGAAACTCCTACTAAAGATATTGATGGATTCAATGAAAGGTTATTAAGTTATGTTCCAGAGTTATATACTCATAGGTGTGGAATAGACATAGAAGGTGGATTTGTTCAGCGTTTAAAAGAGGGAACATACTTAGCTCATGTTTGTGAACATACAATTATAGGAATACATAATAAACTAGGTATAGATATAAAATACGGAAAAGCAAGAGAAATAAAGGATGATTTTTATTACATAATATTTGAATATAAATTAAAAAGAACAGCAATATTAATAGCTGAATTAGCCATAGATCTGATAAATTCAATAATAAAGAAAAAAGATATTAACTTTGATGAAAGAATAGAAATAATAAAGAGAGTTATTATGGAAGAGAGCATAGGGCCATCAACAAAGGCTATATGTGATGCGGCTAAAGAAGTTGGTCTTCCTATAATTACAGTAGGAAACGAAAATTTATACCAAATAGGTTATGGAAAAGCAGGAAAGAGGTTTAGTGCCACTATTGGCAATAATACAAAGGGAATTGCTATAGATATAGCCTGTGATAAAATGCTTACAAAAGAACTTTTAGATATACAGAACTTGCCTGTTGCCAGAGGAGAAAAGGTATTTAACACAATACATCTTCTTGAAGTGGTTAATAGAATTGGGTATCCTGTAGTATTAAAACCACAATGGGGAAGCAAGGGGAATGGAGTTTTTGTAAATATAAATAGTGAAAAAGAACTTTTAAGAGCCTATGCTGAAATCACAAAAGAATGTAAAGAAATAATGATAGAAGAATATAAGGTTGGAAATGACTATAGAGTAATGTTAGTGGATTATAAGGTAGTAGCAGTTTCTTTAAGAAAACCTCCATA
Organism: Clostridium perfringens ATCC 13124; assembly: GCF_000013285.1. Lineage (GTDB taxonomy): Bacteria > Bacillota > Clostridia > Clostridiales > Clostridiaceae > Sarcina > Sarcina perfringens. The sequence goes on along the minus strand of NC_008261.1, from coordinate 2,748,782 downwards.
TATAACAGGTGATGGAGTAAGAACTATTAGAGATTTAATAGAAGCTATGAATGCTAATCCACTAAGAGGAGAAGGACATGAAAAACCTTTAACAAAGGTTAAAATAGATGAAGAATTAATAAATAGATTAAGCAAGCTAGGATATTCTCTAAACTCAGTTTTAGAGTATGGAGAAAAAGTTACCTTAAGAGGAAATGCAAATCTTTCTACAGGTGGAAGTGCTGAGGACTATACTGACTTAATATGTAAAGAAAATATTGAAATTTGTGAAAGAGCAGCTAAAACTATTGGATTAGATATATGTGGTATAGATATTTGTGCAAAATCGATAGCAGAACCTCTATATGAAAATGATGGAATAATCTTAGAAGTTAACGCAGCCCCAGGAATAAGAATGCATCATTTTCCTACTATAGGCAAAGAAAGAAATGTAGGAAGAAAAATTTTAGATAATATGTTTAAAGAGAATTATTCTAATATTCCTGTTATTTCAGTTACGGGAACAAATGGAAAAACTACTACAGTAAGATTAATATCTTATGTTTTAAATTTAATTGGATTTAATGTAGGGTGTACAACGACTTCCGGAGTTAAAATAGGAAATAAGTATATACATAAAGGTGATGACACAGGATATAATAGTGCAAGGTCTGTATTATTAAATCCAGAGGTTGATATAGCAGTTTTAGAAAGTGCAAGAGGTGGCTTGGTAAGAAGAGGATTAGCTTATGATTTAGCAGATGTAGGAGTAATAACTAACATAAGAGAGGATCATTTAGGAATAGATGGAATAAATGATATGGAAGATTTGTCTTTTGTAAAATCTTTAGTTGGTGAAGCTGTAAAAGATAATGGATATTCAGTTATAAATGCTGATGATGAATGGAGCTTAAAAGTTTTAGATAGAATTAAAAAGCCTAAAATATTATTTTCAATGAATGAAAATAATAAATATCTACAGGAAAATTTAAAACATGGAAATCCTATTGTGTTTTATAGAGATGAAACTATATATGTAAAAAATAGAAGTAAAGAATACAAAATAGCTTCTGCAGAGGAAATGAAGTTTACTATGAATGGTAAACTAAAGCATAACATAGAGAATGCTATGGCAGCTTGTGCAGCCTTAGTTGGGATAGAAGTTGATTATTGCATCATATCTAAAGGGCTGAAACAGTTTAAATCTTGTGAAGAAGACAACAGAGGAAGATTTAATATGTTTGACGTTAATGGTATAAATGTAATATTAGATTATGGTCATAATATTGATGGATACAAGGTGGTTATAGACTCTCTTAAAAATCTTGGTTTAAAAAATATAACTGGAATAATAGGGGTTCCTGGAGATAGAGATTTAAATACTATGAAAGAAGTCGGTAGAATAAGTGGAGACTTTTTTGATTCCATAGTTATAAAAGAGGATAAAGACTTAAGAGGAAAAGATAAAGGTGAGGTTGCTAGTATAATAAACGAAGGTGTATTATCATCAAATAGAAAAGATTTAAATGTAAAAATCATATTGTCAGAGGAAGAAGCACTTAGAGAAACTTTAAAGTTAGCTAAAAAAGGTGAAACTATTATAATGTTTTTTGAAGATTACGAATCTCTATATGATATAATAAATGAATTTAAAAATAAGGGCACAAAAGATTTAAAAAGTGCTAGCATATAGTAAAAATAATTTAAAAGAGAAATCTTCTAGTAGGTAATTTAGAAGATTTCTCTTTATTTTAATTAACTCTTTATGTTTTTAGAAGAAAATAATATAATTATATTTAGCTTTAATTAATGTAAGAAGGGTGATTATATGAAAATGAAGGCTTATGCAAAAATAAATATAGCCTTAGATGCTATTGGAAAAAGAGAAGATAACTATCATTTATTAAGAATGATAATGCAAACAGTAGATTTGTATGACGTTATAGATATAGAGAAAAGTAATGATAGTAATATAAGCATTTCTTGTAATAAGCATTATGTCCCTACAGATGAAAGAAACTTAGCATACAAAGCGGCAGTGTTATTTAGAGATGAATTTAATATAAAAGATGGTGTAAAAATTAATATTAAGAAGAATATACCTGTAGCTGCAGGTATGGCTGGTGGAAGTACTAATGCGGCGGCAGTTTTAGTTATAATGAATAAGCTTTTTAATGTAAATGCTAGTTTAGAAGTGTTAAAAGAAATAGGACTAAAAATAGGAGCAGATGTTCCATATTGTATTGAAGGTGGAACTGCTTTATGTGAAGGAATTGGAGAGATTATAACACCTTTAAAACCTTTTGAAAATAAAATATTAGTTGTATTAAAACCTAATTTTGGGGTATCTACTAAAGAAGTTTATACAAATTTAGATATAAATAAGATAAGAAAACATGTTAATATAGAAGGCTTAATTCAAGCTATGGAAAATGATGATTTAGATTATGTATCAAAAAATATGAAAAATGTTTTAGAAAATGTAACTTTAAAGAAGCATACTATATTAAAAAATATAAAAGAAGATATGAGAAAAAGTGGAGCCTTAGGTGCAATGATGAGTGGAAGTGGACCTACTGTATTTGCTTTTTTTGATGATATGCTAACAGCTCAAAGAGCTTTTGAATTTTTAAAAGGAAAATATAAATATTCAGATGTATATATAACAAGAACTATAAATAGCAATAATTTATAAAAAAATATTTTTTTATTGTATATAAAAAATACTCCTTGGTAATAATCAAGGTATCAGGGGGTGTTTGTTATGAAAAAAATATTATCAGTTTTATTTTTAGGAGTTATATGTTTATTTATAGTAGGAAGTTCTTTAAATATTAAACAAGCTTTAGGTGTTACAGAGGAAAATGTTGTTGAGGATATAAGTGAAAAGTTAATAAGATTTCATGTTTTAGCCAATAGTGATAGTGATATAGATCAAGACTTAAAACTTAGAGTTAAAGATGAGGTATTAAAATATATTTCACCTATATTAAATGAATCACAAAGTTTAGAGGAATCTAGAGAAATATTAAAAAGAGAAGATAAAAACATTATAAAAATAGCTGAAGATTATATTAAATCACAGGGATTTGATTATACTGTTGAAACAACATTAACAAGAGAAAATTTTCCTGTTAAAGAATATGGCAATATAGTTTTACCACAAGGAGAATATGAGGCTTATAGAATACTAATTGGCGAAGGAAAAGGTCAAAATTGGTGGTGTGTTATGTTTCCACCTTTATGCTTCATAGATGTTACTAAGGGACAAGTTGCCTATGATGAAACAGAGAAAAAGATGAAGGATGTATTATCAGAAGAAGAATTTAAGAGTGTTAATAAAAAGGAAAATAACGTAAATTTTGAATTTAAGGTAATTGATTTATTTAAATAAAAGAATTAACATATGATAATAAAGTGATTTTTAGGAGGAAAAAATATGACTAGAGCATTAGCCATGGTTTCAGGTGGATTAGATAGTATATTAGCTGCAAAGTTAATAAAGGATCAAGGAATAGAGGTAATAGGAATATGTTTTAAATCTTATTTCTTTAATGAAGAGAATGCAAAGAGAATGTGTAAACAAATAGATATGCCTTTAGAGGTAGTAGATTTTTCAGAAGAACATTTTGAAATGGTTAAGGACCCTAAACATGGTAGAGGAAAAAATATGAACCCATGTATAGATTGTCATGCAATGATGATGAGATATTCAGGAGAATTATTAAAAAAGTTTGACGCTGACTTTATAATAACTGGTGAAGTTTTAAATCAAAGACCAATGTCTCAAAATAGACAAGCATTAAATACTGTTAAAAAAGAATCAGGATTTAGTGAAAAAATCTTAAGACCATTATGTGCTTTAAACTTAGAGCCTACAGAGATGGAGTTAAATGGCTTAGTAGATAGAGAAAAATTATTAAAAATATCAGGTAGAAGTAGAAAGACTCAAATGGAGCTTGCTGAAAAGTGGAATATAGTTGATTATCCATCACCTGCAGGGGGATGTAAATTAACAGAGCCTGGATATGCAATAAGATTAAGTGATTTACTTGATAATCAAGAAACAGTAGCTAAGGATGAAATTGAAGTTCTTAAGTATGGTAGACATATGAGAATATCACCAAAAAATAAAGTTATAGTAGCTAGAAATGGTGAAGAGTGGAAAGAAATAGTTAAGTTTAAAAAAGAAGATGATATTTTAGTAACATCTAAAAATTCTACTGGGGCTCCTGTTATATTAAGAGGAGAATTTAATAAAGAAGATTTAGAAACTGCTGCTAGAATATGCGGAAGATATTGTAAAGAAAAAGATAGCGACGCTGTTGAAATAAATTATGAGAAAAATGGAGAGATTAATACAATAACAATAACTCCATTTAAAGATGAAGAACTTAAAAAATATATGATAAATCAATAATTGATTTAGAAAGGATATTATTATGAGTAAAAAAGCTATAATATCAATATGTAGCACTCAAGATATTGGAGAAAAAGAAAAAATAGAAGTTGTAACTGTTGGAGAATTTTCTATTAATGGAGATGAATTTATAGCTACTTATGATGAAACTGAGATATCAGGAATGGAAGGAACAAAAACAACTCTAAAAATAAAGGGCGATAAAGTTGTATTACATAGAGAAGGAACAACTAGCACAAAGATGGAATTCCAAAAAGATAATACACAAGTGGCTCTTTATAATACTCCTTATGGAATGTTAGAGCTTAAGACATCAACAAAAGAGTTAGATTTAGATGTTAATGAAAAGGGAGGAAATATCTCTATAAAATATCATCTAATAGCTGGTGGACAAGAACCTATAAAAACAAATCTTGATATGAAAATAAAAGTAGAAGATTAGTCTATAAATAGATAAATAAGGCTGTACCTTTTGGTACAGCCTTATTTTTATAAATTATTTATTTTTAAAATAAAAAAAGTTGAAACTAATTTCAACTTATGAATTCCAATATTAATAATTAATTTTATTAAATGTGAGCAAAATATAAATAGTAAACGTTCTATAAATAAAAAATTTAAAAAACACAAAAAAAGTACTAGACTTCTACATTAACTTTTGATAGAATATCTACTATGTTATTAAAACAAGCAATAAAAAACCCATTCTAAATGAGGTAATTATCATTATAAATGAAATAAAGAACGATGTCAAGAATAAATTTACATTAGGAGGAAGAGATATGAGCAAAAATACTAAGTATGTATTTGTAACAGGTGGAGTTGTTTCTTCATTAGGAAAAGGAATAACAGCTGCTTCATTAGGAAGATTATTAAAAAACAGAGGATTAAGTGTAAGTATTCAAAAATTTGATCCATACCTAAACATTGACCCAGGTACAATGAGCCCATACCAACATGGAGAAGTTTTCGTAACTGATGATGGTGCTGAAACAGACTTAGACTTAGGTCACTATGAAAGATTCATAGATGAAAACTTAACTCAAAACTCAAACGTTACTTCAGGTAGAGTTTACTGGTCAGTAATATCAAAAGAGAGAAAAGGTGAATACTTAGGAGGTACTGTACAAGTTATACCTCACATAACTAATGCTATAAAAGATAGAGTACATAGAGTAGGAAAAGAAAGAGATGTAGATGTAGTAATCACTGAGATCGGTGGAACAATAGGTGATATCGAATCATTACCTTTCTTAGAAGCTATAAGACAAATCAAGTATGATGTAGGTAAAGAAAATGTTTGTTTCATACATGTTACATTAGTACCTTACTTAGGAAAAGCTGGTGAGTTAAAAACAAAACCAACTCAACACTCAGTTAAAGAGTTAAGAAGTATAGGAATTCAACCAGACATAATAGTTTGTAGATCAGAAAAAGAATTATCAGAAGATATCAAAAAGAAAATCGGATTATTCTGTAATATAGATGCAAGCGAAGTTATCCAAAACTTAGATGCAGAGCATTTATACGCTGTTCCTCTAATGTTACACAAAGAAGGATTAGATAGATTAGTTTGTGAAAAATTAGGTCTTGGATGCAGAGACATAGATAATGCTGAATGGATAGACATGGTTCATAGAATAACTCACTTAACTCATACAACTAAGATTGCTTTAGTTGGTAAATATGTTGAGTTACATGATGCATACATATCAGTAGTTGAAGCTTTAAATCATGGTGGATTAAGCAATGACACTAATGTTGAAATAGAGTGGATAAATGCTGAAGATGTAACTAAAGAAAATGTTGATGAATTATTAAGTGGAGTAGATGGAGTTCTAGTTCCAGGTGGATTCGGAGACAGAGGAGTAGAAGGAAAGATCGAAGCTATAAGATGGGCTAGAGAAAACAAGAAACCATTCTTAGGAATATGCTTAGGAATGCAATGTGCTGTTATAGAATACGCTAGAAACGTATTAGGATTAGAAGGAGCTCATTCATCAGAGTTAAATCCAGAAACTCCATTCCCAGTAATCGACTTAATGCCTGAGCAAAAAGATGTTGAGGATTTAGGTGGAACAATGAGATTAGGATTATATCCATGTAAATTAGAAGATAATACATTCTGTAAGGATGTTTATGCTTCAGATTTAATCTACGAAAGACATAGACATAGATATGAGTTCAACAATGAGTACAGAACTCAATTAATAGAAAGCGGATTAACTATAGCTGGTACTTCACCAGATGGAAGATTGGTTGAGTGTGTAGAAGTTAAGGATCATCCTTGGTTCGTAGCAGTTCAATATCATCCAGAGTTAAAATCAAGACCAAACAGACCTCACCCATTATTCGTAGGATTTGTTGGTGCTGCATTAAACAATAAATAATTTTAGAAATATTAAGGATATCTAACTTAAATGTTAGGTGTCCTTTTTTTATTTAATAATATTAGAAATAAAATCTTATAAAAATATACTATATGTAGATTAGATTTTATGTGATATGATAATAATATAAATATTTAACATAAGAAATTTATACATTTTTAAATAGGATATTCGAAAGTTTCTATATATAAAAGTCTTAAGGCAATCTAAAACAACTTTTCTTTACCTTATTCCACTAATTAAAAAAGCAGGAGGTGCTTAAATTGAATATAGAACAATATGAAAATATGACTTTAGTTCAGCTAAAAGAGCAGGCTAAAGAATTAGGAATAAAAAATATAAGTAAAAAGAAAAAAAGCGAATTAATTGAGGAATTAAAAGCTGAATTCAATAAACAAAATAGCAATACTAAAGTAATACATAAAGATGGTGTTATTTTAAGAGAAAAAATATCTCAAAAAGAGCAAGGTGGAAATAAAGAAAGTTTTTCTGGTGAAAGAGTAGTTAGAAATAGCAATAATTATAATAACAATAATAGTAATTATAATAATTCAAATGATGAAGGAAAAAAAGAGCAATTAAAGGACATGATAAGTTCATCAGACTCTGCTAAGGGAATACTTGAAATACTAGATAATAATAATTTTGGTTTTTTAAGATGTAGAAATTATTTAACAAGTGAAGATGATATATATGTTTCTCCATCACAAATAAGAAGATTTGGATTAAGAACTGGGGACGAAGTCCAAGGTAAAGTTAGAATACCAAAGGATGGAGAAAAGTTTAAAGCTTTACTTTATGTAGAGAGAGTAAATGGTGAAAGTCCTGAAAAAGCAGTTGGAAGAAAAAAATTTGAAGAGTTAACACCAATATATCCAAAAGAGAGATTAAGACTTGAGACTGAAAATGGAAGAGATTTAAGTTCAAGACTTATGGATATAATTTGTCCAATAGGTAAGGGACAAAGGGGGATGATAGTTGCACCACCTAAGGCTGGAAAAACAACTCTTTTAAAAAGAATAGCTCAAAACATATCAAAAAATAATCCTGAAGTTAAACTTATAGTACTTTTAATAGATGAAAGACCAGAAGAAGTAACGGATATGAAGAGAAGTATAGATGGAGAAGTAATCTATTCAACTTTTGATGAAGAACCACAAAACCATGCTAAAGTTTCAAGTATAGTATTAGAAAGAGCTAAAAGAATGGTTGAACAAGGAAGAGATGTAGTTATCTTAATGGATTCTTTAACAAGATTATCAAGAGCCTATAACTTAACAGTTACTCCATCTGGAAGAACTTTATCAGGGGGACTAGATCCAGGGGCACTTATAATGCCTAAGAAATTCTTTGGAGCAGCTAGAAATTTAGAAGAGGGCGGAAGTTTAACAATTTTAGCAACTTCTTTAGTTGATACAGGAAGTAGAATGGATGATATGATTTTTGAAGAGTTTAAGGGTACTGGAAATATGGAGGTACACTTAGATAGAAAGCTTCAAGAGAGAAGAATATTCCCAGCTATAGATATTTATAAATCTGGTACTAGAAAAGAAGATTTATTATTTAATGAAGAAGAAAGAGAAGCTTCATATAAAATAAGAAGAGTATTACAAAAGGAAAATAATATAGAGGATGTAGCTGAAAAGCTTATAAATTTATTATCAAAAACAAAAAATAATAAAGAGTTTTTACAAGTTGTTTTAAAAAGCAATTTAGAAAATTAAATAAGTTTTCAAAACAAAAGAAGATATTAAAGTCTATAAACTTTAATATCTTCTTTTATTATAAGAATCATTTAGCATCTTAGTGCAAAGTTTAATTGTCCCTTCTAGAGAATAAGAACTTAATACATCTAAAATACTTTTTCTCATATTAATTAATTTATCATTATCTTTATTTAAATCATTAATTACCTTATTTAATTCTTCCAAGTGGTTGATAGTAATTGCACAATTACTTTTAGATAAAAATTCTCTATTTTCACTTTCTTGACCTGGAATTATAAATGGAATTATCATTGGTAAATGACTTAAAAGTGATTCTGTAGTAGTTAGTCCACCAGGTTTTGTAATAATTAAATCCGAACTTTTCATTATCTTAGGTATTTCATTTGTGTATCCTAAAATATTTAACTTTTTATTACCCTTTATATGCCCATATTCTTTACACAATTCTTTCTTTAACTCAGCGTTGTTTCCACAAACAATAGTTAAATTTAAAGGGTTCTCATTTTTGATTAGGGTTTTTAATACTTTAGATATGTTATCTAACCCCATACCGCCTCCCATTAAAAGAATATTTAATGGTGATTGGATAATATTTTCTACATAGTTATGGTAATCTTCTTTATAAAAATCTTGCTTTACAGGTATACCAAAAGGAGATATTTTTTCTTTAGGTATTCCCTTTGAGGCTAGATTTTCTTTTGTAAAATCACAAGCAACTATGTAATGATCAATTATTTTAGAAACATAAGTATAATGACATTTAAAATCAGTAACAACAGAAATAACTGGTACTTTTATAATTTGTCTTTTCTTTAAATAAGAAAGAATACTTACTGCTAAAGGATGGGTTGTAATTATTAAATCTGGATTAAAACTATCAATAAATTTAGCTAATTTATTTGCAACTGGCAAAAATAAAAAACTAACTAAATTATTTATAAATTTTATATTACTAATTTTGTAAAGTAGACCATAAAGAGTTCCAAGGGAACTTGCACATAAATCGTATCCATTTACTATTGATCTATCAAAGAAACGGTTCTCCTTAAGAAAATCGTGTACAAGAATTTCTGTATCATCATTCTTTATAAGTTCCATTAAAGAGTTAGCTGCTTGATTATGACCATAACCAGTAGATGTACTTAAAATAAGAACTTTTTTCATCATATCCACTCACTTTTACTAAAAATCTATTTGCAAAAACAAACTTTATTTGAAAAATATGCCTTATAAACAAAAATGGGAAAGATTTGAGTCTTTCCCATAAAGAAATTATTTATTAAGATTAAATCTCTTGTTGAATTTATCAACTCTTCCGCCAACATCAACGATTTTTTGTTTTCCTGTGAAGAATGGGTGGCACTTAGAGCATATTTCAACTTTAAGTTCTGGTTTAACTGAACCAGTTGTGAAAGTGTTTCCACATGCACACTTAACCACTGTATCGTGATGGTATTCTGGATGTATGCCTTGTCTCATGTAATTCACCTCTTTCAAAAATAAAAAAATGTTGCTAAACAACTATTAACAAGTATATCATGGGGATATTTAATCGTCAATAGTTTAAAAGCTTTCTTATTTAAGTTATAATCATATTTAGAATATTATAAAAGGATAAGGAGTTTAAAGTTAAAATGAGCAAATTATATTTTAGATACGGAGCTATGAATTCAGGTAAATCTACACACCTTATGCAAGTAGCACATAACTATGAGGAAAGAGGTATGGAAGTTATAATAATTAAACCATCTACTGATAAAAAAGGTGGAGATAAGGTTGTTTCAAGACTAGGTGTTGAGAGAGTTGTAGATATTTTAATAGATAATGATGAGAATATTATAGAAACAATTGAAGATAGACTTGAAAAAGGAAGAAAAATAGATTGTATAATAGTTGATGAAGTTCAATTTTTAAAAGCTCATCACATAGATGAATTATTTGAAATTGCAGTTGGTAAGGGAATACCAGTAATTTGTTACGGATTAAGAACAGACTTCCAAATGAATGGGTTTGAAGGAAGTGAAAGACTTTTATTATTAGCACATAGTATAGAAGAAATGAAAACTATATGTAGATGTGGAAGAAAAGCTATATTAAATGGAAGAATGATAAATGGAAAGTTCACATTTGAAGGAGAACAAGTGGCTATAGATTTAGTTGATAATGTAGAATATCAATCTCTATGTGGACAATGCTATTTTAAATATAAATATGGTAAGGATTCTGATAAGTAGTTAATGAAAGGATAGGGTTCAAATTATGAGAAAATGCCAAGTAGGCGGTCAAGCAGTATTAGAAGGCGTTATGATGAGGGGATCAAAAGGAACAGCCACAGCAGTTAGAACTCCAGAGGGAGATATAGAGGTTTCTTTTGAAAAAACTATACCATATACAAAGAAAAATAAAATTTTAGGACTACCTTTTATAAGAGGATTTGTAACTCTTATAGAGTCTTTAATTGTAGGATTAAAATCATTAAATTATTCAGCAAGTTTTTTTGATGATACAGAACCATCTAAATTTGAAGATTGGTTAAATAATAAATTTGGTGAAAAAGCTAATAATGTAATAATTACACTTACAATTATGCTTTCCTTTGTATTTGCCATAATTTTATTTGTAGCAATACCAACTGGAATTACTTTTTTACTTAAAAAACTTAATCTTCCAGATTGGAGTTTAAGTGCTATTGAAGGAATCATAAGTATTGGTATGCTTTTAGGATACATGTACTTAATGGGAAAAGTAGATGATATAGAAAGAGTATTTCAATATCATGGAGCAGAACATAAGACTATATTCTGTTATGAAAATGAAGATGAACTTACAGTTGAAAATGTAAGAAAATATCCTAGATTTCATCCTAGATGTGGAACAAACTTTCTGTTTTTAGTTGCTATTGTAAGTATATTTATATTTTCCTTTACTAAATGGGATTCAGTTGCTCAGAGAACGGCTATAAGAGTAGCAATGTTACCAGTAATATCAGGAATAACTTATGAACTTATAAGATGGCTTGGCAAATCTCAAGGAAATTTTGCAAAGATAATAGCAGCGCCAGGATTACAATTGCAAAAATTGACTACAAGGGAGCCTGATGATTCACAAATTGAAGTAGCGATAGCTTCTTTAAGGAGGGCTGAAGGATTGAAAGAACCAAATAAAAAAGTTGGAGAATTGTTAAATTTAGGAAATGAAACTTTAAAAGAAGTGGGTATAGATACATATATATTAGATACTCAATTATTATTAGGAAAAGTTTTAGAAAAAGATAAAATATGGCTTATAACGAATAAAAGTGAAGAAGTTAAAAAGTCAGATGAAATACATTTCTTAAACTTATTAGAAAAAAGAAAATCAAAAATGCCTATGCAATATATTTTAGGAACTTGCGAATTTATGGGATTAGATTTTTATGTAGAAGAAGGAGTTTTAATTCCAAGAGGAGATACTGAAATAATTGTAGAGGAAGTATTAAACAATATAGATGAAGATGCAGAGATTAATGTATGTGATTTATGTTGTGGAAGTGGAGCTATAGGCTTATCTTTAGCTAATTATAGAAAAAATATTATTGTAGATTTAGTAGATATAGATGATATACCAGAAAAAGTTACAAGAAAAAATATAAGAGAATTAGAATTATCAAAAAGATGTGGCTTTATTAAGAGTGATCTTTTAAGTGAGGTCATTAAAAAAGGAAATAAGTATGATATTCTAGTTTCTAATCCACCATATATAAGAACGGAAGTCATAAATACTTTAATGGAAGATGTTAAGGATTATGAGCCGCACTTAGCTTTAGATGGGGGAGAAGATGGTTTAATATTCTATAGAAGAATTATTGATGAATCTTTAGAAATATTAAAAGAAAATGGTATATTAGCTTTTGAAATAGGACATGATCAAGGTGAGGATGTTAAAAATCTTATGATTGAAAAAGGATACTACGATGTTAAGGTCATAAAAGATTTAGCTGGTTTAGATAGATGTGTTATAGGAAGAGTAAGCCTTGAAAGATAGCATAGTAGTGTGCTATAATTGTAAAATATGAAAATCTGTATACGGAGTGATAATAGATGATACTTGATAGATTAAATTTTATTGAAAATAAATATGATGAACTTTCAGTTAAGATTAGTGATCCTTCAATAATGGCTAACCAAAAAGAGTGGAGAAAGCTTTGTAAGGAACACGCTGACTTAGAAGTTATAGTTAATAAGTACAAAGAGTACAAAGAAGCGACAGAAGAATTAGAAGCTAACAAAGAGATGCTTTCAGAAGAAAGTGATCAAGAAATGAGAGAAATGATAAACTCTGAAATCAAGGACTTAACAGAAAGAAAAAAAGAATTAGAGGACGAAATACAAATTCTTTTACTACCAAAAGATCCTAATGATGATAAAAACGTATTTGTTGAAATCAGAGGTGGTGCTGGTGGAGATGAAGCAGCACTATTTGCAGCTAATCTTTTCAGAATGTACACTAAATACGCTGAAAAGAATAGATGGAAAGTTGAACTAATGAGTGCAAATGAAACTGACATTGGAGGTTTCAAAGAGGTTGTATTCATGATAAAAGGAGCAGGTGCTTATTCAAAACTTAAATATGAGAGTGGAGCACACAGAGTTCAAAGGGTTCCTGATACAGAAAGTTCAGGAAGAATACATACTTCAACTGCTACAGTAGCTGTTTTACCAGAAGTTGATGATGTAGAAATAGAAATAAACGATAAAGATATTAAAATAGACGTATTTAGAGCATCAGGTAATGGTGGTCAGTGCGTTAACACAACTGATTCAGCTGTAAGAATAACTCACTTACCTTCAGGATTAGTTGTTTCATGTCAGGATGAAAAATCACAGCTTAAAAATAAAGAAAAAGCTATGAAAGTATTAAGAGCAAGATTATTCGAGCAAGCTGAAGCTGAAAGATTAGCTGGTATTGCTGAAGATAGAAAGAGTCAGGTTGGTACTGGAGATAGAAGTGAAAGAATAAGAACTTACAACTATCCACAAGGAAGAGTAACTGATCACAGAATAAACATGACTTTATATAAATTAGATAGTTTCTTAGAAGGTGACATAGACGAAATATTAAATGCTCTAATTACTGAAGATCAAGCTCAAAAGATGAAAGCAATGGGTAATACTGAATTTTAATATACAAAGCCTTACATGAATAATGTAAGGCTTTAAAAATACATAGTTTTAAAATGGTAATTAAAGAGGAATATAATTATGGATATAGATAAAGCTATAAAAAAACAAAAAAAATCATATAAAAGATTCATGTTTGTTATGGTAATACTTCTAATATTATTACCTCTTTTGGTTTGTTTTTTTGAAGTTTATAAGGATTTTCTTATAGTATATTTAATCTTTTTAGAAATTTTTATAGTTATTGTTATGATTAAAAATTTTAATAATATAAGATTAGAATATACTTGTGAAAATGGAATTCTAAGAATAAAACCTAATGTGTTATCTAAATATAAGTATATATACTGCGATAGAGTAGGTTTAGTTCATACAGAAAATGAACTTGAAGATATGAAAATTATAATTGTCTTTACTAACAAAGGAAGAAAAGGTAAATTTGGAAAGCAAGTAGGAGAGTACTTTTGTAAAGTTCATCCTGGACTAAGCAAGGATTATAATAAGATGATTAAATTAAACAAGGAAACACAATGGTATTATATAATAATAAAAAGAGGGGCTTTAAAGAAATTTAAACTTTTAGATGACATTTATAAAAATTGTGTTACAGCAACTTATACAAATGATAGTATTGAAAATATAAAGATCGCAAGAGGTCAGAAGAATTTATAAAAGATGAAGGTGATATTGTTTTATGAAAACAAAAGTACAATTCATAAAAGATATAGATAAAGATATAAAATATTTAGAGGAAGCCGCTGAAATAATAAAAAATGGTGGTATTGGGGCATTTCCTACTGAAACAGTTTATGGATTAGGCGCAAATGCTTTAGATGGAGAAGCTGTTAAAAAGATTTTTGTGGCAAAGGGAAGACCGCAGGATAATCCTTTAATAATACATATAGCTGATAAAAAAGATATAGATAAATATGTTGCTGAAATACCTAAATATGCACAGGAGTTAATGGATAAATTTTGGCCAGGTCCTTTAACAATAATATTAAAGAAAAAAGATATAGTTTCAGATGTTACATCAGCAGGTTTAGATACAGTTGGCGTTAGAATGCCAAATGATGAAATAGCCTTAAAGCTAATAGAACTATCAGGAGTTCCAATAGCAGCACCATCAGCTAATATATCAGGAAGACCAAGTCCTACAGATATAGAAAGATGTGAAGAAGACTTAAATGGAAGAGTTGATTTTATAATAGGAGCTAAAAAAAGTGAAATAGGAGTAGAATCAACTATAGTAGATGCAACTGGTGAACATTTATGCGTTTTAAGACCTGGAGGCATAACTTTAGAGATGTTAAAGGACATAGATGAAGGAGTATATATAGATAAAGCTATATTAACTACTTTAGACAAAGACACAAAACCTAAGGCACCGGGAATGAAGTATAAACATTATGCACCAAAGGCAAAAGTTAGAATGGTTCAAGGTCCAATAAATAAAATGGTTGAAAAAATTAAAGAAATAGTGCATAATTACATAGATGAAGATTTAAAAGTCGGAATTATGGCAACTGATGAAACAATTTCTATGTACAATGAAGGAATAGTAAAATCATTAGGAACTAGAGAAGACTTAACTTCTGTAACAAAAAATTTATTTGAAATGCTTAGAGCTTTTGATGACTTAGGGGTAGATGTTATAATAACTGAGGCTTTTGAGGAAAAAGATTTAGGTGTAGCCATAATGAATAGATTAAAAAAATCCTGTGGATTTGACATAACAATAGTTTAAGAATATATATGGAAGGAGCTAGATAAAAATGAAACTTTTGAGAAAAAGGAACTGTTTTGAATTTATATTTTTTAAAAATTCTATATTTGTTTTTTTTGAAAGTTTAATACCTTTATTTAGTGTTCTTCCAGTTAATAAAAAAAGTGCTTTTTTATTTGACTTACTATTTAATTTTTTAAATTAAGTAGTGTTATTAGTCATTGAAAAAGCACTTTTTTTAAAATAATATATTAAAACAAACAGGTATAATGGAGGTTAATGAAATGAAAATAGCAATTGGTTGTGATCATGGTGGATTTAATTTAAAAAACACAGTGATAAAACATTTAGAAGAAAAAGGTATTGAGGTAAAAGATTTTGGTACATACAGCACAGATTCTTGTGATTACCCTGATATATCTATACAGGTTGCAGAAGCTGTAGCTAAAAAAGAATTTGAATATGGTATATTAATCTGCGGAACTGGTATAGGAATATCTATAGCAGCAAATAAAGTGCCAGGAATAAGAGCAGCATTATGTTCTGATACATTTAGTGCTCATGCAACAAGACAACATAACAATGCAAATATTCTAGCTATGGGTGAGAGAGTTGTAGGACCAGGATTAGCGTTAGATATAGTTGATACTTTCTTAAATTCAGAATTTGAAGGTGGAAGACACCAAAATAGAATAGATAAAATAACAGCTATTGAAGAAAAGTATTCAAAATAATTTGATAAAAAATATTTTTATATAAATTTTAGGAGGAAGATACAATGAGTAAAGTAACAGAAATAACACATCCACTTATATTACATAAGTTAGCGTTTATAAGAGATAAAAATACAGGGTCTAAGGATTTTAGAGAACTAGTAAGTGAAGTTTCTATGCTTATGGCTTATGAGGTAACAAGAAATCTTCCTATGGAAGAAATAGAAATAGAAACTCCAGTTTGTAAAACTAAATGTAAAGTTTTAGCTGGTAAAAAAGTTGCTATAGTTCCAATATTAAGAGCAGGATTAGGTATGGTAGATGGTATGCTACAACTTATTCCAGCAGCAAAAGTAGGGCATATAGGATTATACAGAGATGAAGAAACTCTTCAACCTGTAGAATATTTCTGTAAGTTACCACAAGACATAGCTGAAAGAGATGTAATAGTTGTTGATCCAATGTTAGCTACAGGTGGTTCAGCTGCAGATGCTATAACTCTTTTAAAGAAAAGAGGAGCTAAGCAAATAAGACTTATGTGTTTAATTTCTTCACCAGAAGGAATAGAGTTTGTACAAAAAGCTCATCCAGATGTTGATATATATGTTGCATGTATTGATGAGAAATTAAATGATCATGGATATATCGTTCCTGGATTAGGTGATGCAGGAGATAGACTATTTGGAACAAAATAGTTATAATTTAAATAGCTACTTAATTTTAAGTAGCTATTAATTATTTTTGGAGGTAAATGATTCATGGAAAAGATAAAAGTTTTAACTATCTTTGGAACAAGACCGGAAGCTATAAAAATGGCTCCATTAGTAAAAGAATTAGAAAAAAGACCGGAAATAGAATCAAAGGTTTGTGTAACTGCTCAACATAGAGAAATGTTAGATCAAGTTTTAGAACTATTTGATATAAAGCCTGACTTTGATCTAGACATAATGAAAAATCGTCAAACTCTTACTGGAATAACAAATAGAGTTTTAGAAGGATTAGAAAAAGTATTTACAGAAGAAAAACCAGATATGATACTTGTACATGGTGATACTACAACAACTTTTGCGGGAGGATTAGCAGCATTCTATCAACAAATAAGAGTAGGCCATGTTGAAGCTGGACTTAGAACTTTCGATAAATATTTCCCATTCCCAGAGGAAATGAATAGAAAGTTAACAGGTGCTTTAGCTGATTTACACTTTGCTCCAACTAAAGGATCAAAAGCTAACCTTTTAAGAGAAGGAATAAATGAAAATGACATAAAAATTACAGGTAACACTGTAATCGATGCTATGGAACATACTGTAGAAGATAACTATGTTTTTGAAAATGATGAATTAAATAAAATAGATTTTGAAAACAAAAAAGTTATCATGATAACTGCACATAGAAGAGAAAACTGGGGAGAAGGTATAGAAAATATCTGTACAGCTTTAAATAAAATAGTTGAAGATAATAAAGATGTTGAATTAGTTTACCTTGTTCACTTAAATCCAGTTGTAAAAGATGTTGTTTATAAAAATCTTGATGGTAAAGAAAGAGTACATCTTTTACCACCACTTGATACAAAAGAAACTCATAACTTAATGAATAAATGCTTTATGGTTATGACTGATTCAGGTGGATTACAAGAAGAAGCTCCTCATTTAGGAAAACCAGTATTAGTTTTAAGAGATGTTACAGAAAGACCAGAAGCTGTTCAATCAGGAACAGTTAAATTAGTTGGTACTGATGTTGAAAAAATATTAGAAGAAGCTAATTCACTTATAAATGATGAAAAAGCTTATGCCAAAATGAGTAAAGCTATAAATCCATATGGAGATGGTAAGGCTTCTGAAAGAATAGTAAAAGCTATTTTAAATTACTTTGGAAAAAATGATGAAGAAGTAGAAGAATTTATAAGTAAATAAGACTTTGTTAAAAAGTTTAATAAATATAATTTGAATAAATGGTATAAATAGACAGATATTTAGAATATTATAGAAATTTTAATAAAAGACTTCTATAATAAAGCTAAATTATCTGTCTTTTTTTTCGAAAAGAGAAAAAATAATAAAAAAGATTGTTTAAAATTTAACAAAAAATATTGAAAGCTAGTAAATTTATGGTTATAATTAAATCAGTTAGAAAAAATATAGATTTTTGATAAATTTTTACCTAAATGGGAGGTTTTTGATATGAGAGAGGTAGTTATTGCAAGTGCAGTAAGAACAGCATTAGGTTCATTTGGTGGTTCATTAAAGGATGTTCCTGCTGTAGATTTAGGAGCTTTAGTTATTAAAGAAGCTTTAAATAAAGCTGGTGTAAAACCAGAATGTGTTGATGAAGTTTTAATGGGAAATGTAATTCAAGCTGGATTAGGACAAAACCCTGCAAGACAAGCAGCTGTAAAAGCTGGTTTACCAGTTGAAATTCCTTCAATGACAATAAATAAAGTTTGTGGTTCAGGTTTAAGATGTGTTGCTTTAGCAGCTCAAATGATAAAAGCAGGAGATGCTGACGTAATAGTAGCTGGTGGTATGGAAAACATGTCACAAGGACCATATGTTTTAAGAACTGCAAGATTTGGTCAAAGAATGGGCGATGGAAAAATGGTCGATGCTATGGTCAATGATGCTTTAACAGATGCATTTAATGGATACCACATGGGTATAACTGCTGAAAATATAGCAGAACAATGGGGATTAACTAGAGAAATGCAAGATGAATTTGCTGCAAATTCTCAAATTAAAGCAGAAGCAGCTATAAAAGCTGGAAAATTCAAAGATGAAATAGTTCCAGTAGTAATTCCACAAAGAAAAGGTGATCCAATAGTATTTGATACTGATGAATTCCCTAGATTTGGAACAACTGCTGAAAAATTAGCTAAGTTAAGACCAGCATTCAAAAAAGATGGTACAGTTACAGCTGGTAATGCATCAGGTATAAATGATGGTGCTGCTGCATTAGTTGTTATGAGTGCTGAAAAAGCAAAAGAATTAGGAGTAACTCCAATTTGTAAAATAGTTTCTTATGGTTCAAAAGGATTAGATCCTTCAATTATGGGTTATGGACCATTCTATGCTACTAAAAAAGCTTTAGAAGGAACTGGATTAACAGTTGCAGATCTTGATTTAATAGAAGCAAATGAAGCTTTTGCAGCTCAAAGTTTAGCAGTTGCTAAAGATTTAGAATTTGATATGAGTAAAGTTAACGTAAATGGTGGAGCTATAGCTTTAGGACATCCAGTAGGAGCTTCAGGGGCTAGAATATTAGTTACATTACTTCACGAAATGATGAAAAGAGATGCTAAGAGAGGTTTAGCAACACTTTGTATAGGTGGAGGAATGGGAACTGCTTTAATAGTAGAAAGATAATAAGTTTACCATTATTATAATATATATTTTAAAGATACTATCCTATCTTGGGATAGTATCTTTTTTTGTGAAAAATTATTTAAAATTCATGTTTAAGTTTAAAAATATATTTAAAAAAATGCACTAATTTGAGAATAAAAATTCATATTAGAAAACAGATAATTTATTTAATTTCCTATAAAAAACATGAATAATAGTAAGAAGAATAGAAAAAAATAGGATTAAAGTAAAGAAAAATATTTAAAATATTAGATTTTGAAAAAAAAAAATAAAAAAATGTGAATAAATATTAAAAAGGTTATTCAAAACCTTTTAAGTTGTATGTTTTATTCTTAATAGTGGTTTAAAATTTTTTTGATAAAAAACCCTATAAAATATACAATTTTATAACAAAAACTTTTAAAAAAGGATTTCAAAATCGAAAATAGTAATCGAAATTTAATTTAAGTTCTTATATAGTAATTTAAAAATTCAGAAAAATGAAATGATAAATTCAAAAACATTCATAAATAATTTGTAAAAGAGTAAATGAGAGTTTTTAAGAGTAAAAATGAAGGAAATAGTTAAAATCACTTTAAAATATCAGAATATTAATAAATTCAACCAAAATTTAAATTTTATTAATATTAGATTCGGGAATATAATTAGTAAAGTAACATTGCGGAACTATGGAGGTTATATGTGAACGCTAAAATTAAAAGTTTAGTTTTTTCAATTACGAAGACTAACATTTTATTAACAATAATAGCAACCCTATTAATTAGTTTATTTAATTTTAGATTTGGGGTGGCTTTTTTAGTTGGAAGTGCAATTGCAACAATTAATTTTACAGCAAATGCAATTGTAATTAACAAAGTCATAAGTAATAGAAGAGGAGCTTTAAAGATACAATTAAGTTTTGTATTAAGAATGCTTTTGATTCTTTTATTTACACTAATCTTTATGAGAGATGTTAAGGAATTAGCATTTTATTTAATAGGATTCATTTTACACCAGATATCAATATTTATTTATACTAAAAAAAATAAGGCCTTATAAAAAACAATAAATAAATATTTATATACATATATAAATTAATACTAAGATAGAAAGGGAGTGATTCCGTGGATATCTTTGCACCATTGTTTACAGTTAAGATTGGTAGTTTGACAATAAGCAGTACAATTATTTTTCAATGGGCAGCAATGCTTCTTATAATAGTTTTTGCTTTATTATCAACTAGAAATCTTAAAAATAAACCAGGTAAGTTACAAGTTGTTTTAGAATCAATCTATCAAACAGTTTATAACTTAGTAAAGAGCAACATGGGGGAAAGTTATATTGGTTTTGTGCCTTATATAGGAACTTTAGCAATATTCCTACTTGTATTAAACTTTTATGGGTTAATAGGGCTTGCACCTCCTACTCAAGATTTAAGTGTTGCAGTGGCATTAGCAATTACTTCCTTTGTTGTTGTTCATGTTAATGCTATACGTAGATGTCATATTGGAGGATATATCAAAGGATATTTTAAGCCTTATCCACTAATGTTACCTTTAAACTTAATGGAGAGAATTATTTTCCCAGTATCTCTTGCACTACGTTTATTCGGTAATATGCTAGCAGCTACCTTATTAATAGACTTAATGTATTCAGGTTTAGGACACATAAGTTGGTTTGCTCAATTAGGTATGCCAATACTAGCACATGGTTTCTTCGATGTATTTGATGGAACAATACAAATGATAGTATTTACTATGTTAACTATGGTAAATATTAAAATTATAGCAGATCACTAAGAAAAGTTAATTAAACAAATCAAAGTAACTTTATTTGATTTGAAAAAGGAGGAATTTTTAATGGATATGAAGTTATTAGCAGCAGGTATCGCTGTATTAGCAGGTATAGGAGCAGGAATAGGTATAGGTATTGCAACTGCAGGAGCATTAGAGGCAACTGCAAGACAACCAGAAGCATCAGATAAGATTCAAAGTTTATTCATCATGGGAGCTGGTCTTTCAGAAGCAACAGCTATCTATGGATTAGTTGTTTCAATAATCTTATTATTCGTTGCTTAATATCAAATTACGTACTTTTTATTAAGAACTTGTAGTAATTAATAAATAAAGATAATAGAGTTAATATAATTGACTCCGAAGGGAGGCTGTGATTGATATATGGAAATAGATTTTATGAGAATATTAGCTACAATCATTAACTTTATAATATTAATTCTTATACTAAAACATTTTTTCTGGGACAAAATCAAAAGAGCCATCGATGCAAGACAAGAGGCTATAGATGAAACTATCTTAAAGGCCGATGAAGATGCAGAAAAAGCAAGAAGATTAAGATTAGATAATGAAAGAATTCTTAAATCTGCTAAAGAAGAAGGCAGAAAGCTTAGAGAAGAACAGAAAAAAGAAGCTGATAGAATTTATAAAGAAATAGTTGATGATGCTCATAGAGAAGCTGAGGCTATAATAAATAGAGCTAATATTGAAATTCAAAGAGAAGAAGAAAAAGTAAAATACGAGTTAAAGCAACAAGTAGTTGATATTTCTGTAATGCTTTCAGAGAAAGCACTTGGAGAATCTATTGATGAATCTAAACATAG
Organism: Clostridium perfringens ATCC 13124; assembly: GCF_000013285.1. Taxonomy (GTDB): domain Bacteria; phylum Bacillota; class Clostridia; order Clostridiales; family Clostridiaceae; genus Sarcina; species Sarcina perfringens. Next base: position 2,726,713 of record NC_008261.1, on the reverse strand, counting down.
AGAATTAATAAATGATTTTATTGAAAAGGTAGGTATCTAATTATGTATGAATATTTAGATCGTAGATATGCCTTAGCTCTATATGAAGTTGCAGAAGAAAAGAATAAAGTTGAAGAATACTTAAATGATTTAAGAGAAATCTGTGATATCATTTATGGAAATAATGAACTTTATGAAATAATAAAACATCCTCAAATTAGTACTGTAAGAAAGAAAAAGACTTTCAGAAACATATTTGAAGGAAAAATAGATGATGAGTTACTTTCATTTTTAATGGTTCTTATAGAAAAAGATAGAATACTTTATCTAAGAGAAAAATTAAAAGAAATGGAAAAAATTCATCTAGAGAGAAACAATACTTTACTTGCAGAGGTAAAAAGTGTTGTTCCATTAACAGAAGATGAAGTTACAAGACTTGTAGCAAAGTTAGAAAATAAATACTCAAAGAAAATTTTATTAAAGCAAGAAATAGATAAAAGTATCATTGGAGGACTTTATGTCAGAGTTGGCGATGATGTTATAGATGGTACTGTTAAATCTAGACTTGACGATATGAAACAGATAATGCTTAAGAGAGAATAGAGGTGAGTCTATGCATATTAAACCAGAAGAAATAACTTCTATAATCAAGAATGAAATAAAAAACTATGAAAAAGAGTTAGAAACTGTTGATTCTGGTACTATCATACAGATAGGTGACGGAGTTGCCAGAGTTTACGGGTTAGAAGAATGTATGGAAGGTGAACTTCTTGAATTCCCTAATCAAGTTTTCGGTATGGCTCTTAACTTAGAGCAGGATAACGTTGGTTGCGTTCTTTTAGGATCTGAAGAAGGTATAAAAGAAGGAGACATCGTTAAAAGAACTGGAAAAATAGTTGAAGTACCAGTAGGAGAGGACTTAATAGGTAGAGTTGTTAATTCATTAGGTCAACCTATAGACGGAAAAGGTCCTATTAAAAATGATGGATACAGAGCTATAGAAGTACCAGCACCAGGTATCTTAGAAAGAAGTTCTGTTAATGAGCCTCTACAAACAGGTATCAAAGCAATTGACTCAATGATACCAATAGGTAGAGGACAAAGGGAGTTAATTATAGGAGATAGACAAACAGGTAAAACTGCTATAGCTATAGATACTATAATTAACCAAAAAGGTAAAGATGTTATATGTATATATGTTGCTATTGGACAAAAACAATCAACAGTAGCTAACATAGTTAACACTTTAACTGAAGAAGGAGCTATGGACTATTCAATAGTTGTAACTGCATCAGCATCAGAATCAGCTCCATTACAATACATTGCACCATATTCAGGATGTACAATGGGTGAATACTTCATGAATAAAGGTAAGCATGTATTAATAATATATGATGACTTAAGTAAGCACGCAGTTGCTTATAGAACAATGTCACTATTAATTAGAAGACCACCAGGAAGAGAAGCTTACCCAGGGGATGTATTCTACATCCATTCAAGATTACTTGAAAGAGCTGCTAAGTTATCAAAAGAAAATGGTGGAGGCTCATTAACAGCACTTCCAATAATAGAAACATTAGCAGGAGACGTAACAGCATATATCCCAACTAACGTTATATCAATAACAGATGGACAGATATTCTTAGAAACTGAGTTATTCAACGCAGGACAAAGACCAGCTGTTAACCCTGGTATATCAGTTTCAAGGGTTGGAGGTAACGCTCAAATAAAAGCAATGAAACAAGTTTCTGGTACATTAAGACTAGAACTTGCTCAATATAGAGAGTTAGCATCATTTGCTCAATTTGGTTCAGACCTTGATAAAGATACTCAAGCAAGACTTGAAAAAGGTAAGAGACTTATCGAGATCTTAAAACAAGATCAATATAAGCCAATGGCAGTTGAAAAACAAATTATGATAATATACGCTGCAGTTAACAATTTCTTACTAGATATCAAAGTTTCAGATATTAAGAGATTTGAAAAAGAATTCTTAGAATATATGGATACTCATCATAGAGAAATTGGTAAAGCTATATTAGATAAGAAAGTTTTAGACGATGAATTAAAATCTGCTTTAGAAAGTGCTATAGTAGAATTTAAAAAAATATTCTTAATGTAAAATAAGAGCATAGCTTTTTAATTAAAGCTATGCCCACATTTTTAAGAATGGAGGTGGAGCTTAAATGGCAGGTGCAGGACTTTTAGAAATTAAAAGAAGAATAAAAAGTATCAAAAACACAAGAAAAATAACAAAAGCTATGGGACTTGTTGCCACTTCTAAGTTAAGAAAAGCTAGACAAAAACTAACTGAAAACAATCAATATTTTAGTAGTCTAGATGAAATTGCTAGAGAATTAATCGGATCATTAAATAGCAATAATAATCCTTTACTTAAACCCAATGATAATCCTAAAAAGTTAATAATATTATTAGCATCAGATTCAGGATTATGTGGTGGATTTAATGGTAATACTGCGGCTTTTGTAAGAGATAACTATGAAAATAATCTTGAAAACATAGAAGCAGTAGTAGTAGGAAAAAAAGGTATCCATTATGTTAAGAAAAACAAGATTTCTACTTTAGCAGAATATGTTGATTTAGGAGATACACCAAACGTTGGTGATGCATCAACTATAGTGAATAAAGCTGTTAAAGAATTTACTGATGGAAATTTTGGAGAAGTAAGTTTAGTTTATACTAAATTCTTTTCACCTGTTAAGCAAGAGGTTGTTGAAGAAAAATTATTACCACTAGACTTAACTGGAGAAAAAGGTAAAGTTTCTTTCTTAATCGAACCTGATGAGGATGAAATAATAGATTCATTAGTTTCATCATACTTAAAAGGTAAATTCATGAATGCTATGTTTAATTCAAAAGCTAGTGAACAAAGTGCTAGAATGCAGGCAATGGACGGAGCAACTAAAAATGCCGATGATTTATTAAACTCATTAGATGCTAAGTACAATAGAATAAGACAAAGTATCATAACACAAGAGATATCAGAAATCGTTGGTGGAGCAGAAGCACAAAAATAAGGAGGTACTCAAAATGTCTAATAATATAGGTAAAGTAGTTCAGGTTATTGGACCAGTTGTAGATATAAAATTTGCAAATGATGAACTTCCTAATATATTTAATGCAATACACATAAAAATGGACGATGGAAAAATCTTAGTTTGTGAGGTAGAGCAACACGTAGGAGACGATATAGTTAGAACTATAGCTATGGAAGCTACTGAAGGACTAAGAAGAGGTGTAGAAGCTGTTGATACAGGAGCACCTATATCAGTACCAGTTGGTGAATGCGTATTAGGAAGAATATTTAACGTATTAGGTAAACCACTAGATAGTGGAGCTGAAGTTAATAACGAAGAAAAATATCCAATTCATAGACCAGCTCCATCATTTGAAGAACAATCAGTTGTTCCTCAAATGTTTGAGACAGGAATAAAGGTTATCGACCTTTTAGCACCTTACCAAAGAGGGGGAAAAATCGGTCTATTTGGAGGTGCAGGTGTTGGTAAAACAGTTCTTATCCAAGAGCTTATAAACAACATAGCTAAAGAGCACGGTGGACTTTCTGTATTCACAGGAGTTGGAGAAAGATCAAGAGAAGGTAATGACCTTTACTATGAAATGATGGAATCAGGAGTTATAAAAAATACAGCATTAGTATTTGGACAAATGAACGAACCACCTGGAGCAAGAATGAGAGTTGCTTTAACAGGACTTACTATGGCTGAGTACTTCAGAGACCAAGGTCAAGACGTGTTATTATTCATAGATAACATATTCAGATTCTCACAAGCTGGATCAGAGGTTTCAGCTTTATTAGGAAGAATACCATCAGCTGTTGGTTACCAACCAACTCTTGCTACAGAGATGGGAGCTCTTCAAGAGAGAATCACATCAACTACCCATGGATCAATTACATCAGTTCAAGCGGTATACGTACCAGCCGATGACTTAACTGACCCAGCTCCAGCTACAACATTCAACCACCTTGATGCTAAAACAGTTTTATCAAGAAGTATAGCTGAAATAGGTATTTACCCAGCTGTTGATCCTCTAGATTCTTCATCAAGAATATTAGACCCAAGAGTTGTTGGAGAAGAACACTATGAAGTTGCTTCAAAAGTTAAGCATATATTAGAAAGATATAAAGAACTTCAAGATATCATAGCTATCCTTGGTGTTGATGAGCTTGCAGATGAAGATAAATTAATAGTTGCTAGAGCAAGAAGAATACAAAAATTCTTATCACAACCATTCACAGTAGCAGAGCAATTTACTGGAATGCAAGGTAGATATGTTCCAATAAAAGAAACTATAAGAGGTTTCAAAGAAATATTAGAAGGTAAACATGACAATGTTCCTGAATCAGCTTTCTTATTTGCTGGAACAATAGAAGAAGTACTAGAAAAAGCTAGAGCAATGGCCCAATAAAAGGGGTGAATAAAAATGAATAAATTTAAGTTAATTGTTACAACACCAGAAAGAGTTCTTATTTCAGGTGAAGTTTCAAGAGTCTTATGTAAAAATGCTGTTGGTGAGTTTGAAATATTAGCTGGTCACCAACCTTATTTAACAGCAACTGTTCCTACTGTTACAAGAATAGATGATGAGAATGGTGAAAGTAAATACTTATTTACTTCAACAGGATTAATGAAGGTTCAAAATAATGAAGTTACTTTTTGTGTAAATTCAGCAGAATGGCCTGAAGAAATCGATGAGGCAAGAGCTATGAATGCTAAGCAAAGAGCAGAGGAAAGATTAAAAAATAAGACTGATGAACTAGATGAAAAGAGAGCTAAGTTAGCCTTAGCAAGAGCTATGTCTAGATTAAAGTTAAAAGAAATGTAATTTATATAAAGCATACAGGAAACTGTATGCTTTTTTTATTATGATTATTCTTCTTAATAAATATTTTTATGTAATTAATAGAACTTTTTCAGATTATTATAATATATTGATAATATAACAGGAAGTAAATGTATAAAAATACTACTCTTGACAATAATTAGATTGGAGGGGTGGTATATTAATGAATAATAATATTTTTATAGCAGCATTATTTTGTTTCTCGCTTATTTTTAGTCCAAGCACTATGAACTTAGATAACAAAGTTTATTCTAAGGTGGAAGAGGAAATTTGTAATATAGAAGAGTATGGTATGAAAATAGAATATATTACAGATGAAAATATAAAAGATGAGTTTAACAATATTAGTGATTATATTAAAATTGAAGATTTTGATAGTATAGTAGAAAAAGAAAATGAGATATATTTAAATACTTCAAAAGAGCAATTTAATTTAGATATTAATCTAATAGAAGAAAATTCAAAAAGTAGAGTTCAAATAGTAATTGTTTCTAAAAATAGAATTGATTTTAATGATATTAAGGAATATTTTCAAGTTATTCATAATAAAAACATGAAAAATATAAAATATTATACTTATATAAAAGGGAATATTAGAGAGAATAATAATATAGATGAAATTGAAGAAAAACTTATAAAATCGATTGGTAAGAGTAAGGTAAAGAAAAACAAAAGAATAAATCTAGAGAAAGGCACTACAGGAATAATTAATCTTAAGAGTGATTACCAGTTTAATTACTCCATTATGACATATGAGGAAGATAGGAAGTTGATTTTAGGAACTCCTATTATATTCACAACATATTAAAATAATTTTAATGGAGGATAATATGGATAAAATAGTAGTAAAAGGTGGAAAGAAATTAAAAGGAGAAGTAAATATAAATACAGCTAAGAATTCAGTTTTACCAATAATCGCAGGAAGTATATTAGCTACTGATGGTGTACTAATAAATGAATTACCAATGTTACAAGATGTTTTTACAATTTGTAATGTTATGGAGCAATTAGGATATGATTTGAAAATAGATAAGAAAGAAAATAAATTAATTGTACCACCATTAAATAAAGATCCTTTAATTCCAAGTGAGGATTTAGTTAAAAAAATGAGAGCTTCATTTTTAATAATGGGGCCAATGATAGCTAAATATGGGGAGTTTAAATTAGCTAGGCCAGGTGGATGTAATATAGGTTCTAGGCCTATAGAATTACATTTGAAAGGGCTTAGAGCATTAGGTGCTGAAGATAGTAATTGTGGCAATGGATTTGTATGTATAAAGGCAAAAAAATTAACAGGAAGTAAAATATATTTAGACTTTCCATCAGTTGGAGCAACAGAGAATATAATGATGGCAGCAACTATGGCTAAAGGGACTACGGTAATTGAAAATGCAGCTCAGGAGCCAGAAATAACTGATTTAATTAATTTTTTAAATTCTATGGGAGCTAAAATTTATATTGAAAAACCAGGTAAAATAATAATAGAAGGTGTTGATTCATTAACTTCAACTGAGTACACTCCTATATATGATAGAATAGAAGCTGGAACATTTATGGTTGCAGCAGCAATAACAGGATCAGAAATAAAAATAAATGGAGTAAATAAAGATCATTGTTCAGCTATAATATCTAAGTTAAAAGAAGCTGGAACAGAGTTTTTTGATATCCATAATGATGAAAATAGTATAATAGTAAAGGGTAATGAAGAAATAAAGCCAATTAATATAAAAACAATGCCTTATCCAGGATATCCTACTGATATGCAATCACAAATGATGAGTTTATTGAGCATAGCAAAAGGAAGCAGTATCATAACTGAAAGTGTTTTTGAGAATAGATTTATGAATGTAGATGAATTAAGACGTATGGGTGCAAACATACAAGTAGAAGGAAGAACGGCTTTAATTGAAGGAGTAGATAACCTCACTGGATGTGAAGTTAAGGCAACTGATTTAAGGGCAGGAGCTGCTTTGATTTTAGCTGGACTTGTAACAAAGGGAGAGACAATAGTTACTGATATATATCATATAGATAGAGGTTATGTTGAAATAGAAAATAAGTTCAGGGCCTTAGGTGCTGACATAAGTAGAATATAAGTCAACAGCAGTGCTGTTGACTTTTTTTACTTTAAATAATTTTATTATAAGTTCGAGTTTTAGAAAACTTAGCATATACATAAACTGTATTAATAAGTTTTAGGAGGATTTATGATAAATAGAAAAATTTTAGAATCAGTAATTTTTATTGTAACAATTATAGTGAGTATAGTTTTTATACCAATACTTTTTGGTTTTTTATCTAGTTCAAGTATGGCTGAAAGTAATAATAAAGTAGAGAAAGTTAAAAATAAAAAGTTAGTTGATGTAGTTAACTTAAAGGAAGTTGAAGTTTACATATCTAAAGAAAATAAAGTGGAAAAAGTACCATTAGAGGAATATGTCTTATCTGTAGTTTCAAGTGAAATGCCAGCTACTTTTCATGAAGAGGCATTGAAAGCTCAGTCTATTTTAGCAAGGACATTTGTTATAAATAAATTAATTACTGGATGTAACAATATAAAGGAAGGAAATATATGTGATACTACTCATTGTCAAGCATATTTAAATATTAATGAAAAGAAAAAAGCTTGGGGTAAAGATGGGGATGAATATTTAAAAAAATTAAAAAAAGTTGTTAAAGAAACAGAGGGGAAAGTTCTATCATATAATGATCAGTTAGTAAAATATCCTCAATATTTTTCTACAAGTTCAGGAAATACAGAGGATGCAGTTGCTGTATTTTCAGAAGATGTACCTTACTTAAAGTCAGTTGAAAGTCCAGGGGAAGAAATATCACCTAAATATGAGAGTGAAATCAGTATTTCTATAAGTGATTTTAAGAGTAAAATTAAAAAATCTATTCCTAATAGTGATTTAGGAAATAATATAACTGAAGAAGTTAAAATATTAAATAGGAACACAGGAGGAACTGTAAATGACATAAAAATAGGGGAAGCTACCATTAAGGGGAAGGAATTTAGAAAAATATTTGGACTAAATTCTGCCAATTTTACATTGGAAGTTTTAGATGACAACATAAAAATAAAATGTTTAGGATATGGACATGGTGTTGGCATGAGTCAATGGGGAGCTAATGTAATGGCAAAGGAAGGCAGTAAATATGATGAAATATTAGAACATTATTTTAAAGGAAGTAAAATTGAAGAAAGTAATAAAATTTTAATAGAGTAATAAGAAGAACAAGCAAATAAATTTTGCTTGTTCTTTTTTTATAAAAAAGATTTATATAGGTGTATTAATTTAGGATAAATGGACAGAATTAGAAACGGAGGTGTTGAAAATGAATAAAAAAGACCAATTTAAGAGATTTATTAAAAAGGATGGATTTTATGTAGTTTTATTTGTTTGCCTATGTTTAGTAGCAACAGTTGGAGTAGTGGTAGCAAATAAAAGCACAAATAACACAGTAGAAGAAAATATAGCAGAAAACACTATAGAAAATACAGAGGATAATAGCACTACAACTGGTAATACTTTTGATGATGCTGAACTAGTTGAAGGAAAAACAGATATAGCAAATGATTCAGAAGAGATTGCATCTAATGAAGCTAATGGTGAAGAAGTAAAACCTGAAGCAAATAATGCTGATAAGTCAGTTGCAACTTCAAGCCAAAGTCAAAGCTTTACATCACCAATTAAGGGTGGAGTTATAACAAGATTATATAACTTAGAACCTAGATTAAATGAATCAGGTCAAAGTGCATCTGTTTATAAAGGAATAGATATAGAAGCTGCTGAGGGAACTGAAGTTTTAGCAATTGGTGATGGTAAAGTTGTAGAGGCTGGAAAAGGAAACTCAAAAGAAGGTTGCTTTGTTAAAATAGAGCATCAAAACGGTATTGTTGGTTTTTATGGAAACTTAGATCCAGAGATTAAAGTTAAAGAAGGGGATAATGTTAAAAAAGGAGATTCTATAGGTAAGATTGGAAAAACTATTCAAAATAGTCCAAGTGATAGAGTTTCTGAAAATTATTTAATGTTCCATATGGAAAATTCTAAGGAGCCAGTAGATCCACAAAAATACTTAAAAGATATTCCTGTAAAAGAATAATTTAATACATAATCAGCTGCTTATAAAAAAAGCAGCTGATTAAAAATTTAAGAATATTTTTAAGGAGGTAAGGTTCTTGAAAGATTATATTGAGGAGAGAGTTTTAGAAGTGGCTCAGTACATTATTTATTCAAGGGCTACTATAAGAAAAACAGCTAAAGTTTTTGGTGTAAGCAAGAGTACTATACATAAAGATATGACTGAAAGATTGCCTAAGATAAATCCTGATATAGCTGAAGAAGCAAAAAGTATATTAGATTTAAATAAAGCTGAAAGACATATTAGAGGTGGAAAGGCAACTAAGTTAAAATATAAAGTTGTTGAATGATGAAAATATTCCTTATATAATAAAAGTTAGTATTTATGTATATTTTTATAGAAATTAATAATTATTATTATATATTAGGGAGTTGTAAACATGTGGTTTTGGAGAAAAGGTACAGATATGGGTATAGACCTTGGAACAGCAACTGTTCTTGTCTATATGAAAGATAAAGGTATAGTCTTAAAAGAGCCCTCAGTAGTAGCCATAGACAAAAATAAGAACAAAGTTCTAGCAGTAGGAGAAGCTGCAAGACAGATGATAGGAAGAACACCAGGTAATATAGTAGCATTAAGACCTATGAGAAATGGTGTTATATCAGATTACGAGATGACAGAAGCTATGTTAAAGTATTTTATCAAGAAGGGTGTTGGAAATAGAAGAATATCCGCCCCTAAAGTAATGATATGTATACCTTGCCAAGCGACTGGGATTGAGAAAAGAGCAGTTATAGATGCTGCAAAGAATTCAGGAGCTAAAAACGTATATCTTATAGAAGAACCCTTAGCTGCTGCAATAGGAGCAGGACTAGATATATCAAAGGCTAGTGGGCATATGGTTGTAGATATAGGTGGAGGAACTGCAGATATAGCTATAATATCCTTAGGCGGAATTGTTATAAGGGAGTCTGTAAAAGTAGCTGGAGATAGATTTGATGAAGCTATAATTAAATTTGTTAGAAGTAAATATAAACTTATGATTGGTGAGAGAACAGCAGAGGAATTAAAAATAAATGTTGCCACAGCTGTTGAAGGCAATAGAAAAGAAAGTATGGAAGTAAAGGGAAGAAATCTAGTTACAGGTTTACCAGGAATAATAACAGTAGATAGTGAAGAACTTAGAATTGCTTTAAAAGATGATGTTAGCATAATTGGTGAAGCTGTACATTCTGTTCTTGAAAAAACACCACCTGAGTTAGCAGCTGATATAATAGAAGAAGGAATTCTTATGACTGGTGGAGGCGCTTTATTAAATGGCTTAGATAAGTTTATTGAACAAAGGACAGGCGTTAAGGTTAGAGTTGCTGATGATGCTGTAAAATGCGTAGCTGAAGGAACAGGTAAAGTATTGAAAACATTTGAAAAATTAAATTTAGGCATGGATGATTTAGAAGTGAAATTAATTGATGAGTAAAATTAACTATATATCTCTTAATATTAAGAGATATATAGTTAATTTTTTTTGTTTTTTAAATAATAGGAGTGGATTAAAGAATCTACAATAACTTTAGACATGTCTAATATAAAGCTTAACCTAATTGGTCTACTTGTAAATAGGTCTATATTTTCGGAGGAATCAACTATAGCTATTATAGACATATCTCCAACACTTCTTAAGGATTTACCAACGCCTTTTCCAGGATGAATAGGTTCATATCTAGCATGAATTTCACCAATAGAGTTAGAATCTCCTAGGCAAGCATCTATGGCTAGTATTTTATAACCAGGATAAGTTTTTAATATTTCAGTTATTTTTTTGTCAAGATTAAGAGCATGTATAGGAGAATCAAGTGTACCAAATACTTTTAAAGGAAAGAATTTTTCTCTTAGTAGGGTACCAACTAATGGACCTAAGCAATCACCTATACATTTATCAGTTCCTATACATACTATAATGGTTTTTTCATCTATATGATTTTTTAAAAAATTTGAAATCTCGTAATATGCCAAATAATTTTTGTAGTAAGTTTTTATTTTATTCAAGGCTTCACCTCCTCATTAATTATATGAAGGAAGTGTTAGAAATATTAAATGGAAGTATAAAAAAGATTTTAGGTGGTAATTATTAAAATGGAGGTGAATATACTTATGAATAAAGGGCTTTTAAGTTTTTTAGTACTATTTTTTACTACATTAATAATGGGAGCAATGACGTATTTTGTTAACTTAAATTATGAAGAAGCTAAATTAAAAGCAGAGAGTGTAAAAAGTCAAAAGAATGAAATTTTAAATATTAATGAAGAGGAAAATGGACAAAAGGCTATAGAAAACAATAAAGAAGAGTTAAAAGAAGATAGAGAGAAAGAAAATATAAGTGAGAATAACAATAAGCAAAGTAATGAGTTAGATAAATCTCAATTAAAAGAAGAAAAAGAAATAGAAGGTAAGTCTAAAGAAAATGCTACAAATATCAAAAAAAATGAAAAGTATAAAGAAAAGGTAGCTGAGGAGAAATCATCAAAAGAAAGCAAAGAAGTATTTAAAGTAGATAAATATTCAATTCCTAAAAAGATAAATAAAGCAGATAAGTTTAAATTAATGTCTATTGCTAAGAATTTATCTTTAACTGATTACGGAGTTTTATTAGAGCATATTAAGAGAAATGATGAGTTAGATGCTGCTATTGATATATTTAAAATACTTAAGGATAAATTAGAAGAGAAAGAATATAAAGAAATGAAAGATATATTAAGTCCATACATAAATATTGAGTTAATTGAAGAGAAAATATAAATGAAAAAAGAAGTAAAATAAAGAAATTGTGAGAAATTTAAAAATAGATTAACATAATGTTTGAAAATAGCCTAAAATTGAGTTTGAAATAAAAAGCATAACAATATATACTAAGTCTTGTCGATTGGCGATGAGCCAAAACGACAGAGAAAAATAATGAATGTGCTGGTGTGGCTCAATTGGCAGAGCAGCTGACTTGTAATCAGCAGGTTATCGGTTCAAGTCCGATCATCAGCTCCATAAGTGGTGGAATTCCCGAGTGGCCAAAGGGGGCAGACTGTAAATCTGTTGTCGGACGACTTCGAAGGTTCGAATCCTTCTTCCACCACCAATAAGGTCGCATAGCTCAGCTGGGAGAGCACCTGCCTTACAAGCAGGGGGTCACAGGTTCGATCCCTGTTGCGACCACCATTAAAACATAATAAATGCGCTGGTGTGGCTCAATTGGCAGAGCAGCTGACTTGTAATCAGCAGGTTATCGGTTCAAGTCCGATCATCAGCTCCACAAGTGGTGGAATTCCCGAGTGGCCAAAGGGGGCAGACTGTAAATCTGTTGTCGGACGACTTCGAAGGTTCGAATCCTTCTTCCACCACCATTTATAAAAAACAAAATATTGATATGCTGGTGTGGCTCAATTGGCAGAGCAGCTGACTTGTAATCAGCAGGTTATCGGTTCAAGTCCGATCATCAGCTCCATATGTGGTGGAATTCCCGAGTGGCCAAAGGGGGCAGACTGTAAATCTGTTGTCGGACGACTTCGAAGGTTCGAATCCTTCTTCCACCACCAGAAAGAGACACTATTAATTAAGTGTCTCTTTATTAAAATAATATCTTAATAAAATAGAATAATTAGTATTTATATACTCTTATCCAGAGAGGTGGAGGGAAAAAGGCCCTATGAAACCCGGCAACCAGTGAGAAATCACTACGGTGCCAATTCCGGTAAAGAAATTCTTTACAAGATGAGAGAAGATAAATTTAGTGTATAACTAAAATCTCTTCTTAAATCTTTAAAGGTTTGAGAAGAGATTTTTTTATTAACAAAAATATTTTAAAGGCGCGCATTAAAATAAAGTTTGTTAATTAAGCTTTAAAGATATTATTTTGAATCGTGGGAAGATAAATTAAGTTATTTGTTTAAATAAACAGGGTTGGAATAAATAAAAATGAAAGGGGTGAATTAGCTATCTTATTATGATAGTAAGATAGCCTTAGCCATGAGAAGATTATTTACATCAGAATCAGTTACTGAAGGGCATCCAGATAAAATATGCGACCAAATTTCAGATGCAGTTTTAGATGCTATATTTGCAAAAGATCCAAACGCAAGAGTTGCTTGTGAAACAGCTGTTACTACAGGATTAGTAATGGTAATGGGAGAAATAACAACTAATTGTTATGTTGATATCCCTAAAATAGCTAGAGAAACTATAAAGAACATAGGATATGATAGAGCTAAATACGGTTTCGACTGTGAAACTTGTTCAGTTATGACTACAATAGATGAGCAATCATCAGATATCGCTATGGGTGTTGATGAAGCTTTAGAATCAAGAGCTGGAGAAAAAATTGACATAGATGCAGTTGGAGCAGGAGACCAAGGAATGATGTTTGGTTTTGCTACTAATGAAACTGAAGAATTTATGCCAGCACCAATAGCTATGGCTCATAGATTATCAAGAAGATTAACAGAAGTAAGAAAGAACGGAACTTTACCTTACTTAAGACCAGACGGAAAAACACAAGTTACTGTTGAATATGAAAATGACAAACCAGTTAGAATAGATGCAATAGTAATTTCAACACAACATGGTCCAGAAGTATCTCAAGAGCAAATACAAGCTGATTTAATGGAACATGTTATAAAAGCTGTTATACCAGCAGAGTTATTAGATGAAAATACTAAGTATTATATAAATCCAACAGGAAGATTCGTTATTGGTGGACCTCAAGGAGATGCTGGATTAACAGGAAGAAAGATCATAGTTGATACTTACGGTGGATATGGAAGACACGGCGGTGGTGCTTTCTCAGGAAAAGACCCAACTAAAGTTGATAGATCAGCTGCATACGCTGCTAGATGGGTAGCTAAAAACTTAGTTGCTGCAGGAATCGCAGATAAATTAGAAGTTCAAGTTGCTTATGCTATAGGAGTTGCTAAGCCAGTATCAATTATAGTAGATACTTTCGGAACTGGAAAAATATCAGACGAAGAAATAGTTAATATAATAAACAAAGTTTTCGATTTAAGACCAGGAGCTATAATAAGAGATTTAGATTTAAGAAGACCTATATATAGACAAACAGCTGCTTATGGACACTTTGGAAGAACAGATTTAGATCTTCCATGGGAAAACTTAAACAAAGTTGAAGAAATAAAGAAATATCTTTAATATATAGAAAAGCTTAGGATTTTATATCCTAAGTTTTTTATTTTTCTATAAATTTATTATTTTAAGATGAACTAGTAATTTTAAAATTAAGATAAAATAAAAAAGCACTTTGAAAAATCAAAGTACTTTTTTATATTAAGCTTTATGAACTAATTTTCCATTAACTATTACATATTTTATATCTATATTATCATCAAAAATAATTAAGTCAGCATCATAGCCTTCTTTAATTAATCCTTTTTTGTCATCAACTTTGCAGTGTTTAGCTCCGTTATAAGTAGCCATTTTTATAACTTCATTAAGTGGATAATTAGTGTTTTTAAATATATTTTTAACTGCCACATCTAAAGTTAAAATTGATCCTGCTAAAGAACCACTTAATAATCTTGCAGCTCCATTTTTAACTTTAACATCTTGTCCTCCTAATGAATACATTCCATCAGGCATACAGCAAGCCATCATAGCATCAGTTATTAATAAAACCTTATCTGTTCCTTTTTGTTTGTAGGCAACTCTTAAGCTTGGATATGCTATGTGAATACCATCTGAGATTGTTTCAGTAGTTATTTCACTATCAAAAACAGCACCTACAACTCCAGGTTCTCTATGAGTAAATGGAGTCATTGCATTGAATAAATGAGTGGCATGAGAGCATCCACACTTTATTCCTTCCATAGCTTCTTCATAAGTAGCTTTAGTATGTCCCATTGAAACAACTATACCTTTTTCACTTAAGAATTTAGTAAGTTCTTTAGCGCCTTCTACTTCAGGAGCAAGAGTTATTGAAACAACATCATCTTCATGTTCTCCAACTAATTTATAGAAGTTTTCTTTTGTTGGAGGGATTAAGAAATCAGGATTTTGAGCACCTATTGCACTTGGGCTTATAAATGGACCTTCTAAGTGAGCACCTAAAACATTAGCTCCATCTGTTCCTTCAGTTTTTGCTTTATGAATAGCTTCCATTGACTTGCATACGTCTTCAGCAGCTACAGTCATTGTTGTTGGTAAAAATGAAGTAGTACCATGTTTAACTATAACCTTTGATATTTCATTTATAGCTTCGTAAGTACCATCCATAGTATCGTGACCACCAGCACCGTGTATATGAACATCTATAAATCCTGGAGATAGGAATAAGCCTTCTCCGTCAATTACTTCACAATCACATTCTTCTTTAGGATTTATAGCCTTTATCTTTCCGTTTTCTATAAGTATATTTCCTTTTTCAATCTTATCTAAATATACTATATTACAGTTTTTTATTAACATACGAATCACCTTCCTCATAATAATCTTAAAATTTTAATTTGTGTAAGTCAACAAAATAAGCACTATGATTTAAATTTAATAATTGTGATATAATTAATAGTAATAACAATTCAAGAGAAACCTTTTAGGAGGTAATATGGAAGCATTAAATGGAATAGTTGAGAGTATAGTATTTAAAAGCTCAGATACAGGGTATACAGTTATAAAATTTAGAGAAAATAATATTATTCATACAGCAGTGGGAGTTTTACCACATGTAAAAGAAGGTCAAAATTTAAAAATTACAGGAAGTTGGGTTAACCATTCCCAGTTTGGAAAACAATTTAAGGTAGAAGAATGTGAAGAGATATTACCTACTTCAAAGGATGGAATAGAAAAATATTTATCTTCTGGGATAATACAGGGAATAGGACCTGTTACGGCAAAAAAAATTGTAAATAAATTTGGAGAAGATACTCTTAATATTTTAGATAATAATATTGAGAGATTAAAAGAAATAGAAGGAATAGGTAAAAAGAAGTTAGAGACCATAATTGAGTCTTATAGAGAACAAAGAGAATTAAAAAATATAACTATATTTTTGCAAACCCATGGATTAAGTGTAAATCAATGTTTGAAGATTTATAAAAAATATGGAGCTAGTTCAGTTGATACAGTTAAAAATAATCCATATATACTTTGTGATGAAATTTCAGGAATAGGATTTAAGACTTCTGATAAGATTGCTAGAAGTTTAGGAATAGAAATTGACTCACCTTTTAGAATTCAAAGTGGTATAAGATACGTAATAAATGAATTTTGTGCTAATGGACATACTTTTATGCCAAAGGATGAACTTATAAAGGAAGCAAGTAATGTATTAACTGTAAGTGGAGATATAATAGAAGAAAATATTAAAAATGCAGCTTTAGATAGAAAAATAAAGTTAGAGAAAGTTAATGATAAAGAAGGTGTTTTCACAATACCTAATTATTATTGTGAGCTTGGAATAACTAATAGGATTTTAACTTTAGCTATAAGCAATTTCCAAGATATAAGTGTAGATGTTGAGCACTTAATACTTCAATTTGAAAAGAAAAATAATATAACTTTTGCAGAATCCCAGAAAGATGCTATAATAAGTGCTTTTCAAAATGGAATAGAGATAATAACTGGGGGACCAGGAACAGGAAAGACCACTATAATAAAGTGTATAATTGAAATTTTTGAAACTTGTGGTTTGAAGGTTCTTTTGGGAGCACCTACTGGAAGAGCGGCTAAAAGAATGAGTGAATCTACAGGAAAAGAAGCTACTACAATACATAGAATGCTTGACATGGGAGTCTTTGAAAAAGAAGAAAGTGTTTTTGTAACCAATGCAGAGGAACATTCCTTAGAGGCTGATGTGGTTATAATAGATGAGGCATCAATGATTGATATAACTTTAATGAATGCTTTACTTAAATCTATTAAGGTAGGTACTAGGCTTATAATAGTAGGAGATGTTGATCAGCTTCCATCAGTAGGAGCTGGAAATGTATTAAATGATTTTATAGAGAGTGGATTTACAAAGGTTGTACGTCTAAAGGAAATATTTAGACAAGGAAAAGAGAGTATGATTGTAGTAAATGCACATAAAATAAATAAAGGTGAGATGCCTAAGTTAAATGAAAAAGGTACTGATTTCTTCTTCATAAGAAATGATATTCAAGAGGGAATATTAAATACTATTATAGATTTAATAAATACTAGGTTGCCTAAGTTTAACTCAAATTGGGATAAGTTAAAAAGTATACAGGTTTTAGTTCCTATGAAAAAGGGTGTATTAGGAGTTACAAATTTAAATGAAAGAATTCAAAATGTCTTAAACCCAAAGGCTCCATATAAAAAAGAAAAAGAATTTAGAAGTATGGTATTTAGAGAGGGAGATAAGGTTATGCAGATAAAGAATAACTACTCTCTAAAATGGACCAGAATAGCTGGAAAAGGTGAGCATGAAGGCTTGGGTGTATTTAATGGAGATATGGGATTTATAGAAAGTATAGATTTAGAAGGGAAAAAACTATCTATAATCTTTGATGATGAAAGAAGAGTTATTTATGATTTTATGTATTTAGATGAATTAGATTTAGCTTATGCAATCACAATACATAAAAGTCAAGGAAGTGAATTCCCTGTAGTAATAATACCTGCATATATGGGTGCACCATTACTTATGAATAGAAATTTATTATATACAGGAATAACTAGGGCAAAAGAAATGGTTGTAGTAGTTGGAATACCTAAAGCATTAAAATATATGGTTGATAATACAAGGAGTATGGAACGTTATTCCTCTTTAAATTGGAGAATAAAAGAAGTAATATCTAATGAGGTTTTTGAACAAGATTAAATTAGGGGGATTTAAAAGTGAGCTTATATGGCAATAATTTAAGGGTTGAGAATAGATATAGTCATATATTAAAGAAATGGTATGTAAAAAGCAATGATAGGTTTATAAATTTGATATGTGAGCCCTATCAAAAGTTGAACTTTATTGAAAGTTTAATTGGTGATTGTTTAATAAATAATGAAAAAGTTTTGTATGTAGGTAAGAGTAGAAAAGTTTGTAAGAATGAGCAATTAAATTCTATGAATTTTGATTTTATAAATTTTAATAATATTTTTAATATAAAAAAGAATTTTGATTTAATAATATATGATGATGTAAGCTTATATTCAAATAAGAGTAGTATTGAATGCAACGAGGATTTAATGTACTTAAAACGCCTATCTAAGAAAATAGTAATATGTTCAGTAGATAAGGTATTTAATAATATAAAGCACATAGAAATATTAAATAATCAAAGAAAAACACATTTCTTAGAGCCGAGACTAATAACAACTAGAGTTAATTTAGAAACTTCAATGCCTTATACCTTATATGATTATATTGAATGGTTTATAAGAGAAAAGAGAATCTTGGTTGTATATGTTCCAAATAAATTTAACTTAAATAAAATTTATGAATATTATACTGAGGATTTAAATTTAGAAAATAAGGTTAAAATAGTAAAAGAAGATAAAAAGAATTCCTTTTTAAATATAGTAAATGAAAGTAGATTTAAAAAAGAAGGGATTATTTTTATAACAGATTCATTACATGAATATTTTGATTCTATTCCAGAATGTGATATGGTGATCTATTCTTTTGAAAAAGATATTGTTGATTACAAAAAAATAATATTTGCCTGTGGAGCTTTATGCAAAGATAAATGCACTGGAAGAGAAGTAATATTATTAAGTAATGAAGAGGGAGATAACATAGAAACTGCTAGGAGGTTAGCAAGAGGCTTTAATAAAACTTTATGGAGAGAGTCAGAGATAAGGTAGATTATTTATTTCAATGTTTTTTAGAAGCTATTTATCCAACAGAAGAAAAGTGTTATGTATGCAATAAAGATGGAGAAAAAATAATTTGTGATAAATGCAAAGGTAAAATACAAAAGTTAAATGAAACTCTGATTATTGAAGAATGTGAAATGTTAATCTGTTCTTATTATTCTTTTATAGTTAAGGATTTAATATTAAGACTTAAATATAAAGGAGATTTTCATGCTGGTGAAATATTAGTTATGTTACTAGAAGAAAAAATAAAAGAATCAAATTTAGATGTTGATTTTATAACATATGTTCCCGTAGCTAAGGATTCCCTTAGAAAGAAGGAATTTAACCAATGTGAATATTTATCAAAAGAATTAGGAAAGCGACTAGGGATTAAATCCATAGAAACTTTAAAAAAGAAAAATAAAGTAAAAGAACAAAAGTCATTATCTAAAGAAGAAAGAGAAAAAAATGTGAAAAATGCTTTTTATCTTAAAAGATATAGGAATTTAGAAGGAAAAAGTATTATACTTTTAGATGATGTAATGACTACTGGTTCTACATTAAAGGCCTGTGTAAGAGAACTAAAAAAAATTAAAGATATTAAGATTTTTTTATTGACTATTGCTAAAAGTAATATATAATAGTAATGTAGCTAGGTTTGTGGTTGAAAGTCGATGCCAGTCGCAGGCGAAACGATCCACGTAAGTTAAACAAAGTTTTAATGAGCATGGTGCGGCTTAGAAGTAAGACCTACCAGCCAATAAAGGCTGAGAGGGTTAGTAGTGAGAGGTTAACTCCGGGTAGCGAAAGCTCCAGTAGGCGAGTGTGGGGTCAAAGACCAGGTCAACTAGCTATAAAAAGGGACTATGATTTTCATGGTCCTTTTTTATTTTTTGTCAAGTTACATCTGTTATAAATAAATTAAGTAAAGAGAAGATTTAATTAGACAATTAAGATCTATATTATAAAAAATTAAGTTAATTAAAATAATTAAAACTTGTATAAAATCCTTTAACAGAGTACAATTATAGTATAATATTTAAACCTTTACATTGTTTAAGGTTACTTGTTTTTTTGAAAGGGGCTGACGATATGAAAGTAACAGTACATGCTAAGAATATAGAGTTAACAAATGCTTTAAAGGATTGTGTAGAAAAGAAAATATCCAAGTTAAGCAAGTATTTTGAACCAGGAGTTGAAGCAAAGGCCACTTTAAGCGTAGAGAAAAATAAACAAATCATAGAAGTTATGATTCCTTTTAATGGAATATTATTAAGAGGTGAAGAATCTACAGACGATATGTATAAGTCAATAGACTTAGTTGAAGAAAAAATCGAAAGACAAATAAGAAAACAAAAAACTAGATTATCAAAGAAAAATAGATATGATTCATTAAGATTTGCTCATATAGATCCAATAGAGGATATGAAAGAAGAAAAAGAAGCAAAAATAGTAAAAACTAAAAGATTTGATGTTAAGCCAATGGGAGCTGAAGAAGCCGTTTTACAAATGGAGCTTATAGGACATGACTTCTTTGTATTCCAAGATCCAGAGACAAATCAACTAAATGTAGTTTATAAAAGAAAAGATGGTAATTATGGTTTAATTGAACCAGGATTAGGCGAAGAATAATAGAATAAATATAAAAAAAGATGTAGGTTTTTACCTACATCTTTTTATTTTTATGTAAAAGTTTTATCTAAATTATTACATTTATTGAAAATAGGTTACTATAAATGGTATAATCTAATGAGAATTATTTTAAATAATTTTTTTGGAAAATTTAGAATAATGTATATATGTGTTATAATGAGATAATTATTAGAATATTAAGCATATAAGAAAGTAGAATTGAGGGATATTATAATGGGATTATTTGATAAAATATTTGGAAGTTATAGCGATAGAGAAGTTAAAAGAATAACACCTATTGTAGACAAAATAGATTCGCTTGGGCCTGAAATGGAAAAACTATCTGATGAAGAATTAAAGCAAAAAACATTTGAATTTAAGGATAGATATGCTAAAGGAGAAAGCTTAGATGATATGCTTCCAGAAGCTTTTGCTGTTTGTAGAGAAGCGTCAACAAGAGTTTTAGGAATGAAACACTATAGAGAGCAATTAATTGGGGGTACAGTGTTACACCAAGGAAGAATAGCAGAAATGAAAACTGGTGAAGGTAAAACATTAGTTGCTACTTTACCTGTTTATTTAAATGCTATAGCTGGTAAAGGTGTTCATGTAATTACAGTTAATGATTATCTTGCAACAAGAGATAAAGAGTGGATGGGTCAATTATATGAATTCTTAGGATTAACTACTGGGGTTATAGTTCATGGATTAACTAATGATCAAAGAAGAGAAGCATATAATGCAGATATAACTTATGGAACAAATAATGAGTTTGGATTCGATTATTTAAGAGATAACATGGTTATTTACAAAGAAGAAAGAGTTCAAAGACCATTACACTACTGTATAGTGGATGAGGTTGACTCAATTCTTATAGATGAAGCAAGAACTCCTCTTATAATTTCAGGTGCAGGAAGTAAATCAACAGATCTTTATAAGATAGCTGATTTCTTCGTTAAGAAATTAAGAGAAGAAGAAGATTATACAATAGATGAAAAAGCACATGCTGCAATGCTTACTGATAAAGGGGTTGCAGAGGCAGAAAAGGCTTTTGGAATAGAAAACTACGCAGATGCTAATAACATGGAATTACAACATCATATTACTCAAGCCTTAAAAGCTAACTATGTAATGAAGAGAGATAAAGATTACATGGTTAAAGATGATGAAATAGCTATAGTCGATGAATTTACAGGAAGACTTATGGAAGGTAGAAGATACTCAGATGGTCTTCACCAAGCTATTGAAGCTAAGGAAGGTGTTAAAGTTCAAAGAGAATCTAAGACTTTAGCAACTATAACATTCCAAAACTATTTCAGAATGTACACTAAATTAGCAGGTATGACAGGTACTGCACTTACTGAGGAAACTGAGTTTAGAGAAATATATGGACTAGACGTTGTTGTTATTCCAACTCATAGACCAGTTCAAAGGGAAGACCATTCAGATTTAGTATTTAAAACTGCTAAAGGAAAATATGATGCCATAGTGGAAGAAATAATAGAAACTCATAAGACAGGTCAACCAGTCTTAGTTGGTACAACTAGTATAGAAAAATCAGAATATCTTTCATCTTTATTAAAGAAAAAAGGTGTTCCGCATAAGGTTTTAAATGCTAGATACCATGAGCAAGAAGCTGAAATTGTATCTCATGCAGGTGAGTTAGGTAACATAACAATTGCAACTAACATGGCTGGTAGAGGTACTGATATTAAACTTGGAGAAGGTGTTTTAGAAGTTGGTGGTTTAAAAATCATAGGTACTGAAAGACACGAATCAAGAAGAATAGATAACCAGCTTAGAGGACGTTCTGGTCGTCAAGGAGATAAAGGTCATTCAAGATTCTATATCTCTTTAGAGGATGATTTAATGAGAATATTTGGCTCAGAAAAACTTCAATCTGTTGTTGATAGATTAGGATTAGAAGAAACTGAGGCTATTGAAAGTAAAATGGTTACTAAATCAATAGAAAATGCTCAAAAGAAAGTAGAAGGTAACAACTTTGATATAAGAAAAACATTATTAGGATACGATGATGTTATGAATAAACAAAGAGAAGTTATCTATAAGCAAAGATCACAAGTTTTAGAGGGTGAAAACTTAGAAGACAGCGTTCAAGCTATGATTGAAGATGTTGTAACTAGTGCTGTTCAAGCTCACTTAGGAAATATTGATGAAGATGATTTTGAAAAAGAACTTGGAGATTTAATAAAATACTTAGAAGATATAATGTTACCACATGGTAAATTCACTGTAGAAGAATTAAAAACTTCTTCAAATGAAGAAATTACTAGAAAATTCATTGAATGTGCTAGGGAAATCTACAAGGAAAAAGAAGAGTTCGTTGGCTCAGAGCAAATGAGAGAAATTGAAAGAGTTATAATCTTAAGAGTTGTTGACACTAAGTGGATGGATCACATAGATGATATGGATCACTTAAAACAAGGTATTGGATTAAGAGCTTACAAACAACAAGATCCAACTCAAGCTTACCAAATGGAAGGTAGTGCTATGTTTGATGAAATGATAAATAACATCAAAATAGACACAGTAAGATACTTATTCCATGTAAAAGTTGAAGCTGAAAAACCACAAAGAGAGAGAGTTGCTAAGGAAACAGGAGCAAGTCATGGTGGAGACTCTCAAGAAGTAAAGAAAAAACCAGTTAAAAAAGAGCCTAAAGTAGGTAGAAATGATTTATGTCCATGTGGAAGTGGAAAAAAATATAAATCATGTTGTGGAAGAGAAGTAGTTTAATATAAAAAAAGCCTTTGCATTATTTGCAGAGGCTTTTTTATATAATTTTATTAATAAATAAAATGCTATGAATTGTACATATAATATTGGAATGACTTGAACTTCTACTGATATTCAATTTTTAAAAAAATATTTTTATGAACTTTAAGATTATATTTAGATTTTTACTAAATATGATTTTATTGTTTTAAATAGCTATAAAATGATATACTTTATAATATCAAAATAATTAAAGCTAGGGGTGAAGTTTTTATGATTATGGAACTTGAAAATCAATTATCAAAGTTACATGAACTAAAAAATAATTTAAAGGAAATGGGGGCTTCACTTTGACTTAGCATCTTTAGAGAAGAAAAGTGCAGAATTAGAGCTTAAGATGCAAGAGGCGGGATTTTGGGATGATGTCCAAAAGGCCCAAGAAGTAACCCAAGAAGCAAAAAGAGTAAAAGATAAAATTGATAAGTTTAAAAATTTAAATGAAAGAATAGATGATGTAGAAGTATTAAAAGAGCTTATGGAAGAAAATGACGAGGAAACAGCTAAGGAGATAATAAGCGAAGTTAAGGCTTTAAGTAAAGAGATAGATACATTAAAAATAGAGACAATTCTTTCTGGGGAATATGATAGAAATGATGCCATATTAACACTTCATACAGGTGTTGGTGGAAGCGATGCTAATGATTGGACAGAAATGCTTCTTAGAATGTACACAAGATGGTGTGAAAAGAAGGGATATTCCTTAGAAACTATTGATTATTTACCTGGAGATGAAGCAGGAGTAAAAAGTGTTACGTTAAAAGTTAAAGGTGAATTTGCTTATGGATATTTAAAGGCTGAAAAGGGTATTCACAGATTAGTTAGAATATCACCTTTTAATGCTAATGGTAAAAGGCAAACTTCCTTTGCTTCAGTAGAAGTTTTACCAGAGTTAACATCAGATCAAGATATAGAAATAAATCCTGTAGACTTAAGAATAGACACTTATAGAGCCGGTGGAGCTGGTGGTCAGCATGTAAATAAAACTGAGTCAGCAGTAAGAATTACTCATATTCCAACTGGAATAGTAGTTCAATGCCAAAATGAGAGAAGTCAGTTTTCTAATAGAGATACTGCTATGGGAATGTTAAAGTCTAAACTTATAGAACTTAAAGAGAGAGCTCATAAGGAAAAAATAGAGGATTTAACAGGTGAATTAAAAGATATGGGATGGGGAAGTCAGATAAGAAGTTATGTTTTCCATCCATATTCAATGGTTAAGGATCATAGAACTAATGTTGAGACATCTAATGTTAACGGAGTAATGGATGGAGATATAGATAATTTTATAATTGCCTATTTAAATTCATAAAAAGGTGACTATATAAAAAACTTATAAATAGATTATGAGAATTAATGAATTAAACTAAGAATTTTAAGTAATTACTTTGAAAACATCTTAAAAACTATTAAGCAGCTAGCCTAGTATTTAGTTTTTTAGATTAACTTTTCTATATAGGGGCTTAAATTCTAATTTTAATTTAAATATTCTTTTAATACTATTTATAAGTTATTTTTGTATAAGCACTTTTAAATTTTATCTTTTTTAATTATATAATTTAACTTTTTAACTTTAATATTAAACAAATTAAAGCTGATAATATTAGCAATATAAGAACTTTTGAGTCTAATAAGAATAATCCAGAGGATGAGTAAGCTGAGTCAAATATTTCGCTCCATACCACAGAGAAGCTTCTATCTATGGCTGTAGGACTTATATATTCAATTTTATCTTCTGGAGTGTGAATTCTTGTTACATCACCATCATTTATTGTTATTGCATCAAAACCTTCTTTAATAAAGCTTGCGTGGTCAGAGGAATCTTTATTTTCTATAATATTAGTTATGTTCTTTTCATTACAAATTTCACAAAGCCTATCTAGTAAATCACTGTGGAAACAAGTATCTTCTCCTGCCATAAATGTGAGTGGGATATCTTTATCACTTCCAATCATATCAAAGTTAATAACTGTAGCGTTTTTTAATAAGTCTTTATTTTCTTTAGCAAAATTTTTAGAACCTAGTAATCCGAATTCTTCAGCATTTAGAGAGACTATTATTATATCCCTTGATGGTTGAGGAAGAGAAGCTAGGAAAGAACTTAATTCTAATAAAAATGAAGCACCAGAAGCATTATCTAAAGCACCTCTATAAATTTCACCAGAAAGTCCTTTTCCCATATGATCAAAATGAGCTGTTAAGACTAAAGGGGGTAAAAATGGATTTTTACCTTTTATAATTCCAGTAACATTGTTAACAACTTTCTCTTTAACCTCATAAGGGATAAAACAGTCTATTTTGTAACCTTTATTTAAATATGTCTCTAGTTCTTTTATAAGATTTGGAGCTACTACCACATATAAGTCACAAGGTGTATCCTCAATAAAAGAGCTTCTAAAATTAAAAGAATCTACTGGAGATGAGAGAAATACAACACTGTTATTAGATGAAGAAGTTCCTTTCATTATTGTAGGAAGAACTTTAAATTCATTTGTATTATCAAAAGTTATATGATTTACCCTAAAGTTTATAAAGGCTTCTTTAAAATCTACTCCATATTTATATGAAGATACTAACTTATTATTTTTATCGTAAACTTTTAAATAAGGCTCTCCTTCAACT
Source organism: Clostridium perfringens ATCC 13124 (assembly GCF_000013285.1). Taxonomy (GTDB): domain Bacteria; phylum Bacillota; class Clostridia; order Clostridiales; family Clostridiaceae; genus Sarcina; species Sarcina perfringens. The sequence continues at coordinate 2,700,907 of NC_008261.1, read as the reverse complement.
AAAATAGGGGCTTTTACATTGAAATCTTGAAGATAACTAGAATTAAGTTTTTTTATGTTTGATTTAATAAAAGAATTTTCAATGAATTCTTGAGCTAAGTAATTACCTTCATTTCCGCAAAGTCTTCCTTCTAATTCATCAGAGGTTAAGTATTCTATATTCTTTAAAACACCTTCTCTTTCAAAGGGATCAAGCCTATTTTTATAAACTAGAGAGAGTTGTATAAGCAAAATAAATGTACAAAGAAGTATATTTATTGTGGCTATATATAATTTTTTCATATTATCCTCCATAAATAATTAGGTTATAATTAAAAGTATGAGATTTAAATTATGTTTATTCAAAAAATTACTATTAATATTAAATTAATAGATAAAACATAGGAGGACATTATGGACAATATAAATCATATTTTATCAAAGGAACTTGGTATTTCATTAAAACAGGTAACAAGCGTTATAGAAATGTTAGATGAAGGAAATACAGTACCTTTCATAGCTAGATATAGAAAAGAAAGAACTGGTGGATTAACAGATGAGGTTCTAAGAAAATTTAATGAGAGATTAACATATTTAAGAAATTTAGAAAGTAGAAAAGAAGATGTTTTAAGAATAATAGAGGAGCAAGAAAAATTAACTCCAGAATTAAAACTAAAAATTGAGAAAGCTACTACCCTTACTGAGGTTGAAGATATATATAGACCTTTTAAAGCTAAAAAGAGAACAAGAGCTACTATGGCTGTTGAAAAAGGATTAAAGCCATTAGCAGAGCTTATTCTATCAGGAGAGTTTAATGGTGATATAGTAGAAGAGGCTAATAAATATATTAATGAAGAAAAAGGTGTTAAAAATGAAGAGGAAGCTCTTCAAGGGGCTATGGATATTATAAGTGAAATAATATCTGATAATGCTGATTATAGAAAATGGATTAGAAATTTTGTTCAAAAGGATGGAATAATTCAGGTAAAGGGAAGCAGTGAAGAACAAACACCTTATGAAATGTATTATGATTATAAGGAGCCTGTTAGAACAATTCCATCTCATAGAATATTAGCTATAAATAGAGGAGAAAAAGAAAAAATTCTTTCAGTTAAAGTAACTTGTAATGATGATATAATTATAGATTATTTAAATAAAAAAGTTTTAAAGGGAAATAAAATTACTGATAAGTATTTAGAAGAAAGTATAAAGGACTCCTTTAAAAGACTTATATATCCTTCAATAGAAAGGGAAATAAGAAGTGAATTAACCTCTAAGGGAGAAGAGGGAGCAATTGATATATTTAAGGCTAATTTAAAAGCTCTCTTAATGCAAGCTCCTATTAAGGGAAAAGTTGTAATGGGATTTGACCCTGGATTTAGAACTGGATGTAAGGTAGCAATCTTAGATGAAACAGGAAAATTTGTTGAGAATACAACAGTTTATCCAACAGCCCCTCAAAATAGAATTGATGAAACAATAAGTACACTTAAAAAACTTATTAAAAAACATGGAGTTCAAGTTATTTCTTTAGGAAATGGAACAGCTTCAAGAGAATCAGAAGAAGTAATTGCAAAGATGCTTAAGGAAATAAAAGAGGAAACAGGAAAAGAATTATTTTATGTTATAGTTTCTGAGGCAGGTGCTTCTGTTTATTCAGCATCAGAACTTGCAAATAAGGAATATCCAGACTTAGATGTAACTGTAAGAGGAGCAATTTCTATAGGAAGAAGACTTCAAGATCCATTAGCTGAGCTTGTTAAAATAGATCCTAAGGCTATAGGAGTAGGACAATATCAACATGATGTAACTCAGAAAAAACTTGATGAATCCTTAGCAGGGATAGTTGAGGATTGTGTTAATAATGTAGGAGTAGATTTAAATATAGCAACTCCATCATTATTAAGTTATATTTCAGGGATAAATGCTTCAATAGCTAAAAATATTGTTGATTATAGAGAAGAAAATGGTAAGTTTAAAAGTAGAAAAGAGCTTTTAAAAGTTAAAAGATTAGGACAAAAAGCTTATGAACAATGTGCAGGATTCTTAAGAGTTATGGAAAGCAAAGAAGCTTTAGATAATACTTCAGTTCATCCAGAGTCATATAAAGTAGCTAAGGAACTTATAAAAACTTTAGGATATACAGAAGAAGATTTAAAAAATGGCAAATTAGTAGATATAGATGAGAGAGTAAAAGCAAAAGGAATTTCTAACTTAGCAAAAGAATTAGAAGTTGGAGAACCAACACTTAATGATATTATAAAGGAAATTAAAAAGCCTGGAAGAGATCCAAGAGAGGAATTACCTAAACCAATATTTAAGTCTGGCGTAATAGAAATGAAAGATTTAAAACCAGGTATGATTTTAATGGGGACAGTTAGAAATGTATCTGATTTTGGTGCTTTTGTAGATATTGGAGTTCACCAAGATGGATTAGTTCATAAGAGCCAAATGGCAGATAGCTTTGTTAAACATCCACTTGATATAGTTAAGGTTGGAGATGTTGTAGAAGTTAGAATATTAGATGTTGATTTAAAAAGAAAGAGAATTTCATTATCAATGAAAAAAGAAGGTTAAGTTAGAAAATTAATTAAAATAAGTGAAAATTTTAGTAGATAAAAATATTTAATATATTGAAATTTATATAAAAAAGAGTTAAAATTATAACAAATGAAATAAAAAAAGTCTTCAGGGCGGGGTGTAAGTCCCCACCGGCGGTAAAGCCCGCGAGCTAGTTTTTAGCATGATTCGGTGAAATTCCGAGGCCGACAGTATAGTCTGGATGAAAGAAGATGAGTGTTTAATGATTTAAATTCTGAATTTATATGCCCTGATATAAGTATATGTATCAGGGCTTTTTATTTGAAAAAAATCATTAAAGACTTAATAGCCCCAGAGGAAGTAACTTTTGGGAGGGGACAAAATGAAAACAAAAACCTTAAACACAAACAGATTCATTAAATTATCACTTTTATCTGCGATTGCAGTAATACTTATGTATATTGACTTTCCAGTAATACCTATATTCCCATGGCTTAAGATTGATTTAAGCGATGTGCCTGCACTTATGGGAGCCTTTGCTTTTGGTCCATTAGCAGGGGTAATAATAGAACTTATGAAAAATTTATTAATATTAATAGTAAAGGGAACTGGAACAGGATTTGTAGGTGAGCTTGCTAACTTTTTAGTTGGAGTGGCTTTAGTATGGCCAGCAGCTTTAGTTTATAAGAAAAATAAAACTAAGAAAACTGCTATTTTAGGAATGGTACTAGGAGTTTTATGTATAGAAGTGGTAGGAATATTAGCTAATGTTTATTTATTACTTCCAGCATACGGTATGGCTATGTCAAAAGCAGAGTTAATGCAATATGTAACAGTTGGATTAATTCCATTTAACGGAATAAAATCTATATTGGTTTGTGGAATAACATATGCTTTATATAAAAAGGTTTCTGTATCAATATTTAAGGTTGAACCTATGCTAGATAAACCAAAACAAATGAAAGAAAATTTAGGATAATAGAAAGGGACTATATCAAAATGATATAGTCCCTATTATTTTATATTAGTGTTAAAGATTTAGATAAAAATAAATACTAATAAAAAATATATTCTAAATATCATGTCTCCACATTATTATGGCGTTTTCTTTTGGATTATTGTAGAAGTTTTTTCTTATCCCTTCTTCCTTAAATCCATGCTTTTTGTAAAGGGATTGAGCAGGAATATTAGACTCTCTAACTTCTAATGTAAGAGAATTTATATTATTTTCTTTACATAAAGTAATTAGATTATCTATTAAAAGATTTCCAATTCCTTGTTTTCTATATTCAGGATGAACTGCTACGTTAGTTATATCTCCCTCATGAAAAACAATCCACATTCCAACAAAGCCAATAACCTTGTCTCCATGTAAAGCAACAAGATATTTTGCTAGTTTATTAGAAAGTTCTTTTTCTATAGAATCTATATTCCAAGATTCTGCAAGACTAAGTTTACTTACTTCAAAAACGCCCTTAACATGGGAAGAATTCATAAGTTCTATTTTATATGAATTCATTATTTTAATCTCATTCTTTCTTCATATTCTCTTTCAGCTTGAGATTTTCTTAAGTATATAGGAGCATATGTATTTAAATCATGAGAAACTCCTGACTCTAATAATCTTAAGCCTAATTCTCCAACTGATGCTGCTCTTGGATAAGATGAATGACTAGGTGCAAAAGAGCCATTAGGAAGAGCTTCTTTTAAAGCTTCCTTGTGTTTGCTTATTCCATCTCCCACAAAGATAACATCCTCATTTTTTTCTTTTATTTTTTCAATTAAATCAGTTAAAGAAATGCATTCTTTTTCACTAAGAGATACTAGCTCATCTCCTTCTTTTTTATATAGAGAAGCATAGACATTTCCTCTAAGAGCATCTATAATAGGACAGATTATTCCATTAAATCCTGAAATATTATAAGCTAAAGCATCAAGGGAAGAAACGCAAACAGAAGGTTTTTTACTTCCAAAACTTAATCCTTTAACAGTTGCCATACCAATTCTAAGTCCAGTAAATGAACCAGGACCTTCACTAATAGCAAATCCATCTAAATCTTTAATTTTTAGATTATTATACTTAAGTAAATCATCTATTAAGTCCATTAATAAAACGGAATGTTGTTTTTTATCATTTAAGTTTATTTCTCCTAGAACTCCTTTTTCACTAACAAGTGCACAAGTAGCAGTGCTAGAAGATGAATCAATAGCTAATACTAACATTCTTCTATCTCCTTTATGTAGTTATATCTATCACCATAACCATTAATACTTATTTTTCTAAAATTTTCACCCATATCAGGTAATTTTTCTATTTTTATATGTATATACTCTTCAGGAATAAGTTCTTCTATGTAATTAGCCCATTCAATTAAGCTTACTCCATCACCAAAGATATATTCATCAAAGCCAATTGCTTCAATTTCATCTGGATCATTAACTCTATAAACATCAAAATGATAAAGAGTTAATCTTCCGCTATGATATTCATTAACTATATTAAAAGTTGGACTAGTTATATGCTCGTCAATTCCTAATCCTTCTGCAATTCCTTTACTTATATGAGTTTTGCCAGTTCCTAAGTCTCCAGTTAAACAAAGAATATCTCCTTTATTTACAAGAGAACCAAGTTGTCTTCCAATATGCATAGTTTTATCTACACTATCTACTATAAATTCCATAAAGAACTCCTTTCAAATTAACACTCTTTAATCATTCTATCCAAATTTAAAGAAAAAGAAAAGAGAGAGTAGATTTAATAAGGTATTTAAAGTTTTATTATGTTTCTTAAATAGTTAAAAATTCTCCTAATATTTAATAAAACATATACCTATAAAATTATTATAATATTAACAATAAAAGGAGAAAAGTATCTTTAATTAATACTTTGATAAATTTAATATAATTGGATAACTATGTAATAATATAATAGTATAATAATAGTATATAGTATGTAAATTTAGGAATTGGGGGGATTTGTATGTTAGTAAAAGCTATTATGACAAAGAAAGAAAATCTAGATTTAGTTGATTCTAATACTAAACTTAAAGATGCACTAAAAATCATGGAGGATAATAAGTTTTTATCAATTCCTGTAGTAGATGGAGATAAATTTAGAGGGGCAGTAGCTAAAAGCTCTATCTATAAATATTACTTTAAACATAATTTAAGCAAAGATGAAGTATTAAATAATATTACTGTAGGTGAAATATTAAAAACAGAAGTTCCTATAATAAATAAATCAGAACATATAGAAAAGGCAGTATCCATGCTAGAAAGAATGAGAATTTCTTTTGTGGCTGTAGTAGATGAATTTGATAATTTCAAAGGAATACTAACTCATAAGGCAGTTTTTAGAGAATTTAACAATGCTTTTGGACTTAATAAAGGGGAAAGAATAGTAATAAGATCTTATGATGTCCCAGGACAATTATCAAAAATAACTAAGACAATATCTGAAGAAGGTGGAGATATATTAAGCATAGTTATTGTAGATACAAAGAGTCTAACTGATGTTAAAGAGGTTATAGTTAGGGTTAAAAGTATAGATGTTGAAAATATTAAAAAGAAATTAAAAGAGTCAGGATTCAAATTAGCATAGTAAACCATTATAAACATATAAGTATAGAGCATATATAATATTGATTTTTTAAATTTATATTATATATGCTTTATTTTAATTGATGAAGATAATAGTGAAATGATGAAATAATTAATTTAAATTTAGCTAAATATATTTTTTTATTAGCCAATATTATATTGTTTTATTAGAGTATTAATGTGGATTTTTTATTAAAAATAAAAAATTACATAAAAAACTCTTGCGTTAAGTTTATTTTTAATATATAATAAGTTCTGTGTTCAGGGGTATGGCTCAATTGGTAGAGTAGTGGTCTCCAAAACCATTGGTTGTGGGTTCGAGTCCTACTGCCCCTGCCAATTAACACAATAAATAACATAATATTATAGGGGTATGGCTCAATTGGTAGAGTAGTGGTCTCCAAAACCATTGGTTGTGGGTTCAAGTCCTACTGCCCCTGCCAAAAAATCAGTGAATTAATTCACTGATTTTTTTTTGCTTAATTTTAAATGAAAGATTATATTCTGAAAACATGTAAATTATATATAAATATTGTAAACAATTTCAGAACAATGTATAATGTTAAGGGTAAAGTTTAAAATTTAGGGGGATGAAAAATAGTGAGAAAACTAATTAAACCATTAAGTGTAGCTACAATGATGTTCTTATCATTAAATTTATGTTTTTTTAATGGTAAGCTTGTTAAGGGGGAAGAGATTTCTAATGAAACTAAGGTTACCATCTTAGGAACCTCAGATATACATGGAAGATTTGTTCCTTGGGAATATTCATCAGATACTGAAAATAAATCAGGAAGTTTATCACAAATTTCAACAATTGTTAAAAAGGAGAGAAATGAAAATCCAAATTTAATTCTTGTAGATGCAGGTGATTCAATTCAAGATAACTTTGTTGAAACTTTTAATAAAGGACCTCAACAACCTATGGTTTTAGGTATGAATAAGATGAAATATGATGTTTGGGAAATGGGAAACCATGAATTTAATTTTGGATTAGATGTGCTTAAACATGTAACAAGTCAATTTGAAGGAAAGGTCTTAGCTGGTAATATCTATAATGATGATGGAACAAGATTTATGGATGGATATACCATTATAGAAAGAGATGGTATAAAGATAGGTATTATAGGTATGGATACTCCAATGATAAAAGAGTTTGAAAAACCATATAATATAAAAGGAATTGAATTTAGAGATCCAGTTAAAGAAACAAAAAAGATTATAAAAGAACTAGATGGAAAAGTGGATGCCATGATTGGAGTTATGCATATGGGATTAGATAATGAAAATGCTATTTCTAATACAGGTGTTACAGATATTGCTAATCAATGTCCAGAGCTTACAGCAATTGTAGGAGGACATATGCATAAGTTAGTTAAAAATGAGGTTGTAAATGGAGTTATTATAACTGAGCCAGGAAAGTATGGACAAGCTGTATCAAAAATAGATTTAACATTTAAAAAAGAAAATGGAAAAAATGTACTTAAAAATAAAAATGCAGATACTATCTCAGTAGCTAATGTAGAATCAGATAAAGAAATAGAAGATCTATTAAAACCTTTCCATGAGGAATTGCGTAAGGATGCTAACTCAGTTATTGGAAGACTTGAAGGGGTTAACATGGTAGATGAAGATTACATAAAAGGAATACCTACTATACATATAGAAGATACTCCATTAATTGATTTCTTTCATGAAGTAGGAAAGTATTATAGTAAAGCAGATGTAATAGCTTTATCTATAGATAATGATAAGGCTAAGTTAAATGTAGGAGATATAAAGAAGAAAGATATAGCTTATAACTATAGATATACTGGTGGAGAAATAAGCGTTTATGAAGTAACTGGAAAAGACTTAAAAAAATATATGGAATGGGCAGCTGGCTATTTTAATACATTAAATCCAGGAGATATTACTCCAAGTTTTAATCCTAAAAGAAGAGCGTCAAAGTATAGTACTAATGATATGTTTGGAGGAATAACTTACAAAATTGATTTACGAGAAAAAGAAGGTAATAGGATTAAAGATGTTAAGTATAAAGATGGAAGAGAACTTAAGGATACAGATGTTTTAAAACTAGGAATGAATTCATATAGACTTGGACAATTACAAGGAAAAGGAGGAATCTTTGAAGGAAAAGAATTTAAAAAACTTTGGGATTCTAAGACAGCTTATGGAGAAGAAGAAGGAACAATAAGAAATTTAGCTATAGATTATATTAAAAATGTTAAAAATGGCCTTATAAATGCAAAAAAACAAAATAATTGGTGTCTATTAGGAATAGATCCAAATTCAGAAAACTATAAAAAGGTTAGAGATTTAGTTAATTCAGGAGAATTAAAAATACCTACATCAGAAGACGGAAAATATACTAATATAGCATCAATAAATGAAAAAGATTTACCTTTAGATAATAATACATCTAAAGAAAATGAGGAAAATATAAACTTAGATTCTATTAATAATAAAAATAATAAGGATCAAGTAGTTAATGAAGAAAGTAAAAAAGACGTGCCTAAAGTAGAGGAAAACATAGAAAAACAAAAAAATAATAAAGAAAATAATTCAAATGAAGATAATACTTTAGTTAAAGAAGATAGTAAATCTAAAGAAGAGAATGAAAAAAATAATGAACAAAATAATATTGAGGAAGTTTCTAAAAAAGAAAATAAACTTCCTAACACAGGATCTCCTATAGGTGCAGAAGCTATGTCACAAATAGGTATTTTAGTATTAGGTGCAGGTGTAATATTAAAAAAGAAAAATAAAAAATAGATGTTTTCTGGAATAACATGGTTAATAATCCTTCTATTTCATAGGTTTATAATCTGAATTATGGTTAATATAATAGTGTAAGCAAGAGATAAACAAATTTCAAGCTTACAAATTACCAAAGCCAAAGGAGGAATTAGAAATGTCAAAATCATTAGTTCCAGAAGCAAAAAATGGATTAAGTAAATTCAAAAACGAGGTAGCTAGAGAATTAGGTGTACCATTCTCAGATTACAATGGAGACCTAAGTTCAAGACAATGTGGTTCCGTAGGCGGCGAAATGGTAAAAAGAATGGTAGAAGCTTACGAAAGTCAAATAAAATAACAAACCTTTCGCTAATACTGAATTAAAGAAAAAAGATTCATTAAAAAATAGGAATAATTATAATGATTATTAAATAACCATTATAAAAATCCTATATTATGACTCTAAAAATTTATAACAGGAGAAAGTGTTATGGAGGGTAAACCGCCAAAACATGATGCTTAAACTTCTACCGCAAAAAAGATTACATAGAGGATTTATATCCTCTATGTAGTCTTTTTTTTTGACAATCTCTATGATAAAATTAGAATAAATTGGAATAAGAGAGGTGTCATATTGGTGAAAAAGGTAAAAATATTGCATTGTAGTGATATTCATTTTGATACTCCTTTTAAAGAGTTACCAAAGGAAATTGGTACAATGAGGAGAGCTGAGTTAAGAGAAAGCTTTAGTAAAATAATAAATAGAGGAATTGATGAAAAAGTTGATTTAGTTCTTTTAGCGGGAGACCTTTTTGACAATGATACTATAGAAAAGAGTACTCTTACTTTTATAAAGGATCAAATTGATAAACTTAAAAAACATAATATAAGAGTATTTATTTCAGCAGGAAATCATGACCCATATAATAAAAAATCTTTTTATAATATGGTTAACTTAGGCGAAAATGTTCATATATTTAAGGATGAAATTGAAAGAATAGAAATACCTGAATTAAATACTGTTGTTTATGGAGCATCCTTTAAGGAAAAATATATAAAAGAGTCAAATCTTAAGGATTTTACTCCAAAAGAAGAGGATAAGGATTTAGTAAAAATAATGGTTCTACATGGTGATTTAGGGAATAATGAAACAGGAGAGTATAATCCCTTATTATTTAAGGAAATAGAAGAGAGTAAGATGGATTATATTGCTTTAGGACATATTCATAAATTTTCAGGAATAAAAAGAATCGGTAATACCTATTATGCATATTCAGGATGTCCAGAGGGAAGAGGATTTGATGAAGAAGGAGATAAAGGAATAATATTAGGAGAGGTATCCCTTGGAGTTGTAGACCTAGATTTTATAAAGACTAATAAAAGAGAGTATTTTCTTAAGGAAATTGATATATCAAATTGTAAAACTAAAGAAGAGGTTATAGATAAGATACTTAATACTATTTCAAAAGAATCAAGAGAAAAAAATCTATTTAAAATCATCTTAAAAGGGAATATAGAAGAGTCTTTTAAAATAGATAGTGATTTAATAGAAAACTTAATTAGAGATAAATTCTTTTACTGTAAGATTGTAAATTCTACTAGAATAAAAATAGATATTGATGAAATGAGCAATGAGTATTCAATTAAGGGGATTTTTTGTTCTTTAATAAAGGATGCTTTAGAATCTAATGAAGAGGATGAAGAGATACTAGATATAGCTTTTAGAATTGGTATGGAGAGTATTTTAGATGGAGAAGTGAATTTAAATGATAATTAAGAAAATAAATGTGAAGTCCTTTGGAAAATTAAAAAATAAAGAAATAGAATTAAAAGATGGATTAAACATAATATATGGGGAAAATGAAAGTGGAAAAAGTACATTACAATCTTTCATAAAGGTAATGTTATATGGTGTTTGTAATAAAAGAGGCAAAAAAACTTTATCAGATAGAGCAAAGTACACACCATTAGGGGAAGGAAGTTTTTCAGGAGAGTTACTTGTAGAGGATAATGGTGAAGAAATTTTAATAGATAGAAGTTTTGGTAAAACAAAAAAATATGATGAGGGAAATATATTAAATAATATAACTGGAGAAAAGATAAATAAATACTCATGGCAAGAACCTGGTAAGGATGTATTTAATCTTTCTAGCGATGGATTTAAGAATACTCTATTTATAAGTCAAATGGGGTGTACTGTAGAGAGTTCAAAGCAGGATGATGTATTAAATAAAATTATTAATATCTTAGAATGTGGAGCTGATGAGGTTTCTTATAAAAAAATAAAAAATAATTTAGAGGAAAATAAAAAGTCCTTAACTAATTCAAGAAAAACAGGAAAACTTGATTTATTAAGAATTAAAGAAAGTGAGCTTTTAGAAGAAAGATATAAAAGAGTAAAAATTCATGAGGAAAATATAGAAAATGAGCTTTACTTAAAGGGATTAAAAGAAAAAAGAACTGATTTAATTTTAAAAATAGAAGAATTAGAATTACATAAGAAAAATTTAAAAAAATCAGAATTAAAAAATGAGTATGAAAATATAAATGAGTATTTAAATAAAAAAGAAAAATTAGAAGAGGAATTAAAAGTTTTATTAGAAGAGTTAAAAGATGTACAAGCTATCTGTGATTTGAAAAAGTTAAATAACTTAAGAGATGAGTTTAAAAATTATGAGTTTCTAAAAGAATCACTAAAAGAAAAGGAAGATAAAATAGATAATCTAAAAGAATCTATTTATGAGTATAATGAAAAATTAAAGAGTTATGGAATTTTAAATGAAATATCAAATAATCTAGAAACTAAATTAATAGAGCTTAGGATTGAAGATGATAGATTAAGAGAAAATTACAAGGTTATTCAAAAGGTAAAAGAAGAGCTTTATCAGTTAAATGAAAAGAAAGATGATTTTTTAAGTCATTTAAATGCTTTAAAATTAAATGATAATTTGGTGTTACAAATAGAAAAGGATTTAGATAAATATAATAATGAAAAAATATATCCTTCAATAAATGCAAACTTAAAAGATGAGAAGAATATTATTGAAGAGGAAAGTAAAAGTTTTTCAAGAAAAATTTTTCTCTTTAGAGTTGGGGAAGTAATAAGTATTTTATTATGTGCTTTCTTATTTATATCCTATTTCAAGAGTGAAAATATAATCACCTTAGCACTTTCAATTTTAGGTATGTTATTATTTATATTTTTATTAGCTAAAAGTAGCTTAAATAAAAAAGAAAAAAATAATATAAGTAAAAGAATAAATGAAATAGATGAGCTTATAAATGAGAAAAAGGAAATAGAAGTATTAAAAAGTAAAATTGATGAATATAAACAATTCCTTAAGGTAAAAGATGAGTATTCTATTAAAGAAACTTTAGAGGATTATAGATTTATTAAAAAAGAGTTAGATATTCTCTATGTAGAAATTAAGGAAAAAGAGAAAAGTTTGATTTTATTAAAAGAAGATGAAACTAAGGAAAAAATATTAAGTAATGAAGCTTTTATAGATAAGTTATTAAGAGTTACAGGGGCAGGTTCTATAGATGAAATCTTAGAAATTTCAAGGGAAAAGAAAAGCCAGGAAGATTTATTAATAAGAAAAAAATCAGAGTTTAATGAGGCTAAGGAAGATTTAAATCAATTAAATAATAGAATATTGGAAATAGAAGGAAAAATAAAAGCTTATTTAGAAAATACATCACTACAAAGTATTCCTTTAGATGAAGTATATTCTAGATTAGAAGAAATAGAAGCTAAAATAGAATATAAGGAAGGCTTAAAAAATAAGTTAAATAGTGTAGAAGAAAATTGCAATCTATTACTTAAGGGAAGAGATATTTTAGAAGTTAAAAATGGACTTTCATATGAGGAATCAGAGATTAAAAATGAAGTTTATAACAGTGAAGAAGAAATCTTAAATGAAATAAAATTAAAAAATAATGACTTGTTAAATATTGAAAAAGAAATAAAGGATGTAGAATATTTAATTAGTAGCAAAGAGTTAACCTGTAGAAGTTTATTTTTAATAGATGAAGAGATAGCGGAAGTTAAGGAAAGGATTAAGTCCTTAGAGAAAAAACTTAAGGGGGTTGAGATTGCAACAAACTACATGGAAAAAGCCTTTAAGGAACTTCAAAAAAGTTTTGGACCTGTTATAAATAAAAAGGTAGAGGATATCTTTAAAGATGTAACTAAGGGTGCTTATAAAGATTTAAGAGTATCAGAAGATTATAACTTAGTTGTTAAGGATACAAAAAGCAATAAAATTATGGATGCTTCTTATTTAAGTAGTGGAACATATGACCAAATATATTTAGCATTGAGACTTGGCATAATCGACATAATATTTGAAGATAAAAAAGTTCCAATAATATTAGATGAAAGTTTTACTCAATATGATGATAATAGATTAAAAACTATGTTAGATATAATATATAAGAGAGTTTATAAAAATCAAATAATTTTATTTACATGCCAAAAAAGAGAAATAAATATTCTCAAAGATAAGGAAAAAGTAAATATAATAGAGCTTTAATTTAAAATGAAGGGCTTATATCAAAATAAATTTTATATAACTTACAAACAATTATTAGCTAGACCTAGTAATTCTAGGAATATGTTTATAAGTTTTATTTATAATATATTTTGATTAGTCCTTTTTTATTTTTATGATAGTTTTATTATAAATATTGACAATAATAGAAAAGTAATATAAAGTTTATATTATAATAATGCGAATCATTTGCAAACAGGAGGAAGTATGAGAAAGAAATTAGTATCGATTTTTTTAGGAGTAACAATGGCTGCTTTTTTTGTTGGGTGTCAAAGTACTAAAACAGCAGAAAATAAAAAGGATAACGGTAAGGTTGATGTCACTGTAAGTATTGAACCTTTAAGAGAGTTTACTGAAATAGTTGGTGGAGATAAGGTAAATGTTAAGACTATGGTTCCAAATGGAACAGAGCCACATGATTTTGAACCAAAAACTCAAGATTTATTAGAGTTAAATAAGGCTAAGGTTTTTGTTTATAATGGATTAGGTATGGAACACTGGAAAGAGCAAGTTCTTAATACAATAGAAAATAAAGATGTAAAAGTGGTTGAAGCTTCTAAAGGGGCTGAAGTATTAAAAGAAGGAGATAAGGTAGATCCTCATCTTTGGTTAAGCTTAGATGGAGCTAAAATAGAAGCTCAAAACATAAAAGATGCTTTAGTTGAGGTTGATTCAGATAATAAAAGTTATTACGAAGAAAACTTTAAAAAGTTTGCAGAGAAATTAGATTCTTTAGCAAATGAGTACAAAGAAAAGTTTAATGGATTAGCTAATAAGGATTTTGTTACTGGTCATGCTGCTTTTGGATACTTATGTAGAGAATTTGGATTAAAACAAGTTAGTGTAGAAAACTTATTTGGAGAAGGAGAAATAACTCCTCAAAAAATGCAAGAGATAGTTGAGTTCTGTAAGAAAAATGATATAAAAACAATTTTTATGCCTGAGTTAGCAAGTGAAAAAATTTCTCAAACTTTAGCTAATGAAGTTGGTGGAAAAATTGAAAAAATATATACTCTAGAAAGCAATGAAGATGGTATAAGTTATATAGATGCTATGAAAGAAAATCTTTCAAAAATATATAATGCCTTATCATCACAAAAATAAAAGAGAATACTTAGGATTGTTACTTAATTAGAAGGCAAGACTTAGATTTATTATTCTAATACCTATTAATAATAAAATAGGTGTTTTATAGGAATAATAAATTTAAGTCTTTATTTTTTGTGTATTTTAGGAATTATAAAGAAAGAAATCATTTAAAAGGAGAGATTAAGATGAAGAAAGCTTTTGGAGTTTTACAAAGAATAGGTAAAGCTTTGATGTTACCAGTTGCTTTATTACCAGCGGCAGGTTTATTACTTGGATTTGGATCAATGTTTCAAGATCCTCAGTTTTTAAGCTTAGTGCCAGCATTAAATGCAGGGTGGTTTCAATTAATAGCTACAATAATGTCTGATGCAGGTAATATAATATTTTCAAACTTAGCATTGTTATTCGCAGTTGGGGTAGCTGTAGGATTATCAGAAGGAGACGGTGTTGCAGGTCTTGCAGCAATAGTTGGTTTTTTAATACTTAATGTAACAATGGGAATTGGTGGAGGAATAACTGCCGACATTGTTGCTGGTACTAAAAATGGTATGTATGCCACAGTTCTTGGAATACCAACACTTCAAACTGGAGTATTTGGTGGAATTATTATGGGAGTTATAGCCGCAGCTTTATATAAAAGGTTCTATAAGATAGAATTACCTTCATACTTAGGATTCTTTGCAGGTAAAAGATTTGTTCCAATAGTGACTGCTGTTTCAGCTTTAGTGCTTGGAGGAATAATGGTATTTGTATGGCCTCCAATACAAGGTGCCTTATTGTACTTCTCACAAAATATGATAAGTGCTAATCAAACCCTATCAGCTTTATTATTTGGAATAATAGAAAGAGCATTAATTCCATTTGGATTACATCATATTTGGTATAATCCATTCTGGTTCCAATTTGGAGAATACACAAATAAAGCAGGTCAATTAATAATGGGAGATAATCAAATATTCTTTGCCCAATTAAGAGATGGAGTTCCATTTACAGCAGGTACCTTTATGACTGGTAAGTTCCCATTTATGATGTTTGGATTGCCAGCAGCAGCCTTAGCAATGTATCATGAAGCTAAACCAGGTAAAAAGAAAATAGCTTCAGGTATTTTATTCTCAGCTGCCTTAACTTCCTTCTTAACAGGAATTACTGAGCCTTTAGAGTTTGCATTCTTATTTGTTGCGCCAGTATTATTTGCAATCCACTGTGTATTAGCAGGCTTATCCTTTATGATAATGCAATTATTAAATGTTAAAATAGGTATGACTTTCTCAGGTGGACTTTTAGACTTTATACTATTAGGAGTAATTCCAAATAGAACTAGATGGTGGTTAGTAATACTTGTAGGATTAGGCTTTGCTGTAATTTACTATTTCTTATTTAGATTCTTTATTAGAAAGTTTGATCTTAAGACTCCAGGTAGAGAAGATGATGATATATTTGATGATATGGATAACCAAACTGTAAATGATGACTTAGCTGCTGAAATTTTAATAGCTTTAGGCGGTGCAGGCAATATAAATAAATTAGATGCTTGCATAACTAGATTAAGAGTTACAGTTAATGATTCAAGCAAAGTTAATAAAGAAAGATTAAAAGAGCTTGGAGCAGCTGGTGTAATGCAAGTTGGAGAAAATATTCAAGCTATATTTGGAGGAAAATCAGATATACTTAAAACTCAAATTAGAGAAATTATGAATGGCATGGGAGAAAAGTAGAAAAATCAAATTTAATAAAAAAATAAGTTAATTGTTTGAGATAAAATTTTAGAAATACAAAAATATAAGAAAAATAGGCCATATCAAAATTAATTTTATTATTAGGTTTTGATATGGCCTTTTTATTTTAATTTTAAAGCTTAATTTAAGTATATTTTTAATTTTTATATAGACTTTGTTTATTGTTATATAGACTTTATTTATAAGAGATTTAAATCATTTTTTCATATAAGTTTAGAAAGTGTCATAGTTTAAAGGATAGTCTTGCATTAAAATATGTTAACTATGGTATAATATTAAAAAAGTGTTTTGAGAGGATAAATATGGAGAATAGAAAAGATATTTATGAAAAAAGAATAGAAGAGTATTCAAGTGCTTTAAAGAGATTAAAGAGAGACTATAATATAATCAGCGCATTAAGATTAGTAGTTTCTTTAAGTATTTTATTTTTTATTTACTACGCTTATAGCATAGGCTCAATAAGCTTTGGGATCATATTATTTTTGCTAAATTCTATATTATTTTTATATTTAGCAAAGGTTCATGAAGGTATAGTGAATAAAATAAGTAAAAGAGAAGCTCTTATAGAGGTTAATAAAAAAGAGATTCTTAGGTTAGAGGGAAAGTGGAGAGAATTTAATGATTTAGGAGAAGAATATTTAGATAATAAGCATCCTTTTATAAATGACTTAGATATATTTGGGAAAAACTCTTTATTTCAATGGATAAATGAAACTGGTACTGTTTATGGAAGAGAGAAATTAAGCCATTTATTAAAGTTAGAAGAACTTCCAAATAAAGAAGAAATTTTATTAAGACAGGAAGCTTTAAAGGAGCTTTCTAAAAAAGTAGATTTTAGACATGAATTTATAGCTTCATTAAAAGATAAAAAAGGAAAAAAAGAGAAGTATTTAGGGGAATGGTTAAAAGAAGACAGTAAAGCCATATCGCCTTTATTAAATATTCTTAGAATAATAATGCCAGTAATAAATATTGGAATTACTATTTTAGTTGGTATGAATGTTATTTCATGGCAAATACTATTAATTTCTCTTGTTATAAGTTATGGTATTTTGAAGCTTGGCAATAAGGAAGTTATTAAAGGATTAAATATATTTGAAGATTTAAAATATAGAATAAAAACCTATGTAGAGGCTTTAGAGTTAATAGAAAAAGAGAATTTCCAGTCTAATATAATAAAAAGTATAAAAAGTAACTTAGATATGAATGGCAAAAGTGCTAGTAAGGAGCTTAAAAGCTTAGAAAAGATAACTAGCTGGCTTTATGATAGGGGAAATGCCTTTTATCTTTTATTAAACTGTTATTTGCTTTGGGATTATCAAATTCTATCAAAGCTTGAAAAGTGGAAGAGTTCTAATAAAGATGAGTTTTATAAATGGATGATTTCTTTAGGTGATTTTGAGGCTTTAGTTTCTTTAGCTGGATTTACTTACAATAATCATGGATGGGCTACACCAAAAATAAATGATGACTATACTTTAAAGGGAAAAAATCTTAGCCATCCTATGTTAGGAGAAAAAGGCGTTGGAAACAGTTTTGATATTAATAAGGATAAGAGAGTAATCTTAATAACAGGATCTAATATGTCAGGTAAGAGTACATTTTTAAGAACTGTTGGATTTAATTGTATATTAGCTTATCTAGGACTTCCTGTAAAAGGAGAAAGTTTTGAAGCTCCAATATTAAAAGTTTATACCTGTATGAGAACTGGAGATAATCTTGAAGAGAGTATATCTTCATTTTATGCAGAGATACTTAGAATAAAGATTATAGTTGAAGGAGTAAAAAGAGGAGAAAAGATTTTATTCTTGTTAGATGAAATATTTAAAGGAACAAACTCCTTAGATAGACATGAGGGAGCAGAGATATTAATAAATCAGCTTTTAGAAGGAAATACCTTAGGACTAGTTTCAACTCATGATTTTGAACTTTGCGATATGGAGAAAAAAGATTCTACTATACAAAATTATAATTTTAGAGAATATTATGAGGATAATAAATTAAAGTTTGATTATATTTTAAGAAAAGGTGTTTCACAAACAAGAAATGCTAGATATTTAATGAAGATGGCTGGAATAGATATTGAATAAAAGTATACTTCTATATATAAACAGCAAAATAACTTAATTTTAGACAAATTAAATTAATTTTGATATAATAAACAAATGATGTATTTAGTGAAAAAGCCTTAAATGGCTTTTTTTCATGAGTAGAGTTATTAGTAAAAGAGGACTTAGAATAAATAGCAAAAAATTAGGAGGCATGTATATTTTGTTTACAGAAAAGGTAAAAGCAAAAGAATATTACATAAAGGATTTATTAAGTAATAAGTTCTTATTTGAAATCCCAGATTATCAAAGAGCATATTCTTGGACTAAAGAAAATTTAAAGCAATTAGTTGAGGATATTTGGGAGTCAGTAGAACTAAATAAAGCAAGAGGAAATAAAGAGTTTGATCAATATGAGCCATATTTCTTAGGAAGCATTGTTTTATGTTCTAAGGAATATAAGGATGATGGCTGTGGAATATATGATGTAATAGATGGACAACAAAGACTTACATCTATAATCATGTTAATTGCTGCAATAAGAGATTTAATAGATAATGAAGAGTATAAAAAAGTATTATCTGATTTAATATATCAAAAACCAAATGTTCTTATGGGAATTAAAGAGAGCATAAGAGTTAAGGCTAGAGGAAAAGAAGAAGAGTTCTTTAAAAAGTACATATTAACTAATGGTGGAACAGAATTAGTTAAAGATTTAGACATGGAAGAACTTTCAGAAGCTAAACAAAATATGGTTAATGCAATAGAAGTATTTAGAGATAGTTTCTTTAATGAAAATGGAGAACTTTTAGAAGAAAAGTTAAATGAGTTTATAGTTTATTTACTTCAAAAAGTTGTACTAGTTGTAATAACAACAGAATCATTCACTTCAGCATTTAGATTATTCAATGTAATAAATGCAAGAGGATTACCTTTAACAGATTCAGATCTTTTAAAGAGTGAAAACTTAAGAGTTATGAACCCTGAAATTAGAAAAGAGTACACTGATATTTGGGAAAGTCATGAACAAGATTTAGGTAAGGAAAAACTAGATCAAATCATAGGTTTCATGAGAACAATGAAGCTTAAAAATAAAGTTGAAGAAAGCGTATATGAAGAGTTTAGCAAAAAGATATTTAGAAATGAACCAGAATATCTAGGAGTTAACTTTGTAAATCATTTAACTGCTGTAAAAGCTTTATATGACAAGTATATAATAGACGGTAATCTTGAAGGAGTATCAGAGGAAGAAAAATCTTATTATAAAAATTTAATAAACATAATGAGAGAATTCTTACCATATGATGATTGGATGGCATCAGTTATTAGATTTGCTGAGAAATTCAATGATGATAAGTTAGTTTTAGAATTTGTTAAAGTTTTAGAAAAAAGACTTGTTATTGATTGGGTAAACGGAAATTCATTTGCTGATAGATTAAATAGAGTTTATGGAATTTTAGAAGCTATAGAAGAAAAAGATTCTTTAGAAGAAATAAAAGAAGCACCAGTATTCTTATATGACTTAGAGAGAACAACTGCATACTTTGAAAATGCTTTAAATGATATAGATTTCTATAGTAAGGGTAGAATGATGATACCTAAGTATATCTTCGTAAGACTTGATATGGAAAAGAGAGCTAATGAAGTTTTAGATTATAGCGATAAGATTATGATAGAGCATGTTCTTCCTAGAAATGCTAAAGAAGCTTATTGGAAAGATAACTTCTCAGCTGATCAAAGAAGAAACTGGGCTAATAAGTTTGGTAACTTAGTTATAATAACAGGAGCTAAAAATACTAGAGCTAACAATAAACCATTTGCTGAAAAAGTTGAACAATACTTAAGTAAGAAAAGTGATTTCGCTATAACTAAAGAAGTTTTAGAATTATCTGATTGGAACATGGATTCATTAAAAGATAGACATGAAAGCTTAGTTAATAGAGCATTAGAACTTTGGACTAAGTTTTAGAAATTAAAAGGGCATGTATCAAAATAACTTTTATTGTTATATTTTGATACAGCCCCCTTTTTTATTTAAATAAAAGTTAAGTTTTGTCTATTGAAAATTAGGAATTAACTAAATAAAATAAAAGTTATTAGATAGGATAATTAAGATTTATTATTAGAAAAAGTAGTAAGTAAATAATAAATCAATTTTAATGAAAAAATCCAAAATTCATGGCATAATTATATATGGATATAGATAGTGAGAGGATGTAGAGAATGGGGTATGTAATAATAGACCTAGAATTTAATAATATGCAAAATATTACAAAATTTTATCCTAATATTTATAATGAGCAGAAAGATTTAAAGGAATTAGATTCCTATAATGAAATAATAGAGATTGGGGCTATAAAATTAAATAAGTTCATGCAAGAGGTTGATGAGTTTAAGACATATATTAAACCATCAGTATTTAAGGTTTTAAATCCAAAGATAATAGATATAACAGGAATAACTGAAGATCATTTAAAAGATGGAATTAAATTCGAAGATGCCATGGACAACCTTAAAGATTTTATTGGGGAAGATGATATACTTTGTTCTTGGGCTACTGATGACATTGTTCACATAGTTAATAATGCTAAGTATCATTCATATAAGAATATAAGTTGGATAAAAAAATATATTGATATACAAAAATATTGCACAAAGATATTAGCGCATAAAAAATCTTTAAGCTTAAAACATGCTTTAGAAGAGTTAAAGATAAAAATGGATAAAAGTAAACTACATGATGCACTAAATGATGCTGTTTATACGGCAGAGGTTTTTAAAAGATTATATAATGGTAAAAAGGTAAAAGAGTATATAGTAGAAGATGTCTACAATATGCCTTCTATAAGGGTTAAAGATTTAAAGAATTATAATTTAGAGTGTGAAGATGTAGAATTCAAATGCCCTAAATGTAATATTAAAGTTGAAATGGACCATCCTTTTAGATTATTTAGTTGGAGATTTGTATCAATAGGAAAATGTCCAAAATGCAATAGAAATGTTAGACAAGAGGTTGTACTAAAAAAGACCTTATCAGGTAATTTAGTTTATGAATCTACAAACTCTTTAATAAATGACACAGAATACATTGATCTTGACTATAAATTTAAAAAGTTAGCTAAATGACAATAGATTGTCACTTAAAAAAACATATATATGATAAAATAAAAGTATAACAATTACTATAAAAAATTAGGGGAACTGATATATTATGAATATTGCTTTTTTTCTAACACCAAAAAGTGAAGTAGCATATGAATATACTGATGCAACAATGAGACAAGTTATCGAAAGAATGGAGCATCATGGATATACAGCTATTCCACTTATAGATAAAACAGGAAAATATGTGGGTACATTAACAGAAGGGGACTTACTTTGGACTTTAAAAAGAAATCCAGAGCTTAATTTTAAAAATACTAACACAGTTAGTGTAAAGGAAATACCAAGAAGAGTTAAACACAAAAGTGTTTGTATTAATGAAAATATGGAAAGTTTAATATCATTAGCAATCTCTCAAAACTTTGTACCAGTTGTTGATGATAATGGGATATTTATAGGAATAATAAAAAGAAGTGATATAATAAATCACTGTTATAACAGTCTATATAAAAATAATTAAGGTCTTTTGGCCTTAATTTTTTTTATAAATATATTGATTGAATCTTCTGAAAGTATTATTATTAAGTATATTTAAATAATTCTATAATAATATGTTTAGGGTAGTTTTAAATAAAATTATTTTATTATATAATGTTTTTAATAAAATTAGAAAGAGGTGATACTTGTGATAGCTTTATTATCACCTGCAAAAACTTTAGATTTAACAAAACCAAATTTAGATATAGAAACAAGCAAACCTATTTTTATCAGTGAAGCTGAAGTAATCATGAATAATTTAAAGGAATTAGAAATTCAAGATTTATGCCCACTTATGAAAATAAGTGAAGATTTAGGAGTGCAAACATTCACCAAAATTCAAGATTGGAATACAATTTACTATGGTGATGAAAAACCCTTTGTATTATCTTTTAAAGGGGAAGCCTATAGAGGGCTAGATGCAGATGATTTTACTAAAGAAGATTTAGAATTTTGTAATGACTCTTTAAGAATATTATCAGGACTTTATGGGGCATTAAAGCCTTTAGATGGAACAAAGGCATATAGATTAGAAATGGGAACAAAAATTTCAATTGATGGCTCTAAAAATCTTTATGACTTTTGGGGAAATAAAATAATGGAAGCTGTTTTAAAAGATTTAGAAAATCACAAGGAAAAAGTTATTATAAATTTAGCTTCTAATGAGTATTATAAGTCTATAAAGAAAATTGAGAAAAAAGTTAGAGTTATAACCCCTGTATTTAAAGAAAGAAAAGGTATTGAATATAAGGTTGTTACGGTGTATGCTAAGAAGGCAAGAGGACAAATGGTTAGATACATAACGAAGAATAGGATTACTAAATCAGAAGACATAAAAAACTTTGATTTAGATGGATATGAATTTAATGAGAGGCTTTCTGAAGGAGATACATGGGTATTTACTAGAGATTAGCTAAAAATCATAGATATTAAAAACTTAAGGGTTAATATTTATGAATTATTATATAAAATTAAAATAAATAATATAAATTAAAATTTTAAGGAGAGATTTTTTTTATGAGCAAACTTATTTTAGAGATTGATGGAATGTCATGTTCAAATTGTGTTAGACACGTTGAAGCAGCTTTATTAGACGTTGATGGAGTAGATGTTTTAGAAGTAGAAGTTGGCAGAGCTGTTGTTGATACTGAAGTTGATGAAGATACTTTAAGAGATGCTTTAGAAGAAGTTGGTTATGAATTAGTTTCAATTGAAGATTAAATTGTTTAATTACCTAATGGCAATATGTTATTAGGTAATTTTTTATTTATATAAAACTACAATAAGCTATATGCCTACTTGTTTTATAACATATAGTTATGTAAAATATTTTATAAAGTAAGCCTTAAATAAAGGAGATGTAAATATGAGTGAAAATCTTACAATGTCAGAATTAATGGATAGCTTTGAGTTAAAGCATTTTCATAAAGGTGAAATAGTTAAAGGGAAAGTTATAAGCGTAAAGAATGATGAAATAATAGTTAACATTGGTCATTTTGCAGATGGTGTGGTACCAAGAAATGAAATTTCAAATGATAAGAATTTTGATATAAATTCAATAAATGTAGATGATGATATATTTGTAATGGTATTAAGTGGAGATGATGGAGAAGGAAATGTTCTTCTATCAAAGAAAAGAGCAGATGCAATAAAGGTTTGGGATGATTTAAAAGAAGCATTTGAAGAAGAAAAATCAATAAAAGTTTCTTTAAAAGAAGTTGTTAAAGGTGGAATAGTAGGAGATTTTAATGGTCTTAGAGTATTTATGCCAGCTTCTCAATGTGCAGGAAGAAGAATAGAGAATTTAGAAGAATTAGTAGGAAAAACTTTAGAAGTTAGAGTTATAGAATTTAATAAAGAGAATAGAAAAGTTGTTGTTTCAAGAAGAGTAATAGATGAAGAAATAAGAAATAATGAAAAGAAAGCTCTTTGGTCTTCAATTAAAGAAGGAGAAAAAAGAAAAGGAAAAGTAACTAGATTAGCTAAGTTTGGTGCTTTTGTTGATATTGGTGGAGTAGAAGGATTAGTTCACTTAAGTGATATGTCATGGTCAAGAGTTCATAAGCCAGAAGAGGTTGTATCAGTTGGAGATGAAGTAGAAGTATTTGTATCAGAAGTGGATATGGATAGAGAGAGAATAGCACTTTCATTAAAAGATGTTATTAAAAATCCATGGGAAACATTAGAAGGATTAAAAGTTGGTGATGTTGTTTCAGGAAAAGTAACTAATTTTATAAAGGTTGGAGCTTTTGTTGAAGTATTACCAGGAATAGAAGGATTAGTTCATATTTCAGAAATTACTGATGAAAATATAGCTAAGCCATCAGATATTTTAGAATTAGGTCAAGAAGTTAAGGTTAAAATCTTAAATATAGATGATGAAAACAAGAAAATGAGCTTAAGTATAAAAGATGCTGTAGAAACTTCAAATGAATATATGCAGTATAATGATGAAGAGGAAGGTTATTCATTAGCTGACTTGTTCAAAGGATTAAATCTATAGTTCTAAAAATAAAAACTTACAAACATATTCTGAGAATTACTAGATTTCGCTAAGAATTTATAATCATTACTTCGAAAATATCACTAAAGCTTCGAAACTTGCTACGCTTCGAACAGTCTTAGCTTTTTAACGTGATATTTTCTACGTAATAATTTAAATTCTAAAGCTCATCTAGATATTCTCTTCATACTGTTTGTAAGTTTTATTATTATATTTTGATATGGCCCTTTTTTATATTAAATTATATTTTTTCAATTTTTAGCATGTTTGTTCCACCAGTTATTGATGTTGGGAACCCAGCAGCTACCATTATATTATCTCCAGTTTCAGCTATTTGGAATTCTTTAGCTACTTTTCTAGCTTCCTCTATGATCTCATCTGTGCTATTAAAATAAGCGCATTTCTTAGAAATTATTCCAAAGTTTAAAGCTAGGCTTCTTCTAACTTTTTCATATGGAGTAATAGCTATTATTGGACAGCTAGGTTTATATTTTGATAATATCTTAGCTGTTGAACCAGTCTGAGTGGCTGCTACTATAGCTTTTGTAGGGAATTTGCTAGCTGTTTTTGATGCTGAATAACTTATGGCATCTGCAAAGGCATCTGGATTTGGATTTGGATCCTTTAATCTTCTTAAAAGATAATTATAGTCTAAGTTAGCTTCTGCTTTTTTTGCTATTCTAGACATTGTCATTGCTGCCTCTATAGGGAAGCTACCAGAAGCACTTTCTCCACTAAGCATTATGGCATCTGTACCATCAAATATGGCATTACATACGTCAGAAGCTTCAGCTCTAGTAGGTCTTGGATTTCTTATCATAGAATCTAACATTTGAGTTGCCGTTATAACTATTTTCCCTGCTTGATTACATTTCTTAATTATATTTTTTTGAATTATAGGTACATTTTCTATAGGAATTTCTACTCCCATATCACCTCTAGCAACCATTACACCATCAGTAACCTTAATTATTTCTTTTATGTTATCTACACCTTCTTGGCTTTCTATTTTTGATATTATTTTTATATCTTTTCCACCATGAGAGTCTAGAATTTCTCTAACTTCAAGTACATCCTCAGGTTTTCTTATGAAAGAAGCTGCTACAAAGTCTACTTCCATTTCGCAACCAAATATTAAGTCAGATCTATCCTTTTCAGTTACTGCAGGGAGTTTGATTGGTACATTAGGTACATTTACACCTTTATGGTCTTTTATAGTACCTCCTTCAATAACTTCACATATTATATCAGTTCCACGGACTTCCTTTACTTTAAATTCTAAAAGTCCATCATCAACAAGTATTGATCCACCAGGTTTTATGTCTTCATATAGTTCTTTATAAGAGATTGAACATTTAGTGTTATCACCTAATATTTCATCTCCGCAAGAGAATGTGAATTCATCACCATTTTTTAATTCAGCTTCGCCATTTTTAAAATTATGTGTTCTTATTTTAGGACCCTTAATGTCTAATAAGATAGCTGTAGCTGATTTTTCTTCTTTTCTAAGTCTCTTAATAAGTTCTATCTTTTCTTTATGACTTGCATGGTCTCCATGTGAGAAGTTTAATCTAGCTGCATTCATACCAATTCTTATGAACTCTCTTAGAATTTCTTCTGAATCACTTGCAGGACCAATTGTAAATATCATTTTTGTTTTTTGCATAAAAACCACCTCATTTTGTTTAAACTAAAATAGTTTAGTGATTGCTTTAAAAGTTTGATATATTTGATATAATAGAATAAATTATTAAATTAATTATATTTTACCACAATAATAGGAAGGGATGGGTAAAAAATGAATGTATTAAAAGGTTTAGAACCACAAAGTGTTTTAAAATATTTTGAAGAAATATCACAAATTCCAAGAGGATCAGGTAATGAAAAGGGAATAAGTGATTTCCTAGTTAACTTTGGAAAAAGTTTAGGACTTGAAACAATACAAGATGAATCATTAAATGTAATAATAAGAAAACCTGCAACTCCAGGATATGAAAATGCACCAGGAGTAATAATACAAGGTCATATGGATATGGTATGTGAAAAAAATAAAGATACTATACATGATTTTGAAAAAGATCCTATTGAACTTAGAGTAGATGGAGATTATATATATGCTACAGGAACTACATTAGGAGCAGATAATGGTATAGCAGTAGCTTATGGAATGGCTGTTTTAGCTTCAAATGATATAGCGCACCCTGCTATAGAGCTTTTAGTTACAACTGATGAAGAAGTTGGAATGGGTGGAGCAATTGCCTTAGATGGAACTTTATTAAAAGGTAAATATCTTTTAAACATAGATTCAGAGGAAGAAGGAAAACTTTTAGTAAGCTGTGCAGGTGGAGCTAGAAGTGAAGTTACTTTACCAATAAACTTTGAAGAAATGGAAAAAGATTTTGAAGTTTATGAAATCATGCTAAGAGGACTAAAGGGTGGTCACTCTGGAATGGAAATAGATAAACAAAGAGGAAACTCTAATAAGTTAATGGGAAGAGTATTAAATGATATTAATGCTAACTGTGATATTAGATTAATATCAATTAATGGTGGATCTAAGGTAAATGCTATTCCAAGAGAATGTGATACTTTACTAGCTGTTAAAAAAGAAGATGTTAAAAAATTAGAAGAATTAATTCAAAAATGGGATTCAATATTAAAGGATGAATACCATACTAATGATAGTGGAGTTAATGTAACTTTAGTTAAAAAAGAAGAAAATCATAAAGTATTCTCTAAAGACACTACATTTAAGGCTATAAAAATAATGAACTTAATTCCTGATGGAGTTGATACTTATAGTATAGAAATGAAAGGATTAGTTCAAAGTTCAACAAACCTAGGTGTTGTTACTACAGAAGGAGATAAAATTGTCTTTGCTAGTTCAACAAGAAGTTCAGTTGAAACTTTAAAAACTAAACTTTTAGATGAAATAGCTGATGTTGCAGAAGTATTAGGTGGAGAATTTGAAATACAAGCACCATACCCAGCTTGGCAATATAATCCTGATTCAAAAATAAGAGAACTTTGCAGCAATGTATATAAAAATATGACAGGAAAAGATCCTGAAATAATAGCTATACATGCTGGATTAGAATGTGGATTATTAGGAGAAAAAATAGAAGGATTAGATATGATTTCATTTGGTCCTAATATGTATGATGTTCATACTCCAAATGAACATGTTAGCATATCTTCAGTAAAAAATGTTTGGGATTTCTTAGTTGAAATATTAAAAGCTATAAAATAATTAAGAATTAATTTAAGGTTGTATCTAAATTACCTAAAAAACTTATAAATATATTTTAGAATTATTGGATTTTTATAAGGATTTATTGAAGGTTTCTAATAAATCCTTATAAAGCTTTGAACTTAGCTTAAGCCTATAATTTCTATGGCGAGAATTAAATTCTAAATTTTATCTATAATATTACTTATAAGTTTTACAATTAAGGTTAGATACAGCCTTATTATTTTATAGAGAGATATAAATAAATATATAAAAAGAATAAATAAATAAAATAGTAAATAATAAACATATTAGACTATGGGAGGATATAGACATGAATTTAGTAAGAACTGATTTACATATGCATACTAGAGCTTCTGATGGAACACTTACACCAAAGGAGTTATTAAAGGAAATAGTAGAAAAAGACATAAAACTATTTTCAGTTACAGATCATGACTCTATAGGAAGCTTAGAGGAAATGCAAGATTTAACTGAAGAAATGGATATTAAATTCATTCCAGGGGTAGAGGTTTCAAGCATAATAAATGGAGAACAGTTTCACATATTAGCTTATAATTTTGATAAAAACAATAAAGAGTTAATGAGTTTAATAGAAAATAATGATAGATTGCTTCAAGAGAAAGACGATAATTCAATAAAGCAATTAATTGATGCTGGATATGATATAGATTTTGAAGATTATTTAGCTTATGAACATGATCCTTCAAAGGGGGGATGGAAAACTCTTAACTTTTTAATTGATAGAGGAATATGCAAAAATATTGATGAGTTTTTTAATAAAATATTTGTTGGTGAAAGAGCTTTGAAATATCCAGATTTTCCTCATCCTAAAGAAGTTATAGAAACTATAAAAAAAGCTAATGGAATCGTTGTTTTAGCTCATCCTAAGTATGGAAAGTCTCAATTTAAATTAGATGAAATGTTAGAATTATTTAAAAACTGGGGTGTAGATGGAATAGAGTGTTATCATCCGCATCATGATGAGGATACAATAAAATACTTAGTAGATTATTGTACAAAAAATAATCTAATAATAACAGGTGGATCAGATTATCACGGAGGACTTATATCTAAGAGAAGTTTAGGAACACCAGAGTTTTATGCAAAATATCATTTGTTAGATAAATAAATTGTTATTAAAATAATATATTAGTTTAGTTTTTAAGCTTTATTGAAAATAATGCTTTATGGAATTTATTGATTTGAATTCTAAAAGCAAATTTCAATAAAGCTTTTTATTTATTATTAAAATGTAAAATTTAAGAAAAATAAAATTAAAAGAAGGAATTTTACAAATTATGTAAAATGAATATATAAAGAGGGGCTTTACATAATTTGTAAAAAGAAAAATGCTTAGTAAAGTTAAATTAAAAGAAAGGTTGGGGGAAGGGTGAAGTACACTAGAATTGATGTAAAGAATAAAAAAAGGAGTAATGGACATAACAACAATAATAACAATGATGGTAAAAGCTTTATATTACTTTTTATTGGGGTAATTGTTGTGGCACTTGTAATATCAACTGCAATGTCTAAGTTTATATGGCCTGAAGGAAAGAAAACAGCAGAAAAGGAAAGAATAGAAGCAACTTCTGGAGAAAATAAAGAGACAAATGAGAAAGATAAGGAAAATAACAAAGCATCAAAAGAAGATGAAAAGCCGAAAGATAATAAAGTAATGGCTGAAAGTGTAGGTGGACAAGAGTATGTAATGATTCAATGTGGTTTCTACTCAAATAAAGAGAATGCAAATAATGTAAAGGCTCAATTAGAAGATGATTATATTGCAGTATCCTTAAGTGAAGCGGAAAATTATAGGGTAATAGTTCACATTGGAAATGAAGAAGAAGCTACTAAACTTTCTAATGAATTAAATGAAAAAGGTGTTAGTAATACAAAGGGAAGATTTATGATTCCAAAAACTGATGTGTGTAGTAATGAGATTATAGAGATAGTAAATGGTTATGTAAATATAATAAATAAATTAAAAGAGGATTCTGTTAAGGGTGTTAAGACAACAGAGTTTAAAGAATGGGTTAATAGCTTAGAGGAACACAGTGATTCTGAGTATTTTAAAGTGTTTAAAGAATTAAAAGATGGTATAAATAAAATTCCAGATGAAATAACTAAAAAAAATATAGAAGAAAGTTACCAAATAGTGTTTAATACTTTAAATAATTTTAAAGTAAACAAATAATTGTAATTTATTTTTAATTTATAGTAACATATTTTTAAATTATAATGAAAATGAAAGAGTTAAATTCTCTTTCATTTTTTTCTTTATAATTTACTATACACGTACATTTATACTTGTTTATAAAAATAATAAATGATAAACTATATAGGATAAAGAATACAAGACCTTATTTAAGGAAAAATAAGATTATTCAAAAGTTTTTTAGATATAAGGTAAGGTGGAAAAATGAAGGTTATTTTAGCATCAAAATCTCCAAGAAGAGTTGAGATTCTTGAAAAAATAGTTAAAGAATTTGAAGTAGTTCAGTCAAACTTTGATGAAAATACTATAGACTTTAAGGGAGATATTGAAAAGTATGTTAAAGATTTGTCTAGAAATAAAGCTATAGAGGTTTCAAAAAGACTTAATGAGCCATCTATAGTTATTGCTGCGGATACAGTTGTTTTTCAAAATGGAAAAGTTTTGGAAAAGCCTAAAAATGAAGAGGATGCTTTTAGTATGTTATCTTCATTAAGTGGTAATACTCATAAGGTATATTCAGGTATTTGTTTAATAAATACTTATGATGATACTGTAGTGACTGATTGCGACTGTACAGAAGTAAGATTTTCAGAATTAAATCCTAGACAGATAAGAAATTACATAAATTCTGGTGAGCCTATGGATAAAGCAGGAGCTTATGGAATTCAAGGCTTAGGTGGTGCTTTTGTAGAGGGAATAAAGGGATGTTATTACAATGTCATGGGATTGCCCTTGAATAAACTATATAAAGCATTAGAAAACTATGACATAACAATACTTTAAAATTACTTTCAATGG
The DNA here is from genome assembly GCF_000013285.1 of Clostridium perfringens ATCC 13124. GTDB lineage: Bacteria > Bacillota > Clostridia > Clostridiales > Clostridiaceae > Sarcina > Sarcina perfringens. Next base: position 2,670,215 of record NC_008261.1, on the reverse strand, counting down.
GCATGTTAATTTCTAAATAAGGAGTTGTAATATGTCTAAAAATATAAGAATTAATGAAATTCCATCTGGTGAGAGGCCAAGAGAAAAACTACTTTTTTATGGAGCTCAGTTTTTATCTAATGAGGAACTTTTAGCTATAATTCTTAGAACTGGAAATAAGGATTCAAATGTAGTTGAATTGTCTTATAGAATAATACATAGTGTTGGTGGATTGAATGGACTTTTTAAAGCTTCAGCAAAGGAGCTTATGGAGGTAAAAGGTGTTAAGGAAGCTAAGGCAACTCAAATTTTAGCCATGTGTGAATTATATAAGAGATTTAAGGTTTCTGAGTTAGCGCAGGTTAAAATTTCAAAGCCATCAGATGTAGCAAAATTGGTTTTAGATGAACTTAGAATGCTACGTCAGGAAGTGTTGATTCTAATAAACCTTGATACTAAAAATAAAGTAATATCTAAAAAAGAAATTTTTAAAGGTGGGCTAAATTCTTCTTTAGTACACCCAAGAGAGATATTTAGAGAGGCTGTTAAAGATAGCGCAGCATCTATAATTATATGTCACAATCATCCTTCAGGAGACCCAACACCTAGTAGAGATGATATAAACATAACAACAAGACTAAAAGAGTGTGGAAAAATGATGGGTATTGAGCTTTTAGATCATTTAATAATAGGAGATAACAGATTCATAAGTCTTAAAGAAAAAGACATATTGTGATTAGGAAAGGGGATTAAAAATGGGTTTATTTAATTTTGGAATGACAAAAGACATGGGTATAGATTTAGGAACTGCAAATACTCTAGTGTTCGTTAAAGGAAAGGGGATCGTATTAAGAGAACCTTCAGTTGTTGCTATAAACAACTTAACAAAAAAATCATTAGCTGTTGGTACTGAAGCTAAGCAAATGATAGGTAGAACACCAGGAAACATAGTGGCTATAAGACCATTAAAAGATGGAGTTATTGCTGATTTCGATGTTACTCAAACAATGCTTAAGAGATTCATAGAAAAGATAACAAACAAAAGTGCATTCACAAGCCCAAGAATAATAGTATGCTTCCCTTCAGGAGTAACTGAAGTTGAAAGAAGAGCAATAGAAGAAGCTACTAAGCAAGCAGGAGCAAGAGACGTAATATTAATGGAAGAGCCAATGGCTGCTGCAATCGGAGCAGGACTTCCAGTTGATGAGCCTACAGGAAGTATGATAGTTGATATCGGTGGAGGTACTACTGAGGTTGCTATCATATCACTAGGTGGAATAGTTACTAGTAAATCATTAAGAGTTGCTGGAGACGAGTTAGACCAATCAATCATAAACTACATTAAGAGAGAATTTAACTTAATGATAGGTGAGAGAACAGCAGAGCAAATAAAAATGGAAATTGGATCAGCTTACAAAGTTGATGAGAATGAAGAAGAACAAACAATGGATATAAAAGGAAGAGATTTAATATCAGGACTTCCTAAGGTTGTTGTGGTTGATGCAGGACAAATAAGAAACGCTTTAAAAGAGCCAGTTTCATCAATAATAGAATCAATCAAAACTACTCTAGAAAAAACACCACCAGAATTAGCAGCTGATATCATGGATAAAGGAATAATGCTTGCTGGAGGAGGAGCATTCCTAAAAGGACTAGATGAACTTATATATAAAGAAACAGGAATGCCTGTTCATATAGCAGAATCACCTCTTGACTGTGTTGCACTAGGTACAGGAAAAGCTTTAGATAAGTTTGATTTAATAGTTAAACAACAAAGAGGATAGAATATGAAATTCTTCAAGAATAAACTGGCAGTAACTGTTATAGTACTGTCAGTTGCCTTTTTAGGAATAATTATATTTACTGTTAAGAGTGATTCTAAAAATCCAATTTCAGGTGGAGTTGGTACTGTTTTAAACCCTGTGCAGAAGGTTGTATACACAATAAGTGATAAAGTTCATGATGTCTTTGATTTCTTCTATAACTTTTCAGATGTTAAGAATGAAAATAATGATTTAAAAAAGAAAAATTTAGAATTAGAAAATCAATTAGTTGAATACAATGAGTTAAAGCGTCAAAATGATGTTTTAAGAGGAATAGTTGATTTTTCTAAGGAAAATAATCAATATAAATATATCGGTACAAACATAATAGGAAAAAGCGGAAATAGCTTTGTAGAAGGTTACACTATTGATAAAGGATCAAGTGAAGGGATTAAAAAAGATTACATAGTGATTTCTCCAGAAGGATTAGTGGGAGTTGTAACAGAAGTTCACTCAAACTGGTCAAAAATACAGACTTTATTAAATGAAAACGTAGCTGTTGCAGCAACTATTGAAGGAGATAGCAATTCAGGAGACGGAATAGTTAAAGGATATAGAAATGGTAGTGAGATGCAAGCAGAGATAACTAACTTACCTATGAATTCTACAATAAAAGAAGGTGAGACAGTAGTTACTTCAGGCCTTGGAGGATATTATCCTAAAGGAATAAGAATTGGTGAAGTAACATCAGTACAATCAGATGATGTTAAAGTTATGAAAACCGCTATATTAAAAACATATGTTGATTTTAATAATTTACAAGAATTATTTGTAGTTGTACCACCATCAGAGAGAGATGGTATAGTTAAGTATTAGAAAAGAGGGAGTAAAGTGAAAAGATTAATACTAATATTAATATGTCTTTTACTATTTATAGTAGATAATACTCTGGTACCTTTTTTCTCTATAAAAGGTGTTTATCCTAGTTTATTATTCACCTTTGCTGTACTATATGCTCTTATGAGTGGGTATTGGGAAGCGGTATTTATAGGAGTTTTATCAGGTTTCCTTCAAGATGTTTATTTTGTAAATGTCTTTGGGGTAAATATGTTAGTAAATATGTTAGTGTGCTTAATAGCTGCGTATATTGGGGAAAGTGTATTTAAGCATAAAAAAACAATTCCGGTACTATCAGTAGGTTTACTTACCATAATAAAGTTTTTTATAGTGGCATTTATATTAAATTTAATTAATATAAGAATAAACTTATTAAGCTTTTGGATTATGGTACTTTATAACGTAGTTATAGGATTCTTTATGTATAATTGGGTTTATAAATTATGCAACAGAGATCTTATGAAAAGAGAATGGAAAATAAGTGAAAAATAGGTGGTTACATGAGAAGTTCAATAAATGGAAAAACGCCTATAGATAGATATAAAATTCTCATAGGAATAATGATAATAGTATTTGTATCTATAGTAGCAAGATTAGTTTATCTTCAAGTATTTAATTATGAAGAATTTAAACAAAGAGCTGATACTAGATCTATGAGATTTCTATCAGAACAGGCTCCAAGAGGTAAAATTTATGATTCAAATGGGGACATTTTAGCTACTAATAGACAAACATACACATTAACATTTACTGAAACAGATGAATCTAAGAAAAACTTTTATACTACTATAGATAAAGTTTATTCTATTTTAAAAGAAAATAATCAAAGTATATTAGATAATTTTAAGATTAGAATTAATGAAAATGGAGAACTTTATTTTGATGTTTCAGGTGATACTGAAAAACTAAGACTTTTAAAAGATATTGGAATGGGTGATAAGGTTAAAAATGTTCTTTTTAAGAATAAAGAAGGAGATTTAACTGCTGAGGAAGAAGATCAAATAGATAAAGAGCTTCTAAAGATTACTCCAGATGAGGCTTTTAATTTCTTAGTAAAGGAATATCAATTATATGACGTTTTAAATCCTACAGAGGAAGAGGCTAAGTCATATAAAAATATGGAACCAAAAGAGATAACAGATATATTGTTAAAGAAATATTCTCTTCAAGATATAAGAGGATATATGCTTGTTAAAAATGCTATGAAAATGCAAAGTTTCTCAGGATATAAACCAGTTACAATAGCTAAGGACATAAACAAAGAAACTGCATTTATATTCTATCAAAGGCTTAATGATTTACCAGGGATAGATGTAAGTATAGAGCCAATGAGATACTATCCATACAATGAATTAGGTTCTTCATTCTTAGGATATGTAGCTTCTATAAATGGAGATCAAAAAGCTAAGTATGAAGCAAGAGGATATGATGCTTCTACTGATTTAATAGGAAAAGCTGGTATAGAAGCAGCTTTTGAAAGTGAACTAAAAGGTGTTAAGGGAGGAACTACAGTTAAGGTAAACTCTTCTGGTAGAAAAAAAGAGGAGCTTTATGACTTAGAATCTTACCCAGGAAATAATGTACATTTAACTATAGATAAGGATATTCAATATTCAGCAGAAACTTCAATGAAATATCTTTTAGATTTTCTTCAAACAAGGAATACAAGGGATTCCGATGTAAATACTAAGAACGCAACAAGAGGAGCGGCAGTAGCTATAGAAGTAGATACAGGAAAGGTTTTAGCTTTAGTTAGTTATCCAGGATTTAATCCAAATGAGTTTGCTAAGGGAGAGTTAGATCCAGTTGTGGCAAAGGAATACTTCCAACCAGATTACGAAGCCTTTGCACAGCAATTTATAGCTAGAAATGCTTTAAATAAAACAGTAGATGATCTTTTCCCTAAAAATTCAAAAACTGGATTAAGGGAAGATTTATATGATCTTTATCCAAAAAGATTCTATAATTATGCTACTTTAGGGATGATTCCACCAGGATCTACTTTTAAACCTGTTACCAGTGTGGCTGCCTTAGAGGATAAGGTTATAACTCCAAGTTCAACAGTTTATGCTAATGGGCAAAACTTTGGAGGAACATATCCAGAGATATTTGGTAAAAATCCTGCAAACTGGCCAAGAGATAAAAACTATACAGGATATGCAGATTTATATACTGCATTAGAACATTCATCAAACTCATATTATTTTGACTCTGCCGTAAAGATGTATTATAAAAATGGTGGAGATCCATATGGAGATGGAAGATATAAGAAGAGTAGTACGGAAGCTTTAGATTCTATTGCAAAATATGCATGGCAGTTTGGATTAGGTGTTGATCCAAATTCAGATAAAAAGGCTTCAACAGGAATTGAAATATCTGAAAATTTTGGTCAGGTTTATAATTTTGAATCTTTTAAAAATCAAACAATAGCTCTTATGAGATTTACTTTAGTTGATTCTCTTGAAAAGGGAACCTTTGTTAATTCTCCTTCTCCTGATTTTCCACAGGTGAATATAGGGGTTAATGATAGGGATTCTAAAGAGTTAGCAGCGGCTAAGGAATCTATAAAAAAAGATATAGAGAATTCTCTAAATAAGCTTGGAGATGGAAATACTATTGATGAAAAAGCTTTAAGTGAGTCTTTAAAAAAGGATTTTAAAACTTTATATAATTTAGATTCTGCCTATCAAGAAAGTATTAAAAACTTTAATGGAATAAAAGGTAAGGATGAAGATGAAAAAGTTGATAAGGCAATAAACTTAACAGTTCAAAGAATAGTTGCATGGGTTGTGGGAGATATTGCTTACCAAATAGTTTCACCAAGAAACCTTACTGACTCTGCTATAGGACAGAGTATAAGTAACTTTACTCCTGTACAGTTAGCAAGTTATGTGGCAACCTTAGCAAATGGAGGAACAAGATATAAGACGCATTTAGTTGATAAAATAACTGATGCTCAAGGAAACTTAGTAGAAGAATTTAAACCAGAAGTTTTAAATAAGGTTGATATGTCAAAAGCTACTTTAGATGCTGTTAAAGAAGGTATGAGAAGGGTTAATGCTAATGGGTCAGCAAGTTCTATAATGTCTGGATTCCCTATTGTAACAGGAGGTAAAACTGGTACTGCTACTTTCAGAAATGATCAATCAGATTATGGAAGAACAGACTACGGGGTTTATATTTCCTTTGCTCCACTAGATAATCCTAAGATTGCTGTGGCAACAGTTCTTTATGATGGTGGTCATGGATATTATGGATCATTTATAGCAAGAACTATTTATGAAACTTACTTTAGAGATCAATTAAAGAAGGATTATCCTGATTATAAGCCTAAAAATCTAGATTTCAATGCTTATGATTATTCATTGAATCCACCTTTAGAAGCTATCAAGGATTCAAATATAAATAGTAAGGTAGAAAATGCAGAATTAGATTCTTCGGGAAAACCAGTTGAAGGATCACAAGATAATAGTTCTGAAAATAAAAAAGAGGATGATAAATCTCAAAATAATAATCAAGATAACAATAATCAAAATGATAAAACTAAAGTAGATGAAAATAAAGCTCATTAATATAAAACCTACAGAATTAATTTCTGTGGGTTTTTAAATTATTATTACTATTTTAATGAAATAATTAAACAAATTATAAATAGGTTTTTAAAATACGATTGATTTTTTCAAAATTTTACTACTTTATTTCATAAAGTCCTTTTATAAATTAAAAATACTTTATATAATATAAAGTGAGAATTAATTTATTGTATAATTTACCTTAAGAATAAAAGGGGTTGGATACTTGGAGGATAGTAATTTACTATGCGTGATGATAGAATTTTTATAAAAGGAAATAAACTAGGAATAAATGCCATAATAAATATGGACAAGTTTGGTAATTTTGATGAAATGCTTGATTCTTTAGTAGAGAAGTTAAGTAGAGGAAAAAAGTTTTATAAAGGGGCTACTTTAACTGTAACTACTGATTTAAAATATATAAATGAAAGACAAATATCAAAGTTAAAAGATGTACTTTTTGATGAGATACTTATAAAGGATTGTATATTTGAAGAACGATTAGAAAAGCAAAGTAGTGTTTTTTCGGGAGTTTATGAGGGAAGAACAAAATTTGTAAGAAAAACTGTTAGAAGTGGTCAATGTTTAAATTACGCAGGTAATTTGATAATAATTGGTGATGTTAATAATGGGGGAGAAGTTAGAGCACATGGAAATGTAATTGTGCTAGGTGACTTAAAAGGAAAGGTTTTTGCAGGAGATAATGGAAATGAAAATGCCATAATAGCGGCCTATTCTTTAGAACCAGAATTAATTTCTATATCAGGTAAAATAACAATATCACCGGATGATTTTGAGAAAACAGGATATCCGGAGGTGGCTAGATTGAATGAAAATAATATAATTGTAGAGCCTTATTTACCGGATAAATATTCTTATTAATATTACATAATTTAATGGAGGGAAAGTAATGGGAGTATCGATAGTAATAACATCAGGAAAAGGTGGAGTTGGAAAAACAACTACTACAGCTAACATTGGAACAGCTTTAGCGGCACAAGGGAAAAAGGTAGTCGTTGTTGATGGAGATACAGGTCTAAGAAACTTAGATGTGTTAATGGGATTAGAAAATAGAATTGTTTATACAGTAATTGATGTAATTGAAAATAGATGTAGAACTAAACAAGCTTTAATAAGAGATAAGAGATTTAATAATTTATACTTATTACCTACTGCTCAAACAAAGGATAAAAATGATATAAGTCCTGAGCAAATGTTAAGATTAGTAAATGAATTAAAAGAAGAGTTTGATTATGTAATTTTAGATTGCCCAGCTGGTATAGAGCAAGGATTTGAAAATGCCATAGTTGGGGCAGATAGAGCTATCGTAGTAGTTAATCCAGAAATAACTTCTGTAAGAGATGCTGATAGAGTTATTGGAAAACTTGATGCTAAAGGATTAGAAAATCATGAGGTTATAGTAAATAGATTAAATTATGAAATGACTAAAAAAGGTGATATGCTAGACATTTCAGATATTATAGAAACTCTTTCTGTAAAACTTTTAGGAGTTGTTCCAGATGATAGAAATATAACAGTTTCTACTAATAAAGGAGAGCCTATAGTACTAGATGAAAAAGCAAGTGCAGGACAAGCATTTAGAAATATAGGTAGAAGAATAATAGGAGAAGATGTTCCAATAATGGATTTAAACACAGAACATCAAGGAATATTTAGTTCTATATTAAAGTTGTTTAGAAGAGGGTAGGTGAGAGAAAATGAGTTTTTTAAATGTTTTTTCTAGTAGACCTACGCCGAAACAAGTTGCTAAGGATAGATTAAAGGTTATTTTAATCCATGATAGAGGGGAACTATCAGATGAAGTTTTAGATAAAATAAGACTTGAAATATTAGATGTGCTTTCTAAATATGTAGAGATTGAAAATGAGGATGTTGACATAACTGTTACAAAATCAAATCCAATAGAAGGGGAATCACCATCTTTAGTAGCAAATATACCAATAAAAAATATAAAAGGTAAAGCTAGATAATTTAAAAATATAAGCTATTTCAAATTTTTTGAGATAGCTTTTTATTAGTCTTTTAAAAAGTTCAGAATTTTGTAATTGAAAATAGGTAAAAATAAAGTATTATATAAATAGTTATGTTAAATAAATAAAATTTATGGAGGTACTATAATGCTTAGTAGACTAAAACTAGATAGTAAACTAAGAAGAGAAATTGATTATAAGCTTTTAGTATCTATGATATTAATAGTACTGTTTGGAATATTAAACATATACTTAGGTACAAAGTCTCAAAGAGGATTTTTTTTCGCTAAGAAACAGTTAATATGGTTTATAATATCAATGGCTGCATTGTACATAATATTACTTTGGAATTATAACATAATTTATAATTATGTTGAGATATTCTATTGGGGATCCATAGTTCTACTTATAATAACCAGATTTGCAGGAAGTGTAATAAATGGTGCTAGAGGATGGATTGTATTAGGTCCTGTAAGTATTCAGCCCTCGGAACTGGCCAAAACGGCCATGATACTTATGCTGGCCAAGAAGATGGAACAAGTTGATTTAAGAATAAATGACTTTAGAAATTTTATTAAGGTTGCCATGTATGCAATAATACCAATGATATTTATAGTTGTACAACCTGACATGGGTATGACTATGGTTTCATTTTTCATAGCACTTGGTATATTCTTTGCAGCAGGATTAGATATGAAAGTAATAGGTGCAGGGCTTTTATCAATAATAGTGGCAATAGCCTTAGTTTGGAATTCAGGGCTTATAAAAGACTATCAAAAGGATAGACTTGTTGGATTCTTAAACCCTGATGGAGATGAATTAGGTATAAATCTTCAATTAACTCAATCAAAAATAGGGATTGGATCTGGAGGATTCTTTGGAACTGGGTTAGATTTAAATGGAGAAGTTGGTGGTTATTCCTCAGAATTCGTACCAGAAAGGCAAACAGACTTTATATTCGCTGTAATAGGTGAACATTGGGGAACAGTAGGAGGAATGGTACTATTATTATTATACGCAATAATGATATATAGAATAATAATGACGGCCAAAACCTCTAAGGATATATTTGGCTCCATAATATGTGTTGGATTTGCCTCTTATTTTATATTTGCTATATTACAAAATATAGGAATGACAATAGGTATAATGCCTATAACAGGAATAACATTACCATTAGTAAGCTATGGAGGAAGTTCATTGCTTACAACTATAGTGAGTATAGCCTTGGTTTTAAACATATCTATGAGAAAGAAAAAGTTAAAATTCTAATAAGAATAAAAGTATTAAGATCAATAATGATTTTAATACTTTTATTTTTTTTTATATCTATTATATTTCACTTTGTAATAAAAGTTCTATAAGGTGCATAAAAAAAATATATATTAAGTATAATTAAAGATTTCTAGAAAGGAGAAGAAAAAATGGGTAGCTATAACAAAGAATATGAGAAGTATTATAGAAAAATAAATAAGACAAGAAAAACTTCTCCTAATCATGAGGTGAATTTCAAAACTAAAGGTTCTTATAAGAGAAGAGAGAAAGATAGTTTGGGAAAATACGTAATTAAGGAAGTTGTTTTCTCATCGATTTTAGGCTTTTTTATTTTTTCTAGCTTTTTTTTAATGGGACAAGTAGAAAATGAATTTTTAGTAGGATTAAGTAGAAAATTTAAAGAGGTAATATCAACTGATGGATACTATAAAAACTTAGATTTAAATGAAAGTAAAATAGTAGCTACTATTAGTAGTGGAATAAAGGATGGTTTTAATTTAGAGAATTCTAATTTAAAAAAAGAACCTAAACAAGCTAGTGAAGAAAAGGTATCTGAAAATAGTGGAGAAGTAAGTGCTTTTAATAATTTTCAGGTTATTGAGAAGGAATCTATAGACTTTTTAAAGGAAAGTAAGGTAATTCCTTTTAATGGAGAAGTCAAAACTTTGGAAAATAATAATTTAAAGGAAAAAAATCTTTATTTAAGTGGTTCAAAGGGAGAGGTAAAAAGTCTTTTAAAAGGAACCATAAGTGAAGTGAAAAATGAAAATGGAACATATACTGTGAAGATGAATTATTATGATGACTTAGAAGTTTTATATCACAATTTAGAAGAAGTGATAAAAAAAGAAGGGGACAGTATAGAAGAGGGAGATAAAATAGGTATTTCATCTGAGAATGAAAAAGTAAAAGGTGTAATAATTCAGGTATTATTTAAAAATGAGTATGTTAATCCAGAAGAAAGCATGAGGTTTTTAGGAGATAAGCAGTGAAAATCGATAAAAAGATAATTATACAGCTTGTTACATTTTTTATTTTAGGATTTAAATTTAACTTAGCTTTAGCTTTTTTTTGGATTATAATACATGAATTAGCTCATTATTTTGTTTTATTAAAATTAAATATAGAGTCAGAGAAATTTAAACTTCATATTCTAGGCGCTAGATTAGAGATAAAAGATTATGAAGATTTAAGTTCAAGAGAGAAATTAATAGTATGCTTTGCAGGTCCTATTTTAAATGGAATTGTTGCCATGATTTTTTTCTGCATTTATAAATTAATTTTTAAAAGTGAATATATTTATTCTACCTATGAAATAAATTTAGTCCTATTTATTTTTAATTTGCTTCCTACCTATCCCTTAGATGGAGGGAAAATATTAGGAGCGATATTAGAGGAGAAGATGATTTTTAAGGATGTCAATAATATATTGATTAAGATAAGCTATTCATTTGGAATAGCATTTATTTTGTTGTCTATATTAGGAATTGTAATTTTAGGTGAAATAAATATAACTAGTATATTAGCAGGAATATTTATAATCTATTTAAGTTATAATGAGAGAAGAAAGGTAATGTATATAATTATGGGTGATATAACTAAAAAGAGGGAACGATTAATTAATAAGAAATACATAGACAGTAGAGTAACTTCTGTATATTGTGAACAAGATATGGTTAATCTTCTTAGAATTATTGATAAAAATAGATTTAATATATTTTATGTTTTAGATGAAGAAATGAATTTGCTTTATGTCTTAAGAGAAAATGAAATAATAGAGACTCTAAAGACAATTGGAAACATTAATTTAAGAGAATATTACATTAAGTATAGAAAAGAATAAATATATTGGTTATAATTATTCTTTGTGATAGAATAGAAATTGTTAATATGAGAGAAGTATAAAGAGGTATACTTCTCTTTTTATTATAGATATTAGCTTTAATATTTTATAAAAATGTAGGAGGAAACTAAATGGTAAGAATAACTGATGATATTTTATATAGAGTTGAGAAGCCATCTAGATATGTAGGTGGAGAACTTAATGAAGTGATAAAAGACCCAAAAGAAGTTGATATAAGATTTGGATTTTGCTTCCCAGATGTTTATGAAGTAGGGATGTCTCACTTAGGATCAAGAATTTTATATCATGTTTTAAATCAAAGAAAAGATACATATTGTGAAAGAGTATATGCTCCATGGCCAGACATGGAAAAGCTTATGAGAGAAAATAATATTCCTTTATACGCTTTAGAAACTAAAGATCCTATAAATGAATTCAACTTTTTAGCATTTACTCTTCAATACGAAATGAGTTATACAAATATATTAAATATGCTAAACATGGGTGGAATTCCACTTAGAGCATCAGAAAGAACAGAGAAGGATCCTTTAGTAATAGCTGGTGGACCTTGTGCATATAATCCAGAGCCTTTATATGATATAGTTGACATATTCCAATTAGGTGAAGGTGAAGAAGGATTAAATGATCTTTTAGATCTTTATCAAAAACATAAAGATAACTTTAACAAGGAAGCTTATTTAAGAGAAGCTAGTCATATTCCAAGTGTTTATATTCCATCATTATATGATGTTACATACAACGAAGACGGAACAATAAAAGAATTTATACCTAAGTACGATGATGTACCTAAAAAGGTTAAAAAGAGAATCATAAATAACTTTGACCAAGTTGATTTCCCAGAAAGTTTAATAGTACCTTATAGTGAAATAGTTCATGACAGAGTTGTTTTAGAATTATTTAGAGGATGTACTAATGGATGTAGATTCTGTCAAGCTGGAATGATATACAGACCAGTTAGAGAAAAGAGCAGAAAAACTTTATTAGATCAAGCTAGAAAAATGCTTAAAGCTACAGGATATGATGAGGTTTCATTAGTTTCACTAAGTACTTGTGATTATTCTGATATTCAAGGCTTGGTAAAAGATCTTATAGAAGAGCACGGAAAAAATAATGTAAGTGTTGCCTTACCATCAATAAGAGTAGATGCTTTCTCAGTTGATCTATTAAAAGAAATTCAAAAGGTTAGAAAAACTGGTTTAACTTTTGCGCCAGAGGCTGGTTCTCAAAGAATGAGAGATGTTATAAATAAAGGATTATCAGAGGAAAGAATATTAGAAGCAGCTAAAAATGCTTTTGAATCAGGGTGGAGTACAATAAAATTATACTTTATACTTGGAGTTCCTTATGAAACAGTTGAGGATGCTGCAGAAATAGGATTATTAGCAGAAAAAATAGCTGATCAATACTTTGCTGTACCTAAACATATAAGAAATAAAGGACTTAGAATTACTGTAAGTACTTCTATTCTTGTACCAAAACCATTTACACCATTCCAATGGGCACCAATGGAAAAAATGGACATTGTAACTGAGAAAATCAATGCTGTTAAAGGTGCTATAAAATCAAGAAGCATAGTTTATAACTATCATGAGCAAAAAACATCATATATGGAAGCTGTTTTAGCTAGAGGAGATAGAAGACTTTGTGATGTATTAATAAAAGCTTACGAAAAAGGTGCTAAATTCGACGGATGGTCAGAATACTTTGACTTTGAATTATGGCAAGAAGCTTTAGCTGAGTGTAATGTAGATGGAGATTTCTATGTTTACAGACAAAGAAGCTACGATGAAATTTTACCATGGGATTTCATAGATATTGGAGTAACAAGAAAATATCTTGAAAGAGAAAATGAAAAAGCTAAAACTGGTGAACCTACTCAAAACTGTAGAAAAGGATGTACAGGTTGTGGAGTAAATGTAAACTTTAAAGATGGGGAGTGTTTTGAAGGTGCGATACTTAATTAAATTTACTAAAGATGCAGATATAAAATTTGTTTCTCACTTAGATTTAATGAGAACAATTCAAAGAATAGTAAGAAGAGCTGAGCTTCCAGTTGAATATTCAAAAGGATTTAACCCTCATATGGCCTTAGCAATAGCACAACCTTTATCAGTTGGTGTATATTCTGAGGGAGATTATCTAGACTTAAATTTAACTGAAGATATGAATGAAGAGGCAGTAAAAGAAAAGTTAAATGAATTCTCAGCAAATGGTATTAGATTTTTAGAAGTTTCAAAGAGTCCAGTTATACACAATGTTAAGAGATTACCAGCAGCTATGGCTCTTTTAGATGCTGCAAATTATACAATAAAAATAAGATATAATGATATTTCTAAGGCTGAAGAAGAAGTTAATGCTTTAATGGCTCAAAAAGAAATAATAACAATAAAAAGAACTAAAAAAGGTGAAAAAGAAGCGGATATAAAACCATTTATAAAAGATTTTAAATGTTGGACTAAGGACAATTATTTAATTGTAAATACAACTATAAGCTGTGGAAGTAGAGAAAATCTTTCAGCAGATCTTTTAGCAAATGTTATAAAAGAAAATACATCAAATGTTAATGAAGAAGCTTTCGTAGAAATAAAAAGAGTTGAGATGTATGCATACAAAGGGGATACATTAGTTCCTCTATATAAATACATCTAAATTAGGAAGTGAATTCATGAGAGATATATACGTAGAAAGAAGAGAAAATTTATTAAGGGTTGCCATAAAGAAAAATAATCTTTTAAGTGAGTGCTATATAGAAGAAGAAAGTCTAGAACCTGTTCAAGGAGAGATATATAAAGGCATAGTTAAAAGAGTAGTTCCAGGAATAAAGAGTGCCTTTATAGATATTGGGTATAGTAAACAGGCCTATATGATACTTGGAGAAGAGGAAAAAGATCTAAAACAAGGAGATGGAATAATTGTTGAAGTATTAAAAGAGCAATTTGGAAGTAAAGGGGCAAAAGTTACTTCAAAAATATCTTTAGCAGGAAGATATTGTGTTTTAGAAACTTCAAGAAATGATATTTCAATTTCAAGAAAAATAGAAGATCTAGAGTTTAAAAAAGAACTTGAAAATTCATTGATAAAACCAAGTGAATTAGGGGTTACTGTTAGGACAAAAGCCCAATCAGCTAGTATTTTTGAGATTCAAGAAGAAATAGAAGAACTATATAGAAACTATAAAGAGGTTATTAGAGAAGGTAAATTCTCCTTAAATCCAAAAAGATTATTGGGTAAAGGAGACCTTATTAATAAGATAATTAGAGATGACATTGATGCTTATACTTCTTCAATAATTGTTGATTCTATAGAAGATTACGAAAGAATAAAAGATAGTATTTCTAATTCTGAATATTTAAAAGTAATTCTTTATGATGATGCTAGAAGTCTTTTTGATTATTATGGTATTGAAAAAGAAATTCTTAGCCTTAGAAATAATAGAGTTAATTTAAATTGTGGTGGAGACATAGTTATAGAAAAAACAGAGGCTATGTATGTTATAGATGTCAATTCAGGTAAGAATACAAATCATAAAAATAAAGAAAAAACTGCCTATGAAACTAATAAAAATGCGGCAATAGAAATTGCTAGACAAATTAAAATTAGAAATTTAGGTGGAATAATATTAGTTGATTTTATAGATATGTATTCACAGGAAAACAAGAAAAAAATATTAGAAATATTAAAAGATGAATTTAAAAGTGATAGCCAAAGAGCTAAAATTTTTCCTTTTACAGAACTTGGATTGGTACAAATAACAAGATATAGAAAAGGAAAAAGTATTTATGAATATATAGAAGAAAATTGCTTAGCATGTAATGGTCATGGAAAGAGATTAAAGTTATCTTATATAAATCTTCTTTTAAGAAATGAGATTTTGAAGAAAAATGGAGAAGGAAAGATAAAAGATTTCCATATAGAAATAAACTCTATTTATGAAAAAGATATTAGAGGAAATATTTTTGAGTTTTTAAAAGAAATTGGAGCATTAGATTTAAATATTTACTTGAATTTTCAAGAATCTAAAGACTTTTATAAAGTAGAACCATTGATCTTTAAAAATCAAATAGAAAGCGTAAAAGAGTATTTGGTGAAGAATATCGAAAAATATTAAATTTAGCTTTACAAAAGGCTTTAGCTATGATAGAATGGCTTTTGTAAACCGCTCACGAATAGGTTTTAAAAATAACTTTAATTAGTTTACCTTAAGTGGCGAGACCGTTATGAGGAGGTGTTTTAATGTACGCAGTATTAACTACAGGAGGAAAACAATACAGAGTTCAAGAAGGAGACGTATTATTCGTTGAAAAACTTAACGCTGAAGTTGACTCAACAGTTGAATTAACAGAAGTTCTTGCAGTCGCTAAAGACGGAGAAATCAAAGTTGGTGCACCAGTAGTTGAGGGTGCTAAGGTTGTAGCAAAAGTATTAGCTCAAGGAAAAGCTAAGAAAGTTGTTGTATTCAAATACAAAAGAAAGAAAGACTACAGAAGAAAAAATGGTCACAGACAACCTTACACTAAGATCGTTATCGAAAAGATCGAAGCTTAATTTTCTGATATGATTAGAGTTAAATTTCAATCAAAAGAAGATAACATAATTTCCTTCACTATTAAAGGACACGCAATGGAATGCAGAGATGCTATTCTAGCTGGAGAGGCGTACGATATGATATGTAATTCCGTATCAGTATTATCTCAAAGTGCAATCATTGGTTTAGATGAGGTTTTAAAACTTAATGTAAACTATGAAATGAGTGATGGATATTTAAAACTAGATCTAAATGGGTTTAATCATGAAGAGATAGTTGAAGCTCAAGTTTTACTTAAAACTTTTGAAATGAGCTTAGCGAGTCTAGTCCTAGGGCTGGATAGCAGTTTAGGAAAGAAAACGCGTTGTAAATATATAGAGATAATAAAAGAGGAGGTGTAGACTATGTTAAAAATGAACCTTCAATTATTTGCACATAAAAAAGGGGTTGGTAGCTCAAAGAACGGTAGAGATTCTGAAGCTAAAAGACTTGGTGTTAAATGTGCAGATGGACAATTCGTTCTTGCTGGAAACATCTTAGTAAGACAAAGAGGAACAAAGATTCATCCAGGTGCTAACGTAGGTAAAGGTGGAGACGATACTTTATTCGCTAAGATCGATGGTGTTGTTAAATACGAAAGACTTGGAAGAGACAAGAAAAAAGCTTCTGTTTACCCAGTAAACGTAGAAGAAGTTATAGCTGAATAATATATTTAGTTTTATAAAAGCACCCTTACTTAGGGTGCTTTTTGATTAATAATAAAAAAATTAACCATATGAGAACATAGCATTAAAAAAGCTGTGTTTTTATATTAAAGTAAGGTTATAATATACTAAAAAGGAACATTTTATAGAGAAAGCAAGGTGAGAAAACATGTTTATAGATACGGCCAAGATATTTGTGAAATCTGGAGATGGTGGTCATGGTTCTGTTTCTTTTAGAAGAGAAAAATACGTTCCACTTGGTGGACCAGATGGTGGAGATGGTGGAAAAGGTGGAGATGTTACTTTTGTAGTAGATCCAGGAATGACAACTCTTTTAGATTTCAAATATAAGAGAAAATTCGTAGCAGGCAGAGGACAGGACGGTCAAGGTTCTAAATGTTACGGAAGAGATGGTGAAAATTTAACAATAAAGGTTCCAATGGGAACTATAATAAGAGATGTTGAAACTAATAAGGTAATGGCAGACCTTTCTCATAGAGATGATACATATACAATCTGTAGAGGTGGAAAAGGTGGTAAGGGAAATTGTAAGTTCTGTACACCTACAAGACAGGCGCCAACTTTTGCTGAGCCAGGAATGCCAGGGGAAGAAAGATGGGTTGCTTTAGAATTAAAACTATTAGCAGACGTAGGACTTTTAGGATTCCCTAACGTTGGAAAATCAACATTACTTTCAGTGGTAACTAAGGCTAAACCAAAGATAGCTAACTATCACTTCACAACTTTAAAACCTAATTTAGGAGTTGTTGCTGTACCAGGAATAGAGCCATTTGTTATGGCAGACGTACCAGGTATTATAGAAGGAGCTTCAGAGGGTGTAGGTCTTGGATTAGACTTCTTAAGACATATAGAAAGAACAAGACTTTTAATACACGTTGTTGATATTTCAGGAGTTGAAGGAAGAGACGCAGTTGAAGACTTCAAGAGAATCAACGAAGAATTAAAGAACTACAGTGTTAAACTTTGGGATAGACCTCAAATAGTAGTAGCAAATAAATGCGATATGTTATTTGATGAAGAAATTTTTGAAAACTTCAAAGCTGAAGTTAATAAAATGGGATTTGATAAGGTATTTAAAATGTCAGCAGCTACTTCACAAGGAGTAGAGGAAGTAATAAAAGAAGCAGCTAGAATGCTTAAAGATATTCCTGTTACTGATTTAGAAATCCCAGAAGATGAAAGATTCATTCCAGAGGATAAGAAGTTTACATATACTATAAATCCAATAGAAGAAGATGGATTAAAGGTTTATGTAGTAGAAGGTTCATTTGTAGACAGATTATTATTAGCTGTTAATGTAAATGATCCTGATTCATTAAGATATTTCCATAAGGTTCTTAATAATAAAGGAATATTCCATGAGTTAAGAGAAATGGGAATAGAAGATGGAGATATGGTAAGATTAAACGACTTTGAGTTTGAATACTTACTATAATTAATGGAGGATAAATAATGATAACAACAAAACAAAGAGCATATTTAAGAGGATTAGGTGCTAAATTAACTCCTATATTTCAAATAGGTAAAAATGGAATAGAAGATAACTTTTTAAAGCAAGTTGATGATGCTTTAGAAGCAAGAGAAATTTTAAAAATAAATGTTCTTGAAAATAGTGGATTAGAGACAAGAGAAGCTTCAAATTTCATCTGTGAAAGATTAGGATGTGAAGGGGTTCAATCTATAGGAAACAAAATAGTTCTTTACAGAGCATCAAAAAATAATCCTAAGATAGAATTACCTAAAAAAGGGAAGTAATATGAAAAAAATAGGAGTATTTGGTGGAACTTTTGACCCGATACACATAGGCCATATTTATATAGCTTATGAAGCCTATAAAATATTAGAACTAGATGAAGTTATATTCATGCCAGCAGGCAATCCACCTCATAAGAAGTGGAAAGATATAACTGATGAAATAATTAGATATGAAATGGTTAAAAAAGCTATAGAGCCATATAGCTTTTTTTCCATAAATAACTATGAAATAGAGAAAAAAGGATTGAGCTTTACTTATGAAACTTTAAGATATTTACATGAAAGTTTTAAAGAAGTAGAGCTCTATTTCATAACCGGAGCAGATTGTCTTATAAACCTAAATTCATGGAAAAATATAAATGAAATTTTTAAATTTAGTAATTTAGTGGTTTTTAATAGACCTGGATTTGATAAAAATGATTTATTAAAGAGGAAAGAAGAGTTTGATAGAGAATATTGTACTAATATAGTATATTTAGATTTACTTAATATAGAGATAAGTTCTACTCTTATAAGAGAAAGAGTTCATGATTCTCTAGAAGTTAAATTCTTTTTGCCGCCAGGTGTAGTGGATATAATAGATAAATATAATTTGTATAGGAGAGAGTAACTATGTGGTCATTAGAGGAAATAAATAATTATGTTAAAGAGACTATTAAGGGAAGTAGATACTCACATACTTTAGGGGTTGTTGAAACTGCTAAAGAACTTGCTAAAATAAATGGAGAAGATATACAAAAGGCAGAATTAGCTGCATTAATTCATGATGTAGCAAAATATATTCCTGTAGATGAACAAGTAAAAATATTAGAAGAGCATGGTTATGAACTAGATGAAATAACCTTAAAATCACCTCAAGTTTTACATGGATTTGTTGGTGCCATAGTAGCTAAAGAAAAGTTTGGAATAGAGGATGAAATGGTTTTAGATGCTGTGAAATATCATACTTTAGCCAAAAAAGATATGAGTACTCTAGAAAAAATAATATATATAGCTGACTATATTGAGCCAGGTAGAGATTTCCCAGGGGTTGAAGAATTAAGAGAAATAACAAGAGAAGATTTAGATAAAGGAGTATTAAAAGGCTTAGAAAATACAATTTTATTTGTAATAAAACAAGGCAATTTAATACATCCCTTAACTATAGAAGCAAGAAATTTCTTAATAATGCAAGAAAAATAATCAAATAATTGGAGAGGGTTATATGGGGAATGAAGAAAATAGATTTGAAAAAAGACAAGATAAGAAAAATATCAATAAAAAAAGCTTGGTAAAAAGAATAATTTTAGGTGCTTTAGCTTTTATTCTTATTTTTTTTATAAGTATTTTTGGATATTTTTATTTTAAATATGGCAGTTTTTTAGGGGAAGTTTTTAATATAGTTAAAGACGTAAAACAGGATGTAATAAAGGTTGAAGAGCCAATTAATGTACTCTTATTAGGAATGGATATTGGTGATACAAGTGATGTATCAAATAAAGATGCTAAAAGAACAGATACCATAATTCTAGCAAACTTTGATCCTATAACAAAAGAGGCTAAGTTAATATCTATACCTAGAGATACTAGAGTAAAAATTGGAGGAAAGTCTCAAAAAATAAATGCTGCTTACCCAATTGGGGGAGAAAAGCTTGTTAAACAGCTTGTTGGAAATATATTAGGGGTTAAGGTTGATTATGTTGTTAAAGTTGATTATGAAGGCTTTAGAGGCATAATAGATGCCATTGGTGGAATTGATATGTATATAGAGCAGGATATGAACTATGACGATCCAGGGCAGGATTTACACATACATTTCAACAAGGGAGAAACTGTACACCTAGATGGTAAAAAAGCTGAAGAGTTTTTTAGATGGAGAAAAAATAATGATGGTACAGGATTAGTAAATGGAGATGTTGATAGAATAAAAAATCAACAAAAGTTTATAAATGCTGTAATAGATAAGGTTTTATCAGTATCTACCATAACAAAGATAGATAGTATAGCAGAGATTTTAAATAAAAATATAGAAACTAATATTCCTTTAGATGTTACTGTTGCATATGGACTTAAAGGATTAGAGACTGATAAGAATAATATAAAAATGATGACTTTACCTGGAGAAGGTAAATATGTTGGAAATGTTTCTTATTATATTCCTGATGAAAAGGCTACTAAAGAATTAAGAAGTCAATTAAACAGTAGTAATTTAAGTGGAAGAAAAAATGTTATTCCTAGTGCTGCTAGAGGAGATTTATCCATAAAAGTTTTAAATTGCACAAAAATAAATGGCTTAGCTGCAAATGTACAAAAACAATTAAATGAAAACGGATATGATAAAGTTGATGTTGGAAATGGAGATCCAAGAGAAAAATCAGAGATTTTGATAAAGGATGAAAGTTCTAGAGCTTTTATGGAAAATGATTTAAAGATAGAGAATATTAAAAAGGGCATTTCATCTAAGTATGATGGAAATGGAACTTATGATGTAGTAATATTACTAGGAAAAGACTTTAAAAATTTCGGAGAGATGAAATGAGTATTTTAGAAAGTAAAATAACTAAAGAGTATGATAAAAGAAAAATAAGAGAGTTTTTAAAAGAAGAGTTAGGATTATCTTCAAGATTAATAAGAAGTGCAGCCATAGACAAGAGAATTAAGGTAGATGGTGTTGCTGTAAAGATGAACTATGTTGTTAAAACTGGTGAAGAGATAAAAATCGAGCTTTCAAAAAAGGAATCTCAAAATATTGAACCAGAAAAAATGGATATAGAAATAGTTTATGAGGATAGTGACATATTAGTTTTAAATAAGAAACCTTTTATGGTTGTACATCCTACAAGAAGCCATCCTAATGGAACCTTAGCTAATGGTATATTATATTACTTTAAAGAGAGTAATCAAGATTGTATAGTTAGACTAGTTAGTAGATTAGATATGAATACTTCAGGACTTATAATCATAGGTAAAAATCAATATGCTCATATGGTTTTATCTAATGAAATGAAAACTGATAAATTTCAAAAAAGATATTTAGCTATAGTTCATGGAAATTTAGAAGAAAAAGAAGGAACTATCAATAGACCAATTTATAGACCAGCAGAGGATACTATAAAAAGGGTTGTAGATGAAAGAGGGCAAGAGAGCATAACTCACTACAAGGTTATAGAAAGTTATAAGGGTGCTGATTTAGTTGAATGTTTACTAGAAACAGGAAGAACACATCAGATAAGAGTGCATCTAAGCAGTTTAGGTCATCCTATATTTGGAGATTCTTTATATGGAACAGAGGATGAAGAGTTTATATCAAGACAGGCACTGCATGCTTATGGATTAGATTTTTATAGTCCAAAGACAAAGAAGCCTTTAAGCTTAAGGGCAGATCTTCCAGAGGATATGAAAGAGTTAATAAATAAATTAAAAAACAAGTAGTTTTAAGCATTGGCTTAAAACTACTTGTTTTTTAATTATAAAAATATGAATTACGTTTTTTTCTATTTCTTATTCTTTTTATAGTTGATATAAGTCTAATCATAAATAGTATTAAGATTATTAAAAATATTAAACCTATAACACCTAAAGCTATGTAAAATCCACTAAAACCCTTTAATTTAAACATAAGTTTTTCAAAACTTGTATAAGTTATATCATTACTATTTAAAAGATTTAAGGTTTTATAAGGAGTATTTCCAATCATAAGTGTTCCAGTAAAAGAATCAGTATCTTTTAATATGTCAGTACCCCTAGATATAGGTTTAGTTGCTTTTACTGAAAAGTCTATGTTTAAATTTTTCTTTATTTCATCTGTAGATAAGTTCTCTATTTCAGAGTTCTTAAATGTTTTATAAATATCTTCAGGAACTACTAAAGATAAGGTGTTCTTATCATCAATGTAATATTCTTTTACAACATCATTTTTAGAATATAATTTAACTAAAGAAAAATTATCAAAGCCATAATCTAAAAGATTTTTTGTATCTTCATAGTATTGATCCTTAGTGTCATAACCTAGTAGGGTAAGGATTAATTTTCTATCACCCCTTTTAGCTGCACAAGTAAATGTATGCCTTGATTTAGTTGTATATCCTGTTTTGTTACAAAAAATATCTTTATTATAATATGGGCTTGTTTGGTGAATAAGTTGATTATTATTATTTGCCCATATAGGTTCTCCACTTACAATGCTTTTAGGCATTTCATAAACTGTTTTTTTTGTAATTTCATCAATTATTGGATTTTTTGAAGCTACATTCATTATTAGAGCTAGATCATAAGGGGTAGTCATATGATCATCCTCAAAAAGTCCACTAGCATTAACAAAGTGAGTATTTTTAGCTCCTAATTCTTCTGCACGCTCATTCATAAGCTTTGCAAACTTTTCTTCAGAGCCAGAAATATGTTCAGCTAAAGCTACAGCAGCATCATTAGCTGATTGTATTAATAATGCATTAAGCAATTCTTCAACTGTATATTTATCTCCTTCTTGAAGACCAACACGGGTTCCTTCAGCTAAAGGAGGATTCTTTCCTATAGTAACAACATCATTTAAGTTAGCTTTTTCTACTGTAAGTAAAGCTGTCATAGTTTTAGTAGTAGATGCAGGAGCAAGTTTTTCATTAGCATTTTTTTCAGCTAAAACCTCCCCTGTAGTCCCATCCATAAGAACCATTCCTTCACCTTTAATTTCCGGTACATTACTTTCAGCAAAAACATTAGTACTTAAAATTAAAGAGAAGATAAAAGCCATAGATATTATAAAATTAAGTTTTATTTTTAAATTCTTAAACTTTATACTCATAGAGCCTCCAAAATTTTTAATTTTAATTGCAATAATTATTATAACAATAATAGAGTATATTTTCTATAAATTTGTATTAATTTGGTACTCAAAAATGGAGAAATTGTCAATAATGTTAAAGAAATATTAGAATTTATTGCTTTGAAACTTTAATTTTTTAATAAACCTTAAAGAATTATATAATATGGAGGGTTCATGAAGAGAAAAGAAAAAATTATAGGTAGTTTAATAATTGCTATAATAGCCATTTTGTTTTTATTTATTGGTTACTCAAAGACAAATGATAAAAAAATAAGTGATAGTGATATGGAAAAACTATTTTTAGATATAGAGGAATCAGAAGAGAATAATGAATTAGAAAAGTTTAATGAAAAAGAATCAGATTCGAAGAAAGAAGAGAGTAATAATATTAAAGAAGAAAAAGTTAGTGATATAGAAAGTGAAAAAGAAGAAAAAGAAACTAGCTTAGGTGAAGAAAAAATAGTTGTAGAGATTAAGGGCGAGGTAAAAAAGCCTAATGTCTATGAATTAAAAAATGGAAGTAGAATTTATGAGCTTATAGAAGAAGCAGGAGGACCAACTGATGAAGCAGATTTAAGTAATATAAATAGAGCTTTATATTTAAGTGACGGACAATGTATAGTGATTAAAAATATAAATGATGTTGAAAGTGAAGAGGCAAATTTAAATGAAAGTTTAAATACTGAAGTTGCTAATAGTATTCCTGCTAATTCATCAGGTGACAAAGGTGAGAAAAATGAAAGTTCAATTATAAATATAAATACTGCCTCTAAAGAAACACTTATGACCTTAAATGGAATAGGAGAAAGTAAGGCACAGGCCATAATAGATTATAGAGATGAAATTGGCGGATTTAAAAGTGTTGATGATATTACAAATGTAAGTGGTATAGGAGAAAAAACATTAGAGAAGATAAAAGATAAAATTTCTATAAAGTAATATGATATAATGAATATTATTATTTAGAAAAGAGGTGGAGTTTTATGATAGAAAAAAGACTAACTGAGCTATCAAAGACTTCTGGCTGAGCAGCCAAAATAGGGCCGGGGGCTCTTTCAGAAATTTTAAGTAAATTACCAAAGATGAATGATAAAAATTTGATTGTTGGAATAGATACATCTGATGATGCGGCAGTATATAAATTAAATGATGAAATGGCAACAATACAAACATTAGATTTCTTTACTCCAATAGTAGATGATCCATATACCTTTGGACAGATAGCTGCAGCAAACTCCTTAAGTGATGTTTATGCCATGGGAGGAAAGCCTATAGTGGCATTAAATATAGTTTGTTTTCCTAATTGCTTAAATATGAATATATTAGGTGAAATATTAAGAGGGGGAGCAGATAAGGTATTAGAGGCTGGAGCTGTAATAGTTGGAGGACATACCGTTCAAGATGATGAACCTAAATATGGTTTATCTGTTACAGGAATTGTTCACCCAGATAAAGTTCTTAAAAACTATGGATCAGAGACAGGTGATATTTTAATATTAACTAAACCAATTGGTCTTGGAATAATAAATACAGCTATTAAGGCTAAGATAGCTTCTAAGGAAGCTTATGAAAAAGCAGTAAAAGTAATGGCATATTTAAATAAGTATGCAGGTGAAATAATAACTGACTATAATATAACATCATGTACGGATATAACAGGATTTTCACTAATAGGGCATGCATATGAAATGGCAGAACCATCTAAAAAAACCTTTAGAATCTTTAAAGATGCAATTCCATTTATTAAAGAAGCTAAAGAATATGCTAGTATGGGATTAATACCAGCTGGGTGTTATGAGAATAAAAGATACTTAGAAGGAAAATATCTTCTAAATAATGTTGAAAGTTGGATGGAAGATATATTATTTGATCCTCAAACATCAGGTGGATTATTAATCAGTTGTAAAGAGAAAGATTACATAGACATACTAACTAGATTAGAAAAGTTAGAGGTAGAAAGTGCTGTTATAGGACGTGTTGAAGATTTCAATGATGCATATATAGTAGTAGAGTAATTTTTAGGAGGATAACATGACAAAAGAACTTCTTAGAGCTTTGCCTAAGATAGATGAAATACTTGGTATTTTTAATGAGGACTTTTTAAATGAAAATGGGAGAGAAACAGTTGTAAGTGCTTTAAGAGATATAATCAATGAAAATAGGAAAGCTATTCTAAATGAAGAGGTAGATTATGCCTTAACTAAGGAAGAAGCTAAGAGTAAATGTGAGCATAGATTACTTAAAAAAAGAGAAAGAAATTTAAAAAGGGTTATTAATGGAACAGGTGTTGTTATTCATACTAATTTAGGAAGATCTTTGTTAAGCAAAGAGGCCACTGAAGCAGTTGCTTTAGCCGCTTCAAGCTATAGCAATCTAGAGTATGATTTAGAAAAGGGAGAAAGAGGATCTAGATACTCCCTTATAGAAGGTATCATAAAAGATATTACAGGAGCTGAGGCAGCCTTAGTGGTAAATAATAATGCAGCGGCCATAATGCTTGTATTAAATTCTCTTTGTGAAAATAAAGAGGTAATTGTTTCTAGAGGGGAACTTGTAGAAATAGGGGGCTCTTTTAGAATTCCAGAAGTTATGAATTTTTCAAGAGCTAAGCTTGTAGAAGTGGGAACAACTAATAGAACACATTTATATGATTATGAGGATGCCATAACAGAAGAAACTGGAGCCTTTCTAAAAGTTCATAGCTCAAACTTTAAAATAGTAGGTTTTACTAAGAGTGTAAGTGCTAATGAGATATGTAACTTAGCAAGGGAAAAGGATATACCTGTAATAGAGGACATTGGAAGTGGTGTTTTAATTGATTTAAGCAAATATGGATTAGAAAAAGAGCCTACAGTAATAGAAAGTTTAGAAGATGGAGTAGATGTTGTAACATTTTCTGGAGATAAGATGCTTGGTGGAGCGCAGGCTGGGATTATTGTAGGTAAAAAGAAATTCATAGATAAAATAAAAAGGAATCAATTAACTAGAGCTCTAAGAGTTGATAAATTTACTTTAGCTGCTTTAGAAATTACTTTAAAACATTATTTAAATGAAAAAGAGGCAATTGAAAAAATACCAACTCTTCATATGATGACTTTAGATTTAAAGGAAATAAAAGAAAGAGCTAATAGACTTTATAAGAATTTAGAAAGATTAAATAAGTTCTATAAGTTTTCTATAGAAGAAGGTGAATCAACAGTTGGTGGAGGTTCAATGCCAGATAGTAAATTAAGTACTTATTTACTTAGAATAGATTCAGATAGCATAAATGAAGTTAATTTAGAAAGAGAGCTAAGAGAATATAAAATACCTATAATAACTAGAGTTTATAAAGGGGCAGTTTATATAGATCTTAGAACAATCTTAGAAGATGATTATGAAGTCATATTTAATGCTTTAAAGGAAATAGGTGAAAAATAGATGAAACATGTGATTATAGGAACATCAGGGCATATAGATCATGGTAAAACAACTCTTATAAAGGCTTTAACAGGTAGGGAAACTGATAAGCTTGATGAAGAAAAGAAAAGAGGTATATCAATTAACTTAGGGTTTACTTTCTTTGATTTGCCTTCAGGAAAAAGAGCAGGCATAATAGATGTTCCAGGGCATGAAAAATTCATCAAAAATATGTTAGCAGGAGCTACATCACTAGATGTAGTTCTTCTAATTATTGCCCTAGATGAAGGAATAATGCCTCAAACAAAGGAACATTTAGAAATATTAGAACTTTTAGAAGTTAAAAAGTGTATAGTTGCTTTAACTAAAAGGGATTTAGTTGATGAAGAATGGGCAGAAATGATAAAAGAAGATATAAAGAATTATTTAAAATCAACTAGTTTTAAAGATGCAACCATGATAGAGGTTTCTTCTAAAACTAAAGAAGGAATTGATGAATTAATAACTGAGATAGATAGTGCAGTAGAAGAAATAGAGCAAAAGGATAAGGAAGGCCATTTTAGACTAGCTGTTGATAGAAGCTTTTCAGTAAGTGGATTTGGAACAGTAGCTACAGGAACTATATTAAGTGGAAGTGTAAAATTAGGCGATTTAGTCCAAATTAATCCAAGTGGAATAGAAGCTA
Organism: Clostridium perfringens ATCC 13124; assembly: GCF_000013285.1. Classification (GTDB taxonomy): domain Bacteria; phylum Bacillota; class Clostridia; order Clostridiales; family Clostridiaceae; genus Sarcina; species Sarcina perfringens. The sequence continues at coordinate 2,642,987 of NC_008261.1, read as the reverse complement.
GAGTTAGAAATATTCAAGTTCATGATGAGAATGTTGAAATGGGGGAAGCTGGTCAAAGATGTGCATTAAACTTATCAGGAGTTACTAAAGAGGAAGTAACTAGAGGAATGGTTGTGTGTACTTCTAATACCATTCAGCCATCTTACATGGTAGATTGTAAGTTTAGATACTTAAAGTCTAATGAAAAAAACTTAGTTAATAGACAGAGAGTAAGAATATATCATGGTACATCAGAGATATTTGGAAGAATAGTCCTACTTGATAAAGAAGAGGTAAAGCCTGGTGAAGAGGCATATATACAGTTAAGACTAGAAAGTGAAATATGTGCTCAAAAGGGTGATAACTTAGTTATAAGAAATTATTCTCCTATGACAACCTTAGGTGGAGGTAAAATAATAAATCCCGTAGCAAAAAAAGCTAAAAGGTTTAAAGAGGATTATTTAAATGAACTAAAGCTTATGGAAAAAGGAAGCATAGAGGACATAGTTGAAAATGTAGTACTATCTTTAAGTGAAACCTTCCCAAATTCACAAGAGGTTATAAAAGGATTAGGAAGAAATATAGAAAATATAGATTTTATATTGGAAAAGCTTTGTGAGGATAAGAAAATTATAGGAATAGATAATGGTAAATCAAAAGTATTTATTCATAATAAATTTTTCACTAAAAAGAGTGAAGAAATTTATGAAATTCTAAGAAGATTCCATGAAGAAAATCCATTAAAAGTAGGGATGAATAAAGAAGAACTTAGAAGTAAGAGTTTTTCAAATAAGATTAAGCAAAAAATATTCCAAAGTTTCTTAGAACTTATGAAGGAAAAAGAGATAATAAAGGAAGGGATTAATATAATTTCACTAAAGGATTTTGAGATAAAACTAACAAAAGCTCAAAAGGGGATTAGGGAAAAAATATTAAAAGCTTATTTAGAAAGTGGAATAGTTTCTCCAAAGATAAAAGAGCTCATTGAAGATAAAAAGTTAGAAAAGGAATATATAAAAATATATAACCTTTTAATTGAAGAGGGCACTTTAATTAAACTTCCAGAAGAGGTTGTAATGCACAAAGAGGTATTACAAGGTGTTAAAGAAAAAATAATAGAATGGCTAAATAAAAATGGTTCTATTACTTTAGGAGAAACTAAGGAGCTTTTAGGTGTTTCTAGAAAGTATTTAGTAGCAATTTTAGAGTATTTAGATAATGAAGAAATAACTAAAAGGGTAGAAGATAAGAGAGTTTTAAATTAAATAGAGAGTTCTAAAAGGGAAGTTTGGTCTTATAAGCTTCTCTTTCTTATATTCATAATTAAAATGTAATAGTTTTGCCATAATAATACACTATAATTAAATAGATTTGATTTACATAAGATAATAAATATAGTATATTTAATTAATGTATTTCAGAATAATATTTAATGCTTTTAGGAGGATATTATGGACGATAACAAATTCACTAAAGAGCAAGAAAATGCTTTAAAAAGTGATGAAACATCAGTAACAAATGAGAAAATGGACTCATATGAAAAAGAAGCAGCGGTATTAGAGAGTATATCATTAGATACCAATACTATGGCTATTGATGAGGAATTTATGAATAAACAAGATAAAGACAAAAAAGATATTGGTGAAAAAGGTGAGAAAGAGACTTCTTTCTTTAAAAGAATATTAGAAGGAATTATAGATCAAACAGTAGTATTATTATTATCTTTAGCAGCCTTCTTTATAGTAGATTTGCTAATGAGACCTTTTGGCTATAAGATATCTTTAGAAGGAAGAATTCCTTTTTATTTTGTAATATTTGTTATTATGAACATACTTTACAGAGCTATAATGGAAGGTAGAAAGTTCAAATTAACATTAGGTGAAAAAGTTTTTAGAAAATAAATAATTTATTAGTAAGGGAGACAACTAATGAGAAAAGGTAATGAAATAGAATTATTAGTAGAGGGAATAGAGTTCCCTGCTAAAGGATTCGGCTTTGTAGATGGATTAAAAGTTTATGCTAAAAATACTTTCCCAGGACAAAAAGTCTTTGGTAGAGTAACTAAAAAAAGAAAAGAGTATGCAGAAATTAGAGTTTCTGAAGTAAGAGAAAAAGCTAGTTATGAGGAAGACCAAAAGTGTCCACACTTTGGAGTATGTGGAGGATGTTCTTCTCAAACAATTCCTTATGAGAAACAATTAGAGCTTAAGGTTGAACAAGTTAAAGATTTATTTAAAGAGGCTGAAGTTCCAACAGGAGAGTTTTTAGGTATAGAAACTAGTCCAATTCAATGGGAATATAGAAATAAGATGGAATACACTTTTGGAGACGAAGAAAAAGGTGGAGAACTTACCCTTGGAATGCATATGAAGGGAAAATCTTTTGGAATAGTAAATGTTGATAAGTGTGTATTAGTTGATGAAGATTTTAGAAATATACTAGATACAACAGTTAAATATTTCAGAGAAAAAGGATTACCTTTCTATAAAATAATGCCTAGAACAGGGTATTTAAGATACCTAGTAGTAAGAAAAAGTGTTAAGACAGAAGAAATTCTTGTTAATTTAGTTACTACAACTCAAATAGATTTTGATTTAACAGAGTTTACTGAGCTTATAAAAGGATTAAACTTAAAAGGAAAATTAAAATCAATAATACATACAGAAAGTGATGCTTTATCAGAGGCTGTTATACCAGAGAAAGTAAACATTCTATATGGTGATGATTTTATAACAGAAAATCTTTTAGGATTAAACTTTAAAATATCTCCATTCTCATTCTTCCAAACAAACTCACTAGGAGCTGAAAAGCTATATAGCATAGTGAGAGATTTTATGGGAGCTGCTGACAATAAGGTAGTATTTGATCTTTATTGTGGAACAGGAACAATAGGTCAAATAGCAGCGGGAAAAGCTTCTAAGGTTATTGGAATTGAACTTATAGAAGAGGCAGCTATGGCAGCTAATGAGAATGCAAAATTAAATGGATTAAATAATTGTAACTTTATAGCTGGAGATGTAGCTGAGGTTATAAAAACAGTTAAGGATAAACCAGACATAATAATTTTAGATCCACCAAGAAGTGGGGTACATCCAAAGGCATTAGACTACGTTATAAAATTTAATGCTCCACAAATAATATATGTTTCATGTAATCCAAAAACTCTAGTAACTGACTTAAAAGTTTTAGAAGCTAAGGGATATGAAATAGAAAAAACTTTACTTATGGATATGTTCCCTAACACTCCTCATGTAGAGACAGTTGTAAAATTAAATAAGAAATAAATTATTTTATAAGTATAAATAGAATGATTTCATAAATAAATTGCTACCAATTTAACTATATAAAAGTTGATTGGTGGCAATTTTTTGTTTGCAGAAATATTTTTTAGATAGTAATTTGAATTTAAAGTTTAATGTAAAATTTATAGGTTTTTTATAAAGGATTAGGCAGAGAGAAAAGAGTTATTTGTAACATTATTTAAATTATAGAGTAAATTAAAATAAGAGTTAATTTTAAGAGGTGAGGAGCCATAGAATCAGTACAATGTCCAAACTTTTTAAGTGAAGATTCTCCAGATTATTTAGTTGAATATAGAGGAAATTTAAAAGAAGAGTTAGAAAAAATTCCTTATGCATGTGGAGACGCGATTACTGATACCTTAGGTGTTGTTTCAACACCACCACAGTATTTAAAACAACTAAGAAAAGATGTTCCATCAATTCTTTATATACAGACAAGAGTGCCTTATGTTTTACAGGAGGTATCTCCACAAGAAACTGATAATATATCCACAATTGTAAATAATCCTTATTTAGGACTTGATGGAAGCGGAGTCATAGTTGGAATAGTTGATACGGGAATAGATTATCTTAATAAGGAATTTATGAGAGAAGATGATACCTCTAGAATACTTACTATTTGGGACCAAAAGAGTACTAAAAAACCTAATGATTCAGTTTATGTAGGATCCATATTTAATAATGAAGACATAAATAATGCTATTAAAAGTAAGGCAGATGGAGGAGATCCATATGATATTGTTGATAGTAGAGATGAAATAGGACATGGAACTAAACTAGCTAGCATAATAGGAGCCCGTGGATATAATAGGAATATTAAAGGTATTGCACCTAATTGTGATTTTGCCATTGTAAAATTATTAACTTCACTTAGCTATGAAAAAGCATTTAGAGAAAATGGAATAGAGGATGTTCCAGTTTATAATGAAGCTGAAATTATAGCTGGAATAGAGTATCTTAAAAATTATGCCTTTAATCTTAAGAGACCACTAGTAATTTGTTTAGCAATAGGATGCACTGAAGCAAGTCATGATGGAAGAGGACTTTTTTCTAGATATTTAACTACAATTGGCTCAATAAGAGGAGTTGCTGTAGTTGCTGGAGTTGGAAATGAGGGAAGTGCACAAGGACATGCATCTGGAGTTATAGAACTTGAAAATAGTGTTGAAAAAGTTGAATTATCAATACCGAGAGAAATAAAAAATTTTAACTTAGCTTTCTGGATTCAAAGACCTAATATAGTATCCTTAAATATAAAATCTCCTAGTGGAGAAGAATCTTCATTCATAGATGCTAAAATTTCTCTAGAGAGATCATTCAAATTTATATTAACGGATACCAGTGTTAATATTAACTATTATGTTCCTGATACCTTTACAGGAAATGAACTTATTTATATAGATTTTAAAGATATTAAGCCTGGAATATGGACTTTTGAATTAAGAGGAGATTATATAACCAATGGAAGATATGATGTATGGTTAGCTCCAAGCTCTTTATTGCCTGAAAATACAAAATTTCTTAGCCCTAATCCATTAAATACCCTTATGGTTCCATCTACTGCTAGATATATAATAAGTGTAGCCTATTATAATAGTCAAACTCAATCTTTATTAGCAGAGTCTGGAAAAGGTTTTAATATTAATGGATGGATAAATCCAGATATAACCACTGCAGGTAAGGATATTTTGACCATGTTTCCTGGCGATAGAGTTGGAAGAATGTCAGGGAGTTCTCCAGCAACGGCAATAATTGTAGGGGTATGTGCCTTATTGTTTCAATGGGGAATTATAAATGGAAATGATAGAACAATGAATTCTAGCAAGTTAAGAAGCTATTTAATATATGGTGCTACTAGAATTCCGGGACAAACATATCCTAATGAATATACTGGATATGGATATTTAGATTTATATGAAATATTTAAAAATATAATAGCGGTTCCTTTAGCACCTTATAGAAGTGCTAAGGTTAATGAAGATTATACTGAGTATTATTGTGGAAGGATGTTAGTTAGCGTGCCTTCTGATTTTTATTATGGAGGGGAATAAAATGGAATTTAAGTCTTCAGCTCCAGAGAATGTATTTAATAATGAAAATTATTTAAATTATTTAGTTCAGTATCAAGGTGATATTATAGGAGAGTTTAGTGGTGAAAATGGAATATATGCAACCTTAATTAATAATAGATATGCCATAATAACTATTGATAAAAACTTACAGGAATATGAAAATGATATATCTATGATTAAATATAAAAAAGAAAATGGAAGAGATGTAGAAATAGATAGCATTACTTATATAAAAAATCCAGAAGGATATGTACTTCAGGAAATAAGCCCTTTAGAGGCAGCAAATGTTGAATATGTTCAAATACAATCATACTTTAATCTAACAGGTAGAGGGGTTATTGTTGGAATTTTAGATACTGGAATAGATTATTTAAACGAAGAGTTTATGGATTCAGATGGTAATACAAGAATTTTAGGAATTTGGGATCAAACAATTTCAAGTGAGAGTTCAAGTAATGATAATTTACCTTATGGAACTTTTTATTCAGAAGAAGATATAAATAGAGCAATAAGACTTAGTAGAGAAGGAGGAGATCCATATACAATAGTTCCATCAAAAGATGAAGTGGGTCATGGAACATCAATGGCAGGAATAATTGGATCATCAGGAAAAAATCCTAGGTTAAAGGGGGTTGCACCAGATTGTAAGTTCTTAGTTGTAAAGCTTGCACAGTCACTTTATTATAAAAAAGAGTATGAAATAAACATACCTATTTATAATATAACTGAGATATTTACAGGAATACAATATTTATATTCATATTTTTTAAAGGGATCTCAAAGTATGATTATATATTTACCTTTGGGAACTAATAGAGGAAGTCATAAAGGAACAAGTATGTTAGAAGAATTTTTAGATTCTATATTGATAAATAGAGGAATTGCTTTAGTTACCGGTGCTGGAAATGAAGGAACTGCATTATTACACGGATCAGGAACTATAAAACCTGATGGTCAAGTAACTACCCATGAATTTAATATAGATGAAAATCAAAAAAAGATTATTATTGAAGTTTGGGTACAAATACCTAGTATTGCTTCCATAGAAATAGTTTCACCTACTGGAGGAACAACAGGAATAATTCAACCTTTTTTTGGAAAAGGGGATAGGTATGATTTTACAATTGAGCGTACTACAGTGTTAGTAAGTTATTATGTACCTGAAGAAATATATGAAGATTCTCTCATATTAGTTATACTAGACAATGTTCAAGCTGGAACATGGAGTTTTAAATTTAGGGGGTTAAAGGAAATAGAGGGAAGATATGATATTTGGTTACCTCCAAGGGGAGTAAGTAAAACTGCAACTAAGATGATACCTTCTGACCCATATGGAACAGTAACTGTCCCAGGTACTAGTTCTTCTGTAATAACAGTAGCTGCATATAATCAATTAAATAATACACAGTTAAATTATTCAGGGAGAGGATTTCAGGATAATTATATTGATATAATAGATGTGGCTGCAGGAGGAGTAGATGCACTTACTGTTGCACCAGATAATAAAACAACTTTAGCAAATGGTACAAGTGTTGCAGCGGCTATAGTAGCTGGGATTTGTGTTTTACTTTTTCAATGGGGAATTGTTGAAGGAAATTATCCATATATGTTCTCTCAAACTTTAAAAGCTTTTATTGCAAGAGGTACAAGAAAGAGAAAAGGGGATACTTATCCAAATCCAGAGTGGGGATATGGAATAGTTGATATATTTAATATGTTTAATCTTACTAATTAATTTACTTTATTATATAAAATATATTTTGAAAATTTATTATATTAGATTAGATAGGAAAAATAAAAAATACTCTGATTAAACTTATTCATAAATCATATGTTTAATCAGAGTATTTAATTTATAATTATTTTAAAGTTTCTTCTATACTATCATCTACAGAGGATACAGCTGTTTCGGCATCAGCTTCAATTACCTCAGAATCATTATTAGCTCTATTATATTTTTTAGTAAATACTATAAGAAGTAATATGCTAGATATTAGATAAAGAGCACCTGCTATATAGTAAGCTTTTCCATAACCAGATTCTGTCTTTAATAAAGAATATCTTGTATAGATACCAGCTACAATTCCTATAAGTGAATTAACAACTAATATAAGTGAATTATAAGCTGAAACTAAATTTTTAGGAACAAAGGTTAATGGTAAAGAACTTTGTATTGGAGCAGAAACATTTGCTATACCAGATCTTAAAAATAGTATTATACCTACTATCATAGCAACATTACTTCCAAACATAGCACCGTTAGCCATTAATAACATAAGTGGTACACAAAGTATAGTAGTTGCGGCTATGGTTACTATTGAACCAAATTTCTTTTCTAGGTAAGGGGTACAGAAGTAACCGATTACCATAGATACTGTTTGGAATGTTATGATAGATGATACAGTACCTCTGCTTATATGTAAGAAATTATTTAAATAAATTGGGAAGAATGGTGTTACCAATAAAGCACCAAATCTTACTATTCCAAATATAAGAATCCATAAGATAACATATTTATTAGCGAATAATTTGAAGTCAAAGGCTTTTTCTCCTTTTCTAGCTTGAATTTCTTCAGGAGTTTCTCTATAATCTTCACTTTTTTCTTTTAAGAATAATAGAAAGACTGAAGCTATTACTGTTAAGGCTATTGCAATCCAAAGTACAAATTTATATGAATCTGAATATGCCATTAATTGAACAGAACTTAAGGCATCTTGATTTTCTGATAAAACAGAAGCATTATCATAAGAGACACCTAAAGATTTAGCAAATTTCCAAACAACAATTTTACCATTGAAAAATGTTAAAATTGATTGGCTAATAAGGTTACAGTACATAACTCTAGAGAACATTTTAGTTCTTTCTTTTCTAGGAGTATATGATGTAAACATTACAGGATAAATACAGTCAAACATTCCTAAACCAACATTGACAACTATATATGCAAAGGTTATGATTAAACCATTTTTGCTATATATACAAACCAATAAACCAAGAACTGAAAGAATAGGTGCAAGTAATATTAATTTCTTGAATCCTACTTTATGAGTTAATAGTAAAAGCATTGCTATTATGAATGTTCCAATTGATGCATAGGTAGGAAGTGCTTTAACTACATTAGGAACAGTGATGTTTAAATAAGATAAATAAGAGTCATTAGTTATTCCTGTGACAGCCCCCATGAAAATATAACATAATATAAACATTGCACAGTTATACTTCCATCTTTTGTCCCAGTTTTCATCTTTGCTTGTAATTAGATTAACTAAACCAGCTTCCATATAAATTCCCCCAATTTTATAAATTTGTTTAAATTTTCAATTTAATAATAACTCTTTATAGATAAAAAAATCAAAACAATAAAAAATACATTAAGAAAAAAATATATGGAATAATAATTAAAGTAATAATTGGATAAGTAAAAAATTAACATAAATAGAAAATTAATAAGTTTTTAAAATAAAATTAACATTTATTCGGAATTAATGTAAAAAATCGTTTTTAAAAGATAAATTTTGGTGTAATATATAAGAAAAGTAATATAGCTATAAACATGGGAGGAGAGGCTATGATAAAGAGTATTGATAATATAGAGTTAAAGAAGGATTTAGCATATAACTTAATAAGTGATTTTGAGAATGAAGTTTATAATAAAAATATTATTGAGAGAATTATAAAGAAAATAGAGCAAATTCCATTTTATGCATATATAGAAAAAGGGAAAGAAATAGGATTTCTTTCAATGAAATCTTTAACTGAGGAATCAGCAGATATTTATTTCATAAAAATGTTAGATGAATATAAAGAGAAGGGATTTGAGGAGGAGCTTATAAATAATGTAGCAACCTTTTACAAGGAAAAAGGTTATAAGCTTTTAAGAGTTAAGATATTAGCAGATGGTAAACATGATAAATTAATAAATTTTTATAGGTCAGTTGGATTCTTCAAGTTAGAAGAAAGGGTAGAATCAGGAGATATAGAAAATAAAATTTTGGTTATGATAAGACCCTTAATATAGAAATTACGAATAAGCGTAGATTAGTAATAGTGCTAATTTACGCTTATTTTTTGTTTATTAACATATAATTTCTAATAAGTTAAAAAACTTGACATATTTTCAAAGTGTAATATAATATTAATGAAAATCATTATCAATTAGGTAAAATTAAATTAGGGGGGAACAAATTAATTTTATAAAAATTTTAAGGGGGATAAACATGTCAAATAAAAATAAAATAATTATAGGATTAGCCTCATTTTTGGTTTTAATTGCCGTAGGTTTTGCTGCTAAATCAAAAATGAATGTGAAAAATAATAGTGTTATGGAGGAAGCTGTTGTTTCTAGTGCCTCTGAGAATAGTGAAGAAGCTAATGAAAAAGATAAAGATATGACAAAAGAAGAAAATTCTAATGATGATACAACTAGCAGTGCATCTAAAAATGATGAAGATGTAAACGGTGATATTAAAAATAATGAAGATAGTAATAAAAAAGATGCCTTAAGTAGTGCATCAAGTAAGGATAATAGTAAATCAAAAATTTCAAGTCAAATAAATTCTAAAGGTACAACTTCAAATAAAAATAAATCAAATGCAATAAGTAGTGCTTCAATAAAAACAAATACTTCTAAAAATGGATTTGAAGCTATAAGTCAAAGTCAACCTAGTTCTAGCAAAGTAAATAAAAATAATTCAAGTAAAGATGTAATAAGCAGTGCTTCTGTAAAGTCTAATAATTCTAGCAAAACAGATGGAGCTATAAATAAAGATCAGCTTATTTCTAAAAATTCAGATGAAAATAATGTGAAAAAAGATACAGTAAGTAGTGCTTCAGAAAATAATCATGGAACAAATTCAAAAGAAAATAACATAAATAATCAAGTGGTAAGTAAAGTAGAAAATAATAGTGGTAAGGATGCAATAAGTAGTGCCTCTAAAGAAGAAAAACATAATAGTATAAAGGATTTAATTAGTAACAATAGTACAAAATCAGGTTCTTTTATAGAAAAAGCTATAAATGAAAAATATACAAAATTAGTTGATTTAGGTTGGGTTAAATATATAGTAGTTACTTTTAATCAAGGAACTATAAATGATTATGATTTATATGTTTTAGATAATGGAAATTACAAACTTATAAATCCAAGTAATGTTGATGACAGTGGAAAAATTGTTAAATGGGAAATAGATAAATTAGGCTACAATACAATAAAAGTTAAAAGTAAGAAAACTGGAGAAGAAGGAACTTATAAGTTTGTAAAGTAAGGGGTGAAGGTAATGAATAAGAAAAAACTAAGTATATTAACAGCTATTATAGCAATATCAACGTGTTCAATTTCAAAAACAGCTAGTGCGGCACCAAGTAAAATATTAACTTTTACTAATATGCCTGTTTGGGATTATCATCAAAGAAATTATGATAAGCATGGAAATCTTAGAATTAGCACTGCAAAAACTACATTTAATTTAAATAATGAGGAAGAAAAGGCTAGTTACATTCCTATGTTTAAGGTGGATGAAGTTGAATTAAATTCACCAATAAATATTCAATGTGAATTAAAAACTGATGAACAAAAAGATTGGTTTGAAAAAATAAATAAAGTAACCCTTGAGGATGCAACAAAGAATCCAAGTTTAGAGCGAAACTTAGAATTTGAAAAGAGCGGAAATAAAATTATTATTAAGGGAAATCAAAAGGCTTTAGATAATAATAAATTACATACTATAAAAATATATTCAGAAGGAAAAGATTGGGCTTCAATTTCTGTTAACATAGTACAAGCTGAGCCTATTAAGGTTTTAGTATCTTATCCGATGAATCCTAGAACTGGAGAGGATGTAAGATTTAAGCTTGATAACTTTAACTATGCTATTTTAAATCCAGTTAATAGAGTATTTTTAACACATAACAATGTTAGAAAAGAGCTAGTTAAGTTTAAGGATTATCATGTTATTTCAGAGTATATTACAGTTTATGCTGAAAATGTAGATACTGAAGAAGGAAATCTTTTAGAGCCAGGAAAGTACACTTTAGAAATATATGCTGATGGATTTAAAAAAGCAGAGAAGGATTTTGAAGTAATTAAAAATGAAGTTATTGCATCAGAGAAAAATAATTCTAAGGATAATATTAAAATAAAACCTGTAACTTCAAAGATAACAAATAAAGAAATTAAGCCTTCATCTGTAGATACCCTAAGTAGTGCAAGTGTTGGCTCAAGTAAGGGAGCAGATAATTCTGGCTCTGAGGAAACATCAGGTGCAAGTATTATAATGCAAACAAATTTAATTTATAACCATGATTTACTTGCAAATGCTTTAATATTAAATGAATTAGGTCTTGGAACAGAGGAATCAGAGGGAATAGCTAAAAGATTTGAGTTAAATACTATTTCTTGGGATGCGGTAATGAATGAAGATGGAACTCACATAAATGATTTTAGAGATTATCTAAATGCCGTGAAGGATGCAGCTTTAAAAGGTGATTATCTAACTTATGATGAATACCTAAAGAATGAAAATAGTAAGGAATATAAAAATAGACCATATAACGTAAAAGAAGTTTTAGAGGATAATCTTTTAGGTGATGCTCAAAACTTTAGAACTGTGCTTGGTTTAGAAACTCCAAGTTTAGAGATTAAGAGTGCAGTTATGGATAAGGATTTAATTCTTGAAAGTAGTGATGAAAGTTATTTAAAAAATATAAAATCCATAACAATAAATGGGGGCATAAAAGAATTAGATAAGAGTTTATACTCTATAAAGGACAATCAATTAATAATAAATAGTAAAGTTGTAAAAGGAGATAAAATAAAAATTTCAATTTCAGCTACTGGTTATAAGGATAAGGTTATTGAGACAAAACTTGAAAAAATCTTAGATGATATAAGCCTAAAATTAGAAAAAGAATATAAAACAGGGGAAGATGTAATAGTTACAGGTTTAAGTGAAGACTTTATTAAGAATATCAATAGTATAAAGTTAGATGGAAAACTTCTACTAACTAAAGAACAAGGGGGAAGTTCTGGAAATACATACTATGAAATTTCAGAGAATAAATTAACACTTAAATCAGGCTTATTTAAAGAAGATAAAAATTATAAGTTAGAAATAGACTCAAAATATTATGGTAAAAAGGAATTTGAATTTAACATTACAAAAGGTGATGAAAAAAGTAATGAAAAAACTGAGATTATAGAAGAGAAAAAAGAATTACCTAAAATAGATGTAAAAATTGATAGCAAATCAACATTTATGAAGAAATATGATATTAAATTCTTAAATTCAGGAGAATGGATAAATAATATAACAGGGGTTTCTGTAAATGGAGTTGAATATAAATCAGGTCTTGTATGGGGAGATTCAAAAGACCGTTATGCTGTATATAAAAGTGATAATAATATAGGAATAGGATATGAAGGCTTTAAACAAAATGAAGATAACATAATAAAAGTTAAAGCTAAGGGTTATAATGATTTTACTTTTATAATATCTAAGGATGGACAAATAGTATTAGATAAAGAAGAAAAAGAAAGTGCTAATATTGAAGAAAAATCAGAAGTAGAAAAAGAGATAGATTTTACTAACAATATAAGCATAAGCAAAGAATCAATACTTATAAAGAAATATAATATTAAATTCTTAAATTCAGAAGAATGGTTAAAGAATATAACAGATATTTCAGTAAACGAAGTTCTATATAAATCAGGGCTTTCATGGTGGGAATCAAAAGAGCGTTATGCTATATATGAAGCTGATAAAACTTTAGCCATAGGATATGAAAGCTTCAATAATGAAGGTGAGAATCTTATTAAGATTAAATCAAAGGGATATAAGGAATATGCATTTATTATTAAAGGTGGAAAAATAACTTTAGTTCAGGATGAAAAGAAAGTTGAAAGTGAAGATACAAATAAAGAAGCAGTTAAAAATGAGGAAAGTAAAAAGGGAGAGAGTAAAGAAGAAATAAAAGAAAAAGAAGAAGCTCAAAAGGGAGAAAACAAAGAATCCTCAATAAACAAAGATGAAAATAAAGAGGATGCTAAAGAAAAAGAGAATGGAAAAGTAGAAAATAAGGACGGAAATAAAGAAGAAGCTAAGGAAGTAGAAGAAAAAGTGGAAGTTAAAGAAGAGGATTCTAAGAAAGAAGCAGAGAAGCAAGACGTAGAAAAAGAAAATAAAGAAGTTGAAGAAAATAAACAGTCTGCTGAGAAAGATTTCTCTGGTAATATTCCAACAATAACTAAAAGCTTTTTTGGTGATAAATACGATCTTAAGTTTTTAGGAGAGGATGAATGGCTTAAAAATGTAGAGAGTGTTTATATAAATGATGTTGAATATGAGAAAAAACCTTTAATCTGGGGAGATAGTGCAGGGCGTTACAATATATTAGAGAGCGATAGTACTATAGCCATAGGAATTGGCAATTTCAATAAAGATGAAAATATCATAAAGATTAAATCAAAAGGATATAAAGAATGTACATTTATAATAAAAGATGGAAAGATAAGCTTAGTTAAATAGAAATATTTTTGGAAGTTTAATAAAAAATAGTTATGATTATGAAGAAAAATAAACTTATTTAAAGATAAGTTTACTTAATTAGATTTAAAAGATGATTTTGCTTAATCAAAGTCATCTTTTAATCTAAATGTGTATTTAAATTTTAAGAGATATTTATTGGAGTCAAAATATATGTTGAAAAAGAGAGCAATTGTTATTTTATTAGTTTCTATACTTTCTATGGGATTAATATCTTGTGATAATTCAAAAAAAGTGGAAAGCAATAATAAAGAAGTTAATTCCTATGAAAAAACAGAAAAGATTTTAGGTACTGTAGTTAGTGGAGTAGCATATGGAGATAATGCTAAGGAAGCCTTAGAAAAAGCTTTTAATAGAGCAAAGGACATTGAGAATATGATGTCAGTAAATATAGAGAATAGTGAGCTTAGCAAGGTAAATTCTGAAGCTTTTCATAAAAGTGTTAAGTTATCAGATGATTTATATTATGTCATAGAAAAATCTATATATTATGCTAATTTAACTGATGGAGCTTTAGATCCAACTATAGGACATGTAATTGATTCTTGGGGAATAGGAACAGAACATGCTAATATACCTGAAAAAACTTTAATTGATAAGTATAAAGATTTAAAAAATTATAAGAATATAGAATTAAATCCTCATACTAAGGAAATAAGATTTTTAAATGAAAATATAAAATTAGATTTAGGAGCCATTGGAAAAGGATATGCTGGAGATGAAATGAGAAAAGTTTTAAGGGAAGAAGGAATAAATTCAGCATTACTTAATTTAGGGGGAAATGTTGTTGCCTTAGGAAATAAGATAAATAATGAAAATTGGAGCATAGGAATAAGAAATCCTAAGGAAGAGAATGAGATTTCAGCTTCTGTAAAAATTAATGATGAAGTTGTGGTAACATCAGGAAATTATGAAAGATATTTTATAAAAGATGGAGTTAGATATCATCATATATTAGATCCTAGCACTGCTTATCCAGCTGAAAAGGGACTTATAAGTTCAACAATAATCACTAAAAATGGAATAGATGCAGATGCCTTATCAACAGCTACTTATATTTTAGGGGCAGAAAAAGCTAAGAAACTTATTGAAGGATTAGATGGGGTAGAGGCATTATTTATAAAAGATAATATGGACTTCATAGAAACAAGCAACTTGGATAACAAAGGATTTAGGGGGATGTAAATGAATAAAAAAGTTCAAGTGGTAATAATTTTTACGATTTTATTGTTATCTACTTTGTTATGTTTTTTTATACATAATAAAAAAGTTAAAAATCCAGTAGCTAAGATATATAAAGATGGACAACTTATAAAATCTATTGATTTAAGTGAAGTAGAGAAGAGTTATGAAATTAAAATAGGGGATGAAGAGCATTATAATATTCTTCAAGTTAGTAAAACAGGAGTAAAGGTAATTGAGGCTACTTGTCATGATAAAGTTTGTATGGAAACTGGAGAAATACATGATTCTCTTTTACCAATAGCTTGTCTTCCAAATAATTTAATAATAAAAATTGAAGGAGGAGAAGAAAATGAAGTGGATACAAAAACTTATTAAAGGAAAGGTGGATATTTATGAATAATATTAATAAAATAGTTAGATTATCAATATTAACCACCATTGCTTTAACTATATTTATGATAGAGCTTCACATTCCTCCTTTGGTACCAATACCTGGAGTTAAGCTTGGCTTGGCTAATATAATAACCTTGATAGTATTATATTTATATGGAATTAGAGAAGCTTCAACAGTTCTTATTATAAGAATACTTTTAGGAAGTATGTTTTCTGGACAAGTAGTAAGTTTATTATATAGTTTATCTGGTGGCTTAATGTGCTTATTAGTCATGATTCTTTTAATGAAAATAGTTGGGAAAGAGGTAATATGGTTTGTTAGTGTAGGTGGAGCAATAGCTCATAACATAGGACAAATTATTATAGCAATGATTCTTTTTCAAACAACAAGTGTATTATATTATTTACCAGTGTTGATTTTAAGTGGAGTAATAACAGGAGTATTTACAGGACTTTTAAGTAAATATATGATAACTAATAAAGTTATAAATAGATTAATATCAAATAGTTTGTAGTTTTCTTAGTACATATTTTTAGTAAAGAGACTTATCAAAATATAATAATAAAGCTTACAAACATATTCCGAGAATTACTAGATTTCGTTAAGAATTTATAATTATTACTCCGAAGACATTACTAAAACTTCGAAACTTAAGTGAAAGCCCAAATTTTTAATTTGGAATCTTGAACTTATGCAATCGAACTTTGTGAGATTGTATTCCTAAGATACTAAACAGTCTCAGTTTTTTAACGTAATATCTTCTCCATAATAATTTAAATTCTAAAACTCATCTAGATATTCTCTTCATATTGTTTGTAAGCTTTATTAAAAGTTATTTGGATACACGCCCAATATAAAGTAAGATAGTAGATAATTTTCTGTAAAAGAAAAGATTATCTAATATCTTTAAAGCTAGTTATTTTATTTTGAGAATATTGCAGTACACCATTCATTTGTTTGGAATTTTTTATTTAATTTAAAGCCTTTATTCTCAACTTTTTCTTTAACCCAATCAAAGCTCCACTCAACTAAGCCTGAAACTAGAAGCTTTCCTGTCTTTTCTATGTGTTCTTCAATAAAATCCATAAACATTGCAGTTTCTTCTCCTCCAATATTTATAAATATCCAATCAAATTTTTCATTTAATTTATATTCTTCATGAAGAACATTTCCAACTACTACTTCTATATTTTCTAGTTCATTTAAAGAAGCATTTAAAAGAACTTCATCTTCCACATCTCGTATATCTACTGCTACTATTTTTGAAGCACCTTTTACTCCAGCAGCTATAGAAAGTATTCCAGAACCTGTTCCTAAATCAAGAAGAGATTTTCCTTCAAAATCTTCTTCAACTATGAATTTTAATATGTCTTGAGTAGTTTCATGTAATCCAGTTCCAAAGGCACCTTGAGGAGTAAAGAAAATTTCTTTTTTATTTTCAAAGTTATCAGTTGGGGCACATAAAACCCATTGATCATTTAAATGAATTGGATCAATATAAAATTCTTCAAATTCATTTTTAACTTCATCTATTGAAGAAGGTGTTTCTTTAAGTAATGAAGAAACTTGAGATTTAAAGTTTTCAAAGTCTTCTAAATTACCATCAAAGGCTACTTTTAAATCAACAATAACATTTTCCTTTTCTTTATAGCCATATCCAAACATATCTGTTGTTATGTCTAGTGGAGACTCATAATAAACATTAAATATATCATTGATTTGAAGTAATTCTATTTGTTCATCAACAAGTTCCTTTGGCATTTTATAAGTAATTATAAACATATATATGTATCTCCTTATATTAAGTTTTAATTATGTATAAGAAGATTATAGCATATTAAAATTAGTGAGGAGTTTTATTTAAGATAAGCTTTCAATAAAATAAATATTTACTTTTATAAAGGGACTAATATTAAAATATATTTTGAAGAAAATAAGAAAAGGGAGAGAAAAATTTTAACTGTTTGAGATATTTATAGAAAAAGATTACAATGAAAATATATAGGTTAAATTATTATAGAATTTTAACTCGGAGGAATTTTAATGAAAAAAAATGCGGCTCAAAGGGAGTATAAAAAATTATCAGGTCAAATAAATCAAATAGAAAACATAGTAAGACATTCAAAAGCAGGAGCACTTTTTGAACATGAATCAACCTTAAGAAAAAAAATATTGCAATTAAAAGAGATGAAAGATCAAGGGTTAAAAGGATATGAATCTCTTTATGATAGATATGAAGAATTATTAGAAGAGGTAGGAAAGAGAATTCTAGAAAATTATAATAAGAAAAATGATACTAATTTTGATTTTTATGAAGTTTTAAGAAACAATTACAATGTATTTCTTAATTCAGGAATTATGACTCTTCTTGTAAAACATCATATTCCAGAGTTAATATCTAAGGAATTTGATGAGAAGTTTCCAGCAAATCCAAAGGATGAATATCTTCATACAAGAAGGCTTAAAAGAAAATTCTATCTTCACTTAGGAGAAACGAATACTGGAAAAACCTATACTGCTATGCAGAGACTTAAAGAGGTTAGAAAAGGTGTATATTTATCTCCTCTTAGAATTTTAGCTTTAGAGAACTTTGAAAGATTGAATAATGAGGGTGTTAAATGTAATCTTCTTACTGGAGAAGAAGAAATATTATTTGAAGATGCAACACATGTATCATGCACCATAGAAAAAGCTAATATACATGAAAGATATGATGTGGCAGTTATAGATGAAATTCAAATGATAGATGATTCACAAAGAGGGTATGCTTGGACTAGAGCTTTACTTGGTTTATATTGTACTGAAATACATATATGTGGAGCCTTTAATGCTAAGAATATATTAAAAGAAATTATAGAAGATTGTGGAGATGACTATGAGATTATAGAATATCATAGGGATATTCCACTTATTGTAGAAGATGAAAGTTTTCATCCTAAAAATGTTCAAGAGGGAGATGCCTTAGTTTTATTTTCAAAGAAAAAAGTTCTTCAAATGGCTGAGCAATATTCACAGATGGGAATTAAATGCTCCATAATCTATGGAGATTTACCACCAGAGGTTAGAAAGAAGCAGTATGAAGAATTTATAACTGGAAAAAATAAAATTTTAATAACAACTGATGCCATTGGAATGGGAGTCAATCTTCCTATAAAGAGAATTATTTTCTTATCAATAAGTAAATTTGATGGAGAACAAATGAGAGAGTTAACTTCGCAGGAGGTTAAACAAATTGCAGGAAGAGCAGGAAGAAAAGGCATATATGATACTGGATATGTAGCTACTTATAGAGATAATAAAGAATTTATTGAAGAGAGATTAGAGGAAGAGGATATTAGTATAAAAAGAGCAGTTTTAGGACCTTCAGATGCAATATTAGAAATTGATAATCTTCCTTTAAATGAAAAATTAGCTTTATGGAGTACAAAGAAATGTGAAGTTCCATACTATAGAAAAATGGATATAAGTGAATATTTAATAATATTAGAAAGATTAAAATCATATAAACTTCTTGAAGAAATTCAATGGGAGCTTTTAAAAATTCCTTTTGATATATCTAAAGATGACTTAATGAATCAATTTTTAAATTTTGTTGATCAGCTATTTATAAATGATCAAGAAGAACTATTTAAACCTCAATGTTATTCAGGAACTTTATATGACTTAGAAACTTATTATCAAATGGTAAATATGTATTATTCTTTTAGCAAGAGATTTAATTTAAATTTTGACTTAGAGTGGATTGAAAATGAAAGGCTTACTGTAAGTGAAGAAATAAACAATATTCTTATGAGAATTTAATAGGTGATTTTATGAGAGTTTTAAATTTAAAAATAACTTTAAGAGCATCTTGGGTACATTCTTTAAAAGAAAAAAGAATGGTGGTTAAGAGCATAGTTCAAAGATTAAAAAATAAATTTAATGTTTCTGTAGGAGAGGTTCATGAACAAGATATTCATCAAATTATAGTTATAGGAATTTCAGCAGTTTGCGGAGATCAAAAGCAAGTTGATTCAACATTAGAAAATTTAATAGATTTTGTAGAAGAAAATACAGATGCAGAAATTATAAACATAGAAAGTGATAATTATATATTTAAATAAAGTTGTGAAAATAAATTTTAAACTTATAATATATGCTGAAAATGGAAAAGTATATTCCAAAACTATATAAGTATAAGGCTTTTAGGTGAGGGAAAACTAAAATAAAATAAAAAAGAGTAGGAGGCGATTAGTATGAATCCATACGAAGCACCAGAAAATAACTATATTTTAGTTATGCCTGACGGAAGTGTAGTAGGCTTTGAAGAAAGTGATATGGCACAGGCATACATAAACAGATATTATCAAGAAAAAATCACTTCTTATTGTGATAAAGTAGATTATTCAGAATATGATATGACAGAGTGGAAATCAACAGAGAATATATGTACAGCTTTAGGAGCATATGAAGGTTTATGCATTTTATATAAGCTAGAAGACCTTATATGTAGTATTCAGCAATCATCAATATTTGAAGATGAAAAGAATGAATTAATAGCAAAATTAAGATGTAGAAATATAGATATAAATATAAATGATTATCAAATTGATGATATATTATCTAATATTGATGGAGTAATATATCAATAAAAGGATTAAAATTAAATTTAATAAAAGAGGCTTGTATCAAAAGCTAATAAAAAACTTACAAATAATATGAAGAGAATGCTTTTTAAGTTTTTTAAAATTTATTTGATACATGCCTTTTTTTTATTTTGGTAAAGAGTTGATAACAATTAAATTTGAAAAATATAGTAAAATTAATTTAACTATGTGGGTAGAGGAGAAAGAGATGGAAGAAAAGATTTTAATAATTGAGGATGAACCAGATATACAAAATATTTTAAGATACTCATTTATGAAAGAGGGATTTAAAGTTAGATGTGTTGATAAAGGAAGACAGGGTATAGATATATTTAAAGAGTTTAATCCTAGTTTAGTGATTTTAGATTTGATGTTACCTGATATTAGTGGATTTGATGTTTGTAGAGAGTTAAATAAATTAAATGCAAATATTATAATGCTTACAGCTAGAGATGATATTGTGGACAAGGTTCTAGGACTAGAGTTAGGAGCAGATGATTATATAACTAAACCTTTTGATATAAGAGAATGTGTAGCAAGAGTAAAGGTTGCATTAAGAAGAAAAGATAAATTTTTAAAGGAAAGCAATAAAAGTACAGTTAAAGATGAATTCATAATTGGCTCTATTAAAATAAAAAGGCAGTCAAGAAAGGTTTATTTAAATGAAGAAGAGATAAGATTGAAGCCAAAAGAAATAGAACTATTACTATATTTTTTAGATAATCCTAATATAGCCTTATCTAGAGATCAGATATTAGATGGGGTATGGGGAGATGAGTATTTTGGAGATTTTAGAACTGTTGATGTTCATGTAAGAAGATTAAGACAAAAGCTTAATAATGAGGAAATAATAGAAACTATTTTTGGATTAGGATATATGTTTAAAGGTGAAAAATATGAAAGTTAAACATAAATTTTCAGGAGGATTTTTAATAATATTTCTAATTGCCTTTATAATTTTAAATTGTTTTTTAGGTAAAGCTTTTATTAATTATCATGAAAATAAAATTAAAAATGAAATGGATTCTTTATATAAAAGTAGCTACAGTATTTTAAGGTTATATTTTCAAGTAAACAATTTGGAAGGAAACAAGGGGAATTTTAATAGATATATTCCTAAAATATCAAATGATATTAGTGAACAGGGAAAGTGTCAAATTGATGTTTTTAATGAAGATTTAGAAAAGGAATATAGTTATTATTTAGATGATTTTTCCTTTGATTACGAAAAGGATGGGGGCTATGATGTTTTAAAAGAAGCAAATAAGAATAAGGCTGCATTAAACATTTATAGAGATGAAAATGCTGTTAAAGCATACTTAGCTTTTCCAGTTTATGTTGATGAGAGTTTTTTAGGAAATATACTTTTAAGCAAGGATTATTCAAAGGAATATTTAGAGTTAAGAGATTTAATGAGCAATATAAAATTCATTGTTTCAATAACATTTTTACTTATATTAATTTTCACATACTTTCTTTTTGAGAGAATAATAAATCCTTTAAATTATATAAAAAATTCTTTTAAAAGAATTGGTGATGGTGACTTTAAAATAAACTTAAAAGTTAATTCAAAGGATGAAATAGGAGATTTAGCCTGTGGAGTAAATAAAATGGCAAATAAAATTGAGGAACAGATTGAAAAAATAAATGAAGAAAAGGAAAAGGTTTTAACATTAGAAAAAACTAGAACAGAGTTTTTTAATAATATTACTCATGAGTTAAAAACTCCATTAACTAATATTTCAGGATATGCTCAAATTATGAGTGAAGAAGATTTTCATGATAATGATTTTAGAAAATTTGCTTTAGAGAGAATAAACAAGGAAAGCAAAAGAATGCATGAACTTATAGTAAGTTTGATTGAAATTTCTAAAAACAAAAGCGACATAGAAGGTGGAGAAATAGAAAATGTAAACCTAAAAACATTAATAGAGGATTTATGTGAAGATTTTAAAGTTAAGGGAGATAAACAAGGGATATGCATTTCTAATAATTTAGAAGATATTGAGTTTATGTGTAGAGAAGATGAAATAAGGAGAATTATTATAAATCTTTTAGATAATGCCATAAAGTATTCAATAAAAGGTAGTGAAATAGAGATTAGTCTATTTAAAGATAAGGAAGAAAAGCATATAGAGATAGAGAATTTAAGTGATGAGATTAGTAGTGAGGGAGTAGAAAAAATATTTGAGCCATTTTATAGAGAGAATACTAAAAAATCTAGAGAGTTAGGGGGAAATGGGTTAGGTCTTTATATATGCTCAGAGCTAGTAAAAAAATATGGAGGAGATATTTCATTTAATTATTCTAACGGTAAGGTAAAGGTTAGTATTATTTTTAAATAATTTATATATTTAATTTTGGAAATATTTTGGTAATAAGATTTAATTTTTTAGAAAAAACTCCTGTGTAAAATAAAAGCAAATAGTAATTTTATAAGAAGATTTTGAAAGGAGTATTTATGAAAAGGGGTAAAATTTTAATTTGGGTTTTAGCTGGGGTGGTTACTACAGGACTTTTAATAAGTTCCTTTATAAGTTATAAAAATACTAATAAGTATGGAGGGGATTTATATATACTATCTAATAATGCTGCTGAGGATTCTGAAAATAATAAAATAAAGGTTATTAAAGAGCATGATTTTAAATTAGAAGAAGGACTATATGACTATGAAAGCTTATTAGTGAGGGATGAAAAACTTTATTTAGAAAGCAGAAATAGGGATGGAAAGCTCTTAAAAACAGAGGAAATTATTTTTGAAGGAAATAATTCTAAGAGGGTTGAAGTTGAAAAGTTAAAAGAAGCTCCAAATCTTAGAGATATTGAATTTATACTAGATAACTGTGAGTTTGAAGATTTAGGAAATGGCAATTGGAAGATTTTTAGTAAAGATTATGAAAAAGAAGAGATAGTTAATATAGAGAAGTTTAATAAAAATAATTTTGCAGAAGAGACCTTAAAGGAATCAGAAGAATATTATGTTTTAGAAGATTATTTGATTTTTTTTATAAATAGAAGATTTGATTGGGGAGAAGGAATTTGGGATAAAGATGGAGATTATAAAGAAATAAGATGGTATGACTTTAACAATGAACTTTGGGATAGTATTGAAGTACCTAAAGAAGTTTATTTAGAGAGAAGTTTAATAGGTGTAGTAGATAATAAAGTTTTTATTTCAGGAAGTAATATGAAAGGTCAACAATTTCCAAGTAAAATATATTCTTTAGATTTAAAAGAAAAAGTTTTAAAAGATGAAGTTGATTTATTAGAAAAAGGGGAAGCTTACTATGATTTAGCTTTTTTAAATGATGAAAAAATTTTATTTCATTGTGGAAGTAGTGAGGGAGAAAAAGTTAAAATGATAGATTTAAGAAATAAAGTCACCACAGAATTATATAAATCTAATCTAGACGTAGAAAGATTCTTTTTATCTCAGAAAGTAGCTCCATTAGGAGATAAGATTTTTTATCTTTCTCAAAATGGAGGGAACATGGAGGTTAAGGTTTTAAAGATAGGGAATAACAAAACCATAGCTGAAGGAAAAGTTTATGATTATGAATATAATAAAGCTGCTCTTATAAAGGAGTATGGAGAGGATTATATTGATCCAACACCACAGATTTTATGGAATAATGATGGAAAATATTTAATTATAGGAGAAAAAGAAAAGGGAAGTATAAAAATATCAAATATAAAAGTTTTAGAATTAAGCCAGTAAAATTTGTGAGGGGATTTTATGAAAAAAAGAAAGGTTTTAGGTGGAGTTTTATTTAGTTTAGTACTAATAACATTAATTACTCTAATTATGTTTTTTAGAGAAAATATTATTAGTAAATTTGTAAATTCTGAAACCGTGAAAGAATTTACTAGTGAATGTAAGACTAAAAATGAATTGAATTTTAAAGCAGAAGATGAGGAATATTTTTCTTGCGAATTAGTTATTAATGATGAAAAATTATATCTACAAAAAAGAAATAATGATTATAAAATTGTAGACAAGTATGAAATAGTATTTGAAAAGGATGAAGTTAAAAAAATAAAGTGTAATAATTTAAAAGATGAAAGTATAAGAGATGAAAGTATAAAAGAGGATATAGATGAAAGTGAATATGTTAATGGCTATAAATATGAGGATTTAGGAAATGGAAAAGGGCAGTTTTTTGATTTAGCATATAATAAAAGGTTTAAAGTTGATTTAGACAAGTTTAATAAGGATGATATGGCTAAAAAAACTTATGGAGAATATAGTTATAGCAAGATAGTTAAAGATAAAATTTTCTTTTTTATTAGGAGAGATCCAGGAAAAATAAATTGGTTTTCAGAGGAGCATAGTAGATATAAGGAACTAAGATGGTATGATTTTAATGAGGAAATTTGGGAGAGTGTGAAGCTTTCAAAAAATCAACATGTTCAAAGTATTATAGGAATTGTAGATAATAAGATTTATTTAACTGGAACTGAAGAGTGGGGCAGTCAGTATCCAAGTAAAATCTATAGTGTAGATTTAAAGAAAAAGAAAGTAAAAGAAGAAATAAAATTAAAAGATTTATGTATATAAATTAATAAAAAGGACAATATAATAATGTAACGTGGAGGAGATAACTTAAAAATTTCTACCGAAAGTTACATTTAAAAAAATTTTAGTGTATGGCAAGGTAAGAATTATTTTTCTTACGGAAGTGGCGTAACTAAAATTTTAGAATATAAATCTTAATCAGAAGAGATAATTACTTTTACTGAACTAAGATTAGATATTCTAATAAAAAGCTCTTTGATATCTTATAGTAATCTTAGAGTTTTATCTTAAATAAAGGTATTAGGTAATTTAATTTACATGAGTTTGCTTAAGTTATTAGGTATTTTTATTTAAGAGAAGGGATAAGTTGTTTAATAACTTATCCCTTTTTACTTTTAAAGTTATTTTAAAATTAATACTCACTTAAAATAAATATAAATTAATAAAAATTTTTGTGATGAAAATTTAAATATTAATTACTTATAAAATAAATTTTAGGTTTATGATATATAATATATTTAACAAATACAAATGAGTAGGTGAAATACATGTCAGTAGATAAAAACAGAATAAATCAAGATTTAAAGTTTATTTGTGAAAATATTAAAAAGTTAGAAATATTAAATAGACTAGGAGAAGAGGCGTTTTTAAAAGATTTTAAAAATGTGGATAGTACAAAGTACTTATTAAGAAGTTCTATTGAAGCAGTTTTAGATTTATCAAACTATGCTGTTATTTCTAATGGATGGGATATGCCAGAGAATATAGAGAAAACTTTTAAAGTTCTTAGGGAAAAAAATATAATAAGAGATTTTGAATTTGAAGAGTATATGGAGCTTGTGAATTTAAAGGATAAACTTACCTTCATGTATGCTTCTATAGAAGATGAATTCATATTTAATGAGTTAAAAAAGACAATAATAAAGCTAAAAAATATAAAAAAATCCTTAGATAATTTAAAATAAAATTATATTTAAAATGAATATTGATTTCTAGACAGAGTTAGAGCTAAATTAATTTTTTATAGTTTTTATTCTTTATTAAGAAATTTTCTTACCCTTATCTAGAAATCAATATGAGCTTAAGAGATGTATTTCTTACTTTCTAAGAAGCTCAGAGGTTAATATATATGGATTTTTATATCTATTCTTCTTTTTAGTTTTATTTCCTATATTTATGCACTTATGAGGACAGTTATTTACACATCCCATACAATCACAACAATTTCCTTTCCATTTAGGTCCTTCATCTATAATTTCTATATTTTTATTTGGACAGATTTTAGCACAAATTCCACAAGCAGTACAAAATTCATTGGTGTTAAAATTCTTATCTTTATTTTTAAAACCATCTTTCCAAAGTTTATATAAAAGTAAATTAATTCTAGTATGTTTTTCCTTTAAGTCTTTAGACTCCCTATTTAATATTGAAAGAGTAAAATTTTCTATTTTAAACTTGTTTGAATCAATTACTTTTTTTGCATCTTCTCCTACCTTAGGATTTCTACCCATTCTTACATAGTTTGAGTTAAGTAAAAACTTTTCCCCATTAGATAAACTTAAGTTCTTAGGATAAAGTAATTTATTTATCATAGAGAAGGTTATGCCTTTTCCGCCACCAGTACATTCAGCTGCAAAAATATATGAATCCTTATTTAATTGTAATTTAGAGATAAATTCACTTACCATAGGAGGAAGGCCAGAGGCATAAATAGGATATACAAAGCCTATGGTTTCTGCTTCATATTTAAACTCTTTTTTATAGAAAGCATCTACTATGGAGATTATTTCTGCATCCTTTAGATGTTTAGCTATTTCCTTAGCTGTGTAAAGTGAATTACCTGAGGTTGAAAAATAAAATATTAAATTTTTCTTCATATAATACCCATCCTTATTAAAAAATAATTCATTATATTCATTTTAATATTAAAAATACATAATTTCTATATAAAGGCTAAATATAATTAATACGAAATAAAAATCAAAGTTGACAATTTTGATGGGAATTAATATAATTGGAACTATATTAAAATGGAAAGAGGTTAAGCTAATGAAGAAAAAATTAATGTTATTATTTCTAACAATAAGTATTTTAATGATGGTATTAGTTGGTTGTAGCAATAATAGTAATAACATTCAAAAAAATAGCACTAATAAAGAAAAGATAACAGTAGCAACTTCAGGAACATATTATCCATTTACTTTTCTAGAGGGTGGAGAACTTAAGGGGTTTGAAGTTGATGTATGGAATGAAATAGGAAAGAGATTAGGGTATGATGTTGAGTTTAAAACAGCTTCTTTCAGCGGATTATTTGGAATGCTTGAAAGTGGAAAGGTTAATACAATAGCTAATCAAATAACTGTAACTCCAGAAAGAGAAGAAAAGTATTATTTCTCAGAGCCATATGTATATAGTGGGGCTCAAATAATAGTTAAAAAAGGCAATGATTCAATTAAATCCTTTGACGATTTAAAGGGCAAAAAGGTTGGAGTTGACCTTGGAAGTAACTATGAGAAAATAGTTAAAGATAAAGATGAAAATAATGAGATAAAAATATTAACTTATCAAAATACAGATGCTGCTTTCAATGAACTTTTACTTGGAAGAATAGATGCTGTAGTAATAGATAGGGTTTCAGCTATAGCTGCCATAAAAGAAAAAGATTTAAATTTACAACTAGCTGGAGAACCAATAGATAAAATAGAAAATGCCTATCCTTTTGTTAAGGATGAAAAAGGCAAAGATTTATCAGAAAATGTTAATAAAGCTTTAGATGAAATGAAGAAAGATGGAACTCTTAAATCTATTTCTGAAAAATGGCTAGGAATGAATGTAAGTGTTCCTAATAACCAAGAAAATAGTAATAATATTATAGATAATAATAAAAATAATAGTATAGGTTTTGATTTTATGTATTCATTAGATTTAATACCTATGTTATTAAAGGCTATTAACGTAACAATATCTTTATCAGTATTCGGTATGATATTAGGATTAATAGTTGGTATAGCTCTTGCTATGATAAGGGTTTACAAAATTCCTGTACTAAAGCAAATAGCTGAGGTTTACATATCATTCTTTAGAGGAACACCTCTTTTAGTACAATTATTTTTACTTTATTTTGGTGTGCCACAGGTAATACCTTCACTTCAAAATATGAGTGCATTTACTGCAGCATTAATAGGTTTAGGACTTAATGCATCAGCTTACATAGCAGAAATATTAAGATCATCAATAGATGCCATAGATAAAGGGCAAATGGAAGCATGTCTATCATTAGGTATGACAAGGGCTCAAGCTTTAAAAAGAGTAGTTTTACCACAAGCATTTAGAATAGCAATACCTCCTTTAGGTAATATATTTGTAGATACAGTAAAAGGATCTTCATTAGCATTTACTTTAGGAGTTGTAGAATTATTAGCTAAGGCTCAAATGGAGGCGGCAGCTAGTTATAAATTCTTTGAAAGTTATGTGGTAGTTGCAATCATGTACTGGATAATCATAGGCTTCTTTAATTACCTACAAAAGATTTTAGAGAAAAAACTTTCAGTTTATTAAGAGGGGAGGAGAGAAGTCATGATAAAGGTTAAAAATCTTAAAAAGAGTTATAAAAATTTAGAAGTTTTAAAAGATGTTAACATGGAAGTTAAACAAGGTGAGGTAGTTGTTATAATAGGACCTTCAGGTTCAGGTAAGTCAACTTTCCTAAGATGTTTAAATTATTTAGAATCACCAGATAAGGGAGAAATCCAAGTTGGTCATGTGAAAGTAAATGCTGAAAAAATAAGTAAAAAAGAAATTAATGACTTAAGAAAACAATCAGCAATGGTATTTCAGCATTATAATTTATTCAACAACAAAACAGTTCTACAAAATGTTACGGAAGCATTGATTGTAGTAGAAAAAATGGATAAGAAAAAGGCAGAAGAAATTGCCTTAGAAAATTTAAAGAAGGTAGGTATGGTTGATAAAAAGGATAATTATCCAAATACCTTATCAGGAGGACAAAAACAAAGGGTTAGTATAGCGAGAGCTATGGCTATAAATCCCAATGTTACCCTTTTTGATGAACCTACATCAGCCTTAGATCCAGAATTGGTAGCAGAAGTATTAGCTGTTATAAAAGATTTAGCTAAGGAACATAAAACAATGATAATAGTTACCCATGAAATGAGTTTTGCAAGGGATGTAGCAGATAGAGTTGTATTTATGGATGGAGGAATAGTTTTAGAAGAAGGTACTCCAGAGGAAATTTTTAAAAATCCTAAAAATGAAAGAACAAAACAGTTTCTTGAAAGATTTATAGTTAATTAAAAAAACTATAGTGGTATAAGTTAATTTTCTATACCACTATAGTTTTTTATTTTATTTCTTTAAATAATTCAAATGCTTTACTTTTAGCTTCTTCTAATATCTCATTACCTTCTGATGTAATACTATAATATTTTCTTATCTTACCATCTATTAATCTATCTTTTCTTAGTAGTAAGCCATCTCTCTCCATATTATGAAGTATTGGATATAAAGTTCCTGGACTCATAGAATATCCATGTTCCCTAAGTTCTTCAATCATTTTTGATCCGAAAAAAGGTTCAACTTTTGCATGGTGTAATATATGGATATGTATAAAACCTAAAAATAATTTTCTTAAAACTTTTTCTTGCATGGGGTCATCTCCTATAACAAATAAATATATATATATATAAATACGATATCGAAAATAGATTACTGTTAATGCTTTCTATTATATTATACTCCTTAATTCTTTCAAATCAAAAGATTAATATATGGTATTATGCTTAAAATTTAATGTAAAATGGTCTTGTAGTTTAATTAGATTATATAAAGTTAACTATAAGGAGTATTTGTTATAAATAGTTAAAATATTGATTAAAAGGTAGGGTTATACTAGGGAAAATAATGAAATTAGGAAATAAAAATTATTTAATTTTAAGTATGTATAGAAGCTTTTTTAGAGAAATTTTTTATATAAAGTTTTTAAATAAAAAAAGAATGCATAAGCATTCTTTTTTATTGTTTCTTATTCATTATAGCATTTCTTATTTTTTTGAATTGTGGGAAAGCTTTTTTATAAAGTGTGTATATTCCATTATCAACAACAATATCAAACTCTCCTATAAATTCTACGAAGTTTCCGTTAAATCCTTTTTTGAATTTATAAAGTCCATATAATGGATTTTCAGGATTTAAGTCTCCAGAAACACCTCTAAAGTCATATACATCACAACCTAGATCAATAGAGTCACAAATCATTGACCATTGCATAGCAAAGTTAGGCATTGTATCTCTTAATATATTTTCTGAAGCTCCGTAAAGATACCATGCTTTGTTTCCGTAGTATAAGTATATTGATCCTGAAAGATATATTTCTTGACCTTTGAAAGGTTCTATATCAGATATTTTCTTTTTAAATCCTTCTATTTGTCTTTCAGCTTCTTTAAGTCTCTTATCTTGGTCATTTAATTTCTTTTCAATTCTTGATTTCTTATCTTCATCAGTTTCAGCATCAAGCTTTACTTTAAGTTCTTCTATTTTGTTAATAGCCTTAGTTTTAGCTTCTTCTTGCTTGTTTAATTTTTCTGATAATCTGTTGAAGTCATTTTCGTAGCTATACTTAACCATGTATAATCTACAATGTGGATATAAGTAATCTATCATGTCCTTAAAATATTCTCTATGTCTTACTAAGAAGTTATCTCTCTTACCAGTTGTAACCATGATTTCATGGAATCTGTCTAATACATCTTCATTTAAAGTTTCTTTATCATAAACTTCAACTGATAATCCTCTTTCCTCAGCAACTTTTATATTATATCTAGTTTTACTAGAGAATTTTTTAAATACAGCCTTCTTAATATCCATTTTATTCCCTTCAGTTGGAAGTGGAAGTCTAAATACAAAGTTTGGTTGTATAGCTTCAAAGTTTTTACTATCTGTGTTTTTGTAACCTAAACTCTTAAGGAAGTTCTTTATTTCAGTACCTTCTGAAAGAGCCTCTTCATTTTCTTTTAAATGGATATCTGGATCTATTGTTATAAAGCTTATATTATTCTTTTTAGCAAACTCTCTTAGATATTCAGTAAATTCTATTAGTAATTTTTTATTGTTGTAGTCACATGTAAAACTTCTTGGAATATATCCCATATATTTATTTATGTATGGTGCTTTTCTTAAAAGTATAGTAGCTGTGATAACCATATTATTATCATTATCATATCCTGCTATAAATTTCTTCTTCCAATCTTTTTTTAATTCAGCCCAATAAGATGTTTGGAATATGTGACCCTTTCTATCAGATTCATTAAATTTATCAATTTCTGATGAATTTATTTCTACAAATTTATACAATTTAGTTTCCTCCTTAAACTTCATCAGTTCTAAACATATATATACATTAAGACATAATAAGTATATTGTAATATGAAATAATTTTCTGTTCAAGTGTAACATTGCTATTATACAGGAATATTAGGGCTTTATGTAAGCTTTGTAAAAAATAAAGATGCCATATCAAAAGCTAATAATAAAACTTACAAATGTATCAGGAAATTACTAGAGATTTCTTAATACTATTTGCAAGTTTTATTAAAAGTTATTTTGATATAACATCTTTTTTAAGCTTGTGAACTCTTGGTTTCTAAACTTTCTAAAAGATTTTTATTTAAAAACATTATTAAATAAGATACTATGCTTGCCATAAAAATTACTGTTGTTCCAGGACTAATTTCAAATAGCATAAGTGAAAATAAAAATATAACTATATTTCCAATAGAAACTACTGGTTTAGTAAAAGTTAAAATTACACTAGCTCTTAAAATATCCATTGAACTCATAGAAAATCTTGATATTAATACAAAAATATATGTTGTAGTTAATAGTGTTAAGACCATTAATACTATAAATACGCAAGTAAGTGGTAAACTATAGTAAACAGTTGAAAATATTCTTAAGTTAAAGCTTAAAAGGAATATTAAAAATAATTCTCCACACCACATTAAGGTAGATTGTTTCCAATTATATTTTAAACCCTTAAGAAAGTCACTAAATAAATCTAAATCTTTGTATTTCACTAATTTTCTCATGCAGTAAAGCAGTGCTGTAAAACTTGCTCCAAAAGGAATTAGAGAAACTAAAAATAAAGGTAAATATGTTGTTATATTACTAAGTCCTACAAATAAGAAGAACAAGATTACAGGTATATTTAATATAGAGAAAAATATATTAAGCATAAAAAACCAAAAGATATAATTAAAAAAAGTAAGTAGTTTTTCAAGATTAAAAAATTCACTCATTTTTATCACTCCATAAAATAATGTAATGGTTTAACTAATTTGTAATTATAGTTTAAGATAAGTAGAGGGTAAAAACAATTTAAATATGCATGAATTTTAAATGAAACCATAAAAAATACATAAAAACAATAAAATATCATAATTTGATAAGCTTTTCAGATAGGTTAGAATATGATTTAATAAAAATTGACTAAGGTAATGTGGGTGAAGAGGGGAATTAAATGAAGTTTAGTAAGTCAAATCTTTATAAGAGACTGTTTATAACATATACAATAGTTATATTATCCGTAGTTAGTATTTTATGCATTTACTTTTTAAGTAAAACTTCTGAAGAGATTAAGAGAAATAATCTTTATTTAAATGATAAAATACTTCAAGATGTAAATGAAACCCTAGAGTATAATAGCAGCACATCGAGAAGAATAATGAATATGCTCTATGAAGATGACTTTAGGTTAAATGATGTTATAAAGTATTTAAATTCAGATTTAGTTGATTATATAAAAGGCAAATTAGATTACTATAGTGCAAGTGATAAACTTTATTATAATGGTATAGAAAGTTTTGTTAAGAGTTCATTTCAATTAAACAACTTTTTAAAAAGTATATCCTTTATAAGTTATTCTAGAAATGAAATATCAGTTTTTAATAGAAAGGGAGAAATAAAGACATATCCTTTTAATTCAAATGAATTATTAGACAAAAAGGATATTGAATATGCAATCTACAATAAAAATGAGATTAGTATAATAAATGAAATAAGAGATGCAGCTTCTTTAAAGCCAGAAGGAATGCTTATGACTACTTACGATGTAGGGGTAATTAGTGATGTTATAAAAAAATATAAGGATACAAATTCAGAGGTTCTTATATTAAATAAAGAAGGAATGGTTTTATATGACTCAGAAAATAAATATGATTATGAGTATTATCCATACTTTGATAAGCTTAAAGTAGGGCGTCATGAGATTTTATTAGAAGATAGTTATTATGTAGATATATTACCAGATAACAATGGATTAATGTCTGTAGTAAGAATAAAAGTAAGCAATGCTACTAAAGTACCTCTTCTTTTTAAAGTTTCAGCATTCTTAGTTAGTTTATTCTTATTTATAATTGCAGAGTGTGTTCTTTATATAAAATTTAAAAATTTAAGTAGTAGAATGGATTCCCTTGTTTTAGCCATGGAAAAGGTTGAAAAAGGAGATATAGATGTTCATATTCCTTTAAGTAAGGATAGAGATGAAATAACATTTATTGCAGATAATTTTAATAAAATGTGTGAAAAGTTAAATGATCATATAAGGAAGAGCTACTTAGCAGAATTACGTCAAAGAGAGGCTGAAATTGTAGCCCTTCAAAATCAAATTAATCCACATTTTCTTTATAATACACTAGAGTCAATAAGGATGAAGGCAATATGTAATGGAGATAAAGAAGTAGGAAAAATGCTTTATAGCTTAGCATTTTTATTTAGAAGCCAAGTAAAAGGAAATCTTATAGTTTCAATAGATCAGGAAATAAAATACTGTAATAAATATTTAGAGTTATTTAAGTTTAGATATGATGAGAAATTTAAGTTCAAAATAGAATGTGAAGAGGATTTATATGATAAGGGAATTGTTAAATTTACTCTTCAACCTTTAATTGAAAACTATTTTGTTCATGGTATAAGGTTAGAAAGAGATGATAATGAATTAAAGATATATATCTATAAACATTTAGAAGATATAGTTGTGGAAGTAATAGACAATGGTAGGGGAATTCCTAAGGAGAAATTAGATGATATAAATAGAAGAATTAGGGAATGTGATCATTCTGGTAAATCAATAGGGATGCTAAATGTTCATGAAAGGATTAAAATTAAATATGGGGAACCTTATGGGTTAACTGTTACTAGTGAGGAGAATAAGGGAACTAATATGATTTTAAAATTCCCGCTTAGAGAGGTGGAGTAGTAATATGTACAAGGTTATGCTAGCTGATGATGAAAATTTAATTTTACAAGGACTTGAGAATATAATTGAATGGGAAGAACTAGGGT
This sequence comes from Clostridium perfringens ATCC 13124, assembly GCF_000013285.1. GTDB lineage: Bacteria > Bacillota > Clostridia > Clostridiales > Clostridiaceae > Sarcina > Sarcina perfringens. Next base: position 2,609,017 of record NC_008261.1, on the reverse strand, counting down.
TAGAAATTGTAAATAAGGCAAGTAATGGTCAAGAAGCCATAGATAAATTTAAGGAAAATCCAGTTGATATAGTGGTAACTGATATTAATATGCCACAGGTTACTGGATTGGAGTTATTAAAGGAATTAAAGAAAATTAATTCTGATGTTAAGTTTATAATATTAAGTGGATATGATGATTTTTCTTATGCTAAGAAAGCAATAGAATTAGGTGTTGAAAACTATATATTAAAGCCTATAGATGAAGAAGAATTAGAAAAAACTTTAAAAAATACAATAAATAAAATAAAACAAGAAAAAGAAGAAAATAAATCAAGTTTAGGAAAACATAATATTCTTATTAAACTTATAAAGGGTAAATTGGCTCAAGGTGAAATAGAGGAAAACAAAGAAGGATTTTATATGAATTTAAATTCAGAAAGATATTCTCTATGTATTATAAACACTAGAAGTAGATATGATAGTGAGGAAATGTTACATAATATAGTTAATGTAATAAAGGAAAACACTCAAAATAACTTTGAGATAATATATACTTTAGATGAAGAACTTATTTTAATAAATTCTTGGGATGAAGCCTTAAGTAAAAAAGAGATTAAAAAATATTATGATAAGTTAAAAGAACAAATAATAAATGAATATGGAATAGATGTATTTTTAAGTGTTGGAGAACCTGTTTGTGATCTTTATAAAATTAGTTCAAGTTATAAGGAAGCAAATAATTTAAAAAAATATGTTCTTACCTTAGGATATAATAAGTGTATAACAACAGAGGATGTTAAGGATATAAATGAGAAGAATATAAACTTTAGTGAGGTTTTAGATAAATTAAATAAAAGAATAATTGCTAAAGATATAGAAGGGGCAGAAAAAATCATTGAGGAAACTGTTGAGGATAAAAAGTTAAATCCAAGAAATATATATGATTTATCTGTAAAAATACTATTTTTATTAGATGGTATTGTGGAAGAATTTAAAGTTGAAAAACAATATACAGGAAATAGCTTAGGAGAGGAAATAGTTGCTCTTTGTAGTGAAGATACAAGGGAAGATATTAAAACCTTATTATGTAGTGAAATTAGGGAAGTTATAGAACTTATGCACCCAACAACTATAAAATATAGCCCTGTAATTCAACAAATTATAAGTTATGTAAATGAAAACTATTATGAAGAGGTAAGTCTTAAGACTTTAGCTCAAAAATATCATATAAATACTTCTTATTTAGGTCAAGTATTTACTAAAGAAGTTGGATGTTCATTTTCTGAGTATTTAAATAAAACTAAAAATATGAAAGCTAAAGAGCTTATATTAAATACAAATATGAAGATAAATGATATAGCTAAAAAGGTAGGGTATTTAGATACTAGTTATTTCTATAGAAAGTTTAAAAAGTACTATGGAGTTTGTCCATCAACCTTAAGAAATATAAAAAATTACTAATTATAAAGCTATGGAATATTAAGCTGTATTCAAAGATAAATTTTGAGTACAGCTTTTTTTATGAAACTTTGTTAAAAAAATAATATTTAAAACAAGAATTAAGCAAATAATAATAAAGCGTAATATAATATTTAATTATAACTCTCCTTAAGTTTTATATATTGTGTGATAAAAATCACATTTTCCAAAGTTTTGGAATGATAAAATTTAAACAATTGAAGGAAGTTATTATATTAATAATTATTTTAGGTAAATGTTGATTTCTAGCTATATATTTAGAAATCAACAATAGTTTAAAAATAGACTTTTTTATTAAATTTAAAAGGTAGGTGCTTTAGAGTATGTATAAATTAGGAATAATAACTAGCAGTGATAAAGGATATTCAGGAGAAAGAAAGGATGAAAGTGGATTAGTAATAGCTCATATTGCAAAGGAAAAAGGATTTAAGGTAGAAAAGTATATAGTATTACCAGATGAAAGAGAAATGCTTAGAGATGAGATGATTAATATGGCCGATAATCTAGGGGTTGATCTTATACTTACAACTGGTGGTACTGGATTTAGTAAAAGAGATGTTACTCCAGAGGCAACTAAGGATGTTATAGAAAAGGAAGCCTTAGGAATACCAGAAGCTATAAGAAGTTATAGTATGACAATAACTAAAAGAGCTATGCTTTCTAGGGCTACAGCTGGTATAAGAAAAGATACTCTTATTGTTAATATGCCTGGAAGTCCAAAAGCTTGTAGAGAAGTTATGGATTATATTTTAGAGGATTTAAAACATGGAATAGATATTCTGAAGGGAGATGCTAGAGAATGCGCAAGAAAATAAGCCTACCTATAATAATGGCAATAGGAATGTTATCATTATTATTTGTAGGATGCACTAATAATAAGGAAGAGAAAACTTTAACAGTTAGCATTGCTGCAAGTCTTCAAAAGCCTATGGAAAAAATTGCTTCTAATTTTGAAAAGGAAAATGGAGTAAAAATTCAATATAATGTAGGTGGATCAGGAACCTTAAAAAAACAAATTAGTGATGGGGCTGATGTAGATTTATTCTTCTCAGCAAATACTAAATATGCCAAAGAACTTATAGATGAAGGCCTTGTAAATAAGGATGAATCCTATAAGATTTTAAATAACCAATTAGTTTTAATTGAAAACAATGATTATAATAAACCTATAAATTCTTTAGAAGACTTAAAAAATGTAGAGGGTAAAATTGCAATTGGTGAAATATCAACAGTTCCAGCAGGACAGTATGCTAAAGAAAGTTTAGAAAAAGTAGGAGCTTATAAGGATATTGAGGATAAATTAGTTTTTGCTAGAAGTGTAACAAATGTTAAGACATATGTTGAAAATGGGGAAGCTAATTTAGGGTTTGTGTATAAGACAGACGCTTTAGATTTAAAAAATAGTAAAATAGTTTATGAGGTACCTAATGATTATCATAAACCTATAGAATATGAATTATGTTTATTAAAAAATAGTAAAAATAATAAAGAAGCAAAGAAGCTTATTGAGTACCTAAAAGGTGAAGAAAGCAAAAAGATATTTAGTGAGTATGGTTTTGAGGTGAACTAAAAAATGATATGGGAAGCCTTATTAATATCCTTAAAAGTTGTATTAGTATCAGTGTTTTTAAGCTGTGTTTTAGGAATATTACTTGGCTATTTTATGGTGGAAAAAAATTTTAAGTTTAAATACATTATTGAAACAATAATAATATTTCCTATGTTTTTACCTCCTTCTGCTGTAGGATATTTAATTCTTTTAATATTAGGCAAGAAGGGAGTAATAGGTGAATTTCTATATAATAATTTTGATATGAGTATTATATTTACTTGGATAGGTGCCGTTATAGTAGGGATAGTTGTTTCAATACCTATTATGTATCAGAGTTTAAAGACATCCTTACTTAGTGTTAATGAGGATGTGAAAAATGCTGCTAGGGAAATGGGCGCAATAAACTTTAAACTTTATAGGCTTATAAGTTTACCTCTTTCTAAAAAAGGATTATATACAGGTATTGTACTTAGTATAGCTAGAGTTTTTGGAGAATTTGGAGCTACTATTTTAGTTGCTGGGAATATTCAAGGTAAAACTCAAACAATACCTATGGCTATGTATTATGCTATTGAGAATGGTGATTCAGGTTTAGCAAATAAGATATTAATACTTATAGTTTTAATATCGGTGATTTTAACTTTTTCTTATAATAAAATAATTAAGAGAATAAAATAGAATTTTTAAAGTTTAGAGAAGAGGAGAGAGTAACATATATGGATAATAAACTTACTCATTTCGATAATAAAGGAAATGCAGTTATGGTAGATGTAAGCAATAAAAATGAAACTGAAAGAATAGCTATTGCAACAGGAACTGTAAAGGCATCAAGTGAAACTATAGAATTAATAAAATCTGGTCAAATAGGAAAGGGAGATGTTTTAGGGGTTGCTAGAGTTGCAGGTATAATGGCAATGAAAAATACTAGCAATTTAATACCTATGTGTCATCCTGTTATGATTACAGGATCTAGTATTGATTTTGAAATTGATTCTGAAAAAAATGAAATAAGGATAACAGCTACTTCAAAGGTAGTTCATAAAACAGGAGTTGAAATGGAGGCTCTTACAGGAGTATCTATTGCAGCCCTTACTATTTATGATATGTGTAAAGCCGTAGATAAAAGAATGGTTATAGGAGATATACACCTAGTAAAAAAACTAGGTGGAAAAAGTGGAGAGTTTAATTTTTAAATTATTCATGTGAAAAAGTGAGTTAGAGTTTAGCCTCTAACTCTTTTTTATTATAAAAATAAGTATATAAATTATATATTTTATGGACTTTCTATTGTTATTAAACTTTTTTAATATTTGTAATTGAAATTTATACAGTAAAACTAAATATTTTCAACTTTTCCCAAAACACATAAAATGATAATATTTTATTGTAAGAAACGTTTACAACAAAAGGGGGAAGAAGTGTGAAGAGTAAAGCTAAAAAGCTTCCAAAAGAGAAGCTTACAATGAAAGATAGAATGAAACGTTTTAAAAACAATAAAGAATTATTACTACTTACTATACCAGGGGCAATATGGTTTTTAGTATTTGCTTACTTACCAATGTTTGGAGTAATTGTAGCATTCAAAAGATGGAGAATCCATGGAGGCTTCTTTGAAAGTTTAATGAATAGTAAATGGGTTGGGTTTGATAACTTCAAATTCCTATTCCAAAGTAGTGATGCTTGGCTAATAACTAAAAATACAGTTTTATACAATATTGTATTTATAATTTTAGGAATAGTACTTCCAGTAACATTAGCAATTTTATTAAATGAATTATTAAATAAAAAGTTAGCTAAGTTCTATCAAAGTAGTATGTTCTTACCTTATTTCTTATCATGGGTTGTTGTAAGTTATTGTTTATATGCATTCTTAAGCCCAGAAAAAGGATATGTTAATGGTATTTTACAATCTATGGGTGGAAAGGGAATTTCATGGTATACAGAGCCAAAATATTGGCCATTTATCATAATTTTCATGAGTCAATGGAAAGCAGTTGGATACGGAACAGTTGTTTATTTAGCTTCTATATGTGGTATAGATAAGAGTTACTATGAAGCAGCAATGATAGATGGAGCAAGTAAGTTCCAACAAATAAAATATATAACAGTTCCATTATTAAAACCTGTAATGATCATAATGTTCATAACTTCAATTGGTGGTATGTTCAGAGGAGACTTAGGTCTATTCTATCAATTACCAAAGGATTCAGGTGCTTTATATCCAGTAACAAACGTAATCGATACTTATGTATATAGAGGTCTTATGAACTTAGGAGATATTGGTATGAGTTCTGCAGCAAGTTTATATCAATCATTTGTAGGATTAATACTTATAGTAACTTCTAACGCTATAGTAAGAAAAGTAGATGAAGAAAACGCATTCTTCTAAAAAAGGTGGTGTAATGTGTGTTAGAAACTATTAAACAAAAAAGACTTCAGAAAAAAGCTGAACCAAAAGAAGAAGTAAACAAGTTTAATGCTGTCTCAAAAAAGAGTAACTTTTTATTAAATGTTTTATTCGCAATATTAGCTTTCTTAGCAATAATGCCCTTCGTATTTGTTATAGCTATATCATTAACAAATGAGCAATCATTACAATTAAATGGATATAGATTCATACCAGAAGAGTGGAGCTTAGAAGCTTATAAATATATATTCTCATCTGGTAGCCAGATTTTAACATCATATGGGGTTACAATTACTGTTACAATTGTAGGTACTTTAATTGGACTAGCTATAATGTCAATGTATGGATATGCTTTATCAAGAAAGAGCTTTGCTTACAGAAAGTTCTTTACTAAAGTAATATTTGTACCAATGTTATTCTCAGGTGGTATGGTTGCTTCATACCTAGTAGTTACAAGATTTTTAGGATTAAAGAATACAATATGGGCTCTTATACTTCCAATGTGTGTAAGTTCATTCCATATAATTATTTTAAGAACATTCTTTAAGACATCAGTACCAGACGCTATTATAGAATCAGCTAAAATAGATGGAGCATCAGAGTGGAGATTATTCTTAAGAATAGTATTACCAATCTCTCTTCCTGGTATAGCAACAATAGGATTATTCTTAACTTTAGGATACTGGAATGACTGGTTCAACGCTATGTTATATATTGATGAACCAAACTTAATACCATTACAGTACTTATTAATAAGACTTGAAAACTCAATGGAGTTCTTAGCAAATAACGCAACATCACTTGGTGCAAATGCTATAGAAGCTACTAAGAGTATGCCAAAGGATACTGCTAAGATGGCTATAGTTGTTATTTCAACTTTACCAATTATATTTGCTTATCCATTCTTCCAAAGATACTTTGTAAATGGATTAACAATTGGAGCAGTTAAAGAGTAATTAAATAGAATAATATGACTGTGTCAAGGCACTTAAATAAAACTTATAAATATATTTCGAGAATTACTGGACTTAGCTAAGAATTTATAGCAATCATTCCGAGATATTTACTAAAGCTTCGAAACTAGCTTCGCGTCGAACAATCTCAGCTTCTTAACGTAAATATCTCTCCATGATTGCTTAAATTCTAAAGCACATCCAGATATTCTCTCCATATTATTTATAAGTTTTATTATTTAAGCTTATGATACAGTCTTTTTTTAAAAGATAGAGATATGAAATAATTAAAATGAGGAGAAAATTAGTATGAGATTTATATCAGAAAGAATAAGAAAGACTTATGAAGAAATAGGAAGATATGTTTATTCTAATACTTTAAACATAGATAATTATAAATTTATAGCAGGAAAGTATGATAATATAGATGAAATAAAAAATGCACCTGAAGAAGGATGGATAGATTTTAAAACAGGGGATCTTTGGGGAGAGGAAAGCCATGGATGGTTTAAAACTTCTGTTAAGGTTCCAGAGGAATTTGCAGGACAAACTATTGCTTTAAGTTTTCATACTTTTTTAGGAGATTGGGATAATACTACAAATCCACAGTTTATCCTTTATGTAAATGGAGAACATATTCAAGGGTTAGATGTAAATCATCAGGAAACAATATTAACTCATAATGCTGTGGCAGGAGAAGTTTATAATATAGACTTGCATGCACATATAGGAAGAATTGAGGGCAAAAAATCAACTTTACATGGTAAGCTAGTAACAATAGATGAAGAAGCTAGAAAATTATACTTTAATTTAAGTGTTCCTCATATAGTAGCAATTAAATTACATGAGGAAGATAAGAGAAGAATAGATATGTTAACTGTGTTAAATGACACAATAAACTTAATTGATTTAAGAAGACCATTTACTAAAGAGTACAATGAAAGTTTAAAAATTGCTAATAAATATATAGAAGAAAATTTCTATGATAAAATGTGTGGACATGAAGATATGGTAGCTACTTGTGTTGGTCATACTCATATAGATGTGGCTTGGCTTTGGACTGTAGCTCAAACAAGAGAAAAGGTTGCAAGAAGTTTCTCAACGGTATTAAAGCTTATGGAGGAATATCCAGAATACATATTCATGTCTTCTCAACCTCAGCTTTATAAATTCTTAAAAGAAGATCATCCAAAGGTTTATGAGAAAGTTAAAGAAAAAGTAAGAGAAGGGGTTTGGGAACCAGAAGGAGCAATGTGGCTTGAAGCTGATTGTAATGTAACTTCAGGAGAATCCTTAATAAGACAAATATTACATGGAAAAAGATTCTTTAAAGAAGAATTTAATGTGGATAATGAAATTCTTTGGCTTCCAGATGTTTTTGGATATTCAGCAGCACTTCCTCAAATATTAAAAAAATCTGATGTTAATTATTTTATGACAACTAAGATTTCATGGAATCAAATTAATAAAATGCCTTATGATACTTTTATGTGGAAAGGAATAGATGGAACAGAAATATTAACTCATTTTATAACTACAACTTACCCAGATCAAGATCCATTTAAGGAAACTATGACAACATACTGTGGAAATATTCATCCAGGTTCAATAATGGGAGCATGGAATAGATATCAGCAAAAAAATATAAATAATGATGTTTTAGTTGCCTTTGGATTTGGAGATGGTGGCGGTGGTGCTACTTATGAAATGCTTGAAAATGGAAAGAGACTTTCTAAGGGAATACCAGGAGCACCTAAGGTTAAAATAGGTAAGGCTAAGGATTACTTTAAGAAATTAGAGGAAACTGTAAAAGATAATAATAAACTTCCAAAGTGGGTTGGAGAATTATATCTTGAATATCATAGAGGAACTTATACTTCAATGGGAAGAAATAAGAGAGATAATAGAGTATGTGAAAATCTATATACTTCAGCAGAGAAATTTAACTCAATGGCTATGTTGTTAGGAAAAAACTATCCTTTAGCTGATTTAAATGCTGCTTGGGAAACAATACTTTTAAATCAATTCCATGATATTTTACCAGGTTCATCAATTAAAGAGGTTTATGATGTAACTAAGGAAGAATATAAAGATTTAATTGAAAAAGGAAATAACTTTGTAGGTTCAGCTTTAGATAATATAACATCAGAAATAAACTTAAAGGAAAGAAGTGTTATTGTATTTAACTCTCTAGGATTTGAAAGAGATGATATAGCTACTTTTGATGTTCCAGAAGATATAGAAAATCCATCTGTATTAGATGGAGAGGAAGAAATTATTTGTCAAAGAATAGATGATGGGGAAAAAGCAATTTTCTTTGCTAAAGGAATACCTGCAAATGGATATAAGAGCTTTAAAATAATAGAATCTACCAATAAAGAAGTAGAGAATGTATCTCTAAGTGAAAAAGAAGCTGAAAATGACTTCTTAAGAATTAAATTCAATGAAGAAGGAAATATAGTTTCATTATTTGATAAGAGAGCAGAAAGAGAAGTATTAAAAGAAGGAACTTTAGGAAATAGGATTCAAGCTTTTGAAGATAAGCCTATGGAATATAGCAACTGGGATATAGATATATACTACAAAGAAAAAATGTGGAATGTTGATGATGTTCAAAGCATTGAAGTTGTGGAAGAAGGCCCAGTAAGAAGCACATTAAGAATTGAAAGAAAATTCTTAGAGTCTACTATAGTTCAAAATATTTATGTTTATAAAGATTTAGATAGAATAGATTTTAATTCATATGTTGATTGGAAAGAACATGAAGTATTATTAAAAACTTCATTCCCAATAGATTTAAATGCTACAGAGGCTACTTATGAAATTCAGTATGGTAATGTTAAGAGACCAACTCATAGTAATACATCATGGGATGAAGCTAGATTTGAAGTTTGTGGACAAAAATGGGCTGACCTTTCAGAGGGAGACTTTGGGATATCCTTATTAAATAATTGTAAGTATGGTCATGATATACAAGATGGAGATATGAGACTTACTTTATTAAAATCAGGAACACATCCATGGACTGAAACAGATCAAGAGGAGCATTTCTTTACTTATTCTATTTATCCTCATATGGGTACATGGAAAGATGCTCATACAGTTCAAAAGGCTTATGAATTAAATCAACCTTTATATACAAAGGTTTGTGAAAAACATGAGGGAATATTAGAGGATACTTTAGGCTTAGTAAAAGTGAATAAAGATAATATAATGATTGAGGTTATTAAAAAAGCTGAAGATACAGATCATTTAATAATTAGAATGTATGAATTCTTTAATAGTAGAACTAAGGCTACTTTAGAATTCTCAAGGGAAATAGAAGAAGCCTTTGAATGTAACTTAATGGAGAGAAACTTAGAAGAAGCTAAATTTGAAGGGGAAAAAATAGAGTTTACTATAAATCCATTTGAAATAAAAACATTTAAGGTTAAATTAAAATAATAAAAAAAGAGGCTATATCAAATTGAAGTAAGTTCACTTTTGATATAGCCTTTTTCTATGTTTATTTTTATAGCTTAAAGCCTAAGTAAATTTCAAATACAGCGATTATAATAAAGTAAACCCCTATTATAAATGGTGTAGCTATTAAGAATGAAATTGGTTCAAATAATATTAATAATCCTAATATTATTAATAATATAGAGTAAAGTGTTGTGGCATTAAAACCAAAGCTTTTATAAGTAAACTCACCAACAAGTAAGAATATACCGTTAACTAATGCCCAAGAACCATAGAATATAACTAATACGTCAATACTTTCTAGTGGAACAAAACATAGCATTAAACCAAATAATACTGATATTATACCTGTAAAAATATATAAGCCTTTTCTTGAAGATTTAAAAGCTTTAATTATTGTAAATATACCTGAACCAATTATTAATATACCTGCTACTATTGTGAAATATAGTAATGAGTCCATTGGTTTAATAAAGAATAATATACCTACAATTGCCATTAGAATTCCTTCTAATATACAAAATATTTGTGCACTTTTTTCCATTTAAATCACTCCTTAATTTTTTAAAAAGTTTGTTATATAGAAATTTAAGAAATATTACTATAAGTAAATAATAACATTTGTTTAAAAAATGTTCATATTTTAAATTTAACATATATTTTTTTATTGGCATATAAATTTGATACTTTTCAATTGAAGCAATAAAAAAAGTAATAATATTTTTAATGAAAAGGTATTTATTAGAAAAAGTATGAAATGTTTTAGGGGAGATAATAAAGTATATAATTTCATTAAATTTATAAATAGAGAATGTCAAATAAATATAAAAAAACTCCACTATGAAAATGTTTAGATGGGCTATATAATAAACCTGTAAACGATATTAAGGGATTTGAAAAACAAAGGTTTAATAGGGAGGAAAACGTAATGTTAAAATTCAAAAAACTAATAGCTTTAACAGCTTGTGCAATGTTAACTACTTCAGTTGCATTAACTGGATGTGGAGCAGACAAAACAGCAAATGCTGGAGAGGGAGAAACAGTAAAACTTACTTGGTATACAATTGGACAAACACCAAAAGATTTAGACATGGTTCAAGAAAAAGCTAATGAATATTTAAAAGAAAAGATAAATGCTACTATTGATATGAAATTTATTGATTACGGTGATTACACTCAAAAAATGGGAGTTATAATAAATTCAGGAGAACCATATGACTTAGCATTTACTTGTTCATGGGCTAACCCATATTTAGAAAATGCTAGAAAAGGAGCTTTCTTAGAAATAGACGAATTATTAGAAACTAAAGGTAAAGAAATGAAGTCTGTTATAGATGAAAGATTCTGGGAAGGTGCTAAAATAGATGGTAAAACATATGCAGTTCCAAACCAAAAGGAAATAGGAGTTGCACCTATGTGGGTATTCACTAAGGAATATGTTGATAAATACAACATACCATATCAAGATATCCATACTTTAGAAGATTTAGAGCCATGGTTAAAAGTTATCCATGAAAATGAGCCAGATGTTACACCTTTATACATAACAAAAGGATTCTCAGCACCAGCTTACTTCGATCAATTAGTTGATCCAGTAGGAGTTGAGTATGGAGATGAAAGCTTAAAGATTAAAAATATGTTTGAAACAGATAAAATGAAGAGCGAATTAGAAACTTTACAAAAGTACTATGATGCTGGATATATAAATGCTGACTCAGCTACAGCTAAGGATGATAAAGCAGTTAAGAGATTTGTAACTAAAGCTGATGGACAACCTTATGCTGATGGATTATGGTCAAAGGATTTAGGATATGAGGTAGTTTCATCACCAATAATGGATACTCATATTACTAATGGTTCAACTACAGGATCAATGATAGCTATTTCTAAAACTTCAGAGCATCCAGAAAAAGCTATGGAATTCTTAAACTTATTAAACACTGACGTATATTTAAGAAACTTACTTAACTATGGTATAGAAGGAACTCACTATGAAAAAACTAGTGATACTCAAATAAAATTAACTGATAAAGCTAAAGACTACTCAGTTGGATACTATACTTTAGGTAACTTATTTATAACTTATACTTTAGATAACGAACCAGTTGATAAGTGGAAAGAATTCGAAGCATTTAATGATGCATCAGTTGAATCACCTGCTCTAGGATTCAAATTTAACACTGAAAAAGTAAGTAACCAAATAGCTGCTATAAACAACGTTCTTGAAGAGTTCAAGGCAACTATATACAGTGGATCAGTTAACGAAGCTGAATATTTAGACAAAATGAACAAGAAATTAAAAGAAGTTGGAATAGATGAAGTAATTTCAGAAATGCAAAGCCAAATAGATGCATGGAAAGCTGAAAATGGAAAATAATATAATTTAAAAATAAGTGTAAACTCTATGCCAAGCATAGAGTTTACTTTTATAAAAATATAAATAAAACTTATGAAAGTATTCTTACATAATCTAAGGAGTAGATTATAAATATATGTATAGCGGGGGATGATTTTTCTATGAAGAAATATGTTGTTGTTGATATTGGAGGAACGAGTATAAAACATGCTTTGATGACTGAAAGTGGAGATATTTTAGAAAATGGAAGCATGAAAACTGAAGGGGATAATATAGATATTTTTATTGAATCCATAGGAAAAGTTGTTGATTCATATAAAGAAAAAAATGAGGTTTTTGGATTAGCATGTAGTTCGCCAGGTGCTGTAGATGTTAAAACAGGATTTATAGGGGGAGGAAGTGCCATTCCTTGCATACATGGTCCAAATATAAAAGAGCTTTTAGAAAAAAGATGTGGTTTAGAGGTTTCTATAGAAAATGATGCAAATTGCGCTGGATTAGCGGAAGGATGGCTTGGATCAGCTAAAGGATTAGAAAATTATGCATGTATTGTAATTGGCACAGGAATAGGTGGATGCATAGTTATAAATGGAAGAATTTTAAGAGGAAAGCATCTTCATGGGGGAGAATTTGGTTATATGTTTACTAGAGATAGTGAAGGATTAACAGATAGAATTTGGAGTGAAGTTTCTTCTACCAATGCTTTAGTTACAAGGGTATCTAAATTAAAAGGAATAGAAAAATCAGAACTTGATGGAAAGAAAGTTTTTGAAATGGCTGAAAATGGAGACGAGGAAGTTAATAAGGAAATAGAATTATGGTATATGGACCTTGCAAGGGGAATATACAATATTCAATATATAGTTGACCCAGAAAAAATTGTTATTGGGGGAGCTATAAGTGCTAGGGATGGATTTGATAAGAAAATAAATGAAAAACTTGCTTTACTAAAAAGTGATATAGCAACTTTAGATATAAGTGTTGAAAAATGCAAATTTCAAAATGATTCAAATTTAATAGGAGCATTATATAACTTTCTTTTTGTTAGAAAATAAATCTTATTATTTAAAGAAAAATTATATAGATAAAAAGGGGAGAATATTATGACGCAATTAAATTACAGAGAGAATTTAAATATGAAGTTTAAAGCTTATAATGGGGGATTGAGAGTTTTTAAAAATTATGAGATTAATCATAATAATATAGATATTTATTTTTCAAATATGAAAATAACTCTTACTATATTTGAAAATGATATAGTTAAAGTTTTTATTGGAGACAAATACGAGGAAAGCATTTCAACTAATGGTGTAGTAGATAATTTAGGAAAAGGTGAATTTATAGTAGAAGAGGATTCAAACTTTGTAATTGTAAAGGGCACTAAAGTTTTAACCTTTGTAGATAAAAATACTACAGAGATAAGTTTTAGAGACTTAGAAGGAAATATAATAAATGAAGATTTTCAGCCAAGCTTTAAGGATGAAGAAGGAAATGTGTACATATCAAAGGTAAATGATTGTTTAGCATATTATGGACTTGGAGAAAAGGGTGGAGATTTAAATAAAAAAGGATGTTATACAGAAAACTTTAATACTGATGATCCAGAGACTGATGATGATTCCATAACTTATTATAAGACAATTCCTTTTTATGTTGCCTTAAAAGAAGAAGCTACCTATGGAATATTCTTTGATAATAGTTTTAGAAGTTATTTTGACATGGGAAAGGAAATGGGAGATAGGATTTTCTTTGGAGCCATAGGAGGACAAATTCAATATTACTTTATTCCAGGAGAAAATATTAAAGAGGTAGTTAAGAATTATACTGCTTTAACAGGGAGAATGGAGATACCACCTCTTTGGAGCTTAGGGTATCAACAATGTAGATTTAGTTATTTTAGCCAAGAGGAAGTAAGAGAATTAGTAAAAACCTTTGAAGAAAAAGATATTCCCTTAGATGTAGTTTATTTAGATATAGATTACATGGATGGATTTAGAGTTATGACTTTTAAAACTCCTAATTTTGATGATGCAGCTGGTCTTATTAGTGATTTAAAAGAAAAGGGAATAAGAACTATTACTATTATTGACCCTGGTGTTAATGTAGATGAAGAGTATGATGTATTTAAAAGAGGTAAAGAAGGAAATCATTTTACTAAAAAGTTAGATGGAGAAATGTTTATTGGGGCAGTTTGGCCAGGTGATAGTGCTTTCCCTGACTTTTCAAATAAGGATTGTAGGGAATGGTGGAAAAGTGAACTTAAAAAATTCATAAGTGAACATGGCATGGATGGAATTTGGAATGATATGAATGAACCTTGTGTCTTTAATAATGATCATAAAACAATGTTAGAAACCTGTCTTCATAATAGTGATAATGGAGTTATAGAACATAAGGAGTTTCATAATAGATATGGCTTTGAAATGAGCAGATGTTCTAAGGAAGCGCAAGAAGAATTACATCCTAATGAAAGAGGATTTTCAATGACTAGAGCTACCTATGCTGGTGGACAAAGATATTCCTCAGTTTGGACTGGAGATAATATGAGCCTTTGGAGCCAAATGAGAATGTCAATATCAATGAATGCTAATTTAGGAATCAGTGGATTTTCCTTTGTTGGAAATGATGTTTCAGGTTTTGGATTAGATTCAAGTGAAGAATTATTTATAAGATGGATGGAAATGGGGCCATTTATTCCTATATTCAGAAATCACTCCAATATGTACACTAGAAGACAAGAACCATGGGCTTTTGGACCAAGAGCTGAAAAAATAGCAAAGAAATCTATTGAGTTAAGATATGAGTTACTTCCATATATTTATGATTTATATTATATATCACATAAAGAAGGACTTCCTATATTTAGACCTATGATAATGGAATACGAGAAAGATATGAATCTTTTAAATATGAGAGAACAATTTATGTTAGGTGAAAATATGCTTGTTGCACCAGTATTATATGAAGGGGAAAGAAGCAAAACTGTATATTTACCAAAGGGAAGTTGGTTTAATTATTTTACAATGGAGAAATTACAAGGAGGAAAGTGGTATAAGCTTCCTTGTGAATTAGATGAAATTTTAGTTTTTGTTAAAGAAGGCGCAATAATACCAACATATAATAAGAAATTTAGAAATGTTAAAGAAAGACCAAAGAATATACTTCTTAAGGTTTTTGGAGAGAATGCTAAGGGATTCCACTATAATGATGATGGACATACTATGGAATATTTAGAGGGAAAATATACTTATATGGACATAAAAGTTGTAGATGGAAAAGAAGAACTTAAGCTTATTAATAATGGATATAGTATAGAAGATATAGAAATTCAAATAATAAAATAATCTATAATAAATTATTTTTATATATACTCATGTTTATTTAGATAATAGGCATGAGTATTAATTTTTATTTTTTTGATAAAATTATTTTAATGTTAACATTTGAAATAAAAGTAAGTTATTGCAAGAAAATGGAAGTTGTGGAGAGTTAAATTTAGCAGATCTATCTTAATAAAGAAATTTCACTATATTGCTTTAATTTTAATAGGATGTTAAAATTAATGGGTAATATTTAACGTTAAAATAATTTATGACAAGTTTTCTATGAATTCTTTTAAAAATAGACAAGTATTTTTAAGAAAATTTATATGAAAGCTACTAAAATTTAATGATTAGGAGGGAAAAGTACATGGGTAATAGTAATGACGGAAAAAAACTTATGTGGTATAACCTTGGTTTAATGGCCTTTGTATCAGTTTGGGGCTTTGGTAACGTAGTAAATAACTTCGCAACTCAAGGGTTAACCGTAGTAACTTCATGGATATTAATAATAGCTTTATATTTCGTACCATATGCACTTATGGTTGGAGAATTAGGCTCAACTTTTAGAGATAGTAAAGGTGGAGTAAGTTCATGGATAGGTAAAACAATGGGACCTACATTAGCTTACTTAGCAGGTTGGACTTATTGGGTGGTACATGTGCCTTATTT
This sequence comes from Clostridium perfringens ATCC 13124, assembly GCF_000013285.1. Classification (GTDB taxonomy): domain Bacteria; phylum Bacillota; class Clostridia; order Clostridiales; family Clostridiaceae; genus Sarcina; species Sarcina perfringens. The sequence goes on along the minus strand of NC_008261.1, from coordinate 2,592,835 downwards.
AGCGCAAAAACCACAAGCAGTACTTGTTTCATTAGGATGGGCAGTATTCCAAGATGGAAGCACTATAAAAGGTATAGATTCTAAAATTATTCAATTAGTATGTTTAGTAGTATTTTTATTCTTTGTATGGATTGCTTCAAGAGGAGTAAATTCATTAGGGAAAATAGGTACAATAGCAGGAACAGCAATGTTTGTTATGTCTATTCTTTATATAATACTTATGTTAACAGCACCTGCTATTACAGGAACTTCTATAGCAAGTCCAAATATGACTTCTATAAAAACCTATATACCGAAATTTGATTTTGCCTATTTTACCACTATAGCTATGTTAGTATTCTCAGTTGGAGGAGCTGAAAAGATATCTCCATATGTTAATAACATGAAAGATTCTAAAAAAGGTTTCTCAAAAGGTATGATAGCCTTAGCTATAATGGTTGCAGTTACAGCACTTCTTGGATCAGTAGCAATGGGAATGATGTTTGATGCAAATAATGTTCCTGATGACTTAATGTTAAATGGTGCTTACTATGCATTCCAAAAGTTAGGTAACTATTATGGAATAGGAAATTCTTTATTAATATTATATGCATTAGCAAACTTTGCAGCTCAAGTTTCAGCATTAGTATTCTCAATAGATGCTCCATTAAAAGTTTTATTATCAGATACTGATGCAAGATATGTTCCAATAGCATTAACTAAGACTAATAAGAATGGGGCTCCAATAAACGGATATATAATGACTTCTATTTTAGTTGGAATATTAATAATAGTTCCAGCTTTAGGAATTGGAAACTTCAATGCTTTATTTACTTGGTTATTAAAATTAAATGCTGTTGTTATGCCAATGAGATATTTATGGGTATTCTTAGCTTACATAATGTTAAGAAAAGCTATAAAAGGAAAGTTCAAATCAGAGTACAAATTTGTTAAAAATGATAAATTTGCAATGTTAATAGGTACTTGGTGTTTTGTATTTACAGCATTTGCTTGTATCTTAGGTATGTTCCCAACAGATGTTAAAGCATTCTCAGGAGAATGGATTTTCAGAGTAGGAATGAATATTGGTACACCTTTAGTATTAATAGGATTAGGTTTAATCTTACCTAAGATAGCTAAGAGAACTAACGGACAAGCATACGAGGATGCAGTAAGAGAAGCTACAGCAACAAAGTTAGAACTTAATTAGTAAAAAAAGGCACTCTATAGAGTGTCTTTTTTTTATACAATTATATAATTATATTTGGTGATTTTATTAGATTAATTATAATGACAAAATATATGAAATATGATAATATGATAATTACAATATATTTTGATAATCAAACAAAATATTGTCAGAGATTAAAAAGAATAGATAAAGGGCTAAAGAAAATATGAGCCTTTAAAAATAATAAATGGAAAAGAAGAAGGGAGAGAAATCTTAATGATAGTAGAACCAAAGTTTAGAGGATTTATATGTACTACATCACATCCTACAGGTTGCAAAAAAAATGTTGAGAATCAAATAGAGTACGTAAAAGAAAATGGAAAGATAGAGGGAGCTAAAAGAGTACTTGTATTAGGGGCTTCCACTGGATATGGATTAGCAAGTGCTATTGTGGCTTCAGAAGCATGTGATGCGGAAGTTTTAGGTGTTTCATTTGAGAGAGAGGCAAAAGGGAAAAGAACAGCTTCAGCAGGTTGGTATAACATAGAATCATTAAAGAAATTTTCAGAAGGTGAAGGAAAGAAATTCATATCAGTAAATGGAGATGCTTTTTCTAATGAGGTTAAAAGTGAAGTTATAGACTTAATAAAAGAAAATATGGGAAAAGTAGATTTAGTTATATATTCCTTAGCAGCTCCAAAGAGAAAGGATCCTGTTTCAGGAGAAGTTTATAGTTCTTGTTTAAAAACTGTAGGAGCTCCATTTACTAGTAAAACTTTAGATTTCCACACAGGAGAAATACAGGATATTACTATTAATCCAGCTACAGAGGAGGAAATAGAAGGTACTAGAAAAGTAATGGGTGGAGAAGACTGGATGCTATGGATTGAAGCATTAAAAGAAGCTGATGTTTTAGAAAAGGGCGTTAAAACAATAGCTTATTCATATATTGGACCAGAAGTTACCTATCCAATATATAGAGAAGGAACTATAGGAAGAGCTAAAAATGATTTAGAAAAAACTGCAGGAGAGATAAATAAGGTTTTAAAATCATTAGATGGAGAAGGATATATATCTGTAAATAAAGCTTTAGTAACGCAAGCTAGCTCAGCTATTCCAATAGTATCTTTATATATTTCAATTCTTTATAAGGTTATGAAAGAAAAAGGTACTCATGAGGGTTGTATTGAGCAAATATACAGAATGTTTAAAGAGCTTTACGAAGGAAAATTAAATTTAGACTCAGAAAATAGAATTAGAATAGATGATTTAGAGATGGCTGAGGATGTACAAAAGGCTATTGAGGAAATATGGCCACAAATAACTAGTGAGAATGTTTTTGAATTAAGTGATGCAGAAGATTTTAAAAAGGAATTCTTCAAGTTATTTGGATTTGGTTTAGAGGGAGTAGATTACTCAGAGGATGTTGATATAACAACAGTTTAATACAAAAATATTATTTAAATAATTTTAAAAAATATGAAAAGGTCATACTTTAGTTAATTTACTAGAGTAAGGCCTTTTATATTTTATTTAAAGTTAATTTATTTAAGAATTTATAGTTGCTTTTTGTATGGCAATGTATTTTTATATTTTGAATAAAACTTAATTGTATCTAAAAAATAATAAATAGTGATAATATAATGATTATTATTCCTGCAATTAAGTTACTGTTTTTTGAAATATTTTTACTTTTTATTGTTTTTGATAAATAGAAGCCTAAAGAGATAAATATCAATGAAATAATAAAGGTTGATATTGTTGTAAAGGCAATATTAAGTCCAGAGATGCTAGCACCTATTCCTAAACCAAAGTTGTTTAAAGCTAGGGCCAAGGATAAGGCTAGGGATTCTTTAAAATCAATATTACCAGATTTATCTTTATCTGCAACTTCTGGGTTTTCTAATATAAAGGTGGGAGAGGAATTATTCTCACTATTATGTGAGGTTAGGATTTTTTTCTCTTTGAAATAAGAATATATAGAATAAAAACCTAATAAAAGAAGAACTAAACCACCTATAATATCTCCTAATTTAACAGGAATTAAATCCACTAAAAATTTTCCAAGTATCATTGAAATAAAAGTTCCTAAAGCAGATATGGATGCTATGACAAGGGTACTTGAAAAATTTATTTTTATGTCTTTTAAACCATATGCTAAAGAAACAACAAGTATATCTAAACTTGCAGCAATTACAAAAAGAAGTATACTTAAAAAGCTCACTTTTTCTGCCTCCAAAATTTTACTGTTAATTCCAATATATTTTATTAATATATAAATTGTGACAATTTTGGAGGGAGAGTAAGCTTAAGACTGAGAAATATAATAAGATAATTCCTTAGGTGGAAACTCTAATTTTTTTACTAACTTTGTTAAATAAACTTTAGCTTTTTCAAATTCTTTTTCATTAATTAGCTTTTTAAAATATAGGCTTTCCCTATTACTTATATGATCTTTTAAAATATTAAAAGCTAGTTCTAAAGAGTATTTAAATCCTATAATATCCTTAGGAGATAGTAATAATTTATCTAAATAATTATAAAATTCTATTAAACCTTTAGAAAAGGAGTTAAGCTTTTTCTGAAAGTCTTTATCATGTTGAAGCAAAAGTAATTTATAATTTTCTATCTCTTCCCTATAAGCTTTAGAGTTTAATGTTTTATTTATTTCTTTTAAGGCGTTTATACACTTAATTGCAGAAATATCCTTATCCTTAACCTCTAACATTATGTCAGGAGAAAACTCTTTAACCTCCTCATAATATTCTAAAAAACTATTTATAGAAATTGAAGGAGAGTGGGACCCTTTCTTTTTAAAAATATCCTGCTCACTATAATGTACTTTCATATTTCCATCTAACTCTTTATTCCATGTTTTAATAACAAGTGAGTAAATTTCTTTTAAACTATAAGAATTATCCCCATAGCATATATTATGTAAATTATCAAATATAACAGGAATATTTATTTTACTAGAAATATCTAATACATCATCTAGAGAAAAATTTCTTTCATCATTTTCTATGACTAATCGCTTTTTAGAAGAATCTGAAAGCTTTTTAAATCCCTTTAAAAAGTTTTCCTTTGCTAATTTTTTATCTCCATATACCCCTCCTATATGAAGTATTATTTTATTTTTATAATCTACATTTAAGGAGTCTAAAAACTCACAGTGATACTCAATATCCTTTATAGATTTGAATAATACATCCTCCTTAGGGGTGTTTATTACTGTATATTGACCAGGATGCATAGAAACTCTAATTTTATTATTCTTAATAAAAGTTCCTATGTCTTCTAACTTATCTTTAAATTCTTTTTGCCAGCTTATATTATTTATTTCATGGGAACCTAAGGGGATAATGTCTGAGCCTATTCTAAATAAGTAAATATTATTTTTAATATTCCATTCTAATATTTTTTGTAAATCATCTAAATTTTGCTTTGTAATAGAAAGGGATTTATCCTTAGAAAAATCCTTTAGTAATATTCTGCGATTTGTTCTAGCATTTGTAGTTATTGGAGTACAAGCATATCCTATTTTCATATATAATCAATCCTTTTCAAAATATTAATTATATATTTTGCATTTAAATAAAAAAATAAAACAAAAAGTTTTAGAAACGTATTAACTTTTAAGTATTACTTTAATAATTAAATATAAAGAATTATTATAATATAGATAGTAAAATTATTCTAAATTAACAAAATATAAAACTACAGTAATCATTGCTTTTATTTATAAATTAATAAATTTGTAATAATTCATAAGGGGGTTATATGGCAAAATTATATTATGAAAAAAGATATATTTAGATTTAAGGATATATAAGAAGTTTGTAAATTTGGTTTATTGTAATTAAATATATAAATTTAAATTAAATCTAAAGGACAGTGATGTTAATGTAACTATAGGGTATATGAAAATCTTTGTAAAAGGTTTAAAAGATGGGGTGAAGTTTTAGACTTAGATTAATACACTGAAGAACATGACGATTATATGGTTAGTAAAACACTATTAATTAAATGCTAATAAGAAAGAAATTTAAAAATTTCTTAGGAAAATTCAAGAGGAACCTTTATTGAATAATGGTTGTTTACAATAAAAAGATTATTTCAAAAAAATATGGAACTGAATTTTTAGAGGTTTAAAACATATAAAATAGATGAATAAATATTTTAAGTTTTGGTGCAATTGATTCATAAAATATATTTTGTTTTATGAATCAATTGCTATGAAAATTTTACGATGATATTTATTCTAAATTGATGATTTTATTCCATTTATCATGTTTTTTTGATAATTTATTAAAAAATAACAAAAAAATATATTTTACAAAATATATAAACAACTGTTATAATGTCAGAGGTTAATTTAAATTATAGGAGTGGAATTTATGGAAAAGTATATATTTTGGGTAACAGCTATTTTTCAAATAGGCGTATTTGCTCTAATGCTATACTATTTATTCATAGCGTTATTTGGATTCTATAAGAAAAAAGATACAAAGACTTTTGAGCCTCAAAAGAAATTTGCAATGCTTGTAGCAGCCCATAATGAAGAAGTAGTTATAGAAAATCTAGTTGAAAGTTTAAAACATTTAGATTATCCAAAAGAATTATATGATATATTTGTTATTGCAGATAACTGTACTGATAATACTGCTAAGATTGCAAGAGCAGCAGGGGCAAATGTATTTGAAAGATTTAATAAAGAGAAGAGAGGTAAGGGTTTCGCATTAGAATGGATGTTTGATAAAATATTCAAAATGGATACTCATTACGATGGAATAGCAGTTTTTGATGCCGATAACTTAGTTGATAAGAATTTCTTAAAAGAAATGAACAATAAAATGTGTGAAGGATTTAAAGTTGTTCAAGGATATATAGATTCTAAGAATCCACAGGATTCATGGATAACAGAATCTTATGCCATAGCATTTACATCAGCTAATAGAATGCTTCAATTAGCTAAGAGTAATATAGGTTTATCAGCTCAAATAGGTGGAACAGGATTCGTTATAGATACTGCAACTCTTAAAAAGTTAGGATGGGGAGCTACTTGCTTAACAGAAGACTTAGAGTTTAGTTGTAAGCTTATATTAAATGGAGAAAAAGTAGGTTGGGCACATGATGCCATAATATATGATGAAAAACCATTAACTTTAAAAGCTTCATGGAACCAAAGAAAGAGATGGATGCAAGGATTTGCAGATGTTGCTACTAGATATGGAATGAAACTTTTAAAGAAATCTATAAAAGATAGAAGCTTAGTTGCTTTTGACTGTACTTTATATGTAATGCAACCATTTGTTACTTTAGCAACTGGATTAGCTGGTTTATTAACTTTCGTACAAATAAGAGCAGTAGATGGTCTTGGAATATTCGTTATAAGTTATTTATTTAATGCCACAGTATGGCAATTATTCTGTGTATTCCAATTCTTATTAACACCATTTGCTTTATTGTTTGATAAAAAGATGAGCGGAAAGTTATTCGTAGTTTTAGGACTATATGCATGTAACGTATTTATACAACCATACCTAATAAATCAATTAGGTATATTAGACAATATAATGTTATTAACATTATTCAATGTGGCTTATATAGGAATATTCTTAATAGGAACATTATTATTCCTAGGAAAGAGAAATTTCCAAATATTCTATAGATATTTAATTTATCCATTATACATATTAACTTGGATACCAATAACAATCCAAGGTATAATCGATAAAGATAAAAAAGAATGGTCACATACTAAACACGTTAGACAAATCGGAATATACGAAGTTTAATTATTATAAGACATCCATTAATGGATGTCTTATATTTTTGCTGTAAAAATGATTACGGGAGTATAAAGTTGACAATATTATTAGAAGATATTTATTTAAATAAGGTAAGTTTTTGTATTTTAAAATCTTTTGATATAATTAATAATCGTGAAGTACTATAAAGATATGTTCGACGGGAACAAATGTTTGACAATGTATTTTTAAAGAATTATACTATTTTAGTAAATTGAAAGGATGATATATAAATGTTTGGATTAATAAGTTATGAGGAGATATATGGACATGAGGACGAGTATATCTTTATAGATGTTAGAAGCCAAAAGGAAGCCTTTGAAGAGCCTATGATAGGGTCTGTAAATATTCCAGTGCTTTTAAATGAAGAGAGAGATGTAGTCGGAACTTTATATGTTAGAGAAAGTGCAGAGGCTGCAAAAGAGCAAGGAATAGAATTCATCTCTAGAAGATTGCCTGAAATATTTAAACAAGTTCAAGAGCTTTATAGAAATAAGCATGGTAAAAAACTTGTTATTTTTTGTGCAAGAGGTGGAATGAGAAGTGGAAGTCTACATTCATTACTAAATAGTTTAGGAATAAATTGTTATAAATTAGAAGGCGGATATAAAGCATATAGAAGTTTTATAATAAATAAAATAGAAGAATTCTCAAAGGAAATTGATTTTATAGTATTATACGGAAATACTGGTGTAGGAAAAACAGAAATGCTATATAAATTAGAAGAAAAGGGATATGATGTTTTAGACTTAGAAGGATGCGCAAATCATAGAGGTTCAATTCTTGGAGGAGTTGGATTAGGTGATTGCAATACTCAAAAGAGATTTGATGCATTAGTTTATGATAAACTTAGACATAGAAATTCTAACATTGTATTTATTGAAGGAGAAAGTAAAAGAATAGGAAGAATTCTAATACCTGATCCTTTATTTGAAAAGATGTATGAAGGTGCAAAACTTAAAATAAGTGCAGATCCAGAGATTAGAGCAGAGAGATTAGTTAAGGAATATACTGCCTTTGAAAATGTAAATGAACAATTAGATGAAGCTTTAGGAGTTCTTAAAAAGCATATAAGTCAAGAAAGAGTGGAACAATATAAAGACTTAGTAGCCAAAGGTGACTATAAGAAAGTAGCCTTAGAACTTATGGAAAAATATTATGATCCTAGATATGGAACAAGTGCAAAGAAAAAAACATTTAGAAATGAATTAGAGATAAATGACATAGAAAATGAATTATTTAAATTAGAGGAAATATATAAAGAGATTTCAGAGGAATTAAGGGAGGATGTATATGAGCAATAAAAATAACAATTATGATGTTACCTCTTTAACTTCTTTAGAAAAGTTAGAACCAGTAAGAGTAAGACCAGGAATGTACATAGGTTCTACAGGAAGCAAGGGACTTCATCATTGTATATGGGAAATATTAGATAACTCTATAGACGAAATATCAAATGGATATGGAAATAAGGCTAAGGTTATTTTAAATAAAGATAAAAGTGTAACTGTAATAGATAATGGAAGAGGAATTCCTACGGGAATGCATCCAATAAAGAAAAAAACTGGTGTTGAAATGGTATTTACAGAGCTTCACACTGGTGGTAAGTTTAATAACCAAAACTATAAGACTTCTGGAGGACTTCATGGTGTTGGAGCAGCCGTTGTTAATGCCTTATCAAGATGGCTAGAAGTTGAAGTAAAACAAAATGGAAAAATATATAGACAAAGATTTGAATATGCTTATGACAAAGAGCTTAAAAAAGATATGCCAGGAACACCAGTAACTCCATTAGAAGTAGTAGGAGAATCTAAGGAAACTGGAACAAAGGTTACTTTTTTACCAGATAGAGAAGTATTTTCAACATCAGATTTTAAATTTGACATAATAGATGAAAGATTACAAGAATTAGCTTTCCAAAATAAAGGAATAAGATTAGAACTTATTGATAATAGAAAAGAAGAAAGCGTAAGTAAAGAATATTACTCTGAAAGAGGACTTTTAGACTTTATAGATTATTTAAATGAAAGTAAAACCCCTCTGCATCCAACTCCTGTTTTATTTGAAGGAGAAAAAGAAGTAAATAACATACAAATGTATGGAGAGATATGTCTTCAATTTACTGATTCAACAACAGAGAATATAGTTAGTTACGTAAATAATATTCCTACTACAGAAGCTGGTACTCATGAGACTGGTTTTAAAACAGGAATGACTCGTGCTTTTAAAGAATGGGCTAAAAAGCTTAACCTTATAAAAGAAAAAGATAAGGAATTTGAAGGTGATGATTTAAGAGAAGGTATGACAGCTATTGTCAGAATAAAAATCACAAATCCAGTCTTTGAAGGTCAAACAAAAACTAAGCTTGGAAATAATGAAGCTTACACAATGATGAATGATTTAGCTTACACTAAGTTTGGTCATTGGATAGAGGATAATAAAGAAGTTGCAACTATGATTATAAATAATGCCTTAGATGCAGCTGCTAGAAGAGAAAAAATTAAAAAGATTAATGATGCAGAGAGAAAGAAAATAGGAAAAGGAACAGCACCTTTAGCAGGAAAGGTTGCAGTATGCACATTAAAAAATAAAGAAGCTAATGAATTCATAGTAGTTGAGGGAGATTCAGCAGGTGGATCAGCTAAGCAAGCTAGAGATAGAAGATTCCAAACAATAATGCCTTCAAAAGGTAAAATAATGAATACAGAAAAACAAAAGTTAGAAAATGTTATAGCTTCTGAGGAATTAAAAATCTTTAACACTGCCATAGGTACAGGAATTTTAGATAATTATAATGAAGAAGATTTAAAATATGACAAAATAATAATAATGAGTGATGCTGACGTAGATGGATATCATATAAGAACTCTTTGGATGACATATATCTATAGATACATGAGACCTCTTATAGCTAATGGTCATCTTTATTTAGCACAACCACCTCTTTATAAAGTTGCTAAATCAGGTAAGGGTAAAGATAAGATTCTTTATGCTTATAGTGATGACGAATTAGAAGAAGTTAAAAAGAAGGTAGGAAAGGGAGCAACTATTCAAAGATTTAAAGGACTTGGAGAAATGAATCCAGACCAATTATGGGAGACAACTTTAAATCCAGAAACAAGAACTTTAGTACAAGTTACTATAGAAGATGCCGCTAAGGCTGAAAAAATGGTTTCTTTATTAATGGGTGATGTTGTTCAGCCTAGAAAGAACTATATGTATAAGTATGCTGAGTTCTAAAGGAGGAGATTAAATGGCTAAGAAGAATATTGAAATACCTAAGGATAATAATATTATTAGAATGCCTCTTGAAGAGGTTATGCCTGATAACTATTTACCTTATGCAGTAGAAGTTGCTAAGGATAGAGCACTTCCAGATGTAAGAGATGGATTAAAGCCTGTACACAGAAGAATTTTATATGGTGCATATATGTTAAAGGCTTTTCCAGATAAACCTTATTACAAATCAGCTAGAATAGTAGGGGATATACTAGGTAAATATCACCCACATGGAGATAGTTCAGTTTATGATGCCATGGTAATTCTAGCTCAAAATTTTAGTACAAGAGCTCCCCTTATTGATGGACACGGAAACTGGGGAAGTATAGATGGAGATGGAGCAGCGGCTATGAGATATACAGAGGCTAGACTTTCTAGTATATCTATGGAGATGCTTAGAGATATAGAAAAAAATGTAGTAGATATGGTTCCAAACTACTCAGATTCTGAAATGGAACCTAAGGTATTACCAGCTAGATATCCAAACCTTTTAGTAAATGGTACTTTTGGTATAGCAGTTGGACTTTCAACTAATATACCACCACATAATTTAAGAGAAGTTATAGATGGTACTTTAGCTTATATAGATAATAATGAAATTACTACTAGAGAATTAATGAATTATATAAAAGGGCCAGATCTTCCAACAGGAGGAGTTTTAATTGGTGAGAAAACTCTATTATCTGCTTATGAAACAGGTGAAGGAAAAGTAACTTTAAGAGCTAAGGCTAAAATTGAAACTTTAGAAAATGGAAGACTTGGAATAGTAATAACTGAATTCCCTTATAGAAGAAATAAGGCTAGAATACTTCAAACAATATCAGATATGACTGGTGACAAGAGACATGCTAAAGCTTTAGATGGAATAGTGGATATTAGGGATGAGTCAGATAGAACTGGTATAAGAGCCGTAATAGAATTTAAGAAGGCTGTAGATCACGATATGGCTGATAAGGTTCTTAAGTATCTTTATAAGAAAACTGATCTTCAAGGTAACATAAGCTTTAATATGGTTGCCTTAGCAGATGGAAAGCCAGAGACTATGGGATTAAAAACAATAATATCTCATTATGTAAACCATCAAAAGGATGTTGTTACAAGAAGAACAAAAAGAGAGTTAGAAGTAGCAGAAAAGAGATTCCACATAGTTGAAGGTTTCATAAAGGCTATAGGAATAATGGATGAAGTTATAGCTACAATTAGAGCTTCAAAATCAAAGAAAGATGCTCATGAGAATTTAGTTTCAAAATTTGGATTTACTGACTTACAGGCAGAGGCAATTCTAGAATTAATGCTTTATAGATTAACTGGATTAGAGATAAAAGTATTCCAAAAAGAGCATAAAGAGTTATCAAAGAAAATAAAGGCACTTAGAAAAATTTTAGAAAATGAGTCAGTTCTTTTAGGTGTTATAAAAGATGAATTAAAAGAAGTGGCTGAAGTTTATGGTGATGAAAGAAGAACTGCCTTAATAGAAGATGAAAGCGAAGCTAAGATAGATTTAGAAGAGTTAATAGTAGCAGAAGATGTTATGGTTACTCTATCAAATGAAGGATTTATAAAGAAGCTTCCTCTTAAGACTTATAATCGTTCAAATGTTGATGAAAATGAAATTGAATATAGAGAAGGAGATTATTTAAAATTCCTTATTAAATCAAATACTAAGGATACCTTAGCTATATTCACTGATAAGGGAACTGTTTATCAAATAAAATGTAATTCTGTAGCAGATAAGAAATGGAAAGATAAAGGAGAAAGACTTGAGGATTTAATAAGAGGATTAAGTTTAGAAGATGAAAAAATTATTGCTCTTGAATCAATTGAGAATTTCCTTCCAAACAAATGCTTTAAGTTTATAACTGCTAATGGATTAATAAAGAAGACTACTTTAGATAAATTTGTTACTGCTTACTCAAAGCTGATGGCTATAAAGCTTAAGAATGATGATTTATTAGCAAGTGTATCTTTAATAGATTCACAGGATGAAGAAAGATTTGTTGAAATTGAAACAACTAATGGATTAAACTTTGTTGTTTCAGAACCAGAATTAGAGTTTACAGATAGAAATATACTAGGAGTTCAATTAGTACCATTAAAGAGTGGTAACCAAATTAAGAGTATAAGATTTGTAGATAACTATGAATATAAAGAATTCATCATAGGAATAAATAAAAAGGGAAATATAAAAACTTTCAGTAATATGAATAGCAATTCTTATGAAAAGGTAAAAGTTAATTCATTTAGAAACATAATTGCTTTCTCAAATAAAGGAAAGGTATTTAAATTCCCAGCATACTTACTTCAAAATACAGAAGAAAGTAATATTTCAGATTTAGTAGATGGATTTGAAAAGGATGAAATTATAATAAAAGTAGCACCTATAAATGAGTTTGGAAAAATAGGTGAAGATTTATTTGTTTACTTCTTCTCAAGAGAAGGATTAGTTAAAAAGACATCTTTAAGAGAGTTCTTAGGAGAATTTAATAATCAAATAGCTTATAAGTTTAAAACTCCAAAGGATGAATTAGTAAATGTAGATATAAATTTTGAAAATGCTACAGTAATCTTAGTAACTAAGAATGGTATGGGAATTAAATTTTTAGCTACAGCTATTAATCCAATGGGAAGAGTAGCTTCAGGGGTAACAGGAATAAGCTTAAAAGATGATAATAAGGTTATATTTGGTAAGGTTATACCACCATCTGAAGATATTGATGATAAAACTTTAGAGGCGTATAATGACTATAAAAAAGAATTAACTAGTAATTATGAAAAACTTATTTTAGAGTCTAAGCAAAAAGAAAAGGCTGAAGTCAATATTGAAGATATTAAACTACAAAATAGAGCAGGAAGAGGAAGTAGTTTAATGATTTTAGTATTGGAAGACTATATAAGGGACGTAATTATTAAGTAGGAGGTATGGTCATGAAAAAAGTATTAGTATTTTTAGCAGAAGGTTTTGAGACTATAGAAGCATTATCTGTTGTAGATGTTTGTAATAGGGCTAAGGTAACATGTCATGCATGTAGCCTTACAGAAAATAGAACTGTTAATAGTGCTCATGGAACAATGGTGCTTTGTGATAAATTAATATCAGATAATGATTTAGAAACTTATGATGCAATTGTACTTCCAGGTGGAATGCCAGGATCAACAAATCTTAGAGATAATGAGAAAGTACAATCATTAATAAAGAAATATAATAAAGAAAATAAAATTGTGGCTGCAATATGTGCAGCTCCAATAGCTTTAGCTAAGGCTGGAGTTATTGAAGGAAAGAAGGTTACAAGTTATCCAGGGTTTAAAGAGGAACTTGGAAATGTTAATTATGTAGAAGAGGACACAGTAGTTGTGGATGGAAACATAATAACTAGTAGAGGACCTGCAACTGCCTTAGTATTTGGATTAGAAATATTAAAAAAGTTAGGATATGAAAAAGAAGCAGAGGAAATAAGAGAGGGAATGCTTATTAACTTTTTCTTAGAAAAAGAAGGTAAGTAGAACTTTTATAATTTAAAGAGAGTTGTATCAAAATAACTTACAAATAAAATTTATAAACATATTTGGAAAATTACTTAGTTAATCTAAGAAGTTTATAGTAAATATTCCATTTATAAATTTTCTTTTGAGTTTTGATACGGCTCTTTTTTTTTTTACAAGCTTATTAGGTATGTTAAAATATAATAAGATTTAATATATTTGGAGGGAAATATATGCAAAAAATAGTTTTAAATAATGGTGTTAGATTATTATATAAATTTAAAGATATAGAACATACATCTTTTTGCATAAGCTTAGAGAGCGGAGCTAATGTAGAACATAAAGATGAAATAGGAATGGCACATGCCCTAGAGCATATTTTATTTAAAGGAAATGAGAAGCTTAAGGAAGATGAGATAAATGAAAAATTAGATGATTTATTTGGATTTAATAATGCTATGACTAATTTCCCTTATGTTATTTATTATGGAACTACTGCAAAGGAAGATTTTGAAGAAGGATTTTCTTTATATGCAGATATAGTTTTAAATTCAGATCTTCAGGAATTTGGTTTTTCAGAAGAATTAAATGTTATAAAACAAGAAAGTGATGAGTGGAAAGAAGATTTAGAGCAACATGTAGAGGACCTTGCTTTAATGAATGGCTTACCAGATGAAAGAATAGGAAACTTAATAATAGGAGAAAAAAATCATATAGAAGCTATAAGTTTTCAAGGGTTAAAAGATTTTTATGAAAGAAATTATCTAAGTGAAAATATGATTGTCTCAGTTGTTTCCTCTCTTTCTTTAGAAGAAGTAAAAGAGATTGTAGAGAAAAATTTTAATAGAGCAAAGAGAGGAAAAATATCTAAATATAATTTAGAAAGAAATATTAATTGTGGCATATTCTCTAAAAAGATAGAGGGAAATACTGGGGCAAAAATATGCTGTTTATTTGATATAAATGATTTAAGTATGGAAGAGGTAACTTTACTTAAGGTATTTAATCTTTGGTTTGGTGAAGGGGTAAGCTCCGTATTATACGATGAAATTAGAACTAAGAATGGACTAGCTTATGAAGTTTATAGTGAAGTTAAGTATGAAAAGGGAATAAGATTATTTAAAATTTATTTAGGAACCTCTAAGGAAAAGGAAGAAGAAGCCTTAGGACTTATTGAAAAGTGTATATCAAAGGCTATGGATATAGAAGATTATTTAAGTGAAGAGGGATTAAATAAACTAATAAAGAGATTTAAGCTTAAAAATTCATTAGATTTAGAAAAAAGTATAGTTCTTGCTAATAGAATGGCTATATATGAAACTATGTTTAATAGAGGAGAATATATTTTTGAAGAATTAAACTTAGTTGAAAACTTAAGTTTAAAAGATATGAAAAATTTAATTAAAAGAGTTTTAAAGAAATCCATTGTGCAAATAATTAACTAAGAGGTGATGGCGTGAGAGAGCAGTGGCTACTTAAACAAAGAAAAAGAGATGAAATAGAAAATTTAAAGGAAGAATTAAATATAGATTTATTAACATCTATCCTTTTAGTGAATAGAAATATAAAAGATGAAAAAGATGCACGTGAATTTTTATTTGGTGGAATTGAAAATTTAAATAACCCTTATCTTATGAAAGATATGGAGAAAGGGGTTAAAAGGGTAAAAGAAGCCATAGAAAAGGGAGATAAAATAACCATATATGGAGATTATGATTGCGACGGTGTATCAAGTACTTCAATTCTTTATAAAGGGTTAAAAAGATGCAATGCTAACTTTAATTATCATATTCCAGATAGGGAAGATGAAGGGTATGGTATGAACTCTAAGAGAGTTAAAATTTTAAAGGAAGAGGGCACTAAGGTTATTTTAACTTGTGACAATGGAATTGCAGCCTTTGAAGAAATAGATTTAGCTGAGAATTTAGGCATGGATGTAATATTAACAGATCATCATGATATTCCTTTAGTTAAAGATGAAAATGGAGAGATAAATAAAGAAGTTCCAAAGGCTTATGCTGTTATAAATCCTAAACAAGAAGACTGTAATTATCCATTTAAATCCCTATGTGGAGCAGGAATTGCCTTTAAATTTATATGTGCATTATATAAAGAACTAGGGATTCCACAGAAGGAAGCTTTAGAATTATTAGAGATTTGTGCAATTGCTACTGTGTGTGATGTAGTTGATCTATTAGGAGAAAATAGAATAATAGTAAAAAATGGCTTAGAAATGCTTAATAATACTAAAAATAAAGGATTAATAGCTTTAAAGAAATATACAGGTCTTGAAGGAAAGGAAATGGCACAATATCACTTAGGGTTTGTTATAGGCCCTTGTATAAATGCCACTGGAAGACTTGAAACAGCTGACTTATCTGTTGAATTGCTTTTAGCTGAAGATGATGAAAGGGCAGATACTTTAGCTAAGGAGCTTTTTGAGCTTAATCAAAGAAGACAGGAATTAACTAAAGACAGCGTTGATATGGTAATAAAGCAAATAGAAGATAATAATATGGAAAATGACAAGGTTATTTTAGTTTATAATCCTTATATACATGAAAGTATTGCTGGAATTGTAGCAGGGAGAATAAAAGAAAAATATAATGTTCCTACAATAATAATGACTAAAGGAAAAGATATGCCTAAGGGATCTGCAAGGTCTATAGAGGAATATAATATTTTTGAGGAATTATCAAAATGTAAAGAGCTTATAAGCAAATTTGGAGGACATCCAATGGCTGCTGGTTTATCTGTTGAAGAAAAAAACATACCTATATTAAGAAATATGTTATTAGAAAACTGTAAATTAACAGATTATGATATAATACCAAAGGTTAGAATAGATGTTAAATTACCTTTAGAAAGTTTAAATTATGGATTAGTAGATAGTTTAGATAAGTTAGAACCCTTTGGAAAAGGAAATTCTAGCCCGCTTTTTGGAGAGAAAGATGTTAAAGTAAGCAGAGTTTGGATAATGGGAAAAGAGCAGAATGTAATTAAGTTTAGATGTAAATTAAGAAATAGTTACAAAACCATAGATGCCATAGCCTTTGGAAATAAGGTTGAGGAATTTAAAGAAGATTTTGCTAATAAATATGGAGAAGAGGAATTATTAAGAGTATTAGATGGTGGAAATTGCAACTTTAGCGTTGATTTAATTTATTACCCAAATATAAATGAGTTTAATGGGAATAAATCTATTCAAGCTAATGTAAAATACTTTAGATTATAAAATTAAAGGAGCAATATTTTAAAATATTGCTCCAATGTTTTGTATATAATTAGGCATAAATTAATCATATACAATATTAATATTTAATTTTATTTAACAGTAGACTTTAATAGGTTCAGGTTAAATTCCTTTTTCGTATTGTTCTACCATTCTTTTAACCATTTCTCCACCAACGCTTCCGCATTGTTTAGAACTTAAATCTCCATTGTAATCTGAGAATGGTACTCCCATTTCAGCTGCTACTTCATTTTTGAATTTTGATAATCCGTTTTTTGCTTCTGGTACTAAATGTTGTGACATTTTTCATTCCTCCTTAGTTATTAATTGAGTTTGTATTACTATTAATTGAGTTTGCATTTATATATTGTGCAGAATAGAGTAAAATATGAGAGGGAATTATAGGAGTTATTACAAAAAAATATTTATAAAACCATAGTTTATTTAAAATATTATAAAATCACATTTTATTAAGGGAGTTGATTTTTTGAAAAAGTATAAAATAATTATGACTGGTGGAGGTTCTGCAGGTCATGTTACCCCAAATTTAGCTTTAGTTCCTAAATTAAAAGAGTTAGGGTTTGAAATAAAATATATAGGAAGTAAAAATGGTATAGAAAAAGAAATAATAACTAAGGAAAATATACCTTATTATTCAATATCATCAGGTAAGCTTAGAAGATATTTTGATATAAAAAACTTTACAGATCCTTTTAAAGTATTAAAAGGTGTTATGGATGCCTCAAGAATACTTTCAAAAGAAAAACCAGATGTTATATTTTCAAAGGGTGGATTTGTTACAGTACCTGTAGTAATAGCAGCCTCAATGAAAAAAATTCCTGTGGTATCTCATGAATCAGATTTAACCCCTGGATTAGCAAATAAAATAGCATCACCATTTTGTGATACCCTGTGTGTTACATTCCCAGAAAGTTTAAAATATATAAAGGATAATAAAGGGGAATTAACAGGAACTCCAATAAGAGAAGACCTTTTAAAGGGAGACAAAGAAAGAGGAAGAAAGTTCTGTAACTTCAAAGAAAATAAAAAAGTTCTTATGATAATTGGTGGTAGTTTAGGTTCAAAAGTTATAAATGAAAGCGTTAGAAAAATTTTAAATGAGATATTAAAAGAATATAATGTTATACATTTATGTGGAAAAGGAAACTTAGATGAATCATTAAAGAACTTAGATGGATATAGACAATATGAGTATATATCAGAGGAACTTCCAGATTTAATGGCTTTAGCAGATTTAGTTATATCTAGAGCAGGAGCAAATACAATATTTGAATTATTAGCTCTTAGAAAGTTAAATATATTAATACCTTTATCAGCTAATGCTTCAAGAGGAGATCAAGTTTTAAATGCTAATTCCTTTGAAAAGAGTGGATATTCTATGGTCATAAAAGAAGAAGAGCTTAATTCAGAATTATTATTAAAATCAATAAAGGATTTAGAAAAAAATAGAGAAAAGTACTTAAATTCCATGAAAATGAGCAAAATAGGCAATGGTGTTAATAATATCATAGATATAATAAAAAAATCGGCACATATGTAAATTTTTATAGTTAATTCTTAGCATATGGTAGAAGTTTTACAAGAATTAAGAATAAACTATAAAAATATGTTTCAAAATATCGGAATATGAAACTTGAAAAATTTCTGTCAAAGAGTATAATTATTAATGTCGAGTAAAATTAGTTTTGTATCAAATAATATTGGGCTTTAAGATAAAATATATTATCAAGTATAAGAGGTGTTTTTATGAGTAAAGTATCAGTAATATATTGGAGCAATGGTGGAAATGTTGAAGTATTAGCAAACACTATTGCAGATGAGTTAACAGATTTAGGAGCAGAGGTTTTAATAAAACATGTTTCAAACGCTAAAGTAGAAGATGTGCTAGAAGCCGATGCAGTAGCTTTAGGCAGCCCTTCAATGGATAATAATAGAATAGAACAATACGATATGGAACCATTTGTTAATCAATTCAAATTAACTCCAAATAACAACAAAAAAATGATCTTATTTGGATCATATGGTTGGGATAATGGAGAATTCATGGTTGAATGGGTTAAAAGAATGAAAGATTATGGATTCGACGTTGTTGGTAGCTTAGCTGTAAATGAATCACCAAACGATGATGAAATTAATTCAGCAAAAGAATTAGCAAAAAAATTAATAAAATAATACTTATGCTAATAAGTAATTTTAATTAATTACTTTAAATATATTATAATTTTTAAGATTTTAATTTATATATCTACAAAATTAATGAAAGAGAGGTCATCTCAATGGCAATGAGAAAAATGAAAACTATGGATGGTAACACAGCTGCCGCTTATATATCATATGCGTTCACTGATGTTGCAGCAATATTCCCTATCACTCCATCATCACCAATGGCAGAGTGGGTTGATGAAAACAGTGCAAGAGGATTAAAGAACATATTTGGTCAACCTGTAAAAGTAATGGAAATGCAATCAGAAGCAGGTGCTGCTGGAGCAGTTCACGGTTCATTACAAGCTGGAGCTTTAACTACTACTTACACAGCTTCACAAGGTTTATTATTAATGATACCAAACATGTACAAAATAGCTGGTGAATTATTACCATCAGTATTCCATGTATCAGCTAGAGCATTAGCTACTTCAGCATTAAACATCTTCGGTGATCACCAAGACGTTATGGCTGCAAGACAAACTGGATTCGCTATGTTAGCAGAAGGATCAGTTCAAGAGGTTATGGATTTATCAGCAGTTGCTCACTTAGCAGCTCTTAAAGCTAGAATACCTTTCGTAAACTTCTTCGATGGATTCAGAACATCACATGAAATACAAAAAGTTGAACTTTTACAATACGATGAATTAAAAGAATTAGTAGATATGGAAGCTGTAGAAGAGTTCAGAAGAAGAGCTCTTAACCCTAACAAGCCTGTTACAAGAGGTACAGCTCAAAACCCAGACATCTACTTCCAAGAAAGAGAAGCAGTAAACAAATTCTACGATGCAGTTCCAGAAATAGTTGAGAGCTACATGAAAGAAATCACTAAGTTAACTGGTAGAGAGTACAACTGTTTCGATTACTATGGAGCAGCAGATGCTGAAAGAGTTATCGTAGCTATGGGATCAGTTACTGACTTAATAGAAGAAACTGTAGACTACTTAAACGCTAAAGGAGAAAAAGTTGGTTTAATCAAAGTAAGATTATTCAGACCATTCTCAAATGAAAGATTAATAAAAGCAATGCCAAAAACTGTTAAAAAGGTTGCTGTTTTAGATAGAACTAAAGAACCAGGTGCTGCAGGAGAACCTCTATACTTAGAAGTTAAGAATGCATTCTACGGATTAGAAAATGCTCCTGTAATAGTTGGTGGTAGATTCGGATTAGGATCAAAAGATACTGTACCAGCTGATATCGTTGCTGTTTACGAAAACTTAAATAAAGAGGATGCTAAAAATGGATTCACTTTATCAATAGTTGATGACGTAACTAACACTTCATTAGAACCAGTTGGAGACATAGATACTACTCCAGAAGGAACTAAAGCTTGTAAGTTCTGGGGATTAGGATCAGACGGAACAGTTGGAGCTAACAAGAGTGCTATCAAAATCATCGGAGACCATACTGACATGTATGCTCAAGGATACTTTGCATATGACTCTAAAAAATCAGGTGGGGTTACAATTTCTCACTTAAGATTCGGTAAACAACCAATAAAATCACCTTACTTAATAAACAAAGCTGATTTCGTTGCTTGTCATAACCAATCATATGTTAACAAATACTTCGTTTTAGATGGATTAAAGAAAAACGGAACATTCTTATTAAACACTATCTGGACTCCAGAAGAAGTTGCTGAACATTTACCAGCAAGTTATAAGAGATTCTTAGCTGAAAACAACATTAAGTTCTATACTTTAAATGCTGTTAAGATAGCTCAAGAAGTTGGATTAGGTGGAAGAATCAACATGATCATGCAATCAGCATTCTTCAAACTAGCTAACATAATACCAGTAGAAGACGCAGTTAAATACTTAAAAGATGCTGTTGTAACTTCATACGGTAAAAAAGGTGAAAAAGTTGTTAACATGAACCACGCTGCTATAGACAAAGGAATCGACGCTATCGTTGAAATCACTGTTCCAGCTGAGTGGGCTAACGCTAAAGATGAAGTTGTTGAAGCTAAAGAAGTTCCAGCATTCATCAAAAACATTGTTGAACCAATGAACAGATTAGAAGGAGATAAACTTCCTGTATCAGCATTCAACGGAATGGAAGATGGTACTTTCGAACCAGGTACTGCTGCATACGAAAAGAGAGGAATCGGTATAAACATACCAGAATGGATAGCAGACAACTGTATCCAATGTAACCAATGTGCTTACGTTTGTCCTCATGCTACAATAAGACCATTCTTATTAACTGAGGAAGAAGCTAAAAATGCTCCTGCTTCAACTAAGTTAGTTGCTGCTAAAGCATTAAAAACTGAAGAGCCAATGCAATTCACTATGGCTGTAAGTACTTTAGACTGTACTGGATGTGGAAACTGTGCTCAAGTTTGTCCTGCTAAGGAAAAAGCTTTAGTTATGAAACCACAACATACTCAAGAAGATCAAATAGAAGCTTGGGATTACTGTGTAAATGATGTTGCACCTAAGAAAAACCCAATGAACAAAAACACAGTTAAAGGTAGCCAATTCGAGCAACCATTATTCGAGTTCTCAGGAGCTTGTGCTGGATGTGGAGAAACTCCATATGCTAAACTTATAACTCAATTATTCGGAGATAGAATGATGATAGCTAACGCTACTGGATGTTCATCAATCTGGGGTGGATCAGCTCCTTCAACTCCATACACAACTAACCACAATGGTCATGGACCAGCTTGGGCTAACTCATTATTCGAGGACAACGCTGAATTCGGATTAGGTATGTTCTTAGGAGTTAAAGCTATAAGAGAAAGATTAGTTGATCTTGCTGGAAAAGCAATTGAAGCTGGTGTTAAACCAGAAGCTAAAGAAGCTTTAGAAGCTTGGATAGCTGAAGTTGACAACGGAGAAGGAACTAGAGATAGAGCTGACGCTGTTGTAGCTGCATTACAAGGTGAAACTAACGAGTTCGCTAAAGAAATATTAAAAGATCAAGACTACTTAGCTAAGAGATCACAATGGATCTTCGGTGGAGACGGATGGGCTTACGACATCGGTTACGGTGGAGTTGACCACGTTTTAGCTAGTGGAGAAGATGTAAACATACTTGTTATGGATACAGAAATCTACTCAAATACTGGTGGTCAGGCTTCTAAATCAACTCCAACTGCTGCTATCGCTAAATTCGCTGCTGCAGGTAAGAGAACTAAGAAGAAAGATTTAGGAATGATGGCTATGAGCTATGGTTATGTATATGTTGCTCAAATAGCTATGGGTGCAGATAAGAACCAAACTCTTAAAGCTATAGCTGAAGCTGAAGCATACAAAGGACCATCATTAATAATAGCTTACGCTCCATGTATCAGCCACGGATTAAAAGCTGGTATGGGTAACTCTCAATTAGAAGAGAAGAGAGCTGTTGAATGCGGATACTGGGCTATGTATAGATTCAACCCAATGTTAAAAGAAACTGGTAAGAATCCATTCTCATTAGACTCTAAAGAACCAACTGGTGATTTCAGAGAATTCATAATGGGAGAAGTTAGATACGCTGCATTAGCAAAAGCATTCCCAGAAGCTGCTGAAGCTTTATTCGAAAAGACTGAAAGAGATGCTAAAGAAAGATTAGAAAACTACAAAAAACTTGCTGCAAACTAGTAAGTAGTAGATAACTAATTACGTTTAATATATATTGATTGAAGTATAAAGTAATATAAGAGTTAGAGTATTTATGCTCTAACTCTTATTTTTTTGTTTAAATTTATTTTCATATGATAAGTGTATTGGGGTTATATAATTAAGAAAGATAATTTATAAAGTAAAAATAATTAATAATCTATTTTTATAAAAGATAAAACTATAAATATCAATTTAAAATAAGAATTAAATATCTTTGTATAGATATGAATATTAATAATTTTGTATAGGGATAAATATTAATAATTTTTAAATATAAAATTATTATATGGTCAATTAGAAAAAATAAAATTTTAAATAAATAAATATTCTTTTTTATATTTATTCAATAAATTTTTAATAAAATGTTAATTAAATAACTCTCTTGATGATATTAAGTTAAAGAGGAAGAAAATAAAAGAAAATTGAAGTATTTTAGAGAAAAATAAAATTAATAGAATAAATTAATAATTAATACAGAAAAATGAAAGAATGAAACTTTTGAATAAATTGTTAACAAAGGTTATTATTTAAATATAGTTGGTAGCTATTATTCAAGACAAAAATTTAGAGCGTGATAAATTTTTGTCTTAGGTAATAGTTGTTAATTGTTAAAGCTTAAGTATTAAACTTAAGTTTCTAAAATTATAAATTAAACAATAACAACAGAGGAGGCGTTTATTATGCCAAGTAAATCAAGTGCAAATGCAAAAACACTTACTTTGTTTGGGTTCTTTGCTATGACAGCATCAATGGTAATGACAGTATATGAATACCCTACATTTGCAACATCAGGATTTCATTTAGTATTTTTCTTAATCGTAGGCGGACTTTTATGGTTCTTACCAGTTGCATTATGTGCAGCAGAAATGGCAACTGTAGATGGATGGGAAGAAGGCGGTATCTTTGCTTGGGTAGGTAATACTTTAGGTGAAAGATGGGGATTCGCAGCGATCTTCTTCCAATGGTTCCAAATAACAGTTGGATTTGTTACAATGATTTATTTTATATTAGGGGCTCTATCTTATGTGCTAAATTGGCCAGCATTAAATAGTAATCCATTAATAAAATTTATAGGTGTTTTAATCATATTCTGGGGATTAACTTTCTCACAATTTGGAGGAACTAAAAATACAGCTAAAATAGCTAAAGCAGGATTTGTTTTCGGAGTTGTAGTTCCAGCAATTATATTATTTATATTAGGTATAATGTACATAGCAAAAGGTAATCCAGTACACGTTGATTTAAGTGCACATGCTCTTATACCTGACTTTACAAAGGTAAATACATTAGTTGTATTCGTATCATTTATATTAGCATACATGGGAGTTGAAGCATCAGCATCACATGTTAATAAATTAGAAAATGCAAGCAAAAACTATCCATTAGCTATGTTTATACTTGTTGTATTAGCAATAGTTCTTAATACAGTAGGTGGTTTAACAGTAGCAGCAGTTATTCCTGCTGAGCAATTAAACTTAAGTGCTGGTGTTGTTCAAACATTCCATCAATTAGTAGTTGTAAACTTAGGTGAAAGTTTTGATTGGATAACAAGAATAGTAGCTTTACTATTAGCTTTAGGAGTTATGGCAGAAGTAAGTTCATGGGTTGTAGGTCCTTCAGAAGGTATGTATGCAGCAGCTAAAAAAGGATTATTACCTAAAAAATTAACTGAAGTTAATAATCATGAAGTTCCAGTTCCATTAGTATTAGTTCAAGGTTTAGTAGTTACTATATGGGCAGCTGTTTTAACATTTGGCGGTGGTGGAAATAACGTTTCATTCCTTACTGCAATATCATTAACAGTTGTTATATACTTAGTTGGATATTTATTATTCTTCATAGGATATATTATTTTAATATTAAAACATGGAGATTTAAAACGTGCTTATCATGTACCAGGTGGAAAAACATTTAAGATGATAGTAGCAATAGCAGGATTCGCTGTATCAGTATTTGCTTTAGTTATTTCATTCGTACCACCATCACAATTAACAGGAAAAAGTGTATCAGAATATTTAACTATACTATCAATAAGTTTCATAGTAACAGTTTTAATTCCATTTATAATTTATGCTTTACATGATAAATGGAATAAATAGCAGAAATAAATTAGAGTTATATTTGAAGTAGCCTAAAAGTATAGGCTACTTCAAACATTTTATAGAGAAATAATTAAAAGTTTTGAAATTTTAACTATGTAATAAAAGAGGTGAGAGGTATGAATTATTATATAAGCATATTATTTAGAGCCATACCATTATTAATGGGAATAATATGCCTTACTTATGGATCATACATATATACACTTGGAGATAAATTTGGCAATGGATATATAATAGCTAGTCATGTAATAATATTTTTTACTGCCATATGTATAGCTTTATTTACTACAGCAGCAACAATAATAAGACAATTAATAAATAAATATAATTCATTTTTTAAGTTTATTCTCCCTACCATTGGATATTTATGTGCAGCCATAAGCATGGTAGGAGGATTGTATTTTGCTTTAAACAATGGAGGAAATCCTGCATATTTTGTGGCTGGAAACATAGGCTTTGGTGTGGGACTGATATCATGTTGTGTATCTACAGTGGCATTATCATCAACAAAGTTTTTGCTTATACCAAGTAATAGTAAAAATTTAAAAGAAGGTGAAAAACCTAAGGGATGTTTTAGTAAAGAAATGTCCTATGTACTTATAGCTATTCCTATAATATGCACTTTAATAGGACTAATATTTTCATTTAATCTCTTAAGACATACAGATAAGGTACCTAGTTTGGTAGCTGGATTTGTACTATTTGGCATATCTTTAGTTTGTGGAAGTTTAATATCATTAGTAGCTAGTGTTTGTAGACAAATACAAAATACTTTTACTAGTAAGGAGCGTTGGAAATGGTCTATATTAGTTATTGTATTAGGAAGTATAAACCTTATATTAGGAGTATGTGTGCTTTTATTTAGTAAAAATCAAACTTTTATAGCACCGGGATATGTATTAATAGGTTTAGGGTTAGTATGCTATAGTATTTCAAGTAAGGTATTATTACTTGCTTCAGTGTGGAGAAGAAAGAGCAAGTTATCTAAGAGAATTCCTTTAATACCTGTTATAACAGCCTTAGCTTGTTTATTTTTATCAGCATATTTATCAGAGGCTGAATTAGTTAACATGGCATATTTTGTACCAGCCCATGTCATGGTTGGATTAGGAGCTATATGCTTCACATTATTCTCCATAGTGTCAATATTAGAGAGTGGTACATCAAATTAAATTTATGTATTTTATGGAAGTGAATTTTTAAGGATTCACTTCTTTTTTTATAAATATTTAATGAAAATAAAGGTTTATAAATATTGAATCTATTAAGGTGTTATTGAAAAGAAATTTTTTACTTAAATATTTAATAAAATGTTAATGAAATATAAATTTTAAAATATATTTTATATAAGGATATATTTAATCAACATTTTGTTATATATGCATTATTTTATTAAAATATGAAATAATAAGTTTGTTTGAAATAAAATAATTAAAAATATGGAGCTTATTTTAAGTATTTATTAATAAAAATCATTCTAAAATATTTTATAGAGAAAAAAATAGGAAATTGAAGAAATTAAGAGCATTAGAGAGAAAATTTAAATGTTAATAAATAAATAATAAAATATTAACAAAATGTAACGAATTGACGAATTTAAATATTATACCAAAAGGTGTATTATATAAATAACTTGATGAGGTAGTCATTAAGGCAATATAGATAAAATGATTTATATAACTAAAAATTACTCTTAATTTCTTGAAAGTTATGAAGAGATTAAGAGTGGTTTTTAGCTAAATTAGGAGGTATTTAAAATGCTTTTTGGAAAAAATGAATTAGGTAGTCAATTTGAAACACCAATATTTGGTACTGTGGAAAGTAATGAATCTATTCCTAAATATGAATTAGCTAAAAAATCAATTGCACCTCAAGTTGCATATAGATTAATTAAGGATGACTTACTAGATGAAGGTAATGCTCGTCAAAACTTATGTACTTTCTGTCAAACTTACATGGATGATGAAGCTGTAAAATTAATGGCGGAAACATTAGAAAAAAATGCTATAGATAAATCAGAATATCCTCAAACAACTGATTTAGAAAATCGTTGTGTAAATATATTAGCAGATTTATGGCATGCACCAAAGGATGAAAGTTTCATGGGAACTTCAACAGTTGGATCATCAGAAGCTTGTATGCTTGGTGGTATGGCTATGAAATTTAGATGGAGAAATAGAGCTAAAGCTTTAGGTATGGATGTTACATCAAGAAAACCAAACTTAGTAATTTCTTCAGGATACCAAGTATGTTGGGAAAAATTCTGTGTTTACTGGGATATAGAAATGAGATTAGTTCCAATGGACGAAGAACATATGAGCATAAATGTAGATAAAGTTTTAGACTATGTTGATGATTATACAATTGGTGTAGTTGGAATACTAGGAATTACTTACACT
The DNA here is from genome assembly GCF_000013285.1 of Clostridium perfringens ATCC 13124. GTDB lineage: Bacteria > Bacillota > Clostridia > Clostridiales > Clostridiaceae > Sarcina > Sarcina perfringens. The sequence goes on along the minus strand of NC_008261.1, from coordinate 2,565,549 downwards.
GGTAAATATGATGATATTAAAGCATTAGATAAAAAACTTGAAGAGTATAATAAAACTGCAAAATTAACAGTTCCAATGCATATAGATGCTGCTTCAGGTGGTATGTTTGCTCCATTTATAGAACCAGAACTAGAGTGGGACTTCAGACTTAAAAACGTTGTTTCAATAAGTACATCAGGTCATAAATATGGACTAGTTTATCCTGGTATAGGTTGGGTATTATGGAGAGATAAAGAATACTTACCACAAGAATTAGTATTTGACGTAAGCTACTTAGGAGGAAAAATACCAACAATGGCAATTAACTTCTCAAGATCAGCTAGCCAAATTATAGGTCAATATTATAACTTCTTAAGATATGGATTTGAAGGATATAGACAAATACATCAAAGAACAAAAGATGTTGCTATGTTCTTAGCATCTGAACTTGAAAAAACTGGATTATTCCAAATATACAATAATGGTGAAAACTTACCAATAGTTTGTTATAAATTAAGAGATGATGTAAATGTTGATTGGACATTATATGATCTAGCAGATAGATTATTAATGAAAGGATGGCAAGTACCAGCTTACCCATTACCAGCAGACTTACAAGATACAATAATTCAAAGAATTGTTTGTCGTGCTGACCTTAGCCATAATTTAGCTGAATTATACTTAAGAGACTTAAAAGCAGCTATAGAAGATTTAAATAACGCAAGAGTTTTAAATCAAAAATCTAAAACAGGAGTACAAGGATTTACTCACTAGTATATAATAAAAAACTCTCCTTAAAGTAAAAACTTTAGGAGAGTTTTTTCTATTAAGAAGTATATTTACTAGAAATATTATTTTCTATTGATTATAATATTATATTATGTTAAGAATATAATTAAAGATTATAAAGAAAATGCTTTTATTATTTTGTATTTAAGGTTACAATTAATATAAAGTAAATTTTCCACAAGGGAGGAAAGATTATGTCAGATAAAGATTTAAACAAATGCTGCGGAGGTAACTGTGGTTGCGGAAGCGAAAAAGAAGAAAAGCATGAAGGATGCGGATGTGGTGGACACGGTCACGATCATGGACATGACCATCATGAAGGATGCGGATGCGGAGATGAACATTTAGAGCATTTCGTTGTAGATTTAGAAGATGAAGAAGGAAACACAATAACTTGTGATGTTATTGATGCTTTTGAATATAAAGATGAAGAGTACGTTTTAGTACAACATCCTGATGAATCAGTTTACCTATTCAAATCTCAAGGTGAAGAAGGAGAATTAGTTCTTCCTTCAGAAGAAGAGTTTGATGAAGTTGTTAAATTCTACGAAGAAAATGTAGCTGAATAATAAAAAAAAGATGATGTTTTACATCATCTTTTTTTTAGTTTATAATATTTTTTATAAATTTTATTTGAAGTGTGGTGTATGACATGGAGAAATTAGCTATATTTGATGTTGATTTTACTTTAACTAGTAAGGAAACTTTACTACAGTTATTTAAATTTTTAATAAAAGAAGATAAGAAAAACTTAAAATTTTTACCAAGGGCTGCTTTTTCAGGACTTATGTATGGATTAAAGTTTTATGATGAAAAAAAGGTTAAGCAATCATTTCTTAAATTTATAGATGGAGTAGAGGAGAAGGATTTAAAAATCCTTGTGAAAAAATATTATGATGAGGTTTTAAGTAAGATAATTTATAAAGATTCTATTGATATGATGAAAAAGTTAAAATCAGAAGGATATAAAATTTACTTAATATCAGCTTCGCCAGAATTTTATTTAAATGAACTTTATAATATAAAAGAAGTGGATGTTATAATAGGAACAAGGTTCTCATTTAATGAAGGAAAGTTTGAAAGAAAAATGGTAGGGGAGAACTGCAAAGGGGAAGAAAAGGTTAGAAGACTTAAGGAATACTTACAAGAAAATAATATAGAGGTAGATTATAAAAATTCATATATGTTTTCAGATTCCCTTTCAGATAAACCTTTATTAGATCTAGTAGGAAATGGCTACTTAATAAATTATAAGAAAAATAATAAGGATTATAAGATTTTAAATTGGAAATAAAAAGCAATCTCTATTTAGAGATTGCTTTTATCTTAATTAAAATTATTTACTAACTCTTGTTGTGATTATTTGAGTTAATGGTGGTACAACTTGTTTCTTTCTTGAAAGAACTCCAGGTAAGAAAGTAGTTGAGTCCTCTAATTTAACTTTGAATGCTTCTTCAGCTATTTCAGGACTTCTTCCAGCCACTAATATTTGTGAACCTTCATTTATTATGTCAGTAAGTAATAACATAATCATTTCTAATCCCATTGATTCAGCTTTTTGATTCATGTAATCTAACATTTCACCTTTTAAAGGCATGAATCCTTCTATGTCCATTGTGTTAACTTGAGCAACACCTACTTTAACACCTTCAATTGTGAAAGGTTTGAAGTCAGCGTTGAATATTTCTTCAATAGACTTTCCTTTTAATGAAGTACCAGCTTTAAACATTTCTTTAGCAAATGTTTCAGGAACTATTCCTGCTATTTCAGCAAGTTTTCTGCACATTTTCACGTCTTGTGGAGTACAAGTTGGTGATTTAAATAATAATGTGTCTGAAATTATAGCTCCACATAAAAGTCCAGCAGCTTCTCTTGATGGTCTGATTCCATTTTCGAAGAATCTCTTAGCAACTATTGTTGAAGTACTTCCAAGAGGTTCATTTCTGAAGTATATAGGGTTACCAGTTTGGATATCTGCAACTCTATGATGGTCTATGATTTCTAATACTTCAGCATCTTCTAAACCATGTACTGATTGACCTCTTTCGTTATGGTCAACTTGGATAACTTTTTTCTTATGAGTAGAAATTAAGTGGAATCTTGCAATTGAACCAACTACTTTGTTATTTTCATCTATTACAGGATAGTTACTGTATCTAGTTTCACTCATTGTTACTTTTACATCTTCAACTAAATCATCAGTAGATACAGCTACTAAGTTATCTTTAGTCATAACATAGTCTACTGGTAAACTTTGAACGATTAATCTTGATGCAGTGAATGAATCATGAGGAGTTGTAATAACAGTTATGTTATTTTTCTTAGCAAGTTCTATTATTTCTTTAGAAGGTGTATGTCCACCTGTTACTATTAATAAAGAAACTTTTAACTCTATTAATTCAGCTTGTATTTCAGCTCTATCTCCAGCTATAGCTATGTCGCCTTCGCTTATGAATTCTTTTAAAGATTCAGCTTGCATAGCAGCAACTACAACTTTTCCTGGGAATACTTTTCTTTCTTCATTTATGTTTTGAGCTTCAGCAGATAATGTATCTAATATATTATCTAATGAAGTAGCACTTTTAGCAAGAATATTGCTATCCCAAATATCCATGTATGTTGCAGTTATGTTTGATGTTGATAACATTCCAAGTAAGTGGTTATTTCCATCAGCAACAGGGATTGATTTTAAGTTTTTATCTCTCATTATGTTCCAAGCCATTTTTAATGAAACTTCTGGAGCTAATGGAGCTATTTTATCCATTTCTAAATCTTCAACTTTTAGTTTAACTGTTTCTAAAAATTGAGGTGCTTCTACACCAAAATAATCAAGTATGTATTGAGTCTCTTGGCTAACATTTCCTAATCTAACTGGTATAGCAGGAGTGTCTTGAGTTTTGTTTTTAAATTCAGCATATGCTAAAGCAGCACATATTGAATCTGAATCAGGATTTTTATGTCCTGTAATGTATATAACATCCTTCATTTAGGTTGCCTCCTTTGTTATTCGAAATTTTTTAATTCATGAATATATTTTAATTCCTAAATTATGAAAAGTAAAGTTTAACAACACTCATTTTATCATAGTTTAATAGAATTTTCTATGAGGTAAAATTTAAGAATTATTCTTAATATAGGGTGTTACATAAGAAATTTTTTAGTTCTAAAAGCAAGTTGTTTAAACATATATTACAATAGATTGCTAGGAAAAGAAGGAGGAACAAGAAGTTATGCATGAGAAAGAACTCTTTAGAGGGTTAACAACTCAAGAAGCTAAACAACGAATGGAAAAATTTGGATTAAATGAAATAACAGAAAAGAAAAAGGTATCTGCTATAAAAATATTATTACAACAATTTAATGATTTTATAATATGGGTTTTAATTGGAGCTACTATTATATCAGGACTTATGGGAGATGTTGCAGATGCTATTACCATATTTGTTATTGTTGTAATAAACGGAATTTTAGGATTTGTACAGGAATTTAAGACGGAAAAATCTTTAGATGCATTAAAATCCTTAGCAGCACCTACTTGTAAGGTATTAAGAGATGGGAATATTAAGGTAATTAATGCTAATGAATTAACTATAGGGGATGTTGTAATATTAGAGGCTGGAGATAGAGTTCCTGCTGATGGAGAAATCTTTGAGTGTACAAACTTTATGATTGATGAGTCATTACTTACTGGAGAATCAGTTGGAGTTAACAAAACAAATAATTCTAAAGAAGCTTCTTTAATTTACATGGGGACTAAAGTATTAAAAGGTAAAGGAAGATTTAGAGTAACAGCTATAGGTATGAGTACAAAAATGGGATCTATAGCAGATATGTTACAAGACATAGAAGAGGAAAAATCTCCTCTTAAAGAGAGATTGGATGGATTAGGGAAAATTTTACTTGTATTATGTTTAGCTATATGTGCTTTAGTAACTATATTAGGTATTATAAGAGGAAATGATTTAACAGAGATGTTCTTACTAGGTGTTAGTTTGGCAGTTGCAGCTATACCAGAAGGATTAGCGGCCATAGTAACTGTTTCTTTAGCTTTAGGAGTTTCTAGAATGTTAAAAAGAAATGCCTTAGTAAAGAAATTACCAGCTGTTGAAACACTAGGATGTACCTCAGTTATATGTAGTGATAAGACTGGTACCTTAACTCAGAATAAGATGACTGTTAAAGAAATTTTTGTAGATGGAAAGCATTGTAGATTAGATGTGGATAAAATTCCAAATTCACCTATTTTAATGAAAGCCTTTGTTTATTGTAATGATTGTAATTATGACTTTTCAAAGGATAAGTTAGATGATGTATTAAATGGTGATCCTACAGAAACAGCTTTAATAAAGGCATATTTTAATAATGTAGATCTATTAAAAAATACAGTATCTAATGTAAATAGAGTTTTTGATATACCTTTTGATTCAAGCAGAAAAATGATGTCAGTTATAGTTAAGGAGAATGGAAGAGAGGCTTGTTATGTAAAAGGTGCTCCAGAAAGACTTATAAATAAATGTAGATATATACATGAAGAAGGAAGAGTTAAATTACTAACTTCTCAAAAGAAACAACAAATATTAAATGTTGTGGAGAATATGAGTAATAGGGCATTAAGATGTATAGGAGGCGCATATAAAGTAGAAAATTTAACTAGAAGTGAAAGCCTTGAAAATGAACTTATATTCCTTGGAATTGCAGGTATAATAGATCCACCTAGACCAGAGGTTAAGGACTCAGTTATAAAATGTAGATTAGCAGGAATAACTCCTGTAATGATAACTGGTGACCATAAAAACACTGCCTTTGCCATAGGAAAGGATTTAAATATTGCAAAATCTCAAGATCAAGTAATAACTGGAGAAGAATTAGACAAATTAGATGATAAAGAACTTAAAAAGAGAGTTAATAAGCTGAGAATATTTGCTAGAGTTACTCCTAATCATAAACTTAGAATAGTTAAGGCCTTTAAGCAAAATGGAAATATAGTTGCCATGACTGGAGATGGAGTAAATGATGCTCCAGCTATAAAGGAAGCTGATATTGGGGTTGCTATGGGAATTTCAGGTACTGATGTTACAAAGGAAGCTTCATCAATGATTTTAATGGATGATAACTTTGAAACCATAGTATCAGCAGTAGAAGAGGGAAGAATAATATATGATAATATAAGAAAATTCATAAGATATTTATTGTCATGTAATTTAGGAGAGGTTTTAACAATGTTTTTAGCTACCATATTCTATCTTCCAACTCCTATGTTACCTATACAAATACTTTTTGTAAATTTAGCTACAGATGGATTACCAGCAATAGCCTTAGGAGTAGATCCTGCTGATAAGGATATAATGAATCAACAGCCTAGAAGTAAGAAAGAAGGTATATTTGCTAGGGGACTTACTGAGAAAATTTTAGTAAGAGGATGTTTAATTGGAATATGTACCTTACTAACCTTTATTGTTGGTGGATTATATGGAATGGATTTAAGCACATGTAGAACTATGGCTTTATCAACATTAGTTATGTCTCAATTATTACATGTTTTTGAATGTAGATCAGAAAGACATTCAATTTTTGAAATAAAATTATTTACTAATATGTATTTAGTAGGTGCAGTAGCAATATCAATACTTATGTTATTAAGTATTATTTACATTCCTTTCTTTAGTGGAATATTCCATACCACAGTACTAGGTATAAATCATTGGTTAATAGTTTTATTCTTCTCAACAATAATATTCTTTATAAATAGCTTATACTTATTTATAAAAGTAAAGAAATAAATTTAATAAGATATATAAATTATTATTTTTTTAATTTTAATATAAAAATGGTGTGTATCAAAATAATTTTTTATAAAACTTACAAAAAATATGAAGAGAATATCTAGATAAGCTTTAGAATTTAAATTATTAGCGAAATCTAGTAATTCTCAGAATATGTTTGTAAGCTTTAAATAAAAAAAGCTGTATTAATATACAGCTTTTTATCTTTGTTTAAATTGTTGTTGTCTAGCTTTCTTTAATTGTGAATGGTCTACAGGTACTAAATCTTGTTTAGTAGTTAAGTTAAGTATGTTATTTAGAGCAATATACTCTTTTTCATTTTCCTTATTTGATTTAAGTCCTTGAACTATAACATTATTTCCTTTTTTCACACTTATGAAAGTAGGTTTTTTAAACCAACGATTCTTCTTATATACGCATTTTATTATTTGCTTACTTCTCTCAGGTTTAACTATTAAAGTAACAACTAATTTGTGGAATATCCAAAGAATAGTTTTTTCTTCGATTTTTTCAGAAATTACGCTTCCTTGAAATTGAGCAATTCTATCGCCGTATTTTTCAAGATAAGAATCAGTGTAATATTTAGATAATTTTTCTTTGAAACCCATAATTATAACTCCTTTTAAGTTGACGAATTTACATTTATTATTACTATAAATACATATTATATGATAGATAGTATTATAACATAATATTAAATATATTAAAATACTTTGATAGTGTCCAAAAGCCCATAGAATAAGAATTTTATATAAACATGTAGTATTAAATTTATTCAATGTAAATATTTAAATTATAGACTTATTAGAATTTATATTCTATAATTAGATATGTAATGAAAATGTTATCTTAGGAGGAAGTATTATGGATAAACAACAATTAGCAAAAATGATAGACCACACTATATTAAAACCAGAAGCTGATAAGGCATCAATAGAAAAGCTTTGCAAAGAAGCTTTAGAATACAATTTTGCTTCAGTTTGCATAAACCCTACTAATGTAGAATTAGCAGCTAAACTTTTAAAAGGCAGCGAAGTAAAGGTTTGTACAGTAATAGGTTTCCCTTTAGGAGCAAACACTATGGAAGTTAAAGCTTTTGAAACTAAAGATGCAATAGCAAAAGGTGCAGATGAAGTTGATATGGTTATAAACATAGGAAGATTAAAAGATAAAGATTATGAATATGTAGAGAAAGATATAAAAGCTGTTGTAGATGCGGCTGATAAGAAAGCGCTTACAAAAGTTATAATAGAAACTTGTCTTTTAACTGAAGAAGAAAAAGTTAAAGCTTGTGAATTAGCTAAAAAAGCAGGAGCAGATTTCGTTAAAACATCAACTGGATTCTCAACAGGTGGAGCAACTCCAGAAGATATTAAATTAATGAGAGAAACTGTAGGACCAGATATGGGAGTTAAAGCATCAGGTGGAGTAAGATCAATAGAAGATGCTGAAGCTGTAATCAAAAATGGTGCTACTAGAATAGGAGCATCAGCTTCAATAGCTATATGTGAAGGAAAAGTTTCAGATTCAACATATTAATATATAACTAAATTAAATAAGATATTTACTTAGTAAAGCCTATAGAAAAATTTCTATAGGCTTTTTTGTCGAAGAAAAAAATAAATAAAAAATAGAAAATGATGGCTAATTTTAAAGTTATAGAATATTAATATAATAAAGTACTTATAAAGAGGAGGTTACTCTATTAAAGCTAAGATTAGTTTTATGAGTGAATTTTTATGAGAAGAGAGTTAACTCCAAAAGAAGTAATTTATAATGAAGATTTTACTAGTGGGATAGGTGAGAAGGAATCCTATGGTAATGAATATCAAGGGGTTTTTAAGAAAATTGATGAAGCATTAAGCATAAATAAAGAAGGATTTAATGTTTACCTAATTGATGAATTTTCAAAACAAAAGCTTAAAGACATAATGGTACATCTAGAAGATAAAATGAAAAGTAGAGGTAAGCCTAAGGATATATGTTATGTTACCTTAGAAGATATTAGGGTTCCTAAGGTTATATTTCTAGAAAATGGAATGGGAGAAAGGTTAGATGAAACTTTAGAATATCTAAAATCTTTTTATTATGATGAAATATATGCTTTTTATAATTCTTCAATAAATAAAGAAAAGGAAGAGATTATAAATGATATACAAAAAAAGAGAAATTATTATATAGGGGACTTAATAAAGAGTGCAAAGGAAGAAGGATTTGATTTAAAAGCAACTTCTTCAGGCTTTGCATTTATTCCTTTAGTAGATGGAGAAGCTATGACAGAAGAGGAGTTTGATGATCTAGAAGAGAATAGTAAAGGGGATATTTCTATAAAGGCTGACAAGTTAAAAGAGGGAGCAGAAGGAGTTCTTGAAGAATTAAAAAATATAGAGTTAGATTCCATTGAAAAATTAAAGGGGATACTTAGAACCTATTTAGAAAATGAATCAGCAAGTGTTAAAGAAAAAATAAAGGATAATTTTAAAGATGAGAATGAAGCTTATAACTATCTTATAGATGTTTGTGAAAGTTTAGAAAACCTATTGATTGATAATTACACAATAAACTTTGATGATGATGAAGAAAAGATAAATGAGATTATTTCAAAGTATGTTTGTAATATCATAAAAAACAGCAAGGGGCAAGAGGCTCCTAAGGTTATTTTTGAAGAAGATCCAAGCTTAAATAATCTTTTAGGAACTATAGAGTATGAAAATCATAATGGTGTGTATTCAACTGATGTAAAACTTATAAAATCAGGTTCATTACTTGAAGCAAATGAAGGGTGCATAATACTTAGGTTAAGTTCTTTAGTTAATAATGCAAATAGCTATTATTATTTGAGAAGGGCGTTACTTCATGGAAAGATAAATTATGATTTTAATAGAGGATATTTAGAAGTGCTTTCATTAAATGGGTTAAATCCAGATCCAATACCTATTAAGGTAAATGTAATTTTAATAGGAGATTTTGAAAGTTATGATATTTTGTATAACCATGATGAAGACTTCAAGAAAATATTTAGGATTAGAGCTGAATTTTCAAACTTAATAGGAATAGATGAAAATAAAAAATCTTTGGTAGATCTTGTTGATAAAGTCATAATAGATAATGATTTAATAAAGATCTCTACTTCTGGAATTAATGCTATTGGAAAACAATTAGCAAGAAAAGCTGGAACAAGGAAGAAAATTCTTTGGGATATTGATGAAATAGAGAGAGTATTACTTCTTGGAAATGAAGAGGCAAAAAATAATAATAAGTCATTGATAGATAAGGATTCAATAGAAGCGGTTGTAAATCAATGCAGTGAAATTGAAAAAGATTATTTAGAAATGTATGAGGAAAAGAAGATAATTTTAGATATAGAAGATAGAATTATTGGAAGTGTAAATGGATTGTCTGTTATAGATTTTGGTTATATGAGCTTTGGAAAGCCTATGAGAATAACTTGTACTTGTTATAAAGGTAGCGGAAAAATTATGGATGCACAAAGAGAAAGCAATTTAAGTGGAAACATTCATAATAAATCTTTAAATATTCTAAGAGGCTTTTTAAGTAGCTTCTTTAATTCTTATGAAGCTTTACCTGTTGACTTTCAACTAAGTTTTGAGCAGCTTTATGGAAAAATAGAAGGAGATAGTGCTTCTGTGGCAGAAGTAATTGCTATGATTTCTTCTTTAAGTAAAATACCTGTAGATCAAAGCATTGCAGTAACAGGTTCATTAAATCAATTTGGACAGGTGCAACCAATAGGTGGAGTAAATGAAAAAATAGAAGGATTTTTCAATGTATGCAAAAAAATTGGCACTTATATTGGAAAAGCTGTTTTAATACCAGAAAGCAATAAAGATGAGCTTATATTAAATAGTGAAATAGAAGAGGCTGTGAGAAAGGGTGAATTTAAGATATATCTTATGAAAGATATAAATGAAGCTCTTAGTACATTGCTTCTAAATGACACTATGCCTCTTGAAGATATAGGAAATAAAATTAGTGAAGAAATTAAAAAATTTAAGGACAATTAATATCTTATTAAGCCTATAGAGTTTGTTTCTATAGGTTTAATTTATTTTAGTATTATTTGACATAAATAATTAAAATATGTTAAAATATGGAAAAGAAGCTGTGTGGGAGGTGTAACTCTATAAGAGTGATTGTATGTGGTTAGATTTTGAGAAAATAGGAAATGTTTTAGTTGTAAGTTTAATTGGAGAATTAGATCATCATAGTGCAGAAGAAGTAAGAGTAAAAATTGATGATAGGATTAGTAGAGAAAATATAAGAAAGCTTGTATTGGATTTTTCAGGTGTAACTTTTATGGATAGTTCAGGAATTGGTGTTATTATTGGAAGGTATAAAAAGATAAGTATGCGTTCAGGTGAAGTTAACATAATATCTGTAAGTAAAAGCATAAAAAGAGTTTTTGAGTTATCTGGAATATTTAAGATAATAAAGTATTACGAAAATTTGGATGAAGCTCTAAAAGTGGGTTAATGGAGGGTTAGATATGGATAATAAAATGAGATTAGAGTTTTTGGCTAAATCTGAAAATGAAGGATTTGCAAGGGTGAGTGTATCAGCTTTTATTGCTCAGTTAGATCCAACTATTGAAGAATTAACTGATATAAAGACTGCTGTTTCTGAGGCTGTAACAAATGCTATAATTCATGGGTATGAATGTGATGAGAGCAAAGTGGTTATTATTGAGGCTAGTATTTGTGAAGATGAAATAAGTATAACTGTAGAAGATAATGGTATAGGAATAGAAAATTTAGAAGAAGCAAGAGAACCCTTATATACATCTAAACCAGAATTAGAGAGATCAGGTATGGGATTTACTGTTATGGAAACATTCATGGATTCTTTAGAAGTTTATAGTGAAAAGGATAAGGGTACAAAAATAATAATGAAGAAAAAAATGAATACATAGGCAGGTGAATAAAGTCTATGGATATAAGTAGTATTGAGAAAGATAATTTTAATTATGACAAAAATACAACTCTCATAGTCATGGCTAAAGAAGGAAATAAGGAGGCAATGAATAAGCTTATAGAAGTTAATACTCCTTTAGTTTCTTCAATATGCAAGAGATTTACAAATAGAGGGTATGACTATGAGGATATATTTCAGATTGGGTCAATGGGATTAGTTAAAGCTATAAACAACTTTAATGATAGTTTTAATGTTAAATTTTCAACTTATGCTGTGCCTATGATTATAGGTGAAATAAAGAGATTCTTAAGGGATGATGGAATAATAAAAGTAAGTAGAAGCACTAAGACTTTAGCTAAAAAGCTTCATTACAATAAGGAAGAACTAATAAAAAAATTAAATAGGGATCCTACTGTAGATGAATTAGCTGAATACTCTGGTGTTGATAAGGAAGAGGTAATAGTAGCCTTAGAATCAGCAAGCAGTATGCAATATCTATATGACACTATACACCATGATGAAGGAACACCGGTTCTCTTAATAGATAAACTTAGTGAGAAGGGTGAAGATGATGACATGGTTAATAAAATAGCTTTAAGAGAGGCTATTAGTTCATTAGATTCAAAGGGTAAGCAAATCATAATGCTTAGGTATTTCAAGGATAAAACTCAAATTCAAGTTGCAAAAATGCTTGGTATAAGTCAAGTTCAAGTTTCTAGAATAGAGAAAAAGGTACTAAAAATTATGAAAGAAAAATTAGAAGAGGATTGATTATAAATGAAATGTTTTAGGAGCATTATTTTATGTGAAAGTAATCATATAAAATAATGCTCATTTTTTTGTATAGATTAAAAATAAGAACAAATAATATAAGTATATTTTAATAGAAAAGGGTGATTAATATAGCTATGTATGAAAATGACAAAAAAATAAGGACTAAGTTTGATCAACTTGAACAACAAATAAGACCAAAACCAAAGCTTCTTAGAAATTGTATAATGGCATTTATAGTAGGTGGATTAATTTGTGTAATAGGACAATTTGTGAGAAATACTTTTTTATACTATGGCTTCACAGAAGAACAAGTTAGTAGTTTAACACCTATGACTATGGTTTTTTTAGGGGCTCTTTTAACAGGTCTTGGAATATATGATAGAATAGCTGCTAAGGCTGGAGCAGGTACTATAGTTCCTATTACTGGTTTTTCAAATGCCATGGTGTCACCTGCCATAGAATTTAAAAAAGAAGGATTTGTAATGGGAGTAGGTGCTAAAATGTTTACTATTGCAGGTCCTGTTTTAGTTTATGGTACAGGAACCTCTGTAATAGTTGGACTAATATATTACTTATTACTTAGATTTGGAATTGTGGGGTGATAAGAATGAGTAATGATACAAAAAGAGTAGGATCTCAAACAATAGAATTAAAAAGTAAACCTAGAATAATAGCTACATATAGTGTGGTTGGTCCTAGAGAAGGTCAGGGGCCTTTAAAAGAATATTTTGATAAAATATTGCAAGATGACTGTAATGGATGTGAAAGCTTTGAAAAGGCTGAAAGTAGTTTAATGATAACTGCTATAGAAGGAGTAATTAAAAAAGGGAATGTAAAAGAAGAGGATGTAGATTATCTTTTTAGCGGTGATTTATTAAATCAGTTAACATCAACAAACTTTGTTGCTAGAGAATTTAAGATTCCTTTTTTTGGAGTGTATGGAGCTTGTTCTACTATGGCTGAATCATTAAGTTTATCATCAATGATTATGGATGGTGATTTTGCAAAGTATGCAATTGCTTCTACATCCTCTCACTTTAGTTCAGCAGAAAGACAATTTAGATTTCCTTTAGAATATGGATGTCAAAGAAAAGAATATTCACAGTGGACTGTAACTGGTTCTGGAGCTATGCTTTTAGGAAAGTCAGGAGATTATCCTTATGTTACCCATGTAACCACAGGAATTGTTAAGGATTATGGAATTAAGGATGCAGATAATATGGGAGCTGCTATGGCACCAGCTGCTGTAGATACTATATATAAGCATTTTGTTGATACAGGAAGAAAACCTGAAGATTATGATGTAATAGCAACTGGAGACTTAGGGGCTGTAGGAAAGAAATTAACAGAGGAATTATTAAAAGAGTATGGATATGATATTAGTAAGGTTTATATAGATTGTGGAGAAAAGATATTTGATAATGAAAAACAAGGAACTTTTGCAGGTGGAAGTGGATGTGGATGCTCAGCCGTTGTAGCCTGTGGATATTTATATAGAATGTTAAAAGAGAAAAAGTTAAAAAGAGTTTTATTAGTTTCCACAGGAGCTTTATTAAGTTCTACATCTGCCTTACAAGGAGAAAGCATACCAGGAATAGCTCATGCTGTAGCTATAGAATATATTTAAACTAAGTTAGATATTTTGTGTGAATATTTTGTTATAAAAATTTAATAATGAGGAGATGAGAATTTTGCAAGATTACATAAATGCTTTTTTAGTAGGTGGTGCAATCTGTGTAATAGGACAGATATTAATAGATAAAACTAAACTAACACCAGCTAAAGTATTAGTTGCCTTTGTTTCAATAGGAACAATATTAGGAGCTTTAGGAATATATGAAAAGCTAGTCCAAATAGGTGGAGCAGGAGCTACAGTTCCATTACCAGGCTTTGGGTATGCCTTAGCTAAGGCAACTATAAAAGAAGTAAATGAACAAGGATTAATGGGAGCGTTTACTGGTGGATTAAAGGGTGCAGCAGGTGGAATAACTGCGGCTATTTTCTTTGGTTACTTAATGGCATTAATATTTAATCCAAAAACTAAATAAATGATTATAATTTCTATAAAAGGTCAATAATTTTTTCGAAGGAGAGATTCTATGAAAAAGTTTGAGAAAGTTATTGTAAATAGACCTTTAGGATTAATTTGTATTTTTACTATTTTAGGAATTATAACATACTATTTTGGTAGTTTTAACTTAATAGGTACAGCTTTTTTAGTTGTACCTTTAATTTTGTTTAGCTATCTTTTATTAGATATTGATAATTTTAATATAGGTATAATATTTTTCCTCATAGCTATTTTAAGTTGCACCATCTATTATGAGCCAAAATTTCAAAAAGAGGGTGTTCAAGAAATAAGAATAATAGAAGTTACAGATAAAGCTATAATAGGAAAGATAGATGGAAGAATAGTTGAAGTAAGAAATCAAAGTGGAAGTGAAATTGAATATGGAGAAAAAATATATGGAGTTTGTAAATTTAAGAGAGGAATTAATTTAGATAGAGGTCATGTTGGACAGGTTTTCTTAAAGAAAGTATTAAAAAGAGAAAAGGACTTAATCTATAAAATAAAAAATATACCAAAGAAGTATTATGAAAACTTAAGTGAAAATTTTTCATCCTCTGAAAGTGCACTTTTAAATGCTGTTTTATGGGGAGATAAAGAAAATTTAACTTATAATCAAAAGGATTTTTTATCAGATTTAGGAGTAATTCATTTAATATGTATATCAGGGTTTCATATAGCCTTACTTTTTTCAATAATTTATAAAAAGTTTTCTTTTAAGATAGCTTTAAGTATATGTACTATTTATGTAATTTTAGTTGGGGCATCTAGTTCAGCATTAAGAGCTTTAATTATGATAACTTTATTAAAGTCTTCTAAAAGGCTATTTAAGACCTATGACCCCTTAAGTTCTATATCATTAGGAGCAGTGATCTTACTTATTTATAAACCTTATAACCTTTTTAGCATGGGATTTTTATTATCATTTGGTGGAACCTTAGGCATAATTTTATTCTATAAAAATTTATTAGAGGGATTTTATATGTTACCACCAAAGTTAAATGAATACTTAAGCTTAGGACTGTCTGCGCAAGCTTTTATATATCCTATTTTGGTAATTGCTTTTGGAAAATTTTCTATTAACTTTTTAATATCAACCTTTTTAGTAACTCCAATAATAGTAATATTATTACAGATACTATTAATTTCTATTTTAATTGGTGGAAATTTAATTGGAGTTATAGTATTTTTAATAAATATAATATTCATGGTATTTAGGGGGATTTTAGTATTTTTAGATAAGGTAGTATGGGTTACCCCTTATTTATCCCCAGTATTTGCAATTGCTTATATGACTATGTTTTTATGGATTTACATGAGTCTTAAAGGATTTAAAAAGTTTAAAATAGGAGTTTATTTAGTTATACCTGTTTTGCTTTTAAATTTATATGTATTTGGAGCTAAAATTAGAGTTGTAGAGGATAAATGGAATAAGGCTATAGTTATAGAATCTGGATTTAAAAAAGTTGCCTTAGTAAACAATAATAGTGATTATTTTAAAAAATCCATAATGAAAAAGGAATATGTTAATGAGGTTATTTATTTGAAAAAAGAGTCTCAATTTGAACTGACAAAAAGATATTCAATATCCATAGAAGATAATTTTAATACCATAACTTTAATGCCAGAGAATAGTGATTATGATATAATTGATTTGATTCAAAAGAAAAGTGCGTATATACTTTAACTTATGTAAATAAGTAGCTGGGATTTGAAAGGTTGATATTTTAATGATAGATTTAGACGGTTTATATGAAAATTTGAAAAAAGGAAAGATAGAAAAAAGTTATATATTAGTTGGATTAGATGAGCTTTTAATTAAAGAAGGTATAGAAAATATAATTTATAATGTATTAGATGAAGGATTTAAGGATTTAAACCTAATTAGATTAGATGGTAATAACCTTAATTTTGATGATTTCATGAATGCTTGTGAAACATTGCCTTTTATGAGTGACAGAAAAGTAGTAGTTTTAAATAGAACTAATATATTTAGGGATAAACAAGATAAAGAAACTGAAAAATTATATAAGCAATGTGTAGAATATTTTCAAAATACACCAGAACATTGTGTTTTAATAGCATATACAACTTTAAAGGATAAAAGGGATAGAGTTAATAGATTAAGCAAACTAAAAAAGCTTGAGAAAAGCAGTTGTATAGTTTCTGTTGAAAAGTTAAAAGGGGCAAAACTGCAACAAAAGGTAGGAAGAATCTTTCAAAGATATAATAAAAACATAGGAAAAATAGAATTAAAGTACTTTTGTGACTCAGTAGAAAATAACTTTGATGTTATAGAAAGAGAAGTTGATAAAATAGTAAACTATGTAGGGGAGAGAGAAATAACTAGAAAAGACATAGATTTACTACTTCCTCCTAGGTATGAGGACGACATATTTGATTTAGTTGAGCTTATTTCAATTAAAAGAGCAAAGCAAGCCATAGACTTAATGGATGAATTAATAGGCAGAGGACAAGATCCTATATTTATACTAAGTCAAATCAGAGAGCAATTTCAAAAGTTACACAGGGTTAAAATAAGACTTTCTGAAAAGTATAGAATTGATGAAATAAAGAAAGATTTTTTAGAAGCTAGCAGGGTAAATTTACCTGACTTTGTAATAGAAAAATTTATTAATCAGAGTAAGAAGTTTTCTAATAAACAGCTTAATAAATGTATTAATCTATGTCTATATACAGAAAAGAAACTTAAGAGTAATTCAAACTTAAATAAAAAAACAGAGTTAGAACTTATGATTGTAAGTACTGTAATATAAAAAATCCAGATTAGATAATTCTAATCTGGATTTTTTACTTAAAGAAATACTTCTAATAAAAGAAAATGGTGTTAGAAATTCTAACACCCATATAATTAAGCCATAGCGTTTAACTTAGCAGCTAATCTTGATTTCTTTCTAGCAGCCATGTTTTTATGAACTACTCCTTTAGAAGCAGACATATCTAAAGCTCTAGCAGCTTCAACGTATAAAGTTGCAGCTTCTGCTTTGTTATTAGCTTCAACAGCTACTTCAAACTTCTTTATAGCAGTTTTAAGAGCTGACTTAATCATCTTATTTCTTAAAGTTTTCTTTTCAGTAACTTTTATTCTTTTCTTTGCTGATTTAATATTTGCCATTCTAGTTCACCCCCTTCAACTTTTATAGCGTATCTGCAGTTTTGGGGAATCTGCGTACGAGTTCATTATTAACAAAGGTAATTATAACATCATAAATATATAAGTTCAAGTCTTTTTTCGTGTTTATCGACATAATTATCATTTTTAAGGAGATTATATATAATATATCAATTTAAATTAAAAAGAGGTGGAAAAATGTACAATGTAAGAACTGATTTAGCTGTTGAAAGTAGAGAGATTTATAAACATAGATATAATAGGGAAATTGATGGGGTAGTTTTTGAAGAAAAGACTGTGGAAGAAGATATTAAAGTTACAAATGTTGACATATTAAATGAGGAAGGTGCTAAAGCTATGGGAAAACCTATAGGCAGATATGTTACCATAGATATCCCTGAGTACACTCATTATGATGGTGGCATTATGGATGAGGTTTCTCATGTGGTAGCAGCCTCCTTAGAAGAACTTATTAATTTACCAGAGGAGAGAACGGCTTTAGTAGTTGGGCTTGGAAACTGGAATGTTACACCTGACGCCATAGGACCTAAGGTTGTAGGAAAATTAATGGTAACAAGACATTTAAAGAAGGTTATGCCAGACATAATAGATGATTCAGTAAGGCCAGTTTGCGCTATAGCTCCTGGAGTTTTAGGTATAACAGGAATTGAAACTGGAGAGATAATAAAATCATTAGTTGAAAAGATAAATCCAGATTTAGTAGTTTGTATTGATGCCTTAGCTTCAAGAAAACTAGAAAGAGTGGCAAGAACTATTCAAATAAGTAATACTGGAATATCACCAGGGGCTGGAGTTGGAAATCATAGAATGCAAATAAATGAAGAAAGCTTAGGTATCCCTGTTATTGCCTTAGGAGTACCAACTGTTGTGGATGCAGCTACTATTGCAAATGATGCCATGGATTTAGTTTTAGATGAAATGATAAATCAAGCAGATGCTGGCAAAGAATTTTATAATATATTAAATAACATAGACAAGAATGAAAAGGGAATGATGATAAAGAGCCTTTTAGACCCTTATGTAGGAGACTTAATGGTTACTCCAAAGGAAATAGACGATATAATAGAATCAGTTTCAAAAATAATAGCAAATGGAATCAATATAGCCCTTCAACCTAATATGGTATTAGAGGATATAAATAAATTTTTAAACTAAGACTGAGTTTAAAATTAAAAGTTTTATTAAGATATTTTTTAGAATTATGAGTGAATTTGAAGAAGAATAAATTAAATATTTACCTAAAGAGAGTAACATAATATTTAACCTATCCTCATATAAATGAAAATATGAGGGAGGGGATAATGTGAGAGGTATTAATAAAAGAGAGATACCCATAGGAGTGATTGTTCTTTTATCTTTACTTATAATATTTATGTTTAGATTTATGAAGATTGCAGCAAGTAAAGACATGAGAGAGAATTTATCATATATACAACTTTTAAATGCAGGAATGCCTGTTGCAAAGGGAACATATTACGATGAGAATGCTTATTTAGAAAGTAATATTACATTAAAAAGTTTAGCCTTAGAAACTTTAAATATAAAGCCTCTAGATCCGATAGAGTTAGTAATGAATGAAGTGCCTTACTTTGGTGCAGTAAATAAAATAGCTTCAATTGATAAAGTTAATTATGTTTCTGCTGAAAAAGTATCTTCATTTGATTTAAATAAAGATAGTATAGATATAGTTTCTGAGGAAGAATCTAAGGAAAGTGCAGAATTAGAAGCTAGTAAAAATAGTGAAGTTTATGATCCAAGTTTAAAAAAGGAACTAGATCAGTCTAAGCCAGAGGTGCTTATTTATCATACTCATAATTCAGAGGGGTATACTGAGGAGAGAACTTCAAACAATGAAGAACATAACGTAGTTGGAGTAGGAACTTTAGTTGCAAAAGAACTTGAAGAAAACTATGGTATATCAGTTATTCATGATAAAACAAATCACTCAGCTTCATATGAGCAATCTTACAATAAATCTAGAGAGACAGTTAAAAAATATATTAATGAATATGATGATTTTAAGATGGTAATAGATATTCATAGAGATTCTGTTGGAGAGCATAACAAAAAGAATTTAACTGCTAATATAAATGGAGAAAGTTTAGCTAAGATTATGTTTGTTACAACTAAGAATAGCCAATATTTTAATGATGCTGAATCCTTGGCCTATAGATTTATTAATAAAGCCAATGAGCTTTTTCCTGATATTTTAAGAAGACAGGAAACCTTTAAGTATGATAGGGGAAAAAATGCGTTTAACCAACAATATAATAAGAATTCAATGCTTATTGAAGTTGGTGCAGAAGTAAATACTTCTAAAGAGGCTCAAGCTACAGCAAAGTATATAGCTAGATTAATAGCAGAAGAATTAAACAGAAAAAGTGAATAAAATAAAAGAATTTTGAACATCCTTATAGATAGTAATCTATGGGGGTGTTTTATTTTGAAAAAATTTATGACTATTCTAACTCTTGGCATAATAGTTTTTTCTATAATTTCTTGGGGGCTTATAGGTGTTAATATAGAAAATACAGAGGCATTTAATAATCAAAATTATGAATTAAGCGAAAAAGTTGATTATGATAGAATAAAAGAAGAAACAGGTATGGATTTAACTATATTTAGTGAAGACAATAGTCCTGTAAAAATATATGAAAATAAAGACGAGGTTTATTTAGTTTTTAAAGAACATACTTTAAACTTAAGTAAAGGCTTATTTGGTAACATACTAATTGGTACCTTTAACCTAGTAAATAAATTAATAAATGATATTAATCAATTTATAGGAAACTATATAATAATGTAAAGTAAAGTATATTGACAGTTTAATGGCACATTGTGATATAATGTAACTTGACTTATTCTACAATGTGGGGGTGAAAACTGTTCAAAAACTTTTTAAATAGTTTAGAGAGCAGGTTTAGATATGGATAAAAAGAAGTATATAAGAAACTTTTCAATCGTAGCTCATATAGATCATGGTAAATCAACATTAGCAGATAGACTTTTAGAGAAAACTGGAACATTAACTCAAAGGGAAATGGAACAGCAAGTATTAGATACTATGGAGCTTGAAAAAGAAAGAGGAATAACAATAAAGTCTCAAGCAGCAAGACTTATCTATAAGAGAGAGAACGGCGAAGAATATATATTAAATCTTATAGATACTCCAGGTCACGTAGACTTTACATATGAAGTTTCAAGAAGCTTAGCAGCTTGTGAAGGTGCTATTCTTGTAGTAGACGCTACTCAAGGGATACAGGCTCAAACTTTAGCAAACTGTTACTTAGCATTAGATAATGATTTAGAAATAGTACCTGTTATAAATAAGGTTGACTTAGCTAGTGCTAGACCAGATGAAATAAAGCAAGAAATAGAGGATGTTATTGGAATAGAAGCAGAGGATGCACCTTTAGTATCAGCTAAAACTGGATTAAACATAGAAGATGTTTTAGAAGAGATAGTTGAAAAAGTTCCAGCACCAGAGGGAGATGAAAATGCTCCACTTAAAGCTTTAATATTTGATTCATACTATGATAGTTACAAAGGAGTTGTATGTCATATAAGAGTTAAAGATGGTAAAGTTAAGCCTGGAACAAAAATTAAACTAATGTCAACAGACAAGGTTTATGAAGTAGTTGAAACAGGAGTATTTACACCAGCTTTAATGCCTTTAAAAGAAGGATTAAGTGCAGGGGAAGTTGGATACATAACAGCTTCAATAAAGAATGTTAGAGATGCCAGAGTAGGTGATACTGTAACAGAGGCAGCTAGACCAACAGAGGAGGCATTACCAGGATATAAACCAGCTATACCAATGGTTTACTCAGGTATATACCCAGTTGATGGAGCTAAGTATGAAGAATTAAAAGAGGCATTAGAAAAGCTTCAAATAAATGATGCTGCATTATCATTTGAACCGGAAACATCAGTAGCTTTAGGATTTGGATTTAGATGTGGATTCTTAGGATTATTACACATGGAAATAATTCAAGAGAGAGTTGAAAGAGAATTTAACTTAGATATAATTACAACTGCACCATCAGTTATATACAAAGTAACTAAGACAAATGGAGAATCTTTTGATTTAACAAACCCAACAAACCTTCCTCCAATGACAGAGATTGCATACATGGAAGAGCCTGTTGTTAAGGCTTCAATTATAACTCCAACTGATTACACTGGAGCTGTAATGGAATTATGCCAAGATAGAAGAGGTAAATTCATAGATATGCAATACTTAGAGGAAACAAGAGTTGTTATACATTATGAAATTCCATTAAATGAAATAGTATATGACTTCTTCGATACTCTTAAATCAAAAACAAGAGGATATGCTTCATTAGATTACGAATTAAAAGGATATGAGCAATCAAAACTTGTTAAGTTAGATATTTTATTAAATGGAGACAACGTAGATGCTTTATCTATGATAGTTCCAGAAGTTAAGGCTTATCAAAGAGGTAGAGCTATAGCTGAAAAACTTAAAGAAATAATTCCAAGACACATGTTTGAAGTTCCAATTCAAGCAGCTGTAGGTTCAAAAATTATAGCTAGAGAAACTGTTAAAGCTATGAGAAAAGACGTATTAGCTAAGTGTTATGGTGGAGATATTTCAAGAAAGAAAAAACTTCTTGAAAAACAAAAAGAAGGTAAGAAGAGAATGAGACAATTAGGAACAGTTGAAGTTCCTCAAGAAGCATTCATGTCAGTTTTAAAAGTTGACTAATTAATTTCTTTATATAGAGGCAATGATGAATAGTATTAAGTATTTATCATTGCCTTTTTTTTAATACTAAATAATAGGAATTAAATTTTTTTTGTTATTTTTATAAAGGTTTTTAAATATTTTAGAATTAGCTTATTTTTAGATACATTGAATTTAAATTTCTAAAATAAATATTTTTTATTTAGTCATTAAAAAGAAATCTCCTCAATATATTTATAGTAAATTAATAAAAGTTATGTAGAGGAGAGGTATTCTTATGTTAAATGCTAATAAAAGAGATGTTAAAATTAAGTGCAGAAAGTTTAGAAATAATAGGAAGGCAACTGGTGTTATAAATAGAAAAAATGGAGATAATATTTCTATCAGTGTTAAAATTTCTGATTTAGATAAGTTTTTAGCTAAGCATGGAGATCATAGTGATTTAGAGATAAACTTAGAGGGTGAAGTAATAAACACTTCAATTATAGAAGTTCAAAGAGATTTATTAGTTCACAATGTTATAAATATAAATTTAAGAGAGATATAAAGCTAAAAATATTTTGAGTAAACTTATTTATATTTTAGTAAACTTATTTAAATGGCAATATTAATCTTAAATTTTAAAATTTTAGTTTTATCTAAAGTTAGATATTTAATTTTGTGAAAGAATCATATAAAAGTCATGGGTTTATTCACTCATGACTTTTTTTATTGTAATATGAAAGAAAGACTCATAACTAATAATTTGTATTTAACTACAAAATTTATTTTATATTAGTTAAAAAGTTTATTTATTTTACATGGAGGTAAGTAACTATGGACAAAATTTCTTTATATATACACATTCCTTTTTGTGCACAAAAGTGTCTTTATTGTGATTTTCCTTCCTTTGCCAGGAAAGATCATTTAAGAAAGGCCTATATAGAAGCTCTAAATAAGGAAATAATAAATTTAAGAGAGAAACATAATAATCTAGAAATAAACACTATATTTATTGGAGGGGGAACACCAAGTGTTTTAGAATCTAATGAATTAGAATGTTTATTAAAAGAAATAGCTAAACTTAATATGGCAAAAGATATAGAGTACTCTATGGAGTGTAATCCAGGAAACTTAACAGAAGAAAAGCTAGAAGTTATGAAAAAGTATGGTGTAAATAGGATCAGTATGGGGCTTCAAGCTAAGCAGGATAATCTTCTTAAAGGGCTTGGAAGAATACATAACTATAAAACCTTTAAAGAAAATTTTTTATTAGCAAAAAAGGTTGGTTTTAATAACATAAATGTTGATTTAATGTTTGGTTTACCAAATCAAAGATTAAATGAATGGGAAGAGACTTTAAGAGAGATAATATCTTTAGAGCCAGCACATATATCAGCATATAGTTTAATTATAGAAGAAGGCACTGCTTTTTATAATTTATATGAAAATGATAAGTTAAAGCTACCAACAGAAGAAGAAGAGAGAAAAATGTACCATTTAGCAAAGAAAATTTTAGAGGAAAATGGATTTAATCAATATGAGATTTCTAATTATGCTAAAGAGGGAAAAGAATGTAGACATAATTTAGCATATTGGAATATGGATAACTGGATAGGAGTAGGATCAGCAGCAGCTTCTTATATTAATGGAAAAAGAATTAAAAATATAAGTAGTGTTGAGGAATATATAAATTCTATCAATGAGAAGGGAGAAGCCGTAGAAGAAATAATAAATAATTCAAAAAATGATAATATGGAAGAATTTATGTTTATGGGGCTTAGAAAAATTAATGGAATAGATGAAAATGAATTTAA
Organism: Clostridium perfringens ATCC 13124; assembly: GCF_000013285.1. Taxonomy (GTDB): domain Bacteria; phylum Bacillota; class Clostridia; order Clostridiales; family Clostridiaceae; genus Sarcina; species Sarcina perfringens. The sequence goes on along the minus strand of NC_008261.1, from coordinate 2,541,566 downwards.
AAAGAGATTTAGTATGAATATAAATGATGTTTATGGAGAAATACTAAATAAGTATATAGATGAAGGGCTTTTAATAAGGGATTCAGGAAGGATTTTTCTAAGTGAAAAAGGCATAGAAATATCAAATATAATAATGGCTGATTTTCTATTATAAAATTAAAAATAGGTTATGGTATAAATTGAAGCAAATAAAAGAAAAATAAAGATATTAAAGAATAAATAAGGTAAAATTCAAAATTTTCATTTGAAATGATAAAAAATGGAATTGACAAAAAACTTGGTAGGTAATATATTAATAGTGTACTAGTTAGCACTCGTTCAGAGTGAGTGCTAATAAAGAGGTGAGATTAGTGATAGATGATAGAAAGCTTCAAATATTAAGAGCTATAATTCAAGACTATATATCAACTGGAGAGCCTGTTGGTTCAAGAACTATCGCTAAAAAATATAATCTTGGAGTAAGTTCAGCTACCATAAGAAATGAAATGGCTGACTTAGAGGATATGGGATTTTTAGAACAGCCTCATACTTCGGCAGGAAGAATTCCATCAAGCAGAGGATATAGATTATATGTTGATAGAATGATTGAATTCGAAAGATTGTCCTCTGAAGAGGAAGGGCTTATTAGAAGTTCAATAATAGATGGTACCTTGTACGAAGTTGATAAAATAATCAAACAAACTAGTGCTCTTCTATCGGAACTTACTAAAATGACTTGTATAGTAAAAGCACCTTCAGTACATAAGAGCTTTGTAAAATCAATTCAGCTTTTAAAAGTTGATGATGTAAGTATTTTATGTGTTTTAGTAACTGATAATGGTGTAATAAGAAATACAGTCATAAAAGTAAAGAGTGTTCCTATATCTGAAGAACTTATTAAAATTAGTAAGATAATAACTGAAAGGCTTAAAAACCTTACTATTGAGCAAATAAACTTAGAGGTTATTAGCAATCTCAATAGAGCTTTAAGCGGATATGAAGATATAGTAAATGCGGTTTTACCTGCTCTTTATGAGAGTTTAAAAGGTGATGAAACTTCTGAGGTATTCTTAGAAGGAACAATTAATATATTCAATTATCCTGAATATAATAATATTCATAAGGCAAAAGAGATTTTAGAGCTTTTACATGATAAAAAAAGTATTTCAGAACTTATAAGTGATAGTGATGATATGACTGTAAAAATAGGTGATGAAATATTTGTACCAGAAGCAAAGGAATGTTCCATAATATCAGCTGGATATCATGTAGGAGATAGATCTTTAGGTACAATAGCTTTAATAGGTCCTAGAAGAATAAATTATTCTAAAGTCTTATCAATCATGACTGAAGTTATGAAAGAGTTAAATGAAACTTTAAAGAATAAGTAAGTAAAAAAAGAGAAGAGGTGTGGCTGCTTTATGGTGGATAATAAAGATTTTAACGAAGAGTTAAAGGAAAATATCCAAGAAGAATTAGATAACGAAACAAAAGCTGAAAATCCTAATATTGATGAAGAGGTAGAAGAAGTTTCAGAAGATATTAAGGCTGATGAAAAAGTTATTGATTTTGAAGAATTAAAGGCTTTAAAGGAAGAAAATACTATGTTTAAAAGTAAAACAAAGAAATTAGAAAATGAATTAGAGGCCTTAAAAGATAGATTATTAAGAATATCTGCAGAGTATGAAAACTACAGAAAAAGAACAGATAAAGAAAAAGAAAGAATATATACTGATGCATGTGAAGATGTTTTAATCAAAATGCTTCCAGTATTAGATAACTTAGAAAGAGCCTTAGCTGTAGATGGAACTGTTGAAGATCTTAAAAAAGGTGTTGAAATGACAGTAAGACAATTTGAGGATGCTTTAGAAAAACTTCAAGTTGAAGAAATATCTACAGAAAATGGTTTTGATCCAGAATTACATCAAGCAATGATGGTTGTGGAACAAGAAGGCGCAGAGCCAAATCAAGTAGCTCAAGTATTCCAAAAAGGATACAAGAGAGGGGATAAGGTTATCAGACATTCAATGGTAACTGTAACTAAATAATTTAATTAGCATTTAACAGGTTTAAATTATAGATATTGTTAGAGGAGGAATTAACAATGAGTAAAATAATCGGTATAGATTTAGGAACAACAAATTCATGCGTAGCTGTTATGGAAGGTGGAGAACCAGTAGTTATCACTAACTCAGAAGGTGCTAGAACAACTCCATCAGTAGTTTCATTCCAAGCAAACGGAGAAAGATTAGTAGGTCAAGTTGCTAAAAGACAAGCAATAACAAATCCTGACAAAACAATAATGTCAATAAAAAGACACATGGGAACTGACTATAAAGTTAATATAGATGGAAAAGATTATACACCACAAGAAATATCAGCAATGATACTTCAAAAATTAAAAGCAGATGCAGAAGCTTACTTAGGAGAAAAAGTAACAGAAGCTGTTATCACAGTTCCAGCTTACTTCAATGATGCCGAAAGACAAGCAACTAAGGATGCTGGTAGAATAGCTGGTTTAGATGTTAAGAGAATAATAAACGAACCAACAGCTGCATCATTAGCTTACGGATTAGACAAAATGGATAGTGCTCACAAAATCTTAGTATATGACCTAGGTGGTGGTACTTTCGACGTATCTATCTTAGACTTAGGAGATGGAGTATTTGAAGTTGTATCAACAAACGGAGATGCTAGATTAGGTGGAGATGACTTTGACCAAAGAATTATAGATTATATAGCTGAAGACTTTAAAGCTCAAAACGGAATTGATTTAAGACAAGATAAAATGGCTCTTCAAAGATTAAAAGAAGCTGCTGAAAAAGCTAAAATTGAGTTATCATCATCAACTCAAACATTAATCAACTTACCATTTATAACTGCTGATGCAACTGGTCCAAAACACATAGATATGACATTAACAAGAGCTAAATTCAATGAATTAACTCATGACTTAGTTGAAAGAACAATCAACATAATGAAAGAAGCTTTAAAATCAGGTAATGTTTCATTAAATGATATAGATAAAGTAATCTTAGTTGGTGGATCAACAAGAATACCAGCAGTTCAAGAAGCTGTTAAAAACTTCACTGGAAAAGAACCTTCAAAAGGAGTTAACCCAGATGAGTGCGTAGCAATGGGTGCTGCTATCCAAGCTGGTGTATTAACTGGTGATGTTAAAGACGTATTATTATTAGATGTTACTCCATTAACATTAGGAATCGAAACTTTAGGAGGAGTTGCAACTCCATTAATCGAAAGAAATACAACTATCCCTGCAAGAAAGAGTCAAATATTCTCAACTGCAGCAGATAACCAAACTTCAGTTGAAATTCACGTAGTACAAGGTGAAAGACAAATGGCAGCTGATAACAAAACTTTAGGTAGATTTACTCTATCAGGAATTGCTCCAGCTCCAAGAGGAATCCCTCAAATAGAAGTTGCTTTCGATATAGATGCTAACGGTATAGTTAAAGTTTCAGCAACTGATAAAGCTACTGGAAAAGAAGCTAACATTACAATCACAGCTTCAACTAACTTAAGCGATGCTGAAATAGATAAGGCTGTAAAAGAAGCAGAACAATTTGCTGAAGAAGATAAGAAGAGAAAAGAAGCTATAGAAGTTAAAAACAATGCTGAGCAAACTGTTTACCAAACAGAAAAAACTTTAAATGAACTTGGTGATAAAGTTTCAGCTGAAGAAAAATCAGAAATAGAAGCTAAAATCGAAGAAGTTAAAAAAGTTAAAGATGGTGACGATATAGAAGCTATCAAGAAAGCTATGGAAGATTTAACTCAAGCATTCTACAAAGTATCAGAAAAATTATACCAACAAAATGGTGGAGCACAAGGTCAAGGATTCGATCCAAACAACATGGGTGGAGCTAATGCTGGAGCAGGTGCTACAAACAACAACGATGACAATGTTGTAGATGCTGATTTCGAAGTTCAAGATGATAAATAATAATTAAAACTATCACAAGACTTAAAGCTTTGATATAATATAAAAAGAATTAATAGAGGGAAGGCTCAATAGTCTTCCCTTTTTATAAGTAAACTTATAGGTGGTGAATAACAGTGGCTAAAAGAGATTACTATGAAGTGCTTGGGCTTCAAAAAGGTGCTTCAGATGATGAGATAAAAAGAGCTTTTAGAAAAATGGCTATGAAATATCACCCGGATAGAAATCCTGGAGATAAGGAAGCGGAAGAAAACTTTAAAGAAGTAAATGAAGCATATGATGTTTTAAAAGACCCTGATAAAAAAGCTAAATATGATCAATTTGGTCATGCTGCTTTCGATGGAAGCGGTGGCTTTGGTGGTGGCGGATTTGGCGGCTTTGATGCTGGTGGATTCGACTTCTCAGAAATGGGTGGCTTTGGAGATATTTTTGAATCATTCTTTGGTGGAGGATTTGGTGGCGGATCATCTAGAAGAAGAAATGCTCCTCAAAGAGGTGCTGATTTAGAATATAGATTAAATATAACATTTGAAGAAGCTGTGTTTGGATGTGAAAAAGAAATATCTATAACTAGAACTGAAAATTGTGAAACTTGTCATGGTACAGGTGCTAAAGCAGGCACATCTCCTAAGACTTGTCCAAAATGTAACGGTTCAGGTCAAATAAGAGTTCAAAGACAAACTCCTTTAGGAAGCTTTGTATCTACAACAACTTGTGATCAATGTGGTGGAACAGGTAAAGTAATTGAAGATCCATGTCCAGATTGTAAGGGAAAAGGAACTGTTAGAAAGAACAGAAAGATAACAGTTAAGATACCAGCTGGTGTAGATACTGGAAACATAATACCTTTAAGAGGACAAGGTGAGCAAGGTGCTAATAATGGTCCTGCAGGAGATTTATATATAAGAGTAAATGTTGCTCCATCTAAGATATTTAGAAGAGAAGGTTCAGATATTTACTATGATTACAAGATAAGCATGGCTAAGGCTGCTTTAGGAGCAGAAATAACTGTTCCGACTGTAGATGGAAATGTTAAATATAAGGTTCCAGCAGGTACTCAACCAGGAACTAAGTTTAGATTAAAAGGAAAAGGTGTTCCTCACGTTAATGGTGGAGGAAGAGGAAACCAATACGTTCATATGGTAGTAGAGGTTCCAAAACATCTAAACAAAGAGCAAGAAGAAGCATTAAAAGCCTTTATGAAGGCATCTGGGGAATCAGTTGATGATATAGATGAAAAAGATGAAGGATTCTTCTCAAAATTTAAAAAGAAAAAATAGTTAATTTAAATACTCTAGTTAGAAATGACTAGGGTATTTTTTGTTTATATAAATTTAAAAAAAGTAAATGATTTACAAGTTGGTGTATTAGTGGTATAATACACTTAAGGTTAGTGTATTAATGAAGTAATACATGAGTACAAAAATATATTAACATAAATCTAGGGGTGATTAAATGATAGAAGTGGTTGGTGTTAAAAAGAAGTTTAGAAGAAAAAAAGTTTTAGAGAATATTACTTTTAATGTAAAGAAGGGAGAAATAACTGCTTTACTAGGGTTAAATGGAGTGGGAAAGTCTACTCTTTTAAAGATAATTATGGGCCTTGTTAAGCAAGATGAGGGGGAAGTGCTTTTTAATGGAGAAAAGCTAAATTATAAGACCTATGAAAATATTGCATTTGTACCTGATGTTTTAAATACTTATGGTGACATGAAAATAAAAGATGCCTTTGAATATATGAGTATGATGTATGAAAAGTGGGATATGGATAAAGCTTATGAAATGTTAAAAGATTTTAAATTAACTGATGACTTAAAAATAAATAAACTTTCCAAGGGGAATATAGCAAGGGTAAAACTTATACTAGGTTTTGCTAGACACCCAGAATATTTACTTTTAGATGAACCTTTTTCAGGTATAGATATTTTTACAAGAGAGAAGTTTATAGAATCTTTAATTGGCTATATGGATAATAATATTGGAATTTTACTAACAACTCATGAATTAAAAGAGGTTGAAAATATAGTTGATAAAGTTGTCTTTTTAAGTGATGGAAATATTAAAATAGAATTTTATGTTGAAGATGTAAGAGAAAATGAAGGATTGTCAATGGTAGAGAAAATAAGGGAGGTACATGAAGGTGAGTAAGGGGAATTTTAAAAAGTTAAGTTATCTTTTAAACTTACAGATATTAAGAGATTTAAAAATAACAATAGGATCAGCTGTTGGAATTATGCTTTTAAACATTGTCTATTTTAGTTATAGTTTAAGTGATGAATTAAAGATTTATTTAGAAAAAACAGAGAATATAGGTGCTATTCAAATGTTTTCTCCTATAGGTTCTTTTAGTAGTTTTTCTAATCGTGGAAAGGGTATGCTATTAACGCTTTTAATACTAGGATGTTTTTGTTTATATTGTTGGTATCTATGGCTTGGTGAGTTTAAAGGAGAGAATAAAAGTGCATATACTCTTTTAACATTGCCATTTCCTAAAAAGTTTATTATTATATACAAGTTTTTAGCAGCATGTTTTTATTATTTATCTTTAGTTTTCTTTCAAATAGTAGCATTACTTATAAATTATATAATATTTAATATTATGGTTCCAACTGATGCTATAGTAAAAGAAAGTTTAATTACCATATTATCTAGTTCAATAAGTAATTTTTATGGATTGATTCCAGTTAGTTTTGTTAATTTAATAACTCATGGCTTATTTTTTATAGCAATGATATTATTAACTTTTTTATTTGCAATATTAGAGAGAAGTTTTGGAGTAAAGGGTGGAATATTAGGGGTAATATTAGGATGTTCTTTTCTTTTCTTAGTTTTAATCTTCCCAGGAAAAATGGATTTTTATATGTTTGAAAAATTTATTTGGTTTGTTTTCATAGCAATCTTATATGATTTGTTTGGATGGTTTTATTCAAAGTATTTGCTTGAAAAAAAGGTTCATGTGTAAGGAGGAGTAGAAATTATGAAAAAAAGAGTACCTTTGGTATTAACAGTAATATTTTTTAGTGCATTTATAGTTTTTTCTGGAATATTTATTTACACAAATTGTTCACCAATAAAGTTTAAAGATATATATGGAAGTAGAAGTGAGCTCGGAGATGTTGACTTAGTTTTTTATAAAGATAGAGATATTTTTGAGGAAGAAGTAACTGTTGGAGCTGAAACAGTTAGTAGAAGAAATGTTATTAATGAGAGGCGTTTTGATGGTATTGATGTGCTTAAGGATAAGAAGTTTTTTAGAGGAATATACCCAACAAGAAATACTTTCTTTGAGGATGACGATGTAATGGTTGATGTTACTCATATATATGGTAATGGTATTCAAAAGCTTGAAGTTAGATTTAAGGATAAAAAATCTAATACTTATGAAACTTTTGATGTTAGGGTAGATGAATATATTAGAAATAATAATATAGATAAAGTCACTTATAAAGATGGAAAAATAAATATATTATTTTCAATGAATTACGAGGAAAATAATATAGTATTTGGAGAAATAAATTTATCTGATAAAAAATTTAATATAGTTGATATAATAAATTTAGATGAAGAATTGCACTTAAATGAAGAATTTTCTCATATAAATTCAATACCTCAAGAGTTTGGAACTTTATTAAATGCTGAAGAAGATACAGTATATTATAAATTAAACGAACTTGATAAGACTGATAAGAGGGGAATATATAGTGATGAGAGCATTATTGAATTAAATGTAAATACTAAAAAAATAAAAAGATATAATCCTGATGAGAAAATAAGAGATGAAATAAAGGAATCTTCCTTTGATCCAAATGGAAAAGGTGGTACAATGTTTGAGGCTTATGGTGAAATATATATTACCCAGACCTCAGATGAGAAGACTTCAGCATTAGTGTTTGACACTAAAACAAAAGAGTTTAAATTTTATAAAGATATTGTAGAAAATGAAAGATTAAAGAGATATGGGGTAGAAGTTAGAGATTTAGGTAAATTTATAATTGTAGGAAATAAAGTTATAGCTAATTTTGTTAAGGTTAGAGATGATGGTTTTGTAAGTGGAGCTTATTTAGCAGTTATAGATATACCTAGTAGAAATCCAGTTTATATAGGTGAGTTAGAATATGGATATTTAAGTGACATTAAGATAGCAGGAGGTAAATAAAATGTTTTTTGAAGTAAATGATAGAGAACCAATTTATCTCCAAATAATAAGACATATAAAACAATCTTTAGTTATTGGAAATTTAAAGCCAGGGGATCATATACCATCAAGGAGGGAGCTTGCAGAAATGTTAAAAGTAAATCCTAATACAGTTCAAAGAGCATATAGAGATATGGAGACTATGGGACTTATAGAAACAATAAGAAATAAACCAAGTACTATAACAGAAGATGAAGAAATATTAAAAAACATAAGAAAAGAGCTTGTAGAGGATGCATTAGATGGATTTATAGAAAGTATGAAAGCTATAAAGTTAACTAAGGAAGAAGTTTTAGAAATTATTAGAGAGAGATATTAAATATTTATAGAGTTTAAATAAGATTAAGTTTAAAGGTTATGTCAATAATAGACTATAGCCTTTATTTTTTTTATGTGTGATAATAAAAATAATGATAAGAAGTTTATCTTAGAAATTTTAATAAAGCATATGAAACATAATAATGCTTATAAGCTAGACAGATACTACACTAAAGTGTAAAATAAATTATTAGTCAAAGTAGCATAAGAAAGGATTGATACATAAATGGAAGGAACTTGGATTGAAGTTAGAGTAATAACTAAAAGTGAGGCATTAGAACCTATATCAGGAATATTTTACGGATTAGACTGTAAGGGTGTTGCTATAGAGGATCCAAATGATATATTAGGAAGAGAACAAGGACCTTTAACTTGGGATTTTGCAGATATAAACATATTAGAACATAAGGGGAAGGTTGCCGTTGTTAAAGGTTATTTCTCAGAAGAGGATAACATTGATGATGTAATAGCTTATGTTAAGGAAAGAGTAGAAGAGTTAAAAGAATCAGGATTAGATGTTGGTGAAGGAACAGTTGAAGCAGAAAAAATGTTTGAAGAAGACTGGGCTAATAACTGGAAGAAATACTATAAGCCAATAAAGATTGGAGAAAAAATAGTTATAAAACCAATATGGGAAGAGTATGAACCTACTGGAGAAGAAATGGTAGTAGAATTAGACCCAGGTATGGCTTTTGGTACTGGAGATCATGAAACTACAAGAATGTGTGTTCAAGCTTTAGATAAATATGTTAAGGCTGATACTACTGTATTTGATATTGGAACAGGTTCAGGAATACTTGCTTTAGTTGCTTCTAAACTTGGTGCAAAACATGTTCTAGGAGTTGACTTAGACCCAGTTGCTGTAGATTCAGCTAAGGAAAATATATCATTTAACAATGTTGACAACATAGAAGTATTATATGGAAATCTTTTAGATGTTGTAGATGGAAAAGCTGATATAGTTGTTGCAAATATAATAGCTGAAATAATCTGCATACTAGTTGATGATGTTAAAAAAGCATTAAATAAAGATGGAATTTTCATAACTTCAGGTATAATACATGAGAGAAGACAAATGGTTATAGATAAATTAGAACAAGAAGGTTTTGAGGTTATGGAAGTTAACAAAGATGGAGAATGGAACTGTATTGTTGCTAAGTTAAAATAATTTAGTAAGGGAGTATAAAATTATGCATAAGTTTTTTACACCAGCGCATATGTTTTCAGACACTCATGCCACAATAACAGGGGAAGATGTAAAACATATTTATAAGGTTTTAAGGGTAAAACCAGGTGAGAAGGTTGTTGTAAATAACCTTGAAAGTGAAGAGTTTTTAGGTGAGGTAGAAGAGGTTAATAAACAAGAGGTTTCTATCAAAATCTTAGAGAAGCTTGATGTAAACAATGAAAGTAATTTAAATATTACTTTATTTCAAGGAATGCCAAAGGCTGCAAAAATGGATTTAATAGTTCAAAAATGTGTAGAACTTGGTGTTTCAGAAATAATTCCAACAATCACTGATAGAGTAGACGTTAAATTAAAAGGTGAATTTAAAAAATTAGATAGATTAAATAAAATCGCTTTAGAGGCATGTAAACAAAGTAAAAGAACGGTAATACCACAAGTATTAGAACCAATGGACTTTAAAGAGGTTTTAGAAAAGATAGATCAATTAGACCTTATGGTTATTCCTTATGAAAATGCTACAGGATACGGAATAAGAGCTATGGTTAACTCTATAGAGGATAAAGATAGTATAAAAAATGTTGGAATAATGGTTGGGCCAGAAGGCGGATTTGAAGAAAGTGAAATAGAAGCCCTAAAAGAAAAAGGAGCTCATATTGTAACTTTAGGACCAAGAATTTTAAGAACAGAGACAGCAGGATTTACCTGTATTTCTCTTATTCAGTATGAGCTTGGTGATTTAGGAGGAAATATTTAATGAAAGTTGCATTTGCTACACTAGGGTGTAGAGTTAATACATATGAATCAGAAGCAATGACTGAAAAATTTGTTAGAGAAGGCTATGAAGTTGTAGATTTTAATGAAATGGCAGATGTGTATGTAGTTAATACTTGTAGCGTAACTAACATGGGAGATAAGAAATCAAGACAAATAATAGGAAGAGCTAGAAGACAAAATCCAGAGGCTATTATAGCTGTAGTTGGATGTTATGCTCAAATAGCACCTACAGAGGTTTCAGGAATTGAAGGCGTAGATGTAGTTTTAGGTTCAAGAAATAAAGGTGAAATAGTTTATTATGTAAATAAGGCTAGAGATGAAGGCAAGCAACAAGTTAAAGTTGGCGCTGTTTTAAAGAATAAAGTTTTTGAGGACCTAAAAATTGAAGAGTATAATAATAAAACTAGAGCTTTCTTAAAAATACAAGATGGATGTAATAGATTCTGTGCTTATTGCTTAATTCCATATACTAGAGGTTCTGTTTGTTCAAAAGACCCTAAGAAGGTTTTAGATGAAATAAGAAGTTTAGCAGAGCATGGATTTAAAGAAATAATATTATCAGGAATTCATACAGCATCTTATGGTGTTGATTTAGATGAAAAAGTAACATTAGTTGATTTACTAGAAGAGATAGAAAAAATCGATGGAATAGAAAGAGTTAGAATAGGTTCAATAGATCCTACGTTCTTTACAGAAGATGTTGTAAGAAGAATCTTAGCTCTTAAAAAACTATGTCCTCATTTCCACTTATCACTTCAAAGTGGATGTGATGCTACTTTAAAAAGAATGAATAGAAGATACACTGCTAAAGAATATGAAGATATAGTAAATCTTTTAAGAGATAAAATAGAAGATGTTTCTATAACAACAGACGTAATTGTTGGTTTCCCTGGAGAAACTGATGAAGAATTTGAAGAAACTTACGAATTCTTAAAGAGAATAGCTCTTTCAAAAACTCACATATTTAAATATAGTCCTAGAAAAGGTACTAGAGCAGAGAATATGGAAAATCAAGTTGATGGAAATAAGAAAGACGAAAGAAGTAAAAAACTTATTGAATTAAATAGAATTAATGAAAAAGCCTTTGCTGAAAAATATATAGGTGAAGTTATTGATGTTTTATTTGAGGAAGAAGTTGAATTAGGAAGTGGAGTTTACACTGGATATACAAGAAATTATATAAAGGTAAATGCTAAGGCTGATTGCAACGTTTCAGGTAAAATATTAAATGTAAAAATTAATTCTTTTGAGGGAGAAGTAGCAAAAGGTGAAATAGTATTATAAAAAGAAGATTTTTACATTCAAAATGAGTTATAATAGATAATAGATTCATTGCTTAGGAGGTGAAAATCATGTCAGATTGTATTTTTTGTAAAATAGTAGCTGGAGAAATTCCAAGCAAAAAGATTTATGAAGATGATAAAGTTTTAGCTTTTCATGATATAAGTCCAGAAGCACCAGTACATTTTTTAGTTATTCCTAAAGAACACATAGCTAGTTTAAATGAAGTTAATGAAGAAAATGCAGAAGTATTTGCACACATTTTCAAGACTATTAATAAACTAGTAAATGAACAAGGAATTGCAGAGGATGGATACAGAGTTGTCACTAATTGCGGAGAGCAAGGAGGGCAAACAGTAGGACATATCCATTTCCACGTTCTTGGAGGAAGAAATTTAAATTGGCCACCAGGCTAAAATTTAGATTTAACTTCTTGACATTAAAGAAAACTATGTTGTATAATATAGCGTGTGTTATTTAGCCCATGGCTGTGAATTACATTAATAATTTACGCTAGCGGAGGGAGGGATAAAGAATGTCAGAAATCAGAGTAAAAGAAAACGAATCATTAGAGCAAGCATTAAGAAGATTTAAGAGACAATGCGCTAGAGCTGGAGTTCTTTCAGAAGTAAGAAAAAGAGAACACTACGAAAAGCCAAGCGTAAAGAGAAAGAAAAAATCAGAAGCTGCAAGAAAGAGAAAATTCAAATAGTTTTTGGTTTAAATTTATAGAATAATTTCTTTTGAAAGAAGGTATACAAATGCCAACTATTAAAGAAAGACTTCAAGAAGACTGGAAGCAGGCTTTAAAGGCTAAGGATAAGTTCAAGGCTGGAGTTTTAAGTACTGCTAAGTCAGCAATACTTTTAGTCGAAAAGACTGACGGTGTTAAGCTTGAGGATGAACAGGTTATAGAAATATTAGCAAGAGAAATCAAGCAAAGAAGAGAAGCTGCGCTTGAATTCGAAAAGGGAAATAGACAGGATCTAGTTGATCAAAACAATAGTGAGATTGCAATCTTGTTAGATTACCTTCCTCAGCAGTTAAGTGAAGAAGAAATAAAAGATATCATAAAGCAAGCAGCTGAAGAAGTGGGCGCAAATAGCATGAAAGACATGGGAAAAGTTATGTCAAAGGTTAGACCGCAAACAGTTGGTAGAGCTGATGGTAAACTTGTAAGTCAATTAGTTAAAGAATATTTAAATAAGTAAGAGAGTTCATTAGAACTCTCTTTTATTTTTATAGTTTAAAGTTTAGTTTTAAGAATGGATTATGAATAGTTTAGAAGTTTTTAAAGAAAATTTTTTGAATTGTTTTAAAAGGCATATACATAGCTAAAAGGGCTATGTATATGCCTTTTTATATTGCTTAGTTTTTTTATATAAGAATAAAAAAATATAAATTTTCATAGATTTAGTATGAAAATATTTTATGGGAGGTATAGTTGTGGGTGATAAATTAAGACAAGTCACTAATAGAATTGCAGAGGAATTAGATTTACCTAAGGAGATAATAAATGGTGAGCCTAAAATAGTTGTACACGGAAAAAGTGAAATTATTATAGAAAATCATAAGGGTATAGAGGTTTTTAAGGAAAATGAAATTAAGATTAATAGCAATCTAGGTGTTATTATAATCGAAGGAACAAAGTTAGAGATAAGATTCATAGGTACTGAAACTATTGCCTTAACAGGAAGACTTAAGAATTTAAGTTTTGAGGAGGCATAAGATGAATTTGGAGTTTTTAAAAAAGGGACAAGTAAAGGTTGAAATAAAAACTTTTGATATAAATAAACTTTTAAATGTTTTATGGAGAAATGGTATAAATGTTGAAAATGTAAGGAAAATAGATGTAGTAACTGTAACTTTAAATGTGGATTATTCTGATTATGGAAAATTAAAAAGCTATGTTAAAAGACTTAATGGAAAGGTGAAAATAATATCATCAAAGGGAATGATATTTTTCTTGTCCAGAGCTAAAAAGTCTATAAGCATATTTGTAGGAGTTTTAATATTTTTAGTAGGCTTATATATCTATTCTGGTTTTATATGGCGAATAGATATAGAGACAAAGAAAAATATAGCTCCTTTTGAGATAAGAACCATGTTAAATGATTTTGATATTAAACCAGGAGTTAAGAAAAGTAGTGTAAATGTTTATGGATTAGAAAGAAAATTAGAAAATGGACATGGAGACATAATGTGGGTAAATGCTCGTATAGAGGGTGGAACTTTAAAAATAAAGGTTGAGGAAAAGGTTAGTCCAAAAATAAAAGAAGAAAATGAAAATAAAGAGTTTAAGAATATAGTTGCATCTATGGATGGGGAAATAAAGAGAATATACACAACTTCAGGTACAGCTGTTGTAAAGGAAGGAGATGTGGTTAAAAAGGGAGATATTTTAATAATACCACAGCAAGGAATAGAAGGCGGTGAATATGAAGTCGATGCTGAAGGAGAGGTTACTGCGAATACTTTTTATGAAAAGACTATAGAATTGCAAGTTCAGGGTAAAAAAGAGGAGAGAACAGGAGAGGTAGACAGTGATATTTACTTAGAAATAATGGGAAAGAAAATTTATCTAAAAAAGCCTACTAAAGAGTTTGATAAGTATGATAAAATAGAAAGTACAGGAAAGTTTATAAATAGAAACTTATACTATGAGAAAATAGATAAAGACATAGTTGATGATAAGGAAACCATAATAAATAAAGCTGTTGAGTTAATGAAAAACTCAATAAACAAAGAAATAAGTAAGCAATCAAAAATAGTTGATAATATAATTACAACTGAGGATTTAGGGGAAGGGAAGATTAGATTAAAGGTTCTTTTCGTAGTAGAACAAAATATAGCTTTAAGTTACTAGATAAATTAGGACCTAATGAGGAGAAGATGAGTAATTATGGGGAAATTGAAGGAAAAAACATTTGATATATTTAAAGATTACAAAAAAATAATCTTATATATAATAACCTTTATAGTTTTATACTGTACTTTGATGACTGGTATAATAACAAGAAAGTATGATTTAAAGGTAGGAGATATACCTAAGTCAGACATTAAGGCACATAGAGAAATTATTGATGAATCAGCTACTGAAGCAAGAAAAAAAGAAGCTGAAGAAAAGGTTGATAAACAATATTCTCTAAGGACGGATGTTCAGAAGCAAAGTGAAGAAAAGATAAAGGGTTTCTTTTCTTCAGTTGAAAAAGTTTTAGCTCAAGATAAGCCAGAAGAAGAAAAGGCTAAGCTTATTCCTAGAGCACCATTTAAAATAACAGATGCACAGGCAAATAAAATTGCCTCAATGAATGAGCAAAGCACTAAGAAATTAGAAAGCGTATGCATAGATGGTCTAAATAAGGCATATGAGGCTCCAATTGAAGATGGAAATGAGCAAGACTTAAAGGAAGCTAAAAAAGAATATACAGATTTTATATCTTCCAGTGATTTAAGTGATTCAGAGAAGGCTATTGCATTAAATTTTGTTAATGTAGTAGAACCAAATTTTTTCTATGATAAAGAAAAAACTGATGAATTAATAAAAGAAACCTTAAAGCAAGTTCCGCCAGTTATGATAAAGAAAAATCAAATAGTAGTAAGTGAAGGTGAGCCAGTTACAGCACATCAATTAGAGCTTTTAGGAACTTTAGGCTTATTAAGCGACTCAGCTTCAGCGCTATATATTTATATTGCTCTAGGAGTTTTAGTAATAATAGTTATGTATCTTCAATATGGATACATACATAAATATTATCCAGCTATAAATAAAGAGTTTTCCAAAATAGTTATGATAAGCATATTAAATGTATTTCCAGTAATACTAGCTAGGCTTTTTGGCATGATGTCAAACTATATAATACCACTAGCATGTATGCCTATGCTTATAACACTTCTACTAAATTACAAAATATCACTAGTATTTAGTATGTTAAATGTAATTTTAATAGGAGGAGCAGTGGGATTTAATCCTAATATAATAATCCTTGCTATTTTAAATGTTGTTTTAGGAGGAACATTGCTTAGAAAAATGCAACAGAGAAATGATATATTATATTCTTCAATAACCGTTGCAGTTTTAAGTTCAATATTAACTTTTAGTGTTGGTACTTTAACAACTAATAACTTTATGGAAATACTTGCAGATAGTACATTTGCAGCGGCAGGAGCTATACTTTCTGGAATACTTACAATAGGTGTTTTACCATTCTTTGAGTCAACATTTGATATAGTAACTAATGCTAAGTTATTAGAATTATCTAATCCTAATAATCCATTACTTAAAAAATTACTAATGGAGGCTCCAGGAACATATCATCATAGTATTTTAGTAGCAAACTTAGCAGAGTTAGCTGCTGAGCAAGTAGGAGGAAATCCGCTATTAGCTAGGATAGGAGCTTATTATCATGATGTTGGTAAAACTAAGAGACCATATTTCTTTAGAGAAAATCAGTTTGGAAAGAAAAATCCACATGATAGGTTAAAACCAGAAGTAAGTAGTAAAATAATAATATCTCACGTTAAAGATGGATCAGAATTAGCCAAGGAATATAATTTACCTAAGACTATACATGATTTTATAGTTACCCATCATGGGGAGACTTTAGTTAAATATTTTTACTTAACAGTAAAAAATAACTCTGAAAATCCAGAAGAGGTTAAGGAAGAGGATTTTAAATATCCAGGACCAAAACCTATGAGTAAAGAACAAGGAATTGTTATGCTAGCAGATTCAACAGAGGCAGCTGTAAGATCAATTAATGAACCTACTGAAGAGAAAATTGAAAAAATGGTCAATAATATTATTGATGATAAGTTAGCATCTGGACAACTAGACAATTGTGATCTTACTCTTAGAGATATAAGTAAGATAAAAAAATGTTTCCTAAAGGCATTAAATGGAATACATCATGAAAGAATAGAATATCCAGATGATAACAAGAAGGAGAAAAAATAAAATGATATTCATAGATAATAGACAGAATAAATTTGAGGTTACGGAAGAATTAACTAAGAAGTTAGAAGAAGTTATTTCTTTTGTGCTAAAAGAAGAAAAAGTTAAAGAGGATTGTGAAGTTTCTTTAGTCTTTGTAGACAACGAAGAAATTAGAGGAATAAACAATGAAACTAGGGGAATAGATAGAGCAACTGATGTTTTATCATTTCCAATGATTGATTATCCAGAGGATAAAGTTTATAAAGATGTTTATTTAGAACATGAATTTGATAAATGCTATTTTGATGGAGATGAACTTATCTTAGGAGATATAGTTTTATCTCTAGAAAGAACTAAAGAACAAAGTATTGAGTTTAATCACTCATTTGAAAGAGAGGCTTGCTACTTAGTAACTCACTCAGTTTTACATCTTTTAGGTTATGACCATATGGAAGAGGAAGAAAAGGCTAGAATGAGAGGAAGAGAAGAGGAGTTACTTGGTAAGTTAAATATAACAAGGGAAAGCTAAGGTATGAGAATGGTTTAGGAGAATATTATGAAGGTAAGAAAACTTATTGATAGCTTTAATTATGCAATAGATGGTATAATATATGCCTTAAGAACTCAGAGAAATATGAGAATACATTTTATAGTAGCTTTAATTATATTATCAGCTTGTTTTGTTTATGATATAAGCAAAATAGAGTTTATAATACTAGCCATAACAATAACCATGGTAATAGCAGCAGAATTAGTTAATACTGCTATAGAAAGCGCTATAGATCTAAGTACAAATTACTATCATCCTTTAGCTAAAGTAGCTAAAAACACAGCAGCCGGGGCAGTACTTATAACTGCAATAAATGCTGTCTTAGTGGGGTATATTATATTTTGGGATGAGCTTACCAATATAACTTTTAGAATTATGGATAGAGTAAAAGAAACAGAGCCTTATATTATATTTATTGTATTAGCCATAGTATGCATAGTTGTGGTTGCTGCAAAGGCTTATTTTGGAGAAGGAACCCCATTAAAGGGTGGAATGCCTTCAGGACACAGTGCTATAGCCTTTTCTATAGCTACGGCTATATCACTTATAAGTAATTCTCATATTATAATTATACTTAGTTATTTAATGGCTTTAATAACGGCTCAGAGCAGAGTGGATTCAGAAGTCCATAGTGTATGGGAAGTTATTGCAGGAGCAATATTAGGAACGCTTATAACAATTTTAATTTTTAAAATATTTAGTTGATAAATTTTTAGTGTCTAGATTTTAGGATGGAGGATGAATTATTATGAAAAAAGAACTTATAAAAAAAGCTTTAGAGGCAAGAGAATTAGCATATTGTCCATATTCAAATTTTAAGGTAGGTGCAGCTGCTTTATTTGAGGATGGTAAAATATATACAGGATGCAATGTTGAAAATGCATCATTTGGAGCAACAAACTGTGCTGAGAGGACTGCTATATTTAAAGGGGTTTCAGAAGGAGCAAGAGTCTTAAAGGCTATGGCTTTAGTAGGAGATTTAAATTCATACACATATCCATGTGGTATATGCAGACAAGTAATAGTAGAGTTTGCAGAGGATAAAGATATAAAAATATTCATAGTAAAAAGTGAAGATGATTATATAGAGACAACATTAGATGAAATTTTACCTGGATCTTTCACTAAAAAGGATCTGGAAAAATAGGAGGAAATATGTTTAAATCAGGATTTATAACAATTGTTGGTAGACCAAATGTAGGTAAGTCAACATTAACAAACTTATTAATGGGAGAAAAACTTTCAATTGTTTCTAATAAACCACAAACAACAAGAAATAACATTCAAACAATATTAACTGGAGAGGACTATCAAATGATTTTTGTTGATACTCCAGGGATACATAAGCCTAAACATAAACTAGGTGAGTATATGGTAAATAGTGCTACAGATTCTATAAAAGATGTAGATTTAGTATTATTTTTAAGTAATCCATGTGAGGAAGTTGGTAGAGGAGATAAGTTTATAATAGAGCAACTTAAAAATCAAAAAGCTCCTGTTATATTCGTATTAAACAAAGTTGATGAGAGTTCACCAGAAAAGGTTGCTAAAACTTTAGAATTATTCTCAAAAGAATATGACTTTGCAGAAATGATTCCAATATCAGCTATGAAAGCTAAAAACACAGATAAACTTTTAGAACTTATGGTTAAATATTTACCAGAGGGTCCTAAATATTATCCAGATGATATGATAACAGATGTTCAAGAAAGATTTGTTGTAGCAGAGATAGTTAGAGAAAAGGCTCTTAAAAATTTAAGCCAAGAAGTTCCTCATGGTATTGCTGTAGATGTTATACAAATGAAACAAGATGATAATGGTAAGTATAACATAGAAGTAGATTTAATATGTGAAAAAGCATCTCATAAAGGAATAATAATTGGTAAAAATGGTCAAACACTTAAGAAGATTGGTTCTACAGCTAGATATGAATTAGAAAGATTCTTAAGAGCAAAAGTAAATATAAAAATATGGGTAAAAGTTAGAAAAGAGTGGAGAGATAATACTTCACTATTAAAGGAATTAGGTTATAAAAAACTTAAATAGGAGGGATAGCTTCTGGCACTTATAGAGAGTGGTGGAGTTATCATTAAGGCTCAAGATTATAAAGAGAACGATAAATTGCTTTGGATTTTTACCGAGAAAATGGGTAAGATAACAGCTATAGCTAAGGGTGCAAAGAAAAGTAAAAGTAAACTCTTTTCATTAACGCACCCTTTATGCTATGGCGATTATTTATTATTCAAGGGAAAGGGTTTATATAGGTTATCTGAAGGAAAAATAAGAACTTCCTTTCAGACATCTTTAACTGACCTAGAAAAGCTTACTTATGCATCTTACTTATGTGAGCTTATTGATATATCACTACAGGATGAAGAAGAAAATTTTAATTTATATAAAGAGTTTATAACCTGTCTTTATTTAATAAATACTGAGGCTATAAGTTATGAACTATTAATAAGAGCTTTTGAGCTTAAATTATTAAAATACACTGGGTATGGATTAAGATTTGATAATTGTGTATTTTGTAAAAATAAATTAAGTGTTTCAAACTACATTAGTTTAAGATATTTTGGAGGCGTTTGTGATAAATGTCCCAAGGAACATGGGCTTTACATAAATAAAGCCACATATAATGCCTTAAGATTCTTAAATAATACTTCTTTGGATAAAGTATATAGATTAACATTAACAGAAGAGGTTAAAGCAGAACTTTTTAAGGTTACTAGTTTTATAATATCTTCTGTATATTCAAGAAAACCTAAAAGTTTAGAAATGTTAAAGTTTATAAAGGAGTGATTTACATGAGTGAAATAACATTAGAAAAAGTAGACCAGGTAATAGAGAGAACATATGCTACTTACGCAGAAGCTAAAGAGGCATTAGAAGCTTGTGATGGTGATGTTGTTAATGCATTAATATATATTGAGAAAAAAAGAGAAGAAGAAAGTAAAGTAGAAGAAGAAAAGGTAATGGAAGAAAAGGCAGAAAGCTTTGAAGATATAAAAAAATTCTTAAAGGATTTAATTGATAAGGGAAATGTATCTAGAATAAGAATTCTTAAGGATGAAAAAGTATTAACTGATATGCCAGTTAATGCTGGGATAGCTGCAGGGGCCATTGCCGTAATATTCCCAAGTATATTAGCACTAAGTGTGGTAGCCGCTATTGCAACAAAGATTACAATAGAAATAACTAAGGCTGATGGAAGTGTTGAGATTGTTAATAAAATAGTCAAAAATGCAGCTAATGATATTAAGGGGAAAGCATTTGGACTAAAGGAAAAAGCTTTTAGTGTAGCAAATGACATGAAAGAAAAAAGAGAAAATGGAAAAACAAATGAGAATAAAATAAACAAATTTCATAAACATAATAAGTTGGAAAATGAAACAAGTTTTACATATACGGTAAAATTTGATGATGTTGACTAGCAAATAAATGTAAAATAAAGGAATATGGAATAAAGAGGAAAAAACTATATGATTTTAAGTGATAATTATCAGATTTGAATGATTTTTCAGAAAATTTGCTATACTAAAAAGATTTAGGTTGTGTTACAATTAATATATAAAAAAATCACTTTAATATAAAAAATCCTTTTTGTTCCTAGTTTATTTAAGGAAGGAGCATTCAAATTGAAATTAACACCGAGGCAGGAAGAAATAGTTAGACTTGTAAAAGAGGGTCAACCAATAACTTCAGAAGCTTTAGCAGGAAAGTTAGGGGTTACAAGAGCAGCCTTAAGACCAGATCTTGCAATACTTACAATGATTGGCGTATTAGATGCAAGACCAAAGGTTGGGTATGTTTATTCAGATAAACCTTCGAACAGTTTCATCTATGAAAAAATAAAAAATATAAAGGTTAAAGACATAATGTCTAAACCGGTTACAGTATGTGAAGAAACTATGCTTCATGATGCTATAGTACATCTATTTTTAAATGATGTAGGAACTATGTTTGTAGAAAATGGAGGAGTTCTAACAGGAGCTGTTTCCAGAAAAGACTTTTTAAAGGTCGCTATAGGAGGAACAGATATTTATAAGGTTCCTGTTGGTGTTATAATGACAAGAATGCCTAACATAGTATGTGCTGTAGAAGAAGATTGCGCTTTTGATGTAGCAAAAAAGATAATAGAACATGAAATAGACTCCGTACCAGTTGTAAAAAGAATTGAAGAAAATGAGGGAAAAGAGAGATTAGAGATCATAGGAAAAATTTCTAAGACTAACATAACAAAGTTGTTTGTTAAGCTTGGAGAAAATTAAATTTATGGTTAAAAAGAAAGATTAAATGGGTAACTATCGGGGGTAATACTCTGTTAGTATATAAAAATTCAACTATAGTATTGAACGGAGGAGTATTGAGATGGAAAAAAAGCAGTATGTTTATCTTTTTAATGAAGGTAACGCAAGTATGAAAAATTTATTAGGTGGAAAAGGTGCTAACTTATCCGAGATGACTATTTTAGGAATACCAGTTCCACAAGGATTTACAGTAACAACTGAAGCATGTAATAAGTATTATGAAGATGACAAAAAGATTTCTCAAGATATTATTGAAGAGATTGAAAATAAAATGTCTGAGTTAGAAAAAATAACTGGCAAAAAATTTGGTTCTCTTGAAAATCCATTATTAGTATCAGTTAGATCTGGTGCAAGAGTTTCAATGCCGGGTATGATGGATACAATTCTAAACCTTGGATTAAATGATGAATCAGTAGAAGCTATGGCTAAATTAACAAATAATCCAAGATTTGCTTATGATTCATATAGAAGATTTATTCAAATGTTTGCTGATGTTGTAATGGGTGTTGAAAAAAGACTTTTTGAAGATTTACTAGACGAAGTTAAGGAAGAAAAAGGTTATAAAATAGATACTGATTTAACAGCAGAGGATTTAAAAGATTTAGTAGTAAAATTTAAAGCGCTTTATAAAAAGGAAAAGGGAGAAGATTTTCCAAGTAATCCAAAAGAACAACTTATAGAGGCAGTTACAGCTGTATTTAGATCATGGAATAATCCAAGAGCAATTGTTTATAGAAGATTAAATGATATTCCAGGAGAATGGGGTACAGCAGTTAACGTTCAAGAGATGGTATTTGGAAATAAGGGAGAAACTTCAGGAACTGGAGTTGCATTTTCAAGAAACCCAGCTAATGGGGATAATGAATTATATGGTGAGTATTTAATGAATGCTCAAGGTGAGGATGTTGTTGCAGGTATAAGAACACCAGAGCCAATAAGCCATTTAGAAGCTCAAAACCCTACAATATATAAGCAATTTACAGATATAGTTAATACATTAGAAAAGCATTATAGAGATATGCAAGACATGGAATTTACAATAGAAGATGGAAAGTTATATTTCCTTCAAACTAGAAATGGTAAGAGAACTGCTCAAGCAGCTTTAAAAATAGCTGTTGATTTAGTTGAAGAAGGAATGTTAACTAAGGAAGAGGCTATATTAAAAGTTGAGCCTAAACAATTAGATACATTACTTCACCCTGCTTTTGCATCTGATGGCTTAAAAGAAGCTAAAATAGTTGCAAAGGGATTACCAGCATCACCAGGAGCTGCATGTGGTAAAATAGCTTTCACAGCTGAAGAAGCTAAGGAAAGAAAAGCAAATGGTGAAAAGGTTGTATTAGTAAGATTAGAGACTTCACCAGAAGATATAGAAGGTATGATTGCTGCAGAAGGTATCTTAACTGTTAGAGGAGGAATGACTTCTCATGCAGCCGTTGTAGCAAGAGGAATGGGTACTTGCTGTGTAGCAGGATGTGGAGAATTAAAAGTTAATGAAGAAGCTAGAACTTTAGAAGTTAATGGACAAGTATTAACCTTTGATGATTATATCTCAATAGATGGTTCAACAGGACACATCTATGCTGAACAAGTTAAGACAGTATCTCCAGAAATTACAGGACATTTCGCTACATTTATGGGATGGGCTGATGAAATAAGAAAGTTAAAGGTTAGAACTAATGCTGATACACCAAGAGATACTAAACAAGCTGTTGAATTTGGTGCAGAAGGTATTGGATTATGTAGAACAGAGCATATGTTCTTTGCTGAAGATAGAATTTTAGCTGTTAGAGAAATGATTTTAGCTAAGAATGAGGATAGTAGAAGAGTTGCATTAGAAAAACTTCTACCAATGCAAAGAGAAGACTTTATAGGAATATATGAAGCTTTAGAAGAAAGACCAGCTACAATAAGATTCTTAGATCCACCTCTACATGAATTCTTACCAAGTGAAGAGGAAGATATAAATGCCTTAGCTAAAGAAATTGGAGTAAGTCCAGCTGAGATTAAGAATGTAGTTGCTGAATTACATGAATTTAACCCAATGATGGGTCATAGAGGATGTCGTTTAGCAGTATCTTATCCAGAGATAGCTGAAATGCAAACAAGAGCTGTCATAGAGGCTGCTATAGAAGTTAAAAAGAATAAAGGATACAATATAGTTCCTGAAATAATGATTCCTTTAATAGGTGAAATAAAAGAATTAAAATATGTTAAAAATGTAGTTGTTGAAACAGCTAAGACAGTAATGGAAGAGAAAGGTGTTCAATTAGATTATAAGGTTGGAACAATGATTGAAATTCCAAGAGCTGCTTTAACAGCTGATAAGATAGCAGAAGAGGCTGAGTTCTTCTCCTTTGGAACAAATGACTTGACTCAAATGACCTTTGGATTCTCAAGAGATGATGCAGCTAAATTCTTAAAAGATTACTATGAAAAAGGAATATATGAGCAAGATCCATTTGCTAAATTAGACCAAGAAGGTGTTGGAGAGCTTATGAGAATTGCTTGTGAAAAAGGTAAGGCAACAAGACCTGATATTAAATTAGGTATATGTGGAGAACATGGTGGAGATCCTTCATCTGTTGAATTCTGTCACAACTTAGGATTAAATTACGTAAGTTGTTCACCTTATAGAGTTCCATTAGCAAGACTTGCAGCTGCACAAGCACAAGTTAAAAATAAAAGATAATAAATAAGATTATATAAAATAAAGGAGTATTCATTATGAATACTCCTTTATTTAAACTTTAATTTTAAATTCAGTAGAAAACAATGTTCTAAGTTCTCCAACAAATCTAACCTGAGCATAGGTATCTAGTGAAACTTCCTTAAGAGATTCTACAAACATTGATTTATTACATTTTTTTATGTTATTATAATAGTCCTTTGATAAGCGCCAATATTTTTGTGGAAATGCTAGATATGAAAAAACATATTTGAAGTCATCCTCTGTAAGAGGAGCAATTGAATTATATGTTTTAATTATCTTTCTTGTTAAGTCTATATCCCAATTAGTATTTGATCTTTTTAATAAACGTCTCATAAAATAACATAAATCATACATAGAATAATTTAAGGATGCTTTATCAAAATCAATTACCCAAACATCAGTATTATCAATTAAAATATTTTTATTTACATAATCTCCATGGCAAAGAGATCTACTTAAATTTTTGTCATTAATAGAACCTGAAACTAAGAGAGCTTCTTTAGCTAGATAAATATTTTCATCAAAAACATCTAAAAATATTGATGAAAACTTGTCCTTATGTTTCATTTTAGTTGCAGTATTAAATGATGAAAGAATCTTATTAAAGTGTTTTAATGTGGATATGTAGAGACTATCAAATCCAGTTTTAATTAAACTACCTTCAATTGCTTTAAAGTTTCTTGAACAATTATGCATTTTAGCTAGATTTTCTATGGATAGTAAGATATGTTGTAAGTTATCGAAGTTACATTTTTCACCTTTAACCCATGGACAGAGCATAAAAAGCATATTATTTGCTTTAACAAATCTACCATTAAACTTTGAAGGGAGCATTTTTGGAAGCTTAATTTCATTTCTAGCAAACCATTCCATAACTGAATATATGAATAAGAGAGTCCCTTCATCATAATAAACCTTTTTTAAGCAAAAGGTATTTTTAGGATTATTAATATCATCAATTAATTTATAAACAGCTCTATTTTTATCTGTATTTTTAAATTTTATATTCTCTATAGAATAGTTTTCTAAATTATACATAGGTAAAACTATGGATTCTACAGCATTAAAAATTTCATCAGCTTCATTAAACTTTTTAGAATGCTTTCCCATGATTAACCTCCTAATAAAAAATTCCTTATTATAAGCATATTATGATTAACTTTAGATTATACTTTAAAATGTGAAATAGTTTGATTTAAAGTCAAAAAAATTCATTTAGAGTTTGCTTTATAAAAATATATATAAAGTTGTAAATCTCTAGAATTATAAAAGGATTTTAAATAGGTGCATAGAATATATATAGTAGGTGATGCTATGAAAATAAGAGAGAATATTGAAATTTTCGAAAGAATAAAGTTAAATAAAGTCGCAAAGTTTTCAGATGAATCCAGAGGAAGAGAGCGCTTAGAAGAACCAGATGAGATAAGAACCTGTTTTATGGTAGATAGGGATAGAATAATTCATAGTAAATCTTTTAGAAGATTAAAAAGAAAGACTCAGGTTTTTATAAGAACTTATGGGGATCATTATAGAACAAGGCTTGTTCATACTTTAGAAGTTTCTCAAGTAGCAAGAACGATAGGAGTAGCTCTATCATTAAATGAATATTTAATAGAGGCTATTGCTTTAGGTCATGATTTAGGGCATGCAGCTTTTGCTCATATTGGAGAGGATATTTTAAATGATTTTCTTCCAGGAGGGTTTAAGCATAATGAACAAAGTGTTAGAGTAGCAAAAAAAATAGAGAAAAATGGTTTAGGTCTTAATTTGACTAAAGAAGTTTTAGATGGAATATTAAATCATAGTGGTTTTTCAAATGTGAGCAAGGTAGCAGGAACTTTTGAAGGACAAGTAGTTAGATTTGCAGATAAGATAGCATATGTAAATCATGATATAGATGATTCAATTAGAGCGGGAATTTTAAAAGAAGAAGATTTACCTAAGAACATTATTGAAATCTTAGGCGCTAGTGGCAGTGAAAGAATAGATACCTTAGTTAAAGATTGTGTTTTTAATACAATTGATAACATAGATAAAGGAGAACCTAGGGTATCTTTAAGTAATGAAATAGGAGATGCCTTTATTCAGCTTAGAAAATTTTTGTTTGATAATATATATTTAGGGAAATACTTAGAGGATGAGAGGAAAAAAGCAGAATTTGTACTAAGTAAGGTTATAGAATATTATTACAAAAATTGGGGAGAAATGCCTGAACTATATAAAAATATATGTGAAGAAGAAGGAATACATAGAGGGGTTACGGATTACGTCGCAGGAATGACAGATGATTACTGTACAAATGAGTTCAATAAAATATATATTCCAAAGTTTGTGATGTATTAAATATTTTTGGAATAATTAGGGCTAAATATTGCTAAAATATAATTATTATGCGTTTACACTTGAAAAATATTAAAAAAAAAGTTATATTTAAAATTTGAGAAGGATTTTATCAATTGATGTCGAATAATAATTAATTGTCAAAAAATATTAAGAAGGTGAGTAGATTTCTTGCGAATTTCAGAAGAAATTATAGAAAAAGTTAAAGAGCAGAACGATATTGTTGATGTTGTTTCTGATGTGGTAAGACTAAAAAGAACTGGAAGAAATTTTTCTGGTTTATGTCCATTCCATAATGAAAAAAGTCCATCTTTTAGTGTTTCTCCTGACAAACAAATATTTAAGTGCTTTGGGTGTGGGGAAGCTGGAAATGTAATAAGTTTTGTTATGAAAACTAAAAATTTAAATTTTGTAGATGCAGTTAAAGAGTTAGCTGATAGGGCTAATATAATAATACCAATAGAAGATGGTAAGCAAAGCGAATCGCAAAAGAAAAAGCAGGTTTTATATAACATAAATAAGCAAGCTGCTAGATATTACTTTTCTAATCTTCAAAATAATAAGGAAGCTAAGGAATATTTTTTAAGAAGGGGAATAAAAGAAAATATATTAAAAAGCTTTGGTCTTGGATACGCTAAGGATGGATGGCAAAATACCATAAACTATCTTAGAAAACAAGGCTTTAGTAATGAAGCTATTGAGGCAGCTGGATTAGGGATTAAGAGTGAAAAGGGAACTTTTTATGATAGATTTAGAAATAGAGTTATTTTCCCTGTATTTGACTATAAAGGAAGTGTAATAGGTTTTGGTGGTAGAGTTTTAGATGATTCTAAGCCAAAATATTTAAACTCTCCAGAAACATTAGTCTTTCACAAAGGAACTAATCTATATGCTTTAAATTTTGCTATAAAGCATGGATTACAGGAAAGAACATTAATAATAGTTGAAGGATATATGGATTGTATATCACTTCATCAATATGGAATTACTAATGTAGTTGCTTCTTTAGGTACTGCATTGACAGACAATCAAGCTAGATTATTAAAAAGGTATGTAGACAGAGTAATAATATCCTATGACGCAGATATTGCTGGGCAAATGGCTACTATACGTGGACTTGAGATATTGCAAAATGCAGGATTAGATGTTAGAGTACTAACTGTACCAAAAGGCAAAGATCCAGATGAATTTATAAGAGCTAATGGTAAAGAGGCTTTTATAAAGTTAATTCAATCTTCAAAAAAACTTATAGATTATAAGCTTCATAGGGCTAGAATTGGTATAGATTTTTCAGATAATAATGGATTAATAAAGTATGCTGAAAGAGTTGTTAATATACTATCAGATTTAAATCCTATAGAAAAAGATGTCTACATAAAGAGGATTTCAGAAGAAACATCCATAAAAGAACAAGCATTTTATGATTTATTAAATAAAAACTTAATAAATAGTAATAAAAACCATGAAAATGTGAATAATAAGGAAGAATATGGAACAAAATTATATGTAGAACCTCCTTATGTTAAATGTGAAAGAAGTGTTTTAAAACTTCTTTGTATGGAGGAAAACCATTCATTAGTAAAGAAATACTTAGAAGAGGATGATTTAATATCTCCTAATATTAAATCCTTAGAAAAGATAATCAATGATTCAATTGAGGAAATAGGATTTAATAACTTAGGAAAACATGTAGAAGCTAAGTGTGAAGATCCAAAAGTTTTAAAGGAATGGTTAGAAGTAAAAGACTTACTTATTCTAGATCATTCTTCTAATATAGAAGTTCTTGTTAAAGATTATATTAATCTTATTAGAAAATATAAGTTAGAACAGGAGCAGACTACTGTACTTAAAGAATTAAAAAGATGTGAACAAAACAATATGTTTAAAGAGTCACTTGATTTAGTAAAAAGAGCTAAAGAAATAAGTGATAAATTAAAAGAACTAGAAAGGAGTAAGTAGTTTTAATGGCGGAAGGAGGTAATAAAATGAAAGCTAAAACAACAAAAGCAAAAAAAGGTGAAGGTAAAGAAAAAGTTGACAAAATGGTCTTAGTAAAAAGACTTATAGATAAAGGTAAAAAAAGCGGTTCATTGACTTACAAGGAGATAATGGATGAGCTTGATGAAATAGAATTAAACCCAGAACAAATAGAAAAAATCTATGAGGTTCTAGAATCAATGGGTATAGAGGTCATAAGTGAAATAGAGCAAGAAGAGGAAGAGGAGGAAGAATTAGATCTTTCTGTTCCAGAAGGTATTGCTATTGATGACCCTGTAAGAATGTACTTAAAAGAAATAGGTAAAGTGCAACTATTATCATCAGAGGATGAAATAGAGCTTGCTAAAAAAATAGAAGAAGGAAGCAACTATGCTAAGAAAAAATTAGCAGAGGCTAACTTAAGACTTGTTGTAAGTATAGCTAAAAGATATGTTGGTAGAGGAATGTTATTCCTAGATCTTATACAAGAAGGTAACTTAGGTCTTATAAAGGCTGTTGAAAAATTTGATTACAGAAAAGGGTATAAGTTCTCAACATATGCTACATGGTGGATAAGACAGGCAATAACTAGAGCTATTGCTGACCAAGCAAGAACTATAAGAATACCAGTTCATATGGTAGAAACTATAAATAAACTTATAAGAATACAAAGACAATTAGTTCAAGAGTTAGGAAGAGATCCATTACCAGAGGAATTATCAAAACAAATGGATATGCCAGTAGATAAGGTAAGAGAAATCTTAAAAATAGCTCAAGAACCAGTTTCATTAGAAACTCCAATTGGTGAAGAGGAAGATTCACATTTAGGTGACTTTATACCAGATGATGATGCTCCAGCACCAGCAGAGGCAGCAGCCTTTACAATGTTAAAAGAACAATTAATAAATGTTTTAGATACTTTAACTCCTAGAGAGGAAAAAGTATTAAGATTAAGATTTGGATTAGATGATGGAAGAGCTAGAACTCTTGAAGAAGTTGGTAAAGAATTCAACGTAACTAGAGAGAGAATTAGACAGATTGAAGCAAAAGCTTTAAGAAAATTAAGACATCCAAGTAGAAGTAAAAAGTTAAAAGATTATTTAGATTAGTATCTTAAGATTAGTGCCTTAAAGGTGCTAATCTTTTTTTAGTTAATACTTTAAAAGTTTTAATGTTATATAAGATGAGAAGTTTAAAATTATATGAAAAGATTCTGAGTTTAAGGAAATGAATAGATAAAAATTATGATTCATATAAAGTATAGAGGTAATAATAAAAGCTAAGAGCTAGTTTCTGAATAAAGCTTTATTTTATGATATAATTACAATGAGGTGAAGTAGTAAATGACAAAATTTAAGGCTAGAAGAGGCCATGGCGTATTTGAAGTCTTGGCATATCTTTTATTAGGAAATGCACTATTAATCATATTGAATAACATAGTGAATGGTTATTTAGAGAGGAACTTAGTAATAGTATCAAGCTTTGTTTATAGCATTGTATGCATTTATTACATTTTACTTGATTTATCCTTAGTTTACGAAGTTAATGATGATTACATTGAAATAAATTGTTTTAAAGGATTAAAAAAATTTAGGATAAATTTTAAAGATGTAAATGGTTTTTTAGAACAAGATAAAGTTATAAATGGATTTAAATTATCTGGTTTTGGAAAACATAAATATTGTTTTGGTAGATGTGTTGTTCATAATGTAGGAATTGCTCGTATGTTTGTAACTTCTAGTAAGAGGGTTATATATATACATACAGAGGATATAAGTTATGGATTATCTCCAGATGAATTTGAAAAGTTTAAAGAGTTAATAGTATCAAAGGGAATAAAGGAAGAAAGTTTCAAGGTAAAAGTTAATAATGCAAGAGCAATAATAAGGGATAAGGGATTTTATATTCCTTTTATAATAACATCCTTATTAATATTAGGCATTATACTAATACCTTCTATATTATATTTATCAGGAGCTATGCCTGATAAAATGCCAATTGATTTTAGTGCACATTTCATACCTTGTACTATTGGAAGTGCAAAGGATTTTGTAGGAAGACAAATTATATATGGAATAATGAATATGATTCTGTTAGTATGTATTTATTATGCAAGTCATTTTTGTGCTAAATATGATAAAAAGTTAGCTCAAAGATATATTTATTTGTCTTTAATAATATCATTGGTGTTTTTAGTTTCTCAAATACAAACACTGGTAAATTATTTGTAGAAAGTGGGATAATATGGAGTTAAGTAAGAGATTAAAAAGAATAGCAGAACATGTTGATAAATGTGAAAGTGTAGCTGATATAGGTACAGATCATGGATACATACCTATATATTTAGTTAAAGAAGGAATATGCAAAAAAGCAATAGCTTCAGATATAAATAAAGGACCTATAGAAAAAGCAAAGGTTAATGTTGCTTTTGAAGGGGTTTCAAATAAGGTTAAATGCCTTTTAGGACCAGGGCTTAATCCTTTAAAAGTAGGAGAAGTAAATGGAGTTATATTAGCTGGAATGGGTGGAAATCTAACTAGAGATATTTTATTAGCTGATATGGATAAGGTAAAAAAGTATGATTTCATAATATTACAGCCAGCTCAAAACCCAGAGGTTTTAAGAGAGTTTTTATATAAGAATGATTATGAAATAATAGATGAAGATTTAATTAAAGATGAAGGCAGATTTTATGAATTATTTAAAGTAAAATACAATGAAAATTCAGAAAAACTAGTATTTGAGGATGGATTATATTACGAAGTAAGTCCTTTATTAAGAGAAAAAAATCATCCATTATTTAAGGAATTTATAGAAGAAAAAATAAATAGATGTGAGACTATATTAAGTTTTATAAAAGAAGATACAGAAGCGGCTAAAAAGAGAAAAAGTGATTTAGAAGAAAAGATAAATAAACTTAAGGGGATGTTATAATGAAATTAAATGACATTATAAATATAATAGAAGATATTGCCCCAGTTAATTTAAAAGAAGGCTTTGATAATGTAGGCCTTATGGTTGGGGATAGAGAAAAAAATATAACTAAGATTTTATTAGCTTTAGATTGTACTGAAGAGGTTATTAAAGAGGCTAAGGAAATGGGTGCAGAGCTTATTTTAACTCATCATCCACTTTTATTTAGAAAGCCAAGTACAATAACAACAGATACTCTATTAGGTAGAAAAATTATAAGCTTAATAAAAGATGATATAAATCTTTATTCAGCGCACACTAACTGGGACTCAGTTAAAGGTGGATTAAATGATACCTTAGTTGAAATCTTAGGATTTAATAAAGGAATCATAATGGATAAAAGCCCAGTTGATTCTGAGGCTGGAATTGGTAGAGTAGTAGAGTTAACTAAGGAAATGACTGTCCTAGAAATAATAAACCTTATAAAATCATCTTTAGGTATTAAGAATTTAAGATATGCAGGAGATTTAAATGAAGTTATTAAGAAAATTGCTATTGTAAATGGTAGTGGGCAAGATTTCTTTGGAGATGCAAAAAAACTTGGAGCAGATCTAATAATAACTGGAGATACAACATATCATTTTGTTTCAGATTATAAGGAAATGGGATTAAATATTCTAGACATAGGACATTTTAATTCAGAGTGGCCTGTTTTAATTAAGGTAAGTGAAAAAGTAAAAGAAAGATTAGATTCAGACGTGGAATTTATTGTTTCAAAAGAGGCTAAAGATCCCTTTGAATTCATATAATTTTTTTGGTATATAATATTACAATTAAAACATAATATTGGATAAATAACATTATTTGAATTTATGTGATTTTATTATATAATAGGTATGGTGTGGTACTTCACCATACCTAAAATTTTATAAAAAAATCCAATGTAATTTGGTAGAGGTTCGTAACCATCCCTCTATAAAAAACTAAGGGCTGTAACTGTATTATAGGATAGTTATACTCTTTAGTATGCCTGTAATATAGTTTTTATTATTTTTAGGCTGAATTTATAAGCTTTTTTGTAAGTAAATATGAATTTTTAAATAGCTATTAATAACTAACTTAAATTTTAACTAAGATTATTAAAAAGTATAAATGAAGAGTTAAATTATGTTTTTAATAGGTGATTAATTTTTTTTTAGGATTATTATAAAGCTTAGTAAGATTAGTTTTAAAATTTATCTTAGCAAAAAGATAGTTATAAGGAAGCTTAAAGATAATAACAGTTCCTTTTGGTGAAGTTAAATCAAAGGGAGGAAATTAAAATGGATAAGAGAAAGGTAATTGTTGATTGTGATCCAGGGATAGACGATGCTTTAGCCATTATTCTTGCATTAAAGTCAAAAGAGATTGAGGTTATTGGAATAACCACCGTATCAGGAAATGTTAAAAGTTTACAGGGAGC
Organism: Clostridium perfringens ATCC 13124; assembly: GCF_000013285.1. GTDB lineage: Bacteria > Bacillota > Clostridia > Clostridiales > Clostridiaceae > Sarcina > Sarcina perfringens. The sequence goes on along the minus strand of NC_008261.1, from coordinate 2,508,671 downwards.
TAAAAATGCCTTAAAGGTACTTAAGCTTTTAGGTAGATTGGATATTCCTGTTTACTTAGGAGAAAGTAAGCCAATTAAAAGAGAGCTTGTAACAGCACAGGATACTCATGGGGAAGATGGCTTAGGAGAAACTTTCTTAGAAGAGGTTTCTAGTGAGTATATTAGAGAAAATAGTGTTGATTTTATTTTAAATACTTTAAAAAATCATGAAAATGTTAGTATTATTGCTCTTGGACCACTAACAAATCTATGCAGAGCTATAGAGAAGGATTCAGAAACTTTTCATAGAGTTAAGGAAATAGTTTCTATGGGTGGAGCTTATAAGAGTCATGGAAATTGTTCACCAGTAGCTGAATTTAATTACTGGGTAGATCCTCATGGAGCAAGGGAGTTTCTAAAAAAGTTTAATGGTGAATTTACCATGGTTGGTTTAGATGTTACAAGAGAGATAGTTTTAACACCAAATTTAAGAGAAATGATACATCAATTTAAAGATGAAATTGGTGATTTTATATATGATATTACTAGATTCTATGTTGATTTCCATTGGGAACAAGAGAGAACACTTGGATGTGTTATAAATGACCCCTTAGCAGTAGAGTATTTTATAAATAGAGAGCTTTGTGAGGGTTTTAAAGCTTATGTGGACATAGCTTGCGAAGATATATCAATGGGGCAAAGTGTTGTTGATGTTGCAGATTTTTATAAGAGAAGAAAAAATGTATTTGTCTTAGATAAAGTTAATAGCAAAGAATTTATGGTAAGTTTTCTTAATAAAATATTCCCAAGCCATAAAGAGGATATTAAAAATGTACTTAATAATCCAAAGTATGGTATTTAATAGGGAGGGAATATTAATATGAGAAATTCAAAAAGTTTAAAGTTAACAATAATGGGAATAGGAATAGCATTAAATATAATTGGAGCTTTTATAGCCTTAAATTTAAGATTACCTATTTATTTAGATTCTATAGGTACAATTATGGTTGGATTTGTATTAGGGCCTGTTTATGGAATGGCAACTGGAGTCTTAGGAAGTGTGGTTAGTGGAATAACCTTTGATATATATTCTTTATATTTTGCACCAGTTCAAATATTTACTGGATTTTTTGCAGGATATTTTTATGAAAAAGGGCTTATGAAAGGAAAGAAATTATTTTTAAGCGTCTTTGTAATGACTCTATTTGTAAGTTTTACAGGAGCTTGTTTAACTGCCTATATATTTGGTGGTATTACTTCATCAGGTTCTAGTTATATAATAGTTATTTTAAATAATTTAGGGGTTAACCCTGTGGTAAGTGCTTTTATAACACAATTTTTAACAGATTATTGTGATAAATTAGTAGCAGTTTTAATAATGTTACAGGTTGTTGTAAGATTGCCTAAAAATATTTTGTTAAGAGTACAGAATAATTAAATGGAGATGAAAAAAATTTGGATAGATATAATGTTATAGATAATAAAAATAATAGAGAGATAGTTCTTCTAAAATCTTTTCCTTGTGTATGGGGAAAGTGTGCCTTTTGTGATTATATAGAAGATAACTCAAAAAATACTGAAGAGATAATAAAATTAAATAAAGAAGTTCTTAGCAATGTAAAAGGAATTTATGGAGTTTTAGAAGTAATAAACTCTGGAAGTGTTTTTGAACTTCCGAAGGAAACCTTAGAAGAGATAAAAAGGATTGTTGTTGAGAAAAATATTAAAAAACTTTTCTTTGAAGCACATTGGTGTTATAGAAATAGATTAAAGGAGATAGAAGAATACTTTGGAGTTCCTATAATATTTAAAACTGGTATTGAAACCTTTGATAATCATTTTAGAAATGATATTTTAAACAAGAATGCTAGATTTAATGATGTAGAAGAAGTAAAAAAATACTTTAAGTCAATATGCTTAATGGTTGGAATAAAGGGACAAACTAAGGATATGATAAAGAGAGATATGGACATACTTTTAAATAATTTTAAGTATGGAACAGTTAATATATGGACTGAAAACACAACTTCTTTCAAAAGAGACGAGGAGCTTATTAAATGGTTTGAAAAAGAGTATTCTTTCTTAAAGGATAATAAAACCATAGAAGTATTATTTGAAAATACAGACTTTGGGGTAGGAGATTAGTATTTTTAGATATAAACACATTAAATTATTATAAGAATATAAATAAATATAATATATAAACATAATTTTATAATAAACTTTTAGGAAAAAGAGCTTGTTTTATGGAGAAAACAAGTTCTTTTTCATATAATGGTGTATAAGTAATACTTAGGGTGGAGAATTATGTGGTCCAATTTTGGAAATAGATTTAATGGAGACTGCTTTAAAGACTTAAGGAGAGATTTCAATAGATTAATGAGAAATTTTAAGAGAAATGCTTGTAAAAGATGTCTTATTAATAATTGCTATTTCAGAAATGCCTTAAAGTGGGGGGCTGTAGGTGGCATATTAACCTTCCTTATAATAAGTCAAATAGGAGTTCCTTTAGCAATTGTTTGTATTGGAATAGTAGCAATATTTGTGATTTGTAATAAATGGTAGAAAAAATAATTTGAAAAAAATAAGTATATATGTTAATATTAATCTTGCGAGTAAGCCAGACAATCGCTGCTAGTCTTAGAACTAGGAGAGGAAAGTCCGAGCTCCATAGGGCAGGATGCTGGATAACGTCCAGTGGAGGTGACTCTAAGGATAGTGCAACAGAAATAAACCGCCTAGATTTATCTAGGTAAGGGTGGAAAGGTGAGGTAAGAGCTCACCAGGGTATAGGTGACTATACTGCTATGTAAACCCCATCTGGAGCAAGACCAAATAGGAGGACATATAGGGGCTGCCCGTCCCGTCCTCGGGTGTGTCGCTTGAGCCTATCGGCAACGGTAGGCCTAGATAGATGATTGTCAAATACAGAACTCGGCTTATAGACTTATCTCGTATTTATAAAACACTAGGTTATAATACCTAAGTGTTTTTTTATTTTACAAAAAAATATACTGATAGTTTGTTTCCTTATTAACTTTAATCTTACAGTATTAATTTAATTTTATTGGATATATCTAATAGAGGAGATTATAAATTTGAAAGGAATTCGTAATTTAGAAAAATATGAATTCATAACTAATAAATTCATAAGTGTTTTGTAAGAATTTAAAGGAGTTGAAACAAATGAGAAAAGTATTTGAGATTATAAAAGTTATATTTTTTGTTTTATTTTTAGGCTATGATGAAAGAAAATTTAATTTATAGATAAAAGTTATATTAATAGTTATTTATGAATTAATTATGAGATTTTAAAAAAAATAGATAATTTTAATAAATAAAATAGAACTTTGTAATAATATTGTATTAAAAATAATGTATAATAGATAAGTGATATTTTAAAAACAATAGAATGTAAGGGTTAGTTGGTTTAGATTACAAAGGAAATTTAATTATTTTAAATTAAGGAGGAAAAATGGGGAGAGATAGTAGAAAGAAGAGGAGAAGTAAAAAGAAGTGGAAGACTATAGCGATATTTATTGCTTTTGAATTCATATTCACTGCTGTTACAGCGCCTTTTATACTTTTATATGGACCATTTGAAAATGCTAAAAGGACTTATGTAGGAGCAGCCATGACTAGTTTTAGTCATCAGTGGATGGCAACTACATTTTTATCGGATGAAAAAATTAATGAGATATTAAATTCTAATATTGAGGATACAAATACAAATCATAAAAATACAAATATAAAGACAAATGTTAATTTACCAACTAAACATGATAATAGTATAGAATTATACTCTTTTGAAAACTTTAAATATAGTGGATATTATATAGTGGTAAAAGATCCTACTAGAGTAAAAATAGGAGTTTCTAAATATCTTGGAGAAGAAGGACAAACTACTTCTGAAATAGCTAGGGAATACAATGCTGTTGCGGCTGTAAATGGAGGAGCTTTTACAGATAAATCTAGTACTGCTCAATGGACTGGTAATGGTGGAACTCCTGCTGGAATAGTTATATCAGAGGGGAAATTGGTTTATAAAGATGTACCAGACGATGAAAAAATTGAGTTAGTTGGCATAACAAAAGAAGGAAAAATGATTGCAGGTATGTATTCATTTAATAATCTTAAAGAATTAAATGTTAAAGAAGCTGTAAGTTTTGGACCTGTTTTAGTTAAAGAAGGAGAACCTACACCTATGAAAGGTGATGGTGGATGGGGAGTTGCTCCAAGAACTGCTATGGGACAAAGAGCTGATGGATCAATAGTAATGTTAGTTATTGATGGTAGAAGTTTAACAAGTGGAGGAGCTACTTTAAAGGAATTACAGGAAGTATTATTAAATACTTGTAATGTAGTTACTGCTATAAACCTTGATGGTGGTAAATCAACTACTATGTACTTAAATGGAAAAGTAATAAATAATCCAGCATCAAATGTAGGGGAGAGATCTATTCCTTCAGCTATAATAGTAAAATAACAAAGAGGAGAATTTTATGGATAAATTAAAGCAATTTTTAAAGTGGGGACTATTGTCTGTAATTTTACAATGCTTAGTTTTATTTGTTTTTGATAAATTTTATTTTAAGTTAAATTCTGATGTAAATGTAAAAGCTATAGATATAGCTAGCCAACATACAAAAGAGAATAATGATGTAAAATTACCAGGGAATATGATGGATAAAAAGATATCTTATGATGGAGAATATATAGCATATTTAAACAATAATGATGAACTTAAAGTCTTTAATACTCTTAAAGATGATGAAAGTCATGTTGATATAGAAAATGAAAAAGCATCTTATTATACTTGGCTTAGAGATAGAAATAGACTTATTGTAATTACGAATATTAAATATAATAATAAAAAGAATACAGTTAATTTATATTCTATTGATGTAGATACCAATAAAACTAAGAAAATTGAGCTTGGTAACATTAATTCTTCTTATAAAGTTAATGAGATAACAGTTTCAACTAAAACAGGAGTTATATACATTGAATTTAAGAATGAAGATACAAAAGAGTCTATAGTTAAGAGAATAGATAATAATGATGATATAACTGATGTAAGACTAGTAACTGATTCACCAGGAAATATTGAAGTAATGCCAAGGGCAGATAGATTAGTATATGACAGTGAAAAAGAATCAGGAATATATCTTACACAGCCAAATAAGAAATTAGGAATTAATCCAATATATAAAGTTAGACTTTTAGGTGTTGATGAAACTGGAAATATATACTTTGGAGAAATAAAAGATAATAAAGTATTTAAAATAGTTTATGGAAATGTAGAAAAGTCAATTGATACTTGGAATAAAATACCTCTAGAAAAAAGCTTAGAGTTAAATAAGATCTATATAGGAAAAGATGGAGAAATATACGTTTTAGAAGAAGAACAAAAGATTGTTAAAGATGTTAAAAATGGAAAAGAGTACAAATATGAAGGTGACTTCTTACAAATGTATTCTAATGGATTTGCAACAATTATAAATGGAAATAAACTTCATAGAGTATATTTTGATTCATCTCAAAATACTTAGTGGAAATATTATATAGAACATAAAATGAATTTAAAATAATTTATATAAAAAAGGCAAAGAATAATTTACATTAAAATAAGTTATTCTTTGCCTTTTAATTTAAATTAGCATATGTTTTTAAAATTATATTTAAAAATAAATATGGATTTAAAACATGTGTTTATTTTTTGAAGGTTTAATCTAATCATATATTTAAAATATATTTTTAGATATTAAAATGCCCAGTTACCATCTTTAAATACTGGAATTTCAACATTATCATGAGTTAAACCTGTGATCTTTAAATCTTTAGTTCCTATCATGAAATCTACATGAGTTAATGAATCATTAGCTCCAGCTTTTTCAAGTTCTTCATTAGTCATATTTTCACCATTTTTTATGCATAGAGAATATGCTTTACCAAAAGCTAAATGACAAGAAGCATTTTCATCATATAGAGTGTTGAAGAAAATTATTCCTGAGTTTGATATAGGAGAATTATAAGGAACAAGAGCCACTTCTCCTAAGTATTTAGCACCTTCATCAGTATCTAGAAGATGTTTTAAAGTATCGTATCCTTTTTCAGCTGAGAAATCAACAACTTTTCCATCTTTAAAAGTAACTGAGAAATTATCTATTAAATTTCCACCGTAGTTTAAAGGTTTAGAACTAAATACTGTTCCATTAACTCCAAACTTAGAAGGCATAGAGAATACTTCCTCAGTAGGCATATTAGCTATGAATTCAACCCCACCTTGAGTATATTCAGCTCCACCAGCCCAAAGATGATTTTCTGGTAATTCTATAGTTAAATCAGTTCCAAGTGAATTTTCAAAATGAAGTGATTTTAAATTCTTTTCATTTAAGTAATCCATATGGTATTTTAATGTTTCTTTATGTTTATTCCAAGCTTCAACAGGGTTCTCTGTATCAACTCTAACTATTTTAAAGATTTCATTCCATAATTTATCTACTGCTTCTTCTTCAGGTAAATCAGAGAAAACTTTTTTAGCCCAAGCTTTAGTTGGAATAGAAACTATTGACCATGCATTTTTATTGCTCATTAACATTTCACTAAATTCTTTTAAAGCTGTACTTGATGATTTTCTAAAGGCTGCTATTTTTGCAGGGTCTATATTTTTTAGAAGTTCAGGATCAGAGGCAGAAATACTTAAGAAGCAAGCTCCTTCTTTAGCATAGCTTAATCTTGATTCTTTCATCCAATCTGGGAAGTTTTCAAAAACTTCTAATGGAGAGTGTTCATATTTAATTTTGCCGCATATTTCATCATTCCATTGAACAACAACATCCTTTGCTCCCTTTTCATAAGCAGATTTAACAAGCATTCTTGTAAATTCTGCACATTCTACAGGAGAAGATATAACAAGGGTTTGACCCTCTTGAACATTTACTCCTATATGAGTAGCTAACTTTGCATAATTTTCTAACATGCTTTCAAATTTGTTCATAATATCAGTCCTTTCTTTACAAATTCTTACCATTATTATAATGCAGTAAAATTTATAAAACAATTAATTAATAAAGATTATTTTATAAAAGTCCATTTGTTTTCATAAGAAGGTCGTAATATAAGTCTCCTTCCTCAGAAGTGCAACCATAATCTATTAAATAATAGGTATCATTTATAATTCCCCAAGAACTGTGAACATATAAATCTTCTTTAAATAGAAAATATTTTTCTCCAAGGGTATAAATATCTTCTTCTATAGAACTTTCTTCACGCAATTTTTTTAAATCAACAAAAGTTTTTCTTCTTATGTTAGGGAAAACTTCTGCTCTAGGCATTATTAAAATCCTTTTATTATAAAGAAGTACAGGACATAAATATCTTTTAAGATTATATGGAGCATTTTTAAAAATATAGGATTCAACAAAATTTTGATGAAGCCCATCTTCATCCTTAGCAACTTTAACCACTAAATTTTTATTTAAAGAAAAAACTTTTCTTGCTATTCCTTCTCCTAAAAAGGTAAATTTCTTTTTATATTCTTTCATTGGAAGATTGCTTAGATATTTCACAAGTATATTAATATCATCTATATCCATAATAAAAAAACCTCAAAGCTTTTTATTATATATTCTATGAAGGAACTTTAATAAAAGTTGATTGAAGTAATATATTATTTAGATAATAAACATAAATTACTAATATTTTTTCTGATATTACATATAGAACATAAAAGTATTTTAAAAGATTTATAATAATTCGTTGAAAATGTTATAATGTTTATATATTAATTATTAATTTATTGAATAAAAAAATTAAACTAAGGAGCGAACAAAAGTGAAAAATTTTCTTGAGAGTTTAATAGAAAATAATAGACAATATGTTGAACATGGAAAACTGGCATCTTATATTCCAGAATTAGAAAAAGCTAATAAAGAAGATTTAGGTATATATATAGTTACTCTTGATGGAAAAGAAGTAGGGGCAGGAGAGTATGATAAAAAGTTTACTATTCAGAGTATATCAAAAGTAATAACTTTAATGCTTGCAATATTAGATAATGGAAAAGATAGAGTCTTTTCAAGAGTAGGTGTTGAACCAACTGGAGATAGCTTTAATAGTATAGTAAGTTTAGAGAGAAAGCCTTCTAAAAAACCTTTTAACCCTATGGTTAATTCAGGAGCAATATTAACAACATCTTTAATTGAAGGTGATAGTGAAGAGGAAAAGTTTGAGAGAATTTTAGAATTTACTAGAAAAGTAACAGGAAATGATGATATTCAATTAAATGAAGATGTTTATTTATCTGAAAAGGAAACTGGAGATAGAAATAGAGCCTTAGCATACTTTATGAAAAGTAATGGAGTTATAGAAGGAAATATAGATGATATATTAGATTTATATTTCAAACAATGTTCTCTAGAAGTTAATGCTAAAGATTTAGCTAGATTTGGTGCTATGCTTGCTAATGATGGAGTATTACCTTGGAATGGAGAAAGAGTAATATCTAGAGAAATTTGCAGAATAATAAAAACAATAATGGTTACTTGCGGTATGTATGATGACTCAGGTAAATTTGCTGTACATATAGGAATTCCAGCAAAAAGTGGAGTTGGTGGCGGAATAATGGCTGCTGTTCCAAGAAGAATGGGAATAGGTATTTTTGGACCTTCTTTAGATGATAAGGGAAATAGTATAGCAGGAACACATGTTATGAAGGATTTATCTGAGGAATTAGATTTAAGTATTTTCTAAAATGTGTTAATATTATTAGAACTAATGGGAAAAATCATTAAAAGAGATGATTGTTTAAAAACTTTAAAAATAAAATTATAAATATATTACGAGAATTACTAGATTTCATTAAGAATTTATAGCAATTACTTCTAATAATTTGCTAAAGCGAAAAAACTCCCTTCGGTCAAACAGATTTCGCTTATTAACGCAAATTATTATACGTAATAGCTTAAATTCTAAAATTCATCTAGATATTCTCTTCATATTATTTATAATTTTATTTTAACTACTTTTTACAGAGTAGATTAGAAGTGAAATTTATTAATAGTAAAGTTTTTTGTTAGATTAATAGAATAATATATTGGAGGATTAGAATGAAAAGATTATTGATATTAGACGGGAACAGTCTTTTAAATAGAGCCTTTTATGCTGTGCCTTTGCTTAGCAATAGTGAAGGAACTCATACAAATGCTATTTATGGTTTTACAAATATGCTTTTTAAGATGAGAGAGGATATAAAACCTGATTATATAGTTTGTACTTTTGATAAAAAAGCACCAACTTTTAGACATTTAGAGTATGGGGATTATAAGGCTGGAAGAAAGAAAATGCCTCCTGAGTTAGCAGAGCAGTTTCCTATTGTTAAGGAAATGCTAAAGTTATTTTCAATAACAACTTATGAATTAGATGGATTCGAAGCAGATGATATTATAGGAAGTTTAGCTAAGGTGGCTGAAGGTGAAGGAATCGAAGTTTATATTATGACTGGAGATAAGGATGCCCTTCAACTAGCAGCTAAGGATATAAATGTATGTATAACTAAGAAGGGTGTTTCTGAAATAGAAGTTTATAACTATGATAGAATGGTTGAAGAATATGGAGTTACTCCTACTCAGTTCATAGATGTTAAAGGACTTATGGGAGATAAATCTGATAATATTCCAGGGGTACCAGGAGTAGGAGAAAAAACAGCCTTTAAATTAATAAAAGAGTATGGTTCAGTAGAGGCAGTTTTAGAAAATATAGATAACATAAGTGGTAAAAAGTTAAAAGAAAATTTAACTGAGTACAGCGAACAGGCTATATTCTCTAAAAAGTTAGCTACTATTATGACTAATGTTCCTATAGATTTTGATTTAGATGAGATTAAATCAAAGGATGATTATAATAAAGATCAGTTAAAAGCTTTATTTACAAAGCTTCAAATGAAATCTATATTAGATAAATTATCAAATGGGGAAGAAGAAGAGCCAGAAATAGAAGTTAAAATAACTAATATAGAAAATAGTAAAGAATTAGAAGAGTTATTTAAGAATATAAACGAAGAAGTATATATTAATTTTACTTATTTAAATAAAGAAAAGTATTCTACTATAGAGATTGATAAAATATTTATTAATTATGATGAGAAAAATTATTTAATTAACTTTAAAGAGTTAGTAAAAGAAGAGGAGAATATTAAATCCTTTAAAGAATTTTTTGAGAATGAAGATATATTAAAAAATGGCTATAGTATAAAAAATGCCTTAACAGCATTAAAAAAATTAGGAATAGATTTTAATGGATTAGCCTTTGATTGTGAATTAGCAGCATATTTAATAGATTCATCTAAGGGAGAATATACTCTTTTATCCTTAATAAATAACTATCTTTCAAAATTCCCTAATGTAAAAGAGGGGGAAGAAGACTTAGTTGGAATTTCATTTATGAAAGAGTTGACTTTAGTTCTAAAGAAAAAGATAGAAGAAGAGAAAATGGAAAGACTTATGTATGATATTGAGCTTCCTTTAGAAACAGTTTTATCTTCTATGGAATCAATAGGGTTTAAAGTAAATAAAAATATTTTAGATGAGCTATCTATTAAGTTTAAAAGAGAGTTAGAGGAAACACAAAAAGAGATCTTTGAACTTGCAGATGAAGAGTTCAACATAAATTCTCCAAAACAATTAGGTAAGATATTATTTGAAAAATTAGATTTACCAGTTATAAAGAAAACTAAAACTGGCTATTCAACTAACGCAGAAGTTTTAGAAAAGCTTAAGGACAAACATCCTATAATAGAAAAAATAACATATTTTAGACAGCTTTCAAAAATATATTCAACTTATGTTGAAGGATTAAAGTCTGTTATAGATACAGATGGTTCTATACATTCAACATTTAATCAAACTGTAACTACTACAGGTAGACTTTCATCAACAGAGCCTAATCTTCAAAATATACCTATAAAATACGAAATGGGTAGAGAAATAAGAAAGGTATTTATACCAAAAGAAGAAGGAGATTTATTAATATCAGCTGACTACTCACAAATAGAACTTAGAGTTTTAGCTCATATTTCTGGTGATGAAAATATGATAGATGCATTTAATCATCATTCAGATATACACACTAAGACTGCTTCTGAAGTATTTAAAGTTCCAGTTGAAGAGGTAACTCCATTAATGAGAAGTAGGGCTAAGGCAGTAAACTTTGGTATAGTATATGGAATAGGAGATTTTAGTCTTTCACAGGATTTAAATATTTCAAGAAAAGAAGCTAAAGAATATATGGATATATATTTTGAAAGATATCCAAAAATTAAAGAGTATATTTCTAAGGTTATTCATGAAGCTCAAACAAAGGGATATGTATTAACTATGTTAAATAGAAGAAGATATATACCTGAAGCAAATTCTTCAAATAAAATAGTAAAAGCCTTAGGAGAAAGACTTGCAATGAATGCTCCAATACAAGGAACAGCAGCAGATATAATAAAACTTGCTATGGTAAATGTATATAACAAGTTAAAAGAATTAAATTTAAATAGTAAGTTAATATTACAGGTTCATGATGAACTTATAATAAATGTTGTAAAAGGAGAATTAGACATTGTTAAGAAACTTCTAAAAGAGGAAATGGAAAATACAATTAAATTAAGTGTACCATTAGATGTTGATGTTAATGTTGGAGAAGATTGGTATAAGTTAAAATAAGGAGGGTACTGATTCTATGATTAAAGTAGGCCTTACAGGAGGAATATGCTCAGGCAAAAGCACTATTTCTTCTATGATAAAAGAGGCAGGAATCCCAGTTATAGATGCAGATATTATTGCAAGAGAAGTATTAGAAAAATACCCAGATATACTTTTAAGGGTAAGAGCTACTTTTGGAGGTCATTTCTTTGATTGGAGAGGTGATTTTAGAAGAAGAGAGTTTGGAAACCATATTTTTAGATTTCCAAAGGAAAGAATAAAGTATGAAGAAATCATAATGCCTTATATAAAAGAGGAAATAGAGATTAAACTTAAAGAATATGAAAAAATAAATACTAAGCTAGTTATTGTAGATGGGGCAACCTTAATAGAAAATGATATGCATAAGGATATGGATATGGTTGTTCTAGTTTGGGTAGATAAAAGTAGCCAAATAGAAAGAATGGGATTTAGAGATAAACTTAGCAAAGGGGAAGCTATAAATAGAATAAATTCTCAATTAAGTCTTGAAAGAAAAAAAGATTATGCTAACATAATAATTGATAATAGCGGTAATTTAATTAAAACAAAGGAACAAATTGATGATTTGTTAGAATTTTTTACTTTATACCAGTAGGAGAGTTATATGAAGAAAATTATAAGGCTAGTTATAATTGTTTTAGCCATATATTTACTATTTTTAGGGAGTGGATATATATTAAAAAATGTTATATTTCCATTAAAATATATAAATTATGTAGAGAAATATAGTAAAGAGTATAATTTGGATCCTTATTTTGTCATGGCAGTTATGAAAGCAGAAAGTAACTTTGACGAAGATGCTAAATCTAATAAGGACGCAAGAGGGCTTATGCAAATTACCACCTCTACTGGAAAGTGGATAGCTGAAAAACAAGGGATTATTGATTTTGATACCAATTTATTATTAGAGCCAGAAGTTAATATAAGGTTTGGATGTTGGTATTTAAATAATCTTCATAAAGAGTTTGGAGATTGGGACCTTGTAATTGCAGCTTACAATGCAGGAAGAGGACGGGTTCAAGAATGGCTTAATAGTGCTGAACATTCTGATGATGGAAAAAATCTTACTTATATACCATTTAAAGAAACTGATAAATATGTTAAAAAAGTAAATGTTTATTACAATATATATAGGTCACTTTATTCTTAAGTGACCTATGTATTTTAATATACTATGGATAAAGCTTTGGGAGGGGATGTTTTGAAAAAATGGCTAATAGCTATAGGTGGTATTTTAATAATTGCTATTTTTATATTATTTTTTAATAGAGAATATTTAAAACCAGTACATATGGATATTAATTGGAATGATAATTTTAATCCACCAGAAGAAAAAATGCTTTTTGATTTTATAGAGAAGGATTTAAGTAAAAGTGGATATGGAATATATACAAATTATATAGATAAAAGTTCAGAAGGAGATATAACTAAGGGTCACTCAGTATTATCAGAGTCAGAGGGGCTTATGATGTTATATTCAGTAAATGCTAATAATAAAGAATTATTTGATGAGCATTTTGACATAGTAAAAGAAATGAGATTAAAAAATGGACTTATTAGTTGGAGAAAAGAAGGAGATGAGAATTCACCTTCCTCTGCAACCATAGATGAACTTAGAATAATAAAAGCTCTTCTTTTAGCCAACAACAGATGGAATAGTTTTTATTATAAATTTTATGCTATAAATATTGCTAACTCTTTACTTAAACATGCAGAAGAAAATGAAACTTTAGTAGATTATATAGATAACTATGGAAAAGGTAATACAACCACTTTATGTTATTTAGACTTGCCTACTATGAAATTATTGAGTCAAGTGGATAAGAAGTGGGAAGGAATTTATGAAAAATCTAACAGTATAATAGAAAATGGAAAAATATCTGAAGAGGTTCCTTTATACAGAAAAGTATTTTATGAAGAAACTCAAAAATATGATGAAGAAGAAAATGTTGATTTCTTATTATCTACAATAGTAATTTTAAATAGAATTGAAGCTGGAGAAAATGAGGAGTCATCTATTAAATGGATAAAAGAAAAGTTTAAGAAAGATGGATTCTTAGTAGCTACCTACAATGGTAAAAATGGAGATGCTACCTCACAGATTGAATCTCCATCAATATACTCTAATGTAGCTTTAATAGCAAATTACATTGGAGATAAGGAATTATTTAACAAGGCTATAGATAAATTAAAATATTATCAAATAAAAAATAAAGATAGTGTACTTTATGGTGGATTTGGAGATGAAAAGACAAATAGCGTATATTCTTTTGATAATTTAAATGCCTTACTAGCTTTTCAAAAATATAAGGATTAAAATAATAAGTAATAATATAAATAATATTGTTCATATACTTAAAATGGGCAATATTTTATGCAGATATGGTGGAATGGCAGACACGATATCTTGAGGGGGTATTACTTTTAGGAGTGTGCGGGTTCAAGTCCCGCTATCTGCACCAATTTGGTATTAAAGAATAGTATAACTTAAATTTTTATATACCTATTCAATGTGACTAATTTCTTAATTAAGAAATTAGTCATTTTTTATTATAAAAAATGTATAATATAGTATTAAGCACTTATTAATAAGAGGGGTAAAATGAGTAAAAATTTTGATTATAGCCTTAAAGATATAAGTAGTAATTTAGAAAAATCTTTAAAAGAAGCAGAATTATTAGGGGAGGGGCATAATGGTGTGGTATTTCTCCTTAAAAATAATAAAGCAATAAAAATTTTTAGAAGAATGAGTGTTTGGAAAGATGAAAGCAGTATATTAAAAAGAGTTAGAAAGTCTAGATTTTTTCCAAGGATATATGAAGCTAAGCCAGGATATATTATACGGGAATATGTTGATGGGGTTAGATTAGATAAGTATCTAAGAAGGGGAAATCTAGATGAGGAACTTTGCAAGGAATTATATTTAATGATTTTAGAATTTGAAAGATTAGGATTTAAAAGAATTGATATAAGGTGTAAGGATATATATATACAAGATGATTATACTCTTAAAATAATAGATCCTAAAAATAACTATAAAAAGAGGGTATCATTTCCTAGACATCTTTTTAAGGGGCTTTTTAAAAGAGATGAGTTAAATAGATTTTTAAATTATGTAGCTGAAATTGATGAAAAAAGAGCTCATATATGGAGAGAAAAGTTTGAAATTTATGCAGAGGATAAAAATTTGTTAATATAATATTAATAAGTTAATAAAAAATAGTAAATCACTTAAAGTATCTGTTTAAAGATTTTAGATTAAGTAGTATCTTAGTATTAAGAAGATTTTTATACTACATAGTCTAAAAGGAGTTGATAGATTTGAGAGAAAATTTTATATTTAAAGATGATGAAGGATTAGAATTACAAGGATATAAATGGAGTAATGGTAAAGAATTTAAGGCAGTTATTCACATATTACATGGAATGACAGAGGATGCTATTAGATATGATGAATTTGCAGAAAAACTTGTTGAAGCAGGATTTTTAGTTTATGCTCATGACCATAGAGGGCATGGCTTTACAGCTAAGGATTTAGATTCTTTAGGATATCAAGCAGAAAATGATGGTTTCCAATGGATGATTGATGATGCTAAAACTTTAATAGAGTCTTCTAAAGAAAAACATAAAGGATATAAAATAATACTTTTTGGACATAGTATGGGATCTTTTGTAAGTCAGAGGCTAGTTCAAGAATATAATGATTTAGTGGATGTTTTGATTTTATCGGGAACTAATGGTGAGCCAGATAAGTTAGCCCCACTTGGAGAATTTGTAGCTCAAGTAGAAATGTCATTAAAGGGAAGAGAACATAAAAGTAAACTTATGGACAAGTTGATTTTTGGAGGCTTTAATAAGAATTTTAAACCAAATAGGACAGATTTTGATTGGCTTTGTAGTGTAGAAAGTGAAGTAGACAAGTATATAGAAAATGAAAGATATGGTTTTATATGTTCAAGTTCCTTTTATTACGATTTGTTAAGAGGGGTAAGAAGCATACATAAAGCTGAAAATATGAATAGAATAAATAAAGAAATGCCTATTTATATTTTCGGAGGAGATAAAGATCCAGTAGGTAATTTTGGTAAAGGTGTAATCAACTTAAAAGATAAATTAGAAAAAGTAGGAGTAAAAAATATTGAGTATAAGCTATATGAAAATGGAAGACATGAAATGTTAAATGAAAAAAATAAAGTAGAAGTTATGGAAGATACTATTCAGTGGTTGTTGAAAAATATTTAAAAGATATATATAATTAATTAGAGTATTAATTAGGAGTGTGTCAAAATTTTGATACCTCCTTTTTGCTTTATGTAAGTTAAGATGATTTTGATATAATAGATTAGAAAAATAGGAGAAGATATGGATAATAACTATAGAATTATAGATAATTATATACGTAGTGGTGATAAAGCTCATGATGAAGGGAATTTAATAAAGGCCTTAAATTATTATTTAAGAGCTGAGGAGCTTCTAGAAGGAGAAAGAGATATTGATTTAATAATAAGCATAGCTTTAATGCTAGATGAGTTAGGAGATACTGAAAAGGCTAAGGAAAAATATGAAGAAGCCTTAAGTATAAATAGTTTTGAGGTTAGAGCTTATTATGGATTAGCAGTGATTTATGATGAAAAAGAGGATTATGTAAAGGCTATAGAATTATATAAAAAGGCTATAGATATAAATCCTGTTTATGATAGGGCTATATTTTTCTTAGCAAATGCATTAGATAATGTGGGAGATAAAGAAGGTGCAATAGAGTATTACAAAAAGACAATAGAGGTTTGCAAAGAAGACTTTTGGGCCCATATAAATTTAGGATCTATATATGAAGAAAGGGATATGCTTCAAGAGGCCTATAGAATGTTTTCTAAAGCCCTTCAAATAGATGGAGAGCACTATTTAGCTCTTTTTAATATGGGAGTAATATATAAAAGATTAAATGTATATGATAAGGCTAAGAAATTTTATGAGAAAGCCATTAAAAAGAATTTTGGTTATGCTTTTTCATTCTTAAATTTAGCAGTTATATATAAAGAAGAAAATAATATAGAAAAAGGAATAGAGATATTATCACTGGGCTTAAGGTTTAATCCAGAAAATCATTTTTTATATTATAATAGAAGTTGCTTTAAGGCTATTTTAGGAAAAGATTTAGAGGATGCCACAGAGGATTTAATTAAAGCTGTTGAGTTTTATCCAGAATTTATAAAATATATAAATAAAGATAATGATTTAATTGAGGTAAGAAATAGTAATAAGTTTAAAAGTTTCTTAGAGACCTTAGATATTGGTTAATTCCAATATTTAAGGTCTTTTAAATTACAATTAAATACAATAATTTACAAAAATTAAATAATTTCCTCTCTTTTTTATGATAATGTATATTTATATGGTTATATTTAAGGGGGAAGTATATTGGAGTACATAGAAAATGACTATATGTATTTGAAACTTAGTAAAATTAGAAATTTAGTTAATAGTATTATATTTATAGCAATTATTTTATATACGTTATATTTTTTTAATCCACGTACAGCTCTTTATTTATCTACAATTATTGAAACTATAGTAGTGTTTGCTATAACATTTATTGCCACAACTGTATTTAAGTTTTCTAATAAAAAGATTTTTAAATTAATAGGTATTTATTTATTATTAGTTGCCATGTTCAAGTTTGATATACTTGTTTATTTAATAGCCTTTTGGGGAGAAAAGGAAATACTTCAATGTTTAAATTTAAAACCCATAGCTATTTGTACTGTTTTAGAAAGTGTATATTGCTTTATGATAATAGCATATGTAAAGTCAATAGATTTAACTATAAAATTAATTGTTTGTTTTTTAACCCTAGTATCATTAATCAGTATATTTTTTTATGATATGAGTGTTTTTTTGGTAGTATCAACAGTACTTCTTTTAATAATTTTATATCTTTTAAGAAGCTTTAAACTTTTTAAAAATGATTTATTAAATTATTTAAAGTTATTTGTGCTAATAAATTTATCTTTAATAGTATTAGATATTTTATCATATAGTTTAGGTTTAGAGTCACTTATATTATTAGGTGATATATTAAAAATATCAATATATTTAATTATATATGTTTGGATTTCAGAAATGCTTATTACAAAGCCATATAAAACTTTACATGAAGATATAATTGATAAAAATAAAAAACTTAAAATATTAAATAAGAAAATGGAAGAGAGTAATAATGAGTTTAAAGAATTTAAGAAAAAATTAAGAGATAATGAAATTTATTTTAGGAACTTTTTAAATAATGCACCTATGTCTATAGCGATTTTAAATAATGATAATCATAGGATTTTTGCTGTGAATAAAAGATTTTCACATGAATTAAATTTAAAAAGTAATAGAGAGGTAATAAATAAGAACTTATTTAAAATAATAAATATTGAAAATAAAGAGGAATTCTTAAGAACAAAAAAGGGAGAAGCTTCATTTGTTACTTCTGGAATAGAAGTTTTTTGGGAGTTAGATATTTTACTACAATCAAAGGGTTACTTAATAATATCAATGAAAAATATAACTGAACTTAAGTTTTCAGAAAAGATAAAAGATAATTTAAGAAAAAGAACCTTATCAGAACAAATAAAAAATGATTTTTTATCAAGTATTTCTCATGACTTAAAAACTCCTATAAATGTTATATATTCATCAGTTCAAGTGCAGGAGAAATTTTATAGTAATGAAAATATTAAAAAAGTTGATTATTATAACCAAGTTAATAAGGAAAATTGTATGACCTTACTAAGGTTAGCTAACAATCTAATTGACTCATCCAAAATTGATTACGATTATTTAAAACCAAACTTTAAAATTTATAATATAGTAACATTGATTGAAGATTCTATAGGAAATTTAGCTGAATATATAAAAGAGAAAAATTTAACTTACGTATTTGATACCAATGAAGAAGAAGTATATGTTAATTGTGACCAAGAGTTTATTCAGAGAATTATTTTAAACTTAATTTCAAATTCAATAAAGCATACAAGGGAAGGTGGAATTGGAGTAGAGATTAAGGCAAAGAAAAGTAAAGTTATTATTAGTTTTACAGACACTGGTGAAGGTATGGATAAAGAATTTATAGAAAAGGCTTTCTTAAGATATAGCAAGGGAAATAAAAAAGGAGTAAAAAATAAAAGTACAGGAATTGGATTATATATTGTTAAGAATTTAGTTGAATTGCAAAATGGAACTATAAATATAAATTCAATTAAGGATACAGGAACAAATATAAGGTTGGAATTTAGTAGGGAGAAAAGTTGTGGAATATAAAGTAGAATATGAAAATCCTAAATTACAATATTATATATTAAGAATAATATATATATTAATAATACTATCAGCAGTATTGTTTATAAGAAAAGAAAAATATATTATGTTTTATAAATTTTTAGACTTGTCTTCAGTAATAATGTTAGGAACCTCATTATTAATAGGAATAAGCAGTAATGTAGATAAGGAAAAAAACTTAGTTTCTTATACTAATATGGGTATATTTTGGATTATTATTCCTGAGGTTTTTTCTTCATTTGTTTCCTTGGAGTTATATGTAGTAGATAAGATGATAGCTTATAAAATAATAGGCCTATTATTTCAGTATTTTATTACCTTTGTAATAGTTTTAGGGAAGAAAAAGGACTTAGCTTTTAAGAAAATAAATAAAATTTTTCTATTATTAAATATTATCTTTAACATTATTTATCTCATAGTAATAAATAATACAAAATTAATGAGAGCTTTTATTAAAGGTGTATATATAAATAATTTTATGTTTATATTGATTGTTATTTTATTTTTAATATTATTAATAGTAATTGTTGCTGATAAAGAAAATACATCTGATAAATTCTTTTATTATTTAATTGCTTATATATTATTATTCTCAGTAGGAAATATTATTTTATTAAATAATTTTCATAATTTAAGAAATACTTATTTATTAGGAGTTTCCTTTAGTCAAATACTAGACTTCTCAGCATATTACATTTTAGTAGAAGGTATAATAAGATTTTCTTTAAATAAGAATTTTAATAATATAAATAGGATAATGCTCTTAAAAAGAGGTGAATTTAAGAGAAATAAAAGGTATTTAAGAAAAAAAATAGAGGAGCTAAAAGAATTAGAGAATCTTTTAGATAGAGAAGAATTGTTGTTTAATAATATTACTTCAGCCATTGGAGACTATATATTTATTTCTAAGGATGAAAAATTATTTTATTTAAACGACGAAGCCTTGGAATTTTTAGAAGTTGAAAACAAAGAATCTATATTGTTTGAAAGTATGGAAGTATTATATGAAAAAATACTAGAAAAGCAAGTTTATTTAAAAGAGAAAGGAAGTATGGATTCTTATAAAGAAATAATTTTTAAAAATATTAAGGGAGGCTACTCTAATGGAGAATTTTACACAATACCTTTTGGAGATAATTATAAAATTATAATTATAAATGATATTACCAAAAAGAATAATGCTTTAAGATTAAATAAGTATTTAAAAGATAAATTGGAAGAAGAAAATATAAAAGGGGAATTTTTTACAAATATATGTCATGAGTTAAGGACTCCTATAAATGTAATAAGTTCAGCTCTTCAATTAAATAATTTAAATATAGAAAATAAAAATCTTAATTCTATAGAAAGAAATAACCTAGTAATTAAACAAAATTGTTTAAGACTTATAAGGACAATAAATAATTTCATTGATGCTAATAAAATATCAGAGGGACAGATAGAAGAAAACGTTATGGTTCTTAATGTAGTTGAAGTTGTTGAAAATATATTAGATGCCTCTTCAGAATATATAAGTAAGAAAAAAATAAATTTTGTTTTTGATCCTGATTTTGAAGAGATATTTATAGCTATTGATAGTGAGTTTTTAGAAAGAATAATATTAAATCTATTATCAAATTCAGTAAAGTATGGAAGTGAAAATGGAAACATATATGTGAAAATATATTTTGAAGGAAAAGATCTTGTAATAATGATAGAAAATGATGGAATAGCTATAAGTTATGATGAACAAAAATATATTTTTGACAAATTTACTAAAAGTAATAAGGCTTTAAATAGAACACAAGAAGGAAGTGGGTTAGGGCTTTATATAAGTAAATCTCTTATGAAAATGCAAGGAGGGGATTTAAAGGTTGATATATATGAGGGACATGGAAATAGATTTAAATTATATTTTTATGATGTAGATTTATTTAAGGAAACTGATAGAACTGAACATATTTTTAATAACAATTACTATAACTTAAAGGAAAGAGCTGAAATTGAATTTTCTGATATATACATATAATATATATCAAAAGGAATACATATAATTACCTGAGAGGTGATTTATGTGAATATATTCAAGGTTAATGGAAAATTTAATTTAGGTGATTTAATAATAAGTTTGTTAATAACTTTAGGTGGAGGATATGTTATTGGAAAGTTTACTCAGGAGAGTGTACAAGTATATGGCACTTTAAATAAACCTTGGTTTAGTCCACCAGCCATAGTTTTTCCCATAGTATGGACTATTTTATATATACTTATGGCAATAGCAGCCTATAGAATATTTTTAAGGCATAAGCAAGGAGAAAAAACAAAGTCAGCCCTTTGGTTTTATATAATACAACTTGTATTAAATTTTGCTTGGAGCATAATATTCTTTTACTTTAAGTTATACGGATTAGCATTTATAGAACTCATCATATTATTAATATTTATAGTTATAACCACAATTAAATTTTTAAAGTTTGATAAAATAGCAGGAATTCTTATGATTCCTTATATCATATGGGTTTCCTTTGCTGGAGTATTAAACTTTTTTGTATGGATGTTAAATGAAATGTAATTTAAAAATCTCTCTTATTTTAATAGAATAAGAGGGATTTTTTATTTAGTGCTATAATTATATAGAGATATTTAATAAAAAATTTCTTTAAAATAAAGTATGATTTAAAGAATAGCTAAAGGTAATATTTATTAAATCACATAAATAAAAGGGGGATAAAAAATGTTAATTAAAAATGGGAAAATATTTACCTGTGAAGAAGGTAAGATATATGAAAAAGGTGATATTCTAATTAAGGATGGAAAGATAAGTAGAATTGGGGAAGATTTAAGTCAATACATAGGAGAAGAAGAGGTTATTGATGCTAAAGGACTATTAATATTTCCAGGGTTTATTGAAGCACATTGTCATTTAGGACTACATGAAGAAGGAAATAATGGGGCAGGAAATGGAACCAATGAAGCTAGTGAGCCTATAACCCCACAAATGAGAGCTATAGATGGAATAAATCCCTTTGATGGAGGATTCCAATCTGCAATGGAAGCAGGAGTTACCACAGCTGTAATTGGGCCTGGAAGCGCTAATGTAATAGGAGGACAGTTTGCCGCTGTAAAAACAAGTGGAATATGTATTGATGACATGATAATAAAGGAACCTGTAGCAATAAAGGTTGCCTTTGGAGAAAATCCAAAAAGAGTTTATTCTGGAAAGAATAAAATGCCTAATACAAGAATGGCTATTGCAGCTTTATTAAGAGAAACTTTAACAGAGGCTGTTAATTATAAAAATAGAAAAATTGATGCTGAAATAGAGGATAGGGATTTTAGTAAGAATTTAAAATATGAGGCTTTACTTCCCTTAATTAATAGAGAAATACCTATGAAAGCTCATACCCATAGGGCAGATGATATTTTAACTGCCATAAGAATAGCTAAGGAATTTAATCTTAAATTAACTTTAGATCACTGTACAGAAGGACATTTAATAAGTGATTATATTAAAAGAGAAAACTTAGATGCTATAGTTGGGCCAACTTTAAGTTTTAATGGAAAGGCTGAGACTTTAAATAAGACCTTTAAGACTCCAAAGGCCTTAATAGATAAAGGAATTAAAGTAGCAATAACTACAGACCATCCAGTGGTAACAATAGACAATCTTCCACTTTGTGCAGCTATGGCTATGAAAGAAGGAATTACTTTTAATGAGGCCTTAGAAGCAATAACAATAAATCCAGCTGAAATAATAGGTATTGATGAAAGGGTTGGAAGCTTAAAGGAAGGAAAGGATGGAGATTTAGTAATTTTAAATGGAAGTCCTTTTGAAATAGCTACAAAAACTATTTATACAATTATAAATGGAGAGGTAGTTTATAAAGACTAGGAATAAAAGCAATTTTATATTATAATAAATAATGTTTGAATTTGATTTTTAATATATTTTAGATAAATTAATGGAGCTGTATCAATATAACTTAGTAAAACTTATAATTAAATGCTAAGTTTTGAGACAGCCCTTATTATTTTAATAAGTGAAATAAATTTTTAAATCTGTCAAAGATATAGAAGAGGAGATAATATAACAAAAGGATTATAATTAGGAGTGATACTTTGAAAAAGGTAATAATTGCAGAAAAACCATCTGTTGCTAGAAATATTGCAGATGCTTTTAATATAAAAAAGAGAAAAGATGGATACTTTGAAGGCGAAGAATATCTTATAACATGGGCTTTCGGACACTTATTGCAGTTATTTGATGCAAAGGATTATGATGAGAACATGAAGGGATGGAGAATGGAAAAATTTCCTTTTATCCCAGAAGTTTTTAGATATAAAATAAAACAAGATTCTTTAAATAGAAACATCATTGATAAGGGTGCGGAAAAGCAAATAAAGATAATAAAAGGTCTTATAGATAGAGAAGATGTAGATGGAATAATTTCTGCTACTGACTTTGATAGAGAAGGACAAGTAATTGCAGATGAAATTTTCCTATATTTTAGTGAAAAGAAACCAGTATATAGACTTTTATTAAATGAATGGACACCAGATGAAGTTAAAAAAGGAATGGAAAAGTTAAAACCTAATGAGGAAATGCAATCTCTTCAAGATGCTGGTATAGGAAGACAGTGGGCAGACTGGATAATAGGTATAAACTTAACTTCTGTGACAACAATAAAATATAAGCTAAATGATGGACAGATTTTAAATATAGGGAGAGTTCTTCTACCTACTTTAAAAATAATTTATGACAGAGATAAAGAAATAGAGAACTTTAAATCAAGTGCATATTACAAACTTAATGGTACTTTTAAGACTTCAAAAAATGAGGAGTTTGAAGGAACTTATTATGAAAATAATTCAGAGAAGTTTGAAGATAAAAAGGTTTTAGATGAGATTAAAGAAAAGATAAAGGATAAAAATGCTGAAATAATTGAAAAGCAAACAGAAAGAAAAAAAGAATATCCACCATTTTTATTTAATCTTTCTAATCTTCAAGGATACATAACAAGTAAATACAAAGGATGGACTTCAGATAAGGTTTTAAAAGTAGCTCAATCTTTATATGAAAAGAAGTTTATAACTTATCCTAGAACAGGAAGTATGGCTCTAGAGGAGAGCTTAGTTGATAGAACTAGAAATGTTTTAGAAAAGCTTAAGGTAGGCTTGCCTTATGAGGAGCAAATAAAGTTTGTTCAAAATAAAAGGGTTTTTGATAATTCAAAGGTTGAGAGCCATAGTGCCATAGTTCCAACTTACATGAAACCTAATAATTTAACACAAGATGAAAGAATAGTTTACACAGCAGTTAAAAATAGATTTCTTATGCAATTTATGCCCGTAGCTGAATTTGAGGAAACAAAAATAACTTCTAAGGTAAATGATAAAGAGGTTAAGGGCGTATTTATTTCAAAAGGAAAAGTTCAGCTTGTAGAAGGATGGAGAGTTGTTGAAAAAATAGATAGTAAAGATACAATTCTTCCAATGGTAAATGAAAAAGAAGTAGTAGACTTAGTAGATAGTAAAATAAATAAGGTTACTAAAAAACCACCTAAAAAGCATACTGAGAAGACTTTACTTAGGGTAATGGAGACTTGTGGTAAGAGTTTTAAAGAGGATGCAGAGGAAGATAGTGAAGAAATGATGGCCTCAATATTAAGTGGATTTAGTATAGGAACACCTGCTACTAGAGCTGAAACAATTAAAAAGCTTAAGGATGTAGGATATATTACCACAAAGGGAAAAAGTTTAACTTGTACAGAGCTTGGTAGAACCATAGTTGAAATATTCCCTGTTAAGGAACTTTTAGATTTAGAATACACAGGAAGACTAGAAAAAACTCTTTCTGATATAGAAAGAGGGAAGGTAAAAAAAGAAGATTTCTTAAATCTTATAAAAAACTTTACTATAGAGGGAGTTAAGGCTATAAAAAATGATGATTCCATGGCAAAACACTTTAAAGTAGAGGCTCCAGAAGGGGTAGAGGTTTTAGGAAAATGTCCTAACTGTGGAAATCCTGTTATAGAGGGAGAAAGAGGATTTGGATGTGTTAACTGGAAAAATGGATGTAAATATACCATATGGAAAAATGATAAGTATATAGCTTCCTTTGGAAAACAAGTAACACCTCAGATGGTAAAACTTCTATTAGCTAATGGAAAAGTTGGATTTAGAAATTTAAAAAGTAAAAAGGGAAATACCTTTGCAGCATACTTCATATATGAAAAAGATGAAGAAAAAGGTTATTTCACATGGAGAATGGAATTTATTTAATAAAATATATATGAGTTGTATTAAAAGAAATAAAAATGTTATGTAGCAAAATATAATAATAAAACTTACAAACACATTCAGAGAATTACTAGATTTTCCTAAGGTATTCTATTTATGCTGTTTGTAAGTTTTGTAAAAAATTATTTTCATACATACTATTATTAACTTTTGATATAACTCTTTTTGTTTGGTTAAGAGAAAGGTTTAAAATTTTAATTATAATCAAAGATGAATTTGTAAGATAGTTTTGATAAATCTTTTTCTTGTAGGTTAAAAAATTCATTTTCTATGGGAAATAAAATTCTTCTTCCATGTTGTGGAGGAAGTCCCTTAGGGATAACAACACTTTTAAAAGTTTTATTTAGTACCTCTTTATTATTGGTATCACAAACTGAGATATTAAAATTTTCTAAGTTTTCAAAAGTAGTGTTTTCAGTTGTATTTAAAAAATAAGCATCTATAAATAGAGTATCATCTTCTTTAAACAATTGATTTATTATTAAGTTAAGAGTGTTTTTTTCTGTGGTGAAGGCTGTAATATCATATAAAATTTCTTTGTTTTGAATTTGATCTTCTTTAGAAAAAGTGCTTGCATCTAAGGTTAGAGTATTTGGATTTAATAGAACTGCTAAGGCAAAAAAGCCTAGAATTTTTTTATATATTTTCATTTTAATTCTCCTTAATTATAGATTTATATTTTTAGTATTTCTATAATTAAGAAAATATAGTCATAAAAAGAAAAAAACAGTGAAATTTTATCACTGTTTAGACAAATTTTAATATTAATGCAGATAGCATATATATTGGTGGAGCAAGGAAAACTGTTATTAATCCAGCAACACCTATAGATAATGAACTCATAGCACCATGAGTTTCACCAATTTCTAAAGCTTTAGTAGTTCCAACGGCATGGGCAGCTGTTCCCATAGAAACTCCCATAGCAACTTCATGATCAATCTTAAGTAATTTACATACCATAGGAGCTATGATTGCACCTGTGATACCAGTTATTATTACTGCTATAACTGTGATTGAAGGTATTCCACCAAGTCCGCTAGCTACTTCAACCCCTATTGGTGTAGTAACTGATTTAGGAACTAAAGAAGCAATAAGTTCATGATTTACTCCTAAGAAATATCCCATTATTATAACACAGCACATAGAAGCAAAACTTCCAACTATTATTCCTGTCATTATTGGTACAAAATGATTTTTTAAAAGTTGTAACTGTTTATATAAAGGTACTGCTAAAATTACAGTTGCAGGTCCTAAAAATGCATTTATAAAACTACCACCAATATTATAAGTTTCAAAACTTATATGGCATGAAACTAAAACTGCAATTACAAGAGCAATTGCTATTAATAAAGGGTTTAGTAGTGGAATTTTAGTCTTTTTGTATATGGTCATACCAATTTCAAATGCAAAAAGAGTTAATAAAATTCCGAATAAAGGGTTATTAATAAGGTTATTCATTAACTTCATCTCCTAGTAGTTTTTTTTCTTTTCTTCTTATTAAAGCTTGAACAACTAAACCTGTAACTCCTATTACAACAAAAGTTGAGGCTATACAAATAAATAATAATTTAAGAACATTTCCTTCTAATAATCCAACAGATGTCATAAGTCCAACCCCTGCAGGAACGAAGAAGAAGGCTAAATGATCTAAGAAGAATTGAGCAACACAGTCAATAGATTCTACTTTAACAACTTTAGTACATAGTAAAACTAATAATATTAACATTCCAATAATATTTCCAGGTACACTATGTATAAAACTTTTAGAAATAAATTCGCCTAAGAAGTATATAAACACTACAATAAGCATTTCTCTTAAAAGCTTCACTAGATAATCACTTCCTTTTTTTATTAAAAAAATATAAGGAACTATTTTTTAAGTTCCTTATACATTATAGAATGAATTTAAAATTAAAGCTATAATCAAATATCATAATAATTAATGATTTATACTTATTAAAGCGTTTTCTATATCATTTTTTGATAGGTTGCTTAGAATAGACTCATCATACTTAAGTGCTTTATTTAAAAATTCTTTGGCTTTATAAAAATCTTCTTTTTCTTTTGATATAATTCCCATAAAATAGTAGGGTTCTGAAAAATTTACACATTCATCTATTAATTCATCAAAATAAAAGCAAGCTTTTTTTATATCCCCAATTTTATAGAAAATCTCTCCTAAATTAGCTCTTATTATTTGGCTTAATTCATCAACTTTTAATCCTTCATTACTTATTGAAATTGCTTTTTCAAAATCTTCATCTTGAATCAAAACATATCCATAAACTTCATAAAAATCTAGAGAGTTAAAATTATTAGCTTTTAAATCATCTAAGATTTGAAGAGAAGTTTTTATATCATTTAATTTCCAATAAAGTATTGCTTGAAGTAAATCAAGTTGATTTGCATCTTCAGGTAAAAATTTTCTTTTAGATACTATGCTTTTTAAAGTTTCTAAAGCTTCAGTATAAGATCCTATTTTAAGTTCTAAGAAAACATAAGTTTTTATAGCTTTTACATTAGAACTATTACATAGAGCAGCCTTTCTATAAAGAGATAAAGCTTCTTCTAAATTATTAGCCCTAAGTTTTTTAGCACCCTTAAACATATAAATTAAATGCTTGTTTATAGTTAATTTAAATATTATAAATGATAGAAGTAGTATGCTCCCCATAGGCACACTTACCTTAATCATTAAGAAAACTATAAAAATTATTGCAAGGACATTCAATAATGTATTTAAAATAGACCTTTTCATAATAATTATCCCCCTTTTAAATATTAGTTTATTAAAGAAATTATACTATATTTATAAGAGGGATAATATTGAATTTTTTAAAGTTAAAGTTAAATTAAATAAAAATCAAAATTTTAATATAACTTTTATAATAAATGTATGTTGTTTTCTTCACAAGTTCTTATCATATCTTCATCCCACATAGATGCTTGAACTTCTCCAATGTGAGCTTTTCTAAGGAAGAACATACATATTCTAGATTGACCAATTCCACCACCTATAGTATATGGTAATTTTCCTTCAAGAAGCATTTGATGGAATGGTAGTTCTTTTCTTTCCTCACATTCTGCTATTTTTAATTGTTTTAAAAGGCTTTCCTCATCAACTCTTATTCCCATTGATGAAAGTTCTACAGCCTCATCAAATAGAGGGTAGTAGAATAATAAATCTCCATTTAATGTCCAATCATCATAGTCTGGACTTCTATCATCATGTTTTTCACCAGAAGCTAATTTTCCACCAATTCCTATTATGAATACAGCGCCAAATTCTTTACATATAGCAGTTTCTCTCTCTTTAGAAGTAAGATCTGGATAACGATCTTCTAATTCCTGTGATGTTATAAATGTTATATCTTCAGGAAGAATTTTTTCTATGTGAGGGTATTTTGCTACTATAAAATCTTCTGTTGCTTTAAAAGTACCATATATTGATCTTACAGTTTCTTTTAAAGTTTCTAAGTTTCTTTCTTCTTTATCTATTATTTTTTCCCAATCCCATTGGTCAACATAAATAGAGTGAATGTTATCTAAATCTTCATCTCTTCTTATAGCGTTCATATCAGTATAAAGACCTTCACCATGTTCAAATTCATATCTATGAAGAGCTAGTCTTTTCCATTTAGCTAGAGAATGAACTATTTGAATGTTAAACTCTGGCATAGCTTTCATATCAAAACTTACAGGTCTTTCAATTCCATTTAGATCATCATTTAATCCTGAACCTTTATTTACGAAAAGTGGAGCAGAAACTCTTGTTAAGTTTAAGTTTTTAGCTAAAGAATCTTCGAAAAAGTCTTTAAGTTCTTTAATAGCAACTTCTGTTTCTCTAAGTGATAATAAAGGTTTATAGCCCTTTGGTATAAATAATTTTTCCATTTTAAACAACTCCTTAATTTTAAATGTAGATATATTTTTTGCTACATATATTTTTTTATAAATTTGTTTGGCCCCAAACAGGTTATTAAAATTTCTTTAAATGTTTTGATTTATACGTATAGTTAAAATAATAAAATTTAAAAATATAGTTTAAAAGACAATAAAAAAAGCCATCATCCTATATTTTTAATAGGACGAAGGCTGTATAATCATCTCCGCGGTACCACCTATGTTAGTACAAAAGCACTCACTTAATAACAGTGCATCTTAACACTGTCCTTCTTTTAACGGAAAGAAACCCGTCTAAGTCTACTGTCCAAAATAAATTTTGAAGTTCGGTTAGAAGCTCAAGGATGTTCTTCATCAAAGGTATAGTATGAGGCTTTCACCATCCCTCAATCGCTAAAACTCTTTCCAAAGATTACTTTTTCCCATCAATGCTTTGTACAACTTATTTATTTAATAATTAATATATACTAAAAATCTTAATTTGTGAAGGGGTTTTTTAAAATTTTTTTAAATTTATGATATAATTATTAAAAAAATATATATTTTAAAGCTAATTTTTAAAATAATAAAGGAGAAATTTATGATAAAAGCAGTATTGTTTGACCTAGATGGAACATTGATAAATACTAATGATTTAATACTAAAATCATTTAAACATACATTTAAAACTATGTTAGATTTAGAGCCAAGTGAAGAAGAGATTACTATGAACTATGGTAGACCATTGCAGGAAATTTTTAAATCCTATGATGAAAATAGAATAGAAGAAATGATTAATTGTTATAGAAAAATAAACTTAGAATTACATGATGATGAATGTAAAGAGTTTGCTGGAGTCGATTTAATGCTAAAAACATTAAAGAGTAAAGGAATTAAAATTGGAGTTGTAACTTCAAAGAAAAGTGATATGGCAGAGCGTGGTGCTAAACTAATGGGTATATTTAAGTATTTTGATACTTTTATAACTCCTGAAATTACTACAAAGCATAAGCCAGATGGGGAGCCAGTTTTAAAGGCTTGTGAAAATTTAGGAGTATCTCCTAGTGAAGCTCTTATGGTAGGTGATTCACCTTACGATATTTTAGCAGGTAAAAATGCTGGGGCTAAGACCTGTGGAGTTAAATACACAGCATTGCCTCTTGAAAAATTAGGAGAGAGTGAGCCAGAATTTTATGTAGATAAACCTTTAGAAATTTTAGATCTTGTTGAAAAATTAAATTCTTAATTTAATAGGTTTATAATAAAAAAAGATTTAGTCTAAGACTAAATCTTTTTTTTATTAAAATATATTTCTTCTACGTCTTCTACGTTTTCTTAAATTTATTGCTCTTATAATAAGTAATATTAATACAATTACAACTATTGCTAGAACAATTATTCCTAAATAACTTAAGAAATTAGCTTTTATAAGAGTAAAAGTACCTATATCAGCTTTTACTGGATAATCCTTAACGTAAGCTCTTTGAGTAACAGTAACAGCAGCTGATTCAGGATTAGAAGCTAATTGCCAAGCGTTCATATCATTTAAGTTTATTGATTTTGATGTTTCTTTTTCATTTACATAATTTTTATAATAATCTATGTTTTCAGTTGCAACAAAAGGAACATCTATTTTCTTAGTTGGTCCAAACCATCTAAAAAGTTTATATTCAACTGGAATAGTATCTATTGTTGTACCAGCCTTTATGTATGGAACTTTATCTACAGAGTAACTGTAATCAATAATTTTATTCATATCATTAAATACAATTTCATCCTTAGCATCATATTGAGAATTTAAAACAGCACCTATTATTTTTCTACCATTTCTTTCGTATACTGATACTAAACATCTTCCAGCAGGAGTTGTAAATCCAGTCTTTCCACCAATATTTCCGTCGATACCAAGTTCTTTATTTCTATTTTCTAAAAGTACTTTTTTTCCGTTTACAGTTATGTCGCTATCCTTAAGTGCCATAGTTTCGCTTACCCAAGGATTTTTATAAGCATTTTGTAAAATGACAGCTAAATCGTAAGCTGTTGAATAGTGATCATCATTATGTAAGCCATTTGGAGTAACAAAGTGAGTATTTTTTAATCCTAATTTTTTTACTTCGTCATTCATCATTACACTAAATTTTTCAGCACTTCCAGCCAACCCGTCTGCAATTACAGCGGCAGCATCATTAGCTGAAAACATAAGTAAAGCTTTCATTAAATCATTAGCATTCATTCCTTCGCCAACAGGTATTGGTCCAAAGCTATTGTTTAATGTATAAGGTTGTTGAGCTTTTGCATCTGCTGTATATGGAAAAGAATCATTCTTTGAAGCATGTTCAGCAAATAAAAGACTTGTCATTACCTTTGTTGTACTAGCAGGATATGCTTTTTCATCTATTCCCTTTGCATAAATAATTTCACCAGTGTCATAATCTAAAGTGACAGCATACTTTCCAACTATATTAGGCTGGGAAATTTCGGCAGCCTGAACAGTAGCTTTTGTTGGCGTAAAAAGTGATACTGATAAAGCAATCAATATTGAACTTAAAAGCTTTTTCTTAAATTTAATCAATTTTCATCTCTCCTAATTTCAAAGTCTCATTAAACTTTTTTTATTATAACATCTATAGGGCATAATAACAATAATAATAAAGAAAGAGATGTAAAGCTTTAATTGTGGTATTTACAATACATATCTTATATAATATAAGGTATTTGAAGCAATTAATTAATATTTAGGATGTGATAATATGGCAGCTTTAACTGTAGATGATATTTTAAAAGAAAGTGAAGTTGGAACATTAATTCCACTAATAGTAGAAGTAAATGATAAAGTAGTACCTATAATTTTTGTTAAAGATTATTTAGAAGCTTTAAAGGATATAGGTGATAATGTCTTAGTTGCCTTAAAAAGCAGCATTATAAGCAATAAAAAATTAGACTTGCTTTTAATTATGATTAGGTTTGACGAAAGAGAGGAAAATACCTATGATCTATGGTTAAACTATGGATTTAATTGGCACTTTGACTTTTTAAATGGGTTAATTAACTTAGACAAAATACTTATAGATTTTAGAGATGAAGACAACAATAGAATTAAGACTATTGAAGTTTGTAATACAATTAAAAAGGATTTAGAAAAGTATAAAGAGTCATGTGAAGATTCTATTTTAATTAAAGAAGGAAAAGAAGAAAACATAATTAAAGTAGTAAAAAGAAAAAAATATGAATCTTGGAACAATGAAGATGCTTTAGATTTAATTGATGAAGTATTAGATGATTATAGTAGCATACAAGATATGTGGGAGAACTTATAATATAAGTAAAAATTTTTAAGTCAATAGGTAGAAGTAAAGATTTTGTTCATATAAAAACTTATAATTTAAGTAAAAAATTTATAAAACTATAATATATAATCAACTTAAAAATAGAGTATATAAATAAGCCTGCCTTGAAATAATAAAATTAAAGGTGGGTGATAAATATGAAAGATAATAAAAATAATAAGAATTATAATAATAAAAAACATAAAGATCATGAACCTGATGATGGTACATTTATTTCATACAAAGAAAATGAAGAGTTTAATAGCAATGGAAGCTCAAGATATGGATATGAACAAGATAGCTGTGATTTATAAAAAGCTATAAAAAGGAGTAGGGGCTCTTAAAAATTTAAAAACAAAATTTATAAACTATATTATAATAATTAGTGAATAACATTTATTATATATTTATAAATTTTAAGTTTGATAATAGCCCCATTTCCTTTACCTATAATTAGTATGTAGAAAATCTTTTTTCGCGGGTATCAACAGTTAAATCCTTCTCATCTATAGAAATAACTCTTGAAAAACCATTACCATTTAAAATTTTAGTTTTAAATTTTCTTATTGATGATTCATCACCTTGCACCTCTATAAGTACTTGACCATCATCTAAATTTTCAGCATAACCAGTTAAAGATAATAAGCTTGCCTGATACTTACAAAAGAATCTGAAACCTACTCCTTGGACTCTACCACTTACTAGAAATTCTTTTCTAATCACAGTAAACACCTCCTATATTTATTATAATTACAATACTATATAAAAGGCACTTATTTCTCTAACTAAGGTGGAAATAATAATTTAACAATTAAATATTTAGTAATTTTCTTGTGAATGTTTACATAAATAGGAAATTATATGTATAATATATCTTAGAGGGAAATAATATTGAGGAGGAATTTCAATGAGGTTAGAAAAAAGTCTTGTTTTAATAAAACCTGATGCCGTTGAAAGAAATTTAATAGGTAAGATATTAGAGGTTTATGAGGGAGCAGGATTAAAGATAAAGGCTATGGAAATGAAGCAAATAAATAAGGAATTTGCTGAAAAACATTATGAAGAACATAGAGATAAGCAATTTTTTAATTCTCTAATAAAATATATAACAAGAAGTCCTCTTGTAGCTTTAATTCTTGAAGGAGAAGATGCTATAAATAAAATAAGATCTCTAAATGGGGCAACAAATCCAGAAAAGGCTGAGTTTGGAACAATAAGAAGAAGGTTTGCCTTAAGTGGAACAGAAAACTCAGTTCATGCATCAGATTCAATAGAAAGTGCTGAGAAAGAAATTAAGCTATGGTTCCCAAAAGTATTTTATGAAGAAATTTGTGGATAATATAAAAAGGTCTCTATCAAAATAACTTTTTATAAAACTTACAAACATATTCCGAGAATTACTAGATTTCGCTAAGAATTTATAATTATTACTCCGAAGATATTACTAAAGCTTCAAAACTTGCTTCGCTTCGAACAGTTTCAGCTTCTTAACGTAATATCTTCTCAGTAATAATTTAAATTCTAAAGCTCATCTAGATATTCTCTTCATACTGTTTGTAAGTTTTATTTGTTATATTTTGATAAAGACCTTTTTTAATAAACACACTTGATTTCTAACCAAGCTTCATCATATTTTCTAAGTATTTTAGAAGGTAAATCTATAAATACCTCACAATTTTTTAATGACTCTTCATCTGGGTATGCAACTTTATCATCTCTTATATCCTCAGGTAAAAGGTCATATGCAGCTGTGTTTGGAGTAGAGTATCCTATATATTCTACATTTTGCTCAGCATTTTCAGGATCGCAAAGGAAGTTTATAAACTTCTCAGCATTTTCTTTATGCTTTGCATTTTTAGGAATTGCTATGGCATCAAACCATTTATTTGATCCTTCCTTAGGAATAGCATAAGCTAAATCAGGATTTCTCTCTATCATTGTTACAGCATCTCCAGACCAAGCAACAGCAAGGGAAGCCTCTCCACCAACCATGGCATCTTTAACTTGGTCAACCATGTAAGCTAAGATTAATCCATCTTTCTTTTGAGTCATAAGCTCCTTTTTAGCAGCTTCTATTTGGTCTAGGTTTTCTGTATTTAATGAATATCCTAATTTTTTTTCTGCAACAGCCATAGCATCTCTAACACTATCTGGCATTATAACTTGATCCTTATATTTAGGATTCCAAAGGATATTCCAACTATCTACAGGATCACTAACTCTCTTTGTATTATATATTATTCCAACTGTTCCCCACATATATGGTACTGAGTATTCATTAGTTGGATCATAAGCTAAATTTTTAAATTGTTCTCCTATATATTTATAATTAGGAATATTAGAATAATCTATCTTAGCTAACATATCTTCTTCTTTCATTTTTTCTATCATGTAATCAGAAGGAATTACTATATCATAAGATACATTACCACTATTAAGTTTTTGATACATTATTTCATTAGTATCATAAACATCGTATTTAACATCTATTCCAGTTTCTTCTTTAAATTTAGTAAGTAGTTCTGGATCTATGTAATCTCCCCAGTTATAAACATAAAGAACGTTATTGTTTTTATCTTGAGTAGCTTCCTCATCCTTTTTTGGTCCACAACCAAGAAAAAGAGATGATAAAAGAAGTGTTGAACAAGTTAATGCTAAAAATTTTTTTAATTTCATATTAACGTTCCCCCTTTACTAAAGATTGTTTTCTATTAGCAATAAGAAGTAATGCTAAGACAACTATAAACATTAATGTTGAAAGAGCATTTATTTCTGGAGAAATACCTCTTCTAGCCATAGAATAAATTTCTATAGAAAGGTTAGAAACACCAGGACCTGTAGTGAAGAAACTTATAACAAAGTCATCTATTGACATTGTAAATGCTATTAAGAATCCTGCAGCTATACCAGGTATTATTTGAGGAATTACTACCTTTCTTAAAGCGTAAGATGGTTTTGCTCCTAAATCTAAGGCCGCATCAGTTAGATTTGGAGGTAATTGTCTTAGCTTAGGTAAAACAGATAATATAACATAAGGAATATCAAATGTTATGTGAGCTAAAAGCATAGTCCAAAAACCAGGTTTTAAATTAAATAAAACTCCACCAATAGCGAATAAAGTCATTAATGAAATACCTGTAACTATATCAGGATTTAATACAGGTAAATAGTTTACGTTTAATAATAAGGTTCTAGGACCTTTTTTCATATTATTAATTCCTATAGCACTTATAGTCCCTATAACCGTAGCAACAACAGAGGCTATTACTGCTATTAAAACTGTATAATAAAGAGCTGCTATTATTCTATCATTTTCAAGTAGGGAGCTATACCAATCAAAAGTAAAGCCACCCCAAACAGCCATAGATTTTGTTTTGTTAAATGAAAATACCATAAGTGTTACTATTGGTGCATATAAAAATATAAATACTAAGGCTAAATAAAATTTAGAAATAAAATCACCTAACTTTTTTACCATAGCTGTTTACCTCCTTCTTTTCCGTTCTTTTCATATTTAGACATAAAGGCCATTGAAATTAATATTAATATCATCATAAAGATTGATAAAGCAGAACCAAAGTTCCAGTTACCAATAGTAGTAAATTGTTGTTCTATAAGGTTACCAACTAACATGTATTTTCCACCACCTAGAAGGCTTGGGATTACGAAGTTTGAAACAGCTGGCATAAATACCATAGTTATTCCAGAGATTATTCCAGGAATACTAAGTGGTAAAATAATTTTTCTAAAAGCTTGAGCTTTATTTGCACCTAAGTCATAAGCTGCATTAACTAAGTTTTTATCAATTTTTATAAGTACAGTATATATTGGTATAACCATAAATGGTAAGAAGTTATATACCATTCCAAGTAAGATTGCTCCGTCAGTATATAGCATTTTAATTGGACCTATTCCTATATAACCTAAAAGAGTATTAATAAGTCCATCTCTACCAAGTATAGCCATCCACGCATATGTTCTAAGTAAGAAGTTCATCCACATTGGTAATATGAATAAAAGTATTAACATATTTCTTCTTTTTATAGGTAATTTAGAAATTATATAAGCTATTGGATAACCTAAAATTAAACATGAAACTGTTGATAAAACAGCAAGCCATATAGAACGTATAAAAACAGTAAAATATATTGGCTCAAATAATCTTTGGAAGTTTTCAAAAGAGAAAACAAATCTTCCGTCAACTTTACTTGTAAAACTAAAGAAAACTATTAAAAGTAAAGGGATAACTATGAATATAGCACTCCATACAACGTATGGATAAGCTGCAAATGATAAATTTTTATTTCTATTTTTCATCTTTAAACATCACTCTCTTTTTTCATTATGTGTATGCTTTCTGGATCAAGAGATAATCCTATTTTAGATCCTATTTCAGCATGTTTTGTATTGTGTAATATCCAAGTGTGGTTTTCATCCTTTACTTCTATTTCATAGTGAACACCTTTAAATATAACTGAAGTAACAGTTCCTTTTAACATACCTTCTTCATATTTAACCATTTCAAAATCTTCAGGTCTTATTACAACTTCAATAGCTTCGTTCTTTTCAAAACCTTTATCAACACAGTTAAATATTCTTCCAGCAAATTCAACCTTAAAGTCATCTAACATAGTTCCATCAACTATATTACTTTCACCGATGAATTTTGCTACAAATGAGTTAGCAGGTTCATTATATATATCTTCTGGGCTTCCCATTTGTTGAATTTCACCTTTATTCATAACAACTATTGTATCTGACATTGTTAAAGCTTCTTCTTGATCATGAGTTACAAATATAAATGTAATTCCTAATTTTTGTTGAATTCTCTTAAGCTCTATTTGCATTCCTTTTCTAAGTTTCATATCTAATGCACCTAAAGGCTCATCTAATAAAAGTACCTTTGGTTCATTTACTAAAGCTCTAGCTATGGCAACCCTTTGTTGTTGACCACCACTAAGGGCTTCAATATCTCTGTTTTCATATCCTTCAAGGGCAACTAACTTAAGCATTTCCTTAACTTTTTGATCTATAACATCTTTAGGCATTTTTTTTAGTTTTAATCCAAAAGCTATATTTTCATATACATTCATATGAGGGAATAGAGCATATTTTTGGAATACAGTATTTAATTGTCTTTCGTAAGGTGGTATATCGTTAATAATATTATTTTCAAAGACCACCTGGCCACTATCTGCCGTTTCAAAGCCAGCTATAATTTTTAAAGTGGTTGTTTTACCACATCCACTAGGTCCTAAAAGAGTTAGGAATTCATTCTTTTTTATATTTAGGGAAAGATTATCTAAAATTGTATCTTTTCCATATGATTTAGTTATTCCTTTTAATTCAATAATATTATTATCTTTCAAATCTAACACCTCTGCTTTCTAAATGTTTATACTAAAATGATGGTGGAGTACTTATCCATATAACCTTTGCAGAAATTTTTCCTGCATTAGAAATATAATGATTAGCCTTGGGCTTAAAGTAGAAACTCTCGCCTTTTCTTACTTTTACTTTTTTGTCTCCTAGATGAAGATATATTGCTCCAGATAGGACATACCCAAATTCCTCACCCTCATGAGGCTCTTCTTCAATATATTGTCCTCCAGGTTCAAGCGTTATCATTATAGGTTCCATATCATTCTTTTGAG
The DNA here is from genome assembly GCF_000013285.1 of Clostridium perfringens ATCC 13124. Lineage (GTDB taxonomy): Bacteria > Bacillota > Clostridia > Clostridiales > Clostridiaceae > Sarcina > Sarcina perfringens. Next base: position 2,470,496 of record NC_008261.1, on the reverse strand, counting down.
CATTTGGAACTAACCACATAAGGTTATATTTTAATTCTTCATTTTCAGTTTCAAACATATCATCCTTAGAGAAGGCTATCTTTTCATTAGTATCTTCACTAAAGAATTCCGTTAAATTAGTTCCTAATATATCTAATATATCTATTAATGTAGCTATAGATGGAGAAGTAAGGTCATTCTCAAGCTGAGAAATAAATCCCTTAGATAATTCACATCTATTTGCTAATTCTTCTTGAGTCAACTGTTTGGCCACTCTGAGACGTCTAATTTTATCTCCTATTTCCAAGTTTTACACCTCAATTTCATTACTATAAGTTTTACTAAACTTTAAGTTTAAAATTACTAAACAAACACAAATAATTATAAATACTTTTAAAATAAAAATCAACAAAAAATTAAAAAAATATATTAATATTTAAATGTTGCCTTAAAATAGTGATTTAGCAACTTTAGAAGGAAAAAAATGTTATGGAGTTTAGGCTAATCTATTATTAAATTTAGTATAACTAAACAATAAAATAACAATTAATAAATAATGTATAAAAAATTTCACAGTTTGTGGTAATTTATGATAAAATACTCTTGAATTAATAAATGATTGGTGTGGTAATGTGATACAAAAAAGAAACTGTTATAGGAGAGAGGGAAGAAAAGTTTATATAAGAACACCATATTTAGAAGAACTAGGGTATACTGAAAAGCTATGGGGAGATATGGAGAGTATGACCGATGTAGGCAAAACAATATCTTTTCCAAGGTATAAGTGGGATAGTTTTTATAAAAAGATGGTGAGTCCTACAGATGGAAGAAATCTGTATTGCTTGGTTTTTGATTATAATGATAATCCAGTGGGGGAAGCAAGCTTTCATGGATATGACTCTATAACTAAAACTGCTAGGTTAAATGTTAGGATAGAAAATTCACATAGGGGAAAGGGCTACGGAAGTGAAGCGGTACATCTTATCTTAGAATGCTTTTTCAATGAATTTGGTGGCTTATATATGCTAGATACGGTTTCGTTAGATGAGAACAGAGAAAGACTTGAAAAAATTGGTTTCAAGATTATGTATAAAAATAAAGATGGTTATTCATATAGATTATCTAAGGATGATTTTAATAGTCAAATCAAAGACTTAAAAGAGAGAAAGTTTGGAATATTTATTTATGATAAGATGGTAGTAAGCACAGTAATATCTTTCTTAGAAATTTTTCATGATATAAATAAATCATTAGATAAAGAAATAATTTCAGTGGAATTAGTAGGTACAAAAAATAATATAATAAAAGATGGAATGTATGATATAAAGTTTGAAAATGTAAAATCTATAGAGGAAGTAGATCTAGATGTTATAATTGTTCCAGGAAGTAAGAGTAATAAGTTCTATGAAAATGAGGAATTTGAAAAACTCTTAAACAATATAAACGGATGTGAAACTGTCTGCGTTCTAGGAAATAGTATAATTCCATTTATAAAAAATAAATTTTTAAGAGGTTTAAAAGCGTATTATTCTAAGGAGTGGGTTGAATTTATAAAGGAAGAAATCGCCTTAACATCTTATTCTGATGAAGATATTATTGATAATGGAAGACTTATAATGGTTAAGAAAAAATCCTGTGAAATAGAAGGAATAAAATACATAATTAAAAAGTTGTTTGGAGAATCTGTATTAAATAGATTTGATTTATAGATTTGATGCTATATTTTATAGTGTTATGAATAGGAGTTGTTTATTATATGATAAACATAAAATTAGATGAAGACAAAAGAGGAAAAGTTATATTTAGAGCAAATATAGATGAGTGTCATAAAGATAACAGGATATTAAAAAGAGCATTGTTTGAGAGTAGAGTAGTAAACAATGAGTTTAAATATAATATACCAATGAAATATTTTTGGCCAATAATAAATAATGTTCATAAAGAATTAATAAGTTTAAGTGAGGATAGTAGACTTGAAGTTTTAGAATTTTCAGATGAATATGAAGAAGTTTATTATTATAATTATAAAGCTACACCAGCTTATATGAAGAAATGGAGAGAGGAAGGTTGTCCTCCGATTTTTAAAATAACAATAAATCCTAAGGATTTAAGTGTGGAGAAAAAAGTTATATTTGAAAGATTAATATAAAAAAGCTTTGAGAAAAAAATCTCAAAGCTTTTTTTATTATTGCCATTCTTCTACATTTTCTAATCCAGGAATAGAAGATGCTTTAAATACTGGCTCTTTAATTCCTGCTTTCTTTTGAGCTGTATAGTCCTTAAGTGCAAGGAAAGAATATTTACCAAGGAATAATATAGTTATTATATTTAGTATAGCCATTAATCCCATGAAAAGATCCGCTAAATTCCAAACTAAATCTACTTTTGCTATTGAACCAAATAATACCATGCCTATAACAAGTATTCTGTATATATTTAATAATACCTTATTAGTGTGTATAAACTCTATGTTTGTTTGACCGTAATAGAAGTTACCTACAATAGAACTAAAAGCAAATAATAATATACAAATTGCTATGAAATAAGCTCCGAAAGGTCCTATTTGAGATACAAGAGCTTTTTGAGTTAATTCTATACCTGTTAGTGAACTATCAGCGTATTGACCTGAAAGAAGTATTATAAATGCTGTACAAGAACAAATTAATAATGTATCAGTAAATACTCCTAAAGTTTGAATTAAACCTTGTTTTACTGGGTGAGTAACATCTGCTGTAGCAGCTGCATTTGGCGCACTACCCATACCAGCTTCATTTGAGAATAAACCTCTTTTAATACCCTGCATAACAGCGGCACCAAGTCCACCGGCAGTTAATTGTTTTATTCCAAAGGCTGATTCAAATATAAGTTTGAAAACTGATGGAATTTCAGTAATATTTAAAATTAAAACTATAATAGCAATAAGAATATAAAGAACCGCTAAAATTGGAACTATTATTTCTGAAACCTTAGCAACTCTGTGAATACCACCGAAGATAACTAAAGCAGTTACTATTGCTAATATTATACCAATTGCTCCTCTTGAAAGTCCGAAAGCACTATTGAATGCAACACTTACTGTGTTAGCTTGAACTGCATTAAATACGAATCCAAAACAGATTGTAATAAGAATTGAGAATATAATTCCTAACCATCTCTTTCCAAGTCCTTTTTCCATGTAATAGGCAGGACCACCTCTAAAAGAATCTTTATCCTTAGTTTTATATATTTGAGCTAATGTACTTTCTACGAAACTAGACGCAGAACCTATTAAGGCTATAAGCCACATCCAAAAAACAGCCCCAGGTCCACCAACAGCTACGGCTATGGCAACACCCGCTATATTACCAGTACCAACTCTTGAAGCTGTACTTATACAAAATGCCTGAAATGAAGAAACTCCGCCTTTTTCTTTATTTGACTTTCCTATACCGTCTCCTAATAAACGGAACATTTCTTTTATATATCTAAATTGAACAAATTTAGTTTTAAAAGAAAATAGAAGGCCTGCACCTATTAATAAAATAATTAATATGTAGCCCCAAAGAAAATCATTAAAACTAACTACTAAGTTATTAAGTATTTCCATAAATTCCTCCTCCTGTTGATAAGTTTTTTATTTTTTTGCGTCACACTTTATATCTAATTTTAATATGAATAATAAAAAAATGCAAGAACTAATATTGCTTTATTCATATGTGAGATATTTGAATGGAAAACATAGAAGTTAAATGTTAATAAAAAGTAAATAGTGTATATTAGTGAAGAGTAGTGTATTACAAAGCTATAGAGGGCTAATTATCAATAATAAAGCCACTATGAAATAAAAAATTCATAGTGGCTTTGTTTTGAATAAGGTCAAAATGCAAGAAGGACTTCCTTCTATTGCGTAATGTTGTTGTTTTGACCGTTTTGATTTTGGTTATTTCCAGCTTGAGGTGGAGTAATAACTCCATTATTTGTATTGTTTTCTGTTTGATTTTGAGGAGGAGTCACATTTCCACCTCCGTTATTATTAGTGTTATTATTACCATTAGCTGGTGTATTATCAGGCTTATTATTTGGATTTTGTTCATTTGGTTTATTATTATTATTTTCGTTAGGTTTAACTTCTTCAGGTTTAGTTTCTTGTTGTTTATTTCCTTCATTTGCTCCAGAATTATTATTATCATTTGTATCAGGAGCATTTACATGTAAATTTGTATGATAATTACAATATTGAGTAGGAGCAGAACCATTAATAAACCAATCATAATAAACTCTACTGCCTCTAGGGTCTTGAGTACAAAGGGAAGTAGGTTTAAGACCAGAATCCATACATACTGCAATCTTGCTTATTCCACTAGGTTGTTCAACCTCTTTGTACTGTAAGTCTTTATGAGCTAAGCCCATTATTTTTCCGAAAATAGGAGAGGTAACAGTACCACTACTAGTTCTCATTTCTCTAGGCTTATCATATCCAATCCAAATAGCCGCAGAATAATATGGAGTTAATCCTGCAAATAAATAGTCTTTATCTCCAGTGGTAGTTCCTGTTTTACCCGCCACAGGAATATTACCAAATTTAGCAGGTTTTGCAGAGCCACTTTCTACTTGATCCTTAAGCATATCATAAACTATATAAGACGCTTGAGGACTAAATATTTTAGTTTCTTCTGGAGTACTTGTATCAAGAATTACATTTCCATGAGAATCTAATACCTTTGTATATAATTTAGCATTTGTTTTAACACCGTTATTACCAAAAACACCGAAGGCTGAAGCTAGAGTATAAGTATTTCCTCCATCAGGATTATTAGGGTCATTTTGGAATTGACCTAAGGCTGTTGTGGAAATACCTCTAGAATGAGGTCCATAAACAAGACCTAATTTTTCTCCATAAGCTATAGAGTTTGAAACACCTACTTCGTTAGCAACTTTTATGGCTGCTAAGTTACTAGAGATTTTAATTGCTTCTCTAAAAGTTAAAGGACCTCTATAACTATTGTATTCATTCTTAGGTTGATCTTTATATCCTGTAGAAGATAATTCTTTATTACTTAATGGAGAATCATTTACTACAGAGCCAGCGCCACCAAGTCCTAAATCAATAGCAGGACCATAAACTGTTAATGGTTTTGTTGCAGAACCTATAGATTTTAAATCATAATAAGCTCTATTGTGAGACATAGCAGGTTGTTCCCCTCTTCCTCCAACTAAAGCCTTAACATGGCCTGTTTTATAGTCTATTATTGTGGCAGATGCTTGTAATTTATAAACACCATCTTCATTTTTTTCATTAGGATTATTAGTTATAGCTTTATAGTTATTTGGATCATCTAAAACTTTTTGAACATTATTTTGAAGATTTCTATCCATAGAAGTATAGATTTTTAATCCACCATTAGCTATAAGTTTGTCAACTTCCTCTTGTGTATATTTATATTTATTCATTAAGTCTTGTTTAACTTGAGTTATAGCTGGTCTTGTGAACCACTCAAAGTTAGTTTTACTTAATTTATTATTTGGTGTGAATTTTATACCATTTGTGTCAATTTCATTTATTGCGTCATTATATTGTTCACTTGAAATATATCCAAGTTCATGCATTTTAAATAGTACAGATTTAGTTCTATTTAAATATCTACTTGGATTTTCTTTATTTGCCTCTGAAAGACCATCATAAGAAGTTGGTGCTTGAGTAAGTCCTCCTAAATAAGCGCACTCAACTAAATTCAAATCTGAAACATTCTTACTAAAAAATCTTTGAGCAGCTGCGCTAACCCCATATTGGTATCCACCCATAGGAATTGTATTTAAATACGTAGTAAGGATTTCATCTTTTGAAAGGTGCTTTTCTAATTCCAAAGCTAAGTACATTTCTTTAATTTTTCTTTCATAACTAACTTCATTAGTAAGTACGGCATTTTTTATAAGTTGCTGAGTTATAGTTGAAGCCCCTTGAACCGTATTACTTCCTGAAAGTTTACCTTTAATATTAGAAGCTATTACCCCAAAAATTCTTTTAATGTCTATTCCTTTATGCTCATAAAATCTTTCGTCTTCAATAGCTACAAAAGCCTTTTTTAAGTTATCAGGTATCTCTTCAGATTTAACTACATAACGTTGTTCACGAGTTATAACATTATCCATAAAGTTTCCCTGATCATCGTAAAGAATGGATGGCTGATTTAGAGATTGAATTGCCTGAACATCTAACTCTGGAGATGAACGTATAATAGAAAGAACGTAAATTCCAACTACTGTTACGGCAGTTATCCCTAGAAGCAGAATCCCTATAAAGAACCATTTCAAAAATTTTGTTACTTTCGATTGATTTTTAGGTGAATTTTTCTTCTGCTTTCTATCTTTATGCTCTCTTTTTCTTTCAGTCATTTTTTCCTCCTATCATAATAAAACTTTCTATTTCTAAAAAACTACATAATTATATTATTATACATTTAAAGAAATATTATATTATATTATAGCATAATAATATTAAGAGTAAACCAAATTATAAGAGGTGTAGTCTTTGTATTATGTAAATAAAAATAAACGTAAAAATATAGATTTTAAAAAATATTTAATAATTACTTTATTAATGATTATTGCCTGTTTTTTAATTTTCATATATGTTTTTGATAAAATAATTGCACCTACAGTTTTACTTGTTTCAGATTCAGAAATGCAAGCTAAAACTTTAGATATTATAAACACTAATATTGCTGAGGTTTATACAGAAAAATTTAATTATAATGATGTAATAAAGGTTCAAAAAGATTCATCTGGGGCAATAAAAATGATTAATGCTGATACTATAAAATTAAATGAGTTAGCCACAGAGGTTGCCATAAAATCACAGAGGGATATAAAGGAAGTTGGATCCATAGGTGTAAAGATGCCAATTGGATATATAACAAAAAATAATATAATGTCTTATTGGGGTCCTAGTATAACTGTTAAAATGGAGCCTATAGGAAGAGTGGTAGTTACTTATGAGTCCTTATTTGAAAGTGCAGGAATAAATCAAACAAGGCATAAAATTTTAGTTAATGTAAAAACTAATCTTAAAATAATATTACCACTTCAATCAAAAGAGGTTGAAGTGGTAAATCAAATTCCAATTTCAGATACTGTCATAGTTGGAGAAGTTCCAAATAGCATGTGGGGTGGAAATATGCTACAAGGTATTAATGAAGAAAGTAGAGAAGATACAAATTAGCCTATTAAAAAAGGAGGAAATTCCTCCTTTTAATTATTTTTCCCAGTTAAATATGTAAGGGATATTTCTATAATGATCACCATAGTTTAATCCGTAACCAACAACGAATAAGTCCTCTATTTCAAAACAACAATAGTCTGGTTTTAAATCAACTTTTCTTCTAGAAGGTTTGTCTAAAAGAGTGCAAGTTTTAACTGATTTAGCTCCTAGTGATTTAACATGGTTTATAACAAAATCCATTGTTATACCTGAATCTATGATATCATCAACGATTAAGACATCTAAGCCTTCAATATTATCAGGAATATCATTTACAACTTTGACTATACCAGTACTTTCTTCACCATGGCCATAACTTGAAGTAGTCATAAATCCTATTTGAGCTTTAGTATCTATTGCTCTAACTAAATCCGCTGCAAATATGAAACTTCCTCTTAATAAAGATAAAACATAAAGGTTTTTATCCTTATAATCTTCAGTTAATTTTTTACCTACAATAGCTATTTGTTCTTTAATTTGCTCTTCAGAAAGTAGTATATTTCTGTTCTTATCTTCCATTATTTTCTCCCCTAACTATTCCGTATTATTTACAATATTGTATTTATAGTATAAAATTAAATGAAAATTGTCAAGAAACATAATAAATATCACGAGGTGGTAATATATGATACATGGAAATACTGATGGAATAAGGAATTCAGTACTTAAAGAATTAGAAGAACTTTATAAAATAAATGTACCAAAGTATAGTGTTTGTACAGAGGATATGATAAATATTATTTCTAGATTATCTTCTCAAATAGAAAGAGAAATTAGTGTAGGAATAAATAGAAAAGGAAAGGTAATTAGTGTAGCTATAGGAGATTCTTCAAGTGTAGAGATTCCATTAATAGATATACACGAAAAAAGATTATCTGGAGTTAGAATAATACATACTCATCCAAGTGGGGTTTCTAGACTTTCTGCTTTAGATATATCTGCCCTTATGAAATTAAAGCTTGATACAATAATGGCCATAGCTGTAGAGGAAGGCAAAGCTAAAGATGCTTCTTTAGGATTTTGCTATGTAGAAAATGAAATTCTTATAAGTGAAGAAGCACCTCATTTAACTATAGATAAGTGCTTACAAATTAATATTTTAGATAAGATTAATCATGTTGAAGAAGTTATTAAAACAAGCAATGTTGAGGAAGATGATAGTGAAAGAGCTATTTTAGTAGGATGTGATACAAGAGAAAGCTTAGATGAGTTAGAGGAACTTGCTAAGGCTTGTGATATTCCTACATTAGAAAAAGTATTTCAAAATAGAAGCAAAATAGATGCTTCTTTTTATATAGGAAGAGGTAAAGTTTTAGAAATTGCTAACATAAGACAATTAACAAGGGCTAACTTAGTAATTTTTGATGATGAATTATCAGGAGCACAAGTTAAAAACCTTGAAGCTAACTTAGGAGTTAAGGTAATTGATAGAACAACTCTTATTTTAGAAATATTCTCAAGAAGAGCTAAGACAAGGGAAGCTAAAATTCAAGTAGAACTTGCTCAACTTAAGTATAGAGCAGCTAGACTTATGGGACTTGGAACTGTTATGTCTAGAACTGGTGGTGGAATAGGAACAAGAGGACCAGGGGAAAAGAAACTTGAAATAGATAGAAGACATATAAGAGAAAGAATATACGATCTTCAAGCTGAGCTTAAAAAGATAAAGAAGATAAGAGAAACTCAAAGAGAGAGAAGAAGTAAGGATAAAACTTCACAGGTTTCCTTAGTTGGATATACTAACGCAGGAAAATCTACTTTAAGAAATACTCTATGTGCAGAATCAGCTTCAACTTTAGCTACTCAAGCTAAGGATAAGGTTTTTGAAGCAGATATGCTTTTTGCAACTTTAGATACTACAACAAGGGCTATAAAACTTCCTGATAATAGGGATATAACATTAACAGATACTGTTGGATTTGTAAGCAAACTTCCTCATGAATTAGTTGAAGCTTTTAAATCAACTTTAGAAGAAGTTATATACTCAGATCTTTTATGCCACGTTGTAGATGCTTCTTCAGATAATGCACAAGAAGAAATTATAGCTGTAGAAAAAGTTTTAGGTGAATTAAAAGCCTTAGAATCAGCAAAAATATTAGTTCTTAATAAAATTGATAAGGCTGATGAAGAAAAGCTAAATGAATTAGAAGCAAAATATTCTTCAATATATAATAAGGTAGTAAAGATTTCTGCTAGGGAAAGAATAAACTTAGATGATTTATTAGAAGCAATAAGTGAAGAATTGCCTTATACATTAAAAAGCAAGGAATATATAATTCCTTATACAGCTCAACAAGTTGTAGCTTATCTTCATAGAAATGCTAATGTAAGTGAAGAAGAATATAGAGAAGAGGGAACTTATATAAAAGCAGAAGTGGATGAAGAAGTAGAAAATAAATGTAGAGAATACGAGTTATAATAAGAGTATTAAATTCATGAGTAAAAGCTAAATTCAACAAGAATTTAGCTTTTATTATTACAATTGTCACATCATAAATTATAATATATATAAGTATAATAATAATGATACTAATTTTTAGGATGTGAATCATGGAAACTACGGATACTTTAGATCGTGGAAACATAAGAGGTCGTAGAGAAAGATCAGGAAACTCTAATGGACAGGAAGATCTTTTTGCAGCTCAAGCAGCTGCAAGTGATAATCAAAGTACTAATAATGTATGTACAGATGATTTTAATAAGGCATATAATCAGTTACAGGATATTTTATTAAAAGCAGCTACTATTCAAGCAAGTGTAGCTACATTAAATATAGGTGACGAATATAAAATGTATTATGATAGGGTGGTTAAGCCAGCTTTGGACATTATTTATTTTTTAAGTTTTGCAATACAAAATACAGCGGCAGCAGCTAACCTTTATCAATCTAATACCTATGGGAAAAAAGGAGAAGGAAAAAAAGCTTTAGATATTTCTTATGACATGTTAGAACAGATGGAAGTTGGAATTTGTTTATTGAAAGAGTCTTTAAAAATTTTGGTGGAAAAAGGGAATTGTTTATAGATATTATTTAATTAATGGGAGTTATTAAGGAGGAAAAAAATTTGAGTGAAATAATATTGAAATATCAAAATTCTTTTAAATCAGTTATAAATGACCTTCAAAAGAATGAGGATGTTATTGGAGTGACGGCATTTGGAAGTATAATAAATGGAGATATATGGGAAGGGTCAGATATAGATTTATTTGTTATTGTAAATGGAGACTTTAAAGGGGTAAAGGATGTTTATGGTGAGGAACTAGGCGTATCTTTACATTTAAAAATAGTATCTAAAAAGTTTCTAGTTAATTTCTGTCAAGAAGAAATAACAGGAAGCACAATACATAGAAAATTTATATCTTCAAAATTAATTTTTTGTAAGGACCAAGAAATATCAGATAAATTTACTTCAATAAAATATTATACAGATGCTCATAGTGAAAAGTGGAATCTTGTTTATTTAAGTGAGCTTTTACAAGATATGAATTTATATAAAAAATGTATTCATAATGAACATTTCTACGCTGCCTTTGAGGCTCTTATGTATTCAGTGGATAGTTTTAGTAGGCTGTATTTAAACTTTAATGGATATTTAATAACAAAAAGCTCTACTGGTATGCTTATGAAATTAGATGAAAACTTTGAGAAAATGGTTAATGGAATATTCAAAGCAGCAAATAAACAGGCTTTAGAATATGTACATTTTTATATTGAAAGCTTCTTAGAGAGAAATATTAGAGGAATAATAAGAGCTTTAGTTGATTTTATGAAAAAACAAAAGGATTATTTAAGCTCAGAAGAAATAAAAAAATCAGAAGAATTCCAAGGCTTTAAAATAGATTTTGAGGAATTATTAGGATATCTTTATAAGAAAAATATAGTTAAGAAAAGTGGAAGAGAGAAATTCTCACCCTGTGGACAAAAGCTTACAACAGAAAAAGTATATTTAATAAAAGATAATGTTTAAATAAGGTGTAAGAGATGAATAAATTTAGTGTGGTTTTTAAAGAGGGTTTATGTAAATACTTAATAATATACGATAATATTAAAAGTTTAATTGAAAATGGGAAAATATCAGAAGGAGAAAAGTTACCAACTATAAGAGAACTAGCAGACTTTTTAGAAGTTAATAAGGTAACTGTTATTAATGCTTATAAAAAGCTTGTACAAGAAGGATATGCATATCAAGCTCAAGGAAGTGGAACTTATGCTAAAAATAAGGATGTAGGAAAAAGTTTTAAGCATGATTATAATGATTTATTTAGAAAAATAGCCTCTGGAGATTTGAAGAATTGGATAGACTTTACTGGAGAAACTACTAGTGCAAACTTCTTCCAAGTAGAAAAACTTAAGAAAGTTTTAGATAATGTATTAGTTAGAGATGGTGTAGAGGCATTAATGTATAGTGACCCTTTAGGATATTTAGAATTAAGAAGAAGTATAAATGAAGAGTTCTGGAATGGAAAAAATAATTTAGATAATATACTTATAATTTCTGGAGCACAACAAGGTATTGATATTGTAGGTAAGTCCTTAGTAAATATAAATGATAATATTGTAATAGAAAGGCCAACTTATGGAGGAGCACTTTTAGTATTTAAGCTTAGAAGAGCAAATATATTAGAAATTCCAATGGAGAAGGATGGTCCTAATATTGAAAAGTTTGAAAATTTATTAAAGAGAAATAAAATAAAGTGTTTTTATACTATGAGCTATTTTCAGAACCCTACAGGTATAAGTTGTTCTTTAGAAAAAAAGAAAAGAATAATAGAGCTAGCACATAAATATGATTTTTACATACTAGAAGATGATTATCTTTCAGAATTAGTTTATTCTAATGATTTAGAGTATATACCATATAGGAGTTTAGATTCTGAGAGAGTTATATATATAAAAAGTTTCTCTAAAATATTTCTACCAGGTATAAGAATGGGATATTTAATAGCACCAGATAAATTTAAAGAGGAATTTCAAGCTTTAAAATTTAACACTGATATAGCTACCTCAAGTTTAATGCAAAGAGCTCTTCAGGATTACATTGTAAAGGGATATTGGAAAGAGCATATAGAAAGATTAAATGAGGAATATTCAAAGAGATATAATTTTATAAAAGAACTTATAGATAATAAATTAGGAGATATGGTTTCTTATAGAGAGCCTAAGGGCGGACTTAATTTATTCTTAAATATAAATAAGAACATAGGCATAACTTCTAAAAAGTTATTTTATGAACTGAAAGATAGACAAACTATAATTACTCCAGGAAGCATATTTTTTAAAAATCCTAATGATGGAGATAAAAGCTTTAGAATTGGATTTTCCCAAATAGATTATAGTAAGATAGAAAAAGGAATAGATAATATATACGATGTATTAAAAGGTAGGTAGATATTATGAATTATATAACGGTAAAAAAAGCAGCTGATGATAGATTTGAGGAGAAAAAATCAGTTTTTATAGGCTATGTTAAAAGAGTTACAACAGAGGAAGAGGCTAAAGAGTTTGTAGCAGAAATAAATAATAAACATAAGGATGCAAGACATAATTGCTATGCCTATGTTATAGGACAAAATATGGGAATACAAAGATATAGTGATAATGGTGAGCCACAGGGGACAGCAGGTATTCCAATATTAGAGGTAATAAAAAAACAAGGAATAACAGATTGTGCCGTAGTGGTAACTAGATACTTTGGAGGGATATTATTAGGTACAGGGGGACTTACTAGAGCCTATACTAAAGGGGCAGCCATAGCTATAAGTGCAGCAGGTGTTGTAGAAAAAGTAGAAGGAGCAATGCTTTGTACAGAAATAGATTATGATCTTTATGGAAAGATTCAATATATATGCGGTCAAAATAATTGGCACATAGAGGATACAGAGTTTACTAATAATGTTAAGATATATATATTAGCAGAAAAAACTATGATAGATGAAATAGAAAAAAGCTTTACAGAAGTAACAAATGGAAAAGCTATAATGAGTACTGATTTAGAAGGAGTATATTTTAAAGAAGGAAATAGACTTTATGAAAGTTTTGATGAGTAAGCTTTAACTACAGAAAAGAGCCAAGTTGAAGAGAAAAAATCTCTATGATATAATATTTAGGTGTTATTTCAAGATATTTAAAGAAATTTAAACTATAGTTCACATATATGTTAGGAGGAATAAGGATGTCAGGACATTCAAAGTGGCATAATATACAAGCTAAAAAAGGTAAAATGGATGCCAAAAGAGGAAAAATATTCACTAAGATAGGAAAAGAGATAGCTGTTGCAGTTAAAGAAGGTGGAGCAAACTTAGATGGTAACTCAAGATTAAAGGATGCTGTAGCAAAAGCTAAGGCTGCAAACATGCCAAATGATAACATTCAAAGAGCTATAAAGAAAGCTGCTGGAGAAGGAGATTCAGTAAACTATGAATCAATAGTTTATGAAGGATACGGACCATCAGGAGTAGCTGTAATGGTTGAAGTATTAACAGATAATAAAAATAGATCAGCTGGTAACGTAAGAAGTGCTTTCACTAAAGGTGGCGGAAACATGGGTACATCAGGATGTGTTGGTTTCATGTTCCAAAAGAAAGGTGAAATAGTAATAGAAAAAGCTGAGTTAGATGAAGATGAAATAATGATGATGGCTTTAGATGCTGGAGCAGAAGATTTTGCATCAGAGGAAGAAGTATTCATAGTTACAACTTCACCAGAAGATTTTGGTACAGTAAGAGAAGCTTTAGAAGCTGAAGGATTAGAATTCTTAGAAGCAGCAGTTAAAATGATACCAGATACCGAAACTGCTATAAACGAAGACGATGCTAAGAAGTTCCAAAAAATGCTTGACTTACTTGAAGATGACGACGATGTTCAAGAAGTGTATCACAATGCTGAATTCCCTGAAGGATGGGATGAATAATACGTTTTAAGCATTTTAGAAAATCAAAAAAATAATAGATAATGACATACAAAAGTAAGAGAACACACTTTTAATGTTAATATAAAATAATAATTTTATATATACATTGAAAGTGTGTTTTTTGTATTTTCAAATTTTATTTAAAGTTAATAAAAGTTTAGTTTTACGGTATATTATTAGGTTTATAGATTAGGGTGTATTTTATTAAATTTACTTATATAGATAATACTAGTTATAGTTTTTGTTTAATAAAATAGTATAGTAGATTTAAATATTGGTTTGTAATTTATGATTTTATATTATTAGTTATAAGTTAACATTTTACTAAAAAAATATTTAATATTTTTAACTTGAAAAAATTTTTAATTATTATATAATTTAATCCATAATAATTATTAATTAGAAATAAATATTATGGAGGAAAATATGTTAGATCAAAAGACAATAGATATAATAAAAAGTACAGTACCAGTTTTAAAATCCAATGGATTAGAAATAACAAAAACTTTCTATAAAAATATGTTTGAACAAAACCCTGAAGTAAAACCTTTGTTCAATATGAATAAACAAGAATCTGAAGAGCAACCAAAAGCTTTATCAATGGCAATATTAGCAGTTGCTCAAAATATAGATAACTTAGAAGCTATAAAACCTGTAGTTAATAGAATAGGAGTTATACACTGTAATGCAAAAGTTCAACCAGAACATTATCCAATAGTAGGTAAACACTTATTAGGAGCAATAAAAGAAGTTTTAGGTGATGGTGCAACTGAAGATATTATCAATGCGTGGGCTAAAACATATGGAGTTATAGCTGAAGTATTTATAAATAATGAAAAAGAGATGTATGCTTCAAGATAGAATAATATATAAGATGAGCTGTTAAATCAGCTCATCTTTTTATTTTATTTTTAATGAAGTAAAAAATAAATTTTAATATAGTTATTTCTTAGTTTCTCTTAGTGAGGTTGAAAATGCAGTCATAAGCATTATTAAAAAAAGCAATATAAATAATAATTCCATGGGACCTCCTTAAGCATAAATAAAATAGATTTAAATATAATAAAAAGTTTAAATTATTTATTACTATAGAAAAATAAATCTTATTATATCTAAAAATATATAAATAATAAGGTTTACATCTTATAATAATATCTTATCATACATAATATGGAAAAACATTAATTCTTTGAAAAAATTTCTTTAAACTTAAGAGATTTAAGAAGTTTATGATAAAGAGAAAATATATATAAGGTTTAATAAAAGTTAACAATTTATAAAAATAAGTAGTATAATTAAAAAAAGGATTTGGGTTATATTAGGAGATGATGTTTTATGAGAAGCTTAAATGGAAATTTAATAAGAATCTCTGGAGAATTGTTGAAAATAACATTAAATAAAGAAGTTACTGGAACTTTATATTACTTTGAGAAACTTAATGGAGAGTTAAAGTTTATTAAACATATAGAAAAAGAAAATGAATTTGAATTTAAGGATCCAGAGCCTAAGAATAGAACTTTTTATTTTATAAAATGTGAAAATGAAGAGTTGATTTTAGCAGAGAGACTTGTACCGCTTAAAAGATTTTGCAATTTTAGAGATTTAGGTGGATATGAAACAAAAGATGGAAGAAAGGTTAAATGGGGATTATTCTATCGCTCAGAAGCTTTAAATAAATTAAAAGGAGAAGATTTAGAATATTTTAAAACCCTAGGAATTAAATATATTTTTGACTATAGATCCTTAGAAGAAGTTAAATTAAGCCCAGATAGAAATGTTGAGGGAACAAAAAATATAAATATATCTGCAATGAGAAATTTAGATAATCAAAATCTAAATATGGAATCCTATTTAAAAGGAATTTTATCAAAGGATAGCAATCAAGAACTTCCTGAAAAGATACTTATGGATGGATATAGTGAGATGCCATTAAATAATTTAGCTTTTAAGGAGCTTATAAAGATAATAGAAAATCCTAAAAACCTAGCTGTATTACAGCATTGTACATCAGGAAAAGATAGAACAGGTTTAGGATCAGCCTTAATATTATTGCTTTTAGGTGTGCCAGAGCAAAAGGTAATAGAAGATTATATGTTAAGTAATGAATATAGAAAAGGGGAGAATCATAGAATACTTCAAATTTATGAAAAGCATGTATCAAATGAAACCATAAAGGAATTAATAGAGGGGATTTTAGGAGTAAAAAAGAAATTTATAGAACTTAGTTTAAATAAGATAAAAGATACTTATGGTAGCTATGAAACATATTTTTTTAAAGAATACGGATTAACTAAGGAAAAAATAGAGTTTTTAAGAAATGAATATTTATATTAGTTAAATAAATTTAAGAAATCTTACAACCTTTATTTAATATAATGTGAAATAATATTTAGATTAATTTTAAAGAAAATAGGATTTGTTATGATGGAGTTTAAAAAATCTTTCATAATAAATCCTATTTTATTATTTATATACTTTTTTTGAATTTTTATAACAAAATATTGAAAAAATATTAATATATGTTACAATTAGTATGTATAAAATTAACTTTTATAACAAATAAAATTCAAGGGGGATAATTTATGTTAAAGAAGTTTAGTAACAAAAAAATTACTGCTTTAATGGTTGTATTAGCAATGGTCTTTAGCTTTATACTACCAATACCAGTTAAAGCTGCTGAAATTTCTGAAACAAAAAATTCAAATGTAACAGAAAAGACAGATAAAAAAACTGTCAATATTCAAATACTTGCCACTTCTGATTTGCATGGTAAGTTTATGGATTATGATTATGCACAGGGAGAGGAATCTGTTGGTGGATTAAATCAAATAGCTACTGTGGTTAAAGAAGCTAAAAAGGAAAATCCTAATACTCTAGTGCTAGATAATGGTGATACTATTCAAGGAAATTACAATCACCTATTTATGAATAAAGAAAATCCTATGATACTTGCTATGAACACAATAGGATATGATGTTTTTTCATTAGGAAATCATGAATTTAATTTTGGAATGGACAAACTTCATAATATTATTGGTCAAGCAAATCCAAATCTTCATGTCTTATGTGGAAACCTTTACAGAAATGGAGAGAGAGTTTTTAATCCTTATACAATTAAAGATGTAGATGGAATAAAGGTTGCAATAATAGGAGTAGTTACTCCACATATAATGCAATGGGATTCTCAAAACTTAAAAGGTTATGAAGCTAAGAATCCGACAGAAGAAGTAAAGAAAATAATAGGAGAAATAAAGGCAAATGGAGGCGCTGATGTCTATGTAGTAACTTCTCATGCAAGTTTAAATGGAGAATATGGTGATGGAGATAGTGCTGCTGGAATAGCTGAAGCAAATCCAGAAGTAAGTGTAGTAGTTGCTGGACATAGTCATGATACAGTTAAATCAGAATTAAGAGGAAACGCTATAATTAGTGAACCTGCAAGTAGAGCAAAATATGTTTCTAAATTCAATTTAACTGTTGAAAAAGATGAAAGTGGAATAAAAGTTCTTGATAAGAATGCAGATCTTATAAGCCTTAAAGGGGTACAAGGAGATCCTGAATTAACTGAGAAACTTAAGCCTTTCCATGAAGCTGCTATAAATGATGCAACAGCTAAGATTGGAGAATTAAAAGGTGGAGATTTAGCAAAACCTGATGAAGTAAAAGGTATTCCACAATCAATAGTTGAAGACCAAGGGGTTACTGATTTTATAAATGAAGTACAATTATATAATAGTAAAAAGTTTTTACAAACTAAAGGAATAGATTCAAATAATGTGTACATGGTTTCATCAGCAGCTTTATTTAGTCCTAAGGCTAATCTTAAAGAAGGTCCTATAAGCAAGGCTGATGTTTCAAATATATATAAATTTGATAATAAATTATATGTTATAAAAACTAATGGAAAACAATTAAAGAAATACATGGAAGAAAACTCTAAGTTCTTTAATAAATATAAAGATGGAGATTTAACTATATCTTTTGATGAAAATGTAAGAATGTATAAGTATGATATGTTTGAAGGCGTTAATTACGAAATAAATATAGCTAAAGATCCAGGTGAAAGAATAGAAAACTTAAAATTCTCTAAAGATGGTAAACCAGTTGAAGATTCAGATGTAGTGTACCTATCAGTAAATGATTATAGATATAATTCAGGGTTAGCTGCAGGAATAATGGATCCAGGTGAACATGAAAAAATATATGATACAGTAAATGATGATATATCAGCAATAAGAGATTTAATAAGTGATTATATAATTAATGTTAAACATGGAGTAATAAATAGAAATGTAGATGGAAACTGGAAAATAACAGGTAACAATTGGAATCCAGAACAAAGAGCTTTAGCAGTTAAACTTATTAATGAAGGAAAAATAAAGCTACCAACTTCATCAAATGGAAGAACTCCAAATGTTAAATCTGTTACTTGGGATGAAGTATCAAAATTTGCAGAGGCTTTACCAGAAGAAAAGAAAGAAGTTGAGATTCCTATTTTAACATTCAATGATTTTCATGGTTCTTTAAAAGAATCAGGAGGAAATCCTGGAGCTGCTAAATTTGTTGGGGAATTAAAGAAAGTAAAAGAAAAAAATCCTAACACAATAGTAGTAAGTGGTGGAGATATGTATCAAGGAAGTGCATTATCTAACCTTTTAAAAGGAAAGCCAGTTAGTGATATGAATAAAGCTTTAGGTGTTCAATTTTCATCTGTAGGAAATCATGAATTTGACTGGGGTTATGATTTAATTCCAGGATGGGCTAAAGATGGTGGATTTGAATTCTTAGCTTCTAATATATATGAAAAATCTACAGGAGAACCTGTAAAATGGGCTAAACCTTATGGAGTTGTTGAAAAAGGTGGAAAGAAAATAGGATTTATAGGCCTTGCAACACCTGAAACAGCATATAAAACAAATCCTGATAATGTAAAAGATTTAGAATTTAGAGACCCTAACACTGAAGCAGAAAAATGGGTTAAACATTTAAGAGAAGTTGAAAAAGTTGATGCAGTAATTGCTTTAACACACATTGGAAGTCAACAAGATAGAAAAACTGGAGAAATAACAGGTGAAGTAGTTAATCTTACAAAGGTTACAGGCTTAGATGCAATTGTATCAGCTCATAGTCATATGCCTGTTAAAGGAACTGTTAACGGAGTTCCAATAGTACAAGCTTATAAAAATGGACGTGCTATTGGTCTTATAGATTTAAAATTTGATAAAGATGGAAAATTATCTGTTGAAGCTCAACGTATGGATATTTCTAAAAATATTAAAGATTTACCTGTAGATAAAGAAATGGAAGAAACATTAGGAAAATATGAAAAAGAATTATCACCTATCTTAGATGTTAAGGTGGCTGATTTAAGTGAAGATCTTCCACATAATAGAGATGCAGGGGTAAGCCCAATGGGAGCAACTGTTACAGAAACTATGAGAAAAATAGTAGATGCAGATATAGCTATAAACAATGGTGGTGGAGTAAGAGCTCCATTAAAGAAAGGAGTAATAACAGTAGGAGATATGTACACTATACTTCCTTTTGATAATACTATAGTAACAATGGATATGAAAGGTTCAGATATTATTAAAGTATTAGAACATGGAATTGCTCCTAAAGATTTTGGATGGGGACAACATGCTGGTCTTAAGTTCTGGTATAATCCAGATGCTGAACCTGGAAATAGAATAACGTCTGTAAGATTATTAGATGGAAGTAAGCTAGATCCAAATAAATATTATAAATTAGCAACTAATGATTTTATGGCCGCTGGTGGAGATGGATATGATTTCTCAGCAGCTAAGAATATTAAAGATACTAATAAAGTTTTAAGAGAAGGAATAAGTGATTATTGGAAAAATCATGGTATAAATCCTATAACTAACTTAGCAACTCTTATTGAACCTGGAGAAGATAAGGGAGAAGCTGTTAAACCAGTAGAACCAGAAAATCCATCTGTAGATTCAAACAAACCAGTTGAACAAGAAAAACCATCTATAGATACAAATAAGCCAATGGATCCAACTATAGATGATATTAATACAGATAAGCCTGAAATATCTAATCCAGATAATAATTCAAATAATGAAGAAAATAAAAAGGATGATTTAATTAAATTACCTAACACAGGAAATCCTTTTGGATCTGAAGTTTTTGCAGCAATGGGAGTTTTAGCTACTATAGGCGGTAGCATAATTCTAAAAAAGAAACATAATGATGCAGCTTAATTTAAAATGACTAAAAAAGCAGTAAAGAAAATTTCTTTACTGCTTTTATTATTTAAGAAGATTAATTGATTATTAAATTTAAATTTATTTAAGCATAGAATTTACTAGGAATTAAAAAAATAAAAAAGTTAATTAAAGTTAACGAATATTTAACAATAAAAGATTGAAAAATATTCGCCAAATAATGTACAATACATATGTATAAAATTTACTTTTATAACAATAGTAAACTAAATGAGGGGGAAAAATATGCTTAAAAAAGTAAGGGATAAGAAATTTACAGCATTAGCAGTTGCTACTTCAATGATCTTTGGAATTGCAACACCGTTAACTACTGTAAAGGCTACTGAAAATTTAGCACCGGAAAACCTAGAGAAAAAAGGAGAAGAAGCTAGTTTAGAAAAAGAAGGAGATGTAACTATTCAGATTTTAGGTACATCAGACCTTCATGGTAGATTTATGAATTATGAGTATGCTCGTAATCAAAAATCTGATGGTGGATTAAATCAAATATCCACATTAGTTAATGAAGCTAGAAATGAAAATCCTAATACAATAGTGGTTGATAATGGAGATACTATACAAGGAAATTTCAATCACTTATTTAAAAATGGTCCTAATCCTATGGTTATGGGAATGAATGCTATAGGATATGATGTTTTCTCTTTAGGAAATCATGAATTTAACTATGGAATGGACAACCTTAATGATGTTGTAAGTCAAGCTAATGATAATTTAGATGTATTATGTGCAAATCTTTATAAAGATGGTAAGAGGGTTTATGAAGGATATACAACTAGGGAAATAGAAGGCGTTGAAGTTGCTCTAATTGGAGTTGTAAGTCCTCATATAATGAAATGGGATTCAGAAAATTTAAAAGGATATGAGGCTAAAAATCCTGCAGAAGAAGTTGGATTTGTAATAGATGAAATAGAAAATAGACCTGAGGGTGGCGCTGATGTTTATGCAGTAGTTTCACATGTGGGATTAGAAAGTGAATATGGTAATGGAGATAGTGCTAGAGCCATAGCTGAAATGAACCCAGAGGTATCTGCCATAGTTGCAGGACATAGTCATACTAATGTACCAGAAGAAAAAATAAACAATGCAGTTATAAGCCAACCTACAAGTAATGGTCAAATGGTTTCTAAAATAGAATTAACTGTTAGAAAAAATGGAGAAAAAGTAGAAGTTGTAGATAAAAAGTCTAAATTATTAAGCACAAAGGGTGTAGCAGAGGATCAAAAAATAAATGATTTACTTTCTGATTTTCATAACACAGCAATTGCTGATGCAACAGCACCTGTTGGCGAAATGGTTGGAGGAGATCTTGCTGATAAAAATGAAATAAAAGAAATTCCACAATCATTAGTTGAAGATCAAGGTATAACTGACTTTATAAATGAAGTTCAATTATATAATAGTAGAAAGCATTTAGAATCAAAGAATATAAATCCAGATGAGGTTTATATGGTTTCTGGAGCAGCTTTATTTAGTGCTTCATCAAACTTATATGAAGGAAATATAAGCAAAGCAGATATTTCAAATATTTATAGATATGATAATAAATTATATACTATAAAAACAAATGGAAAGCAACTTAAAAAGTATATGGAAAAAAATGCTGAGTATTATAATACTTATAAAGATGGGGATTTAACAGTATCTTTCAATGAAGATGTTAGAATGTATTTATATGATATGTTTGATGGAGTAAGTTATGAAATAAATATATCTAAAGAGCCAGGTCAAAGAATTGAAAACTTAAAGTTTGAAAAAGATGGTAAGCCAGTTGAAGACTCAGATGTAGTTTATTTAACAGTAAATGATTATAGATATAATTCTGGCTTAGCTGCTGGAATAATGGACCAAGGTGAGCATGAGAAAATATATGATACAAATAATGATCAAA
This sequence comes from Clostridium perfringens ATCC 13124, assembly GCF_000013285.1. Classification (GTDB taxonomy): domain Bacteria; phylum Bacillota; class Clostridia; order Clostridiales; family Clostridiaceae; genus Sarcina; species Sarcina perfringens. The sequence goes on along the minus strand of NC_008261.1, from coordinate 2,448,227 downwards.
TATCAGATATGAGAGATTTAATAGTTGATTATATTCAAAATGTAAAAGGTGGAAAAATTACTAAAAACATTGATAATAACTGGAAGATAACAGGTAATGATTGGGATTCAGAACAAAGAGAATTAGCTGTTAAACTTATAAATGAAGGTAAAATAAAAATACCTGTATCAGAAGATGGAAGAACTCCAAATGTAAAAGCTGTAACTTGGAATGATGTTTTAGAAGCTTTAGGAACTAAGGAAGTTGAAATACCAATAGTTACTTTCAACGATTTCCATGGATCTTTAGCAGAATCTAAGAGTGATGTTGGAGCAGCTAAGTTAGTTGGAGAAATAAAGAGAGTAAAAGAAGAAAATCCAAATACTGTAGTTGTTACAGGTGGAGATATATATCAAGGAAGTGCTATGTCAAATCTTTTAAAAGGTGAGCCAGTTACTGCTATGCTTAAGGAAATGGGCTTAGAATTTTCAGCAGTTGGTAACCATGAGTTTGACTGGGGATATGAATATATACCAGACTGGGCTAAAGCTGGAGAATTTGATTTCTTAGCATCAAATATATATGAAAAAGAAACTGGAAAACCAGTTGAATGGGCTAAGCCTTATGGCGTTGTTGAAAGAGAAGGAAAGAAAGTTGGATTTATAGGACTTGCTACTCCTGAAACTGCATACAAGACAAAACCAGATAACGTTGCTCATTTAGAATTTAAAGATCCTGTAGAAGCAACTAAGACTTGGGTAGATTATTTAGAAAATAAAGAAAATGTAGATGCCGTTGTTGTTTTAAGTCATTTAGGAAGTGAACAAAATAGAGAGACTGGAGAAATAACTGGTGAGATTGTTGAAGTTGCTGAAGTACCAGGAGTTGATGCTATAATATCAGCTCATAGTCACCAAAAAGTTGAAGGAAAAGTTAATGGAGTACCAGTTATACAAGCGTATAAAAATGGTAGAAATTTAGGATATGTTAACTTAAAATTTGACTATAAAGATGAATTAGTAGTTACAACTAAACTTGACGATATTTCTAAGAGAAAAGATACTCTTCCAGTTGATAAGAATATGGAAGATATATTAGCAAAATTTGAAGCTGATTTAGCTCCTATAATGAATGAAAAAGTTGCTGATTTATCAGTAGATTTACCACATGATAGAGATACTGGAGTAAGTCCTATGGGGGCTACTGTAGCTGAAACTATGAGAAGAATAGTTGATGCTGATATAGCAATAACTAATGGTGGAGGAGTAAGAGCCCCATTAATGGCTGGAACAGTTACTGTTGGAGATATGTACACAATACTTCCATTTGACAATACTTTAGTTACAATGGAAATGAAAGGTTCAGATATAATAAAAGTTTTAGAGCATGGAATAGAACCAGATAACTTTGGATGGGGACAACATGCTGGTGTTAAACTTTGGTACACTCCAGGAGCTGAAAGAGGAGAAAAGATAACTTCTGTTAGATTAGCTGATGGAACTAAATTAGAAAATGACAAGTATTATACAGTAGTTACTAATGATTTCATGGCTGTAGGTGGAGATTCTTATGATTTCTCAGCTGCTAAAAATGTAGTGGATACAAACTTAGTTATAAGAGATGAAATGGCAAATTATTGGAGAGAAAATGGAATAGATCCTATAACTGATTTATCTACTTTATTAGAAGCTGGTGAAGATACAACTGTTGATTCAGAAAAACCTGAAAATCCAGAAAATCCAGGTAACCCAGAAACACCACAAAATCCAGAAAATCCTGATAATGGTGAAAACTTACCTAACACAGGTATGCCATTTGGAACTGGAGCAGTGGCTGCTATGGGTACAGTATTAACAATTGGTGGACTAGCTGTATTAAGAAAGAAAAAGAATAATGCTGCATAGTAATTAATTATTTTGGGAGTGAATTTTAATCACTCCCTTTTTATTTTATGATATACTTTAATCTAATTTTGACTTTAGATATAAAAATAGAGATTTTTTTAGTTTAAACATTAATATTTTATTTGATTTTTACTTTAGATAAGATAGTAAGGATTTAATTACTATAGGAAGGTTATTGAACAAAAGCTAGGGAGATTTAGATAGAATATTAATATTAAAAGTGTTTGAAAATAAAAAAACATAAAATGTGTGTATAAAAAGAGAAAATATGTTAATAATCACCAATGAGGTGATGATATGAATTTTAATAATATAAAAAATAATGATAAAATCAAAAACTTAATATTTATTCTTTTAGGCATATTTATATTTGCAAGCAGTTATATGATAACTTACTTTTATAATAGTAGAAAAATTCAACAAACTAATATGAAGGTTACAGAGAAAAAAGGTGAACTTGTTTTAGCTGAGAATATGGATGTAATATTTACAAGAAGAACTTTAGATGATCATGTTGTAGTTGATTATAAAACTACTATTGGAGAAATGGTTAAAAATGATGAAATCAAGGGAGAAAATATGGATGAGTTAATTTCTGCTGTAGAAAAAGATGGGTATGAATTAGTTTCATCAACTTCAGGAGAAATAATTTTCTTAAATGATATGGGAATATTAGAAGCTGGTAAATATTATATAGGCGAAAAAGATGGGTACATAGCAATATTTAAGGCTGGTGAAGATGGAAGACCATTTATTGAAAAACCAGAGGATGTTAGCACAAAGAAGATAGAAGATTTGCCGGAGGTTGATAGAAGTAAAATAAGTAATTTTGAAAAGAAATATGATACAAGAGAAGAATGTGAAGAAAATATAACAAATTATATAAGTTAAAAATGTAAGTAGATTTATCATTTGAAAAAAATATATATAATCAATAGCTATGTCTTAGTAAGATGTGGCTTTTTTTATTACTTAAATGAAAGTATGACCTAGGAAAATAGAGAGTTTAGAGTGTTTTTAATGAATAGTAAATTTTGTGTAATTCATTGATAATATTCCCTCTTCATGTTAAAGTATTATATAGATTTAAAGAACTTATTATACATAGGAGCATTAAATATGTACGAATATATAAGAGGCCAATTTCAAGGGATAAGTAAGGATTATGTTGTAATAGAATTAAATAATATAGGATATAAAATTTTCACATCTGGAAATACAATGTCTAATATGCCAAAAGTGGGAGAGGAAGTTCTTCTATATCTAGAGCAGATCGTTAGGGAAGATTTCATAGGTCTATATGGATTTACAACAAGAGAAGAATTAGAAATGTTTAAGCTTTTATTATCCATAAATGGAGTAGGAGCAAAAGCTGCTTTATCACTTTTATCAATTAGTACTGTTAATAATTTAAAGTACGCAATAATGATGGGAGATGAAAAGCATATAACAAGAGCACCTGGAATAGGAAAGAAAACGGCTCAAAGAATTATTCTAGAGCTTAAGGATAAGTTAAAACCAGATGAACTTACTTCTGAAGAGGGAGAATTAATAGAAGGAATTAATGATAATTCTGATTATAGTTTCAATATAAATGAAACATTAAGTGCCTTAATGGCATTAGGATATACAGAGAAGGAAGCTCAAAAAGCTTTAGAAAAAGTTGATAAGACATTATCTATAGAAAATATGATAAAGGAGTCTTTAAAACTTTTAATGCGTTAGGAGGTGTAATTAAATGAGTGAAAGATTAGTTACCTCTAATGAGATTGGAATAGATTCAACTAATGAATACAGTTTGAGACCAGAGAAAATAAATGAATATATAGGTCAAGATAAAGTTAAAGAAAGACTAAACATATTCATAAAAGCTGCTCAAAGAAGAGAGGAAGCCTTAGATCATGTAATTTTATATGGGCCACCAGGTCTTGGAAAGACAACATTAGCTAATATAATAGCAAATGAAATGGGTGGAAATCTTAAAATAACATCAGGGCCTGCTATTGAAAGAGCAGGAGATTTAGCGGCAATATTAACAACCTTAAACACTAATGATGTTTTATTTATTGATGAGATACATAGATTAAATAGAAGTGTAGAGGAAATACTATATCCTGCCATGGAGGATTATGTTTTAGATATAATTATTGGTAAAGGGGCTGCTAGTAAATCCATAAGACTCGATTTACCTAAATTTACTCTAATAGGTGCCACAACTAGAATTGGTATGCTTAGTTCACCTTTAAGAGATAGATTTGGGGTTTTATGTTCTATGGAATATTATACTGATGAACAATTAAAGGAAATAATAATTAGAAGTGCTGAAATTTTAGGATGCCATATAACTGAAGAAGGGGCCTTTGAAATTGCTAAAAGGTCAAGGGGTACTCCTAGAATAGCAAATAGACTTTTAAAGAGAGTAAGAGATTTTGCAGAAGTTTTATATGATAATGAAATTACAGAAGAGGCTGCAAAAAAATCCTTAGAGATTTTAGAAGTTGATGGAGAAGGCTTTGATAGAATTGATAATAAAATTCTAGAAGCCATAATAGATAACTTCAATGGAGGGCCAGTAGGGATAGAAACCTTAGCTTACTTCGTTGGAGAGGAATTAGATACTATAGAAGATGTTTATGAGCCATATCTTCTACAAAAAGGGTTTATAGTTAGAACTCCAAGGGGAAGAATGGCAACAGATAAAGCATATAAACACTTAGGAAGAGTTAGATTTAATGAATCTAAGATAGATTCTAAACAGTGTACGTTATTTGAAAAATAAAATAGAGAAGGTGTAATTAAAATGAAAGTAAGTGATTTTTATTTTGAGCTACCAGAGGAACTTATAGCTCAATATCCACTTGAAAAGAGAGATTCTTCAAGATTAATGGTTTTAGATAAAAAAACTGGAGAGATTGAACATAGAAAATTCCATGATATATTAGAGTATTTAAATGAAGGAGATACTTTAGTTTTAAATAATACTAGAGTATTACCTGCTAGACTTATAGGAGAAAAAGAAGAAACTGGTGGTAAAATAGAATTTCTTCTTTTAAAGAGAATAGAAGGAGATAAGTGGGAGTGTTTAGCTAAACCAGGAAGAAAAGCTAAAGTAGGTACAGTTTTCACTTTTGGAGAAGGTAAACTTAAAGCCATAGTTAGAGAAATTGGTGAAGAAGGAAACAGAATAATAGAGTTTAAGTATGATGGTATATTTGAACAAGTTTTAGATGAATTAGGACAAATGCCACTTCCACCTTATATACATGAAAAATTAGAAGACAAAGAAAGATATCAAACAGTTTATTCTAAAGAAAAGGGATCAGCAGCAGCACCAACAGCTGGATTACATTTTACTGAGGAATTATTAAAAGAAATTAAAGATAAAGGTGTTAATATAGCATATTTAACTTTACATGTAGGACTTGGTACATTTAGACCAGTAAAGGTTGATGATGTAAATAATCATGTTATGCATTCAGAATATTATCATTTAGATAAAGAAAATGCAGAGCTTATAAATAAAACTAAGGAAGCTGGAAAGAGAGTAATTGCTGTAGGAACAACATCTTCAAGAACTTTAGAAACTATTGGAGATGAAAATGGAAGAGTTAGAGAACAAAGTGGATGGACAGATATATTCATATATCCAGGATATAAGTTTAAAATAGTTGATAATTTAATTACAAACTTCCATTTACCTGAATCAACTTTAATAATGCTTGTTTCAGCTTTAGCTGGTCAAGATAACATAATGAATGCTTATAACACTGCAGTAAAAGAAAAATACAGATTCTTCTCATTTGGAGATTCAATGTTTATAAAATAAAAAGCAAAGGAAGGACTTTTTTCATGACTAAAAAAAGATATACTCTTTTAAAAAAAGACGGAAAAGCTAGAAGGGGTGAGTTTGTAACTCCTCACGGTACAATTCAAACTCCTGTTTTTATGAATGTAGGAACTTTAGCAGCTATAAAAGGTGCTGTTTCTTCAATGGATTTAAAAGAAATAGGATGTCAAGTAGAGCTTTCTAATACATACCATTTACATTTAAGACCAGGAGATAAGATTGTAAAGCAAATGGGAGGCTTACATAACTTTATGAATTGGGATAGACCAATCTTAACAGATTCAGGTGGATTCCAAGTTTTCTCATTAGCAGGAATGAGAAAGATAAAAGAAGAGGGAGTTTATTTTAACTCACACATAGATGGTAGAAAAATATTCATGGGACCAGAAGAAAGTATGCAAATACAAAGTAATTTAGGTTCAACAATAGCTATGGCTTTTGATGAATGTATTCCAAATCCATCAACTAGAGAATATGTAGAAAAGTCAGTTGCAAGAACAACAAGATGGCTTGAAAGATGTAAAAAAGAAATGGATAGATTAAATTCATTAGATGACACTGTTAATAAAGAGCAAATGCTTTTTGGTATTAACCAAGGTGGAGTTTATGAAGATATAAGAATAGAACATGCTAAAACTATAAGAGAAATGGATTTAGATGGATATGCTATTGGAGGATTAGCGGTTGGAGAAACTCATGAAGAAATGTATAGAGTTATAGATGCTGTAGTTCCTCACTTGCCAGAGGATAAACCAATATATTTAATGGGGGTTGGTCTTCCATCAAATATATTAGAAGCAGTAGAAAGAGGAGTAGACTTCTTTGATTGTGTTTTACCTGCTAGAAATGGAAGACATGGTCATGTTTTCACTAAAGAAGGTAAAATAAACTTAATGAATGCTAAGTTTGAATTAGATGCTAGACCAATAGATGAAGGATGTCAATGTCCTGCATGTAAAAATTACACAAGAGCATATATAAGACACTTATTTAAGGCTAAAGAAATGTTAGCTATGAGATTATGTGTTCTTCACAATCTATACTTCTATAATAAGCTTATGGAGGATATAAGAGATGCTATAGATGGCGGATACTTTGCAGAATTCAAAGCTAAAAAATTAGAAGAGTGGAATGGAAGAGCTTAATAATATAAAATTTACATAATAAGAAGGGAGTGGCTAGTATGAATTTTCAACAAATAGCAACAATGGTATTACCTTTTATTTTAATGTTTGGTGTATTTTATTTCTTACTTATCTTACCAGAAAAGAAAAGAAAGAAAAAATATGATGCTATGATAGATGAGCTAAAAGTAAATGATAAGATCATAACTAGAGGCGGAATCATAGGTAGAATAGTAAAATTAAAAGATGATAGCGTTATAATAGAGACTACTCAAGATAGAACAAAGATCGAGTTTTCAAAACAAGGCATAAGTTCAAAGATTGATTAGTATAATTTAAAGAAATAGTTGTTTTAATGTATTTTATGCATTAAAATAACTATTTTTTCATTTTAGGTATTGAATTTTATATTATAATGTGAAAGAATAAGGGTGGTAAATCAAATTAGCTTTTTAAAAAGAACTTTAAAATTAAACCTTAACATGGTATAATATTAAAGATAGTTTTGATTGGAGGAAGAGTAAATGAAGCGTATAAAAACAGTAAACAAGTCAAGCTTAAAAAAGAGCTTATGTAAACCAGCAGATTGCAGAGAGTGTGCTAACTCATGCCAATCAGCTTGTAAAACATCAGCTACAGTAGCAAACTTAGCTTGTGAAAATTAATTATAAAAATTCTTAAGTGGCAGTAACTTTTAAAGTTGCTGCCATAGTTCTTAGTTAGGAGGAAATATTGTGGCATTAATTCATAAATTTATGCAAGGTGGAGAGTATTACGTAGTAGACGTAAACTCAGGAAGTGTTCATATTGTTGATGACCTTATTTACAATATGATAGATAATGATAACAAATTAAGTAGTAAGGAATCTTTAATTGAAAAGTTAAAAGATAAATATCCAGTTGAGGAAATTAAAGAGGCTTATGAAGATTTACTTCAATTAGTAGAAGAAGACGCTTTATACTCAGGAGATTTATATGAAGAGGTTGCTAAAGAAAGTGACAAGGCACCTTCATACATAAAAGCTCTATGCTTAAATGTTGTACATGACTGTAATTTAAGATGTAAATATTGTTTCGCTGACGAGGGAGAATACAAAGGATGTAGAAAACCAATGAGTGCTGAAGTTGGTAAAAAAGCTATTGATTTTGTATTAGCAAATTCAGGTGGAATAAAGAATATAGAAGTTGATTTATTTGGTGGGGAACCACTAATGGTATTTGATACTATAAAAGAAATAATAGATTATGGTAAGAAAAGAGGACAAGAAGTAGGCAAAAATGTAAGATTTACTATGACTACTAATGCAACTCTTTTAAATGATGAAAGAATCGATTATATAGATAAAAACATCGGAAATATAATTCTTTCAATAGATGGAAGAAAAGAAGTTAACGATGCTGTTAGAATAAGAGTTGATGGTTCAGGAAGTTATGATAGAATACTTCCAAACATAAAGAAAATGGTTGAAAAGAGAGATCCAAGTAAACAATATTATGCTAGAGGAACATTTACAAGAAATAATACTGACTTCTTCCAAGATGTAATGGCTCTTGCTAATGAAGGATTTACTGAGATTTCAATAGAGCCAGTTGTTCTTCCAGATGAACATGAATTATCTTTAAGAAGAGAAGATTTACCAAATATATTTGGAGAGTATGATAAATTATACAATGAAATGGTGAGAAGATTAGAAGAGGGAGATAACATATTCAAATTCTATCACTTTAACATTGATTTAAATGGTGGTCCTTGTGTTTATAAGAGAATAGCAGGATGTGGAGCAGGTCATGAGTATATTGCTGTAACTCCAGATGGGGAAATATATCCATGTCACCAATTCGTTGGAAATACTGATTTCTTACTAGGAAATATCTATGATGGAGAAATCAGAAAAGATCTTTCAACAGAATTTAAACAAGCTCACATATATAATAAACCAAAATGTAAAGAATGTTGGGCTAGATTCTACTGTAGTGGTGGATGTCAAGCTAATAACTTTAACTTTAATGGCGATATTCATGTTCCTTATGAAGTTGGATGTGAAATGCAAAAGAAAAGAATTGAGTGTGCTATTGCATTAAAGTCAAAGACTATGGACGCTGAATAAAAATATAATATTAATAATTGTTGCCATATATTGACTATATGGCAACATATTAATATAATTTAGTTTATCAGAGAAAATTTTACAGAGGGGGATAACCATGAAATCAAAATTAGGTAGCTTCATATTATTTTTTATCTCCATAGCAGTGATAAGTTTTTTAGCTCTAGCAGGGTTCAAAGGATTTACATTAGGGGACTATCAATTTAAAACGTTTAATGAGGTTATAACTAAAGGATTGGATTTACAAGGTGGAGTTTCTGTTCTTATGGAAATCCAAAGTAATGACGTAACAGTAGATCAATTAAACACAACAAAGGAACTTCTATCTTTAAGGGTTAATAAGGTTGGAGTTTCAGAAACTGTAGTAACAACAGAGGGAAATAATAGAATAAGAATTGATATTCCAGGACAATACGATTCAGGAACTATAGTGGATTCTCTTCAAAAAACAGGGGAGTTAACATTTGTAGGGCCTGAGGATGATGTTATTTTAACAGGTAAAGATGTTGAAAAGTCAAGTGTATATATAGACCCTCAAACAGGTAAGCCAGTTATAAAATTAGAGCTTAACGAAGAAGGTAAGCAAAAGTTTGCTGAGGCAACAAAAAAATATAAAGGCCAAAAAATAGCTATAAAAATGGATAATGAAACATTAACAGATCCAGTAGTAAATGACATAATTTCTAATGGTGAAGCTATTATTTCAGGAAATAGATCAATGGAAGAAGCTGAAAAGGTATCTGGAATAATAAATGCTGGTGCATTACCAGTTCCAGTTAAGGCAGTTTCAGTTGAGACTGTAGGTGCTCAATTAGGTGCAAATGCTCTTCCAAATGCTCTGAAAGCAGGAGCAATAGGTGTAGCTATAATATTCTTATTTATGATACTATACTATAGAGTTCCAGGATTCATTGCATGTATGTCACTAAGTGTTTATATATTATTAGTGCTTTATATATTTGCATTAGTAGGAGTAACTCTTACTTTACCAGGTATAGCAGCTTTCTTATTAACAGTAGGTATGGCAGTAGATGCTAACGTACTTATATTTGAAAGAATCAAAGAAGAACTTGGAAATGGTAGAAGTATAACATCAGCTATGAAAATAGGTTTTAGCAATGCTTTAAGATCAATAATGGATTCTAATATAACAACCCTTATTGCTGGTTTAGTATTATACTTCTTTGGATCAGGACCAGTTAAAGGATTTGCTTTAACATTATTAATAGGTATTGTAATAAGTATGTTTACCGCTATAATAATGACAAGATTCTTTATGAATTTAGGATTCAACATGGGAATATTAAATAAGCCTTCAATGTTTGGTCGTATAAAAGGAGGTAGACATAATGCTTAAAATTGTAGAGAAGAAGAAAATATGGTTTACTATATCAATTCTTATAATTGTTATAGGTTTTGGATTTATGTTTACTAAAGGTATGAACTTTGGAATCGACTTTAGAGGGGGTACTCAGGTTGTAATAAACATGGGTACAGATTTTAATAAAACCGATGTTGATAAAATTGTAGATGAATATTCAAAGGATGCCGTTACAAATCAAGTTAATGGTACTGAAATTCAAATAAAAGCAAAAGAGTTAAATAGTTCTCAAGTTAATGATATCTTTAAGGCTCTTAAAGAAAAATATGATTTAAAAGATGATGCCTTAGTATCACAAAATGAGATTGGGGCTTCAGTAGGAAGAGATTTAACAACAAATGCCATAGTAGCTCTTGTGATAGCCGTAATAGGTATGCTTATATACGTAGTTATAAGATTTGAATTCTCTTTTGGTATTGCAGCTATAATAGCTCTATTACATGATGTATTAATAACTATAAGTGTTTATGCTGTATTTGGAATAACAATAAATACTCCATTTATAGCGGCTATACTTACAATAGTAGGTTATTCTATAAATGATACAATAGTTATATTTGATAGAATAAGAGAAAATAGAAAAAAACTTAGAGGAAAATCTGTGGAAGAGATTGCAGACATGAGTATAACTCAAACAATGTCAAGATCTATAAATACAACACTTACAACTTTAATCACTATAGTTTGTGTTTATATATTTGTTCCTACAGTTAGAGATTTTGCTTTCCCATTAATAGTTGGTATAGCATCAGGAGCTTGTTCTTCAATATTTATAGCAAGTCCAATTTGGTGTATTTTAGCTAACAGACAAAAAAATAAAAAGGCAAGAAATAAGTAATAGTATATAAATGCTAAAAGTTTTATAACTTTTAGCATTTTTTTTATTTTAATTAGAATTTTTATTGTTTTTTAAGAAAAATAGGAGAAAAGTAATAAAAATGACTAATGAATACGTATTTATTTGAAAAGTATTTGTCAAAAAGGTAATTTTAAATTATAATATACTTGTTTTCTTAATTTTATGGAGGAGTTAAATTATGCAGAAGGCTTGGAAAAACATATATTGCACTAATTACATATCTGGGTATAGCCCTTTTAACATTAAAAATATGAATAAAGCAATAGAAAGACTAGCATCTGCAATTAACAATAGAGAAAAGATAGTTATATATGGTGGATGTGATTTAGATTCCATATGTGCAATATCATCTTTAATGCTTATACTAAAGTATTTAAATGCTGATGTTGAATATTGTGTAAGTTCAGAACATGAAGAGAAAAATTATGATATAGATGAATATACTTTAAGAGAAGATATTGCTTTTTTAGGTGCAGAACTTTTAATAACAGTAGGTTGTGGACTTAAAAATAAAGAGGTGGAGAATCTCTGTAATAGATTTAATATAGATTTAATAATAATGGAAAATAAACGCACAAAATGCATATATGATTCAACATATATAAACCCAAGTGAAGAAAAGTGTTCATATAGATATAAGGATTTGACTAATTCGGGGTTAACTTTTAAGTTAATGCAAGCTATTGCTATATATTATAACATGAAAAGAATAAATAAGTATTTAGATTTAATACTTATAGGTAGTGTTTCAAAGAACGTTAAAAATAAAGGGGAAAATGGAATAATATTAAAGGAAGGCATTCAATATTTAAGATATACTAATAGTATAGGATTGAATGCTATTAAGAGTTTCTTTAATATTAGTGATATAAATATAGATAGTATTAATAAAATAGTTAATGAGATAACTCCAAGAGAAGGTGCCATTAGCAAAAAAGATAACGCGAAGATAATTGTGGAGTTATTAACTACAAATGATAAGGACAGAGCGGAGCAAATAACTAAATATATTTATAATGAAAAAATAAGGTAGTAATTAAAATTTATATATATTTATTGATTTTGGAGGCAAAGTAATGAGTTTAAAGGATAAAATAAGAGTTATAGAAGATTTTCCTAAGAAGGGAATAAGTTTTAAAGACATAACTACTTTAATAGCAGATGGAGAAGGCTTAAGAGATTCAGTTGACCAAATGGCAGAATTCTTCAAAGATAAGAATATTGACGTTGTAGTTGGACCAGAAGCTAGAGGATTTATATTTGGAGTTCCTGTAGCATATGCTTTAGGTGTTGGATTCATTCCAGTAAGAAAGCCAGGTAAACTTCCAGGGGATACAGTTAGAGTAGAATATGATTTAGAGTATGGAAAAGATGCTTTAGAAATACACAAAGATGCTATAAAACCAGGTATGAGAGTTGCTATAGTTGACGATCTTTTAGCTACTGGTGGTACAATAGCTGCTGTTGCTAAATTAGTAGAACAAGCTGGTGGAGAAGTTGCTGGATTAGCATTTACTATTGAGTTAACAGAATTAAAAGGAAGAGATAAATTAAAAGGATACGAAGTAACATCATTAGTTGATTATGATGTTTAAAATTCTTTAATTTTGTAAAAAATTATAATAGAGTTTAAAATGGCTGGTTTATTGACCAGCCATTAATTTTATTATTGGTTTATTTTATTTTTTTGTTATATAATAATATAATATATTAAAAGAAATTTTAAGTAGGGGAGAATAATCCAGTATGTTAGAAGAACTAATTTCTAAAATAAAAGCTAATGGGAACAATGTTGATATAGATTTAGTTAAAAAAGCATATGATTTAGCTTTTGAAGCACATAAAGAACAAAAAAGAGAATCAGGAGAGCCATACATAATCCATCCTATTAGCGTGGCTATGATATTAGCTGATATGGGAATGGACACAAATACTATAGTTGCAGGACTTCTTCATGATGTCATAGAGGATACGGATTATACTTATGAAGATATAAGTAATATTTTTAATGTTGAAGTAGCTAATTTAGTTGATGGCGTTACTAAACTTGGTAAGATAAAATATAAAAGCAAAGAAGAACAACAAGCTGACAATGTAAGAAAAATGCTTTTAGCAATGGCTAAAGACATAAGGGTTATAATAATAAAACTAGCAGATAGACTTCATAATATGAGAACACTTAAATATATGAAGCCTGAAAAACAGAAGAAAAAAGCTCAAGAAACTTTAGATATATTTGCACCTTTAGCTCATAGATTAGGTATATCTAAAATAAAGTGGGAATTAGAAGATTTGTGTTTAAGATATATTCACCCAGAAGAATATTATGACTTAGTAAATATGATAGCTGAAAAAAGAGTGGAGAGAGAAAAATTTATTTCTCGTATAATTGAAGAGCTAAAAGAAAATTTAGATAAAGCTAATATAGATAGCGATATAGAAGGAAGACCAAAACATTTCTACAGTATATATAGAAAAATGGTAAATAAACATAAGAGCATAGAACAAATCTTTGATTTAACAGCCATAAGGATTTTAGTTAATACAGTTAAAGATTGCTATGCAGTACTAGGTATAGTACACACGATTTATAAGCCAATACCAGGTAGATTTAAAGATTACATAGCGATGCCAAAACCTAATATGTATCAATCCTTACATACAACAGTAATAGGAAGTGAAGGAAAGACTTTTGAAATTCAAATAAGAACTTTTGAAATGCATAGAACGGCTGAGTACGGAATAGCAGCTCACTGGAAATATAAGAGTGGTGTTACTGGAACTGATTCAAAAGATATGACTTTTGAAAACAAGTTAACATGGCTTAGAGATATACTTGAGTGGCAAAAGGAAGCTGTTGATGCAACTGAGTTTATGGAAGGATTCAAGCTTGACTTATTCTCAGATGAAATATTTGTATTTACTCCTAAGGGGGTAGTTATAAATTTACCAGCGGGAGCAACTCCTATAGACTTTGCATATAAGATTCATACAGATATAGGAAACAAGTGTGTAGGAGCTAAGGTAAACGGAAAGATAGTAACTTTAGATTACAAGCTTAAAACTGGGGAAATAGTAGAGATATTAACATCTTCATCATCTAGAGGGCCTAATATAGATTGGTTAAATATAGCTAATAGTAATCAAGCTAGAAGTAAAATAAAACAATGGCTTAGAAAAGCAAGAAGAGAAGAAAATTTAGAAAGAGGAAAGGAAATGCTTGAAAAGGAATGTAAGAAGCAATCCTTAGTATTTTCAGACCTTTGCAAAGGGCCATTATATGACAAATTATTAAAAAGATATCATTTAAATAATATTGAAGAAATATATGTAGCCGTAGGAGAAGGAGAGTTACTTTCATCTACTGTAATATCTAAGCTTAAAGAGAATGTTGTAAAACAGGTTAGCGAAGAAGAATTAAATAAAAATATTGAAGAACAAATAGCTAAAACTGAAAGACAAACAAAGAAAAAACAAAGCTATGGAGTAACTGTTAAGGGATTAAACAATATAATGGTTAGATTTGCAAGATGTTGTAATCCTGTACCTGGAGATGATATAGCTGGATACATAACTAAAGGAAGAGGAGTTTCTGTACATAGAAAGGACTGTTCTAATTTTAAAGCTATAGTAGAAAAACAGGGAGAGAAAGTTGTAGATGTTAGTTGGGGAACTGAAAAGGGAGCTGCATATGTGGCTGAACTTGAAGTTAAAGCAGAAGATAGAATGTGTTTATTATCTGATGTTATGTTAGTTATAACTGACTCTAATCTTAGCCTACTTTCTTTAAATGCTAAATCAGGTAAAAATGGAGTAGCAAATATAAATATTCAAGTAAAAATTGATAATATAGAACAATTAAAAGAATTAATGAAGAAAATAAGAAGACTACAAGGAATATTAGACGTTTATAGAGTAAATAAATAAAAGGGGGCATAACCGTGAGAGTTGTAGTTCAAAGAGTAAATAAATCCTCTGTTAAAGTGGATAATGAGATAGTTGGAAGTATAAATAAAGGCTTTAATGTATTAGTTGGAATTGGTAAAGAGGATACTATTGAAGACTTAAAATATATGAAAGATAAAGTTTTAAACTTAAGAGTTTTTGAAGATGAAGAAGATAAAATGAATTTATCTTTAAAGGATGTTTGTGGAGAACTACTTCTTATATCACAATTTACCCTTTATGGAGACTGTAGAAAGGGAAGAAGACCAAATTTCATGAATGCTCTTGGAGGGGATGAAGCTAAGAAACTTTTTGATGAGTTTGTAAGCATGTGTAGAGAAGAGGGCATAAAAGTTGAAACTGGAGTCTTTGGTGCCCATATGGTAGTTGACATAGAAAATGATGGGCCTGTAACTTTAATTTTAGATAGCAAAAAGAATTTCTAAACAAATATTACTATTTTGCCAATAAAGCATTATAATAAATATAGGCTTTTAGAAAAGTTAAACATTGAGATTTTTTATAGGAGTTTAGCTTAATAAGTTAGACTCCTATAAATTCGGTTAAAAATATAAATTAAACTTCATTTTTTAGGAGGGATTGATATGTTAATAAAAACAATTCCAGTAGGAATGTATCAAGCTAATTGTTATGTTGTTATAGATGAAGAAACTAAGGATTGTATAATAGTAGATCCAGGTGAAGAAGCATCAAGAATTGAAAGTGTAATAGAATCTTTAGATGCAAAACCAAAAATGATATTATTAACTCATGGACATTTTGATCATGTGGGAGCTGTGCAAAAACTTGCAGAAAAATATAAAATACCTTTTTATATAGATAAAAAAGATGAAGATATGATAGAAAGAAATGTTGATGTTTTTGGAAAACTTCCAAAGGCAGATGGATATTTAAAAGATGGAGATACTCTTAAGTTCTCAGATAATTATGAAATAAAATGTCTAGAGACACCAGGACATACTCCAGGAGGATTATGCTTCTTAATAGATAATTGTCTTTTTACAGGAGATACTCTATTTAGAGAATCAATTGGAAGAAGTGATTTTGAAGGGGGTAATCATTCCACTCTTCTTAAGAGTATAAATGATAAACTGGTTCCATTAGGTGATGACATAGCAGTATATCCAGGACATGGACCAAGTTCAACTATTAAACACGAAAGACAAAGAAACCCATTTTTAGCAGGAGATTTTTATGTATATTAAAATATATCTTAATGACTTAAAGTATAGATATGACGTTTATCAAATGTTTAATATATTCTATACTTTTAAGGAATTAAAGTTTGTAAATAAAGATGAAGAGAGAGACTACGATGTCTTTATATCTGAAAATATGGTTAAGATTTCAGAGGGAGACAATAGTTTTTCTTATGAGTTCAAAGAAGGATACGGATTTAAAACAGAACTTAAAAAGGGAATATTCAAATTTTTATCTGAAACTCTTAAGGATGAATATCCTTGGGGAACATTAGTTGGAATAAGACCAAGTAAAATAGCCTTATCTCTAATAAGAGAAGGAAAATCTGAGGAAGAGATAATAAAATATTTTGAAGATAATTATATGGCTAGGGAAGAAAAAGCTAAACTTTGCATAGAAGTTGCAGAAAGAGAAGAAAGTTTTGTAAATAAAGAGGAAAAAAACATAAGTATATATGTTGGTATGCCTTTTTGCCCTACAAGATGCCTTTATTGTTCCTTTGCAGCAAATCCTATAGCTGGATGTAAGAAAGATATTGAGCCTTATTTAGAAGCTTTAAGTAAAGAAATTTCAGCTATAAGTGATTATGTATCAAAGAAAGGCTTAAAGATAGAAACTGTTTATTTTGGTGGAGGTACTCCAACCTCAGTAAATAATGAACATTTTGAAGTATTAATGAAACATATATATGATAGTTTCGTTAATAATAAAGGAATAAAGGAGTTCACTGTTGAATGTGGAAGACCTGATTCTATAACTGAAGAAAAATTAAAAACTATGAAGAGATATGAAGTATCTAGAATATCTATAAATCCTCAAAGTATGAACGATAAAACCTTGAAATCAATAGGTAGAGGGCATTTAACAGAGGATGTAGTGGATAAATTCAATTTGGCAAGAAGCTTAGACTTTGATAACATAAATATGGATATTATAATAGGTCTTCCAAATGAAGATATTTCAGAAGTTTCTAAAACATGCTCTATGATAAAGGATCTTAATCCAGATAGTTTAACTATTCATGGGATGTCTATTAAAAGAGCATCAAGACTTCATGAAAATTTAGTTTTACATAACACTATAACTATTGCAGAGCAAAAAAATCTTAATAAGATGTATGAAATGAGTAAAGTTTTAGGTAGAGAACTAAATATGCATCCATATTATATGTATAGACAAAAAAATATGGTTGGTAACATGGAGAATGTGGGATATTCAAAAGATAACAAGGAATGTATCTACAATATTCAAATGATTGAAGATAAGCAGACTATAATTGCATTAGGAGCAGATGCAGTTTCTAAGGTAGTATTTTTAGAAGAAGATAAAAATCGTATAGAAAGATTTGCAAATGTTAAAGATGTAAAGGAATATGTAAAAAGAATAGAGGAAATGGTTGAAGGTAAGATAGAATTACTTGATACTTTATATAAATAAAAAATTTAATATTATGTAGGAGGAGTTGTTTATGGCGATACAAGCTCAAAAGGGTACAAAGGATATGTTACCTAATGACGCTTATAAATGGCATTATATAGAAGAAAAGTTAAGAAAAATATCAGCTGAATATGGAATTAGAGAGATCAGAACTCCTATGTTTGAGGCAACTGAACTTTTCAAAAGAGGAGTTGGAGAAACTACTGACGTGGTTCAAAAGGAAATGTATACTTTTGAAGATAAAGGTGGAAGAAGTATAACTCTTAAACCAGAGGGGACAGCTCCAGCTGTTAGAGCATTTATTGAAAATAGTTTATATGCTGATGCTCAGCCAACAAAAATGTTCTATTTTACTCCATGCTTTAGATATGAAAAAATGCAAAAAGGAAGATTAAGAGAATTCCATCAATATGGAATAGAAGTTTTTGGTTCACAAGAAGCTTCTATTGATGCAGAAATCTTATCTTTAGTTATGAGAGCATTAACAGAGGATTTTGGAATAAAAGGATTAAGCTTAAATATAAACAGTTTAGGATGTCCAAAATGTAGAGCAAAATTCAATGAAGCTTTAAAACAATACTTAAAAGAGAACTATGATAATCTTTGTGAAACTTGTAAAACAAGATTTGAAAAGAATCCTATGAGAATCATAGACTGTAAAGAAAAGAGATGTAAGGAAATAGTTAAGGAAGCTCCTTCAATACTAGATTACATCTGCGAAGAGTGTAGTGATCACTTTAGCAAGTTAAAAGCTTACTTAGATGTTATGGGAATAGAGTATAACATAGATCCACAAATAGTAAGAGGATTAGATTACTATAGTAAAACTGTTTTTGAAGTTATAAAAGATGGATTAACAGTTTGTGGTGGAGGAAGATATGACTACTTAGTAGAAGAAGTAGACGGTCCTAAAACTCCAGCTATGGGATTTGGATTAGGTTTAGAAAGACTTCTTTTAATATTAGATGAGGAAGGAATAGAAATTCCTGAACCTGTTAGATGCGAAGTTTATATTGGCTCAATGGGAGACAATGCTAAGCTTGAAGCTATGAAATTAGCATTTAATCTTAGAAAAGCTGGCATAAAGGCTGAAATAGATCACTTAGGAAAGAGTGTTAAGGCTCAAATGAAATATGCTAATAAAATAGGAGCTAAATATACTTTTGTTATAGGTGACTCTGAAATAGAAGAAAACAAAATTAAAATTAAGAGAATGAGCGATGGAGAACAATTCGAAGTCAGCTTAGATATAAATGAAATAGTAAATATAGTTAAGTAGTAGACAGGAGGAGAATTAAAATGGGTGAAGCTTTAAATGGATTAAAGCGTAACATAATGTGTGGCGACGCTAGAGAAAGCCATATTGGACAAAAAGTAACCGTAATGGGTTGGGTTCAAAGAAATAGAAATCTTGGAGGTCTTCAATTTATAGACTTAAGAGATAGAGAAGGAATTTTACAGGTTGTATTTAATGATGATTTAGGAGAAGAAATCCTAGAAAAAGCAAAATCAATAAGACCTGAATATTGTATTGCTGTAACAGGTGAAATAGTTAAGAGAGAATCAGTAAATCCAAACATGCCAACAGGTATGGTTGAGTTAAAAGCTGAGGAATTAAAGATTTTATCTGAATCAGATACTCCTCCAATATATATAAAAGAAGATTTAGATGCTGCTGAAAGTATTAGATTAAAGTATAGATACTTAGATTTAAGAAGACCAGATATGCAAAATATCTTCAAAATAAGACATAAGACAACTAAAGCAATAAGAGATTATTTAGATCAAAATGGTTTCTTAGAAATGGAGACACCAATACTTACAAAGTCAACTCCAGAAGGAGCTAGAGACTATCTTGTTCCATCAAGAAACTATCCAGGAATGTTCTATGCATTACCTCAATCACCACAATTATTTAAACAATTATTAATGGTATCAGGTTTTGATAGATACTTCCAAATAGTTAAGTGTTTCAGAGATGAGGACTTAAGAGCTAATAGACAACCAGAGTTTACTCAAGTTGACTTAGAAATGTCATTTGTTGAGCAAGACGACGTTATGGCTTTAAATGAAGGTTTAATAAAGCATGTATTTAAAGAAGTTTTAGGAGTAGATGTAAAAACTCCAATAAAGAGAATGACATTTAAAGATGCTATGGAAAAATACGGTTCAGATAAACCAGACTTAAGATTTGGAATGGAAATTACAAACTTAAGCGATGTTGTTAAAGAATGTGGATTTAAAGTATTCACAGACGCTGTAGCTAATGGCGGTTCTGTTAGAGGTTTATGCTTAGAAGGCGGAGCTTCTATGGGAAGAAAAGACATTGATAGATTAGGAGAGTTCGTTAAAACTTTCAAAGCTAAAGGATTAGCATGGATTCAATTAAAAGAAGAAGGTGTTAAATCACCAATAGCTAAATTCTTTAGTGAAGAGGAGCTAAACAAAATAATTGAAACTATGGGAGCTAAAACAGGAGATTTAATTCTTATAGTTGCTGATAAAAACTCAGTAGTTTTAAAAGCTTTAGGAGAATTAAGATTAGAGCTTTCAAGAAAATTTGATTTAGTTAAAGATAAGAGTGAGTTTAACTTCACATGGATAACAGAGTTTGATCTTCTTGAGTACGATGAAGAAGAAGGAAGATACTTTGCAGCTCACCATCCATTTACAATGCCAATGGATGAGGATATAAAGTACTTAGATACTGATCCAGGAAGAGTTAGAGCTAAGGCTTATGACTTAGTATTAAATGGAGAAGAGTTAGGTGGAGGATCTATAAGAATACATGATACTAAGCTTCAAGAAAAAATGTTTGAAGTATTAGGATTTACTCAAGAATCAGCTTGGGAAAGATTTGGATTCTTATTAGAAGCATTTAAATTTGGACCACCACCACACGGCGGATTAGCTTTCGGTTTAGATAGAATGATAATGTTCTTAGCAGGAACTGAAAATATCAAGGACGTTATAACATTCCCTAAAAACCAAAATGCATTCTGTTATTTAACTGAAGCACCTAATATAGTAGATGAAGAACAATTAAAAGAATTAGGAATTGAAACAATAAAGAAAGAAGATACGGCAGAATAATTTTTGAGCAATCTAAATTGAGATACTAAAGTAAACTTAATTAGCGTGGGTTTTTACTCACGCTAATTTTAGTCAATTTATATGGAAAATGAGTAAAAAGGCTTACACTTTATAAGTTAAGAGTTTTTATTACTTTACCATTTAAAAAGTAAATCTTAATTATAGATTGCTATTTTTATTGACTTTCAATTAGGAATTAAGGTATATTAAGTAATTAATATGAAATAATAATATAAATTAAAAATATTATATATTAGATTACAATAATGGTATGAGGTGTAAATTTTGAATGATAATGAAGCTTTAAGAAAAGATATACTTGTAAGATTAAGAAAAATAGAGGGGCAAGTAAAAGGAATTCAAGGAATGGTAGAGAAGGATGTTTGTTGTAGGGATGTATTAACTCAAATATCTGCCATAAGAGCTGCTATAAACAAAGTTGGGGTACTTCTTATAGAAAACTATGCTAGAAATTGTATGGGTATAGGAGAAGAGGATAAAGAGGAATTAGCAGGATTAGAACAATTAATAAAAACATTAAATAGTTTTGTAAAATAATAGACCACCTTTGTGGTCTATTTTTTTGTATGAAAATCTATATTGCTTTTGTTTTTTAATTTTTTAAATAATAATATGTTTTTAGGATTTAATGATCCATGAGTATATTGTTTTTTTCTATTGTTTATTAAACGAGTGATTGTAGATACAAATAAAACTCCTAAGGCTAATGCGCCTGAAGATGAAATTGTCATTATGGCTTGATTCCAAGTTGACATAGCATCTCCCTTTATAGCTTCGTACATAGTATTATACATGCCCCCTCCAGGAACTAAGGGGATTAAGGCACAAACAACTATTGTGGTTACTGGAGTTTTTAAAATTCTTGCATATATTTCAGAATAAGCACTAAAGGCAATTGCTGAAAAGAACATTGATAATATGACACTTAGTCCAAAATATAATCCTATTTTATAAACTAGCCACCCTAAGGCTCCACCTATTCCGGCAAAGAATAAATTCTTTCCGTGAATATTAAATAATACTCCAAAAGCTATAGTAGCTATGAAGGTAGCTAGAACTTCTTTAATTAAAACCACTTATATACCACCTCCAAAGTAAATCCAAATACTCATAACCATACCAGTTCCAACAGCTATAGAGATAGCTACTAAGAAGGCCTCAGCTGCCCTTATAAGGCCTGATATTAAATCACCAGCTATTGTATCTCTAATAGCATTTGTAATAGATAAACCAGGAACTAATAGCATTATACTACCTATTATCATTGTGTCTAAATTACTTCCAACTCCTAAGCTATAGGCTATTAAGGATAAGAGAGCAGCGATTGCTCCACCTAAAGTATTTATAAAAAAGGCGTTTATTCCTAATTCCCCAGCCTTAAAGGTAGCTAGTTTTACAAACATTCCAACAAAAAATGATACTACGCAGTCTTCTATATTACCTCCTAATATAGTGGTGAATCCAGCAGCTGCTATGGCTGAAAATACTAGATTTGTTCTGAAATCGTATTTAGGACAGTTTTCATTTATATCTATTAATTTTTCTAAAACCTCATCAAGAGAATATTTTTCCGTATAAAGTTTTCTTGAAAGTTCATTAACCAAGTGGATTTTCTGCAAATCAACAGTTCTATTAGTAACTCTTTTTACTAAAGTAGTTGTATAATTATTCTCATCGTAAACAGAAACCATAATTCCAGTTGGGGTAACAAAACTTTCAGCATATCTAATACCGTAAGCTGCACAGATTCTACAAATAGTTTCCTCAACTCTGTAAGTTTCTCCACCGCTTTCTAGTATTATTCTACCTGCAAAAGTTGCAATATGTAATACTTTGTCAAAATCCATATTATTCTCCCCTATGTAAATTTATAACCAATATAGTAATTATAACATATGAAAAGTTAAAATAAGCTATACAAACTCATATTAGTTTAATCAAAATATAAACAAATTATTTTTTGTTGCTAAAAATAATTAATAAATTTATAATAAGTAATATACATTTTACGTTTGGGGTGAAGAAAATGAATTTTGACAACTTAGAAAGAGAAGATGAGCAAATTGCACATCTTGTTCAAAAGGAAAAGGAAAGACAAGAAAATAGTATAGAGCTTATAGCTTCAGAAAACTTTGTTAGCAAAGCTGTTATGGAAGCTATGGGATCATATTTAACAAATAAATATGCTGAGGGTTACCCTTCAAAAAGATACTATGGTGGATGTCACGTAGTAGATGAGGTTGAAGATTTAGCAAGAGAAAGAGTAAAAAAATTATTTGGGGCTGAGCATGCTAATGTACAACCACATTCAGGATCACAAGCTAATATGGCTGTTTATTTTTCAATATTAGAGCCAGGTGATACTGTATTAGGAATGGATTTAAGCCATGGAGGACATTTAACTCATGGTTCACCAGTTAACTTTTCAGGTAGATTATTTAATTTCGTGTCATATGGTGTAGATAAAGAGACAGAAACAATAAATTATGAAACTGTAAGAGAATTAGCTCTTAAACATAAACCTAAATTAATAGTTGCAGGAGCTAGTGCATATTCAAGAATTATAGATTTTAAAACTTTAAGAGAGATAGCAGATGAGGTAGGAGCATACTTAATGGTTGATATAGCTCACATTGCAGGGCTTGTAGCTACAGGCTTACATCCATCACCAGTTCCTTATGCTGATTTTGTTACATCAACAACTCATAAAACTTTAAGAGGACCAAGAGGTGGATTAATACTTTGTAAAGAAAAATTTGCAAAAGCATTAGATAAGAATATCTTCCCAGGAATACAAGGTGGTCCTTTAATGCATATAATAGCTGCAAAGGCTGTTTGTTTTAAAGAAGCATTAGAACCAAGTTTTAAAACATATATGGAGCAAGTTGTTAAAAATGCACATGTTTTAGCAGAAGCTTTAGAATCTTATGGATTTAAATTAGTTTCAAATGGAACTGATAACCATTTAATACTTGTTGATTTAACTAATAAAGATATAACTGGTAAAGATGCAGAAATTCTTTTAGATAGCATAGGAATAACTTTAAACAAAAATACTGTACCAAATGAAACAAGAAGTCCATTTGTTACTAGTGGTGTTAGAATAGGAACTCCTGCTATAACAACTAGAGGATTTAAAGAAGAAGAAATGAAAGAAATAGCTTCTATAATAAATGATGCTATTAAAGAAAAAGATGGAGATTTAGAGCCATTAAAAGCAAGAGTTAAAGCTTTATGTGCTAAGTATCCTTTATATTAATAATTAAAAAATAGTTTTTAAGGTAGTACTAATTTCCCTTTGGTGAATTTAGTATTCTCTTTAAGAAATACTGAATAAAGAATTAAAGTCATGTTGCAATTTAAATTTGTAACATGGCTTTAATTTTTTAATAATAATAGTATTACAAGAGAATAATTTAAAAAGAGAAAATTTTTTGATATAGTTTATATTGTGAAAATATTCATATTAGTAGTTGAAAGAGGTGAACTTTCATAGGAATTTACCTATGAAGATTTTTATGAGATTTATAGATTTTCATTGTGATACAGCATCACGTATGCTTCAAGAAAATAAAAAGCTTTTTAAAAATGATTTAAAAGTTGATATAAATAAATTAAGAGAAGGGGAAGCTTTAGCTCAATTTTTCGCTTTGTTTATAAATAAAGAATGTAATTCTGATACTTATTCTTATTGCAAAGAAATGCTACAGAATTTTAAAAGAGAAATAAATGAGAATTCAAGAGATATAGTCTTATGCAGAAATATAAGTGATTTAGAAAGGGCAGAAAAAGAGGATAAAATAGGAGCCTTTATAACTATTGAAGAGGGAGATGCTATTAAGGGTGACATTGAAAAGTTAAGGGAGTTTAAAGAAGAGGGAGTTTCTTTAATAACCTTAACTTGGAACTATATAAATGACTTAGGATATCCAAATTATGAGTTTAAATATAAGGATAAGGGTCTTACTAAAAAAGGTATAGAAGTTGTGGAAGAAATGAATAGTCTAGGAATGTTAATAGATGTTTCTCATCTTTCTGATGGAGGATTCTATGATGTAATAAAATATTCAAAGAGTCCAATTATAGCATCTCATTCTAATAGTAGAACAAAGACTAATCATAGCAGAAATTTAACTGACCATATGATTAAAGAGCTAGCTAATAATGGTGGGGTAACAGGAATAAATTTTTGCAATGCTTTCTTAAAAGAAGAGTGGGAAGAGGATTTAAATTTAGCTTCCATAAGAAATATGGTTAGACATATAAAACACATAAGAAATATTGGGGGAATAGATGTTATTTCCTTAGGATCTGATTTTGATGGTATAGAAAATGAGGTTGAAATTAAAGATTCAAGTAAGATGAGCTTATTATTAAATACCTTGGAAAGGGAAGGTTTTAAAGAGGATGAAATAGAGAAAATATATTATAAGAATGCAAAGAGAATAATAAGAGATGTTTTAAGATAGTCTTATAACTTAGTTATATAATGGTTTATGAAAATAAGTTTTAATAAGTTATTTTGATACAACTTTTAAGAATTTTAATATTGTGCAGAAAAGGATGAAGGATTAATGGAGAAAAAATTATTAGGCAAGATAGTATATATAACAGGAGCTTCAAAGGGAATTGGAAGAGGAATAGCAAGGGAATTTGGAAAGGCTGGAGCTTTTGTTTTAGTTGGATATAATAGTGATTTAGAAGGGGCTAATGAAACCTTAAATATGATTAAAGAACTAGGTGGTTCAGGAGAAATTTTAGGTGGAAATGTAGCAAATAAGGATGAGAGAAATCATATAATAAGTTCTATTAAAAATAAATTTGGAAAACTTGATGTATTAGTAAATAATGCTGGAATTTCAAAAATAGGATTATTTATGGATGCTAGTGATGAAGAGATAGATTCTATTATGAATGTTAACTTAATAGGTGCTATGAAGCTTACAAGGGATTCTATGGACTTATTAAGAGAAGGAAGTAATTCATCAATTATAAATATATCATCCATATGGGGGAATGTTGGGGCTTCCTGCGAAGTTTTATATTCAACTACTAAGGGAGGAATGAATTTATTTACTAAGGCCTTAGCAAAAGAAATAGCTCCTTGGGGAATAAGAGTAAATTGTATAGCTCCAGGTGTAATAAATACAGAGATGAATTCATGGCTTAGTAAGGAAGAAAAAGAGGGGCTAGAGGAAGAAATTCCTATGAATAGATTTGGAGAGGTTGAAGAGATTGGAAGAGTGGCAAAATTTTTAGCTTCAGAGGATTCTTCATACCTAACAGGACAAATATTAACTGTAGATGGTGGAATGCTTTAAAAAAACTAAAAGATTCTGTATAAAAATATAATAAAGCTTACAAACAATATGAAGAGAATATCTAGATGAGCTTTAGAATTTAAATTATTATGTAGAAGATATCACGTTAAAAAGCTTAGACTGTTTGAAGCGAAGCAAGTTTCTAAGCTTTAGTGATATCTTCGGAGTAATAATTATAAATTCTTAGCGAAATCTAGTAATTCTCGGAATATGTTTGTAAGCTTTATTAAAAGTTACTTTGATACATGACCTTTAGATTTCTTCTACTTCATCTATTTCTTTAGATTTTTTTAGGGTAAAGTAGAATTTAACTCCGTTTTCTGTATTCATAACTCCGAATTCACTTTCGTGAGCTTGAAGTAGATTTTTAACTATGGATAGTCCCAGTCCCGTACTTCTAGAGCCTCTATTTCTTGAGGTATCTCCTCTATAAAATTGAGTCCAAATCTTATTTATATCTGAATCAGGAATATGGGCACCGGTATTTTCAATTGAGAAGTATATTTTATCTTCCTCAACTGGTTTTATATCTATTATTATTTGGTTGTTAGGTTCAGAATATTTTATAGCATTGGTAACAAAATTAGTTAGTACCTGTTCTATTTTAAAGTCATCTCCTTGAACATATAAATCTTCAGTAGGAGAATAATTTTTTACTACAGTTAAATTATTTTTATTTATGTCAACAGAATTCTTTACTAAAACTTCCTCAGTAAGTTCAGTAAGGGAAAAATCTATTATATGTAAATCAATTTTTCCAGCTTCAAGCTTTGAAAGTTCAAGCATATCCATAACTAATTTGTTCATTTTTTCTGCTTCATCAATTATTATATCTAAGTAAACTCCTTGATCCTTATGATCCACTATACCGTCTTTTATTCCTTCAGCATATCCAGATATTATACCAATAGGAGTTTTAAGTTCATGGGATGCTCCAGCAATAAAATCTTTTCTAAGTTTTTCTAGTTCTCTTTCTTTTTCTATATCTTCTTCTAACTTTTTATTTTTTATTTTTAAATCATCTAAGGCATTAGATAGATTTTTAGACAAAAAGTTTAAAGTTTTAGCTAGATTTCCTATTTCATCTTCACGTTCTATATCACACTTTTCAGAGAAGTCCATAGCACTCATTTTCTTTGCAGATTTATTTAATTTCACTAGAGGTTTAGAAATTAAGTTTGAAAATACATAGGATAAAATTAATCCAATCACTATGACTATAAGAATTATGTATTTATAAAAATCCTTTATTAAGGCGCTTGCTTCTTCAATTGCTTGGAATGATGTTATGGCTATAATAATAGAATCGTTCTTAGAATTAAGAGAAAATGGCACCATATAAACAATATATTTTGTTGAGTATTTTCTGCTTTTAAATTCTGTAGTTACTCCAGAATTTGAATTTAATAAGGTTTTTGCAAAATCCTGGTCACTATATAACTCATTAAAAATATCGTTTAATAAATCTACAGCCTCTGAGTTTTTATTAGCTGGATCAGGAACATATTTTGGTGTACTATCTATGGAATAAATTCCTATTTTAGCGTTGTTTTCAAGTTCAAAAAGGCTTAAAGCCCTATATAAAGAGTCTGTATTTTTTATGTCATAAGAATATAGAGCTCTAAACTTTAAAACTGCATTGCTTAAATCATTACTTTTTCTTTTATAATAAAATTCTTGGAAAAATGTAATTTGGAATATCATTGTAAACAAGGTTAAGAATATTATTATACCAAAAGTTATTATAAATAATCTTTTTGAAATACTTTTTTTCACTATTTCACCTCAAACTTATAGCCACTTCCCCTAACAGTAGCTATATAATTAGCTTTATCTAGTAATTTCTCTCTAAGTCTTTTTATGTTCGTATCAACTGTTCTTATATCTCCAAAATAATCATAGCCCCAAACATTATCTAGAATTCTATCCCTTGATAAAGCTATTCCTTCATTTGAAGAAAGGTAAATAAGTAAATCATATTCCTTAGGAGATAGTAATAGTTCTTCTCCATTTAGTTTTACTTCATGAGATAGTTTATTTATTGTTAATCCATTAAAATCTAAAATGTTTTTATCATTTAATGTACCTGTTCTTCTTAATAATGCTTTAGCTTTTGCTAATAAAACCTTAGGGCTAAAGGGTTTAGTCATATAATCATCAGCTCCAAGCTCATAACCTAAAAGTTTATCTTCCTCTTGGCTTTTAGCTGTTAATAATATTATAGGAGTATTTGAAACTTCCCTTATATTTCTACAAACAGCAAGTCCATCTAATTTTGGCATCATTATATCTAATATTGCTAAATCAACTATATTTTCAGAAAATATCCTAAGAGCTTCCTCACCATCAGAAGCTTCTAACACATTAAATCCCTCTTTCTTGAAGTAATCTCTTACAAGAAATCTTATACGTATTTCATCTTCTACAATAAGTACCGTTTTATTCATATAACCACCAACCTTTAAAAAATATTGTTTTAACTTACTTAATATTATACAATGAAAACTAAGGTTTATATAAATAATTTTAGGGGAGTTTTTAATGAAAAGATGGACATTTGATGAAAATACCATAATTTTACCCAATGGGCTAAAAGTTATAACAATAAAAAAAGATACAAGGTTAGCATCTATAAATATTGGTGTTAATATAGGATCTTTATATGAAGACGAAAAAGAATTAGGCATGAGCCATTTTGTAGAGCACATGCTTTTTAAAGGAACAAAGAATAGAAGTAATGAACAATTAAATAGAGAATTAGAATTTTTAGGTGGAGATTATAATGCATATACAGATTATATTTCAACAGTATATAGCATTACTTGTCTAGATGAAGAATTTGAAAAGGGAATAGAACTTTTAAGTGATATGGTTTTAAATTCTTCCTTTGATGAAAAAGAGATGAAAAAGGAAAAGGGCGTTGTTTTATCAGAGATAAAAAGTGATAAGGATGATATTGAAGATTTAAGTATTAGCAGAACTCATGAATATGCCTTTGATAAATCAGCACTTAGAAATTCTATTGCAGGAACTGAAGAACATGTTAAGGGCTTTAAAAGAAAGCAGGTTTATGATTTTTATAAAAAATATTATACTCCTGATAATTGTGTTATTGTAACTGTAAGTGCCTTTAGTCATGAACAAATGCAAAAAATAATAACAGACTTATTTGGAAAGTGGGAAGGAAAATCTCATAAAAAGGCTAAAATAATAAAAGAAGAAAATAAAGACATAGTAAAAACAACTTACAAATCTCAAATAGAGCAAGGAACTGTTACTTATCTTTATGCATTTAAAGAGGTTTGTGAAAAAGATAAACTTCCATTAAAGATATTAAGTTATAAACTAGCTGAAAGTTCAAACTCAATATTATTTAGAGAGCTTAGAGAAGAACGTGGATTAGCTTATGATGTATATAGTCAAATGGATTTAGACGAAAATGTAAATACAATGAATATTTTTACCTCAGTTAGAGAAGAATCCATAGATGAGGTAATAGAAGTAATAGACAAAGCTATATTAGACATAAAAAATAAAGATATAAACTTTGATGAAGATATGCTTTGTATGATGAAAAAGACTCATAAGACAGGAGTAGTTTCTACTTTAGAAGATTGTAGCAGTTTATGCAGTTATGTATTAGTTCAAAGCTTAGCTGGAAAAGATATAACTGAGTTTATAAATAGCATGGAAGAACTAGAAACTTTAACTGGAGAAGATATCTATAGGGTTTGTAATAAATATTTGAATAAGCCTACTATACACATATTAAAACCAATGGAGTAGATAAAATGGGAAAAATAACAAGTATAGAAGTTCAAAAGAGAAATGTAAATAGAGTAAATGTTTATGTGGATGAAGCCTTTACCTTTGCTTGTGACGCTGAACTTATATATAAACAAGGAATACAAAAGGATTCTGTAATAGATGTTGAGGCAATCAAGGAAATTGTAAAAGAAGATGAATTTATAAAATGTAAAAATTCTGCACTAAGAACAGTTGAGAAAACCTATAAAACAGAAAAGGAATTAAGAGATAAACTTACTGAAAAAGGTTTTGAAGAGGATACAATTAAAAGAGCCATAGAATTTTTAAAGGAGTATAATCTTTTAAATGATGAAAAATATGCAGAGATGTATATAAAGGATAGGCTTAGAAGTCAGGGAAGAAATAAAATAAAATATGCTCTTATAAGAAAGGGAGTTAGTGAAGATATACTTTTAGATAAATTATCTAATATTGATACTGAGGATGAAAATGATACTGCTTTTAAGTTAGCAGAAAAGAAATATAATATACTAAAGAAAAAAGAAAGTGATAAATATAAATTATCTCAAAAATTATTTAGATTTCTTTTATCTAAAGGATATGATTATGACTGCTGTAATAGCATAGTTAGAAGATTAACAAATAATGAATATATGGAGTAGATAAAATGAATTTTAACTTAGTAGATATAATTATAGTTTGTTCTTTTATACTACCATTAGTAGTTGCTTACAAAAGAAAGTTTAATATTATTAGAATAAAGAATAGTATAGAGGAATTAGGAGGATATATATCCTTTTTTCTTGCTTTATACTTAAGTTTTATAGCTATAAAAAAGATAGATATAATAGAGAGGATGTTTTCAATTGTAGTTGTTGAATTCAATAACATTATATCTAACTTTAATATTTCACCACAGGTTATAATAATATTCATAGTATTAGCTCTTACCCTTGTAATTTATTTTATAGTAAAAGTTATACTTAAAATATTTAGTTTTATTATTATAAATCCAATACTTAGATGGTTAAAGAAAGCAGAGTCTAGAAGGGGAAAGGGATTTGGTAAAGTTGCGGCTTTAATAATAAATATACCAAAGTCTCTTTTTTATATGGCAGTAATTGCTTTAGTCATAGTTATTCTAGGAAGCAATGGTTTCTTAGGAGAGAAAATGGAAGGAATGACTTTAGCTTCAAAGGCTTATGAGGTTATAAATAGTAATAAGTACTATGCTGCTTTAAATAAAGAATATGAAGCTTTTCATGATGAATATAAAGATGTTATTAGTAAAAACATAGATTCTGCAGTTGAAAGCAATAAAGAGACAAATAGTGAAAAAGTGGTTGAAAGTAATAGAAATGTTATAAATCTTTATAATGGTGTAACTTTAGAACAAGGTATAAAATCAAATGAAGCTATTAATAAAAAAGCTAAGGAACTTACTAAAAATGCAAAAAGTAGTAGAGAAAAAGCTAAAAGAATATATACTTGGATAAGTGAAAATATTAATTATGATGATAATAAAGCTGAAAATATAAGTGAGAAAACTTCTGAGTATAAGTCTGGAGCTATTGAAGCCTTTGAAACTAGAAAAGGAATATGCTTTGATTATTCCTGTCTTTATGTTGCTATGGCAAGAGAAGCGGGGCTTAAAGTTAGAATTGTAACTGGAGAAGGATTCAATGGAAAGGAATGGGGACCACATTCTTGGAATGAGGTTTATTTACCAGAAAAAAATCAATGGATAACTGTTGATCCTACCTTTGGTAAAGCTGGAAACTATTTTGATAGTAAGAAAAATAGTGAATCACACAGAGATGGAAAAATAGTTGGAGAATGGTAATATAATAATTCATATGAAATACAATAAAACTTACAAATATATTTTGGAGAAAATAAAATTTCTTCTAATACTATTTGTAAGTTTTATTTTGGTTTTAGGGAGAATTAGATTTTTCTATATTTCTTTTAATGAAATTTTGCTTATGTAATTTTAATTATAAATTAGAATAGGTATTGAGAGTTAAGTAGGCTATATTTATTATGATTTATTTTGAGATTTTTGATAAAATTAAACTTATAGCTTTTTCACAATCAATATCTGCATTATCTAATGCCCAAGCTAAGTTAAAATATCTCAAAGCCTTAGAATTATTATTTATCATTGAATAACAATAGGCTAAGTTGAAAAAATATTTTGAGTCTTGGTATAGCTCTAAAGCTTTAGTTATCATTTCAATAGCTTTTTCATATTGCTTTAGTTTTATGTAGCAAACGCCAGCATTATAGTAACTGTGGCATTTACACTCATCGTTATCTAAAGCCTTTTTATAGTAATTTATAGCATCAGAATAATTTCTAGTATTGTATAATTCATTACCTTTAGAAAAGTTACTCATTTTTGACCTCCTAAATAATATCTATTTTAATTATTAACTTATTTTGGGATTATATTCATAGGTTGAGAATATTCTATAATTTGATTAATTCATAAATTATAGAATCATATTTAAAGACTAAAAAATATTATAAATTTATATCATATTTGATTAGAGTTACTTGACATAGGTTAAAATAATGGTATAAGATATATCTATAATTTAAATGATGATACAAACAGTGATAAAGAGGAGTAAAGATAGGAAGAACTTTAAGAGAGGAAATCCTTGGGTGTAAGATTTCTAAGTTTGATATCTTGAAGGTAGCTTTTGAGTTTCTTTGGTGAAATTATTAAAGTAATCAAAGACGGCAATTTCAGTCGTTAATTTTAGAGAGCCCTTTTGTGAGGGAAAAAAGGTGGTACCGCGAGTTTTCGTCCTTTTATGGATGAGGGCTTTTTTTATTGCCTAAAATTACTTTTAAATAAAGAATGTTTTAAATCAGTCTTTGTTTTTAGAGAGAACCCTAATACAAATATAAAGGGCTAGCTAAATAAATATTCATTTAAAATACACCATAAATAAAAAATAATTGTTAAAAGGCATTTCAAGATAGTTTTTGGAATGTTTTATATAAATACATAAAATTGTGTTTAAGTTTTAAGGAGGTTAGTCTAATGGATAATAAGAATATTTCTACAACGTATAATCCTAAAGAGTTTGAAGAAAGACTTTATAGCAATTGGCAAGAAAAGAAGTATTTTACTCCTGTAATAGATAAGAGTAAAAAACCTTACACTATAATAATGCCACCACCAAATATAACTGGTAAATTACACTTAGGTCATGCACTTGATAACACACTTCAAGATATGCTTATAAGATTTAAGAGAATGCAAGGATATTGCACTTTATGGTTACCAGGACAAGACCATGCTAGTATAGCAACTGAGGTTAAAGTTGAAAATGAACTTTTAAAAGAAGGTCTTTATAAGAAAGAAATGGGAAGAGAAGCTTTCTTAGAAAAAGTTTGGGAATGGACAGATGAATATAGAGAAAGAATAAGAGAGCAACTTAAGAAAATGGGATGCTCAGCTGACTTTACAAGAGAAGCTTTCACAATGGATGAAAACTTAAGTAAGGCAGTAAGACATGTATTCGTTAAATTATATAAAGAAGGCTTAATATACCAAGGAAACAGAATAACTAACTGGTGTCCTAAATGTCAAACTGCTTTATCAGATGCTGAGATAGAGTATGAAGAAAAAGAAGGAAACTTCTGGCATATTAAATACCAAGTAGTTGGTTCAGAGGAATTCTTAGAAATAGCTACAACTAGACCTGAAACTTTACTTGGAGATAGTGCCGTAGCAGTTAACCCAAGTGATGAAAGATATGCTCACTTAGTAGGTAAAATGTTAAAGTTACCTTTAACTGATAGAGAAATACCTGTAATCGCTGATGACTATGTTGACGTAGAATTTGGAACAGGAGCAGTTAAAATAACTCCAGCTCATGATCCTAATGACTTTGAAGTTGGTAAGAGACATAACTTACCACAAATAAGAGTTATGGATGATAGCGGTGTAATAAACCACTTAGGTGGAAAATATAAAGGCTTAGATAGATATGAGGCTAGAAAACAAATGGTTGCTGACTTAGAAGAGTTAGGATTATTAGTTAAAATAAAACCTCATACTCACAATGTTGGTACTCACGATAGATGTGGTACAGTTGTAGAGCCAATCATATCAAAACAATGGTATGTAAAAATGCAATCATTAGCAGATCCTGCTATAGAGGTTGTTAGAAACAAAGGAACTAAATTCGTTCCTGAAAGATTTGAAAAGACTTACTTCAACTGGATGGAAAACATTCAAGATTGGTGTATTTCAAGACAATTATGGTGGGGACACAGAATACCAGTATTCTACTGTAAAGATTGTGGAGAAATCATGGTTGAATTAGAGGATCCAACTAAGTGCTGTAAGTGTGGATCAGAGAACATAGAACAAGATAAAGACGTTCTAGATACTTGGTTTAGTTCAGCTTTATGGCCTTTCTCAACTTTAGGATGGCCTGATAGAACTGACGATTTAGAGTTCTTCTATCCAACATCAACATTAGTTACAGGATACGATATAATATTCTTCTGGGTTGCTAGAATGATATTCTCAGGTATCCACAACATGGGAGAAACTCCATTTGATACAGTATTAATTCACGGTATCATAAGAGATGCTCAAGGAAGAAAAATGAGTAAATCTTTAGGAAATGGTGTTGATCCATTAGAAGTTATAGATGAATATGGTGCTGATGCATTAAGATTCATGTTAGTAACAGGAAATGCTCCAGGAAATGATATAAGATACATTCCTGAAAGAGTTGAAGCTGCAAGAAACTTTGCTAATAAGATTTGGAATGCTTCAAGATTCGTTATGATGAACTTAGATAGAGAGCTTATGGATAAATATAAAGACTGCAAAGAGTATAGCTTAGCAGATAAGTGGATATTATCAAGAATGAACTCATTAATCAAAGAAGTTACAGAAAACATGGAAAAATATGAGTTAGGAATAGCTCTTCAAAAAGTACATGATTTCTTATGGACAGAGTTCTGTGATTACTATATAGAATTAGTTAAACCAGTATTATATGGTGATGATGAAAAAGCTAAGGGAGTAGTATTTAACGTACTTTACACTGTATTAAATACAGGATTAAAATTATTACACCCAGTAATGCCTTTCATAACTGAGGAAATATATACTCACTTAAGCACAGAAACTGAGTCAATTACAATAGCTACTTGGCCAACATATGATGAAGCTTTAAATAACGAAAAAGCTGAGAAGGACATGACATTCATAATGGAAGCTATAAGATCATTAAGAAACTTAAGAGCTGAAATGAATGTACCACCTTCAAGAAAAGCTAAGGTTATGGCTTACGCTTCAGAAGAGGCTAAAGATGCATTTATAAATGGTGGAGCTTACTTAGAAAAGCTTGCATCTGCATCAGAAGTTACTTTCTTAGATAATAAGGATAACTTAGATAATAACTTAGTATCAGTAGTTGTTAAGGGTGGAGAATTATTCTTACCATTACTTGACTTAGTTGATAGAGAAAAAGAGTTAGAAAGATTAAATAAAGAGAAAACTAAACTTGAAGGAGAAATCTTAAGAGTTGAGAAGAAACTTTCTAATGAAAGATTCGTAAGCAAAGCACCAGAGGCTGTTGTTAATGAAGAAAGAGCAAAAGGTGTTAAATACAAAGAAATGTTAGAGGCTGTTCTAGAAAGAATAGAAGCTTTACAATAATATAACAAGAAAACTTTAGTGTATCTAAAGTGCTAAATAAACTTATAAATATATTCCGAGAATTACTGTGTTTCGCTAAGAATTTATAGCAGTCATTCCGAGAACTTTCCTAAAGATTGAAAACTAGCTCCGCGTCGGACATTCAATCTTCTTAACGCAAAGTTCTCTCCATGATTGCTTAAATTCTAAAGCTTACACAGATATTCTCTTCATACTATTTATAAGTTTTATTATTTAAGCACTTTGTGATACACTTTCTTTATATATTTTAAGGAGGGCTATAGGAATGATGAATTATGATGAAGCTATGGAGTATATTGTTACTGCATCAAGGTTTGGAATGAATTTAGGATTAGATAGAATAGAAAAGGTTTTGGAGTTTTTAGGGAATCCTCATAAGGATACTAAGTTTATACATATTGGGGGAACAAATGGAAAGGGATCAACTACTGCTATGATAAGTTCAGTTTTAAAGGAAGCTGGCTTTAAGGTTGGAATGTATACCTCTCCTTATTTAGAAGAATTTGAAGAGAGAATACAGATTAATGGGGAGAATATAGATAAAGATGATTTAGCAGTTCTTATGGGAGATGTTAAAAAGGCTATAGATAAAGTTATGGAGCTTGGCTATGAAAGTCCAACTCAGTTTGAAATAATAACTGCTTTAATGTTTTATTATTTTTCTAAAAAGAAAGTTGATTATGCTGTTTTAGAAGTTGGTTTAGGGGGAAGATTAGATGCAACTAATGTGGTCCTTCCTGAGGTAGTTGTACTTACCTCAATAAGCCTAGATCATATGAATATTTTAGGAAATACCATAGAGGAAATTGCAAAGGAAAAGTGTGGAATAATAAAGAGTGGTGTACCTGTAATATCTTATCCACAAGAAGAAAAGGCTTTAGAAGTAATAAAAGAGAGATGTAATGAATTAGGTTGTAATTTAGAGGTTGTTAATACTGAAGACATAAGAAATATAATTATAGATAAAGAAAAACATATTCAGAAAATAGAAGTTTCACTAGAAGATGAAATTTTAAAAATAGATTTAGGTTTACTTGGAGATCATCAAGTAAAGAATTTCTTAGTGGCATTAAAAACCTTAATTAAATTAAGAAATAATGGAGTAAACATAAGTAATGAAGCTATTAAGGAAGGGTTTAAAAAAGTAAGATGGATTGGAAGAATGGAAGTATTAAATGAAAATCCCTTAGTTGTTATAGATGGAGCTCACAATATTGATGGAATAAGAAATTTGAGAAATAGTATAGATAAATATTTTAATTTTAAAAATATAACATTAATATTAGGGGTTCTAGGTGATAAACAAGTAGATGAAATGGTAGAAGAAATAACTAGAGGAGTAGATAAGGTAGTTATAGTTGAACCTCATAGTGATAGGGCAGAGGATATTGAAGATTTATATATTAAAGTTAAAAAATATGTAAAAGAAGTTTTTAAATTTAAGGATTATAAAGAGGCCTATAATAAGGCATATTCTCTTACTAATGAGGATGATTTATTATTAATTTGTGGTTCTTTATACATGGTTGGAGATATGAGAAAGGCCATAAGAAATAATGAGAATACATCCTTAAGAAGTATAAAGTATTAGACTTAAGTAGATAAATTGTATTTAACTGGATAAATGAGGAATTTAAAATTTGAACTATTGTTAACAAAAGGTATATAATTTATTCATAAAATATTATGGATGTGATTAATATGGATAAGGATAAAGAGATAAGTGGATTAAATAATTTAGAGTTTAAAATAATAGTACAAGGAATATTAGTGGGCATAATTGTTGGAATTGTAATAATGATTTATAAGATCATAATAGGATTTGGAATGGAAGGCTTTAACAAGGTATATTCATATACAAGAGAAAATCCAAAGCTTATAATTCCTTTATTTTTAGTTCTTATATTTTTAGGGTTTATAGTTGGAATTATAGTTAAAAAGAATCCTATGATAGGTGGAAGTGGTATTCCACAGGTAGAAGGGGAGTTAAGTGGAAAAATAAGTGTAAACTGGCTAAGAGTATTTAAAGATAAGTTTATTGGCGGAATAATATGTATGGCATCTGGTCTTTCATTAGGTAAAGAGGGGCCCTCAGTTCAAATTGGAGCTTCAATAGGAGAAGGCTTTGCTAAAATATTTAAAAGAAGTGACTTTGAAAAGAGATTATTAATAACAGGGGGAGCAAGTTCAGGTCTTGCTGTAATATTTAATGCCCCTTTATCAGGAGCTATATTTGCTCTTGAAGAAGTACATAGAAGTTTTTCACTGCCAGTTATGTTGGCTGCACTTTCAGCTTCTCTTACAGGAGTTTTTGTGGATAATCTTATTTTAGGAAATGATTTTTGCATAAAAATACCACCTATAAATTCATTGCCAATACAATATTATTGGACATTATTAATATTAGGAGCCATATTAGGAGTAACAGGATGGATTTTTAATAAAGGACTTTTAAAAACACAGGATTTTTATGTAAAGACTTTGAAAAAAATTCCTATTCAATTTAAAACAATAATACCTTTTGTTATGGTTGGAATTTTAGCCTTAACAATTCCAGAAGCAATTGATGGGGGAGACTCTTTAATTGAAAGTGTAATAGGAAATAATATTGCAATAAAACTTTTAATAGTAATTTTAGTAATAAAATTTATATTTACATTCTTTAGTTATTCCTCAGGAGTGCCAGGAGGAATATTCTTTCCTTTGTTAGCCATAGGTGCTTTAGTAGGAGCAATATTTGGATTACTTTTAAATAAATATTTAGGAATAAGTGATTCCTTAATAGTCAACTTTATAGTGCTAGCTATGGCAGCACAATTTGCATCAATAGTTAAGGCTCCTATTACTGGATTAATGCTTATAACTGAGATGACAGGAACTTTTAAACACTTATTACCAGTGGCTATAACAGTTACTGTGGCATATTTAGTTTCTGATATGCTTAATAATAAGCCTATTTATGAAAGTTTATTAGAGAAATTATTAGAAAGAATGAATATTAAGTTTAATACTGGCGTAAAGAAAAAAGAAATTTTTGATTTTGAAGTAAAGATTGGTTCTGAATTAGATGGAAAACTTATAAAAGATGTTAAATGGCCTGAGGGTAGTTTAATAATAACTATTTTTAGAGGAGCAGAGGAAATTATACCAAATGGAGAGGTTAAAATTCAGGCTGGAGATGTGTTAGAAGTAATATTTAGCAAAGAAAAACAAGCTCAGTACTATGATGAAATATCAAAAAAAACATATTGTGAAATTTAATTAATAAAATACATCAAATTAAAAGCTAATAAAAAACTTACAAATAATTCTTAAAGAAATAGGGTAACTCTTTAAGTAAATTTGTAAGTTTTTTATTTTTATAAAAGTTTTTTATCTAGTTAATTTTTCTATTACTTCTCTATAGTTTGGATATTTTTCAAGCAAATCTTCTCTTTCAAATAGTTCAAAGTCTTTAAAATCAAAGCCAGGTGCTACCATACAACCAACTAGGGAGAAGCCTTCATTATTCATAGCAGAACCAAATATATAATCCTTAGGAACTAAAACTTGAGGAGTTTCTCCTTTTTCTATGTTTAATCCTAGTTGTTTTTCTATAAGTTCACCATCAGGGCTTATCATATAAATTGTTAAGGATTCTCCAGCGTGGAAATACCACATTTCATCAGATTTTAATCTATGAAAATTTGAAACTTCTCCAGTTCTTAATAAGAAATATATGCTAGTCCAAAGTAAACGCTCTTCATTTATATGTAAAGTATTTGGAGCAAGTTTGCTAGGTGAAATAAAGGATTCTTTAAAATATCCACCTTCAGGATGTGCTGTCATATTTAATGATTTTATAAAATATTCAGCTGAATGATTCATATTAAAAACCACCTTTCAAATAATTTTTCTAAACATGTTTAATCATAAATCATAAATAGTATAATTACAAATATAAATTTAAAATATGCATATAATAACATGAGAAAGGAAGGGGGACGGTAATTGTGAGTGAAGAATTAAATTTTTATACTAGAGAAGAGGAATTTGCTAATGCCATAACCCACGGAATTGGAGTGGTATTAGCCATAGTGGGAGCTGTTTTACTTATAGTTTTCTCATCTTTAAGTAGAGATTTTTATAAGATAATAAGTTTCACTATATTTGGAATAACTTTATTTTTACTTTATTTAGGATCAACATTATATCATAGTATTCCTAATAAAAAAGTAAAGAGGTTTTTAAGGATAATTGACCATTCATCTATTTATCTTTTAATAGCAGGAACTTATACACCCTATGTATTAGTATGTTTAAGAGATAATAAAAAAGCTATGGCAATATTTATTATGATTTGGGTAATGACCATATTAGGAATAGTATTTAAATTTATCTGTATAAATAAGTTTGAGAATCTATCAACCCTATTATATATTTTTATGGGGTGGTCAGTTATCTTTGTAGTTAAGGATGTATGGCAAAGAGTACCTCATATGGCCGTCTTTTGGCTTCTTATAGGTGGATTGTTTTATACCTTAGGATGTATATTTTTTGTTTTAGATAGAATGCCATACAATCATGCTATCTGGCATTTATTTGTAATGGGAGGAAGCATAAGTCACTTTTTCTCTGTAATATTATATTTATAATAACAAAGAAGAAGCTATATAGAATCTAAGTTATTAGTTCTATATAGCTCTTTATTAATTTCCTTCAGTATTATTTTGATTATTACTATTTTTAGAAGAAGTATTTCCATTATTAGATTGCGTGTTAGAGGATTCTCCATTTCCACTAGAACCATTATTTTCAGACGGTTTTTCTGTTGGAGTTTCTTGAGGAATACTTGGTTTTTCTGAAGTATTAGGTTTTTCTGTAGAATTATTACCAGTAGAAGTGCTTCCATTACTTGGTTTATTAGAAGAATTTACACTATTTCCTTGGTTAGAAGGTTTTTCTACTTTATTATTAGAATTATTATTACTACTATTGCCAGAATTATTTTTAGGTTTTTCAAAATTTCCATTAGTATTTATACTAGGTACATATTCATAATCTGGGTGAGTAGTATCATCTTTAATATCATAGTCATTAAAGTATTGTTCTATTATAGAGTCAAAATTACTAGTATCAGGCTCATAATTTTTATTGTCATTAAATATGAACTCTTGAAGAGCCTTTGATGTTTCTACCTTATCAATAACAAAGACCCAACCCTTATTATTAATGATTCCACCTTTTGAAATACTATCTAGAGGAACTCTAAATTGTTCTATTTCAAAGTTACACTTTTTACCTACATTTAAAGCTGTAAATCCATAATCCATAGCATTTCCTAAGGAAATATTAGTTTTTACATATGGGAATAATTCATTAAGCAGGGAAACAAGTTTAACTGTTGACATATCTTTAACTTTTTCTAAAGCGATTTGAAGAACAGCTCTCTGTCTTTCAGTTCTTTCATATTCACCATTACCAACTTTTCTAATTCTAGCATAAGATAAGGCTTGATAACCATTAAGATTATAAGTTCCAGGTGAAGGAAGTAAATCTTCTTCAGAACCGCCACCATCTAAAATATATTTATTAAGTTCATCAAGTTCATAATCTTTAACTGTTACTTCAATTCCGTTTATAGCATCTATAACCTTAACAAAAGCATTAAAATCTACGATTACATAATTATTTAATTTTATTCCGAAATTATTTTGAATAGTTTCAATTGTTTTAGTAGGACCACCATAAGCAAAGGCATGATTTAACTTTTCTTCTCCGTGACCATCTATTTTTACTAACATATCTCTCATTAAAGAAGTTACTTTTAACTTTTTATTGATATTATCTATTGTTAAGATCATTATAGAATCCGATCTAGATACATCTTCTCCAGGTCTAGCATCGCTACTAAGCAAAAGAATATTTGTTATTCCTGGAACCTCTTTAAACTTAATATCTTCATCTACAGTATTAACTTTAGCAGGATCCGTATTTCCTTCGTAGGAGTGGTTGTAAAATCTAAAAACAAAAAAGCCTACTACAGATGCGATTAATATAAGGATAGCTAATAAAGAAAATATAGTTATTTTTTGTTTTTTACTAAAATTAAAGTGTTTCTTTTTATCCATAAGTACTCCTTTTTATGATTTGTTTAAACGTTTTAATGAGTAGCTAAAACTTAATTATTTAATAATAACATAATATTTATTTTAGAACATCATATTTAAATAATTATTAACAATTAGTTAAATAATAAATATAAAAAAATAAAGAGGATATTATAAAATATCCCCTTTATATTATTCACTAAAGTTTTGTTTTTTATTTTCTAATCTGTATTCAATGAATTTTTCTGTATATATTTTTATTAAGGCTATTATAGGAACACTTAAGAACATTCCTAAAACACCAAATATTCCACCACCAACTGTAACAGCGAATATTATAAATAGTGGAGAAACACCTACTTGATCTCCTAATATTTTTGGACCTAAGTACCAACCATCAAATTGTTGAAGGATGAATATGAATAAAAGAACCCATATTGCCATAGATGGTTGAACAATAAGTGTTAATAAAAATGCAGGAATCATTCCTATAAATGGACCGAAATATGGAATCATATTTGTTAATCCAACTATGAAAGAAATAAGCACCGCATACTGAGTACCCATTAATAATAAACCTATGTAACAAAGCACTCCTATTATAAGTGAGTCTATAATTTTACCTATTATAAATCTACTAAAGATATTGTGAGCTTCTGCCATGAAACTAATAAAAAGTTCTGAAGATTTTTCAGATGGCATAACTGCAATTATAATTTTTTTACACCCTTCAATTAAAGTTTCCTTATCCATTAACATGTATATGGAAATAATAAATCCAAATACAAATTTAACAACAGATGAAGTTATTTTTATAGTTTGAGTTAACAAGCTACCTACTATATTAGATAGTAAGGTTGATGTCTTAGAAATAAATTCCGTAGCAGAAGTATTTAAATGATTTAAATCTAAAGGAACATTCATACTTGCTAAGGTGTTATTAATCCAACTTTCAGCAGAGGATGCATATTCACTAAGATTACTAAATAATTCTGACAAACTATCAAATATTGTAGGAACAATAATTGCAATTAATATGTAAACACATATTATAACTAAAATATAGCTTATCATTAAGGAAAAAGCTCTCTTAAGTTTAAACTTCTTTTCTATAAGCATCATGAGAGGATTTATTAAATAAGCTATACCAAAAGCCCAAAAAAATGGTGTTAAAACTGATAAAAATGGTCTAATACCTTCACTTAAAATGCTCCTAATATTAAAAATTAACATGATTGAAACTGTTGATATCAATATTAGTGGGAGCCAATTAAAGTGAAAATTATGTTTTTTAAACAATTATGTTTTCCCCCTAAATTATATAAATTTTATAACGATTTTTGCTAATAATAATAGCAGGATTATTAATCTTCTATAAGAGCATGAATTATTTTGTTATATATATCGGAAGAATTGTTTTCCCATTTGTTGCAAATAGCTTTTGCTTCAGTTTTGGAAGGAACGCTTACATTTAAATCAATTAGAATAGTATTATTTTCTATTGCTTTAAGATTTACTATGAAAGAACTGTCTTCTCCAACAGTATAATCAGCAGATATACTTAATTCTTTTTTTATTTTTTCAACATGCTTGCGTACATATTCATCTATAAGTTTTAATTTGTTTGGAGATATTCTATCTTTAAAGAAGAATAGTACCTTATCTCCCTTTTCCGTAAGTACTATGATTTCTTTATCATCATCTTGAGTTTTATATTCTAAGAACTCAGAAGAAATTAATTCAGATACATATTGTTGTAACATAAAATAATTTATAAAACTATTTTCTAAAACTATATCTGTTAATTGTGTGTTAGATATAGGATATTTTATTGACTTTATTATATATAAAAGAAGTAATTTATTCTCAGCTAATTCTAATGTGCTATCATACATTTATGTTTTCCTCCATAACTGTTTTGAAATAATAATCCTATTATACCATATATGTTTTAAGATAATAAAGTTATTTGATTAATATTAAATATTAAGGAGTGAATACTTTGAAAAAAAATAATAATTTTTTTATTTGTAAAAACTTTATTACTACCATTACTTTAGTTGTTATTATTGCCATATTTACATTGCCTATTAATGTTTTTGCAAAAGATAATAAGCCAATTCATTGTGTGGATAGAGAGGATAAAAAAATTTCTCTGACCTTTGATGTGAATTGGGCAGAAAATGATTATTTATATGAAATTTTAGATTTACTAGATGAAAATAATGTAAAAGCTACATTTTTTATAATGGGTAAGTGGGTAATATATCCTGAAGGTAATAGAGAAAAGTTAGTAGAAATTCATAAGAGAGGACACGAAATAGGAAATCATAGT
Source organism: Clostridium perfringens ATCC 13124 (assembly GCF_000013285.1). Classification (GTDB taxonomy): domain Bacteria; phylum Bacillota; class Clostridia; order Clostridiales; family Clostridiaceae; genus Sarcina; species Sarcina perfringens. The sequence continues at coordinate 2,404,076 of NC_008261.1, read as the reverse complement.
TATGTACATCCTGATTTTAAGAATATAGGAAAAGAGAGAATAATTGAAGAGGTTAAAAAAACAGAAGAAATAATAGAAAAGGAAGTTGGAGTAAAGACTAATTTATTTAGATTTCCTAGTGGTTCATATAGCCAAGAAAGTTTAAGTGTTATTCATGGATTACAATATAAAAGTATACAATGGGATGTTGATAGTGTGGATTGGAAAGGAGAGAGTAAAGAGAGGGAATATAAAAAGGTAATTGACAATGTAAAAGGTGGGTCAATACTTTTATATCATAATAATGGTAAATATACTGTAGAGAATCTTAAGGAAATAATTCCAAAATTAAAATCAGAAGGATATGAATTTGTTAAAATAAGCGACATAATATATGAAAATAGTTACGAAATAGATGACAATGGAAAACAATTGTTAATTAAAACGAAACAAAATAATAGTTGAAATCGTTGAACAAAATGTATTATAATGGAAATAGTTATTGGATATACAGATAAATATAAAAAACATATTAAACTTATATGATTAAATACTAATGGGGAGAGGGGTTTAGGTTAAAATGGATAATTTAATGTTAAACAACAAAATTTATTTAGAAGGAACTGTAGTTTCAGAATTAGAGTTCAGTCACGAGATGTATGGAGAGGGTTTCTATACATTTAACTTAGAGGTTATGAGATTAAGTGATTCAAAGGACTTATTAAATATTACTGTATCAGAAAGATTAATAACCACTATGGATTTAAAAATTGGAACTGAAATAGTAGTTGAAGGACAATTAAGAAGTTACAACAAATTTATAGATGGAAATAATAAGCTTATCTTAACAGTTTTTGCAAGAAATATAGAATACTGTGAAGAAAGAAGTAAAAATCCTAATGAGATTTTCTTAGATGGATTTATTTGTAAGGAGCCAGTTTATAGAACAACTCCATTTGGAAGAGAAATTGCTGACTTATTATTAGCTGTAAATAGATCTTATAATAAATCAGATTATATCCCAACTATAGCATGGGGAAGAAACTCAAGATTCTGTAAAACATTAGAAGTAGGGGATAATATAAGAATTTGGGGAAGACTTCAAAGTAGAGAATATCAAAAGAAAATATCTGAAACTGAAGTTGTTAAGAAAATAGCATATGAGGTTTCAATTTCTAAAATGGAAAAAGTATCTGTTGAATCAGAACAAAATGAATCAGGTGAAGAAATTTCTTAAAAGTTTTAATAAAAAGGCCATGGGAATAAATCCTCATGGCTATTTTTTATTATTTTCTTAAATCATCTAATATTTCTGTTTTATCTTTAGTCTTTTCATCAACAGATTTAATAATTTTAGCAGGAGTTCCAGCTACAACTACGCCAGCTGGTACATCTTCAACTACAACTGAGCCAGCAGCTACAACTGAGCCTTTTCCAATTTTAACACCTTCAAGGATAACAGCATTAGCTCCTATTAAAACATCGTCTTCTATTATACATGGAGTTTTGCTAGGTGGTTCTAAAACTCCAGCAACAACAGCTCCAGCACCTAAGTGAACTCTTTTTCCAAGTTTTCCTCTAGCACCTATTACAGCGTTCATATCTACCATTGTACTTTCGCCTATTTCAGCTCCTATGTTTATGACAGCACCCATCATTATAACAGCATTATCTCCGATTGATACTCTGTCTCTTATTATTGCGCCAGGTTCGATTCTAGCGTTTATGTTTAAAAGGTCTAACATTGGAATAGCTGAGTTTCTTCTATCATTTTCAAGTCTAAAGCTTACTATTTTATCTTTATTTTCTGTTAAGAAAGTAGCAACTTCATCACTTTCTCCAAATAATACATAGAAATCATTATTTCCATAACATTCTATTGAACCTAATTCTACACCTTCTAAGTTACCTTTAAGATAAACTTTAACAGGAGTTGATTTTTTTACTTCCTTTATGAATCTAGCAATTTCATATGGATCTGTAAAGTTATAACTCATATTAAATTACATCCTTTCTATTTATAATGCATTTTGTCTATATATTTATTAAAATATAACATACAATATAAATTATTATAAACAAAAATGATTATCAATAAAAGAGAAAAACGTAAAATTTATATTATTTAATAAATAGATTGTTTAAAAAATCAAATATATTATAAAATATAATTTAAAGGAGTGATAAAATATGGCAAGACTTAAAGAAGGATATGTTCAAGTATATACTGGAAATGGAAAAGGAAAAACTACAGCAGCAATGGGATTAGCTTTTAGAGCTGCAGGTGATGGAATGGAAGTAAAGGTGGTTCAATTCCTTAAATCATGGAAAACAGGTGAGTTAGAATCTGCTAAAAGATTTGATAACTTAGAGATATTAAGATTTGAAAAGGTTAAAGGATTTACCTGGGAATTAAATGAGGAAGAGTTAGCTCAGTTAAAATCAGAAGTTAGAGTAGGCTTTGATTTTGTAAAAGGACTAGTTGAAAATAGAGGATGTGATATATTAATTTTAGATGAGGTAATGGCTTCAATTTCTGGAGGATTCATAGGAGAAGATGAAATTGTAGAATTAATTGAAAAGAAACCTAAAGATATGGAATTAATTCTTACAGGTAGAAATGTACCAGAAAAAATAATGGAAAAAGCTGATTTAATAACAGAGATGAGAGAAATTAAACATTATTATAAAAAAGGAGTTCCAGCTAGAGAGGGGATAGAATTTTAATGAATAAAAATGTTATTGGGGTAGAAATATCAGGAATAAGAAAATTCTATAATGAAGTAGTAAAATTCCCAGAGGCTATATCATTAACTCTAGGACAGCCAGATTTTCCTGTTCCAGAAAAGGTTAAAGAAGCTATGATAAGGGCTATTGAAGAAGGAAAGACAACATATACAGCTAATGCTGGTATAGTTGAATTAAGAGAAGAAATATCAAGCTTATTAAAAAATAATTTTGACATTGATTTTAGTAAGGATGAAATAATTATAACTGTAGGTGGAAGTGAAGGTTTATATGCAGCTATGACAGCCCTTTTAAATTCTGGAGAGAAGGTTTTAGTTCCATCAATTGCATATCCAGCTTATGAAAGCATAAGCAAAATAATAGGATGTGAAGTTATAAATTACGATTTAAATGAAGATTTTTCAGTTAACATAGAAAGTTTAAAAGAAGGAATAAAACAAGGGGGAAAACTTTTAGTTCTTTCTTATCCATGTAATCCTACAGGGGCATTACTTAGTAAAAAAAGTAGAGATGAGTTAATAGAGATTATAAAAGAAAATGATATATTGGTATTAACTGATGAAATTTATTCATCTCTTTGTTTTGAAGAGGAGTATTATTCTGTAGCTCAATGCAAAGATATAAAAGAAAAAATAATATATGTAAGTGGATTCTCTAAGATGTTTTCAATGACAGGTCTTAGAATTGGATATGTAGCATGTTCTAAGGAAATATATGATCAAATTATAAAGGTTCATCAATATAATTCTTCATGTGCAACATCTATTTCTCAATGGGGAGCCTTAGAAGGATTAAAATCTTGTATGAATGATGTTGAAAATATGAAGGAATCTTTTAAAGAAAGAATGAATTTTACTTATAAAAGATTAAAAAGTATGGGCTTAGAAGTGGAAAAACCTAAAGGAGCTTTTTATATTTATCCTAATATAAGTAAGTTTGGATTAACATCAGAAGAATTTTGTCATAGATTACTTGAAGAAGGCAAAGTTGCCTGTGTACCAGGAGATGCCTTTGGAAAAGGTGGAGAAGGATATATTAGAATATCTTACTGTTATAGCAAAGATGAACTTGAAAGAGCTTTAGATAAATTAGAGGCTTTTGTAAAAACTTTAAAAAAGTAAACTATGTCTTAAATAAAAGATAATTTAAAAAGGTAAAAATAAAATAAGTTATATAAAATTAAAAATAAAACTTATAAATAGTATTAAGAGAAGAAAATAATTCTCAAAATATATTTATAAGTTTTATTGTTTTACTTTGTTTTAAATATTTTTATTTCTTATGAATAATTTAAATTGAAAGGTTCTAAAAGAGTATATAATCTTTTAAAATCTTCTTTCAGATCTTTAAATTCGTACATAGAAATTAATGATACTTTAAACAAAAAGTGTTTCAGCATTTTATAAAGGTTTTATTAGAAGTTTAGTTGTAAAACATCATCCATTGAGTATTTTCCAGCTTTAGTTTTATCAGCCATGTATTCACATGCTTTTAAAGCACCTATAGCGAAAACATCTCTTGAAATAGCTTTGTGATTTATTTCTATAACTTCACCATCACCAGCAAAAATAACTTCGTGGTCTCCTATTATTCCGCCACCTCTTACTGTATTTACACAGATTTCATTTTTTTCTCTTTTAGCAATTCCTTCTCTTCCGTAAAGTAATTTTGTTTCTTCCTTAAGAGAATCTTGAATAGTATGAGCTAATAAAAGGGCAGTTCCACTTGGAGCATCAACTTTTTGATTGTGATGTCTCTCTACAAGTTCTATATCAAAGTTCTCATAAAGAACTGGAGCTACTTTCTTTAATAAATTATTTACTAAATTAATACCTATGCTCATGTTAGCAGATCTAAATAGAGGGATTTCTTTTGAAGATTCTTCTATAAATTTTAAGTCTTCAGCAGTGTATCCTGTTGAACATAGTATAAGTGGTTTTTTAGTTTTCTTTGAAAATTCTACTAAGCTTTTTAAAGCATCAGCTCTTGAAAAATCTAATAATACATCATAGGAAACATTGCAATCTTCTGGTTTTGCAAAGATTGGGTAAGGTCTTTGAGCCTTAGTGTTATTATCTATACCAGCAACTATTTCAACATTAGGAAATTTTGTTTCAGCTAAGTTTGAAATTACGCTACCCATTTTTCCTGAACAACCATTTAATATAACTTTAACCATAATTGGTACCTCCGATATTAGTTTTAAATAAGCATAACCACCTAAAGGCGATTATGCTTATTATATAATAGATTATTTTATTAAACCATTAGCTTTTAAGTTTTCTTCTAATATTACTAAATTAGAATCTTCCATTTCACATAATGGTAATCTTAATGGTCCACAGTTAAAATTCATTAAATTCATAGCTGTTTTAACTGGGATTGGATTTGTTTCTATAAATAAAGAATTTGCTAATGAAAGATATTTAAGTTGAAGGTTACGTGATTCAATAACTTCTCCTAAGAAATATTTTTCACATATATTGTGAGTTTCTTCAGGAAGAATATTTGCTAAAACTGAAACCACACCAGCTCCACCTAGGGATAAAATTGGAACTATTTGATCATCATTACCTGAATAGATAGCAATTCTATCACCACATAATTCAGCCATTTTAGCTACCTGTGAAAGATCTCCGCTAGCTTCTTTTATAGCAACTACATTATTTAAATCTGCAAGTTTATCAAGCATTAATGGAGTTATATTCATTCCAGTTCTTGATGGAACATTATAAAGCATAATAGGAATATTTATTGCATCATTTATAGCATTGAAATGAGCATATAATCCTTTTTGAGAAGTTTTATTATAATATGGAGTTATTATTAATACCATATCAGCGCCAACTTCTTCAGCATATTTACTTAATTCTATTGAAGCCTTAGTATTATTTGTTCCAGTTCCAGCTATTACAGGAACTCTTTTATTTACAACTTCCACAGAGAATTTTATAACTTCTTTCTTTTCTTCTAAAGTCATAGTAGAACCTTCTCCTGTAGTTCCACAAACTAAAATAGCGTCAGTATGATTTTTAATGTGCCATTCTAATAATTTTCTTAGCTCTTCATAATTAACGCCATCTTCAGTAAATGGTGTTATTAAAGCTACACAAGACCCTTTAAACATACGTATTACCTCCAAAAAAATAAATTATTTTTCGTTTATAAGTATTTCAGCAATTTGAATTGCATTAAGAGCTGCCCCTTTTCTTATATTATCAGCCACAACCCAAAGGTTAAGACCATTATCTAAGCTGAAATCACGTCTTATTCTTCCAACAAAGACCTCATCTTTTCCACTAAGTTCAAGTGGAGTAGGGTATTTTAAGTTTTCTACATCATCATGAACTATTATTCCTTTAGAACTATTAAATAAATCTATAACATTTTCAAGTTCAAATTCAGAATTAAGCTCTACATTTATACTTTCACTATGAGCATTTAAAACTGGTACCCTAACTGTAGTAGCAGTTATTCTTAAATTATCATCATGAAGTATTTTCTTTGTTTCTTCAATCATTTTAATTTCTTCTTTTGTGTATCCATTATCTAAGAATACATCTATATGAGGAATTACATTACCTAATATAGGATATGGGAATTTCTTTGTAGTTCCTTCTTGTAAATCTAATATACCTTGAATTCCAGCTCCTGAAACTGCTTGGTAAGTTGAGTAAACTATTCTTTTTATACCATATTTATCATATAGTGGCTTTAAAGCTACCATAGCTTGAATTGTAGAACAGTTTGGATTAGCAATAATACCTTTATGCCATTTTACATCCTCTGGATTTACTTCTGGCACTACTAAAGGAACTTCTTTATCCATTCTCCAAGCACTACTGTTATCTATAACCACTGCTCCATGTTTTGCGAAAATAGGAGCAAATTCTAAGCTTACACTTCCGCCTGCTGAGAATAATGCAAAATCTATTTTCTTGTTTTCAATATTAGCTTCGCATAATTCTTCAACTAATACATCTTCACCTTTAAATTTTAAAGTTTTTCCTGCTGATCTTTTTGATGCGAATAAATATAATTCTTTAACGGGGAAATTTCTTTCTTCTAGGATTTCAAGGAATTTTCTTCCAACATTTCCTGTTGCCCCAACTATTGCTACATTGTACACAATATCCCTCCTAAATATAATCTTAATATATTCTATTTCTATATATTAAATATAGTTCAATGATAAACACTTTATCAAGTATATTTTATGATTAATTTGAAGGATTTGAGTAAGTTAACTTTCATATTTGACTAAATATGAATATTTAAGCTTATAGGGGGAATAATAGTTTTAAAAATAAATTTAAGGTAGGGGAAGAATATGAGCAAGACACCATTAAAAAAAATTATAAAAGGAAAAATAAAATCTAATAAGGAATTAACACCAGCAGAAAAATTAAGAGAAAAGATGAAATATGAAATAGCTGGTGAATTAGGATTAAGTGATAAGGTTGATAAATTTGGATGGGGAGGATTAACTGCTGAGGAAACAGGAAGAATTGGTGGGTTAATGACTAAGAGAAAAAAAGAACTTAAATTACCTAGTAATGATGAAATATTAGGTAGGAAAAAAACTCACGTTGACGAAAAGTAAAAAAAGTATATAATTTTTAGGTAGAATAATATATGGGGGATTTAAATTATTATGAAGAGTTATAAGATGATGGCAAAAGTGTATGATGAACTTATATATGAAGATGTAAACTATGAGAACATAGCAGAATACGCCTTATCAAAATGTGATAAGTATAATATTAATAAAGAAATGTATTTAGATTTAGCTTGTGGAACAGGAAATGTTGGTGTTCATGTAGGAAAATCCTTCAAAGAAAATTATTTTGTTGATCTTTCACAGGATATGCTTATAGAAGCAGATAAAAAGCTTAGAGAACATAGAGTTAGAGGTAAGATAGTTTGCCAAGATATGTGTGAGTTAGGGTTAAATAGAAAGTTTGATTTAATAACATGTGTTTTAGATTCAACAAATTATATTTTAGATGATGAAAGTGTAGAAAATTATTTAAGAGGGGTATATAATCATTTAAAAGAGGATGGTTTATTTATATTTGATATAAATTCATACTATAAAATATCAGAAGTATTAGGCAACAATGTCTACACATATGATAGTGAAGAATTATTTTATGCTTGGGAAAATATTTTTGAGGATGAAATAGTAGAGATGAATTTAAATTTCTTTGTGAAAGATGGAGAAAAGTATGAAAGATTCACAGAAGTTCATGAAGAAAGAGCTTATAAGGAAAGTGAAATAGAATATATTCTTGATGTAATAGGTTTTAAAATAGTAGAAAAGCATAATGGTTATACAGATGATGAAGTAACACCAGATACTGAGAGAATAGTTTATATAGTAAAAAAATAACGGAGGGATTAAATTATGAGTGATAAATTAATAAGAGCCATAGCTAAAGATGGCATGATAAGAATATTTGCAACAGAAACTACAGAGTTAGTTGATGAGGCTTCAAAAATACATGATTGTACACCTACAGCTGCTGCTGCCTTAGGAAGAATGTTAACAGCAGGTACTATGATGGGAGCAATGTTAAAATCAGATAAAGAAGTTGTAACTTTACAAATAAATGGTGGAGGAATGGCTAAAGGGGTTACTGTAACTGCTTACTCAGATTGTAGTGTTAAAGGATACATAGGAAATCCACATGTTGATTTACCTTTAAACACAGAAAATGGTAAATTAAATGTTGGTGAAGCTATTGGTAAAAATGGTGGATTAACAGTAATTAAAGATTTAGGATTAAAAGATCCATATGTAGGACAAGTTCCTATATATAGTGGAGAAATAGCTGAGGATTTAGCATATTATTTTACAGCTTCAGAGCAAATACCTTCAGCAGTTGCCCTAGGAGTATTAGTAGATAGAGATCATTCAATAAAAAAAGCTGGTGGATTTATAATTCAATTATTACCAGGAGCGGATGAACTTTTAGGTGACTTACTAACATATAGACTAGATGAGATTCCTTCATTAACTACAATGCTATCAGAAGGAAAAACAATAGAAGAAGTTATAGAATTCATTTTTGATGGAATGGATTTAAAGATATTAGAAGAAGAAACTCCAAAATATAAATGTGATTGCTCAAGAGAAAAAGTAGAGAGAGCATTATTAAGCATAGGATACAAAGATTTAAAAGAATTATATGATGAAGGTAAAGAAGAGGAATTAAAATGCCACTTCTGTAATAAAGCATATAAGTTTACAAAAGAAGATATAGGAAAATTATTAGAAGAAAAAGAAAAATCTATTGCTGATGAAGTTTCAGAAGAAATGAAAAAAGCAGAAGAGAAAGAAAAAGAAGAAAAAAATAAAAAATAAGTTGACAAATTAATTTTAAGTTAATATAATAATAAATGTCTTGAAGAGCTCAAGACATTTGGCTCGATAGCTCAGTCGGTAGAGCAGAGGACTGAAAATCCTCGTGTCGCTGGTTCGATTCCTGCTCGAGCCACCATTATTGCGGGAGTGACTCAATGGTAGAGTGTCACCTTGCCAAGGTGAAAGTTGCGAGTTCGAGTCTCGTCTTCCGCTCCAAATGCGGGTGTAGTTCAATGGTAGAACACCAGCCTTCCAAGCTGGATACCCGGGTTCGATTCCCGGTACCCGCTCCATATATGGCGCTATAGCCAAGTGGTAAGGCAGAGGTCTGCAAAACCTTTATTCCCCGGTTCAAATCCGGGTGGCGCCTCCATAAAAAACATCTATAAGATTTCTTATAGATGTTTTTTTATGCTCTTTTAAAATAGTGTTGATTTATTAATATATAGATATAAATATTATTTTAAAAATAGAGTCTTTTTAAATTAAAGATTTTATTAGCTTTTCACCAAAGTTAGAGAATTTAATTTCCTTAAATACTTTTCTTAATGTAATATGGTAGAGTTCTTCATTAGCTATAGAAGAATCCTTTATGAAAAGTTTGATTATTTGAGTGTCTTTATATTTAAACCAAGTTAAAACGGCAATTACATCTTTATTTATAGGTTTTTCAGAAATCTTAAGAGTATTATTCTCTTTATATACAATTAAATCCTTATGAGATACTGAAAAAAATTCATTAGAAGGACAAGTATATTGAATTAACCTTACATTATCAATAGCTATTAGCAGATCTAACTTTTCTTTATCTCCCAAGTCATTAGTAATTTCTTTTTGTAGTTTCACAACTTTTTTCATAATAAAAATACCCCCTACAGATAAAATTATAAACTAATAGTAAAGGTTTACAAATCATGGAATAAAGTATCAATAAAGTGCCTTAAAAAGCATATAATATATTAAATTACAACTTACAATATAATATGTTTTATATCATAAGAAAAGTACATTAATATTTTGAGAATTTATTAGTACAAATAATTAATTTAACATTAAAAATGCTTTTTTGTAAATATATTGAAAATTAGGATACATAATGTATTAATTATATTTTAAATAGATATAATATATAAATAAACTTAGTAGGGGGAGTAAAGATGTTTTTAGCTATTATAATTGTTTTATCTTTATGTTTAACTTATTTAATTCTAAGGGATAATAAAGAAAATAATAAAAATAAATCAAAGATAAATAGGGGATGGAAGGTAACTCCATATTTAAGTTTAAGAATAAGTTCCTTTGAAAGTAGGATTGATCTAGAGAAGATGAGGTTAAGGGAATTGATAAAAAATACTATAAGGTTAATGGATGATAAAGTTACTTTTATAGATTGTAATAGTGACGGTTTTTATATAAAAAGTAAAAATGAATTGATTTATATAGAATTTTTAGTAGGGGACCAAAATGTAGAAAAAAATAAAGAAAGTGTTTCTTTAAAAAATAATGAGATGGCAAAGTTAGAATTATATAATACAATAAGAAGTACTATTAGGAAGTATATATGGTTTTGGGAAGAGAATTTTATTAATCCACTAAAAAGTGAATTTAATATAAGATTTTCAAGTGGAAATATAATTATGAAAATTAGTAAAGAAGATAAAATAATTTTTAATAAAGATGAGGAAAATAATACTTTAAAAAATGAATCTTAAGTTTAAAGAGAAATTAATTAGATTTTTAGGATAGATATAAAGGAAACTTTATATTTATCCTTTTTATGTGTAAAATTAAAATATACTATTTAAAATAAAGTTGTAATTAAATTTTAATTAATTTAAAACTTAATTAAAAGTGAAAATATGAGGGGAGTATTAATATGAAAATAAAGGATATAAAAAAATTAACTGATTGCAAGTTTTTAAACTTATATAAATTAGATATTGAGAATAAGGTTGGAAATTCTAAGGAATACTTTATAGCAAGTAGAAGAACAGAAAAAGATTTAAGCTGTGTTGTAAATAAACATGATAAGGCAGATGGTGTTATGATAATTCCAATAACAGAAAATGATGAGTTTGTTCTGTTAAAGCAATTTAGACCTGCTATAAATGATTATATATATGAATTCCCAGCTGGACTTATAGACAATGGAGAAGATGCAATAAAGGCTGCTACAAGAGAGCTTTTTGAAGAAACTGGACTTTTAGCTAGTGAAAGTGAATATTTAATAAAGCCTAGCTATACGTCAGTAGGTATGTCTGATGAATCTGTAGCTGTGGTTAAAATGAAGGTTTATGGAACTATTTCAATAGAAAATTTAGAAGAAAATGAAGAAATAGAAGTTATTAAAGTGCCTATAAAAGAGGCTAAAAACTTTGTTAAAGAAAATAATGTATCAATAAAAACTGCATTGGTTTTAAGCTTTATGTAGATTATAAATAAATTAAAGGAGCTTTATGAAATTTCAAGATAAAATTTATAAATGTGTTAAGAGTTTTTCTTCATACTATTTATAAACTTTATTAGTGAGTTATTTTCATAATGCTCCTTTTAAAATATATTATTATACTAAAATTTCTTTTGGTTCTTTAGCTAAGTTATGAACTACACCTTCTGGAATTTCTCCTTTGTGAAGTTTTAAGGCATTTAATGCAGCGCCTTTAATTGGTGGAAGTATAGGTGCTGTTAGATTAAAAGCAGTATAATTATCCTGAAGATAATTTCTTAGTGGGTCTAAGATAAATTCTTTTGAGTTAAATACACTACCAGAGTAAGAGATATTTAATACTCCTGTAAATTCAAGTTGATTAGTTAATCCATTTACCATTAGAAGACATTCTTTAGCAGCTTGTCTATATATATCTAAAGCATATTTATCTCCTTTAAGAGCAGCTTTGTAAACTAACATTGCAAGATTTGCAACTTTAGTTCTATCTTGTTTATATTCATCCTTTATGAGGAATATTAAATCAAAATCATTTTCTAGTTTTAATTCATTTTTAAATATATCATAAAGGGCAGTTCTTTCTAATCTATGATCAGATTGTTTTCCAAAGATTTCAACCCCTTTTTTAGCAATCCAATATCCAGAACCTTCATCACCACATATATATCCCCATCCACTAGTTCTTGCTGTTTTTAAATCATTAGTTATACCAGAGGCAATTGCTCCTGTTCCTAGAATTATACATATTCCTGGTTGACCAGCTAAGGAGCCAGCTAAGGCAACTTCTACATCGTTTCCACAAGAAAATTTATTTTCTCCTAAGATTTCAGCTATTATAGAGTTCATTTTTAATTTTTCACTTTCATTCTCACCATAAGCAGGTAAACCTAAAAATGAGTAACTAAGATCATCTCTGCATATATTAATTTCATTACAAATCTTATCAATACCTTCTTGAATACCTTTTCTAAAACCATCAAAACCTACTTGATGTATATGACATGTACCACTAGTATAAGTTGATAAAACCTCTCCTAAATGGTTTATAAGCATAAATGATGTTTTTGTTCCACCTGCATCAATACCTAAATAAAACATACTTTTCCCCCTCTTAATACATAGTTGTAATTACCACTTGGTCTTATTTTACTATATTATTAAATGTATAATCAATGGGAATGGAAAAGTATGAATTAAATTAAATAATAATTCAGTAAATATTAAATTTATCCACTTATTATCTGAAAAATATATATTTAAGTTGTAACAATAAAGGTGATAAATATAAAAAATAATATTTATATGCTATTTTATCAACATTTATTACTATATTGAGTAAAATATAGTGATTGTTAAATAGTTAATATACTACCTCTATCTATTAATTTACCATTAGAAAGATAAATTGGTTCAACATCATATTTTAATAAAAAGTTTTTAATATCATTTCCATAGGAATGATTTTCTAAGTTGCCAAAGAAAGCCATTTGATTTTTTGAAATTAATCCGCAGGTTCCACCTATAAATCCATAATCTAAACCAGGAAGAGAAATATCACCACTAGGAATTAATAATATATCAAAGCCATGAGGTTTTAGGGCTTTATAAATTCCTTTATCAGAAGTTATTAAGGCTTTTTCAGAAACTACAGCAATAGAACACTTAGAATATCCTTGCTTTATGTTTATTAAGTTTTTTTCCTTTACTGATTCAATTAGCTTAGGATCAGTAAATTTTAGATTATGTATAAAATCATTTTTTAAGTTTACAGCATTTAAAATTACATTTCCAGGATATTTATCTTCTAAGTTATAAGAGCTTTTTATAATATTTAAATCCTTTGGAACAGAGTTAAATAATTCTTCAGAGGAATCTTTAGCTAATAAAAGAGTATTTTCATTAAGTATATTTATTTGTATATCTGGATGACCGTCTATAGCATCATATAGTTTAGGATGTTTTGGTACCTTAATTATATTAAGATTTAAATCCTTTAGTTTTTTTTCTTCTAATTGTGAAATTCTATAATCAACAAAACAAGTTCTCATAATAATCTCCTCATTCAAAATTTTATAATTTCATTTTACTAAAAAATTAAAGAAATTGTCGATTAATGAATTTATATTTTTGAATATTACATGTGAATTAATACATACTAAAAGTAAAGAAAGGAGTGAGAAAAATGCTTCTAATGACATTATGTTGTGAGGAGGAAAAAAAATTAATAGAGGACATACAGAGTATAAAAAGTGTTTTAAAGAGCAAAGGAATTATAATTGGTGTGTCAGAAAGTATCTCATGTGGAACTCACTTCGTTAAAATATACTATGGAAATAGTGACTTTGATGAAAAGATAAGAGAGACCATAATGTTATATATAAGTAATGTTATCTATAATGTTATAATAGAACACTATAGAGAAAAAGAAATGCTTCATTATATAAATGAAAATTATTTCTTTTTAAAACATGATGAAATATTAGAAATTGATTTAGCTATAAATAAAATATTAAAAGGAGAGCAAAAGATTTGTTCTGATAAAGATTTTTATTGTTTAAATAAGGTAAATGACATTATAGAGAATATAAAAGAATTTATATTAGAAAATGATTATATAAACATAGAAGGTTTTATAACTTTTAGAATGAAACCTTTGTTAAAGTATATAGAATGTATTATAGATAAAGTAGTAGAAGATTATATGATTGAAAAAGAATATAATGAATTCATAAAACTATTAAAGTATTTTGTAGATATACAAGATTGTAAATTAGAAGAAGTAAATATAATAGTTCAAAGAAATGGATCCTATGAAGTTAAAGATTCTAAAGGACTTGATATCTTTAAGGATTTTTTAAATGAAATTACAGATATTGCTGAAGAGGGAATAATAAATATAGAAGATATTATTATTAGTGGTTTAATAACCAATGCACCAAAAAAAATAAAAATATATAATGAAGAATATTGCATTAATAAAGAATTTATTCAGACTATAAAAAGTGTCTTTGGTGAAAGAGTAGAAACTCATAGAAGTTACAATGATATTTTAAAAAAATAAGTTTTTAAACTTAAAAATATTTATTGTAATAAATCTTAAAATTATAAGTTTTAAAGATAAAAACTATTATTTTATTTAAAAGAAATTGATGAATTGTGTTGACAATAAAAAAGAATAATGATAAGATAACTGATGTCAAGAAGAAACAGCCGTTTCTCACCTTACAGCTATTAATGCTAGTTTGGTCATGAATTTTATTACATTTGATTTTGGTAATAGAGGACGGCTTAAAACCGTCCTTTTTTATTTATATATTTGTGTTGGCTAAATTCTATCGGAGGTGAACAAGATTAGTAAAAATTTTGCAATCAATCAAGAAATAAGAGAAAAAGAGGTTAGATTAATTTCTAGCACAGGAGAGCAACTTGGTGTTGTATCAGGAAGAGATGCACAAAAAATGGCAGATGAGGCTGAGTTAGACTTAGTTATGATTTCGCCAAATGCTAAACCACCAGTTTGCAAAATAATGGATTACGGTAAATTTATTTACGAGCAATCTAAAAAAGAAAAAGAAGCAAAAAAGAAGCAAAAGGTTATCAGTGTTAAGGAGATAAGAGTTAGCCCAACTATAGAAAAGCATGACTTAGAAATAAAAGCTAAGAATGCTAAAAAATTCTTAGAAGCTGGAGATAAAGTCAAGATAACTGTAAGATTTAGAGGAAGAGAAGCTGAGCATTCACATGTTGGTGTTAAGATATTAGATAGTTTCTTAGCTCAATTAGAGGAAGTATGTTCAGTAGAAAAACCTGCTAAATTAGAAGGTAGAAACATGATAATGATTTTAGCTCCTAAAAAAGCGTAACTTGAGAGGAGGATACTTACAATGCCAAAAATGAAAACTCATAGAGGTGCAGCAAAAAGATTCAAAAAAACAGGAACTGGAAAGTTAAAGAGAGCTCACGCTTTCACTAGCCATATCTTAACAAAGAAAAGTGCTAAGAGAAAAAGAAATTTAAGAAAAACTGGTTATGTTTCAACTGCACAAGAAAAAGCAATGAAGAAATTATTACCATATCTATAAGATAAAACACGGAGTAGGAGGTCTAGAAAATGGCAAGAGTTAAGAGAGCGGTAAATGCTCGTAAAAATCATAAAAAAGTTTTAAAACTTGCAAAAGGATACTATGGTGGAAAAAGCAAGTTATTCAAAACTGCTAACGAATCAGTAATAAGAGCATTAAGAAATGCTTACGTTGGAAGAAGATTAAAGAAGAGAGACTACAGAAGATTATGGATAGCTAGAATAAACGCAGCTACAAGAATGAACGGTCTTTCATATTCAAGATTCATGAACGGAATGAAATTAGCTGGTGTTGATATAAACAGAAAAATGCTTTCAGAGATAGCTATAAATGATCCAAAAGCATTTGCTGATTTAGTTGAATTAGCTAAAAAGCACTTAAACGCTTAATATCAGATGCGAGTTTATCTCGCATTTTTTTTATATTTTATTTATATTTTATAAGTTTAATTTTATTCAGACTTTTATCTGAATAAAATTAAACTTATTTGCAATTACAATTAAATAAAATTACTTTTAAATTCTAAAAATAAGACAACTTTACATATATAAATTAAAAATAAGATATAATAAAATTAAAGGAAAAATATAATATTAGTTTAAGTTGGGGGTTTAATTATGTACATTAAACTGACAAAAAAGATAAAATTTAGTGCCGTTCAGATTTTAGCTTTAGGTTTTTCTATGGTTATTTTATTAGGTGCTATAATATTAAGTCTTCCAATATCATCTAAAAGTGGTGAGTTTACTCCTTTTTTAGATAGTTTATTTACTTCAACTTCAGCTGTATGTGTTACGGGACTTATAACATTAAATACAGCGGCACATTGGAACTATTTTGGGAAAACTGTCATAATAATCTTAATACAAATAGGTGGATTGGGATTCATGTCCTTTACAACTTTATTTGCCTTAATGGTTAAGAAAAAAATAACCTTAAGGGAAAGACTTCTTATACAAGAAGCTATGAATACCTTTGGAATACAGGGGTTAGTTAGAATGATTAGATATATCTTAGCATTTACATTTTCAGTAGAAATGTTAGGTGCACTATTATTATCTACTCAATTTATACCCAAGTTTGGATTCTTAAAAGGAATATACTATAGTATTTGGCATTCTATATCAGCTTTTTGTAATGCAGGGTTTGATTTATTTGGAGATAATCTAGTTGGATATGCTAACAATAAAACTGTAATATTAACAATTGCAGCCTTAATAGTAATTGGTGGTTTAGGATTTACTGTTTGGTCAGAATTATATAATTATAAGGGATATAAGAAATTATCTTTACACTCTAAAGTTGTAATAATGATAACAGCTATCCTTTTAATTGGGGGAGCTATTCTTATGTTCATATTTGAATATAATAATCCTAATACTCTAAAGTATATGAGTTTTGGAGATAAATTAACTAATGCATTCTTTGCTTCAGCAACCACAAGGACTGCTGGATTTAACTCTGTTTCTACTGCGGATATGACTTTAGCTGGAAAATTCTTAACTATATTATTAATGTTTGTAGGTGGATCACCAGGGTCAACAGCAGGGGGAATTAAAACTGCTACCTTTGGTATAGTAGTACTTACTCTAATCTCTATAATAAGAGGAAGAGAAGATACTGAAGTATTTAAAAAGAGAATTTCAAAAGAATTAGTGTATAAGGCTTTTGCTGTTTTATTTATAGGTTTTGGTATAGTGGTACTTGGAACATTAATTTTAGCAGTAACAGAACCAGGATTTTCATTAGAATATATTCTATATGAAGTTACATCAGCTTTTGCTACAGTTGGATTAACTCTTGGATTAACTCCATATCTTTCAGTAATAGGAAAAATAATAATAATAATAACTATGTATTTAGGAAGAGTGGGCCCTATGACTGTTGTTCTAGCTTTAGCTAATAGAAAGAAACCAAGTGCATACAAATACCCAGAAGATAAAATATTAATAGGATAAATAAGTTAGGAGTGTAAGGCTTATGTCAAGTAAACAATTCGTTATTATAGGATTAGGAAGATTTGGATCATCAGTAGCTAAAACTTTATATGCTTTAGGTCATGATGTTTTAGCAATTGATTCTAATGAGGATTTAGTTCAAGAAATATCAGATAGTGTAACTCATGCAGTTCAAATGGATGCAACAGATGAAAATGCTTTAAGAACTTTAGGATTAAGAAATTTTGATGTGGCTGTAGTTACAATAGGAGCTAACATACAAGCAAGTGTTATGGCAACATTACTTGTAAAAGATATGGGAATAAAATATATAATTGCTAAGGGAAATAGTGATTTACATGCTAAAGTTTTATATAAAATAGGAGCAGACAGAGTAATCTTACCTGAGAAGGATATGGGAGTTAGAGTAGCTCACAACTTAGTTTCTTCAAGCATCTTAGATTATATAGAATTATCTCCAGATTATTCTATAATTGAAATAGAAAGTCCAAAAGAGTGGTATGGAAAGTCTATGAAAGAATTAAGCTTAAGAAGTAAATACGGAATAAACGTAATGGCTATTAAGAGAAACAATGAAGTTAATATATCTCCAGATGCAGATGATGTTATTAATAAGGATGACATAGTAGTTGCTATAGGTTCTGCAGAGGATTTAACAAAATTAGAAGGAAAGATATTTAGACATTAATATCTTCTAGAAAGGATTATTTGCTTTGTTAGAAATCGAAAGTAAAAACAATAACTTATTTAAAGAGATAAAAAAGTTAAAAGAAAAAAAGCATAGAATAAAGAGTAATAAGTATCTTATTGAAGGTTTAAGATTTGTAGAGGAAGCTATAAAAAGTAAAGTATCAATAGATTCAATAATTTTTACAGAAAGTTTTAAGGAGAAAAATCCTGACTTATTCTTAAAAATTAATGAAAATATAAAGCTTATACAAATGAATGAAACTCTTTTAAAACAACTTTGTTCAACGGAAAATCCACAAGGAATTGTTGGTGTTATAAATATGCAAAACAAGGAATTAAAAAGTGGAGAGCTAGTTGTTTTAGTAGATAAGGTTCAAGATCCAGGAAATATGGGAACAATAATAAGAACAGCTCATGCAGCAGGTGCAGCAGGAATAGTAATGACTAAAGGTACTGTTGACATATATAACGATAAGACTCTAAGATCAACAATGGGTTCAATATTTTATATTCCAATTGTTGAGGATAATTCTTTAGATTTTGTAAAATCATTAAAGAAGGAAGGGTATAAACTTGTAGTAAGTTCTCTTCAAGGAAAAAATAATTTCTTTGAAGAAAATCTTCAAGGAAAAGTTATGATAGCTGTTGGTAATGAGGGAAATGGTGTCAGTGATGAAGTATATGATATTGCAGACATAAAAGTTAAAATTCCTATGCCTGGTGAAGCTGAATCTTTAAATGTAGCTGTAGCTACTTCTATAATGATATATGAAAAGATAAGACAATCATTTAAATAAATCAAGAGGTTTTATAAAAAAGACTTTTAATAAAACTTACAAATATATTCTAAGAATTACTAGAGATTCTTTTAATACTATTTGTAAGTTTTATTATTAACTTTTCATATAATCTCTTGATTTTTTTTATAAGTAAAATTCTATTAAATAGGAAAAAATAATAAATGCCTTGATTATAAATACTATTATATGTATAATATACTTTGATTGAATAGATAAAAACATTGATAGAGAGAGTAGATATAGTAATTTCTTATCAGGGAAAAAATGCCATGGACTGAAAGCATTTTTAGAAACCTATATTGAAGTTCACTCTGGAGTTCTAACTGTGAAATATAAAGTAGTAGTTAGCGGCATAGTCGTTATTTGAAATTAAGTGAGTACTAATTTTTTTAGTACTAATTAGGGTGGTACCACGGATATGAATACCCCGTCCCTTGTTTTTGAGGGATGGGGTTTATTTTATTTTAATTGAAATGTGTCAATAATGAAAATATACTATTAAAATTAAATCTAAGATTAAATAATGACTAAAAAATAGATATTAGGGTTCTAAGAGCTTTAAGATAAAATCTAATATATTAATTATATATCAGGAAAGGAGAATGAAAATGCAAGATAAGTTAAATCAAATTAAAGAATTAGCTTTAGTAGAAATTAAAGAAGCTAAAGATAGTACTACTATTGATACAATAAGAGTTAAATATCTTGGTAAAAAGGGAGAACTTACAACTATATTAAGAGGAATGGGATCTCTATCTAAAGAGGAGAGACCAATAGTTGGTAAGTTAGCTAATGAGGTAAGAGAGGTTTTAGAAGCTGAATTAGAGGCTGTAACAAAGGCTGTTAAAGAAGCTGAAAAACAAGAAAAGCTTAAAAATGAAGTAATAGATATTTCAATGCCTGGTAAAAAACAAACAATAGGAAAGAAACATCCATTAGAGCAAACTTTAGATGAAATGAAAAAAATATTTGTTTCAATGGGATTTGCTATAGAAGATGGTCCAGAGGTTGAGAAAGATTACTATAACTTTGAAGCCTTAAACATTCCTAAGAATCATCCAGCTAGAAGTGAGCAAGATACATTTTACATAAATGATAATGTAGTTTTAAGAACTCAAACTTCTCCAGTTCAAGCTAGAGTAATGGAAAAACAACAACCACCAATAAAAATGATCTCACCTGGTAAGGTATTTAGATCAGATGCTGTTGATGCTACGCATTCACCAATATTCTACCAAATGGAAGGTCTAGTTATAGATAAGGATATAACTTTTGCAGATCTTAAGGGAACTTTAGAGTTATTTGCTAAAAAAATGTTTGGTGATAAAGTAAAAACTAAGTTTAGACCACATCATTTCCCATTCACTGAGCCATCAGCTGAAATGGATGCTACATGCTTTGTATGTAACGGAAAAGGATGTAAAGTATGTAAGGGAGAAGGTTGGATAGAAATACTAGGTTGTGGTATGGTTCACCCTCAAGTTTTAAGAAACTGTGGAATAGACCCAGAAGTTTATAGTGGATTTGCTTTCGGCTTTGGTGTAGACAGAATGGTTATGCTTAAGTATGGAATAGATGACATAAGATTATTATACGAAAGTGATATGAGATTCTTAAATCAATTCTAGTTTTAAAATAGGAGGTAAAAAAGATGAAAGTACCATTTAATTGGCTTAAAGATTACGTTGATATAGATATGACAGCAGAAGAGTTAGGCGATGCTTTAACTTTATCAGGATCAAAAGTAGAAGAGGTCGTAACTGCTGGTGCAGAAATAGAAAATATAGTTACTTGTCAAATAGATAAAATAGAACAACATCCTGATGCTGAAAAGCTTAAAATTTGTCAAGTAAACATAGGATCAGAAATGATTCAAATAGTAACAGCTGCAGATAATATGAAAGAACATGATAAAGTTCCAGTAGCTTTACATGGTGCAATATTAGCAGATGGAAGCAAAATCAAAAAAGGTAAATTAAGAGGAGAAGTTTCAAACGGAATGTTCTGTTCAGAAGAAGAATTAGGAATTGCTGACGGAAAAGAAGTTATTGGACTTATGATTTTACCAGAGGATGCTCCAATTGGTGTTTGTATAAAAGAATATTTAGGTCTTAATAAACAAGTTTTAGATTTTGAAATAACTTCAAATAGACCTGATTGTTTAAGTGTTTTAGGTATGGCTAGAGAAACAGCAGCTACAACAAGAAAAACTTACAGAATGCCAAGTACTAAGTTTGAAGTTAAATGTGATAAAAACATAAATGATGAAATAAAAGTTTCAGTTAATGATAAGCTTTGTAATAGATATATGGCTAGAGGAGTTAAAAATGTAAAGGTAGCTCCATCACCAACTTGGATGCAAGAAAGATTATTAGATGCTGGGGTTAGACCTATAAATAACATAGTTGATATTACTAACTTTGTTATGTTAGAGCTTGGTCAACCAATGCATGCCTTTGATAGAAGAGAATTAAAATCTTCTAATATAGTAGTTGAGAGAGCTAAAGATGGAGATAAATTCGTAACTTTAGATGAAATAGAAAGAGAATTAAATTCAGATGTTCTTTGCATAAAAGATGGAGAAGAGATAGTTGCTTTAGCTGGTATAATGGGTGGATTAAACTCAGGTGTTAAAGATGATACAACAGAGATTGTATTTGAATCAGCTAACTTTGATGGAACTAACATAAGAGTTAATTCTAAAAATTTAGGATTAAGAACTGAAAGTTCATCAAGATTTGAAAAAGACATAGATCCAAACTTAGCAGCTTTAGCTTTAGACAGAGCATGTGCTTTAGTTGAAGAACTAGGCTGTGGAGAGATTATGGAAGGCACTATAGATGTCTACAATAATGTTAAAGAAGAAAAGACTTTAGAAGTAAGTGTTAGCTGGATAAACAAATTCTTAGGAACTTCATTAGAAGCAGAAGAAATGAAGAGATGTTTAGATAGCTTAGATTTAAAAACTACTATAAATGGAGATACATTAGAAATATTAGTACCTACATTTAGAATAGATGTTGATATAAGAGAAGATGTAGCAGAAGAAGTTGCAAGAATCTATGGATATAATAATATTCCAGCTACTTTAATATCAACTAGTACAGAAAAAGAAGCTAAGGACAAGAAACAATTATTAGATGAAAAAGTTATAGATACAATGTTAGCATCAGGCTTAAATCAATCTATAAGTTACTCATTTGTAAGTCCAAAAGTATTTGATAAAATATGTGTACCAGAAGATAGTAGCCTTAGAAATGTTGTTAAAATAAAGAATCCACTAGGAGAAGATTATAGTGTTATGAGAACTTCAACACTTCCTTCAATGATGGAATCTTTAGCTAGAAACTATTCAAGAAGCAATGAGATAGTTAGATTATTTGAAATAGGTAAAACTTATATTCCAAATTCAGATGAAAATGAATTACCAACTGAAAGAAATATATTAACAATTGGTATTTATGGACAATGCGATTACTTTGATTTAAAAGGAATAGTTGAAAACTTATTAGATTCATTAGGTCTTAAGAGCGCATCATTCAAGAGAATGAGTGAAAATCCAAGTTATCACCCAGGAAAAACTGCTGAGTTAATATTAGGTAGAACTTCACTAGGTGTTTTAGGAGAAATTCACCCAGATGTTAATGAAAACTACGGAGTAGATGTTCCTTGCTATGTTGCTGAATTAGATTTAGATGCTATGTATAACTTCTCAAAAACAGAGAAAGCTTACAAACCATTACCTAAGTATCCAGCAATAACAAGAGATATAGCTTTACTTGTTGATGATGCAGTTCTAGTTCAAGAAATAGAAGATGCAATAAGAAAAGCTGGTGGTCAAGTAGTTGAAAAAGTTGAATTATTTGACGTTTATAAAGGTGCTCAAATACCAGAAGGTAAGAAGAGTATTGCATATGCTATAGCTTACAGAGATCCAAGCAAAACTTTAAAAGATAAAGATATAAATAAAGTTCATGATAAGATACTAAGAGCTTTAGAATATAAGCTAGGAGCTCAATTAAGAGAGCAATAATAGTTTTAAATATGTTATGTATATGTTAAAATGTACATAACA
The DNA here is from genome assembly GCF_000013285.1 of Clostridium perfringens ATCC 13124. Classification (GTDB taxonomy): domain Bacteria; phylum Bacillota; class Clostridia; order Clostridiales; family Clostridiaceae; genus Sarcina; species Sarcina perfringens. The sequence continues at coordinate 2,380,931 of NC_008261.1, read as the reverse complement.
TATTTTTTATTATGGAAGTAAGAGGTGTTTAAGGAAGTATGGCGACTGTTACGGTAACAATAAATGGAGTTGAATATAATTTAAAAGGCCATGAAGACGGAGAATATTTAAAAAAAGTAGCTGAATACGTAGAAGAAAAAACACAAGAGATGGCAACAAAAAATAATAAATTAAGTGCACTTGGAGTTTTATCTTTATCTGCATTAAACATAGCTGATGAATTATTTAAAGGAAACGATGAATATAATCAACTTATAGATTATTATGAAAAAGTAAAATCTGAATTAGAAAAGTCCAAAAAAGAAATAGAAGATCTTAAAGAACTAGAAGGAGAAAGTGTTTCTTTAAAGGAAAAACTAGATAAGATTACTTCAGAGAAAGAAGCCTTAGAAAAGAGTTTTAATGAATTAAAAGATAAAAAAGAAGAGATTGAGAAAAGCAGAGAAGAACTTAATAATAAATTTAATAAGCTAAATAGTGAAAATTCTAATTTAAAAGAAGAGCTTAAGAATACAAATAATAGAATGAATAATTCTAATGAGGAAATAGCTAATTTAAAGAAAGAAATTGAAAGATTAAAAAGTGAAAATAATAGTTTAAAATCAGCTAAGGATAAAAACTCACATGAAGTTGAAAAATTAAGTAAAGAACTTAAAGAGGTTAAATCAAATAATGCTGAGTTAAACAAAACTATAGAAATCTCAAGAAATAAAGAGAAAAACTTAAGTAATGAGATTAATAATTTAAAAAGTAAAAATAATAATGTGGAAAAAGAGCTTAGAGATCTTAAGGAAAAAAATAATAGCTTAAGCAGTATAGTTACTGAAGCTAAGAAAAACTTAGAACTATTAAATAAAGAGATTAATAGCTTAAAGGAAAGAAATAAGACTCAAAGAGAAGAAAATGAAAAGTTAACTTTAGAAGGAGAAAATCTAAAGATTAATTGCAAAGAAATAGAAGAAAAACTTGAAGGTTTAAATAAAGAAAATGGACAACTTAAAGAAACTTCAGAGCTTTTAAATAAAGAAAAAATTTGGATTAAAGATCAAAATAGTGGTTTAAAGAAGCAAATTTTAGAGTTAGAAGAAAATCTTCAATTAGCTTTAGAAGAAAAAGATGCTTTAGGTAAGAAGATTTCAGAGGATATGGAAGTTGAAATGAAAGCCTTAAAGGAAGAAGCTGAAGAAGTTAAGGCTGAAATGGAGATTTTAGAAGAGGAAGCTAAAAAGTTAAAAAGAGAAAAAGAACTTTTAATGGAGAATAATAAAGAGTTAAGACGTAACTGGCAAACAGCTAAGTATAAACTTTTAGATTTAGAGCAAAAATATTTAGATTCTCAAGTTAAGCTTGCCACTTCAAAAAAATCAAATAATGTTCTTTTAAAGAAAAAATAAAAGTGTATTTAGAGACTGTAAGAGATTTATGTGAAAATAAATTTTCTTACAGTCTTTTATAGTTTTAAATAAATTTATTATTTATATTAAGTAGTATATAAGACTTAATCTATCTTAAAATTCTTATAAGCTTAATTTAAAAGTAAGCTTTAATTACTAAATTGGGAAATAAAAAACTCCTTAAAAATTGTGTATCTTTATATAACTTACTTATTTATATAAAGATATAGTGAAAAATTAACTTTGATTTTAAATTTTACTTTTATATCAATTAAAAAATAAAATTATTTTTATAGGGGATATGAACATGGAATTAATTTTCTGTCCTTGAAGTAACAAGGAGTTAATTTTGTCTCTTCTAAGAATTTATAAAGTTTTTCGAAATTTCTACCTACATGCTCTATTTTGTGAGAATCTGAACCAAGGGTTATATATTTACCTCCAAGTTCTCTATAGTATGAATAGATTTCTACCATGTTTTTAAAGGAAGTTTCATCATCTAAACGAGTAGTATTAAGTTCAAGAACTTTATTTTTAGCTATTAGTGTTTTAAAAATAGCTTGGAATTTAGATTTAAAATCCTTAAGAGTCATTTCCTTATCATTATAAGTACTGTATCTACAAGGATAATCTATATGTCCTAAAGTATCAAAAATATCATAAAATTCTATGCATTTAAGCATATTATCAAGATATTCACCATAAACAACTTCTTTAGGTCTAGTATCTTGTTTTAGAAATCTAGAAAGAGTAACACCATTTATAGAATGAATAGAACCTATTATCATATCAAATTTATCTTTGTATTTTTCATAAAAGGCAAAGTTTTCATCTACATTGTTCATTGCAAGTCCAAGTTCTACACCTTGTTGCATATTTTCTCCTCTATATTTACTGTATTCCTTTAAATAACCTTCAATATCAAGTTCAGCAAATTGAGGGTGAGTTTTTAAATTATAATCTAAATGCTCTGTAGTTATTATTCCGAGATTATTTTTTTTAGCCTTCTCTAATATATCCTTAATTTTTAATTCAGAGTCAGCTGAAAATTCTGTATGTATGTGACAATCATAAAGCATTTTGTAACCTCCGCATAAATATTAGTATAATTTAATTTTATCATAACTTAGAAAAATATTAAGGGAAGCAAATTGCTTTAAGGTTTATTTAGTTATTATATTTAAGACTATCATAGGGATATTTTTGAATTTAACTTAGAAGTAAAAATAAATACTATAGTAGAATGAAGATTCTTCATTAAATTTACCTATGAATAAAATAACAAATATCTAACATAAATTTAGTGAGGAAATTTTATTAAATAAATTATTAATATATAAATTTTTGTTTTATAAGTTTTTAAATGAAAAGAGAAATAATGAAATGTAGAATTGTACTGTGTAATTGTGTATAATACAAAGTATTGAGTAAATTAACTAAGGAAAGACCTAGTTGAATTTTAGGAGAGATGAATTTTATGGAAAGAATAGAGTTACTAGCACCGGCAGGAAGTATGGAAAGTTTAATTGCTGCCATAAACAGAGGTGCTGATGCTATATATTTAGGAGGAAGCAAGTTTTCAGCAAGAGCTTATGCTTCTAACTTTGATAATGAAACAATGGAAAAGGCTGTGGATTATGCCCATACTTATGGCGTTAAGGTTTATGTTACAGTAAATACTTTAATTAAGGAAAATGAGTTTCAAGAAGCAGTAGATTACATAGGCGTTTTATATAAAATAGGAGTTGATGCTTTAATAATACAAGATGTAGGATTAGCTAAAAGAATAAGAGAGGTATATCCAGATTTTGAATTACACGCTTCAACTCAAATGAGCATACATAATGGAGAAGGAGCACTTTTCTTTAGAGAAAATGGATTTTTTAGAATTGTTTTATCAAGAGAACTTACTTTAGATGAAATTAAATATATTTCAAAGGACTTAGGAATAGAAACTGAGATATTTGTTCATGGAGCCTTATGTGTTTGCTATTCAGGACAATGTTTAATGAGTAGCTTAATAGGAGGAAGAAGTGGTAATAGAGGAAGATGTGCTCAAAGTTGTAGACTTCCATATACACTAATTAGAGAAAAAGATAAGAAAGAGACTAAAGGATTCCTTTTAAGTCCTAAGGATATTTGTACTATTGAAAATGTAGAGGACTTGATAAAAACAGGAACTAGCTCTTTAAAGGTTGAAGGAAGAATGAAGAGACCTGAGTATGTTGCTGGAGTTATAGAATCTTATAGAGAAGCTATAGATAATTCTTATAGAAATATTAAAAAGTCTCAAGAGGGAAATAAGCTTAAACTTAAAAAGTTATTTAATAGAGAAGGTTTTTCTACAGCATACATGTATAAAAATGTTGGGAAAGATATGATGGCTTTTAAAACTCCAAGAAATACAGGAGTTTTACTTGGAGAAGTTCTAAAAAATGGAGAAGTCCTTTTATTAGATGATCTTTCATTAAAAGATGGAATAAGAACTAATGATGATGGATTTACTGTAAGTAAAATACTTATGGGAAATAGAGAGGTTACTGAAGCTAAAAAGGGGGATAAGGTAAAAATATTCCCTAAAAAATATAAAGCTAATGATAAGCTTTATAAAACTTCAGATACTAAGCTTTTAAATGAATTAAAGACCTCTTATGAAAATCCATATGAGAGAAAGATAAACTTAAAGGCTTATATGAAATTTAAGGTTAATGAACCTATGGAACTTACTGTGGAGTACAATGGAAATTACTTTACAAAGACTGGTGATATGGTTCAAGTTGCAGTAAATAGACCTATGGATAAGGAAAAAGTTGAAAAGAACTTAAAGAAATCTGGAGATATTCCTTATGAAATAAGTGAAATAGAATACGTAACTTTTGAAGATGGTTTTGCAGCAGTTTCTTCTATAAATAATTTAAGAAGAGAAGTTTTAGAAGAGATAAGAAATTCTGAGATTAAAAAATACAAAAGAGTTATAGAAAAACAAAATAATATAGAACTTAATGAAAAGAATGGTGAAATGCCAGAGGTTTTAGTTGTTGTAAATACTAAGGAACAATTAAGAGCTTCAATAGATTGTGGAATCAAAAATATTGCTTTAGATATCTTTGGAAAAAATCAAGGGCAACTTAATAAGAATGCTATAAAAGAATTCAAAGTTGAAGGAATTAATCTTTATATAAAAGCACCTACAATAATAAAAGAAGAGTTTGAAACAATAAGTAATATAATAGAAGAGAATCTTAACTTAATAAAAGGTTTAGTTACAGCTAATACTGGAATAATAAATAGATTTAAGGATAAAACAAATATTATAGGTGATTATAAACTTAATATATTTAATTCTTATGGTATGAAGTTTTATAATGAACATATGATGGGAAGCTGTTTAAGTTTAGAATTAAATAAAAAAGAGTTAAATAAAATGCTTAAGAAGTATTCTAAGGGAGCTCAAATCTTTGTTTATGGAAGACCAGAGGTTATGGTTAGTGAATACTGTCCAATAGGAAGTACCTTTGGTGGAAAATGTACTTCAAAAAATTGTGATAATCAATGTGTAAGTAGTACATTTACTTTAAGAGATAGAATGAATCAAGATTTTGTTATAAGAACTGATATATTCTGTAGATCACACATATACAATACAGTACCTGTTAACTTAATTCAGGAAATTGATGAAATAAAATCTTTAGGAGTAAATTCTTTTAGATTAGACTTTGTAGATGAAAATTATGAAGAGGTTAGACAGGTTATTGAAGCTCTAAATAAGGAAGAAGCTTTAAGATTAAAGGATTATACTAAAGGTCACTTTAAAAGAGGCGTTGAGTAAAGGGGATTAAAGTATGAACGATAGAGTTTTAAGAGTTTTAGAATTTAATAAAATTAAGGAATTGGTTAAGGGATATGCCATTACAAAATCAGCTAAAGAGATGGTTTTAGACCTTAAACCATATGATTCTGTTTATGATGTAAAAGAACATTTAGAAGAAACAAAAGAAGCTTTAGATATTTTAATGAGAAAAGGAAATCCTCCTTTTGAAGGGCTTTATGATGTTAAAGAAGCTATAACAAGAGCTGAAAAAGGTGGAGTTTTAAGTATAGAAGGCTTACTTAGAATAGGAAACATGTTATCTGTAACAAGAAAACTTTCTGACTTTTTAGCTAGAAAAGAAGAGGAAGAAGAGCATAGAATACTAGAAGGAATGAGAGAAGGGCTTATAGTACTTAGAGGTGTAGAAAGTGCTATATCAAAGGCCATAGTAAGTGAAGATGAAATTGCAGATTCTGCAAGTGATAAACTTTATAGCATAAGAAGAAGCTTAAAAGAAAAGAATTCATCTATAAGAGATAAAGTTAATTCCATAGTAAGAAGTAATGCTCAATATCTTCAAGATTCCTTATACACAGTTAGAGGAGATAGATATGTTATTCCTGTAAAAGCTGAATATAAATCTCAAGTTCCAGGGCTTGTTCATGATCAAAGTTCAACAGGGGCTACACTTTTTATAGAACCAACGGCTTTAGTAAACTTAAATAACGAAATAAAAGAGCTTATGCTAAAGGAAAGAGCTGAGATTGAGAGAATATTAGCAGAATTATCAGCCTTAGTATATAAAAATATTGATGTTATAAAAGTTAATTTTAATATAATAGTTGAATTAGACTTTATATTTGCAAAGGCTAAATATGGTAGTGATTTAGGTGGAACAATGCCTATAGTAAATGAAGAAGGAGTAATAGATTTAATGGATGCGAGACATCCACTAATTCCTAAAGATAAAGTTGTTTCTTCTGATATTTATTTAGGAAGAGAATTTTCAACATTACTTATAACAGGGCCAAATACTGGTGGTAAAACTGTAACCTTAAAGACTACAGGGCTTATTGAACTTATGGGATTAAGTGGACTTTTAATACCAGCAAGTGAAAATTCAAGCATAAGCTTCTTTGAAGAGATATTTGCAGATATAGGAGATGAGCAAAGTATAGAGCAAAGCTTATCAACTTTCTCTTCTCATATGACTAATATAGTTAAAATAATGGAGAAGGCAAATAATAAAAGTTTTGTACTTTTTGACGAACTTGGAGCTGGAACAGACCCTACAGAGGGAGCTGCACTTGCTATTTCAATATTAGAAAATTTAAGAGCAAGAGGATGTAGAATAATGTCTACAACTCACTATAGTGAATTAAAGGGATATGCATTAAAGACTGAAAATGTTGAGAATGCTTCTGTTGAGTTTAATGTTGAAACCTTAAGACCAACCTATAGACTTTTAATAGGAGTTCCAGGGAAATCAAATGCTTTTGAAATTTCAAGAAGATTAGGTCTTAAAGACAATGTTATAGAAGAGGCTAAAAAGGTTATTTCTACTGAATCACTTCAATTTGAAGATTTAATACAATCACTTCAAGAAAAGAGTATAAAAGCAGAAAATGATGCTAGAGAAGCTGCTATATTAAGAAATGATGCAGAAAAATATAAGAATAGATATAAAGAGAAATTTGAAAGAATTGAAAGCGTAAGAGATAATGTTTATGCAGATGCTAGAAGAGAAGCAAAGCAAATTTTAGATTCAGCTAAGGAAGAAGCTGATGCTATTCTTAAAAATATGAGAGACCTAGAAAGAATGGGTATTTCTAGTGATGCAAGAAGAAAGCTTGAGGCTGAAAGAGGAAAGCTTAGAGATAAAATAAGTGATGCAGAGGCTAGACTTCAAAAGAAAAAAGAAGAGCAAAAAGGAGAAGAACTTAAAAAGATTGAGGTTGGAATGGAAGCCTTATTACCTTCAATAAACCAAAAAGTCATAGTTCTTTCTAAGCCAGACAATAAAGGGGAAGTTCAAGTTCAAGCTGGAATTATGAAAATAAATGTTAAGGCTAAGGATTTAAGAGTAGCCAAAGAAACTAAAGAAGAAAAGAAAATTAAAAAGAGAGAAGCAAGATTAAATTTAAGACAGGTGGATCCATCAATAGACTTAAGAGGTATGGATTCAGAAGAAGCTTGTTACACTGCAGATAAGTATTTAGATGATGCTTATGTTGCAGGAAGAGGAGAAGTAACTTTAGTTCATGGAAAAGGTACTGGTGTTTTAAGAAAAGCTATAAACGATATGCTAAAAAAACATCCTCATGTAAAATCTCACAGACTAGGTGAGTATGGAGAGGGTGGAACAGGAGTTACTGTTGTAATATTAAAATAAATTTTTAATATTAAATTATGACTTAACTTAGGTTTTGATTTATATAAATTTAAGTTAAGTACAAAATCAATAATAGTTTAAAAAATAATATTAAGAGTTCGTCTAAATTTTTTATTAGTAGATTTAAATAAACTACGCTTATAGAGAATTTTAGATGGGCTCTTTTTTAGATACAATTTATTAAAAAAAGCATGGGTATATTTATGATATAATCAATTTAAACTTTGAGAATTATGTAAAATTGGTATAGAGGGGGCTGTTAGGTGAAAGCAAAAAAGAAAAATAAAAAAATTAAACTTAATGAAGGTAGAGTATTAGCTTTTTTATTAGCCATAGTAATATTATTTTTAGCTTTATCAGGTAGATTGCTTTACATAAGTATATTTAGATCAAAAGATTATAAGGCTATGGCAGAAGAACAATGGACCAATGAAATACAAATAGATGCTAGAAGAGGGCGTATCTTAGATAGAAACAATAGGGAGTTAGCAGTTACTGCAAACGTATTTAGAGTAGATTTAGATTTAATAACCTTAAGAAAATATATTGATAAGAAAGATACTGATAATATTGAAATTGCAAAATTATTAGCTGAAGCTTTAGAGATGGATGAAGAAAAGGTTTTATCAAGAATAGAACTTACATATCCATCAGGAAATCCAGCAAACTCTGCTACCTTAATAAGAAGAATAGAAAAGGAAAAGGCTGATAAGGTTAAAGAGCTAGATATAAATGGAGTAATAGTATCAGAGGATACAAAAAGATATTATCCTAATGGAGATTTTCTTTCTCATACTTTAGGAACAACTAATGCAGATGGAGAAGGATTAAGTGGATTAGAACTTTATTATAATGAAGAACTTATGGGAATCCCAGGAGTAAGAGTTAGTGAAGTCTCTGGAAATAGTACTTCAAATCCTTATTCTGAAACAAGTTTTACTCCACCTGTAGATGGAAAAGATATGACTTTGACAATAGATGAGAATATACAATACTTTGTTGAAAAGGTAGCTGAAGATGCCTTAAAGAAACATAATGCAGACTCAGTAAGCATTGCAGTTATGAACCCTAATAATGGAGAAATTTTAGGAATGGTAAATAAACCTGGATTTAATCCTAATAATCCTTATGAGGGTAGTGAGGCATTTAAGGGGAAAGATGAATCAGCAAAACTACAAAACATGTGGAGAAATACAATTGTTTCAGATGCCTTTGAGCCAGGTTCAATATTTAAAATAATAACTTCTATAGCAGCCATAGAGGAAAATATAGCAGGAAAAGATGAGGTTTATTATTGTGATGGTAGTTTAAATGTAGCAGGGAAAAATATAAAATGTTGGAAACCTGGTGGACATGGAGTACAAAATTTTAACCAAACATTAGAAAATTCATGTAATGTTGCTTTTATGGAAATGGGTGCAAAATTAGGAGCAGAAAAGTTAAATGAATATATTAAACTTTTTGGATTTGGAACTCAATCAGGAATAGATTTACCGGGAGAAGCTACAGGAATAGTTAAAAATGTAGAAGATATAAGTGCTGTGGATTTAGCAACTATATCCTTTGGACAAACTAATACAATGAATGGTATTCAGTTTATGACAGCCTTAAATGCTGTTGCAAATGGAGGAGATTTAATTCAGCCTCATATTATGAAAGAATTAAGTCATAAGGATGATAATGGGACAAAAATTATAGATGAAGTTTTTGTGCCTAAAATACAAGAAAATATAGTAGATGAAAAAAGTACTATGAGAGTTAAAGAGGCCTTAGAATCTACTGTTTCTAATGGATCTTCAAAGGATGCTGGTATTGAAGGAATAAAAGTAGCAGGAAAAACTGGTACAGCAGAAAAGGTAGATCCTGAAACAGGTACTTATGGAGCAGGGTATATAGCGTCCTTTGCTGGATTTGCACCATATGATAATCCACAAGTATCTTTAATAGTAATAATAGATAATCCTAAAAATGGAGAACATTTTGGAGGAATTGTTGCAGCTCCTTTTGCAGGAGAATTATTTAATAATATATTTAACTATATTTCATTAAATGAAGGGCAATTAGATGCGAAAGATGAAAGTGTAATAATCCCTGATTTAAGAGGAGATAAGGTAACTAGTGCTGAAAAAACTTTAAATGAATTAGGAGTTAATTGTGTAATTGAAGGGGATGGAACCTTTGTTACTTCAGTTACACCTATACCAGGCTATAAGGTTAAAAAGGGTGATAGTATAACCTTGTATGCTGGAAGTAGATTTGATAGAAATGAAAAGGAAATAGTAGTTCCTGATTTTAGAAAATTAAATAAGGAAGAGGCAGAAGAAATTTTAAAATCCTTAGGATTAAAGGGAGAATTTGAAGGAGAAGGTGAAATTAAGGAACAGAGCATAAGTGCAGGAGAAATAATAAAAAGTGGAGATAAGATTAAGTTTAAATTAGAAGGATAAAACTTTAAAAATAAAGAGTTATATCAAATAACATATAATAAATATTATAAACCTCTTAATGTTTATAAGATTTATTATTAACTTTTTGATATAACTCTTTTTTACTTTAAAAGATAAATACTTTTTTTATGAAGTTTTAAGGATTATAATAAAATAGAATTTTGTTAATAAATAATGGATAAATTTTTATAAAACTAGGAGTAAATTTATTTTAATAAGTTTTAGGGAGGAGAAATTTGTGATTTTAATTAGTGGGTGTTTGTGTGGAGTTAATTGTAAATACAATGGTGAAAATAATTTAAATGAAAATATATTAAAGCTTCTTAAGGAAGGAAAAGCAGTGATTGCCTGTCCAGAACAATTAGGAGGACTAAAAACTCCAAGAATACCAAGTGAAATAGTGGGTGGAACAGGAAAAGATGTACTAGAAGGAAAGGCAAAAGTACTTGGTAAGGATGGAGCTGATGTTACAAAAGAATTTCTTAAAGGGGCTTATGAAACTTTAAATATAGCAAAGAGCATAAATGCAGAATATGTAATTTTAAAAGCAAAAAGTCCATCTTGTGGTCTTGGAGTTATATATTCAGGAAATTTTAATGGAGAGAAAAAAGAAGGAAATGGGGTAACTTGTGAACTTCTACTTCAAAATGGATTTAAAGTTAAAACAGAAAATGATTTTTAGGAGGAATGTATAGATGAATAAGGATATGAGAGATAAAGCTAGAGAACTTTATAATGGAAGTTGTAGAGTATGTAAAGTTTGTAATGGAGTAGCATGTGCAGGAGAAGTTCCTGGCATGGGAGGAAAAGGAACAGGAGATTCTTTTATAAGAAATGTAGCGGCCTTAGAGGAAATAAAACTTAATATGAGAACAATTCATGATGCTAAAAACCCTACTACAAATATTGAAATTTTCGGTAAGAATATGGAGTTACCACTTTTTGCAGCTCCTATAACAGGAACTATGTTAAATATGGGTGGAAAAGTTAGTGAAAGAGAATATATTGAGGGAGTAGTTAAGGGATGCTTAGATTCAGGTATATATCCTATGGTAGGAGATACAGCAGTAGACTTATGTTTAGCTACTAATTTAGAAGTAATAGAAGAATATAATGGACAAGGAATTATATTTATAAAACCTTGGAAAAATGAAGTTGTAATAGAAAAAATAAAAATGGCAGAAAAAGCAGGAGCCTTTGCTGTAGGCGTGGATATAGATGCAGCTGGACTTATAACTTTAGCTATGAATGGAAAACCAGTTGAACCTAAAAACTTAGAGGAAATAAAAGAATTAGTAAATTCAACAAAATTACCTTTTATATTAAAGGGAATAATGACGCCAGATGAGGCTGAATTAGCAGTAGAAGCAGGAGTAGATGCCATAGTAGTATCTAATCATGGAGGAAGAGTTTTAGATCAAACTCCAGCCTCATGTGAAGTGCTACCAGAGATAGCAGCTAGAGTTAAAGGAAAAGTTAAAATTTTAGTTGATGGTGGAGTAAGAACTGGAGTTGATATATTAAAAATGATAGCCTTAGGTGCTGATTGCGTTTTAATAGGAAGACCTTTTATAACAGCTACCTTTGCTCATGGAGCTAAAGGGGTAGAAGAATATGTGAATTCTTTAAAAGGTGAATTAAAATCAGCTATGGTATTAACAGGATGTAACTCAATAGAAAATATAGATAATAGAGTTATTTACAAAGGAGAGAATTAACTTATGAAAGTTTTTGCACATAGAGGATTTAGTTATAGATATCCAGAAAATACTTTGTTAGCATTTAAAGAGGCTTTAAAATTAGATATATATGGAATAGAGCTTGACGTGCACAAAAGTAAAGATGGAAAATTGGTAATAATACATGATGAGGATATAAAAAGAACTTTTAATGGAAATGGAAAAGTTAAGGATTATACTTTTGAAGAACTTAGAAGCTTTAAGTGTAATAAAGAAGGCTTTGAAAATAATGATGATTGTAAAATCTCCTTATTAGAAGATGTTTTTAATCTTATAAAAGATAAGGATATAGTTTTAAATATAGAAATTAAAAATGATGTAATAGATTATGAAAATATTGAGAAGGATGTATTAGATTTAATAAAGGAATATAATCTAGAAAGAAAAATACTTATTTCAAGTTTTAATCATAAGGCCTTAGAAAAAGTTAAAAAGTTAAATGTAGATATTAAATTAGGGGTACTTTATGAAAAAGAAATGCCTAATATTCTTGATATTGCTAAAAGTTTAAATGCATATGCAATACACCCTGCTAAATCCCTTGTTTCAGAAGAACTGGTAGAAAAAGCACATAATGAAGGTGTAAAAGTCAATGTTTATACAGTAAATGAAAAAGAGGATATAGATAAACTTAAAAATTATGGAGTAGATGCTATATTTACAGATCAGGCTAAAATGGCTTTAGAGTACTTAAAATAACAAGTAAATTTTAAAAGCCATTTATATTAATACTAAATAATAAACCTTATAAATTATTAAATTTCACCAATAATTTATAAGGTTTATTTTATAATATTACTCTTTAATATAATATATTTTTTTAAATAAAATCAAAAAAATAAATAATTTTTAATATTTATTGTAATAAATATTATGTTATTTGAATAAACATATATAGGATAAATATAGTTAAGGAGGAAGTATGAAAGTTAGGGCTATAAAAAGTTTTTTAGCAACTACAATGGCAATGACTTTTTTAGTTAGTATGGGACAAGGATCTATATTAACTAAGGCAAATACTATAAATAATATGAAATATGTAACAGAAGCATTTGGAGCAATTCCAACAGAAGAACAGGTTAGCTATCAAAAAGAGGAACTTACAGCATTTATACACTTTGGTGTGAATACCTTTACAGGAAGAGAGTGGGGAGATGGAACAGAAAATCCAGAAATTTTTAACCCTACTAATTTAGATGCTGATCAATGGGTAAAAACTTTGGCAGATGCAGGCTTTGGAAGGGTTATATTAACTGCAAAACATCATGATGGATTTTGTTTGTGGGATAGTGCATATACAAAGCATGATGTAGCTAGTAGTCCTTGGAAAAATGGAAAGGGAGATGTGGTTAAAGAGGTTTCAGAAGCTTGCGCTAAATATAATATAAAATTTGGAGTTTATTTATCACCATGGGACCAAAATTCAGAACATTATGGAGAAGGTAATGGTGGTGATTATAATGAGTTTTACATGAATCAGCTAAGGGAGTTATTAACTAACTATGGACCTATAGCTGAAGTTTGGATGGATGGAGCAAAGGGATCAAATGTTAAGCAAGAATATAACTTTGAAGAATGGTTTGCTCTTATAAAAGAATTACAACCAGAATGTTTAATATTTAGTCCACAGGGTCCAGATATTAGATGGATTGGAAATGAAAAAGGATATGCAGGAGAGCCTTGCTGGTCAACTATAGATATTGAAAAAATGAAAGAAAGGGAAAATCCAACATATTTGAATAATGGAGAAGAAGGTGGATCAGATTGGGTAGTTGGAGAATCAGATGTATCAATAAGACCAGGTTGGTTTTACCATGAATCTCAAGATAATGAAGTTAAATCCTTAGAAAAAATGATGGATATTTATTTTAAATCCATAGGGAGAAATTCAGTTTTATTATTAAATGTTCCCCCTAATAAGGAAGGAAAGTTACATGAAAATGATGTTAATAGATTAAAGGAATTTGGTGAAACAATTAAAGAGTTATTTAATGATGATTTAGCTTTAAATAAAGAGGTAATAGTAGATAGTTTTGCTAATAGGGATGAGACATATGGTGCAAATAAAATTGTAGATGGAGATTATGATACCTATTGGGCACCAGATAATAGTAGTAAAACAGGTACTATTGAAATAGATCTAGGTGGAAGTAAAGAATTTGATGTTATTTCTTTGCAAGAGTATATACCATTAGGTCAAAGAGTATCTAGTTTTAATATAGAAGTGTTACAAGGAGAAAATTGGAATAAGGTTTATGAAGGAAAAACAATAGGATATAAAAGACTTATTAGAATATCCCCAACTAAAGGAGAAAAAATAAGAATTAATATAACTGGTTCATTAGAAGTGCCACTTATAAATAATGTTGGAGTTTATAAACAACCTATTAGTATAGAACTTCCATCAGGGCCACCAGCTGGATTGAAAGTATTAAATGATGATAATAAGGGGAATGAATTAGAACAATTTAACTTTAGTGATGGATGGGTATATGAGACTATCCATGGAGAAAATGATTTAGGTGGAGATGCTCACTATACAAGTAAAACTAATGCTACAGTTAATATTAAATTTAATGGAACTAAGTTTTTCTTATCAGGAACAAAGGATTCAGGACATGGAATAATGGAAATTTCCATAGACGGTGAAAATCCAGTAGAGGTTGACTTATATTCTCCTAATAGAAAATGTAAAGAGATAGTCTTTGAAAGTGAAGATTTAAGTGATGGAGAGCATGAAGTTACGGTTAAATGTACTGGAAGAAAGAATTCAAGTTCTAGAGGGACAGCGGCTCATATAGATGGAGCTTATGTATTAGACAATGGTGGAAAAGGTATGGTTGAATTTGAAAAGGTAGGATACGAAGTAAGTGAAAATATAGGAACTGCTACTTTTAAGGTTATAAGAAAAGGCGGAAGTAATGGTAAGCTTGAAGTTAACTATGATACTTTAGCTGGCACTGCTTTAAATGGAGTTGATTATCAAACATGGTCTGGTACTTTAGCATTTAATGAAGGTGAAACAGAAAAAACTTTTGATATAACAATCATTGATGATAAGGAAAAAGAAGAGCCTAAGGAATTCTATTTAAAATTAAGTGATCCAATAGGTGGAATATTAGGATTTAATTCAAGAGCTACAGTTACTATTAATGATGATGAGCAAATTAAAATAGAAACAAAGGATACTGGTGATGGATTACATCAATTTAATTTTTCAGGAGGATGGAATAAAGAGACTGATGGAGCATGGACAAACAATATGAATTCAACTTTCTCTATCAAGTTTAGAGGAAAGCAAATTTCTTTAATAGGAGCAAAGGATCCTAATCATGGAATTTATGAAATTTCAATAGATGGAGGAGAATTTGTAGAAGTTGATGCTTATGCAGAAAGTAGGGTTACAAATCAAGTAATATATGAAAGTGAAGTATTAACTTCTGGAGAGCATATTTTAAACTTTAGATTAAAGGGTGAAAATCCACATGGAGGTAGAGCTGATGGTCAATTGAATTATGCTCTAGTGGATACCAGTGAAGACAATTTAGTTGAGCCAGAAATGCCTACAACAGATTTAAACAAAGATGGCAAAGTTGATATTGGTGACTTATCATTAGCATCTAAACATTATGGGGAAAATATTAAAGAGTATGATATAAATGGTGATGGAGTTATTGATGAATTTGAACTTAATTCTATAACGAATGATATATTAAAATAATTTTTATGTGCTGTATCTAATTATGTCTAAAAATTTTAAGTGTTTAATCATTTTTAAAATTTTTACATAAAGATACAGCCTATTTATTACATATATTTATAATAAATGCGAAAATGCATTAATAAATATAATGATTACTTTAGTAGGGGGAGAATTTATGAAAAGGAAATTCTTAAAGAAAATAGCTCTAATAGTTTCTTTAATGGTAGTTGGGCAATCAGTTTATACTTTTGCTAAGTCTAGTAGATTTAATGAAGTAGAAAAAAGCACTTTAAATGAAAATATTGATCTAGATAAATTAGCTTTATGGTATGATGAGCCTGCTACAAACTGGGAAAATGAGGCCCTTCCAATTGGAAATGGTTATATGGGTGGAATGATTTTTGGAAGTGTAGCAAGTGAAAGAATACAATATAATGAAAAAACTCTATGGTCTGGTGGACCAGGAGCATGGGAAGGTTATAATGGGGGAAATAAAGAAGGTGCTTGGGAAGCTGTACAAGAAATAAGAAAAATATTAGCTGAGGGTGGAACTCCTTCAAATGATTTATATCAAAGAGTATGTGGGGATCAAAGAGCTTATGGAGCTTATCAAAATTTTGGAGACATATTCTTAGATTTTAAGTCTCATGAGGAGAGTAAGGTAACTAATTATAGAAGAGAGCTTAATATAGAGGAATCTTTATCTACAGTTAAATATAACTATAAGGGTGTTAATTATGAGAGAGAATATTTTTGTAGTTATCCTGATAATGTAATGGTTATTAAATTAAAGGCTGATAAAGCTTCTTCGCTAAATGTAGATGTTAGAAATGAAGGCGCCCATAATGGGAAGAATCTTTCTGTAGAAAATAATACTTTGATATTAAGTGGTGCAATAGAAGATAATGGAATGAAATATGAATCTCAAATTAAGGTTATTAATACTGGAGGATCAATTCAAGATAAAGAAGATAGAATAAGTGTTGAAAATGCAGATGAAATAACAATAATAATGAGTGCAGGAACAGATTATATAAATGAATATCCAACTTATAAAGGAGAAGACCCACATTCAGCAGTAACTGAAAGAATTAATAATGCTGTAAATTTAGGATATGATGAATTAAAGAGTAGGCACATAGAAGATTATAAAAATTTATTTGATAGAGTAAATTTAAATTTAGGAGAACTTAAATTAGATAAGCCTACTGATGAAATGCTTAATGAATATAAAACAAATCAATCCAATAGCTTAGAAACTTTATTTTTCCAATATGGTAGATATTTGCTTATTTCCTCTTCAAGGGAAGGAAGTTTGCCAGCTAATTTACAAGGAGTTTGGAATAATTCTAATAATCCACCTTGGAGTTCGGATTATCATTTTAATGTAAACATACAGATGAATTATTGGCCAGCAGAGGTTGCTAATTTATCTGAAACTGCCATTCCATTAGTTGAATATATAGAGAGTTTAAGAGAACCAGGAAGAAAGACGGCAGAAATGCATTGTGGAATAGAAGGGGCAATGGAAAATAAAAATGGATGGACAGTAAATACAATGAATAATCCTTTCGGCTTTACAGCTATGGGATGGGAATTTGATTGGGGATGGGCTCCTACTTCTAATGCTTGGATAAGCCAAAATCTTTGGGAGCATTATAATTTTACTGATGATAAGGATTATTTAAGAGAAAATATATATCCTATTATGAAAGAAGCTGCACAGTTTTGGACTCAATTTTTAGTTGAATATACTCATAGTGATGGAAAAACCTATTTAGTTTCTTCACCAAGTTATTCTCCAGAACATGGTCCTAGAACTGTAGGAACAACTTTTGACCAAGAACTTATTTGGCAATTGTTCACAGATACTATAAAAGCTAGTGAAACTTTAGGAATAGATGAAGAGTTTAGAGCAGAACTTGAAAATAAGAGGGAGAGATTATTAAAACCTCAAATAGGTAAACATGGACAAGTTCAAGAATGGAAAGATGATATAGATGATCCAAATAATAATCATAGACATATTTCTCATCTTGTAGGACTTTATCCAGGAACTCAAATAAATCAAAAAGATACTCCTGAACTATATGAAGCAGCTAAGGTTACTATGAATCATAGAGGGGATGGAGGAACAGGATGGTCTAAAGCTAATAAAATAAATCTCTGGGCTAGATTATTAGATGGAGATAGAGCCCATAGATTATTAGAAAATCAATTAACAACAAGCACTTTAGAAAACTTATTTGATACTCATCCACCTTTCCAAATTGATGGTAATATGGGAGCTGTTTCTGGAATGGCTGAAATGCTTGTACAAAGTCATTTAGGAACAATAAATCCATTGCCAGCATTACCAACAGCATGGGAAGATGGAAGCTTTGATGGATTAAAGGCTAGAGGAAATTTTGAGATTTCAGCTAACTGGAATAATAATTCATTAAATCTCCTAAAAATAAAATCTGGTTCAGGAAATGATTGTTATTTAGAATATCCAGGAATAACAGAAGCTATTATAACTGATGCTAATGGAAATAAAATAACTCCAGAGGTTGTTTCAGAAAATGTAGTTAAGTTCCCAACAGAAGTTAATGGAGAATATAAGGTTGAAGGAATGCCTATGGAGAAACCAGAAAAGGTTAATGGATTAAAAGCTTTAAGAAATGGAGATAACTCTGTTTCATTAAAATGGAATAAAACAAAATTTGCAGAAGGTTATGATGTTTATAGAAAAGGTGAAGGGGACTTTGAATTAATAGCTGAAGATGTAAAAACAGAAGAGTTTATTGATGAAAATGCTCCGTTAAATGATAGTTATAGTTATTTATATTATGTAGTGGCAAAGAATTCAGAGGGACTAGGAGAGGCATCAGAAAAGGTTGCAGTTGAAACCAGTGTTTATTTAAGTGAATTAGAATGGAAAAGTGCATCTACTGGATATGGAGAAATACAAAAAGATGCTAGTTGTGATGGAAATACAATAACTTTAAAAGGTGAAAATGGAGAGAAGGTTTCTTATGATAAAGGAATAGGAACCCATGCTCATTCAGAGATAGTATATAGTTTAGAAGGATTAGATTACTATGATTATTTTGAAACCTTTGTTGGGGTAGATCAAGAAATGGCTGGTACTGTAGCATCTATATCCTTTGAAGTTTATTTAGATAATGAGAAAGTTTTTG
The DNA here is from genome assembly GCF_000013285.1 of Clostridium perfringens ATCC 13124. GTDB lineage: Bacteria > Bacillota > Clostridia > Clostridiales > Clostridiaceae > Sarcina > Sarcina perfringens. Next base: position 2,362,263 of record NC_008261.1, on the reverse strand, counting down.
ATAGTGGATTAATGACAGGAGATACTACACAAAAACATGTTAAAGTGCCTATAGCAGGTAAGAATACACTTAAATTAGTTGTAAAAGATGGGGGAGACAGTATAGGCTCAGACCATGGAAGTTTTGGAGACGCTAAGTTAACAAAAGTTCATGCTGCTAGTAATGCAGATCTTAAATCTCTAAATATTAATGGAAATCCTCTAGAAGAATTTAATGGAAGTAAATATGAATATTCTTATGATCTTAAAAAGGGAGAAAACTTACAAAATTTAAATGTTGAAGCAGAAGCTTTTACTTCAGAGGCTAAGATTGAAATTACAAAACCAGAAGAACTCCCAGGGGAGGCAGTAGTAAGAGTTACATCTAAGGATGAAACTATGCATAAAGAATACAGAGTTTTAATAAATCCATATGTAATTGTGGAAGAAAGCATAATTGCTTATTATAACTTTGAAAATTCTTCTAACTTAGGAGAAGATAGTTCTAAAAATAGTTTTCATGGAGAAGTAAATGGTACAGTTACTCAAGGAGAGTCAAAGGATGGAAAAGCTGCTAATTTTGGTGATGGATATATAAGTGTTGAAAGCAATGATTCATTAAAATTAGATGATAATTTAGTTATAGAAACTGAAGTTTATTTAGATGAATACACTAATTATTGGCAAAAGATAGCTCAAAAAATAAATAATGGGACAGGAAAAGGTGGATTCTTAATAGATGTATCTCCTGAAGGAAAATTAAGATTCCATGCTGAAGGGTCAATAACTCAATTTATATCTAATAAAGCAATTCCTTTAAATGAATGGACAAATATAAAAGTTATTTTTGAACATTCAAAGGGTGAAGCATCTATTTATATAAATGGAGAGTTAGATAAGACAGTAAAGCCAAGTTCACCTTTAGAAGTTAGTGATTTACCACTTATTATAGGTGCTGATTCTAATGGCAGTGATAAATTGAAAGGGAAAATGAATAATTTAACTATTTCTTCAATAGAGCGTAGAGTAGCTAGTAGCAATGTTAGTTTAAGTGATATTTCTATTAATGGTGAAACTATGGAAGGTTTTAAAAAGGATGTGTTTGACTATGAAATAGATTTAGAAGAAGGAACAAATATTGTCCCAGAAATAACAGCTACATCAGAAGATTCAAATGCCACTATTGAAATTAAAAATGCTGAAATTTTACCAGGAGTTAGTAAAATCAAAGTTATAGCAGAAGATGGTACAGAAAGTATCTACACAATTAACTTAAATATTAAAGTGAAAAATCCTTTAAAAGCAGATTTTAACAAGAATGGAGAAATAGATTTAGGGGATTTATCTATGGTATCAAAATACTTTGGATCAAATAATAGTGACTTTGATCTAGATGGAGATGGTTTAGTTGGAGAATATGAAATAAACTTTGTATCTAGTGAACTTCTAAAATAAAAATAGAAATAAAATTAATTTAAGGGGGTCTTTATCAAAATTTATTTTGAGAAAGTCCTCTTTATTTATATAAGACATTAAAGTTTATGAATAATAAAATGAATTTTGGAGATAATACTTAAAAGGAGGGATGATGATGGAAAATTTACAAGTAAATCAAAGAGAAAAAAAGACTAGACATTCAAGTAGACAGTGCAGAAGAAAGGGATTAGTTCCTGGAGTTATATACGGAAAAGGAATTAATAATTTCTTATTTGAAATAGGAGAATTAGAACTTAATCATGCTCTTTCTGTAACTGGTGAACATGGACTTTTAAGCATAAATTCACAAGAGGGTTCTTTAAATACTCTTATAAAAGAAGTTCAAAGAGATCCTGTAACTAGAAGGGTATTACATATAGATTTAGAAAAAGTTGAAGGTAATGAAGAAATAGAAACAGCTGTTCCTATAAATTACGTTGGAGAAGAATACATAAATAAATTAGATGCAGTGTTACAAAAGAATCTAGATAGCATAAAGGTAAAGTGCTCTCCATCTAATATTCCAAAGGGAGTAAATTTAAATGTGGGAAGAGCTAAGCCAGGAGATCAATTTAAGATTGCAGATGTAGAATTTGGAAATGAAATAACAGTAGTTGATGATTTAAATTCTATAGTAGCTTCTGTAAGTTATGATCAAAAGATAATAACTCAAGAGGTAGTGGATCAAGAAGTAGCTGAAAATAGAGCTAAAAAGGAAAGTTAATATAAGCTTAATATAAATTAGAGTAAAAATGGGATTATTTTGTTTACAGTTCCATTTTTACTTTTTTTTGTTTTCAAATTTCAAAATATTGTAGTATAATATCTGTGAAAATAAAATATAAAATCCTTATAGAGATTTAAAGGGGAGATAGTGCAGTGTATAGAGAAAAATATGAAGAATGGCTAAATTCTGATATTATTTCTGAGGAAATAAAGGCGGAATTAAGAGACGTAAAAGAAGATAAGGAAATAGAAGATAGATTTTATAAGGAATTAGATTTTGGTACTGGTGGATTAAGAGGTATTATTGGTGCTGGGACTAATAGAATGAATATCTATACTGTAGGAAAAGCTACTCAAGGATTTGCAGATTATTTAAATGATAATTATGCGGGGGAAAAATCTGTTGCAATAGCTTATGACTCAAGAAATATGTCTAAGGAGTTTGCAAAAGCGGCTGCTTTAACTCTTTGTGCAAATGGAATAAAGGTTAATCTTTTTGAATCTTTAAGACCGACTCCAATGTTATCCTTTGCAGTAAGAGAATTAAATTGTAAGGGTGGTATTGTTATAACAGCATCACATAATCCAAAACAATACAATGGATATAAAGTTTATGGAGATGATGGATGTCAATTAACAGATGCTCCTGCAAAAGCTGTTATTGGATATGTTAACAAAGTTACAGATTACGCAAACATAAAGACAATGAGTGAAGAAAAGGCTTTAGAAGAAGGACTTTTAGTTTATATTGGTGAAGAAATAGATAAAAAATATATAGATGATTTAAAAACTTTAACTATAAGAGAAGATTTAGTTAAGAAGCATGCTAAAGATTTAAAAATAATTTATACTCCAATTCATGGTTCAGGAAATGTTCCTGTAAGAAGAATATTAAAAGAGTTAGGATATGAGAATGTGTTTGTTGTTAAAGAACAAGAAATGCCAGATGGAAATTTCCCAACAGCTCCATATCCAAATCCAGAAGATCCAAAGGTATTTAAATTAGCTTTAGACATGGCTAAAGAAATTCAACCTGATATAATATTTGGAACAGATCCAGACTGTGATAGAATAGGTGTTGTTGTTAAAGACAATAATGGAGAGTACCAAGTATTAAGTGGTAACCAAACAGGAATGTTACTAACTAACTATATATTAAGTTCATTAAAGGAAATGAATAAATTACCTGAAAATGGTGCAGTTATAAAAACTATAGTTACTACAGAGTCAGTAAGAAAAATGACTGAGGAATATGGGGTAACTTTAATAGATACATTAACAGGATTTAAATATATAGGTGAAAAGATAAGAGAATTTGAAGAATCAGGTTCAAATGAATATTTATTTGGTTTTGAAGAAAGCTATGGTTACTTAGCTGGAACTTTTGCTAGAGATAAGGATGCTGTTGTAGCTTCAATGTTAATAGCTGAAATGACTTTATATTATAAAGAACAAGGAAAAACTCTTTATGATGGTTTAATAGAGCTTTATAATAAATATGGTTACTTCAAAGAAAGCTTAGTATCAATAGAACTTGCTGGAAAAGAAGGACAAGAACAAATAGCTAAGTGCATAGATGGCTTAAGAAATGATGCCCTAAAAGAAATGAATGGAGTTAAAGTTATTACATCTTTCGATTATAAGTTAAGCAAAGAAGTAAATAACTTAACTGATGAAGAAAAAGAAATAAAACTTCCAAAATCAAATGTTTTAAAATATGTTTTAGAAGATGATTCTTGGTTTGTTGTAAGACCATCAGGTACAGAGCCTAAGATGAAAATTTACTTATCAGTAAAAGGTTCAAGTTTAGAAGATTCAAAAGAAAAAACTGAAAACTTTAAAAATGCAATAATGGAAGTAATTAATGCTAAATTAAAATAGTTTAAGTTAAACAAAGAGCTATGTTAATATAACTTATATAAAACTTATAAGTTATAAATATAGCTCTTTTTATATTTTTAGAGCTTAATTCACAAAAGAGTTAATTAAAGTGTTATAATATATAACTAAAATAAGTGTTATAAGTTATAACTAAATACTAAGATGAACTAATTTTTATTTTGTGATAAAATAAAGTTCGAAATTTATGATATATAATAAAATTTAGGTTTATAAATTTTATTTTTAGATAGAATTAAAATAGTTAGTAAAAGTAGTTAAGGAGATAGATATATGAGTTTTAATACATTTGCAAAAGAAAAATTATCACAACTTTTATTTTTAGAAATAGATGGAGATGGATTTGTTAAAAGCTTAGGAAAAGATCCAAAAGAGGTTAATATAAATGAAGTTTATATCCCAATAGATCCAAAACATTTATCACAGGATGTGAAAAGTGGATATAAATTAGAATCTTTACCAATAAACTATTTAGTTGAAGGAATGTTTTTTGCTTTAGGTGGAGACAAGGATTTTAAATTTAATAAGGAGTATAAAAAATTAATTCCACTAATAGAGGATGCTATTCCATGTGTTAAAAAGATAGTAGCTGATAAGGTTAAAGAAGAAAATATGGTTGAAGCATTTATGCTTTTAAAGGGATTAACTGAAATATCAGATGAAACTGAGGTTTACGAAAATCTTCTTTTAATATGTGAATCTTTAAGAGAAAGAAATAAAGCTTACAATGAAACTCAACTAGAAATTTGTGATAAATGTAAAGCAAATAGAAGTGATTTAGCTCTTCCATATCTTTATTCAGCAATAGCTTACAATGACATGGGACAATATGATAAAGCTTATGTTGATATAAATGAATATTTAGCTAAGGGTGGAGAAAGAAATGAAATAGTTGAGGTTTTATATAATGAGATAAAAGACTCAGCTGATTATGAAGAAGGAAAAGAAGATTTAATAGAAGAACCAGAGGATGCTTTAAAAAGACTTCTTCCTTTAGCAGATAAATTCCAAGATAATGCTATTTTAAGATATTATATTGCAACAGCTTATAGAAGACTTGGAAATTTTGAAAAGGCAGTTTATTACTTAAATGAATGTTTATCAATTGATGATAGTATAGTTGAAGCAGTAAATGAAATGGGAATAAATTATGCATCTTTAGGAATATATGATGAAGCTGTTAAATATTTAAGAAAAGCCTTTGAAAGTACAAGAGATATAGAGGTTTGTACTAACTTAATAGTTTGTTATTTAAATGCAGGAAAAATAGAAGAGGCAAAGCAGCATTTAGATATAGCAAAGGCTATAAACAAGGATGATGAAATAGTAAAAGAAATAGAAACATTTATGAAAAATAATAATATTAAATAGCCTTAGGAGCGGAATATGTATAAGGAGTTATTAGGATATAAAATATTTTCAGATAATAAAGAGGAACTTTTAAAAGAGATTGAAAATAAAAAAAGAGTTAACATAATATCTGGAAATCCAGAGGTTTTATATAATGGTATAAAGAATGAATTTTTAAGAAATAGCTTTACTAAAGAGGATGCTTTAATAATTCCAGATGGAGTAGGAACTTTGCTTGCAGCTAAGATTAATGGAATAGATATTACAGAAAAAATAGCTGGAATTGAAGTTATGAATATGCTTTTAGAGGAAGCTAGAGATAAGAATTTAAAAGTGTTTTTATTAGGAGCTAAGGAAGAGACACTAATTAAATGCAAGGAAAAAATAAAAGAAAGCTATGATGGAATTAATATAGTTGGAAGTAATAATGGCTTTTTTGATTTAGACAATTGTGATGATTTAATAGAAAAAATTAATGAAAGCAAGGCTGATATACTTTTTGTTGCCATGGGAGCGCCTAGACAAGAAGTCTTTATAGAAAAATATAAGGATAAACTTTGTTGTAAGATTTTTATGGGTGTTGGTGGAAGTTTTGATGTGTTTGCTGGAAATGTAAATAGAGCACCACAATTTATGATTAACATAGGTATGGAGTGGCTTTATAGAGTAGCTAAAGAGCCTTGGAGAATAAAAAGATTAGGTAGCATACCAAAGTTCTTAGTTTTATCACTTAAGGAAAGAGGTAAAAGATAATGAAAATTTTATTTATAGCTTGTTATTCTCCTATGATAAATAATTCAGCATCAATTGAAACTCTTATGTACTTAAATAATTTATGTAATATAGAGAATAATGATGTGCATCTTTTAACTGTAGACTTTCCTAAAAACTCTATCTACTATGATGAGGAAATATTAAAGCTTTTAGATAGTAAAGTAAAGGTTCATGCTATTGAAGGTGGAAAATTATTTAATAAGATTATGCCAAAAAAATCTATAGAGGTTAAGGAAGATGAGAAGTCTTCTAACACGAAATCTAGTGGTAAAATTAAGCTTATGAGAAAAATTAAAAATAAAATAATTTTTCCTGATATGTATTATAACTGGAGTTTTAAAGCTTCAAAGTATGGCATAGAACTTATGAATAAAGAAAAGTTTGATGTTATATTTTCTATGCATGAGCCACCATCTAGTCACCTTTGTGCTTTAAGAATAAAAAAGCACTTTAAGGAGATTCCTTGGGTTTTATATTGGAGTGATCCTTGGCTTAAGGATCCCTCAAGAGAGGATATTGGCTTTATAAGAAAATTCATAGAAGGTAGACAAGAAAAATCAGTAGTATTAAATGGGGATAGACATATCTTTGTAACTGAAGAGAATAAAAAAGATTTTATGGAAAAATATAATGTAAAAGAAGATAAAATGTTTATCGTAACTAGGGGGTACAATAAAGCCATATATGAAGAAATTGAAAGGGCAGAAAAGCCAGAACTTTTAAAGGATAATAAGATAAACTTAATTTATGCTGGAGAAATTTTCAGTAAAATTAGGGATTTAAAACCTTTTATAAAAGCTTTAAAAGAATTAGAGAAAAGAGATCAGGAGCTATTTAATAGATTAAACATAATATTTTTTGGAAACATAGATGATGAAAATATTAAAGAAGAATTAAAAAAGTTTTCTAATGTTAGTGTTAATGGAAGAATTGACTATAAGGAAGCTTTAAGATACATGATACATGGAGATGTTCTTCTTGTTTTAGGAAACAAAAATTCTAAGCAAATACCTGCTAAAATATATGACTATTTAGGAACAAAGAATCTTATTATGGTTATATTAGGAGATGAAAATGATCCTATTAAGAATGTTGCACTTAATAAAGAAAAGTGTATAGTTAGTGAAAATAATTATGAGGCTATAATAGATGACTTAAATAAATGTAGGGATTTAATAGATTCAGGTAAGAAATTTAAGGCAAATGAAGAATATGAATGGAGTAGTATAGGTAAGAAGCTAAATAATATACTAAAATTAAAATAGGCAATAAGACATGACGGAGGGGTACACAATGAAAAACGAAAAGATTAAAGACTTTATAGAAGATTTAGGTTCAAGTTCATCAGCACCTGGTGGTGGGGCAGCAGCAGGGATTGTTGGAGCAGTAGGAGTTGCATTAACATCAATGGTTTATAGCTTAACTGTTGGTAAAAAAGCTTACGAAGCATTAAGTGAAGAAAATAAAAAGAAATTAGATGAAAATCTTGAAAATGCAAAAAAATCTTATAATGAAATGTTAGATTTCATGAACAAAGATGAGGAAGCTTTTACTGCGTTAATGGATTGCTATAAGTTACCTAAGGAAACTTGTGAAGAGAAAAGCTTAAGAAGTGAAAAAATAGATGAATGTACTTTAGGGGCAATGATGGTTCCATTAGAATTAAGCAGAAAAGCCTTAAAGTTTTTTGATAATGTAAAATTTGCTTCTAAGTATGGAAATAAAAATTTAATTTCAGATGCTGTAGTAAGTGCTATAATGCTTAGTGCTTGTATAGATAGTTCCATAGTTAATGTAGAAATAAACTTAGGATTTTTAAAAGATAAAAACTTAGTTAATAGTGTAAAAGAAGAAATTTTACATATAAGAAATGAAAGCAATAAATTAAAAGAAGAGATTTTAAAAGAAAGTGGTTTTCTTCAAAATTAAGTAAAAATAGAATAAAAATTATTAGATAAATAATAAGGGGTCTATATCAAAATGTAATAAAAAACTTATAAACATATTTCGAGAATTAATAGATTAAGCTAAATTTAGAGATTCTCTTCATACAATTTGTAAGTTTTATAAAAGTTATTTTGATATGGGCCCCATAATTGATTTAGTATTATTCTTTTTTAGGAGTTAAATCATTTAAGGATTTAAATTCATAACCATTAGATTTTAACTCTTTTAAAATTTCATCTAAAATAGCAGTATTAGTATCTGATACGGCATGAAGCAGAGCTATTTCACCATTATGAACTTTATCTAATATTTTTTTCTTAGCAGCTTCTTTAGAAGGTTGCTCATCAACTAACCAATCTTTATAAGCAAAACTCCAAAAAACAGAGGTATAACCAAGTTCTTCAGTGTAAGCTAAGGATTGTTCACTGTATTTACCCATTGGAGGTCTAAAGAATTTAGGCATTTCTTTTCCAGTAACTTTAGAGTATTCCTCTTCAACTTCAGTAAATTCCTTTGTAAATTTTTCTTTATCAAGTATTTTAGCCATAGATGGATGATGAGAAGTGTGATTACATACAAGATGGCCCTCTTCATCCATTCTTTTTATAAGGTCTGGATAGTCTTTTATATATGGTCTTGTTACAAAGAAGGCAGCAGGAACTTGATTTTCTTTTAATATATCAAGTATTTTTGCTGTATTACCATTTTCATATCCTTCATCAAAAGTAAGAAAAATTTCTTTCTTTGATGTGTCTCCACAATATACAACTTTATGATTGCTTATATAAGGAGTTTCTTTTGGCCCATGAGGAACACCTTCCTCTTTACTAAAAGAATAATACCAGTTAAATTCTTTTGTACAAGGGCTATTAAATTCTTTTGCACTTACTTTTGTGTTTAAAGTAATAGATAGAATCATCATTATTGAAAATAATAATGAAAAAACTTTCTTAATCATAAAATATCACCTCAAATTTAGTATGTGTTATATATTAGGATTAATTTGTATTTTTAAGTGGATAATTAGGAAACATAATACAGTTGTTGAAATATATATTAAGCTAGAGTATAATCATTAAGTATGAAATTAAATATAAGAAAGGGACGTGTACATAGATGAAATTAGGAATGGTTGGATTACCAAATGTTGGTAAAAGTACATTATTCAATGCTATTACAAAAGCAGGAGCTGAATCAGCAAACTATCCTTTCTGTACAATAGAACCAAACGTAGGTGTTGTAAGTGTACCAGATAAGAGATTAGATGTTTTAGAAAAAATATATAATACAAAGAAAAAAGTATATACTGCAATAGAGTTTTATGATATAGCAGGATTAGTTAAAGGTGCTAGTAAAGGTGAAGGATTAGGAAATAAATTCTTATCACACATAAGAGAAGTTGCAGCTATCGTTCATGTTGTAAGATGCTTTGACGATGAGAATGTTGTTCACGTAGAAGGTTCTGTAGATCCAATAAGAGATATAGAAACTATAAACTTAGAACTTATCTTTGCAGACTTAGATGTTCTTGAAAGAAGAATGGAAAAGACTATGAAGTTAGTAAGATCAGGTGATAAAACTGCTAAGTTTGAGTATGATGTAATGGAAAGATTAAAAGCTCACTTAGAAGCAAATAAACCAGCTAGAACTTTAGAAGCTACTGAAGATGAAGAAGCTTTCGTAAAAAGCTTATTCTTAATAACTTCAAAACCAGTTTTATATGCTTGTAACATATCAGAAGATGATATGATGGAAGGAAACTTAGATAATGAATATGTTCAAAAAGTTAGAGCATATGCTGAAACTGAGAATTCAGGAATCATGGTTGTTTGCGCTAAACTTGAAGAGGAATTATCAGGATTAGATGAAGAAGAAAAAGCTGAAATGTTATCTGAGTATGGATTAGAAGAATCAGGTCTTGATAAACTTATACAAGCAAGTTACAAATTATTAGGATTAATGAGTTACTTAACTGCAGGGGTACAAGAAGTTAGAGCTTGGACAATAAAACAAGGAACTAAAGCTCCACAAGCAGCAGGTAAAATTCACTCTGATATAGAAAGAGGATTCATAAGAGCTGAGGTTGTTTCTTATGATGATTTAGTAGAATGTGGTTCAGAAGCAGCTGCTAAAGAAAAAGGTGTTTACAGATTAGAAGGTAAAGAATACGTAATGAAAGATGGAGATATAGTTAACTTCAGATTCAACGTATAATATAAAAGAAAAAAATTATCATCAAATTTAAACAGTATTTTTAGACAAAAAAAGAGCTATTTGAAGTTTTCTTCAGATAGCTCTTTTTCTTTATGGCGGGAATATGTGGGAATCGAACCCACCCATGATGGTATTAGCACCATAACTAGGTTTTGAAGACCTGTAGAGACACCAGCCCCTATCTATTCCCATAATATTTTAAAATTTTACATCAAAATAAGTATAATGTCAAATTTTTTTCTAAGAATATTTTAATTATATAAACTTATAAATCCTGAATATTGAAAGGAATTTTTAATTTTTTATAGAATAATGTATAATAAAATATAATATATAATGGGAAAATGGTTGCAATAGCATTGTATTGTAGTGTAAATTAGTAAGAGGCATAATAATTTACATAATGTTTATAATAAATACGTTTAAAAATGTTTATTAATAAAATTAAGCATGATAAATTAAAGCTATTAAGCTATATTATACAGTATATAATATGATTGAGAAAATCAAATGATGATAAGTAATTAAAAATTTAAGGAGTATTTATATGGAATTTAAACACGTTTCGGTTTTGCTAGATGAGTGCATAAATGCTTTAAATATAAAAGAAGATGGTATATATGTAGACTGCACATTAGGTGGTGCAGGTCATTCAAGTGAAATAGTAAAAAGACTATCAAGTGATGGTAGATTAATAGGATTCGATCAAGACAAAGATGCTTTAAAAGCTGCTGGAGAAAGATTGAAAGACTATAAAAATGTTACATATGTTCATAGTAATTTCTATGCTATATATGATGTATTAACAGATTTAGGCATAGATGGAGTAGATGGTATCCTTATGGACTTAGGAGTTTCTTCTTATCAATTAGATAATGGAGAAAGAGGATTTAGTTATATGCAAGATGCTCCTTTAGATATGAGAATGAATAGAGAAAATGAATTCTCAGCATATGAAATAGTTAATACATATTCAGAAGAGGAATTATATAGAATAATCAAAGAATATGGAGAAGAAAAATTTGCTAAAAGAATAGCGAGTTTCATAGTTAAAAATAGAGAAGAGAAAAATATAGAAACTACTTTGGAATTAGTTGAGATAATTAAAGCCGCAATTCCAGCAAAGGCTAGAAGAGAAGGACCACATCCAGCTAAAAGAACATTCCAAGCTATAAGAATAGAAGTTAACAAGGAACTTGAAATTATAAGTAAGACTATTTTAGATGGAGTTAAGAAACTTAATAAAGGTGGAAGAATGGCAATAATAACATTCCACTCATTAGAAGATAGAATTGTTAAAAATACATTTAAAGAATTGGCTAATCCATGCACATGTCCAAGTGAGTTTCCTGTATGTGTTTGTAATAGAAAACCAGAAGTTAAGCTTATAAGCAGAAAACCTATTGAAGCTAGCAAGGAAGAGCTAGAATTTAATCCAAGAAGTAGAAGTGCTAAGTTAAGAATAATAGAAAAATTATAAGATGATATATTTAGATAGCTTTATTAGATTTTTAAGTAAGGGGAATAAAAATAATTGGAGAGGGATTGTAGATGATTGTAAAAGAGTTTGATTATAATGGTAGTTCAGCGCTTAAACCACAGAGAAAAGAACAAACTATACCAAGTAAAGAAACCTATGACAAGAAAAAGAAAAAAATCGAACAACAAAGAAGAAAAAAGCAAAAAGATAAAAAAATAAAAAAAAGTGTATATCAAATAGTACTTCTAATATTAGTTGTTGGTGGGATAACAATAAGTAGAGATGTAAAAGTTTATAAAACTCAGCAACAATTGGACTCATTAAATAAAGAAATAAATTCTGTTATAACGGAAAATGAAGCTTTGAAGGTTCAAATATTAAAGGCAAGTTCTTTAGACAAAATAGAGGAAACTGCTAAAAATAAATTAAAAATGATATTACCAACTAAGGAAAATATGATTAAGTTAGGCGAAAGCCAAGCTACTGAAGGTAAGCAATAGGGGAATAAATTAGGATGTACTTTTATTATTATTTTAAGAGTACATCCATAATTTTTTATAAGGGCTACAATTTTATAAATTTAATTTTAATTAGATAATATGATAAATTTAGTAGAACTTTAAAGTTTCATAAAGTGAATTTCAAAGAGGGAACTCAGTTTATTTAACTTACTACGGAGGGCTAAGGGTGAAAAAGAAGAAAAACAAAGGATTTAAAGATTATAAAATAACAAAATCGCTTAGATTTGGAAGAACATATTGGACCATGATAGTAGTATGGGGATTACTAGGAGTATTAACCTTAAGATTATCATACGTAATGATTTTTAAGCATAAAGAATATGGTTCAATGGCAGAAGAACAATGGAAAAATGAAATAAAGATAGGTGCTAAAAGAGGAGAAATACTAGATAGAAATGGAGCTCAATTAGCTGTTAGCGCTAATGTTTATAGAGTGGATTTAGATCTTAAAACTTTAAGAGAAGATACATTTACTAAAGATGATACAGATGATACAAAAAAAGAAAAGCTTAATAAAATTGCAGGGGAGCTAGGTACTGTTTTAGATATGCCTAAAGAAGAGGTATATGATAAGATAAATAGCACTTTACCATCAGGATTGCCAGCTACTTCTGTTACTTTAATTAGAAAGATAGAAAAAGATAAAGCTGATAGTGCTAAGAATTTAAAGATAAGAGGAGTAATAGTTTCACAGGATACAAAGAGATATTACCCAGATAATAATTTCTTAGCTCAAGTATTAGGAAGAGTTGATGCAGATGGTATAGGTCAAGGTGGTATAGAGCGTGAATATAATGTGGAGTTATCAGGTTTACCAGGAATGAGAATATCAGAAGTTGCAAGAAATAGTAGTGGAATACCTTATTCAAATTCTGAATTTGCAAAGCCTGTGGATGGTAAAGATGTCACACTAACCGTTGATGAAACTATACAATATTTTGCAGAAAAAGTTGCAGAAGAAGGAAAAAAAGAATATAAAGCAGATGGGGTTAGTATAATAGTTATGAATCCTAAAAATGGAGAAATATTAGCTATGGCTAATAAACCAGATTATAATCCTAATGAACCTTATAAAGGGTATGAAAATTTCCCTGGTAAAGATAAAACTGAAAAGATGGAAAATATGTGGAAAAATGATGCCGTATCAAATTCATTTGAGCCAGGATCTATATTTAAAATGGTAACATCTTCAGCTGCCGTACAAGAAGGGATAGCAGGTGGAAATGAAACATATTTTTGTCCAGGTGGAAAAAATGTATCTGGAACTTATATAAAATGTTGGAAGCCAGATGGGCATGGAACTGAAACTTTTGACCAGATATTAGAAAACTCTTGTAACGTTGGGTTTATGGACATAGGTCAAAAACTTGGAAAAGAAAAATTAAATGAATATATAGAAAAGTTTGGATTTGGTAAGCAGACAGGAATAGATTTACCTGGAGAAACAACAGGTATAGTATTGCCAAATGATAAAATAGGTCCAGTAGAACTTGCAACCATATCATTTGGTCAAACAGATAGTGCTAGTTCAGTTCAAATGATGGCAGCTATGAACACAATTGCTAATGGAGGAACATGGATACAACCTCATATAATGAAGGAAATAAGCCATGAAGATACAAGTGGAGCAAGAGTAGTGGATAAAACTTTTGTACCTAAAAAGATTGATAATATAATAGATCAAAAAACAGCTATGAGAGTTTCAGAGGCTCTAGAAAAAACTGTTCATTTTGGATCTCCTAAGAGAGCTTATATAGAGGGATATGGAATTGCAGGTAAAACTGGTACAGCTGAAAAGGTTAAGGCTAGTGGAGGATATGGTGCAGGGTATGTAGCGTCCTTTGCTGGATTTGCTCCATATAATGATCCACAAGTTTCAGTTTTAATATCTGTAGATAATCCAAAGGGGGAATACTTTGGAGGATTAGTAGCGGCACCATTAGCTCATGATTTATTTAGTGATATATTTAACTATATGGAATTAGATAGTTCAAAGATAGACAAAAATAAATCAAAAGAAGAGATTCTGCCAGAAGTTAGAGGTATGAGTTTAGATAAGGCTAAAGCTATTTTAGATAAAGATAATATAAAATATTCTGTAGAAGATGGTGGGAATTCTGTAGTTGATATGAATCCTAAGCCGGGATATACAATCAAAGAGGGAGATGAAATTAAACTTTACACTAAAACTACTTCAAATTATAATAAAGATGTTGTAGTACCAGATTTTAATGGACTTTCCATGGAAAAAGCAAAGGAAATTTTAAACAAAATTGGCTTAAAGGGTACTTTTGCAGGAGAGGGAGTTATTAAGGAACAAAGTGTAGCTCAAGGTGATGTAGTTAAAAGTGGTACATCAATAGAATTTAAATTAGATAAGAAATAATGATAGTTAAAAACTAGCATGTGAGTAATTTCACATGCTAGTATTTTGTGAATTTAACGCTTGTTTATTGCATAGTATTTAAGGAGTGAGAAAAATGATTCTTAAAAGTTTATTAAAGGGCTTAGATTATGAAGTTATAAAAGGTAATGAAGAGTCAAAAGTACAAAATATAAGATATGATAACAGAAAAATAGAACAAGGGGATGCCTTTGTTTGTGTAAAAGGCTTTAAAGTAGATGGACATTCCTTTATTGGTGATGCTATTAAAAAAGGAGCTAAGACATTAATAGTTCAAGAAGATGTAAGTGTTCAAGAAGACATAACAATAATAAAGGTTAGAGACACTAGAAAAGCCTTAGCAATAATGTCTTCAAATTATTTTGGAAATCCAAAGGATAAACTTAAAATAATAGGAATAACAGGAACTAACGGTAAAACCACTTCTGCTTTTATTATTAAATCTATCTTAGAAAAGGCAGGATTTATGACAGGTTTAATAGGAACCATAGCAAACTATATAGGAAATAAAAAAGTAGACGCAGTAAGAACTACACCAGAATCTTACGAACTTCATGAGCTATTTAAAAATATGGTTGATGCTGGAGTAGAATATTGCGTTATGGAAGTTTCATCCCACTCTCTAGAGTTAGATAGAGTATATGGAATTCAATTTGAAGAAGGAATTTTCACTAATTTAACTAGAGATCATTTAGATTTTCATAAAACCTTTGAAAACTATTATAATGCTAAATTTAAGCTTTTTGAAAGAAGTAATCATAGTATCATAAACTTAGATGATCCATATGGAGCTAATATAGTTAAGGATATAGAAGAAAGAGGATTAAAGACTAAGGTTTCTGCTTTTTCAATTGAAAAAGAGTCAGACTTTAAGGCTTTTGAGATTAAAAGTCACTCAAATGGTTCAGAATTTAAGGTGAATTTAGAAAGTATAGAAGAATTTTCTATAAACATTCCTGGAGAATATAATATATATAACTCATTAGGTTGTATAATATGTGCATATAACTTAAATATTCCAATGGATAAAATTAAAGAAGGATTAAGTGATGTGGTTATACCAGGAAGATGTGAGTTAGTAGCAAAGGAGAAAAATTTACCTTATAGCATAATAATAGATTATGCACACACACCAGATGGATTAGAAAATATTTTAAGTACAGTAAAGGCCTTTACTAAAAATAGAATGATTTCTGTATTTGGTTGTGGAGGAGATAGAGATAAGGTTAAGCGTCCTCAAATGGGTAAAATAGGATGTGAATTATCAGATATTGCAATAATTACTTCAGATAATCCAAGAAGTGAGGAGCCTATGGATATAATTAATGACATAGTAAAACCACTTAATTATGATAACTTTGTTATTGAAGTTAATAGAAAAGAAGCTATAAGAAAAGCAATGAATATGGCTTTAGAGGGAGATGTTATTGTTATAGCTGGTAAAGGACATGAAACATATCAAATACTAAAGGATGAAACAATACACTTTGATGAAAGAGAAGTTGTATATGATATTTTAGAAGGCAAGTAGAGGTGTTAAAAAATGCTAGAGTTAAATTTACAAGAGATTGTAAAAGCTACTAAGGGAGCTTTATTAAAAGAAGCTGATGTAAAAGAAATAAAGGCTGTATCAACAGATACAAGAAAAATTGAAGAAGGAACTATGTTTATTGCCTTAAAAGGTGAAAATTTTAATGGAAATAACTATGTTTTAGATGCATTTAATAAAGGTGCTAAAATTGCTATAGTTGATGAAGTTAAATGTGACTTAAATGAGTTAAAAGAGGATGTGGCTTTAATTAAGGTTCAAAATACTGGAAGAGCCTTAATGGATTTAGCTAAGTTTTATAGAGAAAAATTAGGATTAAAGGTTGTTGGTATTACTGGTTCAGCGGGAAAGACTTCTACTAAGGATTTAGTGGCTGCTGTTTTAAGTTATAAATATAAGGTTTTTAAAACAAAGGGAAACTTTAATAACGAAATAGGATTACCTCTAATGATATTAGAATTAGATAGCACATATGATGTGGCTATTTTAGAAATGGGAATGAGAGGTCTTGGACAAATTAAAGAGCTTGCAGAAATAGCATCACCTGATTTAGGTATTATAACTAATATAGGTATTTCTCACATAGAAATATTAAAAACTAGAGAAAACATATTAAAAGCTAAGATGGAAATAGCAACTTTCTTTGATAAAAACAATACCCTTGTTGTTTGTGGAAATGATGACTTTTTAGGAGCCTTACCTGAGGCTGAATATAAAATAGTTAAAACTGGAGTTGGAGAAAATTTTAAGATAGGAGCTAAAAATATAGCTTTAGAAGAACTTTCATCTAAATTTACAGTTTATGATGGAGAAAAAGAAGAAGAGTTTTCTTTAGATATGCCAGGAGAACATAATATAAGCAATCTAATGTTAGGAATTGCTATAGCAAAAGAATTAGGTGTTTCCTTTGAAGAAATGAAAAGGGGATTAAAAAATATTGAAGCTACTTCAATGAGATTAGAGCTTATAAAAAAAGATGGATTTTCAATTTTAAATGATTGCTATAATTCAAGTCCAGTAGCTGTTAAATCAGCTATAGATGTTATGAAAAACATAGAAGGAAAGAGAAGAATAGCAGTTTTAGGAACAATGAGAGAACTAGGACATAAATCAGAGGAAGCTCATGAGGAAATAGGTAAATATGCAAAGGAAAATGGAATAGAAAAAGTACTTTGTTTTGGTGACTTCTCAGAAAATATTAAAGAAGGATATGGAGAAGGATGCACTGTATATGAAAATAAAGAAGAACTAATAAAAGATTTACTTAACATTATATGTGATGGAGATATTATATTAGTTAAGGCATCTAGAAGTTTAAAATTTGAAGAAATAACTAAAGCATTATTAGAAAAGTAAATGGAACTAAGGAGGTGAAGCTGCTTAATAGTTTAAGTAGCAGAATTTTATGGAAATTTTAAAGTCAATGATAGATCCAAAGATAGTAATGGCAATAGTAATAAGTTTTATAGTAGCATCAATATTAGGACCTATTATAATTCCACTACTACATAAACTTAAATTTGGACAAAATATAAGACAAGAGGGACCAAAGAGTCACTTAAAAAAAGCAGGAACTCCAACTATAGGTGGATTAATATTTATTTTTGCAACTATTATAACAATGTTTATTATGGTTGGAAATCCAACAGATGAGGCTATGATAGCTTTATATTCTTTCGTAGGATTTGGTTTTGTAGGATTTTTAGATGACTTACTAAAGATAATCAAGAAGAAAAATGAAGGATTAACATCAGGACAAAAAATGATTTTATTATTAATCGTATCAGGATTTTTAACTTGGTATGCTTATAAATATATAGGAACTAGCATTAATATACCATTTTTAAATGGGCAAATTAACTTCGGATTATTCTATATACCTTTTGTAATGTTCTACTTTGCAGGGGTAACAAATGCGGTAAACTTAACAGATGGATTAGATGGATTAGCTACATCAGTTACTGTTTTAGTAACTACATTTTTAGGGATAATTAGTTATAATTTAGGACACATAAGTTTAGCAATATTCTGTGTTGCTTTAGCAGGTGCATTACTTGCCTTCTTAAGATTTAATGCATTCCCAGCTAGAGTATTTATGGGAGATACAGGTTCTCTTGCTTTAGGAGGAGCTGTAGCAATGGTGGCATTAATACTAAAAATGCCTTTAATACTAGTGTTAATAGGAATTATCTACGTAATAGAAACACTTTCAGTTATATTACAAGTTGCTTCATTCAAGCTTACAGGTAAGAGAATATTTAAAATGGCTCCTATACATCACCATTTTGAGCAACTAGGTTGGAGTGAGACAAAGATAGTTTCTGTATTTTCTATAATAACAGTAGTATTTTGCTTCATTGCTTTTGCTTCACTTTAGAAAATTCCTAAAATAGGAGGTTTTTAAATGAAGAAAAAAAAGACTACTAAAAAGAGTAATATTAACCCATTGGATTATGGACTTTTATATACAATAGTTATTTTATTAGCTATTGGGGTGGTCATGGTTTATAGTGCCAGTTCATATTTTGCTATGGTTAACTATAATGATAGTACAGCTTTTTTGAAAAAGCAGGCTTTATTTGCAGTAGTTGGTTTCATAGCTATGATATTTATATCAAGATGTGATTATCATAAACTTAAAAAATTAACAGGAATACTACTTATTATAACTCCTATATTATTGGTTGCTGTTTATGCATTCCCAGCAACCAAGGGAGCACAAAGATGGATAAAGTTAGGTCCACTTTCTTTCCAACCATCAGAACTTGCAAAATATGCGGTAGTTATAATCTTAGCTCATATGATTACCAATAAAGGTGAGAAGATTAAGGAGTTTTGGAAGGGAATAGTTCCTTGTTTCGTAATAGGGGGAGGATTTGCAGCTCTTATACTTGCTCAGAAAAACCTTAGTATAGCAGCTGTAACTGGCTTTGTTACATTTATAATGGTTTTTGTTGCAGGTGCAAGAAAAAGATTTATGTTTGGAGTAATAACTCCAATAATTTTATTTGCAGGTTCATTCTTTACTTTATTTGAGGATTATAGAAGAAGAAGACTTTTAAACTTTATTAATCCTTGGAAAGATCCAGCTGGTGATGGATATCAGCTTATACAATCCTTTTATGCTTTAGGAGCAGGAGGAGTTACTGGACTTGGAATAGGACAATCAAGACAAAAAACTCTATACATGCCAGAGCCACATAATGACTTTATATTCGCAATAATAGGAGAAGAGTTAGGGTTAATAGGGTGTACAGTAGTAATATTATTATTTGTAATATTTGTTTATAGAGGAATAAAAATAGCAATGAGTGCTAAAGACGAATATGGAACTTTATTAGCAGTAGGAATTACTTCTATTATAGGATTACAAGCCATAATTAATATTGCCGTTGTAACAGGTTCAATGCCAGTTACAGGAGTTCCACTTCCATTTATAAGTTATGGAGGAACTGCACTTGTATTTAACTTAATGGCTATGGGAATTCTTCTTAATATATCAAGACAAAGAAATAAAAAGATTGATTAAAGGCGTTTTATACGCCTTTATTTTTTATTAAATTGTATTCATAATTTTAATAGTAATTTTTTACTATTAGTAATATTTTCTTAAAAACTTAATGAAAAAAATCTAGTAAAATGATATTATTGTTATTGAAATGCAAAATAAAGAAATAAGGAGTAATATGAGTACGAACATAAATGAATATATACAAAAAAAGAAAAGAAAAAAGACAAGAAAAAAAATTATCTTAGTTAGTATAATACTTATTGTTATATTAGGATTAATTTTAATTAAGACACCTTATTTTAATATAAAAAAGGTTAATGTTAATAATAATAATGTTATAACTAAAGAGAGTGTAATAGGAGAAAATGATATTTTAAATCAAAATATATTCTTGCTTAATACTTCTGCTCTTAAGAAAAAAATATTAAGTAATCCATATGTAAAAAGCGTTAAAATATCAAGAAAGCTTCCAGATCAATTAAGTATAAATGTAGTTGAAAGAAATGCTACATTTATTGTTAATGAGGGTACTGATTTTTATGTTTTAAATGAAAATTTAGTCATAATGGAGAAGAAAAATTCAGAAGAAGGGCTACAATTGCCTACAGTAACTGGATTAACTGTAGAAAACAGATTCTTAGGGGAACCTATGAGTACAGATAAGGATAAAGTTGAGGTTTTAAAAGAGATTGGAGAAGCTTTAAATAAAAGTAAAATAAAAGTAAACTCTGTAGATATATCTAACCTTAATAATATTGTTATAAATAAGGGCGAGGTTCAAATACTTTTAGGAAATTCAGATAAATTAAGTGATAAGTTAACTAAGATGGTTAATATATTAAATGATCCAGCAGGAAATTTTGAAAAGGGATATATAAACATAAGCTTTAATGGGAATCCTGTAATATATAAAGAAAAGTAAGGAGGAGTGCTTTTTGAAGAAGTTGTCTTCACAAATTATTATAGGTATAGTTTGTGCTTTGTTAGGGTTTTTATTAACCTACCAATTTAAAATTATAAATAATAAAGAGAAAAATATAATAGAAAATTATAACCAAAATGACATAATGGCAGAGATAGACGGTCTTAAGAAGGAGAAAGAAGAGCTTCAAAAGAATAATGATTCTTTAAATAAGAGGCTTAAAGAAATGGAGGATGCAGCAGCATCTAAAGGGGATGTAAATAATAAAATAAAAGAGCAATTAGATAAAACAAGAATGATTTTAGGAACTGAAGAGGTTAAGGGGCCAGGAATAATTTTATCCATAACACCTAAATCTCCATTGCTTACTTCAAAGGATCCTGAATATATAAGTGAAAAGGAGATAATTCATATATTAAACTTATTAGCTTTCTCAGGTGCAGAAGCTATTGCAGTTAATGATATTAGAATAACTCCTCAGACAGGAATAAAGAATGCTAGCAACTTTATATGGATAGGAAATAATGAAAGAATTTCTCCAAAGGAGAAGCTAACAATAAAGGTTATTGGTAATCAAGATAACTTAATAAAAGGAATTGATTTCCCAGGGGAAATGGACTATGGAGTATTAGGAGGTAATTATGATTATAAATATGAGAAGAAAGATTCAATTACAATACCTAAGACTACTCAAAACCTATCTTCTGAATATTTAAAAAAGGTTGATTAGGAAGGTGATTGAATGATAGTATTTATTGGGCTTTTAGTAGGTATAATAATAGGAGTTATATTTCCAGGAAGCATACCAGATAAGTTTTCCCCATATTTATCTATAGCCATAGTTGCATGCTTAGATTCTGTTTTTGGAGCTATAAAGGCTAGTTTAAAGAAAGAATTTCAAGCTGATGTTTTTATATCAGGATTCTTTGGAAATGCAGCTTTAGCAGCTTTACTAGCATATCTAGGTGATAAACTTGGGATACCACTATATTTTGCAGCTGTAATAGTATTTGGTAGTAGAATATTTAATAACTTTGCAGCTATAAGAAGGATATTGTTAGATAAAAGCAAAGAACGATAAAGAGGTGATGCTTTGAAAAATAGAGAATTTACTATTTTTATATTTACAGCTTCCGTTATAGTTGGACTTTTAATATCTATGAATATAAGTTTTGATGGAATAGAAACTACAAAGGTGTTAAATGCTAAAGAATATCAAGAGGCATATAATAAACGTAACAATCTTTATAATGAAATATCAAAGTTAAAGGAAAATAATAGAGAACTACAAAAGAAGATAAATAATTATTCAAAGAATGATGAGGATAGCAATAAAATTTCAAAGGATATGATAGAAGAGTTAAATAATAATTTAATGCTTTCTGGATTAGAAGAGGCTAAAGGACCAGGTTTAAAAATAGTTTTAGAGGATGGTGGAGAAGCTTTTAGTGGAGAAGTAGTTGATGATTTCATGAGACTTTTAAGAACTATTCATGATGATGATATGATAAAAGTTATAAATGAACTTAAAGCTGCAGGCGCAGAGGCAATATCTATAAATAACCAAAGAATAATATATAATACAGAGATATATTGTGGAGGACAGTTTTTACGAATGAATGGAGTTAAAATACCAGCTCCTTTTTATGTTAATGTTATAGGTGATCCAGAAAAAATGGAGAATCAAATTATGAGAGACGGAAGTTATATTAAAACTCTTATGAATAGAGGAATAAAGGTTCAAATAACTAAGAGTGACGACATAACTATGCCAGCATATATAAGTGATATGAATTCTAAGTATATGGAACCTAATACAAAGTAAAAGAACTATGTTTTGTAAAAAATTTGTACAAAAAAGAAGGATTTTCTATTCCTATAAAGAAGAATATAATGTAATATATAATTAAAGGAGACAGTAAAAGTGGATATAAAAGAAAATTTAACAAAATTTACAGAAAAAATTCCAAGTAACGTTCAACTTATTGCTGTATCTAAAACAAGAACTATTGAAGAAATGGAAGAGGCCTATGAATTTGGTATTAGAAAATTTGGTGAAAATAAGGTTCAAGAAATAATAAGAAAATTTGATGAGTTTCACCAAGATGTAGAATGGCATTTAATAGGACATCTTCAAACTAATAAGGTGAAGTATATAGTTGATAAAGTTCATCTTATACAATCATTAGATAGTATTAAATTATTAAAAGAAATAGAAAAGGTATATGGTAAACATAATAAAATTGCCAATACTTTAATTCAAGTTAACATAGGAAGAGAAGAACAAAAGTATGGTATCTTGGAAGAAGAGTTAGATGAACTTATAGAAGCTATAGAAGCTTGTAACAATGTTAATGTTTTAGGTATTATGACTATAATTCCAAAGGGAACAGAAGAAGAATGTAGAAAGTACTTTAGCAAAACTCATAAGCTTTTTTGTGAATTAAAAGAGAAAAAGTTTAAGAATATAAAAATGGATATACTTTCAATGGGAATGTCAGGTGATTATGAGATTGCTATTGAAGAAGGCAGCAATATGGTTAGAATTGGCCAAGGAATTTTTGGCAAAAGATTATATAAATAAA
The DNA here is from genome assembly GCF_000013285.1 of Clostridium perfringens ATCC 13124. Lineage (GTDB taxonomy): Bacteria > Bacillota > Clostridia > Clostridiales > Clostridiaceae > Sarcina > Sarcina perfringens. The sequence goes on along the minus strand of NC_008261.1, from coordinate 2,338,927 downwards.
ATTAGGAGGATATGTGTATGTCAAAAGTAGTTAGTAAAATGAAAAGTTTTTTAGGGTTTGATGAATTCGAAGATGAAGATGAAGTAATGGAAGAAGAAGAGGTAATGGAGGAAGAAGAATCATTTGCTCCAGTATTATCTTCTAAGAAAAATGGTAAGGTTGTAAATATTCATACAGCTAACACAGCTAAATTAATGATAACTAAACCATTAGTTTATGATGATGCAACTGAAATATGTACTGCATTAAAAAATAGAAAGATTGTTGTTATAAACACAACTTCATTAGAGCTTAGAACAGCTCAAAGATTAATAGACTTTGTTGGTGGAGCTTGTTATGCATTATGTGGAGAACTTCAAGAAGTTGAAAAAGGAGTATTTATAGTATCACCTTCAAATGTTGAAGTAAGCAATGAATTAAAGAGTGAATTAAGCAACAAAGGAATGTTCAACTGGGCTTCAAAATAATATGAATAAAAAAGATTTTATAAATTTATTAAATTTAGAAGAGTTTGAAGCGTTAAAACTCTTTGAGAGATTTAATTTAGCTAGGACAAAAAATATTTCAGTATTTACTGATGAGTTTTATACTCCAGATGTATGGAGCACTCTTCAAGAAATGAATTTATTTGATGTAAATGTTGAAAGTTTTGGATTTTTTGAGGATGGAGAAAGAAGAGTAATAGCCTTTAATAAGGAAGAATATGATTTGTTTCCAATAAGTCTTTTAAGGATTCAATGCAATACTAAATTTTCAAAATTAGAGCACAAGGACTATTTAGGATCTATTATGGCTTTAGGCATAAATAGAAATAAAATAGGTGATTTAATTTTAAGAGATGATGGATGCTATGTTGCTGTTCATCATAGTATAATTGACTTTTTAATTAATAATTTAAATAAAATAAGAAATCTTAATTGTAAATGTGAAATAATTTATGATTTAGATGAAATACCTAAACCTAGCTATGAAGAAAAAAATATAATAGTAACTTCTAAAAGGTTAGATTGTATAGTTGCAGCCTTGGGGAACATATCAAGAAGTAAAGCTTTAGATGCTATAAATTCAGGAAGTGTTCTTCTAGACTATAGAATAACAAAAGATAAAAGCAAAGAAGTTTCAGAAGATTCAAGACTTACCATAAGAGGTATTGGAAAGTTTAAAATAAGTAATATTTTTGGGACAACGAAGAGTGGTAGATTAAAATTGACAGTATTTAAGTATACATAGGAGTGTGATTATATGAAATTAACCCCAATGGATATTAACAACAAGGAGTTCAAAAGGGTTTTAAGAGGTTATTGTCCAGAGGAAGTAGATGAATTCTTAGACCAAATAGTCGAAGAATATGAGATTCTTTTTAAAGAAAACACTGCTTTAAAAGAGAAACTTGAAAATTCTAACGATAAGATAGAGCATTATAGTAAAATTGAGAATACAATTCAAAATACTTTATTATTAGCTCAAAATACAGCTGAGCAAGCAAAAGCTAATGCTCAAAAGGAAGCCGATGTAATAATCAAGAGTGCTAATGACACAGCTCAAAGAATATTAGATAAGGCTCACAATGATGTTATACAAATCAATGATGAGTATGACAGAGTTAAACAAGAGTTTACAAAGTTTAGAGCTAAGTTTAGAAGCTTTATGAACTTCCAAATAGATACTTTTGATGATTTAGAGAAAGATTTTATTAAGAATTTTAACATAACTAAGCCAGAGGATCAAACTGAAACAGAAGAACCACAAGGCATACAGATTGATTTTGAAGAAGAGAAAGAAGAAAAAACTGAGCTTAAAGACATCTATGAAGTGGAAACACATTTTGATGATGTAAATGAAATTAAAAGTTTCTTTGCTGAAGAGTAAAGAGCTATTAAAAAATCTCACTTTGATTAAGGTGAGATTTTTCTTTTTGTTTAATTAATTGTTGAAATTTAATATTTTATTATATAATATTTAAGATATAGCTTTAAATATTTACTTTAGAATGGAGCAAATAAACTATGAGTTTAAGTAAAGAAGTAATAAAAATAACTGAAGAAGAAAAAGGAATAAGAGCAGATAAATTTTTAGCTCTTAAAATAGATGGAGTTTCAAGAAACTTTATTCAAGGGCTTTTTGATGATGGAAAAATTTTAATTAATGGAAAAGCAGAAAAGGGAAAATATAAGCTTTCAGTTGGAGATTGCGTTGAGGTAGAAATACCAGAACCAGAGGAATTAAAAGTTGAAGCTGAGGATATCCCATTAAATATAGTTTATGAAGATGAAGATGTAATAGTAGTTAATAAACCAAAGGGAATGGTAGTTCATCCTGCACCGGGAAATTATACTGGAACTTTAGTTAATGCATTATTACATCATTGTGATGATTTATCAGGAATAAACGGGGTTATAAGACCTGGAATAGTACACAGAATAGATAAAGATACTTCTGGAATATTAGTTGTTGCAAAAAATGATAATGCTCATCAAAAACTAGCAGAACAATTTAAAGATCATAGCATAAAGAGAGAATACTATGCTATTGTTGAGGGAAGATTTAAAAAAGAAGGTGGCACAATTGATGCACCTTTAGGAAGACACCATAGAGATAGATTAAAGTATGCTGTGGTTAAAGATGGAAAGAGAGCAGTTACTCATTATGAAGTTCTTAAAGTATTTAATTCATGTTCCCTTGTTAAATGTACTTTAGAAACAGGAAGAACACATCAGATAAGAGTTCATATGGCCTTTATAGGGCATCCATTACTTGGAGATACTGTTTATGGCTTAAAGAAACAAAAGAAATTAAGTCAAGAGGGGCAAGTTCTTCATGCTAAAACATTAGGATTTATTCATCCTACTACTGGAGAATATGTTGAATTTGACTCAGAATTGCCAGAGTACTTTGAAAAAATTGTAGAGAAATTAGGAGGGTGTTAGAATATGCATCTTAAGGCAAGTTTATTAGATGAAAATGCTATAAGAAGAGCGCTTACAAGACTTTCACATGAGATAATAGAAAAGAATAAAGGGGTAGAGGATATAGTTCTTGTTGGAATTAAGAGAAGAGGATATCCTTTAGCAGAGAGACTTTCAGAGTTTATAGAAAAGTTTGAAGGTGTTAAAATTCCTGTTGCTAGTGTTGACATAACATTATACAGAGATGATTTAACTAATGTTAGTGATACACCGAATTTAAATGATCCTAAAATAGATGTGGATATAAGAGGGAAAAAGGTTATTATAGTTGATGATGTTTTATATACTTGTAGAACGGCTAGAGCAGCTATTGATGCAATAATGGATCAAGGAAGACCAGAATTTATACAGTTAGCTGTTTTAGTAGATAGAGGACACAAGGAATTACCAATAAGAGCTGACTATGTTGGAAAGAATATTCCTACATCAAAGGATGAAATAATAAAGGTTCAAATCAAAGAGATTGATGGAACTGATTCAGTTGAAATATATGAAAATTAGAACTAAGGAGTAAATTTTTATGGATTATAATTTAATAGCCACTGCAACTTTTGGCTTAGAGGCTGTTGTTGCAAAGGAATTAAAAGAGTTAGGATATGAAGACCTAAAAACTGAAAACGGAAGAGTTCATTTTGAAGGGGATGAAATGGATATTGCCATAACAAACCTTTGGCTTAGAACTGCAGATAGAGTTTTAATAAAAGTGGCTGAATTTAAAGCTGAAAGCTTTGAAGAGTTATTTAATAAAACTGTAGAGATTGATTGGAGTAAGTATATACCTGTAGATGGTAAGATGCATGTTGTTGGTAAATCTGTTAAGTCAAAACTTTTTAGTGTTCCAGACTGCCAGTCAATAGTAAAAAAAGCCGTAGTTAAGAGTATGAGCAGAAGTTATGGTCAAGATTGGTTCACAGAAGATGGTCCAGTTTATAAAATAGAAGTTGGACTTTTAAAAGATGTGGTTACCTTAACAATAGATACTTCAGGAGAGGGATTACACAAAAGAGGATATAGAGAACACTCAGGGCAAGCTCCCCTTAAGGAAACACTAGCTGCAGCTATGGTTTTACTTTCAAAGTGGAGAGGAGAGCAAACTCTTATAGACCCATGTTGTGGATCAGGAACAATATTAATAGAAGCTGCTATGATAGCTAAAAACATAGCTCCAGGATTACATAGAAAATTTGTTTCTGAAACTTGGCCTTCAATGGATAAGGAAATTTGGGATCAAGTTAGAGAGGGAGCAGAGAAATCTATAAAGAAAATTCCTTTAGATATAACTGGTTATGATATAGATAGTTGGGTATTAAGTACAGCTAAAAATAACGTAAGAAAAGCAGGATTAACTGATTGTATAACTATAGAAAAAAGAAACTTTTTTGATTTTTCAACTAAGAAAAAGTATGGATATATGATTACAAATCCACCATATGGTGAGAGAATAGGTGAAAAAGAAATAGTTTCAAAATTAAATAAACACTTTGGAGAAGTTAAAGAGAAGTTAGATACTTGGGATTTTAATATTCTAACAGCATGTCCAGATTTCCAAAAAGAGTTTGGTAGAAAAGCTACTAAAAACAGAAAGCTTTATAATGGTAGACTTTTATGCTACTACTATCAATATTTAGATAATAATTTAAAGAAGTAATTTAAAAAGAATATAATATATAAAAAGTTACAAATAGAATGAAAAGATAACTGTATAAATTATTAGTTTAGTACAGAAGTTAGTAGAATCTATTTGTAACTTTTATTTTATTACTTAAGTTTTTCTAAAGTTATTTCCTTTGGTGAATCCATATAAACTGTCTTGTTAGTTGAGTATATTACCATTCCAGGTTTAGAACCAGAAGGTTTCTTTACATTTTTAACTAAAGTATAGTCTACAGGAATTTTAGTGCCACCTTTTCCTTTACTATAGAAAACAGCTAAGTTAGCAGCTTCTTCTAAGGTTTTATCAGGAATATTTGAACTTTTAACAATTACGTGAGAACCAGGTATATCCTTAGTGTGAAGCCAAGTATCATTTTTGTCAGCAAACTTTAAAGTTAAATAATCATTTTGGATATTATTTTTACCAACATAAATATCTATTCCATTAGAAGAAACATAGTGATAAGGCTTAGATTGTTTTTCTTTCTTTTTACCATTATTATTTCTTCTAAATCTTATATATCCTGTTTCTATAAGTTCATTTTTTATAGCATCTATGTCTTCATAGTTATCTGCAACCTGTATGCTTGAGGAAACTGAATTTAAGTATTTAAGCTCATCTTCATTTATAGCTAATTGTTCTAGGGCAGATTCTTCAGCTTTTTTTAATTTGTTATATTTTTTAAAGTAAAATTGAATGTTTTCAGATGGTGTTTTATTTTCATCAAGTGAAATAGTTAGGTATTCTTCATCCTCACTATAATAATTTAAAAGGTCAACAGATTTATCTCCTTTTTTAATACTATAAATATAAGAGGTTAAAAGCTCACCTTTAATCTTAAATTCCTCTTTTTTATCACATTCTTCTAAGGTTTTTTCAAGAACCTTAATTTTTTTTAAGCATCTGTCTATATTAGTATTAACTAATCTTTGAATATCTGCACTTTTTGCATGTAATCTATCTTGTTTATCCTTATTAGCAAAAAAGGCATCTAAAAGTTCACTACTATTATCATAAATTTCTTTAGTACAATGGTCTAAAATAGATAGATCTTTAAAATAAAAATCTATAATTTTTTCATTCTTGTAGAATATAATATTTTGTATATCTTTAAATATGTTATTAAAGTAATTACATATAAAATTGAATATATCATCAAAAACATATGAATCTCCAAATTGTGATTTAAATAATGAATACATTTCAAGAGAAAGATTTTTACCAACACCAGTTAGTAGCTTTGAAAAGATCTTTTCATCTAATTCATTATTATTTTTGCTTAATTCTATCTTTAAATCTTCCTTTGAAAAGTCAAAAGGATTTAATTTTTCAGATGCAGGAGGGAATACATAGCTTACACCAGGGTATAGAACTCTAAAACTATTTTTATTTGCTGTTATATGTTTTATTGATTCCATAATTTTATTATCTCTCTTTCTTACAAGAGAAATATTACTGTGTCTAGCCATTATTTCTACTACTAAAGTATATACACTATCAAAACCCATTTCATCTTTATTGGCTATATCAATTGAAACAATTCTATCTGTAGATTGTTGATATATGTCAATTATTCTTCCACCTGTTAAATATTTTCTTAATACCATACAAAAAACAGGAGGTTGTAATGGATTATTCTTACTTATTGTAGTAAAATGTAATCTAGGGTACTTGGAACTAGAGGAAATTAAAAGTTTTTTATTTTCCTTTCCACGTACATTTATTATTATTTCATCCTTTTCAGGTTGATTTATTTTGTCAATTCTAGAATTTATTAATGAATCTTTTAATTCATTTATTAAGTTATATAAATAAATACCGTCTAAAGCCATGATTTTCTTTCCTTTCTAAATTGATTGAACTTACAGTTAGTATACATCTTATAATAAAAAGTATCAATAATAGGTAATTTGAGGTGATAATATGAAGTTTTCAAAAATGCATGGAAATGGAAATGATTTTATAGTTATAGAAGATTTAAACAATGAGTATTTAGGTAAAGAGGGAGAAATTGCTCAAAAAATGTGCCATAGAAGATTTGGAATTGGCGCAGATGGGATTTTAATAGTTAGAAAGAATGAAAATTGTGATATAGAAATGGTAATAATAAATTCAGATGGATCTTATGCTGCTATGTGCGGAAATGGAATAAGATGTTTTGCTAAGTATGTCTACGAGAAGGGAATAGTAAAGAAAGATGTGCTAGATGTTTTAACAGGTGATGGAGTTAAAAGAATCTTTTTAGAAATTGAGAATGATAAGGTAAAAAGTATCAATGTAAATATGGGATTTGGAGACTTTAAACCAAAGAATATTCCAGCATTATGTGATGAAGAAATAATAGAAAAAAAAGTAAGTGTAGGAAATGGAAATTTTGAAATAACATCTTTACTTATGGGTGTTCCTCATACTATTATATTTGAGGAGGAAAAATATCCTATAGAATGTGGTAGGGATATAGAAAAGTATGAATTATTTCCTCAAGGAACAAATGTTAACTTCTGCAAAGTAATTGATAGAAATACAATGGAAGTTAGAACTTGGGAAAGAGGTGCAGGCCCAACCTTAGCATGTGGAACAGGAAATTGTGCTTCAGTTATAGCTGCTAATAAATTAGGTCTTGTAGATAAAGAAGTAAAGGTAATAGTTCCTGGTGGAGAATTAAAAGTTAATATTGAAGATGATGGAGTAAAAATGATAGGTAATGCGTCATTTATTTGTGATGGCACATATTTATTTTAGAGAGGGAAGTAAGTAAATGAGGAAAGCTGCTGCTTTAAGTTTATTAGTATTAGTTATTTTATCAACAACCCTTGCGGGATGTAATTTCGGTAAAGGGTCTAATGAAGAGGACAGTAAGGGAACAAACTTAAAACTTCCTTGTAGTATTGTGTCTACAATTTCAGGGGAAGATGTTTTGTATTACGAAATAGAAGGGGATTCACTAAAAAAACTTGATTTAGATCTTAAGGGTCATATGGAAGTTTATAGTGAGGAATTAGGTTTAGCTGTTTATAGGGAGTTTGCTGATAAGGGAACAAACTTAATAATAACTAATGGAGTTAAGGAACATAAGATATCAGTAGATGGAAATATAGAAGAATTAATTATTAGTCCAAAGGGAACTAAACTTCTATATAGATATAATTCTGGGGATAAAATAGGATACAAAGTTTTAGACTTACAAAATTTTAAGGAATTTGATTTTAATGAGAATTTAGCTATTTCAGGGGAAAATGTTAAATTTGTTAATGAGGATCAATTAATTCTATATGGTGTTGACCTAGAAAAAAGACAAAGTGGGCTATATATTTATAATATTAAAGATGGAAGATATACTTTAGAAAAGCAAATTGTTAAGGCTTTTATAGATTATATTGATTTAGTTGAAGATCAAGTTGTTTTATATACTCAAAGCAGTATTGATGGCAAGAAAAATTGCTATATATATAATTTGGATAGTAAAAAAGAATCTGTTATTTCAAATGAGGTTGGAGAAATAGAATCTTTATGTAAAATAGGAAATGTAGTGTATTTTATTGGTACAAAGGGCGAAGGATTAAGAAGCTTGTATTCAATTGATATAACAAATAATAAACTTGATAGATTAGTGTATGATTTTCCTAAAAATATATCAGAGAAATCAAAGTTAATTGTTGCTGGAGATAATATATATTTTCTTGGATTTAATGATAGTAAAGAAAAAAATGCACTATATAGATATAATCTAAAGGATAAGAGTATTAAACTTATAGATAGCAATAAAGGGCAGTATATTATTATAAAATAGTTAAAAGTTCTAGATTATTAAAAATTTTTAATAATCTAGAATTTTTTTGTTTAAAAAAGAAATGCCTTGTCAATTATTACTGATGAGGAGGTTGATATATGAAATATACCATTAAAGATATAGATATGAAGCTAATGGAGAATATATCTAAGAATACAGCTTTAGAGATGAATTTAATTGCCTTAAAAGAAAGTTCAGGTAAGATATTTTTTTATACAAGTAAGGAAGAATCAAAGAAAAGGGAGTATTTATCCTTATTATTTAGAGAAAAAGAAATAAACTTTGTAATTGGAAATAAGGATGAAATAGAAATTTTAATTGAAGATTGTTATGGTGGAAAAAGTTTTTCTAAGGATAAATTTATTGAGGAAGAATTAATAAGTCTTATATCTTTAGGTATAGAAAAAAATACTAGTGATATTCATATTGAACCCTTAGAAGAATATGCTAACATTCGCTTTAGAATAGATGGAACTTTAGTTTTAGTTAAGAGAATAAAGAAAAATCTTTATGAAAATTTAGTCAATAAGATAAAGTTAAAAGCTGATATGGATATAAGCGATAAATTAAGATGCCAAGATGGGAAGGTGTCATTTAAAAATTATGGATATGATTGTGACTTAAGAATATCAAGTATTCCAAGTACTTTTGGTGAAAAGTTAGTAGTTAGAATTTTATATAAGAAAAATGAGTTTATGAATATTGATAATTTGAGTTTAATGGAAGATCAAAAGAATAAAATAAATAAACTTTTAAAATTAAAACATGGAATGGTAGTTATAAATGGTCCTACAGGAAGTGGAAAATCAACAACTCTATATGCATTATTAAATTCAATAGATAAGGAAGGGATAAATATAAGTACCATAGAAGATCCCGTTGAGTTTACCATAGAAGGAATAACTCAAACAAATGTTAATGATAAGGTTGGATTAACCTTTGCTAATGGATTAAAGCATATATTAAGACAGGACCCTGATGTTATATTAATTGGAGAAATAAGAGATGAGGAAACGGCTAAAATTGCCATAAGAGCTTCTATAACAGGGCATAAAGTATATTCAACAATACACGCTAACAGTGGTAATGAAGTTTTTAATAGATTATTAGATATGGGAGTAGAAGGATATTTAGTAAAGGAAGGAGTAAGTTCAATAATAACTCAAAGATTAGTAAGAAAAATTTGTGAAAAGTGTAAAGTGAAGATAGAGCTTAAAAATGAACTAGTTGAGAAATTAAAAGGGGAAGAGTTAAGTTTAAAAGCTTACTATAAGGGAACTGGATGTGAAATGTGTAATTGGACAGGTAATAATGGAAGAAAAGCAATTTGTGAAATTATATTTCCAAGAGAATATAAAAGTACAGAGGATATTACTTGGGGAGAAGAACTATTAAAGGCATGTTTTACCTTAGTTAAAAAGGGAGAAATATCTTTAGAAGAATATTACTTATTAAAAGAATGTGAGGGGTTAGATGTTTGGGTTTAAAGATGAAGCTTCATACATATGCTTAAATTTAAGCACATATGTAAAATCAGGAATGCCTATAGGACGATCATTAGACTTAATAAAGAATACTGTAAAAGATAAAAAATACAAAGAATCCCTAAAGAGAATTGAGAAAAAGGTTTTAAATGGAGAAGCTTTATCAAAGGCTTTTAAAGAGGAAGGTAACTTATATCCAGATTTAATGAAGGATATGATGAAGATTGGAGAAGAAAGTGGAAACTTAGAAGAGGTTTTAGAAAAGTGTGCTAGAAATATATTAGCTGAAAAGGAAATAAAGAATAAAATTATTAAATCTCTTAGATATCCAATTTCACTTCTTATAGGTTTAATTATTATGATTTTTGGTTATGTAACTTATATTTTGCCACAGTTTGTAGATATGTATGAGTTAAGGGGAATTGAAGGTTCTAAAATTATGACTTTATTAAATAATTATATTAACTTTGTAGAAGAAAATCCTAATGTTGAAGTAATAGTTTTTTGCTATTTTTCCTGTGTATTAATTTCGCTTTATCTATTCTTTAAAGTAATACCCTCTGAAAAAATCTTAGAAAAGATAGAAGTATACAGAATGTATTATGAAATTAGAATATTATTTTTAATAAGCATGATATTAAATAGTGGAATATCCCTAAATAATTCTTTAAGTGTATTTGGAGAAAGCTTAAGTGATGTAAAGCTTAGAAAATATATTAAAAGCATAAATGAAGAATTAATAAAAGGGACTACTTTAAGCAGTAGTATATGGAAAATAAATGTTATTTCTCATGTATCAAAGGGATTTTTAATAACAGGAGAAGAAAGTGGATTGTTTAGTAAAAATATTGAAGAGCTTTTAAAAATAAGAGAAAAAGATTTTGATAGGGCACTAAATAAAACTGTTGGGAAAATAGAGCCAGCAATGTTTATTATATTAGGTTTTGTTATTTCAGCTATGATGCTTTTAGTTTTAGTACCGACCTTTGAGGGCATGAAATATGTATAGGAAAAGAAAAGGATTTACCCTTAGCGAAGTAATAATATACCTGGCAATAACTTCTCTTATTTTAGCAATACCAACATCATTTATGATTATAAAAGATAGGGGGTATGAATTAAAAGTTGAAGGAGAAATAAGTAAGATTCATGATTTTTTAATGGAAGCAAAACAGTTATCTAAGAAAGATAATTTATATGGAGAAATAATTTTTGATATTTTAGACAATAAATTAATTTATGAAAATGCTCTTAGAACTACCTCTTTAAAGTTAAATGAAGTTAAAGTAAGTTTTAATAGAGATAATTTAATTACTATAAATGAGACTGGGATGATCAGTATATCTGGAACTATAACAATAATTGATAAAAATAATAAGCGAAGAGAAATAACCATAGTTCCAGGCATATGGAAAATTAATGTTAAGTGATTTATGAGGAAATATAGCTATGGAAGATAAGATTAATAAAAAGAAAGGATATTTACTAGTAGATATGGTTTTAGCATTAGCATTAATATCAATACTTTTCTTAGGAATAGGAAAAAGTTATAGCACTTATATTAAAAACAACTATTATATTAAAGAAAAAATAAAAGTAGCAGAAATTATTAATTCTTTGGCTATGGAGCTAAAACACAATATATCCTTTGAAGATTTAAGAAGTATTAATAGTGGAACATATAAAATAAGTAGTTTAAAGATAAATGACTTAATAAATAGTGATATTAAAGAATTTCTTAGAAAAAATTTAATATTACATAATAAAAATCATAATGATTTGGGATGGACTATTAATATAAGCCACTTTGATCAATATGAAAGTATTATTAATATAATTTATAAAAATGAAAAACCATATATAAGTGAAAATAAGGAGGTGAAAATATACAAATTTTTAGAAAAATCCTTTCAAAACTTAGAAAATCCACCGCAAAAAGAAGAAGAAAAGCATATTTATTAATTGAACTATGTATTTATTTAGGTGCTTTAGGAATCATAACCTTAAGTTTAACAAAGAATTTGATTTTTTATGTTAAGGAATATAAGAGGTTTATTCCAAAAGAGAAAGAATTAAACTACTTGTTGGATGCAGAGATGTACTTAAATCACAGGTTTTGGGATAATATGGTTGAAAATATAAAGATAAATAAAGATAAAAACTATATTTTAGTGAAATTTTGGAGAGATGGTATAGTAGCAGAAGATAAAATAGAGAAAATAAAAAATAAACTATATGTTTATTATAATTATACAGGATATGGACGAAATTACTCACCTGCACTCATAGAAGATGTTGAAAAATTTGATTTGATGGAAAAAGGAAATTTATTTTATATAAAATTAAAGGTTAAAAATCAAGAGGAGAGGATCTATTGTTATGAAAAGGCGTAAAGGTTTTGTGTCTATAGAAGTTATGTTAGTTTCACTAATTTGTAGCATGATAGTTACTATACTTATGGATAATTCATTTCAAAGGAGAAAGGAACTTGATAGAAGTTTTAAAATAATAAGTTCTAATATAGATAAAAATAATTCAGAGGAACAGTTTTTAAAGTACATGTTAAAAGAAAAAATTTTAAATATAGATAATATTAATAAGTTAGATTTTACTTTAAATAATATGAATGCAACTTATATTGAGGATAAAAAAGCTATACATATTAAAAGTAAAGATAAGATAAGCGGAGTTTTTAAGGATACTTATTATGGTATAGATTTTAGAAATGATGATATTATCTTGTCAAAAAGGGGAAATTATGAGTTTGTTAATAAAGACCTTAGTAATTAATGATACAAATGATATTTCAAAACTTAAGGAGTTGAAGGATAAGAGAGTAAAAATTATTCTTTTAAATGAAAAGATATTTATAGAAACACTTAGAGTTGATAAAAAGTGTAATATTGAAGAAAAAATAGAACAGCTTATAAGAGATAGATTTTTTAATTACACACCCTTAGTTCATTATGAGGTATTAAAATATAAGAAAAGTTTATTTTTAATAGTGTATTTTATTGGATGTGATGAAAGATTTAAAAGTTTATTATATGAAAGAAAGGATTTTGCTTTAACATTTCCTGAACTTAAAAATAAGAATATATTATCTTTTAAGAAAGCTACTTTTGAACTTAAAAATTTAAAAATAAGTATTTATATAAAAGGTAAACTAGTTTTATTAAAGAGTGTAAAAGATTCTAATATTATTGAAGTAATAGAGGAAAGTCTTAAAGGTTTAGAAAAGGATTTTGGAGTATCTTTAAAAGACTTTACTTTTAAAATTCAGAAAGAGTATTTAAAGGAAGAAATAAAAGAATGGTTTAAAGGTTTAAAATTAAATGAGATTAGAGGTGAGGAGAATTTATATCAAAAAATATAAAAATTTTTTACCAATTGAATATGTAGAGGAGTATAACAGAAAAATAAAGAAAAAGCTAAATATATACATATTGCTTTTATTATTATTTAATCTATTTTTTTATGGGAAAATTAAGACTGAAAATAATAAAATAAAAAATTATTTAAGTGAAATAAAGGGAGTTAATAGGGAAAGATCTTTAGACAAGGAATTTTTAGAAGATATAAATAAGTTAAAGGAAATAATTAAAGATGAAAAGATATTAAATTTAAGTCTAGAGAGAAAAAGTTTTGAAGTAGAAGTAAATAGTATTTATAAAAATTCTCTTATTAATTATATTAATAAAATTAATGGAAGAGTTTATGATATAAGTTTAAATGAATCTAATAATACTTATAGATTAAAAGGAGAATTAAGGTGAAAAAATTAAAATTAGATGTAACTTTAGCTACTATTTTTATAGTTATACTATTAGTACAAGGTATAGAGCTTTTTCAATTAAGAAATTATGAAATTCCAGTTTTAACAAACTCTATAGGAGAAATGGATTTAAATACAGTATTAAAAAATATAGAAAATAAGGATTGTACTGTTTTACAATTAGAATATAAAGAGGGATGGATAGGTAAAGTTTTATTTACAGGCTCTTTAGAGGATTTAAGTAATTATGTTAACTTATTAAAAAATAATAATATTAATATAAAAAATTATAAAATAGAAAAATCAGAAGAATTAAGGTGTTTTTTGGATCTTAAGGTTGTATAGTCTTGTAAATTTAATGAAAATAATTGCATTTATTATTAGCTTTTGATAAAATATGATTGTTGTTTTACACTTTAAATAGTAAATAAGTAACAAGGTAACTCTAGAGGGTATTAATTTATCTTAAAGGGTTATAATATAAAATGAATTAATAGATTTTGGAGGGATACTTAATGATATCAGGAAGTGATTTAAGAAAAGGAACTACTTTTGAACTGGATGGACAAGTATACACAGTTATAGACTTCTTACACGTTAAACCAGGAAAAGGTGCTGCTTTCGTTAGAACTAAATTAAGAAACGTTATAATGGGTGGTGTTACAGACAGAACTTTCAACCCAACTGATAAATTACAAGAAGCTATAATCGAAAGAAAAGAAATGCAATACCTTTACTCAGATGGAGAATTATACTACTTCATGGATCAAGAAACTTTCGAGCAAATTCCTTTAAACCATGAAAAAGTTGAAGATGCTATAAAATTCTTAAAAGAAAACATGAACGCTGTAATCAAATTCTACAAAGGAGAAGCTTTCTCAGTAGAAGCTCCAAACTTTGTTGAGTTATTAATCACTGAGTGTGAGCCAAGTGTTAAAGGAAACACTGCTACTACAGCTATGAAAACTGCAGTTGTTGAAACTGGTGCAACAGTTATGGTTCCTATGTTCGTTGAAGAAGGAAACACTATAAGAATAGATACTAGAACTGGCGAGTACATGGAAAGAGTTTAATAAAAACTTGATTTAAATGTATTTAAGTCAAATTTATCTAGTGAATATAGATAAAAATAAATTTATGCTAAGCTTAAAAAGCTTAGCATATTTAATATAAGGAAGTGATTTCAGTGAAGGATATTAAAAATAACATTAGCAACTTACTTAAAGCTATGGATAAAAACACTGAGTTAGATAAAGAATTTAAGGATTCCTTACTTAATGTAATTTCATCTTTAGTTGATAAGATTGAAGAGTTACAAGTTAATGTTGAAACTTTAGATGAAAATGTAAATCTACTAAATGATGATTTAAGTGGAGTACAGGATGAACTTTTTGAAGAGCTAACTTTAGAAGAGCTTGAAGAATATGATGATGAATACTGTGAAGTAGTTTGTGATAAATGTCATAAGCCTATATACATAGAAAAAGATATATTAAACAGATCTGAAAGTATACCTTGTCCTTATTGTGGAAATGAATTTGAAGTTTAATAAACTGTGCCTTATAAAAGGTACAGTTTATTTTTTTGCTCAAAATTAGAAAATACTTAGAATAGTTTTTTATGTAAAGTAATAAATTTAAATAGAAGAGAAGAAGAGGTCTCCAAAAAAGATTTATTATTTTAAAAATAATTAGAATAATTTCTTATGTAAAGTAATAGATTTAAATAGAAAGGAGAGGAGGTACTTTGAAAGAAATATTTGATGTATTACCAGATAAGATAAATTCTTGTTTAAAAGATAAAAGTAATTTAAATAAATTACAAGAAATTAGAGTTAAGGTTGGAAAGCCTCTTAACATAGTTTTAGATAATACAGAAACAATTTTTAACTATGTAATAAGGAGAGAGGATGTTAAAGCCATAATTCAAAAAATAAGTAACTACTCTTTATATGCCTTTGAGGAAGATATAAGACAAGGATATATAACTATCCAAGGAGGGCATAGAGTTGGATTAGCAGGTCAATGTGTAATAGAAGATAATTCTATTAAAACTATTAGAAATATAACTTCTTTAAATATTAGAGTTTGTAGAGAAATAGTAGGCTGTTCAAATAGTTTAATGAATAGCTTAGTAGAAAATAACAGGGTAAATAATACTTTAATAATATCTCCACCTAAATGTGGAAAAACCACACTTTTAAGAGATATTACAAGAAATATATCTAATGGAATTTCTCAAATTGGTTTTAAGGGAAAGAGAACAGTTGTAATTGATGAAAGAAGCGAAATAGCTGCTTGTTACAATGGAATTCCCCAAATGAATGTAGGAATGAGAACTGATGTATATGATAACTGTATAAAAAGTGAAGGTATGATGATGGCTGTAAGAGGGCTTTCTCCAGAGGTTATTATATGTGATGAAATTGGAACTTATAAAGATATGGAAGGATTAATGATGGCATATAATTCTGGAGTTAGTATTATAGCTACCCTGCATGGAAGAAATGTTGAAGAATTGTATAGAAGACCTGTTTTTAGGGAGATTGTTGAAAATAATATAATAAATAAAGTTGTAGTTCTTAGTGGTAAAAAAGGAATTGGAACAATTGAGGGTATATATAATGTTTAACATAATAAAATTATCTTTAAATTTTCTAGTAGGTTATGAAAAATAAGATACCTATTTTCAATTGGTGCTACTGAATTTATTAGAATTAATAAAAGGTATAAAAATAACAAATCTACTAGAAAAGTTATCTTTAATAGGAGGAGGAAATGAAAGTTTTTTTTCTGCTTATTATAGTTCTACTTAGTTCTTTAATTGGATACCTGTATGGAGAAGGATTTAGAAATAGACTTTCCCAACTTAGAGAGTTAAAAAGAGCTTTAATAGATTTTGAAAATGATATTGTTTATACTTACACTCCTTTACCAGAGAGTATAGAGAGTATAGCTTTAAAAGCTAAAAGCCCAATAAAAGAATTATTTAATGAAATTTCTTTTAAATTAAAAAATAATGAAGTAGAAAATGTATATATGGCTTTTAAAGAAAGTATAAATGAACATAAGAAAGAAATGAATCTAAGGAATAAGGATTTTGAAATTTTATTAGATCTTTCAAAGTCTTTAGGAGAAACCAATGTAGAGGGACAAATTAAGATATTTAATTTAGCAAAGGAAAAGCTAGATATAGAATTAGAGATTGCTGAAGATGAATGTAATAAAAATACTAAGGTATATAGGTATTTAGGGGTTGCAGTAGGTGCAATGATAGCTATTTTTCTTGTTTAGTCTAATAGATTTTTAGAAAAGAAATTTTACTTTTGGACTATTTAATAAGAGTTAAGTTTTAGGGGGAGGCCATATATGTCGGATTTATCTTTGATTTTTCAGATTGCAGGAGTTGGTATAGTGCTTGTTATACTAGATAAAGTTCTTGATCAAAGTGGTAAAAAGGAGTATGCAACTTTAGCTAATATAGTTGGAGTAGTAATAATACTTACCATGATGATTCAACTTATAAGTAGATTATTTTCTTCTGTTAAATCTATGTTTTTATTTTAATAGATTTATGAAATACATTGAGAAGGAGGTGTCTATGACAGTAATCTAAGGTCTAAATAAAGCAAAAGATTACTGGCAAAATGAAATATGGATGTAGTTATACAAGTAATAAGCTTTGTACTAATAAGTTTATTTTTATATCTAGTTTTAAAAGATAATAAGAGCACCTTTGCAGTTTTTCTTCTTTTAGGAGCTGGCATAGTAATTTTTCTTTTTGTAATGCCTTATGTTAATGAAATAATAGCATTTATGCAGGATATAGCAAGGGAGTCTGGAATGGATTCATCATATATTGCTATAGTCATGAAAATTATTGCCATAGCATATCTTTCAACTTTTTGTAGTTATATATGTAATGATGCAGGGGTCACAGTATTAGGTAAGAAGGTAGAGTTTACAGGAAAAATTATGATTCTATTATTAGCTATACCAATAATGGCTAATATTTTGAATTCTATTTTAAGTATAATGTAGGAGCTAAGATATGAAAAAGTTGATAAACATAATATTATTATCTCTTATCTTTGTATTTTGCTTTAACTTAAAAGTTTTGGCGAATGATAACTTAGAGAGTTCAAAAGAAAAAATAGACAATGACTCAAGAATAGAAAGATTTTATGATTATATAAATAATTTAGAAACAGAAGAAGATATATTAGGCAATATGTCTGCTAAGGAATATATAATGAATTATTTAGAAAGTGGAGAAGATCCAATAACCTTAAAGAAAATAGGTGCTTCAATACTTAGTTATATATTTAGAGAACTTAACATAGTTTTAAAGTTTATCGCTTCAATATTAGTAATTGCTCTTTTAAGTGCCTTACTTAAAAATTTACAGGATGCTTTTAATATTGAAGAGGGAGTAACACAGATAGCATTTTTTGCTTGCTATGCCCTACTTATAATGCTTTTAACTAAAAGTTTCTTTATATCTCTTAACTTAGGAAAGGAAGTCTTAACTTCAATTATAGATTTTATGAATGTTATTGTTCCAGTTATTGTAATGCTTATAGCTACCTCAGGGGGAGTAACATCAGCTGTTACCATAGACCCCATAGTACTAGGGGCAGTTTCTATAACTCCTAGAATTTACACATACTTTTTATTCCCACTAATATTAGCATACTTTACATTACAGTTTGTTAATAATCTTTCTAGCGAATTTAAAATAGATAGAATGTGTAAGTTCATAAAACAGGTTGTTATGATATCTCAAGGGTTTATATTAACAATATTTGTTGGAATATTAACTTTAAGAGGAATGACGGCAGATACCTTAGATGCAGTGGCTGTAAAAACAGTAAAGTTTGCTGTAGATAATTTTGTGCCTATAGTGGGAAAGGCATTTTCAGATGCAATAACCACAGTAGCAGGATATTCCTTAGCTATGAAAAGTGTAATAACTTCTTTGGGAGTAATAGTTATCGTTGTAATTGTAATTTATCCAATAATAAAAATAGGCCTTATGGCTATATGTTTTAAACTTACATCAGCGGTTATTGAGCCTGTTGTTGATTCAAAGATTTCTAGCAGTGTGGAAACCGTTGGAGAAGCCTTATTTATGATAATGTCATGCATAATAAGTGTCAGCATAATGTTCTTTATTATGGCATCTATGATGGCTACAGCAGGTAATTTTATAGTAGGAGGATAGAAATAAGATGGAACTTTTAAAAAATTGGATTTCAACTCTTTGTGTTGTTATAGTCATCATATCTATTGCTCATATAATTTTACCTAATTCTTCAATAAAAAAACATGTTAAATTTGCATTTTCATTAATAATACTTTCTGTAATGCTATCACCAATAATAGGGCTTTTAACTATGAACAAGGATATAGATGAAACTGTTTTTCAGGAAAAAATAAGTGATGTTACAAGATCTGATGAGGAAAAAAAGTCATTATATGATGAAGAAGCAATTTTAAAAAGTGTTGAGAAAAACTTAGAAAAGTCATTAAAAGATGAATTCTATGAGAATGAGTTTGAGGTTAATTTAATTGGGAAAATAGATTTTGATGAAGTGAAATTTAATATAGAAAAAGCAGAAATTACAGTTTTAGATGAAAAAAAAGTAAAAAAAGTAGATAAGGTTGTTGTTGGAAAAGAAAAGGTTAATAAAGAAGAGAAAAAGGATTCTTTTTTAGAAAAAATTGAAAAGTTTGTTGAAAAGGAACTTGAAATTTCTCATGAAAATATAATTGTTTCATATGCCTAGGAGGGGGTATAAAGGTGCATGAGTTAAAGGAGAAAATAGCTAATCTTTTTAAACAGAAGAATATTACTAATTTAATAATATTACTTTTATTAGTTATAATGTTTTATTTAGTTGTGTCATATTTTACAGGTGTAAACAATATAACTAAAAGTGAGAAAACTAATTTAGAAAAAGTATCAAAAGAGGATATGAATAGTAATAGCCAAAAAGATTCAGAAGTTTTAAGTTATCAAGAAAAACAAGAAAAAGATTTAGAGAGGATATTAGGAAAAATAAATGGAGTAGGATCAGTAGATGTAGTAATAAACTTTCAAAGCAGTGAAGTAAAAGTACCAGCTGTAGATAATTCTTCTCAAAAAAGCACTACAGAAGAAACTGATAGTGAAGGAGGGACAAGGGTTAATTCACAAGAGACTGATGGAGATAAAATAGTTATGTCAAATAGCTCAAATGGAAGTGAACCAGTTATATTAAAAACAGAAAAGCCAGAGGTTTTAGGAGTCATGGTTGTGGCTGAAGGTGCAGAAGATAGCAAGATAAAGTATGAAATAACAAAAGCGATATCAAGCTTATATAACATAAGTGTTGATAAGGTAAATGTATTAGCAATGAAAAAATAAAATTAAAATTTATGGGGGGTTCATTATGAACAGAAAACAAGCAGGGATAATTTTAACACTTTTAGCATTAATAGTTTGTACTGGCGTTCTAGCAACTAGAGTTAACAATCAAATTAAAGAGAGCATGGGAGAAGTTCCTACAGCTTTTGGAGAAAATGATGACAATGCAACTGAAACATCTTCAAATTATTTTTATGAATCAAGAAATTTAAGAGAACAAAAAGATTCTAAAACTATCGATAACTTAAAAGCTATAGTAGAAGATAAGAACACTTCAGCAGAACAAAAAGAAGAAGCTGAAAAAGAATTAACTGAAAAAACTATGGCAAGAGATTATGAAACAAGAATAGAACTTAGTATAAAGAGCAAAGGTTATGAAGATGTAATATGTTTTATAGATGGTGATAATGCTAAGGTTGTAGTTAAGACTAATGAAGAGTTAACTCAAGAGAAAATGGTTGAAATCCAAGATATAGTTATGAATGTATCAAAAGTATATGACGTTGATATAGAAAAAAAATAATTAATTGTATTGTAATTAGTTATTTGCTATAATGAACCTATAACTAATTAAGTTTCGTGAAGATTAGTAGGAGGGTTCAGCTTTATGAATGAAATGAATAGAGATGAAGCTAACTTAGGTATAGTTAATATATCTGATGAAGTTATCGGTGTCGTAGCTGGTATAGCTGCATCTGAGATAGACGGAATACTTGAGATAAATCACAATAATAGCACTGGAATAGGACATAAATTTTCAAAGAAAAGTTTAGGTAAGGGCATTAAGGTTAATGTGGAGAATGGTGAAGCAGTTATAGAAATTGGTGTTACTGTTCAATACGGAATTAAGATCCCTGATGTAGTTTCTCAAGTGCAGGAAAACGTAAGAAGGACTGTTGAAGCTATAACTGGACTTAAGGTGGCACTAGTGAACATATATGTGCAAAACATAATTATCTTAAAAGAAGAAGATAAAAATGAAATATTAAAAAAATAGTAGTCACCCTCTGATTTCAGAGGGTGTTTCATTGTGTTAAATCATTAACTATATGATTAATAATATAAATTAAGACAATAATACTAAATAGAGTATTTTCAAAACATAGGAGGATATAATGAATAGAGTAAAATCAAGAGAATATTTATTACAATTAGCTTACCAAATGGAAATAACTTCAGAAACTGCATTAGAAACTTTCAATTCTTTTATGGAGAACGAGGACATTTCTAAGGATGATTTAGATCTAGCATACATAAAATCAGGATTATTAGGAATAGAAGAAAATAAGGAAAAGTTAGATTCTTTAATAGAAAGTCAACTTGTAAAATGGAAATTAAACAGAATTTCAAAGGTTAACTTATCAATTTTAAGAATTTCTACATATGAAATATTATTTGCAGAGGATGTACCAGGAAAGGTATCAATAAATGAAGCTATTGAATTATGTAAAAAATATTCAGATAATAAATCAGTTTCATTTATAAATGGAGTTTTAGATAAAGTATATAAGAATATGCAATAGGGGCTAAATTTATTTTTACTAGAATTATAAGATTTGGAGGGGCAGGTAATGGATAAAATTTTAAGCGGAAAAACAGTGGCTATAGACATAAAGGGGCAAATTAAGAATTATACAGAGGAATTAAAAGCTTCTGGAAAGTCTTTAAAAATATCGTCTATACTAGTTGGGGATGATGGAGGCTCAGTATATTACCAAAACTTCCAAGAAAAATTAGCTAATAATTTAGGAATAGACTTTGAGAAGATAAAATTAGATGAAAGTATTTCAGAAGAAAATCTGAAACTTAAGATAGAAGAGTTAAATAAAGATGACAGTGTAAATGGAATAATGCTTTTATTACCTTTACCAAAGCATATTGATGAGAGAGCAGTTACAAATTTAATAGATGCAGATAAAGACTTAGATTGTCTTTCTGAGGTAAGTGTAGGTAGATTCTATAAGGGTGAGAAGTGTTTTATGCCATGCACACCAAACAGTGTAATAACTCTTTTAAAAGCTTATAACATTGAAATTGAGGGAAAAGAAGTTGTTATTATTGGAAGAAGTAATATAGTTGGTAAACCTCTTTTTCAAATGTTTTTAAATGAAAATGCTACAGTAACAGTATGTCATTCAAGAACTAAGAACTTAAAAGAAGTTTGTAAGAGAGCTGACATATTAGTAGTAGCTATTGGAAGGGCTAATTTCATAGATTCTTCTTATGTTAGAGAAGGAGCGGTTGTTATTGATGTAGGAACTAGTGAGGTTAATGGTAAAATAACGGGAGATGTTAATTTTGATGATGTTTATGAAAAGGCATCATTAATTACACCAGTTCCAGGAGGCGTAGGTTCTTTAACTACGACTCTTCTTTTAAAAAATGTTTGTAAGGAGTTAGATTAGAATGAAACTAAAGACATTATCTGTTGGTGAAGTTAATAACTACGTTAAAAAGTTAGTTGAAAATGACTTTATATTAAAGAATCTTAATGTCAAAGGTGAAATATCTAATTTAAAATTCCATTCAAGTGGTCATATTTATTTTTCATTGAAAGATGAAAATAGCAAGGTTAACTGCATTATGTTTAAAAATAATGCAGTTAATTTAGATTTTAGACTAGAAGAAGGAATGAAGGTAGAAATAAAGGCTAGATTAGGTGTTTATCATAAAGAAGGAACTTATCAGCTTTACTGCGAAAATATTAAAAAAGCAGGAATTGGAGAACTTTTTGAAGAATTTCATAAATTAAAAAAAGAACTTAGTGAAGAAGGAATTTTTGATGAAAAATACAAAAGAGCCTTACCAAAATTCCCTAAGAGAATTGGAATAATTACAGCAAGGACTGGAGCAGCAGTAAGGGATATAATAAACGTAATACAAAGAAGAAATAAATCTTTAGATATTATTTTATATCCAGCTAAGGTTCAAGGAGAAAATGCAGCAGATTCAATAATTGAGGGTATTAGATATTTTAATAATGAGAAATCAGTTGATGTTATCATCTTAGGTAGAGGTGGAGGATCTATTGAAGAACTTTGGACTTTTAATAATAGAGACTTAGCATATGAGATATTTAATAGTAGAATACCTACTGTATCAGCTGTTGGACACGAAGTAGATTTTACTATTAGTGATTTTGTAAGTGATATGAGAGCACCTACACCATCAGCAGCAGGAGAGTTAGTATCACCATCATTACAAGAAATGATAAATGATTTATTAAATAAAAAAGAGTTCTTACATAGAGCTATTGACAGAAAATTTTTAAATGCAAAGAAAGATGTAGATTTATTACACAAAGGATTAAAAGGTAATAATCCTAAGCATATAATTGAAAAAAGAATAAAAGAAGTAAATTCCTTAGAAGAAAAGTTAAACTTTTTAGGAAAAAGAAAAATTGATAAGGCAAAAGATGAACTTATTGCTTTAAATAGCATATTACAAACCTTAAATCCATTAAACACCTTAGGAAGAGGGTATTCAGTAATAATGGATAAAAAAGATAAAGTAATTAACGAAGTAAGTGAATTAAAAAAGAACGATATGGTAAAAGTGATAATGAAGGATGGTTCCGTTAATATAGATATAAAAATTATTAATGAATAAGGAGCAAAGAGAGATAAAATGGCTAGAAAAGAAACTAATTATGAAAGTATGGTTAGTGAATTAAATGAAATCGTAAAGCAACTGGAAAATGGAGATTTAACCTTAGAAGAGTCTATAAAAAGCTATGAAAATGGCGTTAAAATAGTAAATAAACTATATAAGAAGCTAAGCACTTTAGAAGGCAAAATAAAGGTTGTTGAAGATGAAAAAGAGGAAGACTTTGGAGGATACAGCAATGAATATTAATAGCTTAAAAGAGGAAGTTGATCAATCTTTAAAAGCTTATTTTAATAAAGATAGAGAATACAATAAAGTTTTATATGATTCAATGGCATATAGCATAAACGTAGGAGGAAAAAGAATAAGACCAATCTTAATGCTTTTATCTTACTATATTTATAAAAGTGATTATAAAAAAATATTAACACCTGCAATGGCCATAGAAATGATACACACTTATTCTTTAATACATGATGATTTACCATGTATGGACAATGATGATTTAAGAAGAGGAAAACCTACAAATCATAAGGTTTTTGGAGAAGCTATTGCTGTTTTAGCTGGAGATGCTCTTTTAAATGAAGCTATGAAAATTTTAGTTGATTATTCTTTAGAAGAAGGAATAAGTGCATTAAAGGCAACTAAAATAATTGCAGATGCAGCAGGATCAGATGGAATGATTGGTGGTCAAATTGTTGATATAATAAATGAAGATAAGGAAGAAATTTCTTTAAAAGAATTAGATTATATGCATTTAAAGAAAACTGGAGAACTTATAAAAGCTTCAATAATGTCTGGAGCGGTTTTAGCAGAAGCTTCAGAGGGAGATATTAAAAAATTAGAGGATTTTGGATATAAGTTAGGCTTAGCATTTCAAATAAAAGATGATATATTAGATGTAGTGGGAAATGCAAAAGATTTAGGGAAGAATGTTCACAAAGACCAAGAAAGCAATAAAAATAATTATATAACCATTTTTGGATTAGAAGAGTGTAAGAAAAAATGCGTGAATATAACTGAGGAATGTATAGAGATATTAAGTTCAATAGAAGGAAATACAGAGCCTCTAAAAGTTTTAACCATGAAACTTTTAGAGAGAAAATTTTAATAATAAAGGATTTGGTTTAAATGAGTGAAGTTCTACAGAGAATAACTGATCCTAAAGAAATAAAGGATTTAGATGAGAAAGAATTAGAAATATTAGCTGAAGATTTAAGAGAATTTTTAATTGAAAGTGTTTCAAATACTGGGGGACATTTTGCTTCAAACTTAGGAGTTATTGATTTAACAGTAGCTTTGTTTAAAAATTTTGATTTTAGTGAAGATAGAATAATATGGGATGTTGGACATCAATCTTATGCTTATAAGATATTAACAGGAAGAAAAGATAAATTTAATACTTTAAGACAATATGGTGGATTGTGTGGATTTCCTAAGAGAACAGAAAGTGAATATGATTTTTTTGCCACTGGACATAGTAGTACATCACTATCTTCAGCAGCAGGTATGGCTAGAGCACAGAGGCTACTTGGAAAAGATAATAAGGTTATAGCAGTTATAGGTGATGGAGCCTTAACTGGAGGTATGGCCTTAGAAGCCTTAAATGATATTGGATATAGAAAAGATAATCTTATAATAATATTAAATGATAATCAAATGTCTATATGTAAAAATGTTGGAGGACTTGCAACCTATTTAAATAAGCTTAGAATGGGTGTAGGTTATAATAAATTAAAATCAGATATTGGATCAACTTTAGATACAACTTCTTTTGGGAAAAGAGTAAAGAACTCTCTTTCAAAATTAAAAGATGGTATTAAAAAAATTGTTGTACCAAGTATGTACTTTGAAGATATTGGATTAAAATATTTTGGTATAGTAGATGGACATAATATTAGAGAATTAAATGAAGTTTTAAGCATAGCTAAAAATATAAAAGGACCAGTTATAATACATACAGTTACTAAAAAAGGAAAAGGCTATGAATTAGCAGAAAAAAATCCTAATAAATATCATGGAGTATCTCCTTTTGATTTAGGGGAAGGAGTAATTTCAAAGTTTGCAAGTAGAAATTATTCTTCTACCTTTGGAGAAGAAATGATTAAATTAGCTAAAAATGATGACAAAGTTGTTGCAATTACTGCTGCTATGCCAGATGGAACAGGGTTAAAGGAATTTAGAGAAGAATTTCCTGATAGATTTTTTGATGTAGGAATAGCAGAACAACACGCTGTTACCTTAGCTGCTGGAATGGCAGCAGAGGGTTTAAAACCATTTTTTGCGGTTTATTCCACTTTCCTACAAAGAGCTTATGACCAAGTTTTACATGATGTATGCATACAAAAGCTACCTGTTACACTTTGTTTAGATAGAGCTGGCTTAGTTGGAGAAGATGGAGAAACTCATCAAGGTATATTCGACATTTCATTTTTATCTCCAATGCCTAATATGACTATTGTTGCACCTAAGTGTATAGATGAAATGGAAGTTATCTTAAAATGGGCAAGTAATTTTAATGCACCTTTAGCTATAAGATATCCAAGAGGTGGAGATATTGATGTTAATTTAAAACCATTAAGTAAAATAGAATATGGAAAATGGGAAAAGGTTCAAGAGGGAGATAAAATAGCAATAGTTGCTACTGGTAAAATGGTTCAACATGCTATGATTGCTGCACAAAAAATAAAAGAAGAAAAAAATATAGATATTTTAATTATAAATGCAACCTTTATAAAACCAATAGATAAAGAATTATTAAATTCCTTATCAAAGGATGGATTTAAGATTGTAACTATTGAAGATAATATTAAAAAAGGTGGCTTTGGAGAAGGCGTTCTAGAGTATTTAAATGAAATTGGACATAAAGAAAAAATTGTTACATTAGCATTTAATGATAAGTTTATAGAACATGGTAAGCCTGATATTTTATATAAAATTAATGGGTTAGATGCAGAGGGAATAAAAAACACATTAATTGAATTACTTTAAAGGAGAAAATTATGGCAGAAAAAAAAGAGAAAAAAGAAAGACTTGACGTACTTCTTGTTGAACAAGGTATTGCTGAGTCAAGAGAAAAAGCTAAGAGATATATAATGGCAGGTATGGTATTCATAGGAGAAAAGAGAGTTGATAAGGCTGGAGAAAAGGTTCCTGTAAGCTCAAATATCATATTTAGAGGAGAAAAACTACCTTTTGTTAGTAGAGGTGGATTTAAACTTGATAAGGCAGTTAAATCCTTTGGAATAGACCTTAAAGGAAAGAGATGCTTAGATATTGGAGCATCAACTGGTGGATTTACTGACTGTATGCTTCAAAATGATGCTTCAAAAGTATTTTCAATTGATGTTGGTTATGGACAATTTGCTTGGAAACTTAGAGTAGATCCAAGAGTTGTTTGTATGGAAAGAACTAACGTAAGATATGTAACCCCAGAGCAAATAGGAGAATTATGTGATTTTGCATCAATAGATGTATCTTTTATATCACTAACAACAGTTTTGCCAGCTGTACTTAATCTTTTAAATGATAAGGGAGAAGTTATGGCACTTATTAAGCCTCAATTTGAAGCTGGCAGAGAAAAGGTTGGCAAAAAAGGTGTTGTAAGAGAAGCTTCTACTCATAAAGAAGTAATTAAGAAAATTGTTGATTTTGCTTTATCACACAAATTAAATATATTAGGTCTTGATTTCTCTCCTATAAAAGGACCAGAAGGAAATATAGAATATTTAATATATTTAAAGAAGGATAACAATACAGAAGAGTTTGATTATAATATTATAGATGAAGTTGTAGATAAATCTCATAGTGATTTATAAAAATTAAATTATTAAATAAGAAATATTAATTTTATAATTACTTTAGATAAACTTCATAGTTAAAGTAAAGGTGTGTTTTGGGGCATGAGAAATATAGGAATTATAATTAATAAAGAAAAAGATAAAGAAAATGAAATTTTAAATTTGGTTATTTTAAAGGTTAAAGAATATCTAAATCCTGATGAAATAAAAGTTATAGACCAATTTTATAAGGGAGATTATAAAGATTTAATGGCTTTAGATCTTTTAATAGTACTTGGTGGAGATGGAACGCTTTTAGGTGTGGCTAGAAAATTCTCTACAGTTATAGATACTCCAATTTTAGGAATTAACATTGGAAATTTAGGCTTTTTAGTTACAGCTGAGATAAGCGAATTAGATGAAGCTTTATATAGAATAAAGGTTGGTGATTATAAAGTAGAGGAAAGAATGTTACTTTCTTGTACTATAGAAGGGGTAACTTGTTCAGAGGAAAGGGCTTTAAATGATATTGTTGTTGCTAGGGGAACATTATCTAGAATGGCACAATATGAGGTCTTTATAAATGATGAACTTTATGCTACTTTTAAAGGGGATGGAGTTATAATTTCTACTCCAGTTGGATCAACAGCCTATTCTTTTTCAGCTGGAGGCCCACTTATAATGCCAGATTTACAAATAGTATCAATAGTCCCTATATGTCCTCATACACCTAATTCAAGACCTATGATAATAGATGGAAATAACAAGGTAAGAGTTAAGCCTCTTATTAATGAATCAGATGTCTTTGTTACAATAGATGGTCAAAAAGCATTAAAGTTAGAAAAACACAATGAAGTTTTAATAAAAAAAGCAAAAGAGTTTTTTAGAATAATTTCATTTGATAATAAAAGTTATTTTAAGGTACTAAGGAAAAAATTGTTTAAGATAGAATAAATATTATGAAGGTGAGTTGAAGATGAAATCTAAGAGACATTCTAAGATAATTGAAATTATAAAATCAACAGCGATAGAAACTCAAGAAGAGTTAGCGGAAGAATTAAAAAAAGCTGGGTTTGATGTTACTCAAGCTACAGTATCTAGAGATATAAAAAATTTAAAACTTGTTAAAAAACAAGATAATAAAGGACACTATAGATACACAATCATAGAAGAAGAAAAAAATGAAATGGTTGATAGATTAAGCAATATATTAGCCAATACTGTAACTTCAGTAGAAAATGTTGATAAGATGGTTGTTGTTAAAACAATATCAGGTTCAGCATCTGCAGCAGCAGAGGCAATAGATACCCTTCATTTAGGTGAAATTGCTGGTACTATAGCAGGAGATAACACAATATTTATATTAGTTAGAAGCTTAGAAAAAGCAGAAACTCTAGTTTCTAGGATACTGGAAATGATAGAAGGATAGTTAAGGAGGAGAAGTATGCTTTTACAATTAACTATAAATAACTTTGCTTTGATAGAAAAAGCATCTTTAGATTTTAAAGAAGGATTCACTATTTTATCAGGAGAAACTGGAGCTGGTAAGTCTATTCTTATAGATGCGATAAATTATGTTCAAGGAAGTAAGTTTAACAAGGACTTAATTAGAACTGGAGAAGAAAAGACTTTTGTAGAGGCTATATTTTCAATAGATGATAATGAGAGGCTTAAAGAAATTTTAGATGATTTAGAAATAGAGTATGATGATACTTTAATAATTTCTAGAGAAACTTTTATAAACGGTAGAAGTAATATAAAGGTTAATGGAAGAAGTATAATAGTAGCTACTTTAAAAAAAATAAGTAGCACACTTCTAGACATACATGGTCAACATAACAATCAAAATTTATTAAATAAAGAAAATCATATAATGTATTTAGATGATTTTGGAGATTCTAAGTTAAGTGAAGATTTAAAAGAATATGGAGAAAAATTCTCAGAGCTTAAGGATATAGAAAGAAAAATAAGTGAATTAAGCAATGAAGGAAAAGATGAAAAACTTTTAAATTATTTAGAATATCAGTTAAATGAAATTGAAGAAGCCAAGCTTAGAAATGGTGAAGAAGAAGAGTTAACAGAAAGATTTAATGTTTTATCTAATGCAGAAAAAATAAAAAATTCACTGGGAATATCATATAATCTATTAAATGGTATTGAAAGCAGTGTAGTGGATTCTTTATCAGTAGTAAATAGGGAGCTTTCAAATGTTGAAGAGCATTTAGAAAAAATCAAAAATATAAACTCTAAAATAATGGAAATGTACTATGAAATACAAGAAATGGCTAGAGAAATTAGGGATATATGTGATGAAAGTGTTTATGATGGCAATGAATTAGAAGAAATAAATAGCCGTATGTTTAAGATTGCTGCATTAAAGAAGAAGTATGGAAATAGTATAGCCGAAATCTTAGAATATAAAAATAATATTTTATCTCAAATAAATAATATTAAAAACTCAGAAAAAATAATTGAAGATCTTTTAAATGAAAAAAGTAAAGTTGAGAATGTTTTAAGTGAAATAGCTAATAGAATTCATAATAAGAGAATAGAACTTTCAAAAGTTTTAGAAGAAAATATCCATAAAGAACTGGCCTATGTTGGCTTAGGAAAATGTAGATTTGAAGTTCTTATTGAGGAAGATGAAACCTTTAACTTTAAAGGTAAGGACAAAGTACAATTTCTTATATCAACAAATCCTGGTGAACCATTAAAGCCTATGGAAAGAATAGTTTCTGGAGGAGAACTTTCAAGAATAATGTTAGCTTTAAAAGCTGTGTTTATAGATAAGGATAAGATTCCTACAGTTATATTTGATGAAATAGACACCGGTATAAGTGGAAGAGTAGCTCAATCCGTTGGAGAAAAGATGTATGAAATATCAACAAAACATCAAGTTTTTTGTATCACACATCTTCCTCAAATAGCAAGTATGTCGGACAATCATTATATGGTTAGAAAAAAAGTAATAGATAATAAAACTTTTTCAAAGGTTGAACCTATAACTTATAATCAAAAAATTGAAGAGGTTGGAAAAATGCTAGGTGGCGTTGAAATGACAAGTAATACATTATTAAATGCTAAAGAGATGATAGAGCTAGCTGATACAAAAAAAGAAACAATTAAGACTTTTCATACATAATAAAGTGATTTTTAATACAAAATAGAACTGTTAAACAGTTCTATTTTTTTTTATTTTAAAACTAATATGAGAATTTTAGTATATTTTAAATTGATTTGGCTAGAATAACAAAGTTAATACAGGATATTATTTTTTTGAAAGGGGCAAATTAAGAATAGAAAAGGAGGAGATAGTTAATGAAAAATATGAACAAAAGAATAAAGATTATATCAATAATAATGATGTCTTTAATATTACTTTTATCCTCTGTAACATTTGCAAGGGATTATTGTGAGAGTAATAATGTTTTTGCAAGTAGCAATTTCTATTCTTTAAATTCTAAGAGTAGTAATGATGAAAAGTTTAAGAACAGATATGGCGTAGCTCTTGTAAATAGTGAACAGGAAAAGAAAGATATAGAGCTTTATGCTGGAGGAAATTCAGTAGGTGTAAGGGTTTCAACAGATGGTGTATTAGCAGTAGGTTATTCAGACTTAACAACAGGAGAAGGAGAAGTAGAGAGTCCAGCTCAAAATGGTGGAATACAAATTGGTGATAGACTTATAAGTGTAAATGGAAATAAAATAAAAAATTCAAAAGATTTATCAAAAAAAATCAACGAGAGTAAATCAGAAAATGTTGAAATATTAATTGAGAGAAATGGTGAAGAAATAACTAAAAATATAAATTTATCAAAAAATGCAGATGGTGATTATAAAATAGGTCTTTGGGTAAGAGATTCTACTGCTGGTGTAGGTACACTTACTTTCTATGATAAAGAAAGTGGAAAATATGGAGCAATAGGTCATCCAATAACAGATAGTGAAACAGAAAAAATTCTTTCAATAAAAAATGGAGATCTTTTAAATTCTTCAATAATAAGCATAAAAAAAGGTGTTAAAGGTAATCCAGGAGAATTAAGAGGAATTTTTTCAAGTGATAAGAAACCAATAGGAAATGTTACAGGAAATACACAATGTGGAATATTTGGTAGCATGAATACAGAAAATTTAAAAAATATTAATAATAAAACTTATAAAGTTGGTTGGAGAGATGAAATTCAGCCAGGACCAGCACAAATTATAACTACTATTGATGAAGAAGGTCCTAAGCTTTATGATATTGAAATTGTAAAACTTGCAAAGCAAGATAGCATTAGTACAAAGAGTATGGTAATTAAGATTACAGATGAAAGATTATTAGAAAAAACTGGTGGTGTTGTCCAAGGAATGAGTGGAAGTCCAATTATACAAAATGATAAAATAATTGGTGCTGTGACACATGTTTTGGTTAATAAACCTGAAGTAGGATATGGAATTTATATAGAGTGGATGTTAAAAGATGCAAAAATTATATAATAGAAAATAAGTGTGATTAATGTAAATATGTGTTATAATAAATACTAGAAAATTAAATGAATTTTTTAGTATTTATTTTTTTTAGAAGGAAATAAATAAGTTTTGTCGAATATAGTTAAAGTAGAATAATTGTAAAAAAATGGATATATAAAGTTGGTTAAGGAGAGAAAAGCATGAAGGAATCAAAAATATCTGTATTAATTGCTGATGATAACAAAGAGTTTTGCAATATTTTAAATGACTATTTATTAAGTCAAAGGGATATTGTTGTTACAGGAATTGCAAAGGATGGATTGGAAGCTTTAAAACTTATAGAAGAAAAACAACCAGATTTAGTTGTATTAGATATAATTATGCCACATTTAGATGGATTAGGTGTACTTGAAAGAATAAATTCTCTAGGATTAGAAAAAACTCCAAGAGTAATAGTATTATCTGCTGTTGGACAAGACAAAATTACTCAAAGAGCTATAACTTTAGGGGCAGATTATTATGTTGTTAAACCATTTGACATGGATGTATTTACAGAGAGAATAAGACAAATGTTTAATAGCACAATA
Source organism: Clostridium perfringens ATCC 13124 (assembly GCF_000013285.1). Classification (GTDB taxonomy): domain Bacteria; phylum Bacillota; class Clostridia; order Clostridiales; family Clostridiaceae; genus Sarcina; species Sarcina perfringens. The sequence continues at coordinate 2,306,426 of NC_008261.1, read as the reverse complement.
TCAGAGGAACCTACAAATAGTAAACCTACAATTAGTGTAGTTGAAGGTTCAAAAAGTGAGGATTCATCTTCTGATGATAACAAAGAGCCTATGGATTTAGAGGTTGAAATAACTAGTATAATTCATGAAATAGGAGTTCCAGCTCACATAAAAGGATATATGTATTTAAGAGAAGCTATAACTATGGTTGTAAATGATATGGAATTATTATCAGCTATAACAAAAGAGTTATATCCTTCAATAGCAAAGAAATATAATACTACTGCAAGTAGAGTTGAAAGAGCTATAAGACATGCTATAGAGGTTGCTTGGGGAAGAGGACAAATAGATGCTATAAACAAAATATTTGGACATACTATTCACAATGATAAGGGTAAACCAACAAACTCAGAGTTTATAGCTATGGTTGCAGATAAATTAAGACTAAAGAATAAAGTTAGCTAAATTAAGGAGAAAGCACTTTTTATCAGATAATATTTTCACTGATAAAAAGTGCTTTTTTATAGAGAGGTGAGGTAATTTGAGAAAAGCGGTATATGTAGAAGGAAATGAAAAAAAGATTATTTTAGCTAATTGTATAACTAAATCTGAGTATGAAAAAATATATAAAAAGAATTTAGTATGTCCAATAGATGGATGTAAAGCAAAACTTGGTTTTAGGGAAGTTAAAAAGCAAAGAGATGGAAAATATTTTTATACATTACCTAATAATAAACATGTTGATGGATGTCCTTATAAAATTCAAAAGAAGAAAAGAAGAGTAAGAAGAAAAATAGATAATAATTTAAGTGAGGATTTTTCACAAATATCCTTTGAAATTTTATAATATTTATATAAATTAAAAAAATAATTTTAGATTTTTTAGGTTCAAAATTGAGGTGATATATATGGATTTATATGAAAAAACTTTAAATGAGGAGAGCATATTTAAGTGTTCTTTTATGGAACTTGTTAAGCAAAAGGTGAAATTACCAGATGGCAATGAGGCAGAAAGAGATATTGTTAAACATTCAAATGGGGTTTGTGTTATAGCTTTCAATGAAAAAGGAAATATTCTTATGGTAGAACAGTTTAGAAAGCCTTTTAATAGAGTGTTTTTAGAATTACCAGCAGGAAAGGTTGATAAGGAAGAAATATTAGAAAAAGCAGCCTTAAGAGAACTTAAAGAAGAGACAGGATATTTCGCTAATAAGATAACATATTTAGGACAAATAGCACCATCACCAGGATTTTGTGATGAAGTAGTTCATATATATAAAGCTCATGAACTTAAAAAGGGAGAAACTAATTTTGATCATGATGAATTTTTAAATTTAAATGAATATTCCTTAGAGGAAGTTAAAAATATGATTATAGAAGGAAAAATAACTGATGCAAAAACTATAGCATGTTTATTTTTCTATGAAAATATTAAATAATGAGAAATAGGAACTAAAGTATTTGAAATTACTTTAGTTCTTATTTTTTTATAAATTTAAAAAAGTATGTATCTTTTTATTATGTTAATCATATCTTTTAATAAATAGCTTTAATGGAGGGGAAGAAGAATTTATGAGGATGTTTTTTAGTGGACTTATGGAGTCATTAAAGGAAAATAAAATCACTTTTTTATGGGTACTTTTATTCTTTTTAGTTGGAATAGTTTTAGGATCTTATACTGTTTATTACATGAGTGATTTTAATAGGGTTGAAATTACTACTTATTTTAATAACTTTTTAGAGTTTTTAGGTGGAAATTCTGTATCTTATACAAGTATTCTTGTAGATAGTATAAAGAGTATTTTACCAATGGTTGCAATAATAGTTTTATTAGGTTACACAGCTGTAGGAACACCAATAATTCTTATGATGGATTTAGCTAAAGGATATGTTATTGGATTTACATTTTCTTTAATCGTTAGCATGTTAGGAAGCAAGGGTGTTATGTTAGTCTTATCAGGATTAATGCTTCAGAATTTAATTTTTATTCCAATAATAATGTTAATCAGCGTTTTGGCTATAAGACATTCAGTTACAAAGTTAAAAATGGGAGTATCTAGAGATAGGGTAAAACTTGATGTTAGTAGAGCATATTTAAACTTTCAAGGGCTTTTAAGCTTAATTATAATATCAGGAATACTAATTGAAACATATATATCACCTAATTTAATAAGATTAGTAATTAGTAGGTGATTTCTGTAATATAAATAATTATGTAATAACATTTTGGTTAGGAGTTAATATGAAAGATTTAGTAAGCAAATACGAAGTATATCTAGAATCAATAGGCAAGAGAAAGAATACCGTAAGTGCATACATTACAGATGTCTCTATGTATTTAGATTTTGTAGAGGAAAAAGGGTTTAAGGTAAGTGAGGATTCATATCCTTTAATATCTTATGTACAACATCTAAAAGAGAGCCACAAGTCTCCATCATCAATTCAAAGAACAATCATCTCTTTAAGAAATTTTTATAATTTCTTAGTAGCAGAAGAATTTTTAAAGAAGGTTCCAAATTTAACTATGAAAAAAGAAAGAGTTGAAAAGAAAAAACCTTTAGTTTTAACTGTTGAAGAGATAAATAAAATAATGAACTCTACTAATGTTTTAACTGAAAAGGGAATACGCGATAAGGCTTTATTAGAACTTATGTATGCTACTGGAATGAAAGTTTCAGAGTTAATATCTTTAAGAATTGAAGATATTAATTTGGATTCATCTTTTGTAAATTGTAGAGATAGTAGAGGGTATGAGAGACTTATACCAATAGGAAAAGCAGCTAAGGAATCTCTTAAAAGATATATTGTGGTAAGAGAAGATAATTCTAAAGGATCAGATAAGCTTTTCTTAAATATGAGTGGAGAACCTATAACTAGGCAAGGAGTTTGGAGAATTGTTAAGGAGTATGCTGTTATTGCAAATATTGGTAAGGATATAAATTTAAATACCTTTAGACATTCTTTTGCAGTGCATTTATTACAAAACGGAGCAAATGCTAAGGTGGTACAAGAACTATTAGGAAATCAAGTTATGACTTATATAGATATGTACTATGATATTATAAACAATGAAAAAATTAACAATATATACAGAAAGGCTCATCCAAGAGCATAATATATAAAAGAAAAGGCTTTCATAAAAGTCTTTTCTTTTTATAATTTTTAGCTTTAAAATATTAGAATTTATCAAAAAATACATAAAAATAATTTGAATTTTATAATTAGGAAAAGAAAAATTCATTAATATTGAAAAAAATATAATATTTTATAGGGTGAAAGTACTTGTAAATAAGGAATCTCTCTGATAAAATGAATTTATGAAAAGGTTATCACAAATTGATAGTGTGGAGGAAAGAAACTTATGAGAATGTATGATTTAATATTAAAAAAGAGAAATGGTGGGGAATTAAGCACTGAAGAAATAAACTTTTTTGTTGATAAATATACAAATGGTGAAATACCAGATTATCAAGTAGCAGCCTTATTAATGGCTATATATTTCCAAAAAATGAATAAGAGAGAAACTTCAGATTTAACTATGGCTATGGTTAATTCAGGAGATATATTAGATTTAAGTGAAATACACGGTATAAAAGTAGATAAGCATTCAACTGGTGGGGTTGGTGATACTACTACTTTAGTTTTAGGACCTATGGTTGCAGCTTTAGGAATTCCTGTAGCTAAAATGTCAGGAAGAGGTCTTGGACATACTGGTGGAACAATAGATAAATTAGAAAGTTTTGATGGATTCTCAGTAGAAATGACTAAGGATCAATTTATAAATAATGTTAATAATATAAAATTAGCAGTTGGTGGACAAACAGGAGATTTAGCTCCAGCTGATAAAAAACTTTATGCTTTAAGAGATGTTACTGGAACTGTTGATAATGTATCATTAATAGCTTCAAGTATTATGAGTAAAAAAATTGCTGCAGGCGCTGATGCCATAGTATTAGACGTTAAGGTTGGAGATGGAGCATTTATGAAAACTCCAGAGGCAGCTAGAGAACTTGCAACTGAAATGGTTGGAATAGGTAAACATGTTGGAAGAAATACTGTTGCCATAATTTCAGATATGGATCAACCTTTAGGATTTGCTATAGGTAATGCATTAGAAGTTAAAGAAGCCATAGAAACTTTAAGAGGAAATGGTCCTAAGGATCTTTTAGAGCTTTGCTTAACACTTGGAAGCAACATGGTTGTTTTAGCAGGTGCTGCTAAAGATACTGATGAAGCAAGAAAAATGTTAATGGAAACAATAACTTCAGGAAAAGCAATTGAAAAATTAAAAGAATTTGTAAAAGCTCAAGGTGGAGATGCATCAGTTATTGATGATATATCAAACTTCCATAATGCTAAATATGTAATTCCAGTTAAAGCTAATAAATCAGGGGTTGTAAGCAAAATACATGCTGAAAACATAGGATTAGTTGCTATGGAACTTGGAGCAGGAAGAGCTACTAAAGAAAGTATTATAGATTTAGCTGTTGGTATTGTTCTTCAAAAGAAAAGAGGAGACAAAGTTAATGAAGGAGATATAATAGCATATATTCATGCTGATGATGAAGAAAAAGGTAAGAAAGCAGTAGATGGAATATTAGCTAATTACGAAATATCAGATTCAGTAAAAGATATTCCATTAATATATGATATAGTTAAATAGTTTTAAAAAATGCTTTAAAGCTGGTTGGATTCTTGTCAGGTATAGCTAAGATTTATAGTTATGCATCGTAATCTTTGAATAACCATATCTAACAAGGAACCCAACCACTTTAAATAAATTAAGTTTTGGTACTCATTATAGATTTTCTCGTTAAAGTTATCCTATACAAATTAAAGTATAGGATAACTTTTTCTTTTTTGCTTATAATTTATTTCTTTTGGGAGAAAATAAGCAAGAAAGGAGGAGATATTATGAAAAAATACATAAGAAAAATAGCAGCTTTTGCAATATTTTTATCTTTATTTAGCATTGTTTCTTCTGTTCCTGTAAAAGCTGAAGAGGCAATAGAAGTAGAAGCAAGATCAGCTCTTCTTATGGAAGCTAGTACAGGAAAAATAATTTATGAAAAAAATGCTAATGAAAAATTTGCACCTGCTTCAGTAACAAAGATTATGACAATGTTACTTGCCATGGAAAAAGTAGATAGAGGAGAAATAAAACTTTCAGATCAAATCACAGTAAGTGAGACTGCTAAGAAAATGGGTGGTAGTACTATGCTCCTAGATGTTGGAGAAGTAAGAACTGTTGAGGAGATTATAAAAGGTATAGGAATAGCTTCAGGTAATGATGCCGCTGTAGCTATGGCTGAATATTTAGGTGGAAGTGAAAGTGGTTTTGTTGAGATGATGAACAAAAGAGCTAAGGAGCTTGGAATGAAAAACACTACATTTAAAAACTGCACAGGGCTTCCTATAGAAGGACATTTATCTACTGCATATGATATTTCTATTATGTCTAGGGAATTATTAAAACATCCTACTATATTAAAATATACAGGAACTTATATGGAAACTATATCAGAGGGAAGAAAATCTCCTATTGAACTTGTTAACCATAATAAATTAGTTAGATTCTTTAAGGGATGTGATGGTCTTAAAACTGGATTTACTAATGACGCTAAATACTGTATATCAGCTACAGCAACTAGGGACGGAGTTAGAATGCTTTCAGTAATAATGGGAGCTCCAACATTTAAAATAAGAAATAGAGATGCTAGTATGCTTATGAATTATGGATTTTCTAAGTTTGAAAGCAAGCAAGTAGCTACAAAAGATGGTGAGGTAGAACAAATTCCTATGAGTCAAACAGGAGATAAGTTTATCATAGGAAAAGCTAAGGATGATTTAACTTTAGTTTGTCCAAAGGGTATGAGTGACAAAATAGAGAAAAAAGTTGTTTTAGATGAAAGTAAGAAAAAAATTAAAGAATTTGATACTATAGGATATTGTGAATATTATCTAGATGGTGAACTTCTAGGTAAAGTTGAATTATATTCAGATAGAGATATGAAAAAAGGCGGAATTATTGATAGTGTTAAATTCAAGGTTAAGAATTTCTTTAATGGTGAAGAGGAAGATAAAGTAGAAGAAAAAACAGAAGAAAAGAGTAATGAAAAATAAAGTATTAATTAGACATTTTGATTGTATTCATTAAAAATAAATACCTATAAGTTGAAAGAAGAACAACTAGCATATAGTCTCCTTATGCTAGTTGTTTTTATATATAAATTTTTCTTATATAGATGCAAAGTTAGTAAAAGAATACTAGAGAGAAGGTTATTTTTATAAAATCAAATTCTTGTATCTCTTAAACTTAGTGTTAATTGCTTTTTTATATGATAGTTGTTATGATATTATGTGAAGTTTTGAATAGTAGGAGAAAAATAGACTATGGAAATGCCAATTATCAAACTTAAAAACTTTGATGGACCTTTTGATTTGCTTTTGCATTTAATCAAAAAAAATGAAATGAGTATTACTGAGATAAAGATTCATGAAATCACAAAACAGTATTTAGAATATATAGCCTTAATGAAGGAACTTGATTTAGAAATAACTTCAGAGTTTATAGTTATGGCAGCTACTTTAATAGAAATAAAATCGAAATCATTACTTCCTAAGGTTAAAGTTGAAGATGAGACTTGTGAGGAAGATCTTCAGAAAATATTAATGGAAAAACTTCAAGAGTATAAAAAGTTTAAGAAAATAAGTGCTTATTTAAGAGAAAGAGAACTTTCTACTGGAGAAGTATTTACAAAAAAAGCTGAAATTATTGAAGTTGAAGTGGACAACAAACTTGATGATGATTACTTTAAAAATATAACTATGCTTGATCTTTATAAGCTCTATAACAATCTTATGAGAATTTACGGTGAAAAACAAAATGTAAATGTTATGGAGAAAAAGATAAGTGTAGATAAATATAAAATTACTGATAAAATTAATTTCTTAAGGGATAAGCTAAGTGAAAAGAGCATTGTTAGGTTTTCAGAGTTTATACCACAGTGCGAATGTAAGCTAGAAGTAGTTGTTACTTTTATGGCAATGCTTGAACTTATAAAAAGAAGTGAAATTAAAGTTGTCCAATATGAAAACTTTGGTGAGATTATGATGGAAAAGGTGATAGTAAATGAGTGATATAAATCAAATAGAATTTAGTGAAATATCTAAAAAAGACGAGCTTAAGTCTATTATAGAATCTCTTTTATTTGTTAGTGGAGAACCTCTTGCTTTAAAGGATATATGTAGAATAGTAGAAGAGGATTTTAAATATGTAGAAGATTTAATGAGAGAATTAATGAATATATATAATGGAGATAGTTCAAGAGGGATAAAAATTATTAGTTTAAATGGAACTTATCAGTTAGTTACTAAAACAAAAAATAGTGAATATGTTCAAAAGCTTTTAAAAAAGAATGTTAGACAATCCTTATCTCAGGCTTCTTTAGAAAGTTTAGCAATAATATGTTATAAGCAACCTATTACTAGAGTTGAGATAGATGAGATAAGAGGAGTAAAAAGCGAAAGTGCTATACAAAGACTTGTTGAAAAAAATTTAGTTGAGGAAACTGGAAGATTAGAGGTTCCAGGAAGACCTATACTTTATGGAACTACAGATGAATTTTTAAGACATTTTGCATTAAATGATTTAGGAGATCTTCCATCTATAGAGTTATTTGAAGAAAATGATGAGGTTTCTGACATGGTGGAAGAGTAGATGATTCTAAATTTATAAAAAGTAAAATAGTATAACTTAAGGAATTTAGTATAATAATTTGTTTATATAAATTAAGAAGGTAGAGAATATTAATTATTCTCTACCTTCTATTATTTAAATAGCAAATTAACTCATTAAACTATAAAGTTTCTATTTCTTACTCCCTGCGAAGTAAGAATTTTATTTTTTAGGTTTTAGGTTGTTTTATTATGGAGTTTGATTGGTTGATTTTATTGTATTAGAGGGTATTTATAATGTTTAACTCTTCAATAAAATCAGGAATAGTTAAGAAACTATTTAAATGAGTTAATAAAGCTATAGCAGGCTTTTAATCACAAAAATTAGAATCTTCTTTTTTGTCTTTACACTTTTTAATGCCCATATCCTTAAATATTTCAATTATTTGAGGAATATTATCAACTATTCTGTCATAAGTATTAGTTTGGTTTACAGGTAATAGCCTTACAGAATCACCTTTAAGAACTAAGAAAGCAACTGGCTTTACACTAACACCAGCGCCAGAGCCCCCACCAAAGGCAAATCTATCATCTATTTTTTCACATTCTTTATTTGGAAGTTCTGAGCCTCCCGAAGCAAATCCAAAGGAAACTTTTGATATTGGAATTATGTAACTTCCATCTCTAGTTTCTATGGCATCTCCAACTACAGTATTAACATCTATCATGTCTCTTATGTTTTCCATTGTTGTACCCATTAGATTTTCTATTGGGTGATTTGAGTTTATCATGGTACAAACCTCCTAAAGTATTTTTAAACTCTATTAAAAATAATATTTATAACTTCTTGAAGTTTAATAAGTAAAGAAATCCTATATATATAATTTGAGCAAAATTTATGGTTATTATACCTTGAACTTCAAAAAATAAGTAATTTTCATTATTAAATTTAGGATTTATGTTTCCAGTAAACTTTTTTAGTTTAAAAAAGTAATCCAATCTTGTGTATATTAAAGATAAAATTTGATGTATAAATCCATATAAGATAGCAGTTAAAGCTGCATCTTCACTTGAAAAATTTAAATCTAATACAATTTTTAAAGACGGTTTAAATTTACTTTTAGTTAATAATTTTATTAATTTTGCAATGGTAAGGTTAGATGGAGGCTTTAAAAAGGTTCTTTTCTTTTTAGAAGATTTCTTTATTTTAGTGTCCTTATTTCCTTTTTTTGAAATTTCCTTTTTTTCTTTATGAGCTCCTAATATTTTATTTAAAGATAATATTTCAAATTTATAAAGATTAATCTTAAAATCTTTTTCTGAAAATACTAATTTGAATTTTAAATTTATTGGAAAAAACAATAAAACTAAAAGTAGTAATAATAAAAATAATAAAAAAAACTTCAGCACTTCATAAACCTCCTTACCATTTATACATTATTGACAATAATAGCTTTAATTATCCAAAAATATACTAGGTTATTAAATTTATAAAGTGGAAAGCTAATAAAAGAAGGTTTCATAGATAAAAAAGCTTAGTTTAAGGAGAGATATTTTATGAAAAAGAAGATTTCAATTCTTATGTTTTTTTTAATAACAATATCTATATGTTCTAATGTTATTGTTCTTGGAAAGGAAAGTTGTATTCCAGAGGAAGTTTCAGTAGAGACTATGGATGTAAAAGATGGATATGGAAAGCAGTGCAAGGATATTACTCCTGATGCACATTTTGCTATTGCCTATGATGCTAAAAACAAAAAGATTTTATATGAAAAGAATGCTTTTAGAAATGTACCTATGGCAAGTACCACTAAAATATTAACTGCTTTAGTTGCAATAAATTATTCTGACTTAGATGAAGAGGTTACAATATCTAAAACTGCAGCAAGTATTAGAGGATCAAAAGTTGGATTTAGGGCTGGAGAAAAGGTTACAATGAGAGAACTTCTTTTTGGGCTTATGTACAAGTCAGGAAATGATGCTGCCATAGCTATTGCAGAGCATATTGGTGGTAGTATAGAGAACTTTTCTATACTTATGAATGATTTTGCTAGAATGTTAGGTCTTAAGGATTCAAACTTTCAATCTCCTCATGGATTAGATAGCCAAATGCATTTTTCCTCTGCTTATGATTTAGCGGTTTTAATGTCAAAAGCTATGGAGGAGCCTTTCTTTAGAGAGATATCAGGAACTAAGGAAGTAGGGGCTGAAAAATATAATTTTACTAGAAGTTATAGCAATATAAATAAAATGCTTTGGAGATTACCTAATGCCAATGGAGGAAAAACAGGCTATACTGGTCAGGCAGGGAAATGTTTAGTAAGTTCTGTAGATCATAATGGAAGAAATATAATCATAGTAGTTTTAAATTGTCCAACTAGGTGGGAAGCCACTGAAAGAGTTTATGAATATGTTAAAGCAAATTATTCTTAAAATCAAAGGTGTTATATTGATATTTTAATATAACACCTTTGATTTTTTGTTTTAAAGTTTAAAAAATATATTATTTTGTTATATATAAATGCTTAATAGCTTTTAATACTAGGGATTTAAAGTTCTATATTTAAAATAATTTTAGAAAATATTTTAAGGATTAATTATTTATTAAAGAAATTTTGTAACATTTTTAATCTCTCAGGGATATTTTAATAGTAAGAATTCAAATGGGAGGGTTTTTATGGATTATGAAGTAATTGATTGTATAGATGCTGGTACGGAATTTTGTCCTTGTCACTTAGCAGAAGAAGGAGAATGCATACTTTGTTCTCAACTTCACGGAAAGTGTTTTTGTGATTGTGTAAACTGGAAAGGGGTTTGCATATATGAAGAATTTGCAAGTAATGGATTTAAAGCTAAGGAAGGCAGAAAAACTTTTACTTGTGATGTCATAGATGCTGTAGAAGTTGAAGAAGGATTATTATTTATAGAGTTTAGGGCACCTCATAAACTTTGTATTGATTTACTTGGACCAGGTAAGTTTATATTCATAAGAACTAATGATAATCCGTTTTTTGATGTACCTATATCTATTTTAGAATCTGATGCAGATAAAAATATAATAAAAGTACTTATTGAAGTTAGAGGAATAAAAACTAAGAGGCTCTTAAATACTGAGGTCAAAGGAGAAATAACTATAAGAGGGCCTTATTTTAATGGAGTGTTTGGAATAAAAAATATAGACTCAACTAAGAATGGAGAGGTCCTTGTACTTTGCAGAGGAATTGGATTAGCTCCTGCTGTACCAGTTATTAAAAAATTAGCTAATGAAGGAAATAAGGTTAAGATTCTTTTAGATAAGGCACCTTTTAAAGAAAGTTATATAGAAAAATATTTAGAAGGATATGATGTTCAGTATATTCCTATGAATTTAATCAATAAAGGTGAAATATCAAATGAAGCAAAGGAAGTTATTAAAAATGGACAATGGGATTTAATCCATTGTGCTGGAGCGGATATATTAACTTATAAACTTATAGAATATTTAAATGATTTGAAAGATGAATCTACAAAAGTATCTTGTTGTAATAATGCTAAAATGTGCTGCGGAGAAGGGGTATGTGGAAGCTGTACAGCTAGGTTTGCTGGTCACAAGGTAAAAAGACTTTGTAAGGTGCAAAGTGATCCTAGAAAAATATTTGAAGATAGAAGATTCATTTAATAAAGATTAATTTATAGAAGGGAGAGTTTTTATGAAAGTTGTTGTTATTGGTGGCGGATGGTCAGGAGTTGCAGCCGCTATTGAAGCAAAAAAAATGGGAGCAGATGTAGTTCTTTTTGAAAAGACAGATTTATTATTAGGACTTGGTAATGTTGGCGGAATAATGAGGAATAATGGAAGATATACAGCCTCTCAGGAATTAATAGCTATGGGAGGCGGAGATTTAATAAATATAACTGATAAGGTTAGTAGACACAAGGATATACCATTTCCTGGACATGAACATGCTTGGCTTTATGATGTTAATTTAGTTGAGGGAGAAGTTAAAAGATATGTAGAAAGTCTAGGAATTGAAACAAAAATGGTTTCTAGAATCATTGATATAAAACAAGAAGACAACAAAATTTTAGGAGTTTATACAAGTGATGGACAATATTATAAAGGAGATGTGTTCATTGAAACTACTGGTTCAACAGGCCCTATGGGAAATTGCCTAAGATACGGTAATGGATGCTCTATGTGTATTTTAAGATGTCCTTCCTTTGGTCCTAGAATTAGTATAAGTTCAAGATGTGGAGTTGAAGATATACAAGGAGAAAGAGTTGGAGATGAACTAGGAGCATTTAGTGGTTCATGTAAACTTGCAAAAGAAACTCTTTCAGAGGAAATAAGAAAAGAACTTGAGGAAAAAGGTTGTGTCGTTCTTAAAATTCCAAAAGAAGATGTTAATTATGATAAATTAAATACAAAGGTTTGTCAGCAATATGCTCTTAAGGAATTTGCAGAAAATGTTGTTTTATTAGATACTGGACATGCTAAGCTTATGACTACTTATTATCCTCTTGAAAAGCTTAGAAAGATTAAAGGTCTTGAAAATGCTAAGTATGTTGATCCATATGCAGGTGGAAAGGGTAACTCTATAAGATACCTATCAGTGGCTCCAAGAGATGATAATATGAAGGTTAAAGGAGTTACTAATTTATTCTGTGCAGGAGAAAAATCAGGACTTTTTGTTGGACATACAGAGGCTATAGTTACAGGTACTTTAGCTGGACACAATGCAGTAAGACATGCTTTAGGAATTCCTTATTTAATTCTTCCAAGAGCAACTGTTTTAGGAGATATAATAGCCTTTGCTAATGAAGAATCTCAATCTAGAGAAGGAAAGAAAAATAGATATACCTTTGCAGGTTCAGTTTACTTTAATAGAATGAAAGAGTTAGGACTTTATACAATAGATAAAGATGAAATTCAAAAGAGAGTAGCTCAATTAAATTTAGATGGAGTTTTTAGCAAAAAACTTATGTAAATTTAAGATTTTATAATATTATTATGCTTAAAATATAGTTTGAAAACAAAAAGTATCTTTAGAATATTTATAAATATTAAGTTTATTTATATTCTTTAGATACTTTATTTTTTATAAAGAAATTAAGAAAATTTCAGTAAGTAAATAGAGTGTTAAATTAAGTAGGAATATAATTACAATGGGAATTTATATTATAAAATTAAGTAACAGGGGGTGTCTATATGAAAATATGTAAAAGATGTGGAGAGGTCAATGAGGATGAAAATTTGCTTTGTAAAAATGGTGATTGCTTAAATAAAGAGTTTGAAGATTATGAAGCCCTTAAAAATAAGGCGAAAAATAATTTAATAAGAAAAGAAAAATTAAAAAGTATTTTAGAAAAGGCTATTTTTATTACATATTTAGCAGGCGTTTTAATTGCAGGTATAATAAACTTTAGAAATTTAAGTTTTTCAAATATTATTTTAACTATAGTTTTAGGGATATCAGGTATTATGTGTATAAAGTTTACTAGTTTTGTTTTTGAGATTCAACATATTTTTTCTTTAAAAGACCCTAGTGGAGACAATATGGCTGATATTTATGAAAGTTATTTAAAAGTAATTGGAGTATTAGCTTTAATTTATTCAGTTTATTTATTGTTTAAATAAAAGATTAAATATATAAGTAATAAATAAGTATATAATTTATTTGTTATTTTAGTAAAAGGTACTATGATTAATTCATAGTACCTTTTCTTAGTTAAGATTTAAATTTAAAAACAAAAAATAACTTTCAGATTAAGAAAAAAGTTTTAACAAAGAAAATTAAAATAATTTAAAATGTAGTTAAAAAGCGTGATAATTATCATATTATTATGGATAATATAATGATATAATTCAAATAAGTATGATAAATTTTTAACAAAGTTATGTTTGTGAACGGAGGAAAAAAGTATGAAAAGAATACAATCTACTTGTAACTATTGTGCTCTTGCGTGTAATTTAGATTTTTACACAGAGGATGGAAAAATAAAAAGAGTAGTTCCAACTCCACATTATCCAGTTAATAAGGGATTTTCTTGTATAAAAGGACTTAATTTAGATAAACAATGTACTAAGTTTAATGGTTCAAAGAAGCCTTTACTTAAAATGAAAGATGGAGAAAGAAAAGCTATAGAATGGAAAGAAGCTTTTGATTTATTTGCTAGTAAGATGACAGCTATTCAAGAAAAGTATGGTAAAGAAAGTGTAGCTTACATAAGTACAGGTCAATTACCAACAGAGGAAATGGCTCTTTTAGGTCATGTAGGAAGAAGCTACATGGGTATAAATGGAGATGGTAATACAAGACTTTGTATGGCATCAGCAGTTGTAGCTTATAAACAAAGCTTTGGATTTGACGCCCCTCCATATACTTTAAAAGATTTAGAACTTTCAGATACTATATTTTTTATTGGAGCAAATCCAGTTATAGCTCATCCAATAGCTTGGGGAAGAGTTAGAAAAAATAAGGATGCTAAAATAATTACTATAGATCCAAGAAAGTCTGAGACAGCTATGAATTCAGATATGTGGATTGATATAAAAACTAAGGGAGATTTAGCTCTTTTCTATACTTTAGCAAATGTTCTTATAGAAAAAGGATGGATAAACCAAGATTATATAAATAATTACACAGAGGGCTTTGAAGATTTCAAAGCACATGTTAAGAAATATACATTAGAAGATGTTGAAGAAAGAACAGGAATCTCTAAGATGAGAGTTCTAGAACTTGCAAAAATAATCCATGAAGGAAAGAGAGTTTCATTCTGGTGGACAATGGGAGTTAACCAAAGCTATGAAGCTGTTAGAACTGCTCAAGCCATTATAAATCTTGCTTTAATCACAGGAAATATGGGAAGAGAAGGAACAGGAGCTAACTCCTTAACAGGACAATGTAATGCTATGGGATCAAGAATGTTTAGTAACACAACTGCTCTTTATGGTGGTGGAGAATACAATAACAAAGAGAGAAGAAAAGTGGTTGCTGATATATTAGGCATGGATGAGAATATGCTTCCAACTAAGCCAACTTTAGATTATGAGCAAATAATAAAAGGAATAAATAAGGGAGAAATCAAAGGACTATGGGTAGTTTGTACTAACCCTAGACATTCATTTAGTAACAACGAAGAGTTTAAAAAAGCTATGAAAAACCTAGATTTCTTTGTAGTTCAAGATATTTATGAAGATACAGATAGTTCTAAAGAATGTGATTTATATTTACCTTCAGTTCCAGCTATTAAAAAAGAAGGTTTCTTAATAAATACTGAGCGTAGACTTTCAGCTTTAGTTCCTGTTTTAGAGAAGGAAGAAGATGAATTAAGTGATTATGAAATATTATTAGGAATTGGAGAAGCCTTAGGAATGGGAAGTCTTTTAGACAAATGGAGAACTCCAGAGGATGCCTTTAAGCTTCTAAGAGAATGTAGTAAAGGAATGCCTTGTGATATTACAGGAGTATCTTATGAAAGATTAAGAGATTCTAAGGGAATTCAATGGCCTTGTAGAAAAGGAGAAGAATTAGAGTCTGATGAAAGAAGATTATTTGAAGACGGAAAATATTATACTCCAAGTGGAAAAGCTAAGTTTATTTTTGAAGATGTAACTGAAAATCCAAATGCTACAAATGAAGAGTTCCCATTTAACTTAAACACTGGTAGAGGAACTGTGGGACAATGGCATACTCATACTAGAACTAGAGAAATACAAGCTGTAACTAATATAGTTTCACAAAAGGCATATGTAGATATAAATAGAAAAGATGCAGAAAAGCTTGATATAAAAGAAAATGATGAGGTTTTAATTCATTCATCAAATGGGCATACATCTAAGTTTATAGCAAGATTAACTGATAATCTTAAAGAAAAAACTTTATATGCACCAATACATTATATAGAAACAAATTTATTAACACCATCTGTATTTGATCCTTATTCTAAGGAGCCTTCATATAAAACAGTTCAAGTTAATATAGAAAAGGTTAGAAAATAGGAGGGGATTACTTTGAAAAGAATAAAAATCAATAGAGATAAATGCGTGGGATGCTTAACATGCACAACTGCTTGTATAGTTTCTCATGATTCAGAGGATACAAGAAGTAGAATTGCAATAACAAGTGAAGGAAAATACACTCCTATTTTCTGTAGACACTGTGATAGACCAGAGTGTGTTTACACTTGTATGAGTGGTGCTATGAAGAAAGATAAAGAAACTGGTTTTGTAACTTATGACAAATCAAGATGTGCAAGTTGCTTTATGTGTGTAATGGCTTGCCCATATGGAGTATTAAAAGCTGAACATGAAATGAATAAATATATAATGAAATGTGATATGTGTGCAAGTACAAAAGAAAAAACTCCTCAATGCGTTGCAAAATGTCCAATGGGAGCAATAACTTTAGAGGAGGTAGAAGAATAATATGAGATATATTGTTGTGGGGGCATCAGCTGCTGGAATAAGTGGAGCAAAAACACTTAGAGAACTTGACAAAGATGCAGAAATAATATTAGTTTCAAAGGACGAAAATGTTTATTCAAGATGTATATTACATCATTACATAAGTGGCCATAGAGATATTGAGGCTTTAGATTTTACAGATAGAGATTTCTTTGAAAAATACAACATAGAGTGGAAAAAAGGCTTAGAAGTTAAAGCTATAGATGATAGAGAACATGTAATAGTTCTTTCAAATGGAGAAAGCTTAAAATATGATAAGATATTATTAGCAACAGGAGCATCAGCATTCATTCCTCCAGTAGAGAATTTAAGAGAAGCTAAAAATGTTGTTGGATTAAGAAACTTAGAGGATGCTATTAAAATTAAAGAAGAGGCAGAAAAGGTTAAAAACGTGGTTGTTTTAGGAGCAGGACTTGTTGGCATAGACGCCATAGCAGGACTTGCATTTAAAGATTTAAATGTTACTTTAGTTGAAATGGGGGACAGAGTCCTTCCAATTCAACTTGATAAATATGCTTCTTCTAAATACGAGAAGAGATTTGAAGATGCTGGAGTTAAATTAAAACTTGGAGTTAGAGCGGAAAAAGTTTTAATTGATGAAAATAAAAATCCAAAGGCATTACTTATAAATACAGGAGAAGAAATTCCTTGCGAGCTTATAATAGTTGCAACTGGAGTTAGATCAAATGTAGCATTCTTAAAAGATAGCTCTATAGAAACAGATAGATTTGGATTAATAATAAATGAAAAAGGCGAAACTAATGCAAGAGATGTCTATGGAGCTGGAGATATCACTGGAAGAAATCCTATATGGCCAACTGCTGTAAAAGAAGGTATAATAGCAGCAAACAATATGGTTGGTAATGAAATATTCATGGAAGATTTCTTTGGAAGTAAGAATACAATGAATTTCTTAGGACTTACAACAATGTCTTTAGGAGTTGTTAATGCTCCAGATGATTCTTACACAGAAGAAATTGATATTTCAGGAGAGAATTATAAAAAGATAATCCATAAGGATGGAAAAATTTATGGAGCTATAATTCAAGGCGATTTATCTTATGCAGGAGTTTTAACTCAACTTATAAAAGAGAAGATACACGTATCAAAGGTTAAAAAGCCATTATTTGAAATTGACTATGCAGATTTCTTCAATATAAAAGAAAATTTAGAGTACACATATTAATATAAATTATAATATAAGTATGTAAATTTTAATTTGGAAAACAATATATTTAAGTTATAATGGGAGGAAAAGGCTTTGGCTAAGATTGTGAATGTAGTTGCTAGCTGTTCTAATACAGGAAAAACAGTTTTAATAGAAGGACTTATAAAAGAGCTTAAAAATAGAGGATATACTGTTGCTACTATAAAGCATGATGTTCATGGTTTTGATATAGACAAAGAGGGAAAAGATACTTGGCGTCATAGAAAAGCAGGAGCTGAAGCAGTAATAATTTCCTCAAAGGAAAGAATGGCTCTTATAAGAGAGGTTCAGGAAGAAGTTCCTCTAGAAGAGTTAATAAAGCAAGTTGAAGATTTCGATTTTATAATAATAGAAGGTTATAAAAAGAGCAAATATAGAAAGCTTGAAGTATATAGACAAGGTATTAGTAAGAAAATAATAACTCCAAAGGAAAAGCTTATAGGAGTTGCTAGTGATGTTAGTTTATCTCTAGAAGGAGTTAGAGTTGTTAACTTAAATAATTATGAAGAAATTGCTAACCTTGTAATAGAAAATTAGTATAAATCTCCAAGCTTAAAGATCTAAGGAGAAGGTTCTATGATTTTTAAGCCTGGATTACTAAATTATTTAACATTAAGTTTAATAAGAACTTAAATTGTTAATTGGTTTAATTGGGGTAATCCACAGGGTAAGGTTTGAAAGAATTTTGCCTCCACGTATTTTGGGAAGGAGAATAAGCAAAAGTAAAAAACATAGAACTTACATAATAATATTGTTAATTATGTTTTTTAGTTTTAATATTAAGGTCTAAAAAGACTATTTAATTTAATGCTTATTATTCTTGTTGTTATAACAAAAATAATAAGCATTTTATTTTATAAAGGGATGGTGATATTTTGAAAAAATTTATAGCTTTAGAAGAAGCTCTTGAAATATTAAATAAGAACACTAAGGCTTTAAAAAGTGAGGTTGTTAGCATAAAGGATTCTTTAAAGAGAGTTTTGTATGGTGATGTTAAATCTAAGATTAATAATCCTCCCTTTAATAAGTCAGTTTTTGATGGATATGCTTTTAAATCAGAAGATTCTAAGGGAACTTCAAAAGAAAATCCTATAGAGCTTAAAATAGTAGATGAGATATTTGCAGGTGATTTTTCAGAAATAGAAATAAAACATGGAGAGGCTATTAGAATTATGACTGGGGCTCCAATCCCTGTGGGAGCTGATTGCGTACTTAAGCAAGAAGAAACAGAAAGACATGGAGATTTGGTTAAAATATTTAAGGAAATGAAAGCTAATGAGAACATATCTTTTATGGGAGAGGATATAAAGATTGGAGAAACTTTAATTAAAAAAGGTAAAAGACTTGATTATGCTGATTTAGGCATAATGGCTAGCTCTGGTATAAGTGAGGTACTTGTTTATAAAAAGCCTAAGGTTTCAATAATTAGTACCGGGGATGAGGTATGTGATATAAATTCCACCTTAAAACCAGGAAAAATATATGACAGTAATTTATATAGTTTAAGTGCAAGAATAGAAGAGCTAGGATACAATGTTTTGTCTATGGAACATGTAGGAGACAATATCTTAAAAATAGGAGAAGCTATAGAAAAAGCCTTTGAAAAATCAGATATAGTATTTACTACAGGAGGAGCTTCTGTAGGAGAAAAAGATCTTATGCAAAAGGTTTCTGGAAGTATAGGCTTTGAAAGGTTATTTTGGAAAATAAAAATTAAACCTGGCTCTGCAGTTGTATGTAGCAAAAGGCAAGAAAAAATATTGATAAGCCTTTCAGGAAATCCTAATGCTGCCTTAACTACATTTGAATTATTAGGAAAGTCTGTACTTAAAAAATTAGAGGGAGAGGAAGAAAATATAAATATTAAAAGAGAAAAGGGAGTCTTAATGGATTCTTTTAATAAAAAAAGCCCTCAAAGAAGGTTTTTAAGAGGAAATATTATATATGATGAAAAGGGAGCAAAGGTTTATATAACTCAAATTAAAAGTGGAAATGGTATATTAAGTTCTCTTCTAAATGCTAATTGCTTAATAGAAATTGAAAAAGGAAATGAAGGCTTAAATAGAGGAGAAGTAGTAAACATAATAAAATTATAAATAAATAATTAGTTTAAAAATAGGTTTATAGGAGGTGTATTAAGGTGATAAAAAAGAGTGCTGCTATTTTAGCTGGAGGGAAAAGTAGTAGAATGAATTATAGAAATAAGGCTTTTTTAAAATATGAAGAGGACTATTTTATAGAGAGAATAATAAAAGCCTTAGAAGATTATGAGGAAATAATAATAATATCCAATAATCCAGGAGAGTATAAGGAGTTTGGACTTAAAGTTTTTAAGGATATATATCCTGGTCAAGGGCCTTTAAGTGGAATTCATTCAGCCTTAAATCATATTAAAAATGATTATTGCTTAGTTGTTGCCTGTGATATGCCTTTTATAAATAAAGATGTGGTTAATTATTTAGGAAATATAAAGGAAGACTATGAAATTTTAATTCCTAAGTTTCAGGAAAGACTACAACCTCTTTGTGCCATATATAAAAAAAGTTGCAAAGATATTATGGAAAAAGAACTTATAAATAATAGCAATAAATTAATAAAAACCTGTTTTAAATTTTCTATGAAGGTAGTTGAAGAATTTCCTTTTATAGAAAAAGTACATAAAAAAGAAATAAAGAATTTTTATAATATAAATACAGTTGATGAGTATGAAGATTTAATAAAGAAAAAAGAAATTTAGGAAACCTTTTATTACTAAAAACACTAGGAGGAGGTGAACTGTTTAAAGTTATTTATATTAAATATATAGTTTTAGATGGAGATGGACTTAAAATAAATAACTTATAACAGGATTAGTATGAAACAAATAAGAGTTGAAGATGCTGTTGGAACAATATTATCTCATGATGTAACTCAAATAATACCAGGTAAATTTAAAGGAAGAGCCTTTAAAAAGGGCCATGTTATAAGAGAAGAAGATATAGAAAAACTTTTATCAATAGGAAAAGAACATGTTTATGTATGGGAAAAAGAAGAGGGAATGCTTCATGAAAATGAGGCTGCTGAAAGATTAAAGGACCTAGTTTGTGGAGAAGGATTAAGTTTTGGAGAAATAAAAGAAGGAAAAATAGAATTTTTAGCTGATAAAGACGGACTTTTAAAAATAGATAAGGAAAAATTATTAGAATTAAATATGCTAGGTGAAATAATAGTTTCTACAATTCATGGGAATTTTCCAGTTAAAAAAGGTGATAAGGTAGGGGCTACTAGAGTAATTCCACTAGTTATAGATGAAAATAAAATAATAGAAGCAGAAAATCTTATAAAAGATAAGATTATAGAAGTTAAAGAGATAAAAAATAAAAAGACTTTTGCAATAACTACAGGAAATGAAGTTTATAGTGGAAGAATAAAAGATGCCTTTGGTCCTGTTCTTAAGGAAAAGCTTAAGGAATTTAATATAGATCTTGAAAGACAGGTTATTCTTCCAGATGATAAGGAGAAAATTATAGAGGAAATAAAAAGAGCTTTAGATGAAGGTGCAGAACTTATACTTTGTACAGGGGGAATGTCAGTTGATCCAGACGATGTTACTCCTACAGCTATAAAGGAATGTGGAGGAGAATTAATAACATATGGTTCACCTGTACTTCCAGGAGCTATGCTTCTTTTAGCTTATTATAATGATGTTCCTATTATTGGAATACCAAGCTGTGCCATGTATTCAAAAAGAACAGCTTTAGATTTAGTCCTTCCAAGAGTTTTAGCAGATGAAAGATTAACTTTAAGAGATATAGCTGAATATGGTCATGGTGGACTTTGTTTAAATTGCCCAGTTTGTACTTTTCCACATTGTTCCTTTGGAAAGTAATTAGAAATTATTGTTAAAGGTTAGAAAAAGTTTGGATAAAGAGATAAAATCATTATTCACCTAAAAGAGGGAATGGAATTTGTATAAAGAAGAAGGTGAGAAAATGAAAGATAAATATGGAAGAGAAATTGACTATTTAAGAATTTCTTTAACTGATAAATGTAATTTAAGATGTGCTTATTGTATGGAGAAAGATCACAATGATTTTATTCACAATGATAAGCTTATGACTTTAGATGAGATTTTAAGAGTTGTTAAAGAATGTGCTTCTATTGGAATAAAAAAAGTAAGACTTACAGGTGGTGAGCCTCTTGTAAGAGAAGGTGTAGTAGATTTAATAAAAAATATAAACAAAATACCAGAGATAGAAGAGATTTGTTTAACCACTAATGGGATTTTACTAGGAGATAAAGTAAAGGAACTTAGTGAAAATGGATTAAAGAGAGTAAATATAAGTTTAGATACACTAAAAGAAGATAGATTTAAAGAAATAACAAGGATAGGAACCTTAGATAAAGTACTTTATTCAATAGAAAAGTGCTTAGAAAATAATGTTAAGGTAAAGATAAATACTATAATATTAGAAGATTTCAATAAAGATGAAATTTTAGATTTAATAAACTTAGCTTATAAAAATCCAATAGATCTTAGATTTATAGAGCTTATGCCTATTGGAGAAGGTAAAAAGTTTAAGGGCGTTACTAATAGTGAGATTTTAGAAATTATAAAGAAAGAAAAAAAGGTATTAAGTGATGGAAAAACCTTAAGACTAAATGGTCCAGCTAAATACATAAGCATAGAAGGATTCAAAGGAAAAATAGGCTTTATAAGTGCTATGAGTGATTGTTTTTGTGAGGATTGTAATAGAATAAGGGTCACTCCTGAAGGCTTTATGAAACAGTGTTTACATTGGAAGTATGGAATAAACTTAAGAGATAAGATGAGAAATGGAATAAGTGATGAAGAGCTTAGGGAGATAATTAAAAAAAGTATTTATGAAAAGCCAGAAAAACATAACTTTAAAATGAAAGAAAAAGATGAAGATAAAAGATTTATGTATGAAATAGGAGGATAAAAATGAGCAAGATAAGAGCTATTTGTATAAGTGAAAAGAAAGGTACAGCTAAGGTGCAAGTTCCTAAAGCTGAGTTTATAGAAGATTTCGGAATTAAGGGAGATGCTCATGCTGGGAAGTGGCATAGACAAGTAAGTTTATTAGCTTTTGAAAAGATAGAGGATTTTAGAGCTGATGGCGGAAATGTGGATTTTGGAGCTTTTGGAGAAAACCTAGTTGTAGATGGAATAGAACTAAATAAACTTCCTATAGGGCAAAAAATAAAGATAGGAGAGGCTCTTTTAGAAGTAACACAAATAGGGAAAAAATGTCATGATAAATGTGCAATATACTATCAAGTAGGAAGATGTATAATGCCTGCTTATGGTATATTTACAAAGGTATTAAATGGAGGAGAAGTAATTTTAGGAGAAGAGGTAGAGCTTCTTTAAAAATTTTTTAATATAAAGGTTCTAATATTTTTTATTAGAATCTTTTTTATTGTATAATTGTTAATAAAGAATGTACGGAAAATAGAGAGGTACAAATTTAAGAATAATTAGTTTTAGATATTCCTTTAATATGTAGTAAGGTGTAGAAAGAAATTAAAAGTTCTAAGGACTGGAGGAAAGAATATTGGAAGTTTTACTAGATGTAAAAGAAAGAATGTCTATATTAAAGAACTTTTATGATGAAGTTAGAGTGGTAGATCCTATAAATAATATAGTATTTTCAGATGACTTTAACCTAAAAATCAATAATAAATTTAATGAAAAAGATTGTTCACTAAGCAATTGTTATGATGTGTGGGGAAAAAAATCAATATGTAGTACTTGCATATCAAAAAAAGCTTATTTAAAAAATGATACTTTTATAAAGTTAGAATATAATAAAAATCATGTGTTTTTAGTTATAGCTTCCCCAATTGAATTTAATGAAAATAAATATGTTGTTGAAATATTAAAAGATATAACTAATAATGGCAGTATAGTAGATGGTAGTGGAGAAGGTAATTATTTAGACTTAACAATGAAAAAGATGGGAGAAAATCTTATTAAGGATTATTTAACTGGAGTCTATAATAAAAGGTATATAGATCAGAGATTTTCAAAGGAAGCTCATAGAAACTTAAAAGAATCTATACCTACAACTGTAATTATGACTGATATAGATTCCTTTAAAAAAGTAAATGATACCTATGGTCATTTAGTAGGTGACAAAATTTTAAGGGGTTTTGCAAAGGTATTAAATAATAATATCAGAGAAAATAGTGACTGGATTGGTAGAT
Organism: Clostridium perfringens ATCC 13124; assembly: GCF_000013285.1. Taxonomy (GTDB): domain Bacteria; phylum Bacillota; class Clostridia; order Clostridiales; family Clostridiaceae; genus Sarcina; species Sarcina perfringens. The sequence goes on along the minus strand of NC_008261.1, from coordinate 2,282,907 downwards.
ATGGAGGAGAAGAATTCATAATTGTTTTAAATAATACCAATTTGAAAAATGGAGTGAAGGTTGCTGAGAAGCTTAGAAAAATCATAGAAAAAATGAGCTTTGACTATGGTGATTTAAGTTTAAAAATAACTTCTAGCTTCGGAGTTTGTGAAGTTTCAGAAAAAGAAGATCCTTTTGATACCATAAAAAATGCTGATGAAAAATTATATATGGCAAAAATGACAGGAAGAAATAAAACTGTATTTTAGTATTATAATAAATTTTAGAATTGAATTAAGATTTACTTTAGGAAATTCATTAACTATAAAAGTATAAGAAGGGAGGAAAATTATCAAATTTCATATTAATATATTATGTTTTATAAATAAGGAGCTTTTTAATGAATACAAAATTAAGAGAAGTATTCAGTTAACATATTAATCTTATTGAAATTTTGATAATTGAAAAATTTGAGACCTTTAGCAGATATTATGCGTCCTAAAAAATTAGAGGATATAGTTGGACAGAAACACATTGTAGGAGAAGGAACTCCTTTAAACAAGCTTATAAAAAACAAGAACATAATGAATTGCATTTTTTATGGTCCACCTGGTGTTGGAAAAACTACTTTAGCTAATATAATTTCAAATTACACTGATAAGAAATTTTATAAAATAAATGCTACTACATCTTCCATAAAAGAAATACAAAGTATAACTTCTGATATAGATAATTTATTAAATTTTAAGGGAATAATACTGTATATAGATGAGCTTCAGCATTTTAATAAAAAACAGCAGCAAGCACTTTTAGAATTTATTGAAGATGGGAGAGTAATATTAATAGCAAGTACTACAGAAAATCCATACTTTGCTATACATAAGGCCATACTAAGCAGAAGTACCATATTTCAATTTAAACCAGTAAGTACTGAAGATATAATAATAGCTTTAGAAAGAGCAGTAAGTAAACTTGAAAAAGAAGGATATGTTATTTCTCTTGAAGAAGGCGTTTTAAAATATATTGGAGAGATTTCTCAAGGAGATGTAAGAAAAGCTTACACAGTGTTAGAATTAGCTATTAAATCTCAAGAAAAAGATAATATCCTTTTAAATAAAGAGTATGTAGAAAAATTAGGGCAATCTAATTTGAAATCTGATTCATAAGGAGATGATTATTATAATTTATTAAGTGCTCTTCAAAAAAGTATAAGAGGAAGTGACCCTGATGCCTCAATTCATTATTTAGCTAGACTTATTAAGGGTGGAAATATGGATAGCGTAATTAGGAGGATAGGAGTAATTGCAGCTGAAGATATAGGTCTTGCTCATCCTAATGCTTTGCAAGTTGTAAATAGCGGAATAGACCTTGCTTTGAAAATAGGAATGCCAGAAGCAAGAATAATATTATCTGAATTAGTAATATATTTAGCTACCTTACCTAAGTCAAATAGTGCGTATATGGCTATTGATGATGCTTTAAGAGATTTAGAAAGGAATAATGCAGGTGATGTGCCAAAACATTTAAAAGATGCTCATTATAGTGGAGCAAGCAATTTAGGTGTTGGTGGGTATTTATATCCACATAATTATCCTAATGGTTATATAAATCAAGAATATATGCCTGAAAATATGAGAGGAAAAGAATATTATAAGCCTAAGGATAATAAATACGAAAGTAGTATAAAAGCCTACTGGAATAATGTAAAAAACAAATAGTTGAATTTCAATTTTAAATTCCATTTTTTAAGTAAAAAATATGTGAATATTATTGTTGACAAATTTACTCGGTTTTGATATTATAATCACATAAAGTACATCGAATTAGTCAGATTTAGAGGTGATTAAATGAAATTATCTACCAAAGGAAGATATGGTGTAAAAGCCATGGTTGATTTAGCTATACATTATGGTGGATCACCTGTGTCAATAAAGTCAATATCGCAAAGACAGAATATATCTGAATATTATTTAGAGCAATTATTTAGTTCTTTAAGAAAAGCTAAGCTTATAAAGAGTATTAGAGGTGCTCAAGGAGGATATATTTTAAATAGACAACCAGAAGATATAACAGTTTCAGATATTATAGAGGTTTTAGAAGGACCAATAGAAATATCAGATTGTTTAGATGGTGTAACTTGCAATAATGTTGATTGTTGTGCAACTAGACTTTTATGGAAAAAGATAAAAACAAGCATAGATGAGGTTACTAATTCAGTAACACTTAAAGATATAGTAGAAGATTATAAAGCTATGAAAGAAAAAAATGAAGCTTTAAAAATTGTTAGTAGGAGTGAAGAAAATGAATAATAGAGTTGTTTATATGGACTACTCAGCAACTACATATGTTAAGCCAGAAGTATTAGAGGAAATGTTACCATATTTCACAAATAAGTTTGGAAATCCATCAGCATTTTACGGAGTTTCAAGAGAATCAAGAATGGCTGTAGACACTGCTAGAGAAAGAGTAGCTAAAGTATTAAATGCTGATACAAATGAAATCTACTTTACTGGTGGCGGATCAGAAGCAGATAACTGGGCAATAAAAGGAATAGCTTTTGCTCATAAAAATAAAGGAAATCATATAATAACTACAAAAATAGAGCACCATGCTGTATTACATACTTGCCAATGGTTAGAAAAACAAGGCTTTGAAGTAACTTACTTAGATGTAAATGAAGAAGGTTTTGTTGATTTAGAAGAATTAAAAAATGCTATTACTGATAAAACTATCTTAGTTTCTGTAATGTTTGCAAACAATGAAATAGGAACTATAGAGCCAGTTAAGGAAATAGGAAAAATTTGTAGAGAAAGAAAAGTAATATTCCATACAGATGCAGTTCAAGCTGTAGGAAATGTAAAGATAGATGTTAAAGATATGAACATCGATTTACTTTCATTAGCTGGACATAAAGTTTATGGACCAAAAGGAATCGGAGCTTTATATATAAGAAAAGGTATAAGAATAGATAACTTAATCCACGGTGGTGGTCAAGAGAGAGCTAGAAGAGCTGGAACTGAGAACATACCTGCAATAGTTGGATTAGGAAAGGCTATGGAAATAGCTGGAGAAAACTTAGATGAGCATATAGCTAAAATTTCTAAGTTAAGAGATAAGTTAATAAAAGGATTATTAGAAGTACCATTTACAAGATTAAATGGACCAAAAGATGGTAGCAAGAGATTACCAGGTAACGTAAATGTATGCTTTGAATTCATTGAAGGTGAAGGAATTCTTCTTTCATTAGACTTTGAAGGAATTTGTGGTTCAAGTGGAAGTGCTTGTACATCAGGATCATTAGATCCATCACACGTGTTATTAGCAATAGGTTTACCTCATGAAATAGCACACGGATCATTAAGATTAAGTTTAGGTGAAGGTACAACTGAAGAAGACGTTGATTACGTATTAGAAAAAGTACCACCAATAATCGCAAGATTAAGAAGTATGTCACCATTATGGAAAAATCATTTAAGAGAAGTAGAAGGAGAGAATTAATTATGATATATAGTGAAAAAGTTATGGATCATTTCAAAAACCCAAGAAATGTAGGAGAAATTAAAGATGCTAACGGAATCGGAGAAGTTGGTAACGCTAAATGTGGAGATATAATGAGAATATATCTTAAAATAGAAAATAACATTGTAGAAGATGTTAAATTTGAAACTTATGGATGTGGATCTGCTATTGCTTCATCAAGTATGGCTACAGAGCTTATAAAAGGAAAAACTGTAGAAGAAGCTTGGGAATTATCAAACAAAGCTGTTGCAGAAGCTTTAGATGGTCTTCCACCAGTAAAAATGCACTGTTCAGTATTAGCTGAGGAAGCTATACACAAGGCTATAAACGACTATAGACAAAGACAAGGATTAGAGCCTTGGGATATGAAAGAACATTCACATGACATACATGAGCATGTTCACGGTTAAGAATAATATTAAAGTGGTGATTTTGTGACAAAGAAAAAGGTTGTTATAGGTATGAGCGGCGGAGTTGATAGCTCCGTTGCTGCTTACCTTTTAAAGGAACAGGGATACGATGTAATTGGTGTTACAATGCAAATATGGCAAGAGGATAAGGAATATGAGGAAAGAGAAGGTGGATGTTGTTCACTGTCAGCAGTGGATGATGCTAGAAGAGTTGCTCAAAAACTAGATATTCCTTTTTACGTTTTAAACTTTAGAGATAGTTTTAAAAGAAATGTAATAGATTATTTTGTAGACGAATATATACAAGGTAGAACTCCAAATCCATGTATTGCATGTAACAAATATCTTAAATTTGATGAGCTTTTACAAAAAGCTAAAGGTATAGGTGCAGACTATGTTGCAACAGGTCACTATGCTAAAATTGAAGAAAGAGATGGAAGATTCCAACTTATAAGATCAAAGGATGATAGAAAAGATCAAACTTATGCTTTATACAATCTAACTCAAGAACAGTTAGAGCATACTTTAATGCCTTGTGGAGAATTCACTAAGGATAAGATTAGAGAAATAGCTAAAGAGATCGGTCTAGATGTACATAATAAAAAGGACAGTGAAGAAATATGCTTTATTCCAGATAATAATCATGGAAGATACATATGTGAAGCTGCTCCAAACAAAGTTAGACCAGGAAACTTTGTCGATAAGTATGGAAATGTCTTAGGAAAACATAAAGGAATAGTCTATTATACAATAGGACAAAGAAAGGGCTTAGGATTAGCTCTTGGAAGACCAGTGTTTGTTACTGATATAAACCCTGTAACTAATACTGTTGTAGTAGGACCAGAAGAGGATATCTTTAAAACTGATTTAGTTTGTAAAGATATAAATTTCATATCTATAGATAAACTTGAAGGCCCTATGGAAGTTGAAGCTAAAATTAGATATTCAGCTAGACCAGCTAAGGCTACTATAAGTCCTATGGAAAATGGAAGAGTTAAAGTTTCTTTTGAAGATAAGCAAAGAGCTATAACTAAAGGTCAATCTGTTGTTTTCTATAAAGATGATTTAGTTGTAGGTGGAGGAATAATCGAAAGCCTACTTTAATAGAAAGCTCCCGAAAGGGGGCTTTTTTCTTTTATATTAAAACTTTTTAAATTTTATTTTCAATATAAAGTGCACTATACAAAGTGTATTTATTAAGTTAATAATATATACTTACTTTATTTAGTTAATAACTTACTTAGAAAGTTTAAGGATTATTATTTAAGTTTACAAAAATAAATTTAAAATACCTATGAAACTATGTATTTTTTGGAAGGATATAGATAATACTAAATATATTACTAATGGCTTTACTTAAATTAGAAAGGGATGACTTTTAGAGTGTATAGAATAAGAGATTTAATTGGTCTTAAGGTTTTTGATTCTAATGGAAAAAAGGTTGGAGTAGTTTGTGATCTTGCTATAGATTATTTTAATGGGAAAGTCATGGGCTTTATAATAACAAAAAAATTATTTTCAAAAAGAGATTATGTGGACTTAACTAATGTTATTTCTTTAAGCGATACTATTATGACAGAAGGGGTACATGTACATAGAGGGTTAAAATTTAGCGAGATAAAAAACTTTGATCTTATAAATAAGGATGGCCATATGATAGGAATATTAGAAGATATTTTAATAGATTACGACTTTTATATAAGAGGACTAATAGTGGTAAGTGGATTAGTTGATAAATTTAAAAATGGAAAGCGAGTTATACAATTAAAAGAAACTATTTTAGGAGAAGAAAGCATTTTATTTTTTGGCAATAAAAATATAAATATGAGAATGATTCCAAGAAAATATTTTGGCGAGGTAAATTAAAAAAGGAGGAGTAGGAATGTTTAGAGCTTTAAAAGATAAAAAAAGATTTATAAGAAATTTAATATTAACATTTATAATTTTTTTATTTATATTCCTTTTATATCAATTTGAAGCTTTTAGAGACATTATTTTTATAGTGCTTGTATCAGGGATTTTTGCATATATTCTTAAGCCTCTATATAGATTTTTATGTGAAAGAACAAAAATAAATAAAAACTTTTTAGCTATGTCTATAGTACTTAGTGTAATTTTTCTTATATTATTTTTTTTAACAGTTCTAATTCCAAGTATGTTTAAAGAAGGGGAAAGTTTTGATGGTTTAATAAATGGTATAGAATTCTTTATAAATGATTTGATTATGAAGATGAAGTTTATGAAGCTAGGGATTTTTTATGGAGATTTTATATTAAGGATAATAAATTTTTATATTGCTGCCCAATAGAGAAGAGAGCTCTATTAAAAAATCTAGGGAGAGATGTTGATAAAGTCTTAGGTAAATATATTTTAGGGCAATTACTTTTAAGCTTATTAGTTGGAGTTATGACATTTATAGGTATGCTTATACTAGGAATAAAGTTTCCTCTATTATTAGCGTTTTTAAATGCGTTACTCAATATTATACCATATTTTGGAGCGGTTTTAGGAGCAATACCTGCAATAGTTGTAGCATTAGTAGAAGGCCCAAATAAAATTTTGTGGGTTATATTGACTTTTTTAATAATTCAACAAATTGAAGGAAACTTAATAGCACCTAAAATTACAGCTGAGAGTATAGATATGCATCCAATATTAATCATAATATTACTTTTGATTGGAGAGCAAATAGGAGGGCTTTTAGGAATGGTTTTTATAGTTCCTATAGCTGTTGTGATTAAAGTTCTATTTGATGATTGGGATTATTATATGTTTTTATGATATTTTAGTATTAGATTAAATCATAGTTATTAAGAAGTATGATATATTTTTTTATAGTTAAAAAGTTTTAGATATTAATAAATATACATAATAATATTATTTTAATAGTATTTTATATAAAAATAATATTTAACTTAGTAGATAAATAATCATAAAATATATAGGAATACATAGTAATTTAATAAAATAGATATTAATACAGTTGGCAATTATATTGACAGGTAAAGAAATTTTTTTTATAATTTGCCTATAATAACTTAATGAAAAGCGTTGACGAGAATGAGTAGGCATTTATCTTTTAGTCAGAGAGGAAGTGGTTGGTGAGAACTTCTTAAAAGAGATGTTGAAGCTATCTTTGAGCTATAATTTTTAGAGTGATGTAGTTTTACATAATTAGGGTGGTACCGCGGAGCATAGGATTTCGTCCCTTTTAATTAGGGGTGAGGTGTTTTATGTTCTTTTTTTATGTGTGAAACTAATTATAAAATAAAAGAATATCTAGGCTAAGTAGAGGGTTTAATCTTATTTTATAATATATGATTAAACTTAAAGGCTAAAGGATAAATACATAAAATTTGGAGGAATAAATTATGAAATTCATGGGAGCAAATGAATTAAGAGAAAAATATTTAAGCTTTTTTGAAAGCAAAGATCATTTAAGATTACAGTCATTTCCGTTAGTACCTAAAAATGATAAGAGTTTATTATTAATAAATGCAGGTATGGCACCACTTAAACCTTATTTCACAGGTTTAGAAGAACCACCAAAAAGAAGAATAACAACTTGCCAAAAGTGTATAAGAACTGGTGATATAGAGAATGTTGGTAAAACATCAAGACATGGTACATTCTTCGAAATGCTAGGAAACTTTTCATTTGGAGATTACTTCAAATCAGAAATAATTCCTTGGGCTTGGGAGTTTATAACAGAAACTTTAGGAATTCCAAAGGATAAATTATATGTAACTATATATTTAAATGACGATGAAGCTTATGATATTTGGACTAGTAAAACTGATGTAGATCCAAGCAGAATATTCAGATTAGGAAAAGATGATAACTTCTGGGAAATAGGGGTAGGTCCTTGTGGTCCTTGTACAGAGATTCACTTTGATAGAGGAGAAGGAAAGGTTGAAACTGTAGAAGAATTCTTAGAAGCTTCAGATGCTGATAGAATAGTTGAGTTCTGGAACTTAGTTTTCACTCAATTTGATAAAGATGAAGAAGGAAACTACAATGAGTTAGCTCAAAAGAACATAGATACAGGTATGGGCTTAGAAAGAATAGCTACAATAATGCAAGGTGTAGATAATATCTTCGAAATAGATACAGTTAAAAACATATTAAATAAAGCATGTGAATTAACAAATGCTAAATATGGAGAAGATAAAGACAAAGATGTATCATTAAGAATAATAACTGACCATGGAAAAAGTGTTACTTTCTTAATATGTGACGGTGTTCAACCATCAAATGAAGGTAGAGGATATGTTTTAAGAAGACTTCTTAGAAGAGCTGCTAGACATGGAAGACTTTTAGGAGTTAAAGGTATATTCTTAAATGAAATGGTTGATGCTGTAGTTGAAAATTACGGTGAAGCTTATCCAGAATTAAAAGAAAAAGCTGATTACATTAAGAAAATAATTAAATTAGAAGAAGAAAGATTTAATGAAACAATAGACTCAGGTATGGATATACTTATGAGCTATATTTCAGAAATGGAAGAAAAAAATGAGAAAGTTTTATCAGGAGCTAAAGCTTTCAAATTATATGATACTTATGGATTCCCTCTAGAGCTTACTCAAGAGATATTAGAAGAAAAAGGATTAGAGTTAGATATAGAAAACTTTAATAAGGAAATGAAAGAGCAAAGAGAAAGAGCTAGAAATGCTAGAGGAGAAAGTAGCTACATGGGAAGCGAAGAAAGTCCAGTAAACAAAGTGGATGCTTCAATAGTTACTGAATTTGATGGATATGTTAATTTAGAACTTAACTCAAAAGTTATAGTACTAGGAAATAATGAAGAATTTAAATCTGAACTTAAAGAAGGTGAAGAAGGATTCTTATTAACTGATAAAACTCCTTTCTATGCTGAAATGGGAGGTCAAGTTGGAGATAGAGGAAATATAACTTCAGAAACTGGAATGGCAATAGTTACAGATTGTAAGAAAAATGTTGGTGGAAAATTTGTTCACTACATTAAGGTTATAGAAGGTAGCTTAAAAGAAGGTCAAGAAGTTAAATTATCAGTTGATGCTTCAAGAAGATCTAACATATGTAAAAACCACACAGCTACACACATGTTACATGAAGCTTTAAAAGAAGTTTTAGGAGACCATGTAAATCAATCAGGTTCATATGTTGATGAAGAAAGATTAAGATTTGACTTTACTCATTTTGCAGCTTTAACAGAAGAAGAATTAGAAAAAGTTGAATTATTAGTAAATGAAAAAATAATGACTGTATCTGTAGTTGATACAAAGGAAATGTCATTAGATGAAGCTAGAAATAGTGGAGCAACTTGTCTTTTCGATGAAAAGTATGCTGAAAAAGTAAGAGTTGTTTCAGTTGGAGATTTCTCAAAAGAATTATGTGGAGGAACTCACGTAGCTAACTCAGGAGAAATTGGATTATTTAAGATAGTTTCAGAATCAGGAGTTGCTGCTGGAATAAGAAGAATTGAGGCTGTTACTGGAATAAGCGCATTAAAATTCATGGAACTTAAAAATAATATGCTTAAGGAAGCTGCTTCAATGCTTAAGTGTAATGAAAAAGATATTGCTAAGAGAATAGCAGCTCAAGCTCATGAATTAAAAGAAAAAGATAAAGAAATAGCAGAACTTAAAGCTAAATTAGTTCAAGGTGCTGAGGATGATATCTTAAAAGACAAAGTTGAAATAAACGGAGTTGAATTAGTTACAGCAGAATTAAAAGATGTTGATGGAAATTCATTAAGAGATTTAGCTGATAAAGTTAGAAATAAATTAAATAATGGAATAGTTGTTTTAGCAAGTGACAATGGTGGAAAAGTAAACTTAGTAGCTATGGCAACTAAAAATTCATTAGCTAATGGAGTTCATTGTGGAAAGGTAATAAAAGAAGTTGCAGCAGTTGTAGGCGGCGGCGGAGGTGGAAGACCTGACATGGCTCAAGCTGGTGGAAAAAATCCAGAAAATATAGCTAAAGCATTAGAAAAAGCAAAAGAAGTTGTAGAATTACTTGTAAAATAGTTGTACTTTTATGTAAATATAGTTTATAATGAGTATAAAGTAAAGCGTGAATAAAAACTAATTTAAAAGATAATAATATATGTAAATATATAAATTAAAATATATTTACTGTAAGGGGGTGAGCTGCTAGTAAGCAGCATGTTATGAGTAACAATTTTGACCACACAATGCAGTTTGATTTTAGTAAAAATAAGGAAGATTTAACTAAATCAATATTAACTGATGTATACAACTCACTAAAGGAAAAAGGCTATAACCCGGTTAATCAGCTAGTTGGATACTTAATTTCAGGTGACCCTACTTACATCACTAATTACAACGGGGCAAGAGCTTTAGTAAGGAAACTGGAAAGAGATGAAATACTTGAAGAAGTTATAAAATCTTATCTAGAGATAAAATAACAAAGAGTGCCCGAAAGGGTACTCTTTCGTTTATGTAAGGAGATTCAATGAGAATTTTAGGTTTAGATATCGGAAGTAAAACTATAGGAGTTGCAGTAAGTGATCCACTTGGATGGACAGCTCAAGGTGTAACAACTATAAAAAGAGATTGCTACACTAAAGACGTAGAGGCAGTCATGAAAATATGCAAAGAGTATGGAGTAGAAACTATAGTTGCAGGTATGCCAAAAAATATGAATGGAACAATAGGACCATCTGGAGAAATGGTTAAAAATTTATGTGAACAAATTGAAAAATCATTTGATGGTAAAATAGAGTTTTGGGATGAAAGACTTACAACAGTTGCTGCTCATAGAGCAATGCTAGAAGCGGATTTATCAAGAGCGAAAAGAAAAAAAATAGTCGATAAAATAGCGGCTACTTATATATTACAAGGATACTTAGACAGAATATCGAAATAAAAAGGAGAAGTTAAAATGAATAACGATTTACAACCAATAGTTTTAGTTGATGAAGAAGGAATAGAAACAACATTCAACGTAGTAACTAAATTAGATATCGAAGAAAAAGAATATTTCTTATTATCACCAGAAGGTGAGGAAGACGTAGTTATAGCTATGCAAGTTGTTCAAGACGAAGATGGAGAAGAGACTTTAGCTCCAGTTGAGAATGATTTTGAAATTGAAATGATAGAAGAAGCTTATGCAACTTTATTCGCAGAAGAAGAATAACGGTAAAGTGAGGTTTTAATATGGCAAATACAGCTTCAGTAGATTTTGATGCTTTAAAAGAAGAATTAAAGAAGAAGGGTTATAAGTTAACACCTCAGAGAAGAGCTATAGTTGATACTATAATACAAAATGAGGGTAAACACTTAACTGCTGAGGAAATTTATGACGAGGTTAAGAAAAGTTGTCCAGAGATTGGATTAGCTACCGTATATAGAACAATAATTCTTCTAGAAGAGATGGGTGTAATCTATAAGTTAGATTTAGAAGATGGATGCAGTAGATATGAACTTGCTCATGACGATGAAGAGCATAGACACCATCATCTAGTTTGTAATAAATGTGGAAAAGTTTTTGAGGTTGAAGCGGATTTATTAGACGAACTAGAAGAAGAGATTGAAACTAAATATGGCTTTGAAATATTAGATCATACAGTAAAGTTTTTCGGAATATGCAAGGATTGTAAAAATGAATAGAGAAATTTTCTCAAATGAGGAAACCTCTTTTATACATAAGCGTACTACTACAAAAAAGAGGAGGGAAAATATGAAACGTGAAAAGCTAAAGGTTAAAATTATACCTTTAGGTGGTTTGAACGAGATAGGTAAGAATCTAACTGTTATCGAATTTAAAGACGATATAATTGTAGTCGACTGTGGACTTAAGTTCCCAGACGAAGATATGTTTGGTATTGATATAGTTATTCCAGACGTATCATATCTTGTTAAAAATGCAGAAAAAGTTAGAGGAATATTTTTAACTCATGGTCATGAAGATCATATTGGTGCTTTACCATATGTGTTAAAAAATTTAAATGTACCTGTTTATGGAACAAAACTTACTTTAGGAATAGTTGAAACTAAACTAAAAGAACATGGTTTATTAAGCACCACAGAGCTTATAAGAGTTAAACCAAGAGATATTATAAAATTAAAATCATCATCTGTTGAATTTGTAAAAACTAATCATAGTATAGCAGATTCAGTTGCTATAGCAGTGCATACACCACTAGGAGTTGTACTTCATACTGGTGATTTTAAAGTAGACTATACTCCAACTGACGGAGAGGTAATGGATTTTGCTAGATTTGCAGAATTAGGAAGAAAAGGAGTTCTTGCAATGATGGCTGACTCTACTAATGTAGAGAGACCAGGATATACAATGTCAGAAAGAGCTGTAGGAGAAAATCTTAAAAAAATATTTGTTGGAGCAAAGGGAAGAATAATAATAGCTACATTTGCTTCAAATATTCATAGAATACAGCAAATTGTTGAAGCTGCAGAAATGACAGGAAGAAAGATTGCTGTTTCAGGAAGAAGTATGGAAAATATAGTTCAGGTTGCCATAGAACTAGGATATTTAACAATAGATAAGGATTCTTTTGTTAGCATAGATTCTATAAACAAATATCCAAATGAGCAAGTGACTATAATAACTACAGGAAGCCAAGGAGAGCCAATGTCAGCATTAGCTAGAATGGCATCTTCAGAGCATAAAAAAGTTAATATCATTGAGGGAGATACAGTAATACTATCTGCAACACCAATACCTGGTAATGAGAAGTTAGTTTCTAAGGTTATTAATCAACTTTTCAAAAAGGGAGCAGAAGTAGTGTATGGAAAACTAGCAGATGTCCATGTTTCAGGTCATGCTTGCCAAGAGGAATTAAAACTTATGCAAGCTCTTGTTAAGCCTAAATTCTTTATACCAGTTCATGGTGAGTATAGACACCTTAAACAGCATGCAGAGTTAGCTGTTGATGTTGGACTATCAGAAAAGAATTTTATGATAGCTGAAAATGGAGATGTTATAGAAATCACTAGAGATTCAATCAAAAAGAATGGATCTGTTACTTCAGGACAAATTTTTGTTGATGGACTTGGAGTTGGTGATGTAGGAAACATAGTTTTAAGAGATAGAAAACATCTTTCACAAGACGGAATTCTTACAGTAGTTGTTACTATTTCAAAAGAAACTGCTTCAGTGGTAGCAGGACCAGATATTATATCAAGAGGTTTTGTTTACGTAAGAGAATCAGAAGACTTAATGGATGAAGCTAAAGAGATAGTAAAAGACGTTTTAAGAGATTGTGAAAAGAAAGGAATCTGTGACTGGGCTACTATGAAATCTAACATAAGAGATGGCCTTAGAAGTTTCCTTTATGAAAAAACTAAGAGAAAACCAATGATATTACCAATAATAATGGAAATATAAAAAAATTAGATGATAATGTAGAATGTAACTGTTTAAGTAAAAAATGTTGTGTTGACTTTTTTAAAGCTTAACAGTAGAATCTAATAAGGTAAAGAAAATTGGGTACTTAAATAGTATCCAATTTTTTATGCACATAAAATTGGAGGAATAAATATAATGAGTAACGAATTTACAAGAAATGATATTAGAAATATAGCTATAATCGCTCACGTTGACCATGGTAAAACAACTTTAGTGGACGCATTATTAAGACAAAGTAACGTTTTTAGAACAAACGAAAAAGTAGAAGAGAGAGTAATGGACTCAAATGACTTAGAAAAAGAAAGAGGTATTACAATACTTTCAAAAAATACAGCAGTTCATTATAACGGAGTTAAAATAAATATAATAGATACACCAGGACACGCTGACTTCGGAGGAGAGGTTGAACGTGTACTTAAAATGGTAGAAAGTGTTTTACTTGTAGTAGACTCATATGAAGGGGCTATGCCTCAAACAAAATTCGTTTTAAGAAAAGCTCTTGAGTTAGGATTAAAACCAATAGTTGTTATAAACAAAATAGATAAACCAGATGCTAGACCAGAAGAAGTTATTGATGAAATATTTGAATTATTCTTAGAGCTTGGTGCAGATGATGAGCAATTAGATTTCCCAATAGTTTATGCTTCAGCTAGAGATGGAGTAGCTACAATTAACATAGATGAGCCAAAAGATAACATGAAAGATTTATTCGATACTATAATCGAAAAAGTTGAATCACCAAAGGGATCTATAGAAGACAGTTTACAAATGTTAGTTACAACTTTAGATTCAAGTGAATATGTTGGTAAAATAGCTATAGGTAAAATAACTAGAGGAATAGCTAAGAAAAACCAACAAGCTGCTGTTGTAAGACAAGATGGAACAGTAACTAAATTCAAAATATCAAGTCTTTATACTCATGATGGATTAAAGAGAATAGAGGTTGATGAAGCTCAATTAGGAGATATAGTTGCAATAAGTGGTATATCTGACGTAAATATTGGAGAAACTATAACAGATGCACAAAATCCAGAAGGATTACCATTTGTTAAAATAGACGAGCCTACATTAAACATGAACTTTATGGTTAATGACTCACCATTTGCTGGTAGAGAAGGGGATTTCGTAACTTCAAGACATTTAAGAGATAGATTATTAAAAGAATTAGAAACTAACGTAAGTTTAAAAGTTAAAGAAATAACTCCAGATTGTTTCGAAGTAAGTGGTAGAGGAGAGCTACATCTTTCAATACTTATAGAAACAATGAGAAGAGAAGGATATGAATTCCAAGTTTCTAAGCCAAACGTTATAACAAAAATAGATGAAAATGGTGTTAAGGTTGAACCAATAGAGCACTTAACTATAGACGTTCCAGAAGAATTTATGGGACCTGTTATGGAAAAATTAGGACCTAGAAAAGCTGAAATGGTAAATATGACTTCAGCGGTTAATGGATACTCAAGATTAGAGTTCAAAATACCTGCAAGAGGACTTATAGGATTTAGAAATGAATTCATGACAGATACAAAAGGTAACGGAATAATGAACCATGTATTTGATGGATTTGAAAAATACAAAGGAGAGATCCCAGGAAGAAGTAGAGGATCAATCGTAGTATTTGAATCAGGAGAAGCAGTTACATATGGATTATTTAATGCTCAAGAAAGAGGAACTTTATTCATAGAGCCAGGTACAGAGGTTTATGCTGGAATGGTTTGTGGAGAATGTTCAAGAGCAGATGACATAGACGTTAATATTTGTAAGAAAAAACAATTAACTAATACAAGATCATCTGGAGCTGATGATGCTTTAAAATTAACTCCAGTAAGACAAATGTCATTAGAGCAATGTTTAGAATTCATAAACAATGATGAATTAGTTGAAGTTACTCCAGTAAATGTAAGAATGAGAAAGAGAATCTTAGACAGTGCTGAGAGAAAGAGAGCTATAAATAGAAGTAAAAAATAATAAATTTTCTTATAATTTTATTTTATAACTTTGGGTACATAAACAAAAATTAGTAAAACAAGTTTGTTTTTATGAGAAAAAGATTTATAATTAGATAAATGGCTTTATGGCCATTTATCTTAAAATATGAGGGGGTACTACTGTGAAAAGGCTAAAAAACTCTAAAAGTATGGTTTTGATATCCATATTCATAATTTTACTTGTGATTAACTTAGCTGTATTTGTAGTTAAATATAACTCCATAAAGCGAAGCCCTTTACAATCTAATAAAGCTGATATAACCTTTAAAGTTAAAGAAGGAGAGTCACTAAATGGACTTTTTGAACGATTAAACAATGAAAATGTACTTAGAAGTTCCTTTTTTTCTAAGATATATATAAAGTTTAATAACGTAGAAGAAAGTATAAAACCAGGTACATATACTGTGAATAGTGACATAAGTTTTAATGATTTTTTAAGTGTACTAACTGATGGGAAAGTATCAGATTATAAGGTAACATTTCCAGAGGGATACACTGTAGAGGATATAGCTAAGAAATTGGAAGAATCTAAGGTATGCACAAAAGATGAGTTTTTAAAAGTAGTAAAAGAGTATCCATTACCATCTTATATAAAACCTAATAATGAAAGAAAATATGAGTTAGAAGGATTTTTATTTCCAGACACATATGCTATTCCTAAAGGCACAACACCAAAACAAATAATTGAAATGATGCTTAACAGGTTTGAAGGGGTAATTAGTGAGATACAAAGTGAACTAGGCATTACTATTCCAAAGGAAGAGTATGAGAAATATGTAATAGTAGCTTCAATGGTTGAAAAAGAGGCTAGGGATGATAGTGAGCGTGCAGAAATAGCATCTGTTATATATAACAGACTACAAAAAGGTATGCCTTTACAAATCGATGCTACAGTTTTATATGCTTTAGGAGAGCATAAAGATACTGTGCTTTATAAAGACTTAAAAGTGGATTCACCATATAATACATATAAGATTAAAGGACTTCCAGTGGGGCCAATATGTAATCCTGGAAAACCTTCACTTTTAGCTGCCATAAAACCAGCTAAAACAGACTACATATATTATTTATTGAATCCATCAAATAATAAGCACTATTTTACTAATAATTACGAAGATTTCCTAGCTAAGAAGAAAGAATTTGGATACTAAAATTTGGAGGAGCAAATGAGTGGAGTAACCTTTGAATATATGGAAAAGTATCTTAGAGATCTTATTCCAGATAGAAATGACGAATTAAAAGAACTAGAAGATTTTGCAAAAGAAAATAAGGTGCCAATAATACAAAAGGAAGGTGCTAAGTTCCTTGAGTTTATGGTATCTATGAATAAACCAAAGAAAATATTAGAATTAGGCACAGCTATAGGTTATTCTTCAATACTGATGAACAAAGCTTGTGGTGGAGAATGTCATATTACTACAATCGAGAGAGATGATAATATGATAAATTATGCTAAAGAGAATATTAAAAAATTTGGATTAGAGGAAAAAATCAATATTTTACAGGGAGATTGTTTAGAAGTTTTAGAGAGTCTTCATGATGAATTTGATATGATATTCATGGATGCAGGTAAAGGACATTATAATCATTTTTTACCAGAATGTTTAAGACTTTTAAAAAAAGATGGAATTATAATAGCAGATAATGTTTTGTTTAGAGGAATGGTTGCTTCTGATGACTTAGTGAAGAGAAGAAAAATAACTATTGTTAAGAGAATGAGAAAGTATTTGGATATGGTCTCAAAGGATGAAAATTTAATAACAACTGTTATTCCTATGGGAGATGGAATTGCGTTAACTAAGAGGAGGTAGCAAACATGAGAAAACCAGAAATATTAGCACCAGCAGGTAGCTTAGAAAAATTAAAGACAGCAATTGATTTTGGAGCAGATGCAGTTTATATTGGAGGAAGCAAACTTAACCTAAGAGCTTTCGCTGATAACTTTACAAATGAACAGATTGCAGAAGGTGTAAAGTATGCTCATGATAGAGGAAGAAAAGTTTATGTTACTATGAATGTATTTCCTCACAATGCAGATTTAGAAGGATTAGAAGAATACATTGTAGGACTTAATGATTTAAATGTAGATGCAATAATAGTTTCAGATCCATCAATAATAATGACTGCAAAGGAAGTTGCACCAGATTTAGAAATACACTTAAGTACTCAAGCAAACAATGTAAACTGGAAGTCAGCTAAGTTTTGGCATAGCTTAGGAGTTAAGAGAATTGTTTTAGCTAGAGAGCTTAGTTTTAAAGAAATTGAAAAAATACACGAGAATTTACCAGAAGATTGTGATTTAGAAGCATTTGTTCATGGTTCAATGTGTATGGCATACTCAGGAAGATGTTTAATATCAAACTACATGACAGGAAGAGACTCAAATAGAGGAGCTTGTTCACAAGCATGTAGATATAAGTATTATTTAATGGAAGAAAAGAGACCTGGAGAGTATTTCCAAGTTATAGAAGATGATAAAGGTACATACATAATGAACTCTAAGGATTTATGTATGATAGAATATATACCAGAGCTTGTTAAGAGTGGTATATACTCATTTAAAATAGAAGGAAGAATGAAGAGCCCATACTATGTTGCTGCAATTGTTAAAGCTTACAGAGAAGCTTTAGATAAGTATTGGGATGATCCAGAAGGATATGAATTTGATCAAAAATTAATGGATAATCTTTTAAAGGTTAGTCATAGAAGATATCACACAGGATTTTACTTTGGAAAATCAGGAGAGCAAGTTTATGAATCATCATCTTATATAAGAGATTATGATATCGTAGGAGTTGTTAGAGATTATAACGAAGAAACTAAGGTAGCAACTATAGAACAAAGAAACAGATTATTCGAAGGGGATACAGTAGAGGTATTAACTCCAGTAGGAGATTACTATGAAATCCAAATGAATGATATGAAGGATGAAAAAGACGAAAAAATAGATGTTGCTAACAAAGCTCAAATGATATTCAAGGTTAAAATAGATAAGCCTGTAAAGGTAAATGATATGTTAATTAAGTGCAAGGAGGCAAACAGCTAATGAAGAGACCAATTTTTATAGGAATAACAGGAGGCACTGGCTCAGGTAAAAGTACAATAGCTAAGGAGATATATAGACAATTTGGTGAAGATTGTATAGCAATGATAGAGCAAGATTCATATTATAAGGATCAAAGCCATTTATCAATGGAGGATAGAGTTAAAACTAACTACGATCATCCAAATGCTTTTGATAACAATCTTTTAGTTTCACATTTAGAATCACTTTTAAATGGACATTCTATACAAAAACCTAGTTATGACTTCTCTATACATAATAGAATTGAAGATACAACTAAGGTTGAGCCAAAAGAAATTGTTATTGTAGAAGGAATATTAATACTAGAAGATCCAAGAATAAGAGAACTTCTAGATATAAAGATTTACGTTGATACAGATGCTGATGTTAGAATCATAAGAAGAATGGTCAGAGACATAAATGAAAGAGGAAGAACTATGGAGTCTGTTATAAATCAGTACTTAAATGTAGTAAAGCCTATGCATAATCAATTTACAGAACCTACAAAGAAATTTGCTGATATAATAATACCAGAAGGTGGACATAATAAAGTTGCTATAGATATTATTGTTGCAAAAATAAAAGAGGTTTTAGGAAAATACGAATAATATCTTAAAAAGGTATATTACGATTTTACTTAAATAAGAGATAGAAGTAATTATTTCTTATTGAATAAAACACCCCTAACTTGGCTAGAATTTAGCCAGGAGGGGTGTTTTTATGTTTAACAGAAAAAGAAAAATTGAAATTAAAAATAGATTAATAAGCTTAGTTTCTTTATTGTTATTAGCTTTACTATTACTTGACATGAGGATTTATTATGTGCAGAAAAAGTATAGTACAAAAGAAACAGGAAATTTCAAAGGAAATCACAAACAATATGAAAATATTTCTGACCTTAATTATTCACTTTTAGATAGAGAGGGAGAAAGCATATTTCAATATGAGACTAAATACAAAGTTGTTATAGATTCTATGGCTTTTAGATTAAATAATTTAAATCAAAATTTAGAGAATATAATGGCCTTTAATTATATTATGCAATCTGAAGATAAGGATTTTTCTTTTGATAATGTAGTAAAAAGTGGAGGGAAATTATATTATGATGTTTCACAGGAAAGTTTTGATAAGATAAATAGTTTGAAAAATATAAAAGGAATTTATACTTATAAGGCACAAGAAAAGAAAAAAGATGATAATTGGAAAATAGAGAATATGGTAACTTCTACTAAGGGTTTTGCTTTAGTAGAGAATAAGGATAAAAAAGTAGAGACAAAAGAGGTTGATAAATCAGAAAAATCTCTAGAAATGGTAATAAATAAGGAGTTAGAAAATAATAAAGATCCTAAAATCATTTTTGAAAGGGACCATGAAGGATTATATGGAGAAGGAGAATATGAAATTCCAGAGGATAATCTAAATGTTAAGTTAACTTTGGACAATAAATTTCAAAAAATAGTTAGAGATGTTTTAGCTAAGGAAGATTATAAAACTTTTAAAAATGCAGGAGCAGTACTTATTGATAGTGCTAGCGGTGAAGTCTTAGCCTTAGCTCAAAAGGATGAATCAGCTCCAAATGTTGTTTTAGGTTCAGGTAGCATTAATGGTTATGAGGCAGGGTCAATATTTAAAATTTTAACTTTAGAGGCTGCGATGGAAGAAAAGGGTATTAGACTTTCTGATAAATTAAGATGCGATGGATTAGTATGTAAAAAGGAAAAAATACATGGAACAATAAGCATTGAAGAAGCTTTTGAGGTTTCATGTAATGATATTTTTTCTAAATTAGGAGCTCAAATAGGAACTAGGGGATTATTAGACTTTGCAAAGGAGCAAGGAGTTTTTTCTTTAGCTTTAGGATTAGATGAAAAAACAGGTATGGAGACTAAGGGAGATGTTCCTGAAAATGTTAGTATAACAAATCTTTCTATAGGCCAATCTATGCAAACTAGTTTAATTCAAATGGCAGGTATAATATCTACTGTTGTTAATGAAGGGGAATATGTAGAGCCATATATATTAAAAGATTTTGAAAACCAAAAAGGAGAGATAAAAAAAGAATTTAAGGAGTTAAGAAAAAATGTAATCTCTAAGAAGACAGCAGAGGACTTAAAAAGTGTAATGAACTCAACGGTTTTAGAAGGAACTGCAAATATAACTAAAATTGAAGGAGTTGAGATAGGAGCTAAAACTGGAACTGCTGAAGCTCTGGGGGGAGAATTACATGGATGGTTTTTAGGATATTTTAAACATGGAGAAAAGTATTATACTTTAGGAGTTATGGTGCCAAATATAAAAAATGTTTATGAAGATAGAAAGCCAGGAGGTGGAAATACTGCAGGTCCTATTTTCAGAGATATAGTTTTAGAACTTACAAAAAATAAATAGATTTAGCAATATTTTAACTATCAACTCATATTATAGTAATAAGCATTAATAGGGGGAACGATATGTTCATGTTACAATACTTATTAGAATTAGTTGGTAGTAAAATATTTTTAACTGGCTATGTAACAGGAAATTCTACTTTTCCAAAGCCTTTAAATGAGAAGGAAGAAAAAATCTATTTAGAAAGGTTAAAAGATGGAGATGTTGAGGCAAAAAGAGTACTAGTTGAGCGGAATTTAAGACTAGTAGCACATATAGTTAAGAAGTATTCTTCAAATTACCAAAACTCAAAAGAAATGGATGATTTAATATCTATAGGAACAATAGGTTTAATAAAGGCTATAGATTCTTTTGACACTAACAAGGGAATACGACTTGCAACATATGCAGCTAAGTGTATAGACAATGAAATACTTATGTTTTTTAGGAATACTAAGAAGACAAAGGGAGAAGTATTCCTTCAAGATCCTATAGGAGTAGATAAGGAAGGTAATGAAATTTGTCTCATAGATATTTTAAGTAGTGATTCTGATTCGGTATTAGAGGCTGTTGAAAATTCATTACAGGTTAAGGAGCTTTATAAAAAGATGTCCGATATCTTAAGTCCTAGGGAGAAAGAAATAATTAAAATGAGATACGGTCTTTTAGATGGTGATATAAAAACACAGAGGGAAATAGCGGCAATTCTTGGTATATCAAGATCATATGTATCTAGAATAGAAAAAAAGGCATTAAAAAAATTAAATAAGGAATTTAAATGTTAAATGATACTTAATAAATTGTATAAAAAAAAATAAGTTTTATAAAATTATGGAATTGATATATCATATGGTTTATAATATTTATTATACGATAAAAAAGGTGGATTCTTCTATAAATAATTTGTTCATTTCTTTATGGAGTGAACAAATTATTTATTAAGAATTAAGTTTAGGAGGAGATTTATGCAAAGTTTAGCAGAACTTTTAGAGTTAACAGTTAAAGAAGGAGCATCTGATTTGCATTTAACAGTAGGTATTTCTCCTATAATAAAAGTTAATGGAAAATTAGTAAGGTTAGAACATGAAATATTGCGCCCTGAAGATACTGAAGCGTATGCTAAAGAGATATTACAGGATGCATATGAAAAATATGATGCTATTGGAGAATACGATACATCATATTCAATACATGGTAAAGGTAGATTTAGAGTTAATATATATAAACAAAGAAATAGTACAGCTTTAGCTATAAGAGTTATATCTTTAGATATGCCAACTTTAGATAGTTTAGGATATCCTGAGACTTTAAAGGATATATGTAATCTTAAAAGAGGACTTGTATTAGTTACAGGACCTACTGGAAGTGGTAAAAGTACAACTTTAGCAGCTTTAATCAATGAAATAAATAGTAATAGAGAATCTCATATAATAACAATAGAAGATCCTATAGAGTTTCTTCATAAACATAATAAATCTATTGTAAACCAAAGAGAGATAGGAAAGGATACTTTAAGTTATGAAAGAGCCTTAAAAGCAGCTCTTAGAGAGGATCCTGATGTTATTTTAATTGGAGAAATGAGAGATTTAGAGACTATTTCAACAGCTATAACAGCGGCAGAGACTGGACACTTAGTATTTTCAACTCTTCATACTATAGGAGCTGCTAAGACTATAGATAGAATAGTAGATGTTTTTCCACCACATCAGCAGGAACAAATAAAAATACAGTTAGCTTCTGTTTTACAAATAATTATATCACAACAATTAGTGGAAACCGTTGATGGAGATAGAAATGCTGCATTAGAAATAATGGTTGCTACACCAGCTATAAAAAATTTAATAAGAGAAGGAAAAACTCATCAAATAGAATCTTCTATCCAAACTGGAAGTAAATATGGAATGAGAACGATGGACATGGAACTTGCTAATCTGTATAGAGAAGGTATAATAACACAAGAAACGGCAATGAATTCTGCTATAGATAGGGAGATTTTAAGTCGATTATTGATGTATTAAATATAGAGGTAATTTGAATTTTTAAGAGAATATATATATTATCACAATTTTTAGATAGGGAGGTACACATAGAAAAAATGTCTAAAAACATAGTGGGTCTAGATATTGGAAACAGAAATATTTGTGCGGCGATATCAGGTGAAAATGAAAATGGAGAATTCGAAGTATTAGATTTTGTAGTAAAAGATTTGCAAGGTGTATCTAAAGGTAAAATAATAGATGAAGAGTCTGTTGTAAAAACTATTAAAGAATGTCTAAAAGAACTAGAAGAAAAAAGTGGACATAATATTCAAGGTGTTTACTTATCATTAAAAAATAATGATTGTAGAATGGTAGAAAATAAGGGATATTCTTATACTGACAATGATGATTCATTAGTTTTTAAAGAAAATATAGAAGAAGCTTATATAGAAGGAAGAACATTAAAGCTTTCAGAGGAAGAATGTGTAGCAGATAGTACAATAAATTCATTCTATACTGAAGAATTTGGCTTTGTTCAGAATCCAATTGGAATTAGAGCTGAAAGAATCGAAATAGATGAAGATTTAATTATCGCTCCTAAATCTAAAATTAGCACTTTAAATAAAATTATTTTAGAAGCTGGATATGAGGTTTTAGGAACAGTTTCATTGGGATTTGGATTTAAAAATGTTTTTTTAAGTAAAAAAACAGAAACTTCAAATGTTGTAATTATAGATGTAGGGGCAGAAGAAACACAAATATATAGTTACAAAGGGAATACACTAAAGGATATGGATTATATACCATTAGGAGGAAGAAATATAAGCAAAGATTTAGCTATATGTTTATCTATATCAGAAGAGGAAGCAGAAAGATTAAAATTGCAATATTCTTCAAAATATTATAGTATTAGAAAGGATTATAATAATATTTCCTTTGAGGAACACATATTGGATACCTATTTAATTCATGATATTATAGATGCAAGATTAAGTGAAATAGTAGAATTAGTTAATAGTAAATTGATGGAAAGGGATATTCTAAATACCACAGATATGATAATATTAACTGGTGACGGTATTAGTTATTATGAACATATTAAGGAAAGAATAGAGTATACAACTGATAAGGATGTAAGAATTTTCACTAAAAAGCAATTTTTATTTGACAATTCTTCAATAATTAATTCAATTAGTATTGTTAAAGAGGTATATGATAGGTTAAAATTAATATGTGATGAAGAATTACTTTCAGGAAGAAAAGTAACAGTGGATAAAGAAAATAAAAGTGAAAATAAAAGTGTAAAGAAGAGAGGGCTTTCCAAAATAATGGCGTTCTTAGAGGAGCTTTTTTAAAGGAGGAATTAGTTTGTTAGATTTTGATGTAGATATACAATCATTTACTAATATTAAGGTAATTGGATGTGGAGGCGGAGGCGGAAACGCTGTTAATAGAATGATTCAAGAAGGATTAAGAGATGTTGAATTTATTGCTATAAATACAGATAAACAAGCCTTAACACTATCTCATGCCCAAAATAAAATTCAAATAGGTGATAAACTTACAAAAGGACTAGGTGCAGGGGCAAATCCTGAAATAGGAAAAAAAGCTGCTGAGGAAAGTAGAGATGAAATAACAGAGGCTATATCAGGAGCTGATATGGTATTTATAACTGCTGGTATGGGGGGCGGTACTGGTACTGGAGCTGCGCCAGTAGTAGCTGAAATAGCTAAATCAATGGGAATATTAACAGTAGGTATAGTTACTAAGCCATTCCCATTTGAAGGTAGAAGAAGAATGACTCATGCTGAAATGGGTATAGCAAATTTAAAAGAAAAAGTTGATACATTAGTTACAATACCTAATGAAAGACTTTTATCAATGGTAGATAAGAAAACAACTTTATTAGAATCATTTAAGAAAGCTGATGATGTTTTAAGACAAGGTGTACAAGGTATATCAGATCTTATAACTAATCCAGGTTTAATAAACTTAGACTTTGCAGACGTTAGAGCTGTTATGTTAGATAAAGGCTTAGCACACATGGGTGTTGGATATGGTAAAGGAGAAACAAGAGCACAAGATGCTGCAAGAGAAGCAATATCATCTCCATTATTAGAAACATCAATAGTTGGTGCTACTGGAGTTTTATTAAATGTAACAGGAGATTCTGAGTTAGGTTTATTAGAAATAAATGAAGCTGCAGAAATAGTTCAAGAAGCTGCAGATCCAGATGCTAACATAATATTTGGTACTGTTATTGATGAAACATTAAAAGATGAAATAAGAATAACTGTTATAGCTACTGGATTTGAAAAAGAGCGTCAAAGAATGGGAATGGGAGCTCAAGGAGTAACAAGTGGAGCTACTCAAACTCAAAGAGAAGTTATAGTAGAAAATGTTGAAGAAAAAGTAGCTGAGCAAGAAGTTGCTGCATCTTCACAAACTCAACAAGAAGATAGATATAATGATGATTTAGAAATACCTATGTTTTTAAGAAGAGGTAGAAGATAGTATTTTTAAATAGAAAAGCACTTATGGTAATTAATTACTATAAGTGCTTTTATTTTTACTTTAATTAGAAAAAATTTTATATATTTATAATAGAGTTTATGTAGAAATAAAAAGTTTTTCTAGTTATTTTTCAATATTTTGGGATTTAAAACTCAGGAAATGGAAAAAAATATTGAATTTTATTATTTATAGTTTAATAAATTATGAACTTATGTTTAATGAATACATTTTCATTACAAGAATAGACATGAAAAAAATAATTATAATATTAAGAATTTTTTATTTAGTAGAAAAATGTAGAATAATGAGGAAAAAGAAAGATAGAAAATATGCATATGGAATATATAATGACAAAATTTTAGAATAAGAAGCTTTATAATTATAAATAGGGAGTGAGTTGATTTATGACTGTATATATTGACATTGTCATATTAGAAAATTTTTTAATTAACTTTTTTCTACTTTATTTAACTTTACAGACCTTGAAAGATACAATAATTTACAAGAGAATAATATTAGCAGCTTTTTTAGGAGCAATATATACCTTGTTTGTTTTTGTTCCAGGATTAAATATACTCACATCATTGCCTTTAAAACTACTCTTTTCTTTTGGAATGATTACTATAATATCAGAAAGAAGAGAGTTAAAGACAATAATAAAAAGATATATAACTTTTTTAGTGATAACTTTTGCCTTTTGTGGTACTTGTTTTATGTTTGCTTTAGTTGAAAATCAGTATAATATTTCAGAATCCTTTATAATAAATGATTATTCAACTAAATCTATAATATTCTCACTAATTATAAGTTACATACTTGTTAGTGGAGTTATGAATTATTTTAAAAATAGAGCTATTATAAATAACTTTATATATGATTTAGATGTATGTATTGATTCAGAAGTTGTTAATATTAAAGCATTTTTAGATACAGGAAATGGACTTGTAGAGCCTGCAACTGCATTGCCTGTAATAATAGCAGAAAGAGAAAAGTTTAGAGGGGTAAACATTAAGGAAAAAGATCAATTTAGGATACCGTATAAAGTAGTTGATGGGAATTCAGGATATATGAAAGGGATTAAGATTGACAATATAAAGCTTTGTAATGTTAATGGGGAAACAATGACAAGAGATGCAATCTTATGTTTTTGTGATAATAAATTAAGTAAAGAGGGAGAATATGAAGCTTTATTGTCTAGAGGAATTATATAGGGGTGATTAGGTTATGTTAAATATAAGACTTTTGCTTAATAAGTTATTTACTAAATTAGATATTATGGTAGAACCAATTTATTATGTTGGGGGGAATGATGTTCTTCCAGCACCTCTTAGTAAAGAAGAGGAAGAGGAGCTAGTTAACAAATTAGGGGAGAATGATGAAGCTATTAGAAGTATTCTTATTGAGAGAAATTTAAGACTAGTTGTATATATAGCTAGAAAATTTGAGAATACTGGTGTAGGAGTTGAGGATTTAATTTCTGTAGGAACAATTGGACTTATAAAGGCAGTAAATACATTTAATCCTGAAAAAAAGATAAAGCTTGCAACCTATGCATCAAGATGTATAGAAAATGAAATTCTTATGTATTTAAGGAGAAATAGCAAGGTTAAAGCTGAGATATCATTTTATGAGCCCTTAAATATAGACTGGGATGGAAATGAACTTTTACTTTCAGATATACTTGGCACAGATGATGATATTGTTTACAATCTGATAGAAGATGAAGTTGACAAGGAATTATTATTTACTGCAATGAAGAATCTTTCAAATAGAGAAAAAGAAATTGTTGAATTAAGATTTGGACTATGTGGATATAAAGAAAAAACTCAAAAGGAAGTAGCTGATATGCTAGGAATATCTCAATCTTATATTTCAAGGTTAGAGAAGAAAATTATAAAAAGATTAAAGAAAGAAATTAACAAAATGATTTAAGAGTATAAAATTAACCTCTACAGGTAATAATTAAAATGCGGAAGGGAATTACTTCGAAGGGGTTGATTTCAATTATGATGATAAATAAAGTAGAAATATGTGGAGTCAATACAGCTAAATTACCAGTTTTAAAAGAAAAAGAAATGAAAGAATTATTGCTACAAATGCAAAATGGAGATACAAGTGCTAGAGAGAAATTTATTAAGGGGAATCTGAGATTAGTGCTTAGTGTAATCCAAAGGTTTAATAATAGAGGCGAAAATGTAGATGATTTATTTCAAGTTGGTTGTATAGGACTTATGAAATCTATAGATAACTTTGATTTATCACAAAATGTTAAATTTTCAACTTATGCTGTGCCAATGATAATAGGAGAAATAAGAAGATATTTAAGAGATAATAACACTATAAGAGTAAGTAGATCTTTAAGAGATATAGCTTATAAGGCTTTACTTGTAAGAGATAAGCTAGTAAATGAAAATAATAAGGAACCTACTGTATCTCAAATAGCAAAAGAGCTTAAAATTCCAAGGGAAGATGTTGTTTTTGCCCTAGATGCAATTCAAGATCCAGTTTCTTTATTTGAGCCTATTTATCATGATGGTGGAGATGCAATATATGTAATGGATCAGATAAGTGATTCAAAAAATCAAGATGATAGTTGGCTTGAAAATATAGCAATAAAGGAAGCTATGAAGAAATTAAACGATAGAGAAAAACTTATATTGAATTTGAGATTCTTTAATGGAAGAACTCAAATGGAGGTAGCTGATGAAATTGGTATATCTCAAGCACAAGTTTCAAGGTTGGAAAAAATAGCATTAAAGCATATGAGGAAGTATGTATAGAGCTCTTTTGAGCTCTATTTTTTATGGATAAATTAAAAATCTTATGTTATTTAGTATTTTTTACCTCTTCTAATTAATAAATATAAAAATTAAACATATAAATTAAATATAATAATTATATGTTTAGGAGGAGTTTATACATGGAAGAAAATTTATTTTCTTTAAATAATTTAAGGGCTATGGAAGTGATAGATGTAAGTGAAGGTAAAAAGTTAGGCTTAATAGCTGATGTTAAGATAGATTGTGATGATAATAGAATATTATCTATTATAATACCTGGAGAAAAAACATCCTTTTTTAGTAAGTCAGAGGATATAGAGATAGAATGGTCTGATGTATACAAAGTTGGAGTAGATGTTATACTAATAGATTCAAAAGGGAAAAATATACTAGATGTTCAAAAATATATATAGAAATTAAGTAAAAAAGAGGGTATAATATTATTACAACTTAGAGAAAGGCGTGGATTTTAAAATGAGATGTCCTTACTGTTCTTATGAAGAAAGTAAAGTTGTGGATTCTAGATCTGCAGAAGATTATAATGCAATTAGAAGAAGAAGAGAATGTTTAAGATGTTCTAAAAGATACACAACTTACGAAAAGGTAGAAGATATACCAATACTTGTTATAAAAAAGGATTTAAGTAGAGAAAGTTTCAATAAAGAAAAAATCATAAGCGGATTAATTAAAGCGTGTCAAAAGAGACCTGTATCTAGGGCTCAAATAGAAGAAATAGCAGCTGATATTGAACGAAACATAAGTAATAAAATGATGGTAGAAATAAAGTCTGATTACATAGGTGAAATGATAATGGAGAGACTTAAGGATATAGACGAAGTTTCATACGTAAGATTTGCTTCTGTATATAGACAATTTAAAGATATTAATACCTTTATGGAAGAAATAAAAAGTTTAATGAAATAATTTTAAGCTATCTTAAAGAGAGTTCTTTAAGGTGGCTTTTTTATTTGTTTTAATTTATCCATATACTTAAATAATATTTAACTTGAATTTAATTTAACAAAGAGTTGAAATATGATAATATGGTAAAATAAGTAGATTATAATTTGTGTTTTTGAGGTGAAAGTTATGAAAAGAGAAATAATAGATAACAAAGAATTTATAGTTTTTAACGATGGAAATATAAAAGTTAGATTTTCAACTGCATTAAATAATGTTAATTATAAAAAAGAAGATGAAGAGGGAAAGAAAAATTTAGAGGACTTAAAGGAAATATTTAAAGTAGACAAGGTAGTTTATGTTAACCAAACACATAGTAGTGATTTTATTGATGCAACTTTTGAAAATTTTAAAGGGGATAGAGACTGTGATTCCTTAGTTACTACGGATAAAAACACACTTATAGGAGTTTTTACAGCAGATTGTGTTCCAGTTATAGCTTATGATAAAGAGAAGGAAGTAATTGCAGCTATTCATAGTGGATGGAAAGGAACATACAATAAAATAGCTAGAAAAACTTGTGAATATATGAAAGAGAAATATGGTTGTGAAAATATTAAAGTAATAATAGGCCCTCACGTAAGACAATGTTGTTATGAAGTAAGTGAAGATTTAGCAGAGAAGTTCAGTGAAGAATTTGGGAAAGATGTATGTAATGGAAGAATGCTAAATCTTGAGAAGTGTGTAGAAATTCAGCTTAAGGGTATTGTTAAAAAAGAAAATATAACTTCTACTAGAATTTGTACTTATTGTGAAAAAGAAGTGAAGATGCATAGTTATAGACAGGATCAAGAAAAGTCAGGAAGATTATTTTCATCAATATTTATTGATTAAGGTGGATTAATAAATGAAAAAAAGGATTATTATTTTTACAACACTAATAATAACATTTTTTCTAGCAATAATGACTTCTATGTACTTAGTAATATCAAATCATAAATATTTAGAGGAATCAAAGAATGTTCTAAATGAATATAATAAGGTCATAGCTTTATTGTTAGAAAATGATAATGGAAATATTAAGAGTGAATTAGAAAGAATAGAATCAAATAATGATATGAAAAATATAAGAATAACATATATCAGTAAGGATGGAAATGTTATTTTTGATACCCATAAAAAATTAATCAATGATAATGAAAGTTATCTTAAGAGACAAGAAATAATAGAAGCCATAGAAAGTGGTTTAGGAAGCAGTGTAAGATATAGTAATGATCTTCATCAAAACATGATCTATAGTGCACTTAAACTTAAGGATGGCTCTATTGTTAGAACATCAATAGCTGTTGAAAATGCAAAAATACTAGATAGCATAAATAGTAACTATTTATTAGTAGGGGTTATATTATCCTTAGTCATTGCCTTACTTTTAACTGTTAAAATAACTAATATAATATTAAATCCACTAAAGGAATTAGAACAATTAACCTCTACTATTGCAAGTGGTAATTTTCATAAAAGAGTAAAAATTAATTCTAAAGATGATGAAATTCAAAGACTAGGAAAAAGCTTTAATTATATGGCAGAGCAATTAGAAATAACCATGGAGAGATTTAAAGATAAACAAAATGGATTAGAAGCCATATTAAAAAGTATGGGTAGTGGAGTAATAGCTTTTGACAGAGATATGAATGTTTTAATGATAAATCCTTATGCTAAAAAAATATTTGGCATAAGCGGAGAGATTATTGGAAATAAACTTTTGGATTATATAACTGATAAAGAGGTACTAAAGGCCTTTTTTGATGAAAAAGATAGGGTTGAAATTGAAGTTAACTATAATGATGATCCAAAAATATTAAAAATAAGAAAAGCAAGTATAATAAATGAACCAGAAATAATAGGGACAGTTGTGGTTATACAAGATATTACAGATATTAAAAAGCTTGAAAACATGAGAAGTCAATTCGTAGCTAATATATCTCATGAACTTAAGACCCCACTTACATCAATTAAAGGTTTTGCAGAAACCTTAAGATATGTAGATGATGATGAAACTAGAAATAAATTTTTAAGCATAATAGATGAAGAATCAGATAGATTAGCAAGACTTTTAGAGGATATATTATGTCTTTATGAAATAGAACAAAAAAGAAGTACTGTTTTAGAAGAATTTAATGTTGATGAAGAAATTGAAAAAGTTTATATGCTATTAAATGATCAAGCTAAGAAAAAAGGTGTGGAAATATTTTTAGATACAAATAGCAATTGTGTTCTTATGGGAGATAAGGATAAGTTTAAACAAATGTTACTTAATCTTGTAAGCAATTCTGTTAAATATACTGAAAAAGGTGGAAAGGTAAGAGTTGAAAGTTATAATCGTGACATGAATCTTGTTTTAGTTATTGAGGATAATGGAATTGGAATAAGTGCAGAGGATCTTCCAAGGATATTTGAAAGATTTTATAGAGTAGATAAAGCTAGAAGTAGAGAAAGTGGTGGAACTGGACTAGGTCTTGCCATAGTTAAACATATAGTTAGACTTTTTGATGGTGAGATAAATGTAACTAGTGAACTAGGAGTAGGAACTAAAATAGTAATAACTATACCTATAAATATATAATTTTAGTTAATTAATACTTTATAACACCTTTAAATTTATAACACTTATTATATAATTAGTTATATATTTAAAAATTTTTTTACTATAATAGAATTAAGAGAAAGCTATTAAAAGTAATCCTCAAAATTTTTTTAGGGGATTACTTTTTAATATTTAAACAACATAGTTTAAAGCTTAATGAAAAAGTTAATAATTAAATTTAGAGTTAAATAAAAAGTTAGTAATTGAAACAAAACACAATATATAGGTATAAAGTTATTTCAGTTGACTACATTATTTAATTAAGGTAATATAACATAGATAGTACTAAAATAGGAGTGAAGCATATGAAAAGTAGAATTGCTGAAGTCTTACCAGGAGGAATTGGTGAGGAATTAGGCTTTGAAAAGGGAGATATACTATTAAGCATAAACGGTACTAAAGTTGAAGATATACTTGATTATAGATTTTTATTAGCAGACGAATACGTTGAGGTAGAAATATTAAAACCAAACAAAGAGGTTTGGGAGTTTGAAATAGAAAAGGAATATGGCGAAGATTTAGGAGTGGAATTTGAAGAGGCCATCCTAGACAAAGCTAAAAGTTGTACAAATAAATGTATATTTTGCTTCATAGATCAATTACCAAAGGGAATGAGAAAAACTTTATATTTTAAGGACGATGATTCAAGACTTTCATTTTTACAAGGTAACTTTGTTACTTTAACAAATATGAAGGATGAAGATATTGATAGAATTATAAAATATAGAATAAGTCCTATAAATGTATCAGTTCATACAACAAATCCAGATTTAAGAAAAAAAATTCTTAATAATAGATTTGCAGGGAATGTATATGAAAGATTACAAAAATTAGCGGCAGCTGGTATAACTGTAAATGCTCAAATAGTTGTTATGCCAGGAATAAACAATGGAGACGAATTAGTTAGAACTGTAGAAGATCTTTATAAATTACGTCCTTCAATTGAAAATGTTGCTGCTGTACCAATTGGAATAACAAAGTTTAGAGAAGGATTAGCTGACCTTGAAATATATAATAAAGAAACAGCTAAAGAAGAATTAGATAGAATAAAAGTTCTTCAAGAAAAATACATGAAAGAAATAGGAAGCCCATTTGTAAGATTATCAGATGAGTTTTATGTTATGGCAGATGAGGAAGTTCCAAATGAAGAATTCTATAATGGATATGAGCAAATAGAAGACGGAGTTGGAATGATAAGACTTCTAAGAGAAACCATGGCAGTAGATATAAAGAATAAGTTAACTAAAAGTGGAAAAGGTAAATTTACTCTTATTACAGGAACATCTGCTTTTAAAGAATTAGATCAGGTTTGTACCGATATAAGAGAAGAGAATAATAATATAGATATTAAGTGTAAGGTTATATTAAATGATTTCTTTGGGCACACAATAACAGTTGCAGGACTTTTAACTGGGCAAGATGTTATTGCTCAACTTAAGGATAACATTGATAGTGAGTACTTAATTATGGCAGATAACATGTTTAGAAAAGGTTACGAGCCAGGAGATATAACTCAAAGAATAATGTTAGATGATTTGACAGCAAAGGATATTGAGGAAAGATTGGGAGTTAAAGTTATAGTTTGTAGCTATACAGGGGAAGACCTAATAGACTTAATAAATGAACACTGTGAGGAGGAATAAGAATGAGTAAACCAATAGTTGCTATGGTTGGAAGACCGAACGTAGGTAAGTCGACTCTTTTCAATAAATTAGCAGGAAAAAGAATTTCAATAGTACAAGATACACCAGGGGTTACTAGAGACAGAGTATATGCAGAATCAGAATGGTTAAACAGAAAATTCACAATGATAGATACAGGTGGAATAGAGCCTGAAAGTAGTGATATAATTGTTAAACAAATGAGAAGACAAGCACAAATTGCTATAGAAATGGCTGATGTAATAGTATTCGTTGTTGATGGTAAGGAAGGACTTACTGCTGCTGACCAAGAAGTTGCACAAATGCTTAGAAAAAGTAAAAAGCCTGTTGTTTTAGTAGTTAATAAAATAGATAGATTAGCTTTAGAAGAAAATAGCTATGAGTTCTACAATTTAGGAATTGGAGATCCTATAACTATATCAGCATCTCAAGGATTAGGACTTGGAGATATGCTAGATGAAGTTGTTAAATATTTTAATGATCCTTCAGAAGATGAAGAGGATGATGAATATATTAGAATAGCTATGATAGGTAAACCAAATGTAGGTAAATCATCACTTATAAATAGATTATTAGGTGAAGAGAGAGTTATAGTAAGTAATGTTCCAGGAACAACAAGGGATTCTATAGATAGTTACTTAGAAACAGAAGATGGAAAATTCATCTTAGTTGATACTGCTGGATTAAGAAGAAAAAGTAAAGTAAAAGAAGAAATAGAAAGATATAGTGTAATCAGAACTTATGCTGCTATAGAGAAAGCTGATGTAGCTATACTTGTAATAGATGCTGAGCAAGGAATAACTGAGCAAGATGAAAAAATAATAGGATATGCTCATGAAATGAATAAAGCAATTATGGTTGTTGTAAATAAATGGGATCTTATTGAAAAAGATGATAAAACATTAAGTAATTATCAAAAAGACTTACAACAAAAACTTAAGTTTATGCCATATGCTAAATACTTATTCATATCAGCTTTAACAGGACAAAGAGTACATAAAATATTATCAACAGCTAAATATTGCTATGATAATTACTCTAAGAGAGTTTCAACTGGATTATTAAATGATGTTATAAGTAAGGCTGTTTTAATGAAAGAGCCACCAGTTGTAGCCTTAAAGAGATTAAAAATATACTATGCTACTCAGGTTGCTACAAAGCCACCTAAGTTTGTGTTCTTTGTAAATGACCCTAATTTATTACATTTCTCATATGGTAGATATTTAGAAAACCAATTAAGAGAAAGTTTTGATTTTGATGGAACTGGTATAGAAATAGAATATAGAGCTAGAAAGGAGTAATTTTATGAGTAAAGTGGCTTTTTTAGGAGCAGGAAGTTTTGGAACTTCTTTAGGTATATTATTGGGGAATAAAGGTGTTACGGTTTCTCTGTGGGATAGAGATGAAAATGTAATAAATGACATTAACGTAAACAGAAAGAATGACAAATATATAAAAGATTTAACTATTCCTACTAATGTCACTGCTTATAAAGACTTAGATGAAGCTTTAAATGGGGCTGAATATGTAGTTCTTGCAGTACCTTCTCATGTTATAAGAACAGCTTGTAAAAACCTAAAGGGTAAAATTAATGATGATGTAATAATTATTAATATTGCTAAAGGAATCGAAGAGGGTACTAATTTGAGACTATCTCAAGTTATAAATCAAGAATTACCAAATAATAAGGTCGTAGTTTTATCTGGGCCAAGTCATGCAGAAGAGGTTTCAAAGGGAATTCCAACAACTTTAGTTGCAAGTTCAGAATGTATGGAATGTGCAGAGAAAGTTCAAGACCTATTTATGGATAAAAACTTTAGAATATATACTAATGATGATATCATAGGTGTTGAAATTGGAGGAGCTGTTAAAAACATTATAGCCTTAGCGGCAGGTGTTTGTGACGGTATAGGATATGGAGACAATTCTAAGGCAGCATTAATGACTAGAGGAATGGCTGAAATAGCTAGAATAGGAATTAAAATGGGTGGAAAAGCTGAAACTTTCTTTGGATTAACTGGTATGGGTGATTTAATAGTTACTTGTACAAGTATGCATTCAAGAAACAGAAGAGCTGGAATACTTATAGGTCAAGGGAAAACTGCTGAAGAAGCTATAGAGGAAGTAGGAATGGTTGTTGAAGGAATAAAAGCTTGTAAAGCCTTCTATGAGTTAAAAGAAAAAGAAGGAGTAACAATGCCTATAACTGATATAGCATACAAAGTTCTTTTTGAAGGGGCAAAGGCAGAAAATGCTGTAAGCCTTTTAATGGAAAGAGATAAGAAAAAAGAAGAAATATAAAATTTGATTTAAAAGAGATAGAAAATTTTCTATCTCTTTTTGTTTTAATTAAAAGTGGGCAGTGTTTATAAAAAATGTTTTTTATGTAGTTATAAAATTATGCTAAGTCTTACATATAAAAAAATAAAAATATTTAAAATAAATAGCATTAATTTAGATTTTTTTGAATAAATAATATTAATACATAATATTAGAAAGAGAAAGTTGAAGTTTAGATAAAGGAGTTAAAAAGTATATCCAATTAAAGTAAAAATATATTTTGCTAAACAGTATACTTTTTCAAAGTTTCTAATATATATATAGTGTTAATAATATTTATAGGAGGGTGTATCTTGGAAGATTTCAATATATACAAAGATATAGCAGAAAGAACACAGGGAGATATTTATGTTGGAGTTGTTGGGCCAGTAAGAACAGGTAAATCTACATTTATAAAAAGATTTATGGACTTAATGGTAATACCTAAGATTGATAATGCTTATAAAAAGGAAAGAGCAAAGGATGAATTACCACAAAGTGGATCAGGAAAAACTATTCATACAACAGAGCCTAAATTTGTACCTAATGAGGCAGTAGAAATTGCTTTAGATGATGGCATTAAGTTTAGTGTGAGAATGGTTGATTGTGTTGGATACATTGTTAAAGGGGCTAATGGTTATTTTGATGATGGAGAATCTAAAAAAGTTCATACTCCTTGGTTTGACTATGAAATTCCATTTGAAGATGCAGCGGAGATAGGAACTAGAAAAGTAATAACAGACCATTCAACAATAGGATTAGTAGTTACTACAGATGGAAGTATAACTGGTATAGATCGTGATGATTACTTAGATGCTGAAGAAAGAGTTGTAGCTGAGTTAAAATCAATAGACAAACCTTTTATAATTGTACTTAATTCATTAGATCCAAGGGCAGAAGAGACTTTAGACTTAAAACAAGAATTAGAAATCAGATATGGAGTTCCAGTTCAAATAATGGATGTAGCCAATATGAATGAAAATGACATAAACGATTTATTTACAAAAGTACTTAAAGAATTTCCAGTTAAGGAAATTAATATAGACATGCCAAAATGGATTGAAAAATTAGAGCCTTCTCATTGGTTAAAATCTAATTTTATAGACATAGTTAAAGACATGTGTAAAAACATATCAAAAATTAGAGACGTTAAGGATCTACTTAGTACTTATGGAGAAGATTTCTTAGGGGTAGCAGATATAAGTGAGATGAATTTAGGGGATGGAACTGTAAGAGTTAAAATGACTCCTAAAAATGGCATCTTCTATAAAATAATAAGTGAAATGTGTGATGAAGAATTAAATGATGAAAGTGATTTAATAGCTTTAATCAAAGATTTGCATAAAGCAAAATCTGAATATGATAAGGTAGCTGAAGCAATAAATAGTGTTAAGGAAACAGGTTATGGACTAGTTGCTCCTCAATTATCAGAAATGAAGTTTGAAAAACCAGATATTGATAAGCAAGGTTCAAAATATGTTGTTAAACTTAAGGCGAGTGCTCCTAGTCTACATTTAATAAAAGCAGATATTCAAACAGAAATTTGCCCAATAATGGGAACTGAAAAAGAAACTCAAGAGGTATTTAAAACATTACTTGAGCAATTTGAAAGTGATCCGGAAAAATTATGGCAAAGCAATATGTTTGGTAAGTCCTTAGAGACATTAGTTCAAGAAGGTTTAAGAAGCAAACTTTATAAGATGCCAGATGATATTCAAAGCAAGATTCAAAAAACTCTTCAAAGAATCATCAATGAAGGGGAAGGAAATTTAATCTGTATTATTTTCTAAGGTAATTAATATATTCAAAGACCATATCAAATTTTATTTTGATATGGTCTTTTAAATTTTTAATGAAGTAATTCTATGAATTTTAGAATGTGAAAAATATATATAAGTATTTTTATAATATATGTATTTTACGAAAAGAAGATTATATTAAAAAATATGCTTTAATTTATTAGTTTTATAAAATTTGTAAAAAGATTATAATTATTAGGGGAATGATTAAGTTATTAGGGCTTATTAGTATTTAATATAAGTTTAGCTTTGCAAAGATTGAATAGAATTATTAATTTAATTATAATAAGCATTGTGACGAATGATACTTAGTCAAATAAAAAAGAAATTCGGAGGTACTCATGAAGAAAATAGCTGTAATTTTTAATGGTGGAACAATATCAATGAAAGTTGATGATAGAATAAAGGCTGCAGTTCCAAGTTTGACAGGAGAGGAAATAATGGCTATGGTAACAGGAATAGAAAGCTTTGCAACAATAGAGTCACATAGCTTTTCTTCATTACCAAGTCCACATATTACTCCAGAGATAATGCTTGAACTATCAAAATTTATAAATGCTTTAGTAGAGAGAGAAGATATAGATGGAGTTGTAGTAACTCATGGAACAGATACTCTAGAAGAAACATCTTATTTTGTTAATTTAACAACTAAGACAAGTAAACCAATAGTTTTTACTGGAGCTATGAGAAGTGGATCAGAGTTAGGATATGATGGACCAGCTAACTTAGCTGCATCAATATGTACAGCTGCATCAGATGAAGCAAAAAATAGAGGAGTTCTAGTTTGTTTTAATGGGGAATTAAATAGTGCTTCAGAGGTAACTAAGGCTAATTCAATGGCTTTAAATGCTTTTAGAACACCTAATTTTGGCCCAATAGGAATAGTTGATAATAATAGGGTAATATTTGATAGAAGAGTTCCACAGGAAGATTTTATACCATTAGAGGTTATTGATAAAAAAGTAGCCATAATAAAATGTGCTGCAGGTATGGATGGAGATTTTATATATCACTGTATAGAGAAAAAATATGATGGAATCATAATAGAAGCTTTAGGAAGAGGAAATGTACCACCAACTATGGTTGATGCAATAAAAGATGCTTTAGATAAGGGAATAGTTATAGTACTTACTTCAAGATGTTTTGAAGGAAGAGTAAGTGATAGCTATGGATATCTTGGAGGTGGAAAAAATCTTAAAGAGCTTGGGGTTATATTTGGAGAAAGTATGCCAAGTCAAAAGGCTAGAATAAAGCTTTTAACTCTTCTTGGATTTAATAAAGATTATAGATATATTAAACATAGTTTTGAGAAAGAAAGATATTAAACACATATATTTTAAAAATAATAATAAAAAATATTCGATAATTATTGAATAATAACTTAGAATAGTGTACAATAACATTCGTAGACAGATGAAAAGTTCATTTTATATAAAAACGTTCGTGTTTTTCAATGAGGAATGTTAATAGTAAACTTGATTAAAGTTATTATTCAATAATTGGATAAAAGCTATTTTAAGTTTACTAAACTTAAAATAGCTTTTTTATATTTATGAACTTAAGACGAATGTGGAGGTTTTTTATGGAAAATAAAATTCATGCTTTAAGGGAAGAAGGAAATTTACGTGTTTTACCTGAGAATAAAAGTGAATATAAGAGAGAATTCTTAGCTGGAACAACAAGTTTCTTAGCAATGGCTTATATAATAGCTGTAAATCCATCTATATTAAGCGCAGCAGGAATGCCAGCAGGTGCTATAGTAACGGCAACATGTATATCAGCAGTTATCGGATGTTTAATAATGGGGTTTTATGCTAAATTACCTTTTGGACTAGCTCCTGGAATGGGACTAAATGCATTCTTTACTTTTTCAGTAGTTATAGGAATGGGAATTTCTTGGGAAGTAGCTCTTACAGCTGTTTTTGTAGAAGGAATAATATTTATACTTTTATCATTATTTAAAGTAAGAGAGGCTGTTGTTGATGCAATTCCAATAAATTTAAAATATGCAGTTACAGCAGGGATAGGTCTTTTCATAGCTTTCATAGGATTTAATGGAGCTGGAGTTGTTATTGGAAATCCAGATACAATGGTTGCTATGGGACAAGTTGGTCCTAAAATGTTAATAGCAATGGTTGGACTTTGTATAATAGTAATTTTAGAAAAGAAAAAAGTTAAAGGTTCAATGCTAGTTGGTATAGTAGTTTCAACTCTTTTAGCTTGGGGATATGCTTTAATAAATACTGAAGCCGCAGCTAGTATGGGAATCTATTTACCAAATGGAATATTTAAATTTGAATCAATAGCTCCAATAGCAGGTAAAGTTAATTTTTCATATTTAACTTCACCACAGCATGTATTTAATTTTATAACTATAGTTTTCACATTTTTATTTGTTGATTTTTTTGATACAGTAGGAACTTTAATAGGAGTAGCTTCAAGAGCTAATATGTTAGATAAGAAGGGAAGAGTTCCTAATGCAGGTAAAGCATTAATGACAGATGCTATAGCAACTACGGCAGGGGCTTTACTTGGAACATCTACTGTAACAGTTTATGTTGAAAGTGCTACTGGAGTTGAAGAAGGTGGTAGAACAGGATTAACAGCTATAACAATAGGAGCTTTATTTTTCGTAGCAATGTTTTTCTCACCAATATTTGTAGCAGTACCAGCATGTGCTACTGCACCAGCTTTAATATATGTTGGATATTTAATGCTAACTAGTGTGTTAAAAATAGATTTTAGTGATATTACAGATGCAGTACCAGCATTTTTAATAATAGCTTTAATGCCTTTAACTTATAGCATAGGTGATGGATTAACAATTGGAGTTTTAGCATATGTAATATTAAATATATTACACAATATCTTTACTAAAAATAAAAAAGATAAAAAAGAATTATCAATGGTAATGATAGTTTTAGCGATTATATTTGTAATAAAACTTTGTCTACCATTAATTACACAGATGATAGGTTAAAATGAAAATAAATTTTATTTAGAATATGTACTTTAAAAGACTTTACTATAAGATTGAGAGTTATTTAATAAAAAATAATTTGAGACTTAGGTAAAGTCTTTTTTATGTAGAAGAAATAAGTCTTAAAAAATAAATGTTAACAAAATGTAAAAAATAACTTGTTATTACTTGGATTTTATATTAATCTATATTTAGATTATTTTCAAGGAGGCTCTCTTTATGGTTAAAAGTATGACTGGTTTTGGGAGAGCAACTAGTGAAGAGGGAAAAGAAAGAATATTTTCTCTAGAAATGAAGAGTGTAAACCATAGATATTTAGACATGAACATAAGAATGCCAAGAAGTATGGTTTCTTTAGAAGAAAAAATAAGAAATATTATTTCTTCTAAACTTAGCAGGGGAAAAGTTGATATCTTTATAAATTATAAAGATTATGCTAAAAATCAAGGAGTTGCTGTTTTAAATGAAGATTTAGCTAAGAGTTATGTAAATTCTTTAGAACAATTAAAGTCCTTATTTCCTAATATGCAAGACGACTTAAGTTTATCATTAGTTGCTAGATACCCAGATGTAATAACTATAGAAGAAAAATCAGAAGATTTAGAAGCTATATGGGAAGAGATAAACTCACTATTAAATATGGCTGTAGAAAATATGATTTCTATGAGAAAAGTTGAAGGTGAGAAATTAGCTAGTGATATATTAGTTAAGTGTAGCTCTATAGAAGAAATAGTAGCTTTTATAGAAGAAAAGGCAGAGGTTATTGTTGCTTCTTATAAGCAAAAGTTAGAGGATAGACTTAAGAATTTATTAGGGGAAGTTCCAGTAGATGAAAACAGAGTAGCTATGGAAGTTGCCGTTTTTGCTGACAAAGCTTCGATTGATGAAGAGATAATAAGACTTAGAAGTCATATTAATCAATTAAGAAAAACTTTAACTTTAGATGAACCTATAGGTAGAAAGTTAGATTTCATAGTACAAGAAATGAACAGAGAAGCTAATACAATAGCATCAAAGTCAACAGATTTAGAAATAACCAACAAGGTTATAGATATAAAAAATATTATTGAAAAGATTAGAGAACAAGTTCAAAACATAGAATAATAGGAGGTAGCAAATGAGTATAAAGTTAATTAATATTGGTTTTGGAAACATAGTTTCAGCTAATAGATTAGTAGCAATAGTAAGTCCTGAATCAGCACCTATAAAGAGAATCATACAAGAAGCTAGAGATAGAGGTATGCTTATAGATGCAACTTATGGTAGAAGAACAAGAGCCGTAATAATTACAGATTCAGATCATGTAATTCTTTCAGCTGTTCAACCTGAGACAGTGGCTCACAGATTATCAACTAAGGAAGAAGTAGTTGTTGAAGATGATGAATAAGATACATAAGGATAATAGAGGTGTATTAATAGTTATTTCTGGTCCTTCAGGTGCAGGTAAGGGAACTATTTGTAAAGCCTTATTAGAAAAACACGATGATATATTCATATCAGTTTCTGCTACTACTAGAAATCCTAGA
This sequence comes from Clostridium perfringens ATCC 13124, assembly GCF_000013285.1. Taxonomy (GTDB): domain Bacteria; phylum Bacillota; class Clostridia; order Clostridiales; family Clostridiaceae; genus Sarcina; species Sarcina perfringens. The sequence continues at coordinate 2,241,103 of NC_008261.1, read as the reverse complement.
GTAGGAGAAGTTGATGGAGTTAATTATCATTTCTTAACAAAAGAAGAATTTAAACAAAGAATAGCAGAGGATGATTTCCTTGAGCATGCTGAAGTATATGGAAATTATTATGGAACTCCTAAATCAAGTGTTGAAAAAATGCTTGATGAAGGAAAAAACGTAATATTAGAAATAGATATACAAGGTGCTTTAAAAGTTAAGGAAAAGGCTACTGATGGAGTATTTATCTTTATATTACCTCCTTCAATGGAAGAGCTTAAGCAAAGAATAATAAAAAGAGGTAGCGAAACTCCAGAAAGTTTAATGACTAGATTTAAGTCAGCTTATAAAGAAATTAATTATGTGTCAAAATACAATTATGCAGTAGTTAACGATAATGTAGAAGATGCAGTAAAGAAAATAGAAGCTATATTATTAGCAGAAAAATGTAGAGTAGATAGATTAAAAGAAAACTTATTAGAGTCAAAGGAGGACGAAATGCATGAACAACTCTATGATTAATCCATCAATCGTTGATTTATTAAAAAGGGTAGAAGATAGATATTCTTTAGTAATATTAAGTGCTAAGAGAGCAAGACAAATAATTGACGGAGCAGAAACTTTTGTTGATGTTGAGTCAAATAAGCCATTAACAATAGCTATAAATGAAATAGATGAAGGATTTGTAAATTACAAAGACACTGAGGAGAAATAAGAGCTATGAAAGATAAGAAATGTGTTGTTGTAGGAGTAAGTGGAGGAGTAGCTGTTTATAAAGCCTTAGACGTTATAAGCAGACTAAGAAAAAAAGATGTAGAAGTACATGTAATAATGACTAAATCCGCTACTGAGTTTGTAACACCATTATCTTTTCAATCATTAAGCCAAAACATGGTTATAACAGATATGTTTGCTGAACCAAAGGCTTGGGAAATACAGCATATATCACTAGCAAAGAAAGCAGATTTAATGCTTATTGTACCAGCTACAGCAAACATTATAGGAAAGGTTGCAAATGGCATAGCTGACGATATGTTATCAACAACTATAATGGCAACAAAGGCGCCAGTTGTTTTTTGCCCTGCAATGAATACAAACATGTATGAAAATCCTATAGTTCAAAGGAACATAAGTCTTCTAAAGGAGCTTGGCTATGAATTTATAGAACCAGCTAGTGGAAGATTAGCATGTGGTGATGAGGGGAAAGGTAAACTTCAAGATACCGAAATTATTGCAGAAGAAACATTGAGAAGGTTACATTCTACTAAGGATTTACTTGGTAAGAAGGTTGTTGTTACTGCAGGACCTACTATGGTGCCAATAGATCCAGTGAGAATTTTAACAAATAGATCTTCAGGTAAAATGGGATACTCAATAGCAGAGGAAGCGAGAGATAGGGGAGCAGAAGTTGTTCTTATATCAGGACCTACTTCTTTAAGAAAACCTAATGGAATTAAAGTTATTGATATAAAGACAAATGAAGATATGTTTAATGCTATAAAAAATGAATTTAAAGATGCTGATATAGTTATTAAGTCAGCAGCTGTGGCTGATTATAAAGCTAAAAATTATAGCAATGAAAAGATTAAAAAAACAGGTGATGATTTAAATTTAATTTTTGAGAGAGATAGAGATATTCTAAAAACTCTTGGAGATATGAAAGAAAATCAAATTCTAGTAGGCTTTGCAGCAGAAAGTAGCAACTTAAAAGAAAACGCTAAAGGTAAACTAGAGAGGAAAAATCTAGATTATATTGTTGCAAATGACATAAGTAAGCCAGAAACAGGTTTTGCAAGTGATGAGAATAAAGTTACTATAATAAGCAAATCTGGTGAAGAGGTATCTTTAGAAAAGATGTCTAAAAGAGAAGTTGCAAAGAATATATTTGACATTATAAAAGGGCGCTAATTGCGCCTTTTTATTCTATATGAACAAGGGTGATTATTTTGGAGAAATTTGCTGAAGTAATTGTAAATAGTGAAGCTGTTACAATTGATAAGCCTTTTACATATAAGATTAAAGAAGATTTAGTTCATAATATAAAGGTTGGACATAGAGTTTTAATTCCTTTTGGAAATGGAAATAAAAAAATTGAAGGTTTTGTTTTAAAAATATTAGATAATGTTGAAAATAAAAGTATAAGATATAAATCTATATATAATGTTTGTGATAATGAACCCTTATTAAGTGAAGATTCTTTAAAGCTTATTAAATTTTTAAGAGAGAAATATTTATGTAAGTATATAGATGCTATAAGAGTTATGATTCCACCTAAAATAATGAGTGGAAATAAGGAAAAAACAAAACAAGTTATAGTATTTAAAAAATATATAGAAGAATTAAGTGAGCCACAAAAAAGAACTTTAGAGCTAATTGAAGAAAAAAGTGGTGGTTTCACAAAAGCAGAATGGAATAAAATTTTTAATATATCAACATATATGATAAATAAATTAATAGAATTAGATTGTGCTTCTAGTGAAGAAGTAAGGGTTGGAAGGGAAAATTTAAGAGAATTTAAGCCTTATCCGCCTAAGAGTTTAAATGAAGAACAGATAAGAGCATATGATACAATTTTAGAAAGTGATAAAAATATATTTTTATTAAAGGGCGTAACTGGAAGTGGAAAAACAGAAGTATATATGAATTTAGTTAGTTATATGCTCCTTTTTGAAAAGAGTTCATTAATATTAGTACCAGAAATAGCTCTAACTCCTCAAATGATTGAAAGATTTAAAGGGAGATTTGGAAAAGATGTAGCGGTCTTTCATAGTAGGCTTTCAGATGGAGAGAGATATGATGAATGGTATAGGGTTAAAAATGATCAAGTTAAGGTTGTTATAGGAGCCAGATCTGCTATATTTTTACCCTTTAATGATTTAGGACTAATAGTAGTAGATGAAGAACATGAAAGTAGTTATAAATCAGATATGAATCCTAAATATAATACTATAGAAGTTTGTGAGTATTTAAGTTTTCTAAAAAATTGTAAGGTTGTTTTAGGTTCAGCAACCCCTAGTGTTGTTAGTTTTTATAAAGCACTTAAAGGGAATTATGAATTAATTGAACTTAAAAAGAGAGTTAATAATGGAGAACTTCCTAATGTATCTATTGTGGATATGAGGGAAGAGCTAAAATCAAATAATAAAACAATGTTTAGTAGGGATTTATATTTGAAGATAAAAGATAGATTAGAGAAAAAAGAACAAATAATTTTGTTTTTAAATAGAAGAGGATTTTCATCCTTTGTTTCTTGTAGAAGTTGTGGATTTGTTTTTAAATGTAACAATTGTGACATATCAATGACTTATCATAATAATGGATACTTAGTTTGCCATTATTGTGGAAATACTGAAAAGATGCCTAAGCTTTGCCCTAAGTGTGGCAGTAACTATGTTAAACATTTTGGGGTAGGAACAGAGAAATTAGAGGAAGCAGTACATCATTATTTTAAAGAAGCAAAGGTTTTAAGGATGGATGTAGATACAACAAGAAAGAAAAATTCTCATGAGGAAATTTATAACTCATTTAAAAGTAAAGAAGCAGATATATTAATAGGAACTCAGATGATAGCTAAGGGGCTTGATTTCCCAGATGTAACCTTAGTTGGAGTTATGGCTGCAGATATGTCTTTAAATTTGCCAGATTATAAGTCTAGTGAAAAGACATTTCAACTTATAACTCAGGTAAGTGGTAGAGCAGGACGTGGTGATAAAAAGGGAGATGTAATAATTCAAAGTTATTCTCCAAAACATTATGCTTTGACCTGTGCAAGGGATAATAATTATGAAGAGTTCTTTAAAAGAGAAATAAATGTAAGAAAACTTATGGCATATCCACCTTTTGATGATTTGTTTTTAATAAACCTAAGTGCAAAGGGAGAAATAAAAGTAAAGATTTTTGCAAAAAAATTAGAGATGTATTTACGTAATATCTTAAAAGAATATGATAATATATTTATATACGAAGCATGTCCTTGTTCTATAAGTAAAATAAAAAATGTTTATAGATGGCAAATTCTAATTAAGGGAAAATTAGATTTAGAGGTATGCTCTAAAATAAAAAAAGGGGTTTATGAATTATCCAAAGATGTTTATAATGAGATTAAGATTGGTTTAGACATAAATCCTAATAGCTTAATGTAAGGAGGAAGTTATTTTGGCAATAAGAAACTTAAGATTTAATGACGACGAAATATTAAGAAAAAAATGTAGAGTAGTTGATGACATTAATGATAGAATAAAAGTCTTAGTAGAAGATATGATAGAAACTATGTATGAAAATAATGGAGTTGGATTAGCAGCACCACAAGTTGGAATACTAAAGAGGATCTTTGTTGTTGATGCTATGGATGGAGCAGGTTCTAGAGTATTCATAAATCCAGAAATATTAGAAAAAAGTGGAGAGCAAACTGATGAAGAAGGATGTTTAAGCTTACCAGGTAGACATAAACCAGTAAAGAGAGCTAATAAAATAAAGATAAAGGCGTTAGATGTTAATGGAAATGAGTTTGTATTAGATGCAGAAGAATTTTTAGCAAGAGCTATACAACATGAATATGATCATTTAGAGGGAGTACTTTTTATAGATCATGAGCTTTAAGACTAAGGAGGAATATGACATGAAGATAGTATTTATGGGAACACCAGATTTTGCTGTTCCATCATTAAAGAGCTTAATAAATGAATTTGGAGTAGAAGCTGTTTTTACTCAACCAGATAGACCAAAGGGAAGAGGAAAGAAATTAGGTATGTCACCTGTAAAGGAAGTTGCTTTAGAACACAACATACCAGTTTATCAACCTCTAAGATTAAAAAATGAACCAGAAACTATAGAAGAATTAAAAAGTATGGAGCCAGACTTTATAATAGTAGTAGCTTTTGGTCAGATATTACCTAAAGAGGTTTTAGATATTCCTAAGTATGGATGTATCAATCTACATGCGTCATTACTTCCTAAATTTAGAGGAGCAGCACCTTTAAACTGGAGTATAATCAAAGGAGAAAAGGTAACAGGAAATACAACTATGCTTATGGATGTAGGACTTGATACTGGAGATATGCTTTTAAAAGATGAAGTAGAAATAACTGATAATATGACTGCAGGAGAATTACATGATATTTTAATGGAAAGAGGAGGAGAGTTATTAGTTAGAACTATAAAGGGCATACTTAATAATGAAATAACTCCAGAAAAACAAAATGAAGAAGAAACATGTTATGCTTCAATGCTTAATAAAGAAATAGCTAAAATTGATTGGTCTCTTTCAGCACAGGATATTCATAATTTAGTTAGAGGATTAAATCCGTGGCCTGTAGCTTTAACTTCATATGATGATATTACAATGAAAGTTCATCAAACTAGAGTTGAAAAAGGGGATAGCAATAAAGAACCAGGAACTATAATAGCTGTAGATAAAACAGGAATTAAGGTTTCAACAGGCAAAGATATACTTGTTATAGAAAAATTACAGTTTCCAAATAGCAAGCAACTATTTGTAGAACAATTTATAAATGGAAACTCAGTAGAAATAGGTAAAGTTTTAAAATAATTTAAGAGGGTGATGGTATGTTTTATCCATATTATATTGATCCAACATATTTAATACTTATACCAGCGATTTTAATATCTGCATGGGCACAATTTAAAGTTTCTAGCACATTTAACAAATATAGCACAGTTAGAAGTATAAATGGATATACTGGTGCACAAGTTGCAAGAATTCTTTTAAATGATGCTGGACTTCAAGAAGTAGAAATTCAACAAGTACCAGGAAGATTAAGTGACCATTATGATCCAAGAGCTAAGGTTTTAAGATTATCATCTGATGTTTATGGAAGCACTTCTGTAGCATCCATAGGTGTAGCAGCTCATGAAGTTGGGCACGCTATACAAGATAAAGAATCTTATTCTGCATTAGTTTTTAGAAATGCCATAGTACCTGTAGTAAACTTTTCATCAAGCTTATCATGGATTTTGTTTTTTATTGGAATATTACTAAGTTATAGTACTTTAGTAACTATTGGTATAATATTATTCTCAGTAGTTGTACTTTTTCAACTAGTAACATTGCCAGTAGAATTTAATGCCTCATCAAGAGCATTAAAACTTTTAGAGGCAAGAGGAATATTATATGATAAAGAAGTAGATGGAGCTAGAAAGGTATTAAGTGCAGCAGCATTAACTTATGTTGCAGCAACACTTATGGCTGTTTTACAATTAGTAAGACTTATAGCTATAAGTAACAGAAATTCAAATGATTAGAGGTTAAAATATGAATGCAAGAAAAATAATAGTTGAAATATTAGACAATGTCTTATTAAATGGAGCATATTCAAATATAGAAATAAATAAGCAATTTGCATCTAATGATATAGATCCAAAAGATAAGGGATTAATAACAGAGGTTGTTTATGGAACAATAAAATACAAAAAAATGATAGATATAATTCTTTCAAGTTTTGTTGCTGATATTGGTAAGATAGATGAGAGTGTAGTAAACATATTAAGAAGTGCTATATATCAAATGAAATTCTTAGATAGAGTTCCTCCATACGCAATAGTTAATGAAGCTGTAAACTTAACTAAAGAAACTGAACCTAATTTAGCTAAGTTTGTAAATGGAGTTTTAAGAAATTATTTAAGAAATGAAAATAAAAACTTTAAAGTTGGATTAAGAAATAACGAAGCTTTATGTTATGACTTTTCTTTTGATAGATGGATGATAGAAATGTTCATAAAACAATATGGAAAAGAGGATGCTTTAAGAATACTTAGAGGATTAAATACAGTTCCATATGTAACAGTTAGAGTTAATACATGTAAAGCTGATTATGATGAAGTTTATGAAAGACTTGAAGAAGAAGGATATGATATAGAGGAAGGTGCATTTTCACCAGAAGCTATCATAATCAAAAAAGGTAGTGCAATAGAGAAAAATAAACTTTATCAAGAAGGATTAATAACAGTTCAAGATGAAAGCGCTATGTTAGTAGCTCCTTTATTTGATTTAAGGGGTGATGAACAAGTTATGGATCTATGTAGTGCACCAGGAACTAAAGCAACTCATATAGGCGAATTAATGATGAATAAAGGAAAAGTAGTGGCTTTTGATATTCATGACCATAAGTTAGCCTTAATAAAGGAAAATATAGATAGATTAGGATTAACTAATGTTGAAGTTGAATTAGGAGATGCTACAAAGATAAATTCTAAGTATATAAATTGGGCTGATAGAGTATTATTAGATGTACCTTGCTCAGGTCTTGGAATTATAAGAAAGAAACCAGAAATAAAATGGAATAAAAAGAACAATGATTTAACAGAAGTTGTTAAGGTTCAAAAAGAAATATTAAAAAATGCTTGGAATTATTTAAGAGAAGGTGGAGAATTAGTTTACTCTACTTGTACTTTAAATAAAAAAGAAAATGAAGAAGTTATAGATTGGTTCGTAGAAAGAAATTCAGACTGCGAAGTAGAAAAAGTATTTTTAGGTAAGGCTGATAATGTGGTATATAATGATAACGGAAGTGTTACCATATTACCTAATAAGTACATGGATGGTTTCTTTATTGCTAAGCTTAAGAAAAAAGAAAGTAAATAGCAAAGAGGATAAACATGGAAGGTGAGACTGTATGAAAAACATCTTAGATTTTACATTAGAAGAGTTAAAAGAGTGGATGAAGGAAAATGGAGAGAGTGCTTTTAGAGCAAAGCAAATCTTTGATTGGATATACAAAAAGGAAGTATTTAATTTTGAAGAGATGAAAAATATTTCAAAAGCTCTAATAGGCAAGCTTTCAGAAAATTTTTATATAGGTATCCCTGAAGTTATAGATTATTTATCATCTAGTGAAGATGGGACTAGAAAAATCCTTTTAGGATTAGGTGATGGAAACATAATAGAATGTGTTATTATGAGATATAAATATGGTAATTCTATTTGTGTTTCCACACAAATAGGATGTAGAATGGGATGTAAATTCTGTGCATCTACCTTAGAAGGAATGGTAAGAAATTTAACTGCAGGAGAAATATTATCAGAAGTTTTAATTGGACAGAAACTTCTAGGTGAGAGAATATCTAATATAGTTTTAATGGGAAGTGGAGAACCCTTAGACAATTATGATAATGTTATGAAGTTCTTAGAGCTTGTCAATGCTGATTATGGGTTAAATATAGGGCAAAGACATATAACATTATCAACATGTGGTCTTGTGCCAAAAATTCGTGAAATGGCTGATAAGGAAATGCAAGTAACTTTAGCAATTTCATTACATGCTGTTTCAGATGAAAAGAGAAAAACAATAATGCCAATAGCTAATAAGTATTCAATTAGTGAAATTTTAGACGCTTGTAATTATTATATTGAGAAAACAGGAAGAAGAATAACTTTTGAATATTCTTTAGTTAGTGGAGTTAACGATACTAAAGAAGATGCCAAGAGCTTAGGAAGATTATTAAAAGGCATGCTTTGTCATGTTAATTTAATTCCTGTAAATGAAATAAAGGAAAATGAGTTTAAAAAATCTACTAAGAAGGATATAGAAACATTTTTAAATACTCTTAAAACATATGGAGTAGAAGCTACAGTAAGAAGAGAGATGGGCTCAGATATAAATGCAGCCTGTGGTCAATTGAGAAGAAGCTATATTAAGTCAAAAGGGTTAAAGCTGTAGGGGGAAATATTTATGTTAGGATTTGTAACAGATAAAGGAAATGTTAGAGAGTTAAACGAAGATTTTTTATCTTATTCTAGAGAAGATGAATTTTCAATATATGTAGTTGGTGATGGAATGGGTGGACATAATGCTGGGGAAGTAGCTAGTAAAAGAGCTGTGGAAAGCATTATTTGTTTTGTTAAAGAAAATTTCGGTGTTATACCATTAGATAATCTTTTAAAAGATGCAATTTTACATGCTAATAGTAAAATATATAGTATGAGCCAAGAAAGTTCTGGTTTATCTGGTATGGGTACAACAATAACAGCTATATTAGAGGTTAAAAACATAGTTTATATTGCCAATGTTGGTGATAGTGCTTGTTTTGGTATTAATGAAAATGGAATAAAAAAATTAACAAAGGATCATTCCTTAGTTCAAGAACTTGTTGATAGTGGTTGCATTACAGAGGGGGAAGCTAAAAATCATCCAAGAAAAAATGTAATAACTAGAGCTATTGGAACTAATTCAAATGTTGATGTTGATGTCTTTAAGGTTGACAGACATGAATATAAGGCATATTTACTTTGTACAGATGGATTAAGTAATGATGTTGATGAGGATGAAATTTGGAAAAAAGTAATTAAATCTAATGATTTTGATAAAGCATGCAATGAATTAGTTGAAATGGCTAAAGCAAGGGGAGGAAAGGATAATATTACAGTGTTAGTTTTTGGAGGAGAGAAATAGAATGATAGGTAAAATCTTAGGGAATAGGTACGAGTTACTTCAGTGCGTAGGCGAAGGTGGCATGTCCTTTGTTTATAAAGCTAGATGTAGAAAATTAAATAGATTCGTAGCTGTTAAAATACTAAAAGATGAATTTAAAAACAATGAAGAAATTGTTAGAAGATTTAAAAAAGAAGCTACAGCTATTGCTAACTTATCCAATCCAAATGTAGTAAATGTATTAGATGTTGGAACTCAAGATGATATTAATTATATTGTTATGGAATACGTTGAAGGTAAAACTTTAAAAGATATAATTAAGGAAAAAGGTGCTTTACCTTATGAGGTTGCCATAAGTATAGGAATAAAGGTTGCTAAAGCTTTAGAATGTGCCCATAAAAGCGGAATTATACATAGAGATGTTAAACCACAAAATATATTAGTTACAGAAGAAGGGGTTGTTAAAGTAACTGACTTCGGAATAGCTAAATCTATGGATTCCTCTACTATAGCGCACACTAATAGTGTTATGGGATCTGCACATTATTTTTCACCAGAGCAAGCTAAAGGAACTTATACTGATTATAGAACTGACTTATATTCTTTAGGTATAGTATTGTATGAAATGGTTACTGGAGTTGTTCCTTTTAATGGTGATTCACCTGTTACTGTAGCTGTAAAACATATACAGGAGAAAGCAATACCTCCTAAGAATATAAATCAAAATATTCCAAATAGTTTAAATGATTTAATAATGAAAGCTATGGAAAAGGATCCTGTTAATAGATATCAAACAGCTAAGGAAATAATAGGTGACTTAGAAAAGATAAAGAAGGATCCAAATGTTACAATATCATCAAAATCTGCAGAAGATGAAGATCAATTTACAAGAGTTATGTCTCCAGTTGTTGTTCCAAATACTGAAACTAATAACTCAGAACCTGATGAAGATGATGAGGATGATGATGAATATTATGAAGATGATGAGGATGAAGATGAAGAAGAAAATAATATTCAAACTAAGCCTCAAAAAGCTATTAATAAAAAGAAAAAGAAATCACCAATATTAATTATAATTGCAACTATTTTAGTTGTAGCATTAGGAATAACTCTTGGATTCCTTGGTATGAAGAAATTTATGGAAGGTGGAAAAGATGTTAAAATACCTAATGTTGTAGGAGAAAAGGTAGAAGATGCTAAGAGTAAGTTAGAAGGCTTAGGATTAAAGGTATTAGAAGTTACAGAAGAAAGTGATCAAGAAAAAGGAATAGTTTTAAAAGTTGATCCAAATGTAGATTCTACTGTTAAGACCGGTAGCGAAGTAAAACTTACTGTTAGTGGTGGAGAAGGACAAATAAAAGTTCCAAATTTAGCAGATATGAGTTCAGATGAGGTTAGGAGAACATTAAAAAGTCTAGGATTAGAGCTTGTTGAGGATGAGAAATATAGTGATAAAGTTCCAAGTGGAAAAGTTATTTCTCAAAGTCCTAATGCTAATGAGTTAGTAGATAAAGGTTCTAAAGTAAAGGTTGTTTTTAGTAAAGGTAAAGAGATAAAAAAAGTAAGTGTTCCAAGCTTAGTAAATATGAATATAGATTCTGTTAAAAATAATTTAAATGATATAGGTTTAAAACTTGGTGAGGTAAAATATGAATACAGTGATAGTGTTCAACAAGGTCAAGTTATTTCTCAAAGTCCTAATGCTAATGAACCTGTAGATGAGGGTTCTAAAGTAAGCATTACTATAAGTAAAGGTAAAGAAATAAAAACTACAACTTTAAATATTCCGGATGTTTCAGGAAAAAGTGTAGATGAAGCTAAATCAATATTAGCTAATGCTGGTGTTGAAGCTAATGCTGTTAAGGGTGAAGCAGCTAAAAGTGAAGAAGAAGCAGGGAAGGTTTATAGTCAAAGTCAATCAGGATCTATTACTCTTAAAGAAGGAGAAAAGATAACTATAACAATAAATTACTATGGTGATTATATTAAACCAGTACAACCTTCACAATCAGATAAGACTAATCAATCAGAACAACAAACACAATCACCAGATCAATCAACGGAGAAACCAAAAGACCCAGCGCATCCTGGTAATAATTAATAAATAAGTTTAAATGTAATTTTATTTATTTTAGAAATAAAATTTATAAGGTAAAAGGGAGTTAATACTCCCTTTTATTTTATATAGTCAAATAAATAAGAGAAAAACTTGATTTATAAATAGAAAATAGAATTATAAGGAACGGAAAAGAGTCTATATAATTATTAAGATTCTTGCATTTTATATTAAAATTTGTTTATTATAAGAATATATAATATTAAAGATAGGGAGGAAACATGGAAGGAATTATAATAAAAGGTATAGGTGGATTCTATTATATAAAAACAGATGAAGGAATTATTGAATGTAAAGCTAGAGGTAAATTCAGATATAATTCATTAAAGCCTATGGTAGGAGATAGAGTTACCATAAAAGTAGAGAATGGAAAAGGTGTAATAGAGGATATACATGAGAGAAGCTCAGAGCTTATAAGACCAACTGTTGCAAACGTAACACAAGCTTTCGTTGTATTTGCAATAAAAAATCCTGACATAAATTTAGATTTATTAAATAGATTTTTAACTCTTTGTGAGTATAATGATATACATGCAGTTGTATGTTTAAATAAAGAAGATTTATGTACAGAGGAAGAAAAAGAAAACTTAAAAGAATTAATAAATGATATAGGTTATGAGGTTCTCTTCATAAATGCCAAGGAAGGAAAAGGTTTTGATGCTTTAAAGGAAAGATTAGAACATAACATAACAGTCCTTTGTGGCCCTTCTGGAGCAGGAAAATCTACACTTTTAAATTCTTTTATAGATAGAGAACATATGGAAACAGGAAGTGTAAGTGAAAAAATAGGAAGAGGTAAGCATACTACTAGACATAGTGAACTTATAGATGTAGACAATGGATACTTAGTTGATACTCCAGGATTTACAACTTTAGATGTTACTTTTATAGATAGAGATAGCTTAAAATATTGCTTCCCAGAATTTAATGATTATAATAATCTTTGCAAATTTAATGGATGTAATCATTATAAAGAACCTAAGTGTGCTGTGAAAGAAGCAGTTGAAGAGGGTAAAATAAACAAGCTAAGATATGATTTTTATATAAAAACCTTAGAAGAGATAATAAATAGGAGGGGTAATTAATGGTTAAAATAGCACCATCAATATTATCAGCAGATTTTAGTATTTTAGGAGAACAAGTTAAGAGAGTAGAAAAAGGTGGGGCAGAGTTCTTACATATAGATGTAATGGATGGTCATTTTGTTCCAAATATAAGCTTTGGATTTCCAATAATGAAAGCTATAAGGAACTTAAGCAATCTTGTTTTTGATGTTCACTTAATGATAGAAGAGCCAGGAAGATATGTAGATGAATTTATAAGTGCAGGAGCAGATTTAATAACTGTACATTATGAAGCTGATAGACATATTGATAGAACAATAAATTATATAAAAAGTAAAGGATGCAAGGCTGGAATAGCTTTAAATCCAGGTACACCAGTTTCAATGCTTAAGAATTTAATACCTTCAGTAGATATGGTATTAATAATGTCTGTTAATCCAGGGTTTGGGGGACAAAGCTTTATACCATATAGTTTAAATAAGATAAAAGAAGTAAAAGAAATGGCTAAGGCTTGTGGTAAGGAAGACTTATTAATCCAAGTTGATGGAGGAGTAGGTGCAAATAATATAAAAGAGATAGTAGAAGCTGGAGCTAATGTTTTAGTTGCTGGATCAGCTGTATTTAAAGAAGATAAAATAGAAGAAAACATTAAAGCTTTAAGAGAGGCACTATAAAATGAAAGTTCTTATAATAGCTGGGGGAGAAAAGCCTAGTAGTGAGTTATTAAAAAGTGAAATTAAAGAGTGTGACTTATTAATAGCTGCTGATAGGGGAGCTGAAGCCTATTTAGAAAATGGATTTACTCCAGACTATGCCCTAGGAGACTTTGATTCTATAGGAGAAGAATATAAGGATATATTAGATAAAATAAAAGTAGAAAAATTTAATCCTGAGAAGGATAATACTGATACTGAGATTGCTTTTTTTAAAGCCGTTGAATTAGGAGCTACAGAAATTGTCTTCTTAGGGGTTACAGGAACAAGATTAGATCATGTTATGGCTAATTTAGGACTTTTAAGAGAAGCTTTAGAGAGAGGTATTGAGGCATATATTATTGATAATAATAATAAAATTTACCTAAAGAATAAAGGGACAACTCTAAAAAAAGAATTTGGTGATTATATATCATTTCAAGCTTTTGGTTCTCCAGTAAATAATTTTTCTATAAAAGGTTCTAAATATGAACTTTATAATCATAAACTTTTAATAGGAGATTCATTATGTGTGTCTAATGAGTTTATTGATGAATATATTGATATATCCTTTGAAAAAGGTGAAGTTTTAGTTATATATTCAAGAGATTAAACACAATTTGAGTTTCTTCTGCATAAAATAAAATAAGAAATAATTTTAAAGGTAGGAGAGAGTTTATGAGAATAATGACTATTAAATTACCAAAGTTCTTAGCTAAAATAGTTAGAATGTTTAAAGGTAATAAGAAATCTGATACATAAGATGGAAAAAATTAAGGGATAAGTAAAACTTATCCCTTATTTTTATGCAAAATAAAAATGCAGTTATTAAACTGCATTTTAGCCAAAGATTTCTTATATAGCTCTTTGAACTTTTCCAGATCTTAAGCATCTTGTACAAACGTGAACAGTTTTTGGTGTTCCTTTAACGATTGCTTTAACCTTTTTTATGTTAGGAGCCCAAGTTCTCTTTGATTGTCTGTGAGAGTGACTGTATTGTACTCCAGCTACAACTCCTTTGTTACAAATCTCGCATCTTCTTGCCATTAAAAACACCTCCTTTAAAATGAAGATAAAATCTTCAATAGGACAGATAATATTCTATCATAATATATATTAGTTATGCAAGTATAATATTAAAATAATTCTTTAAAAATATGTTTCAAAAGGTATATAGTTCTTGAATAATCAAAGTATTTAATATAGAATATAGTATATGTAATAGGTTTATGTATTTATTTTTAAGTGACTTTTATAGGCAGTTAATATAGAATACAGTATATCTAATAGTTGAGGAGGAATCGCCATGATAGGATATTCAAATGAATATGGAAATGTGTCTTATACTGATGACGTTTTAGCAAAGATTGTTGGGTTATCAACAATGGAATGCTACGGAGTTGTTGGAATGGTTTCTAAGAGCGCTACAGAAGGCCTTTGGGAGTTAATGAGAATAGAAAATTTAACAAAAGGCGTAAAAATAGATGATAAAAATGATAAGTTAACAATAGAAGTATTTGTTATGGTAGAATATGGTACAAAAATATCTGTAATAGCAAACAATATAATTCAAAAAGTTAAATATAATGTTGAAAATTATACTGGGCTTAAAGTATCTAGCATAACAGTAAATGTTCAAGCGGTTAGAGTCTAGGAGGTAAAACAGAATGAAATTTAATAAAGTAAATGGGGAACACTTGTATTATATGATGAGTAATGCAGCAAATAAGCTAGAGTTACAGAGTGAATATGTAAACTCTCTTAACGTTTTCCCAGTTCCAGATGGAGATACAGGAACAAACATGTCTATGACATTTAGAGCTGCTGTTAAGGAAATCGAAGGAATGGATAACAAAAACATTGGTGAAGTTTCTAAGAAACTAGCTAAGGGTGCTCTTATGGGTGCAAGAGGAAACTCAGGTGTTATTCTTTCACAAATTCTTAGAGGTATATCAAAAGGGCTTGAAGGAAAAGAAGAGGCTGATGCAAGTGAATTTGCTAATGCACTTTTAGAGGGAAGTAAATCAGCGTATAAGGCTGTTATGAGACCAACAGAGGGAACAATACTTACAATTGTTAGAACTGCTGGTGAAGTGGCTGTAGCCTTAAAAGAAGATAATATAACTGAACTTATGAGAGAAGTATGCAGAGAAAGTAAAATTATGCTTGATAAGACACCAGAAATGTTACCAGCATTAAAGAAAGCTAAAGTTGTTGATTCAGGCGGAATGGGATTATTAATAATCCTTCAAGGAATGCAAGAAGCTTTAGAAAATGGATTAAAAGTAACTACAGGAACACCACAAGCTGTTAAATCTTCAGTAGCTAAGGCTCAAAGAAGTGAAACTATGAGTGAAGAAGATATTAAATTTGGATACTGTACTGAGTTTATAATCTTAGGGGACTCAAACCATGCAGAAGAATTTAAATCAAAAGTTATAAATAAGGGTGATTCTTTAGTTGTTGTTGGATATGAGGATGTAATTAAAGTTCATATTCACACAAATAATCCAGGAAAAGTTCTAGAAGAGGCAGTTAAATTTGGAGAACTTTCAAAAATTAAGATTGATAACATGAGAGAAGAGCATAGAGAAATGCTTGAAGGTATGTATGAAGAGGCAGCTGAAACAGAGGAGAGTGTTGCAGCTGGAGAGTTTAAAAAATATGCATTTATATCAGTAGCTATGGGTGAAGGTATGAAAAACATATTTAAGGACTTAGGTGTTGATTATGTTATAGAAGGTGGTCAAACTATGAACCCAAGTACTCAAGATATGTTAGAAGCTATTGAAAAATTAAATGCTGAGCATATATTTATTTTACCTAACAATAAAAATATAATTATGGCAGCTAATCAAGCAGCTGAAATATCAGATAAGGATATAAGAGTTATACCAACTAAGACAATTCCTCAAGGAATAACTTGTATAACTATGTTTAACCCAGAAGCTGACGTTGAAGAAAATACTGAAGAATTAAAAGAAGCTATGGAAATGGTAAAAACAACTTCTGTAACATATGCTGTTAGAGATACTGAAGTTGATGGAAAAGAAATCAAAGAAGGTAATATCTTAGGCTTAGTTGAAGGTAAGATAAAAGAAGTTGGAGAAGATCCATATAAAGTAGCTGAAGATTTAATAGATTCTTTAGTTGATGAAGATTCAGAGTTAATCACTATATTCTATGGTAAAGACTGTGAAGAGGAAAAAGTTGATGCCTTAATTGAAAAACTAGAAGGAAAATATGAAGATTTAGATGTTCAATGTTATAAGGGTGAACAGCCATTATATTACTTCATAATGTCAGTAGAATAATTAAGAGTTAATAATTTTTAGTGAAATTTTAGTTTTTTTAAAGCTAATATGAATAGAAATTTTATTATAGGGTTATAGCTATAAGTTTTATGGTTATAATCCTTTAATTTTGCAATTTTAAGAATGTAATTAAAGCATATTATTTTTTTATAGATGATTAAATTAGCTTTATTATTTAAGGAGGGGATTAGGATTAACATATACGATGATATAGGATTAGTAAAAGGTGTTGGACCTAAACTTAAAGAGAGACTTAATAAAGTTGGTATATTTACTGTTTTAGATTTACTTTTATATTTTCCAAGGGACTATGAATTTTTAAATGATGATATAAGTTTAAATGGAGATACAAGTGATGAAAAAGCTATTTTAAAATGTAAAGTCCAAAGTTATGGAAGTTCCATAAGAACTAGAAATGGAAAAACTTTAACCACAATTAACTTTACATATAATAATTTAAAGGTTATAGGGAAATGGTTTAATCAGCCTTATATAAAAAGGAATTTCATTTTAGGTAATGAATATAATCTTATGGGGAAATTTAAAAAGGTTAATAATACTCTAGAGGTTATTAATCCATTAATACCTTGTAAAGAAGCTAATAAAAGTGAGATTTTACCTATATATACTTTGAAAAATGGATTAACAAACAAAATTTTAGTTAAACTTATAAATGAAATACTTAAGAATATGATTATAAAAGAAAATTTACCAGATGAAATAGTGAAAAAGTATAAACTTATATCCTTAGATAAAGCTATAAGAAGCATACATTTTCCAGCGGGAAGAGGAGAGTTACAAAGTGCAATAAATAGACTTAAGTTTCAAGAATTATTCACATACTCCCTAAAAATAATAATGATGAAGGCTCATATAAAGAAAGAAAATAGCGGAATAAGTTTTAAAATGAGTCCTCTTCTTAAGGATTTAAAAGAGTCACTTCCATATACTTTAACTAATGCACAATCAAGAACTCTTAGAGAAATACTTCTAGATCAAAAGAGAAATATTGCTATGAATAGATTAGTTCAAGGGGATGTTGGATCTGGAAAAACTTTAGTAGCATTAATATCTATGTTTAATGTGTACATAAACGGATATCAAACTGTTCTTATGGCACCTACAGAAATATTAGCTAATCAACATTATGCTGAAGCCAAAAAATATTTAGATAAATTTGGAGTTGATATAGAGCTTTTAACTGGAAGCACTAAGGAAAAAGAAAAGAAGAGAATAAAAGAAAAAATAGCTTCAGGAAAAGAAATAATGTTAATAGGAACTCATGCCTTAATACAGGATGATGTTGAACTAAATAATTTAGGTCTTGTGGTAACAGATGAGCAACATAGATTTGGAGTAGAACAGAGAAGTAGGCTTATAAATAAAAATAAGAGAGCGGATGTTTTAGTAATGACTGCTACCCCTATTCCAAGAACTCTTTCCTTATATTTATATAGTGACTTGGATATTTCTATAATAGATGAATTACCTCCAGGAAGAAAGCCAATAGATACTATGCTAGTAGATATGAATCAAAGAATGAAGGCTTATAACTTTGCTTTAAAGGAAGTAGAGAAAGGAAGACAATTCTATATAGTATCACCTTTAATAGAGGAAAATGAAAAGTTAAATCTAAACTCTGTTGAAAAAATTTATGAAGAACTTAAAAATGGAATCTTTAAGGATATAAGAATTGAAATTTTACACGGTAAGATGGCTGGAAAAGATAAGGATAAAATTATAAATACCTTTAAAAATGGAGAAATAAAAGGTATAATATCTACAACGGTTATAGAAGTAGGTGTTAATGTACCAAACTCTACAATGATGATTATAGAAAATGCAGAGAGGTTTGGTTTAGCACAACTTCATCAACTTAGAGGAAGAGTTGGAAGAGGAGAACATAAGTCTTATTGTATTCTTATAGCTAATACTAAAAATGATATTACTAGAAGAAGGATGGAAATAATGACAGAGAGTTCAGATGGTTTTTATATTGCAGAAGAGGATTTAAAACTAAGAGGTGCTGGGGAAGTCTTTGGAATGAGACAGCATGGAGATGAAGGATTTATTCTAGCTAATGTAGTTGATGATATAAATATATTAAAATGTGCTAATCATGAAGCTAAATTAATAGTAAATAATATAAATGAAGATAATAAAAAGCTTTGTACAGAAATAATGAGGGGAATTGAAAGAAATAGTAGGTATATTTGTTTCAATTAGTAAATTGTTCAAAAACTAGTAATATGATAAAATAATTAAGGAAAATCAAAGGAGGACATTATAAATGAGAATAATAGCAGGAAAAGCAAGAGGAAGAAAACTATTATCACCACCAACATATGAAACAAGACCAACACTAGATAGAGTAAAAGAATCAATGTTTAGTATGATTCAATGGTATATACCTGATGCTGTAGTTATAGATGTTTTTGCAGGAACAGGAAGTTTAGGATTAGAAGCAGCAAGTAGAGGAGCTAAAGAATGCTACTTAGTTGATAAGAGTCCGGTAACATTCCCTGTTTTAAAGAAAAATATAGAAAATTTAGGCTTCGGAGATTTTTGTCATGCTCTAAACACAGATGCTTATTCTGCATTAAGAAGTTTAGCTTCAAGAGGTAAAGTATTTGATTTAATGTTTATAGATCCTCCATACATGAAAAATCTTATTCCAGAAGCTATAGAAATAATTGAAGAAAAGAACTTACTTCAAGAAGATGGGTTAATAGTTACTAAAATAGATTCAAGTGAAGAAATTTTTGAGGGAACTGAAAAGATAAAGCTTACAAAAGTTAAGAAGTATGGAAATACAACAGTTTGCTTTTATAAAATAGAGGAGGACTAAAATGAGAGTAGGGGTTTATCCAGGAAGTTTTGACCCTATTACTAAAGGACATCTAGACCTTATTGAAAGAGCGGCAAGTAAATTTGATAAGGTCATAGTTGCTGTTCTTATAAACATAAATAAAAAAGGTATGTTTTCTATAGAAGAAAGGGTTAATCTTATAGAGAAGTGCGTTGCAAAATACAATAATGTTGAGGTTAAAAGTTTTAATGGACTTTTAATTGATTTTGTGAGAAAAGAAAAAGCTGATGTAATAATAAAAGGTTTAAGATCAGTTACTGATTTTGAATATGAATTCCAAATGGCACTTATGAACAGAGAATTAGCAAATGAGGTTGAAACTGTATTTATGGTTACAAGCCCTAATTACTCTTATATAAGCTCGTCTGCAATAAAGCAGGTTGCAAGTTTTAATGGAGAAATAAAAAACTTTGTTCCAAAAGAGATAGTAGAGGATTTAGAAGAAAGGATTAGTAGTTTAAGAGGGGAGGGATAATTATTAACATGGAGTCACAAGTTATTGAAATTTTAGATTACTTAAGAGATATTGTTGAGGGAGCTTCTAAGGTCCCTATAACAGGTAAGGTTGTTGTTGATAGAAAAGAAGTTTTAGAACTTTTAGACCAAGTGATTAATTGTCTTCCAGATGAGATTAAAAAAGCACAGTGGGTTTTAGGAGAGAAAGAAAGAATCTTAGCTGAAGCTAGAAAAGAAAATGAGAGTGTTAAGCAAGAAACTTATGAAATGATGAAAAAAAGAATTGAGAATCATAATATAGTAAAAGAAGCAGAATTAAGAGCCCAGGAGATAATAGCTAATGCTCAAAGACAAGCAAAAACTATTAGACTAGGCTCAAGAGAATATGCTGATGAAATATTATCTCAATTAGAAAATGAAATAACTAATAAAAGAGAAGAATTTCTTAATCATATGAAAAATAATATGGAGAAGTTTGCTATTGATTTCACAGAAGACTTAGATAAAGCAACTGGTGAAATAAGAAGCAATATTAAGGAATTAAGAGGCGATAAGTAATTTATATAAAATTGCTAAGCCAAGGGTTATTCCTATAATTAATATTATTGGAGAAAGCGTAATTAAAAATGAGCTTTCTATAAGTGAAACTGCAATATTATTTTTAAATATCATATAAACGAAAAACATAAGTACAAAGGCAATTATTCCTTGCAAAACTTTAAATAAGAAGTATTTTATTATAGATACATTTTCTTTATAAAAGAAAGAAGAAGTTTGCATTATTATTGAAAGTCCACCAAAGGAACTTAAAAATGATAGTAAGAGTAATTTGCTAAAAAGTGATAAATTACTAGAAGCTATTATGTTACATCCATTTGTAACTTCTATGCTTCCTAAAAATAAACCGTTAAATATATCAGGATGTATATTTAACATAGAACTTAAGTTTGTTAATGTTCCAGTTGAAATAAATAAGGTTTTTAACATACTTATTATTACTGAAAACATAATTACATATCCGCATAGGACAAGTATATTTAAGGAAGCATCCTCAATAGACTTTTTAATCACTTCTCCTATGTTAAAAGTAGATTTGTTTTCAGTAATGACTTCTTTAGAAAGAGAGAGTTTTTTCTCTCTTTTTTTATTTTTAGTTATTATACCCATAATAATTGCAGAAAGATAACTTGGTATTAACAATAAGTATCCAAGGGTTGAATTTCCAAGCATTGATGTTCCCACAGCGCCTAATAGAAATAAAGGGCCTATATTAGAAGCTATATTTAAAAGTCTTACAAATTCATCGTGGGGAATAAGCCCCTTTTTATATAAGTCAGTGGAATATTTTGCACCTAGTGGATATCCACAAAGAAAACTTGCAACTAAAGCAAAGCTACAAGGATAACTTAATCCTAAGGGCTTACATAGAATAGGACCTAAGATCTTTGAATATAGTTTTATTCCATCTAAATTAATTATCATGTTACATATAACCATGAATGGAAACATAGTTGGAAGCACAGAGTAAAAAAATAACTTTGCACCAGCTAAGGATGCTTCCATGGAAAGTTTAGGATTTACTATAAAGTAAATTACTGTTAGGGTTAAAAATAAAGAAAAAATAATATTGCCTTTTATTTTTAATAATTTTATTAAAATTATACTTAGTATTATTATAAGTAAAAATAAAATACTATACATGGTTTCCTCCTTTTACGAAATCATATATAGTATTTATATTTAAGTACATATAATAATATTATTGTTATCTAAAAATAATAGGACTAATTAAATAATCACTGTTAATTTTAACTGATGGATTTAGAAAGCTATAAATATTAGTGGCTTTTATGTCAAATTCTAACAAAGAATCTGATTTAGCTTTTGATAATTTATTAACGATGTTTATTTCAGAATTTTTCTTAATCTCTTTTAAAATTTCCCTTCCTTTATTATTAAATCCTAAGATTCTTACATAATTAGGAGAAGATTTTCTAAGAGAAAGAAGATCTTTATTTACATTTAATAGTACGTGACATAAAATTCTGTTTAATCTAGTGTATGAATAACGCTTACTTTTACAAAGGTTTATTAATTCATCTAAAGAATTAGCTTTTCCTATGTTTTGAATTATCTTATTATCTATTCCTTCAGAAGCCTCTGGTATTTCTTTTAATACATTAGGATTGCTTACTATAGCGTATTTTACTAAGTCAAACATTTTGTCTAAATCACTAAATGAAGTATTTTTTAATAAGTTATAGCTATACTCAGGCATAAAATCAAGACTTTCTTCTATATTTGAAGTATAAATACTTTTTCTTATGGCAGAAGCAGAGGCTATTTCATTTTTTGAAAGTTTTTCATCATTGTAATCTGCTCCTAATCTTTGTATAGTAAAAGGTTTTATAGAACTTTGAAGCTTATAAAGGCTTTTACAATATTCAATGGCTAATATATTATTAGAAGAGTTTAGAACTTTTTCTAAGTATGAAAAATCAATTTTATAATTATTATCATCTAAGTACTTCATTAAAGCTTTACTTCTAGCTTTAGGAAAGGGAAGTCCTTCCTTTAAATAATCCTTTAAATATTCTTTAAATAGAGGAGGTTCATTGATAATAATTTCACTAAGTTTTTTGATTAAATCTATATCTCCACATTCTGACCCAAAACAAATATTATTAACTACATTTAAAGAATTAAGCAAAGATACTGCACCAAAGGCAAAAAATTCTGCTGAAGAAGTTGCAAAAAGGGTTGGAAGTTCTACAACTAAATCAACTCCAGCTTCTAAGGCCATTTTTGTTCTAGTCCATTTGTCCGTTAAAGCAGGCAAACCTCTTTGCACAAAGTTTCCACTCATAACACAAATAACTCCATCGCAATTTGTAATCTCTTTTGAACTTTTTAGATGAAGTTCATGACCTAGATGAAAAGGGTTATATTCAGTTATTATGCCAGTTATATTCATTTAAATCACCACTTTTTCCTATTTTGATAAAACTATAATAACCTAATATATAAAAATAATAAAGTGTATATATTTATTAGAAAATTCAGATAATTTTAAATATAAAAACAATATTATGATACCGTTTTTTTGTTTGTTATCTGTTGAAAAATATATTAGTATAGGAGTATAGTATTATTAGTATTGTGTGTGATAACACATAACATCTGCTTTGACTTGAAAGGAGAAATGAACATGGAACTTATGAAACAAATATGGGAAAGTGCTAAAAATAATAGAAAAAAAATAGTACTTCCAGAAGGTGATGAAGAGAGAACTCTTGTCGCTTCACAAAGAATAAAAGAAGAAGGACTTGCTGACGTTTACTTAGTAGGTTCAGAACAAGTAATAAGAGAAAAAGCTGAAGCTTTAGGCGTAAATTTAGAGGGAGTAAACATAGTTGATCCTGAAACTTCAGATAAATTAGACACTTATATAAACGAATTTTATGAATTAAGAAAAGCTAAAGGAATGACAGTTGAAAAAGCTGGGAAAATCGTAAGAGATCCTTTATACTTCGGAACAATGATGGTAAAAATGGGTGATGCAGACGGAATGGTATCAGGTGCTGTACACACAACTGGTGACCTTTTAAGACCAGGCCTTCAAATAATAAAAACTGCTCCAGGAGTATCTGTAGTATCAAGTTTCTTCATAATGATGGTACCAGGTTCACAATATGGAGAAGGTGGAATGTTATTATTCTCAGACTGTGCTGTTAATCCAAATCCAAATGCAGACCAATTAGCTGCTATAGCTATAGCTACTGCTGATACTGCTAAAAATCTTTGCAAAATGGATCCAAAGGTTGCAATGCTTTCATTCTCAACAATGGGAAGTGCTGATCATGATTTAGTAACAAAGGTAAGAGTAGCAACAGAAAAAGCTAAAGAATTAAGACCAGATTTAGATATAGATGGTGAATTACAATTAGATGCTGCTATAGTTGGAAAAGTTGCTTCACAAAAAGCTCCAAATAGTAAAGTAGCAGGAAATGCTAATGTTTTAGTATTCCCAGATTTACAAGCTGGAAATATAGGATATAAATTAGTTCAAAGATTTGCTAATGCAGAAGCTATTGGACCAGTTTGTCAAGGTTTCGCTAAACCAATAAACGACCTTTCAAGAGGATGTAGTTCAGAGGATATAGTTAACGTTGTTGCAATAACTGCTGTTCAAGCACAAGCAACTAAATAGTAATTGATTAGAATTTTATATAGATGGATAAAATTAAAATGAATTAAGCTTATTAATTTTACATTATAAGTTTAACAGGAGGAGTTTATAATGAACGTATTAGTTATAAATTGCGGAAGCTCATCATTAAAATATCAATTAATAGATATGGATACTGAAAATGCTTTAGCAACTGGATTAGTAGAAAGAATAGGATTAGAAGGCGCAAACTTAACTCAAAAGAGTGAAGGTAAAGATAAATATGAAATCGTAGAGCCAATGAAAGATCATCAAGATGCTATTAGATTAGTTCTAGGAGCTTTAATAGATGAAAAACATGGTGTTATAAAATCATTAGATGAAATAAATGCTATAGGACACAGAGTTGTTCATGGTGGAGAAAAATATGCTGAATCTGCATTAGTTACAGAGGAAGTTATGAAAGATTTAGAAGAGTGTGCTAAATTAGCTCCACTTCATAATCCTGCAAATATAATAGGAATAAATGCTTGTAAAGCATTAATGCCAAATGTTCCTATGGTTGTTGTATTTGATACAGCATTCCATCAAACAATGCCAGAAAAAGCATTCGTATATGCATTACCATATGAATTATATGAAAAAGAACACATAAGAAAATATGGTTTCCACGGAACTTCTCATAAATATGTTTCAGCTAAAATAGCAGAAGCTATGGGTAAAAACATAGAAGATTTAAAAATAATCACTTGTCACTTAGGAAATGGTGCAAGTATAGCAGCTATAAAAAATGGTAAATGTGTAGATACTACTATGGGATTCACACCACTTGAAGGTTTAGTAATGGGAACTAGATGTGGAAATATAGACCCAGCTGTAGTTACATACTTAATAGATGAATTAGGATATACTTCACAAGAAGTAAATACTTTAATGAACAAAAAATCAGGAATATTTGGAGTTTCAGGAGTAAGCAGTGACTTTAGAGATGTTGAAGCAGCTGCTGACAAAGGAAGCAAAGAAGCTCAAATAGCTTTAGATTTATTCAGAAACTCAGTTAAGAAATATATAGGAGCATACATTGCAGAGATGAATGGATGTGACGTAATAGTATTTACTGCTGGTGTTGGAGAAAACTCAATCATAGAAAGAGGAGCTATCTGTAGAGATTTAGAATTCTTAGGAATTGAGTTAGATGAAGAAAGAAACAAT
This sequence comes from Clostridium perfringens ATCC 13124, assembly GCF_000013285.1. GTDB lineage: Bacteria > Bacillota > Clostridia > Clostridiales > Clostridiaceae > Sarcina > Sarcina perfringens. The sequence goes on along the minus strand of NC_008261.1, from coordinate 2,215,847 downwards.
ATAAGAGCTAAAGTTGCTGAAATAAGCAAAGAGGGTTCAAGAATCAAACTTTTCGTAGTTCCAACTAACGAAGAATTAATGATAGCACAAGATACAGTAAGTATTATAAGTAAATAATTATAAAATACTTGACTTTTAAATAGCTAGTTAATATAATAAGATATGTGTTGTTTAGGAATAAACAATGCATATCTTATGTTAAGGAGCGTGAAAGTAGTTATTTAACTACGATGATTATGAAATTAATTTTTTCAGAAATATGCTCAAAAAGAGAAAGAAGAAAATCTTTAGATTTTGTTCTGGATTTAAAAAGCTTCGAATTTGAAGGCGAAAATATGAAGGTTATAAAGCCTCTACATTTTACTGGTGAAGTTATATCTAATGAGTCTTTTATAGAGTTAGTAGGTAACATTACTGGAGAACTTCAGATGAAGTGTTCAAGATGCTTAACTAATTTCTCTTATGAAGTATCAATAGATATGGATGAGAAATTTACAAATAATTCAAATCAAGAAGATGATTCTATTGCTTATGTAGAAGGCGACGAATTAGATGTTGCTGAAGCGGTAGTAGAAAACGTAATTTCAACCTTACCTATAAAAAGACTTTGCAGCATAGACTGCAAAGGGCTTTGTCAAAAATGTGGTATTGATTTAAATAAAGAAACATGCCAATGTGACAATGAAGAAATTGACTTAAGAATGGCAAAGCTAATGGACTTGTTTAAGTAATAAGGAGGTGTAACAATGGGAAATCCAGCTAGAAAAACGTTCAGAGCAAAAAGAGATTCAAGAAGAGCTCAAACTTTCAAGGCAAGCTTACCAGGTATCGTAGAATGCCCACAATGTCATGAAATGAAAATGGCTCATAGAGTATGTAAAAACTGCGGACACTACAAAGGTAAAGAAGTAGTATCAGTTGAAGAATAAAAGAAAGTCTTATGACTTTCTTTTCTTTATATATAGGAAAAAAAAGGGGTGAAACTCATGAGAGTTGCTGTAGATGGAATGGGCGGAGATCATTCCCCAAGTGCAGTAGTTGAAGGTTGTGTTCAGGCATTAGAAGAATTTAAGGATATAGAAATATATATAACTGGACCAGAAGATCTTTTAAAAGAGGCTTTTTCTAAGTTTAAATATGACAAAGAAAGAGTTGTTTTTATAGATGCTAAAGAAGTAATAAGTACTAATGAGCATCCTGCTATGGCTGTTAAAAAGAAAAAAGACTCAAGTCTTGTTAAAGCTCTTAGACTTGTTAAGGATAATCAGTGTGAAGCAGTTATATCAGCTGGAAGCACAGGTGCATTTTTAACAGGATGTACACTTATTGTAGGAAGAATAAAAGGGGTTGAAAGACCAGCTTTAGCACCAGTTATGCCAGGTAAAAATGGTCCTTTTATGATAATCGATGCAGGAGCTAACGTTGATTCTAAACCTTCTTATTTAGTTCAATTTGCTAAAATGGGTGAGGTTTACTTTAAATCTGTTATGGATGTTAATAACCCTAAGGTAGGATTAGTTAATATTGGAGAAGAAGAAGAAAAGGGTAATGACCTTACAAAGGCTACTTATAAGCTTCTAAAGGAAGAAAAAGATATTAACTTTATTGGAAATGTTGAACCAAGAGAAGTTTCAACAGGAGATGTGGATGTCTTAGTTTGTGATGGATTTGTTGGAAATACTGTTTTAAAGATGTATGAAGGTGTAGCTTCTACAATATTAAGTATGATCAAATCAGAAGTTAAATCATCATTTTTAGCTAAATTAGGAGTACCATTCTTAGCGCCAGCTTTAATGAACCTTAAGAAAAAAATGGATTATAAAGAATATGGTGGAGCACCATTTTTAGGTGTAAAGGGAATATGTGTAAAAGCACATGGTAGTTCTGATGCAAAAGCTTTTAAAAATGCAATAAGACAGGCAAGAAAGTTCCATGAAAATGACCTAATTGGGAAATTAAGTGAAGAAATCACTAAAAAAAGCTTTGATAATCAAAAAAATATTTAAAAATTACGTAATGCGTATTGACTATGCATTTTATATATAATAATATTTTATTAGATTAACTTAGGAGGTGAATTGAATGTTTGATAAATTAAAAGAAATTATTGCTGATAAATTAAGCGTAAACGAAGATGAAATAACTATGGAATCAACATTTATAGATGACTTAGGTGCGGATTCTCTTGATATAGTTGAATTAATAATGGCTCTTGAAGAAGAGTTAGAGATGGAAATCCCAGATGAAGATGCTGAGGGCTTCAAAACAGTAGGAGATGTAGTAGAATACATCACAGAACATACAGAGAAGTAATAAAGTCCCGCAATAAGCGGGATTTTTAATTTAAGTTTATTCTTGAAGTTGTTTCACAAACAACTTGAAGAATAAACCTTAAGGAGATGAATTTTAAGGTGAAAGATATAAATTTAATAGAAGTTGAAAAACTTATAGGAATTGAGTTTGAAAACAAAGGAGTGCTTATAACAGCATTAACGCATAGTTCATATGCAAATCAATTTAAAGATGTAAAATATAATGAAAGATTAGAATTTTTAGGAGATTCAGTTTTACAGCTTTGTGTTACAAAATATTTATTTAATAATTACAAAGATAAATCTGAAGGTGAATTAACAAAAATAAGAGCTTTAGTAGTTTGTGAAAATTCTTTACATAAAGTTTCAAAAAATCTATCACTTGGTAAGTATATAAGAATGAGTAAAGGTGAGGAACTAACTGGAGGAAGAGAAAGAACTTCAATACAAGCTGATGCATTAGAAGCAGTAATTGCTGCAGTTTATTTAGATAAAGGAATTGAAGTTGCAAATGACTTTATTTTAAGAAACTTTAAAGATGTTATAGATAAGGCTATAAATGAAGAAATAATCTTAGACTTTAAAACTAGATTACAAGAAGTTCTTCAAAAAAATGGGGAAGTTAATATTGTTTATAATTTAGTTAAGCATGAAGGACCACCTCACAGAAGAAAATTCTTTACAGACCTTTTAATTAATAATGAGATTATGGGTCAAGGTGTTGGATTTAGTAAAAAAGAATCAGAACAAAATGCAGCTAAAGCAGCACTGCAAAGGTTAGGTGAAATTAAATGGGAAAAAGACACTATATAATCCCAATTTTTGTTCCTCATGAAGGATGTCCACATGATTGCGTGTTTTGTAATCAAGGGAAAATAACTGGAGAAAATAAAGAGATTATATTAGGGCCAAAGTACAAGCAAGAAAATAAGGTTAATAGTGATTTTGTAAGAAAGACAATTGAAGAATATATAGAAACAATTGGTGAAGGAGATAGAATATTAGAGGTTTCTTTCTTTGGAGGAACTTTTACTGCTATTGATATAAATAAGCAAAGAGAACTATTAGCTGTTGCAAAAGAATATAAGGATAAAAAAATTATAGACTATATAAGGTTGTCTACTAGACCAGATTATATTGATGAGTTTATTTTAGATCATTTAAAAAGTTATAAAGTTGATATAATAGAACTTGGAGTTCAGTCTTTAGATAAGGAAGTGTTGCATAAATCAGGTAGAGGTCATGGTTATGATGAGGTTCTAAAAGCTTCTAAGTTAATTAAAGAATATGGCTTTACTTTAGGTCATCAAATAATGGTAGGACTTCCTGAGGACACTTTTGAGAAGGATATAGAAACAACAAGAGAGTCTATAAAGATGAAACCTGATATATGTAGAATATATCCTGCTCTTACAGTGAAAAATACTCCTATGGAGGATATGTACTTAGAGGGAACTTATAAACCATATACTCTAGAAGAGGCTGTGTATATAAGTGCTAAACTTTATAATATGTATAAAGAAAATAATATACAGGTTATAAGAATTGGTTTGCAGCCTACAGATAATATAGCTTTAGGTAAGGATATTGTAGATGGGCCTTTCCATCCTGCTTTTAGGGAATTAGTAGAGAGTAGTATTATAAATGAAAATATATATAATATCTTAAAGGATAAAAGTGGAGAGGTAACTATAAGAATTAGCAATAAATCAGTTTCTAAGCTTTATGCTGATAAAAAGAGATACTTCAATGAACTTAAAGACAAGGCACAAAATTGTAATTTGAAGGTTAAAGTAGATAATTCTATGGAAGTAGATAAAATAAATATAGAAGTAGAATCGAAAGTATATAAAATAGATTTATAGTTATTATATGCCTTGGAGTTGATCTCTGAGGCTTTTTTTATTGATATTTTAATTGGCATAATATAAACTTATACCATGAGGAGTGAAGTACAGTGAGAAAAACTACGAGAGACAGGGTTATAAAAATTACTATTATTTTTGTTGTAATATGCTTTTTAGCAACTTTATTACCGATTATGTTTATGTAAGGATAGGAGTGAATATATGTTTTTAAAATCTCTTGAAATAAGGGGATTTAAATCATTTGCTGATAAAACAGAATTAAATTTTAAAAAAGGAATAACAGCTATAGTTGGGCCTAATGGAAGTGGAAAAAGTAATGTATCAGATAGCGTAAGATGGGTTTTAGGGGAGCAAAGTGCTAAAACCTTAAGAGGAGCTAAGATGGAAGATGTAATCTTTACTGGTACAGAATATAGAAAGCCTATAGGATATGCACAGGTTTCTTTAACTTTAGACAATTCTTTAGGGGAACTCCCTTTAGATTATTTAGATGTAAAAGTTACTAGAAAATTATTCCGTTCTGGAGAAAGCGAATATTTAATAAATAATTCTCCTTGTAGATTAAAAGATGTTGTAAACCTATTTATGGATACAGGAATAGGAAAAGAAGGGTATTCGCTTATTGGTCAAGGTAAAATAGATAGTATTCTAAGTGGTAAGCCGGAAGATAGAAGAGCTATTCTAGAGGAAGCTGCAGGTATTGTAAAGTTTAAATCTAGAAAAGGTGAAGCTGAGAAAAAGTTAAAGAATACGGAAGAAAACTTAGTTAGAATAAATGATATAATTTTTACTTATGAAGAAAGATTAGGTCCTTTAGAAGAGGAAAAAAATAAAGCTTTAAGATATTTAGAGCTTTCAAATGAATTAAAGCACAAAGAAATATCATCTATTATGAGTGAATTACATAATATTGATGGGGTTATATTAAAGCAAAAAGAAAAGATAAAAGATTTAATAGCATTTAATGATAAGCAAAAAGAAAAGTATAAAGAAGAAAGAGAGAAAATGTTTGCTTTAAAGGAAGAGTTAGACTCTTTAGAAGGCAGCCATTCTAAAAAGCAAGAAGAGTATTTTGTTAAAAAGGAAGAAATAAATAAAAGCTTAGGAAAAGTAAATCTTTTAAATGAAAGAATTAAAAATATAGATGAATTAATTCTTAAAAACAAAGAAGAGTTAGAAGAAAATAAGAAGAAATTAAATGTCTTAATGAAGGAAAAAAACTCTATAGAGAAGGATTTTAATTCAAATAAAAGTAAGTTTGAAAAAGAATTAGAAGAAATTAATACCTTAGAAAAAGAAGTTAATGAACTTAACTTAAAATTTATTTCTAAGGAAAAAGAAATTAAAAAGATAAAGGATGAGGAATTAGAACTTTTAAAAAAGGTTTCTTTATCTAAAAATAAAATGACAATGCTAGAAAGTGAATTGAGTAATATAAATGAAAAACTTGATTCATCAAAAAGCAAACAAGTAAATTATGATAATTCATTAAAAATTAATTTAGCAACTAATTTAAATCTTCAAAAAGAGCTTCAAATTATAGAAGAAGAAAAGAAAGATAAAGAAAGAGAATTAAGGGAAAAAGAAGAAGAGTTTAGAGAAGGCTTAAAGTTAATTAAGGAAACTCAAAGTAAACTTAATCAAATTTTATCAAAGGTAAATAAGGTTGAAGCTAATAAAGAAATGCTAAAAAAATTAGAAAATCAATATGAAGGATACAACCTTTCAGTAAAGAAAATAATGGCTAGTGTAGATGCTGGACGTGTAAAAATAAATAAAAACAAATGCAAAGTTTTAGGAGAGGTTGTGGAAACTAAGGCTGGATATGAAACTGCCATTGAAGTAGCCTTAGGTGGAAGTATTTCTAATATTATAACTGAAGATGAGGAAGTTGCAAAAATTCTTATTAATCATCTTAGAGAAAATAAGTTAGGAAGAGCTACATTCTTACCATTATCAATAATAAGGGGTAAGAAGTTAGAACTTAGCAAAAACATAGTTGAAAGTGAAGGATTCTTAGGAATAGCTTCAGATTTAGTAAACTTTAAAGAGGTTTATAATAATGTTATAAATTATGTATTAGGTAAAACTATAATATGTGATAATATAGATAATGCCATAAAAATTGCTAAAATGCTCAATTATAGACATAAGATTGTTACCTTATCTGGTGAGGTTGTAAATGCAGGTGGAGCACTTACAGGTGGTAGTCTTTATCAAAAAAACACAGGTATAATGTCTAGAAAAAATGAAGTTAAAGCTTTAGAGGATGAATTAGTTAGGGTAAAAAATGAAGAGCACATACTAACTAAAGAATTGGAAAAGTTAAATAGAGATCAAGAAGAGTTAAGCATAAAAAAACAAGAAATTATAGACAAAATATATGAAAAGAATTTAGAGTTAGCAGACTTAAATAACAAGATTAAAAATGTTAATGATGAAACTTTTAAAATAAAAAATTCTATAAAATCTTTAGAGTTAGAGCTTAAGGATATTGATTCAAGAAAGATTAAGATAGTTAAAGAAATTGAAATTGTTAATGAAAAGATTAGTCAATTTGAAAACAAAGAAGTAACTAATTCAGAAAAGGTAAAAGAATTAGATAAGAAACGTGAAGAACTTTCAAAAACTCTTTCTAAATATAAAGATAAGCTAACTAATATGAAAATAAATAAAGCTAAGCTTCAAGAAGTTATTGAGGGAAGAGAAAAGGAAGCTAATAGAATAAATTCTTCTATAGAAGAAGTGGAAAATAAACTTATAAATATTACTAAGTACTTAGAAGAGATAAAAGCTAATAAGGAAGAAAGTAAAAAAGAAATAGTTTTATGTGAAAAGTTCATAAAAGAAGAGGAAGTAAATATAATTACTCTTGAAGAGAACTTTAAATCCTTTGAACTTAAAAAAGGTAAGTTAAAAGAGACCATAAGCTCTGCTGAGAATATCTTAGAAGTTCTTTCAGTTGAAATAGCTAAAAAGGAAGAAGAAGTTCATAAAAATGATATAACTTATACAAAACAAGAAAATGAAAAAAATATCTTAAACAAAAGACTTCTAGAAGAATTTAATACAAGTTTTGAAGAAGAGAAAAATAGATTTAAGCCTATTGAAGATATGAATTCTCATAAGTCAAGAATATCAACTCTTAAAGCTAGAATAACTGGTTTAGGAAATGTAAATGTAAATGCTATTGAAGAATTTAAAGAAATATCTGAGAAGTATAATTTTATGACAACAGAAAGAGATGATTTAGAAAAGGCTAAGGAAGAACTTTTAAATGTTATAGAAGAAATGACATCTAAGATGAGAGTAGTCTTTAGACAAAATTTTAATATCTTAAATAAGCTATTTGATGAAACCTTTAAAGAATTATTTAAAGGCGGTAGTGCAAAACTTGTTTTAGGTGAGGGTGACGAACTTACAGGAAATATAGATATAAATGTTCAACCACCAGGAAAGAAGCTTCAAAATATTAATCTTATGTCTGGAGGAGAGAAGGTTTTATCTGCTATAGCCTTATTATTCTCCATATTAAAGATGAAACCTACACCATTCTGTATATTAGATGAAATTGAGGCTGCTTTAGATGATGCCAATGTAAGAAGATATGCAGAGTTTTTAAGTAAGTTTAGAGATAATACTCAGTTTATAGTAATAACGCATAGAAAAGGTACTATGGAAGCTGCTGATGTTATGTATGGAGTTACTATGGAAGAGAAAGGTATATCTAAAATTGTTTCAGTAGACTTGGAGAAATAGAGGAGGACAAAAAATGTTTGGAAAATTATTTGATAAATTAAAAACTGGATTAACAAAAACAAGAGATAACTTAACAGATAAAATAAATGAGGCTTTAAATTTAGCTGTAACTATAGACGACGATATGTATGAGGAGCTTGAAGAAGCACTTATAATGTCAGATATAGGAATGGATACTACTGTTGAAATAATTGATAGATTAAAAGCTAAAATAAGAAAAGAAAAAATAAATGATGTTGAAATGGTTAAACCAGCCTTAAAAGAAGTTATTGCAGAAATGATGTTAGAAGGAGACTCTGAAGAGGAAGAAGAGGATAACGAAAAGAAAGTTATGCTTATAATAGGGGTTAACGGAGTAGGTAAGACTACTTCAATAGGTAAGATAGCAGCTAGAAATAAAAATAATGGTAAAAAAGTTCTATTAGCCGCTGCGGATACCTTTAGAGCAGCTGCCATAGATCAATTAGATATATGGAGTCAAAGAGCTAATGTAGATATAGTTAAGCATCAAGAAGGGTCAGATCCGGCGGCAGTAGTTTTTGATGCCGTACAGGCTGCTAAAGCTAGGGATGTAGATTTATTAATATGTGATACTGCTGGGAGACTTCATAACAAGAAAAATCTTATGGATGAGTTAGCTAAAATAAATAGAATAATAGATAGAGAATTAGGAGATAGAAAAAAAGAAACTCTTCTAGTATTAGATGGTACAACAGGTCAAAATGCAGTTATACAAGCAAAACAATTTATGGAGGCTTGTCCTATTGATGGAATAATATTAACTAAGTTAGATGGAACAGCTAAGGGTGGAGTTGTTATATCAATAAAAAATACTTTAAATATACCAGTTAAATATATTGGTGTTGGAGAAGGTGTAGAGGACTTACAAAAATTCAATGCTAAGGAATTTGCAGAGGCATTATTATAAGAAAAAAATAAAAAAATATTAAAAAAATTATTGATCATAAATTAATAGATAGTATTTTATATAAGTAATCATCAGGTTTTTAAGCATAATTATCAAAAAAATAAGTGTTAAGTGAAAATACTTGACACTTATAAAATTATTTGTTATTATCTTATTCGTGAGCAAGGTGGTTATATGGAAAATAGATTTGAAATATCAATGTTAATAGATTACTATGGAACATTGCTTACGGAAAAGCAGTTTAATGTTATGACCCTTTATTACAATGAAGATTTGTCACTAGCAGAGATTGCTGAAATTAATAAAACCAGTAGGCAAGCAATTTATGATTTAATCAAAAGATGTTGTAAGCAACTTCATTCTTATGATGAAAAACTTAAATTATCAAAAAAAATTGATAAAAGGTATAGAATTAAAGAAGAGCTTATGGCAGAATTAAATAAGAACTCTAATTTAGATGAAGATATAAAAAAATATATAGATGAGAAATTAGAGGAAATTATAAACGCTTAGGAGGGTTAAGCATGGCTTTTGATGGATTAGCGTCTAAATTACAAGACACGCTTAAAAAATTAAAGGGTAAAGGTAAGCTAACAGAAAAAGATATAAAAGAAGCCATGAGAGAAGTAAAGCTTGCGCTTTTAGAGGCAGATGTTAACTTCAAGGTGGTAAAAAAGTTTATATCAAATGTTAAAGATAAATGTGTTGGTGAGGAAGTATTAAATAGTTTAACTCCAGGTCAACAGGTTATTAAAATAGTTAATGACGAATTAACAACTCTTATGGGAGAGACTGAGAGTAAATTAAAATACTCAGACAATGGACCAACAGTGTTCATGTTAGTAGGTCTTCAAGGTGCAGGTAAAACAACTATGGCTGGAAAACTTGCATTGCACTTAAGAAAGAAAAACAAAAAGCCATTACTTGTGGCTTGTGATATATATAGACCCGCAGCCATAAAGCAATTACAGGTTGTAGGAAAACAAATAGATATACCAGTATTCTCAATGGGAGATAAGGTTAAGGCTGTAGATATTGCCAAAGCTGCAATAGAGCATGCAAAAGACAATGGAAATAACGTTGTTATAATAGATACCGCTGGTAGACTTCATATAGATGAAGATTTAATGCAAGAGTTAAAAGATGTTAAAGAAGTTTCAAATCCTAGTGAAATATTATTAGTAGTTGATGCTATGACAGGTCAAGATGCTGTTAATGTAGCAGAGACATTTAATAACTCATTAGATCTTTCAGGAATAATATTAACAAAGTTAGATGGTGATACAAGAGGTGGTGCTGCTCTTTCCATAAGAGACATTACTGGCAAGCCAATTAAATTTGTTGGTGTTGGTGAAAAGATGAGTGATATTGAAGTATTCCATCCAGATAGAATGGCTTCAAGAATATTAGGAATGGGAGATGTCCTTTCTTTAATAGAAAAAGCTCAGCAAGCTATTGACCAAGATGAAGCAAGTAAGTTAAGTGAAAAAATGTTAAATCAAGAATTTAACTTTGATGACTACTTATCAGCTATGGATCAAATGAAAAAGCTTGGACCTATAAATAAATTGATAGAGATGATTCCAGGTGTTAACACAAAGGAACTTGAAGGTATTGATTTTTCTCAAGGAGAAAAACAAATGGCTACAGTTAAAGCAATCATACAATCAATGACAGCTAAAGAAAGAAAACAACCTTCTTTAGTAATAGGAAATGGTTCAAGAAAGAGAAGAATAGCTAAAGGTTCTGGTACAACAGTACAAGAAGTAAATAAAGTCTTAAAAGGCTATGAAATGATGAAAAAGCAAATGAAGCAAATGAAATCATTCCAAAAAAATGCTAGTAAAAAGGGATTTTTAAGTAAACTTCCTTTTATGAAATAAATTGAACACACTTTTGAAGGAGGTGAAAATGTAATGGCAGTTAAAATAAGATTAAGAAGAATGGGTGCTCACAAAGCTCCTTTCTACAGAGTAGTTGTTGCTGATTCAAGAAGTCCAAGAGACGGAAGATTCATCGAAGAAATAGGATACTACAACCCAATCGCTAAGCCAGAAGCTGAAGTTAAAATAGACGCTGAAAAGGCTGCTAAGTGGTTAGGAAATGGTGCACAACCAACTGATATAGTTAAAAAATTATTCAACCAAGCTGGTATAAAATAGTTTTCCTAGGGGGTGAATCTACTTATTTTTAAGTAGGAATAATATGAAGGAATTAGTTGAAATAATTGCTAAGTCACTAGTAGATAAACCTGAGGATGTTCATGTAAATGAGGTCTTAGGAGAGGAATCAATCATATTAGAACTAAAGGTATCACCTGAAGATATGGGAAAAGTTATTGGAAAGCAAGGTAGAATTGCCAAAGCTATCAGAACAGTAGTGAAAGCTGCTGCAATTAAAGAAAATAAAAAAGTTGTAGTAGAAATCATTTAAAAAGAGTTAGGGGAATACCTAACTCTTATTTTATATACAGAAAAGGGGTGTAATAATGGAAGATTTATTAGTAGTTGGTCAAATAATAAACACTCATGGTTTAAGAGGTGAAATGAAAGTTATGCCTTTAACTGAAGATATGAGAAGATTTGACTATTTAGAATATGTTATCTTAAAAGGGAAAAAGGTTAAAGTAGAGGGCGTAAAATACTTTAAGGATAAAGTTATACTTAAATTAGAAGGAATAAATTCAATAGAGGAAGCTGAAAAACTAAAAAGAACTTATTTAGAAATAGAACGTGAAGATGCTATAGAGCTTGAAGAAGATGAATATTTCATAGTTGATTTAGTTGGATGCACTGTTGTTGATACAGAGGGATTTGAGTATGGAAAAATCAAAGATGTAATCCAAACTCCAAGTAATGATGTTTATTGGGTTCAAGGAAAGAAGGAAGTATTAGTTCCAGTATTAAAAGATATAGTTTTAGATATTAATATGGATGAAAAATTAATTACTATAAGACCTTCTGGAGAGTGGCAATATGAAGATTAATATTCTTACATTGTTCCCAGAGATGTTTGATATATTTAAACATAGCATAATAGGAAGAGCTAGGGAAAATGGTTTTCTACATATAGAGACGGTAAATATAAGAGATTATACTTTAAATAAGCATAAGAAGGTAGATGATTATCCTTATGGTGGCGGAGCAGGAATGGTTATGACTCCTCAGCCAGTTGTAGATGCTATAAAGGCTGTTAAAGAAAAAAATAAGGGTAAGGTTATATTTTTAGGACCAAGAGGAAAAACTTTCAATCAAGAAATGGCTAAGGAACTTTCTAAAGAGGAAGAGCTTATTTTTGTTTGTGGGCACTATGAAGGTATAGATCAAAGAGTTTATAAATATTTTGATTTAGAAATTTCTCTTGGAGATTTTGTGTTAACAGGTGGAGAAATGGCATGTATTCCAGTTATTGATAGCATATCTAGATTAGTACCTGGTGTTTTAGGAAGTGAAGAGAGTTTCCAAGATGAAAGTTATTATGATGGGACTTTAGAGTATCCACAATACACAAGACCTTTTGAATTTGAAGGAGAGAAAGTTCCAGAGGTTCTTATGTCAGGTCATCACGAAAATATAAGAAAGTGGAGAAGAAAACAATCACTTCTTATAACTAAGGAAAGAAGACCAGATATGTTTGAAAAAATTAAACTTTCAAAAGAAGACATAAAATTGTTAAAATCAAAATAAATATATTGATTAAAGAATACAAGTATGATAGAATAAACTTCGTGCTAGTACCGGCGGTCCTCTGTCACAGAGTGTGTTAAGAACGTCAAAATTTTAGAAGATATCAAGGAGGAATGCACAATGAACGAAATCATAAGAGCAATCGAAAAAGAACAAATCAGAGAAGATTTAACTCAATTCAACATAGGTGACACTATAAAAGTTCACGTTAGAATTAAAGAAGGTAACAGAGAAAGAATCCAAGTATTCGAAGGAACTGTTATCAAAAAACAAAACGGTGGATTAAGAGAAACTTTCACAGTAAGAAGAGTTGCTTACGGTGTAGGTGTTGAAAGAACTTTCCCAATAAACGCTCCAATCATCGATAAGATTGATGTTGTAAGAAGAGGTAAAGTAAGAAGAGCTAAATTATTCTACTTAAGAGACAGAGTAGGTAAAGCTGCTAAAGTTAAAGAGTTAACTAGATAATTTAAACATAAACTGGGACTAGTGAATAGTCCCATTTTTTGTTTGTATAAAAATATTAGAATTTTACTTTAAACAATATTGATTTAATTTGTTTAAGATAATATATTGAATATAACCTAAAATAAAAAATGGAAGGGTGATTTATTATGGCAATAAACTGGTTCCCTGGCCATATGGTCAAAACGAAAAGAGAAATACAGAACAATTTAAAGCTTGTAGATGCTGTTATAGAAATTAGAGATGCTAGAATACCTAAATCTTCTAAAAATCCAGATATAGACACTCTATGTGCTGGTAAGCCTAGAGTAATACTTTTAAATAAGAGTGACTTAACTGATCCTAAGGTAACTAAAGCTTGGAAAGATAGCTTAACTAATGATGAAACAATTGTTTTAGAAGTAAACGCTTTAAAAGGTGAAGGACTAAATGCTATAAAACCTGCTCTTTTAAAACTTTTAAAAGATAAACATGATAGATTAAAAGCTAAAGGTTTAGCTAAAATCACTACTAGAGCTATGGTTGTTGGAATACCTAACGTTGGTAAATCAACATTTATAAATAAAATGGCTAAAAACAATATAGCTAAAACTGGAGATAGACCAGGTGTTACTAAGAATAAACAATGGATAAAAACTAAGTTAGGTATAGAATTAATGGATACACCAGGAGTTTTATGGCCTAAATTTGAGGATGAGATCGTTGGATTAAATTTAGCATTTACTGGAGCTATAAAAGACGAAATAATGGATACTGAAGAATTAGCTCTTAAACTAGTTGAAAGACTTCAAGAAACAAATCCAGAAGAATTAATGACTAGATATAAACTTACAGAACTTCATGAAAATCCATTAGATAACTTAGATGCTATAGCTAGAAAAAGAGGAGCTATAATGTCAGGTAATCAAATAGATTACAATAGAATTGCAGGAATAATTTTAGATGAATTTAGAGGCGGAAAAATAGGAAAAATATCTTTAGAAAAACCAGAATAGGAAGTAGGGTTTATTATGGATAATTTAATAAAAGATATGAGAGAAAATTTAAATTCATACTCTTTTAAAGTAGTAAGTGATTTAGTAAAAGAGTTAGATGTAAATAGAGATAACAAAGCTCAAATAAAAGAACTTGCTGACTTATTAAAAGAGGATAAAAGAAAAAATGTATCATCTTTAGGAAATAGATTAGAGAAGAACCTAAATAATCTTATTAAAGAAGAGGAAAGAGTTAAAAATATGTATCTTTTTGATAAGAGTTTTGGTGATTATAAATATGTAGCTGGAGTTGATGAGGTTGGAAGAGGTCCTTTAGCAGGTCCTATAGTTTCAGCAGCGGTAATATTAGATTCTAGTGATTTAGATGATATAATTCTTTACATAAATGACTCAAAAAAATTATCAGAACATAAAAGAGAAGAGTTAAGTGAGATCATAAAAGAAAAAGCCTTAAGTTACTCCATTTCAATGTGTGATAGCAAGGAAATAGATGAAAAAGGCATAGGATACTGTAATAATCATGTATTCATAAAAGCTTGTGAAGGACTTAGTATAAAGCCAGATTTAGTCCTTTCAGATGGATATTTAATAAAAAACTTTAATGGAGAAAATAAGCATGTTATAAAAGGCGATACAAAAAGTGCTTGTATAGCCTGTGCTTCAATAATTGCAAAAGTTTATAGAGATAATATTATGAAGGAATATCATAAAAAATATCCACAATATGATTTTGAAAAAAATGTTGGTTATGGAACCAAGACTCATGTAGATGCTTTAAAAGAAGTAGGACCTACAGAAATTCATAGAATGAGTTTTTTAAAGAATATTCTATAGTTATACCCTAAAAGCATCTTTTAAAAAGTTTAATTCATACTTTGAACTATCAATATGAAAGTTAACTTCAATAACATCAAATCTAATATAATAATTGTAGAGTTTTTTTACATGTAGATAGTATTTTGCTGCATTTATTATTCTACCTTGTTTAGAGCAGGTTACTGATTCTTTTGGATTACCAAAGGAGTTAGAAAACCTGCTTTTTACTTCTATAAAAGAAATTATTTCATCTTTAATAGCTATAATATCAATTTCTCCAGAGGAACAATTAAAGTTTTTTTCTAAGATTGAATATCCCTCTTTTTTTAAGAATTTTGCGCTTAAATCCTCTCCGTAGAAACCTATAGATTTATTATATTTTTTCATTTAAATCACCTCTACTGAATTTTTAACACTTAAGTACAAGTTTAAACATTTTAAAATTTTAATGATTAAAAAATTTTTTTGTGGTTAGTATGATTTTTAAAAGTATATCTTTTAAAGAAGGTGATTTGTATGTCTATAAGTTTGAAAAGTTCAACTTTAATAGGAATAGAAGGTGTAATTGTTAATATAGAGGTTGATATAAGTAAGGGGTTGCCAAGTTTTACCTTGGTAGGCTTAGCGGATACTTCCGTTAGAGAGGCTAAGGAGAGAGTAAGAGCAGCTATTTTAAATAGTGGTTATGAATTTCCTTTAGGGAGAATAACAGTAAATTTAGCTCCAGGTAATTTAAGAAAGGTAGGAACTGGATTTGATCTTCCTATAGCTTTAGCTATATTAATTGAGAGTGGTCAAATTCAAAGGGAGATTTTAGAGAATACTGTTTATTTAGGAGAATTATCTTTAGATGGCCATATTAGATCTGTTAATGGAGCTTTGTGCTCTGTTATATCTGGGGTTGAAAATAACAATGATAAGTTTATTATACCAATGGATAATTTAAGAGAATGTTCTTGTGTTGATAATATTAATTTATATGGCTTCTCTCATTTAAAAGAGGTAGTTGGATTTTTAACTTATAGAGATGTGCTACCTTATAAAAGAGAAGAGGAAATTTGTGAGTTAAAGGAAGATAATTCTTTTAATGAGATTTGTGGTCAAGAAAGTGCAAAGAGAGCTATGATAATTGCAGCAGCTGGAAATCATAATGTTATATTGCAAGGACCTCCAGGATCAGGTAAAACAATGCTTGCTAAGGGGGTTAAATCTTTATTGCCAGAATTAAATAAAAAAGAAATATTAGAGACAACAAGGATATATAGTGTTTCAGGACTTTTAAATAATACTAAAGGAAAAATTGAAAGACCCTTTAGAAATCCACATCATACTGCAACAAGGGTATCCTTAATAGGTGGAGGAAGAGATTTAAGGGTAGGAGAAGTTACCTTAGCTCATAATGGTATTTTGTTTTTAGATGAACTTTTAGAGTTTGATAGAAGAACCTTAGAATGTTTAAGAGAGCCTATGGAAAATGGAGAGATAACCATATCTAGGAATGTAGGAAGTGTAACATATCCAGCAGAAGTCATGCTTATAGGAGCTTTTAACCCATGTCCATGTGGAAATTACTTAAGTGGTTATGAAGGAAGAATATGTACTTGTAGTGAATATGAACGGATTAAATACAGAAATAGACTTTCTAAGGCTATGCTAGATAGAATAGATATTTTTACTTCTGTTAGATATGCCTCTTATAATGAACTTAATTCAAGTAATAAAAAAGAAAATTTAGAGGATATAAGAAATAAAATTAAGGAAGCAAGAGAAAGACAAAAATTTAGGTTTAAAGATTTAGAAATAACTTATAATTCTCAGATGAAACATAGTCATATTCAAAGTTTAATAAGATTAGATGAAGAATGTCATGAAGTTTTAAACAATATATACACAAGATTTTCTTTAAGTAGTAGGGCTTTAGATAGAATTATAAAATTATCTAGAACCATAGCAGATATGGATGGCAGTGAAGATATTAAAAAAAGCAATATTTATGAGGCTCTTAATTATAGAAAAAATTTAGAGGGAGAGGTTATATAAATGAAAGAGGTTGATTTAAATTATAAAATATGGCTTGGAAGTTTAAAGATTTCAAACAATATAAAAGTAGAGCTTTTAAATCAATTAGGAAATGAAGAAAATATATACATACATAGAAAGGATATAGAGGAAACTGGAATTAAATGCGCTAGTAAATTTAAAAATGATATTAACATTGATTTGAATAGTAGGGTAATTAATGATATAAATAAGAAAGACTATAAAATAGTAACATATTTAGATAAAGACTATCCTAAAAGACTTAAAAATATAGATGAACCTCCCTATATTCTTTTTTATAAGGGGGATTTAGAAAGAGCTGAAGATACCAATGTTGCCATTGTTGGATCGAGAAAATGTGATCCATATGGGAAAAGATGTGCAAGTCTTATAGCTTCAGGGCTAGGAAAAGCAGGTGTTGGAATAGTAAGCGGTGGAGCCTTTGGGGTGGATACTGAAGCACATAAAAAGTGTGTTGAAGAAAATTTTTATAATGTTGCCGTTTTTGGTTGTGGAATAAATTTAGATTATCCTGTCTATAATAGAGAATTGTATAAAAAAATAATTAAAAATGGATGTATAATTAGTGAATTTTTCCCTGATACGCCACCGCTTAGATATAATTTTCCTCAGAGGAATAGAATAATAAGTGGATTATCTGAAGCTGTTATAGTGGTTCAAGCTGGAGAAAAAAGTGGATCTTTAATAACTGCAAATTATGCTGTAAATCAAGGAAAAGATGTTTTTGCAGTGCCTGGAGATGTGTTTTCTTCTCAAAGCAGGGGCTGTAATAATCTTATAAAAGATGGAGCTGGTATATTCACTAATATAGGTGATTTATTAAATTCAATACCTTTTAAAATAAAAAAAGAAGGAAAATGTAATAAAGATGGCAAAAAAGAGGAAAATTCAGAGATTAACCAGTTGCTTTTAAGCATATTAGAGAATAATATTCTACATATAGACGATATTATAAGAGTAACAAATATTGACACATCTATCATATATGAGTTATTATGTGAATTGCAATTTGAAAATAAAATAGAAGTTATACCAGGAGATTATTATACAAAAATAATATGATAGTTTGAGGGGGTGAACACTCTGGATTTAATTCAGAGTTTACGATGGGTCAAAAATTAGTAATTGTTGAGTCACCAGCTAAAGCCAAGACAATAGAAAAATATTTAGGTAAAAATTATGTAGTCGAAGCTTCCATGGGACATGTAAGAGATTTGCCAAAAAGCCAATTAGGCGTTGATATAGAAAATGAATATAATCCTAAATATATAACAATAAGAGGAAAAGGTGAACTTTTAAGCAAACTTAGAAAGTTAGCTAAAAAAAGTGATAAGATATACCTTGCAACTGACCCTGATAGAGAAGGGGAAGCTATATCTTGGCACTTAGCTAATGTGCTTAAGATAGATGAAAACGAGAATTGTAGAATAGAATTTAATGAAATAACAAAGGATGCAGTTAAAAATTCAATAAAGCATCCAAGAAAAATAAATTGTAATTTAGTAGATGCTCAGCAAGCAAGAAGAGTGTTAGACAGATTGGTTGGATATGAAATAAGTCCACTTCTATGGAGAAATGTAAAATGGGGATTGAGTGCTGGAAGGGTTCAGTCAGCAGCATTAAAACTTATATGTGATAGAGAAGAAGAAATAAAGAAGTTCAATCCAGAAGAGTATTGGACTGTTGATGTTAAACTTAAAAAAGGAAAGAAGTCTTTCCCTGTTAAGTTAACAACTAAAAATAAGAAAAAGATAGAAATAAAAAATAAAGAACAAGCAGATCAAATAATAGATGAACTTAAAGAAAATGAATATATAGTAAGCAAGATAAAAAAAGGAACTAAGAATAAAAATCCTTTAGCTCCATTTACTACAAGTACTCTTCAACAAGAGGCAAGTAAAAAGCTTAACTTTATGACAAAGAAAACAATGTCAGTAGCTCAACAACTTTATGAAGGGGTTGAAGTTAAGAAATTTGGAACTGTAGGTTTAATAACTTATATGAGAACTGATTCTGTTAGAATCTCAAAGGAAGCTCAAGAAAAAGCTCTTAACTTTATAGATGAAACATATGGAAAAGAGTATGTTCCAGAGGAACCAAGAGTATATAAAGGAAAGAAAAATATACAAGATGCCCATGAAGCCATAAGACCTACATATGTTGAAATAACACCAGAGATTGCTAAGGCAAACTTAAGTAATGATCAATATAAGTTATATGCTTTAATATGGAAAAGATTCATAGCAAGCCAAATGGCTACATGTATATTAAATACTAATAGCCTAGAAATTAAAAATGGAGATTATACATTAAGAGCTAGTGGATCCACTATAAAATTTGATGGTTTCATGAAAGTTTATGAGTATATATTAGGGGAAGAGGAAGAATCAGTACTTTTACCTGAATTAGAAGAAAATGAAGTTTTAAAAGAAGAATCAATTGAAGGTAAACAACATTTTACTCAACCACCTGCTAGGTATTCAGAGGCTGCTTTTGTTAAGCTTTTAGAGGAAAAAGGTATTGGAAGACCAAGTACTTACGTTCCAACAATATCTACATTAATAAGTAGAAAATATGTAGATAGAGAGAAAAAGATTCTTATACCAACAGAATTAGGCTTTATAGTAAATGATATACTTTCTAATTATTTTAAGCAGATAGTTGATACTGACTTTACTGCAGAAATGGAAGTTAAACTTGATAATGTTGAAGCTGGAAAAGAAAGTTGGACTCATATAGTAGATGAATTCTTTACTCCATTAAAGGAAGATATAGAAAAGGCAGAAAAAGAGATATCTAAGGTTATTATAGAAGATAAAGTCAGTGATGTACCTTGTGATAAATGTGGAAGACTTATGGTTATTAAGCATGGAAGATTTGGAGATTTCTTAGCTTGCCCTGGATATCCAGAGTGTCAAAATACAAAACCTATAGTTGAAGAGGTTGATGCAAACTGTCCATTATGTGGAGGAAAGATTTTAGTTAAGAGAAGTAAAAAGGGAAACAGATTCTATGGATGTAGTAATTATCCAGAGTGTAATTTCGTAAGTTGGTATGAACCAACAAATGAAAAATGCCCAGAATGTGGTTCATATATGGTTAAGAGATACTCTAAGAGTAAAGGTGAATATTTACAGTGTAGCGATAAAGAATGTAAATATGAAAAAATAATTGAAAAAAATAATGATGAAAATAACTCAGAAAAGTAGTTTTTAGTCCTTATCTCCACCAGTATTACTGGTTGAAATGAAGTATTTACTATGTTAATATTTAAATAATAAGTTTATTATAAGAATATTTTAAAAATTCTGAAATTTACATCTTTTGTAAAATGGTGCGAGGAGGATATAATGTCGACACTACTTAGTAAAACTAGAAGATTAAATAAGATTTTACAAAAATCAGGTACTGAAGCTATAGCTTTTGGAGATATATGCCAATTATTAAGTGATGTTATGTCGTGTAATGTATATTTAGTTGGAAGAAAAGGTAGAATATTAGGTTATTCTTTTTCTGAAAAATTTGAATGTGACATAATGAAAGAAAAAGTTGTTGTTGATAGAAAATTCCCAGAAGACTACAATAATAAATTAATAAACATTCAAGATACAATTGCAAACATACCTAATAAAGGAATATGTGTTTTTGAAGGGGTAGGAGAATGTTTAATCTCTAAAAAAATATCAACTATTGTTCCTATAGTTGGTAATGGAGATAGATTAGGAACTTTATTATTAGCTAGATTTGGGGAAGAATTTAATGATGATGACCTAGTTTTAGCAGAATATAGTGCTACAATAGTTGGGATGGAGCTTTTAAGAGCTAGACAAGGTGAAATAGAAGAAGAAGCACGTAAAAAAGCGGTGGTTCAATTAGCTATTGGAACTTTATCTTACTCAGAATTAGAGGCTGTAGAACATATTTTTAGTGAGTTAAATGGAGATGAAGGATTATTAGTAGCTTCTAAGATAGCTGATAAAGTTGGAATAACTAGATCAGTTATAGTAAATGCTCTTAGAAAATTTGAGAGTGCAGGAGTTATTGAATCAAGAAGTCTTGGGATGAAAGGTACTCATATAAAAATATTAAACGAAAAGTTAATGGATGAACTTAAAAAGATAAAATAAGATTTGAAGAAGGTGTTTTTTTGCATCTTCTTCTTTTTTATATAACAAGCTAATAATAATTAAATAAATATAAAAAATCTATGATTTATAACTTTTATAAGAGGTTTAATAGAAATAAGTAATTTTTTATAATTAATTAGTATTTTTCAGTATATTTATAGATAATTTAAGATAAAATCAAATTAGGTAAAAAGTTTAATAGTGATATAATATTATTTTATAAAAACTTTGAAAAATCTTGTTGATACTTTTATAACCCTATGTTATACTATCAAAGGTAACAAATACACACATTATCGAATCTATAAGCCGGTGCTACTTTAAGTAGTGCTTATAGTAAAGAAGATAGTGGAGGAAATAACCAATCTAGGAGGAAAAAATAATGTCAGTAATTTCAATGAAACAATTATTAGAAGCTGGTGTTCATTTCGGACATCAAACAAGAAGATGGAACCCTAAAATGGCTCCTTACATCTTTACAGAAAGAAACGGTATATACATAATCGATTTACAAAAAACTGTAAAGAAAGCTGAAGAAGCTTACAACTTTATAAGAGAAGTATCAGAAGCTGGTAAAGACGTAATATTCGTTGGAACTAAAAAACAAGCTCAAGAAGCTGTTAAAGAAGAAGCTGAAAGATCAAACATGTACTTCGTTAACCACAGATGGTTAGGAGGAATGTTAACTAACTTCACAACTATAAAAACAAGAATAAACAGATTAAACAAATTAGATGAAATGGAACAAGACGGAACATTCGACGTTTTACCTAAGAAAGAAGTAATCAAGTTAAAACTTGAAAGAGAAAAATTACAAAGAAACTTAGGCGGAATCAAAGAATTAGACGCTTCAAACATAGGAGCTATGTTCGTTGTTGACCCAAGAAAAGAAAAGAATGCAATAGCAGAAGCTAAAATATTAGGAATTCCAGTAGTAGCTATAGTTGATACTAACTGTGACCCAGAAGAAGTTGACTACGTAATTCCAGGAAATGACGATGCTATAAGAGCAGTTAAATTAATAGCTGGTAAAATGGCAGACGCTATAATCGAAGGAAGACAAGGCGAGCAATTAGCAGAGTAATATTAAGATAAATACTGAAAAGGTAGATGAAGCTCTCTGCTTCGTTTACCTTTTAATTAAATAGTCAGGAGGAATTTCAATGATAACAGCTAAAGCAGTTAAAGAGTTAAGAGAAAGAACTGGCGCAGGAATGATGGATTGTAAAAAAGCGCTAACTGAAACTAATGGAGATATGGAAAAAGCAGTTGAAGTTTTAAGAGAAAAAGGATTAGCAGCTGCAGCTAAAAAAGCTGGAAGAGTAGCAGCTGAAGGTATCGTTAAAACTTACGTATCAGAAGATATGAAAAAAGGTTCAATAGTTGAAATCAACTGTGAAACTGACTTCGTTGCTTTAAACGAAGAATTCGTTGGATTTGCAGGAAGAGTAGCAGAATTAGTTGCTAACTCAAATGTAAACACTGTAGAAGAATTATTAGCAGAAAAATTAGACGGAGACAAAACTGTTCAAGAAGTTTTAACTGAGTTAATCGCTAAGATTGGTGAAAACATGAGCGTAAGAAGATTCGAAAGATTTTCTGTTGAAAGCGGATTAGTTCAAAGCTACATCCACGGTGGCGGAAGAATAGGTGTTATGGCTGAATTAGCATGTGAAGCTTCATCACCAGTATTAGCTGAAGTTGCTAAAGATGTTTGTATGCAAATAGCTGCTGCTAACCCACTATTCTTATCAGAAGCTGATGTTGATCAAGAATCTTTAGAAAAAGAAAAAGAAATATACAGAGCTCAAGCTCTTAACGAAGGTAAACCAGAGCACATCGTTGATAAGATGGTAATGGGAAGAATCAAAAAATACTGTAAAGAAGTTTGTCTTTTAGATCAAGCTTGGGTAAAAGATGGCGACAAATCAATCGCTAAATTATTAGAAGAAAAATCAAAAGAAGTAGGTTCTCCAATAACTATAACTAAGTTCGTAAGATTCGAAAGAGGAGAAGGAATCGAAAAGAAAGAAGAAAACTTCGCTGAAGAAGTAGCTAAAATGGGCGGAAAATAATAACATAAGAGAACACATTGTGTTCTCTTTTTTTAGAATATAGATATAAAAAATTAACAAAAATAGAGAATTCAGCGTTTTGGAGGTTTAAGATGGGAACTTGTAAATACAAAAGAGTTATGCTTAAGTTATCAGGTGAGGCTTTAGCAGGCGAAAATGGTTTTGGAATAGATTTTAATATAGCAATGAACATAGCAAAGGCTGTAAAAGAGCTTGTTGATATGGGAATAGAAGTAGGCGCAGTTGTAGGTGGCGGAAACATATGGAGAGGTAGAAGTGGAGAAGGCATGGATAGAACTACTGCTGACTATATGGGAATGCTAGCTACTTCAATAAATGCTTTAGCACTTCAAGATTCATTAGAATCTTTAGGGGTAGACACTAGAGTACAAACTGCTATAGAAATGAAGGAAATAGCAGAGCCATATATAAGAAGAAGAGCTATGAGGCACTTAGAAAAAGGTAGAGTAGTAATATTCGGAGCAGGAACAGGAAACCCTTATTTTTCAACTGATACAGCAGCAGCATTAAGAGCCGCTGAAATAGAAGCTGATGTAATATTATTAGCTAAAAAGGTTGATGGAGTTTATGATAAAGATCCACATAAATACGATGATGCTAAAAAATATGATGAATTATCATATATAGAAGTACTTGAGCAAGGATTACAAGTAATGGATTCAACTGCAACATCACTTTGTATGGACAACAACATCCCTATATTAGTATTTGCTTTAGATAATCCTGAAAACATTAAGAGAGTTGTTTTAGGAGAAAATATAGGAACAATAGTAAGCAAAAAATAAGGAGGAGTTTTAAATGATTAAGGACGTTATAAAAAAATCAGAAGAAAAAATGAATAAAACTATAAATTCTTTAAATTCAGAATTAGCTACAATGAAAGCTGGAAGAGCTAACCCAACTATGTTAGATAGAATTCAAGTTGAGTATTATGGAAGCATGTGTCCTTTAAATCAAGTAGCTAATGTTTCATCACCAGAACCAAGATTATTAGTTATAACACCTTGGGAAAAACCAATGCTTAAAGAAATAGAAAAAGCTATCTTAAAATCAGATTTAGGAATAAACCCTAACAATGATGGTACTATAATAAGACTTTTAGTTCCAGAATTAACTGAAGAAACTAGAAAAAATTTAGTTAAGAACGTTAAAAAAGTTGGAGAGCAAGCTAAGGTTGCTATAAGATCTATAAGAAAAGATGCAAATGATAAAGTTAAAAACTTCAAAAAAGAAGGAACTATAACTGAAGATGAAATGAAAAAGGGTGAAGATGACATCCAAAAAGTAACAGATAAGTTTGTTAAAGAAATAGATACTATAGTGGCAGCTAAAGAAAAAGAGATTATGTCAATTTAATTTAAAAAACCTGCTCTTTAGCAGGTTTTTTATTTTATAATTGAATTATAAGGAGGAACCTTCTATGTTAGATTTTTTTAGTAAAAAAGGAAATGAAGATTCAGAAGAAATAGTTCTAATTGAAGATAAAATGCCAAAGCATATTGCCATAATAATGGATGGTAATGGAAGATGGGCAAAAAAAAGAGGTCTTCCAAGAACTATGGGACATAGAGCTGGGGTTAAGACTATAAAAACTATTGTAAAAGAATGCGATAAATTAGGAGTGAAATATTTAACTTTATATGCTTTCTCTACTGAAAACTGGAAAAGACCAGAAGATGAAGTTAATGCTCTTATGAAGTTAGTTGTTGAATTTATAAAAAATGAAATTGATGAACTTCATCAAAACGGAGTAAGGGTACAAACTATAGGTGATTTATCAAGATTCCCAGAAGAACCTAAAAAAGCTATACTTTGGGCTATGGAAAAAACTAAAGATAACACTGGAGTAGTTTTAAGCTTAGCATTAAATTATGGTGGAAGAAATGAAATAGTTAGAGGTATAAAATCTGTAATAGAAGATGTTAAAGCGGGCAAAATAAGTATAGATGATATAAACGAAGATATGTTTAATGACTATCTTTATACTAAAGGAATGCCAGATCCAGATCTTATAATAAGACCAAGTGGAGAACAAAGACTTAGCAACTTCTTATTATGGCAATGTGCATACTCAGAATTTTGGTATTCTCAAATAAACTGGCCAGATTTTAATGGTGAAGATTTAAGAAAAGCTATTTTTGATTATCAAAATAGAGATAGAAGATTTGGTGGAATTAAATAAATAATGAGGTGATTTGGGTGAAATCTAATAGCAGATATCTAGGCGCACTTATAATGGCTCCATTTATTGCTTTTATATTCCTAGGTGGAATTTGGCTTAAGCTATTTACTATTGCTCTTTCTTTTGCAGGATTATATGAATATTATAAAACTGTTAAAGTAGCAAAATTAAAGCCTATTTCCATAGGGGGATATATATTATTAATATTATATTACTTAACTTCAAATAATTTTGAAATGTTATCATTTTTAATAATAATAGCTACATTTATATTACTTTGTGTTCCTATACTTAATATTGAATATACATTTATAGATGTTGCAGTTACTATTTTAGGATTTATATATGTAGGAGTTTTCTTTAGCTTCATACATTTAGTAAACATCAAAGAAGGTGGACAATACCTAGTTTGGTTAATATTCCTATCATCATGGCTTTGTGATACTGCTGCATACTATTCAGGTAGATTCTTTGGTAAACACAAATTATGTCCAAAGGTTAGTCCTAAGAAGACTATAGAAGGTTCTATAGGAGGAATATTAGGAAGTACATTAGCTTGTGGAATATTTGGTATAATAATATCTAATAGTTTCTCTTTAATACCTGTATATCATTATTTTATAATAGGTATATTATGTGGAGTATTCTGTCAATTTGGTGATTTAGTTGCTTCATCAATAAAGAGATACGCAGGAATAAAAGATTATAGTAATTTAATACCAGGACATGGTGGAATATTAGATAGATTTGACAGTATATTATTTGCTGGAACAATAGTATTCTTCTATTTAACACTTGTCTTAAAATTTTAATGCTTTAGATTTTCTAAAGCATTTTTTTTATAAAAAATTTTATTTATATTTATTTGTAGGCATAAAAATTTTATTATATATTTAACTTAAAAAGAAAAATATAAGATTATTCATAGAATATTAAGTAATAACTTGAGTATATTTATTATGTAGAGATATTTATAAAGGTGGGAATAGTTTTAAAGAAAAATATAATTTAGAGAAAAAGATTTATCAATGAGTAGATAACTTTCTGTTAAAAGAAAACATAATAAATGTATATTATTGTATTTAGAGATATAATGATATAAAATAATATAATAGGCTAAGTAGATAATTTTAGTCTATTATGTTTAAGGAAGAACTTAGGAGGAAAGAATATGAAGAGAATATCTATACTAGGGGTAACTGGTTCTATAGGAACTCAAACTTTAGATGTATTAAGATTTCATAAAGAAGATTTTGAATTAGTTGGTATAACAGCTAATAGAAATATAGAATTAACAATGGATATAATAAAAGAGTTTTCACCTAAATACGTTGCAATAAATCACGAGGAGTCTTACAAAAAACTTGTAGATTTAGTAAAAAGCCAAGGATTAAAGTGTGAAGTTATCTATGGGATGGAAGGCTTAGTTAAAGTTGCTACTTTAGATGAAATTGATATAGTTGTTACTTCTGTTGTTGGTATGATTGGATTAAAACCAACTGTAGAAGCTATAAGAAAAGGAAAAGATATCGCTTTAGCAAATAAAGAAACTTTAGTAGTAGCAGGTGAACTTGTTATGAGAGAAGCTAAAGAAAATGGAGTAAAAATACTTCCAGTAGACTCAGAGCATAGTGCTATATTCCAATCATTACAAGGAAATGCTCATAACAAAATTGATAAAATACTTTTAACTGCTTCTGGAGGGCCTTTTAGAGGGTTTACTATAGAAGATTTAAAATCAGTAACTCCAGAAAGAGCTCTTAAGCATCCAAAGTGGAATATGGGTCAAAAAATATCAATAGATTCATCAACTCTAATGAACAAGGGATTAGAAGTTATAGAAGCTCATTGGTTATTTGATTGTCCTTATAAAGATATAGAGGTTGTAGTTCATCCACAATCAATAATACATTCTATGGTTCAATATACTGATGGAGCAGTTATAGCTCAATTAGGTGTACCAGATATGAAATTACCAATTCAATATGCTTTAAATTATCCAAATAGGCAAGGAAATATTAGTGAAAAGTTAGATTTATTTAAGATTAGAGAGTTAACTTTTGAAAAGCCGGATTTAGATACATTTAAATGCTTAAAATTAGCTTATGAAGCAGGAGAAAAGGGAAAGCTTATGCCAACAATTTTAAATGGGGCTAATGAAGTATGTGTTGAACTATTCCTAAATAAAAAGATAACATATCTGCAAATACCAGAGATAATAGAAGAGTGTATGAATACTTTTGATTACAACAAAGAGGTTACTCTTCATAATGTAATAAATTTAGACAAAGAAGTAAGACAGTATATATATGAAAAATATAACTAGGAGGGAAAAGGGTGTATATAATTTTTGCTTTATTAGCATTTAGTGCTTTAATCTTAGTTCATGAGCTTGGACATTTTATTGTGGCTAAATTAAATGGGATTTATGTTGAGGAATTTGCTATTGGTATGGGTCCAAAGCTTTTTGGTGTAAAAGTTGGAGAAACAGAATATAACTTAAGAATCCTTCCTTTTGGTGGATTTGTTAAAATGCTTGGTGAAGAAGATGAAAGTGATGATTCAGGAAGCTTAAATGCAAAAACTCCTATTCAAAGAATACTTGTTATGGGAGCAGGGGCATTTATGAATTATGTATTAGCCCTTATAATATTTATTGGGCTAGCTATGAGTTCTGGCTTTGCAGAAAATAAAGTAGCAAGTGTAGTACCTAATTCACCAGCACAAGAAATAGGAATTGAACAGGGAGATGAATTCCTAAAAATAGATGGAAACAAAATTCATACAACTGATGATTTTAGAATGGGATTAGCTTTAGCTAAGGGAAATCCAGTTGAATTAGAGATAAAAAGAGGCAATGATGTCTTAACAAAAACAGTACAGCCGATTTTAAATGAGAGTGGAATGTATCAAGTTGGAATAAGCTATGCTTTAGTTGAAAAACCTACTTTGCTTCAAGGAATAAAGCAAGGATTTAATGAAACAAGAAGTCTTGTATCTCAGTCATTTATTGCATTAAAGACTATTGTTACAGGAGAAGCAAATTTAAAAACTGATGTAGGAGGTCCTGTTACAATAATTAAAATGTCAGGGCAAGCAGCAAAAGCAGGAGCAAATACTCTTTTATGGTTTATGGCATTTTTAAGTGTTCAATTAGCAGTATTTAACCTTTTACCATTCCCAGCTTTAGATGGTGGAAGAATATTTATAGAGCTTATTCAAATGATAATTAGAAAAGAAATACCTGCTAAATATATTGAAGCTGTAAATACCGTTGGATTCATGCTCCTTATGGGACTTATGGTATTAGTAACTATAAAAGATATAATATTCCCGATACTATAGAAATTTGGAGGAATTAATAGTGAATAGAAAAGAAACTAGAAAGGTTAAGGTTGGAAACATATATGTTGGAGGAGATTTTAGAGTTTCCATTCAATCTATGACCAATACAGATACAAAAGATGTAGAAGCTACAGTTAAACAAATAAGAGAGCTTCAAGAAGCTGGATGTGATATTGTTAGATGTGCAGTTTTAGATATGGATGCAGCTTGCGCTATAAAAGATATAGTGGCAAAAATTAATATACCACTAGTTGCAGACATTCATTTTGATTATAGATTAGCTTTAAAAGCAATAGAAAATGGAGTTTCTGCAATAAGAATAAATCCAGGAAATATTGGATCTAGAGAAAAGGTAGAAGCTGTAGTAAAAGCTTGTAAAGAAAAAAACATTCCTATAAGAATAGGGGTTAACTCAGGGTCATTATCAAAAGAACTTTTAGCAAAATATGGAAAACCTACCCCAGATGCCCTAGTTGAAAGTGCATTAGAACATGTTAAAATATTAGAAGAGTTAGATTTTCATGATATAGTAATTTCAATGAAATCATCAAATGTTGAAACTATGATAGAAAGTTATAGAATAGCTTCACAAAAAACAAATTATCCTCTTCACTTAGGGGTTACTGAGGCTGGTACACCTTGGAGAGGAACAATAAAATCTGCTATAGGAATAGGAACTTTACTTGCAGAAGGAATAGGTGATACTATAAGAGTTTCTTTAACTGGAGATCCTGTTGAAGAGATAAAAGTAGGTAAAGAAATTCTTAAAAACTTTGGATATGTAAAAGAAGGAATAGAGTTTATATCATGTCCTACATGTGGAAGAACTCAAATAGACTTAATAAACATAGCTAAAGAAGTAGAACAAAGACTAAGTTCTTGCAAGAAAAATATAAAGGTTGCAGTAATGGGCTGTGTTGTAAATGGACCAGGAGAAGCAAGAGAGGCAGATATTGGGATAGCTGGAGGTAAAGGTGAAGGTCTTATCTTTAGAAAAGGTGAAATAATTAAAAAAGTAAAAGAAGAAGACTTAGTTGAAGAGCTTATAAAGATAATAGAAACAATATAATTTAAAGGAGGGATTAATATCCCTTCTTTATGTCGTATAGGGATAAATTAAAATAAAATTCAAAGGAGGCTTAGATTTTGAGTAACGAGTTTGTTAAACAGATTAACAGATCCATAAAATCAGATGATAATCTTAATGATTTAGAGTTTGAAATAACTAAGTTTCAATTGTTGAAGAAAAGCAATACTTTAAGAACCATAATAAAAAGTAAAGATCAATTATCAGAAGAACAAAAGAAAATAATTAAGCAATATATAAAAAAAGCTATAGGTTTTGAAATAAATATAGAGATTATGTATTACATAGATATTTCTGATATAACTTTAAAACAGGTAGTAGATCAGCATTGGAATCATGTTTGTGAAAAAATTATAGAGAAACATCCTGTTTTAAAAGAAGTTTTACTTAATTCTCCTATAGTAATTGAAGGAGAAAAAATAATTATAAAAAATGGTTCTGAGTTTTTATGTACTTTTGTTAATAAAAAACATATAGATAGAGAGATTAAGGGATATATAAAATCATTCTTTGGAATAAATTCTTTAGTAGAAGTTAAATATGATGAAAGTTTAGCTAATAAGAATTACAATGATGAAAAGTTAAATGAAAACAAAGAAATAGCTAAAAAAGTTATAGAAACTATGAAAGCTCAAGCTGCTCAAGAAAAGCCTGTTAAAAAGGAAATTAGTGATAATAAACATAAATCTAATGGTGGCAATAAAGGTGGTTATGAGAAAAAATCTTATAAAGATGAGCCTAAGAATGAAAATACTATACTGGGAAGAAATATTCAAGGAGATACTATAGATATAAGCAGTATAGATATGGGATCTGGAATTGTTACTATTTCAGGAGATGTATTTAAAACTGATATTTTTGAAACTAAGACAGGTAGAATAATACTTACATTCTTCATAACAGACTATACAAGTTCTATAGCCGTTAAATGCTTCTTAAGAGATAAGGATAAAGAACATGTTTTAGAAAATGTTAAAAAAGGTCTTTATTGTAAAGTAAGAGGGGAAGCTACTATGGATCCTTATGCTAAGGAAGTTGTAATAATGGCTAGGGATATAAATAAGCTTACAAAAATAGAGCGTATGGATACAGCAGAGGAAAAAAGAGTAGAGCTTCATATGCATACAACTATGAGCTCAATGGATGCCGTAACTGCTGCAAGTAAAATTGTTGAGAGAGCAGCAAAGTTTGGACATAAGGCTGTAGCCATAACAGACCATGGAGTTGTTCAGGCCTTTCCAGATGCTCAAATAGCTGCTAAAAAGAATAACATAAAAGTTATTTATGGGGTAGAGGGATATTTAGCTGATAATGGAACACCTATAGTTATTAATGGGCATGAGGAATCCTTTGATGATGAGTATGTGGTTTTTGATATAGAAACCACAGGTTTTTCAAGTAAAAATGATAAGATTATAGAAATTGGTGCTGTTAAGTTAAAGGATGGAGAAATAGTTGATTCCTTTAGTACTTTTGTTGATCCAAAGGTAAATATTCCATATAAGATTACAGAGCTTACAAGTATAACTCAAAATATGGTTAATGGACAGCCTACTATAGATGAAGTGCTTCCTAAATTTATGGAATTTGTAGGAGATTCTGTACTAGTAGCCCACAATGCTGCCTTTGACGTTGGTTTTATAAAAAAGAACTTAATGGATATGGGAAAAACTTTAAAGAATCCTGTAATGGATACTGTTCCTTTAGCTAGATATCTTTATCCAGATTTAAAAAAGGTTAAGTTAAATCTAGTTGCTAAACATTTAGGAATTAGCCTTGAAAATCACCATAGAGCTGTTGATGATGCAAAGGCTACTGCGGAGATATTAAAGTTTTCTTTCAAAAAGATGAAAGAAGAAATGGATATTCATGATGTTAAAACTCTAAATGAAAAGTATTTATCAAATATAGATGTAAAGAAACTTCCTCTACATCACATAATAATATTAGCTAAAAATCAAACTGGAATTAAGAATTTATATAAATTAGTTTCTATGGCTCACTTAGATTATTTTGCTAGAAGACCAAGACTTCCTAAAAGTATAATAACTGAGTATAGAGAAGGTTTAATAATTGGTTCAGCTTGTGAAGCAGGACAATTATATAAGGCAGTTTTAGAAGGAAAGACAGATGGGGAATTAAAAGAAATAGCATCTTTCTATGATTATCTAGAAATTCAGCCAATACAAAATAATGAATTCCTTATAAGAAAAGGAAATGTAAAAGATGAAGAAGAACTTAGAGAGTTAAATAGAAAAATATATGATTTAGGAAAGGAAATGGATAAACCAGTAGTGGCTACATGCGATTGTCATTTCTTAGATCCTAATGATGAAGTATTTAGAAGAATAATAATGGCTGGTCAAGGATATGGAGATGCAGATAATCAACCACCTTTATATTTTAGAACTACTAATGAAATGATGAAAGAGTTTGAATATTTAGGAGAAGAGGCTTGCAGGGAAGTTGTAATAGAAAATACTCAGAAGATAGCTGATATGGTTGAGGCTGTAAAACCTATACCAGATGAAACATTTCCTCCTAAAATAGAGGGGGCTGAGGAAGAAATAAGAAACATGACTATGAATAAGGTTCATAGTATATATGGAGAAAATCTTCCTGAAGTTGTTCAAAAGAGATTAGATAAAGAACTTAATTCTATAATAAATAATGGATATGCGGTGCTTTATCTTATAGCTCAAAAATTAGTTGCTAAATCCTTAGAAGACGGATACCTAGTTGGTTCAAGGGGGTCTGTTGGTTCCTCTTTCGTAGCAACAATGTCAGATATAACAGAGGTTAATGGATTACCACCTCATTATGTTTGTCCAAATTGTAAGAAATCAGAATTTTTCTTAGATGGTTCTATAAGTTCAGGAGCAGATTTACCAGATAAAAATTGTCCTGATTGTGGAGCTAAGTATATTAAGGATGGCCATGATATTCCTTTCGAAACATTCTTAGGTTTTGAAGGAGATAAAGAACCAGATATAGACCTTAACTTCTCAGGGGAATACCAAGCTGTTGTACATAAGTACACAGAGGTTCTTTTCGGAAAAGGATATGTATTTAAAGCTGGAACTATAGGTACAGTAGCTGAAAAAACAGCTTATGGTTTTGTAAAAAAATACCTTCAAGAAAGAGGATTAGTTGTATCTCAAGCTGAAATAGAAAGGCTTACTATTGGATGTACTGGAATAAAAAGAACTAGTGGACAGCATCCTGGTGGAATCATGGTTGTTCCAAATGACAATGAAATATATAATTTTTGTCCAATACAACATCCAGCTGATGATGTTAACACAGATATTATAACAACTCACTTTGATTACCATTCAATAAGTGGTAGACTTCTTAAGCTTGATATACTTGGACACGACGACCCGACCGTTCTTAGAATGCTTCAAGACTTAACTGGCTTAGATCCTAAGACAATACCTTTAAATGATCCTAAGGTTATAAGTTTATTTACATCACCAGATGCCTTAGGGGTAACTAAAGAAGAATTAGGATGTGAAGTTGGTAGTTATGGACTTCCTGAGTTCGGTACTAAATTCGTTAGACAGATGCTAGTTGATACTCAACCTAAGAGTTTTGCAGACCTTGTGAGAATATCTGGACTTTCACATGGTACTGATGTTTGGCTTAATAATGCTCAGTACTTTATTAAGGAAGGTTATACTACACTAAAAGACTGTATAGCAACAAGAGACGATATTATGGTTTATCTTATGTATAAAGATCTTCCTCCTAAGACAGCCTTTACTATAATGGAAAAGGTAAGAAAGGGAAAAGGACTTAGTGAAGATGATGAAGCTTTAATGAGAGAGAAAAATGTACCAGATTGGTATATTGAATCTTGTAAAAGAATAAAATATATGTTCCCTAAAGGCCATGCTGTTGCATATGTTATGATGGCAGTTAGAATAGCATATTATAAAGTTTATTATCCAGAAGCATATTACACAACATATTTTACAGTAAGAGCTGATGATTTCGATGCAGACTTAATTTGTAAGGGTGAAGAAGCAATAAAGGCAAAGATGGAAGAACTAAATTCTTTAGGAAATAACATATCAGTAAAAGAAAAAGGTCTTTTAACTATTTTAGAAATTTCTTATGAAATGTATAAAAGAGGATTGAATTTCTTAAAGGTTGATTTATATAAATCAGAAGCAACTAAGTTTAAGATAGAAGAAGATGGTATAAGACCTCCATTAAATGCTCTTCAAGGAGTTGGAGACAATGCTGCAAAAAGTATAGTTGAATGTAGAGTTAATGGAGAGTTTATTTCAAAGGAAGATTTAAGACTTAGATCTAAGGTTTCAAAGACTGTAATAGAAACTTTAGATAATCATGGATGCCTAGAAGGAATGCAAGAAAGTAACCAACTTAGTTTGTTTGGCTAATTTTAAAAATTTCTTGTAATATAAAATATACTATGTTACTATATAAGTAGAAGTTTTTTACTAATAGTTTGAGGTAAAGGAGTGGGACAGAAAAGCCCGCTCTTTCTATTTGTAACGCAACTTAGAATAAAGTTGCGTTTTTGCATACCTATTATTATATAAATTAATAGGTATTTGCTTTATTGGATACAATAAAGATAAGATTTAAAACTTAATAAGGGAGGGAAGTATAATGAAAAAAGAACAACTTGTAGCTGATCTTGAAGCACTTTGTGCTCCTATAGTTAAAGAAAAGGGATATGATTTATATCATATTGAATATGTAAAAGAAAATAATGAATATTATTTAAGATTATATATAGAAAAGCCAGAGGAGAGAATTTCTCTAAGGGATTGTGAAATTGTAAGTAGAGCATTAAGTGATATGCTTGATATAGAAGATCCAATAAAAGATGCGTACTTCTTAGAAGTTTCATCACCAGGATTAAATAGAAGATTACATAGTGATGAGCATTTTAATAGATTTATAGGAAAAGAAGTTTTTGTTGGATTTAAGAGTTCTTTAAGTGGAAGAAAAAATGTAAAAGGAATTCTTAAAGATGTACAAGAAAATGAAATAATAGTTGAATGTGAAGGGAATGAAATAAAAGTTCCTAAAGATAAAATTAAGACAGCGAACCTTGAAGGGGAGATATAATTTTAAGGAGGGTTTAAAAATGAATGAAGAATTTCTAGGGGCATTATCTGAAATAGTAAAAGAGAAAGGTATTTCAGTAGAGGCTTTATTAGAAACTATAGATGATGCTATAATAGCAGCTTATAAGAAAAACTTTTCAAATTCAGGAACAACTGCACAAAATGTAAAGGTAAAACGTGATGAGAAATCAGGAGAAATCCATGTTTATGCTCAAAAAGTTGTTGTTGAAGAAGTTTATGATGATGTAACAGAAATAAGTTTAGAAGATGCAAAGGCTATTAGTGCTATTTATCAATTGGATGACATAGTAGAAATAGAAGTAACACCTAAAAACTTTGGAAGAGTTGCAGCACAACTTGCTAAGCAAATGGTTATCCAAAGAATAAAAGAATCTGAGAGAAATGTAATTTACTCAGAATTTGCAGAAAAAGAATTTGACATATTACCTGGTACAGTAATAAGAAAAGACAAAGGTAATGTATTTGTAGACTTAGGAAAAATAGAAGGTGTTTTAGGACCAAATGAACAAATGCCTACAGAAAAATATAACTTCAATGAAAAATTACAATTATACGTAGTTGAAGTTAAGAAAACATCTAAAGGTGCTTCAGTTTTATGTTCAAGAACACATCCAGGTTTAGTTAAAAGATTATTTGAATTAGAAGTTCCAGAAATATATGAAGGAATAGTTGAAATAAAAAGTATAGCTAGAGAAGCTGGATCAAGAACTAAAATAGCTGTTTACTCAAATGATGAATCAGTAGATGCTATGGGAGCTTGTGTTGGACCTAAGGGTGTTAGAGTTCAAAATATAGTTAATGAACTAAAAAATGAAAAAATTGATATAATAAAATGGAGCAATACTCCATCTGAGTATATAGAAAATGCTTTGAGCCCAGCTAAGGTTATAAGTGTAGAAGCTGATGAAGAAACTAAATCAGCTAAGGTTATAGTGGATGATAGTCAATTATCATTAGCTATAGGTAAAGAAGGACAAAACGTTAGATTAGCAGCTAAATTAACTGGTTGGAAAATAGACATAAAGAGCAAATCTAAAGCAGAAGAATTATTACAAGAAGAAGATATTGTTGTTGAAGAAGACACTATAATAGAAGAATAATAACTTCTAGACTTTGGAGGTGACAAGATGAAACCTAAAAAAATTCCAATGAGAATGTGCAATGGTTGCATGGAAATGAAGCCTAAAAAAGAACTGATAAGAATAGTTAAAAATGCTGAAGGAGAAGTTTCTGTAGATTTAACTGGTAAAAAGTCAGGAAGAGGGGCTTACATTTGTAAAAGTGTTGAATGTTTAGAAAAAGCATTTAAAGCAAAAAGATTAAATAAAAATCTTCAATCTAACATTGGAGATGAAGTCTATGATAGATTGAGGGATGAGATAACAAATGGATAAATTTCTTAATTTTTTAGGACTTACAAAAAGAGCAGGTAAACTTTTGGAAGGTTATAATAAATGTGAAGAGGAAATGAAAAGAAGTAAAATCTACTTATTTATTTTTTCAAATAGCATTTCAAATCGTTCAAAAGATAAATTCGTTAAGTACTGTGAACAGTATGATATACCATACATAGATAATTTTTCAAAAGAAGAGTTAGGATATAGTATAGGTAGATGCGAAATCAATATATTAGGAGTAACTGATGAGAATATGGCAGAAAAACTTTTGTCATATTCTAATAATAATTAGTTCATCTAAAAATTTTTCGGGGGTGAATATATGTCAAAAATAAGAGTTTATGAATTGGCAAAAGAGTTAAGAGTTCCAAGTAAAGTTCTTATAAACGTATTAATGGATGAGTTCGGCGTTGAGGTTAAAAACCATATGAGCGTTATAGAAGATGAAGATGCTGCGTTAATAAAAGAACTTTTAGCAGGAAGTGAAGCAAACAGTGAATTGGTTGCTGAATATGAAGCTGAATTAGCTGAAGAAGTTAATAATGCTGCTAAGAAGAAAAAGAAAAGAAAAAAAGGTAGCGAAGATGATAACTTAGAACAAGACGTTGAAGTTATCGAAATCGGGAAGACTATAACAGTTAAAGAATTAGCTGAGAAATTAAACAAACCAGTTAATGATGTTATAAAAACTCTTATCTTCACAGGAGTAATGGCTGCTATAAACCAAGAAATAGATTTTGAAACAGCTGAAAAGGTTGCTGAAAAATATGAGGTTGCAGTTTATGAAAAAGAAGAAGAGAACACTTTAGAAGAGTTCGAAGAAGAAACTGATGTAGAAGAAGAAAACTTAGCTAAGAGACCACCTATCATAACAGTTATGGGTCACGTTGACCATGGTAAAACTTCATTACTTGATGCTATAAGAAAATCAAAGGTAACAAGTACAGAAGCTGGTGGAATAACTCAACATATAGGTGCTTACACTGTTGAAGTAAACGGAGAAACTTTAACATTCTTAGATACACCAGGACATGAAGCTTTCACAGCAATGAGAGCTAGAGGAGCTCAAATAACAGATGTAGTTATCTTAGTTGTTGCAGCTGATGACGGAATAATGCCACAAACAGTAGAAGCTATAAATCACTGTAAGGCAGCTAACGTTCCAATGATAGTTGCTATAAACAAAATGGATAGAGAAGGTGCTAATCCAGATAGAGTTAAACAAGAATTAACTGAGCATGGATTAGTTGTTGAAGACTGGGGTGGAGATATAATAGCAGTACCAGTTTCAGCTAAAACTAGAGAAAACATAGATACTCTATTAGAAATGGTTCTTTTAACTTCAGAAATGCAAGAATTAAAAGCAGATGCTGGAAGAAAAGCAAAAGGAACAGTTGTAGAGGCTAAATTAGATAAAGGTAGAGGGGCTGTAGCAACATTATTAGTTCAAAATGGTACTCTACACATGGGAGATTCAATCATAGTTGGTAGCACTTACGGAAGAATAAGAGCTATGTTTGATGATTCAGGTAAGAAGATAAAATCAGCTGGTCCATCAATTCCAGTTGAGGTTTTAGGTCTTTCAGAAGTACCAGCTGCTGGAGATAGATTCACAGTTGTTAAAGATGAAAAAACAGCTAGAAACATGGCTGAAGCTAGAAAAGAAAAAATAAGACAAGAAAGTTTCGCAACTTCACATAGAGTTTCATTAGAAGATTTATATAGCCAAATTAAAGAAGGTTCAGTTAAAGAGCTTTCAGTTATAGTTAAAGCAGACGTTCAAGGTTCTGTTGAAGCTATAAAAGCATCATTAGAAAAATTATCAACTGATGATGTAAAGGTAAGAGTTATACACGGAGCTGTTGGTGCTATATCAGAAACAGATATAACATTAGCTGCTGCATCTAACGCTATAGTAATAGGATTTAATGTTAGACCAGATAACAATGCCGTAGCAGCTTCAGAGAGAGATGGAGTTGAAGTTAAAACTTACAGAGTAATATACGACGCTATAGAAGATATTAAGTCAGCTATGATCGGTATGTTAGATCCAGAATACAAAGAAGTTGTATTAGGAACTGCTGAAATAAGAGCTACTTACAAAATTTCTAACGTTGGAACAATTGCTGGAGGATATGTATTAACTGGTAAATTAGTTAGAAATGCAGATGTAAGAGTTATAAGAGAAGGTATTGTAATATTTGAATCTAAGTTAGCATCATTAAAGAGATTTAAAGATGATGTAAAAGAAGTAAATGCTGGATACGAGTGTGGATTTAGTGTAGAAAAGTTCAATGACATTAAAGAAGGCGATATAATAGAAGCATATACTATGGAAGCTGTTCAAAGAAAAGAACTTTAATTTTATAAAGAGGTGATTTATATGGCTAACTTCAGAGGTAAAAGAATAAATGAAGAAGTAAGAAAAGAAGTAAGTGATATCATAAGAAATCAAATAAAAGACCCTAGACTAACAGCTATGGTAAGTGTAACTCAAGTTGAAGTTACTAAAGATTTAAGATACGCTAAAGTTTTTGTTAGCCTATTCGCTAAAAATGATGAAGAAAAAGAGGAAAGCTTAAAGGCTCTAAAAAGTTCAGCTGGCTTCATAAGAAGAGAAGTTGGAAACAGAGTTAAGCTAAGAAGTACTCCTGAAATATTATTTGAAGAAGATAATTCTATAGATAATGCAATGTATATTGAATCATTGCTAAACAAAATCAAGGAGAAATAAAAAATGAGATTTCATGATGTAATATCAATTATAAATAAAAGCAAAAAAATTGGTATAACATATCATGTATCTCCAGATGGTGATGCCTTAGGTAGTGTCTTAGCACTACTTCAAGGCATTAGAATTTATGGTAAAGAAGCTTATGTTATCTCTAAAGACCTAGTCTCAGATAACCTAAGCTTTCTGCCTTATGCTGAGGAAATAACTGGAGAAGTTATAAAGCCATCAGAAGATACTGATTGTGTTATAGTATTAGATTGTGGAAATGTTGAAAGAATTTCTGCAGATTTAATCGAATTCAAAGGAAATTTAGTTAATATGGATCATCATTTATCAAATGATAAATATGGTATTGTTAACTATGTAGATACAGAGGCTTCTGCAACAGCTGAAATAATATTTATGCTACTTAAGGAGCTAAAGATTGAAATTAATGAAAATATAGCTAAATGTCTATATACATCATTAATAACTGATACAGGTTCTTTTAGATACTCAAATTCTACTGAAAGAACTCATATAATAGCAGGGGAATTAGTTAATTATATAAAACATGATGAAATTCATAGAAATATATTTGATAATAAGCCTTTTGCTAAAATGAAACTAATGTCTTTAGTTTTAGGAGACATGGAGCTAGTTTGCAATAATAAAATAGTTCTTATGAGAATTACTAAAGAGATGATAGATTCTATTGGAGAAGAAGTTCAAAATAGTTCAGATGTTGTATCCTTAGGAAATCAAATAAAAGGTGTAGAAGGATGCATACTTCTTAAAGAGGTAGATGAGGGAGTAAAGGTTAGCTTAAGATCTAAAGATACATTAGATGTTAGAAAAATTGCAGAAAACTTTGGTGGCGGTGGTCATACAAAGGCTTCTGGAGCATTCATTAAAGGTGTAAGTATAGACGAAGCTAAAAATAAAATATTAGAAATACTTGCAAAAGAGATGGTGTAATATATGAATGGAGTAATTAACATATATAAAAATACGGGAATGACTTCATTTGATGTTGTAGCCATTGTAAGAAGAGTTGCAAAGATGAAAAAGGTAGGACATACAGGAACTTTAGATCCAGCGGCTTCTGGAGTTTTACCTGTATGCCTTGGAAAAGCTACAAAAATTATAGATTATATAATGGAAAATAAAAAAGTTTATAGAGTGAATTTAAAGCTTGGTATGGTTACTGACACATATGATTTAGAAGGAGAAGTTTTAAGAGAAGAGGATGCATCACATATAACAAAGGATGAAATATTAAATTGTATAAATTCCTTTTTAGGAACAATAGATCAAGTTCCACCAATGTATTCTGCTTTAAAACAAAATGGAGTAAGATTATATGAATTAGCACGTCAAGGAATAGAAGTTCACAGAGAAGCTAGAAAAATTACTATTTATTCTATTGAAAATATAAAAATAGAATCAAATGATAATATACAAATGGATGTTTGTTGTT
Source organism: Clostridium perfringens ATCC 13124 (assembly GCF_000013285.1). Taxonomy (GTDB): domain Bacteria; phylum Bacillota; class Clostridia; order Clostridiales; family Clostridiaceae; genus Sarcina; species Sarcina perfringens. The sequence goes on along the minus strand of NC_008261.1, from coordinate 2,175,404 downwards.
CTAAGGGAACATATATAAGAAGCCTTTGCTATGATATTGGTGAAAAATTAAATGTTGGAGCAACAATGACTGCCTTAGAGAGAATACAAAATGGTACATTTACTAAAGAAGAAGCAATAAATATAGAAGATTTAACAGAAGAACTTTTAGAAAAACATATTATTTCCATTGAAAAGGCTTTAGATTCTTTTGAAAAAATCACAGTAAATGAGAAGTTTGGTAAGCTTTTAAGAAATGGTGTTAAAGTATTTGATAATAGAATGTATAGTGAAGAAGTTGAATTTAATAAACTATATAGAGTATATGAAGACAATGGAGTCTTTTTGGGATTAGGAAAAAGGGATGAAAAAGGATTTAAATTGGAGAAATTACTGATAGAGGAGTAGTCAATGATTTTAATAAATAATGATTTTAAGAGAGTGGTTCAAAAAAGCACCTATGTAGCTTTAGGGAGTTTTGATGGAATTCATAAAGGTCATTTAGCTTTAATAAACAAAAGTAATGAATTGTCTAGGAAGAACGATTCATTAAGTATGGTATATACATTTAAAAATCATCCAAGAAAATTTATAAACAAGGAAGGTGCACCAAAACTTTTAGTAACTTTACATGAAAAAATAAGAATTCTTGAAGACTTAAAAGTTGATTTAAGTAGTTTTGTTGAGTTTAATAAAAAGTTTATGGAACTAGAACCAGAAGAGTTTATAGAAAATCTTATAAAAAACTATAATGTACGAGGAATTGTTGTTGGATTTAACTATAGATTTGGCCATAAAAATAAAGGTGATGTTAAGTTACTTAAGGAATTATGTGATTTAAAGGGATTAGAACTTTACGTTATAGAGCCCTTTACATATAAATCAGAAGTAGTTAGTTCAACAAGAATAAGAAAAGCTTTATCAGAAGGAGAGCTAGAAGATGCTAATAATATGTTAGGTAGGTATTTCTCATTAAATGGTGAAGTGGTAAGTGGAAAGAAAATAGGTAGAACAATTAATTTTCCAACAGCAAATTTAAAGAATAATGATGAAATAATCCTTCCTAAGATAGGAGTTTATTATACTAATGTAGAAGTTAATGGAGAAATTTATAAAGGTATAACTTCAGTTGGGAATAATCCTACTGTAAATGGTAAGAATACTACAGTAGAGACTCACATACTAAATTTTGATGAAGATATATATGGAAAGCATATAAAACTTTACTTTATAAGTAAGATAAGAAATGAAAAAAAATTTAATTCTTTAGAAGAATTAAAAGAACAACTAATTAAGGATAAAAAATTCGCAGAAGAAAGTAACATAAAAATTTCTTTGTAATAAAGATTTACAAGAAAAGCGAGTTTTGATATAATCATATAGAACCTAACTCTAAGATTTAAGGGTAACCGTCTTTTTTCTTGGAACTAGGGGATAATTTTTCGGAGGTGTAACAATGGATAAAATAAGAAAACAAGAAATAATAGCTAAACATGCAAGACACGAAGGAGACACTGGTTCACCAGAAGTTCAAATCGCGTTATTAACAGAAAGAATAAACTCTTTAACTGATCACTTAAGAACACACAAAAAAGACCACCACTCAAGAAGAGGTCTTTTAATGATGGTTGGACAAAGAAGAGGTTTATTAAACTACTTATATGAGCAAGATATCGAAAGATACAGAGCTATAATCAAAGAATTAGGATTAAGAAGATAATTTAGTAGAGCGGGTTTTTTACCGCTCTATTATTTTAAAAATATTAATATTGTAAAAATTTAGTCTTTATATACCGAAAGGAGGTATTTATATGAATCATACCCATGAAACTATCATAGCAGGAAGACCGATGAAAGTTGAGTTCGGGAAATTAGGAATGCTTTCAGATGCTGCTATATTAATGAGTTATGGTGATACAGTAATATTAACAAATGTAAATGCATCAGAAAAACCAAGAGAGGGAATAGACTTTTTCCCACTAAGTGTTGAATACGAAGAGAGATTATATTCAGTTGGTAAAATACCAGGTGGATTTATAAAAAGAGAAGGAAAACCTTCAGAGAAAGCTATACTAAATGGTAGAGCTATAGACAGACCTTTAAGACCTTTATTCCCAAAAGGATATAGAAATGATGTTCAAGTAGTATGTACAGTTGTTTCAGTAGAAAATGATAACCTTCCTGAAATACTAGCTATAAATGCTGCCTCAATGGCATTATGTTTATCAAGCATACCTTTTACTACTCCAGTGGCTGCAGTTCAAGTAGGATTAATAGGAGAAGAATTCATACTAAACCCTACTTCAAAGGAAAGAGAAGAAAGTTCACTTCAATTAACTGTTTGCGCAACTAAGGAAAGAGTTATGATGATTGAAGCTGGTGGAGATGAAATCCCAGAAGATACAATGATTAATGCTATCAAATTTGGTTTTGATAAGTGTCAAGATATAATAAAATTCCAAGAAGAAGCTGTAAGTATGTTCGGTAAAGAGAAAAAAGTGCCAGAACTACATAAAGTACCAGAAGAAATAGAAGAAGCTGTAAGAGAATTTGCTTTTGATATGATTAGTGAGTCAATGCACATTACTGATAGAGATGAAAGAAATGCTGCAATGGACGAAGTTAAAGCTAAAATAAATGAAGAGTTCGAAGAAAAATATCCAGATAACATGTCTGATATTGGAGAAGCAGTTTATGATATGCAAAAAGAAGTCGTAAGACATATGCTTTTAAAAGAAGGAAAAAGACCTGATGGAAGAGCTTTTGATGAGGTAAGAAACATTGGTTGTGAAGTTGGATTACTTCCAAGAACTCATGGAACAGGATTATTTACAAGAGGACTTACTCAAGTAATGACTGTTGCAACTTTAGGATCAATAAGTGAAATTCAAATATTAGATGGTATTGGTGAAGAAGAATCTAAGAGATATATGCATCACTATAACTTCCCAGCATACAGTGTAGGAGAAGTTAGACCATTAAGAGGACCAGGTAGAAGAGAAATTGGTCATGGAGCTTTAGCTGAAAGAGCTTTAGAACCACTTATACCTTCAGAAGCTAAGTTCCCATACACAATAAGATTAGTATCAGAAGTATTAAGCTCAAATGGATCTACTTCACAGGCTTCAGTTTGTGGTAGTACATTAGCACTTTTAGATGCTGGGGTTCCAATAAAGAGACCAGCAGCAGGTATAGCTATGGGATTAATAACTTCAAAAGATTTAACTGAGGAAGAAGTTTTAACTGATATCCAAGGTTTAGAAGATTTCTTTGGAGATATGGACTTTAAAGTAGCTGGAACAGAAGAGGGAATAACTTCAATCCAAGTAGATACTAAAATAAAAGGTCTATCAGAAAAAGTTATACACGATGCTATATATGGAGCAAGAAAAGCAAGATTAATGATCTTAGATAAGATTAAAGAATGCATACCAGCTCCAAGAGAAGAAGTTTCAAAATATGCACCTAAAACATCAACTCTACAAATAGATCCTGAGAAAATCAGAGATGTAATTGGGGCTGGTGGAAAAGTTATAAACAAGATTATAGCTGACACTGGTGTTAAAATAGATATAAAAGAAGATGGATTAGTTTATGTTTCATCAGCTGAATCAGAAGGTGTTAAAGAAGCTGTTAAAATAATAGAAGGTTTAACTAAAGAGGTTAAAGCTGGAGAAATTTATTTAGGTAAAGTTACAAAAATTGCTCAATTTGGTGCCTTTGTTGAGGTATTACCTAATAAAGAAGGATTAGTTCATATTTCTAAGTTAGATAATAAGAGAGTAGAAAAAGTTGAGGATGTAGTATCTGTTGGAGATGAAATCTTAGTTAAGGTAACAGAAATAGATTCTCAAGGTAGAATAAATCTTTCAAGAAAAGATGCAATAAAAGAAGCTGAAGAAGAAAATAAACAGCAATAGTAAAAGGCAATTATTATTGCCTTTTTATTTTTTTTCTTATTCATAAAGCCTACCTCTTTTAATAAGAATTGACATATATTATTTATAATCAACATATTATTTATTGTTTTAATAAATAAGTGGAGGTATGTTTTATGAGTAATAATGTTAGATATTTAAGCGAAATAGAAAGATATGAAATTATAAACATAAATGATGGTGAAAAGTATAGCGGACTTATAAATAATGATGTTATTATAGATGAAGAAGGAAAGCTAAAATATTTAATAGTAAACTTAGGTGGTGGCAAGTTTAATCTTTTTAACTCAGATGAATACTTAGAAATCGAGTGGGAAAATGTAAAAAGAATAGGAGCTAAAACCATAATATTAGATGTAGATAGTGATATGATAAAAAAAACTAAGCTGTAGGAGTGTGGGGATTTTGAAAATAGTAGTACAAAAATTTGGTGGTACTTCTGTATCAACAAAAGAAAGAAGAACTATGGTTGTAGAAAAGGTAAAAGGGGCAATAAATAAAGGATATTTACCAGTGGTTGTTGTATCTGCTATGGGAAGAAAAGGAGAACCTTATGCAACTGATACACTTTTAGGATTAGTATCAGAAGAGTTTAAAAAAGAAAATAAATTAGCTACTGATTTACTTATGGGATGTGGAGAAATTATAAGCACTGTTGTCATGAGTGATGAATTAAGAGAGGCAGAAATAGAAGCAGTTCCTTTAACAGGAGGAAATGCAGGAATACTTACAGATGATAATTATTCAAGTGCTGATTTTATAGATATAAATCCTAAATTAATATTAGAAGTTCTTAAAGAAGGAAAAGTGCCTGTTGTTGCAGGATTCCAAGGAGTTGATAGAAATGGGTTCTTAACTACTTTAGGAAGAGGCGGAAGTGATACTACGGCAGCGGTTTTAGGAGTTGCATTAAAGGCTGAAGAAATTGAAATATATACAGATGTTGATGGAATAATGACTGCTGACCCAAGAATAGTTGGAGATGCTGAGCTTATAAATAAAATAAGCTACAATGAAGTATTCCAATTAGCAGATCAAGGGGCTAAGGTAATTCATCCAAGAGCTGTAGAAATAGCAATGAAAGGAAATGTAACCTTAGTAATAAAGAATACTATGAGTACTTGCATTGGTACAATGATAGATAGTCTAGGGGATGTAGATAATAATAAGTTCATAACTGGAATAACTCATCAAGGAAATAGAATTCAAGTTTCTATAAAATCTGATGACAATAAAGATAATATAAATTATAAGACTATTTTGGAAAGCCTTGCAAATAATAAAATAAGTTTAGACTTAATCAATATCTTCCCTAAAGAAAAAGTATTTACAATAGATGCAAGTGTTAAAGAATTATTTGAAGATATTATGAGAAAAAATAATTTAAAATATAGTTTAGTAGAAGATTTAAGCACTATAGCTATAGTTGGTTCAAGAATGAGAGGAATTCCAGGAGTTATGGCTAAAATAGTAGGTGCTTTAGACAATGAAAACATAGAAGTTTTACAAACAGCAGATTCACATATGACAATTTGGTGTCTTGTTGAAAGTAAAAATGTAAGAGAAGCTATAAAAGCACTTCATAGAGTCTTTATGAAATAATGTATATAAATTTCCTTTCTGTACAAAATAATTTTAGTACAGGAGGGATATATATGGAACATAACAAAGAAAATGAAAATAAAAGTATAGAAGAAATAAAAGAAATGGGAGCAGTTTTACCTGAGCATAAGAAAGAAGATTCTAATATACAGGTTTTAACAATAATAGGACAAATTGAAGGACATAGTGTTCAACCGCCACAAACTAAAACAACTAAGTATGAGCATATGATTCCTCAACTAATTGATATAGAACAAAATGATAGAATAAAAGGTATATTATTTGTTTTAAATACTGTTGGAGGGGATGTTGAAGCAGGGTTAGCAATTGCTGAGATGATAAGAAGCCTAAAAAAACCAACAGTATCCTTAGTTATTGGGGGAGGTCATTCCATAGGAGTTCCTCTAGCAACTGCATCCCAATATTCCTTTATTTCTCCATCAGCTACAATGATAATACATCCAATAAGAATGAATGGACTTGTAATAGGGGTTCCTCAAACATTTAATTATTTTAATAAAATGCAAGAGAGAATAAATGATTTTATAATAAGGACATCAGAAATTAAATTAGATGTACTAAAAAAGATGATGATGCAAACAGATGAACTTTTAAATGATATGGGAACAATATTAGTTGGAGAAGAAGCAGTTAAGTGCGGATTAATAAACGAAGTTGGCGGTGTTAAGGAAGCCTTAGATAAGTTAAATAGCTTAATAGAAGCTTATAATGTAGAACCATAGTATATCTATGGTTCTATTTATGTAATATAAAAATATTTTGACAATTTATAGTCATTTATGTATATAATATTTTTTGGTACAAGTATTTTACCATTTTGAAATTAAAATAGGGTGAGGTGATTTAGTTTAGTATGGCTGGGGGAAAAAAGAAAACCGCAACTAAAACTCAAAAAAAGAAAAATCAAAGCCAAATTAAAGTTACAGAAGAAATATATGCCTTAATAGCAATATGTGTTTCTTTAATTGTTATGTTTAGTTTATATACTGATAAAGCAGGATATTTAAGTGTTATATCAAGAACTCTCTTAATAGGACTTTTTGGAATAGGAGCTTTTTTTATTCCGATTTACATAATATATTTATGTACAAAGCTTTTCTTATTTAAAAGAGAGGTGTTATTTTCAAGAATAGGATTAGGAATAACCATAGCACTTATAACTAGTGTTTTACTTATTCAGACTGTGAATATAAACGATTATTATGTTCAGGGAAGTATATGGGGATCTATAAAAACTATATGGCATTCTCAAAGTGAATGGCATGGAGGAGTAGTAGGATTTTTAATTGTATTACCATTATATAAATTAGTAGGTAAAATAGGACTTTTTGTTATTTTTGTAACCTTATATCTTATATCTTCAATGCTTATATTCGATTATAATCTAGTTTCAATAAGAAATTTCTTTGGAGGTTTTAAGGAAAAAGCTTCTAAGGTTAAATTTGTGGATAAAAAGTATGAAAAAGATGATTATATTAATTTGAAGAAAAAAGATGGTGCTTCTGAAGGAAATAAAGAGAGTAAAAAAGATGATATTTCAGAGGATAACAATAAGATAAAAATATTAGACTTTATGAAAAATTCTTCTTTAAATGATATAGAAGATAATAAGAAGGAAAAAGATAATCAATTAAAGGATAATATTAAGATAAATGATTTTAAACAAGAGTCTAAAATGCCTAGAGACTTAAGTTTAGATAATACCATAATAGAGCAAAGAGGATTCAACTCAGAAAAGGCTAAAGATGAAGAATCTATAGATAAAGAGATATCAAATAATATAGCTAGTAAAGGCTCAAATGTAGGAGCTAGTTATGTTGCTCCAAATGCAGATTTATTAAATTTAAATAATAATAATGAATTAGACAAAGATGATAAAAAGGCATTATTAGCTAATGCTGCTAAACTTGAAGAAACTCTTATGAGCTTTGGAGTAGAGGCGAAAATACTTCAAGTAACAAAAGGCCCATCTGTTACTAGATTTGAACTTCAACCTAAGGCTGGTATAAAGGTTAGTAAAATAGTTAATTTAGCTGATGATATAGCTTTAGGATTAGCAGCTAAAGGAGTTAGAATAGAGGCACCTATTCCAGGAAAATCTGCCATAGGAATAGAGGTTCCAAATAAAGAACAAACACCAGTTTTCTTTAGAGAGATTGTAGAATCTAAAGAATTTTTAGATAATAAATTTAAGGTAGCTTGTGCTTTAGGGAAAGACATAACAGGTAAGGCGGTTGTTACAGATTTAAGTAAGATGCCTCACGTTCTTATTGCAGGGGCAACTGGTTCTGGTAAAAGTGTATGTATAAACACATTAATAGTGAGTATATTATATAAGTATTCTCCAGATGAAGTTAAACTTTTAATGGTGGATCCAAAAGTTGTTGAATTAAATGTTTATAATGGAATTCCACACTTGTTAATCCCAGTAGTTACAGATCCTAAGAAGGCTGCTGCTGCATTAAACTGGGCTGTAAATGAAATGACTAGAAGATATAAACTTTTTGCAGATAATGGAGTAAGAAATATAGAATCATATAATGCTTTATATAACAAAGGAGAAGTTCCAGAGAAGCTTCCTTATATAGTTATTATAGTAGATGAGCTTGCAGACCTTATGATGGCTTGTCCTCATGATGTGGAAGATTATATTTGTAGACTTGCCCAAATGGCTAGAGCCGCAGGTATGCATTTAGTAATAGCTACTCAAAGGCCATCTGTAGATGTAATTACAGGGGTAATTAAGGCTAATATACCTTCTAGAATATCCTTTGCAGTTTCAAGCCAAATTGACTCTAGAACAATATTAGACTCAGCAGGAGCTGAAAAACTTTTAGGTAGGGGAGATATGTTGTTCTACCCAGTTGGAGAGTCTAAGCCTCAAAGAGTTCAAGGAGCCTTTATTTCAGAGGAGGAAGTTGAACATGTTGTATCCTTTATAAAAGAGTCACAAAGGGATGCTCAGTATGAAGAGGATATATTAGAACATATAAACTCAGCAACTATTGCTTCAGAGGGAAATGGTGATGGTGATAGAGATGAACTTTTAGATGAAGCTATAGAAATCGTAGTTGAAAGTGGTCAAGCCTCAGCATCATATTTACAAAGAAGATTAAGAATAGGATTTAATAGAGCGGCAAGAATAATAGAAGAGCTAGAAGAATGTGGTGTTATTTCTAGAAGAGATGGAAGTAAACCAAGACAAGTACTTCTTAGTAAAGATGAATTAGAAAATATGAAATAAAAACTTGTTTAATTTAAAAAAGAGTTTTAAAATAAGAAATATATATTTAAACGTAGGAGGAAGTAGATTTGGCGAAATATAAGGTAGGAATGGTGAGTTTAGGTTGTGATAAAAATAGAGTTGACTCAGAAATCATGCTTGGAATGGTTCAGAATGAGTACGAACTTACTAATAATCCAAAGGAAGCTGACATAATAATAGTAAATACTTGCGGATTTATAGAAAAGGCTAAACAAGAATCCATAAACACAATATTAGATATGGCAAAATATAAAACAAGTCACAACTGTAAGTTACTTATAGCTACAGGCTGCTTAACTCAAAGATATGGTGATGAATTATTAGAATTAATGCCTGAAATAGACATAATGTTAGGTGTTAATGATTATGCTAAAATAAATGAAGCCATAATGAACTTTATAAATGGAAATAATGAAAAAGTAAAAGCTACAAATTACAGTGATGTATCAATTAATGAAGGATTAAGACTTATAACAACTGATAAAGCTACTGCATACTTAAGAATTGCAGAAGGATGTGATAATTTCTGTACTTATTGCATTATTCCTAAAATCAGAGGTAAGTTTAGAAGTAGAGCTTTAGAAAGTATTGTAGAAGAAGCAAAAAAATTAGCTGAAAATGGAGTGAAAGAGTTAATATTAATAGCTCAAGACACTACTAATTATGGTATAGATATATATGGTGAAAAGAAACTTCACTTAGTTTTAAGAGAATTAGCTAAGATCGAAGGAATAGAGTGGATAAGAGTTCTTTATTGTTATCCAGAGGCTATATATGATGAACTTATAAAAGAGATCTCAGTAAATGATAAGGTATGTAATTATCTTGACTTACCTATACAACATATTAGTAATAATGTTTTAAAAAGAATGGGTAGAAAAACAACAAAAGAAGAGATAATAGGAAAAATTAATGACTTAAGAAAAAATGTTCCTAACATAGTTTTAAGAACTTCTTTAATAGTTGGTTTCCCAGGAGAATCTTGTGAAGATTTCAATGAATTAAAAGATTTTATAAAAACAATAAAATTAGATAAAGTTGGAGTATTTACTTACTCAAGAGAAGAAGGAACACCTGCTGCTATAATGGAAGATCAAATAGATGAAGAAGTTAAAAAAGCTAGGGAAGAAGAAATAATGTTACTTCAAAAAGAAGTATCAGAAGAAATTAATAAAAACAAAGTAGGTAGAGAATATGATGTTCTTATCGAAAAGTTTAATGGAGAATATTATATAGGAAGAAGCTATGAGATGGCTCCAGATATAGATGGATGTATTTATGTGAAAGGAAATGGAGCTAAAAAGGACCAGTTCTGTAAAGTTAAAATTGAAAAGGCCTTAGAATATGATTTGGTAGGAGTTGTATGCAATGAATCTTGCAAATAAATTAACTTTAATTAGAATAATTTTAGTGCCCATATTCTTAGTATTTATAGCTTACCAAGACTTACCTTATGGGAGTGTAATAGCAACACTTATATTCATAATAGCATCTGTTACAGATCAACTAGATGGATATATTGCAAGATCAAGAAATCAAGTAACTAACTTTGGTAAGTTTATGGACCCTTTGGCAGATAAGCTACTAGTTACAGCAGCACTTATATCTTTAGTTGAATTACAATTAGTTCCTGCATGGGCAGCTATTGTAATAATAGCTAGAGAGTTTGCTGTTTCAGGTTTAAGAACCATAGCTGCATCAGAGGGGTTAGTTATAGCTGCTAGCTGGTGGGGAAAAATTAAAACTGTAATACAAATAATTGCCATAGTGCTTTTATTATTACAAGTAAATATAATTAATTCACCAGGAATTAAGGAATTAGTTGCAGGCAGCAGCTTTTTAAGAAATTTCTTTATATATGTTCCAGATATATTCTTATATTTAGCTGTTGCAATAACAATAATTTCTGGAGTAGATTACTTTAGAAAAAATAAAAATGTTATAAATACTTATAAATAATGTTTTAAAAGTCAAAAAATAGTCAATTATTAAGACATGAGGTTCTTTTAAGAACTTCATGTTGATGTTGACTTTTTTTTTGTATATATTATAATAATAGTAGAACTTATGTTCGGTTATTTAAGGAGGTTACGTATGGCAAATATAGATAAAGATAAATTAAAAGCTATTGAGATGGCTATGGGTCAAATAGAGAAGCAATTTGGAAAGGGATCAGTAATGAAACTTGGAGAGCAAGGAGCTCCTCAAATGGATGCTGTTTCTACTGGATGCTTAGATCTTGATATAGCTTTAGGAATTGGTGGAGTACCAAAAGGAAGAATTATTGAGATATATGGACCAGAGAGTTCTGGTAAAACAACAGTGGCTTTACATGTAGTAGCAGAGGCACAAAAATTAGGTGGAGCAGCAGCGTATATAGATGCAGAGCATGCTTTAGATCCAGTTTATGCAAAAAGATTAGGTGTTAATATAGATGATTTAGTAGTTTCACAACCAGATACAGGAGAACAAGCTTTAGAAATAACAGAAGCTTTAGTTAGATCAGGAGCTATAGATGTTTTAGTTGTGGACTCAGTTGCCGCTTTAGTTCCAAGAGCAGAAATTGAAGGTGAAATGGGAGATTCTCACGTTGGTCTTCAAGCTAGATTAATGTCACAAGCCTTAAGAAAGTTAACAGGAACAATTAACAAATCAAACTGCGTAGTAATATTCATAAACCAATTAAGAGAAAAAGTTGGTATAATGTTTGGTAATCCAGAGACAACACCAGGTGGTAGAGCGTTAAAATTCTATGCTTCAGTTAGAATGGATATAAGAAGAATAGATTCAATAAAACAAGGTGACGGAATAACTGGTAATAGAACAAGAGTTAAAATAGTTAAGAATAAGGTTGCTCCTCCATTTAAGCAAGCTGAATTTGATATAATGTACAATGAAGGTATATCAAAAGAAGGTAATATAGTAGACGTTGGAGTAAAAGAAAATATAGTACAAAAGAGTGGAGCTTGGTTCTCATATGGAGATATAAGATTAGGCCAAGGTAGAGAAAATGCTAAACAATATTTAAAAGAGAATCCAGCAGTTGCTTTAGATATAGAAAATCAAATAAGAGAAAAATATTCTCTTCCTTTAGCTAAGGCTGTTGAATCAACAAGTGTAGAAGAAAATACAGAAGAGTCTGTTGAAAGCTAATAAAAAAGATAAGGATTTCCTTATCTTTTTTTTATAATTTTATCACTTCTTAATAATTTTAATGTATGAATTTAAAGTTTTATGAATATGTTAACATTAATAAAATTTTAAAGCTTTTTTAGAATATAAAAAACTAAAAAAAGCACAATATAACTAGTATTATAAGAGAATAATTTTAGCTTTTTAGCATACAATATACGCAAGGGGTAACCTTGACATAAGTTTAAAATTACTATACAATAATAACAAATACTGGTTTATCATATTCAAAAAATTACAGTGAGAATAGTATGACACCTTTCTACGCGAAGTGTTTTTATAGAGAGAATAAGCGAGGAGGTGTTTATATGGTAGTAGGAATACTTATAGGAATAATAATATTAGGGGTAGTAGGGTTTATTCAATACACTCTTATACAAAAAGCTTCAAAAAATAGGGTGGAAAGCTTAGAAAAAGAAGCTAGTTTAACACTTGAGGAGGCTAAAAGAGAAGCTGAATCAACAAAGAAAGAAGCCATATTAGAAGCTAAAGAAGAGGTGCACAAACTAAGAGCAGATCTTGATAAAGAAACTCGTGACAGAAGAAATGAGATTCAAAGGTTTGAAAGAAGACTTATCCAAAGGGAAGAGTCATTAGATAAAAAAGGTGAAATGCTTGAAAAAAGAGAAGATAGCATAAACAAAAAATCTATAGAGATTCAAGAACTTGAAGAACGTGTACAAAATTTATACGGTGAACAAAGAGCTGAACTTGAGAGAATTTCAAATCTTTCAAGTGAAGACGCAAGAACATTATTATTAGATGAAGTAAGAAGAGAAATAAAACATGAATCAGCTATGCTGATCAAAGAACTTGAGACTAAGGCCAAAGAAGAAGCTGATAAAAAATCAAGAGAAATAATTACTACTGCTATTCAAAGATGTGCAGCAGATCATGTTTCTGAAACTACAGTACATGTTGTTGCCCTACCTAATGATGAGATGAAAGGAAGAATCATTGGTAGAGAAGGTAGAAATATAAGAACTTTAGAAACATTAACAGGAGTTGACTTAATAATAGATGATACTCCAGAGGCTGTTATTCTTTCAAGCTTCGATCCAATAAGAAGAGAAGTTGCTAGAATAGCTTTAGAAAAATTAATTGTAGATGGAAGAATTCATCCAGCTAGAATTGAAGAAATGGTAGAAAGAGCTATTAAAGATGTAGAAAATGACATTAAGGAAGAGGGAGAACAAGCAACTTTCGAAACTGGTGTTCATGGATTACATCCAGAAATAATTAAGCTTCTAGGAAGACTAAAGTACAGAACAAGTTATGGTCAAAATGTTTTAAAACATTCAATAGAGGTTTCATATTTAGCAGGATTAATGGCATCTGAATTAGGTTTAGATGTAAATCTAGCTAGAAGAGCAGGTCTTTTACATGATATAGGTAAAGGGGTTGACCAAGAATATGAGGGTCCTCATGCTGTTATAGGTGGAGAACTTGCAAAGAAATATCATGAATCACCAGCTGTGGTAAATGCTATAGCAGCCCATCATGGTGATACAGAAATGCAAACTCTTGAAGCAGTACTTGTTCAAGCAGCAGATGCTATATCAGCAGCTAGACCTGGTGCAAGAAGAGAAACTTTAGAAGCTTATATTAAGAGATTAGAAAAATTAGAAGAAATAGCTACTTCATATGAAGGTGTAGAAAAGTCATATGCCATTCAAGCTGGAAGAGAAATTAGAATTATGGTTAAACCAGATCAAGTTGACGATGCAGGGGCAATTGAGATGGCGAGAAATATTGTTAAGAAGATAGAAGAACAATTAGAGTATCCAGGTCAAATCAAGATAAATGTAATAAGAGAAACCCGTGCAGTTGACTATGCTAAATAAATGAATATGTAAAATACATTTTGGTTACAAAATGTATTTTTTTAATTAACTCTACTGAATGATTTCAGTAGAGTTTTCTTATTATTTAAAATAAAAAATAAAAATATTTTATCTATTTAAGAAGGAATTAGAGAGTTTATATAGAATATTATTAGGTAAAGGAAAACGTTAACTATAAATGTAAACGTATCCTAAAAAGGTCTAGGAGGTTTATATAATGGAAGTATTAAAGGTATCAACTAAATCAAATCCTAATTCAGTAGCAGGCGCACTAGCAGCTATAATAAAAGAAAGAAATACTGTAGAGATACAAGCAGTAGGAGCTGGAGCTATAAATCAAGCTGTAAAGGCTATAGCCATAGCAAGAGGCTTTGTGGCTCCAAGTGGAAAAGATATAGTTTGTATTCCTGCATTCACAGACATCGAAATTGATGGTGAAGAAAGAACAGCTATAAAGCTTATAATACAACCAAGATAAAGTTTATAGAGGAACTAAATTTGGTAAATAAATAGATACTGCTATGAGTATTTTAACTTATAGCAGTATTTTTTATTGGTTTACTTTAAATAATAAAAATGATATATTGGAAGCGTAATAAAATAAATTTAAAGCAGTAAAGAGGGGATTAGATGATATTATCTAGAAAAGCACAAAATATAGGGGCATCACTAACTTTAGCCTTAACAGCTAAAGCAGGTGAATTAAAAAAAGAAGGAATAGATGTAGTAAGCTTTGGAGTAGGTGAGCCTGATTTTAATACACCTAAGAATATAATAGAAGCTGCCACTAGAGCTATGGAAGAAGGAAATACAAAATACACAGCCACATCTGGAATAGTAGAGTTAAAAGAGGTCATAGCAAAGAAATTACATGATGATAATGGACTTAACTATGGAACTAAAAATATAATTATTTCAACAGGAGCTAAACAATCTTTAGCTAATGTATTTATGGCGATTTTAAATCCAGGAGATGAGGTTATAATACCAGTACCATATTGGGTAAGTTATCCTGAGCTAGTTAAATTAAGTGATGGAGTTCCTGTTTTTATAGAAACAAAAAAAGAAAATGATTTTAAGGTTACTTATGACGAATTAAAATCAGTTTTAAGTAAAAATACAAAGGCAATAGTAATAAATTCACCAAATAATCCAACAGGAACAGTATATTCAAAAAAAGATTTAGAAGTTATTGCGAAATTTGCTGAGGAAAATGATCTTATAATAATTTCTGATGAAATATATGAAAAACTTATATATGGAAAAGAAGAGCATATAAGTATTGCTTCCTTAAGTGAAGATGCCTTCAAGAGAACAGTAGTTATAAATGGATTTTCTAAGGCTTATGCAATGACTGGATGGAGAATTGGATATGCAGCTTGTTATAATGAAGAGCTAATTAAGGTAATGAACAATGTTCAAAGTCATATGACATCAAATACAAATAGTATAGCTCAATTTGCTGCCTTAGAAGCCTTAAATGGAGATCAAGAAACTATAAAGAATATGGTTAAGGAATTTAGTTTAAGAAGAGAGCTTATGATAGAGCTTATAAGTGAAATTGAAGATCTTACTTTTATAGAGCCAAAGGGTGCCTTTTATGTAATGATTGATGTGTCTAAGGTTCTAAAAAAAGCTAATATAAAGGGTTCAATGGAATTTGCAAATCTATTACTAAAAGAGGAAAATGTTGTTGTAATACCTGGAATAGCTTTTGGGGAAGATAATTTTATAAGACTATCTTATGCTACATCTAAAGAGGAAATAATTAAGGGCTTAAAAAGAATAAAAGAATTTGTTAATAAACTTATGAATAGGGATTAATCTTTTCTTAAGTTGTTGAAATTTTCTAAAAAAATGAGTATAATTAAGAAGTTAGTATTATTAAATAACAAATAAAAGTAAAGAGGTGTTTATAATGGTAACTAAAGAAGTTATAGTTAAAAATTCAACAGGATTACATGCTAGACCAGCAACTTTACTAGTAAAAAAAGCTTCAGCTTTCAAATCAGACATAAGCTTAGAGTACAATGGAAAAAAAGCTAATGTTAAGAGCTTAATCGGAGTTTTATCATTAGGAGTTTCTAAAGATGCTAATGTTAAGGTTATCGCTAGTGGTGATGATGAAGCTTTAGCAGCTGAAGAAATAGCTAAGTTAATCGAAAATTTAGAAGAGTAATCTTCGTAAAAGGATTCCTAGTGGAATCCTTTTATTTTTATAAATTTATTCTAATAATTTTTTATAATTTTTCAAAAACTATAAATAAAATACGTACATTAAAGTCTAAGTTTTAGGAAATTTATGAGTAATAAAGGTAAAAATACGAATGATAGATAAAAAATAGATAAATTTATTTATAATAAACTTATCTTATGATATAATAAATTTAAATTATCATTTCTACTTTAGGAGGGTACAAAGTGAAAAATTTATATAGCACACCATTGAATTCAAGATATGCGTCAAAAGAGATGTCATATATTTTCTCAGATGATATGAAATTCTCAACATGGAGAAAATTATGGGTTGCTCTTGCAGAGGGTGAAAAAGAATTAGGATTAAATATAACTGACGAGCAAATAGAAGAGCTTAAAAGTCATATTTCAGATATAAATTACGAAGAAGCAATAAAAAAAGAAAAAGAAGTTAGACACGATGTTATGAGTCACGTTTATGCATATGGACTTCAATGTCCTTCAGCAAAAGGTATCATACATTTAGGAGCAACAAGCTGCTATGTTGGAGATAATACAGATGTAATAATAATGAGAGATGCATTATTATTAATAAAGAAAAAAATAGTTGCAGTTTTAAATAATTTAAAAAGATTTGCTTTAGAATATAAGGATATGCCTACTCTAGGATTTACTCATTTCCAACCAGCACAGCTTACTACTGTAGGTAAGAGAGCTACATTATGGATGCAAGATTTAGTAATGGATATGGAGAACATAGATTTTCTATTATCAACTTTAAAATTAAGAGGGGTAAAAGGAACTACTGGTACTCAAGCAAGCTTTATGAATCTTTTTGAAGGTGATGAAGAAAAGGTTAAGGCTTTAGATAAAATCGTTGCAGAAAAAATGGGATTTAAAAAGAGTTTTGGAGTTACAGGTCAAACTTATCCAAGAAAATTAGATTCTATAATTTTAAATACATTATCAGAAATTGCACAAAGTGCATATAAATTCTCAAATGACTTAAGATTACTTCAAAGTATGAAAGAAATAGAAGAACCATTTGAAAAAAATCAAATAGGATCATCAGCTATGGCATATAAGAGAAATCCTATGAGAAGTGAAAGAATGGGAGCATTAGCTAGATATGTTATAGTAGATGCATTAAATCCAGCGATTACGGCTTCAACTCAATGGTTTGAGAGAACATTAGATGATTCAGCTAATAAGAGAATTGCAGTAGCAGAAGCTTTCTTAGCTTTAGATGGAGTTTTAAATCTTTATATAAATATTGCTGAGAATATGGTAGTTTATGATAAAGTTATTGAAGCTCATGTAAATCAAGAATTACCTTTCATGGCAACTGAAAATATAATGATGGAATCAGTTAAAAAAGGCGGAGATAGACAAGAACTTCATGAAAGAATAAGAGTTCATTCTATGGATGCTGCTCAAAGAGTTAAAGGAGAAGGGCTTAATAATGATTTAATAGAAAGAATAATAAATGATCCTTCATTTAATCTTTCTAAAGAAGAAATTATAGCTATAATAGATCCAGTTAAATTTGTTGGTAGAGCTCCAAGCCAAGTTGTAGAGTTTATTGATGAGTATGTAAACCCTATAATAGAAGCTAATAAGGATGCAGCTAGCTTAAGTAGTGATATAACAGTTTAATATAATTTAGAGCTATTAAAGATTTATCTTTAATAGCTCTTTTTTTATGAAAATAATTAAAAAACTCATAAATATTTTTATGAATTTTTTAATTATTTTCATATAACTTTTGGCTTAAAAAAATTATAAAGATAAAAACAATATTTAACATTTATAATAAAGAATAAATTTTTATGTTATATTAAATTAATTTGTTAAAAAATTTTTAAAGAACACATGTTTGAGACTCTTAAATCTGGTCAATACTTTAGATAAATTATAATCAAGGAGATGAAAAGCATGAATAAAGTGGATCTTATTGGAAGAGTTGCTACTAAAATTGAAGTTAAGGAATCTAAAAATAAGAAAAAATATGTTAGATTCAGAATAGCTGTTAATAGTTTTAATGGAAGAGAAGAAACAACGACCTTTTTAAGCGTAATTACTTGGAGTAAATCTACAGTGGATTTCTTAGAGAAATTTGTGAACATAGGAGACTTAGTCTCTGTAAGTGGAGAAATAGTAGAGAGTAGATACGAAAGTGAAAGTGGAGAAGTTAGATATTATACAAATATACAAACTTCTAATATAAATCTTCTTAATAAAGCAAAGGAAAAAGAGATTTCATAGTAAAGAAAAAAAGATATATTGTGAAAATATATCTTTTTATTTTGCTTCTAAAAGTTTTGTAAAATAATTTCTTGGAATTAATCCTTTTTTTATACCATTTATAACAGTAAGATAAGTTGCTGCTGTATCAAATCTAGCATCGTGATAGTTTCCACTACCTTGGAAATATTTATTAGCAGTTTCACTTATTTCAGAATCAGTTATATTTAAGTGTTTGATTACTTCTTCAAGTTTTGGATTTTTATAATCTCCAGTAGGTCTTAATATTTTACAAATATCTTTATAATATTTCATAGTACAAAATACGTTGTTAGGTTCAAAGAACTCTCCAAGACCTAGTAATTCATGTTTTAAGAATTTAATATCAAACTGAACGTTATGACCTATTATAAAATCTGCTTCTAAGAAGTCATTTATGAAATCAGCATAAAGATCTTCAAAGTACATTCCTTCACTTAATTCATATAATTTCTCTAAGGAAAAACCATGGATTCTTTCAGCTTCTGGTTCCATTTCATCAACTGTAAAGAATATATTTTTACCTATTGTTTTTTGAGGTTTAGTTGAAGTGTCTACAAGGATATAACTAAGCTGACATATGCTTCCAGGTTTGACTCCTGTAGTTTCTGTATCAAAAAAAAGTAATTTCATTATTTAAGGCCTCCCATATTCTAATGTCCATATAATAGTATAAACTAAAATTTTTATTAATAAAATCTAATTTAAAATTTATATATTATAGATTATAGAAATTTTGATTATAAAATATCAATATTTAAGAATTATATTGAGTATTCTTAAATATTAATATATAAACAAATGAAAATCAAGTTTGATTATTATAGCTGTATTATTCTAAAGGAGTGATTGTTTTGAAGAAAACTTATATATTAGATACCAATGTATTGCTATATTCACCAGGAGCTATATATTCATTTGAAGATAACAATGTTATTATTCCAGAGGTGGTTCTAGAGGAATTAGACAATATTAAAAAAATGAATAATGATTTAGGAGCTAATGCTAGGCATGTTGCAAGAGAATTAGATAAACTTAGATTAAGTGGGTCATTAAGCGAAGGAGTTAATTTACCTAAAGGCGGAAAGCTTAAGGTGGTTACTAACTTTTACAATACTGAAATACCAGAAGCATGGAATATAAGCAAGCCTGATAATAGAATAATACAAATTTGTAAGGCCTTAAAGGAAAAGGGAGAAGATGTTTGTTTAATAACTAAGGATATATTTGAGAGAATAAAGGCTGATACTGTTGGCATAAAATCAGAGGATTTTTATGAGGTTGTAGTTCCAGAATTTGAAGAACAATATAGTGGAAGAATGGAAGTTTACACAAGTTCTGAATGCTTAAGTAAATTCTTTAAAAATAAAGTTATGGAGAAAAAAGATTTAACTTTCTACGATGAAGAAAATAAGTGCTATGTGGAACCAAAATTAGAGATTAATCAATTTTTAATAATACACTGTAATGATAATGATAAACAAACTGCCTTAGGAAGATTTGATGGAAAAGTTATAAGACCTTTACTTTATAAAGATAACAATAATATTATGGGAATAAGTCCTAGAAATGTTGGCCAAAAATTTATGCTAGAATGTTTGAGCATGGATGCTAAAAAGGCACCTTTAGTAATTATAAAGGGGCCAGCAGGAACAGCAAAAACTTTATTTTCATTAGCTGTGGGATTACAAAAGATATTAGAAGAGGAAAGTGGACAATATAGAAGGATTTTAGTTTGTAGACCTAATGTAACAATGGATGAAGAAATAGGGTATTTGCCAGGAACTGAGCAAGAAAAAATAGCTCCATTTATGAGACCTATATATGATAATTTAGAGATTTTAATAGATTCAGATGAGAAAGAAAGATATTCAAATGAGAGGGAGCTAAATGATAAAATAGAGGAACTTTTTGAAAGAAAGATAATAACAACAGAGGCTGTGGCTTATTTAAGAGGAAGAAGTATAATAAAGAATTGGATTATAATAGATGAAGCACAAAACTTAACACCAAAGCAGGTTAAAGCAATTATAACAAGAGCTGGAGAAGGATCAAAAATAATACTAGTTGGAGATCCAGAGCAAATAGATCAAGCTTTCTTAGATTCAAGAAGTAATGGACTTTGTTATGCTTCAGAAAAGATGAAAGGAAGTCATCTTTGCTACCAAGTTACCTTAAAATATGACGAATGTGAGAGAAGTGAATTGGCTTATGAAGCTGCAAAAAGATTATAATATTTAGAATTTTAAGAGGTTTCTTACTCCTAAATAGGGAGGAAAGGAACCTCTATTTTAAATGTTTAGAGAAATATATAATCTTATTTGTAGAAAAATATTCTGATATAAAAATTAAAATTAATAAATTATTAAGTTTACTGAATAATAAATTCAAGAAATTTATGGTATAATTTAAAATACAAAATAAGGAGGTCTTGATTATGCAATTTTTATTAGATGCGTTTCTTAGTATTCCAGCAATATTAATAGCTTTTTCAGTAAAAGAGTATACTCGTGCTAAAATGGCAGATAAATTAGGAGATAAATCACCAAGGTTTAAAGGGGAATTAACCTTAGATCCATTAAAGCATGTTGATATAGCTGGTGCCTTAATGATGGCTTTCTTTGGATTTGGTTGGAGTAAATCTGTAGAGATAAATAAATATGCATTTAAAAATCCAAAGAAGGATGCTCTTAAAGTTAACATAGCTGCATGGCTTTCAAACTTAGTTGTTGCCATAATTGGAGTAATACTTACAAGTTTATACTTAAGATTTTTTGGTTTAAGAGGAGATCTTTCTCAAATTATATTTTTAATGTTACAATATATAATAATATTAAATGTAAACTTCTTTGTATTTAATATATTACCACTTCCAGGACTTGACTGTTTTAGAATTTTAGAGGATCTTAAGCCTCAATTATTCTATAAGTTATCTGGAATAGTATATCAATATTATTACCCTATACTTATAGTTATAATACTTCTTGGAAGATATGTATTAGCTATACCATCTCAATTGGTTATGGCTTTTGTATATTCTATAGGTTTATTTATTTAATCATAATTTGAAATTTATAATACTTTAATTAGATTAGGTTTATAATTTGAAAATAACTCTTGATTTATAAGTTATTTTCAAATTTAATATCTAATCTAATTTTTTTTATGGAAAGATAATTGAAATAAAATGTAAAAATATGGTAATATATAGAGGGGTGAGAATATGATAAGAATGTCTAAAAAAATTAAAGTAATTTTAGCCTCTCTACTTATTGTTTGTTCTGTTTTAGTAATAAATAGTATTATAAGCAATAATGTTGTAACGACAAAGGGAGCTAGTATTGATGAAAAAGAAGTAATTAAGGAGAATGATAAAAAGGGATTTTTTAATAGGTTTAGCTTAGGAAGAAAGGTTAATATAAGTGCTGTAGGAGACATAATATTACATGATGAACAAATATGGTCTGCATATAATGAAGAAAATAAGGCCTATGATTTCATGAATAATTTTAAGTATGTAAAGAACTTCATAGAAAAAAGTGATATAGCCTATGGAACAATTGAGGGAACTTATGCTGGAGAAGAAATAGGGTATTCTGGATATCCTAATTATAATGGGCCAGATTCCATGATAGATGCCTTAAAAGATACGGGATTTGATATTATAAATGTAGCAACGGATCATTCCTTAGATAAGGGAGTAGAGGGAGCTAGTAAAACTGGAGAAAAAATAGATAAAGATATGACTTCTATTGGGAATAAGAAGTATATTATTAAAAAGGTAAAGGGAATAGAAATAGGATTTACATCTTATACTTATGAGAGCAAAGAGGGAGAGTTAAATGGTCATAAAATTCCTGAAGATATTAATTTAAATACTTTTTCTTATAATAAATTAGATAATGGACTAGAGGAGATGAAAGCTTTAGTAGAAGAGATGAAGAATGAAGGAGCAGAGTTTATAGTCTTTGGAATGCACTGGGGTGTAGAGTATAAAACTGAGCCTAGTAAATATCAAGTGAAAATTGCTGAAGCCTTAAATGAATATGGAGTTGACTTAATATTAGGAAGTAATCCTCATGTTGTACAGCCTATAGAAGAAATAGAGGGGGAAGATGGAAATAAGACTTTAGTAGCTTATTCTTTAGGTAATTTTATATCTAATCAAAGATTAGAGACTATGGGAGATAGAAGAACAGCTGATGGTATCATATTGAATTTAACCTTAGATAAGAGTAGAAAAGGGGTTAAAATAGAGAAATGGGATTACACTCCAACTTGGGTATATAAAATTCCAAGAGAAAATAAAAAATCAGATTATTATATATTACCAGTTGAAGAGACTTTAAATAGTGAAGAAGGAGAAAAACTAGATAAGGAAACTTTAAATCAGTTAAATAAGTCTTTAGAATCAACTAAATCTATAGTGGAGAAATAAAGTTTATTGGAAAGTAGAGTGCTTTAAGCTTAAATAAATTTAGGGATGTAAGTTTAAAAAAGTTTATGGGAGAATAGTTTCCCATAAACTTTTTTATTTAGGCTTTTTCAATAACTAAATTTTTATTATAAACTTCTTCAAAGGCTTTAGAACTTCTTCTAGCTTGACGAAGCTCTAATTCTAAATCATATTCAGAATGAAGTTTTAAATTAACAGTATCTTCATTAATTATTACATCAACATTTTCTACATGGCCAGTTAACCCTCTGTCTAAGCCTTCAGCAAGCTTAAGAATAACTCCTAAATACTCTACATGTTTTACATCTAATCTATTTATTATAGTTGAATATTTAGCAATTGGAGCTTGGAAAGAGTTATTTCTATGGTAAGCGGCACATAAGGCACTTAATAATATTTCTTTATGAGTTAATCCACTTATATGAGAGTTTAAAATAATATAAAATGAGTGTACATGGTGATCATAATATCTTATGCTTATACCACAATCATGAAGTAAGGAGGCTGTTTTTAATATATTCTTAAATTCATCTCCTAAATGATGAAGTGGTTTTAAACCTTCAAATAGTGAAAAAGCAAGTTTACATACATTTTGAGCATGAGGAATATTTATGTTTAAAGTATCCATAATTCCCTTTAAACTTACATCTAAAATATCATCATAAGTATGGAATCTATCTATTATATATTCATATATAAGTCCTTCTCTAAGGCCACGACCACATATTATTACTTCATTAGTATTTGTGAAGCTTAAAACTTCTTTTATTAAGTCTGTAGAAGCAACTATGACATCAGCTCTAGATGGAGAAAGTCCTTCAATTTTTTGTCTCTGACGAAGATTTTTACTTTTTAGTAGATGAAACATCTCATCAATATCATAATCATAAAGAACATAATTATGAACTATATCAATAGGATATCTTTTTCTACGTCTATCAATTTTTCCTAGGTTTCTGAAAGAACCTCCAACACCTATAACAGATTTAAATGAATTATCTTTAAGCCAATCTATTTTTTCAAGGTGTTCCTTAATATAATTAACACAGTTTGTATTATTTTCATATCCAATCATGTCGTTTAATTGGAATAAGGATGTTAAAGTCACATATCCAAAGGGTAGAGTAACTTCTTTATAAATTTCGTTGTTTTTTAACCAACATAAGTGAGTGTTATTTCCGTTTATATCTAAAAGAAGAGAATTATCTATATAAAGAGAATTTTTAGCTCCTAAAAAGTTATAATTAATTTCTTCTTCATTAGATAATATTCTAAGGTCTAATCCAAGTTCTTTTTTTATTATTTCTTTAAGATTAATTTTTTCATCTACATTTTTAATGCTTTCTGAACCTATAAGTATAATTTTTGATGCACCACAAGAGATGCACATAGATTTAAAAGCTTTTATAGATGAGATTGTAAGCTTAATTTTCTCTTCGTCTAAAACAGAGCAAGCGAAGAAATCAGAGCCAAGTCTTATATGCTCTTTTAATTCATCAATTATTTTAAAATATCCAGACTTCTCAACTTCAGCAAGTGTTAATCTTACAGAGTTAGAGCCTATGTCTATTACTCCTATTCTATCCATTTCTTTTCCCCTCTACTTGTTTAAAATATAATTTGATTATAATACTGATACTATAGAATTTCAAAGAAGTTTTCAATGGATATTTCAAAATAAAATATTATTCATAATAAGTGAAAGATGATATTGACAGGGTTTAAGGTAAAATACTATAATAAATTAAGAAAATATAATATAAAAAGTCTGTGAAGAGAAGAGTAGTCTTTATGATTTCTTAAGCGAGTAAGGGATGGTGTAAGCCTTATAGAATAGTTTAGATGAAGAGAGCCTCTGAGATTGCATTTTAATAACTAGTATTTTTATTAAAGTGTCGCTTATGCGTTAAATTATAAAGTGGGTTTTTAACCAATTAGAGTGGTACCGCGGATATATCCGTCTCTTTGTTACAAAGAGGCGGTTTTTTATATTGTAAATAAATTTATATTTTGGCAATAATGTCATTATAATATATGTTTTAAAAAGAGATAAAATAAGGAGGACAATTATGGATTACAAAAAGTTAGTTGCAGAAAGAATTAAAGAACATGTTGATCTAGAATTAGAAAACATAGAAAAACTTATAGAAATACCACCTAAGCCAGAAATGGGAGATTTTGCATTCCCTTGCTTCCAATTAGCAAAGGTTATGAGAAAAGCTCCTAATATGATAGCAGCTGAATTAGCTGAAAAGATAAATAAAGAGGGATTTGAAAGAGTAGAGTGTTTAGGATCTTACTTAAACTTCTTTGTTGATAAAGTAGCTTTCTCAAAAAATATAATAAGCAAAGTTTTAGAAGAAGGAGATAAATATGGTTCTTCTAAAATAGGAGAGGGAAAAAATGTTGTAGTTGAATATTCATCACCTAACATAGCTAAGCCTTTCCACGTTGGACATTTATTCACAACAGCTATAGGACATTCATTATATAGAATGTTAAACTTTGAAGGATATAATCCAATAAGAATAAATCACTTAGGAGACTGGGGAACTCAGTTTGGTAAGTTAATCTCAGCTTATAAAAGATGGGGAAATGAAGAAGCTTTAGAAGAGGCTCCAATAAATGAGCTTTTAAGAATATATGTTAAATTCCATGATGAAGCTGAAAATAATCCAGAACTTGAAGATGAAGGAAGAATGTACTTTAAGAAGCTTGAAGATGGGGATCAAGAAGCTGTAGCTCTATGGGAAAGATTTAAAGACTTATCTTTAAAAGAATTTAATAAGATATATGATATGTTAGGCGTAGATTTCGATTCTTGGGCTGGAGAAAGCTTCTATAATGATAAGATGGATACAGTAGTAGAAGAATTAGAAAAGGCTAATATATTAACTGAGAGTAATGGGGCTAAGGTTGTAATGTTAGATGAATACAATATGCCACCTTGTATAGTTGTTAAATCAGATGGAGCATCAATATATGCTACAAGAGACTTAGCAGCAGCTAGTTATAGACATAAAACATATAACTTTGATAAATGTATATATGTAGTTGGTAAAGACCAAATATTACACTTTAACCAAGTATTCAAAACATTAGAATTAGCAGGTAATGAATGGGCTAAAAACTGTGTACACATTCCATTTGGATTAGTTAAGTTCGCAGATAGAAAGCTTTCAACAAGAAAAGGTAATGTAGTTTTACTTGAAGACTTATTAAACGAAGCTATAGATAAAACAAGAGAAACTATAGAAGAAAAGAACCCACAATTAGAAAATAAAGAGGAAGTAGCTAAGAAAATAGGTATAGGAGCTATATTATTTACTTACTTAAAGAACTCAAGAGAAAGAGATATAGTTTTTGATTGGAAAGAGATGTTAAGCTTTGATGGAGAAACTGGTCCATATGTTCAATACTCATATGCAAGAGCTAAGAGTATATTAAGAAAAGCTGAAGAACAAAACATAACAGCTGAGCCAGATTTCACAAAGTTAACTTCAAAAGAAGAGTTTGAATTAGCTAAAACTCTAGAAGGATTACAAAAGGCTGTAATTTTAGGAATAGATAAGTTAGAACCTTCAGTTGTAACTAGATATTCAATAGAAGTAGCTAAGGCTTTCAATAAATTCTACAATAATCACACAGTTTTAAATGTAGAAGATGAAGGATTAAAGGCTGCAAGACTTGAACTTATAAAAGCTACTGCTCAAGTTATTAAAAATGCTTTATTCTTAATAGGAATAGATGTAGTTGAAAAAATGTAATTTATAATAAAAAATAACCAATTCCAAATGGAATTGGTTATTTTTTTACTTCTTGTTATCTTTTCTACTAGGACAACTTCCTTTTGAAGCACATCCGCTGCAACCACTACATTGTCCTTTAGATGATTTTTTGAAGTTTTTGTATAATATAAACACAACAGCTATTACGATTAAAGCTGTAATAAGAATTTCCATTTAAAACACCTTCTTTAAAAGATTAATAAACCGATATGATAAATTATGAAGGCACTTATCCAAGCAACTAGGAATTGGAATATTACTGATAAAACTGTGAACTTACCACCATATTCTTTTTTCATAACCCCTACAACACTTATACATGGTGTATAAAGTAATACAAATACCATGAATGAGTAAGATGAAAGTGCTGTAAAGAATTGAGGTAACATATGAGTTAAATCACCTTTATAAATAACTTCCATTGTTGATATTATAGTTTCTTTAGCCATTAAACCAGTTAATAATGAAACTGAAGCTTGCCAATCTCCAAATCCTAATGGAGCAAATATTGGAGCTATAAATGAACCTATGTTATATAAGAAACTATGAGTTATATCCTCAACCATTCCAGTAAAGTTAAAGCTTTGAAGGAACCAAATAACAACACTCATTGCAAAGATAATAGTTCCAGCTTTCTTTAAGAAGCTCTTTGATTTATCCCAAAGTTGAGCTAATACAGATCTAACTTCTGGTACTTTATATTCAGGAAGTTCTATAATGAATGGTTCTTCATCTTTCTTGAATAAAGTATTTTTAAATACTAAGCCTAATATGAAAGCTACTAATATACCTAATATGTATAAAGATGCAACAACCATAGATGCATTATCTGGGAAGAATAATCCAGCAAATATTACATATACAGGTAGTCTAGCATTACATGACATAAATGGTGCTAAAAGAGCAGTAAGTTTTCTATCCTTTTCGCTTTCTAAAGTTCTAGCTGACATAATAGCAGGAACTGTACATCCAAATCCTGTTATCATAGGAAGGAAAGCCTTTCCTGAAAGTCCTATTTTTCTCATGAACTTATCCATTAAGAAAGCAACTCTAGCCATATATCCACTGTCTTCTAATATTGCTATACATAAGAATAAAGCTAATATTATTGGTAATAAGACTATAATTCCACCTACACCGGCTACGATACCATCAACAAGTAATGATTGGAACCATGGAGCCGTACCTGATAATAGATCACTTAAGTATGGCATGAAAGTATCACCTAAGAATCCATCTAAAGCGTCTGAAATAGGTTGTCCAACCCATGAGAATGTAAATTGGAATACAAAGTACATAAGTGCTATAAATAATGGGTATGCAAGCCATGGATTTAAAAATACTTTATCTAACTTATCAGTTAAAGTAGTTGAAGAATTACCTGATCTATTAAAGCAGTCTGATAATTTATCTTCAATAAATTTATAAGTATGAGCCTCATCCTTAAATGAGTAAGTATTTTTATCTAAATATTTTTCGAAATTACCTTTATTTAAGAATTCTTTAACCTCATCTAAACCTTCTTTTTTAGATGCTGTTATAGGAATTACTTTAAGATTAAAAGCCTTTTCTAATTTTTTAGGATCAATTTTGATTCCTTTTTTCTCAGCGATGTCATTCATGTTAAGAAGCAATACTATTGGCTTCTTAAAGTCTTTAAGTTGCATAGTTAAATATAGATTTCTATCTAGGTTAGAAGCATCTACTATATTTAATATTAAATCAACATCTCCAGATTCTAAGAATTTCTTAGATACTTTTTCTTCGTTTGAGAAGGTATCTAAAGCATATATACCAGGTAAATCCACTATTTTGTTAGAGTTGAAAAATCCTTCCTTTTTATCAACTGTAACACCTGGCCAGTTTCCTACATGTTGGTTAGACCCTGTTAAGGCATTAAAAAGAGTAGTTTTACCAACATTAGGATTACCGAGTAAGGCTATTGTTGTCATTAGTTTTCCCCCTAATTAAATTATTCTATTTTATTTATTATTTTAAAATTATATTTTTAGCATCTTTCTTTCTGATTGCTAAATCAAATCCTCTTAAATTTACTATTAATGGATCGCCAAGTGGAGCCACTCTTTTAAGTTTAACTTCTGTTCCTTCTATGCATCCTAAAGCAAGAAGTCTTTTAGCTAAACCATCGTGTCCGCATATTTTATCTACAATACCAGCTTGGCCTATTTTTAAATCATATATACTCATCTTAAGCACCTCACTAATGAAAATCATTATCAAATTCATCTAAATTATATCAAGTTACCTGGAATTTGTCAATTGATAAATTCTATTAATTAAAAATTTAATTAATATTTATTAATACTTAACGAAATAATGATATAATGATATAATATTTTTGTTATAAGTTTATATAAGAAAAGAGTGATAGAGTGATCATAAAAGAGCATGAAATAGATATAAATGATTTAGATCTTAGTAATGCCCTATCTTTTAATGAAAATTATGATATATATAAACAGGCTGTATATTTTGATTTAGAACACTATGTATATAAGAAACCAAAGTGCATAGGAGTTTTTGGTGCTGGATATTTTGATGAAGAGAAATCAAAATTCATTACTACTCAGTACATGATAGAGCATAAGGGAGAAGTGAGAGATATTCTTTACTTAGCAAAGAAATATTTTATAATGGTTGCAGCAGAGAAAAAGAAGAAATACATAGTAACTTTTTCTGGAAACAATGACTTTACAGTTATAAATTATTTGTTTGATAAATATGGGATAAACTTTGATTTTAATAATTACTTTAGATCTGTGGATATACAGAAAATTTATGAGCATACTTTTAAGCAAGGGATAGGTCTTAAAGCTTTGGAAAAGAAATTTGGAATTGAAAGAGAAGGTGATGTTCTTTCAGGATCAAATTTAGCAAAAACATTCCATAAGGTTTTAAAGGATAAAGATTATTTTCAAAGAATGCCAAAAGAAAAAGTTGAAAAGATACTTGTCTACAATGAGCAAGATGTTGTAAATTTATTTTACATATTATTAAGTTGGAAAAAGATATTAGTTAATTTAGAAGATAGTGAAAGTAAAGAAAGTGAAAATTAATAGTTTATTATAGTAAATAAAACTATAAAAACTAAAGGCACCAATAATGGTGCCTTTAGTTTTTATGCTTTTTTATAGATTTTCCATCAGAGGTTAAAATAATAGTTCCATCTTCATCTGTTCTAAAAACCTTAGTTTTATAGGAAGATAATTTTTTTAGGGTTTCTTTTGCTGGATGTCCATATGAATTATCTAGCCCTGAAGAAATTACAGCTATTTTAGGAGAAACTTCTTTTAAAAAGGAATCTGTTGAAGAAGTTGTACTTCCATGATGTCCTACCTTTAACACATCTGACTTTAAATTTTCATTTGATTTAACAGCTTCCATTTCTGCTTCAGTCTCTGCATCTCCAGTAAACAAAAAGGAGGTTTCACCATAATATATCTTAAGGATAGGTGAGTAGTTATTTAGGTTTCCATACTCTTTATTAGAAGGAGAATAGACTTCTATTTTAGTGTTCTCACCTAAATCTATAGGAAGAGATTTTGATTTAGATAGGGTATTTATATTAATATCCTTTTCTTTTAGTGCAGTTACCATGCCTTTAAATACATCAGTATTTTCTGTAACTTTTGGTGCACAAAAATAGTCTACATCAAATTTTTTAATAATAGATTCCATACCGCCAATATGATCTGCATGGGGATGAGTAGCTATTATAAAATCAAGCTTTTTAATTCCAAGGTTTTTTAAATATTTTACTAGAGAATTAGTAGATTCAGGAGTACCTGCGTCTATTAAAAGATTTTTACCATTGCTTTGAATTAAAGCAGAATCTCCCTGTCCTACATCTATATAATGGACTGTAAAATTTTCATTTGGAATTGAATATGAAGTAGAATATAAAAATATTGATGTTACTAGTATAAATATTAAAAATAAACTAACTTTTTTAGAGGTGATTTTCAATTAAAAAACTCCTTTGAAAATAATTAATCATATAATGGATTATTAACAGAAAATTAAAGGAATAAACTTTAATTTGTAAATTTTATAATTACAATTAAAATAAATAATGAAAGATTTTGGAAAGATACAACTTTAGTGATATAATTAAATTGGAGATATTCATATTTAAACTTGCAAAAAGTAAAAGGGGGCTTATTAATGAGAAAAGAATTTTGCTTAAAGCATGGAAAAGTAACTATGAACTTTACTGCAAAGTATTGTGATAGTTTTGAATCCATAATAAATAGCGAAGGGTTTAGAAAAGTTTTAGAAACTTATTTGAAAAAAACTAAAAATAAGAAGAGTCATAATTTTAGATTCTTAAGTGAAGCCATAGGTACTGAAGATATAAAGGTTATATCTAGGTACTTAATAAGTACATTAAAACTATTATCTATGATGGGGGCTGATGAGGTACTAGTTGTTAATGATGCTTTTGAAGGTTTACTTGAGGATAAGAAATCTTTTGCTAATATTATAGATGATGTTTATTCATTCTGGAGAAAGTTAGAAAGATACACTGTTATCCAAAATAATAAAGTAAAAGATGGTATTGCAGCAGTTGGATTTGTAGATGCTAATAAAAGTTTTAATGATTTAATTTTAAGATTTTATAGAAGACTTCAAAAGAATCTATTAGGAAGTATGCCTAACATACTTAGACAGGTTTCTGCTGGTGGAAATGCAAGTATTATGGTAAGTAATTTAATATGGCCAAGTCCAAGAGAATATTCCATACTAGATCATATTCCATTTATAGATGCAATATCCTTAGAAGCACCATTTATAACTTATCCAAGTAAGAATACTAGGGATGGTATATTCTTAGAAACAAGTGAAAATCCCTTAAGTGGATCTCATATAAATAGTGAAGAATGGTTTTGTTATCCTGCTAAGGTAGGGGAATTATTAGCATATGTATATTTCCATAGAGATTTTATGTCTCATGGAATAAGTTTATGTAATTTGTTTGATTTAGCAACTGTAGAGGAATGTAGAGGGGTAAAACCAGATATTATTTATGTTTTCGGAGCTAAGGATGATGATGATGAATTAAAAACTTGTTTCTATGATGATGAAAAAAATAATATAATGCTAGGGTATGCTAATTATAGTGAAGAAATAGATTACTTTGGATATATGAAAAAAATGATATTAACTCTTCACAATATAATAATGATAAAAAGAGGATATATGCCTATTCATGGAGCTATGGTCAACGTGGTTCTTAAAAATGGAAAAGAAGCTAATATTGTAATAATGGGAGATAGTGGAGCAGGAAAATCTGAAAGTTTAGAAGCCTTTAGAGCCTTGAGTGAAGAATATATAAGTGATATGACCATAATTTTTGATGACATGGGTGTATTTAAAAATGTAGATGGCATAATTAAGGGGTATGGAACTGAAATAGGAGCCTTTGTAAGACTTGATGACTTAGATCAAGGGTATGCTTTTAAAGAAATTGATAGAAGTATATTTATGAATCCTGATAAGATAAATGCTAGACTTCTTATGCCAGTATGTAAGTATGACGATATAATAAGGGGATATGATGTAGATCTTTTCCTTTATGCTAATAATTATGATGGAGTAGATGAGGGAGAAAAATCTATTGAATATTTTAATAATCCAGAGGAAGCTAAGAAAATTTTTAAAGCTGGTGCTAGAATGGCAAAGGGAACAACTACTGAAAATGGCTTAGTGGAATCATATTTTGCTAATCCTTTTGGACCAGTGCAAAAGAAAGAAGAGATGGATTTAATAATAGATAAATATTTTGATGATATGTTTAATAATAAAGTGAAGGTTGGACAAATAAAAACTTGTTTAGGAGTTTTAGGTTTTGAAAAGGAAGGACCTAAAAAAGCAGCCATAGAACTTTTTGATATAATTGAAAAAATGTAAAAGCTAAATCCCTATTAGAGATTTCTAATAGGGATTTAGCTTTATTTTTATTCTTTTATACGATTGAAATAACCGTAGAATGATAAGCAGTATAATCCTGCTAATCCTACTAATACATAGATTGTTCTACTCCAAATAGAAGCTATTCCAAAGATTGAGTCTACTAAATTAAAATTCATGATACCAATTAGACCCCAATTTAGAGCACCTATTATTACTAAAGTAAGAGCAATAATATTTAATGTTTTCATTGTTAACACATCCTTTTCTAAGATATGTTAATATTATTAGTAGAAATTTGTATTTTATTCATAGTTAAAAATATAAAAAAAGAAATAGCTTAAGCTATTTCTTTTTTTAAAGGGTTATATTTCTATCTATTGGTTGAGATAGAGATATAAATGTATCAGTTCCGCTTATTCCTTCAATATGATTAATTTTGTTCATTAAAATATCTTGAAGATCTGATATGCTCTTGCAAATAACCTTAGCAAAAATAGCATAACCCCCAGTTATTAAATGAATTTCAACTACTTCTTTAATTTTTGAAAGTTCATCAAAAACATGAGTGTATGATGAAGTTGAGTTAACATGAATACCAACGAAGCATGTAACATCATAGCCTAATTTAGGTAAATTTAAAAGTATTCTAGTACCTTTTATAATTCCTAAGTCTTCCATCTTTTTCATTCTAACATGGATTGTACCACCTGAAACGTGGCATATTCTTGCTATCTCTAAGTAAGGAGTTCTGCAATCTTTAATTAGGATATCTAAAATTTGTAAATCTAATTCATCTAAATGAGTTGATGTGTTTATTAAAGACATAGTATCACCTCTTTAAAATTTGAATAAAATGATAATTCTATTTTATCAAATTTTTTATAGAAATACTATATATACTTTTGAAAATAACAAATATATTTTTATTAATTTAACACATTAATAAAAATGATATTATAAATGTTAATTTTATAAGAACAACTTTAAAAATTAAAAACTTGAAAATGTTTTTCTTTTAGACTAATATATTATATAAGGAGTATTATGCAAGGAGGCAAAACTATGGGAATATTTGTATTAATTTTACAAATAATACTTTTAGCAGTAGTGATTTTCGGGGGATTTTCATTATTAAGTAGATTTGTATTTAACAAAGTTAAAATTAATAAATGGATAATTTTAGCTGCAGCAATAATAATCTTCCTTATTCCTACATTCATCCCTATGAATCAATGGATTGTGTTAGCAATTTCTGCAGTAGCAACTATATTATTCTTATGGTTCTTAGATATTCTTAGAAATGGATATCCAAAGCTTAAAAAAGAGAAAAAAGTTGTTATTAAACCAAAGGCAAAACCAAATAGAGTTAAACATAATAAGGATTCAAAAAAATAAACTCCATTATTAATGGAGTTTGTTTTTTTATTCATAATTAACAAAGATGGGAGAGGACATGGCCTCTTTATTGTTATTTAAATAAACTTTAGCTACAAACCAAGTTTCATTTAAAGAAACTTCCTTTTCAAAAATATATTTAACATTATGCAAATCTATATCTTTAATTTCTTTAATGATTTTTCCCTGGTTAGTTAAAATTTGAACTTTAGATATTTTGTTTATATGATCTTCAACTTGTAAATAGAGGCTAATTTTTGAAGAGGAATCTACAGTTATTGTTCCCCCCATAAAGGTTGAATTTAAAGAAAATAGCATTTTTAAAGTTTTTGATTCCGTTGAAAATATATGTCTATTTTTAAATGCATCAAGTAAGGAGTTTTTATTTAATTTATGTGAAATTACGCAAGTTAAATTTTCGCTATCTCCTTGATTTAATTTGTGATTGTCTTGGGAATTTATAGCTCCTAGTTTAAATCCCTTATCTAAAAGGGAGAAAAATTGAGAGTCATATCTTGTATAAGTACTAGGCGGAATTCCATTTCCAACCTCTATAGAACATAAAAGTTTATCTAAAATAGGAGTAAATTCAATTTTTTTAGCTATGGAATTTTTAGGATGATTAATACTAAGTAAGGCTGTGTGATCATTAATGAGCCAAAGTAATAGATATTTAATGTCTGGAATTATTCCAGTAAAAAATGTATTAGGACATAGGATATTTAAGTGACCTAAGGTTGTTGATTTAGCTTCAAAACCACATAAGGCTAAAAAGTCAGAATGTTTTTTATTAAATTTATTTATGCATTTATTTAAATACTCCCATTTTGAAATTTCTTTATTTTTTTCTTTGATAGTTTCGCTTAAATATTTATTATGATCAGTAATTATTAAAAAATCCAATCCATTAGAGCGAGCATGTTCTAAGGATTCATAAGGACTACTTTTTCCTGTTGATAAGGATGTATGGGAATGGGGAATTCCATAATAAAACTTAAGCTTATCAAAGGGTATAGATTTTTTATCCATTAATACCTCTTTATAAATATTAGTATAGTATATAATATTTATAATATTTAGATTAAATGTGTTTTATTTATTATTTTTATATATGATTTTTTAAGTATATAATGTTAAGTACATTTAAACTAAAGTATCTTAATTTTTATTAGGGAAATCTTTAAAATAGAAAAGATTAAATTAAGCATACAAAAGCATAAGTAGACATATTCTACTTTCATATGATAAAATTACAAGAATGACTAAGAGGTGATCATATGTTAATTGAAATTAGAGGAAAGAAGCCTGAAATAGGGGAAAAAACATTTATAGCTCACAGTAGTGATATCATTGGTGATGTTACTATAGGAAGAGATTGTGGAATTTGGTTTGGATCTGTAATAAGAGGAGACGATAATTTAATTAAAATAGGAAATGAAACCAATGTACAAGATAATGCAGTATTACATGTTGATAAGGAGCACACTATTGAAATTGGGAGTGGTGTTACTATAGGACATGGTGCTATAATACATGGGTGTAAGATAGAGGATGAATGCTTAATTGGTATGGGAGCAATAATACTAAATGGAGCAAAAATAGGAAAAAATACTATGATTGCTGCAGGAACTTTAGTAAGTCAAAACAAGGAAATACCAGAGGGCGTATTAGTCATGGGAGTTCCAGGAAAGGTTGTTAGAAAACTTACTGAGGATGAAATTGAAAGTATAAAAAATTCAAGAAGAGAATATGTAAAGATGAAAAATCTTTATATTAAATAAAGGAGGAGCTTATGATAATAAACATAGGACAATTTAATAAAATGAAAGTAGTAAGAGAAGCGGATTTTGGATACTACTTAGACAGAGGAACTAGAAATACTTCTGATGATATATTAATTCCAACTGGAAATTTAGATGGAAGAGAAATTAAGGTTGGAGATGAGGTAGAAGCTTTTATATATAGAGATTCTAGAGATAGACTTATAGCCACATTAAAAAAGCCTTTAGCTGTTGTTGGAGATGTTGCTTTATTAGAAGTTAAATCTATTACTAAAATAGGTGCTTTTGTAGACTTTGGTTTAGAAAGAGATATACTTGTTCCATTAAAAGAACAAAAGTACAAAATGGAAGAGGGTAAAAAGTACTTAGTATATATTTATGTAGATAAAACAGGAAGATTAGCAGCAACAACAGAGGTTGATAAATACTTAGATGAAATAGAAGAACCTAAAATGGGAACTGAAGTTTCAGGAATAGTTTATGGATACCAAACTAATGGTTCTTTAAGAGTAGCAATAAATAATAAACATAGAGCTGTGGTTCTTAAAAATGAATATTTTACAAATATTAAACCAGGAGATAATATAAAAGGTAAGATAATAAAGGTTTATGAAGATGGAATAGTAGGATTATCTTTAAGAAATCATAAACTTAAGGAAAGAAATGAATTAGGAGATACTATATTAAATTACTTAAAAGAAAATGGTGGAGTTATGAGCTTAAATGATAAGAGTACTCCAGATGAAATAAGAAATACTTTTAAAACTTCTAAAAATTACTTTAAAATGGCCTTAGGTGGACTTATGAAAAAAGGTTTAATTGAGCAAGATGAATTTGGTACTAGATTAAAATAATAAAAAAAGAGCTATATGGAGTTTTTACTCTATATAGCTCTTTTTTATTACTATAAGTAGTATAAAAAATAATTTTTAGGGGATTTTATTGGTATAGGTGGTGAATTTTATGAGGAAAATAAAAGTAAATAGAATAATATTTCTTATAAGTTTAATATCATGTTTATTTCTTGGAGGTAATACTGCTTTGGCAAAGGAAAATCCTAATACTATAGAATTTCTAAGCTATGATGAAGAAATCTTAATTTTAAGAAGTAATGGTGAAACTGTTCTTATAAGTGAAGGTGATAATGTAGAGGGAATCATAGAAGGAATAAATAAAGAAAATTTAAAGGAAATTGATTTGTTTGTTTTAAGATCTATGGAAGAAGAAACTGATGAACTTATAAAAACTTTCATAAATAAAAGTAGTGTAAAGAAAATACTTCTTCCCACTTTAAATGGAGTAAGTGAAGAGGTAAGTAATCTTACAAAGGAAAAAAATATAGAAATAGCATCTATGGAAGAGGGATTTAATTATAACAAGGAAAGCATTTCTTTAAATGCAAAGAAAGTAGAGAATTCTAAGGAAGGTATGATTTTTGCTACTGTAGATAATATTAAGCTAGCTGTTTTATCAGAAGAGGCTTATAATAGTGCAATTAACCTTAGTAATATAGAAGATTGTAGAGTTGAGATTTTAAATTTAATTGACTCAGAGAAAGAAAATAAAAAAGAAGTGAAAAAATTAGTTAAGAGGTTAAAACCTTTAGTTATAATAGATGATTTAGATAATGGGAAATCCATAGAAAAGTTAGGAGTAAAACATTACAACTTAAATGAAGAAAAAGGATTAAAAATAATGAGAGTTCTTGGAGAAACTAAAGAGTTTAAGGTTTTTTCAAAAAAGGAAGGCTATACATCAAAATAACTTTTTATAAAACTTACAAACATATTCCGAGAATTACTAGATATTCTCTTCATACTGTTTGTAAGTTTTATTATTATATTTTGATATAGATTCCTATCTGCTTTTTAAAGAGATTTTTCTAAACCTTGATGAGAATTTCTCCTTTATTATTAAAAATATGAATATAGAAGCTGCTATAGAAGTTACAGCTAAAACTTGAATCCTAAAATCAATAAAAGAAAGCTTTAGTGAAAGTGGACTTAAGCATATATAGGTTAAAACTCCTGTTAATATATATATTAAGAAGTTTGATAAGGATAAACCTATATTTATATTTTTATATATTTCATAAAGGTTTAAACAAAGGGAAAGTGATGAAATTATAAGCATAGTTATTGCATAACCATAAATATTTATAGATGGTATTGCAGTTAAGAAAAATAACAATGTAACTTCTAAAACTTCTGTTATTATAGTATTTCTTAAAATTACATTTTGTCTTCCAAGTCCATTTAAAATTCCATACATAGTATTTGAAGTAAATACTATTGGCATCATTACTGATGTTATTCTTATATATTCTCCTAAATCATCTCTTCCAAAGAATAATTTACCTAAAGAGTCAGGAACACATAGTCCAATTACTGTGGTACAAATACCTATTAAAAAAGCTATTTTAATAACATCTCTAATTCTTTTAGTAGCTGAAAGATAATTCCCTTTACTTAAAGTTTGAGATAAATCAGGTATTAGCATAGTGTTTATTGAAGAAACTATAATTATAGGAAAAGTTACTATGGACATTGCCATGGAAGAATATTTTCCTATAAGAGAAAGTGCTTGGGAATAAGTAAATCCTGCAACTATAAGCCGTTTAGGAACTAAAAGTGTTGAGATAACGCTAAAAATACTCATTAAAAATCCATTTAAGCATAAAGGTACTGAGGTTACTAAAACATCAAATAATAATTGAGCACGGCTTTCCCCTTTTGCATTTGTTTTTGGAAATTTACTCATTGAGTATTTAAAATATCCAAATAAAAGTATTAAACTTTGTAGTTCCCCAAGACATAAGGCTAAGTAAGCTAAAGTAACTAAAGACTCTAAAGTTTCAGCTTTAAATATAAAAATTAATATAGCTAAAACAAAGATACGTAAAGATTTTTCTAAAATATCTATAAAAGAAGGAACAGTGATTTTTGAAGTTCCATAGAAAAATCCCTTTAATATGTTTGAAAGTGCTATAAATATCATAGCAGGACAAGTTACCATTATAGATTTTATTATTCTAGGATCCTTAGCCCAAAAATGTCCGATTATAGGTGATAAGAAAAATACAAATATTCCTATTATAAGACACCAAATAAAATTAAAAATAGCCACAACTTTCATTGTTCGAATTATGTTTTTATAATCATCTCTTGCTGAATATACAGCAGTTATCTTAGAAATGGATGCAATTATACCAGCTGTCATAATTGATATAAATAAATTATAAATAGGCATTATAATACCATAAAGTCCCATTCCTTCAGGGCCTAGTACCTTTGATAGGTACATAGAAAAGATAAAACCTAATAATCCAGTTGTTAAGTTAGAGGCTGTTAGCATGAAAGAGTTTTTATAGAAATCATTTTTACTCAATGAATCACCACCCTATTTAAAAGTTCAATAATAATGAATATTCACAACTTATGTTAAATATTCATTATATAGGAGGTAATTATTATTAATTATCTATGAGTTTTTAATTGTTAAAATTTATTATTGAGGCTTTTTTAGGGAGGAAATATGAAGAATTTTATAAAGTTTATAAGTTTAATTTTAATTAGTGCATTACTAGGAAGTATAATATGTTTTTTTACTAATAAAGATGGTAAATATTTAGAAAGTGAAAGTTTTAGTGAAGAGTTAATACTAAAGGGGTTAAAGGGAGCAAGAGCCTTATGTAATGATGAAGAGAATATTTATATAGCATTAGAAAATAAGATTTTGAAAATAGATAGAAATAATAATGTGTTTTTGGAATTAAAAGAAGAGGGAAATATATATGATTTAGAATATTATAATGAATTTTTATATTATACTTTAGATGAAAAGTTAGTATCTTATAACATAAAAAGTTCAGAAAGAGAAGTTTTAATTAAGGACATTCCTAATAAGGGAATAAATAAAGAGGATACTAGGATTTTAATAAATGATGGAAAGCTTTATTTAACCATAGGGACTTCTACAAATTCTGGAATAGTAGATGAAGAGGGAGAAAATCCTGATATTCCTCCAGTAGATATTGTTTTAAGTGGAAGAAATTATGATGAAAATAAAAAAGGAGCTTTTGTGCCATATAATACTAAGACAGTAAAGGGAGAAAAGGTGAAAGGAAATATATTAGGTAATGGAGCTATTATAGAATTTCATATAGAGAGCAAGAAAAAGCAATTATATTCCTATGGAATAAGAAATGTTAAAGGCTTTGATTTAAATAGTTCAGGAGAGATTTTTGCAATTGTTGGAGGAATGGAAGATGAGGGGTATAGACCTTTAAGTGGAGATTCAGATTATATATATAAAATAGAAGGAAAGGGAACTTGGTATGGTTGGCCAGATTATAGTGGGGGAGATCCTGTTAATTCTCCAAGATTTAGAGAAGAAGGAAAACCTATAATTAATTTTATAACAGATGAACATAAAAGCTATGTAATGCCAAAACCACTATACCAAAGTGAGGGTACTAGAAATATAAATACATTATTAATAGATAGAGAAGGAACAATTCTAGGAGATGAGAATTCATTTTTATTCTTTAACAACAAAAACAATACTCTTTCAAAATTATTAAAGGAGGGAGAGGTTAAAGAATTAATATATTTAGATAAAAATTCATATATAAATGATATGAAAATAATAGGTAAGAATCTTTATATACTAGATGGAAATAAGGGGGTACTTTTTAGACTAGAAAAAAGTAACACTATAAATAACATACCTATTTATAATTACTTTGTTATATTAGGAATAAACTTTATATTAATTGGAGTTTTAGGTATTAAGTTCCTAATATCCTTAAAGAAAAAATAAATTAAGTAATTAGTTTGAATTTTAAAATATAAAAAAATAATTATAGAAAATAAAATTATAAGAGTAATTTTTTCTAATAAGCATAGAAAGAATTACTCTTTAAATGTATAATAGAAATTAATATGGAATAAATTGGGAGTGGTATTATGGTGAGAGAAGTTATACTTGATATGAGTAACATAAATTTTAAAGGTAACACTTTAGATGTTGGTATAAATAACTATGGAATTATTTATAATATTTTAAAGCAAACAGAAAGTGAAATAAGTGTAGATTATTATGTTGAAAGTTTTAATGGAGAATATAGAAATCAATATGATAATGGTGTGCTTTTCTTTTCTTTAAGTCAATTGCATAAAAATGAGGTTGAAGATGTTGTAAAAAACATATGGAGCAATGTAAGATTTGGAGGAAACTTATATATATGGGATAGAGAAAAGCAAAAAAAAGAAACTGTAAATGATAAGGTTAAAGTTTTAATGACAGGAAATAAAGAAAAAGAGTTTGAATTTATAGATAATAGTATTTCTAATGAGTTTACAGTAGATAGCTCAAAAAAAATACTTGAAAAATATTTTGAAATAGAGGAAACTAAAGTTTGTGATAAAATAATATTTATCAAAGGAATAAAGAGAGGAAGTATAAAGAATGAAAATACTGCTAACAGCAATAAACTCAAAGTACATTCACAGCAACCTAGCAGTGAGGTACCTGAAGGCATTTACAAAGGATTTAGATTTCCAAGGTGATATAAAAGAGTTTTCAATAAATGATAGAGTTGAGAATATTTTAGAAGGTATTATTGAGGAGAAACCAGATGTAGTGGCTTTCTCCTGTTACATATGGAATATGGAATTTGTAAATAGACTAGCTGAACTTATAAAACTTGTTGATCCTAATATAGAAATACTTTATGGCGGACCAGAAGTTTCTTATGAAGGAAAAGAATTTTTAGAAAATCATGAAGGTGAATATGTAATAGTAGGAGAAGGAGAAAAAACTTTTAGAGAGTTTGTTCTTTATAAGCTTGGAGAAGGAAAAATAGAAGATATAAAAGGATTAAACTACAAGAGGGACGGAAAAGTCTTTGAAAATCCTAAAAGACCTGAAATGGATATGAATGAATTAGTGTTCCCTTATACTTATGAAGAAGATATAAACAATAAGATTGTTTACTATGAAGCTTCAAGGGGATGTCCTTTTAAGTGCAAATATTGCCTTTCATCTGTAATGCATGGAGTTAGATTCTTAGATGTAGAAAGAGTAAAGAAAGAATTAAAATATTTCATGGAAAGAGGATTAAAATTAGTTAAGTTTGTTGATAGAACTTTTAATTGTAATAGAGAATACACAGTGGAGCTTCTTAAATATTTAAGCGAACAGGATACAGAGACAAGATTCCATTTTGAGGTTGCAGCAGATCTTTTAACAGAGGAGCAAATAGAAATATTAAATAATGCTCCAAAGGGAAGATTCCAATTAGAGGTTGGAGTTCAAACTACAAATAATGAAGTTCTACATAATATAAATAGATATATTACATATGAAAATATAAAAGAGAAAGTATTAAAAGTTGCAGCAGGAAAAAATGTAATGCAACATTTAGATTTAATTGCAGGACTACCAGGAGAAGATTTAGAATCATTTAAAAAATCTTTTAATGATGTTCATGCCATAAGACCAGATGAAATTCAATTAGGTTTCCTAAAATTATTAAAGGGATCTTCAATGAGAGAGGAAGCTGAAAAGTGGGGAATAGTTTATTCACCTTATGCTCCATATGAAATAATAAGAAGTAAAGATATAAGTTATGAAGAGCTTTTATTATTGAAGAAAGTGGAAGCAATGGTTGATAAATACTATAATTCATGTAAATTTAATAATGTAATTAAATTCTTCTTAAATATATATGAAAAACCTTTTGATTTCTATTATGATTTAGCTATGTTCTTTGAAGAGAAGGGTAATTTCAAGAGAAGCATAGGAAATGTTGAATATTATAAGATATTATTAGATTTTTATCTTGAGAAGATAGGAGGAGAGGATGAAGGTCTATTTAAGGAAGTTTTAAAATTTGATTATTTATGCTTTAATAAAAAGAGGTGGTTACCAGACTTTTTAGTTAGAACAATTACAAAAGAAGATGAGCAAAATATAAAAGATAGTTTTGATAGACAAATGCCATTTAAAAAAGCTCATATAGAAAAATTTGAAATAGATATAATTAATTACATTAAAAATGGGGAAATTAACTTTGAACCAAAATATCTTATATTTGATGAAATGAATTTTGACTATGATTCATATGTAGAAGTAGAAATGAAATAAATGGAAAATTAAAAATTTATTAGTATATTAGTCGTATTAATATACAATATGCAAAGATATTAATACGACTTTTTGTAAATGTTAATAGTTTTAATCTTTTATTCAAAAAAATGTAATGTGGATTTTTGCAAAAAAACCTTTGAAAATGTATACATTCATAAAATTATGTTGAATTAAGTTAATTTTCATGTATAATTAATATTAAGGGTTAATTAATACTATATAAAGTATTAATATATATTTTATAAAAATTCCTTATATAAAGGTGGTGAAACTTTGGCAATAGAAGCAATAAAAGAAATTAAAAAAGTTGAATTGCAAGCTGATGAAATGATTAAAAAAGCTCATGAGCAAAGCAAAAAAATAATTTCTGATGCAACAATAGAAGCTGATGAAAGATATAACTCAATAATAGAAGAAGCTAAAAATGTTGCAAGGGGAATTGTTAGCAATGCAGAGGAATCCGGAAGAAAAGAGGCTGAGGTCATACTTTCAGAAGGTGAAAAACAATGTGCTGAGGTATCAAGTCTTAAAGGTTCTAAGATTGATTCAGCAGTAAATTTAGTTATTGAGAGGATTGTGAAAACTAATGGCAATAGTTAAGATGAATAAATTCACCTTACTTGCCTTTGAATCAGAGAAAGAAAAGCTTCTTAAAAAAATTCAAAGTTCTTCAGAAGTTGAGTTCATAAACTTACAAGATGAAGAAAAAGTGGAAGGCAATGAAGTCTTTGAATCTCTTAGCAAAGATGATTTAGATGCTGAAACAACTCTTATAGAAGAAAATGTTTCAAAAACAAGATCAGCTTTAGACTTCTTAAAAGAGTTTGTTGCTGAAGTTGGAGGACTTAAGGCTTTAAAAGCTGGTAAAGAAAGCTTAACTTTGGATGAGCTAGAAGTAAAGGTTGAAAATAGCAACTGGGAAGTCGTTTATTCAGAGGTTAAGAAAATGGAGAGAGAGCTTGCTACTCTAGAAAACGAAAAGACAAAACTTTTAGGTGAAATAGAAATCTTAGAGCCATGGCAAAGTTTCGATGCTCCACTAGGTGAATTAAATAATTTTGAAAAAGTAGTTGCGTTCTTAGGTGTGATTTCAAGTCAAAACCTTGAAAACATGAAGAACGAAATTGAAAGCGAATTCAAGGAAAGTTATATAGAAGTTATTTCTAACACTGACCAAGATTCATATGTCTTTGTAATGACAATGAAAGAAAGAGCTGAAGAAATGGACGAAGTTTTAAAGAACTTTGGTTTTTCAGCGTTCCAAACTAAGTACAAAGAAAAAGCTTCAGTTCTTGTTGAAGAGTTTAAATTAAAGATACAAGAAATCGAAGCTCAAAAATCAGACTTAAAAGGAGTACTTTCAAATTACAGAGAAGAAAAGAGAACTTTAGAACTAGCTTATGAATATTACAGCAACATACTTCTTAGAAAAGAAGCAAGTGAAAACTTCTTAAAAACAGATAAAGTAGTTGTTATTCAAGGTTGGGTTCCTAAAAATGATAATTCTTCTTTAGAAGGAATCATTCAAAGTTCAGTAGGAGATATGTATTATCTTGAGTTTGAAGAAGTTAAGGAAGAAGAGGTTGCAGAAGTTCCAGTTAAATTACACAATAAGGGACCAGCAGCAGCTTTCGATTCAATAACAGAAATGTATAGCTTACCAAGATATGATGAAATAGACCCTACACCACTTTTAACACCTTTCTACCTAGTATTCTTCGGCATGATGGTTGCAGATTTAGGATACGGACTAGTATTATTTGTAGGATCACTATTAGCTATGAAATTACTTAATTTAGATGAGGCACAAGAAAAGTTTGCTAAATTCTTTATGTATTTAAGTATAGCTACAACTATTGCAGGTGC
Organism: Clostridium perfringens ATCC 13124; assembly: GCF_000013285.1. GTDB lineage: Bacteria > Bacillota > Clostridia > Clostridiales > Clostridiaceae > Sarcina > Sarcina perfringens. The sequence continues at coordinate 2,130,713 of NC_008261.1, read as the reverse complement.
AGTATTTGGTACTGCCTTTGGATTTGAATTGAAATCTATAGGACTTATAAATCCAAGTAAAGATACCAACTTGTTACTAATTTTATCAGTTGGATTTGGGGTTATTCAAATATTCTTTGGATTATTTATAAAAGCGTACATGTTAATCAGAGATAAGCAATATTTATATGCTTTATTTGATGTAGGATCATGGATTATGCTTTTAATAGGTCTTCCAATGATATTCTTTGATGGTCCTATAAGCTTAGTAGGTAAAGTATTATCAATAGTAGGTTCAATATTAATAATCTTAACACAAGGTAGAGATGAAGAAACAAAAGGTGCTCAAATAGGTCAAGGTTTATATGCCTTATACGGTATAACAGGATACGTAGGAGACTTAGTATCATATACAAGACTTATGGCTTTAGGTATTGCAGGTGGATCAATAGCAGCTGCACTTAACTTAATAATAGGTATGTTCCCAGGAATAGCAGTTATAATTGTAGGACCTCTATTCTTTATAGCAGCTCATACATTTAACATGCTTTTATCATTACTTGGAGCATATGTTCATACAGCGAGATTACAGTACGTTGAGTACTTCTCAAAATTCTATGAAGGTGGCGGAAAAGCATTCACACCATTTAGAACAATAAATAAATTCATAACAATAAAAAGAAATAAATAAATTATAGTTAAAATTAAATTAAAATAACATTATATTTTCAGGAGGAATTAAATTATGGAAAACTGGATTTCATATTTTATGGCAAATTACGGAGGATTAATATTTGGAGCTTTTGGAATAGCATTAGCTGTAGGTATGTCAGGTATAGGATCAGCTAAAGGTGTTGGTATAGTTGGGGAAGCAGCAGCGGGATTAGTTACTGAAGAACCAGAAAAGTTTGGTAAAGCATTAGTTCTTGAATTATTACCAGGTACACAAGGTCTTTATGGATTCGTTATAGGTTTCTTAGTATTTAACCAAATCAGTAATGGTGATGCATCATTAGCTAAAGGATTATACTTATTATTTGCTTGTTTACCAATAGCTATCGCTGGATTATGGTCAGGTATATCTCAAGGTAAAGCAGCTGCAGCTGGTATCCAAATCTTAGCTAAAAGACCAGAGCACAATACTAAAGGTATCATATTCGCAGCAATGGTTGAAACATATGCATTATTAGGATTCGTTATATCATTCTTATTAGTAAATGGTGCAAGCGTAATACAATAATAGTAAGCAAAGATTGGAGAAGTGAAGGGAATGTCAAATTTAAATAATTTAACTTCCAAGATTCTAAATGATGCTGAAGAAAAGAAAAAGTATATATTAGCTGACGCTGAAGCCCAAAAAGATAAAATAATATCTAAGAAAACTAATAGAGCAGAAGCGGATAAAGAAGAAATAATAACTAAAGCTAATATAGAAGCAGAAGTTAAAAAAGCAAGAATAATTTCAAATGCTAAATTATCAGTAAGAAATGATATGTTAAGAGCTAAGCAAGACGTTATATCAAAAGTATTTAACGAAGCTATAGAGAAGTTACAAAATCTTTCTAATGGAGATTATAAATACTATGTTATCTCAACTTTAGATTCTTTAGAGTTAGAAGGAACAGAAGTTATTATAATCAATGAAAAAGATAAAGATATATTTAGCAATGAGTTCTTGGAAGCATTAAATAAAGAACTTGAATCTAAAGGAAAAAAAGGAAGTATTACATTAAATATGGAAGGCAAATTTAATGGTGGCTTCATATTAGATAGAAATGGAATACAAATAAATAATACCTTTGAAGCTTTAATTAACTCTTTAAGAGGAGAGTTAGAGTTTGAGGTGAACAAAGTATTATTTGATTAAGGAGGATGAAGAATGGATTCAATGCAATTTTTGCAATTAATTCCTAGAATCAGAGTATACGAAAAGAAACTCCTTGATAAAGCTCAAATAGAAAGAATGATAGATGCAAACACTTCAGAAGGTGCATTAAAAGTTCTACAAGAAACAGAGTATGCAGCATTTATGAATGAAGTAAGAAGACCAGATGATTATGAAATTCTTTTATCAAATGAGTTAGTTAGATTATATAAAACTATGTATGAAGCTAGTCCTTTAAAAGAAATCATAGATGTTATGGCTTTAAAATATGACTATCATAACATAAAAGTGTTAGTTAAGGGGAAAATCTTAGATAAAGATTTTTCCCAAATGCTAATACCAGTTGGTATGGTGGGAGTAAATGATTTAAAATCTGCAATAAATGGAGAAGATTTTGGTAGACTTCCTAAGAAAATGGAAGAGTGCTTAAGAAAAATATTTGAAAAATTTGAGGAAACTAATGATCCTCAATTTATAGATTTAATCGCAGATCAATACTTATATGCTCATATTCATGAAATTGCAAATAAGAAAAATATAAAAGATAAGGCTTTAGATAGATATCTTACTAATCTTATAGATTTAAATAATGTAAAAACATTATTAAGAGCTAAAAAGCAAGATAAAAATGTTAACTTCTTTTTAGATGCTATAGTACCAGGTGGTAGTATAGATGCAAGTAAGTTTAGAAGTTTATACTTAGATACAATCGAAAATATTCCAAACAACTTAAGTAGTAAAGAATATTCACAAGTACTAAGAGAAGGTATAGCTAGTTACATAGAGACTTCATCAGTTAGTGAATTTGAAAAGCTTATTGATAATCACATTATGAGTATAATGAAGGAAGCTAAAATAGTAACTAAAGGTTTAGAGCCAGTTTTAACATATATGTATGTTAAAGAGAATGAAATAAAGCAAATAAGAACTATCATGGTTGGTAAATTAAACAATATTACTAAGGAAGTAATAAGAGAAAGGCTGCGTGATGGATATGTATAAGAAAATAGGAGTTGTAGGTGATAAAGATTCAGTTTTAGCTTTCAAAGCTCTTGGAATAGATGTGTTCCCTGTAGTTGAAGATGAAGAAGCTAGAAAAACAATTGATAAGCTTGCAATGACAGGTTATGCAGTAATCTTTGTTACAGAGCACGTAGCTAAGAATATAGAAGAAACTATCGAGAGATATACAAGACAAGTACTTCCTGCTGTAATATTAATTCCAAGCAATCAAGGAACTCTAAATATAGGAAAACAAAGAATATCAGATAACGTTGAAAAAGCAGTTGGCGTTAACATTTTATAGAAAGTAGGTAGATAACTTGAAAACGGGGAAAATTATCAAGGTTTCAGGTCCTTTAGTAGTTGCTGAAGGTATGGATGAAGCTAATGTATATGACGTTGTAAAAGTTGGAGAAAAGGGTCTTATCGGAGAGATCATTGAAATGAGAGGAGATAAGGCTTCAATCCAGGTATATGAAGAAACATCAGGTATTGGACCTGGGGACCCAGTTATAACTACTGGAGAACCACTTTCAGTAGAATTAGGACCAGGACTTATAGAGTCAATGTTCGATGGAATACAAAGACCTCTAGACGCTTTCATGAAAGCAGCTAATTCTGCTTTCTTAAGTAAAGGGGTAGAAGTTAAATCTTTAAATAGAGAGAAAAAATGGCCTTTTGTGCCAACTGCTAAGGTTGGAGATAAGGTTTCAGCTGGAGACGTAATAGGAACAGTTCAAGAGACTGCCGTTGTTCTTCATAGAATAATGGTTCCTTTCGGCGTTGAAGGTACAATAAAAGAAATCAAAGCTGGAGATTTCAATGTAGAAGAAGTTATCGCTGTAGTAGAAACTGAAAAAGGTGATAAGAATTTAACATTAATGCAAAAATGGCCTGTAAGAAAAGGTAGACCATATGCAAGAAAATTAAATCCAGTTGAGCCAATGACTACAGGACAAAGAGTTATAGATACTTTCTTCCCAGTAGCTAAAGGTGGAGCTGCTGCCGTTCCAGGACCTTTCGGAGCTGGTAAAACAGTAGTTCAGCACCAAGTTGCTAAATGGGGAGATACTGAGATAGTTGTTTACGTTGGATGTGGAGAACGTGGTAACGAGATGACAGACGTTCTTAACGAATTCCCAGAACTTAAAGACCCTAAAACTGGGGAAAGCTTAATGAAGAGAACAGTTCTTATTGCTAATACATCTAACATGCCAGTTGCTGCCAGAGAAGCATCAATATATACTGGTATAACAATAGCAGAGTATTTCAGAGATATGGGATACTCAGTATCAATCATGGCTGACTCAACTTCACGTTGGGCAGAGGCTTTAAGAGAAATGTCAGGAAGACTTGAAGAAATGCCAGGAGACGAAGGTTACCCAGCATACTTAGGATCAAGACTTGCTGATTACTATGAAAGAGCTGGTAAAGTTGTAGCTTTAGGTAAAGATGGAAGAGAAGGAGCTGTTACAGCTATCGGAGCAGTATCCCCTCCAGGAGGAGATATATCTGAGCCAGTTACACAATCAACTTTAAGAATAGTTAAAGTTTTCTGGGGACTAGATGCTCAATTAGCATATAAGAGACACTTCCCATCAATTAACTGGTTAACATCATACTCATTATACTTAGAAAAAATGGGTGAATGGATGGATGCTCACGTAGCAGACGATTGGTCAGCATTAAGAACAGAAGCTATGGCACTTCTTCAAGAAGAAGCAAACTTAGAAGAAATAGTAAGACTTGTTGGTATGGATGCACTTTCAGAAGGTGATAGATTAAAACTTGAAGTTGCTAAGTCAATAAGAGAAGACTATTTACAACAAAACGCATTCCATGAGAATGACACATATACTTCATTAAATAAACAGTACAAAATGTTAAACTTAATCTTAAGTTTCAAACATGAGGCTGAAAAAGCTTTAGAAGCTGGAGTTTATTTAGATAAAGTATTAAAACTTCCTGTTAGAGATAGAATTGCAAGAAGTAAATATATTTCAGAAGAAGAAATAAGTAAGATGGATGACATCTTAGTTGAATTAAAATCAGAGATGAACAAGTTAATCAGCGAGGGAGGTGTTCTAAATGCTTAAAGAGTACAGAACAGTTACAGAAGTTGTAGGACCCTTAATGGCTGTTGAAGGCGTGGAAGGTGTTAAATACGATGAACTAGTTGAAATAGAAATGCAAACTGGTGAGTTAAGAAGAGGTAAAGTTCTTGAAGTTAACGGAGATAAAGCTATGGTTCAGCTTTTCGAAGGTTCAGCAGGAATCAACCTTAAAAATACAAAAGTAAGATTCTTAGGAAGACCACTTGAAATTGGTGTTTCAGAAGATATGTTAGGAAGAGTATTCGATGGTATGGGAAGACCAAAAGATAATGGTCCAAATATAATACCAGAGAAGAGATTAGATATAAATGGAGAAGCTATAAACCCAGTTGCTAGAAACTATCCATCAGAATTTATTCAAACTGGTATTTCTGCAATAGACGGACTTAACACTCTAGTTAGAGGACAAAAACTTCCTGTTTTCTCAGGATCAGGTCTTCCACACAAAGAGTTAGCTGCTCAAATTGCAAGACAAGCAAAAGTTTTAAACTCAGATTCTAAGTTCGCAGTTGTATTCGCTGCTATAGGTATAACTTTCGAAGAAGCTGAATTCTTCGTAGATGAGTTCACAAAAACTGGTGCTATAGATAGATCAGTTCTATTTATGAACTTAGCATCAGACCCAGCTATCGAGAGAATAGCTACTCCAAGAATGGCATTAACTACTGCTGAGTACTTAGCATATGAAAAAGGAATGCACGTTCTTGTTATAATGACAGATATAACAAACTACTGTGAAGCTTTAAGAGAAGTTTCTGCAGCTAGAAAAGAGGTTCCAGGAAGAAGAGGATATCCAGGATACTTATATACTGACCTTTCAACATTATATGAAAGAGCAGGAAGATTAGTTGGAAAAGAAGGTTCAATAACTCAAATTCCAATATTAACAATGCCTGAAGATGATAAGACTCACCCAATTCCAGACTTAACTGGATACATCACTGAGGGACAAATAATCCTTTCAAGAGAACTTTACAAGAAAGGAATAATGCCTCCAATAGATGTTTTACCATCATTATCAAGACTTAAAGATAAAGGTATTGGTAAAGGAAAAACTAGAGAAGATCACGCTGATACAATGAACCAATTATTCTCAGCGTATGCTCAAGGTAAGCAAGCAAAAGAACTTGCTGCTATCTTAGGAGAATCAGCATTATCAGATGTAGATAAAGCATACGCTAAATTTGCTGAAGCTTTCGAAAATGAATATGTTTCACAAGGTTTCACAACTAACAGAACAATAGAGGAAACTCTAAATCTTGGATGGAAATTACTTAAGATCTTACCTAGAACAGAGCTTAAGAGAATTAGAGATGAATATCTTGAAAAGTATATGCCTGTTGGAGAGGATGAGTAAGAATGGCACAAAGATTAAATGTCAATCCTACTAGAATGGAACTCTCAAAGCTAAAGAAAAGATTAGCAACAGCAACAAGAGGACATAAATTATTAAAAGATAAGCAAGATGAGTTAATGAGACAATTCATAAATCTTATCAAATATAATAATCAATTAAGAGATGAAGTTGAAAAGGAACTAGGAAGTTCCTTAAAAGACTTCGTTATGGCTAGAGCTGTTATGAGTTCAGAGTTCCTAGAGGAAGCTATAGCATACCCTAAAGAAGAAATTGAGGTTGAAGTGGGAAATAAAAACATAATGAGTGTAAATGTGCCTATAATGAACTTCAAAAGAAAATTAGAAGGTGATGAAGGTAGTATTTATCCTTATGGCTTTATGAATACTTCAGCTGAACTTGATGATGCAATTTCTAAACTATATGGAATTTTACCAAAGTTATTAGAACTTGCAGAAGTTGAGAAATCTGGTCAGCTTATGGCAGACGAGATAGAGAAGACAAGAAGAAGAGTTAACGCTCTTGAATATATGACAATTCCTCAATTAAAAGAAACTATCAGATACATCAGAATGAAGCTTGATGAAAATGAGAGAAGTGCCTTAACAAGACTTATGAAAGTTAAGTCTATGATAGAGCAAAGAGGATAATATATTTAAATTAATAAAAAAGGCAATCTTATGTTAATAAAACATCAAGATTTGCCTTTTTTCTTTACTATTTTCAAAATAAAATGTATAATCTTATTAAGCAAAATAGATATTTTAATATAATAAAAATTTTAATAACACCTTATATATGTAAAATATCTAAAAATATGGTATAATAAGTAAATATTATACTGAAATATTAGGGGGGGCTTAAAATGAACAGTGTTATGAATTTAACAACTTTAGAACAAATAAAAGCATATTCAGATCCTTATAGGCTGAAGATAATAACTTATCTTAGAAATAATCAAGAATCTGCTACGGTAAAGGAAATTGCTGATTTTTTTGGGGAAGTACCAGCAAAAGTTCATTACCATATTAAAAAATTAGAAAAAGCAGGCATCTTAGAGCTTGTAAAAACAAAAGAAATAAAGGGAATAATAGCAAAATATTATTATCTAACTGCAGAAAGCTTCAATATAGAGGGAAATCAAATTAAAAAAGAAGCTAAACAAGTTTACAAATCTCAAATATTAAATATTCTAAGTGAATATTATGATAGTTCAAAGGAACAAACTATGAAAAGAATATCTGAGAAAGTAGATACTGGTAATGCAGAGGATTCCATAGGTTTCAATTATAAGAACATATACTTAAATGAAGAAGAGTTTAAAGAAGTAAATAGACAAATGAGAGAACTGGTTAAAAAATACGAAAGAAAAGAAGAAGGAAAAATGCCTTGTCATGTATTTTCAGTTTGCTTAAAACATGAAGTAGAGTAATTATTAAAATATGATTAAATTTCTTAATTAGTGATATAATAAGAAGTGATAAAATAATTTTAATTAAAATGTCATTAATATGACTTATTAATCTACTAGAATAGTATATGTAAGAAAAAATGTTTTTAATACAGAGGGAGAAAAAATGATTAAGTATTTAATTGTAATGCTTATTCCTTTTGTCATAGTATATCTATTAATGCCAAAGTTTATTGAATTTGCAAATGAAAAGGGTTTTGTTGATAAGCCTACAGGAAGAAAAAAACATGATAAATTAACACCTTTAATAGGTGGGGTTGTTATGTATATAGGATTTTTTGCAACATACCTTTTTGGAATAGATTCTACAAGGCAATTATCACAAACTTTTATTATATTTATAGCATCTACTTTGGTAATAATAATAGGAGTAATTGATGACTATTATAAGGGAAAGGGCAAAGAGTTTCCAATTTATCCAAGGGTTATAATTCAAATTTTAGCTGCAACTATGGTTTTTAAAGCTGGGATTGTTTTTAGAGGTATAACTAATCCATTTACTGGAGAGTTTACTCAATTTTCAGGATGGATTCAATATATACTTACAATAACATGGATTTTTGGGGTTACTACAGTAATAAACTGGTCTGATGGAATGGATGGATTAGCAGGAAGCATTTCCATAATATCTGCTATGACTATGTTTGTTGTTGCTCTTGCAAAAGGACAATTTAACTCTGCATATATGTCAATAACTCTAGTAGGGTCAATATTAGCCTTTTTAAGATATAATAGACATCCAGCGCGGGTATTTATGGGTGATTCAGGTGCTAACTTTTTAGGGTTTATTTTAGCTATTATAGCCTTAGAAGGTGCTTTTAAGCAAGCAACAGCATTATCTATATTAGTGCCAGTATTAGCCTTAGGAGTTCCTATTTTTGATAATATCTTTGTAATTTTTAGAAGATTTCAATCTGGAAAGCCTGTTTATGAAGCTGATAGAAGCCAAATACATTATAGGCTACAAGAAAGAGGAATGTCTGTAAAGCAAATTGTGTCATATATATGCATACTAAGTGGATGTTTAAGTTTAGTATCATTATTAATAATTATGATAATATTATAAGTATTGACTGTCTTTAAAGTATAATAAGTTTTAACTTAGATGCTTTAAAGACAGTCAATAATATTTTACAGAGAATATAATATATAATTTATTAGTGAAAAATTTATATTTTTATGTTTTAATATATTTATAGGAATTTTGAAAGGAGAAGTTAAATGGCTGTTAAGAAAATAGTTCAAATAGGACACGAAGCTTTAAAAAAGGTTTCAGAACCTGTTAAAGATGTTAATGAAGTTAAAGGATTAATACAAGATTTAAAAGATACATTAGCAACTGTAGAAGGAATAGGATTAGCTGCACCTCAAATAGCAGTTAATAAAAGAGTTGTTTATATAAATTTTGGAGATGGTGAGAATGAATATGTTCTTATAAATCCAGAGGTAACAGGTGTTTCAAAGGAAACTTATGAAGATTATGAAGGTTGTTTAAGCTATGTAATGCATGAGGGATTAGTTGAAAGACCAAGAGCAGTAAGAATACAAGCTTTAAATGAAAAGGGCGAATTAAAAGTTTATGAAGCTCAAGATCTTTTAGCAAGATGTTTCTTACATGAGATAGATCACTTAGAAGGTATTATGTACGTTGATAGAGCTAAAGAAATGTACGAATTAGTTGAAAAATAAATAGCTAGTTTAAGAGTATAGATTTAAAAATCTATACTCTTTTTTTATATTTTTACAAAAAAAGTCTTGATTATCGTTTACAAAAGTATTATTATCTAGTTAATCGGTTCACTGAATCGGTTAACTAGGGAGGGATATTAATGAATAAGATATGTGTACTTGGAAGTATGAATATGGATTTAGTTTTAAAGGTTAAAGATATGCCTAAAGTAGGAGAAACTATACTCTCTAAGTCATTTCAAAAAATAGCTGGTGGAAAAGGAGCTAATCAAGCAGTAGCAGCTAAAAGAAGTGGCGCAGAAGTTTTCATGATTTCTAAAATAGGAAAAGATGAAAATGGAAGAGAGTTAAGAGATAAATTAGTAGAAGATAATATAGATGTTAAATATGTTTTTGAAGATAGAATAGAGCCAACTGGAATGGCTTTAATAATGGTAAATGATAATGGAAATAATTCAATAATTGTTAATGCTGGTTCAAATATGACATTAACAAAAGATGAAATACATAGTGCTGAAAATTTAATAAAAGAATCAGATATTATAATTTCACAATTTGAAACACCAGAGGATATTACAATAGAAGCATTTAAAATAGCTAAGGAAAATGGAAAAGTTACAATATTAAATCCAGCTCCAGCTAAAAAAATAAAAGATGAATTATTAAATTACACAGATATAATAGTTCCAAATGAAACAGAAGCGGAGCTTTTAACTGGAATTGAAATAAAATATATAGAAGATGCTAAAAAAGCTGGGGATATATTCTTAGGTAAAGGAGTTAAGTTTGCAATTATTACTCTTGGTGAAAAGGGAGCAGCTTTAATAGGAAAAGATTTTTGTGAAATAGTTCCAGCGTATAGAGTTAATGCAATAGATACTACAGCTGCTGGAGATAGCTTCATTGGAGGCTTAAGTTCAAAGTTAGATACTAAAAATTTAGGAAGAGAGACTTTAAGTAGTTCCATAAGATTTGGAAATAAGGTATCATCAATAGCAGTACAAAGGAAAGGGGCTCAACCATCAATACCATATCTAAAGGAAGTTTTAGAAGTTTATAAGGGAGAAGAGTAATTATGAGAAAAACAAGTTTATTAAATAGTAACATAAGTTCAGTCATATCAAAGATGGGACATACTGATATGTTGGCTATAGGGGATTGTGGATTACCTATACCAAAGGAAACTGAGAGAATAGACTTAGCTTTAATAAAAGGCGTACCAGGCTTTATAGAAACTTTAAAAGCTATTTTAGAAGAATTACAAGTAGAAGAGGTACTTATTGCTAAGGAAACAGAAAAGGTAAGTCCAGAATTATTTACAGAAATAAAAGAGATTATAAAAGATACTAAAATAACTTTTATATCACATGAGGAATTAAAGAAAGAATTAAAAGATTGTAAGGCAGTTGTTAGAACTGGAGAACAAACTCCATATGCAAATATAATCTTAAAATCAGGGGTTGTTTTTTAAAAAAGTTTAAAAATGAATATTCTGCTCAGTATTTATTGGGTGGAATATTCTTTGCAAAATAGGAATTTATTTTGGGAGGTGTAGTAAATGGGTGAAAGAACACCAATGCTAAAAATGGTAGGTGTATCAAAATCCTTTCCAGGAGTCAAAGCTTTAGATAATGTTAGTTTAATGGCTTATGGTGGAGAAGTTACTGCTTTAATGGGAGAAAATGGAGCAGGGAAATCAACTTTAATGAAAATACTAAGTGGAGTATATAAAAAAGATGAAGGTAAGATATTCATTGAAGGAAGGGAAGTAGAAGTAAAGGGAATTAAATCAGCAGAAGAAGCTGGTATAACAATAATTCACCAAGAACTTAGTGTTTTAAATAACTTAACTGTTTCAGAAAATATATTTTTAGGTAATGAAAAACATAGTAAATTTACAGGAAGAATAAATAAAAAATTATTAGATGAAAGAAGTAAAATGTTCTTAGAACAAATTGGTTGTGATATAGATCCAAATAGATTAGTTAGTACTCTTAATGTAGGTGAAAAGCAAATGATAGAAATAGCAAAAGCTTTAACTAAGAATGCTAGAATAATTATTATGGACGAACCTACTACAGCCTTAACTGATGTAGAGACTGAAAACCTTTTTAAAGTAATAGAGAATTTAAGAAAAAAGGGAATAGCAATAATATACATATCACATAGAATGGAAGAAATATTTAAAATATGTCATAGAGTAGAAGTATTAAGAGATGGTAAATATGCAGGAAGTGCAGAAATAAAAGACATAGATAATGATAAGCTTATAGCAATGATGGTTGGAAGAACCATAGAGGATCAATTTCCATACAGAGATGTTAAAAAAGGAGATTTAGCTTTAGAAGTTAAAAATCTTAGCTGTAAGGAAGGAGTTAAAGGAGCTTCATTTACTCTTAGAAAGGGAGAAATATTAGGAATTGCAGGTCTTATGGGATCAGGCAGAACAGAGCTTGCAAAAACAATATTTGGAGAATATAAAAAAACAAGTGGTGAAATTTCTTTAAATGGAAGTCCTATTAATATAAATTGCATAAGTGATGCCATAAATAATGGTATATGTTATCTTTCAGAGGATAGAAAAAAAGAGGGATGTATTTTAGGAATGTCTGTTGGAGAAAATATGACCTTATGTAACTTAAAGAAATATGAAAATAAGTTTAAATCTCTTGATAAAAAAGAAGAAGCAAAGGATATAGAGTACTATATTAAGAAGATAAACATAAAAACTCCAAATAAGGAACAATTTATTAAGAATTTAAGTGGAGGTAATCAACAGAAGGTTATACTTGCTAAATGGCTTATGCTATCTCCAGAAGTATTAATAATTGACGAGCCAACTAGAGGAATAGACGTAGGTGCAAAGAAAGAAATTTATGAACTTTTAAATGAACTTAAAGCTAGTGGAAAAGCCATAATAATGATTTCTTCAGACTTACCAGAGGTTTTAGGAATTAGTGATAGAATTATGGTTATGAGTGAAGGAAGAATCTCTGGGGAATTAAATAGAGATGAAGCAAACCAAGAAAGTATAATGAAATTAGCCGTTGGAATAAACAATTAGGGAGGATTACATAATGAAAGCGAATGTTAAAGCAAATATATCTAAATATAAATCTCTTATAGGACTAGTATTATTATGTATAGTTATTACTATAGTTACTCCAAACTTTTTAAGTGTATCTAATATAACTAACGTATTTACACAGGTTTCAGTTAATGCAATCATAGCAATAGGTATGACTTTCGTAATTTTAACTGGTGGAATAGACTTATCAGTTGGATCTACTTTAGCTATTAGTGGTGCCGTAGGGGCTTCTATTGTTAAGTCAACTGGAAACGTATTCTTAGCAATTATAGTGGCAGCTGTTATTGGTATAGCAGTTGGATTAATAAATGGTTTATTAGTATCAAAAGGAAAACTACAAGCATTCATAGTTACTTTAGCTACAATGACAATATTTAGAGGAGCTACTTTAGTATTTACAGATGGTACTCCAATATCAAAATTACCTGAAGCTTTTGTTAAAATAGGAAATGGTAAACTTGGATTTATGCCAATACCAGTTATAATAACAATAATAATAGCAATCATAGCAGTATATGCTTTATCACAAACAAGATTTGGAAGATATTTATATGCTTTAGGTGGAAATGAAGATGCTTCAAGATTATCAGGAATAAATACAGATAAGATAAAAACTTTAGTTTATGTAGTATCAGGTTTTGCCTCAGCTATTGCAGGGGTAATAATAACAAGTAGAATAGGATCTGCTTCACCTAATGCAGGAACAGGATTTGAATTAGATGCTATCGCTGCTGTAGTAATAGGAGGAACTTCTTTAGCAGGGGGAGAAGGAACAATTACAGGTACTTTAATAGGTGCTCTTATTATAGGTGTACTTAATAATGGATTAAACCTTATGAATGTATCACCATTCTATCAATCAATAGTAAAAGGTTTAGTTATATTAATAGCAGTACTTTTAGATAAAAAGAGCAGAAAAAATTAAGAAGCTTAAGAGGTGAGTTTTATGCATATAAATAAAAAGATATTTTCAGTTGGATTAATGCTCATGATGCTTATGACTTCATTTATAGGGTGTGGAAGAGATAATAAGCCTAAAATAGGAATGGTATTATCAACTCTTAATAACCCATTCTTTGTAAATATGAAAGATGGAGCAGAAAAAGAGGCTGAAAAATTAGGATATGATTTAGTAGTATTAGATTCTCAAAATGATCCAGCTAAGGAAAGAGCAAATGTAGAGGATTTAGTACAATTAGGAGTTATTGCCTTACTTATAAATCCAACAGATAGTGATGCCGTAGTTAAGACTGTTGAGGTAGCTAACAAGAGTAATATTCCAGTAATAACATTAGATAGACAAGCTAATGGTGGAAAAATAACAAGTCATATAGCTTCAGATAATATAAAAGGTGGAGAAATGGCTGCTGAGTATGTATTAGATAAATTCAAAGATGAAAAAGGACCAATAAATGTAGTTGAGATACAAGGTATTCCAGGTGCATCAGCTACTAGAGATAGGGGAGAAGGATTCCATAATATAATGGATAAAAATGATAAATTTAACTTTATTTCAATACAAGCTGCTGATTTTGATAGACAAAAAGGTCTTCAAGTTATGGAGAAAATATAATCCAAGCTAATCCTAATATACAAGTTGTATTTGCTCACAATGATGAAATGGCTTTAGGGGCAGTTAAAGCAATTAAGGCTAGTGGAATAAATGCATTAGTTATAGGATTCGATGGAAATGATGATGCTAAAGATTCTATAGATGCAAATGAAATGACAGCTACAATAGCTCAACAACCAGATTTAATTGGAGCATTAGGAGTAGAATTAGCTAATAAGATATATAATGGTGAAAGCATTAAAGATAAAATAGCAGCAGACCTTAAGGTATATACTAAATAAGTAGTAAAATTTTAGATTTGTTTTGATTAATAATATTAAATAATGCTTGTATATGCTAAATAGTAGGGGTATAGGTAGTCATAATATGGTATAATTACTGTTGTTATAAAAGGAAGCGGACAAGAGGTGTTGCGTAAAATGGGAAAAACTACATTACTAGACATAGCTAAAGCAGTAAATGTATCAAAGACCACTGTATCTATGGTATTAAATAATAAAGAAATAAATGTTTCAAAAGAGACTAGAGAAAAAATATTTAAAGCTGCAAAAGATATGAATTATATACCAAATTCCTTAGCTAGAAGCCTAAGTACTAAAAAGAGTTATACTTTAGGTATGATAATACCAGATATTCAAAACCCTTTTTTCTCAGAAATGGCAAAGGCCATAGAAATTGAAAGTGAAAAGCATGGTTATAGTATTATTTTGTGCAACACTCTCAATGAAAAAAAGAAAGAAGAGGAATACTTAAAACTTTTAATTAGTAAATTAGTAGATGGTGTTATAATAGCAGCTTGTGGTGATGGTAAAGAGTGGATTAAAATTCTAAAAAATAATAAGATTCCTTTTGTTATGATAGATAGAATGGTTTCAGATGAAAAGAATGCTAATGGTGTATTTTGTGATAACAAGAAAGGTGTTGAATTAGGAGTAAATTACTTATTACTTTAAAATAAGTTTTGTAAAAAGTAAAGTTAACATAGTTTTTCAGAGAAAATAAATTTATGTTATAATTATAAGATATGAAGCACTTAAATAGAGGAGTAAATATGTTAGTTGAAGATTTATTGTTACAAAGGTTTAAAGAAGAAACTACAGGAAGAAATTATGCTAAGGGACAAAGAATAATAAATAACGATCTTGTGGAGTCAGTAGAAATAGAAGACGAGGAAGATTTAGTAGCTGTTAATGGAATAGTAATTTCAGAACAATTATTTAGTAAATATAGTACGAAATTAGAGATAGATATTAGAAGTAGGGGGATTTTATCAACATATTGTACCTGTACTGATTATGAAAAACATGAGTTTAGTAAGGAAAATTATTGTTGTAAGCATTTAGTAGCAACTTTTTATAAAGCTTTAGAGGATTTAGCTAAGAAAAAAGAGTTTAAAGAGGATAAAAACTTATTTTCTAAGAAGAAAGAAAATAAAATTTTAGATTTAATTCTTCAAGAGGAAACAGATAAAGAAGAGTTAAAAATAGAGGTTTATATAAATAAAAATGAGTGGAGTAATAGCATATTAGCAGAGTTTAAAATAGGAACTAAGTCCATGAGTTCAAATAAACTTTATATATTAAAGGATATTGAACAATTTTTAGTAGCTTACTATAATAGAATACCTATTAAATATAGTAAGGTTTTTACTTTTGATATAAGGGAACAAAAGTTAAGTACTAAGGATAGGGAGTTAATAGAGTTTATAGAAAGCTTAAAAGAGATAGAAAAGCCAATAAAAAGCTTCTTAAGAAATAGAGATACATTTATAGAGGGTAAAAGCATAAAGATACCTAATTATTTAGTAAGAGATTTTTTTCGTGTTATAAAAAATCATAGAATTTATTTAAATGAAGGATTTTTTTATAGAGCAGTAGAAAGTGAAGTGCTTTTTGAAGATGTTCCAATAGATTTTTCTCTAAAGGATTCAAAAAATAATTTTGAACTGAGCTCCTTAAACGGAATGCCTAAGGTTTTAGGGGATAGAGCTGATGTATTCTTATATGGAACTAATATATATATTCCTAAAAAAGATTTTTGTTATAAAATAAAGAATTACTTAGATATATTTTCTGAAGGAAAGGTCATAAAGATTGATAAATGTGAAGAGGAAAGAGTATTTAGAAAGCTAATACCTTCCTTAAGAGATTTAACTGAGAATGTAGTTCTTTCTAAAAATATAATGAATAAGACGGTTTTAGAGCCTGTAAAATTTAATTTTTACTTTGATAAAGAGGGGAAAGAAGTAACTTTAACCTTAAAAGTAAAATATGGTTCTTATGAATTTAATATATTTGATGATTGTAAGGAAAAAATAATATATAGAGATATAAAAAAAGAAAAAGAATTAATTGCCTTAATTGAGAGATTTAGCCTTGAAGAGATAAATAAAAAGTTTTATTTCTATTTAGGAGATGAATATATATTTAGCTTTTTTAAGTATGATGTATGCAAATTACAAGAGTATGGAGAAGTATATTATTCAGAAAACTTTAAAGGTATAAAAAGCTTAGGAAGCAAGGGGATAAAGGGAGACATTAAACCAGGAAGATATAATTATTTTGAGTTTGACTTTAAAATAGGAGATATACCTAGTGAGGAAACAAGAGAAATACTTAGAGCTTTTAGGGAAAATTTAAAGTTTTTTAAACTTAAAAGTGGAGAATTTCTTGATTTAGAAGAACTAGAATTAAAGCAATTTTTAAAGTTATTAGATTCAGTGGATAATGGAGATTTAGAGAAAAATTGCCTAGAAATAAATAATAGTAGGGCATTATATATAGCTAATTACATAGAAGAGAAGGGGATTAGATATATTAAGGGGAAAAAGAAGTTAAATGAATTGAAAAGTAAATTTAAAAATATAAATAAACTGTCCTTTGAAGTTCCTAAGGATCTTAAGGCTAATCTTAGAGAGTACCAAAAGTTTGGATACAATTGGCTTAAAACTTTAGAGCATTTAGGCTTAGGGGGAATTCTTGGAGATGAAATGGGTCTTGGAAAAACTCTTCAAGCAATTACCTTTATTCTTTCTAATAAGGGAAAGAAAACACTAGTAGTAGCACCAACTTCCTTAATATATAACTGGAAAGAAGAATTCAATAAATTTGCACCTAATTTAGTTGTGGAGGTATTAAATGAAGGCAAGGATAAGAGAGAAGAAGCTTTAAGAGATATAGAGAGTAAGGATGTAATTATAACTACCTATAACTTATTAAAAAGAGATTTAGAGGAATATAAGAAGATAAACTTTGATTATTGCTTTATTGATGAAGCGCAAGCTATTAAGAACCCAGATTCTCAAAATTCTGAAGCTGTTAAAGAGGTTAATTCAGAATATAAATTTGCTTTAACTGGTACCCCTATGGAAAATTCTCTTATGGAACTTTGGTCTATTTTTGATTTTGTAATGCCAGGATATCTTTATGATAGAAAAAGATTCACTGTTAGATATTATAAAAAATTAAATGAAAGTGAAGAAGTGTTAAATGAAATACATAGCCTTATAAAACCTTTCATACTAAGAAGAAAGAAAAAAGATGTTATAAAAGAATTACCTGATAAGATTGAAAAGATGCACTTAGTTGATTTAGGGGAAGATCAGAAAAAGGTATATTCAATATATGCTAATAATGCCTTATCAATTATGGAAAAGAAACAGGATGCAGAGGAGTTTAATAAGAGTAAAATAGAAATATTATCTTATATAACTAAACTTAGACAATTAGCCTTAGACCCTGCTGTAACAATAAATGATTATATGGGGGAAAGTGCAAAAATAGAGGCTTTAGTTGAAATATTAAATCAAGGAATAGAAGAAGGACATAAAATCCTTGTGTTTTCACAGTTTACTTCAGTATTAAAAAATATAAGTAGTAGACTTAAGGAAGAAAAAATTTCTTTTAGTTACTTAGATGGAAGTGTTTCATCTAAGAAAAGAATAAATATGGTTAATGAATTTAATGAAGGTGAAAACTCAGTATTTTTAATAAGCTTAAAAGCTGGGGGAACAGGACTTAACTTAACTTCAGCAGATATTGTAATTCATTTTGATCCTTGGTGGAATCCAGCAGTAGAAAATCAGGCAACGGATAGAGCACATAGAATGGGACAAAAAAATGTAGTAGAGGTTATAAAATTAATAGCTAAAGGAACTATTGAGGAAAAGGTAGTAGCTCTTCAAGAGGAGAAGAAGGAATTGATTTCTAAGATTATTGAAGAGGGAGAATTAGGAGCAGGAAGTACATTTAATACCTTAAGTGAAGAAGAGTTGATGGATTTATTTAAAGTAGATTATTTAGGTTAATAATAAACTATAAGATAATAAATTTAGGTGATTTAAGAAACGCTGAGCTTTAGTATATAGTTAATAATGAGCCCTATAAATAATTTAAAATAATAAAGTTTATTAATATAAAAAAGAGCTTATATGAAAATAGCTTATGAATAAAACTTACAAAAATTAAAAAAATCATTTTTATTAATTTGAAAAATTAGATTGTAAGTTTTATTAAGCTTCATATAAGCTCTTATATTTTTATAAAATTAAGATAATATTATTAAGGTTTATAGTTTAATTTTATATGTGTTTATAATTTAATCACATAAATAAGTTTTTTATCTCATTATAATTTTCATTCTAAATATGGTTATAATGAGATCGTTACTTAAGAAATAAGCTTTAATTAATATATAAACCCATTAGAGGCAGGGTTATAAATTACTTTTCTAGAGTAAGGACAATTAATAAGGGAATCAACTGTTGAATCTAATAGGTTTATTATATCTATTAATGGCACCTTTTCTTTAAGGGAATATTGTAATTTACTTTGAAGTTTAATTAACTCATCTTTATTTATTCCACATACCAATCCTAAATCTTTTTTTAAAAGAGTATAATAGCTTAAAGAAGCAGTAAGATTTTCAGTTAAGAGTATTAACCTATTTATATCCTTATCTTTTTTTTGAATATTTCTAAGTGTAAGCTTGTTACACATGAGCTTTATATGGATGGTTAAGTTTATTATTTCCTCTTCATTTTTTGAAGGATTTTTTATTAGATCTTCTGCTAATATATTTACATATTTTATTAATTTAAGGCTTAATTCCTTTAGCCCTTGATCTAAGTTATAAGGAAATAAAAATTTATTAGCTAAGAAGGTTATTAATATACCTAAAGCTAAATAAAAAACTCTAAAAATAGCTAAGGTATTAACTCCATAGCTAAGAGATGCCATGCAAATAGCAGAGATGGCAGTAAAGAGAGAGAGCTTATAATAGCTTTTAAATCCATAGGTTAGATACAGGCTACAAACTAATACAATAATATGCACAACTTGGCTTTGAAACAAGTTTAAAATAATAATTACAAGAAAAATAGCTAAAAGATTACCCTTTAATCTGTCTTTACTTTTATTTAAGGTCTCTTCATAATAAGGTTGCATTATTGACATTATAGTTATTCCAAGCCAACTCATTTTAGTAAAATCAAATAGATAGCTAAGAAGTAAAACAAGACTTAAGGTTAAAGAAATCCTTAGGGCAAAATTAAGTTTTATTGTACCAAAATGTAGAGAATCTCTAAATTTAAATTGGTTTTTATCTGTATTTTTCCATAAATCATAGCTTTTGTATCCTTCACCCTCTTCAAGAGTAGTCATGTCAGCTAAATATAAATAAAGATTGGTTACTGAAATAGATAAGTCATGAAAAAAAGTGAACTGATCAGGTAAATCTTCATGAAACCTATTTAATCTATTTAGTTGTTTATCTATTTCATAATAAGAAATCTCATCATTTAAATATAATCTTAAAATATTTATAGATTTTTTTAATTCCTTTAAAAATGATTTAATTAGGGCACTATTGTAATTAAGTTTTGAGTATAGCTTATTTAGATTATATAGATCTAAGTTTAAGTTTTCTAATATTATATATATTTTAAATTGAATACTACCTAAGTTATTAGTTAAAATTTTTCTCTTTCTTGTAGTATAAAGGTTATAACAAATAGTAGTAAGTTCTTTAGAGATAGATTGCTGCAAATCTGAATTATAACTTTTAAAAATAAGGTTATCTACTTGGTTTTCCAATAAAAATAAAGATTTATTTATGTTATCTTTTATTAAGGATTTATAACTTAGCTTGTTTAAAAATAAGTGAAAGATTATTATTAAACTAAAGCCAAAGAAAATAGATAATAATCTTCTAGGTAAGCCTTGAAAGTCTACCTTATAAAAATAAGTAAATACATATAACATTAAGAATGGTTTGTATAATAAAGGAGTGTAGGCAACTGAGAGCTTATAAGCTATGAAAAATATGGTGAAGAAGTTTATTATAATTCCTAATAAAAAATGGTTTGATGCTAAAAAAGACAGAACAACTATAAAACAATATAAAAATAAAAGTCGTATAGTTTTTTCTAAGGGATTTATTTTAAAATTTTCTTTTAAAAGAATTGAGGAGGTTAAAGCTATTGGATATGCTAAGATTGCATTATTTATTCCAAAGAATATCCAAGAGGCTAAAAATGTTAAACAGGCAATTGTCCCTTCACGTTTCATTGAATCCACATCTAAATTGTATTTCTTTATAACTTTATCAATCATAAACATCACCTAAATTAATATATAATAAATCTATTATTCCACTTAATATATAAATTTATGTTAGAAATTAAAAAAAGGCATTTATCAAAATACCTTTTGATAAAGCCATTTTTTAGTTTAGGTTTGGAAAGATTGAGCTAAGTAATGGAATAGTACCATTAAATACTATTACTATTTTATTATTTTCTACCTTTATAGATTTTATTTGAAGGTATTTTATTATATCCTTAAAAGAAAGGATTATATCTCCATTAGTTTTGTCAAAGGAAAGTATTGAATTATCTTGTAGGTTTTTAAAGATAGTATCCTTAGAAATATCAATAAAACCAACCTTTCCTTCTTTATAGTGGAATATTCCTTTACCATCCTTACTTTGAGCTGTAAAGGTAAGTTTTCCTTGGAAGGGTATATTCTTATAGTTTATATCTACATAAATATTAATATCATCGTTTTCTATATCAACCTTTAATCCTGTAAGATCTTTTATTGCATCAGGTTCTTCACGCAAAGCTAGTATAAATAAATCTGTTAATTCAGAATCAGAAAATTCAGTTGTAGAGCTAACATTTATTTCTTTTAAAGAAAGATTTATATTGTTAGGAAGGAATTTTTTTATTAAATTCCAATCGTTAAGTTCTATGTTAGAATTTATTGAGGTTACAGATACTTTAGGAGCAAAATATGATTTATAAACTGCTTTTACTCCAAAAAAACAAGCTAATATTAAAATTAATATTGATAATATAACTATAAAAAGTTTATTTTTCTTTTTAGTCATGTTAATTATCTCCCATCTATAAGAGTTTATTAATTCAATTATAAACTAAATTAATTTAAATTTCACTTGTTTTCAAATGAAAGTAACAGATAAGGAAAGAGAAGATAAAATAATATTATAACTATATAATTTGGAGTTAATATGCTTGAGAATAATAATGAAAAAATAATAGATTATAAATTAGGAGACGTTACTGGTGATGGTATTAATGATGAAGTTTATATTATGTCCTGTGCCTTTAATAAATGTTTAAATAGACATTGGTTACTTATTAAAGAGGGGAATTCAGGAAGGGTTGTAAGGTATGAATTAGAAGAAAATAATTATAATTTTGAAGTTCATTTAGAACCCTTTAGGGATCCAAATAAATTAGATATATTTATAAGATCCATAGGTGATTGTTTTGGGGGCTGTGTTAAGGGGCAAATTCTTACTTATGAGAATAATGAATTAAAGGAAATATTTAATACCAATGATTTCTATGAGAAAAATAAAGTAAGTGCTTTTTATAGAGATGATTATAAAGTTGAGGTACTTAACTATGAAAGAAATAAAAAATATATTATTGATATAAAAGAAAATTTTAAATATTATCTAGACTTTGTATATTCTGG
The DNA here is from genome assembly GCF_000013285.1 of Clostridium perfringens ATCC 13124. Classification (GTDB taxonomy): domain Bacteria; phylum Bacillota; class Clostridia; order Clostridiales; family Clostridiaceae; genus Sarcina; species Sarcina perfringens. The sequence continues at coordinate 2,108,555 of NC_008261.1, read as the reverse complement.
AGATGGAAAAGTAAAAGAAGGAAAGGAGAAAGCAAATATAAGTAGTGTATGGGGAAGTAATTCATATTATCCTATGGGAAGTGAAGTTGCTAATTTAAGTATTGTTCAAAAGGTTATTGGTCAAGCAGCTACGGATAATATAGGTCTAATTGAAAGTACATTAAAATGGCAAGGTAATTCTTTTATTATAATTGATCAAACAGTAATTTTGAAAGGAAATCTCATAAATCAAAATAACAGAAGTAAAGAAATATGTAATAAAAAAGATTTTTTAATTGGTACAAGAAATCTTTATGAAAATAACTGGAAAAGTTTAGCTGAATACTTTGATGATAATGTAAATTTTGATTCATCATCAATATATTGGTACTATTTAGCTGTGTTACAATTCTTTGCGAAAGATTTAATTGAAGCTTTAAAATCAATAAATATGAATTTAAGTTTTCAATATCCCTATCCTTCAAAGGAAAAAGCTCTAATATTAAAAGAAAATATTGAATATAGTATTAGATTAAATAAATAATTAGTTTTTAAAGTAGCTTTCTTATATAAAATAGTGCTTAAAATGTTTTATACTAAATTTTATACAAGGTAAAGATAATATAATAGTGTCATATTTAAGACTTATTAGTTAGTGAATTTCCTTGAAAAAAACCATAAAATATTATTAGAAGGTTTATTTTGAGGTGAAATTTATGGAGACGGAAAGTTATTTGCTTAAGATATCTACATTAGGAACATTGTTTTTTGCTGTGTTAGGAATAGCATGGGGATGAACTGTAAAATCAGAGATGATTTTATTTGATGGAATGTATTCCTTAGGTGGTGTAATTTTATCATTACTAGCCCTAATGGGAAGCATTTATATAAATAAAAAAGATTATGAGAAGTATCCCTTTGGTAAGAAGATGATAGAACCTTTAATAGTAATAATTAAATCCTTAGCAATTTTTATTATGTGTATATATTCACTTATAGGTTCTATTAAAGATTTAATAAATGGGGGTAATGAAGTTCAATATGGGTATGCCTTAATATATGCCCTAATATCAACTTTAGGGTGTGGAATTGCATATTTTTTCTTAAAGAAAAAAGGAAAAGCTATTAACTCAAGTTTAGTAAATATAGAAAGTAGTCAATGGTTAATGGACACTTTATTAAGCATGGGAGTTTTAGTAGGATTTTTAATAGCAAATATAATTAAGCATACAGAGTTTATTTGGTTTAATAGATACTTAGACCCATTAATGGTTATTATTTGTTCATCGGTATTTATAAAAATGCCTATAAAGTCCTTCGGTGATGGATTAAAAGAACTTTTAGAGTTTAAGGCAGATGATAGTATAACTTTAGAAATAGATAAACTTGTAGAGGGAATAGAGAGAGAATATAACTTTGAAGATACTATTACAAGGGTTTCTAAAACGGGAAATGATTTAAGAATAGAAATAGATTTTATATATAATGAAGAATCTAATATTAAAGTATTAGATGAAATGGATGGGGTAAGAGAAAAAATATTTAATTCTTTATCACATATAAATTATGAAAAATGGTTAAATGTATCCTTTACTAAGGATAAAAAGTGGGCTATATAAAAGCTTAAATTAAAACTTATAAATAGTTTAATAAACAATTTATAAGTTTTATTTATAGGCTATTTATATAGCCTAGTTTATTTAGAAAAAGTTAGCTTGGTGAGGGCTTGAATACTCATTTAATTTTTTGCTAAGCTCTTCATTTTCTTGTATCATATTTTTTACTAGGTCAATTGATTCTTTATCTAATTGATCTTCTTTTTCATGTAAAAACTTTTGAAACATAATTATACCTGTCTTAAAAGCTTTTATGCTTTCTTCTAGAATTTCACTATCTGTATCAGCTGTAACAGTTTTTATATTGTAAATAGCCTCAGAAGCTTTTCCTAGAATGCCAACATTTAAAGCTGGTGAGTCACCAAGAGCAGATATTTTACTTGAAAGTTCACAGGCTTCCTTAGAGTAAAGGTTTATAACATCATTTAGTAAATTTTTTAAGTCATTAGACTTACATTTTTTTTCGTAACGTTTAAAAATATCCATTCCCATATAAAGCCCTTTAAGATTATCGTTTAAAGCTTCACTAGGAGTTCTATCTGTAATTTTTTCCATGAATATCACCTCTACTTTATTTTGTCCTTTTATAAAAAAAATAATTAGAAAAATTTATTTTAAATAAGAAATTCTTAGTTTCATATTAATATTTTAAAATATTGTTTTTAGTAAAGGTTAATTAATAAGGTTATTATTTTAGAGTATATTAGATTGTGTAATAGAAAATATAATTGAACTTAATAATAAAATCTAATATAATTAACAATATGATGTAGGCAAGTTATAATAATGACTTTATGAAGGAAAATAAATTGATTATACCTAAAAATATGTTCTATCTTTAATATGATTTTAGCTAAATGGATTAAGATTATAGAAGAATTTAAATGATTAAAACATATTTAGTGAAATAAAGGTGTAAAAGGACTTACATTGTTAGTAAATAATAATGAAGTAGTCTTTTACACCTTTTTTAAGGTGTATTCTAGAAATTAAAATTTTTTGTTTTATAACTATATTTTTTTATTATTTATGATTTAAATGGGACTATTTAGTGAGGGAGGTATTTATTATGAGTGATAATAAGATTTTAACTTATGAGAGAGAAGTCCTTTCAGAAACTAAAAGGTGGATTGAAAGTGAAGAGGAAAGATTAGAAGGTGAAAAGTTAAAAGCCAATGAAAAATTAGATGCTTTAAATAAGAAATCTAAGGGAGCCTATGATCCAGAGATAGAAATAGTTAAGAAGTCTGTGGACTTTTTATCAAAGGAAGAAGAAAAATTTAAAGAAGCTTATAATAAGCCATACTTTGCAAGAATAGATTTTAGGGAATATAGAAAAGATTTTGAAAGTTTTTATATAGGTAAATGCGGACTTGGTGATATGCTAGAAGGAGAAGAAAAGGTAATAGATTGGAGAGCGCCACTAGCTGATCTTTATTATAGTGGTACTCAAGGAGAGGCATATTATAAGGCACCTATTGGGGTCATTGAGGGTGAGCTTAGTTTAAAGAGAAAATTTCTTTTTGATGATGAGCATAGCTTAAAGGAATGTTTTGATGAGGGAATTAATGAAATTATTTTAAAATCTGGTCTTAATGAAGAAGGGGATGGGTTAATAGATGAATTCCTTAGAATTAATTTAGAAAATAGCACAGGTACTAAATTAAAGGATGTAGTAGCTACTATACAAAAAGAGCAGAATGATATAATAAGAGCACCTAAAAATTCACCTTTAATAATACAAGGATCAGCAGGTTCGGGAAAAACCACTGTAGCTCTTCATAGACTAGCTTATTTATTATATAGATATAAGGAAACCATAACTGGAGAAGATATTTTAGTTGTAGCGCCAAATAAAATATTTTTAGATTATATTTCTGAAGTGTTGCCTAACTTAGGAGTAGATAAGGTTGAACAAAAAACTTTTGAGGAACTAGCCCTAAAAAAGTTAGGTATGAAGGGTAAAGTTATAACTAAGGATAAAAAATTAGTAGAAATTTTAGAAAATGATTTAGAAAAAAATAAATATATAATGAATGATAGTAAAATAAAAGGGTCTATATTATTTAAAGAAATGTTAGATAGATATATTCAAATTCTTGAAAGAGAAGATAGCGATATAGATAATATAAGAATTTGTGGATATTCAGTTTTTGATTCAAAGGAGATAAAAAGATTATTCTTAAAGGATTTAATAAAATATCCTGTTAACAAGAGAAAGGATGAAATCAAAAACTATTTTTCTAAAAAATTAGGAGAAAAGGTAAGTAAGGTTTTAGATAAGGTTGATTTTCAGTATGAGTATAGAATAGCTAGACTTAAAAAAAGTATGGAAGATTCTAAGGAAAGAAGAGAAAAACTTATAGAGCTTTATGATGAGAGAGATAATCATAAAAAAGAAATAAAAAAGTCTGCTAGAAAAGAATTTAATGAATACTTTAATAGATGGAAGGGTATAGATACCACTAATGTTTATAAAAATTTCTTTGAAAACAAGGAGATTTTTAATGAAGTAACAGATGGAAAAATACCAGAGAAGTTAGCTGAATATATGAGAGAAAATTTGGCTAATAATATAGATAAAAAAATAATAGATTCAGATGACTTAGCAGCTATGCTTTATTTAAAATTTAGAATAGAAGGAATAGAGGAAAGCAGCTTATTAAAACATATTGTCATTGATGAGGCACAGGACTATTCTATGCTACAGTTATATGTTATGTCTATGATGGCTTCAGGAAAGTCTTTAACAATAGTTGGAGATATTGGTCAGGGAATATATTCATTTAAAGGCATTAATGATTGGAAAGAGGCTATTAAATTGGTTTATGATGAAAATGCAGAGTATAAGCACTTAAGCCAAAGCTATAGAAGTACAGTAGAGATAATAAATTATGCAAATAAGGTTTTAGTTAAACAAAATACCTATGAAGAGCCAGCAAAACCAGTTTTAAGACATGGAATGGTTCCAGAGGAAATTGAGTTTAATAATGCAAAAGAATTTTGTGAAAGATTAGATAACATAGTTAAAAAAGTAAAAGATGAAGGAAAAACTTCAATAGCTATAGTTGGTAAAACCCTTGATGAATGTAAGAAGATAAGAACTTTAGTTAAGAAATATTCAAATTATGACTTTGAATTAATTAAAGATGATCAAAAAGAGTTTGATTTGAACTTAATAATTATACCGTCATATCTTACTAAAGGATTAGAATTTGACTGTACTATAGTTTATAATTTAAATAAGGAAAATTATAATGATAATGAAATAGATAAGAAACTTCTTTATGTGGTTTTAACTAGAGCGTTACATTATGAATATATATTTTATAAAGAGGAAAAATCACCTTTAATAGGTTGATTTAGGAGGAGAAATAATGGAAGAAAAACAAATAATGGCTTTTAGAGATGAAGAGGGAAATAAAGTTGAATTTGAGGTTGTTGCTAAAATATATTTAGGAGAAAAGAACAAAAAAGAATATATAGTTCTTTCACCAGTAGAGGGTAACGGAGATGAAGCTGATGACTTTGTTTTTAGAGTTGATAAAGTAAATGATTCAGTTGAATATAACTTAGTTGAAGATGATGAAGAATTTAGATTAGTAAAAAAAGAATATAAGAAGTTATTATACTAAAAGAGGTAAATATTATGGAAAAGTATAGAATAATAAATTTTTTATCTACTAATGGATTAACAGAAATAGAGGAAGTTTCTTCAGAAGACAACAGATTAGCTCTTAAATTTTATTATGATTTTGAAGATGTAGAAATACAAGGTGCTAAAGCTTGTGCAAATGATGAAACAGACTATGAAGAAGATAGTAATCCATGGATTGTGGAAGGTGTTATTCCATATTTAGATGATATTGCAACAGATAGTGTTGAAGAGATTTTAGAAGAAGTTATGGAAGACTTTGAAATAATAGCTAAAGCTGAAGGATATGAAATAGAAGCTAGCAATTATTCAGGAAAACAGTTTTTAGCTGTGTTCTTACCAGAGGATGAAGAACTAGAAATAGATGATATTTTAGATGAATTAAAATAATTTTTAGAATAGTTTTAAGTTTATACTTAACTAAAACTATCTTAATAGTAAAAACATTCTAAAAATTCAATGTTGCTTTTTTTATATCTTGTGTTATAATAAAAACATGATTAATCCTGAGATGTACGCGAAGCTTATTAATTTTAACCTACATGAGAAATACGGGATTTGCAAAACAGCTAATGAAATCGGGCTTCAAGTTTTACTTCACTTTTGTGACGGAAGATGATCGAGTTAGTTTGCGTAAAACCCACCTGCGAGAGGCAGGTATAAAATTGTAAGTGTGACGGCATATTTGGGAACATTAATTGAGTTTGTTTAAAGGTTCAACTTTTGTTGGACCTTTTTTTCATTAAAAAATTGATGTGTTTTTTAGCTTTTCTTTTAAAGAGAAGAACTTACTTTCTAGTGCGTCTACTTTTTTAGAATACACTTCTCGCTCTTTCTTGTTAAGATTTTTACTTAACAAATCATTGTAATAATCAATGTCACCCATTAAGGATAGAATTTCTAAGGTATAGTCCCAAGCAGATTTACTCATAAAAAACCTCCTAAGTTTAAAATCTAGTAATAGTATAGATATTAATAGAAGATTTGGTGAATAATTTTAATTAATTACTTTAATATATTTTAGTCCATGTGTATAATATAATTATGAATAAATTATTAACTTGTATAGGGAGTGAATGATTATGAGTAAAGAAATAAGTAGTAAAGATAGAGAGAATATAATAAAAAGAATATATGAAAGAATGAAACATGATTTCAAGGAAGAAGAGTTTTATGCTGAAGTTTCACTATCAGAAATGGAAGATAGCATAAAGAAACATTACTTAAAAGGAAAAAGTAAGTTTAAAACTCTAGAAGAACTTATAGATAATGAAATAAAAAATGAAAAATTTTAATTTATAATTAAGGACTATATAAAAGCATATTACTTAAGAAAAGTATGTTTTTGTATAGTCTTTTTAAAAGCATAGTTAAGAGGATATTAATTTAATTTACTATATATACTTATTATATTAACAAAATTATTTTTATGGTGTATAATATGTTGATGTGTAGTGTTTTAGTAAAATAATATATTTAAAGAAGAAATAGGTGAAATATTATGAACAAGAGAAAATTAACTGCAATTATACTTAGTATATCAATGATTTTTGCGGTTTCAATAAATAGCACTAATATTGTACAAGCTAAGACTACAGAAGAAGCTCAACAAGAAATTGATAATAATAAAAATAAAATAGATGATCTTAAAGATAAACAAAGTGATATAAATTCTGAGAAGAGTAAATCTCAAAGTAAATTAGATGAAATACAAAAACAAGTAGCTGATAAAAATCAAAAGTTACTTACTTCTCAAAAGAAGGTTGATGAATATAAAGGTAATATTGACTCCTTAAAGGATAGTATAGATAAACTTCAAGGACAAATTAATGATATTCAAAGCAATATAGATAAGAAGAAAAAGGAAGAAGAAGAAAAAGAAGAAATACTTTCAGGTAGAATAAGAAGTGCTTATAAATCTAATTTAAGCAATCAGTTTTTATACATAATGCTTGAATCAAAAAATGTAGGGGACTTTATAAGTAATGTATCAAGCATAAAATATGTAGTGGATACAGATAATAAGTTAATTGATGATATAAAGAAGGTTCAAAGTGAATTAAAAAGTGAAGAATCTCAATTAAAAAGTCAAGAAGAAGACTTATCAAGTAAAAAAACTAAGTTAGAAAATGAGAAGAAAGAATATGATACCTTAGTAAGTCAGTATCAATCTCAATTAAATGAATTAAATTCTTTAGAAGAAGAAAAACAAGCTGAAATAAATAGCTTAAGTGAAAAAGAAAGAACAGTATTAGATGAAATTAATAGTTACGAAGAAGATAATGCTAATCTTAAAGATTATATAAATAATTTAATCAATGAGAAAAAAAGTGTTAAGGTAAATAGTGATAATAATAGTAAAAGTAGTACAAACAATAAAAGTACAGAGGAATCAAGCGCATCTAATAATGAGGGAAATTCAGAGACAAAGGCTAATTCCTCAAGTGGATTTATGAGACCAGCTCCAGGTGGAGTTACAGATCCCTTTGGACCTAGAGTGCATCCTGTTACAGGAAAAAGAAGTGTTCACACAGGGGCAGATTTAGGAGCATCTTATGGAACACCTATTCTTGCATCAAAGTCAGGTACTGTTGTTGAAGCAGGATGGAATACTGCTTATGGTAATATGGTTATAATAGATCATGGAGATGGAACAAGTACTTTATATGGACATTCATCTAGACTTGCTGTACAAGCTGGTCAACATGTATCACAAGGACAAGTAATTGCTTATGTAGGATCAACAGGATATAGTACAGGACCTCACCTTCATTTTGGTATAATGATAAATGGTGAATGGGTAAATCCTATGAATTATATAAGTTAATTTAAAGGGAGTGTATTAAAATTATATTTACAAAGAAAACTATGATAGAATTTCTTTGGAGTTAAATTTTAATATGCTCCTTTTTACTTAATATAGTTTAAATAAAAATTTAGTTTGGAGATGATTAGGTGAAAGCTTTAATTTTAGTAGGAATAATATTATTTGCTGTAGGATTATTATTTGAGTCAATGTATAAAATAAAAATGGTATTTAAGAGTTTTTCTAAAGATACTAATGGGAAGGCAGGAAAGGATTTTAACTTTGACTTTAAAAATCAGTTTAATAATATATCAGCAGAAAAGAGAGAAGAATTTATAAGATCCTTATCAGATGATAAGAAGAGTTTATTTAAAGAATACTTAGCTTGTAATAAAGAAGATGAAAATTTATTAAGAGAAAAATTAGATGAAAAACATGTGTTTAATATGTTTAACAGATGGGCAAGACAAAATAATATAGAACCAATAAACATAAGTAACTATAAAGATTTATAAAAGGTTTTTACAAATATAAAAATAGTCCTAGGAAGAAAAATCCTTGGACTATTTTTATTTTTAAAGATTTAATTCTCTTTTGCTAAATGTTTATTTATATAAATTTTCTTTAAGAACACAGATACTATTATAAATAATATTAATAGACTTACAGATAGATATATACTTGTTTTGTTAAAAGTAATCCATTGAGCTCCTAAATTTACAAAAACTAATATGCCAGGAATAGTTCCTATTAAAGTACCTAAAGCAAAGTCTTTATAGGATATTTTAGTAAGACCAGCTCCATAGCTTATTAAATCAAAGGGGAAAAGAGGGATTAATCTTAAAAGTAGAATCATTAAAAATCCATTGTCCTTTAATAATTCTTGTATGTTTTTAAGTTTATCATTTTCAAACTTTTCCACAAAGGATTGACCAAGGATTCTAGAAATAAAGAAAGATATACTTCCTCCTATTAAAGCACCAATACTTGTATATAAGAATCCTCCTCCTAGTCCAAATATACTTCCACCTAAGATTGCTAGTACTGAATCAGGGAAAAAAGTTAATGGAACTAAGGCAAAGGCTATTATATAAATTAGGGGAGCGAAATATCCAGAACTTAAAATTAAGTTTTTTAAGCTATCTAAATTTAATATATTACTCTTAGCAAGGAAAAATATAAGACAAACTAAGGCTAATATTATTATAGAAATTAAAAATTTATAAAATTTCGTCATTATTAAACCATCCTTTATATTTATTCAGCAATTTTTATTGTAAAATAAAAATATAGAATTGTAAAATTAAATAAAAATATAGTTTTAGTGAGGGGGGATAGGATGATAAATAGAGATTTTATTATAAGCTTTATTGTTGTAACTTGTATTATATATCTTATATATGTATGTTACGGCAAATATTTAGAGAAAAAGCAAATATATCTTAAAACTTTAACTATATTTTTAATAATAGAAGTCTTAAGAAGGATTTTTATTTATGGAAAAGTCAACAATCGTTTAATAAGTGGACTTTCTTTTATTCAATTGATATTTTTAGGAATTTCAGTAGCTATGTATGGACTTATGTATTTTAAGAATAATTTAAGCTGATAAATTTAATTAATCATAAGAATAAACTTTAGTAATTTATCTTAATAGAGTTTATTCTTATTTTTTATTAGAAAATATACTTTCATTTGATATATAATAATATTTAGACTAAAATTAATTTTATAATTATTAAAAAAATGTAACTATTTTGAAATGATAAATTAAAAAAATTAAAAGATAATTATCTAAGTGAGAAATGGAGTAATTATAAAATATATAAATTTAACATAGGAGGAAAGAATGAGTAAGGAGATTTTTTCTAAAAAAAGAAACTCAAATAAAAATAATTTTTTTAAAATATTTTTAGGAGTTTTAGCAATTATAATATTATTATGGGGTGGAATAAAAGTTGTTACAATGATAGGTAGCAATTTAGCTAATAAGGCTTCAATTAATAAAGAACAGGAAGAGCAGGAGAAGGTCATAAAGCCTAATCCAGATGATGTAGTGCCTGGAATGAATATTACATATGAAGCAGATAAATATGCAGTTGATGCTAAAGATGTACAAGCTATGGCTAATGACACATATAAAGGTGAAGGAAAATATGTATTTTTAACCTTTGATGATGGACCATCTAATTCAACAGAAAAGATATTAAATATATTAAAAGATAAGGATGTACATGGAACATTTTTCGTTTTAGGAAGTAGTATAGAAAAAGACTCTAAAAGACAAGAATATTTAAAAGAAGAATTAAAAAGTGGAAATGCTATTGCAAACCACAGTTATAGTCATGATTTTAAAAAATTATATCCAGGAAATAAGCTAAAAATTGATTCTTTTATGGATGAGTTTAATAAGACTAATGATATAATGCAGAGCATTTTAGGGGGAGAATTTGATTGCAAGGTATTAAGAATGCCAGGTGGGTATGGAACAAGAAAATATTATAAGGATCCTTCTCTTAAAGAATTTGACGATACATTACAGGAAAATGGAATAATAAATGTTGATTGGAACGCCTTAGATGGTGATGCAGAGGGAAAACCATATTCTACAGAGGAAATGCTTAATTATGTGAAAAAAACATCAAAAGGAAAAAATCATGTAGTCATTCTTATGCATGATGCAGCAGGAAAAGAAAAAACTGTAGAAATATTACCACAAATAATAGATTACTACAAAAATGAAGGATATGACTTTAAAGTTATAAAAAACACTTCTAAGGAAGAAAATAATAGCAATAAAACTGAAAATAATAAAGATAAATAGAGTAAATAGTATAAGAAAACATCATTAGAAAATACTAATGATGTTTTTTATTTTTTATCTATATTAAGTTTCCATTTCCAAAAGGATTCATTAGTTAATTCATATATGCGATTCTTTTCTTTACTTGTAAAATCTTTGCTAGAAAAAATATCACTAATCTCCTTTTCAAGCAACTCTAAATATATTTTTTTATCTTTTAGATCCTCATAAATTTCTTTTGAAAAGTTATTTTTTAAATCTTTTTTCTTTTTTGAGTTTCTAAGCCAGCTACATTGTTCTTTAAAATGAATTTCAGAGATCATTTTATTACTTTTTGCTTGAACTTCTTTTATATTATCAATATTCATAAAAACTCCTTTCTGAAAGAGAGATTATATTATATATTCTTCCATTTTATAGAAAATCCTTTGTGGAAAATATAAATATAAATTTTTCTTCCTTGAAAAAATTTAACATATAATTATATAATAGAATTTAAAAAGAAGGTGATTAAAATATGAACAGTTTTAATATAGAAAAACAATCAATGTGGAAATGCATAACTAAGAATAAATTAATTTGTAATGAAAGTGATACTTTAGCAATAATACTACCAGGCCTTGGGTACACCCTAGATAAAGCACTTTTAGATTATTCTAAACAGCTTATTTTAGATTTTAAATTTGATTGTTTAGGAATAGAATATGGATTTCAAGTTAGTAGAGAAGCTTTTAATAGACAGGATGAAAATGATATAAGAGAATTATTACTTGAAACTCTAGATATTATTTTTAGTGCCTTAGAACTTAGAAGAGGAAAATATAAGAGAATTATTCTTATAGGTAAAAGTTTAGGTACAGTATTACAAAGTAGAATAGATAAAGAAATTAAAGAAAATTATGATATTCATATTAAAAATATTTATTTAACTCCTATAAATGAGACCTTTAAAGAGAATTTAGGTAAAGAAGGATTAATAATAACTGGTACTAAGGATACTTTAATATCTTCAGAGAATTTGGAAAAAATAAAATCTGAGGGATTAAGAGTATTAGAAATAGAGGATGCTGGCCATTCATTATGTATAAAAGGAAATGTATTAAGGAGCATTAAAGCTTTAGAAATAATAATTGAAAATATAAAAGATTATCTTGAAAGAATGTAAATATAAAGCATTAAAATAATATTTTACATAAGTATTATTTTAAAATAATAATAAATAAAAAATGGAGTGATCATTTTGAAATATACAAAGAAGGAAAAAGAGGAATTAAAAAAAGTCTTAACTGAGGAAGAATATTATGTTACTCAAGAAAATGGAACTGAAAGACCTTTTACAAATGAATATTGGGACTTTAATGGAGAAGGAATATATGTAGATATAACTACTGGAGAGCCTTTATTTACTTCAAAGGATAAATTTCATTCTTCTTGTGGATGGCCTGCCTTTTCAAAACCAATAGATAGAAGCATAATAAAAGAAAAGGTAGATAAAAGTCATGGAATGATTAGAACAGAAGTTAGAAGTAAACTAGGAGATTCACATTTAGGCCATGTGTTTTGTGATGGACCAGAGGAGTTAGGTGGATTAAGATATTGCATAAATTCTGCTTCTTTAAAATTTATTCCAAAGGAAGAATTAAAGGAAAAGGGATATGAAGAATATTTAGAGCTTTTTAAATAGAGTTAAGTATTTTAAAGATAAGGATATAATAAAGGAAATAGAAAAGTAGGTGTTTTAATGGGATTCTTATTAAACAATGATGGAGAAAATGATTTTCTTTTAGCTGATACTTATTCAAAGGATGATATATTTTGGATAACTTTAAGAGGATTAATATCTAAAGGGAAAATTGATGAAGCTGAGGATATGCTTTTTAAAGAAGCAGAGAAAAATCCGTCTATGGAAATATATGAAATAGGAGAGAAAATGTATAGCTTATTAGCTAATAAAAGTGAAGAAGAACTTAAAAAATATAATTTCTCCAAAGAGGAAATTGATTTAGGTTTAGAAGATTTAAAGAGATTAATAGATAAACATAGCTTATAGTCTACTGTATATAGCAATAAATCAAAATAAGGGGAGATAGTTATGAGAAGTTTAAATAAAGAAGTTTTTCTTAAGAAATATCCTCATGTAGAAGAATATATAGAGAAAAATAAAATTGAATTTGAAGATTTACAAAGGATATATAAGGATTTTGTAAAGTTTGAGGGTTCTTATTATAATCAAGCTGATTTTATAGCCAATATACTTCGTTCTAATGAAAATGTTCATTCTGTTAAATCAAGGATAAAAAATCCAGATAGATTAATAGAAAAAATAATACGAAAAACAGAAGATAGAAAAGAAAAGTATGGTGAAGATTTTTATTTTAATGAGGATAACTATAAAAATGAAATAACTGACTTAATAGGAATAAGGGTTTTACATATATTTAAGGATCAATGGAAGGATATACATGATTTCATAATAAAGACTTGGAATGTAATTGAAATAACAGCAAATATAAGAGATGGAGATGATAGAAGTATATTTGATAATCTTGGTATTGAAGTTATATCAAGACAATCAGGATATAGATCAGTTCATTATCTTGTAGAATGTTATCCTACTAACCAAAAGGTTATTGCAGAAATTCAAGTAAGAACTATTTTTGAGGAAGGGTATGGAGAAATTGATCATAGACTAAGATATTCTCATAATGAAATTCCAGAAATATTAAAATCTAATCTTTTACTTTTTAATAGAATTGTAGGAAGTGCAGATGAAATGGCTTCCTTAATAAATATGTTAAATAATAATTTAGATGATAAAGACAATTATTATGAAACTAAATTAAAAGAAAAAGATGAAGAAATAAGAAAATTAAAAGAAGAAATTGAAAAGTTAAAATAATTTAAATGGGCTACATTCATGTATCTTATAAATAAAACTCATAAACATTTGTTGAAATTATTAATGAATTTTATTTTTAAGATTTAATGTAGCTCTTAATTTTTAGAAAATATAATATTAACAAAATATTAACTAAATGTGAATAAAAATAAAATAAATAAGGGGTTTTAATAAACTTTGGGAGAATTTAAGAAAATTCAAACTTTGATTTTATAATCTTTAAGTAGTAAAATGAACATAGTTCACTGTGAGTTTTATTAATGGTATTCAAAGAAATAATATTAATAAAAGTCACACTTATAATAGGTAAAAACTTACGAAAGGGTGATAATAATGAAGAAAAAATCAGTTGGAATTACCATGGCTGTCTTCTTGTTAGGAATCTTCATGGGAGCTATTGACTCTGGTATAGTTTCACCAGCAAGAGATATAATAGCTGATGGATTAAAAGTTTCACAAAATGCTAGTGTTTGGGTTGTAACAATATACACCTTAGCATATGCAGTATCAATGCCTCTTATGGGAAAACTTTCTGATAAGTATGGTAGAAAAAAAGTTTACATGGTTTCAATAACTCTATTTGGACTAGGTTCTTTACTATGTGGAGTATCAGATTACGTAAATAGTTATACATTCTTATTATTCTCAAGGGTTATAGAAGCAATAGGTGGCGGAGGTATAATGCCAATAGCTACAGCATACATAGGAACATCATTCCCCGTTGAAAAAAGAGGTTCAGCGCTAGGAATGATTGGAGGAGTATATGGAATAGCAACAGTTGTAGGACCAACCTTAGGTTCAGGAATACTTTCTATTTTTGGAGATAAAAACTGGGGATTTTTATTCTTAGTAAATGTTCCAATCAGTATAATAATATTACTTATGGCAACTAAATTAGAAGAAAATACTTCTGCACAAGGAATTAAGAAATTAGATGTTTGTGGTTCAGGGGTATTAACAATATTAATTTTATCTTTAATGTATGGAGCTACAAACTTAAAATTCTATGAGTTTGCTAATTCAATAAAATCACTAGATGTTTGGCCATATCTTTTAATATTTATAATATCAATTCCAATATTAGTTTGGGTGGAAAAGAAAGCAGAAGATCCAGTAATAAACTTATCTTACTTTACTAATAAGGAAATAGCTATAACTTTAATATTAAGCTTTGTTGTAGGTTGTGGATTAATGGCAACAGTATTTATTCCTCAATTTAGTGAAAATATATTAAGAACACCAATGGGTAGTGGTGGATATATAGTTACAATATTTGCAATATTTGTAGGTATAGCAGCACCTTTAGGTGGAAAATTCATAGATAAAATAGGAGTTAAAAAAGTACTATTAATAGGTATGTCTTTAGTTATCATAGGTAACCTTTATCAAGGATATGTAACAACTAAACATCCAGGTATGGTTAACTTAATAATAGGTTTAGCTATTATGGGATTTGGTTTAGGATTCTCTATGGGAACACCAATAAATTACTTAATGCTTAGCTTAGTACCAGATAATGAGGCTACAGTTGGACAATCAGCAGTATCATTAATTAAATCCATAGGTATTGCAGTATCACCAAATATTCTCATTAACTTTATATCAGATGCAGGTAGAAGAGTACCAGAAGCATTACAAAAAGTTATGCCACATGTAGATGGAATGTCTAATATTATGTCAAATAGTGGTGGAGCTTCAAATGTTGCTAATTCAATGGGAAATGCCAGTGTTACTAATATATTTAGTCTTATAAAAGGAATGGCACAATCACAATTTGCAGCTTTAGGAGACAAATTTGCAAATAATCCTCATATGAATATTGATATGATTGAAAAATCATATATGCAAAGTTTAGATGGAGCTAAAGATGCAATAGAAACTGCATTCCAACAAACTATGAATACAGGATATACTAAATTATTCTTAACATGTGCTATTATAGCTTTAATAGGGTTAATATTAACAGCTATGTTAAATAACAATTTAATAACAATGAAAAATAGAAGATTAGAAAAGAAGGAAAAAACTAATTGATAAAAAATGTTTTTTGAGTTATGATAAATAAAAACAAATAATTTTAAGATATTGCTAGGGGTGCTGTAAAAGGCTGAGAGGGATAATAAATCCTAACTCTAATAACCTGATTTGGTTAATACCAACGTAGGGAAGTATATTTTAAGTTGTGATTTTTCATATTAGAAAATATTATTATGATTAATTAGAGAATATATTTTTAAAAGGTTTAGCAATATTGCTAAACCTTTTTTTTGTTGGTATAAAAGTCTTAAGAATATAGAAAAGAGGTGAAGGTATGATTGTTAATGGTAAGAAAGTAGAAAAAGGTGAACTTAATACAGTTTATGATTTGCTAAAAAGTTTAAATGTAAATAGTAAGAGAGTTGTTGTAGAACTAAATAAAGAGATAGTTAATTCCTGTAATTATAATGAAATCTTACTTAATCATGAAGATGTAATTGAGATTATTGCCTTTGTTGGTGGAGGATGATTAAGAAGTATTTAAGAAGTCTAAACAATAAAAGGTGAGTGAAAATAAAAGAGAAAAAAGATAAGAGGGACCTTTATGAATATAAAGATTAATGAAAAGTGGAGAGAGGTAAAAGAAAATTGCACAGTATATTCTTTAAAAAATAAAGAATTTCCTGATTCTGATGTTATAGTTTTAAATGGATTTCCACTTGTAGAAGATAAGGAGCTTAAGGAAGGAGACAGGGTTGTATTTATAAAAAAGGGAATTATGCCTAATAAAGAGGAGTTAGAAGAACTAATGGTATCTAGGCATACACCAGGTATTCATGAAAAACTAAAAAGAATTAAGGTTTTAATAGCTGGATGTGGAGGCCTTGGATCTAATATTGCTATTTCCTTAGGAAGAATAGGGGTTGGAAGTATAAGTTTAGTAGACTTTGATATAGTGGAACCTTCTAATTTAAATAGGCAACAGTATTATATTGAGGATATTGGAGAATTTAAAGTAACTGCTTTAAAAAGAAACTTAATTAGAATAAATCCTTTTATAAAAATAGAAGCTTTAAATCTTAAGCTTTCTGAAGATAATATGGGTATTTTACAAGGAGCTGACATAATAATAGAAGCCTTTGATAATCCAGATTATAAAGCCTTATTAGCTAATTATGTTTTAAGTAATATGAAGGACAAATTTTTGATTTCCTCTTCAGGAATGGCTGGTTTTTATGATTCAAATTTAATAAAAACAAAGCAAATAACAGATAAGTTTTATATTTGTGGAGATTTGGTAAATGAAGCTAAGGAAGGCTGTGGATTAATGGCTCCTAGGGTGGCTATATGTGCAAATCACATGGCTAATTTAGTTATAGATATAGCTGTTAACAAAATAGAATTTTAAAAAGAAAGACTAGTAAAAATAGAGTGGATTTTAAGTGCTTTTTAGACAGAGTTTATATATAAAAATAAAATACTAGTCTAAAATATGAAGAACTAAGAAGAGTAGTGAGTAGAAAAGGGGAGTTTTTTATGGACAAGTTAATAATAGGTGGAGTAGAAATAAAAAATAGACTTTTTGTTGGAAGTGGTAAATATCCTTCAAATGAAATAATAAAGGATGTTTTAGAGGGAAGTGGCTCTCAAGTTATAACTTTAGCTTTAAGAAGGGTAGATTTAGATAATAAGGAAGAGGATATTCTTCAAAATATACCTAAGGATGTAATATTACTTCCTAATACTTCTGGGGCAACTAATGCAGAGGAGGCTATTAGAATAGCAAGGATAGCAAGAGCTATGGGATGTGGAAACTGGATAAAGATAGAAGTTATATCAGATTCTAAGTATTTGCTTCCAGATAATGAAGAAACCATAAAGGCAACTAAGGTGTTAGCTGATGAAGGATTTATTGTCCTTCCTTATATGTGTCCAGATCTTTATGCAGGAAGAAGGTTAATAGAAGCTGGGGCGGCAGCTGTAATGCCACTTGGTGCACCAATAGGAAGTAATAGAGGGTTAAAGACTAAAGAATTGATTCAAATAATGATAGATGAATTAGATATTCCTATTATAGTTGACGCAGGTATAGGAAAGCCATCACAGGCTATGGAAGCTATGGAAATAGGAGCTGCAGCTTGTTTAGTTAATACTGCCATAGCATCCTCAGAAGATCCTATAAATATGGCTAGAGCTTTTAAAATGGCAGTAGAAGGTGGCAGATTAGCTTATGAAGCTAAAATGGGAAGAGAATCAAAGTTTGGAAATGCTTCATCTCCACTTACTGGATTTTTAGATTAGGAGATGATTTAATTGAGTTTTTATGATGTAGTAGAAAAATATAGAGATTTTGATTTTTATGGATATTTTGATTCTGTAAAAAAGGAAGATGTATTAAGAAGTATTTATGAAAGAAATAAGAGACCAGAGGATTTACTTAATTTAATATCTCCTATGGGAGAAGAGCTTTTAGAAGAAATGGCTCAAGAAGCAAGAAATCTCTCTTTAAAATATTTTGGAAGAACAATATTACTTTATACACCTATGTATATCTCAAATTATTGTGTAAATAAGTGTTCATATTGTGGGTATAATGTAGAAAATAAAATATGTAGGAAAAAATTAAATCAAGAAGAAATAGAAAAAGAGGGGAAAGCTATTTCAAAGGATGGATTTAAACATATTCTAATATTAACAGGGGAAAGTGAATATCATACTCCAGTAGAGTATATAGAGGAGAGCATTAAAACTTTGAAAGAGAAATTTCCTTCCATAACTATTGAAATATATCCAATGACAGAAGAGGGATATAAAAAGGTGGTAGAAGCAGGTGCTGAAGGGCTTACTGTATATCAAGAGACCTATGATGAAAAAGTATATGATAGGGTTCATGTGGCTGGTCCAAAGAAAAATTATAAATTCAGATTAGAAGCTCCAGAGAGAGGAGCAGAAGCTGGAATGAGAAGCATAAGTATAGGAGCCTTATTAGGATTAGCTGATTTTAGAATAGATGCCTTCTTTACAGCAATGCATGGAAAATATTTAAGAGATAAGTATCCTCATATAGATATAAGTTATTCGGTGCCAAGAATAAGACCCTGTGAAGGAGGGCTTAAAAAGTTAAATGAAGTTGATGATAGGGAACTAGTACAAATACTTTTAGCCTATAGACTATTTGATCCTCAAGGAGGAATAAATATATCTACTAGAGAAGGAAAGGATTTTAGAAGAAATTTAATTCCTTTAGGAGTAAGTAAAATTAGTGCTGGAGTTTCTACTGAAGTTGGAGGCCATTCTTTAAAAGAAAAAGGTACAAGTCAATTTGATATAAATGATGAAAGTTCTGTAAGTGAAGTTAAGGAATTAATAAAAAGTCAAGGTTATCAACCTATATTTAAGGATTGGCATAGATTTTAAAATAATTTTTTTATTAAAATGGTGATTTTTATGTTTTTAATAACAAATAGAAAGTTAGTAAATAGGGAAAAATATTTTAATACCATAGAGGAAGCAGGTAAATATGGTGTTAAAAATATAATTTTAAGAGAAAAAGATTTAAGTACAAAGGAATTAATAAAGATTTATATAAAAATAAAAGAGTTAGTTACAGAGGAAACAAATATAATAATAAATTCCAATATTGAAGCAACAATGATTTTGAAAGAGAAGTTTATTCATTTAAGCTTTAAGGATTTTAAGAGGAATTTAGAAGAAGTTAAATCCTTACAGGTTGGAGTATCTGTTCACTCTATCTTAGAGGCCATAGAGGCTGATAGATTAGGGGCAAGCTATATATTAGTATCTCCTATTTTTGAAACACAATGTAAGAAGGGAGTAACTCCTAAGGGAATTAATTTTATAAAAGAAATTAAGGAAAAGGTAAATTGTAATGTCATAGCCTTAGGAGGAATAAATGAACATAACTTTAAAGAAGTATTAGGGGCTGGCGCTGATGATTTTGCATGTATGTCACTTTTATTTATGAGTAATAATATAAAGAAGTCCTTATATACTTTTAAATCTCTTTAAATATATCTAGATTTATATGAAGGAAAATGTAAATTATATGATTATTAATAGAATTATGATATAATTGATATTAATTAATAATTACAATTTGTTATCAAAGGAGAATTGCTTATGTCATTTGAGAGAATAGATATTTCAGATAGAAGTGAACAAGAAGGAAGAAGTTGTGTAATCTTATATAACTTTGGAAATAAGGAATTAAAGAAAATACAAAACTTTGCTAGAATAATGGGAATAAAAGATCAAATAGTTTTAAATTCTAAAAATGGAGATGAAACTATAAAGAATATATTAGAAGATAAAATTGAAAAAATAGAAGGTGAAGGAGTTAAAGAAAGAGCAATAATATTTAATGCCATAGCTCCTGGAAAAGTTCATATATTTTTAGAAAACTTAAAAAAAGTAGGCATACAAAGACCTTTAGTTGCAATGGTTACAGAAACATCTATTAATTGGACTATTGATGTTTTAGTTAAAAATTTAATAGCTGAAAGAAGAGCATTAAGATCAGGAGATATGACTACTCACGAAAATAACTAATTTACAAAGTTTTTAATTTGTATTAATACAGAGAAATTAAATATTTTTTATACTTAAAATCTACAGATATTTTATCTGTAGATTTTTTTGAATTATGAAATTTTCTAAGAAGTTTTGTTTGTTAGTTCACACAATAAAAATAGGTATCAACTTTATTTGGGTTATGAAATCCAGTATATTTATTTGAGTTTAATTAGATCTTTTAAATTTTTTTCGAGTCAATTCTGTAAAAATAATAAATAATAAAACATTAACAATAAGTACTATTATGCTTCCTTCCAGTTTGCATAGACCTCCTGAAAGGAGTTTATTCCCTAAAAAATTAACTTCAAGTAAATTAGGATAATCACTAGCTAAAGATACGCTGCCTAAAATAATAGAACCAACTATGTTCCAGATAGAATGAATTATAATTGGAGTTACAAGTGAGTTTGTATATTCTAATATAGCTGTCATAAATAGGCTCATGGTTATAATATTTAATATTGGAATAATTCCATATGTTAATACACCACCATGCATAAGTGTAAATAAAGTAGTTGTTATAATAGTTGAAGTAATAACATTATAGTTCTCTTTTATCAATTGATATAAATATCCACGAATTAATAATTCTTGCATAATTATATTAAGAAATGCAGAGATTATCCATAACCATAATGAAGGAACATAATTTACTTTAAGGATTTTCATTGTCCCTGTTAATATTAAAATTAAAGTAGGAATTAAAAGCCAAATAAGTCCAACACCAATTCCAATACAAATATTAAAAAAAATGTTATTGAAAATATGTATAGTTTTTCTATCTATTATACAAAATATTAGAGTAATGGATATAATTAAAAGAAACGGAACTAATTCTGCACCAAATCTCCAAATAGCTGCATTATTTGAGGGTATTGTTGGTAAGATACTTCCAATAATGGCAAAAGAAAAAAAGAATAACATTCCTTTTAATAAGACATATAAATTTTTTTTCATGTGTAGCTCTCCTAAAATATTAAATTTTATAAATAAAGTATATATATTATATTAATATTTTATCATTTTTACACTTTGAAATCATTTATTATCTTATTTAGGAATGTTTTACAATTTAATTGTTTATTAATATCTAAAAGTTTTATAATTATAATATTTATATTTAATTAAAATTTATTGATTTTCCATCTGAAGTTAGAATTATTTCTCCATCTGTATCAGTTCTAAAGGTCTTAATATTATATTTTTTTATTATGTCTAAAGTTTCTCTATGTGGATGTCCATATTTGTTATCTTTAGCACAACTGATTATTCCATACTTTGGAGAAACAGCTTCTATAAAGGCATTGCTTGATGAGCTACTAGATCCATGATGACCAAATTTTATTACATCTGAATCAAGAGAATTTTTATACTTAGCTAAGGCTTCCTCTTCAGCTAACTTTTCAGCATCACCAGTGAATAAATAAGAAGTGTCACCAAAGCTTAATTTCATTATAGGAGAATAATCGTTAAGTTCTTCGTACTCTGATTTTTGAGGAGTAAATACCTCAAATTTAGCTCCTTCTCCTAAATCTATAACCATTCCACCTTTTAATTCTTTAGTTTTTAATCCTTCATCTTTCACTGCTTTAACAAGATTTTCATATGTTTTAGTTGTATGAGTTATTTTAGGAGAATAGAAAGCCTTTACTTCATATTCTTTAAATACATCAACCATTCCACCAATGTGATCTTCATGGGGATGAGTTGCAATAACTAATTCAAAATCATCAATGTTTTTAGCTTTTAATTGTTCTAATAGTTCTTTAGAATTACTTCTTGGACCAGCATCTATTAAAATATCATTTCCATTTACTTTTATATATGCTGCATCACCTTGTCCAACATCCATATAAGAAATCATAAGTTCAGAGTCTTTAGGAACTTTAGAGTCTTGTGTTAAATCTATTCCAAAATATCCAGCTAAAAGAACAACTATAATTCCAATAATTGAGCTAATAATTTTCTTTTTTTTATCCATGTAATAAATCTCCTTGTATTTTATTTATGAGAATTAAATTCATCAATAAGAATTATAGTTTAATATGAGATTTAATAGATGTACATTGTTTATATTAAGAGTAAACTTTTTAATAAAATTAAAATTATTATTCTAAAGATTTAATAATTTAAATCATCTTATGGCAATATAGATAATTGTTAATCTACAAGGAATAGTTAAATTGAGAGATAAAATATGATTTAGAGTATATTTAATTAATTTTATAGAAAGAATTTTCTATGATATCTGTTTAAATATAATATATGAATTAATTGAAAGAAATACAAATTAATGGTAAAATTAGGGATATAGTAAATGTTTAAATTAAATGAAAATAAAAAAATATAAATAATTATTTATAAGGGGAGAATAATTATTTAATTAAGTGTAGGTTTATGGGAATATAGGGGGAAGAGTATTATGGCAATCTTGGATATGTCTTTGGAAAAACTTTATGAATACAGAGGGATTAGCCCACTGCCAGAAGATTTTGATGAATTTTGGAATTCACAGTTAAGGGAATTAGCTAATTTAGACATTAAATTAGAATTAAAAAAAGCCGACTTTGAAAGTCCTATAGCAGAATGTTATGATTTGTATTTTAATGGTATTGATGGAACTAGAATATATGCAAAATTTATGAAACCTAAAGAAGTTAAAAGGAAAATGCCAGCTTTATTAGAGTTTCATGGGTATGAAGAGAGAAGCAATGACTGGAGTAATAATCTTCACTATGTAGCTAGTGGAATGTGTGTTGCAGTTATGGAGTGTAGAGGGCAAGATTACTTGAAAGAAGATTCTTGTAAGTTTAAATCTTTTAAGTCAAAAGGGCATATAGTTAGAGGATTAGTTGAAGGTAGAGAAAAATTGTTATTTAAAAATATATTTTTAGATACTGCTATTTTAGCTAGAATAGTAATGAATATGGAATGGGTAGATGAGGAAAGAGTTTTTGCAACTGGTGGTTCCCAAGGAGGAGCCTTAGCTTTGGCTTGTGCAGCCTTAGAAAATAGAATAAAAGGTGTTTATGCTTATTATCCATTTTTATGTGATTACAAAAGAATTTGGGTTATGGATTTAGGTGGAGATTCTTATGAGGAATTAATAAGATATTTTAAGTTTATAGATCCAAATCATGAGAATGAAGAATATGTTTTTAATACCTTAGGATATATTGATATAAAAAATATGGTCCACAGAATAAAAGGAAAAGTAAACATGGCTATAGGACTAAAGGATGATATATGCCCTCCATCAATTCAATTTGCTGCTTATAACAATATCCTATGTGAAAAAGAGCTAGTTTTATATGATTCTGGACAAAAGCCTTACTTCTTAAATTTAAAGGACAAGATATACAAGTGGGCAATAAATCTTTAAATTGAATAATATTTTATAATTGATATAATTATATTAGGGGATGAATTTTAGATTGAATTCATCCCTTTATACATATTTAGAAAGAAGATGAGTTTATGAGGATTATTGATAATGAAAAAGAATTTAAGGAATTCTGTAATGAAAAAGGGATAAGATTAGCTTATTTAAGTACTAATACATGTTGTGCTTGTAGCGTTTTAAAACCTAAAATAGAGGAATTAATAAAAAAGTACCATAATGCAAAAATTATAGAGGTTCAGGCTGATAAAAGTGTAGACATAGTATCACAATTAAGCATTTTTATGTTTCCAGCAATTATTTTATATATAGATGGTAAGGAGATTCTAAGAGAAGCTAAATATATAAGTGTTGTTGAATTAGAAAAGGTTATAGATAGATATTTTGAACTTTATAATTAAAAATAATAAACATATGAAAAAGGTTAGGTGATAATTCTAGGTTTTATTTCTATGTTTTATTAAAATATTTAATTCAATTTGATTTGTAAAATAAAATTTTATATACTATATACAAGTTAAATATGAATAATTTGACAATGTTTTAATATATTCTTAAAAGAAAGGAGATATTATGTGGGATTCACTAAAAAAAAGTTATAGACATTTAAAAAATATTTTAGGATTTGTTACTGATAAAAGAAATTATGAAAATATAAAGAAGCTTTTAAAAAACTACAAAATATTAAGTGATATATCAAATATAATAGTATCAGTTTTAGTATTTTTAAGTGGTATTCTTTTAATAATTTCAGGGATTTATCCTAGTATATTTTATAAGATAAAATTTTTAGACAATATATATAGTTTATCTTTTTTAAGGTTTTCACATAGAGCTTCAGTATTAATTGGATTAATGTTAATAATGACCTCTAAGGAAGTTTTCTTTAAGGTAAAAAGAGCTTATTATGTTACATTAACATTGCTTATAGTAGGAGGAGCCTTTGCCTTTGTAAAAGATTTAGATTACAAAGAAGGAATTTTTATTTTAGGAGTAATAATACTTCTAATATTATCAAAAAAGAGTTTTTACAGAAAAAGTATTCCCTATTAAGGTTACTAAATTAAGTGGTATATTATTAGTTCTTTCAATTGTAATGATTATCTTTGCAAGCTTTATACATAAATTTAACATACATTTTAGTAAGAATTATAAGTACTATGTAGACTTCTTCCATAGCACAAAGGGGTATTTAAGAATAGCATTATTCACTTATATAGCCTTTATAATATTTGTGATAATATGGTATTTAACAATGCCTAAAATAGAAGATGACGAAAGGTATATGGATGCTGATTTAGAAAAGGTATCAAAATTCTTTAAAGAAATAGATTATGGAACAATATTCTCCCATTTAGTTTATTTAAAGGATAAAAAGGTCTTTTGGGCTAATGAAGGAGAGTCCTTAATAATGTATAGCAAGTACAAAGATAAGATAATAGTTTTAGGAGATCCTATAGCCACTAAGGAAAATCTATATAGTTGTATAGAAGAGTTTCAAGCTTTTACAAATTTATATGGATATGATGTTGTTTTTTATGAAATAGAAGAAAAAAACTTTTCTACCTATCATGATGCAGGTTATTATTTCTTTAAGTTAGGAGAAGAGGCAAGAATAGATTTAGAAGAATTTAATTTGATTGGTTCTAAAAAGAGTGCCTTTAGAAATACCTTAAGAAGAGTTGAAAGGGAAGGATATAGTTTTAGTATTATAGAGCCTCCTTTTAATAATGAGGTAGTAAGTCAATTGAAGGAAATATCCGATAAATGGTTAGGTGACAGAAAGGAGAAGGGATTTTCTTTAGGATGGTTTAGTGAGGATTATATACAAAGATCGCCTATAGCTATTTTAAAAAATGAAGAAGAAAATAAGATTATGGGCTTTGTAACAATAATGGATGCTAATGATGGAGGGGAGACAGTAGCAATAGATTTAATGAGAATAGATAAAAATGCTCCTAATGCCTCTATGGATTACTTAATGCTTAATTTATTCTTAACATTTAAAGAAAAAGGATATAAATATTTTAGCTTAGGAGAAGCACCATTATCCAATGTAGGATTTAACACTCATTCACATTTACAAGAAAAGCTTGCAAGGTTAGTTTATAATAGTGGTAATATATTCTATAGTTTTGATGGACTAAGAAGATATAAGTCAAAGTTTTCTCCAATTTGGCAGCCTAGATATTTAGCATACCCTAAGTTTATGTCCTTACCAGAGGTGTTTATTAACTTATGTTTATTAATAGCTAATTCAAAGGAAAGAGTAGAGAAAAAATAAAAACGTATATTCTAAGTTAAGTTTGATTTAAAATTAAATCTTTATATCTAGCTTAATTAAGTTTATTATGTTAAAGAGAGTCTTTTACTTATAAGGCTCTCTTTTTATAAAAATTTACTTTTTATAAATAAAGCTTATTTTTTATATTGAAGTTTAAAAAAATAAGGGCATTATTTTTAATTTATTTAGAAGAAACAATGAGTTTTTAAATAGATATAAAAAATCTAAGGATTTAGGCTAAGATTTGTCAAATGAAAATGTTTTGAAGTGATTTTTAAGAGGTGTATAATAGTGTTAAATATTTAATAAAACATATTAAACTTTGTTTTATTAAGGAGGGTATAAATATGGGAAACTTTTTTTTAGAAAGTGATTTTAGAGCTTTTGATATAGACAAATCAAGAAGTAGAGATAAGGTAATATTAGAGAGAAGAAGAGTTGCTGCTGAGAAATTAAGAGAACTAAATAATTTAGGGCTTTTTGAATTTATGAATTCTAAAGGGTTAAGCTCTCATTGGGAAAAGCAATATATAACTAGTATAACTTGGCCACTAAAAAGAGTTAATGATGAATATGTGGATAGAATATATTTATCATATGGAAAAAATAGAGCTGATGTTAGAAAGCTTATAAAGGTTTTAAATTTATTCCATGATATTGAGGGAAGTAGAATAGAAGATGACATGGTATTTAATTATATTCCTCGCATTCAATTAGGATTAGACTCTAATTCTTGGAATACAGCTTTATATTTAGACAAGTATGGAGCCATAGAACAAAGAAATCTTGTTAATAAAATAAGAGAAAACTACGAGCTAAAAGAGAGATTTAAAAACATACTTATGGCTTTAGAAGAAAAGGGTTATAGATTATATTTAATTAAGGACAATAATCCTAGAAGTTATGAAGATGAAACAGATTATGTTGAGGATATAATAAAATATACAGACAGTGGAGAAAAATATGGATTAACCATAAGAAAAGATTATGATAAAAATCATGTTAGCAACTCAAGAAATGAAATATTAGATTTTGTTAAAAATGAATTTGATAATTTAATGGATGTTTATTATTTTATTTCTTGGGATTCAGAAGAGAATGACTATTTAAGATAATATCTATATTTTAAAAAGTTAATGACTTTAAATTATAAATTTAGAGTTAACTTTATGCTTAATCTTATAGATAAATAAAAATCTAGTATAAAATTCATAAAAGGAGTTATATCAAAATAAGTTTTATTGTTAACTTTTGATATAACTCCTTTTTATGTGATTTATTGTATCTATAAAAGCATTTTAAGAAAACTAAATACTTTTATTTAAATAGTTATTATTTTCAGTACTTTTAATTTTACTATTAATAAGTCTTTTTATAGAAAAATATAGCTTAGTAAAGGATGAAACTAAAACAATTCCAGTAGCTATGGAACCAGCTAACATTAGTGTATTGCATCCTAAGGATAAAGCCTTATCTATATTTCCTTTTAAGGTTTCTAGCATTGTATAGAACATGCCTCCTCCAGGAACTAGAGGAATTATTCCACAAACTAAAAATACTAATACAGGAGCTTTTAATACCCTAGCTGAAATCTCAGAGAATAGGGCTATGAAAATAGCAGCTAAAAAATAATTAAAGCTTTCATTTGTGCTAATAAAACTTGAGGAAAAAAGATAAACAAACCATCCTAAACCGCCGCATAGGGAAGAGAAAAATAAGTTTTTACCTTTTATATTAAATATTATTCCAAAACCTAAAGAACTAAAAAATGCATATATTGAGTTTATTATTAGGTTCATATAGCCATACCCCCATAGTGATTTATTAATATAGATAAAATACTAGCACTTCCAATAGCAATTCCTACAGCTATTAAAAAGGCTTCAATAAATTTAGCACTTCCAGCAACTAAATCACCAGCTATTATATCACGAAGTGAGTTAGTTATAGCAAGTCCAGGTACTAAGGGCATTAAAGAACCTATTATTATTTCATTTAGATTAGGAGCAATATTAAATCTTACTGCAAGAAAAGCTAGCAATGATGCCAAAGCTCCAGATATTATATTTACAAAGAAATTATTTGTCTTTAAAATATTAAAAAAGTATGCAAGAAGACAAAGAACTATTCCTATAAAACCTGAGACTAAAGAATCCTTTAAATTACCTCCAAAAAGTAGAGTAAATGTTGAAGCTGAAATTAAATATCCTAATATTTTTATTTTAAGAGGATATTCTTTTTCATCAGCTATACTACTTAGCTTTTTTTCAGCATCTTCAATAGAAACTTTATTAAAGGCAACCTCTCTTGAAAGGTTGTTTAATTTAGCTATTTTATCTAAATTAATAGTTCTACTTGTTACCCTTCTAGTTCTAGAAATTGCATTTTTATATGTTTTTATTGTTATTATTATGTTTGTAGGAATTACAAAAACATCAACTTTTTCTATTCCATAAGCCAAACAGATTCTGCTCATGGTTTCTTCAACTCTATACGTTTCAGCGCCATTTTCAAGCATTAGAGTACCAAGTTCAGTTGAGAAATTGATAATTCTATTAAAATCCATATGTACCTCCAAATAAGTATGTAAAAATTAATAAGAAATATTTTTTCATTATTACAATATTTCTTTTCTATTATACTTTGAAGAAGAGTTTATTATAAAGACTTTAAATTAAAAAAATGTAAAAAATATGTTTTTTAATGGAAAATAGCTAATAGATTTGTATTTATAATTTAGTTACTATAGTTAAAATTTTGCATAGATTAATTATGAATGGAATTTATTAGGGAGGATGAACTATAATGGCTATTTTAGATTCTAAAGTTGGACATATAAAAAGTAGAATTTCTAAAGATAGGGTTGTATTAAAAACAATGTATCCATTTAAAAAAGGAGAGTTAGCAGATGAAGTTGAAATAAATTTATACTTAGAAGGAAGTAATAGGGTAATAAAAAAAGAATTGCCTTATGGTGGATATAATATGCATTTGTTTTTAGGAGATTTTTTAGGCAGTGGAAGAGATTGTATTTTGGTGAAGGGAAGATTTCAAGGTTCTGGTGGAATTGCTATTTTATTATTATATGAATATGATAATGGAGAAATAAGAGAAATAACTAATCAGTGGGAAATAAGTGCTAGAAACAAAGCTATTATAAGATACTTACCAAATTATAAAGTAGAGGTATCTTACGGAGCGAAAGAAAAATATATTGTAGATCTTTCTTCAAAGGATAAATCTTACTTAAATCTTATATATGATGAAAAGGGAAATGTAAAATTAAAAATTAATCCTGGTATTTCTGATATTAATACCTATTATGAAATAAAAGAACTTGGAAGTAATAAATATGATTTTTTAATACGCCAAAATATCATAGGAATAGTACTAGTAGATGTTATAGGTATAATACAAAGTAGAGTTGTATTTAATCTTAATGGAAACTTTGTCATAAAAGATAGGGAACTTATAATAAGTAAAGATAGAAATTTGAATAACACCCATAATTAATTGTAATTTAATACCTAAAATAGTATAATTAAAGCAAAATATTGTGTTTATAATATTTTGCTTTAATGAGAGGTTTACTATGGGGGGAAAAGAGATGAGAAATTGTAAAGAACTTAAGCATGAGAAAAATGGTAACGTTACCGAAAAAATAGGAAAAAACAAAGGAAAAAGCAAAAAAGTGTCTAAAGATGAAAGTTTATTAAGCTTTGATTTGTTTTTAGAGGGAAAAGAACATTCAGCTTATAAGTTTATGGGGGCTCATTTTGTAACTGAAAATAGAAAAAGGGGTGTAAGATTTACTACTTGGGCTCCAAGGTCTAGCAAAATATATGTTATAGGTGATTTTAATAATTGGGAATTAAAAGAAGAATACTCCATGAAAAAAATTAATGAAAGAGGAATATGGAGTTTATTTCTTCCTAAATTAGAAGAGGGTATAAAGTATAAATTTGCAGTAGTAAATGAATGTGGAAATAATACAGTATATAAGGCTGACCCATATGCATTTAAATCAGAATTAAGACCTAATACAGCCTCTGTACTTACTAAAATTAAGAGTTTTAGATGGGGAGATAAGAGATGGCTTAATAAAAGAGAAAAAGAAGGTTTAGATAATAAACCTATGAATATATATGAACTTCATTTAGGGTCTTGGAAGAGAAAAGATGGAGAGTTTATGACCTATGAAGAAATAAGCGAAGTACTAGTAGAATATGTAAAAGAGATGGGATACACCCATGTTGAGTTCATGCCTATAAATGAACATCCCTTAGATGCTTCTTGGGGATATCAAGGCGTAGGGTATTACTCAGTTACAAGTAGATATGGAGATTTAAATGGATTAAAGGCTCTTATAAATAAACTTCATAAAAATAATATTGGAGTATTACTAGATTGGGTACCTAGCCATTTTTGCAAGGATGAGCATGGATTATTTATGTTTGATGGATCACCAACCTATGAATATGGAGCTTGGTGGAAGGCTAATAATGAAGGATGGGGAACATGTAATTTTGATTTAGGAAGACCAGAGGTTAAATCCTTTTTATTTTCCAATGCTATGTACTGGATAAATGAATTTCATATAGATGGATTAAGAGTAGATGCGGTTTCTAATATGCTTTATTTAGATTATGGAAGAGAATATGGAGAATGGGAACCAAATATCTATGGAGGAAATGGAAACCTTGAAGCTATTGCATTTTTAAAAGAACTAAATACAATTATAAAAAAAGAAGGAAAAGGAGCAATTACAGTAGCTGAAGAATCAACTTCATGGGAAGGAATTACTAAACCGGTTGAAGAGGATGGATTAGGATTTGATTATAAATGGAACATGGGATGGATGAATGATACTTTAAGTTATATTGAGTTAGATCCAATATACAGAAAGTATCATCATAATAAAATGAATTTTTCAATGATGTACAATTATTCAGAAAAGTTTATTCTACCAATTTCACATGATGAGGTTGTTCATGGCAAGAAATCTCTTATAAATAAAATGTGGGGAGATGATTGGAAGAAGTATGCTGGTCTAAGACTTTATGCTTCATTTATGATGGGACACCCAGGGAAAAAATTAATGTTTATGGGATGTGAATTTGGTCAGTTCGTTGAATGGAGAGAATGGGAGGAGCTTCAATGGAATATTATTGAAGAATTTGATATACACAAAAAAACTCAGGAGTATTTTAAAGCATTAAATCATTTTTATTTAGAGAATAGTTCTTTATGGTCCCTTGATTATGAAGAAGAAGGCTTTAAATGGATTGATGCTGATAATTCAGAAGAAAGTGTACTTTCATTTATAAGAATTGGAAAGAATAAAAAGGAAAAATTAATATTTATATGTAATTTTACTCCAGAGGTTTATTATGATTTTAAAGTAGGGGTTCCAGAACTTGGAGAATATGTTGAGGTCTTTAATTCAGATTCCTTAGAATTTGGAGGGGCAGGAAATATTATGGGAGATAGTATTTTAAAAGCCACAGAGGAAAGTTTTAAAGATTTTGATTATTCAATAATTGTTAAGGTACCTCCATTAGGAACTTTAGTTTTAAAAGTAAAATAAGAAAGAAAAGGCTACTATAAATCTAAGTACATAATATTATTTTACTTTGGATAAATAGTAGCTTTTATTACATAAATAATTAATAGAGGAGCATTTTATATGTTTGATTCTGTAAAAAGAAAACTTGTTTGTTATGATGATAATGAATACTACATAGAGATTAGTCCTTTAACTAATACCATAAGAGCAACCTTATGTTGTAAGGGGGCAATTGAGGCTTATTTAGTTGGAGATTTTAACAATTGGGAAAAAAGCGAAAATTTTAAGCTTAATTGGGGCTTGGATACTAATGATGGTAGAGTAAAAATGATTAAAGATATTACCTTTCCTTGTGGACTAAAGAAGGGTGAATATAAGTATGGATATATAATTATTACTCTAGATGGAAAAGAAATATATGTAGATAACTTAAATGAAGAGAAAAATGATTTTTATTTCCTTTGGGAGCCCTTTGAAGAATCCTTAGAAATAAAAAGTTCAAGAGATTTTATATCTACTAGATACCCAGTTGAATTAATAGCTGTTAAAAATTCATTTTATGGAAATATAACCATTGAAGATGCGGTTCTTTCCATAGAGAACTCTTTAAAGGGAGTAATTTTAGAAAATGGTTTTTTAAAGATTAATGAGGAAGTAGCCCCTGGCACTAAAATTATAGTAAAGGCCTATGATTCTTTAAATGACATGACAGCTTATAAGGAAATTGAGGTTAGAGAAGAAGGGGAAAAAGGGACTTTTGTACAATTTTTAAAGAATGATGGATTATATTATGGAGAAAATTTCAGCTGGAATATTTGGGGCTTTGGAAAAAATAGCTCAGGTAAAGAATTTAATTTAAATATTAAAACAGATTTAGGTGTAGGAACTTTTGTAGATGAAGAGAAATTTATAGTAAGAAAGAGAACTTGGGGATGTAACTGGGTAAATGATTGGAATGAGCAGACATATACTTTTTATTTAGGTAAGGAAGATAGAAATTTATTTTGCATATATGAAAATAATAAGATATTAACTTCTTTAAAGACTGCCATAGAAGAAACTACCCCTAAAATACAAGTTGCCTTAATGGATCATAAAAATACTATAAAAGCATATCTTTCTCATAAGCCTTTAATTGGAGTTAAGTATGGATTGTATATAAACGGAATAAAGGCTAAGGGAGTTTCAACCCTAGTTAGAGAAAATGAAAAAGAAGTTTTAATAACTAATCTTCCAAGTGATATAGATCCATCAGATTTATTAGAAGTAAGAGCTTCTAGTATGTTTTCAAGTTGCAAAGTAATAGTAAGAGATTATTTAAATGATTATTATTATGGAGGAAATGACCTAGGTGTAAGATTTAGTGAAGAAAATATAAGCTTAAGGTTGTGGGCACCTACTGCTAAAAAAGTAGAATTGTTAATATATGAAGATTATAAATCTCTAAGGGAAAATCCTTTAAGAAAATATGATATGAATAGGGAAAAAGAAAATGGAACTCATTTAATTAAAGTGCAAAGAAAAGAAAATGAGGGTAAATATTATTTATACAGATTATATTTTAATGATTTAAGCAAAGAAGGTAAACATGTAAATAAGATAACCTATGCTGTAGATCCCTATGCTGTTTCAGTAGGAGTAAATGGAGAAAAGGGAGCTTTAGTAGATTTATTTAGTAAAGAGTGTGTACCAGAAGGATGGAATAAGTATAATAAACCTAAGTTAATAAATAAAGAAGATTCAATAATTTATGAGATGCACATTAGAGATTTTACCATAAATGAAAATTCAGGAGTTTCTGAAAGCTTAAGAGGAAAATTTTTAGGGGCAGTTGAAGAGGGAACTTTCTATATTAATAAAGAAAATGGAAATAAGGTTAAGACAGGATTAGATCATTTAAAGGAATTAGGGATAACCCATGTTCACTTGCTTCCAGTCTTTGATTTTTCTTCTGTTAATGAAGAAATAACCAAGGATGAAAATAATAGGAATTGGGGATATGATCCTAAAAACTTTAATGCCATAGAAGGAAGTTATTCAACAGACCCATATACACCTTCAAGAAGAATAATAGAGTTTAGAGAGATGATAAAAAAGTTTCATGATAATGGAATAAGAGTTGTATTAGACATGGTTTATAATCATATGTATGAAACTAGTAATATGGATAATATAGTTCCTTTATATTACTTTAGAAGTGATAAATTAGGAAAATATACAAATGGATCTGGCTGTGGAAATGAAATGGCCTCTGAAAAGCCTATGGTTAGGAAATTTATTTTAGATTCAATATTACATTGGATTAAAAATTATCATATAGATGGATTAAGATTTGACTTAATGGAACTTATAGACTTAGATACAATGAAGGAAATAGTGAAGAGAAGTGAAGAGATTGATGAAAAAATACTTATTTATGGGGAGCCTTGGAAAGGTGGAGATTCTCCTTTAAGTAATGGAACTTACAAGGGAAGTCAAAAAGGTCTTGGATTTTCCATATTTAATGATGATTTTAGAAATGCTCTAAGAGGAAATAATGACCCATCTAATGGATTTATAAATGGAGAACAGCACAATAAAAATAAAGCTTGGCAAGTTATAGAAGGAATTAAGGGGTCCATAAATTCAATAACCTATAAACCTATGGAAAGTATAAATTATTTAGAATCACATGATAACTATACCCTATGGGATCAAATAGTAAAAAGTCAAAATCATAGTGTGGAAAAGGGACATTATAGAGATTTTAATGAAGAAAATATATTAGATAATTTTTATGTTAAGGAAGATTTGCTTGGAGCTTCTATATTATTTACTTCTCAAGGAATTCCCTTTATTCAATCTGGAGCTGAAATTTTAAGATCTAAAGATGGAGATCATAATAGCTATAAGAGTCCAGACAGTATAAATGCTTTAAATTGGGCAGAGAAAGAAAAGTATATTGATGTTTTCAATTATTATAAAGACTTAATAAGTTTAAGGAAAAATCACAGTGCTTTTAGAATGAAAAACCCAGAGGATATAATAGAAAATTTAGAAGTTTATTTTTATGACAATAATGATACTAGCGGAGTAATAATAGCTCACTATAAAAATAATGCTAATGAAGATTTATGGAAAGATATAGTGGTAATATATAATGGAACTACCATTGATGATTATAATGTAATTTCTTCTATGCCTAAATCAAGTAATGGCTTTTGGAATATTGCAGTTAAAAATGGGGGTGTAAATCAGTTTGGTATAGAAAGAGTAAGTGAGGATGAAATTCCTAAAATAAAATCTCATTCTATGATGATCCTTTATGATGAATAAAAAAGATAAATAATTTTTAAAAGACTACATAGAATATATCTATGTGGTCTTTTTTGCTTTTAAATTAAGGTAACAAATAAAAAAATAAGTAATATATTAAAGTTAGAAAGAATATATAGGATTATTAAAAAGGAGTAAGAGATGAGTAGAATTTTAAGTATTTTAAATATATGTGAGAAAAGCCTAGCTTATAGGGATTATCATGAGTATATATTAGGATTAATAAAAATATATACTGAAAATAAATTGAAGAACTATAAAGAGGACAATTTAGAAAAATTAAGGAAGATGAATAATATAAATTACTTATTAGAACAAAAAAGAACTGATTTCTTTTGGAGAATGAATAGAATGTTTCAGGGACTTGATTATGATGAATTAAAAACCTTAAAAAAAGATAGTAAAAGTTATGAAATAAAAAGAAATGTTAATGAGGTTATAAAAGAAAAAAGAAATAAAAAATGATAAAGAGAAATACTTTAAAAAGTATTTCTCTTTATCATTAAAAGATTATTTTTCAACTTCTCCATCCCATTTAGATATTCCATCTTTCATGTGAACAAGATTTTTAAAACCATTTTCCTTTAAAATATCTACAGCCTCAGCACTTCTTTTTCCGCTTCTACAGTAAACTAAAACTAATTCATCTTTAAACTTTTCTATATCACTTAGGTTTTCCTTAAGTTCCTTAACTGGAATTTGAATTGCATTTTTTAAATGTCCTTCAGCAAATTCATCTTCATTTCTAACATCTAAGATTAGAGTAACTTCCCCGTCATTTATAAGTTTTTTAGATTCGTCTATTGATATATCCTTTGAAACTGCTTCAGATTGAGTTTCGCTTGAGGATTCAGAGCTTGTCTGTGTATTAGCATCCTTATTTTCAGTGTTATTATTACCGCATCCTACAAATAAGCTAGCTGTTAAAGTCAAACTAAGTAATAATAATGATATTCTTTTCATAAATATCCTCCCTATCTTAAAATATACAAATAAAATTTAACATATTATTACATGATAAGGCAATTAAGAAAGTGTTAATATTTAAGGGCTTAGCTTAAGGTTATTGACAATTACTTTAATAATCTTTATAGTTAACTGTGTGAAATTATGTTTATAATTATAGATATTAAAAGGTATTTTATTATCTAAAGATAGATTTTTCTAAAATGGAGATGAACAATGAAAAAAAACAAACTATCAATTAAAACAATTGTAGCTATAGGAATTGGCTCAGCAGTTTTTATGATATTAGGTAGATTTGGTTCTTTGCCTACAGGAATTCCTAATACAAACATAGAAACAGCATATGCGTTTTTAGCTTTAATGGCATTGTTATATGGTCCTTTAGCTGGTTTTTTAATAGGATTCATAGGACATGCTTTAAAAGATATAGTATTCTTTGGATCACCTTGGATAAGTTGGGTTTTTGCTTCAGGTATAGTAGGATTAATAATTGGATTTGGAGCTAGATTTATAAAAATTAATCAAGGAGTATTTAAGTTAAAGCAAATATTTATGTTTAATTTAATACAGATAATTGCCAATGGAGTGGCTTGGTTTTTAGTAGCACCAACTTTAGATATATTAATTTACTCTGAACCTGCAAATAAGGTTTATCTACAAGGGGTAATTGGTGGAATTTCTAATATGGTTACTGTTGGAGTTTTAGGAACTATTTTAATAGCTAATTATGCTAAGACAAGAATACAAAAAGGTAGCTTAAGAAAAGAATATTAGAAGTATATGAGGTTGTGGGAAAGATATTTTCAGACAACCTTTTTTTGAAGTTTAATTTAGGAGATGTATAAAACTTAAATATAGAGTTAAAAAATAATATATACAATTCCTTAACTTAAAATGACTATTTGTAAAGGAGATTGATATGGAAAGAAAAGCAATAATAGAGTTTAAAGATTTTACTGCTCATTATACAGTTCAATCAAAGCCAACTTTAAATAACATAAATTTAACTATATATGAAGGAGAAAAAGTTCTTATAGCTGGTCCTTCAGGATCAGGAAAAAGTACATTAGCTAACTGTATAAATGGATTAATACCATTTTCAACTGATATTGAAATTTCAGGAAGCCTTAAAATAAAAGGAAAAGAAACTAAAGATTTAAGTGTTTTCGAAATATCTAAAATGGTAGGAACTGTACTTCAGGATCCTGATAGTCAATTTATAGGATTAACAGTAGCTGAAGATATAGCTTTTAAACTAGAAAATAACTGTGTATCTCAAGAAGATATGAAGAAAAAAGTTAATTATGTATCAAAAATAGTTGATATAGAAAATAGATTAGAATTAGCTCCATATAGGCTTTCAGGAGGACAAAAACAGAGAGTAACTTTAGCTGGAACTATTGTTGATGATGTTGATATACTTCTTTTTGATGAACCTTTAGCTAGCTTAGATCCAGCAGCAGGAAAAGCTTCTATAGAACTTATAGATAAAATACAAAAGGAAGAAAAAAAGACAGTAATAATAATAGAACATAGATTAGAAGAAGTTTTAAATTGTGATGTAGACAGAATAATACTTATGAATGAAGGAGAAATTATTGCTGATACAAATCCAAATGAAATATTAGCTTCTAATAAATTAAAAGAGTGTGGAATAAGAGAACCTTTATACATAACAGCTCTTAAATATAGTGGATATGAATTAAAT
Source organism: Clostridium perfringens ATCC 13124 (assembly GCF_000013285.1). Lineage (GTDB taxonomy): Bacteria > Bacillota > Clostridia > Clostridiales > Clostridiaceae > Sarcina > Sarcina perfringens. The sequence goes on along the minus strand of NC_008261.1, from coordinate 2,070,988 downwards.
AAGGAAATGAACCTTGAGAATATAGACAAGTTAAAGCTTAGTGATGATGGCGAGAAATTAAAAACTTGGTATAAGAGTTTAAATTTTAATAAGAAAGAAAGAGAAGAAGACACCCTATTAGAATTTAAAAATGTATCTTTTTCTTACGATAAGAAAAAAGATATATTAAGTGATATTAATTTTAAAATTAATAGGGGAGACATAGTAAGTGTAGTTGGGAAAAATGGTGCAGGTAAATCAACTATATCTAAGATCATATGTGGATTTTTCAAAGAATCAAAGGGAGATATATTATTTGAAGGAAAAAGTTTAGATGGAAAGACTATTAAGGAAAGAGGAGAAGAAATAGGAGTTGTTCTTCAAAATCCAAATCAAATGATATCTAAAACAATGATTTTTGATGAGGTTGCATTAGGCTTAAGAGTTAGAGGGATTGATGAAAAAGAAGTTAAGGAAAGAGTAATTGAAACCCTAAAAACCTGTGGTTTATTTCCATATAGAAATTGGCCAGTTTCTGCACTTAGTTTTGGACAGAAAAAGAGGGTTACTATAGCTTCAATACTAGTTTTAAATCCTAAGGTTATAATACTTGATGAACCAACAGCAGGACAAGACTATAAACATTATAATGAAATAATGGAGTTTCTTCTAAAACTTAATAAAAAGGGAGTTACAATAATTTTAATAACTCATGATATGCATTTAATGCTTGAATATACAGACAAGGCTATTGTAATTTCAAATGGACGTAAAATAGCTGATACAACATCAGCAGAAATACTTACAGATAAAGAAGTTATAGAAAAGGCAAGTTTAAAAGAAACATCATTATATGATTTAGCCTTGAAATTTAAGTTGGAAGACCCTAAGGATTTTGTTTGTAAATTTATTGATTTTGACAGGGGGGCAAGAAATTAGTGGATGCAATGCTTACATATATAAAAAAGGATTCTCCTATTGATAAACTTACTGGAGCAACTAAGCTTATTTGCTTTATATTTTGGACATTAGCTGCCATGCTTACATATGATACAAGAGTATTAATTGGCATGCTTATATTTAGTTTAATTATATTTAAGGTCTCAAAAATAGAGTTTAAAGAAGTTTCTTTTATAGTTTATTTTATATTATTCTTTTTACTTTTAAATGATTTAGCCATTTTTATATTTTCACCTTATGAAGGAGTTAATATATATGGAACAAGACATGATATATTTCATATAGTTGGACCATACACACTAACATGGGAACAATTATTTTATGAGTTTAACGTTACATTAAAATATTTATCAGTTATACCTATGGCACTTTTATTTATACTTGCAACCAATCCAAGTGAATTTGCTGCATCTTTAAATAAAATAGGTGTTAGTTACAAAATATCATATTCTGTATCAATAGCTTTAAGATACATACCAGATATTCAAAGGGAGTATCATGATATATCCTTTGCTCAACAAGCAAGAGGAATTGATATGTCTAAAAAAGAAAAGTTAGGAAAAAGAATAAAAAATATATCTTCAGTTTTAATGCCACTTATTTTTTCAAGTTTAGATAGAATAGAAAATATAAGTACAGCAATGGAACTTAGAGCCTTTGGAAAGAATAAAAAAAGAACTTGGTACAATGAAAGAAAATTTTCTAAGGGTGATTACTTAGCTATTATTGTAGTTATCTTAATATTTGCTTTATCATTATACTTTACATTTAATAATGGAAGTAGATTTTATAATCCCTTTGTAAAATAGTAAATAAAAATATAATTTAATAGTGAATATAAAGCTTACAAACATATTCCGAGAATTACTAGATTTCGTTAAGAATTTATAATTATTACTCCGAAGATATTACTAAAACTTCGAAACTTGCTACGCTTCGAACAGTCTCAGTTTTTTAACGTAATATCTTCTTCATAATAATTTAAATTCTAAAACTCATCTAGATATTCTCTTCATAATGTTTGTAAGCTTTATTATTATATTTTTATACAGCCCTTTTATTTTATTATAATCGAAAGCGATCTTGTTGATTATTTTAGGGTAATAGAAAAATAAAAGATGAAAATAAAATAAATATTAATAAATTTTAAACAAAGTGTTGAAATTGTTAATAAATATAAGGTATATTTGTATGTGAGAAATTTAAATGTAATTTTAAAGTTTAAGGAGATTATAAATGTATGATAGTCAGAAAGAAGAGAAAAAATTAAAGAGAAAATTGTTTTTTAAATTCTTTAACTACAATTTCTTAAAGGATAGAAATATAGAATATAAAGAGTTTAGATATGGTGATAATAAAAGAGATTACTATAGAGTATATAAAGGCTATGATAAAAGAAAGCCTACCATATTCTTTATATATAGTGGAGGTTTATGGAATGGGAGCCCTAAAGGGTGTGCAGCTATAGGGAAGTTTTTCTATAAATATGGATTTACTGTAGTAATTCCATCCTATGAGTTAGCGCCAGAACATAAATATCCAGTTCAAATGGAAAATATATTTTCAGCATTTAAACACTATGTAGAAAATAATAAGCCTAATAGAATAGTAGTTATGGGATATTCTTCAGGGGCAGATTTAGCTGCAAACTTAGTTTACAATGAAGACATGAAAGAAAAATTCAATATAGATACAAGCATAATATCTTCTTTTATAACACTAGGAGGAACCTTAGATTTTAGCCAATGTAATTCTAAAGAATATGAAAAGTATATAAAAAAATATTTATACGGAAAAGAACAGATTTTTGATGTTAATCCAATAAATTTACTAAAGGAAGATTCGCCTAAAATTCCAGTACTGTGCGTTCATGGAGCTAGGGATTCTATAGTAAGTTATGAAAATTCTAAAAGATTTGTAGAAAAGGTAAATAAATTTAAAGGAGATGGACAATTTTTAAAATTAGAAGGATATCAACATTTAGATTTGTTAAATTTATTTATAGGAGTAGGCAATGAAAAAACTGGAGATATAATGAGTTTTATTAATAGATTTTAATTTATTTAGATCATAGTAATTTTACTATGATCTTTTTTATTTAAGATTAAAAATTCTTTGAATATTAATTTAGACCAAGTACTAATGGAAAGTAAATTTAGGTCAACAGAATGAAAACCTTAACTACTTAATATATTAAAGTATAAAAAAAATAATGTTTAATTTGTGAAAGCGCTTTCCTGACTTTTTTTGAAAATATTAATAAATTTAAAATAAATTATATATAAAGTATTAATAATAAATGAATGAAAAAGAGAGAGAGAATCTAAAGGATAATACAGGATAAAAAAGAATAATTTGTAAAGAGTAATTTTGTATAAAGTATAAATTATATAACTAATTACTATAAAATTGAAAATAAAATATTAAAATAAAAAAAACACATGGAAAGATAGCGCTTTCACGGTTTAATATTATGTTGTAAACTCGAATATTAAGTTAAAAATATCTTATGAATATTAGTTTATTACATTTGATTATTAATTTAATTTTAGTTTATTACATAATCTTTAAAGTAAGAATTATTTTAATAGGTATTAAGGAGGAATATTAAAATGAAAAAGAAATTTCTTTCTGCTGTGTTAGCAGTACTTACAACAGCTACTTTACTTGCAGGGTGTGGAGGTTCAAGTGATGGACAAGCATCATCAGGTGATACTGGTTCTAAGGGAGACAAAATGAAGGTTGGAATGGTTACTGATGCCGGAACAATAGATGATAAGTCATTTAACCAAGGAACTTGGGAAGGAATACAAAAAGCTGAAAAAGACTTAGGAGTAGAAGCTAAGTATTTAAAACCAAGTGGAACAACAGAAGCTGATTACTTAAAAGAAATAGGAAATCTTTACGATGCAGGATTCAAATTTATAGTAACTCCAGGATTTAAATTTGAGACAGCTATATATAAAGGACAAGAAAAATATAAAGATGCTAAATTTGTATTATTAGATGGTGCTCCTCATTCAGGTGCTAAGGATGCAAAGCCAGAAGTAGGTCCGAATACGGTTTCAATATTCTTTGCTGAAGAGCAAGCAGGTTTTATGGCAGGTGTTGCTACAGCATTACAACTTAAAGAAGGTCAATTAGGATTTATAGGTGGTATGGAAATTCCACCAGTACAAAAATTTAACTGGGGATTCCAACAAGGGGTAGCCTTTGCTAATGAAAAATTAGGAACTCACATGTCTCTTGAAGCAAAAAATGTTATATATCAAGGATCATTTGATGACTCAGCTGCAGGTGGACAAATAGCTGCTCAAATGTATGACAATGGAGTAAAAGCTATATTCTGTGCTGCTGGTGGTGTTGGTGTAGGAGCTATACAAGAAGCTAAAAATAGAGCTGCTTCAGGAAAAGAAGCTTGGATAATAGGTGTTGACGTTGACCAATACGACGATGGTATATATGAAGGAGATAAATCTGTAATACTTACTTCAGCAGTTAAGAGAATAGATCACGCTTCTTATGACATGATAAAGAAAGAATTAGATGGAACTTTCCCAGGTGGACAAACTTTATTATATGATGCAAAAAATGATGGTGTAGGTTTACCTGATAAGAATCCAAACTTAAGTGAAGAAACTATGACTGAAGTAAATAAAGTATTTGAACAGTTAAAAAATGGAGAAATAAAAGTTTCTAACGAGCAAGGAGACTTAATAAATTAATTCAAAATTCAAGGAAGTTTTTATTAAGGGGATGGAGCTTCCATCTCCTTTTATTATCTAATCCAATAATAAAATAAATTTATGATATAAAAATTAGAATTATAAGTAATATAGAATTTGAGTGTTAAGGAGGATAACTTATGGAATATGTAGTAGAAATGCTTAATATCCGTAAAGAATTTCCTGGTATAGTAGCAAATGATAATATAACTTTGCAACTTAGAAAAGGAGAGATACATGCTTTACTTGGAGAAAATGGAGCTGGTAAATCTACTTTAATGGGAATTCTTTTTGGAATGAACCAACCAGATAAAGGGGTTATAAAGGTTAGAGGTAAAGAAGTGAAAATTACTAATCCCAATGTTGCAAATGATCTTGGAATAGGAATGGTACACCAACATTTTAAATTAGTTGAAAATTTTACAGTAACTCAAAATATAGTTTTAGGATGCGAGCCTAAGATTCTTTTTGGATTAGGAATGGATTTAAACAAGGCAGCTAAAAGAATTGAAGAATTATCAAAGCAATATGGATTAAATGTTGACCCTAATGCAAAGATTGAAAATATATCTGTTGGTATGCAACAAAGGGTTGAAATATTAAAAATGCTTTATAGAGATGCTGACGTTCTTATATTAGATGAACCTACTGCAGTTTTAACCCCTCAAGAAATTGATGAACTTATAAAAATAATGAAAAATCTTATAAATGAGGGAAAATCAATAATAATTATAACTCATAAACTTAAGGAGATAAAAGCTGCTGCAGATAGATGTACAGTTATAAGAAGAGGTAGATACATTGGTACTGTAGATGTAAAAACTACTAGTGAAGCTGAAATGGCTAAAATGATGGTAGGAAGAGAAGTATCCTTTAAAGTTAATAAAAAGCCTGCTAAGCCTGGTGATGTAGTATTAGATATTAAAAATCTTTCAGTTAAGAATAATAAGAAAGTATTAGGATTAAAGGACTTTTCTATTGATGTTAGAGCAGGAGAAATAGTAGGTATAGCAGGGGTAGAAGGTAATGGTCAAAGTGAACTTATTGAGGCTATTACAGGACTTAGAAAAAGTGAAAGTGGAACTATAAACTTCAAAAACAAGGATATAACTAGAGAATCTATAAGAAATAGAATAAACTCAGGTATTGCACATATTCCAGAAGATAGACATAAGAGAGGACTAGTTTTAGATTACACAATTGAAGAGAATATGGTTCTAGAAGTATATGATAAAAAACCATTTTCAAATAAAGGTTTATTAAACAAAAAAGAAATAAAAAAATATGCAGAAAAAATAATAGATGAATTTGATGTAAGATCTGGAGAAGGGGCTGAATCTATAGCAAGATCTCTTTCAGGAGGAAATCAGCAAAAAGCAATTATAGGCCGTGAAATAGAATTAAATCCAGAACTTTTAATAGCAGCACAACCTACTAGAGGACTTGATGTAGGATCTATAGAGTATATTCATAAAAGACTTGTAGAGCAAAGAGATAGCGGAAAAGCAGTGCTTTTAGTTTCTCTTGAATTAGATGAAATATTAAATGTTTCAGATAGAATTGCAATAATAAATAACGGAGAACTTATAGGTGTTGTAAATGCAGATGAAACTAATGAAAATGAAGTAGGTCTTATGATGGCTGGTATAAAAGGAGGAGAAAAGCATGAAGTTTAAACAGTTTATTATATCTTTAATGGCTATTATATTAGGACTTATTGCTGGTGCTATTTTAATGGCTATTATGGGTCACAATCCAATAGATGGTTATTCTTTCTTATTCAAAGGTGGACTTATGAACATAGAAAGAATAGGAAATACTTTAGCTACGGCTACTCCTTTAATATTAACAGGACTTTCCTTAGCCTTTGCATTTAAAACTGGATTATTTAATATTGGTGCTCCAGGACAAATGCTTATGGGTGGATTTTTTGCTACAGCAGTAGGATTAACAGTGAAATTACCAGCTCCAGTCTTAATACCATTAATGATTCTTGCTGGTATTCTTGGAGGAGCTATATGGGCATTTATTCCTGGTGTTTTAAAAGCTAAGTTTAATGTTCATGAGGTTGTTTCAACAATAATGATGAACTGGATAGCATATTGGATAGTGTATTACATGGTTCCTATGTACTTTAAAGGGGAATTCTTAGAAACTGAATCAGCACAGCTTCCAGCGGCAGCTACTTTAAGAATACAAGCACTTACAGACTTTTTCCAAGGATCATTTATAAATATAGGAATATTAATTGCACTTATTTCTGTATTTGCAGTTTGGTTTATATTAAATAAAACAGTTTTAGGATATGAATTAAAGGCTGTTGGATTTAATAGAGATGCTGCAGAATATGCAGGTATTTCAGTAAATAGAAATATATTATTATCAATGATGATAGCTGGTGCTTTAGCAGGACTTGCAGGTGTTGTTCAATACACAGGAAATGCTGTGAGCATACAAATAGGTGTTATGCCTACACAAGGATTTGATGGTATCGCAGTAGCTTTACTTGGTGCAAATACTCCTATAGGAGTTTTATTCTCAGCTTTATTCTTTGGTCTTCTATATACAGGAAAAGGATTTATGAATGCTATGACAAGCATACCTCCAGAAATAGCAGATACTATAATGGCTACAATAATATACTTCTCTGCTACAAGTGTAATAATGGAGAGAGTGCTTAATAAATTCCAAAAAAGAAAGAAAGATAAATTAAATAAAAATACTAATCAAGAAACAACTAAAGAAAGGGTGGTGAGCAAATAATGTGGGAAACAATTCAACAAATATTTCCTTATGCAATAGCTTTTACTATACCTCTTTTAATAACCGCATTAGGTGCTTTATTTTCTGAAAGAAGCGGTGTAGTAAATATAGGACTTGATGGTCTTATGATCGTAGGATCTTTTAGTGGGGCATTTACAGTATCAAAGCTTCAAGAGGCTATGCCAGGTAGCTCACTTCCTTTATGGATTGGTTTAGGAGTTGCAGTTTTAGTAGGAATATTATTCTCATTATTACATGCATTTGCAAGTATAAATTTAAATGCAGATCAGGTAATAAGTGGTACAGCTATAAATATGATAGCTGGAGCTTTAACTGTATTCTTAGCTAGAAATATGACAGGTAGTGGTAATATAAGAATTATGCAAGGTTTTATACCGAAGGATGTTCCAGTATTATCTTCAATACCAATAATAGGAGATTTATTCTTTTCAAAAACTTATGCAACTACATGGTTAGTTATTTTAATACTTGCTATAAGTACATTCTTATTATATAAGACAAGTTTTGGATTAAGACTTAGAGCTTGTGGAGAACATCCTCAAGCTGCTGATGCTGCAGGTATAAATGTTTATAAAATGAGATATATAGGTGTTATGATATCAGGAGCATTTTCATCTCTTGGTGGAGCTATAATACTTGTAACTTACGGTGGAGAATTTACAGGAAGTGTTGCAGGACTTGGATTCCTAGCCTTAGCTGCTTTAATCTTTGGTCAATGGAAGCCATGGGGAGTATTAGGAGCAACATTCTTCTTTGGATTTGCTACAACTATAGCAAACGTATCTCAAATAATACCATCACTTTCAACTATACCTCCAGTATTACTTAAGATATTCCCATATGTAGTTACTTTAATCGCATTAATAGTATTCTCTAAAACATCTCAAGCGCCTAAGGCTGCTGGAGAGCCATATCAAAAGGATAAGAGATAGTAAATTTTAAAAACGTATCTCTGGATAGTATTTTATTATATCCAGAGGTAGGTTTTTTATTTTGAAATATATTTTTAGAGAGAATTAATTTAAAGATAAAATTGTAAAAACAAGATTAATTTATTTTATATACTTTATATTTTAAAGATAATTAGCCATAATAGAGTTAAATAAAGTTTAAATGGAGGAATGAATTATGTTAGCTAAAGACTTTTTGGATTTTAAAAATTGGTGTGTTGTTGGTGATGTAGGAAATGAAAAAAAGTATGCATATAGAATTTTAAATAAGCTTAAAGAAAATGGATATAATGCTTTTGGAGTTAGCTTAAAAGATGGAGAAAACATATTTAAAAGCTTAAAAGAAGTTCCTTGTAATATTGAGGTTATAGATCTATGTATAAACCCTATTAAGGGAATAGAATTTATTAAAGAGGCTAAAACTTTAGGAATAAATAAGGTTTTAATTCAACCAGGTGCTGAAAGCGAAGAAGTTTTAAATTTTTGTAAGGAGAATGGTATCTGTGCTATAGAAGGATGTGCACTAGTTGAACTAAGTAGAAGGTAATATTTAAAAAGTTCGCATGTTTAATAAAAAAGTATTTATTGAATAGGTTTAAATTATAAAAATATGTTTTTATGCGTATTATATAGAGATAAAAAGTCTTCAATGTACGTGTTTATTTAAAAATAATTACAAAAAAACTTATTAATTTCACTTTTTCGACAAAAATATTCGTAAAAGTATTGATAAATATAAAAAATCTGATAATATATTAAAGGTGATTTAGAAAAACAAATGAAGGAAAGAGTGAGATTATGGAAAAGTTCTTTAAGCTTAAAGAAAATAACACTGATGCAAAAACAGAATTTATTGCTGGATTAACTACTTTTATGACAATGGCTTATATACTTATAGTAAATCCATCAATATTATCAGCAGCAGGAATGGATCAAGGAGCTGTATTTACAGCAACGGCTTTATCAGCAGTAATAGCAACTTTAATAATGGGACTTTATGCTAAGTTACCATTTGCACAAGCTCCAGGAATGGGACTAAATGCATTTTTTGCTTATACAATAGTTATTCAAATGGGATATTCATTTGAATTTGCTTTAACTGCAGTTTTATTAGAAGGAATAATATTTATACTTTTAACTATATTTAACGTACGTGAAGCAATAGTAGACTCAATACCAAAGGGAATTAAAAATGCTATATCAGTAGGTATAGGATTACTTATTGCCTTAATAGGATTAGAGGGTGCAGGAATCGTAGTACATACAGATGGAGGAACTATAGTTTCTTTAGGAAATATAGTTTCAGGATCAGGACTTTTAGCAATAATAGGTCTTTTAATAACAAGTGTTTTAATAGCTAAAAATGTTAAGGGAGCATTATTTATAGGTATGATTATTACAGCAATAATAGGAATACCTATGGGAATAACTCCTATACCAAGTAAGATTATTAGTATGCCACCTTCAATAGCGCCTACTTTCTTCAAGTTCGATTTCCATAACATATTCTCTTTAGATATGGTAATAGCATTATTTACATTATTATTCATGGATATGTTTGATACAATAGGAACTTTAGTTGGTGTTGCAACTAAGGCTAAAATGTTAGATAAGGATGGAAAAGTACCTAACATAAAGAAAGCTTTATTTTCTGATGCAGTAGGTACAACATTAGGAGCTTGTTTAGGAACAAGTACAGTAAGTACTTTCGTAGAGAGTGCTTCAGGGGTTGCAGAAGGAGGAAGAACTGGATTAACAGCAGTTTCAACTGCATTTATGTTCTTCTTAGCTTTATTCTTTGCTCCATTATTTGCAGTTATAACTCCAGCGGTTACAGCATCAGCTTTAGTTTTAGTTGGATTATTTATGATAGAACCAATAAAAGAAATAGACTTACATGATTTTACAGAAGCTATACCAGCTTTCTTAACAATAATCATGATGCCATTTGCTTACTCAATATCAGATGGTATAGTATTTGGAGTTATATCATACATAATATTAAAATTATTCTCTGGAAAAAGAAAAGAGATAAGTTTAACTACTGTTATTTTAGGATTAGTATTTTTACTTAAGTTTTTAATATAATCATTAAGAAAATAGACTATGTGATTTATCATATAGTCTATTTTTATATAATTTATTATCAATTTTTTGCATAATGTAGTAAAATAATATAATGGATATCTTATTGGTATAAAACGATTCATTTAATAATGAATGGAGGAAATATTATGAAAGTTGGATTAGTTTTATCAGGTGGGGGAGGAAAAGGAGCATATGAACTAGGTGTTTGGAAAGCTTTAGTTGAAATGAAATTGGACAAGTACATAGAAGTTATATCAGGAACTTCTATTGGTGCATTTAATGCTGCCCTATTTGCTCAAGGGGATATGGACAATGCTCAAGCCTTATGGGATGAAGTTACTATGGAGAAATTAGTTCCTATGACTAAAATGGATTTGTTGAAAAAAGGTGTAGCTTTAGCCTTAGGGGTAAAAAGTATTAACTTTGTTAAAAAACATATGTCAGATAGATTAGAAAATGGAGATTTTCCTAAGGATGGAGCTTATGAAGTTGTAAATAAGTTTATAGATATAAATAAGGTTAAAGAATCAGGGAAAATTTGTTATGCTGCCTGTACGGAATTACCAGATTGTAAGGTTAAATATTTTAGAATTAATGATTATGATGAAGAGGTAGGAAGAGAAATAATAATGGCCTCAGCATCACTTCCTTTAATATATGATAGCTCAGAGGTAGATGGTAAAAAGTATTTAGATGGAGGAATGGTTGATAATACACCAATTCAACCTGTTTATGGAGAAGGTTGTGATTTAATTATTGTAGTACATTTATCTAAAGAGGGAACTGTAGATAGAAGCCTTTATCCAAATGCTCAGATAATAGAAATAGTGCCTAAGAGCTTAGATGATAGCATGATAAATGGAACATTAAATTTAGATATAGATGCAAAAAGATTAAGAGCACAGCAAGGTTATGAGGATACTATGAATCTTATGAGTCCTATAATGAGTTTGGCAAAAACTAGCTTTGAATTTGAAATGAATGAAAAAAATCCAATATTATATAGGTTGTTTAATAGTTTTAAAGAAATTAAAGAAAAATGTTCTAAAAGACACTATAGTTAAAAAGCTATGGTGTTTTTTTATTTATAAAATAAAAATTAAAGAAAAAGGTTACTATAAGAAATAAAAGATTTTTAATTATAAAAATAAAACGTATTAACTAATAGAGATTTTTAGAGTGTTTAGAAATATGGAGAAAAAGAAAGTAATTTTGAAAAAATAAAAGAAATAAATACAATAACACCTTTGACTATATAAGGAATTTCTTATATATTTATAATAAAGCCTAGAATTCCTATAAGAATTAAGGTGATTAATAAATATTATATTATTTTTATCGATTAATATAATTTAAAAGAAAAATAGGTTAGTTCATAAATAATACATAAGTAGATGTTTTATTATAAATGGTTAAATAGAACTGGTTAGTATAGATAAGAGAATTCCAGGAGGAGAGAAATGGTGAATTTAGATAAAGGTTTATTAAAAATTATAAAAGATGAAAGTTTAGAAGATTACTTTATAAAGGCTAATTTTGGTTTAGAAAAAGAAAATGTTAGGGTTACAGAAAGGGGAAACTTAGCTTTAACACCTCATCCAAAGGCCTTTGGAGATAGAGAAAAGAATCCATATATAAAAACAGATTTTTCTGAGAGTCAGTTAGAAATGGTAACACCTGTCTGTAATACTTTAGAGGAAGTTTATAGTTTTATATGTAATTTAAATAAGGTTGTATCTTTAGAGATTATGGAAAATGGAGAGTTTTTATGGCCACAGAGTAATCCTCCTATATTACCAAGGGAAGAGGAGATTCCAATTGCTAAGCTTTCTAATAGAGAAGATGAATTATATAGAGAAAATCTTAGTTATAAATACGGCAAAAAGAAACAAGTTATAAGTGGAATACATTATAATTTTTCATTTAAAGAGGAATTTATTAAGTTACTTTACAAAGAGCTTAAAGTGGAAAAGGATTTTAGAGAATTTAAAGATGATATCTACCTTAGAATGGCTAGAAACTTTCAAAAATATCATTGGTTATTAATATACTTAACTGGAGCAAGTCCTGTTTTCCATGAAAGTTATATAGAGGAAATTAAAGAAGAGGGTGAAAAATTAGGAGAGGATTCTTATTATATAAAAGATGATACTTCTTTAAGAAATAGTTATTATGGATATAAAAATAAAAAGGACTATTATGTTTCATATAACAGTATAGAAGAATATGCTAGTGACATAAAGAATTTAGTTAAGGATAAGGAAATACAAAGTATAAAAGAATATTATAATCCTATAAGGTTAAAATCACTAGGAAGCGAAGATATGCTTGAAAGCTTACTTCACAAGGGGATTGATTACTTAGAGGTAAGACTTTTAGACTTAGATCCTTTAAGTATTCAAGGAGTGAGTAAAGAAACACTTTATCTAGTGCATTTATTTATGATTTATACTTTATTAAAAGAGAACAAGGAAATAACATATAAAGATCAAGAAGAATTTTTCAAAAATCATGATATGGTTGCTTTAAAGGGTAGAAATGAAGAGGCCGTTATATATGAAAATGGAGTTCCTGTTTTATTAAAAGACAAAGGAAGAGAAATACTAAGTGAAATGGATGAAATTGTAGAGATCTTATTTTCAAATAATGAGGAATTTAAAAATGTTATCAAAAGAGCATTAGAAAAAATTAATAATCCTCATGATACAATTTCAGAGAAACTTATTAAGGATATAAAAGAAGAGGGATATGTTAATTTCCATATGAGATTAGCTAAGGATTACTTAAATAACTTTAAAAATAAAGAATTTAATTTAGTTGGTTATGAAGATTTAGAATTATCAACACAAATATTAATATTAGATGCTATTAAAAGAGGAATAGAGTTTAATATTATGGATAGATTAGAGAACTTTATTTCTCTTAGTGATGGAGAAAAGGTTGAATATGTTAAGCAAGCAACAAAAACTTCTAAGGATTCATATATAACTGCCTTAATAATGGAAAATAAATTAGTTACTAAGGATATTTTAAGGGAAAATAATATAAGGGTTCCTAAGGGGAAAGATTATGACAATATAGATGAGGCAAAGAAAGATTTTAGATTATTTAAGGATGAGAAAATAGTTATAAAACCTAAGTCTACTAATTTTGGTTTAGGAATTAGTATATTTCCTGGAGAATATTCAAGGGAAGACTATGATAAAGCTGTTGAAATAGCTTTTAGAGAGGATAGTTCAATCCTTATAGAAGAATTTATGACAGGAAAGGAATATAGATTTCTTGTAATAGGGGAAGAGGTAGTAGGAATACTTCATAGAGAACCTGCTAATGTAATTGGTAATGGAGAAAGTACCATAGAAGAGCTTGTTTCTGAAAAAAATAAAGATCCATTAAGAGGAAAGGGATATAAGACTCCTTTAGAAAAAATAAAATTAGGAGAGATAGAAGAAATGTTTTTGAAAAATCAAGGACTAAGCTTTAAGTCTATTCCTAAAAATGGAGAAAAAATCTATTTAAGAGAAAACTCTAATATAAGCACAGGAGGAGACAGCATAGACTTTACTGACAAAATACATCCTAGTTATAAAGAGGTGGCATTAAAGTCTGCTAAGGCTGTTAAAGCCCTTATATGCGGAGTAGATATGGTAATAGATAATATAGAGGAAGAGGCAAAGGAAAAAAATCATGGCATAATAGAATTGAATTTTAACCCAGCAATACATATTCATTGTTTCCCTTATAAAGGAGAGAATAGAAAAGCTGGTGAAAAGATATTAGATTTATTGTTTAATTAAATTAGATATAAAACTTGTAGAAATAAGATAATACTAAGTAAAAAGTAGATATAAAATAAGATTTTAAGGGATGTATTAAAATATAAAAGGTTATTTTAATACACGCCCTTATTAAGTGTTTAAATACTTTATTTTAATTTATATCTTATTACTTTCATAAATATCTATTATTTCATTAAATAGGTCTACATCATCAATTGAATTATATAAATCACCATCTTTTATATTGTAGACATACTCAAGTACAAGTTGTTCACCACTTAAAACTTCTTTAATTATTCTAAAACGCTTGTCCATATCTAACATTTCCACTTCACAAAGAATTTCAAGAGGTTCATTTTCATTAGTTTCATTATTGTATTGTTGTTTTATAAAGTTTTTAAATACTATAAGATTAGTATTTTCTTTATCACAATAATTAACCTTTCCAGTTTTGTTACATGATAAACATGGGTTAAAGCCACATTCTCTTATGCATTTTACACACATGCATTTAGAACATACAAATATTTTATCAAGAGAATCTTTATAAGTTTTTTTAAAATCTTCACATTCCTTTATAATTTCATTTTCTTTAGACTTATTTAAAAATGACAGGAAAGATTTTTTTTCTGGAACTTCTCTAGATAACTTATCTAGTAAATCATTATATTTTTTTAATATTTTAATGTTTTTGTAGTATGCTCTTTCCTTTAAAGTAGAATCTTCGCTTAAATCTTCAATATCATCTAAAACAAAAATTAGCTCACTGTAAAGATTACCATAAGTAGTTTTTTCTTTATCTAAAAATTCCTTTGCATTCATTTGCTATACTCCTTCACCATATAAATAATATATATTTATGATATCATATATTATCAAATAATTATGAATTTAGACTATTAAAATATACAAAATTTAATAATTAATTTATAATGATGATATATAATACATTTAAGGAGGGGAAGAGGTGAAAAAACATAAGAGGTTTGGTCAGTTAGTCCTATTTTTTATAGCTTTTTTCTTTTTAGTTGGATGTTTTAATATTTCTCCAATTAAAAAAGTTAAGGCAGAAACCTTTGGTATAGAAAATACTATTGCTAAAGGTGGAAGATCCTCAGGTGGAGGCTCTAGAAGTAGCTCAAGGAGTTCAGGAAGTTCTTCTAGAAGTTCAAGTAAGAGTAGTTCTTATAATTCAAGTAAAAAGTATTCTAAGCCTAGTAGTTCATCTAGTGAAAAGAAAAAAAGCCAAGGAAATAGTAATTATTCCACTACGGATAAGTTTAATAAACCTTCATCAGGAAGCAATTCAAGTTCTGATAAAGTAGAAAGTGGAAAAGATTCTAGTAACTCAGATAAAGGTAGTAAACAAGGAAATAATAATTATTCAACTACAGATAAGTTTAATAGCAAAGCCCCTAATAATCAAGAAGGAAGTTCTAAAGAAAATAATAAGTATGAAAATAATGATAAGTCCAGTGGAAGTTCAAATAAAAGCTATAGAAGTAGCAATTCAGGAGGATTTAGCTTTTTTGATATGCTTATGTTAAATAATATACTTAATATGTTTGGAAATATGTTTAGTTTTATGTTCATAAGAAGACCTTTTATAGGTATTGGAACTATTTTATTAATAGCTTTAATAATATTTGCAATTAGAAAAAGAAGATAGTTAAAATTAATAATTATGACATGAATTTGTAAAAAAGAGAGAGTATAATAAATCTAAATAAAAAGTCGGTAAAGGTGGTAATAAAATGGGAATATTTAATAGAATATCAAATATGATTAAGGCTAAGACTAACTCAGCTTTAGATGAAATGGAGAATCCAGTAGAATTATTGGATCAAAAAATAAGAGATATGGAGAAATCTTTTAATGAAGCTAAAAGATCATCAGCTCAAATTTTTGGTAACTTAAAAGATACTGAAAAGAAAATGAATGAAGCTAAGGAAGAGTCAGCTCAGTATGATGAAAAAGTAAGATTAGCAATGAGCAAAGGAAATGAAGAGTTAGCTAAGAAAGCTTTAAAACTTAAATTAGATAGTGACAAGAAATTTGAGTCTTTAAAGGCAAGCTATGAAGGACAAAGAGCGAAAGCTGATGTTTTAAAAGCAAAATTAGTGGAATTAGAAAAAGAATTAGATAAAACAAGAAGTTATAGAGATGAAGCAGTAGCTAGACTTAATAATGCTGAAGCTTCAAAACAAATAAATGAAGTTATTGCAAATGTTCAAAGTAAGAGTAATTCAATTAATATTGATGATATAGAAAGAAGTATTTCAAGAAAAGAGAGTTATGCTGCTGGATTAGAAGAATTAAAAGGAGAAAGCTTAGATGATGAATTTGCTAAATTAGAAGAATTAAGTTTAGATGATGAATTAAATAAGTATAGAACACAAAATACAAAAGAAGATAAAACTTCAGATTCAGAGGTAGATTTAGAATTAGAGAAATATAAAAATAAATAATATGAATTTTAAAGGGTTATACTAAAATAGCTCGTAAATAAAACTTATAAATATTGGGAAGAGAATATTTGAATGAACTTAAATTTTTAGTGGAATTCAGAAGTTCTCAGAAGATATTTATAAGTTTTTTATTTTATAAGATAACTTTATAAGTCTTTAGAAAAATATTATATAGGCTTTATAACAAATAGAATTTTAAGTTATAACATACTACTTTTATTTAAGGGCTGTATATTAAAATATTAAATCTTGATTAAAAAAGAAAGTCTATATAAAATTTAATTTAGAAAGGGGAGAATTAAATGAATTATAAATTAGTTTGTATAGATATGGATGGTACGCTTTTAGATTCTCATCATAAAGTTAGTGAAAGAAATAAAGAGGCTTTAAAGAAAGCCATTGAAAAAGGAGTACATATTGCCATATCAACAGGAAGGGTTTTTCCGTCAGCTAGAATATATGGGAATATAATAGGAGTAAATGCACCATTAATTTGTTCAAATGGTTCATATATAAAGGATAAAAATACTGATGAGGTAATATTTAAATCTACACTAGACAGGGAAACTTACTTTAAAATATGTGATATTATAAATAAATATAAGTTTTTAGCTTATGTAGACTCTACAGATGGACTAATAGCAGATACAGATATTCCAGAGGATGATAGTCATAGGCTTATGAATAGCTGGGTAGATGAGAAAGAAAAAATAAAATTCTACAATTGCGATGATTTAAGAGATGCTTATGATGAACATGGAGAAGATATATTAAAGTTCATAATAATAAAACAAGAAGGTGGACCTAATATAGAAGAAGCTAAGGAGGAATTTGAAGCTTTAGAAGGAGTAGATTTAGTTTATGCTTCTTGGGGTGGATGTATAGAGATCATGAAAAAAGGAACTTCAAAGGGAAGTGCAGTTAAAGCCCTTGCAGATAAATTAGGAATAAGCCTAGAAGAGGTGATATGCATTGGTGATAGTGGAAATGATGTATCTATGCTAGAAGAGGCAGGATTATCTGTAGTAATGGGAAATGCACCAGACTTTATTAAGGAATATGGAGATTATATAACAGATACAAATGAAAATGATGGTGTTGCTAAGGCTATAGAGAAGTTTATATTGGAGTAATATAAATAAAGAGTTTAATAAAAGAGAAATTTAGTTTGACATATTGTCTTTAAAGTTATTAAATATGTTTAGAGATAATAATAAAATGTGAATTGTTCATAGAAAGGAATGATTAAATGTTTAGTTTCACTTTTGATGAAAAAGAATATACTTTATCAGAGGATAAATTGCTTTATTTCTTTAATGAAGATGTTGAAGGTTTTGATATAGATAAGCTTTTTGAAATATTAAATAGTAGTGAGGGTGTTAGCTTTGGAAAAGCTTATTATGATGGCCCTTGTGAAGAATGTAAATTTGGATTAGAGGAAAAAAAGAAGAGCTTCCCATTTTTAGAGTTTAATATGTTTATTTATGCTAAGAATGGAAAGTTTGTAATAAGCAATATAGAAAAAGCTTATGAAGGTCTTACTTACAATAAATTATTAAGAGATAAAAAAGTAGACAAGAGCTATTTAGTTAATATAAATGTTTGTAAAAATTGTGGGAACTTCGCAGTTGAAGTTGAGGAACTTGAAGTATAATAAAAAAGTTTTTGGTATGTATTCTTATAACACAAAAAAAGAATACATACCTTTTTTGTTTTAGGAAAATTTAATTATATAGAAACAAATTAATAGCTTATATGACATAAATTTAAAGGGTTTAGATGATATAATTTAAAACATATTAGTAATAAATTCTAAGAAAGGGGAATAAAAATGAGTTTATTAAAGAAAGTTAGCAAAATAGTAGTAGGAGTTACAATGGCATCTTTACTTTTAATAGGATGTGGAGGGAAAGGTAAAAAGGCAAAGGAAAATATACCAGAGGATAAATTACCTATAGCTACTATTGAAGTTAAGAATTTTGGAACTATAGAAGCAGAGTTATATCCAAACAAAGCTCCAAATACCGTTGATAACTTTATAAGTCTAGCTAATAGTGGATTTTATGATGGCTTAACTATCCATAGAATAGTTAAAGGGTTTGTGCTTCAAGGTGGAGATCCAAAGGGAACAGGTACAGGTGGACCAGGATATATGATAAAGGGTGAATTTTCTTCTAATGGAGTAGAAAATGATATTAAGCATGAAGAGGGAATATTATCAATGGCAAGGTCTCAAAATCCTGATAGTGCAGGAAGTCAATTTTTTATTGTTACAAAAGAAGCACCACATTTAGATGGTCAATATGCAGCCTTTGGAAAAGTTACTAAGGGATTAGATGTGGTTCATGAAATAGAAAAGGTTTCAGTAGGAGCAAATGATAAACCAGTTGAGGATGTTGTTATAGAATCAATTAAGGTGGATACAAAGGGAATAGAGTATAATGAGCCTGAAAAGGTTAAATAAAGGAATTTTAATTTATTAATTACCTGTATTTTAAGATAAGTTTTAAATAGATTTATTGTTTAAAACTTATCTTTTATAATATTGGAATTTAAAAAGTCTTAGTGTAAAATTAAAAATGAACATATGTTTGCATGGAGGCTTTATGAAAGAGAATAGAAAGATAATTCATATAGATATGGACGCTTTTTATGCATCCATTGAACAGAGAGATAATCCTAAGTATAAAGGAAAGCCGTTGATTGTTGGTGGAGACCCAAATAGAAGAGGAGTAGTTGCAACTTGCTCTTATGAAGCAAGGAAATACGGAATACATTCAGCTATGCCCTCTTTAACTGCATATAAATTATGCCCTAAAGCTATTTTTATAAGACCTAGGATGGAGGTTTATAAAAAAGTTTCTAGGCAGGTTATGAATATATTAAATGAATACTCTAATCTTGTAGAACACTTGTCCTTAGATGAGGCTTTTGTTGATGTAAGTAAAAGCAAAAGGTGCAAAGGTTCTGCAACCTTAATGGCCCTTGAAATAAAGGAAAGAATATTTAAAGAAGTAGGTCTTACTGCTTCAGCAGGAGTTTCTTTTAATAAATTTTTAGCAAAGATGGCATCAGATTTTAGAAAACCAGATGGTATAACAGTAATAACAGAGGAGAATTCAAAGGATTTTATAAGAAATATACCTATAGGAAAATTTTTTGGCGTTGGAAGAGTAACTAAAAATAAGTTAAATAATATAGGGGTATTTAAGGGGGAGGATTTACTTAAATTTTCTGAAGAAGAACTTATAGATATTTTTAGTGACAGGGGCAAGATATTATATGAATTTGCTAGGGGTATAGATAATAGACCAGTAAATCCATACAGGATTAGAAAGTCTATAGGTAAAGAAATTACCTTAAGAGAAGACATAGAAGATATAGATGAAATGATAGAGATTTTAGAGAGAATAGCAGAAAGAGTTAGTGAGAGTTTATGTTTATTAAATAAAAAAGGAAAGACTGTAACCTTAAAGGTAAAGTTTAACGATTTTAAACATATAACAAGAAGTATTACTTTAGAACACTTTTTAAAAGAACAGAAGGAAATAATGGAATGCGTAAAAGATCTTATAAGCATAGTTGATTTTAAAAATAAAAAGGTAAGATTATTAGGAATAACAATATCATCTTTAGAAGAAAATATAATAACAGAAGAAAGAGAGCAGTTAAGCTTTGATGTTTAGACAAATTATTAACTAGATGAAAACAAATTTCGATATTATAGAAATTATTTAAATAAATAGTATAATTATACTTATGATTTGTAAAAAATATTTATATTTAATAAAGTTACTTGAAATGGAGAGGAATTAATGAACTACATATTTCTAATAATAGGGTTCCTTTTACTTATTAAAGGAGCAGATCTTTTTGTTGATGGGGCTTCAGGAATAGCTAAAAAGCTAGGAGTTCCAGCTGTTATAATTGGACTTACTATTGTATCCTTAGGAACTAGTGCACCAGAGCTTGCAGTAAGTATATCAGCTTCACTAAAAGGTAGCAATGATATTACCATGGGAAATGTTTTAGGATCAAATTTATTTAATCTTTTAGCAGCTTTAGGATGTACAGCCATTGTGGCTCCTTTAGTCATAAAGAAGCACATAATAAAAAATGATTTTATAGTAAATTTAATTGCAACTTTTATTTTATATGTTTTTACTTTTACTGGACTAATAGGAAGTAAAAATTCTTTATCTAGAATAGATGGAGCAGTATTAGTCTTAATGTGCATAACATATATAATATATTTAATATATACAGTTAATAGAAGCAATAAAAAAGAAGATGAAGTAGCAGTAACTACAGAATTTGAAGATTTTGAAGAGCAAAACATAAAGTCACCTAATAGCACAGTTAAAAATATAATTTTATCAATAGTTGGAGTTATAGGAATAATATTAGGTGGAAAAATAGTTGTTGATTCAGCTTCTGCAATTGCCTTAGGATTAGGACTGAGTGAAAAATTAGTTGGTCTTACAATTGTGGCAATAGGTACTTCTCTTCCAGAACTTGTTACTTCTTTAGTGGCAGCTAAAAAGGGTGAAAATGACATAGCTCTTGGAAATATATTAGGATCTAATACCTTTAACATATTATTAATATTAGGTTTATCATCCGTAATAAGCCCTATAACAATAGCTGCAAGTTTATCAATAGATTTAATATTCCTTATAATTGTCACTTTAATAATAGGTGCTTTAATTTTCTTAAATAAGAAAAAAGAAAAAGTACTTACTAAATATGAAGGGGTATTTCTTTTAGCTCTTTATATTGGATATACAGTATATATAATAATGAGAAATTAATCTTTTATAACTGTCTTAAATTAAGACAGTTATTTTTTATGTGAAATTTAGTATATAGTGTAGACTTTTATTTCAAATATTATAGCTAAAAATTAAAAAAAGTTTTATTAATTAAATAGGAAATTGTATATAAGATTGTACTAGATAGAAATAAATAATATTACTATTAGGTAAAATATGTTGAAACTTTGGCAGTTTGGAGGATATACTTAAAATGAGAATTAATAGCCTTAATATGTAAGTAGAGGAGGAGAAAAATATAAATAGTTTAATAAATATTTTTAATCAATATAGTGAGTTAGCTATATTTATAAGTTTGTTTATAAGTGTAATTATAGCATTACTTGGGATAGTTCCCTCTGTATTTGTTACAGGAGCTAATATAGTATTCTTTGGTCCTATAAATGGATTTTTAATTTCTTTATTAGGTGAAGTTATAGGGGGATGGATAAGTTTTAAAGTATATAGAAAAGGTATAAATAAATTTGCAGGAAATATTGAAGGGAAATACGAATTAATAGATAAAATTGTAAAGAGTGAAGGGAGAAATGTTGGGATTTTAATTTTTGAAGGAAGATTAATACCTTTTATTCCATCAGGTTTAGTAACCTTAGCTGCTGCTATGAGCAGGGTTAATAGTTTTACATTTATAATATCTACATTCTTAGGGAAAATAACTTCTATTTTATTAGAAGTTTTAGCTAGTTATGGGGTGATAATGGCTTCTCAAAAAAATTTAAAACTTGTTATTGGAGTTTTAAGTTTAATTTTGTTTTTATTAACATTAAAAAAATTAAAAGATAAAACAAACAAAAAATGAGAAATTTATCATTAAAAACAAAAAAAGCTCAATTTTTTTTGTAAAAAATGGGTGTTTATTATTGATTTAATATGAATTATATGATTTAATTTAAATGGATAAAGTTTTAATAATTTGTTAAAGCTTTACAATTAGTTAAAGGAGTAAAATAATGATCGAAGCAGTGATTATAGCATTAATAATTTCAAAAATAAAAGGATATAGTTTAAAACCTTTCTTTAAAAGTTGGACAATCTATCCTATTTTGATTTTTGAAGCTATTTATATAGTCTTTCAGGTAAGTATATTTATGGGTAACTATGATGTTGTAAAATGGGCACCTTGGTTTAAAAGTATATATATGTACTTGTTTTTAATACCTATCTTTTGGTACAAAGAGTATGTAAGTGCTTTAATTGGATCGTTATTTATTTTAGCAGGAACTTTTTTAAATCATATTGTAATGGCTGCTAATGGTGGGGAAATGCCTGTTTTCCCAAGTTTATCATATTTAACAGGGTATCTTAAGCCTAATACTATTTCAAAGGTGAATGATATACATATGATAGGAACAAGTACAGTAAAATATAAGTATTTAAGTGACATAATAGATATAGGATATAGTGTTTTAAGTATTGGTGATATACTTATAAGAGTTTTTGTAGTCATAATAATATATGTTACAGTTAAAAAAACTAATGAGAAAAATGAATATAAGCAAAGGAATATATTTGCTTAGTGACAGCGGAGGAAGAATGTTAAAAGTAACTTTATTTGAAACTTTAGTAAGGGGAATACCAGAAGCTCTTACGATGATGTTAGCCATGTATGCTTTCGCTAATAAAAAGTTAGAAAAGAAGGAATATTTAATTTCAAGTTTGATATTGGTATTAGTAGTTTATTTAATTAGATTATTACCTATAAATTATGGTATTCATACAATATTGAACATATTTGTTTTAATATTTTTAGCATTCAATGTTAATAAAATAGATTTAATAGTAAGTATAAAAGCATCAATATTAATATTAATGATTTTATTTTTATGTGAAGGTTTAAACTTATTATTTATAGAGAAATTTTTTAATGAAAATATTGACTATTTATTTGAAAATGTATTTACAAAAACAATATTAGGTATTCCATCTACTATAATGTTTATGGTTATTGTTACTTATTATTATTTAATAGCATCAAAAAAAGGAAAGTTGAGATAAAATGATTGAGAATATATCGAAGTTAATAGCTGAAAAAGTTTCTAGTGAATTAAATTATGATAATGAAAGAAAAGAAATTATTCAGTATGGAACTTATGCTCTAATACAAACATTAATATCAATAATTTCAGTACTTATACTGGGATTAGTGTTTAATATAGCTTTAGAAGCTTTGATATTTTTATTTACAGCAAGCATACTTAGAAAATACTCTGGAGGAGCACATTCAGAATCCTCTAATGTATGTACTTTATTAGGCATAATAATTTCAATATGTATTGGTTTTTTAATAAAAAGTAGTTTTTTTGCAAAAATGAACTTTGAGCTTGTAGTGTTTATTGGAATAGTTATTTTTGTTTTTGGATATTTTATAGTTTTTAAATTTGCTCCAGTAGATACTAAAAATAAACCAATAAAAACCGAAAAGAAGAAAAAACGCATGAAAAAAGGATCTTTAAAGATTTTAACTATATATTTATTTATTGAAGTATTAAGTATAATTTTATATTATAATTCAGGATGGAGTTTAGCTAAGCCTGTTATGTTAAGTATAATCTTTGGAGTAGCATGGCAATGTATGACTCTAACCTACATAGGAAATATATTGTTAAAAACTATAGATTCTTTTACAAATAAATTATTATAAATCTTGAGGGGATGAGTTAAATGAAAAAATTAAACAAAAACTTATTAACATTATTTGCTGCATTAACAACAGTAGTTGCAACAACAGTTGCTACTTCAGCATGTCTTTGGTTTACACACCAACCAGAGGAACCAAAATCTTTAAGAGATGAATAATTTACCTAAAGGTCGGTTTTAAACCGGCCTTATTTTATACTAGATTAGAGAGGGAGAATATGATTAGGGATGTAAATGATAATAAAAAGAAAAAAGTTGATGAAATATTATCAATAGTAAAAGTATCATCATTATTATTTTCAGCTATGGCTTTTTTACAATACACCTTTAATCTTACAAAGTATAACAATAAATTTTTAGCGTATTACAGTATATTATCAATTTTAATAAGTATATTCTTATTATCAACGATTTACATACTTTGGAGTTTAGCTAGTTTAAACAAATATAAAGATCATATAAATAAGATACAATTAATAGAAATAATTTTATTTATGATTATATTTATAATGGCTATATTAGTTTCAGGAGGGAATTCTAGTAATAATAAATTTTTATTTTTATTTATTATAATAACATCTACAATACAGGGGGGCATGCATAGAGGATGTGTGGTTTCTGTAGTGTCATCAGCTATTATTTTAGCTATAGATTTGATTTTTTCAGGGAATGCTGATGTAAATATTTATTTTCAAAATGATTTAATATTAGCAGGAGTATTTGTTTTAACAGCTTGGACATTAGGTTTTTATGTAAAAACTGAAAATGATCACATAAAGGAATTACAAACCTTGGTTAACGAAGATGGATTAACAGGGGTTTATAATCATAGATATTTTTATGATAAATTAAGAGAGAAAATGCATATTAGTGAGGTTGAAAATGAGAAACTATCATTAATATTTATGGATATAGATTATTTTAAGCATTATAACGATTTGTATGGACATCAAAAAGGTGACGAAGCATTAAAGAAAATAGGAAAACTTCTAAAAAATATAGCTAGAGAAAATGATTTAGTAGCTAGATATGGAGGAGAAGAGTTTGCAATAATTTTACCTAATACTTCAGAAGAGGAAGCTACTAAAATTGCAGAAAGAATTAGAAATAAAGTAGAAAAAACATATTTTGAAGGACAAGAAAATCAACCTAATGCTAATTTTACAGTATCTGTTGGTATAGCTGTATTCCCAGATAAAGCTAAAAGTGAGCTAGAATTAGTTAAATGTGCTGATGATGCATTATATAGAGCTAAATTTTTCCATAAAAATAGAGTTGAAACTTATGTATCTGTTTTAGATGAATTAAAACGAGATTTAAATGAAGAGGAAAATGCTCTTGTAGCATCTATAAAAACTTTAATAAGTATTATAAATGCAAAGGATAAATATACATATAGCCATGTAGAAAGAGTAGTTATTTATAGCAGACTTATGGCTAAAAAATTAGGACTTTCAGAAGATGAGAAAAAGCAGTTAATATATGGAGCTTATATGCATGATATAGGTAAAATAAATATACCAAATGAAATATTAACTAAAAAGATGAGACTTACTAAAGAGGAATGGGAGATTTTAAAGCAACATCCTAAAGATGGAGTAGAAATAATAAAATCAGTAAATTCCTTAAAGAATGTTGTGCCTCTTATTTTATATCATCATGAGAGATATGATGGTTTTGGATATCCAGTAGGATTAAAGGAGAAAGAAATACCATACTTAGCAAGGGTCTTAACTGTAATAGATAGTTTTGATGCTATGACTTCAAGTAGGCCTTATAATAAAAGAAAAACTTATGATGAAGGATTAATAGAACTAGAAAGATGTAGTGGAACTCAATTTGATCCAGAAATAGTTGGTATTTTTAGTGAAGTGGTTAAGGAAAATATAAATGAAATACAAGATTTTTAAAGAGATGTATCATAATACACCTCTTTTTATTTTAGCTAAAATCTGATATTATTTTTTCACAGCATAGCTTAGCTGAGATTAAGGACATTGATATTCCAGAGCCAGGATGTACTGAATCACCTACAAAATATATATTCTTTAGTTTTTTTATTTTTGCCTGAGGTCTAAAAATAGTTGTTTGTAGCAAATTATGATTAAGACCAAAAGCTGCACCAAAAAAGCAATTAAAATCATTTTTTAAGGTCATAGGCGTTGTATAGCTTTCGTAAATTATATTTTCTTTTATATCTTCTAAACCTTTAATTTTACTTAGGTCATACAAGATTTTGTTTCTCAAAGAAACAATTGTAGATTCAGTCCATTTTGATTTATATTTTTTTAAGTTTGGAACACGTACTGTTATATTAATGCATTCACAATCCTCAGGAGTTAATGAAGTATCTATTGAGCTTGGGCAATAGATATAATATATATATTCCTTTGGCAAGGGCCCATCTATAAAGGGAGCTAATAAAACTTCTTTCTTATTTAAATTAAGTACTATATTATGTACATCTAAATTTTTATATTTTTTCTTAAGAAATAAATGTAGTATAAATGTAGAGCAAGAAAAGGATAAATTATTTTGTTTTCGCCTAGAAATTTTATTTTTAAATGTACTTCTAGGAAGTAAATTTTGTATGGTATAAGTAAAATCTGAATTACAAACAATTAAATCAGAAAATATATTTTCGTGGTTTATTTTTGCTCCAATTGCTACATTCTTTTCCATAAGTATATTAGTTACATTTGAGTTAAGATGTATTTTACCACCAAGTTCTAGGATTAATTTTTCTAAAGCCTTCACATAAGAGTACATTCCACCTTTAATATAATATAATCCATATATTTGAGTGGTTGATGGAATTAAATTAAAAACATTAGAACTTTTAAGGGGAGACTCCCCAATATACATGCATTGAAAAGCTAATAAGTTTTTTAAATATTCATTACTTATATATTCTTCAATGGTTTTATAACAATTTTTAAAAGGATGTATTTTAATTAGTTCAGGTAAAGATTTAAAATATCTCCAATAATTTAAGGTGAAAAAACTTCTGTTTAAAAAGTATTTTTCTACTAAAAGATATCTTCTATATGAGTCAGATATATATTTATAATAATTTGAACTTTCATCATTAAATACCTTTTCTAAGGACTCTGTAGTTTTTAGAAAGTCTGAATAAATATTAAAACTATCTCCTTCATCATTAAACACTTTATATAAAGTATTTAATTCTACAAGCTCTATATAGTCTTTAGGGTCTTTTTTTGCATATTTAAATACTTCTAAATAGGGTTTAGGGAGCATAAATATTGAAGCAGAAGAATCTATCTTAAAATCTTTGTATTCAATTAAATTTACTTTTCCACCTATCTTAGAGTTTTTTTCAAAAATATCTACTTCAAAATTATTAATAAGAAGGCGAACAGCAGTAGCTAATCCACCTATTCCAGCTCCAACTATTATAGCTTTTTTATTTGGACTCATTTAATTAACCACCTAGGGTAATATCTTGATCTTTATACCATTCAAGAGCATTAAAGAAATGATCTTTATTAAAATTAGGCCATAAATCATCAATTATGTATATATCAGAATAAACTGATTGAACTGGCAAAAATCCGCTTAATCTACGTCTACCGCCCCATCTTATTAATAAATCTATTCTTGAAATATCCTTTGATTGAATATTATCATAGATATTTTTACTCTTAATGTCACAGGCTTTTAGAAGGTTTAAATCCCATTCCCAACCATAGTTAACAAGGAAGTTAACGCGTATGCCACCTTTGCCCATTGTAGTTCTTTTAGTATATTTTTTTAACTCTTCAGGAAAAACTGGAGAATCAGCATTCCCTATAACAAGCAATTCACAATCTTCATTTGCAATTAATTCTACTGATTTTATGCAGGCATCTATGAATGCCTTTTTTTGATATGATGGTCTTTTGGTATTGTCTGTAGTAAAACCATAATAAGTTATTTCTTTAATATCTAGTTTTTGACAAAGTTTAAAAAGTTCAAGTCCAGGTTCAATTCCATGTAAATATCCTTGATCTTTTTCAAGTCCATTTTCTACAGCCCAACGTCTATTGCCATCTGGGATAACCCCTATATGTTTTGGAATTCTCATAATATGTCTCAACCCTTTCTTAAAAATAGATTCAAATGAAAGTATTCCCATTTTAATAAATAAAATGCATAAATTTGATTATTTTAAATTTTAATTATATTATTATTCTATGGAAAAATTTAATGTTAATTATACGGAGTTGAAAAAATGAGATTTATAGGTGTTAGAACTTGGAAAACAGGAATAGGCGCTGTAATAGCTATGATAATAGCAAAGGAATTAGGGCTAAGTTACTGGGTTTCAGCAGGAATTATAACCATACTTAGCATACAGAGTACAAAAAGAGAATCATTAAAGATAGCTATAAAGAGAATAGAATCTGTTATTATAGCCTTAATAGTGTCTTCAGTTTTATTCTTAGCATTAGGGTTTAACTCAGTTGTTTTTGGATTATATCTTTTAGTTTTTATACCTTTAACAGTAAAACTAAAAGTGACAGATGGAATTGTTGTAAGTTCTGTTTTAGTAACTCATTTATTAGTTGAGAAACAGGTGAATTCATATTGGATAATAAATGAACTAGGCCTTATGCTAGTTGGGGTTTTGGTTGCATTAATATTAAATAGTTATATGCCTAAGAATGAGGAAAAGATAAAAGAAGACATAGATTATATATCTGAAAAAATAAAAGAGATATTTATGGATATGGCATATTCTTTAAGAACACATAGTGTTTCAATAAAGGAACAAAGACTTTTTGATGAACTTGAAAATAGAATAGAGTTAGCTAAAAAAAGAGCCAATGATAATTTTAATAACTATTTGTTTTCAGATGTTAAGTACTATGTGCATTACATAGATATGAGAGAAGTTCAATTTCAAATGTTAAAGTATATGAGAGAACACTTTTCAAGAATATCTATTACTGTAAAACAGACTGAACTAGTTGCTAATTTTACAGAAGAGGTAGCCTCTGTAATAGGTAAAGAAGTTAATGTAAATATTCTTATTAATAGATTAAATAGATTAAAAAAAGAGTTAAGTGAACAAGAACTTCCAGTAACCAGAGAAGAGTTTGAAAATAGAGCTATGTTATTTCAATTTATTAATGATTTAGAGATTTTTATAAAAACAAAAAATCAATGTTATATAAAATAAAAAATTATAATTAAAATATAAATATTAATATAAAAATATTTAGATAAACTTACATGTTTTATTATTAATAAGGTTAAAAATATAAAGTTTGGCTATAATTATGATGAAATAAAATACAATAAATAAAATTATATGCAAAATATATTATATTAGTAAATATGATTAATATTCATTTAACGATTATTAACAAAATTAAAATAGCATAAAATTCTTAAATAAGTTAGAATAATCAATATAGATTTATAAATTTAATTCTTAATTAAGTCTTGTTTTGTTACATTCGTTCTAAGGGAGGCATAAAATGAACAAAAAGTACTTTAAAGAGGTTTTAGGAAATAAAAAAACTTTGAAGAATTTGGGGATTAACGTATTTATTTGGATTACTCTATCTTTTCTATTAGTATTTTTAGGGGAGTCATTTCATAGAGGATCTATTGAAAATGGAAAGGATTTTTTAGATAATCAAACAACAGTATTTCTATTAAACTATCTAATATTTTTGATGATTACTTCAATAGCTTTTTTCTTTAAGAAGACTAGAATGGTTTATGGAATAATAAGTACAATTCTTATGGGCTTTTATATGGCAAGTGGAGTAATACTAGGCTTTAGAGGAACACCACTTATATGGGCAGATATGTTTTCTTTTAAAGAAGGATTAGCTATAGCAGGAAATTATTTAAACTTAAATATTTTAAAATATGCTGTTATAGCCTTAGTAATTATAATTGCAATATTAGTATTGTTATGGTTTAGTGAAAGATATAAAAGTAGAAATAAAGTGATTAATCTATATGGCTTTATAATCTTACCATTATCTATTTTGGCTGTAGGAGCTTTTTATGGAAATGCAAAAGGGAGTATAGAAGTATATAGATGGGATTTGCCAGTTTCCTATGAGAGAAATGGGTTTATGTACTCATTTTTAGATACTGCAGCAGGATTTAAGGTTAAAGAGCCAAGTGATTACAATAAGGCATCTATTGAGAAAATAAAGAATGATATAATTGAAGAAGCACAACTAGCTAGTAATGATACTAAAATGGCATCTGCTATGCCATCAGAATTTCCTAATATAATAATTGTTCAATTAGAATCATTTATGGATTTAGATAGAATAAATGGATTAACTTTTACAGAGGACCCTATACCAACCTTTAGAAAAATAGCTAGTGAATCAACAAATGGCTTTTTAAAGGTACCTACTTATGGAGGGGGAACTGTTAGAAGTGAATTTGAAGTGCTAACTGGATTAAGTACTGATTACTTACCAGTAGGTGAAATACCTAATAATAATATACTTAAAAAACAGCCAGTTGAAAGTTTAGCTTATATATTACATGATTATGGGTATGGAACAAATGTTATACATAATTACGAAGGAAATTTTTATAATAGAGACACAGTGTATCCTAACTTAGGATTTGATAAATATATATCTATGGAGTATATGGACAAACCTACTAATGCTGATTGGCAATATCCAGAGGATGTTTTAAACATAGAACCTATAGAAGATATAATATCTAATAATGAAAAGCCTCAGTTTATTTATAATGTAACTGTAGAAAGTCATGGAGGATATTCTTCTTCAGATTTTGAAAATTATACAGTGGATGGAGATTTAGATCAAGAAGAAAAAAATGAACTTCAATGTTACATAGATAAATTAAGAGGGGTTGATGAATACATAAAAGAACTTTTAGATTATGTAGAATCTTCAGGAGAGCCTACAGTAATCGCTATGTTTGGAGATCATCTACCTTCATTAAAGATAATAAATGATGATGAGAGTGTATTAAAAGATGGAAATAAATATTTAGCTGATTTCTTTATATGGGATAATATTGGCTTACCAAAGGAAAATGTAAATATGGAAGCAGAGGAGTTTACAACATATATATTAGAAAAGCTTAATATGGTGGCAGGAGTTATGCCTACTTTCCATAATGCATGTAAGGATGATGAGAATTACAAAGAAGATTTTGAACTTCTTCAATATGACATGCTATTTGGAAATAAATATATCCTAAATGAAAATAAAAATAAATATGAAAAAACCAATATGAAGATGGGATTAAAGGAAATAACTCTAAATAATTATGATATAAAAGATGATATATTAACTGTAACTGGTGATAATTTTAATTATAAGAGCAAAATTATTATAAATGGAAAGATTAAAGAAACTAATTTTATAGATGAAAATACATTAACAACTACTGAAATTCCTTCAAATATTAAAAATATTTCAGTTGGTCAAATAGGAAAGTATGATAAAATACTAAGTAGTAGCAATTCATTAGAAATAAAATAGTAGTTTAGTTTACATAAAAGGCTATTCAAAAATTATATGATTTTAATTAAATTCATAACATATAATTTTAAAATTTTAAGAATAGCCTTTTATTTATTAGCTCTTAGCATAAATTTATCTTTTAAGAATAAAATGTAAATGTTATACTTAATTTAAGAATTACTAAATTATACTAATTTAACAGGAGGATATTTATGAACATAATAAAAAAAGATGGAAGAATTGAAGAATTTAAAATTGAAAAATTATCAACAAGCTTATCTAATGCAGCAAGTGATTTAAATTTTACACTTAATAAATCATATATAAATATAATTGCAAAAGATGTTGAGGAAACACTAAAATCAATAAGAAAAGATAATGGAAAAACTTCAAGTTATGAAGTTATTGGGGTTGTAATTGATACATTAAAAAATGAGAAGTTTAGTGATGTTTTAAGAGCATATGTAAAATATAGAAAATAATTAAAAGGGGCTGTATCAAATATAACAAATAAAACTTATTTTGATACATGCCCTTTATTTGTAAAGAGTATATTTTATTAATGGTAAATAGGGGAGAGAAGTGAAAATATGATAAAAAAAATAGTTGTAGCTGTAGGTTTAGCATTTAGTTTAAGTTTTTTGGTTGGGTGTGGAAATAAAAGTTTAGTAGAACAAGGTAAAGCTGCCATAAAACAAGGAAATTATGAAGAAGCTACAGCAATTTTTAAAGCGGCCAGTGAAGAGGATTCAAAGGATAAAGAAGAAGCTGAAAGCTTATATGATTTAACATATAATTATGTAATATCTAATAAAGCATATAATGAGTTTAAGTTAGATGTGGCTTTAGATAGTTTAAAGAAAGTAGAAGAAAATAAAAATAAAGAATTAATGAAAGAAGATATTACTAGTTTAAAAGAAGAAATAAGTAAAGATAAGAGTGTACTAGATGACTTTTACTCAAGTATGGAAAAGGTTAATGATTTAGAGAGTGAAGGTAAGATATCAGAAGCAAGGGATTTGTTAAATAAATCTCTTAAAAATATTTCTTATTTAGGAGAAAATGTTAAGGAACTAATTGCAAGTGGAAATTCTAAATTAAAGAATTTAGATGAAAAGCTTGATAAAAAGGAAATAGTTAAAGAAGATAATAATAAAGAAGAAAAAACTGATTTCTCTGAAAAAAATAATAAAGAATTAGCAAATAAAGCTTTAGAAACTGTAAAAAATCTTGGTGTAGTAAAAAAAGATCAATATTTGGAGTTAAAATCTGATGAAGTATATGATTTAGGTGATGGAAGTTACGGTTTTATAGTAAATAAATACTATTATCCAGAAGGAAAGCCAGAGCCTGCATTTATATGTCAGTATTTAGTAGATAAAGAATCATGGAAAGTTAAAGAGGTTAAAGAGGGAATTAAAAAAGAATTAAATTAAAAATTTATGACAAACTAGAGTGATATTTTATTCTCTCTAGTTTGTTTAATTTAAATTAAAAGAGTTTAAATTTATGATTCTTATAGCAATATTTAAATATTGCCTTACCTTGAATATCAGTACTTTTTACTAGTCCAAAATATCTAGAATCTAAACTTATATTCCTATTATCACCCATAACAAAGAATTTATCTTTAGGTATTTTTAATTTTAAATAATAAGGAAGATTCATTTCTTCTTTTATATATGATTCATAAATTTTATCACCATTTACATATACTTCAGAATTATTTATTTCAATTGTATCACCAGGAAGACCTATGATTCTTTTAACTAGAAAATTATCATATTTACAAGGGGCATAAATATTTACTATATCATACCTTTTAGGAGAAGAAGTGGAATAGGATTTTTTATTTATAATTAATACATCACCGTGATGAATAGTATCTTCCATTGAAGAGCCATCAACAACAGCTATGAATATATTGTTTAAGAAGAAACCTAAAATTAGAATTAAGGATATTAATATGGTTATTATAATCTTAAAAAAGCTATCAGGTAGATCTAAAATATAATTAAAGCATTTCATGAATTATTACCTCATGTATATTAAGAATATATTATTAGATTATTTTTTATGGATTCAAATAAGAACTAATAATTAACTTTAAGTTGAAATTTAATTACTACTTTAATATAATTAAGTTAGTTGTGATTTATATACAGTTAGTTGGAAACGTTACCGAAATGGGGGAGAGGATTTTATGAGAAGAAAGTTTAATTCTAAAGAGTTTAATGATAAGTATTATTATGATGGAGAACTTGGAGCTATTTATAATAAAGAGGAGACTATTTTTAGGGTATGGTCACCAGAAGCTAAGAGTTTAGAATTATTACTTTATAGAGATGGGAATAAAGAGAGTTTAATAGAAAGAGATTTGCTTCATAAAAAAAGTAATGGACTTTGGGAATTAGTAAAAAAGGGAGATTTAAATGGAGTTTATTATAAGTGCCATATTGTAGGAGAAGATTTTGAGCATGATTTTGTTGATCCTTACTGCAAAGCCTTAGGAGTTAATGGGTATAGAGCTATGGTTATTGACTTGAAGAAAACTAATCCTAAGGGATGGGAAAATGAAAAGAAACCATCACTTGAAAATCCCTTAGATTCAATTTTATATGAAATGCATATAAGAGATTTTTCGATTGATAAGAGTTCAGGGGTTTCTTTAGAAAATAGAGGAAAGTTTTTAGGAATAGTTGAAGAAAATACAAAAGTTCCTGGTACAGAAGTAAAAACAACCTTAGATCATTTAAAGGAATTAGGAATAACCCATGTACATCTTTTACCTTCTTTTGATTTTGGAACAGTTGATGAGGAGAGATTAGATGAAGAGCAGTATAATTGGGGATATGACCCTGTAAATTATAATGTACCAGAAGGATCATATTCTAAAAATCCATATAAAGGTGAAGTTAGAATTAAAGAGTTTAAGGAAATGGTACTTAAACTTCATAGAGCAGGAATAAGAGTTATAATGGATGTTGTGTATAATCACACTTATTCAGGAGAAAACTCTAATTTAAATTTATCTTACCCAGGATATTATCATAGACAAGATGACTTTGGGAATTTTTCTAATGGTTCTGGATGTGGTAATGAATTAGCATCAGAAAGACTTATGGTAAGAAAATATATGGTTGATTCATTAAAGTATTGGGCAAAAGAATATCACATAGATGGATTTAGATTTGATTTAATGGCATTACATGATATTGAAACCTTAAAGGAAATAAGAGAAGAATTAAATAAAATAGATCCTTCAATATTAATATATGGAGAAGGATGGAATGGAGGAGACTCTCCACTGCCTAAAGAAGAAGCTTGTTTTAAATGTAATATAGGTAAATTTGATAAATTACAAATAGCAGCTTTTAGTGATGATATGAGAGATGGGATAAAAGGATATGTAGCACATCTTAAAGAAGGAGGCTTCGTAAATGGAGGAGAAGACTTTGAAGAGAGTATAAAGTTTGGAATAGTAGCTTCTACTTATCATGAAGGAGTAGATTATAATAAAGTAAATTATTCAGATTCTCCTTGGGCAAATGAACCTTATCAGACAGTAAATTATTGCTCAGCCCATGATAATAATACATTACACGATAAGCTTAAAATTGTATGTGAAAATGCTTCTGAAGAAGAGATAATAGAAATGAATAAGTTAAGTGCTGCTATTTTCTTAACATCTCAAGGAATACCCTTTATTCATTCAGGAGAGGAGTTTTTAAGAACTAAGACTAATGAAAAAGGAGAATTTATTGAAAATAGTTATAATTCTAATGACTTTGTAAACAAGATTGATTGGACTAGAAAAGTAAAGTATATGGATTTATTTAAATACTATAAGGGATTAATTGAATTAAGAAAGGAATATCCTTTATTTAGGTTAGAAAGTAACAAAGAAATAAGAGAAAAAATTTCATTTATAGAGAGTGAGTTAGGAATAAAGAAAAAGGGTATAGTTGCTTATAGATTAAAAGATCATAATAATGAATTCATAGTAGTTTTTAATAGTAATAATAATGAAGTTAAAATAAACCTTCCTAAGGGTCTTTGGGGAGTTATGGTTAATAATAAATTTTCAGGAAAAGAAATAAGGGATGAAGCTAGAGATTTTTATGATATAATAAGAAAGTCAGCATGTGTTCTTAAAAAATTAAGTGATTAAATAGAATTATAAAGTTTATAGGTTGCAATAAAATAACTTTTAATACAGATACTTGTTTAAAATAGAGCTGATTATGAAATTTTCATATAGCTCTATTTTTCTTATTTAATTTAATATGAATTAAATTTAAACAATTTGTAACAAAAATATTTTTGTAAAGTTTTATTATAATTAATGAGAGGTTAATAATTTAATTTATATAGACATGGAGATGAATTTTGTGAGTAACAAAGTAAGAAATGGAAAACATAATAAGTATTTAAAAAGAAGAATAGCAGTTGCTGTAGCTGGTATTGTAGTAATTGCAGGAGTAGGTTTTGGAATTAAATCACTAGTTAGCAATAAAGCTAATAAGGAGGCTTTAGCATCAGCTAAGGAAGAGGAAACTAAAAAAGAAGAGGAAAAACCAAAACCAACAGACATAATGCCAAATGGTAATATAATTTATGCTGCAGATTCCTATGCAGTTAGTGCAGATGAAGTTGAAAAAATGCTTGAAGGAAAAGCTTCAAATAATGATAAAGAAATATTTTTAACTTTTGATGATGGTCCAAGTGAAAATACAAGGGAAATATTAAAGATTTTAAAGGAAGAAGATGTACATGCTACATTTTTTGATATAGGATCTGCCTTAAAGGATAATAAAGAAAATCAAGAGTTATTAAAACAAGAAATTGATCAAGGAAATGCAGTAGCTGGTCATAGTTTTTCACATAATTATAAAACATTGTATCCAGGAAATTCAGTTGATGTAAATAAATTTATGAGCGAATTAAATGAAACTAATGAAATAATGAAAAGCGTATTAGGAAAAAACTTTAATGCTAGAGTAATTAGAATGCCAGGTGGATATATGTCTAGAAGATATTATAGAGATCCTAACTTAAAAGCTTTAGATGAGGCTTTTGCAAAGGATAATATAGTTAGTATAGATTGGGATGCAGAAACTGGTGATGCAACTGGAAGACATTATACAGTAGAGCAATATGTTGAAAACTCAGCTAAAAATATTAATACTTTAAATCATGTAATTTTATTAATGCATGATGCAGCAGCTAAGAAAGAAACTGTACAAGCATTACCTGCAATAATTAAATTCTATAAAGAACATGGGTATGCATTTAAAGTAATAAAAAATACACCTGTAGGTGAAAATAATTCTTCAGATGCAACTAATAGTTCACAAAATACTGACAATAAAACAAAGTAAAGATAAATTATTAGTAATAAACATACATTAAATTTTTAAATATTAATACTTAATTAAATATATAAGAAGGATTTAAGAAAAGATTGTTTAATATAAAGAAGAGAGTTGATTTTATAAAAATAAGATCAGCTCTCTTCTTTGCTGTAACTTATTTACAAATTTAAAAATATAATAAGTTAAGAGCTATATATTGATATTAAGGAGAAGAAAATGAAAAATGTAGTTTATTATTATGGAGCAGGAAACACAGCAAAAGGATTTAGACCACTTTATAATTCTATATTTCAAGGAGTCAAGAAAATTTATTCACTAAATGGAGGTAGCAATATATTTAAAACTGCCATTATAAAGGAACTTATAGATGAATATAGTGATACTTTAAGTTTAGAAGGAATCGTGAGTACTATAGACAATAATGAAATGGAAGGGGTAATACTAAGAGAAAAAGAAATTGCAGTAATAAATGGAACACCTCTTCATGGATTTATGAATTTAGATATTGATAATATTGAAGTCATAGATTTAGATGTATTTTTAGACAAAGATGAAATAGAAAAAAATGAAGAGACTATAAAATTTTTAAAGGAACAATTTAAAGAGTGTATGGAAAATGCCCATAAAGAATACGAAAAGGCTTTAAAGATACATGATTATTGGGAAGATATTTATTTCCCTTACTTAAATATTGAAAAGGCAAATAAATTTACTGAGCATGTTATTTCTTTACTAACTGACGGTGCAGTTAAGAAAGATTCAAAGGGTAAGTGTGTTGAGAGATATTTAGGCGGAGCAACACCAAGTGGCCCTAAGGATTCTGTTCCTAGCATAACTGAAGGGGTAAAAAGATACTTTTTAAAAGGAAGAGCTGGAACAGGAAAGTCAACTATGCTAAAGAAAATAGCTAAGTCAGTAATGGAATTAGGGTATGATGTGGAAGTTTATAATTGTGGCTTTGATCCAGATAGTAAGGATATGGTTATAAGTAGAGAGCTAAACTTTGCAATTTTTGATAGCACAGCTCCACATGAATATTTCCCAAGTAGGGAAGATGATGAAATAATAGATGTTTATACAACATATATTGATGGAGATGTTGATAAAATTCACAAAGAAGAGATTAAAAAGATAGCTTTAAATTACAAAAATCAAGTGGCAAAGGGAACAGCTTTTTTATTAAAAGGAGAAGAAGTAAAAAATAAGCTAGATGATATTTATAATAATGCATTTAATCATAAGGAAGCAAAAGGTGTTTTAGAATTTTTATTTGAATAGACTAAAAAAGTGCTCTGCAAAAAAATGCAGAGCACTTTTAAATTAAGCATATTATTTTTCGTCTAATAATCTTTGAATTATGTGAGTAGCGTCCATATATGATGCTACAGACTTATCATAGTTTAATCTGTTTATTATTCTTGCGATAAAATCAGATAAATCAACAGCTTTAAACCAAGGAGCAGCCTTTAATTCCTCAGGTATATAAGTTAAATTTGTTGAGTAAACGCTCTTAATTATTCCATCATTGAAGAATTTGTTGAATTTTTCTAAACCTTCAGTAAAGAATGAGAAAGTAGTAGCAACATATACATTTCTAGCATTTCTTCCTTTAAGTTCTTTAGCAATATCAAGTACAGATTCTCCAGAAGCTATCATATCATCAACGATTAAGACATCTTTTCCATCAACGTCTCTTCCCATGTATTCATGTTTAACTATTGGGTTTTTACCATTAACTATACGTGAATGGTCTCTTCTTTTGTAGAATAAACCAACATCAACACCTAGTACGCTTGAATAGTAGATTGCTCTATCCATGGCACCAGTATCAGGACTTATTACAAGTAATTTTTCCTTATCAAGCTCTAAATCTTTTTCATTGTGAATTAAAGATTTAACTATATCATAAGTTGGGTAGAAGTTTTCAAAGGACATTAGTGGGATAGCATTTTGAACGTTAGGGTCGTGAACGTCAAAAGTTAAAACTTCATCAACGCCTAATCTTTCTAGTTCTTGAAGTGCTAAAGCACAATCTAGAGATTCTCTTCCTTTACGTCTATGTTGTCTTGATTCATATAAAAGAGGCATTATTACAGTTATTCTTCTAGCTTTTCCTCTTATAGCAGAAACTGTTCTTTTTATGTCTTGGAAATGTTCATCTGGTCCCTTATGATTTTCAAAACCAAACATTTTATATGTACAACTATAGTTACCTATATCACAAAGAATATATATATCTCTTCCTCTTACAGATTGAGGTATTTTCACTTTTCCTTCACCATTAGAGAATCTTATCTCATCAGTTTTTATTAAAAAAGATTCCTCACAATTTCTTTTCTCTTGTATAAGCTTGTCTATAGCGTTACCAAGTTCTGTACAACTTTCTAAAGCTATAATACCTAATCCATGATTTTGTTCGTTCATTCGTCTATCTCCTTTTTTAATGCTTATTTAAAATATTTTACAATCGTAAATACTAAAGATATCGTCATTTATATTATATACGAATAATTTACTTTTAAAAATAGAAATTTATCATAATTTTTCACTAAATTTAATAAAAAACTTGAAATTTTGTTGTCAGATAATTTAGATTTTTTAGAAAATATGAATATTATTCTAAATTTAATTACTAAAAAATTTATTTTTTTATAGTTAAATTTAAATTAATAGAGGATAAAAAGGTTATATTATGATTCTAATTATTTCTACTTTGTAATAGTAATTTTTGATTTTATAGTTGTTAAAGAAGGAACATTCATATAAAATTAGACTAAATTAGAAATAGAGGAATTTTATTATGTATGTCATTTAAAGAGAAGGGGGAGTTATTATGGAAGTATTAAGTCATGGGTGTACATTAGATTGCTTTGATTGTTGTAAATTTAATGTTTATAAAGAAGGAAGTGAAATTCTAAAAATAGAAGGTGACAAAGAGCATCCATTTACAAAGGGACTCATATGTAAAAAAGGAGTAGCTCACTTAAACAGATTGAATCATAAAGATAGAATATATACTCCTCTTTTAAAGAATAATGGAGTATGGGAAGAGATTTCCTTTGAAGATGCCTTAGAAATAATGAAAGAGAAACTTGAATATACAAAAGAGAAATATTCTTCTAAGTCAATATTATATTATAGCCAATATGGAAGTGGAGGAGTACTAAAGGGAATAGAGGATATATTCTTTAATTTTTATGGTGGTGTAAGTAAAGCTACAGGAGGTCCTTGTTGGAGTGCTGGAATGAGAGCTCAAAAATATGATTTTGGAGATTCTGTATCAAATTCCTTAGAGGATATGATAAATAGTAAAAACATATTTTTATGGGGTAAAAATCCTGCAAATACAACCATACATACTATGGCGATTTTAAATAAGGCAAAGAAAAACGGGAGCAGAATAATAGTTATAGATCCAATAAATACTCAAAGTGCAAAGCTTGGAGATATTCATGTGAAAATTAAACCAGGGACAGATGGAGCTTTAGCTATGGCTATGGCAAAAATAATAATTTCTAAAGGTCTTCAAGATAAGGATTTTATAAATAAATATGTTTTAGGATTCCAAGAATATAAAGATCATTTAGAGAATTTTGATTTGGATTATTTAAGTGATGAATGTGGAATAGAAATAGAGGATATAGAAAAGCTAACTAAATACTATTGTGAAAAAAATTCTAGCATATATTTGGGATATGGAATGCAAAAATATAAGAATGGTGGAAATACCATAAGAGCTATTGATGCCTTAGGTGCTTTAACTGGTCAAATTGGAGTTAAAGGCGGTGGAGTAAATTACGCAAATAAGGTATTAAGTAGGATTTTAGATTCAGATCCCTTTAAAAGTGGAGAAGTTGGAGAAAATAGAGAATTTTATGTCTCTAATATAAATGAGTTTATAGAAGAACCTAAAAAATATTCTTTAAGTGTAGAAGATTCTAATGCACCTATAAAAATCATGGTAATAGCTAATAGCAATCTCATGAATCAACTTCCAAACTTAAATAGATTAAATAATAGTATAGATAAAGTTGAGTTTAAAGTTTGTTTTGATATGTTTATGACAGATACTGCTTCAAAGTGTGATTTATTCATTCCTTGTACCAATACCTTAGAAAGCGAGGATATGGTTTTTAGTTCAATGACTAATCCATATTTAATATATAATGAAAAGATAATAGAACCTAGAGAAAAACTTATGGATGAATACTACTTTTTTAGAGAGTTAGCTAAAAGAATGAATTTAAAAGGATATCCAAGCCTATCTAAAAAAGATTATTTAAGTAAGGTTATTGAACCTTTAATGAGATATAATAAAGATATAACCTTAGATTATTTAAAAAATAATCCTTTTACAGTTTATGATGATGTAGCTTGGGAAAATAAAAAGTTTAAAACACCTTCTGGCAAATTTGAACTTGCATCTAAAAGAGCTTTAAAAGAGTGCGGAAGCTTAACACCAACATACTTAAGTCCTAGAATAAAAGAAAACTGTTTTAGATTGCTTACTAATCATTCTAAAGATTCATTATCAAGTCAGCATTATATAGATGTAGATGAAAAGGCAAAAGTATATTTAAATGAGAATATGATAAGAAAGTTTTCCTTAATTTGCGGAGAAAAGGTTAAATTAAAATCAAGGACTGGAGAGATTACAGCAATTTGTTCCTTGGATAATGGGGTTCAAGATTATGTGGCTTTAATGTATGTTGGTTGGTGGAAAAAACATGGGAATCCAAACTTTTTAACTGAATCAGGAATCTCTGATATGGGTGGACAAATAACATATAATGAAACCTTTATAGAGATTGAAAATATATAAAAATCAAAAGAGAAAGGTTGTATTTAAAGAGAATAAACATTAAAGAAAAAGGAGGATGCTTCAAAAAAATATTTTGTGGAGCGAAAAGATATGGTGAATAAAGAGATTATAGAAAATGGATTTTTTAAAATAGAAAAAAAGCTAAATGAAGAATTTATAGGACAAAAAACTTTCAATAAGGAGTTATGTGATTACTTTAAAGAAAAAATAGAGGAAGATAGCAAAGGTATATTGCTTATAGTAGAGGAAAGAGACATATTTAAAAATAGTGTACTAAAATACTTTTTCGAAGAACTTAATTATTATAAGTTTGTTAAGAATAGTAAAATTGATGAGATTGATTTAGCTGCATATAAGTTTAATTTAGGGTACAATGCCTTTTTAACAGATTTATATGAAAAATTAAATAATGACTCTCAATGTTTAGTATTTAAAAATACAGATAAAGCAAGTGAAGATATATTAAATGTTCTTTCAGGAATAAGCCCTAATTCTTGTATAATGCTAAAAGATAATTATGTAATAAAAAATAAATTTTTAGTTGAAGCTGAAGAAATTGATGAGGATATTGTAAATAAAATTATTTGTAATAATAAATTCTTCATATTCCTTTATAACAAGGATAAAGGTGAAGAACTTGAAATAATAGATAATGAATTCCTAATAAATAAAGACAAAACCTTATATAGAAAAGCCTTAAGCGAAAAGGACAAAAATAAAGTAATAAAGAAAAAGCTATTAAAAGAAATAAATAAGGTTAAGGA
The DNA here is from genome assembly GCF_000013285.1 of Clostridium perfringens ATCC 13124. Classification (GTDB taxonomy): domain Bacteria; phylum Bacillota; class Clostridia; order Clostridiales; family Clostridiaceae; genus Sarcina; species Sarcina perfringens. The sequence goes on along the minus strand of NC_008261.1, from coordinate 2,028,341 downwards.
GCTTTTTGATATTGACATAATAATAGGAGTAGATGAAAATCCAGATGTAGAAGAAAAATCAGGGGTTTGTACTTATATAGAAGATAACTTTAGGGAAAAAGGAAGTTTAAGCCTAGATCAATACATATCATATAAGATTTGCAAACCTATAATCAATATAATTAGAAAAGAAGCTATTGAAGCAAATAGTAGATTACTTATATATGTAGAAGATGATGAAATCTTTTGTAAATCAAATGATGAGGTTTATGATTTAAGCAAGTATAGTAATCCAACCTTAGAAGAGGTTAGATATAAATTAGAATCTATAATTGGTATGAAAGAGCTTAAGGAGTTTATAGATAAGATTGAAAATAACTTTAAGGTTCAAAAAATAAGAGAGAAACTTGGATTAAAGACTACACAAATTTCATTAAATATGATATTTGCTGGAAATGCTGGTACTGGTAAAACTAATGCAGCAAGAATAACCTTTGAGTATTTATATGCCTTAGGTATGATAAAAGAAAATATATTTAAAGAGGTTAGTAAAGCAGATTTTATAGGAGAAGGAATTAGTAATACAGCAAGAAGAACTAATGAAATAATAGAATCAGCTTTAGGTGGAGTATTATTTATAGATGAGGCTTATTCTTTATGTACAGATGAAAATGATAAGGCAGGCCGTGAAATAGTAGATGCTTTATTAAAAGGAATAGAAGATAACAGAGACAATATAACTGTTATTTTAGCAGGGTATGAGAAGGATATGGAAACTTTCCTAAGTTTCAACCAAGGATTAAAATCAAGATTTCCAAATGTAATTAAGTTTGAAGACTATAATCCTTCAGAGATGTATGAAATAGCAGTTAATATTGCTAAGTCAAAGGGATATAGGATAGCTAAAAGTGCAAAGGCTGGACTTATTGAATTATTTACTAAAAACCAAATGGTTGGGAAAAGCGATTTAGGAAATGCCAGATTTGTTAGAAATATTGTAGAAAATGCAATAATGGATGCATCTAAGAAGTATTTAGTAAATAAGGAGAGAGCTATTGATCTTCTAGAAAAAGATAATTTTAACTTTAAGGTAAGTGCAAAATTTGATTTAGAAGAAAAGTTAAAAGAAATAATAGGCCTTGAAGAGGTTAAGGAATTTTTAAGAAGCCAATATAAGCTTATAGTAGCTCAAGAAAAGAGAAAATCTGTTGGAGTAAATACAAAAATAGAGCAAAATTTAAATATGATATTTGCAGGTAACCCTGGAACAGGAAAGACTAGTATAGCTAGATTAGTAGCTGAAATGTTAAACAGCATGGGTCTTTTAAAGGTTGGACAATTAGTTGAAACAGATAGATCAAGTTTTGTTTCAGATATTCCAGGAGAAACTTCAAAGAAAACTGAAGAAAAATTTAAAGAAGCCTTAGGTGGAGTTTTATTTATTGATGAAGCTTATACTTTAGCTAATGATTCCATAGGTAGAGAAGCTATAGAGACACTTCTTAAATTAATAGAGGACTATTCAAGAGAAGTAATAGTTATTTTAGCAGGGTATGAAGAAGAAATGGAGAATTTCTTTGATGTTAACATAGGCTTAAGATCAAGATTCCCACTTTGGACTAAATTTGAAGACTACAATCCTAATGAACTTTTAGAAATGGGCAATAAAATTAGTAGAAGCTAAGGGATTTAAACTTTCTAAAAATGGATATTCAGAACTTAAAAAGAATTTCGTTGAGATATATGAAAATGCAGATGCTCAATCAGGAAATGGAAGAATGGTAAGAAACTATGTTGAGCAACTTATAAGAAATCAAAGTATTAGAATTGCAGAAAGTGATATAAGTGTTTATGAAATGAACCTTATAAACACAAAGGATATAAAGGCTATGAATGCAATAAAATATGATAATCACTTTGATTTAGAGAAGAAGTTAAATGATTTAATTGGAAATGAAGAGCTTAAGGATTTCCTTAGAGGACAATATAAACTTATGAAAATCAGAGAAAAGAGAAAGAAACTTGGTTTTCAAGTTGATTTAAATAAGTATATGAATATGGTCTTTACTGGAGAAAGTGGAACAGGGAAAAAGACAGTTTTAAATATATATTCAGAAATGCTATATAGTATGGGGATAATCAAGGCAAAAAATATAGTTCAAATAGATAAATATGAATTTATGGCAATGATTAATTCAGGTATGAAAGTTGAAGATATATTAAATAAACATGTTGGAAAAATATTATATATAGATAAATGGAATACCTTCTTTGGAGAAGAAAGATACAATGAAATAGTATCAGATCTTATAAAATTCATAGATAATAATAGTAATAGAATAGTTATTGTTCTTGGTGGAATAAGAGGTAAGATGAAAGACCTTATTTTAACTAATGAGGGATTAAATTATAGATTTCCTGTGTGGGTTGACTTTGGAAACTACAATGAAAGGGAATTATATGACATAGCCTCAAGCACTTTAGTTAAAAAAGGTTTTACTTTAGATGAAGAAGCTGAAACTGCTTTAGAAAATGCTATTGGAGATATACAAAAGAGAATGGGAGAGCTAGCACTTAAAAATGGTCTTATGATTAAGCAATTTTTAGATAGCTTAGTAAGAGTACAAAGCATTAGAGTTTGTGATGAAGATTTTGATATAAATACAATAAATAGAATTATATCAGAGGATATATTAAAGAGTACTGAAATCTTTTTAAAGAAAAATACAACTCAAAATGGAAGTTTTTAAAGAATTAAATACTTTTAAGTTAGTTATACATTCTATTTGAAAAAGCATTAAATTTACCTAAATTACTAAGGTCCTAGTACAATTAATATTGTGCTAGGGCTTTATTTATATAAATTACTTTTTTCTTAAGATACACTAACGTAATTAAATTTTAATTTTTACTCATATTTGCCATGATATAATTTGAAAACAGATGATTAATTAAGCAGAGTTTTAACTTTAAAGCTTAAGTTTCTCATAATAATTATTTTAGGAGGTGAGGTTGTTAGTAATAGGAAAATAGTTAAAAGTATATTAGCTATTACTTACAACAAATAGAGTATGATAAAGAAAAAGAGTATTATGAAAGTTCTTTGTGGAGCAATAGTTAGTACATTCATGTTTGGAATGGCTACTCCAGTATTTGCACAAAGTGAAAAAACTGAGGCTGTAGTAACTTTAGGAGCTAATTTAACAAAGTCAGAAAGATTACAAATGTTAGATGCTTTTGGAGTAAAAGCTAATGATGTTAAAATAATAGATGTAACTAATCAAGATATAAGAGAACAATTAGGTTTAGATACAAGTAAACCAATACCTGCTAGCAGTCAATCAATATCAAGTTCTTACGTTGTGGTTAAGGACAAAGGTGGAATAAATGTAACTACTAACAATTTAACAGAGGTAACAGGAAGTATGCTTGCTAATGCCCTTCTTACTTCAGGGGTAAATAATGCTGATGTAAAGGCTGATGCTCCATTTAAGGTTACAGGAACAGCTGCCTTAGCTGGTATTTTAAAAGGATTTGAAGATGCATCAGGAGAGGAGTTATCTCTTCCAAAGAAAGAGGCTGCAAGAGAGGAAATTTCTTTAACTAATAATCTTAGTAATGCTAAAACTAAAGATGGACAAACACTAGGAAAAGATGAAGCCGCTGTAGTAGTAAATGATATTAAAACTGATGTAATTAAAGATAAACCTAAAAATGATGAGGAAATAGGTAAGATAGTAAACAATGTTACAAATAACTATAATATACTTTTAACACAAGGGCAACAAGAACAAACAATAAAATTTATGTCTAAAATAAATGATTTAGACTATAACTATGGTGCTATGAAAGAATCTTTAAATCAAATGAATGATAAGCTTCAACAGATATTAAAAGACACAGGAAAACAATTAGAAGAAAGTGGTCTTTTAGAAAAAGCATTAAATGGTATAAAAAATGTTTTAGTTGATATTAAGGATTTTCTAGTAAATATGTTTAGCTCAGCTAGTGAAAAAGTTAAAGATGGAATAACTTATGATGAAAATGGCAATATAGTTATAAAAACAGGAAATAATTCTGATGAATCAAAGAATGAAGAAAGTATCCAAGATAAGCCACAAACTCAGTCAAATGATAATAATCAAAATCAAGAAAATGAACAAGGACAAAATAATTAGTATTGAAAAAGAGAGTATTTAACTCTCTTTTTTTATTTTTAAATAGGGTTTAGGGTAAACTAATGAAAGTTTATTGTAAACCTAAAAATATAAAATAGTTGACAATTATGAATTATAAGGTTATTATATGGAATATACTTTGATAATCAAGATAAATTTATTTTGAAAGTAGTATTTATAAGATTAAAGGAGAGTTAACTATGAAAATGAAAACAAGAGATTTAACACTGATACCTATTTTTGCAGCACTTACAGCTATTGGGGCTTTCATTAAGATACCAATACCAATAGTGCCTTTTACACTTCAATATTTCTTTTGTGCCTTAGGAGCAATTTTACTTGGTGCTAAAAGAGGAGCCTTAGCTCAAATAATCTATGTATTAGTGGGGCTTCTTGGAATTCCTGTATTTACTCAAGGAGGAGGACCATCATATGTATTTCAACCTACCTTTGGGTATTTAATTGGTTTTATTTTTGGAGCTTATATAATTGGGAAAAATAACAGAAAATCTAAAAAGTATAAATATTAAAAATTTATTTTTAGCTGGAATTTTAGGACTTTTAGTAATCTATTTATTTGGAGTTTCATATATGTATGTAATTTATAATTTTTATCTAGGGGATGCAATGAGCTTATTATCAGCAGTGAGCATTGGAGCTATAGCGTGTTTACCAAGTGATTTATTATTGACATTTATAATTTCATTAGTAGGATCTAAGGTTTGTCCAAGGTTAAAAAGACTTGATTATATTTAAAGAGCGGAGTTGGTTTTTATGGATTTTGTTTTAAAAATGAAGGATAAGTCTTTAAAAAATAGAAAGCTAACTAGAGAAGAAGGGTTAAGGCTTTTTAATAGTAATCTAGAGGAATTGATTAAAGAAGCTAACAACATAAGAAAAGAGATTCATGGTGATGGTATTGATTTATGTTCAATAATTAATGGGAAAAGTGGAAGGTGTGGAGAGGATTGTGCTTTTTGTGCCCAATCTAAGTATCATAAGACTAATATAAGTGAATACCCTCTTCTTGATTATGAAAAGATAAAAAAAGTTGCTAAGGAAAATGAAGATGAAGGAGTTCATAGATTTTCTATAGTTACCTCAGGAAGAGGACTTTATGGTGAGGAGTTTGAGAGAGTAATTACTTATTATTCAAATTTAAATAAAGAGCTTAAAATAAATCTTTGTGCTTCCCATGGAATAATAAATAAAGAGTCTTTAATAAAATTAAAGAAAGCTGGAGTAAAAAGATATCATCATAATTTAGAGACATCTAGAAACTGCTATGACAAAATATGCAAAACTCATTCTTATGAGGAAAGAGTAAAGACTATAAAAAATGCTAAGGAAGCTGGTTTAGAAGTATGCTCAGGAGGAATAATTGGCCTTGGAGAAACAATTATAGATAGAATAGATTTAGCTATTACCCTTAGAGAATTAGAAATAAAATCAATTCCAATAAATGTTTTAAGTGCTATTAAGGGAACTAAGCTTCAGCATATGATTCCTTTAAATGAAGAGGAAATTCTTAGGACAATAGCTGTTTTTAGATTTATAAATCCAGAAGCTAAAATAAGATTAGCAGGAGGAAGGTATTTGCTTAAAAACTTTGGTGAAAATGCTTTTAAAGCAGGAGCAAATGCTACTATAACAGGGAATTTATTAACTACATGTGGAAATAAGATAAAAGACGATAAAAGATTAATAGAGAATATTGGGATGAGGATTTTTTAGTTATGGAAAAGGGAGTATATATAATAGGAACTAGCACTGATATTGGTAAAACTTTTATTAGTGGACTAATTTTAAAAAAGTTAAGAGAAGAGGGAAGAAATGCAGGGTATTACAAGGCAGTCTTAAGTGGAGCTATAAAAGACAAAAAGGGGTTAATACCTTTAGATTGTGAAGAAGTTATGGAGATTTCTGGACTTAAGGAATCCTATGAAAATATGGTTTCTTACATACTAGAAAATCCATATTCTCCTCATTTAGCAAGTGAAGTAGAAGAAGTTTCTATAAGTATGGAAAAGATAAAAAAAGATTATAAGAGTGTTAGAGATAAATATGACTTTATTCTTTGTGAAGGAAGTGGAGGAATAGTGTGTCCCATAAGTTTTTCAGAGAAAAAGCTTATGCTAGAAGATATAATTAAAGAGTTTAACCTTCCAATAATACTAGTATCTAATAGTGGATTAGGTGCTATTAATCACACTGTTTTAACAGTAAGTTATTTAAGAAACTTAGGGCTAAAAGTAAAAGGAATAATACTTAATAAATTTAATAAAAGTGATATTATACACAGAGATAATAAGAAGATAATCAAAGAACTAACAGGAGTAAATAATATTTCAACTGTGCCAAAGATAGAAGATATAGAAAAGTATGATTTAAATGAACTTAATGAGGTGCTTTATGGAATTTAAAGAGGATTTAATTTAGAGGAATATATTAAATTTATGCTTTAATTAACTAAAAATGTATAGAAAATCTTTTAGGAGAATAAGATAGTTTTGCTATCTTATTTTTTTATTAATAAAATATGAAAATTTGGATTTAAGGTTTATTTAAGGTTTATAATATTCAAAAATTATACATAATTTTTAAAAATATGATATTATTAGGATAAATAATTCGTAAGGGAGGATATTCATGAAAAAGAAATACATAATAGCAATAGTAACAGTAGTAATACTTGCAGGGGTAGGAGTTGGAAGTTATTTTTTAAAACAAAGTATGAATAAGGAATCAGTGGCAACTATGGAGATATACACTGTTCCCTCTACAGATAAGGTTTTTGTAAATGGGAAAATAGAACCAGAAAAAGTTGAAAATATATTTTTAGATGCTACAAAGGGTACTGTAGATAAAGTAGAAGTTGAAAATGGAGATGTTGTTGAAAAAGGAGATACTTTATTTACATATAAAAATGACCAAGTTCAAAGTCAGGTAGAACAGTTAGAATTACAATTAAATTCTGCTAAAAATCAAAAAGAAGAAATTAATAAACAAAATGCAGAAGCAAAAAAACAATTAGAGGATTTAAAGAAAGCAGGATTAGAAAATCAAATGCCTCAAGGAGGTCAAATGCCTAATTTAGGACAAAATGCAGGTGGAGAGATATCAACTGGAAGTGTAGATGAGCAAATAAAACTTCTAGAAAAGCAAATAAAAGCATTAAAAGATAAGGAATATTATAAAGTAACTGCGCCTATAGGTGGAAAGGTAATTTTGGCAGAATCAAGTACAAATCCTACACAACCATATATTACTGTGGAATCAGGTGATTATTATATTAGTGGAAGTGTAAATGAAAAAGATCAACCTAAGATAAAGGAAGGACAAGAAGTTCAGATAACTATTCTTTCAACAAATAAAAATATAAATGGTAAAATATCCTCTGTTGGAAACACTCCTATAGATAATGGAGCTTCTTTAGCGGCACAAACAGGTGCACAGGGAGGCGCAAGTGGAAATATGTCTTATTATGAAGTTAAGATAACACCAGATTCTCAGGAAGATTTAACTAATGGATTCCATGTTCAAGCATCTGTTAATTTAGATAAAAAGCCAATAGAAATTCCTAAGGAAGCGATTTTAAGTGTGGATAATGAGGAATTTGTATTTAAAAATGTAGATGGAAAGCTTGTTAAGCAAGTTATAACATATTCACCTAAAGAAGGAAGTGAAGATGAAGTTATAGTAAGCAGTGGATTAAATGAAGAAGATAAAATAGTTTCTAAGCCTACTCCTAACATGAAAGAGGGGATGAATGTTGAGTAATATAGTAGAGGTTATTAAGTTAAATAAATACTATAGCTTAGGTAAAGAGAAATTTCATGCTTTAAAGGATGTTAATTTGGAAATAGAACAAGGGGATTTTGTCATGATAATGGGGAAATCAGGTAGTGGTAAAACAACTCTAATGAACTTACTAGGATTATTAGATAGCTTTGAAGATGGAACATATAAGTTTAATAATATTGATGTTAGTAAATTAAAAGAAGATCAGAAAGCTGACATAAGAAATAAATATATGGGATTTATATTTCAACAATTCCATTTAATAAACTCTATGACCATAGGAAGTAATGTTGAGCTTCCTCTATTATATAATGAAAAAAGCATACCTCGTAAGAAAAGAGAAGAACTTATAGATAAATACTTAGAAATGGTAGGTTTATCAGAAAAGAAGAATCAACTTCCTCTAGAATTATCAGGAGGTCAGCAGCAAAGAGTAGCTATTGCAAGAGCTCTTATAAATAATCCTTATGTTATTTTTGCTGATGAACCAACAGGAGCTTTAGATAGTAATACTAGTACAGAAATAATGGAGATTTTAAAAAAATTAAATGAGGATAATAAGACAATAATCATGGTAACACATGATGAAGACTTAACTAAATACGCAAATAAGATAATAAGAGTTAAGGATGGGGTTATAACAAAGGGGGAAGATTATGTCAGCAATTAATTTAATAAAAACAGCCATTGCTAGTTTAAAGTTTCATAAGTTAAGAACTTTTCTAACAATGATTGGTATTATTATTGGCATAAGCTCTGTAGTTACAATACTTTCAGTTGGAGATGGATTAAAAGCTTATGTTTTAGAATCTTCTCAAGAAACTAATGCTAATAAGATAAACATAACATTTAAACCAGATAATTTTGATGCTAATATGAGTCTTTTAGAACCTTTTACAAAATCAGATATGAATGGAATAAAAGAAATAAAGGGAGTTAAAGATGTGAAGCCATCTCAAGGTTTTATGGGCATAATGAGCTTTTCAAGTAGTCAGCTTCAGTATTTTGATAAAAATCAATTTGCTATGCTTGGATCCTATGATGGAAAAAATGAGAAAGTTGAATATGGAAGATGGTTTGAAGATGGAGATAAGGATAAGTCTGTAATTGTATTAGATAATAATGTTGCAAAAGAACTATTTAATCCAATAGAAAGTGGTATTGGTAAGGCTGTAACTATGAATGGAATGAATTTTGAGGTTATAGGTATTTTACCACATGTTGATATTATGAGTTTTGGAGGAAATACAAGTTATGTTCCAAAGAAAGCTATAGACAATATGAATAGCAATGAAGTAATAACTTCCTTAGATGTATCACTTAATGCAGGTGTTGATAAAAAAGAAGTATATAAGGACATAGAAAAATATTTAATGGCTAACCATCCTAATATTGGAGGGAAATATGAGATGCAAGACCCAGAGGAAGTTACAAAAGCCTTTGAAAAGATAATTGGTGGATTAACAAAATTCATAGCATTTATTACAGGAATTTCACTTTTAGTAGGTGGAATTGGAGTTATGAATATAATGTATGTTTCAGTTTCTGAAAGAAAAAGAGAAATTGGTATAAGAAGAGCTATTGGGGCAAAGCCTAAGAGCATATTACTTCAATTCTTATTTGAAGCTGTATTAGTAACTTTAATAGGTGGATTAATTGGAATATTATTAGGATACTTAATATCCAAAGTAGCTGGAGCCTTTTTACCATTTAAGCCAATACTTACAATGAGTACCTTTGTAGGAGCTACATTAGTTTCAATAATAGAAGGAGTAGTATTTGGAATAATACCAGCTTATAATGCTTGTAAGTTAGATCCTATAAAAGCTATTTATAGATAGAGAAGATAAATAGTAATTAATATATAAATTAATCAAAAAAAGAAAGAAAAAAGATGGAAATTACAAATTAATTTCCATCTTTTTTTATTAATATTCTTATTTGCTTAATCCAAAAAGCTCCTTTTTTCTATAAACAAAGAATGTCATTAATATTGGTAAAATTAATGAGCCTATTAATGATGATATCATAAATCCATTCATTATGATTGAATAAATTATATTAGCAGCAGTTACTAATAAATATATGTATAGTCCAATAGCTTTTTTTCTTAATATTAGTATTATTCCTAAAAGAATTAATATTATTGAAACTAATCCAATGATAATACTAGTATTATTTATACCTAATTTGTCTAATGGTGCTCCAGTAATTGTAGCTAAGTTTTCTTGAAAGCTTGGTATTAATAAAATGATTGATCCAAAAAGAGCAAAAGCTGAAAAAATTATTTGTATTACAGAAATGGTTATTATTCCAGCTCCTAATTTATTTTGTTTTTGGTTTTCCATAATATAGTCCCCCTTTAAAAGTTATTTATTACAATATACCATAAAAGTAAATAAAATGTAAAAGAAATATCAAGAAAATGTTAATTATTAAGGAAAATTTAAGAAAAATACCTCATGCTTATATAAGTAAATACTTATAATTTGAATAAAAAATATGAATTTAACTTATCTATAAAAATAGAGTATTATAAATGTGTAAGGAGTTTGTTAAAAAATAAACTATCAAAAGATGAATGGTTTAAATTTTGGAGGTGTTTGAATGGGATACAAATTAAATTTAAAAGAAGTAAATGATTTATTTAATGAGCTTAAAAAAGAGTATATAATTTATGCTCCAAAAAGATTTGAGAAGCAAGGAAGATACTCAGACACAGACATTATAAAATATGATGTTATAAATAATGTGGAAGAAATAGTACATAATGAAAAGTCAACTTATCCAGTAAAAGAAGTAATAACTCCAATTTCTCAAACTTTATATTATTTCATAGAAAATGAGTTTAGAGAAAGTAAAATGGATAGTCAAAAGAAGATTCTTATATTTGCAAGACCATGTGATATAAATGCACAAAGAAGACAAGATACTATATATCTTAAAAATGGAAATTTTGAAGATACATTCTATAAAAGAATGAGAGATAGAGTTAAGTTTATTTGCATGGAATGTACAGAGGGATGGGATACTTGTTTCTGTACAACAATGAATAGCAATAAAACTGATGACTATAGTTTAGCAGTAAGATTTAATGAGGATAATTTACTTTTTAATGTTAAAGAAGAAGAATTTGATAAATACTTTGAAGGAAAAGAAGAAGAGGAATTTGAACTTAAGTTTATTGAAGAAAATATAGCTAAGGTTGAATTGCCAGAAATAGAGAGTGTTGAAGTTTTAAATAAATTAAAGGATCATAAAATGTGGGAAGAATACAATAAAAGATGTATTCAATGTGGAAGCTGTACTCTAGCTTGTAGTACATGTACATGCTTTACAACAAGGGATATAGTTCATGATTCTAATCATAACATAGGTGAGAGAAAGAGAATACAAGCATCTTGCCATGTAGATGGATTTGATGAAATGGCTGGTGGACATGTATTTAGAAAAACTGCTGGCGATAAAATGAGATATAAAGTTATGCATAAAATTCATGATTATAAAGTTCAATTTGGAGAAGAGCATATGTGTGTAGGATGTGGAAGATGTACAGATAGATGTCCAGAACATATATCAATTACAGCTACTATCAATAAGGTTTCAAAAGCAGTAAAAGAGATAATGGAGGAGATGTAAATGGAAAATATTTTAACACCTAAATCATGTGAAATAATAGACATAGTTAAGGAAACTGACAAAGAATGGACTTTTAGAATAGCTTCTGATGTTGTTCCAGAACATGGTCAGTTTTTAGAATTATCTCTTCCTAAGGTTGGAGAAGCACCTATTTCTGTTAGTGGATTTGGACCAGGGTACTTAGATTTTACAATAAGAGCAGTAGGTAAAGTTACTGATGAAATATTTAAACTAAAGCCAGGAGATAAGATTTCTTTAAGAGGAGCTTATGGAAAAGGTTGGCCTGTAGAACAATTTAAAAATAAAAATGTAATAATAGTAGCTGGGGGTACAGGAGTAGCACCAGTTAGAAGTTTAATAAATAAATTTTATGATGAACCAAACTATGTTGAAACTTTAAGTTTAGTATTTGGATTTAAAAATTCAGAAGGAATACTTTTTAAAAATGACTTAGATAGATGGAATGAAAAATTCAATACTATTTATACTTTAGATAATGATACAAAAGAAGGATGGGAAACTGGACTTGTAACAGTTCATTTAAATAAATTACCTCTAGAAAGTTTTGGAGATAACTATGAGGTTATCATAGTTGGACCTCCTGTAATGATGCATTTTACAGCTTTAGAATTCTTAAAACTTGGAGTTCCAGAAGATAAGATATGGGTTTCATTTGAAAGAAAAATGTCATGTGCAGTAGGAAAATGTGGACATTGTAGAATAAATGAAACATATGTATGTCTTGAAGGACCTGTATTTAACTATACAAAAGCAAAGACATTATTAGATTAGGAGGAATTATTTATGAATCATGATATAGATATTAAAAAAGTTAGATTAAATTGTTTTCGTCAATCAAAGGTTCCAGGAGAGTTTATGCTTCAAATGCGTATTCCAGGAGGAATAGTAGATGCTAAGTATTTATCACAAATACAAGAAATAGCAGAAACTTGGGGAAATGGAACATTTCATATGGGGATGAGACAAACCTTTAATATTCCAGGAATTAAATATGAAAATATTCCAGCAGTAAATAAATTTATAGAGAATTATTTACAAGAAGTTGAAGTTGATAGATGTAATTGTGATATGAAAGTTGATGAAAATGGATATCCAACAATAGGTGCTAGAAATGTTATGGCATGTATCGGAAATTCACATTGTATAAAAGCAAATGTTGATACTAAGGATATGGCTAATAAAATAGAAAAATTAGTATTCCCATCACACTATCATATAAAAGTATCTGTAGCTGGATGTCCAAATGACTGTGCTAAAGGGCATTTCCAAGACTTTGGTGTTATAGGACAAGCTAGAATGGAATATCACGAAGAAAGATGTATAGGTTGTGGAGCTTGTGTAAGAGCTTGTGAACATCATGCTACAAGAGTTTTAAGTTTAAATGATAAAGGATTAGTTGATAAGGATCCATGTTGTTGCGTTGGATGTGGAGAATGTGTATTAGCATGTCCAGCAAGTGCTTGGACTAGAAAGCCAGAAAAATACTATAGAATAGTTATAGGAGGAAGAACAGGAAAACAAACTCCTAGAATGGGTAAAACATTTATAAACTTTGCAACAGAAGAAGTTGTTCTTGGTATCTTTGCTAACTGGCAAAAATTCTCTGCTTGGGCTTTAGATTATAAACCAGAATATCTACATGGTGGTCACTTAATTGATAGAGCGGGATATCATAAATTTAAAGAAATAATTTTAGATGGAGTAGAGTTAAATCCAGAAGCTTTAGTTGCAGATAATATATTCTGGGCTGAAACAGAGTATAGATCAAACTTTAATGTTAAGCCAATAAAGATGCATAAAACTATAGAATCTAATAGACCTTTAAGATAATTATTTAATCCAATAAAGATATTTTAATTATAATGTATTGAGCTTAATTTTATAGTAATAAAAATTTATGCTTTAAAAGCTTATGTGATTTATAAAGTTTTAATTTTTAGAGAAGGGGTACACTCTTTAAATTAAATATAAACATAATAAGTTTAATATCATATTAAGAATTAAGAAATGAATTTATTTAAAAATTACATAGATTAGGAATTTTTATAATCTATGTAATTTTTTTATATAAGCAAAAAATACAAGGAATTAGCAAATTAATATTAATAAAATATAAATAAGTTAACAAATTGTTAATAAAACAAAGTGGTATTTTAAATCTTTATTTTTATAAGACTTTGATTGTATTATTATTTAAATTTATAATATTAGATGAAAAGAATATTAGCAAAATTTATTATAGATTTAAAAATAATTTGTCCTAAGAAGTGAAATATTTCTTCTCCCTTTCATATCACTTTTTAGGACAGATTTTTGAAAACTTTAAAAATTAGGAGGTTTTTAAAATGAGTAATAAAATAATAAAATCATATTGGGGTGTTGAATTAAGTCCAAGATTTATTGATGCTGGAAGTAAAAAGCTTTGCATAATATTACCTGGAATAGGATATTGTTTAGATAGATCTTACTTAGATTATTCTAAGCAATTAGCAAAAGAAATAGGATATGATGTTCTAGAAATAGAATATGGATATCAAATAAACAGAAGCGAATTTAATATTGAAAAAGAGTTTAGCATAATGGTTTCTGAGTCATTAGAAGTTATAGACAATGCCATAGAAAAAGAATATGAAGAGATTTTAATAATAGGAAAAAGTATTGGAACAAGTGTACAATCCTTCTTAAATAAAGATTTAAGTGGAAGATTTAAAAATATAAGAAATATATATATAAGCCCAATAAATAAGACTTTAGATGAGTTTAACATAGAATCTAATTCTTTAGTTATAACAGGAGATAAAGATCCATTATTAAGTATAGCTCATAGAGTAGAGATAGAAAAAAGAGAGGATATAGAAAGTTTTATAATAGAAGGTGCAAATCATGCTCTTGATATAGAGGGAAATGTTATGAACACCGTTGATGCTTTAAAAGAGTCTTTAGAAATAGAAAAAGATTTTATATTAAAATAATTAAATTAAAATGAAAAAGAATAAGGTTAATCAGGAATGGTTAACCTTATTCTTTTTCATTTTAAATATTCTTAATATTTTATGAAACTAATTCCATATATAAAATGTAAAGGGTTTAATAAAATATGATATTTTAATTTAATTATATTATTAATTAATAATATAATAAATAAATGAGTTTTAGATTTGAAATTTATTAAAATATATCTTTAATTCATTTTAAAATATAAATTTTAAAGCTTGACAGAAACTATATGGAACTGATACCATATATTCAAGAAGTAAAGGATATCAAAAGAGGATAGATTTTAGGAGGTTTTAAAATGAGTAAAGAACAAATAGTTGCTCAAGAAATATTAAAAAATATTGGTGGAAAAGAAAATATAAAATCAATGGAACACTGTGCAACTAGATTAAGACTTATAGTTAAAGATAAAAGTCTAATAAATGAAAAGGCAATTGAGAATATTGATGGGGTAAGAGGACAATTTTTTGCTGCTGCTCAATATCAAATAATTCTAGGAACTGGGTTTGTAAATAAAGTCTTTGCAGCTATGAATGGTGAAGGAGTAGAAACTGGGAATGTAAAAGAAGATGCATATAGTGATATGACTTTACCACAAAAAATATCTCGTACTTTAGGAGATATTTTCGTTCCTATAATTCCAGTATTAGTTGCAACAGGTTTATTTATGGGATTAAGAGGACTTTTAACTAATTTAGGAGTTGAATTTAGTCCAACTTTTAATACTTTATCAGAGGTTTTAACAGATACAGCATTTATATTCTTACCAGCCTTAGTAGCTTGGTCAACAATGAAAAAATTTGGTGGAACACCTGTAGTTGGTATAGTATTAGGGCTTATGCTTGTAGCCCCTCAGCTTCCAAATGCTTGGCAGGTAGCAGGAGGAGCAGATCCAATATATATTTCTTTATTAGGAATAAGTATCCCTATAGTAGGGTATCAAGGATCAGTACTTCCAGCTTTAGTATTAGGTATTATAGCAGCTAAATTAGAAAAATTTATTAGAAAGTTTATGCCAGATGTACTAGATTTAATATTTACTCCATTTTTAACTTTATTAGTATCAATGATTCTTGGACTTTTAGTAGTAGGTCCTATAATGCATACAAGTGAAGTCTACATATTAGATTTATTTAAAATGTTTTTAAGCTTACCATTTGGAATAGGTGGAGCAATAATTGGAGGAGTTCATCAAGTTATAGTTGTAACTGGAGTTCATCATATATTTAATGCTTTAGAAGTTGAATTAATTTCAAGTACAGGATTAAATCCATTTAATGCAGTAATAACCGGGGCTATAGTAGCTCAAGGAGCAGCAGCTCTTGCAGTTGGATTTAAGACAAAAGATAAGAAAAAACGTTCATTATATATTTCTTCAGCAATACCAGCCTTTTTAGGAATTACAGAAGCGGCCATATTTGGAGTAAACTTAAGATTTATTAAACCATTTATATTTGCATGTATAGGTGGAGCTGCATCAGGAATGTTTGCATCAATGATGAAATTGGCTGGAACTGGTATGGGAATAACAGCTATACCGGGAACACTGCTTTATATTAATACAGGATTAATTCAGTACTTCATAACAATTGCTATTGGATTTGCTATTTCATTTGCATTAACATATATATTCTTTAAACCACAAGAATAATTTTTAGGCTCTGTGATTTTACAGAGCCTGCTTTTAAATATTTCAAAATAGTCTTATATGGTTAAAAACTTCTAGGTAATGATATAATTTATAATATAAGAAGATATATATCTTTATTTAGGAAGGAAAATGATGAAAAGTTACAATACAGGACATAGCTAATATGGTAGGAGTATCAAAAAGTACTGTATCAAGATACTTAAATGGTGGTTATGTGAGTAATGAAAATACAGTTAAGATAAAAGAGGCTATAGAAAAAACTGGTTTTGAAACTAACTTTTTTGCTAAAAGGTTAAAGTCTAAACAAAGTAAGTTAATAGGAATAATAGTTCCTAGAATAGATTCATTTACTGCAGGTAAAACATTAAATGGTATAAATAAAAAACTAGAAGAACAGGGTTATCAAGGAATAATATTAACAAGTGAATTTAACATAGAAAAGGAATTAGAACAAATTAATAAGTTATATAATCAAGGGGTAGATGGAATTATTATAATGTCTTTTGAAATTTCAAAAGAACATGTAAAATTAGCCAATAAACTTCCTATACCTATTTTGTTTTCAGGACAAAAAAATGATTATATAAATTATTTAGTTTTAGATGATGAAAAGATAGGAAATATTTTAGGCACATATATAAAAGAACAAGGACATAAAGATATTGTGTTCTTAGGTGTTAGTGAAAGTGATAGAGAAGTTGGAATTCTTAGAAAAAAAGGATTTTGTAATGTTTTTGAAAAAGAGTGCAATATAAGTTTTGTAGAAACAGACTTTTCTTTTGATAAAGCATATGAAGCAGGAGAAGAGGTTTTAAAATATAATCCAACAGCTATTGTATGTGCAACAGATAATATAGCTCTTGGGCTTATGAGATATCTTCTTGAGAATGGGAAGAAAATACCAGAAGATATTTCCATTGCAGCCTTTGGAGGATATGAGGTAAGTGCAATAACATATCCATCACTAACAACTGTAAAAATTGATTATAAATTATTTGGTGAAGAAATAGCACTTAATATTTTAAGTTTGATAAATGGAGAGAAAAGTATAAATACTTGTGAAATTCCTTTAGAACTTATGGTAAGAGAAAGTGTTAAAAGTTTAAAGTAGGGTTTGCTTCACCGAATAATTTAAAGAAAGGTGAAGTAAATGGAGTTTTTAAATGATGAATATATAAACAAAAAATCAAAAGAATATTATAATAAAACTAAAGATATATGGAGAGATAATTTTCATTTTGAGCCTCCCTTTGGACTTATAAATGATCCAAATGGATTAAGTTATTATAAAGGAGAATATTACATATTTTTTCAGTGGAACCCATATGGCTGTGAGCACAAGAATAAACATTGGGGAATTGTAAAAACAAAGAATTTTAAAGATTTTTCAATACCTAAAATTGTCTTAACTCCAAAAGAATATTTTGATAAGAATGGATGTTATTCAGGGGGAGCTATTGTTAAGGATGGCAACTTACAAGTGTTTTATACTGGGAATGTTAAAGGGGATAAAGGAGAGAGAATATCTTATCAATGCAAGGGGATTCTTGAAGAAAATGGACAATTGAAAAAATTGGGTCCAGTTATTTCTACATTACCAAAAGGATATACAGCTCATTTTAGAGATCCATATATTTGGAAAAATAATGGTTATTATTATATGATTCTTGGAATACAGACTGAAAAGCTAAAGGGTAGATGCGTAATATATAAATCAAATGATTTAGATGATTGGGATTTTTATGGAGAACTAAAAACGTCTTATGATGATTTTGGATTTATGTGGGAATGTCCATCCTTTTTTAAAATTGATAATAAGGATATTTTTATATTTTCTCCTCAAGGAATTAAAGAAGAAGAGTTTAGATATCAAAACATATATCAATCGGGATACTTAATAGGAAATTTAAATTATGATACTTTAGAATTTAAAAATAATAATGAGTTCAAGGAATTAGATATGGGCTTTGATTTTTATGCGCCTCAAGTATTTAAGGACGAAAAAGGAAGAAATATATTAATTGGATGGATGGGGCTTCCTGAAAAAGAAGAGTTTCATTGTAGTAGGGAGAATGGATGGATATTTTCTTTAACCATGCCTAGAGAATTAACTTTAAAGAATGGAATTTTACATCAAAATCCTATAGAAGAGATGAGAAAGCTTAGGGGAGATAAAATTGTAAGCTTAAAAAATATAATTATTGAAGATTTAAATTTTAATGAAGTAAAAGAAAATAGTTATGAGCTTAAACTAGATATAGAAAGACAGGAAGCATCAAAGATTGAAATTAATTTTATGGAGAGTAATGAGGAACATACATCTTTAATTTATGATTTTAAAAAAGAAATTTGTATAATAGATAGAAATTCAATGATTAATGGAGAAAAGGGTATAAGGAAGTTTAAGTTACATTCTAATGGGAATTTAAAAATTAATATGTTTGTGGATAAATCATCAGTAGAAATATATTTTCAAGATGGAATTGAAGTAGCATCATTAAAACTTTATCCTAAAAAAGATAGCTTTAACTTAAGTTTAAAATCAGAAGAGGGTAAAATTAAAATAAATTCCTTGAGTATATGGGAGATGAATGAGGTGAATTATAATGAATAAAGTATTTTGTATAGGAGAATTATTAATAGATTTTATAGGAAAAGATATAGGAAAAGGTCTTAAAAATGGAGTAAACTTTGAGAAAAAGGCTGGAGGAGCTCCAGCAAATGTTGGAGCAGCAGTTTGTAAGCTTGGAGGAGAATCTTATTTTTTAGGACAAGTTGGTAATGACTCTTTTGGAGAATTTCTAGTTGATATGCTAAAAAATATAGGTATAAATACTGAAATGACTAAAATGGATGGATATACCACTTTAGCATTTGTAGCTATTGATGAAAATGGAGAAAGAGATTTTGAGTTTCATAGAGGCAGTGATGGAGAATATTCATTTAATAATATTGATTTAAGTAAAATAGAAAAGGATGATATAATTCACTTTGGTTCAGCTACGGGATTCTTAAAAGGTGAACTTAAGAATACTTATTTTAAACTTTTAGAGATTGGACGTAAAAATGGAAACTTTATATCTTTTGATCCAAACTATAGAGATATGCTTATTAAAGAAGAAGGAATTGAAGAGTTTAAGGAAGACTGTAAGAAATTTATAAGCTCTTGTGATTTTTTAAAGCTTAGTGATGAGGAGATAAAGCTATTAACTGAGGAAGAAGATTTAGAAAGAGGAGTTGAAAAACTTCATTCTTTAGGAGCGAAAATAATAGCGGTTACACTAGGTGGAAAAGGAACTCTTTTAAGTAATGGAATTCATTCAGAGATAGTTCCATCAATAAAAATTAATCAAGTAGATTCAACTGGGGCAGGGGATGCTTTCGTTGGGGCTGTTCTTAAGAAAGTAAGTGAATTAGAAAATAAGAAGAATTTAGATTTAAATTTATGGAGAGAAATTATAAGTTATGGAAATAAGGTTGGAGCATTGACATGCACAAATTATGGGGCTATTGATGCTATTCCAAATGAAGAAGATTTAATGAAATATATATAGTTTATTTGAAAGCATATGAGAATTTTTAGGAACCTATTAAAATCCTTTAGTTCTCATATGTTTTTTTATTTTAGTATATTTTAGATTAGAGTTTTATCCTTTAAAATAAAAATAAAATTTTATGATTAGATTAAATATTATTTTTAACTTTAGATTAAGAGGTTATATTAAAATTTAACAGGAATATAGTTTAGTAAAGTGATTTTTTAGGAGGAATCTTTGAAGGAGTTTTTTAAAGATATATCTTATGATGATAGAAATCTTTTAGCTATAGGTCTTGCATTTATATCAAATTTAATATTTTTAAATATAACAGAAAGGGAAGTTGTATTTAATAATATCTATGAAATACTTAATTTAAAGGGGTATGAAGCTTTGAAGGAAGTATTTGTTATTTTTATAACTTTTATAGCTATAATTTTTTTGATTTTTGCTATGATTATTAGTATAAATATAATTTTACATTCCTTAGAGGTCTTTAATAAAATAGTATCCTTAGGAACTATTATAGTAATTTATATAATAGCTTTTTATGGATTAAATAACAGTATTCAAGGATTTAAGATATTATTTTTAACTTTATTTTTTGTAGGATTATTTTTTAAGATATGGGAAGAGGTAAAGAATAATAAATAATTAAAATTAATTAAAGGTTAAGTTAAAATAAATAATTTTAACTTAACCTTTCTTTAAAAGTGAAATTTATTTTTCAGAAACTTGTTCTATTGAAATAATAGATACATTTCTTTTTTCAAATTCATCAATTACTTTTTGGATTATAGATGGTTTTTTATAATTATCTTCAGGATAACCATCTTGTCCATCTTTAAAATCTATTAGTTTAGCTTCTAAAAATGGATGATAAAACATTCCAGCAAAAGTAGTATTAGACATGTTTTTTATCTTATTTAACATATCATTTTCTTTACCGCCCTCAATATAATATAGAGGTGTAGGTACATAATAAGAACCACTTCCAGTTGGTGATTTCATAGGCTTTGATTGTGCTTTATTTTCATCATAATCATTAAATATATATTTAAAGTTCTTTTCTAAAGCTTCATTTTGAGCTTTATTTATAGTGTAATGAGGAGCTTCAAAGAAGTTTATTTTTATATCAAGATCTTTAGCTATTTGAAGAGCTTTATCAACTCTTGTATTTAAATCCTCCACAGAGGGGTTATATTTTCCAAATTCAAAGCCATGACCACTAATTGTATTGTCTATTTGATGGGTATAACCATGTAAACCTATTTCCCCTTTATGAGAAGCTACAAAGTCTAAAGTGTATACAAGCTCAGCATTAGCAAAGTTATTTTCTTTAGAAGGGTCATTGTCTATTTTCTTTTCTGGGTCTATATATCTAGGTATCCAAGCTATATGGTAAGGTACATTTTTTTTACCTAAATATCTCCCCATAACTCTTATAGTTTCAAGATATTGTGAATCATATTCTGTTCCAGCACCAGTAGATGCAACATCTTCAAATCTTATAATACCTTTTTGAGGGCCTTTTCCCTTATAGTGTTTAACATCTAACATATCTTTATTATTATATAATTTTATTAGCTTGTCCTTTGAGTTCCATCTGCTTTTTAAATCAAACATATTAGCAAAGTCAATTAAAGACATATATACAGTATCATCTTTTATTATAGGGTCAATTTTAAATTTATTAGCCTCTGATTCTTCCTTTGATAAATTAGTCCAAGTATTATCTTTTAAATTAACTTTAATATCTTTATTTTCAAATTTAATATTTAAAAAATCATCCTCTATTTTAAACTCCCCATTGTTATTTTTGATTATTTCGCTTATAGGAATTAGATATCTATTTTTATCTAAGTATATTGGTAAGCTTAAGTCTTGAACTTTACCATTTAGATTTATTTTAATATTATCTTCAGGTTTATCTAGTCCTGAAAATTTTTCTAATCCAAATACAGATAGCCCAAAGTTTTTGCTTTCCCCTTTAGATCCACATCCTATTAGAAAAATCATTGAAAGAATTAATAGGGAAGTTGTAAAAAGTTTTTTCATATAGTGCCTCCTTGTATTAATTTAAATTATAATTAAATAGAATTGTAAACTTAATAAATTCATAAAAAAGTGTACATTTATAATAATATTTTACAAATTAAGGTTTAAATTTACAAAAAGGTTAAAAAAGTATTAATAAATAACTTATTACATCTTTTACATGAATTAATTTACTTTTAAATATATTTAGTTGGAAATACAATAATATGATGATATAATAATTAGTGAAACGATTACAAGATGTTGAAGAATTTAGGGGGGGCACGCATGGTATTTGGATTTTTTATAGCTTTAATTTTTATAATAGTTGAAATAGGAATAAGTTCTTATCTTGTATATGACCTTCATTGTAAAAAGGATGAAGACATTAAAAAGTTGGAAAAACAAGATGTTAAGACAATAGTTACATTGAGAAAAGTGGTTATATTAGAGAATTTTGTATCTTTGTTATTATATAGTGTTTTAATAAGCAATAAAGATATATTAAAGTTTGGAAGAGGGGAAATGTTAACTGTAGCAATATTATTATCTATGGGTGTAATGATGATTTATCTTTATATGTTTGATAATTTTATTGAAAAGTTTAAGAAGTTTAATAATACTGAAAAAGAAAATAGTATAGCTTAAAAGCTATTTTGAATCTATAATACTTAAATTTTTTATGAGAAATTAGAGTAAATAGTGAAGAAATTCTATAAAATATGATTAATAAGAAAGCACGGTTTTATTCCGTGTTTTTTATTTTGTAAGTTTTATTAACAAAAACAAAATTTAAGAATAATTATATAAGGTATAATATTCTTCGGAGTGTGAAAATATTAAGAGGGTAAAATCTTAATAGATGTTATGATTAATCAAAGAGTTTTTTTTAATATTTTAGATGAAGATCAAAGACCTATAACAAAATGTATAGTAAAAATTGAAAATCAAAAAGAAAAATATGAAGGTGAGACAGATTTAGCTGGAATAGTGGAATTTTTAGTTCCATTAAGTATTTATGTATTAACCATAGAACATCCTGCTTTTAAGAAGAAAATTTATAGAATGGTTTTAAGGGATGGATTTAGTTTTACTA
The DNA here is from genome assembly GCF_000013285.1 of Clostridium perfringens ATCC 13124. Taxonomy (GTDB): domain Bacteria; phylum Bacillota; class Clostridia; order Clostridiales; family Clostridiaceae; genus Sarcina; species Sarcina perfringens. Next base: position 2,005,406 of record NC_008261.1, on the reverse strand, counting down.
GGATAATTCTTCAAAGAAATAAACTAAATTATAAGAGGGGAGAAAAAATTCCTATTATAGAACATACTGATAAAGAATTTATAAATAAGGATGTTTTAAAAGATAATATAGAAAAAATATATGATGTCAATAAAAATCAAGATATAGATGAAGATTTGAATTCAGAAGAAGATTCTATAGATAATTTTAATGAAAAAGAAGAAATTTTTAAGGATTATTTTCATAATTTAGATTTATTCCAAAACCCAAGTATATGGGGGGCAACAGGTATGTTTAAGGAAGTAAATGAGAATAGTTTTAATGAGATAATTAAGGGAGCAAAAACAATGCTTGAAGAAATATTAAATTTAGCTAGTTCCTTTGAAGCTGAAGATTTTAAAAAAGATGAAAATAACATGCCTTTTACTTTTGATGAAATAAAGGAAGAGAGTAAAAATATTGCAAATAATATTATTGATAAAGATTATGGTAGTGAGACCTATGATGTTTGTGACTATGAAGAAGAGCTTTTTGATGAAGATCAAAGGTGAAACTAATAGCATAAAATTTTTATAATGATAAATTTTGTAAAAAATATAATAAAATGGTTGAAAATTGAGTAATATAAAGTATAATAATTATTAAGATTAAATTTATGAAAGGAGACAGTTTGATGAGAAAATTTGATAATAAATATATTAATAATGTGTATTTGTTATTTTTTACAATAAAATTAGTATTTACTCAGTCAATGGCTCCTTTTATGGGATTTTTCTAATGCTTTCCATAAAATTTTATAAAATCTTTTCTAGATTTTAAGGCATGGCTGAGAAGCTGTGCTTTTTGTTGCAATAAAATAAAGTTTGTAATAAAAATTTAATAAGGTTAAGAAGGTTTTTGCATAATTATCTATGTTTTAATAGAATCCTTACTTTTTAGTACAAAACATTAGTGGTTTGCCAATTAGAAGCTTTAAAGTCTTCCATTTATCTTAACCTAGAAATTTTTCTTATATTCTTGATTTTTATAGGGCATCTATGTCTTTAAGCATAGCTTTTGCTTAAGGAACATAGGTGTTTTTTTATTTTAATTATAAGGAGGGGAATCATGAAAATATAGGTGATTATATATAAAGGTTTATTAAATTATATAAATAAAGGGGGAATATTTATGGGGATATTTAAGGATTATATATCTAAGAGAATGGTATTTTTAATAGTTCCTATAGTAGCTATGATAATTGTTTTGGGGATAGATAGTTTTTTTCCATATCTTCAAAAAATATTTGTTGATGATATTTTACTAGGAAGTGATAAAAGCAAATTAGGATTATTTTTTGGAGTTTTTTTAGGATTATCACTTTTACGTGGAATATTAGGATATATTAAGGAGTTTTTATTTGATAAGTTTTCTTTAAATGTAAGCAAAGAAATTAGAATGGACTTATTTAAAAAGATTCAAAGCTTTGAATTTTCATTCTTTGATAGTACCAATACAGGAGAACTTATGTCAAGAATTGGTGAAGATGTAGATATAGTTTGGGAAACAATATCTTATGGACTTAGATTACTTATAGAAGGAATAATATTATTTATTATATCTGTAACCATAATGATGAGTATGAGTCCTTCTCTTACAATAATCTGTTTAGTCATCTTACTTCCTGTAGGGGTTTTGGCTATTCTAGTTAATAAAAAGTTTCATAGAAATTACTCAAAAATAAGTGATAAAGTGGCTGATATAAATCTTATGGCACAGCAAGATATAGCAGGAATAAGATTAGTAAAGGCTTTTGCTAGAGAAAAATATGAAACTGAAAAGTTTTTAAAGGTCAATAAGGATTATTATGACCTTAATATAACTCAAGCAAAAATTTTAAGCAATTTCTTGCCTGTAATTGATCTTTTAACAAATTTAACTCCTGTAGCAATGATAATTTATGGAGGATACTTGGTTATCAAAGGAAATATTACTATGGGAACACTTTTAGCTTTCAGTAGTTATATTTTAAATTTATCTTTTTGTGTGAAAAATATAGGTGGTCTTGTAAATATGATGTCTCAAAATAGAGCATCTATGGATAAAATATTTAACATTCTTAAAAGAAAGCCTCAAATAACTTCTATGGAGAATTCTTATAATCCAGATAAGGTTAAAGGTGAAATAGAATTTAAGAACGTATCCTTTAGGTATAATGAGGAAGAAGTGCTAAAGAAAATAAACCTAAAAATACCAGCAGGAAGTACCGTAGCTATTATGGGGGAAACAGGATGTGGTAAAAGTTCAATTCTTTCTTTAATAGGAAGGCATTATGATGTATCTTCTGGAGAGTTATTGATTGATGGAGTTAACGTGAAAAAATGGAATTTAGATAGTTTAAGAGAAAATATGGCTGTGGTTTTTCAAGATACATTTCTGTTTTCTGATTCTATAAAAGATAATATAGATTTTGGAGGAAATAAAAGTGAAGATGAAATAATAGAGGCAGCAAAGGATAGTTGTGCTTATGATTTCATAAAAGAAATGCCAGAAGGATTTGAAACAGAAGTTGGAGAAAGAGGTTTAGGACTTTCAGGTGGTCAAAAGCAGAGATTAGCAATAGCTAGAGCTTTAGTTAGAAAAACACCAATATTAATTTTAGATGATGCTACATCAGCACTTGATATGGAGACAGAATTTAATGTGCTTAAAAATTTATCTAAAAAGCAAGATAAAGCAACTACATTTATAATTGCTCATAGAATATCTGGGGTTAAGGACGCCGATATAATACTTTTCATGAAAGATGGAGAAATAGTTGAAATGGGAGATCATGAAAGTTTATTAAAGAAAAAGGGATATTACTATAGTGTATATTGTCATCAATTTCAAGATTTAGAGTTTATACAATAATATTAAAATTTTAATTAAAAAGGGGGAAGAGATAATGGAAGAAATAAATGAGAAAAAAACTCATAAGTGGAAGACTATAAAGAGACTTCTAAAATATGTGGCTCCATACAAGTGGAAAACTATAGGAATAATATTAATGCTTTTACTTATTATGAGTTGTAATACATTAAATCCATACTTAATGAAGGTTTCTATAGATAAATTTGTTTCTGCTAAGGATGTAAATGGATTACTTGGCATAGGAGCAGTTTTACTTTTATTAAATATAATAGCAATGATACTTTCAAAAATAAGAATGCTATCTATGAGTAAAATAACAAATCAAATATTAGTAAATATAAGACATGAACTTTATACTCATATACAAACTTTAAGTTTTTCCTTTTTTGATAGTAGACCAGTAGGTAAGATTTTATCAAGGGTAGTTGGTGATGTTAATGCATTAAATAACTTGTTAAATCATAGTATTGTTAATTTAATACCAAACCTTTTTACAATTTTACTAGTAATTTTTATGATGTTTTTAATGGATCCAAGTCTTACTTTGGTTTGTTTAACAGTTTTACCATTTCTTTTTGCGGGAATGTTTTTTATAGAAATAAAATCAAATAAAAGGTGGAGAGTTTTTAGGGAAAATAGATCAGCTCTTTTAGGTTATACCCATGAAGCATTTTCAGGAATGAAAGTGGTTCAAGGATTTAATAGAGAAGAGTATTCAAGAGAAAAATTTGAAAATCATCTAGAAGGACATGCAGGTGGTTTTTTACATGCAGTTAGGCTTCAAGATTATTTTTGGCCTACAGTGGATATATGCAGAGGTTTTGGAATTGCAATAGTATTATTTGCAGGGTATAAATTAACAAGAGGTGGAAATTTATCTTTAGGAACCTTAATGGCCTTCATAATGTATATTGAAATGCTTTGGAGACCTATAATGAACTTATCAGCCTTTTATAATGCTTTTGTTACTAATCTTTCAGCAGCAGAAAGAATTTTTGATATTATGGATACTAAGAACCACATGGTAAATAATAAGGCAGAAGAAAAACTTCCAAAGATAAAAGGAGAAATTCATTTTGAAGATGTTACTTTTTCCTATGATAATGATGGAAATCATGCATTAAAAGATGTAACATTCACCTTAAATCCAGGAGAAAAAATAGCCTTAGTTGGAGAAACAGGAGCTGGAAAAACTACAATAACAAACCTTATAAGTAGATTTTATGAGCCAACTAAAGGAAAAATATTTATAGATGGTATTGATATAAGTACTGTAGATGTAGAAAGTCTTAGAAGTCAGATGGGAATAATGCTTCAAGATTCATTTCTTTTTGCTTCTTCTATTAAGGAGAACATACGCTATGGGAAATTAGATGCTACTGATGAGGAAATAATCCAAGCTGCAAAGGCTGTAAATGCTCATAACTTTATAGAAAAACTTGAAGAGGGATATAATACAAATGTTAATGAAAGAGGATCAAGACTTTCATTAGGACAAAGGCAGTTAATAGCATTTGCTAGGGCCTTAATTTCAGATCCAAGAATACTTATATTAGATGAAGCAACTGCTAATATTGATACTGAAACAGAAAGGCTAGTTCAAGAAGGAATAAAGAAACTAATGGAAGGAAGAACTTCTATAGTTATAGCACATAGACTTTCTACCATAAGAGATTGTGATAAAATATTTGTTCTTTCCCATGGAAAAATTGTTGAAGATGGAACTCATGAAGAGTTATTAAATAGAAAAGGATATTATTATAATCTGTATTGTGCTCAATATAGCTTCTTAAAAGAAGAATAGAATAAGAAAAGGATGTATTAAAAGTTAAACATAAAACTTATAGATAATAAAAAATACCTTATAAGTTTTATTTATTAATTATTTTAATACATCCTTTTTCTTTAAATAATATTTATATATTTAGCGGATAGTGATTAGAGGAAAATTATTTTTATTAAGCCATTGACTCCAACTAATCTTAAAATCATTATTTTGTTCTTTTACATATTCATAAAATTTAGTAAAGAAGTCTAAACGCTCTTTTGAAGGGAAGGAAAGTATAGATTTTTCCTTGATTCCAGAGAGAGTTAATTGTCTATTTATTATTTCATCAAGAGTAGCATTATTATAGTTTTTCATTATATCATACATAATCATAAAAGTTGTTGTTCTTCCTATTCCTTCCTTACAATGGAAATGTAGCCATGAATCTTTTGGCATTGAATTTACATATTGAACAAAAAAATCTACCATTTCGTAAGTAGGAAGCTTCCCATCAGTTACTGGAATTCTAACATAATTCATAGAATTAGCTTTTACTAATTGATTTTCAGAAAGAACTTTCTCGGGGATAACAGTTAGCTTAGGGTCATTAAAAAATTGTATTGGAGTTCCTAAGGTAATACTGTTTAAAAGCTTTCTTTCAGTATCAATAACTTCTGTTCTGGTTAAACCTAAGTTGGCATTATTTTTTTCGCCTTTCCAACTAACAGGATATTCATTAATAAATCCATGAGATTCTTGCCTTAAATCTACAATTGTTATAGGTAAAGTGGTTTTAATTGAAGTAACTAAAAGTGAAAGGTTATTAGGAGAAAATTGTTGACTTCCTGAAATATTGAGAGTATCTAAACCTTTCATATTAATATTAGATAGGTTTTTTAATCTTTCTAAATCAGATGTTGTTCTAAAATTATTTGGAAGATTATTAATATTTTTAGTATCTAAAACTAAATGTACATCATTATCTTCTGCTGAAACAACTAAAGTATTACTAATAAAAAAGCTAGTAAAAATACTTAATAATAAAAAAATAATAAGTGCGTTTTTCTTAAAATGTTTAAACACAGTAAAATCACCTCAACATATTTTGTAATAAATAATAACTTTAGTATTTCATTAAACAATTTGTTATATGTATTAAAATATGATTTAAGAGATAAATTTTCAATAATATAGCCAAATAAAATAAGCTTTGTGTATAATAATCATAATAAGTTAAGTGAAGGAGTGTTATTTTTGAGTCAAATCTTAAAATCTATAAGTGAAGATGAATTTAAAAATAAAATAAAAATAAGATTTAATAATATATTAGATGGATTTGATAGATATTCAAACGGGCTTTTAGAATATAATGGGGATAATGATTCTTTTAAAATAAAAGAGGGATGTTTTATTAATTTCTTTAATGAAGCATTAGAGCTTAATAAGGGAAAAGTAATAATAGACTTATACATAAAAAACTTAGAAGATGAGAGTTTAGCAAGGCTTTTAGAGGGGTTAGATGAAAGGGATAAAAATATTTTGATAGATAATATCAATAAACAGGAAATAAAAAGTGTTTATTTTGAGCTTCATAATAAAGACTTAATGTCCTTTATAACTAGATTAAATACTAGAGAATTATTCTTTTGCACCATATATTTTATGGAAAAGCCTATGACTATATGGGGAAATTATAATTTGAGTTTTCCTATGTTTTTTGAGGAAAATAATATGCTAGAAATATATAGAGATTTAGCTAAAAAGCATAATTTAGATGTAAGGGGAATAGTATTAAAGTAAGCAATTAATTTTGAGGGAATATATGAAGCTTCTTAATAAATTAGTTATTACTTTCTTTATAACAATATCAGTTATTATTTGTTCATATTTCTTTATGCCTATTAAACTAGAGGCTGCATTTAATATGTTAATAGAAAATCCAGAATATATAGTTGTTACAGAAAAGAAAAATGATTCGGAATTTAATAGTTATAAAATAGAAGATGAAAATGATATAGCAAATATATATGATGATATTAAGGAAATAAAAATAGTTAAACCTTTTAAAAATCCAGTGATTTTAAATGAGTATAATATATATATGGGAGATGATTATATAAGCTTATCATTAAGTGAAGAATTTATTAAGGTTAATGATGAAACTTTTAGGATAATAGATTCTGGTGATAATTATAAAGAATTACTAAGAGAAATAAAAGAAAGTTTTCTTAATTAAGAGAAAAAGAGAGGAGTTTACTACTCACTCTCTTTTTTATGTATTATTTAACTTCAAATATCCATCCTTCAGGAGCTTCTACATCTCCAAATTGCATTCCAGATAAAAGATCATAAAGTTTTTTAGTAATAGGACCAACTTCAGTTTCGCTATGGAAAACATGAAGTTTATTCTTATATTCTATTCCTCCTATTGGAGTTATTACAGCGGCTGTACCACAAGCGCCAGCCTCAGCGAATTCATCTAAGTTATCTATTAAAACATCTCTTTCTGATACAGGCATTTTTAAATAATCTTTAGCTATTTGCATTAAAGAGTATTTTGTTATACTTGGTAAAATTGATTCTGAATATGGAGTAACAAACTCACCTTTCTTTGTTATTCCAAAGAAGTTTGCAGCTCCAACTTCCTCAATTTTAGTGTGAGTTGCTGGGTCTAAATATATACAATCAGCAAATCCTTTTTTTGCAGCTATTTCATGAGCCTTTAAGCTTGCTGCGTAATTTCCACCAACTTTAGCGGCACCAGTTCCTTTAGGAGCAGCTCTATCATAATCTGCAATCATAAAGTTTACAGGCTTCATTCCACCTTTAAAATAAGCACCAACTGGAAGGCAGAATACTGAAAATATAAATTCAGGAGCAGATTTAACACCTATATTATCACCAACACCTATCATGAAAGGTCTTATATAAAGAGTTGCACCAGTACCGTATGGAGGTACAAATCTTTCATTAGCCTTGACAACTTGCATACAAGCATCTATGAATTTTTCAACTGGTATTTCAGGCATTAAAAGTTTATCACATGATTTATTCATTCTCTTAGCATTTTCATCTACTCTAAAAAGTTGAATCTTTCCATCCTTTGTTCTATAAGCTTTTAAACCTTCAAAACATTGTTGGCCATAGTGAAGGGCAGTTGAAGCTTCACTTATGCTTAATTTGTTGTCTGTAACTAATTTTCCTTCATCCCATTTACCATCTTTATAGTGAGATATGTAACGATAATCTGTTTTCATATAAGAGAAGCCTAGATTATTCCAATCAATAGCTGTCTTTTTATCCATAGTTTAACACTCCTATCAAAATTTAATACTTTTTAATTTTATCATTTTATTTTAAAAAATGAAAGATTAAAATTTAAAAATTGCAAATTAAAATTATTTTAATGTTAAGTTTAAATGATATAAATATTAAAATAATACAAAAAATTAATATTTATTACTAGGTTTAGTATATAAAATTGAAAAGAAATTTATGATATAATGAAAGAAAAAGCAAATGGAAAAGGGAGACGGGTATGGAGAAGTTTTATGAATTAAGTATAAGTGGCGAAGAATCAAATCTACATAAGATGATAGTGCCAGCTATGATTATTTCCTTGTTTTTAGCAGCAGGAATATTTATTTTTACAGGGCTAATACCTGCTTTGATATTTTTAATATTAATATGTTTGCCTCTTTTTATAGCTAAAAGGTTAACAATGGTTGAATATGACTATGAATTTACTGATGGAGAACTTGAAATAAGTGCTATTTATGAGAGAGTTAGAAGAAAAGTAAAGGGTAACATAAATTTAAGAGAGGTTGAAATTATTGCACCTTTAGGAAATAGTGAATTAAATAGATATTCTAATGTAAAAGTAAAGAAATGTTATAACAATATTCAAGAAGGAAAAAAGGTTTATGTAATTGTAGTTAGATGGGAAACTAAAATGGTTGCATATGAAGTTTTAATAGATCAAAAAATGCTTGATTTATTCTTTTTTTCAAATCCACAAAAGGTTATTAGATAATAAAAAAAGGTAGCTTTATTAAATAAAGTTACCTTTTTTATTTTTAAGATTAAATTAAAAGTATAAATAAGTTTTATGTAATTAAGTAAGCAGATATAAAAATAATACTATATTGGAATTTAAATAACTAAAATTTTAGTATAATATCTTAAAAATTAATAATAATAAATTGTAATAAAAAAATGTTATTATGATTAAAGTGACTTGGTATCTATAGTTAGTTATGTATAATAATTTTGAAAAAAAGAAGGTTTATAAATATTTTTAATGTTAAAAATATTTATTTATAATATAAGTCTTGTTAAAATTATCAATTTATTAAATATTAAAGATTATTATTTAATAAATGGTACTTTATGCTATAATATAAAATAAGATTTAATTAAGAAAATATTTTCCTAGAATATTAGCTTAAAGCTATAACTTTTAAATAATATAGTCAATGTAAAAGCTATAGTGAACATAAAAAAGGGGGCATTAAAATGGAAGTAAAAAAATATGTAGATAATTTAATGGAAGATTTAAAGAAAAATAACCCTGGAGAAAGTGAGTTCTTAGCTGCTGCAGAAGAAGTGTTATACTCTTTAGTACCTGTCTTAGAAAAGAATCCTAAGTATATGGAAGAGGGAATATTAGAAAGAATTGTTGAACCAGAGAGAGTTATAATGTTTAGAGTTCCTTGGGTTGACGATGCTGGAAATGTAAGAGTTAACAGAGGATATAGAGTACAATTTAATAGTGCTATAGGACCATATAAGGGAGGATTAAGATTCCATCCTTCAGTTAATTTAAGCATAATAAAATTTTTAGGATTTGAGCAAATATTTAAGAATTCTTTAACTACTCTTCCTATTGGAGGAGGAAAAGGAGGATCTAACTTTGATCCTAAGGGAAAATCAGATAGAGAGATAATGAGATTTTGCCAAAGCTTTATGAGTGAACTTTATAGACATATAGGACCTAATACAGATGTTCCTGCAGGAGATATTGGGGTTGGAGGAAGAGAAATAGGCTATATGTTTGGTCAATATAAAAAACTTAAAAATTCAGTAGATGCGGGAGTTTTAACTGGTAAGGGATTAACTTATGGTGGTAGCTTAGCTAGAAAAGAAGCAACTGGATATGGTTTAGTATATTTTGTAGATGAAATGTTAAGAGATAACGGTCAAACAATAGAAGGAAAAACTGTTGTAATCTCAGGTTCAGGAAATGTTGCAATATATGCCACTGAAAAAGTTCAAGAGCTTGGAGGAAAGGTTGTTGCACTTTCAGATTCATCAGGTTATGTATATGATGAAAATGGAATAGATTTAGAGGTTGTAAAAGAAATCAAAGAAGTAAAAAGAGGAAGAATTTCTGAATATGTAAATTATGTTAAAACTGCTAAGTTTACTGAGGGATGCAGAGGAATTTGGAATGTTAAATGTGATATAGCACTTCCTTGTGCTACTCAAAATGAAATAGATAAAAGCAGTGCAAAAACTTTAATTGATAATGGAGTAATTGCTGTAGGAGAAGGAGCAAATATGCCTTCAACTTTAGAAGCTCAAAAACTTTTTGTGGATAATAAAATTTTATTTGCACCAGCAAAAGCTGCCAATGCAGGTGGAGTAGCAACATCAGCTTTAGAAATGAGTCAAAATAGTTTAAGAATGTCTTGGACTTTTGAAGAGGTTGATGCAAAACTTAAAGACATAATGAAAAATATATACTATAATTCTAGAAATGCAGCTTCTGAATATGGTCATGATGGAAATCTAATAGTTGGAGCTAATATTGCAGGATTTAAAAAGGTTGCAGATGCTATGTTAGACCATGGTATTATATAAGAAATACTTTTAAAATAGTTGTTATTTTAAGTATTATATATTTTATAAAGTTTGATATTTAAATTAAAGCTAAACTTTATAGAATAATAAAATAGAGAATATTATTGTTTTAAGAAGAAACTATATTGAATCTTTAAAAATAAAGCTTATAGATTTATCTAGTAATTAGTAAAATATATTAATAAGTTTTATTTAAAGTTTATTTTCATATAGTTTCTTCTGTTTTTTTCTTTTTACTTATGATATATTAAAGGATGTTATGTCAATAATTTATGTTAAATCATAATTTATTTAGAAAGGAAAATAAGTATGGCAAAGATAACTAGTAGAAATAATGATTTCTTAAAAATGCATAGAAATTCAACTTCTCCTAAGGTATATTCTTTATTGATAGAACTTATAAATGAAGATAGAGAAGACTTAGCTAATGAAGTTATAAAAATAGATTATTTAGTTGATTATTTTAATACATGTATCAAAAAAAGAGATAAAAGAGAAGGTAAGGAAACTTTAGAAAGAATAAATTTAAGACTTTCTAAGTTGAAGAAGGAAGGCGTAGATACTTCTCATTTTGAAACTCTTTGTGAGAATATATTAAAAAACAATAAGATTAAACTTTAGAGTTAAAGAAGGATGGGATGCTAATGGATAAATTTTTAAAGTTAGGATTAAGTGAAGAGGTTTTAAAATCTTTAGTAGGATTAGGAATAGAGGAGCCAACAGATATTCAGGAAAAAGCTATACCTGAAATTTTAAAAGGTAAAAATGTAATAGGAAAAGCTGAAACAGGAACAGGAAAAACTTTAGCATATTTACTTCCTATAATAGAAAAGATTGATGATTCAAAAAATGAGATGCAAGCTATTATTCTTTCACCAACTCATGAATTAGGAGTTCAGATAAACAATGTTTTAAATGATCTTAAAAGAGGACTTGGAAAAAAGATAACTTCAACAACTTTAGTTGGAAGCGGAAATATAAAGAGACAAATGGAGAAGCTTAAAAATAAGCCTCATATACTTGTTGGAACTACAGGGAGAATTTTAGAGCTTATAAATAAGAAAAAAATAACAACTAATACTATAAAAACAATAGTTATTGACGAAGGTGATAAACTATTAGATTTTATAAACATAAAAGATGTGAAAAGTGTTGTTAAATCTTGTCCAAGGGATACTCAAAAGCTTATATTCTCAGCTACAATGAATGAAAAAGCCTTAGAAACTGCAGATGAATTAATAGGAACTAGTGAGCTTATTCAAGCAAAAGCTGCAAACAAGGTTAATGAAAATATAGAACATGGATATTTTCAAGTAGAATTAAGAGATAAAATAGACTTTTTAAGAAAGCTTATACATGCTATAGGGGATGAGAAAAAAATAATAGTTTTTATAAATAATAGCTATAATGTACATAATGTAATTCAAAAGTTAAAATATAATAAAATAGAGGCAGTTTCTCTTCATGGAAGTGATAATAAAATGGAGAGAAAGAAGGCACTTCAAGATTTTAGAAGTGGAAAAGCCAAGGTTTTAATAACTTCAGATGTATCAGCTAGAGGGCTAGATATTAAGGGAGCTACACATATAGTTAACTTAGATATTCCTATGAATTCTCAAAACTACTTACATAGGGTAGGACGTGTAGGAAGAGCTGGAGAAAAAGGCTTTGCATACTCTTTAGCAGATTATAAAGAAGAAAAAATAATAGTAAAATGTGAAAGACAATTAAAAATAAAAATTCCTAGAGTTTATTTATATGAAGGAAAGATACATGAAACAGAGGTAAAAAAGGTTCCTTCAAATAAAAACAATAGTAAAAAGAAAAGCAATTTACCTAAAAAGGTATATAAAAAAAGATAATTAAATATATATTTTAAGGCATCAAAGAATCCATTTCTTTTGATGCTTTTTTTATTTAAATAGTAGTTTTTATCTATTATTAATTTGATTTTAATTAAGATGATTTTAGAAGAAAATTATTTAATTATAAAAAATAATCTTTAAAAGTTACTAAAGGATTAACAATATTCCAAAATTATTGGAGGGGATTAGGTTATAGGATATAATAGCTTTAACATAATAAATATGTATGTTAGGGAGTGAATATAGGGATGAAAAAGTTTTTAATAAGTGTCTTAGCCTCAGTTATGATAGGGGCTACATTAACCTCTTGTGGAGCTAAAGATAATAATGGAACAAATGTTGAACAAAGTGATATAAAAATGTCTATGAGTGCTTCAGATATGACAAATAAACTTGTAGATGCTGGCATGGTTATAATGCCTATGCCTGTAGATGATCAAATGGCTAAGGAACTTTATCATTTAAATTTAGATGATGTAGAGGAATATGGAATTTCTGAGACTGGAAGATCACCAGGAAATGCCTTAATTATTATTGCAAAAGCTAAGGAGGGAAAAGTAGAATCAGTAAAAGCGTCTTTAGATAAGGTTCTAGAAGATAAGATTGGAAAAGCTTTTTATCCAGAGGAAAAAGAGATTGCAGAGTCTTCAGAGGTTAAGGTTAAGGGAAATTATGTTTCACTATTTATATTACCACAAGACCAATTAGAAGAAGCAAATAAGATATACGAAGGGGAATTCAAATAAAGGTTAATTCCTATTTAAAGAAATAATAAATTAATAGTTTGATTTTTAAACTTGCTATGCTTAGGGAAAGGGGAAATTTTTATATTTTTCTGTAAGTATTAGCAAGTTTAACTAATTTATTTATTATTTTAAAATACATATTTTAGATTAGAAGGTATTTAGAGAGAAAGATAATAAAAAAGAGACTATTAAAGTCTCTTAGAAATATAAAATTGAATTTTGAGGATATTTAAAATGGTATTTAGCAGTATTATGTTTATATTTAGATTTTTACCAATAATGTTTATAATATACTACCTAACTCCAAATAAATTTAAAAATTTATCTCTATTAATATTAAGTTTAGTATTTTACTCATGGGGAGAACCAAAGTATTTTATTATAATGCTTTTATCCATAGGAGTAGATTATTCAATAAGTATTTTTATTGAAAAATATAAGAAGAAAAAAATAATCACTAAGGTACTTTTATTTTGCTCTCTTATATTTAATTTAGGTATGCTCATATTATTTAAATATTTGAATTTCTTTATTGAAAATATAAATTTAGTTCTTGGGACTTCTTTATCATTAATATATTTAACCTTACCTCTAGGAATAAGTTTTTATACCTTTCAGACTATGTCATATACCATTGATGTATATAGAGGAAAGATAAAGGCTGAAAGAAATATAATAAACTTTGGGGCTTATGTATGTCTTTTTCCACAGCTTATAGCAGGTCCCATAGTAAAATATTCAGACATAAAAAATGAACTTAAAAATAGGAAAATTAAAGTTAATCAAGTTGAAGAAGGAATTACTGAATTTATAATAGGAATGGGCAAGAAGGTTTTAATAGCTAATAATATAGGTCTTCTATGGAATGAGATTCAAGAACTTGGAATAAGTTACGTGTCAACTCCTTTATTATGGCTTGGTGTAATAGCATTTTCTTTTCAGATTTATTTTGATTTTAGTGGATATTCCTCTATGGCCATAGGACTTGGAAAGATGCTTGGATTTGATTTTCCTGAAAATTTTAATTTCCCATATATATCAAGAAGTATTACTGAGTTTTGGAGGAGATGGCATATTACCCTTGGCGCTTGGTTTAAGGAATATGTTTATATTCCTATGGGAGGGAATAGATTAGGGAAAAATAGGACAATATTAAATCTTTTTATTGTATGGTTTTTAACTGGTTTTTGGCATGGAGCAAAATATAATTTTATAATATGGGGATTATATTTTTTCTTTCTTATTGTTATAGAAAAAGTTTTTTTAATGAATTATTTAAATAAATATAAGATTTTTTCTCATATATATGCAATAGTTTTTATAGTTTTTGGGTGGGCACTTTTTTCCTTTGAGGATTTACTTAGTATAAAGTATTTATTTAGAATGAATTTTTCTTTAGATTTTATTTATTATTTAAGAAACTATTTTTTAGTTATTATAATAGCTATTTTAGGATCTACAAAGTTAATAAATAATATTTATGAGAGATTCATAAAGAAAAATAAATCTTTAGAATGCTTAGTATTAATGATGGTGTTTATATTATCAGTAGCATATTTAGTGGATTCTACTTATAATCCATTTCTTTATTTTAGATTTTAGAAAGGAAATATTTTATGAAAAAGCATCCAATTGTTTATATGTTTTTTTCTTTTATAATGATTTTAACCTTTTTCGATATTGTAAAGAAAGGTAATAGTTTTTCAGAATTAGAAAATAGGAATCTTGCAAGGAAACCTATATTTTCAATAAGTTCTTTTGTAGAGGGAAAATACAGAGATAAATATGAAGAGTATATAAATGATAATTTTATTTTTAGAAATCAGTGGATAAACTTAAAATCCATAAGTGAGTACACCTTAGGAAAGTTAGAAAATAACAATATAATTTATGGAAAAGAAAACTATATGTTTGAAAAGAATATTTCTTATGATAAGGAGAGATTTAAAAATAACATAAATTCCATAAATAGATTTATTGATATATATGAGGGCAAGGTTACTACTATGATAGTTCCAAATTCATATACCATTTATGAAGAATATATTCCATGGGGAATAAACCTTTTAAATCAAGAGAATCTTATAAATGAAGTTTATAGGGCAAATTCTAAAGATAGAAATATAGATTTAGTGAGTTTATTTAAGAAAAATAAAGAGGAATATATATATTATAAAACTGATCACCATTGGACAAGTTATGGGGCATATTTAGCATATAAAGCTTATATTGAAAGCTTAGGAGAAAAACCTATTGATTTAAATAGTTTAAAAAAGAATGAAGCTACAGGATTTTATGGAACATATTTTTCAAAGGCTAAACTTTTCAGTGCAGAAAGTGATATTTTAACTTATTATGATATAGATAATATTACTATGAATATACAGGAGAAAATTTTTGAAAGTTTATATGATTATGATAAGTTAAATACTAGGGATAAGTACTCAGTATTTATTAGAGGAAATAATGGACTTACTATTATAGAAAATAAAAATATAAAGTTAGGAAAAAAATTATTGATATTTAAAGATTCCTTTGCTAATTCTATGATTCCATTTTTAAGTAAAAACTTTCAGGAAATTCATGCGGTTGATCTTAGGAGTTTTTCATGGAAAGTAAGTGAATATATGAAAAATACGAATTTTGATGAGATATTAATATTATATAATATGGAAAATTTTTTGAGAGATATAAATATTACTAGGATAAAATATTAAATTTGATGTGACATTGTTTGACAATATTCTTGTTTTTTGAGAAAATTAAATTGTTATTTTAGTTTTAGAGAGGTAATAAAATTGAATATAAAAAAATTAGTTATAAGATATGCTTTTCTCTCCTTAATACTAATACTAATTCAAGGCAAAAATGTTTTTGCTTTAGGAGAATCAGAAGTAAGATTCAACAATTTAACATTAAAGGACGGATTATCCCAATCTACTGTAAATAAGATAATTCAAGATAATAAAGGGTATATGTGGTTTGGGACATCAGATGGATTAAATAAATACAATGGACATGAGTTTGTTATTTTTAGAGAATTAGTAAATGATAAAAAGAGTATTAATTCAAGTTTTATATCAGCTCTAATAGAATATGACAATGATAATATTCTTGTTGGAACTAGCAAGGGTATAAGCAAAATAAATGTAATAACAAATGAAGTAAGTAGAATGTTTGAGGATGAAGAGGGAAAAAGCAAGCTATCAAATAATAATATATGGGATATATTAAAGCATAGTGATGGAACTATTTGGATAGCTACTAGAAAAGGGTTAAATATTTATAATCCTAAAACAGGTGATATGTATCAAATTTTTAAAGATACAGAACCTAAGGGATTAAAAAGCAATGTAGTTACTTCTTTATGTGAGGATAAATACGGAAATGTATGGGTTGGAACAAGCGAAGGTTTAAGTGTAATTAATACAAAGACTAAGGAGATTCAACCTATAAATGATATATTAGATAATGATAATTCGGCAATTTCTAATATTTATAGAGATAGAGATGATAATATATGGATAGTAACAGATAATCATATTATGTTAGTATCAAGCAATTATAAAGATATTACTTATTTTGATAAAGAATTAGAGTCTTTTAAAATATCTCCAGATAGTGTAAATGCCATTTATGAAGATAAATATAATAATTTATGGATATCAACTCAAAATGGATTATTAGAATATAATAAAGAAAATAAAAAAATGCATCTTTTTGAAAGCAGGTATTATGATGATACTAGTTTAGTTAACGATAATGTATTAACTGCATATGAAGATAGAAGTGGATTGCTTTGGTTTGGTACTTATAATGGAATAAGTTTATTAAATCCTAAGCAGCCTTTTAAGCATTATAGAAGAGAGCCTGATAAGGAAAATACTATTAGTGATAATAGTATGAGTGGAATTTATAAAGATTCTGATGGAATGTTATGGCTTGGAACTAACTCAGCAGGATTGAATAAATTAAATACTATGACTGGGGAAGTTACAAATTTTTATAGTAATAATAGTGATGAAAATACCTTAAGTAGTAATGTAGTTTGGCAAATATGTGAAGCTGATAAAGATAATTTGTGGGTTGCAACTCAAGGTGGAGTTAACAAGATAAATAAAAAAAGTGGAAATGTTGAAAGATTAAAGTATCCAGATAATATGAGAGAACGAAATAAAATGGATGCTAGAAATGTTTTTGTGGACAAGGATGGATTATTGTGGATAGGAGCAAGAGGTGGATTACAATCCTATGATGATAAAACAGGAACTTTCACTGATTATTCCAATGTTTTTAAGGCTGTAGGTATAGTTGAGAATGCTGTAACAAGTATTTCACAAGATGAAGAGGGATTTTTATGGATTACTATAGGTATTGATGGTGGTGTAGTAAAGTTTGATAAGGATAAGGGCGTACTAAAAAGCTATTTAAATAATAGTTTTGATAGCAATAGTCTTATAAATAATGGAGTGCGTTGCTTAGAAAAAGATTCAAAGGGAAATGTTTGGATTGGAACTGAAGCGGGATTAAGTAAACTAGATCCTAAAACTGATAAATTTACTAACTATACTGTTGTAAATGGATTAGCTAATAATTTTATATATGGAATACTTATAGACGAAGAAGACAATCTTTGGATAAGTACAAATGATGGTCTATCTAGATTTGATCAAAAAACAAATAAGTTTATAAATTATACTGCCATGGATGGGCTACAAAGTAATGAGTTTAACGGCAGATCTTATTTTAAAAGTAAAGATGGAGAAATGTTTTTTGGTGGAATAAATGGGGTAACTGCATTTTATCCTAAGGACGTTTTAAAATTATCAGACAATAGAAATAAGAGCAAAGTAGTAATAGATGAAATTAAGGTTAATAATAAAACTTATCCATACTATGGGGGAACTCTTAGCTTAAAATATAATGAAAATAATATATCCATTGATTTCTTTTTGCCAGATTATTTAAATACAACAAAAACTACTTATGAGTATAAGTTAGAAGGTGTTGATGAAGAGTGGACTTTTGCTAATAAAAGAAATAATGCTAATTATGCTACCTTAGATTCTGGAACATATAAGGTTTTAATTAGAGCCAGGGATAACCATGGAGATTTAACTCCAGTGACTGCTCTAGACTTAAAGATTGCGCCACCACCATGGCGTACACCAACGGCTTATTTAATATATTTTTCAAGTGCAGTAATAGTTATTTTCTTAATGTGGAGTTATGTAACTGCCTTAGAGAAAACTGTTAAGAAAAGAGCTGAGCAACTTAAAAAAGAGGCTAAGGAAAAAGAAAAACTTTATATAGAAAAAGAGAAGCTTTATAAAGAAGCAGCGGATCTTAAAGATGAGATGATAAAAAGGCAAAAATTCAAAAATGATTATTTCGTAAATCTTTCACATGAGCTTAGAACTCCATTAAATGTGATATTAGCTACAGTACAGCTAATAAAACTAAAGAATAAGGAAGATTGCTTAGGAAAATATCAAGTGGAAGATTATACTAATACTCTTAGAAATAATGCTGATCATTTGCTTAAGATAATAAATGATATAATAGATTCATCTAAAATAGAGTCAGGTGCATATAAATTGAATATAGAAAAGCAGGATATAGTTTCTTTAGTTGAGGATACGGCTTTAAGTTTAAAAGCTTATATTGAAGAAAATAATTTAGATATTATAATAGATCCTGAAATAGAAGAATTAGATGTAGAATGTGATAAAAATGAGATTGAAAGATGTGTTATAAACCTTTTATCTAATGCTATAAAATATACTCATGGATATGGTACAATTGAAGTTTTCATAAGAGAGTGTGAAAATGAAACTGTAGAAATTGCTATAAAAGATACTGGAGTTGGAATATCTAAGGAGCAACAAAAGATTATATTTGATAGATTTGTACAAGCTGATAGCATATCTAAAAAACAATATAGAAGTAGTGGTATAGGCTTAACATTGGTAAAAAGTATAATAGAACTTCACCATGGTACAATAAGAGTAGAAAGTGAACTTAATAAAGGAAGTACTTTTATAATCACATTACCTATAAGACAAGAGAAAAGTAAATAACTAATTTTAAAAAAGAGAGTATATTAAGAGAACTTTAATAAAACTTACAAACAAGGTAAAGATTTAATCTTCCTAATAAGTTTGTAAGTTTTATTTAAAGCTATCTTGGTAAGCTCTCTTTTAAATTTTGTATTATTTTTAGGGGGAATTTTAAAGTGGAATTAATCATAAGCTTTAGATAAGGAATATTATTTAGGGAGAAAAATATGCTTGATTTAAAAAGGTGTGCAATAAAAATGGCTTCAAATATAAAGGTAGTTGATAGTAAAAGGGGAAAAGTTACATTAAAGAATGATTTAATATTAAGAGGATTAAGAAATAACTGTGAATATGAAGAGCTTATTAAAGAAGCAATAATGACAATGAAGGAAATAAATAAGGTTGAATTCTTTTATGAAAAATTAAATTTAGTAATTTCTTATGATTGCACAGTTACCTCTGAAAAGAAAGTGGTAATTTGGATAAAGTCAATAATAGAAATAATTCTTGATAATTATGAAGAATTAAAAAGTATTGTGGAAAAGAATAATAAAGAAGAATTGATAAATTTTATTTTACCTGAACTTAAAAAGGAAATTAATTTAAATAAATATAAGGTAAAGTAACTTTGAAAATATGGGAATATATAATGATTTAAATAAGTATTATAATGTGGTAAAATATTTAATACTAGGGAAAGTTTTAGTATGAGGAGGGTAGCCTATAAGAATGGTTTTCTTATAGGTTTTTTTTATTAAAGGAGGAGTTAATGAAATATAAATTAAGTAAATTATTTATTGTTAAATCTATTATTCTTAGATTTTTAATTTTTTCACTTTTATATTTAGGTTTAAGCTTAGGATTTTATAGATTAAAAAGTTTTAGTAGCTTTAACCAATTAAATGGAATTATGGATAATACTTTATGGGTTTTACAATTATTAATTACAGTTATATTTATTATATCAGTATTAATATGTCCAATAATTAAGTATTTTACGTGGTCTTATTTTATATTTAGTGATTTTATTGAGATTAGATATGGAGTGTTATTTAAAAGGTATATATGTATAAAAAGGAATAATATAAAATACATAAATGTATGCGAAAATCCAATAGATATGATTTTAAGAATAAAGAGCATAAATATTTATACTGCCGGAGGGAAAGTTAGTATTCCAGCAATTAATAAGGAGCAGGTAGAATTTTTCAATTATATAGTTCAGGAGAGAGTTTAGGGGTGAAAAATGAATTTTTATAAAAAAAATCATTGGTGTAAAATTTTTATAACCTTTTTTAAGCTTATGAAAAATACTTGGCCAGTAATAATATTTTTAGCTTTGAAATTCAATGATTATATTGTGGAAATAACCTCTATTTCTATAGTGTTAATTTTAATTTTTTCTGTGGTGAAATGGTTTAATACAAGTATTTTAATTGAAGAAAATTTTTTAATATACAGAGAAGGGGCTCTACTTAAGGAAGAAATGGTGATTCCCTTAAGGAGCATATCCTTAATAGAGCTTGAAAGAAATATAATCTATAGAATTTTTAAGCTTAGAAAGATAAAGATTGATAGTGTATATCCTTCTTCAAAGAAAAATGCAGAAATAATAATGGTATTAAAAAAGAAAGATTTAGAATCCCTTTATGGAAACTTAAGTTATAGGATGAGGAATTTAATACATGATGAAAGAGAAATAAATCAAACCTTAGTCTATAACATATCAGCTGTTCATTTGATTTTACTTTCAATGCTTAGAAACAACATATTATTAGGAATAGGGGTTTTATATTCAAGCATACATTTTATGAGTAAGATATACAAGGGATTAAATCAAGAATTAATCAGTTTTTTCAAGAATGTTATTGAGGAAAATGTAATATCTAGAGATACAATATTAGCAATATTTTTATCAGCACTTTTTTTATTTAGTATTTTATTATTAATAGTATTGATATTTTCTGTCTTAGCAATATTATCTAAGTATTATAAGTTCACAATATATAGGAATAATAATTATTTAAAAGTTGAGTATGGATTAATAACAAGAAGAAGCTATTCAATTCCAATGGAAAGCATACATGCAGTAAAAATAGAGCAAAATATTATAAATCAAATATTTAAGTTCTATACTATAAAATGCTGTGTAGTTGGATATGGAAATAGTATTAAGGAAGATGAACTTATATTTCCTTTATGTAATGAAAAGGGATATAGAGATATATTAAAAAACCTTATTCCTGAGTTTATATTTGAAGGGAAAGTGTACAGGCCAGAAAAGAAAGATTTAAGAAGATTTTTCACAATTCCAATACAAGTTGCGCTATATTCTAGTATAGGATTTTTTTTATTAACTAATGAGATATGGCCTCTTTTAATAAGCGTGCCTGTAGTTATTATTGAGAGAACTTTGCTATATAAAAATACTAAAATAGGTTTTGGAAAGGATTTATATTATGTTAGCTATAAATCTCTTAATAGAAGACAAATTTTTATAAAAAGATCTAGTATGGAAGAAATAAGAGTAACATCAAATCCACTTCAAATAAGAAAAAAGCTTGGTAATTTTAAGCTAAGATTTTATTCCCAAAAGAAACTTGATTGGATTAAATTAAAAAACTTAAAATTAGAGATTTATGATGAACTAAAGAAATGGGCCTAATAAAAATATAGGATTTTATTTGTTAAGTAAATATATTTAAGGTAGTATATTATTAGAGATATTACATATATGTAGTATCATGAAAGGATGATTTTATTGAAGAAATTAGTACTAGCAGAAAAACCTAGTGTAGGTAGAGAAATTGCCAAGGTTTTAAAATGCAATAATAATAAAGGAAGTTATATTGAAGGAAAGGATTATGTAATAACTTGGGCTTTAGGCCATTTAGTAGAATTACAATCTCCAGAAGATTATGATAACAAGCTTAAAACATGGTCTATGGAAACTCTTCCAATGCTTCCTAAGCATATGAAACTTAAGGTTATTAAAAAAGCCACTAAGCAATTTTATGAAGTTAAAAAGCAAATGGAAAGAAAAGATATAGATGAAATAATAATAGCCACAGATGCTGGAAGAGAAGGGGAGCTCGTAGCACGTTGGATAATAGAAAAAGCCCATGTTAAAAAGCATATAAAGAGACTTTGGATATCCTCTCAAACAGATAAAGCTATCTTAGATGGATTTAAAAATCTTAAACCAGGAGAAAATTACGATAATTTGTATAAGGCTGCCCAGTGTAGAGCAGAGGCTGACTGGTTAGTTGGTTTAAATGTTACTAGGGCTTTAACTTGTAAATATAATGCTCAGCTTTCAGCAGGAAGGGTTCAATCACCTACCTTAGCAATGATAGTTCAAAGAGAAGAGGATATTAAAAATTTTAAACCAAAAGAGTATAGTACTATTTTAATAGAAACAGATAAATGTAATTTCACATGGATAAATAAGGATAATAATTCAAGAATATTTAAAAATGATTTTAAAGAAAAAGTTGTTGCCCATTTAAATGAGAAGAAAATAGGAAAAATAGTTAATATAAATGAAAGTAATAAAAAGAAATTTTCTCCTCAACTATATGATTTAACTGAGCTTCAAAGAGATTGTAATAAAATTTTTGGATATTCAGCAAAACAGACCCTTAATATAATGCAAAGATTATATGAAAACCATAAACTTCTTACATATCCAAGAACTGATTCAAGATATATTTCAAAGGACATAGTTTCTACTATTCCAGAAAGATTAAAAGCTGTAGCTACAGGAGAATTTAGAATTATAGCAAATGATTTATTAAAAAATCCTATAAAAGCAAACAAAAGTTTTGTAGATGACAATAAGGTTTCTGATCACCATGCTATAATTCCAACGGAGGAAAAAGGAAACCTAGCTAATTTAAGTTCTGATGAGAGAAGAGTTTATGAGCTTGTAGTTAAGAGATTTCTAAGTGTATTAATGCCTCCATTTGAATATATTCAAACAACTTTAACTGGTGAAGTTAATGGAGAAAAATTAATTGCAAAGGGAAAAGTAGTTAAAGCTAAAGGATGGAAGAAGCTTTATGATAGAGAAGTTGATGATGAGGGAGAAGAGGATATAAAAGAACAAGAACTTCCTAAATTAAAAGAGGGCGATGAATTTAAAGTTCTTAAGGTTAATGTTAAAAAAGGAGAAACAAAGCCACCAGCAAGATTTAATGAAGGAACTTTATTATCTGCTATGGAAAATCCTCAAAAATTTATATCAGTAGATAAATCTTCAGCAAAGACTTTAGGAGAAACTGGAGGACTTGGTACTGTTGCAACTAGAGCAGATATTATAGAAAAATTATTTAATTCCTTTGTAATAGAAAAGAGAGGAAAGGAAATAATTCCAACTTCTAAGGGAAAACAACTTATAGATTTAGTACCAAAGGATTTAAAGTCACCACTTTTAACAGCTAATTGGGAAGAGATGTTAGAGAGAATAAGTAAAGGAAAAGGTGATTCTAAGAAATTTATAAAAGATATAAGAAACTATACTGTTGCTTTAGTTGAGGATGTTAAGCTTGGAGAAAGTAAATTTCATCATGATAACTTAACAGGGAAAAAATGTCCTCAGTGTGGTAAGTATATGCTTGAGGTAAAAGGCAAAAATGGAACAATGAATGTTTGCCAAGATAGAGAGTGTGGATATAGAGAAAATATATCTAGAATAACTAATGCTAGATGTCCTGAGTGTAAGAAAAAGCTAGAGCTTAGGGGACATGGAGAAGGTAAAATATATGTTTGCCCGGGAGTAAATTGTAACTTTAGAGAAAAAGAATCTCAATTTAAAAAGAGATTTGAGAAAAATAACAAAACAAATAAAAGAGAAGTAAATAAAATAATGCAAAAGATGAAAAAGGAAGCAAATGAAGATGTAAATAATCCTTTTGCTGATCTTTTAAGTGGTCTTAAATTTGACTAATTAAATTTTAAAAACCATATCAAATTTACCTAATAAAATTTATAAAATCTGATAAAAATATATTTATTTAAGAGTCATAAATTTTATTTTAGAGTTTGATATGGTTCTTTATTTTTATAATATAAAATTAGGTTGTAAATAATTAGAAAATAAAATTTGTTACAATAAATTGTTATTTTGTATATAAAAAATTAATATAAACAAGTTAATGTTATTATAAGTATATATTTTATGAAGATTATTTAAAGGGTACTTTATTATACTAAGTAGAAAAAATTATGGTTATTTGAATTTGAGATTTAGGAGGGGCAAATGAGGGGTAAAAAAATATGTAAATCCTTAGAGGGAGATGGAGTTTTAAGTTATTCTGTAAAAGAAAGATTTTTTAGTGATTTAAAAGAATTTGTAGATATAAGTGAAGATATTAATAAGATTAAAAATCTAAAGGAATTTACTATTGTTATAAAATTTAGAAGCAATATAAATAGTGGGGATAAAACTTTATTTAGCATATTAAATTCAACAAAAAACTCTAGTGAATTGGTTTTAAGATTAAGTGATGGAAAGTTAAATCTTTATATAAGGGAAAATCATAATTTACTTTGTCATATAAAATCAGCAAAAAAATATGGTGATAATTCTTGGCACATAGTAATTATGTCCTTAGGAGATTGGGGAATAAAACTATATGTTGATGGTAATGAAGTAGGGTATTTAAAGAGTCCTATTAATCTTAGTATGATTACAGAACTTAATTCTATGAATATAGGAAGAGCTTTAGATAATAAAGGAGAAGGTATAAGGCATTTTCATGGGGATATAGATTACTTAGATTTATATGACAGATGCTTAAGTAGAGAAGAAGTAAAGGAATTAAGTAAACAAGAAGTAAAAATTGGATATGATATTCCTTTTATAGATTTATCAAAGGATAAGGATAGACAGGTTTTAGTTGATAAAGAAGAAGGAGTTTACTTAGGACATCCATCAACAGTTCTAATGGATGATAAGAAAACCATGTATGTTGTTTATCCAAAGGGACATGGTGTAGGACCAATAGTTCTTAAGAAAAGCGAGGATTCAGGATTAACTTGGAGTGAAAGATTAGAAACACCAGTAAGCTGGAATAATAGTGAGGAAACTCCTATTATATATAAAATAAAGAAGCCAAATGGTATAAGTAGAATTGAAATGATATCTGGAATGCCAAGAGGTGGAGAAAAGGGATTTAGAACCTCATATTCAGATGACTGTGGAAAAACATGGAGTGAATTTAAACATTATTTTCCTACAGGTAAATATGGAGGAATAGTTGCTCACGCTAGTTTAACTAGGCTTAAGAATAAAAAGGGAGATATGGATAATAAGTGGCTTGGAATTTTTCATGATCTTAATTATAATAACTGGAAAACTTATTTAAGCTTTGATGAAAGTGGAGAAGAGGTTTGGACAGAGCCAGTTAGGCTTTTAGAAGAGCATAACTTAATAGAAAAGACTGCACAGTTATGTGAAATTGAAGTATTACGTTCTCCTGATGGAAATCAATTAGCTTTAATAGCTAGATCACAAGGTAAGAAAAACAATTCTATGATTGCATTTTCCAATGATGAAGGTGAAACTTGGACTGAGCCTTTAGAACTTCAAGGAGCTTTAATGGGAGAAAGACATAAAGCAACTTATGATCCTATATCAGGAAGACTACTAATAACTTTTAGAGAAATAATAAGAGATTCAAAGAAAACAGGAGATAAAAATGACTGGGTAGCTGGTCACTGGGTTGCTTGGGTAGGAACCTATGATGATTTAGTTCATAATAGAGAAGGGCAATATAGAATAAGACTTATGGAAGATTTTACTCCTACTGAAAAATCAGGAGATTGTGGATATGCAGGAAACGAAGTTTTAGATGATGGAACTTTTGTATTAACTTCCTATGGCTATTGGGAAAAAGATTATAACAAGCCATATATAAAAAGCTTAAGAGTAACTTTAAAGGAAATTGATGAAATAGTTAGAGAGATGGTATAGATTATTGTTTATGAAAAAAATAATATAAATAATTTTAAATTTATTTAACTCTATTCATTTAATAACTTATTTACATTAAATAAGCAAAAAAGGATAGAGTTACTTTTTTATAAAATAATATAAATTTTTCTTTTGAGTATACTATTTGTATAGAGAAATATGTTATTTAAAAACTTAATATTAATATTAAAAAAGTACATAAAATAAAACTATTCTGTAATAAAAAACTTACCATTTCAAAAGTGAAATTTTTATATAATAAAATAAATTAAGTTGTGTTTTGGAGGTATTATGAGTAAGGAGACTTTGAGCAAAAGAAAAAAGAAGAATTTAGAGAAAAAATATATACGAAGAAGAATTGGGGTAGTATTAATTGCTATAGTTGCTTTAGTCTTTTTAGGGACAAGAATTGCTTTAAATCATAAAGTTGAAGTAGCTAAGGGCAATACAGGTGATGAAGGTGAAAATAAAGAATTAGTGATGGAAGAAGCTACAGTTGAGCTTCCACAATATAAATCAACAGATATTGTTCCAGGTAGAAATGTTACTTTTGATGGTAAAAATTATGCTGTTAATGTAAAAGATGTAAGTAAAATGGTAGAAGGTTCTTATGAAGGAAATGAAAAATATGTCTTTCTTACCTTTGATGATGGACCAAGTCCACTTACAGAACAAGTTTTAGATATATTAAAAAATGAAAATGTAAAGGGGACTTTTTTTATGTTAGGTTCTAGACTAGACTCTGGACAAGCACCTAAGGAGAGTTTAAAAAGAGCCATAGAAGAGGGGAATGCTATAGCCAATCACAGTTATAGTCACAATTTTAAAAAGCTTTATCCAGGAAATATAACAGATGTTAATTATTTTATGGATGAATTTAAAAGAACAAATGATATAATGAGGGATGTTCTTGGTGTTGAGTTTGATACAAATGTTTTAAGAATGCCAGGAGGGTATAATAGTAGAGTATATTATAAGGATAGAAATTTAGAAGAGTTAAATAATAATTTAGAGAGTAATAAAATAGTAAGTATAGATTGGAATGCTTTAAATGGTGATGCAGAAGGAAAACCTTATACCTTAAATGAAATGATTGATTATGTAAAAAGAACATCAAGGGGAAAAAATCAAGTAGTTTTACTTATGCATGATACCTTTGGAAAAGAAAAGACAGTAAAAGTATTACCTGAAATAATAAAATATTATAAAGAAGAAGGGTATGAGTTTAAAACCATAAGTGATGCTAATGTATAAAATTAAGAGAGCGTGTATTGAAATAAAAGTTTCAACACACGCTCTTTTTATTACTTAGTTTCTAAATATTCATCATATGTGCAAACTTTATCAAATTTAATTCCTTCTGGAGTTAATTCTATGATTCTGTTTGCTATAGTTTCAACAAATTGGTGGTCGTGACAAGCAAATAATAATACGCTCTTATAATCTGCTAAACCATTGTTTACTGCTGTTATTGATTCTAAGTCTAAGTGGTTAGTTGGTTGATCTAAAGTTAAAACGTTAGCTGAGCTAAGCATTAATTTAGAAAGCATACATCTAACCTTTTCTCCTCCTGATAATACAGAAGCTTGTTTAAGAGCTTCTTCACCTGAGAATAACATTCTTCCTAAGAATCCTCTTAAGTAAGATTCAGATTTTTCATCAGAGAATTGTCTAAGCCAATCAACTAAGTTTAATTCGCAATTCTCAAAGAATTCAGTGTTATCTTTAGGGAAGTAAGCATTAGTTATAGTTACACCCCACTTATAATCTCCTGAATCTGGTTCCATTTCTCCATTTATTATTTTAAATAAAGTAGTTATTGATCTTTCATTTCCGACAAAGGCAATCTTATCATCTT
This sequence comes from Clostridium perfringens ATCC 13124, assembly GCF_000013285.1. GTDB lineage: Bacteria > Bacillota > Clostridia > Clostridiales > Clostridiaceae > Sarcina > Sarcina perfringens. The sequence continues at coordinate 1,977,401 of NC_008261.1, read as the reverse complement.
TGTTAACTCTGAAACTTACATTGTCTAGAAGTTTAACTCCATCAACAGTTTTTGATATTCCATTAACCTCTAGAATGTCGTTTCCAACTTCTCTTTCAGGCTTAAATCCAACGAAAGGATATTTTCTGCTTGAAGGTTGAATATCATCTAAAGTAATCTTATCTAATAACTTCTTACGAGAAGTAGCTTGCTTAGATTTAGAAGCATTAGCACTGAATCTAGCAATGAAGTTTTGAAGTTCTTTAATTTTTTCTTCTTTTTTCTTGTTTTGGTCTTTAGCCATTTGAAGAGCAAGTTGACTTGATTCATACCAGAAATCATAGTTACCAACGTATAATTTGATTTTTCCAAAGTCAACATCACATATTTGTGTACAAACCATGTTTAAGAAATGTCTATCATGGGATACAACTATAACTGTACCTTCAAAGTTTCCTAAGAAGTTTTCAAGCCAAGTGATAGCTTTTATGTCTAAGTGGTTTGTAGGCTCGTCAAGGATAAGTACATCTGGCTTACCAAATAAGGCTTGAGCTAAAAGAACTTTAACCTTCTCATCACCTTTAAGGTCTCTAACATGGCTATAGTGAAGCTCAGTACCTATTCCTAAGCCTTGAAGTAATGAAGAAGCTTCTGATTCTGCTTCCCATCCATCTAAATCTGCAAATTCTGCTTCAAGTTCAGCAGCTTTTATTCCATCTTCATCAGAAAAATCAGGCTTTGCATATAAAGCATCTTTTTCTTCCATTATTTCAAATAATCTTGGATTTCCCATTATAACTGTTTTTAAAACTTCACAATCATCATATTGATAATGATCCTGTTTTAAAACAGAAACTCTAGTTTTAGCAGGAATTGAAACTTCTCCTGTATTAGGTTCTATTTCACCAGCTAATATTTTTAAAAATGTAGATTTACCAGCACCATTTGCGCCAATAACCCCATAGCAATTTCCAGGAGTAAACTTTAAGTTAACATCTTCAAAAAGTTTTCTTCCACCAAATCTTAAGCTTACATTATTTACTGTAATCATTAAGTTCTGTCCTTTCTTCTTTAAATTTTAATAATTTGTTAATGCAAAAAAACTATTTTTATGCACATGAATACTTATTATAACATAAAATGCGACAAAAAAATATTGAATTATTATGAACGGTATGCTATATTTTATATAAACTTTTAATTTAGACCTGAGAGTCTAGAAAAGGGAGGATAATAATATGACAGAATCTGTACAAAATAAAGAGGTAGAACTACTAGAAGTCATAGGAGTAGAGGACAAGTTACCTCTAAAAAAAGCAATTCCTTTAAGTGTCCAACATTTATTTGCAATGTTTGGATCATCAGTCTTAGTACCAATTCTTTTAAATATTGATCCAGCAACGGTCTTATTCTTTAATGGAATAGGAACTTTATTATATGCTTTCATAACAAAAAGAAAAATTCCAGCATATTTAGGATCGAGTTTTGCATTTATATCACCAGTATTACTTTTAATGGGAGAGGGATATTCCTTCACTGAAGTACAAAGTGGCTTTGTAGTATCAGGATTATTGTTTGCTACCATAGCAATCATTGTGGGTTTTGTAGGAACAGGATGGATTAGAAAATTATTTCCACCAGCTTCTATGGGGGCTATAGTAACAATAATAGGATTAGAGTTAGCACCAACAGCAGCAGATATGGCTGGTTTCCCAGTAGGCTTATCAAATTCTAAGGTTTTAAATCCAACATGGGTATTAGTTTCAATGATTACAATAATAACTGTAATTTTAGCTTCAGTATTATTAAGAGGATTTTTAAAGGTAATACCTATATTAATAGGTATAGTTACTGGATATTTAGTTAGTTGTTTTTTAGGACTAGTAGATTTTACACAAGTAAAAGAGGCAAGCCTCTTTGTATTGCCACAAATACATATAGCTAAACCAAGTTTAAATGCAATTTTAACAATTTTACCTGCAACCTTTGTAGTAGTTGCAGAGCATGTTGGCCATTTAGTAGTAACAAGTAGCATAGTTGGAAAAGATTTATCTAAAGATCCTGGACTTAATAGATCACTTTTAGGAGATGGTTTATCAACTATGATATCTGGATTTTTTGGATCAGTTCCTACTACAACTTATGGTGAAAATATCGGAGTAATGGCATTAACAAAGGTTTATAGTTCCTACGTAATTTGTGGAGCTGGGGTTTTATCTGTAATCTTAGGATTTTCAGGAAGCTTATCAGCTTTAATAAGAAGCATACCAACACCGGTAATAGGGGGAGTTAGTTTGCTTTTATTTGGTACTATAGCTACCTCAGGATTAAGAACTTTCATAGAAGAGAAAGTTGATTATTCAAAATCAAAAAACTTAATATTAACATCAGTTACAATGATAGTTGGTTTAAGTAATATAGCAGTAAGATTTGGTGCAATAGAAATTAAAGGAATGGGACTTGCTACTATAGTTGCTATGATTTTAAGTATATCATTTATGATATTTGATAAATTAGGTTTAATGAATGAAAAATAAATATTAATTAAAAAGCTAGATTCTATTAAGAGATTTAAATGAAAGATAAAGTATTAAATTTTTATGAAAGTTTCTTTGGATTTTAATAGAATTTAGCTTATTTTTTTCTAAAAAAGCCTTTAAAATCATCCTGTTAAATTGTCTGAATTTTTAATTAATGGCATAAAACTATGCATTATTTGAAGGAAGAAGAAGTATAGTAGAGCATTTATGGACATAAATAAGGTTTTTGCAGCCTATATCTAAGAATTTATAGAAATAGTAAGAATATGAGTAAAATAGCTTGTTTGATTAATAATTACAAATAGGTTACAATAAGTAATGTATTTTACTTAAAAAGTGTAAAATCCCTTCTGACATACAGAAAAGCGTATAACTTTCGCATGGAAGCGTAAAACTTTTACTTGCCAGAAGGAGGAGATAATATGGTAAATATTAAAAAGTTGTTTTCAAAGGAAAATAGAAATAAAACTTTAGCCTTAGGACTGACGGGGTTAGTTCTAGTTGGAGGAATAGTAGTATTTTCAATGAGAAAAACTCTTAACGTAGTAGTTAATGGAGAGAGAACGGAGATTGTTACCTATAAAGGTACAGTACAAGGGGCTTTACACGATAATGGAATAACATTAGCACCTAAAGACAAAGTAACACCTTCATTAGAAAGTAAAATATCAAAAAATGAAACAATCACTATAAACAAGGCCGTTAATGTAAAAGTAAAAACAGAAGATGGCGAAAAAGAGATTGTTAGTGCGGAAGATAATGTAGAGAATATGTTAAAATCAGAAGGAATATCTTTTGATGATGATGATAAGATACTACCAGACAAAAAAGAAAGTTTAAAAGATGGAATGAACGTTGAAGTGGTAAAGGTTGATGTAAAAAAAGTTACAGAAGTTCATCCTATAGAGTTTACAACAGAGGTTAAAAAGGATGAAAGTAAACCACAAACGTATACTGAAGTATTAAATGATGGACAAGATGGAGAGAAAAAAGTAACTCGTGAACTTGTTTATGAAAATGGAAAAGAAGTAAGTAATAACGTTATACAGGAACTAGTTGTAAAAGAGCCTGTTAATAAGGAAGTTGTTAAAGGTACAAAGGAAACTCAAACTTTAAGTAGAGGTGGAGAAAGCATAAACTTTAAGAAAAAACTTAGTGTTAAATCCACAGCTTATAATCATCCATTAGGTTCTGCAGAAGCATATACTGCGTCAGGAATGCATGTTTTAAGAGATCCAAATGGATATAGTACAATAGCAGTTGACCCGAGTGTAATTCCTTTAGGAACAAAATTATATGTTGAAGGATATGGATATGCTATTGCAGCTGATACAGGTGGTGCTATAAAAGGAAACAGGGTAGATCTTTTCTTTAACACAGAGGCAGAAGCATCTAACTGGGGCGTTAGAAACTTAGACGTTTATATATTAAATTAACTACGATGAAAGGACAGGCTTTAGGCCTGTCTTTTTATTTTAAATTTTTATTGAAGTAAGTTTTATATGCATATAAAATTTGAATTAAGATGGATTTAAAATATTAAATTGAATATTTATCTATATATTACTTATGATAAAATGAAATTATAAGCTTTAAAATAATAGTATTTTTATGTTTAAGGAATAAATTATAAATATTTTAAGATTAGGAGTGAAGAATATGGATACTTGTAATGTTAGTTTACAAATACTTCCCTCAGTAGAGGATTCAAGGCTTTATGAAGTTGTTGATAAGGTTATTGAATATATAGAATCAACAGGAGTAAAGTTTGAGGTTGGTCCTATGGAAACTACCATGGAAGGAAAAATTGATGATTTGCTAGAAATTGTGAAAAAATCTCAAGAAATATGCATAGAAGAAGGTGCTGGAAGAGTTATATCAATAGTTAAAATTGATTATAAAAAAGGCGGAGTAACCATGGATGAAAAGGTTGGAAAATATAGATAATATGAAGATTAAATAAATTTTATAATTAAACAACTTAATTTACCTCTTGAAAATATTTATATAGTGAAAGATAAATATTTTTAGGAGGTATTTTATATGAAGATAGCAGTAAGGGGTGGACATAATTTTAAGGCAAAGGGAGCTTTGGGGATAATAGATGAAACTATTGAGAATAGAAAGGTTTATAAGGCTTTAATAAAATATTTAAATATAGCTGGTCATAATGTTATAGATGTAACTCCAGGAGAGTGTGATATTAATACTGATTTATATTTAGGAGTTCAAAAGGCCAAAGAGAATAATTCTGAATTATTTTTATCAATACACTTTGATAAAGCTTATGATAAATATGAAGGGCCTTTAGGTACTGGAACTTGGATTTATGGCAGAGGAGGAAAAGCAGAGATATACGCTAAGAGAATAGTAGATAATCTTTCTAAGGGGACTGGACTTAAGAATAGAGGTGTTAAGGAGAATTCTAAACTATATGAATTAAGAAAAACATCAATGCCAGCAGTTTTGGTAGAAGTTTGTTTTTGTGAAGCAACTGAGGATGTTAGGATATATAGGGAAAAAGGCCCAGATCTTATAGGAAAGTTAATTGCTGAAGCTATAAATGAAAAGGAAATAGAAGAAAATATAAAACCTGAAGGTCAAGAGGATTCTTTAAAAGAGAAATTTTTGAAATCAACTAATGCAAAAGCTATAGCTAATTTAGACCCTAGAGACAATCCAAGTAGCATATATAAAGATTTAGGAGAGATATATAAAGGTGAGAGAATAAGAGTTTTACCAGAGATATGTGACAAGAAGGATTATTTGCCTATAATTTATTGGAAAGATACAACTAATATAGAATCTCAAAAGGTATGGGTTAGTGCAAAGCAGAATTATTTAAAAATAGATACTAATGCCACTGTTATAAATGTGGTTACAGAATTAGATGCTAGGTATATAAAGTCTCAAAGATCAAGTAAAATGGGCTGGGTGAAAAATGGTGAAAGACTTTATGTTCATAAAATAGAAAGTGGATATGCACTAGGAACTTATTTTGCAAGTAATGGCTATAAGACAGCTTGGTTTACAGCAAAATATATAAGTTTAGATTGATTTTTATAAGACCTGGTTTTCTAGGTCTTGTTTAATTACCTTTTAAGATTTCAAATTTGTTTTATAAACTTAAGCAATATAGAATAAAATATGATAAAATTACATAAGAAATATAAGTTGAAAAGGAGATTATTAGACATGTTTAGTATTGCCTTATGTGAAGATAATTCCTTGCAAAGAGAAGAATTAAAAAATAATTTAAGTAAAGTTTTAGATGAAATAGGAGTAGAGTATAAACTTTTAACCTTTGAGACAGGAGAGGATCTATTAAGGGAATATCCAGAAAATTTGGACATGCTTTTTTTAGATATTCAAATGGGTGAGTTAACAGGAATGGAGACTGCTAGAAAGGTTAGAAAGTATGATGATAAAGTTGAGATTATATTTATAACTGCTTTATGGGATTATATTCAAAAAGGTTATGAAGTTCGTGCTTTTAGATATTTAATAAAGCCAGTTAAATTTAAGGAGCTACAAGAGCAGGTTACAGCTTGTGTAGAAAATATTTTACATAAAAGATATACATACATAACAATAAAAGATAAAAATAATGTTTTAAAGATTAGAACAGAAGATATACTTTTTCTTGAGACTTTTGAGAGAAAGGTAATAATACATACTAATTCTCAAGATTATATAGTAAAGATGAGTATGAATAAACTAGAAAAGGAGCTTAATAATAAGGGCTTTTTTAGATGTCATACTAGTTATATTGTAAATTTAATAAAGATAGAAGAGATTAAAAAGGATTATCTTTTAATAAATAAATTTACTTTACCTGTAAGTAAGCATAGAATGAAAAATTTAAAATTAAGGTTAACTAGCCTTTTAGGGGATTTAATATGTTAATGAATCAAATGTTTTGGGACTTCATGGAGAATGCTTCCATGATTATAGAATGGGTAAGTTTTTATTTGATTATAAGTCAATTTAGCCCTAAGAAAAGAAAAAATAAACAAGAAGTTTATTCCTTCATTGTAATAATAATTTTTTCTATCTTATTAAAAGTTCTAAATGTATATCCAAATGAAAGAATAGTAATATGTTTTTTTATAGGTTTAATATATTATAAATTTAATTTTAGAGTAAACAATATAAAATGTATTATGATCTCATTAATATTTTGGTTATTTATGCTTACAGTAGAAGCTCTATCTATTTCTTTTATAGTAAAAATAAATAGTTTAGTTAATGTATCGGAGCTTTTAGGTAAAAATATCTATAGGATGGAAACTATGATATTATCAAAGGTTATTTTAATATCTTTAATAATGGTTGTTAGATGTTTAAAGTTTCGTGTAGATATTGGAAAGGGAGATTTTATTTATATTCTTACTCCTATAGCTACTAATATAATTATTATTTTAGTTATATTTGGATATGCCTTTAAAGGGGGACGAGAAGGTTTTGGAGATAATGTATCCATATTCTTTGTTTCAATATTATTGTTATTATCTAATATGTCCTTAATGTTTATTGTTAGTAAAATAATAAAAAATAACAAATTAAAATTAGAAAATGAATTTATAAAGGACAAGTTAGAAATGGAATATAAATATTATTCTAATTTAAAAGACAATCAAGAAAAAGTAAAGAGACTTTATCATGATATTAAAAATCACATAGCCTGTATTGAAGGAAATAACAAAGAAACAGGTATAAGAAAAAAATATATAGATAGTCTTAATTCAGAAATAGACAAGCTAAACTTAGGATTTAATACTGGAAATGAAGTGTTAGATGTAATATTAAATAATAAGAGAGAAAAATGTATGGAAAATAATATTTCTTTAAAGGTTTTTATAGATTTTTCAAAGGTTAATTTTATTGAGTACTTTGATATCTGCACAATTTTTTCTAATTGCATTGATAATGCAATTGAAGCTTGTAAAAAGATTAAAGATAATAATAGATACATAAGTTTAAAAGGTAATTGTGTAAATAATTTTTATGTTATTAAAATCGAGAATTCTAAAACAAATAAAATAAAAAAGTTAAATGGAGATTTTTTAACTGATAAAAAAGATAAGTTTTTACATGGTATTGGCCTTAAAAATATAAGACTAGCTTTAGAAAAATATAATGGAGAAATAATTATAGAACCTTTAGATGACAAATTCATATTAAAAATGCTCATTCCTATAAATCAAGAAAAAGAAGCCTAGATAAAAAAATCTATGCTTCTTTTTGTTATTTATATATTTGTTGACTATATTTATAATTATATTATATTTATATTAATTTTAGAAGGGGTATATTTCCTATAAAAATATTTTAAATTACAAAAAAATTAAAAATGTGTTAATATTATAAAAAAAGGATTCTTGGAGGGAAAATGTTTAAAAAAATATTAGCAATAATAAGTACAGTTACAGTTTTAAGCTTTGCAGGATGTGGAGCTCAGAAAAATAATATTAGTAAGAGTTCTGCAGAGAGTGAATATAGTGGAATGAGTGTTACATATTTAAATGTTGGACAAGGTGATAGTGAGTTAATTCAGGTAAATGGAATTAATATGTTAATTGATGCCGGAACTAATGCAGGAGCTAACGACTTAGTTAAAGATCTAAAAAATAGAGGCATAAAAACTATAGATATAGCCATAGCAACTCATCCTCATGAAGATCATATAGGGGGAATGGATGAAGTTTTAGAAAACTTTGATGTTAAATCTTTTTATGCGCCTAAGGTAGCACATACAACAAAAACTTATGAAAATATGTTAAAGGCAGTAAAAAATGAGGGATTAAAAATAAAGCAGATAAAAGAAGGAACAAAGATTGATTTAGGAAAGGATACAGAGGTTCAGGTTTATTCACCAGTTAAATCTCAGTATGAAGAACTAAATAACTATTCACCAGTAATGAAAATATCCTATGGACAAAATTCCTTTATGTTTACTGGAGATGCAGAAAGCTTAGTAGAAAAAGAAATTTTAAATGAAAATAAGGACTTAAAGGCCGATGTGCTTAAGTTAGGACACCATGGATCGCACTCATCAACTAGTGAGGAGTTTTTAAAAGCTGTTGATCCAAGCATAGCCATAGTTTCTTGCGCTAAAGACAATAAATATGGTCATCCTCATAAAGAGACTATGAGCAATCTTAAAAAAGCTGGCATAACAGTTTATGAAACTTTCAGAGATGGTGACATAACAATAAGTTCTAATGGTAAAAAGTTAGATGTAAAATTACATAGTGAAAATAAATAATAAAAGCTAAATTATAAAATCTTACATTGATTTTTAAGAATATATATTATATAATGACTAGGAAAAATAATATATAGACAGTTCGAAAGCCTCCTGTCTTTAAATAAAACTACGGTGTTTTAAGTATCATTATATAATTTTTTATATAAGATTTATTTTGTGTGCTTTTAACCGTAGAATTTTCTACGGTTTTTTATTTGTAATTATTTTTAGCTTTAAATATATTGTTTTAAATTTAAAATAATATATTTAGGGTTTTATTTACCTTTCTTAAAACATCTTAGTTAGGAGTCTTTTAGAATTTGTATGTTTTAAGGAGGAAATATGACAGATAAAAATATAAAAAGAATAGTTATATCAGCACTTATTGCAGCTTTATATGCAACCTTAACAATAGCTTTAGCACCTATAAGTTATTTAGGGGTACAATTTAGAATATCAGAAATTATGGTTCTTTTAGCCTTTTATAAAAAAGATTATATAGTAGGATTGACCCTAGGATGTTTCATAGCAAATATATTAGGGCCAAATGGTACTATTGATATTGTTTTGGGAACCTTTGCAACCTTTATAAGTGTTTGGGGAATTTATTTAACTGGTAAATATATAAAAGGAAAGAAAGCTATATGGATTGCTTCAATTTGGCCAACAATATTTAATGGTATTATAATAGGTTGGATGCTTAATTATGTTTATGGACTACCTTTAGTTTTATCAATGGGACAAGTTGCCTTAGGTGAGTTTGTTATAATAACAGTAATAGGAGTTCCTGTATTTAATTTTATAAATAAAAAATATTTTGGTAAATTAAATATTATAACAAGATAATTTTATTAATATAGAAATAAACTATTTTATAAAAATTAATAATAAACCTTACAAATTATCTCAAGGAATAACTAGATAAGTTTTAGGATTTAAATTCTTAATAAAACCTAGTAATTCTTAAAGGAGTTTGTAAGGTTTATTTAATTTTAGTTTGTTTTTATAAGCTTATTTATAAATTTTAATTTATAAATGATTAAGTAGCATATCTTTATTAATTTTTTAAAGAGTGAACAGGGGCTGGAATTCTTCCACCTCTAGAGATAAAGTCATCACAATTACCAGGTGAAACTCTCATAATAGGAGCAGAGCCTAAAAGTCCACCAAACTCTACTATATCTCCAATATCTTTATTAGGTACAGGAATTATTCTAACAGCTGTAGTTTTATTATTTATCATGCCTATAGCTGCTTCATCAGCAATTATTCCTGATATTGTAGATGCTGAAGTTTTACCTGGAATAGCTATCATGTCTAAACCAACAGAACAAACACAAGTCATAGCTTCTAATTTTTCAATGGTCAAAAATCCATTTTTACTTTGTTCTATCATGCATTCATCCTCTGAAACAGGAATAAATGCACCGCTTAATCCACCAACATAGGAAGATGCCATAAGTCCCCCTTTTTTTACTGCGTCATTTAATAGAGCTAGGGCGGCAGTTGTTCCATGAGTTCCACAATTTGAAAGGCCCATTTCCTCTAAGACCCTTCCAACTGAATCACCAACGGCAGGAGTAGGAGCAAGAGAAAGGTCAACAATACCAAAAGGAATATCCATAAGTTTAGAAGCTTCCTTAGCTACTAGTTGTCCCATTCTAGTAACCTTAAAAGAAGTTTTCTTTATGGTCTCAGCAACTTCTTCAAAGCTTTTTCCACGAACTTCTTCTAAAGCTTTCTTTACAACGCCAGGTCCACTAACACCTACGTTTATAACTTTTTCAGCCTCACCAACGCCATGGAAAGCTCCAGCCATAAAAGGATTATCTTCTACGGCATTACAAAAGACAACAAGCTTTGCACATCCAAATCCATCTGGAGTGATTAAAGAAGTTTCTTTTATAGTTTCTCCCATAAGTTTTACAGCATCCATATTTATACCATATCTAGTAGAGCCAATATTAACAGAGGAACATACTATATCAGTATTAGCTAGGGATTCAGGTAAGGATTTTATAAGTTTTAAATCGCTATTTGTAAATCCTTTATGTACTAGGGCAGAAAATCCTCCAATAAAATCTACACCAACTTCCTTTGCAGCCTTGTCCATTGCCTTAGCAATATCTAAATAGGAATTACAATTACAAGAAGCAGCTACTATGGATATAGGAGTAACTGAAATTCTTTTATTTATTATAGGGATTCCAAAACGTTTTTCTATGTCTTCACCAGTTTTAACTAGATTTTCAGCAGTTTTTGTTATTTTGTCATATATTTTTTCACTTAAAACTTTAACATCTTCACAAGCACAATCCATTAAAGATAATCCTAAAGTTATAGTTCTTACATCTAAGTTTTGTTCTTTAATCATACTTATAGTTTCTAAAATCTCATTATTCTTTAACATACCATCAAACTCCTAATTAAATTCTATGCATTGAATTAAATATATCTTCATGTTGAACGGATATATCTAGTGAATTTTTTAAAGAAAACTCTTTGAAAATTTCTTTTAGAGAAGAAATATCCTTAGTTGAATTTGATATATCTGTTAGCATTATCATAGTAAAATAACCATCCATAATTGTTTGACTTATGTTTAATATATTTACATTATTGTCATTCAATATACCAGATACACCATGGATTATTCCAACCTTATCTTTTCCAACAACGGTAATAACAGCATTCATATAAAAACCTCCCAATATATATATAAATTATTTATAAACAATTATACATCAAATAATACTTAATTTGTTTAATTTTGGATGAGTTCTTAAATAAATTTAGTTAAATAGGAGGAGGATTTAATTAAGTACCATTTTATAAAGACAAAAAGAGATAAAATTGTTATAATAACAAAAGAGTTTTATATAGTGAGGTGATTAGAATGAGTGGTGTAGCAGGAGAAGGATGCGAGATTTTAGTACCATTTAATGAGAGAAGACCTTTAGCTGAGATAGAGAGAAGTTTAGTTAAAACATATAGAAAACAAGTTTGGTCAAAATTTATAAAAGCTATAAAGGATTATAAATTAGTAGAAGAAGGGGATAAGATAGCTATTGCTATTTCTGGAGGAAAAGATTCTTTAATAATGGCAAAGCTTTTTCAAGAGTTAAAAAAACATGGTCAAATAAACTTTGAACTTGTATTTTTAGCTATGGATCCAGGATATCATCCTCAAATCAGAGAGTTACTTGAGGATAATTGCAAATATTTAGATATACCAGTACATATTTATGATTCAGGAATATTCCAAGTTGTAGACAAAATAGCTAAGGATTATCCATGTTATATGTGTGCAAGAATGAGAAGAGGATCATTATATGGTAAGGCAAAGGAACTTGGATGTAATAAGTTAGCTTTAGGACATCACTTTAATGATGTTATAGAAACAACAATGCTTAATGTTTTATATGCAGGTAACTTTAAAACCATGTTACCAAAATTAAAAGCTGCTAATTTTGATGGAATAGAGCTTATAAGACCTCTATATTATATAGAAGAAAAATATATAAAAAGATGGATTCAAAGAGCTGGAATATGGCCATTAAACTGTGCATGTATGGTAGCTGCTAAAAAAATAGGTAATAAGCGTTTTGAAATTAAAGATATGATTGAAGAGTTTAAAGAAAAGTTTGATGGAGTAGATAAATCAATATTTAGAGCAGCACAAAATGTAAGTGTAGATTCTATTTTAGGATGGGATATTGATGGAGAACATTATTCTTATTTAGATTTTTATGATGAAGAATCCTTATTAAATTCAACGGCTGAGTTAAAGCAAAAAGGATTAGTAAATGAAGCTGTTGCCTATGAAAGACAAAACATAGCTAGAAATCTTATAGGACTATTAGATGATGAAGTAATAGCTGAGAAAACAGGATTATCTTTAAAAGAAATAAAAAGTATGCAAATAGATAATTAAAAAATGGGATGTATTAAGACAAAAAGATAAAACTTATAAATGAGTTTTTACAATTATTAAATTTATAATTGTAAAATTATAATAGGTTATATTATAAAGCTACTTTAGATAATATATTTATAATATTTATAAGTTTTATAGTAGATTTTGTCTTTATACACCCTTTTTATTTTGTATTTACTAAATAGGAATAATAAGGATTAAAAGTGGTTATATGTTATAATATTATATATTGACTTGGTAATATTAATTAAGGAAAGAATGGTGGTATTTATGACCATGCAAGATATTTTGTATTATATACATACATATGGGTTAATTGTATTATTTTTAATAGTTGTAGGTGAATATTGCGTACCTGCAATGCCTACAGGTATAGTAATGCCAGCGGCTGGCATAATTGCAGGACAAGCTCATAAGGGAATAATAAAAGTAATGCTAATATCCTTAATTGCAGGTCTAGTAGGAAGTATAATATTATATTTGTTAGGTTATTTTGTAGGATCAACACTTTTAGAAAAGATTAAAATTAAACATCCTAAAATAGAAGATAAGCTTGAAAAAACAGAAAAAATACTAGAAAAGCATAGTTTTTTAGGGATATTCATATGTAGATTAATACCTATTATTAGAACCTATGTATCCTTAATATGTGGCACTGTAAAGGTTAATTTTTTTAAGTTTATTATTTTTTCTATACCAGGTATATTTTGCTGGAACTTTACAGGAATTGTAGTTGGATATTTCTTTGGAGGAAAGATAAGATTTTAGTTTGTGATTTTGATTTTGTGTATTGAATTTTATTTAGATTTTAGGGGAAAATATTAAATTAAGGGGTTATATGAAAGGAGAAAGAGAAAGTTTTATGGACATAGATGCTGTGCTAAATTATTTTGCAACTTATGGTTTAACCTTGTTATTTGTAATAGTATTTTTAGAATATTTAAATCTACCAGGACTACCAGCTGGAATAATAATGCCTGCTGCGGGGATATTAGCTTCTAGAAATAATCAAAGTATAGTTCTTGTGGTTTTTATATCAGTTGTGGCTGGAGTTTTAGGAAGTATAGTACTATATTTAATAGGATATTATGGAGGGGCAATACTCTTAGATAAATTAGGATTGAAGTTTCCTAAGGTTCAGCCAACCATAAGAAAAAGCAGTACTATTTTAAAGGAAAAAGGACTTTTTGGAGTTTTTCTTTGTAGACTATTGCCTGTTTTAAGAACCATAGTTTCTATTATAGCAGGTTCAGTAAGAATGAATTTCTTTAAGTTTTTAATCTATTCTACTCCAGGGATATTCTTGTGGAATTTGGGATTTATATTTACAGGATATTTCTTTGGAGATGTATTTTTAAAATAAAAATTAGTATGTAAATAAAAATGGCTGTATTAAAATAATAAGTTAAACTAAAATTTATTAATTAATCTTAGAAAATTAAATAATATATTTAAGTTTTAATTATTTTAATACAGCCAATTTAAATTTTATATGAAAAATAATAAATCTAAAAGGAAAATCCTTTTAAAATAAGAGGAAAAGTATTAGTTATTTTCTCATATCTTACATAAGAAAGAAGTTAGCTAAGGTTGAATTAGGATTTTCTTTTAAAATTTCTTTCGCAAGATTAGAACAAATCTCATAAGTTAATAGAGGTTTCTCTAAGGTTCCAAATAATAAAAGCCATTCCATATATTTTGTGGAGTTTTCTAACTGAAAGGCTTTCTTTCCATGATAAAAAGCTAATTCTTCATAATATAAGGGTATCATTACTATAAATAAATAGTAGGATATAAGATAATTGCAGTAAGCAAGTTCCTTTCTTTTTGTCTTTTCTATAGAAGTAAGTTTATTATAAAGATAAAAATAAAAATTATTTTGAGTGTGAAAATCCTTTGTTTTAAGTAAGATTAAGTGTTCTTCTGTTATGTCAAAAATACTACATTTATTTAACTCTAAATTCAATAAATCATTTAATGTTTCCATAATATATCTCCTTATAGTGTAATATATAAGTATAACATACTACATAAGATTTCTTATGTAAACAATTTAGGGTTTAAGCTTTTTGAAATACTTTGTTGTAATATATAAATATAGAGTTTTTAGGTGAGTTTAGGCGAGCTTTTTAAATTAAATATGGAAAGGAGGGAATGTAAAAGAATATAATAGATGAGAATTTTAAAATAATATAAATAGCTTAATTTAAGGAAGTGGTAATATGGTTTTAATATATTTTTTAGTGGCTCTATTATCAACAATTTGTGGATCAATGGCTGGACTTGGTGGAGGAGTAATAATAAAGCCAGTTTTAGATTTCTTAGGAGACTACAATATAGAAACTATTGGAGTTTTATCAGCATGTACTATTTTTTCTATGGCCTTAGTTTCGGTAATCAAACAATTATCTTATAAAAGTAAGATTGATATAAAAAATACTGGGCTATTAGGTATTGGTTCTGTAATTGGAGGATTATTAGGACAAAAGTTATTAACTTTTATATTAAAAATTGTTCAAGGAAGAATTGTATCTTTAGTGCAAAGTGGAATTTTAGCATTGTTATTAATATTTGTTTATATATACATGAATAATAAAGAAAAGTTTAAGAGTTACAAAATTGATAACTTTATTTTAAGCACTATAATTGGGATATTTTTAGGATTAATAGCAGCCTTTCTAGGTATTGGGGGAGGACCAATAAATGTTGCCTTTTTAACAATATTCTTTTCCATGGAAGCTAAGAATGCTGCTAGAGATTCTGTCCTTATAATACTATTTTCTCAAGCATCTAAACTTTTAACTATTGCTTTTGGAACTGGCTTTTCTGGGTATGATCTATCCATGCTTCCATATATGATATTTGGAGGTGTTTTAGGAGGTTTTATAGGGGCAAAATTTAATAGAATCTTTAGTAATGAAATAATATTAAGAGTTTTTAATACTATAACAATTTTAATTATAGGACTAAATATATATAATTTTATAACTGCTATTTAATAAAAACTTTTTAATTTAGGCATAGATGAAATATATATGTAAATAAAATGTGATATAATAATTGAAAAGAATATATTCTCAACAAAGTGAGGGTGATAAAAACATGGGAAGAACTAACATAAGTTACGGAGCTAAGGATATTTTATATAAGCTTATGGGACAACTTTATAAAGGAAAACCACTAGAAATTTTAGGCGTTAATGATATGCCTAAAATAATGGACAGGCTACCAAGAAACTTTTTTGAAAATGAAGTTTCAGATGGAGGGCCTAATGAAATATTTATTTTAGAAGATGGCTCTATTTTACTTTTTGGATATGAGGATGAAAAAAATATAGATGAAAATATGTTTATATACTTAGAGGTGGCTGTTAAGGTTATAAAGAGATATTATAAGCATAGAGGAGCCTTTCCAAAGGTTAGAATGGCTATAATTTATAATTCAAGTGTTAAGGAAGCTAGAAACACATTAAGTTTTGGAGATATACTTATTTGTTCAGAAAGCATATTTATGAATAAGCTAACTGCGGAGAAAGTTTTAAAAGAGTTAAAGGAGAAGGTTTTAGAAGATAATTTAACTCAAGCTGATAAGATAAAATTCATAATGTTGCCACTTATGAAGAGTGAGCATGATGATAGCAATATTTTAAGAGATTGTGTTCAGTTAGCAAAATCAATAAAATCTGAAAGAGATGAGGCAATTATATTAAATGGAATAATTGAATCTACAGATAAGTTTATTAGTGAAGAAGAAGCAAGAGAACTTAAGGAGTTGTTAGAAATGACTAAGATTGAGAGATTATATAATGAAGAAAGAGATTTAGCTGTTAAAAATGCAAGAAAAGAAGAGCAATTAAGAATAGCAAAAAGCCTTGCAGGCATATTATCACCTGAGTTAATATCAGAAAAGCTAGGTATAACAATAGAGGAAATTTACGAGCTTCAAAATGCAGAAGGCTAAAGAGAATAGAAAAATTTACTTTTAATAAAAAGCTTTGGATGAGAATAATTTTTAGAGATGAAAGTTATTTTCCACCAAAGCTTATTTTAGTATTTTAAATAATATATTTAAAATATGAACATCATAAAGAAGATATTCATAAAAATGAAAAATGTGCTATAATTAAAATCATTATAGATTTTTTAAAGGAGAGAAGTTAAAGAATGGAACTTTTAGTTTATGTTAAAGGAAGAAGGGATCCTTTTACTTATAGTGGTGATAGAATAGATGTTTTAGATTTTGAAATGAATGGGATAAAGTATAAGCAAATAAGATATTTTAGAAAAGGTTTTTCCAAATCAGAACTTATAGAAAGTGAATTAATAACTAGAATGAGAGAAAACAAGTAGATTAATTTTGCCATGAATAAAATAAGCCTTTACTCATAAAATAAAACTGATTTAAGATGAGGAGGTGAGATTTATGGCAAAGAAAGATCAACAATCTTCTTGGAATTCAAAAAGATTTAAAGCACCTAAAAAGAATAATGAAGAACCAGTGCCAGAAATTCAAGGAAAAAAATAGATATATATTGAAAAAATAATGAATAAGTGGCAAAATAAAACATAGAAAATTTATTATATGGAGGTGCAGGGGTGAAAAAATTAAATAAGTTTTTATCATTAGGTCTAATGGTATTATTTTCATTAAGTATATTAGTAGGATGTAATACTTCTAAGAAAGAAGAAGCTAAGGCACCAGAAGAAAAAACATCCATAGAAATAGTAGTACCAGATGGACTTCCAGCTATTAGTATAGTTAAAATGATAAAAGAAAAACCAGAAATAATAAAAGGCTTAGATATAAATTATTCAATAGTAAAGGGATCAGATGCTTTAGTTTCTAAGGTGTTAAAAGGAGAGGGAGATATATGTATAGTTCCTTCAAATGTAGCTGCTATTGCATATAACAAGGAAGCTAAATATAAACTTGCAGGAACAGTAGGTTTTGGTTCATTATATGTTATAAGCAGTGATGATTCTGTTAATAGCTTAGAAGATCTTAAAGGAAAAGATGTTTACAATGTTGGTCAAGGATTGACTCCAGATTTAATATTTAAGATATTACTTCAAAATGATGGAATAAATCCTGAAAAAGATTTAACATTAAGTTATGTAAATGCAGCTTCAGAATTAGCTCCTTTATTTATAGAGGGAAAAGCTAAATATGCAGTTGTTCCAGAACCTATGTTAACTCAAATAATGACAAAGAAACCAGAAACAAAAATAGTAGCATCATTAAATGAACAGTGGAAAAAAATGAGTGATTCAAAAATGGGATATCCTCAGTCTAGTGTTATAGTTAAAGAGGACCTAGCAAAAAATAATTCAGAGGCTGTTCAAAAGATCTTAAAGGAAATAGATAATAGTACTAAGTGGGCAAATGAAAATAAAGAAGAAGCAGGTGCCTTTGCAGAAGAAGTTGGCATAACAGGCAAAAAAGAAATAATAGCTAAATCTCTAGAAAGAGCAAATTTAAATTACGTAAGTGCTTTAGATAGTGAAAGTGAATATATTAAATATTATGACAAGATTTACAGCTTAGAGCCTAAAGCTATAGGAGGTAAAAAGATAAATGAAGAAATTTTCTTACAAAAATAAGAAATTAATATTTTTATCTTCAGTTATACTTTTTATTTTATGGCAATTAGCTAGTATGATTATAGGGAGTGAGGTAATATTACCTTCTCCCTATTTAACGTTTAAGGGGTTAATTGAAGTAATAAAATCAAATGATTTTTTCAAAATAATAATAAGTACTTTAGGAAGAACTTTCATAAGTTTTACCTTAGCCTTAGTTATTGCTTTATTTTTAGGTGTGTTTAGTGCTTTTAATAAATATGTTTATAATTTTATGATACCTATATTAAATGTAATGAGATCTTTACCAACAATAGGCTTTATAATACTTGCTTTAATTTGGTTAAGTCAAGGCATAGCTCCTATATTAGTTGGGTTTGTAATGAGTTTTCCTATATTTTATGATGCCATAATAGGAGCTATATTAAATATAGACAAAAATATACTAGAGATGGCTAAGGTTTATGAGATTGGTATGGGTAATTTAATAAAGAATATATATTTGCCAAGCATAAGTTTTGCCATATGTAGAATAATGGTTTCAACCTTTTCCCTAACTATGAAGTTAGTAGTTGGAGGAGAAGTTATTGGACAACCTAAATATGGTATAGGAACGGCACTTTTTGTGGAAAAGAATTATTTAAATACTAATATGGTATTTGCATGGATAATAGTAGTAATTATTATAGGAATAATTTTTTCTTTAATACAAAAAACTATTGATGGTAGAGTTTTTAGGTGGATGAAATAAAATGAGTATTAAATTAATAAATATAGAAAAGAATTTTGGAAGTAAAAAAATATATGATAAATTTTCTTTAACCTTTGAAGAGGGAAAAATAAACTGTATTTTAGGGAAATCTGGGTGTGGAAAAAGCACTTTATTAAATATAATAGCTAATCTTGAAGAGATTAACTCAGGCGAAATTATAGGAGTTCCTAAAAAAATAGCCTATGTGTTTCAAGAGGATAGGCTTATTGAATGGAATAGTATATACACTAACATGGAACTTCCCTTATTAAAAACTTACGCAAAGGATGAAAGAAAAGAAAAAATTAAAAATATCCTAAGAGAAGTTGAACTAGGGGATTGTATGAACTCATATCCTAAAGAGTTAAGTGGAGGTATGAGGCAAAGAGCAAATATAGCTAGGGCACTTCTTTATAATGGAGAACTCCTTTTAATGGATGAACCCTTTAAATCCTTAGATAAAAGTAGCAAAGAAGATATTATTGAGATATTTAAAAAAAATCATTTAGAAAAAAATAATACAGTTATAATGGTTACCCATGACATAAATGAGGCCTTAAGCTTAGGAGATAATATATTTTTATTAGGTGGTAACCCAGTTAGTTTAATGGATAAATTTAAAGATGTACAAAAATCAAAAGAAAAAAATAATATAGAAGATAAAATTCTACTTATTTTAAAAGAATAAGATTATAAAGGAGGGGTACAATGAGCAAAAAATTAGATTTACTACAGGATAAAGAAAGTACATTATTAAGAAAATATATGATACCTTCAGTTGCAGGAATGTTAGGCTTATCAGTGTGTATATTATTTGACACCATGTTTATAGGTCATAAAATCGGAGAATTAGGCTTAGCTGCACTAAATATAGCCTTGCCAATATATAATTTATATAGTGCCATAGGGCTTACTATTGGAGTTGGAGGAGCAACAGCCCTATCCGTAGCTATGGGGCAAAAAAAATTCCATAGGGTAAATAGAATATTTACTTCGGCAGTATTTGCAACTATCATATTTTGTATAATAATAAGTTTATTAGAAGTTTTCTTTTTAGATAAAATAGTTTATATGCTTGGAGCTTCAGAAGCAACCTTTCCTTTAGCTAAAGAATATTTAAAGATTATTTTAGCCTTTAATCCTGCTTTTATTTTTGCATCTGCATTTATTGTTTTTGTTAGAAATGATAGAGAGCCTAAATTAGCTATGTATGCAGTAATAGGATCAAATACAACTAATATAGTACTAGACTATGTATTTATATATATATTTAATCTAGGAATGTTTGGAGCAGCTTTAGCAACATCTATAGGGCAATTGGTAGCCTTAGGAGTTTTATCAATACATTTTATAAAGAAAAATAATACCATGCATATAGAACTTGGAGGAATAAATTTAGATAATATAGGAAAGGTACTTAAAAATGGAGTGCCTAGTTTCTTAAATGAAATATCAGCAGGCTTTGTCATATTTATTTTTAATATTGTAATATATAAATTTGAAGGAGACTTAGGAGTTTCAGCCTATGGAATAATTACAAACATAGTTTTAATATTCATGGCAGTCTTTAATGGAGTATCCCAAGGGGTTCAACCTTTAATAAGCGTAAATTTTGGAGCTAAAAAGGAAGAACGTGTTAAAGAATTCTTAAGGTTAACAAGAATAATAGTACTAATTTTAGGTGTAGGTTTTCTAGGTATGGGACTATTATTACCAAATCAAATGATAGGACTATTTACAAGTGATAGGGGAAGATTATTAAGTATAACTAGACAGGGAATATATCTATACTTTATAGCATTCTTATTTAATGGAAGCAACATACTTAACATAGCTTATTTACAAGCAGTTGAAAAATCAAAGGAATCATCTCTTTTATCAACACTTAGAGGATTAGTATTTGTTATTATATTTATAATAGTCTTACCAAGAATTATAGGGGTTTATGGAGTATGGCTAACAATTCCAATAACTGAGTTAAGTACACTTTTATTATTTTTAATATTTGAAATAAAAAGTAAAAGAAAAAATATATAAAACAATAAAAACCGTTGATTATCAACGGTTTTTATTGTAAATGCAAAGAAGTAAATATAGTATAGTAAGAGTTATAGTGATTTTTTAAACAGGAGGTTAAGTTAGTATAATTAACCTAATAACATACTATGCAGATTTATTAAAATGTGATAATAAATTAAATAAAAATATGATAATAAATTAAATAAAAAATTGTAGAAGTTAAATAAGTTGTATATAATAATATTAAAGCACTTTTTAAAGGAGAGATTTTTTTAATGGACATTGGTAATTATAGAGAGATGGATCCATATATGTTACTTAGTATTATAAATTTAAAATTAAGAGATTACTATAGTGATATAGAAAGTTTGTGTGATGATTTAGGAATTGAAAAAGATATTATTGGACAAAGACTTAAAGACTGTGGATACATATATAATAGAGAAAACAATCAGTTTGTTGCTGAATAATTATAATTTATGTTTTTTAAAATAGGGAGGATTAATTAAATGAACTTAAGAAAAGAACCATATTTATTGGTATTTGGAGCTTCTGTAGTGGATGTGTTTGGATTTAGTAAGGCCAGTTATAGACCCTATAACTCAACACCAGGTCATGTAAAGATATCTTTTGGGGGCGTTTGTAGAAACATTGCTGAAAATATGGCAAGAGTAGGCGTAAATACTAATTTTATGTCCATATTAGGTAATGATGAGCATGGAAAGAGTATAGTAGAGCACTCAAAGAAAATAGGATATCATATGGACGATTCTATGGTAATAGAAGGTGGAAGCACTCCAACTTACTTAGCTATTTTAGATGAAAATGGTGAAATGGTTTCTGCTATTGCAGATATGAAAAGTATAGGAGCTATGAATACTGATTTCATAGATTCTAAAAGAGAAATCTTTGAGAATGCTGAATATACAGTTTTAGATTCTGATAATCCAGAAATAATGGAATATTTATTAAAGAACTTTAAGGATAAAACTAACTTTATCTTAGATCCAGTATCAGCAGAAAAAGCAAGCTGGGTAAAACATCTTATAAAGGATTTCCATACAATAAAACCTAATAGACATGAAGCAGAAATATTAGCAGGTTTCCCTATAACAGATACAGATGACTTAATAAAGGCAAGTAATTATTTCTTAGGTTTAGGAATTAAAAAGGTATTTATAAGTTTAGATGCTGACGGTATATTCTATAATGACGGTGTATCTTGCGGTAAAATAAAGGCAACAGAAGTTGATGTTAAAAATGTTACAGGAGCAGGGGACTCTTTTGTAGCTGGATTAGGATACGGATATATGAATAAAATGCCTATAGAGGATATTGTTAAATTTGCTATGACTATGTCTAATATAACAATATCACATGAGGAAACAATTCATCCAGACATGGCTTTAGATACTGTTTTAGCTAAATTAGAGAAAACAACTTGGGAAGAAGAAAAATACGATTTAAATAAATAGAATAAAATATTTTGTATTTTCTTGTAGGCTTAAACTTTAATCCTACATAAATATATAAATGTGGTG
Source organism: Clostridium perfringens ATCC 13124 (assembly GCF_000013285.1). Classification (GTDB taxonomy): domain Bacteria; phylum Bacillota; class Clostridia; order Clostridiales; family Clostridiaceae; genus Sarcina; species Sarcina perfringens. The sequence continues at coordinate 1,954,805 of NC_008261.1, read as the reverse complement.
AGGTGAGATTATGAGTAAAAAAATAAAAAAAGGAAAACTTGCTCTATTAGCCCTAGCAGGAAGTGCTTTTGTAGCATCACTGTTATATGATAAAAACCAAAAAAATAAAAAAGATATGGAAAACTTAGAATTAGAGTTACAAAATATAGAATCTGAAGAATAGAAAATGAAAAAGACACTAGTAATTACTAGTGTCTTTTATTTTAAATTAAAGAATTTGCTTTTTCTAAAGCTTCATCAAAATTTGTAGCAAAGTGATCTTCACCTAAAGTATCTATAAATCCCATAAGTCTCATAACTTTTTTTGGCTGTTCTTGTAATTCAGATATTATTAAAGTCATATTACGAGACTTACAACTTAGAGCTATATTTTTTATTTGTTTATATCCTGTAACATCTAAAGTCTTAGTATGTCTCATTCTTAAAACAAGAACCTTTGCATCATCATTTATTTCCTTCATTGTATTCATAAATGTATCTACAGCACCAAAGAAAAGGTGACCTCTTATATCATAGACTAAGACATTTTCTCCAACCTTAAGATTTTCCATATCAGTATCTATATTAGATTTATCAGAACAGTCACTTTCATTTAATTCATTTACTTCTATAGAAGTAGCAACTCTTCTCATAAATAAGCACATAGAAACTACCATTCCTATTCCTATAGCAATTACTAAATCAAATAATACTGTTAAGAAAAATGTTGTTAGTAATATAGCTATATCACTTTTAGGAGCCTTAAGTATTGCTTTAAAAGTTCTCCATTCACTCATGTTATATGAAACAATTATTAATATTGCTGATAAAGTAGTTAATGGAATGAATTTAGCAAGAGGCATAAATACAAGCATTATAAGTAATAAAGTTATTGAATGAACTATACCCGAAATAGGAGTTCTTCCCCCATTTTTAACATTGGCAGCAGTTCTAGCAATTGCTCCAGTAGCAGGAATTCCTCCAAATAGAGAAGAACCCATATTAGCTATTCCTTGTGCTATAAGTTCTGCATTTGAATTATGCTTGTCTCCAATCATACCATCTGAAACAACAGCAGATAATAAAGATTCAATTCCACCTAAAAGCGCTATTGTAAAAGCAGGTCCGATTAATGCTTTTAATGTATTAAGATTTAGGTTAGGAATATGAGGCATTGGAATATTTGAGCTTATTTTACCAAATTGACTTCCTATTGTTGCAACTGGTAAATTAAATATAAATACTACTAAAGTTGTTACTATTAAAGCTATTAAAGATCCTGGAATCTTTTTATTTATTTTTGGCCAAAAGATTAAAATAATAAGTGCTAGTAATCCTATAGCTAATGTATAAAGGTTTGTAGTGTTCATATGAGATATGTAAGCTTCCCACTTAGGTATAAACTCAGAAGGGGTTTTAGTCATTGAAAGTCCTAAAAAATCCTTAACCTGTGTTGAGAAAAGAGTTACAGCTATACCAGAAGTAAATCCTACCGTTATTGGATAAGGTATGTATTTTATTAAGCTACCAAATCGTAATAAACCAAATAAAACAAGAATAATACCAGCCATAAATGTGGCAATTATTAGTCCATCAACTCCATGATTTTGTATAATACCAAATACTATAACAACAAAGGCACCAGTAGGCCCACCAATTTGAACTCTACTTCCTCCTAATAATGAAATTATAAATCCAGCTATGATTGCAGTTATTAATCCTTTCTCAGGAGACACCCCTGAAGAAATACCTAATGCAATAGATAGGGGAAGTGCTATAATAGCAACTATTATCCCAGCGATTAAATCTTTAAAAAATTGTTCTTTTGAAAATCCGTTCTCTTTATCATCTAAAAGAGAAATTAACTTTGGTTTGTACATTGAAATATATCAACTCCTTATAAAACAGTCGATTTCTATTATATTACTTAAATGGTACATTTACAATTTCGTAGAACGATTTGAAACGTTATTAATTAGGAAATAGCTATTTTATTTACAAAAAGTTTACAGAAATTATCTTGAAGGTAACCTATGTTACAGAAGAATAGGGAAAGATAAAATATAATTGATTTATAAATTATATTAAGAGGTGAAAGTATGAGTTTATTTTTAGGAAAAATCCATTTTTGGTTATTTGATAAAATAAAGTGGTTTGAAAATCTAGAGGAAGAAGTTTTAAAAATAGCAAAGGAAAGAAATATGCCAGTAGAGGAGTGGGTTTCTTATGCAAATTTAAATTTTGGAGAAAAAACTCCAAATAAACCTTTAGATGAAATAATAGATGAAAGTAATATACATGGTTGGTTAGAAGGAAGAATAAATTCAGCTGAGAGTAGATGTGCATATTATATAACTAATATGTTAAAGGAAGATAAGGGAGTAAAGAAGGAGCTTATAGAGCTTTATGAAAACCATGGAAAAATAAATGCAGATGAGTGCAAAGGAAAAATAGATAGGGAAAATATTTTAGAAGTGTATAATTCTTTAAATGATTATATATTAGATGGTATGCCTTGTGATAGAATTAATGAGATTTTAGAAAATTCTCCTGAAAAAATAGTATGGCATATGAGTAGAGACCTACATGAAAGATTTTGGGAAAGTGTAGGAGGAGATGTAAATGAGTTTCATGATTTAAGAAATTCATGGATAAAAGCCTTTGTTGAAGAAATTAATCCACAATTAGAATTAGTTATTTATGAAAATGGACATAAGTCTATAGTAAGAAAATAGGTTAGACTATTAATTTTTAAATATTATAAATAAAAGTATAGTGAAATAGGTAAGATAATGGCACTTTGACAATTAAGGACATATTATAAATTAAAACCCTTTAACATAGGAGGATAATATGTATTTAGCTCAAGGTGCCATTATAAGTTTGGACTTAGGTAAAGGGCATATTATAGACAAAGATACATCAGATGATTTAAAAGAAAAAATTCAAAGAACTATTCTTTATTTTTTTAAGAAGGAAGTAGCTCAAAATAATTTAAGGTTTATTGATTTTACTCCCTATAATGAATTTTTTATTTCAAATGGAGAAAAGTTAAAAAGCATAGTGAAAAGAGTAAATAGAAGTGAATCAGATTTGCATATCACTTTAAATATTGATTTTTCAAAGTCAAATGAAATTTTTTGCTTTGTAGAAGAATTTGATTCAAAGGGGAGAAAGTTTGCAGAGAATATATGCTCATTTTTTGAATTAAGCAATTATAAGAATAAGGGCGTTAAGAAGGCCGAAGTTTATAATCTTTTATATATGGATAAACCAAGTATAATAATAGACTTAAATCTAAATATTAAGGATGAATCTGAAGTGGCTGAAAAAGGGGAATGCATAGCTAAAACCTTAGTTGAATCTATTTTATCCTTAGGAACAAAATAAATGTTGAGAGATAATCTCAACATTTATTTTTTAATCTATAAATTTCAGGAGTACTTTCATCTATTACTTCAAAGCTATATCCAGCTGATTTAAAATGTTTTATGATTGATGGCAATGCTTTAGCAGAATTATTATTAGAATATCCACAATGCATTAAAAGTACAATATAATCAGAATTAGAAATTGACTTTTGAACTATAGAACTTGGGCTTAGGTTTGGATTAAGAGCATCAGTGCTATCTACCGTCCAATCATATATTCTAAAGCCTTGTTTATGTAAGGAGTCTACTAAGGATTTTTTTAAGGTATATGTACTATTATTAGAACCAAATGGAAATCTAAGAGAAAATACTTTCTTTCCAATAACTTTTTCTATGGATTCTTGAGCTTTTAAGTTTTCTTCTAGGAATGAGGAGTCATTTCTGTAAATTTTATTTCTCTCATGGGTAAAGGTGTGTACTCCTATGGAATGACCCTCATCATTCATTCTTTTAACTAAATCAGGGTGTTTTTCTACTAGTTCTCCTATTAAAAAAAATGTAGCTTTTACATCATTTTCTTTAAGGGTGTTTAAAATTTCTTCTGTAACCTTACCACCAGGGCCATCATCAAAGGTTAAAAATATTTTTTTTGTGCTTTCTTCTAATTCAGCTGCTTTAATAGGTTTTGAAGAGGTAGCTAAGGCTGAAAAAGAAAATATTAATGTAATTAGTAAAAAAACAAATTTTTTCATTTTATCACTTCCTTAAGTATTATTTCTATATTTAAAACATCTTAATTAGTATTTTCAAAAAAAGCATTAAATATAAGCACATTAGGTTACAAATTAGAAAGGAATAATTGTTTTTTATTTCTTTCACTTTATGTTATAATTAATAAAATAAAAAATATAAAGAGAGTGATAATATATGGAGAAGTATTTAAGAATATTATTAGGAATAATTGTTACAATACTTATATTCGCTTTTGCAATTTGGGTATTACCTTATGTTTTAATAGGAGTTGCAATACTGATCCTTATAGGATGGGTGTACTTTAAATTTATAAGAAAGTATGTTAATAAAAACAAAAAAGAAAAAACAGAAACTTATACTTACACATTTACAAAAGAAGAAAAGAAATCAGAGGCTGATATGCAAGATGATGGCCCTGTTATTGATGTTGATTTTGAAGAAGTAAAAGATGATAAATAAGGATTGATTTAATGAATTTTAGAAAGTTAAAAATATTTTTTGAAACAGCTAAATGTTTAAATATGACTAAAGTAGCTAAGTCTATGTATATAAGTCAGCCATCTATAAGTCAAGCCATAGCTGAATTAGAAAGTGATCTTGATGTTAAACTTTTTGATAGAATAGGTAAAAGGCTTTATCTCACTCATGAGGGTGAAGTATACTTTGAATATAGTAGAAGAATTTTAAACCTTTATGAAGAGGCAAATAGTACCATTAGAAGTAGTAAAGAAGGTCAAAAAGGGAAAATAGTTATAGGTGCAAGTACAACAATAGGTATATATATACTTCCAGAGTTAATAAAGGAATTCAATGAGTTACATAAAAATATAGAAATCTCTTTAATAATAGAGAATACACAGTTAATAGAAGAGCTTATTATGGAAAATAAGGTTGATATTGCTTTAGTAGAAGGATATGTAAAATCAGATGAATTAGAAGTTTTTGATATAGGAAAGGATGAGTTAATATTTATAGCAAATCCTAATAATCCTATATTTTCAAAGGATAAAATAACTTTAAAAGACTTAGAAGATGAAAAATTTATTATGAGGGAGCCTGGAAGTGGTACAAGAGAAATTATAGAAAATTATCTTATAAACAAAGGGTGCAACTACAATGTATATATGGAACTTGGAAATACAGAGGCTATTGTAAGAGTTGTAGAAACAGGACTTGGTATAGCCTGTGTTTCTTGTAAAGCTATAGATGAAAGAATCAATGAAGGCTTAATTAAAGAAATAAAAATAGATGATATTAAGGTAAGTAGAGATTTATATCTTATATATCATAAGGATAAATTTATTTCTAAAAACTTAGAAATATTTATAGATAAAATTAAAAATTCAGATATATAAAAAAAAAGGATAGTAATACTTATTTTTTAGTATTACTATCCTTTCTTTTCTTTTATAGTAGATAAAAGAAAATTGATATAAAGTGACATAGGCTTCCTAATAATATGAATATATGAAATATTTCATGGAATCCTAAGTTATTAAATTCAAGAAATTTTGGTTTAAGTGCATAAATTATTCCACCAATTGTATATATAACTCCACCTATTGCTAACCAAATTAATGCTAAAGCAGGTATGTTTTTGAAAAATGGAATAGCACCTAAAGAAATCCATCCCATTCCTATATACATAAGAGTAGAAAGAATTCTAGGACAATTAAACCAAACCATCTTAAATAAAATACCTAAAATCGTAAGAATTACTATTAAAGAAGTTATAAAAATTTGAGCTTTACCTTCAAGACCAATAAGACAATAAGGCATATAACTTCCGCAGATAAGTATAAAGATCATAGAATGGTCTAAACGTCTTAAAAATGCTATAGTTTTTTCCTTTGCATTAACTAAATGGTATATAGCAGAGGCACTATAAAGCAACACTAATGAAAAACCAAATAGAATAACTGATAAAAGTGGTAATCCAATCCCGTATATATAAGTAGCTTTAGCTGTTAGTGCCACTAAGGCGAATATTGATAAAATAGCACCAAATAAATGAGTAAAACCATTTATTGGCTCTCTAAAAAACGTATTTTTCATAACATACCTCCAAGGAAAAAGTTTTCAAGTAGTTTTCGAAACTACTTACTATCATATTACAATTATCCTTTAAATATAGGAATATATCAACCTTTAAATTAGGGAGAATTTTAATGATATGTAGATAATATTGCCAAATAGCTTGAATTTATTTTGATTTCCTTATAATATAATATATATAGGATGAAATGTAGTTTTAGAAACTATGTGATAAATTAAATGGAATGGAAGTGATTTTATGAATTTAAATGATTTATTAGAGAGTTTAAATTTAGATAATAATATTAATTTAGAGGATATACCAGAATTAGATTTATATATGGATCAAGTAATACAATTATTTGAAAATAAATTAGGTGGAAATAAGAGATTTGAAGAAGATAAGATTTTAACTAAAACTATGATTAACAATTATGCAAAGGGAAAATTGTTAATGGATATAAAAAATAAAAAGTATAGTAAGGAACATATTATACTTATGTGCTTTATATATAATATGAAGGGTATATTAGCCCTTAGTGATATAAAACTAGCTCTAGGAGATATTGTTGAGGGATATAATAAGGAAGAATTTAATTCAGAGGATATAAGAAAGCTCTATAAAATATATTTAAAGGGACAAGAAAAGAATATAGAAGATATAAAGCAGGAAATTAATATAGATTTAAATAATTTAGGAGAAGAATTTAATTCACTAGAAAGTAGTGAAAAGAAATTACTTTTATCTGCAATGCTTGTGGATAAAGCAAATATATATAAAAAACTAGCTGAAAAAATACTTGATAGTGAATAGACATTAAAACACATAAAATGTAACAATTTGTAATTGGTAGTCATAATATATATTAATCATATGATAAAACCTAGGAGGGTAAATTATGGATTATAAAGATTACCAATGTGATTCTCAAGGAATAGAATTAAATGAATTAGAAGAATTATTTGAAGATGCAAGATATAATAACTATCATCATAATCACTGTGATAACCATGACCATCACAATCATTGTGATCATCATGATCATTGCAATCATCATGATCATAATCATGGATGCTGTGATGATGGAAGAGATTGTTGTAAGAGACCTCAACCAAAACCAATTCCTAAGAAAGGAACTATTGAAGTACAATCTTTATTAGGATGTTCTGATGGTGAACCAATAAGTGGAATGCCAATAGAATTATATAAAGTAGATTGTAACACTGGTTTTGAACTTGTAGATTGTAAATATACAGATCGTTGTGGTAAGGTTTGTTTTAAATGTTTAGAAGATGGATTATATGCTGTTAAACAACCTGTAGACCGTTGCTACTTTGAAGCACCAGAATACTATCCATGCTATGAAGTATGTATTTCTCCAAGAAATAAATATGCTAAAGTAGTAATAATCAACAAATTAAGAGATAGGGAAGACTGTAATAGACCACCTATACGTTGTAGATGCAATAGTGAAGCAAGCTGTCAATAATTAGAATAAAATTATTTAGAAGCTCACAGAATATTCTGTGGGCTTTAATTTTTATAAATAAAATTATATAATAGCTATAGTTTAATTTTATTTCTAAAAAATTATATAGATTAAACAAAAGAAAGGAATTTGATATGATAATTAGAATTAAGTATTTTGATAAAGCAACTAAATTAAAAAAAATAACAAAGGGTAATTGGATAGATGTATATGCTAATAAGGATGTATTTGTTAAATGTGGAGAGAGAGCAATGGTACCTTTAGGATTTGCTTTAGAACTTCCAGAAGGATGGGAAGGACATTTAGCACCTAGAAGTTCAACTTTTAAAACTTGGGGAATTATACAAACTAATAGTGTTGGTGTTGTAGATGATACATATATAGGAGATAATGATCAGTGGCATATGCCTGTTTATTGCTTACAGGGAAAAGACATTGAAAGTGAGAATGGGGAAGAAGTTAAAGGAACTTGGATAAGAAAAGGGGATAAAATAGGTCAATTTAGAATTATGGAAGTTATGCCAGAAATAGAGTTTGAAGAGGTAGAATCCTTTGGAAACAAAGATCGTGGTGGATTTGGTACTACAGGAACAAAATAGATAAATAAAGAAATGGTGTATTAAAATAACTTTAAGAAATTTATTTTAATACACTCTTTTATTTAAGTTCAATTTAAAAGAGAATACATGGGAAATTTTTTTTAAAAGAACTTTCCATGCATTCTCTTTTTAGATTGTTATATGAATAAATTCTTTTATTATTTTATTCCTCAAGAGATTCAGAAAGCTCTTCCCAAGTAGCGTAAAGAGAATCTATCTCTTCTTGAACTGAATTAATTTCTTTATTTACTCTTACACTTTCTTCTGGATTTGAATAAACTTCCTCAGTACAAAGCATTTCTTGAAGTTTTTCAAGTTCTTCTTCTTTTTGAGGAATTAATTTTTCAACATCTCTAAGTTGAGCTCTTAAAGCTCTAGCTGATTTTTCAGCAGATTTTTTCTTTTTTCTTTCTTCTTTTATTTGTGTTTTGGTTTTACCTTGGTTTATTTCCTCATCAATATCTTCATATCTATTAGGATTAGCTTTCTTATCCATATAATAATTGTAATTTCCTAAGTATGTTTTAAGACCATTTTCTTGAAGTTCAACAATTTTGTTAATTACTTTATTTAGGAAGTATCTATCATGGGAAATTACTATTAAAGTTCCATCATAACTTAAAATTGCATCTTCTAGGGCTTCTCTAGACATAATATCTAAGTGATTTGTAGGCTCATCTAAAAGAAGAAGATTGGCCTTTGAAAGCATAAGTTTTAAAAGATTTATCTTACACTTTTCACCACCACTTAATAGGGAAATTTCTTTAAATACATCATCACCAGTAAATAAGAAAGAAGCAAGATAATTTCTAACCTCAGTAGTAGTAAGATTAGGGAAGTCATCCCAAACTTCATCTATTATGGTTTTATGGAGATTTAAATTAGATTGCTCTTGGTCATAATATCCTGTAAATACGTTTTTACCAAGGGATACAGAACCAGAATCCTGTTTTAACATTCCCATTATTATTTTAAATAGAGTAGTCTTACCTCTACCATTTTCCCCTATTAGGGCAACCTTTTCTCCACGTTTTAAATCTAAATTTACATTTTCAAATAAAAGACTATCATAGCTCTTTTTTAGGTTTTCAATATGTAAAACATCATTTCCGCTTTTAACTAAGGTTTCAAAGCTTATTTTAGAGGCTTCTTTTATAACCTCTGGTGCCTCTAAACGATCCATTTTATCTAAAGCTTTTTGTCTACTTTCAGCAGCTCTAACACTTTTTTCTCTATTAAATGAACGGAACTTTTCTATAATTTCCTCTTGTCTTTTTATTTCTGCCTGTTGAAGATTATAAGCTTTTAATCTAGCTTCAATATCCTTTTTTCTAAGTTCAAGGAATTTTGTATAGCTTGCATTATAACAATGTATATTTCCACCAATAAGTTCAAAGGTTGTATTTGTTACAGAGTCTAAGAAAAATCTATCATGGGAAATAACAAAGACTGTTCCCTTATAACCATTAAGATATTCTTCAAGCCATTCTATAGCTTCTAAATCTAAGTGGTTTGTAGGCTCATCTAAAAGAAGTAAGTCTGGTTTTCTTAAAAGCAGTTTACAGAGTGCTAATCTAGTTTTTTGACCTCCACTAAGGTTTATAATTTGATTGTTGAAATCTTCCTCTAAAAAACCTAAACCTTTAAGAACTCTAGAAATTTCTCCTCTAAAAGTATAACCGCCTCTATTTTCATAAAGCTCTTGAGATAAGGTATAATCCTTTATAAGTTTATTATGATATTCTTTATTTGAAGCATCATAAGGTTCATTAAGTTTTTCTTCTAAGGTTTTAATTTTATCTTCAAGTTCCGTTAAAGATGAGAATACAGAAAGCATCTCATCATAAATAGTATTTTCACTATCTAAAGATAAATTCTGAGAGAGATATCCTAGGGTTTTGTTTTTATCTAAAAATAATTCACCACTATCATAATCTAGTTGCTTGGTAAGAATTTTAAATAAGGTTGATTTACCTTCTCCATTTGGTCCTATTAAACCAACCTTGTCACCTTCATTTATATTAAATGTTACATCTCTTAAAATCTCATCAATACCAAAACTTTTAGTTAAGTGTCTACAGCTTAAAATAATCATTTTAAAACTCCTATCATCGAATTTATAGTATTAATCACATACAATTATACTAATAATGAAGAATTTCATCAAATTAAATGTTTGCTTAGAAAGGATTTCATGAAATCCTTATGTTTTAAGAACCTAATTTAAACCTTTAGAATAATATATACCATTGGAGTGATGTGTTATGAATAATAATTTTAGAGAATTGTTTATAGGCGTTGATGAAGAAATAACTATTTATAATGGAAAAAAGATAGTACCAATTAATCTTGACAATGCAGCTACTACACCTGCTTTAAAGGAAGGATTAAAATGCGTTAGTGACATGTTGCATGTATATAGTTCCATTGGAAGAGGAAAAGGATATAAAGCAAATTTTTGTAATGAATTTTATGAAAACTCAAGAAAAAAGATTTTAGAGTTTTTTAATGTTAAGAATACAGAGGATTATACTGTAATATATGTAAAAAATGCTACTGAAGGGTTGAATCTTTTAGCACATTCTTTAGGAAACAAAAAGGATTATATAATAAGCACTAGAATGGAACATCATGCAAATGATTTGCCTTGGAGAGAAAATAGCAATATTTTATATGCTGAAGTGGATGAACTAGGACTTTTAAAAAAAGAAAAGATAGAAGAATTAATTAAAAAACACAAAGGAAAAGTAAAATACTTAACAATAACAGGTGCCTCTAATGTAACAGGATATTTAAATCCAATAAATGAAATAGCAAAAATGGCTCATGATAATGGAATTAAAATAATAGTAGATGCAGCTCAGTTAGTTGCTCATAAGCCAATAAATATAGGGGGAACTGGAAATAATGATCACATAGATTTTCTAGTTTTCTCAGCTCATAAAATGTATGCTCCCTTTGGAACAGGGGTAATTATTGCATTAAAAGAGCTTATAAAAGATAAAGATCCATTATTAAAAGGTGGAGGAGCAGTGGACTTAGTTTCAGATAATAAGGTCTTTTTAGATAGTGAGCCAGAGCGTTTTGAAGCAGGAACCCCTAATATAATAGGAGTATGTTCACTTTTATCATCAATTAAAGTAATAAAATCTATAGGTTTTGACAAAATAGAATTATTAGAGGAAAACTTGAAAAAAACTTTGTTAGATGGCTTAAAAGGTATGCCAGATATAATAACATATGGAGATTCTAATTATAAAAATAGAATAGGAGTAGTTGTCTTTAATGTTAAAGATATCCACCATGATGTAATATCAGAAAGGTTAGCTAACCTTAGGGGAATATCTATTAGAAATGGAACTTTTTGTGCTCATCCTTATGTTAGAAGGCTTTTAAACCTTAAGGATGAAGAATTTTCAAAATATGCTTATAGCAATAAGCCTAGACCAGGTATGTTAAGAGTAAGTTTAGGATTATATAATACTAAAGAAGAAATAGAGGAATTTTTAAATACCTTAGAAATAGTAAAAGAAAAAGATTTTAGACTATAAAATTTATTCTAAATAAATTCTTAAGTTTTCATATATAAGAATTTATTTAGAATTTTTTTATGTAAAATCACAGAAATAAAAAGAAATTTTTGATATTATAAATTATGTAATTAATCTTATATTAAATTAAAAAATAAAAGTTATATATTCTATTTAGAAGTTATTTTACTAGTTTAATTTAATAGGTTGCAGAACATTATAAATACTTATCTTTTGTGGAATATACAAGAGATATTTTAGAAAGAAGGAGAAAAATATGAAAAGTCCATCAGAATATCATAAGGAAGGATATACTTGTGCAGAGGCTATTATAAAATCTTATAATGAAGAATTTAATAAGGATATACCAGTATCTTTAGGAAGTGGCATGGGAACAGGAATGGCTGTTGGAAGTTTATGCGGAGCCGTAAATGGAGCAGTTGTAGCTATTGGTTTCATAAAAGGAAGAGAGAGTAATGATGAGAAAAATGAGGCCAGAGCTTATTCAAAGGAACTTCTAAATAGAATAAGAGAAGAGTTTAATTCAGAAATTTGTTTAGACTTAAAGAAAAGTAAGGTAAGTTGTGCAGAAATAATAGATTTTGCATATGATACTTTAAAGGATGTTCTTAAAGAAAAATAAAAGACATGCAGAAAATGCATGTCTTTTATTAAATGTAGGTAATTGAGTAAAATAATATTTATAAAACAAAACTATGATAAAGAGGAAGAGAATCTCTATCCTCAAAATCGCTAATTAATGGCTTAAGATATAATAAACCTTCTTCGGTTATATTATTACCTTCTTCATTTATCCATTCACTTGGAAAATATTTTATATTATTAGCTATTTTATCAGCTTCAATTAAAAAAGTAGAGCTTTTATATGGGAATGAAGAATCTCTTCTTATAGCAACCATATAACCACCTTCTGAATTAATAGAAGCTTCTAAGGCAGCTTGTCCTACCATAACAGCTTCATTTACATCTATTTTAGATGAAGCATGCATAGAACATCTTTGTAGAGTATTAAGTTCTAGAGATTTAACTCTATGTGTTATACTAGCTTGGATTATTAGGTTCTTTAAGTAAGTACCTACACCACCTAATTGAGCATGTCCAAATGAATCGTCATTTGGTGCAGTTTCAGTAAGAAACTTTCCATTTTCATCTTTTAATCCTTCAGAAGCTACTATATATACATGTTTTTTTTCTTTAAATATTCTAGCTACATCAGTTAAAAAGCTTTGTACTGAAAATGCTCTTTCAGGTAAATATACTAAATCAGCACATTTATTCCCGTTTATAGTTGCTAAGGCACCAGAAGCTGCTAACCAACCTGTATCTCTTCCCATAGTTTCAATTATGAAAATTCCATTATTAGTATAAACTTTTGAGTCTAAATAAGTTTCTAAAACTGCTGTAGATATGAATTTTGCAGCGCTACCAAATCCTGGAGTGTGATCTGTGTGCATTAAATCATTATCTATTGTTTTAGGGATTCCAAAGAATTTTATATCTATATTTTTAGCTTTTGCAAAAGCATTTAATTTAGCAGTAGTATCCATTGAGTCATTTCCACCTACATAAAAGAAAGCTTTTATATTAAGTGAGTTTAAAATATCTAAAAGTTTTAAGTACTCATCTTCACTTTCGCTAAGAGGTTTTAATTTATATCTACAAGAACCTAAACCAGAGGCTGGTGAATTTTTAAATCTTTCTAATTGAAGTTCATCAAGGTCTGAAAGGTTTATTATTTTCTTATTTAAAATACCTTCTATTCCGTTTAATCCACCATAAACATTCTCATATAAATTAAGTTTTTTATTTGCTTTAACTAGACCATAAACACTAGCATTTATTACTGAAGTAGGTCCGCCAGACTGAGCTATAATACAATTCATTTGAAAAATCTCTCCTTTTATTATGCACATTTATATAAAAAAGGTTAAATGTGCTATACTATTAAACTTAATAACGTACTCTATTTCATAATATACACTACTTTAATATTTCTTGTCAAATAGAAATATTAAAATTTTAATTTAAATTGAATTTGAAAATAATTCGTATTTATTTTGAGGATTTTAAAAAACATAGGGTTTTATTAAATTTTTTAAAAAATTAATTGATATTTTAATTAAAAAAAATAAATGGAGTTTTATTTAAATATTGGGTAACTTATTAAAGAAATTATCAAGAAAGTATTAAGAAAAATTAACAATGATTAAAGAAATATTTCTATTTTATTCATTTTTTGGTTGATTTTTGTTCACATAGTGCTATAATTAGTAATCGAGAGGTGAATTTTTTATGAACAAAAAAATCTTAATAGCAAGCCATGGCAAGTTGGCAGGGGGAATTCAGAGCTCCTTAAATATACTTGCAGATAAGGGTGATGATGTAGAAGTTATAAATGCATATATCACTGATGAGGATTACACTCCACAAATTGTAAATTTTATCGAGAGCATTGGGGAGAATGAGCAAGGTATAATATTTACTGACTTATTTGGCGGTAGTGTTAATCAAAAAGCAGTAACACAAGTTGCAACTGCTAAAAAGGAAAATATTTTTATAATTTCTAATGCTAATTTAGCAATAGTATTATCAATATTATTTTCTGCTGAAGATGAGTTAACAGAGGAGTCTATAAAAAATGCTATAGATGAAGCTCAAGTAACTCTTGTTTCAACAAAGTTATCTAGTGATGATGAGGATGACTTTTTCTAGATATTAAGAAATTAAAAACCAATATCTAACAATACCCTTTAAGAAAACGATTAATTATATTTATATGAAATAATAAATTTTTTTAAAGTAATAGTAATCGTTTAAAAAGAAAAAATTAACAAAATAGTATTTTGAATTTTAGGAGGAAAAAATTATGATAACTCAAATACGTGTAGATGACCGTTTAATACATGGACAAGTAGCAGTAGTATGGACAAAGGAGCTAAATGCACCACTTTTAGTAGTAGCAAATGATGAGGCTGCAAAAAATGAAGTTATGCAAATGACTTTAAAAATGGCTGTACCAAATGGAATGAAACTTTTAATTCGTTCAGTTGAGGATGCTATAAAAGTTTTTAATGATCCTCGTGGTAAGGATAAAAGAATGTTTGTTATAGTAAACAGTGTATCAGATGCTACAAAGATTGCTAAAGAAGTTAGTGATATAGAATCTGTAAACGTTGCTAATGCAGGACGTTTTGACAAATCTAATCCAAAAGACAAAGTAATGGTATTTTCAAGTGTTCAATTAAATCCAGATGAATTAAAAGCTGCTAAGGAATTATCAGAGCTAACTAATGTTAAATCTTATAATCAAGTATTACCATCAAATCCACAGCTTGATTTAAAGAAAGCTTTAGCACAATTTTAATATAATATTTGATTAAATAAACTAGACTTAGTTTAAATTAAAATTTTAGAATAGTTTATAAATCGATTTACATTGAATTTAAAAAAAATAAAGCTTAATAGAGCTTTTAGAAGTAAATATTAAAAAACTAAATATTTTTAGGGGGTAAAAAATATGTTGATGCATGCTTTAATGGCAGCACTAAGTGTATTTATCTGTTTTGCTGGTAACTACTTAACAGGACAAAGTATGATGGAACGTCCTTTAGTAGTAGGTCTTGTAACTGGTATATTAATGGGAGATATGAAAACAGGTATATTAATGGGGGCAGCTTTAGAAGCCGTATTCCTAGGAAATGTTAATATAGGTGGGGTTATAGCAGCGGAACCAGTTACTGCAACTACCTTAGCAACAACTTTTGCAATTATTTCTCATGTTGAAACAAAGGCAGCAATTACACTAGCTATACCTATTGGTATGTTAGCAGCTTTTGTTGTTATGTTCTTAAAAAACGTTTTAATGAATGTTTTTGCACCTGCTTTAGACGATGCTGCTAGAGAAAACAATCAAAAGAAAATAGTAGCACTTCATTACGGTACATGGGCATTATATTATCTTATAATATCAGCTATATCTTTCTTAGGTGTATTACTTGGAAGTGGTCCTGTAAATGCCTTAGTAGAAAATATACCTGCTAAACTAATGAATGGATTAAGCGCCGCTGGTGGACTTTTACCTGCAGTTGGTTTTGCAATGTTAATGAAATTACTTTGGGATAATAAATTAGCAGTATTTTATCTATTAGGATTTATTCTTACAGCTTACTTAAAACTGCCAGCTGTTGCAGTAGCAGTGGTGGGAGTTGTAATATGCGTTGTAACTTCACAAAGGGATTTACAGATTTCAAATCTTGTCCTTGCAGGTCCTAAAGGATCTGGACAGATGACCAAAGAAGATGAAGAGGAGGAATTTTTTGCGTAATGAAGATGAAGGAAAACTTATCAATTGAAGATAAAAAAATGTTACGTTCAGTATTTTGGCGTTCTTGGACTATGAATGCTAGCCGTACTGGTGCTACACAATATCATGCAGTGGGAGTTATATATACTCTTTTACCTGTAATAAATAGATTTTATAAAACTAAAGAGGAAAGATCAGAAGCTTTAGTTCGTCATACTACTTGGTTTAATGCTACTATGCATTTAAACAATTTTATTATGGGACTTGTATCTGCTATGGAACGTCAAAATAGTGAAGATGAAAACTTTGATTCAAGTTCAATTACTGCTGTAAAGGCCTCATTAATGGGACCGCTTTCAGGAATAGGTGATTCTTTTTTCTGGGGAATTTTAAGAGTTGTTGCAGCAGGTATAGGTATATCATTAGCTAGTACAGGCTCACCTTTAGGGGCAATAGTATTTTTATTATTATATAATATTCCAGCATTTTTAATACATTATTATGCACTTTATAGTGGATATTCAGTAGGTGCAAACTTTATACAAAAATTGTATGAAAGTGGCGGTATGAAAATATTAACTAAAGCTTCAAGCATACTTGGTCTTATTATGATGGGTTCTATGACTGCATCAAATGTTAAGTTCAAAACTATACTTCAAGTTGCTGTAGAAGGAAGCGACAAGCCTATTATGATTCAAGAATATTTGAATCAGTTATTCATTGGTATAGTTCCATTATGTGTAACTTTACTTGCATTCTACCTTTTACGTAAAAAAGTTAACATAAACATGGTAATGTTTGGTGTTATGTTCTTAGGTATAATATTAGGTTTATTAGGAATATGCTAAAATATACTTATAAGAATTCAGTGGTTTAAATACAATGGATTTTGTTTTAGTTTTTGATTAGATAGTATGTGTGGATAATTTCTACTAAAAAATGAAATTATAAAAAGGATATATTATGGTTGCAAAGATGCAATTTTAATATATCCTTTTGTATTTAAATTTATAATTAATTTTTAAATCATAAGTAAGACTAGATCAGTTTAATACTCCAATTTAGAAATATATTTTATACAAGTTTTTTTATGTGATATAATTTATATTAATGATTTAAATATTTGTTTAGGAGATTGTTATGGAAGTAAAAGAAATATTTAAAGCTAATGGTGTTAAAGTTACCAAAGCTAGATTATTAATATATGATTTGTTAAAGGAAAGTGATAGAAGTGTTACTGCCGATTATATATATAGTAAATGTAAAGAGATAAATTTATCTACTGTCTATAGAACTCTAGAGGTATTTTTAGAGAAGGATTTAGTAGATAAGTTTGAATTAGGAGATGGAAAAAGTTCTTATAAATTAAAGAATAGAAATATTCATAAGCATATTTTAGAATGTGATTTATGTCATAAAGAAATAGAAGTTCCATGTCCTATGCAACAGATTGAGGAGCTTTTAAGAAATCAAACAGGATTTAAAGTAAAAGAGCATAATCTTACTTTAAAGGGTATATGTGAAGAGTGTATAAATAATAAGAAAAAATAATTTTAAAATAGAATATTTACTTCAAAATTATAAGTATATGAATATTTATAATTTTGATATTTTATTTATAATTAATACTAGATTAAATAATAAATTATAGGCTATGAAGTAGTGAATAAAAATATTCATTATTTTATAGCTTTTTTTATTAAATTGTATGAACTTACAAAAAAGAAAATATAAAGAAAATCTTAATAAAAACTAAAATTTTTTCATTGTTTAAAGTATTTAGATTACTTAAAATGGGTTTAAAAAGGAGGGAATTATATGATAAAGTTTGATAAAAAAAAGAAGAATAATATTACTATAGTAAATATATATAATTTTATAAGAAAAACTGTTTATCCAAGTGGTGAATTTGTTGAAGATGATTTTCAGACAGTAGTTAGAGAGATTGAGTTAATAAAACAATATGGGTTTCCTGCAACCTATGCATTAAAACATGATGCTTTAATGGATGAAAGATTTGTAAACCTTATAAAAGAATCCATAGATGAATATGACGAAGTTGGAGCTTGGTTTGAGATAACTGAGGAATTAGCAAAGAAGGCCGGTGTTAAATGGAAGGGGGAAACTCCTATTGATGACCATGTTCATAGGGGATATTCACTAGGATACAGCCCAGAGGATAGATTTAAAATGGCTGATGTTTACATGGATGATTTTAAGTGTATATTTGGATACTATCCTAAGACAGTTGGTTCTTGGGTTATAGATATAAGAACTTTAACATATTTAAAGGAGAAGTATGGAGTAATAGGAGGGGCTATTTGTAGAGATCAAATTGGAACTGATGGATTTACTCTTTGGGGAGGATATTTTAATCAAGCCTATTATCCAAGTAAGTTAAATGAATATATTCCAGCTCAAAGGGAAGAAATGCAATTAGATTTACCTTTATTTAGGCTTTTAGGACCAGATCCAATTTATAATTTTGAAGAGGGATTACGAGAAGAGTTAAAAGGAGTCCATACTTTAGAGCCAGCATGGATAATTGGACAAAATAAAGAATGGGTTCATTGGTTTTTTGAGTGTTTAAATGAAGAGGAGACCTTAGGATTTTCTTATGCTCAGGTAGGACAGGAAAATACATTTTTATGGAATACCATGTATAAGGGATATGAAGTTCAAATAGAACATATATTCAATTTGCAAAAGGAGAAAAAGCTTAGAGTTGAAACCTTAGCTGAAAGTGCTCTTTGGTATAAGAAGAAATATAAATTAACTCCACCTACTACCTTTGGGGCTAAAAAGGATTGGAACACTTATAATATGAAAACTTTGTGGTATAACAGTAGATTTTATAGAAGTAGTTTTTTATTTGAAAATAATGTTTTAAGTATAAGAGATATTCATTTATTTAATGAAAATTATGAATCAAGATATTATGATAACTATTTAGATGATAATGAAAGTGTATTTGATGCATTGCCTTTAATGAGACCTCATTACTGGAAAAATGAAATAGATGAAAGACCAGAAATAAGCTTTGTTAAATTAAAAAGAATTGGTGTATATGAAAAAATTAAAGGAGATACCATAGATTTTAAAGGGATTAATGAGGATAAATGCAAAATAACATGGGATTTAAATCATGAGGAAAGCATAAAAATACTTTGCTATGAAGATAAGATAAGTATTAAATTTAATGTGAAAGATTCTAAAGAATGTATGCTTTGTATAAATACCTTACCTGTTCTTCAGGAATTAAATTTAAATACTATTTTATGTAAACATAATGATTTTAAATATAAAATCTCCTTAATTAAGGGAGAATTCTCAGTAGATGAAGAATATAAGATATTAATAATTCCAGAGGCGGGGGAAATACTTTTAGATTTAAATACTATTTGTGAAAAACCTAAGGAAAAAGAGTTCTTTACTGATGAATATTTAAAAAATAGAGAAGAGATAGATGGATATGTACCAGAATATAAAAGGTATAAGAAAGGTAGTAAGGTTAAACTTAGAGCCTTTAGACCAATTGTAAATATAGATACTTTACTTATGAATAAACCATTTTCTCAAGAAATTCTTTTAGGAAAAAGAGATAAAAAGGGAGAGATTAGATATACTTTAGATGGAAGTGAGCCAAATGAGAAATCCTTATTATATGAAGAGCCAATAGTTGTTAATGATAGAGCTTTTATAAAAGCTAAGGTTTTTAAAGAAGGATACAAGCCTAGTAACACTGTGGAAAGTAGAATATATGTAACTTTGCCAATAGCTAATATTAAAGGATTAACTAAGCCTACAGACCACTATATGTACAATAAAAGAGGAGTTTATGATTTAATAGATGGTGAAAAGGGAAGTTTACATTATACTGATGGAAAATGGCTTGGGTATACAGAAGATATGGAAGTAATAGTTGACTTAGGAGAAGTAAAAGAAATAAAAGAAATAATGGTTGGATTTTTACAAGACACAAGAGCTTGGATTTACTATCCTAAGTTTGTAGAGTTTTATTCTTCATTAGATGGAGAAGAGTTTACTTTATTAACAATGGAAGAAAAGGATAAGAATGAAAAAAGAGAAGAAGTAGGAAAAAAGGACATTACATCACAAAGAGAAATTAAGACTAGGTATATTAAAATATTTGCAAAGAATGAAGAGGTATGTCCAGCTTGGAGTATAATGCCTGGAGAGGGTCCTACCTTTATGTTTGTTGATCAAGTTACAGTAATATAAAGAGATTAATAGCAATAAAATTTGAAGGTTTTAAAGCTATTTAAAAGGAAAATTTTGTTCCTTTATAAATATATATAGGTAATATATTATTTAAAATACAGATGTATATTTAGGTTTTAGATATGTTATCATATCTAAAACTTAAATTAATTTACAAGAAATTAAGGCTAAAAATATAAATTTAAATTATTATATATAAAATAATTTTATATATTTAGCTTATATAAAATATGAATTATAATGTGTGGGAATAATTTTTTAGATACACAGGGGGAAAAATGGACAAGAGAATTGATTTAACCGAAGGAAAAATAACAAGCAACCTTATAAAACTTTCCATACCTATTATGGCTACCTCTTTTATACAAATGGCTTATAACATGGCAGATATGATATGGGTTGGTAGAATAGGAAGTAATGCAGTGGCAGCTGTTGGAACAGCAGGATTCTTTCCTTGGCTTGGTATGGCCTTTGTAATGATTTCTAAGGTGGGAGCTGAGATAAAAGTAGCACAGAGCTTAGGAAGAAATGATATAGATAGCACAAAGGATTATATAAAAAGTGCCTTTCAAATAAATATTATACTAGCTATTATTTATTCAATAATATTACTTTTATTTAATAGTCAGTTAATAGGATTTTTTGACTTAGGTGATGCTGAAGTTATAAAAATGGCTAAGACATATTTAATTGCAGTTGCTTTAGGAATGATATTTAACTTTTTAAATCCAGTATTTACAGCGGTATTTACTGGTTCAGGAGATAGTAGAATTCCTTTTATAGCTAATACTATAGGATTAATTTTTAACATAGTTTTTGATCCAATATTAATTTTTGGTATAGGAATATTCCCAGAGATGGGTGTACTAGGAGCTGCCTTGGCTACAGTTTTAGCTCAGGTTATAGTTACAGTTACATTTTTATATATAATGATAAAAAGTAAGGCTGAATACTTAAAAATAAATATTTTAAGTGGAATTAAAATAAATTGTATGAAAACTTTATTCCATATTGGATTACCTGCAGCACTTCAGAGTGGATTATTTACTGTTTTTTCAATGTTTATAGGGAAAATAGTTGCAGTGTTTGGCCCTGTTCCTATAGCTGTTCAAAAGGTGGGTTCACAGGTTGAAGCCATTGCATGGATGACAGCAGGTGGAATATCTACGGCCTTAAGCACATTTGTTGGACAAAATTATGGAGCTGGAAAGCTAAAAAGAATAGTAAAGGGATTTAATATAACTATGATAATTTCTCTTATAGTAGGAGTATTTGCTTCCTTAGTATTAATTTTCTTTGGAGAAGAGATATTTAGAATATTTATACCAGAGGCACAAGCTATAGAACAAGGAACAGTTTATTTAAAGATACTTGGCTATTGTCAGATTCTTGTTTGCGTAGAAATAACAACAACAGGAGCATTTAATGGATTAGGAAGAACTTATATACCATCAATAATAAGTATATTATTAACAGGAGCAAGAATACCAATGGCTTATATTATGTGTAAACCTGAGTTCTTAGGATTAGAAGGTATTTGGTGGGCCATAAGTATAACAGGTGCTTTAAAAGGGGTAGTAGTATATGCAATATATAGATACTTATATAAGAAAAACAAACTTTTTAAAGTATATAAGGATGAAAATGGAGAGGAATGTATAAGTATATAAATTCAAGTTATATATTTACCACTATGTTTTAAAAATAAGGGATTATATAAAAAAGATTAATAATAAAACTTACAAACGGTTTGAAGAGAAATCTAGTAATTCTCAGAATATGTTTGTAAGTTTTATTAACTTTTTATACAACCCATTTTTACTTATATTATAATTTTTTTCTGTTTAAAATTAATGATAATATAAGCACTATTACTGAAGTTAAAGCTATAGTTCCTCCTGGAGCTAAATCAAATAGAGAAGCTAGAAGTAAACCGCTTAAGACATCTATAACTCCTATTATCATTGAAATAATAAGGGACTTAGTAAATCCTTTTTTAAATTGCATGGCAGTAGCTGCTGGTATAACAATTATTGATGAAATAACCAGTATTCCCATAACTCTAATTGAAACAGAAATAGTAGCTCCTACTATGATTGTAAAAATATAATTTATAAGTTTTGTATTTATTCCAGAAACTTTAGCCCCTTCTTCATCAAAGGTAGTATAAACTAATTTATCATATAATGAAAATATTCCTATAAAACAAAGTAGAGAAACTAAAGCTATTATGGTTAAATCAGTTTTTGAAACTGTTAATATACTTCCGAATAAAAAAGAATTAACTGTTGTACTAGACTTACCACTACTAACTAGTATTAATGCTAATCCTAAACTAAAGGTAAGTATAATAGACATAGATAATTCTGCATATTTTTTATAATAATTTCTTAATAATTCTATAAGTAATGCACAAATAGTAGTAAATAAAAATGCTGTTAAAAGAGGATTAAATCCAAATACTAGCCCAATTGCAACGCCTGCAAAGGAAGAGTGGGAAAGTGTATCCCCTATCATTGAATATCTCTTTAACACAAGAAAAAGTCCTATACAGGGACATAAAAGAGATATTATAAAACCGGCCATAAATGCATTACGCATAAATTCAAATTGAAACATATTTTGTATAATAGACATTTTTAAAAAGAGCCCTTTCTATATAAATTCATTATTTATTTCATCTAGTTTTTTTAAGTATTCATTATTTTTAAATAAAGTAGCTTTAGAATCTTTTAATTCAAGAATATATGATGAATACTTAAGAGATTTTATTATATTGTGTTCAACACATATAATAGTCATTTCCTTCTCTTTATTTAACTTATAAATAAGTTCATATATATCTTTTTGAGTCTTTTCATCTATTCCTGTAGAAGGTTCATCTAATATTAATATATTAGGGTGTCCTATTAAAGCCCTTGCAATAAAAACTCTTTGTTGCTGACCACCAGAAAGAGAACCTATTAATCTATCCTTAAATTCTAGCATATTAACAGCTGAAAGAACCCTGTCTATTTCGCCTTTATCCTTTATTTTTAATGTTTTTAAATGTACTTTTAATACTTCATAAACCGTAATGGAAAATTGGGAGTTAAAGTTATCAACTTTTTGAGGAACATACCCAACGCTGTTTAAATTTATTTCGATGTTTCCCTTAATAGGTTTTAAGTATCCTAAAAGAAGTTTTAAAAGAGTAGTTTTAGAACTTCCATTTTCTCCTACTATTGATATAAATTCATTTTCAGGTAAGGTTAAATTTATATCATTTAATTGATAGGGTTTTTTACCGCTGTAGGAAAAGGAAAGATTATTTATCTTTATCAAATCGTATCACTCCTAGTATAATTCTAAATAAATTATACATGGATTTTAAATCAAGTGCAAATAATTTGCATTTTAAGTTAGCTTTTCTATTTCTTTTAAGTCCCAAACTGAATTTTCCTTTTTTTCAAAGTAAGCTTTGCAAGAAATAGATTGATGAGGCTTATCGTAACTAAGTCCATTAATTTCTACAATTGCAATATCCTTATCTAAAAATGATAATTCAAAATTTTTTATGGTTAGAAGGCTATTTTCTAAATTCCCTCTTGTTGTTAAATATTCAGTTGCAAAGTATAAATCTTTACACTTTTGCTTAATATAAATTTTATTAATAATAAAAACACTTGAAAATATAATAATAAAAAATAGGGATACTCCTAAAATAAGTCTTCTTAGCATAAATTTATTCATGAAAAATCACCTCTAGTATATTAATGTTACATAAAATATATTACCATAATTTTACAGTTAAATAAATATAAAGAGGAAGACTTTATTATATACGGCATATGCACTTGCAAATATAAATAGAAATTTTATAATTAGTATATATAGTAAAATAGGAAAGGATGATATAAGATGGATTTTTCTTCATTAGTTATAATGGAAAAAGATAAAGAAAATGGAGTTATAAAGGGTGAATTAGGAAGTTATTCAGTTTTAGAAGGAACTAATTTTGTTAAAAAATTATATTGCGTAGATGGAGATGTAAGTCTTTTTTTTGATACAGACAAGGATGTTTCAGAATGGGAATTTTCAGCAATATATGATTTGTTCAATGTGGAGGCCCTTACTTCATTAGGATATATAGTAGAAGAGTTTGATGAAGAATATAATCCAACTTGGGTAGTCAAATTTAAATTTGATGATGAGCATGAGGAAATGAGAGCAGTTTTAAATGAAGTTTGCTCTATTATAGATAAACAAATGAAGAAGGTTTTTGAGGACATAAAGGGTAAAGAAGAAGATTATAAATAATATTTGAAAGGAGAATTAAAATGAGTGAGGTCAAAAAACTTAGAAGAAGAGATGAAATTCCAGAAAGTGATAAGTGGAGAATTGATAAAATTTATGAAACTCCAGCTAAATGGAATGAGGAATTAAATAAGTTAAAAGAGGAAGCTCCAAAATTAAAAGATTTTGAGGGAAAGTTAGGAAACAAGGAAGACTTAAAAGCTTTTCTTTTATTAAATGAAAAGTTAAGCAGAAAACTTGGTAAACTATATGTTTATGCTCATATGAGAAGTCATGAGGACACATCTAATCCTGAAATGCAATCTTTAGTAAATAAAATAGATCCATATTCAGCAGAGTTTTCAAGTTATACTGCATACTTTGTTCCAGAGATATTAAGCTTAAAAGAAGGAACAATAGAAAATTTCATAAATGAGGATAAGGATTTAAAACAATATAAAATATATTTTGAAATGATATTAAATGAAAAGCCTCATATATTATCAAAGGAAGTTGAATCTGTTTTAGCTTCTGTATCAGATTGTTTAGGAGCTCCAGAGAGCATATATTCAATGCTTACTAATTCAGATATGACTTTTGGAGAGATAGTAGATGAAAGTGGTAGAAAGGTAGAATTAACTGAAGGAAACTATATTTCTTTTATAAAGAGCAAAGATAGAAAGGTAAGAGAAGCTGCCTTTAAACTTTTATTTGGAACATACAAAAAGTATGAAAATACTTTAGCAACAAGTTTAACAAGTTCTATTAAAAACTTTGTTTTTGAAAGCAAAACAAGAAAATATAATAGTTCCTTAGAGGCTTCTTTAAAACCTAATAATATTCCAGTAGAAGTTTACTATAATGCTTTAAAAACTGTAGATGAAAATATGGATGCTCTTCATAGATATGTTAGAATTAAGAAAAAACTTCTTAACTTAGAAGAAATTCATATGTATGATTTATATGTTCCAGTTATAGAATGCAAAAAAGAACATTTAGAGTATAAGGATGCCATAAGTTTAGTTGAAGAAGGATTAAAACCTTTAGGAAAAGAATATTTAGACATATTCAATGAAGGAATAAATGAAGGTTGGATAGATGTATATGAAAATAAAGGAAAGAGAAGTGGAGCTTATTCATGGGGATCCTATGATACTATGCCATATGTATTATTAAACTATAATTATGAGTTAAATGATGCATCAACTTTAGCTCATGAAATGGGTCATTCAATACATTCTTATTATACTAGAAAGACTCAACCTTATATTTATGGAGATTATAGTCTTTTCTGTGCAGAAGTTGCTTCAACAACAAATGAAATTTTACTTATACATCATTTAATAGAGAAAGAAACTGATAAAAATAAAAAATTATATCTAATAAATCAAGAGTTAGAGCAAATAAGAACAACTGTCTTTAGACAATTAATGTTTGCAGAATTTGAGTTAAAAACTCATGAAGCTATTGAAAATGGAGAATCTCTTACATCAGAAGTTTTATGTAAGATGTGGAAAGATATAAACATTAAATATTTTGGTAAAGATATGAATGTAGATGAAGAAATATCTATAGAATGGGCTAGAATACCTCATTTTTATTCTGATTTCTATGTATATCAATATGCTACAGGCTATGCAGCTGCATCTTCCTTTGCAAATTCAATTCTTTCAAAAGGAGAAGAGGCTGTTGAAAAATACAAAGGTTTCTTAAAGGCTGGAGGATCAATGTATCCTATAGATACATTAAAAATGGCTGGAGTAGATATGACAACATCTAAGCCTCTTAAAGATACCTTAGATAGATTTAATGAGCTTTTAGATATGTTGGAAGAAATTATTTAGAAGATTGAGGAGAGGCAATGAGTAAATTTGAGCAAGATTATTTCAACTTACTTATAAATAATTATGGTTTTTATGTAGAAGACTTAAAAGGAGAACAGGATAAAGAACTATGGATAGCTTTAAAGACAGTTAAAGATGATGGAAAATATGCAGTTATAATATCTAAGTCTTATGAAGAGGAAGAAAATTTAAAAATTGCAGAAGATTATTTAAAAAGCTTAGGTAAGTCATATTCTCTTCATAATATAATTCTTTATAAAAGCTATGATAGGGATGAAAAAAAGGATGAAGACTTTTCTATAGATGAGAATTGTCATAGAGTAATTGTTGATGTTCAGAAAAGAGAAGTTTTAAAAAGTGATAGGAGCTCTGAGCCTCTAGCAAAAATATTAGAATTTTTATTAAAAAAGAAAGAAGAACCAAAGGTTCCTTGGTATAAAAAATTAAGATGTGGAAAAGTTACAGGAATATTGATTGGTTTAAATATTTTAGCTTTTCTAGTTTGTCTTATTGTAGCTACTGCTTTAGGTGCTGGATTCTTCAGAAATATAGTAGAGATGAATCCACAAATTCTATATTGGATGGGTGCTAAGCATAATAATGCAATAATATTCCACGGAGAATATTATAGATTAGTAACCTCTATGTTTTTGCATGGTGGAATAGTACATCTTTTATTTAATATGTATGCTCTATATATATTAGGAGATTTCATAGAAAGGATTTATGGAGCGAAAAAATATTTAGCTATCTATTTTGTTTCAGGAATAGTAGCAAGTATATTTAGCTTATACTTTTCACCAGTTATGGGAGTTGGAGCTTCAGGAGCTATATTTGGACTTTTAGGGGCAGCTTTAGTTTTTGCTTATAATGAAAAAGATAGAATTGGTAAAGCCTTAGTAACTAATATAATAGTTATTATATTGCTTAATGTATTTATCGGTCTATCAATGTCTAATATAGATATATCTGCTCATTTTGGCGGATTCATAGCAGGAGCTATTTTAGGACTTTTCTTCCATAATTATAAAATAATAAGAAAATAAAAAAATTCCTCTGTTTTAAATAAGGCAGAGGAGTTTTTTTACCTTCAAAATTAAGAATAAATACTATATACTAAAAGATGGATAATTATTAAATAATAAGGGGAGAAGTATTTTGCAAATTTCAAATGTAGATATAAAATTAAATTCAGATGACTTAATGAGCTTTATTAATGATTTTGTGAAAATTAAAGGTTTAGAAATAAAAAGCTTAAAAATAAACAATAGTATAGAAGTGGAAGGCGTATTCAAAAAAGTTCTTGCTTTAGGTTTTAAGGCAACCTTGGATATTTTAGGAGTAGAAGGGGATAATCTTGTTATAGAATTTTCAAAAGCTAAACTTATGAGTGTTGGAATTTTAAAGCCTTTTAGAAAAATAGGTCTAAAGATAGCTTTAAAAGGTTTTAAAAATCAGGGGATATTAGTTAAAGAGGATAAAATACTTGTAGGTTATAAGAAAATACTAGGTAATATACCTTTCTTAAATTTAGATTTTAAGGAATTAAAAATTCAAGGAGAGGTTTTAAATATTGGCTTAGAAAAAATAGATGTAGAGCTTTCAAAGATTAAGGAACCTGTTTTAGAAATAGAAGTAAGAGATGATATTGAAGAAGAGGAAAAGACAGATGATTACATAATGAGCATTGATGTACAAAAAGTTGAGGACATGTATACAAGTAGCAGAGAGTATGTGGTTAATCATATTCCAGATAAAGCTAAAGATTATAAGGATTATATTATGTTCTTACCAGATATAGTAGCTTTAATATTTAGACTTTTAAAAGATAATAGAGTTCCTATGAAGACTAAGGCTGTAGTAGGTGCCTCTTTAGGATATGTAGTTTGTCCATTTGATATATTACCAGATAAAATACCTTTTGTAGGTGCTTTAGATGATTTAAGTGTAATTTTCTTTGCTTTAAATAGAATAATAAATGATGTAGACATAAATGTTATATTAGAAAATTGGCAAGGAGAAAATGAATTTGTAGTTATTTTAAGAAAGACTGTAGAATTCTTTAGTGGATTTACAGGTGCTAATAATTTAGATAATATATATGAAGTCATAGATGTAATAACTAATTAAAAAAGGAGTAAAATAATGGCTAAAAAATATTATGCTATAGCAAAAGGAAAATCAGGGATTCCTAAGATTGTTGAGACTTGGACAGAATGCCAAAAAGAAGTAATAGGATGTAAAGGCGCTAAGTACAAAAGTTTCGCTTCAAAGGAAGAGGCAGAAAAGTTTATTTCTATTCATGAAAATGGAGGAAGCTTTGAGGAAGTTAAAGGAAATGAAGAGGTTAAGGATGATTTAATTTATATTTACGTAGATGGTAGCTTTATGGTTTCTAAAGAAAATTATTCTTATGGCTTCTTAGTAGTAAAAAATGATGAAATATTATATGAAGATAATGGTGTTGGATATGATAAAGAAGCAATAGCTCTAAGAAATGTATCCGGAGAAGTTGAAGGAGCTATGAAGGCAATTGAATATGCCATAGAAAATGGATATAAAGATATAGTTCTTTGTTATGATTATCAAGGAATTGAGAGCTGGGCTTTAGGAACTTGGAAAAGAAATAATAGAATAACTCAAAATTATAATGAGTTTATGCAAGAAAAATTTAAACTCATAAAGGTTAGATTTAAAAAAATAAAAGGACACAGCGGAAATAAATTTAATGATAGGGCAGATATACTTGCCAAAAAAGCATTAGAAAGTCTTTAATGCTATGAATTACCTCTAATAAAAATGTTTTAATTAGACAAACTAAATATGAAATCATTATTAAAAGAGGTGATTATTATGGCAAAAAAATTAATGACTACTTTAGCCATAGGTGCTATTGGAGCAGCTGTTGGTATGATGGTAACTCCAAATTTAGACAGAAAAACTCAAAGAGCTCTTAAAAAGGCTTCAAGAAGAATGATTGATGCAGCGGGCGAAAGTATGGGATGGATGGAATAACTTATAAAAAAGCAGCTTAAGGCTGCTTTTTTGTATATATATAGAAATTTTTTTATTATGTAGAGAAATTTTCAATTATAATATATAATATTTTTAAAGAATAAGTATATATATTAAAAAATTAAAGATATAAGTTATTAAAATTAAAGTATATGATTAAAAAATGTTAAAAAATGCACAAACATATAGATTTTTTTACAAAAATACTGAATAATTGACATTAAAACCTAAATTTATGATATAATTTAATTGGTTATGGATGTTAAAATAATAACAGTAAGAGGATGATTTAAGCTATGGAAATATTATCATTGGGAGAAAAAATAAAAAGAAGAAGAAAAGAATTAAATATGACTCTTAAGGAATTAGCGGGGGAGAGAATAACACCAGGACAAATCAGTTTAGTAGAGTCAGGGAGATCAAATCCTTCAATGGATCTTTTAGAGTATATTGCAATCACGCTAAATACTTCCGTTGAATATTTAATGGAAACGGAAAAAACATAAGCTGAAAAGATATGTTTATATTAC
The DNA here is from genome assembly GCF_000013285.1 of Clostridium perfringens ATCC 13124. Lineage (GTDB taxonomy): Bacteria > Bacillota > Clostridia > Clostridiales > Clostridiaceae > Sarcina > Sarcina perfringens. The sequence continues at coordinate 1,924,819 of NC_008261.1, read as the reverse complement.
GAGCAAATAGCAGAAAGTGCTATTTTAAATGATGATATAAAAAAGGGTGAGAAATTTATAGAATATGCAATATATTATGCTGATAAGTATGACCTAATATATAGAAAAGCTAAAAACTTAGCATTAAAGGCTGAGATGTATTTAAAAAGCGAAGAATACGTTTTAGCTCAACAATATTTCTTATCTGCAAATATGTTGTTTTTACAAATAAACAGTAATATAGATATGGTAAAAACATACTTGAATATAGCAAAAATAAGCTTACATTCAAAAGCATATTATTCAGCTAATTCATACTTAAAAGAAGCTGAAAAGATATACATAAATAATAAATTAACTGAAGATTTACTTCTAGGAGAAATATATTATTTAATATCAAAAACATACTTCTTTATTGAAAATATACAAAAGGCAATCAATTTTGCATTTTTAGCAAAAAGCGAATTTGAAAAAGTTTACAACAAGAAAGCTTATGCTAAGAGTTTGGAATTACTAGCAGAAGAGCATGCTAAAGTTGGTGATTTAGAAAGTGCAATAGCATACTCAAAGCAAAGTCTTAACGTTTATAAAGAATTAGAACAATTAGATAAAATAAGTTCAATAGAAGATTCTTTAGGAAAATTATTCTTTGAATTTGACAATATAGAAGAGTCCTTTGAACATTATAATAGAGCTATAAAAATAAGAGAAGAAAACACTGATTCTAAACTTTTAGATACTTTATTTAATTTATGTGAAAATCATATTAAGACAAAAAATATGAATAAATGCATAGAAATTCTTAATGAAATAAAAAATAAATTAAATGTAAGTGATGTTAATAGATTAATAGAATATAAGATTCTGACTTTTAGAATAGAAGTCTTACAAAACAATATAAAAGAAGCAGAAAATATTTTATTAGATACACTTGAAATTGCTAAGAGAAATGATATGAAAAAGAAAGAAGCAGATATCTCCATAAGACTAGGTAAATTCTATTTAGAGCTTAAGAGAGATTATGAAGCGGCTAAATACTTAGACAAGGGTATAAATAACCTGAAAAATTTAGGTGTAATTAAAAGTTAAGGTATAGGTGAGAGTGATGGATTTTTTATCTACTGGGGAGAAAATAAAAAGAGCTAGAATATATAAAGGTTTAACATTAAAGCAACTTTGTGAAGATGATATATCTATATCTAGAATGAGCTGTATAGAGAATGGAAAAGTAAAAGCAGATAAATGGGTACTAGAGTTAGTTGCTAAAAGATTAGATTTAGATTTAGAGTATCTTTTATGTGATGATATAACACAACTAAATAATTCTATTGATAAGTATATTCAAAAGAAAGTCTTAACTGAAAGTGAAGCTGATGAGATAAAAGAGTACTTAGAATATTCTTTAAGCAAAGAATATGAAGATATTTCTGCAAAACTTATGCATATTTTATTTATAAATTATACTAATATTAGGGAATTTAAAAAAGCAAAAGATTTATTAAATGAGTATTCAAACATATACGAAAGCAATAAAGAGAGCAAAAGATTATATTATGAGGATTTAGCTTTATATTTTACAGTAAGAAAGAATTTTGCAGATGCAATAACATATTATAACATGCTTTTAGATTTCCTATTAAAAGATGGAATAGAAAAAAATAATGAGCTTTATATAAAAAATGCTACAGCTTTAGCAATATGTAATTACAGAGTTGGTAATATAGAGAAAAGTAGAGAAATAATAAAAGATATTTTCTCTATTCATGGAATTGATCTTAATAGTAAGTGCTTAGGGGAAGCCCAAGGAATTTTAGCTATTTTAGCACTTCTAGAAGGAAATAGTGAAGAGTTTGAAAGAAATTATACTTATTATAAAGAAAAGATAGATTGTAATTCTTACAACTGGAAAAGAATAAATAGTCTTATTATTGATGCTTTCTTAAAATGCGGAAAATATGAAGAAGCCCAAAAGCTTACTGAAGAATCTATAGAACAGGTTAATAAGGAAGATAAAATAGGGTATATAGAACTTTTATTATTTATAATAAATGTTTACAATGCTAATGGATGTATAGAAAGTGTTAAGGAATATTGTGAATTATCACTAGAATTAGCAATAAATAAAAATAATATGTTCTTTATAGAGAGAAGTTATTATTTTAAAGCAGAATTAAGTAAAAACGAGAGAAATGATATGCAATGGGAAATGTATATGAATTTAGCAACAGATCTTTTACTTAAATTTGGTACATATGAAGAGAAAAGAGAAAGATATTTAGAAATGGCTGATCTTTATCACTATTTAGATGATACTAATGAAGCTTTAAAATATTTAAGTTTTGCTATAAAAGAAGTGGATAATTTATATTAATATAGAATTAAGGAATTATATTAAATTAACTTTTTATACGCTTTACAAACACTATGAAGAGAATATCTAGTAATTCTCGGAATATGTTTGTAAAGTGTATTACTAATTTTGATGTAACTCCTTAATTTTATTTTAAAATGAAAGAAGAGCTAGAATTTTAAATTCTAGCTCTTTTCATATATATTTAATCTCTATAAAATAAGTCCATTGTTTGTTGTAAAAAACTTAATTTGCAATTAAAACAATTTAAATTAATCGGTCTAAAAAACTTTTTTAGCCTTGCCATAAAAAATACCTTCTTTCATATCTTCTCTTTTCTTCTATATTTATATTATATACCTATTTCCTTAATAAAATAATTTGCATGTATGTTTAAAAAAATGTACAAATGTAAGGAAAGTTTTTAAGGAAAATATTTGAAAAAGGCAAAAAAGTACTCTTTTTTCATGGTTATTATACAATATTAAACTTTTTTTAGTATAAATAGTTCTGCACAATATCCTTGAAGAGTTGTTTGTATATTTAAAATAGTATTTTTTTTGGCGTACTTAAATTCTATTTTAGGATAGGAAGCTTGGAATAATATATCCTTTTCTGCTTTTCTTAATCTTTTAGGTTTTCCCATGGAAAGCCAGTAATTAAATGAAGAGCCAAAGTTCTCCCCTATGGTGTATTTAGTTATTCTAACATCGCTATCTAAATCAAGTAAGTTTAAGGAAAGTTTTTTATCTACCAAGTCTTTAACCCCTCTTAACTTAGTAAAGTTTTTAAAATCTATAAGGGAATCAATTTCATCATTATAGGTATATACAAGAAGTTGATATTCATCCTCTGACTTAGTTAGTATATATCCATCTCCCTTATAAAGAAGTGTGTCTCCTAGTTTGCTTAAAAAATAGTAAGCATAATAAGAGGGTTTTTTAATTCCTTTATCATTTACCATTGCTGGATAGCCAAAGAAAACTTCATTTGTAATGTCAATTTGTCTATCTAAGGCATCAAAGGCTTTTATAAAGTTTAATTTGCTTCCTGAGCTTACAGTATTATGAATTATAAATGGAAGCATATAAGCTGTGTCATATATTAAATCTATTTTATTGTTTGGAGTATAAAGTTCATTTACTAAATTTAAATCCTTAGATTCAAACAATTCAATTAAAGAATTCTTTAGATCCTCATTAAATGTAGAGGTAAATTGGAATTTTAAATCTGTTAATTCAAAACTTTCTACCTCGCTAAAAAAGTCTATAAAGGATTTTATAACATCTAAGAAATTATCCTTAGAATATCCAGAATCATCTAGGACTATTAAAGGGATTAAATCTAATGAAGATATATATTCAAAAATATCAAAGGTTCTAGTCCAGTTAAAGAATTTTGAACCAGGGAATATGCCCATATCTGATGAAAATACATGTAGAAGTCTTATATAGTTATACCCTATATGATCTTGAAGATCTTCAACAATATCTTGGTTATCTTCTAATAATAAGTCAAAGGCATCTCCTACATTAAGAACTTCTTTAAAGTATTTATTAAATTCAGTGCCTTCAGTATTCATATTAAAAGTAAGCTTATGAATCTTATCTTCATAATTAAATCTTGGATAATCATCTAAGTAATAAGATAGTTCCTCAAGACTATCAGCTAAGGGATAGTAAGTTATTTCTTTTTGTTTATTATATTCCTCTTCACTTATTTTATGTTTTTTTCTAAATTGAAGAGGAGTGCAATTGTAATAGGCCTTAAAATGTTTATTAAAATAACGAGTATGAGAAAAGCCTATTTCATAAGATATTTCAGATAAGGACTTATCAGTATCTAAAAGAAGTTTTACTGATTCTTCAACTCTAGTTAAGTTTAGAAGGTCTGTAAAACTTAGTCCTGTTGCATATTTTATTTCATGGGAAAGATAATGAGTACTAAGAAACTCAGTATTAGCAATATCCTTTAAGGTTATATTCTTATTGTAGTTATTATATATATACTTAGAAATTCTATGGTACCTTTCTAGTAACATATTATTCTCATGAATTTCATCATTATCATATAAAAGATAGTGGAAATTATTTAAAAGGTGAAATAAAAGCTCTACTAGGGATTTTTCTATATATTTATCATAATCATCTACTTTTTGAGCTTCTTCACATAATATAATGGATAAAAATACTCTAAGTTTATCGTAAGATTCATCACTTTGAGCACCTTCATCAGAGGTGTTAGTATAGAAAAACATATTTTCTATATCGCTATAATATTTTTCGAAAAAGTGTGGATCTATTTTAAATATTAAAACTCTGTTATCCTTATTAGAATAAATTCTATGAGTTTGTTCTGTGTTTACTATTTCAATTTCATCTTCTTGTATTTCATAACTGTCAGTATCTATATCTACTTTTATGCTGCCCTTAAGAACATAAAGTATTTCTATTGCATCATGCCAATGCAAGGGGTAGTTTTTTATGTTTACATAAGATATGGTTACAGGTATGTCTGAAGGGAAATTAACATATTCTTTTCTCACTTAAAAAACTCCTTTATATAATAGGATTAAACTAAATTCTAAACAGTATTTGTTATATAAAATTTAGTTGAATTTATTTAATAAAATTAATTCTTAAAAAGATTTTTATATTAATAAGCTATTAATTACTGTAATTTTAAATAAATTCGCTTTTATTAATATTATATCCTAATAAATTTTAAAAATAAAATTTGTTAAATAATGTTATAGGGTCAGTTGATAAAAATAATAGGATGATTTAATATTAAAAGTGGTGATTACTTTGAATTATGTTTATATTTTAAAATGTAAAGATGAATCTTTATATACTGGATGGACTAATAATTTAGAAAAAAGAATAAAAGCACATAATAATGGATGTGGAGCTAAATATACTAGAGGAAGAGGGCCGGTAAAACTTGTTTATTTTGAATCTTTTGAGAATAAAAGAGAAGCTCAAAGTAGAGAGTATTATATAAAGAAGCTTACAAGAAATCAGAAGTTACAACTAATAAGTAGCAAAAGTATTAAGGAGGAAAATTATGAAAAAGAAATTAACCTATGATATTTATTTTGAAATTATTTTTTATATTTTACTTGTAGCATATTTAATCTATGGAATAATAAATAAAGATTTGATTTTATTATATTCAACAGGTTTAACCTTTATAACCTTAATTTTACCTAGACTTATATGTAAGATTGCAAAAATAAAATTATCTCCATTTTTAAATTTTATAATTGTAGGCTTTATATTTATTTCAATGTTTTTAGCTAAGGTAAATAATTTTTATGCAATACCACACTGGGACACTTTTTTACATACTGTATCAGGAATATTAACCTTTATACTTGGTTATATGTTATTTTTATATCTTAATAATTACAAAACTGACAATGTAAATTCTTTAGTTATAGCTATTTTTTCTATGATATTTGGAATTGCTTGCACAGCAGTATGGGAAATGTGGGAGTTCTTTACTGATCAAACCTTTGGATTAACTGCTCAAATAAGTTTATTTGACACTATGAAAGATATAATAACAGGAAGTATATTCCCTATAATTTTAGCTCCATCTTTAAATAAGTTTTTAAAGGGAAAAAAGAATAGATTATTTCAAGATTTAACAGACTTTATGAGAGAAAATAATAAAAGAAAATAGAGTTAAGAAGAGTATGATGTATCAAAATAACTAAGTCATAAGTTCTAGTTTTGATACATCATATTTTTTATAGTAAAAAATATTGATTTATTATTAATTAATTATGGATAAAAAGTTAAAAATAAATTTTTTCTTCTTTTATTATAGTGATTAAGGCTTTTTTATTTTAGAATTTAAGGGAAGACTTTTAAGTGGGGAGGCTTTAACATGTTTAGGGAAGAATTTAGTAATGTTATTAGTGCAGGTAGAGGTAAGATTGACTTGCTAAATAATAGTAAGGGCCGTTATTTAGTATATGCTATGCTTGCTGGACTTTATGTAAGTTTTGGTATAATGCTAGCATTTACCATAGGAGGAATATTAGATAGTGCTAATTCTCCAAGCACTAAAATAATAATGGGAGCATCTTTTGGTGTAGCCTTAAGTTTAGTGGTTTTTGCAGGATCAGAACTTTTTACAGGAAATAATTTTGTAATGACTATAGGAATGCTAAACAAAGAGGTAACATTTAAAGAATGCGGAAAAGTATGGGGACTAGCTTACGCTGGTAATTTTTTAGGATCTATAATAGCCGCTTTAGGTTTTATAGGGGCAGGATTAACTACAGGTAGTGTAAGTGATTTTATGATTAAAACTGCGGAAATAAAAATAAGCTTGCCACCAGAGCAATTATTTATAAGAGGAATATTCTGTAATATATTAGTATGCTTAGCTGTATGGTGTACCTTTAGATTAAAAACAGAAACATCAAAGTTAATAATGATATTCTGGTGTCTTTTTGCCTTTGTAACATCTGGTTTTGAACACAGCATTGCAAATATGAGCTTATTAGTAATAGGAGTTATATTAACAAAGGGAGCTACTATAACAGTAGCAGGAAGTTTATATAATCTATTTTTTGTTACATTAGGAAATATACTAGGTGGTGTTCTTTTAGGGGTAACCTACCATTATATAGCTAATAAAAAAGTAGAAAATAAAAAACTAGTTCATATTCAAAAATAGCTTTTTATAAAACTTACAAAGATTATGAAGAGGATTCTATTAATTCTCAGAATAAGTTTGTAAGTTTTTTTATTATATTTTCATAAAATCCTATTTTATATTTTTCTTTTAAATGTTAAAAATATAATTATATAAGTTCTATTATTTAATGAAATTTTGTGTTAAATTAGATTATATTGTGTTTGAATAATAAGATTTTTATAGAGTAGGAGAGATTATGAAAGCATTAAGTAGTGATAAATTAAAAGATATAAGTTTCTTTTCGGGACTTAATGATGAAACCTTAAAATATATAGAGAAAAATTCTAAAGTTTTAAAAAAGAAAAAGGGAGAGCATATTTTTAGAGATAAAGATAAGGTTCAGGATATTTTTATTGTTTTAAAAGGAAAAGTAACCCTATATAAGATGAATGAATATGGGCAAAAGAGAATAGTTTACATACTTGGAGAGGAAAGCTTTTTAAATGAAGTAATAGTTGATGACCTTCCTGCCTCAATAAATGGAGAAGCTTTTGAAAACTCAATAATACTGAGTATAGATAAAAATAAATTATTAAATATAATGAGCCAAGATTTTGAGCTTACAAAGATTGTTTTAAATGAAATGAGCAAGAAGGTAAGAAGATTATATAGACAAATGAAAAATGTAACTCCAATAAAATTAGAAAAAAGAGTAGCAGCAAAGCTTTGGAAGTTAAGCAAGGATTATGGAAAAGAAGTGCCAGAGGGGACACTTATTGACTTAGATATAAGTATAACTTACTTAGCAGATATGTTTGGTTCTCCAAGGGAAAGTGTATCTAGAGCTATTAAAACCTTAAGAGATGAAAATCTAATAATAAAAGAAAACAAAAAGATAATAGTACCTGATAGAGAAAAAATTGCTGCATATTTTAAATCATTAATATAAATAAGCTTTAGAAATTAAAAGCTATAAGGGGTTATTTATTTTTTTGTTTTGTAATTTAAGAATTTTTACAGTGTAACAAAAATCACATACTCAATAAAACTTTATTCTTATAATAGACTTTGTTAAATTCTTAATTATTAAAATATTATAAACAAATGAAAGAAAAAAACTTTCATTATTATAATCTATTAGAATTTATTTAATTTCAAAATAAAGTTAAATTTAAGAGGTGTTTTATTATGGGTTTAAGGCTTACAAAAGACAATTTTGATAAGATAATAGACTGTTTAAAAAAAGAATATAAGATATACGCTCCTAAAGTTATGGAAGGTAAAGGAAGATTTTCAGATACTGACATGACAAGATATGGAGAAATAGATTCTATAAATGATATTGAGTTTTCAAAGAAGTCAGATTTCTCATATAAAGAAGTTTTACTTCCAATAACTCAAACTTTATTCTTCTTTACTGAAGATAAATTTAGTGAAGCAAGTGTAGAGGAAAAGAATATATTAATTTTCTTAAGAAGCTGTGATATGCATTCCTTAAGAAGAATTGATGATATATACTTAAGAAATGGTTTTGAAGATCCTTACTACAAAAAACTAAGAGAAAAAGCTAAGTTTATAGTAATGGGATGTGAAAATAGCTTTGATAATTGTTTCTGTGTAAGCATGGGAACTAATAAAACAGATGAATATTCAGCATATATAGGATTAGATAATGATGAAGTTTTATTAGATATAAAAGATGAAGAGTTATCAAAAATCTTTGAAGCAGTAGAAAGTAATAAAGAAGAAGTTTCACCAAAGTTTGTAGAAGAAAATGAAACTAAGGTTGAAGTTCCAGAGGGAATTGATTTAAACATAATAAAATCAACTGTATGGAATGAATACTCAGAAAGATGTATAGCTTGTGGAAGATGTAACTTTGTATGTCCAACATGTACTTGTTTCACTATGCAAGATGTATTCTACAAAGATAATGAAAATGCAGGTGAAAGAAGAAGAGTTTGGGCTTCATGTCAAGTAGATGGATATACAGATATGGCTGGTGGACATAGCTTTAGAAAAGATAAAGGTCAAAGAATGAGATTTAAAGTTATGCACAAAGTATATGACTACAAAAAGAGATGGGGATACCATATGTGTGTTGGATGTGGTAGATGTGATGATATCTGTCCAGAATACATATCTTTTTCAGAATGTGTAAATAAACTTAAAGATGCTATAGAAGAGGTGAAGGATAATGCATAATGAATATACTCCTTTTATATCAAAAATATTAAACGTAAAAAAACATACTGACATAGAATATACTTTTAGAATGGAATTTAAAGGTGATGTTAAGCCAGGACAATTCTTTGAAGTTTCTCTTCCAAAGTTTGGAGAGGCGCCAATATCAGTAAGTGGTATAGGAGAAGACTATGTGGAACTTACAATAAGAAGAGTTGGAGTAGTAACAAATGAAATATTTGAAAAATACGAAGGAGATAAACTTTTCTTAAGAGGACCTTATGGTAATGGCTTTGATGTTAACAACTACAAGGGAAAAGAAGTTATAGTTGTTGCTGGAGGAACTGGACTTTCACCAGTTAAAGGAATAGTAGAGTATTTCTCACAAAATCCAAAAGATGCAGAAAGCTTTACTCTTATAAGTGGATTTAAAGGACCAAAGGATATTCTTTTCAAAGATGACATGAAAGAATGGGAAAAGAATATGAATATGATCATAACTGTTGACTCTGCTGAAGAAGGTTATGAAGGAAATACAGGACTTGTAACTAAGTACATTCCTGAATTAGAAATAAAAGATATGGATAATGTTCAAGTTATAGTTGTTGGTCCTCCAATGATGATGAAGTTTACAGTTTTAGAATTCTTAAAAAGAGGAATTAAAGAAGAAAATATTTGGATATCTCAAGAAAGAAAAATGTGTTGTGGATTAGGTAAATGCGGACACTGTAAGATAGATGACACATACATATGCTTAGATGGACCAGTATTCAACTACACTAAGGGTAAACTTTTAATAGATTAGGAGGAAAAGGACTATGTCTTTAGATATAAATACTAAAAAACTTAAGAAGAACGCTTTTAGGGTAACTAAAAGAAGAGGATATACAGCATCAAGAATAAGAGTTCCAGGTGGACACTTAGATGCTAAGTTATTACTTAACATTCAAGAAATAGCTGATACTTATGGAGATGGTACAGTTCATATCACTACTAGACAAGGTTTTGAAATACCAGGAATAGATATGAAAGATATACCAGAAGTAAATAAAAAGCTTCAACCTATTATAGAAGCTTTAGAAATAAATCAAGAAAATCCAGGAGATGGATACAATGCAGCAGGAACAAGAAACGTTTCAGCATGTATAGGAAATAATGTTTGTCCATTTGCTAATTACAATACAACAAATTTTGCTAAGAAAATAGAAAAAGCAATATTCCCAAATGATTTACACTTCAAAATAGCTTTAACTGGATGTCCAAATGATTGTATTAAGGCTAGAATGCATGACTTTGGTATTATAGGTATGACAGAGCCACAATATGAAAGAAATAGATGTGTATCTTGTGGAGCATGTGTTAGAGCTTGTAAAAAGAAAGCTACAGGAGCTTTAAGTTTTGAAAACTTCAAAGTAGTTAGAGATGGAAGCAAATGTATTGGTTGTGGAGAATGTGTTATGAATTGCCCAACAAATGCATGGACAAGAAGTAAAGAAAAATATTACAGATTAGCTATAATGGGTAGAACAGGAAAGAAAAATCCAAGATTAGCAGAAGATTTTATCCTTTGGGTAGATGAGGATAGCATCATAAAAATAATCTTAAATACTTATAAATATGTTACAGAATATATTGCTAAAGATGCTCCAGGTGGAAAAGAGCACATTGGATACATAATAGACAGAACTGGATTTATGGAATTCAAGAAGTGGGCTTTAGAAGGAGTAACTTTATCTGAAAAAGCATTAATGAAAAACAATGTTTATTGGAGCGGAATACATTATACAAACGGATTTTAATAAAGGTCTAGACTTTTATATTAAACTGAGTATTGATTTTTAGATAGACCATAAGATCTAGCTTAATTTCGCAAAGTATTGCTATGATCTGCTTCAGAATAATAGCTAAAGCTTTTAAACTCGCTAAGACTCAAACAAAAAAGCTTCTTAACGTTATTATGATGCAATACTAAATGCCTATTAAGATGGTCTTAAGGTTCTATCTAAAAGTCAGCATTAGTTTAATCAGCGTCTAATAAAAAGCACTCTATTTATAGAGTGCTTTTATTTATATAAGCTATTAATTATAATAAATATGTATTTTTCATATAACTAATACAATTATTTCATTGGGCATATATAATTTTTATGATATTATAAAATAGAGTGTTTTAATAAAATTTTAACATATGATATAAAAACTTAGGAGGCAGTTCATGATAGGAGTTATAGGGGTTAAAAGGAATGTAGATATAGCAATAAGAGAAAAATTAGCCTTATATCCTAAAAAACATAAGAAATACGTAGGAGAATTATTAAATTCATTTAAAGAAGTTGTAATATTAAATACTTGTAATAGAACAGAGATTTATTTTAATTGCACTGAAGAGATTTCAGAGGATGAAATTTTTGATAAAATTTTTAATGTGTTCAATTGGAATGATGATTTGAAAAAATATATGTTTTTATCAAAGGAAAAGAGAGCAGTAACCCATCTTATGGAGGTTATTTGTGGCTTTCATTCAAGAATTTTAGGTGAAGATCAAATTTTAGGACAAATTAAAGGTGCTTATAAAACAGCTATTTCAGATAATAGTATTTCATCAGAATTACAAAAGATGTTTGAAATAGCTATTGCTTGTGGTAAAAAATTTAAAACAGAGTGTAAAATGTTTGAAGTTCCAGTTTCATCAGTATCAATATCAATAAATAGTGCCCTATTAAAAGGATGTAGAAAATTTATGGTATTAGGATATGGAGAAATTGGGAAGTTAGCAATTAAGCACCTTTTAAGCCATAAAGTAGAGTGTATTTATTTAATAGTAAGGGATAAGAGTAAGGCAAGTGATTTAGAAGGTGAAATTGTAGAAGTTTTAGATTTTAATGAGAAAAATCAAGTTATAAATGAGATTGATTGTATAGTTTCTTGTACAGCAGCCCCTCATACAGTAGTTAGAAATGAAGATATAAAAACTGAAGGGGAGACAATACATATATATGATTTAGCTGTTCCAAGAGATGTTGACAAGGAATTATCAGAAAAAGAGAGAGTAATCCTTAAGGATATAGATGAAATAAGTAAGATTGATGATAAGAATAAAAAAATAAGAAAAGAACGAATGGAAGAGTATAAGCATATAGTTGAAGAAAGCATAGATGAATTTTTAAACTGGCTTAAAATAAGAGAAGTTTCAAGTAAAATAAGAAACATAAAAATAAGAGAAAATGAAATTTGTAGTGAAAGAATAAAGACTTTTTCTAATAAAGGAAATGGAGAAAATGCTAAATTAGCAGAAAGAATGATAAAAAGTACAGCTGATGCTTATGTTAATAGGGCAATAGAACTTTTAAAAAGTGAAGCCTTAAAGGGAAGTGATAGTTATTGTGCAGAAATAATAGAGAAGATATTTTTAACTTAGTGCCAATAAACATTATAAGCAATAAATTTCATGTTAAGGTCATAGGTGGAGGAAAAGCAGCCACCATAAAGATTAAAGGATTATTAGAAAAAGGTTGTTATGTACATATTTTATCTAAGGAGTTTTCAAAGGAAATCTTAGATATTGAAAATAAAAATTTAAAACTTGAAAAGGGAAACTATTATAAAGAGTTTATAAAAGATGCTCATCTTATAATAATAGCTGTGGATGAAAGTTCTCTAGTACATAAAATAAGCAAGGATTGTGAGAAAGAATATAAACTATATTTAAATGCAGCCAATTATAAAGAGGGTATGGTAGCTATTCCTTACAGTAGATGTTATGAAAATCTAGGCTTTAGTATAAGTAGTAAATTAGGATCTCCTAGGATAACTAGGGCTATAGGAGAAGAAGTATCAAATATTATTAAGGAAAATGACATATACTCAATTAAGGTGGCAAAAATTAGAGAAAAAGCTAAAAAAGAAGAGTTGAAGGATAATATAATAGAGATTATTTCAAGTAAAGAGTTTAAAAATGCCCTTTTAGAAAAAAGAGAATATGAATACTTAAAAAATCTTTTAGGAGAAGAATTAGCTAATTCATTAACTTTAGGATTAAAGTAATTATAACAGAATTTTTTATGAAAATATAAAAATAATCAAAATGTGAGGTTTGGATTAATGGAATTAATAATAGCGACTAGAAAAAGTAAGTTAGCACAAGTGCAAACTGAAAAAGTTATGGAACTTTTAAAGGAAAAAGAAAATGTAGATAGTAAGAAGCTTTTAGTTATGACAGAAGGTGATAGAAGACTAGATGTTTCATTAAATAAAATAGGTGGCAAGGGTCTATTTGTAAAGGAAATAGAATTAGCTCTTTTAAATAAAGAAGCTCATGGAGCAGTTCATAGTATGAAAGATGTTCCTTTTGAACTTCCTAGTGAATTTGAGCTTGTTGCAATGCCAGAGAGAGAAGATATAAGAGATGCCTTTGTATCTTTAAATGGATCAACTTTATCTAACTTAAGAAAAGGAGCTAGAATCGGAACTAGCAGTATAAGACGTGCAGAGCAGTTAAAGTTATTTAGAGATGACTTAGAGATTGTTCCAATTAGAGGTAATGTTCAAACTAGAATAAAAAAAATAACTGAAGAAAATTTAGATGGAATAATTTTAGCGGCAGCAGGATTAAAAAGACTTGGTATGGAAGATGTAATAAGTGATTATTTTGATCCAAAGGTATTTTTACCTGCTATTGGTCAAGGAGCTTTAGGAATAGAGTGCTTAAAAGGTGGAGAATTTAATGACTATTTTAAAGCTTTAGATAGCAAAGAGGTTAGAACTACTGTTGAGGCTGAAAGAAGTTTTATGAAGGTATTAAACGGAGGATGTCATAGTCTTATAGGTGCTTATTCAGAGGTTAAAGATAATGACTTATATATGATAGGTACATTTACTGTAAATAATAGAATAGTTAAAAAAGATATATTAGGAAATAAAGAAGATAATATATTATTAGGAAAAAAACTTGCAGAAAAAATATTAGGAGAGGTATAGGAGGAACTATGAGTAAAAAAGCATATATAATAGGGGCAGGTCCTGGAGATGAAGAGTTATTAACACTTAAAGCAATAAATGCATTACAAAAATGCACAGCTGTCTTATATGATAGATTAGTTGGGAACAATATACTTAATTATTTAAATGATGACTGTGAGATTTACTATTGTGGAAAAGAGCCAGGATGCCATTATAAAACACAGGAAGAGATAAATGAAAGTATAGTTGAGCTTGCTAAAAAAGGTCATGTTGTTGGTAGAGTAAAAGGAGGAGATCCATATGTTTTTGGAAGAGGTGGAGAAGAAGTATTAGCCTTAGTAGAAGAAAACATACCTTTTGAAGTTATTCCAGGGGTTACTTCACCTATTTCTGTTTTGAATTATGCAGGAATACCAATAACACATAGAGGATTAGCACAGAGTTTTCATATTGTAACAGGAATGTCAGCAAGAACTTTAAATGTAAATTGGAAAGCTTTATCAAAAGAAAATGGAACCTTAGTATTTATGATGGGACTTTCAAATTTAGAGACAATTGTTGAGAAACTTTTAGAAAATGGTAAAGATATAGAAACTCCTTGTGGAGTAGTAATGAGAGGAACAACTTCAAAGCAAAGAAAGGTTATTGGAACATTAGAAAATATATGTAAAAAGGTTAGAGAAGCTAAGTTAGAGTCACCTTGTATAATAGTTGTTGGAGATGTTGTCTCATTAAATGAAAAACTTTCATGGTATGAAAATTTACCTCTATTTGGAGCTAATATTTGCTTAACAAGATCTAAGGAACAATCTAAAGAGATTAAGTGGAAATTAAAAGAGTTAGGTGCAGAAGTAACAGAAATAAACTCTATAAAAATAAAAGAAACTGCTTATAATTTAGATGAATATATTAATACTTTAGAAAAATATGATCATATAGTATTTACTTCAGTAAATGCTGTTAATGTATTCTTTGATTATTTAGTAAAAAATAGAGTTGATATAAGAAAAATAAAAGCAGATTTTGCTGTACTAGGAAAAGCAACTAAAAAAGCTTTAATAGCTAGAGGGATTGTGCCAAGCATAATGGCTCATTCATTTACAGCAGAAGGTTTATTTGAAGTTTTAAAAGATAATATTAAAGAAGGAGAAGAGGTATTAATTCCATGTTCTTCTTTAAGCAGAGAATATTTGTTTGATAATTTAGCTTCTTTAGGAGCAAAATGTCATAGAGTTAATATTTATGATACTATATGCGGAGATGTTAAAAATCCAAGAGCTTTCAAGGAAGTTGATATGGTATTATACACAAGTCCTTCAACGGTTAAAAACATGATTGATATGATTGGACTTGAAGCTCTTAAAGAGAAAGTAAGCATAGCTATAGGACCTATAACTTTAAAAGCTTTAAATGAAAGTGGAATTGAAGGAAAAATGTGCAAAACACATTGTGGAGATGGATTTTTAAGTGAAATTGAGGGTATATGGCAAGAGGTTAAAAAATAAATTTGTGGTAAAATTAATTTTATAGGCAAATTACAAACAAATTAGGAGGAAAGATTATGATAAAGAGAGGAAGAAGACTTAGAATAAATAAGGAAATGAGAGACCTTGTTAGAGAAAATATTTTAACAGCAAATGACTTTATATTTCCTATATTTGTAGTTGAAGGAAACAACATAAAAAAGGAGATAAGTTCTCTGCCAGGAAACTATCATGTATCTTTAGATAGATTAAATGAAATAGTTGATGAAGTGGTAGCTTTAAATATAAAAGGTGTAATTATATTTGGTCTTCCAGAACATAAGGATGCTTGTGGATCAGAGGCATATTCTGATAATGGAATTGTTCAAAAGGCTATTAGAAAATTAAGAGAAGATTATGAGAACTTATTAGTAATAACTGATGTTTGTATGTGTGAATATACTAGTCATGGTCATTGTGGAATAATAGAAGGAAAAGATGTAGATAATGACAAAACTTTAAGTTTCTTAGATAAAATAGCAGTTTCACACGCTAAGGCTGGTGCTCATATGGTAGCTCCTTCAGATATGATGGATGGAAGAATATTATCTATGAGAAATGCTTTAGATGAAGCTGGATTTGTTAATGTTGGAATAATGAGTTATTCTGCAAAATATTGCTCAGCTTTCTATGGTCCTTTCAGAGAAGCTGCTAATTCAGCACCACAATTTGGAGATAGAAAAACCTATCAAATGGATCCTGCAAACTCAAGAGAAGCCATAAAAGAAGTAGAGCAAGACATAGAAGAGGGTGCAGATATAGTTATGGTTAAACCTGCCTTATCATATTTAGATATTGTTAAGGAAGTAAGAAATAAAGTAGATGTACCAGTTTGTGTTTATAATGTAAGTGGTGAATTTGCTATGGTTAAGGCAGCGGCTAAACTTGGACTTATAAACGAAAAACAAGTAGCTTTAGAAATGCTTTTATCAATGAAAAGAGCAGGAGCAGATATGATAATAACTTATTATGCTATAGAAGCTGCTAAATGGTTACAAGAATAGTTTAAGACTATAATATAATGAAAAAATATTTGCTTAACAATCTTATAGTTAGGAGAATGAATATGGACAGAAATAAAGAAATATTTGAAGAATCAAAAAAATATATGCCAGGTGGGGTTAATAGTCCTGTAAGATCTTTTGGAAGTGTTGGAATAAATCCTCCAGTAATAAAAAGTGGTAAAGGAGCTATGATAAAGGACGAGAATGGAAATGAATATATTGACTTTGTTTTAGCTTGGGGACCAATGATATTAGGTCATTGTGATGAAGATGTAGTAAAAGCAATAAAGAAAACTTCAGAGGAAAGTATAGCCTTTGGTGCTTCAACAAAATTAGAATTAGACTTAGCTAAGCTTTTATGTGAAACATTAGACAATGTCGACATGATAAGAATGGTAAACTCAGGTACAGAGGCTACTATGAGTGCTGTAAAGCTAGCAAGAGGATACACAAAGAAAGATAAAATAATTAAGTTTGCAGGATGCTATCATGGACACTTTGATGGATTCTTAATAGAAGCTGGATCAGGAGTATTAACAGAAGGAATTCCAGGATGCTTAGGTGTTCCAGAGGAAAGTATAAAGAATACTTTAATAGGAATATACAATGATGAGAAGCAAGTTGAAGAATTATTTGAAAAGTACGGAAATGATATTGCTGGAATAATAATAGAGCCAGTTGCTGGAAATATGGGTGTTGTTAAATGTGATCCTAAGTTTATGAGAAAACTTAGAGAATTATGTGATAAATATGGAGCACTTCTTATATTTGATGAAGTTATGTGTGGATTTAGAGTAGCATATAAAGGAGCACAAACTTTATTTGATGTTAAGCCAGATTTAGTTACTTATGCTAAAATAATGGGTGGTGGACTACCTTGTGGAGCATATGGTGGAAGAAGAGAGATAATGGAAAACTTATCACCACTAGGTGGAGTTTACCAAGCTGGAACAATGTCAGGAAATCCAATAGTAATGAGTGCAGGACTTGCAACAGTTAAAAAACTTTATGAAAATCCATCATACTATGATCATATTGAAAAAATAGGATCAAAACTTGAAAAGGGAGTTCTTGAAATAGCAAAGAAAAAAGGTTTAGGTCTTGTTGTTAATAGACAAGGTGGAATGATGACTTTATTCTTTACTGATTTAAAAGAAGTTAAATGTTATGATGATGTAAAAACTTGTGATGGAGAAAGATTTAAGAGATACTTCTTACATATGTTAAACAAAGGATTTAACATACCACCATCACAATTTGAGGCAATGTTCTTAAGTGTAAAACATACAGAAGAACATATAGATAAATTCTTAGAAGCTTTTGAAAGCTTTGAAGGATAATAAAATTTAAAAAGTTTTAAATCAATGCTGATTTTTAGATATATATTTAAGAAAAGACTTAATTTAATAGGAAGCTTTATTACAAATTAAATATACTTATATGTTTTTGTATTAGAAATTTTCTTTTTAATTAAGATATTTATATACCTGTAAATCAGCTTTAATTTTATAATTAGAAATTTTAATTAAGTGGGGTATTTATGAGAGAAAAAGTGAAATTAAAAAAAGACAAAGAATGTGATGTTTTTGTAATGGGAGCTGGAATTGCAGGAATTATGGCAGCAATTGAAGCCTCTAATAATGGTCAAAAGGTAATAATATCAAGTAGTTCAAATATCTTTTCAGGATCAAGCTTTTATCCTGGTACATGGGGTTTAGGGTTAATAGGGCCAGAGGATAGAAATGATGAAGAGGATTTAGCTAAGACTATTAAAAAAGTTGGGTGCAATATTGTAGATGAGGAATTAGTAGAAACCTTTGTTAAAAATATTAATCCAAGTATAGATTTATTAAAAGAAATGGGTGTTAAGCTTAAAGAAGCTAATAATTCAGGAGAAAAAGAATTCATACCATGCTTTGATCATAAAAATAGAAATTGGAATGGTATTTTATTTGAAAGTGCAAAAAAAGTTTTAGACCATAAGTTAAAGAGTAACGAAGTTTTGGAATATCCTTTTTCAGAGGTAATTGAAATAGTAAAGGAAGACAATAAGATTATAGGTGTAATACTTATTAACAGTTTAAATAAGCTTGAGTTTATAAAATGTAAAGCACTTGTAATTGCCTCAGGAGGTATAGGTGGTTTATTTAAATATAGGTTAAATACTACAGATATAACGGGGATGGGACAAGCTTTAGCCTTAAAAGCTGGGTGTAACTTAACAAATATAGAATTTATGCAAATGATGCCAGGATATATAAAGCCATGTCCAAAAACTATATTTAATGAGAAAACCTTTAAATATATAGAAGCTAGAAATGAAGAGGGAGAAGATGTATTTAAAGATATAGAAAACCTAAGAGAAAAGCTTGAAAAAAGATCGACTTATGGACCTTTTACTTCAAGATTAGACTCTAAGGATATTGACTATGCTATATTTAAAGAGTTTATGAAAAATAAAAATGGAGTTACTGTTAGATATAAAGATAGTTTGAAAAATAATATGCCAGAGTTTATTGAAGTTTATTTTAAGTGGTTAAAGGAAAATAAACATCTTACCCCAGATGATGAAATAAATATTGGAATATTCTTTCATGCAGCCAATGGAGGAATTAGCATAAATAAATGGGCAGAAACAAAGGTAGATGGATTATTTGCAGCTGGAGAATGTACAGGTGGTATGCATGGTGCAGACAGAATAGGGGGATTATCTACAGCAAATGGTCTTGTTTTTGGTAAAATAGCTGGAAAAAGTGCTAGTAGATATGCTTCTAGTAAAGGCTTAAGTGAAAAAGAAGAAGTAGAATTTGAAGCTTATGAAATAGAAGGAGCAGGGGATCTTATTTTAGAAGTTCAAGAAATAATGTTTAAAAATGCAATGATAGAAAAAAGTGAAGTAGGTGTTAAAAATTCACTTTTAAAGTTAGAGGAAATATCTAAGGGTTTTGTATATAAGAAAGAAGTAAATATGGAGAATTTAAGAAACTCATATAGACTAGAAAACAATATATTATTATGCAAGGCCATATTAAAAGCAATTGACCTTAGAAAAGAAAGTAGAGGTTCTCATTATAGATATGATTATCCAAAGGCAAATAAAAACATGGATAAGATGATAATGGTGGAGTTAGGTGATGATATTAAAGCTTATTTTAAAGAAAATTAGAATTACTATAAATAATAAAATTCTAATAGATTATTAAGATAGCCTTTTATATCTAGAAATCAATATTATTTTAAAATAGTGGTTAATTAATATAATTTAAAGTTTTGCAATTTATTATTAATAAAAAATACAGTGTATGGCAAAACATACACTGTATTTTTCTACATTAAAGGAGATACTAATCTTATTATGGATTCTCCAATTCGTGATATAATAGATCGTTTTTCAAAACTTTCAAGGGTTACTTTAGTACACACCTTTAGGTCTTTAAAGAATTGTTCTTCCATAGATTTTGAAATAGCTTCATTATATATAAATATATTGCTTTCAAAGTTTAAAGAAAAGCTTCTTATATCCATGTTAGCTGTTCCTACACTACATATAGAAGAGTCTGCCACTATGGTTTTAGCGTGAAGAAAGCCCTTTTCATATAAGTAGATCTTTGCACCAGCATTTAATAAGGATTCAAAATAAGAGTTTGCTATCCATCCCATAAATTTATGATCAGGATTACCAGGTAGCATTATTTTTACATCAACTCCAGATAAGGCAGCAAGTCTTAAAGCTTCAAGCATAGGTTCATCAGGGACAAAATAAGGAGTTTGTATGAAAAGATTTTTCTTAGCTGAATTTATAATTTTAAAATATCCATTTTTTATTTGTTGTTCAGTATGGTCAGGACCAGAGGAAACTATTTGAGCTCCAATAATCTTCTTTGGCAAATCAGTTGAATGAGGATTTATAAAATATTTTTTTAAATCTATGTCTAAATCTGATTCATTAGCATAACTCCAATCTAAAAGGAATCTTCCTTCTAGATCATTAATAGCAAGGCCCTTTATTTTAGTATGAGTATCACGCCAATGACCAATATTTTTATCTTTTCCAAGATATTCATCACCTATATTAAATCCACCTAAAAAAGCAACTTTGCTATCTATAATAAGTATCTTTCTATGATTTCTATAGTTAATTCTTAAGTTTATATATTTGCAAAAGCCAGGAAAAAATATTTTAAAATCTCCACCAGCTGCCTTTAATTTATCTATATCTTTTTTGTGTATAGAGTTACCAATAGAATCTACTAGTAATTTTACTTCAACACCTTCTTTAGCTTTCTTAGTTAAGGCTTGTAAGATTTTTTTGCCTATTTCGTCGCTTTTAAAAATATAAAATTCCATATGAATAAATTTTTCAGCTTTATTTATTTCATCAATCATTTCTTCAAAAAGACTATTAGCATCAAAATATAAATCTATATCATTACGTTGAGTGTAGGTTGAGTTGTCATTATTAAAGTTCATCATTATTAAGTCTTTATATTTTAAAGAAATATTATCTAATTTGTAGTGAGACTTAAATGAATTTAAATATTTTTGTTTTGTCTTGTCATCTAGAATTTTTCTTTTAAAGTTTTTTTCACGGGTAATATTTTGACCAAATAAAATGTAGATTATAAATCCTAATATGGGTAGAAAGGTTAATATTAAAATCCAAGCCCAAGTAGTTTGGGGATTTCTTCTTTCAATGAAGATTATGGAAATGATAAATACAATATTTATTAAAAATATCATATTTATAAATAAATGCATAATAATTCCTCCTTTGTATTTAGAAAGGTTTATCAGTCTAAATTTTTTTAATATATATTAGACTGATAAACTAAAAATGTTACCTTATATATATTTGTTCTAAAAGTTCAATTATGTTGACTTTACAATTTTCAGGGGTAGAGGCTAATAGCTTTATTCCCTTATAGCTTATTCTAAGTTTACATTTGCTATTTTTAAGCTCACTAGCAAACTCTAATATGGAACTCTTATCTAAATCCATATTAAAGGAACTTAATATAGTAAGATAAAGATACTCTGTGTAAAGATGTTTATGACTTACATAATTTTCATAAGAATCTATGCCTTCACATAGGAATTTAACATAATCATCTATATGATTAAATATTTCAGAAAGTTTATCTCTATAAATAAATTTTATAGAGTCAATTTCTAAGAATGCCTTATTTAAAGAAGATAAAATATCTTCTTTTATTATTGATACCTCTTCAGCTGAAAAAGTTAAATAAAGATTTAAATAGGAATCTCTATTAGAAAAAATAGTCTCTAAGTATCTTATAAAGGAATAAAAATCTTCTCTATTGTTACCAGGTTCTATTTGAAATAATATTTTAAAGAACAAGTTCCAATGAAAATCATAATTCATAGCATGGGCTAGTTTATTTCCAATTGAATTAGAAAATTCTGAGTCAAAACATAAGGGCTCAGCACCTATAGATAATTTGTTTTTAAAAGATATGGAATCCTTAAAAACTTCGTTTAATCTTACAGAAGTATTTACAAAAGTATTATAATATTCTTGAGAAGTATTACAATTATTTTTAGTAAATATGTAATCTATTATTATGTCACAGGCATTTCTAAAATCAACAGATATACCTAAATCATGTTTTACTTTAGAAGAGTATATATCATATATCATTTTAGAAAGTAAAATTTCAATACCTTCCTTCTTTAATCCAACCCCATTAGAATTATCCATATGAGAATTAACATGGTTAAATATAGTTAGAAGTTGATTATCTATTAAACATAAATTGTTTTTAATAGAATTAAGTATATTCTTATAAAATTTATCCCCTAAAATCATATTATAGTTTTTATATATGATCTTATGTTCAATTTCACCCCAAAAATTATTTACCATAGATTTTATTTGAAGTTCAAAATTAAACTTTTCTTCTTCATTTAGAATAAATCCATCTATTCTATATAATTCAAAACCATTTTTTTGTTTTAAGGGTTGATGTTCTCTAAGGTCTAAAAATATATTTGGATTTTGTGATGAGTAAGAAAATCCATCTTTATTAGTGCAATTAAATATTGTTCTTATAAATTTAAATATATGTTCCTCATCTTCTATAAATCTACATTCTATTCTGACACCTATTAAATCAGATAGGTTTCTAAATAAATCCGTAGGGGAATCATATTTTATGTAATAATTATGTCTTATTATTTTCTCTTTTAAACTAGAAGCTGATTTTACTCTAGTTGATATATTAAAAAATCCTTCACAAGAGTTCTCTAGTAGGGAGTAGAAAAAATCATCAAGCAGATTTGCACTATAGGCTAAATCTTTTTTCATCTCCTTAAGTAATTCTAAAGTACCTTTTGTAAATTCAAAAACTTTTAATTCCAAATTTAAAACACCGTCCTTGTTAGTTTATAAATAAAGTCAGTATATTTTAATAATACCAACATATAGTAAGTATAACAATAGAGGAATTTTAAATAATAATATATATAAGTGCTTTTATAAAAATGAATAATTTGTTAATAAAATCTCCTTAGAATTAAATATTAATTATATAAATGATTTATTAATAATAAATTATAAGAAAAAAACAGTAGTAATTAATAAATTCTGAAAGTGAAAAATAGACTTTGACTTTCTTTGACTTTTATAGTATTATAATTACATGAGATACAAAAAAGAGAATATTGAGGTGATAAAATGAATGCAGATAAAATGACATTAAGAGTACAACAAAGCTTAAATGATGCTTATGAAATAGCAGTTAAATATAATAATCAACAATTAGATATAATTCACTTATTTTCAGCATTAGTAAATCAAAAAGATGGTTTAATTCCTAATATATTTGAAAAAATGGGTGTTAATATAGATTCATTAAAAAGAGACATTCATGTTCAAATAGATAGGATGCCTAAGGTTTTAGGAGAAGCGGCACAATCATCAGGGGTTACTGCTACAAGAAGAATAAATGAAGTATTAATAAAGGCAGAAGAAATTTCAAAACAATTTGAAGATTCATATATAAGTGTTGAGCATGTAATGCTTGCAATGATAGATATAGATAAAAATGGAGCTGTAGGAGAAATCTTAAGAAAAAATAATATAACTAAAGATGGATTCCTAAAGGTTTTAAATGAAGTTAGAGGAAGTCAAAGAGTAGATTCACAAGATCCAGAAGGAACTTATGAAGCTTTAGATAAATACGGTACTAATTTAATAGAACTTGTAAAACAACATAAATTAGATCCTGTTATAGGAAGAGATGAAGAAATAAGAAGAGCTGTTAGAATTCTTTCAAGAAAAACTAAGAACAATCCAATACTAATAGGAGAACCTGGAGTTGGTAAAACTGCTATAGTTGAAGGATTAGCAGAAAGAATTGTAAGAGGAGATGTACCAGAAGGACTAAAGGATAAGGTAATTATCTCATTAGATATGGGTGCATTAATAGCTGGTGCTAAATATAGAGGAGAATTTGAAGAAAGATTAAAAGCTGTTTTAAAAGAAGTTCAAAGTTCAGAAGGAAAAATACTTTTATTCATAGATGAAATTCATACAATTGTAGGCGCTGGTAAAACAGATGGTGCAATGGATGCAGGAAACTTAATTAAACCAATGCTTGCAAGAGGAGAACTTCACTGCATAGGAGCTACAACTTTTGACGAATATAGACAATATATAGAAAAGGATAAAGCTCTAGAGAGAAGATTCCAACCTGTAATAGTTGAAGAACCAACAGTTGAAGAAACTGTATCTATTTTAAGAGGATTAAAAGAAAGATTTGAAATTCACCATGGAATTAGAATCCATGACTCAGCAATAGTAGCTGCTGCAAAACTTTCTCATAGATATATTCAAGATAGATATTTACCAGATAAGGCTATAGATTTAATAGATGAAGCTGGTGCTATGATAAGAAGTGAAATAGATTCTCTTCCAACTGAATTGGATATTATAAGAAGAAAGATCTTAATGCTTGAAACTGAAAAGGAAGCTTTATCAAAAGAAAATGATGATGCATCTAAGGAAAGATTAGTTGCTTTAGAAAAAGAGCTTGCAGAGCTTCAAGATAAAAATGATGAGATGACAATTAAATATGAAAAAGAAAAATCTCATATTTCAGCAGTTAGAGACTTAAAGGCTGAGTTAGATGAAGCAAGAGGATTAGCTGAAAAATATGAAAGAGAATATGATTTAAATAAAGTTGCAGAACTTAAATATGGAAAAATTCCAGAACTTGAACGTAAAATAAAAGAACAAGAAGCAAGTATGGAAAAAGATAATGAAAATGCTTTATTAAAAGAAGAGGTTACTGAAAATGAAATTTCAGAAATAATCTCAAAATGGACTGGAATTCCTGTTACAAAACTAGTTGAAAGTGAAAGAGAAAAACTTTTAAGACTAGAAGAAGAATTAAGAGAAAGAGTAATAGGTCAAGATGAGGCTACAACTGCAGTTGCTAATGCTGTAATAAGAGCAAGAGCTGGTCTTAAAGATGAAAGAAAACCAATAGGATCATTTATATTCTTAGGACCTACTGGAGTTGGTAAAACAGAACTTGCAAAAACTTTAGCTAGAAATTTATTTGATAGCGAAGACAATATAGTAAGAATAGATATGTCTGAATATATGGAAAAACATGCAGTATCTAGATTAATAGGACCTCCTCCAGGATATGTAGGATATGAAGAAGGGGGACAATTAACAGAGGCTGTTAGAAGAAACCCATATTCAGTAATATTATTTGATGAAATAGAAAAAGCACATGATGATGTATTTAACTTATTCCTTCAAATATTAGATGATGGTAGATTAACAGATAATAAAGGTAAAACTGTTGATTTCAAAAACACTATAATAATTATGACTTCTAACATAGGTAGTGGATACTTATTAGAAAATAAATCTAATGAAGGTATAGAAGATGATATTAGAGAAAATGTTATGAATGAAATGAAGTTAAGATTCAAACCAGAATTCTTAAACAGAGTAGATGATATCATAATGTTTAGACCTTTAAGCAGTGAAGGAATTAAGAAAATAATAGATATCTTCTTAAGAGATGTTGAAAATAGATTAAGAGAAAGAAATATAACTCTTGAAGTTACTGATGGAGCTAAGGAAATATTAGCTGAAGAAGGATATGATCCAGTATATGGAGCTAGACCATTAAAGAGATATATAAGCAATGTCTTAGAAACTGAAATAGCTAAGAAGATAATTGCAGGAGAAATTTATGATGGATCTGTTGCTTTAATAGATGGAGTAGATGGAAAAATTATAGTTTCTAGAAAATAAAATATAATAAATTTATAAGGACCATAGGTTTAATTAAATCTATGGTCCTTATTTTTATGTAATTTTAAATATATTTTTAATAAAATGATAACAAAAAACAAATTAATAATGAAAACATTTTAAATTTATAAAATTTTAATAAAAAACTGTAGAAAATTGAAAATTTTATGGTTATAATAATTTTAAAATACGAAAATAGTAAAGATGAAATTTATAATTTGAAAAGGAGAGATAAAAGTGGAACTGATAGGAATAGTAATAGTAATAATAGGATTTGCACTTAAATTTGATACTATAGCAGTTGTATTAGTAGCAGGACTATCAACTGGATTAGTAGCACATATGAGTTTATATGAAATATTAGAAAAATTAGGATCAACCTTTGTAAGCCAAAGACACATGACATTATTTATATTAACCTTACCTGTAATAGGTATGTGTGAAAGATTTGGCTTAAAAGAGAGAGCTATAACCTTAATAAAGAATATGAAAAATATGTCAACTGGAAAGCTTTTAAGTTGCTATTTATTTATTAGAGAAGTTGGGGCTGCAGTTTCACTAAGATTAAGTGGACAAGCACAATTTATAAGACCACTTATAAATCCAATGGCTCAAGGAGCAGCTTTCAGTAAATATGGAGAATTAGATGATAAAAATGAAGATTTAATAAAGGGAACAGCAGCTGCAATGGACAACTATGGAAACTTCTTTGGACAAAATGTATTCTTAGCAAGTTCAGGAGTTCTTTTAATAGCAGGAACCTTAGAAGAACTAGGATATGGAGTTAATGCTTTAGATATAGCAAAAGCTTCAGTTCCAATAGCTATAATAGCTTTAATATTAGGAGTATTACAAAATAGATTATTAGATAAAAGGTTAAGTAGAAACCTATCAAAGAACAAAGAAGAGATAAAATAGGGGTGATAATTAATGAATATGCAAATGATTTCTAATGTATTGCTTGAAATCTTTTATATAATAGTAGGACTTTTAATGTTAAATACTGCAATTGATACATTAAAAGACCAGGAACATAAAACTAGAATAGGAACGGCAATCTTTTGGACTATATTGTCAATCATATTTATAGCAGGAGGAGCTATTCCACCTGTAGTAGTAGGGGCATTACTTTTAGTTATAGGAGTATTAACTGCAAGTAAACAAGTAAATATAGGAAACCTAAAAATGCCTAATGTAGATTTTGCAGAAATGCAAGCTAAAAAGTTAAAGAATAAGATTTTTTTACCTTCAATTGTAATAGCAGTTGGATCTTTAGTTATTGCACAATTTACAAGTTTATCAGGAACTGTTGCCATAGGTATAGCTTCTGTGGCAGCTGTAATAACAACTTTCTTAGTATTAAAGGCTAAACCAAAGCATTTAGTAGAGGATAGTAACAGAATGGTTCAATCAGTTGGATCTACAAGTATATTACCTCAACTTTTAGCAGCTTTAGGAACAGTATTTACTGCAGCGGGAGTAGGAGATGTTATATCATCAGGTATATCTAATTTTATTCCTGAAGGAAACATATTAGCAGGTGTAATAGCTTACTGTGTAGGAATGGCAGTATTCACTATGATAATGGGAAATGCCTTTGCAGCCTTCTCAGTTATAACTGTGGGAATAGGATTGCCATTTGTATTTGCTCAAGGAGCTAATGTAGCCATAGCAGGAGCTTTAGCTCTAACTGCAGGGTATTGTGGAACA
This sequence comes from Clostridium perfringens ATCC 13124, assembly GCF_000013285.1. Lineage (GTDB taxonomy): Bacteria > Bacillota > Clostridia > Clostridiales > Clostridiaceae > Sarcina > Sarcina perfringens. The sequence continues at coordinate 1,897,162 of NC_008261.1, read as the reverse complement.
TTATTAACCCCAATGGCAGCAAACTTTAACGTTATGCCAGCGGCCTTATTAGAGACAAAAGATAAGAATGTGGTTATGAAATGTCAAAGTTTATTTGCTATAATTTTATTAGTTATACATATAGCTTTAATGTATTTCTTAGCATTTTAATTAACTAGGTATTAGAAAGTAAGGAGTGTATGAGAATGAAAGTATTAATTACAGGATTTGATCCCTTTGGAGGAGAAAGTATAAACCCAGCTTTAGAAGCTGTTAAAATGATACCAGAAAATATAGAAGGAGCTCAGGTTATTAAATTAGAAATACCTACAGTTTTTAGAAAGTCTCTTGAAAAAATAGAAGAAAAAATAGAGGAAATTAATCCAGATGTAGTTATTTCTATAGGACAAGCTGGAGGAAGATTTGGTGTAACTCCAGAAAGAGTAGCTATAAATATGGATGATGCGAGAATAGAGGATAATGAAGGAAATCAACCAATAGATATTTCTATATATGAAGATGGAGAAAGTGCATACTTTAGTAATTTACCTATAAAAGCAATGGTTAAGGAAATGGTTGATAATGGAATACCTGCATCAGTTTCTAACACAGCTGGAACTTTTGTTTGTAACCATGTTATGTATGGAGTTTTATACTTAGTAAATAAAAAGTATAAAAATATAAGAGCTGGATTTATACATGTACCTTATATTCCAACACAAGTTGTAAATAAACCTAACACACCTTCTATGTCTATTAATGATATAGCAAAAGGATTAGAGCTTAGTATAAAGGCTATAGTTTTAAATGATAATGATATTAAAACTGTAGGAGGAGCTGTTTGTTAATGTTAGAACCTAAGGTTAAAAGAAAAATCTTTGTTTATGGAAGTTTGAGAACAGGATTTTTCAATTATGAAAAATACTTAAAAGGGAAAGTTATAAAAAGTGAATTAGGAAGGGTAAAGGGAACTTTATACCATATGCCTAAAAAAGGATATCCTGCTTTAATTGAAGGGAATGGATTTGTATATGGAGAAGTTATGACTATTCTTGATTACGAAAATGTTATAAATGCTATGGATCTTATGGAAGGATACTTAGGAGTTAATAACAAAAATAATGAATATAATAGAATTGAGATGGATGTTGAAATCTTAGGAAAGAAATCTTCTGAAAAATGTTATGTTTATTATTATGGAATGAATGATAAAGATGACTTTGAAAATAACAGTATATTAATACAGGATGGAAATTGGAGAAACTTTATGCTTAAAAAAGTTTCTTAAAGTAAAAAATAAGAGGTAAGAAAATTCTTACCTCTTATTTTTTGTTATTATTTCATTGATTGTTCGTATTTTTCTACCATTCTTTTAACCATTTCTCCACCAACGCTTCCGCATTGTCTTGAGCTAAGGTCTCCGTTATAATCTGAGAATGGTACTCCCATTTCATTTGCTACCTCATTTTTGAATTTTGATAAACCGTTTTTTGCTTCTGGAACTAAATGTTGTGACATTTTGAATTCCTCCTTTAAGTTTAATAAGATTTTTTTGAAAGGTTAAGTTTTTCTTTTCCTTTCAATATTATGATGTGCAGAATTGGATTTAATAATCTATAAACTTATATCCAATATAGGATTAAAAATCACATTATGGTATAAAATTACAAGTAGAACTGATTTATCTTATGAAAGTAAAATTAAAAATATCTTTGAAAAAAGCTCAAACAGAATTATTATCTGTTTGAGCTTTTTAATTTATACATTAAATTTTAAATCTTTATGTGATAAGAATCCATATGAAGAATCAGCTTCTTTAACAGCCTTTATAATAGCTTTCTCCATAACTTGAGCAGCTAAAAGACCAACTACATTTATATCTGCCTTAACTTTATTTGATGAAAGAGTAAATATTGTATCACCATCAAACATAGTGTGAGCAGGGCGAATGGTTCTTCCAAAACCATTTTGAGCCATAGATGCAATTTTATTAGCTTGAGCTTTATTAAAATCACCATTAGTCACTATGCACCCAATAGTAGTATTTCCTTTAAAAACATTTTTAGGATTAGAATAATTAGCTAATAAGCTTTCTTCTATGTTTATAAAGGAATTCCTATCTTGGCTTAATCCACCAGCTATTATTTTATTGTTATTATTAGGATCAACAATATCACCTAGGCTATTAACTCCTACAATAGCTCCTACCTTTAAATCTCCAACTTGCACTGCATAGCTTCCAAAACCACCTTTCATAGCAAGTTTTTGATTTAAGGCTTTACCTACTGTGGCACCTGTTCCACAACCTATATTTCCGTTTTTTGAGTCAAGATAGGTTTCAGAATTTTTACAGGCTTCTAAGCCCATTTCCTTATTAGGTCTTACTTTAGGATTACCACAGGCTAAGTCAAATAAAACAGCACCACATACTATAGGAACTTTAGCCACCCCTACGTCAAATCCAACATTTTTATTTTCTAGATATTCCATAACCCCTGAGCAGGAATCAAGTCCAAAGGCAGAGCCACCAGATAATACTACAGCATGAACTTTATCAACCATTTCCATAGGATTTAATAAATCAGTTTCTCTAGTTCCAGGAGCTCCACCGCGAACATCAACTCCTCCAGAAGCACCTTCTTCACATAGTAATACTGTACATCCTGTAGCACCTTCAAAGTCTTGAGCGTGGCCTAGTTTAAAACCATCTATATCTGTAATCTTTATTTTAAACATTATAATATACACCTCCATTAAATTGTTTTATATGATTTAGATGTTATATTTTAAGAATAATACTCTATTTTACATAAGTGATAATTTGCAGAGTTTAAAATTAATATAAAGTTTAAAAAATTTAAACCTTTACTAATAACTTAATAAAGTTTTAGCGTATAACTTTAAGTAAGCTATACGCTAAAATATATTTATAATCTTAAATTATCTTAAAATTTTTCTAACTCCTAATATAACAGGAATTGATATTAAGGCTGATATAAATGCCTCAGGAATTCCATTTGTAACTCCTATTCCTGCTAAAGTTAATTTTGCAGCATGTTCAGATATTCCTAGAGCAGAAGCATATCTTTCTAAATAAAAAACATATGTTAAGCCAAGTACACCTATGGTATTTGTTAAGGTTCCAATTACGGAAGCTGTACCTATAGATAGGGCTTCTTCTTTATTTTTATGTTTAAATTTAAACATGATAATCATACTTGCTAAAAAGAATAAAACACCGATTATAGCTGATATAGTTAAAGAATCTGTTAAAGCTTCAGAACTTACAAATAGAAGAACTCCAAGAATAAGAGAACTTATAATTGATGTAGCTTTTAAATTCTTTTTAGATCCTTTAATCATAGATGCATATACATAGTAACTTACCACACCTATAAGAATTCTAGGAACTAAAGCTATAATAGGATTTAGGAACATAAAGCTAGTTGGCATTGGCGCCGTAAAAGCTTGATACATAGAAAATAATCCAAAAACTAGTCCTATTAATCCTCCTACAATAGGACCCTCAATAATAGCTCCTATTATAACAGGAATATGCATAATAGTAGCCTTAACAGGTGGAATATTTATAAATCCTAATCCTGTTAATCCTAGAAATATTGATATACCAGATAGCATACCAATAACTACTAGTTTTCTTGTTTTTTGTCTAGTTTGATAGACTGCATTCATTGACTCTCCTCCGTTCTTATTCCCATTGGGATATAATTCGGTTGTTAAATTTTTAACCGTATAAAATAGTTCAGCTTCTAATATAGAATACCGACAGTGATATTTTAACATTAACTTTTTAAGTAATTCAATATAAAAAGGAAATTTTGTGCAAATTTATAAATGCCATAAAAGGTAGAATGGCTTACTTACAGGGATTAAAAGCATAAAGTAGTAATTTTCTGACAATTAATAAAAGAATGAATTTAAATTATTGGTGGTAAAATATAATTAAGTTAAATTAAAAATAAATTTTAATTAGTGAAAGTTTAGGAGTTTATATATGAAGGATAAAGAATTATTTGAAATTTTAGAAAAGCATATTTTAGAGGATAAGAATCCATCAGAATTTTTAAATTATTTAAAGGAAAAGAAGCTTTTAGAAGGCTCTTTTTTAGAAATATTAAGGGATTTAGAAGAGGTTAAGCAGGAGAAAAAACACCACCCAGAAGGAAATGTATGGATTCATACCTTGCAAGTTTTAGATGAAGCAGCAAGTTTAAGACAGCTTGCTAATAATAAAAGAGAATTTATGTGGGCAGCTTTACTTCATGACATTGGAAAGAGAGATACTACTAAGATGAGAAAGGGAAGATGGACTGCTTATGACCATGATAGGGTAGGAGCGAAACTTTCAAAAGAAATATTAGAAGAGGCTACTGATAATGAGAAATTTATAAGTGAAGTAAGCAGTTTAGTTAGATATCATATGTCTTATCTTTATATAGATAAAAATTTACCTTTTGTAAAACCAGAAGATATGGTTAAAAATTCAGATCTTCATGATATAGCTTTATTGACTTACTGTGATAGAGTTGGAAGAGGGAAAAAGACTTTAGAAGATAAGAAAAAAATATTAGATTCAATAAATAATTTTATAGTTAAAGTCAATGAGAAAACTAATGGAAACTATGAAAAATTATATGTTTTGGGAAAATAAGTAATTGATTTTTATAATGATTACTTATATAATGTCTATTATAAATTAAAATTCAATATGTTCGGATGAAGGTAATGGGAGAGTGATATTTTAAATATCCACCGAAGAGGGAAATCTTTCAGGTATTAGGACCGTTACTGGACGAGCCTCTGGAGAGACTCTTTTAAAAAAGAGCACCGAAGGAGCAAGGTCAAATTTTTTGACTGAAACTCTCAGGTAAAAGGACAGAGGATAAGGTTAGTTACTTAAATTTTTTAAGTATCCTTATTCTCCTCCGCAAATTTAAATTTAAGGAGGATTTTTTTTATGGAAAACTTATTAAATCAAATCGACAATTTAGTATGGGGAGTGCCACTTCTTATGCTGCTTGTAGGAACAGGAATATACCTGACTATAAGACTAAAATTATTACAAATTTTAAAATTACCATTAGCCTTAAAGTATGTATTTAAAAAAGATGAGGAATCTACTTGTGAGGATGCAGAAGGAGATGTTTCAAGTTTTGGAGCCTTATGTACAGCCCTTTCAGCTACTATAGGTACTGGAAACATAGTTGGTGTTGCCACTGCTATAAAGGCAGGGGGACCAGGAGCATTATTTTGGATGTGGGTAGCTGCTTTCTTTGGAATGGCAACTAAATATGCAGAAGGTGTACTTGCTATAAAGTATAGGGTTGTAGATGAAAATGGTCAAATGGCTGGTGGACCAATGTACTATATAAAAAACGGACTTGGTTTAAATTGGCTAGCTAATATTTTTGCTTTCTTTGGAATTGGTGTAGCTTTATTAGGAATAGGAACTTTTGGACAAGTTAAGTCCATAACTGATGCAGCAAGTATTACATTTAATGTTCCTACAATTATTACAGCAGGAGTAGTAACTTTATTAGTGGCTTTAGTAATTTTAGGTGGAATAAAAAGAATATCTAGCGTATCAGAAAAGGTAGTTCCTTTAATGGCGGGACTTTATATATTAGGAGTTTTAATTGTTATAGCTTTTAATTTAGATAAGGTTCCACATGCAGTATCAATAATTATTGAAAGTGCCTTTAATACTAAGGCTGCTTTAGGCGGAGCTGTAGGAGTTAGCATAATAACTGTAATGAAAAGTGGAATAGCTAGAGGGGTTTTCTCTAATGAAGCTGGGCTTGGAAGTGCTCCAATAGCAGCGGCGGCAGCTAAAACTAAGTCTCCAGTTAAGCAAGGACTTATTTCAATGACAGGTACATTCTTTGATACAATTCTTATTTGTACAATGACAGGTATAGTAATAATTCTTACTGGTGCTTATAGTGGAAGTTTAGAAGGAGCAGCACTTACAACACAGGCTTTTGAAATAGGTCTTCCTATAAGTAATATAGGAACATATATAGTTAATATAGGACTTATGTTCTTTGCATTTACTACAATATTAGGATGGAACTATTATGGAGAAAGATGCATTGAGTATTTATTTGGAATAAAAGCTATAAAACCATATAGAATTTTATATATAATTTTAGTTGCTATAGGATCATTCTTACCATTAACATTAATATTTATAATTGCAGATATTGTTAATGGATTAATGGCAATTCCAAACCTTGTAGGTATTATTGGATTAAGAAAAGTAGTAATAGAAGAAACAGAGGAATTCTTTAGGGAAAAAGCTTTAAGTGAAGAGAGTGCAGAATTAGAAGGAACTGTTTTAAATTAATATAAATAAAAAATCCATGAGTAAATTTTACTCATGGATTTTTTTATCTTCCTTCATTAGGAAGTTTACTTCTAACTATATTTTCAACTTTTTCAGGAAGCTCTGTAATTTCTTCCTTTGTAAGTTTATCAGTGTAAACTGGTGGATGAATATAAAGATTTACTTTACCAGGTTTTATGAAATAATGATTTCCTTCCATTATTTTATATGTTCCATCAATTGTAAGAGGAACTATAGGAACCTTTGGTTTAGTAGCTAATTTAAAACTACCAGCTTTAAATTCTCCCATTTTACTACATTGACTTCTTGTTCCCTCAGGAAAAACAACCATTGAATATCCTTCTTTTAATTGTTTAATTCCTTGTATAATACCTGCCATAGCTTTTTTAGGATGTTCCCTGTCAATAAATATAGCCTTTGAAAGTATTATCCAATCTTTTAATATAGGCATTTTTTCAAGTTCTTTTTTTGCTATAAATCCCTTTGGTCTATTAATAGAGTACATGATTACAGGAATATCCATATTACTTTGATGGTTACAAACAAAAAGAACAGGTCCATCAGGAATATTCTCTAAACCTTCAACATTAACTTCTATTCCAGCATCCTTAAGAAAAGTATGAGCTATTCTTCTACTGCATTGATATATGTATTCATCTCTTTCCTCAAGCTTACCTTCCTCTTCCATTTTATTTATTTTTTTTATATCAGATAAGGATTTTATTAATGTCCAGGCATATCCTTTTCCATACCAATATATAGATCTAAACATATATTTCGCCCCTTTAATATTACTAGTACTAAGTAATATTATAACAGTTTTTAAAAAATATCAAATATGGAATTTATTTTGTGGAGAGCAATAATAAAAAAGTATGGATATTTACTATTTCTTTCTTATAGAATATAATTTATCAAAATAGAGTTATTTTATTTGAGATAATTTAAATAAAAAATAAAGCAGAATAACTTATTTTAGAATATAAATTACTTTGATTGGAGAATACATTAAGATGAAAAATTTAGATTTGAAAAATGGAGTAATAATAGCAGATGGAGCTATGGGAACTAGAATAATGGAATTAGGAGTAAATTTAAAAGATACTCCATCAGAACTTTTAAATATTAAAAAGCCTGAATTAATAGAAAAAATTCATAGAGAGTATATAGAATCTGGAGCTAACTTAATACTTTCAAATACATTTATGTGTAATATTATAAATGCAAAAAGGAATAATTATAATTTAGAGGAAGTTGTGGGGGCAGGAATTCATATTGCTAAAAAAGCATGTGGAGATGGAGGTTTAGTTGCTTTAGATATAGGACCTCTTTCATATTATATAGAAGAAAATGATTCTTCTTTTAAAGAAATTGTTTATGAAAATACTGAAAGAATAATTAATGCTTCAAAAGATAAATTTGATTTAGTTATTTTTGAAACCTTAGGAAGTTTAAAGGAAGGGGAATTTGCAGTTAAAAAAGCAAAAACTTTAACAGATAAAAAGGTTATATGTTCTTTTACTTTAGCTTATAAAAAGGATATTCCTAATTTCATAAAAAATATGGTTTCAACTTTAGAGCCTTTAGGAGTAGATGCCTTAGGAATAAATTGTACAGGGTATGAAGAAATACTAATAGCCTTAGATATACTTAAGGAAAATATAAATCTCCCTATAATGATAAAGGCTAATTTAGGAATACCAAAAAAAGTAGGGGAAGAGCTTGTATATGATAAGACTTTAGAAGAATTTAAAAATTTATCTAAAAGAGCCCTTGAAAAGGGAGTTAATATAATAGGAGGATGTTGTGGAACAACTCCAGAATATATAAGAGCTATTTGTAATTTGAAATAGAGTATAAAAGAATAATGGTATAATAAGGGGATATAATTATGGCGAAAATAAGGGGAAAAAAGTTTTTTTAGAATTTCCTAATATATGTGTTTATTCACTAATAAAAAGTGATATTAAAGTTAAATAATCTATAAAAAGTCCACTAAACATATAAGATTGAAAATTGAATGAATGCTTTGTAAACGTATATAATCTAGGTATAGGTTAATGAACTTTAGATAAGGAGAGGTTAGGCATGAAAAAAGTACATGTAGTTTCCCACCAGTCACTGGGATAGAGAATGGTATATACCATTTCAAAAACATAGAGTTAAATTAGTAGATTTTATGGATTCATTAATAGATACCTTAGAAAATAATGAGCATTTTAAATATTTCCATTTAGATGGACAAACTATAGCTTTAGATGATTATTTAGAAATAAAGCCATATATGTTTCATAGATTAAAGAAACTTATAGAAGAGGGAAGACTTCATGTAGGACCATGGTATGTTCTTCAAGATGAATATTTAATAAGTGCAGAAGCAAATGTAAGAAATATGCTTTTAGGAATGAGATTTGCAAAAAGATTTGGAAACCCAGTAAAAATAGGTTATTTCCCAGATTCTTTTGGTAATATATCTCAAGCGCCTCAAATACTAAGAGGATTTGGAATAGATAATGCAGTATTCGGTAGAGGAATAACTCCAATAGCTTTTGATAACCAAAAGGTTGAAGAAGCAGGAGAAAATGAATATAACTCAGAGGTATTATGGAAATCACCAGATGGATCAGAAGTTTTAGGAATACTTATGGCTAACTGGTATAGTAATGGTAATGAAATTCCAGCAGATAAAAAAGAAGCTATTGAATTTTTAAATGATAGAGTTAATAAAGCAGATATGTATGCTACAACAAATCAAATACTATTAATGAATGGATGTGATCATCAACCAGTTCAAACAAATGTTGGTGACATAATAGATAATGTAAAAGAAGATGTTGATTTTGAATTAGTTCATAGTAATTTAGTTCAATATATAGAAGATGTTAAGAAAGAAGTTAAAGACTTAAAAGAGGTTACAGGAGAGTTAAATGGTCAATATACAGATGGCTGGTGGACTCTATGTAACACAGCTTCATCAAGACTTTACTTAAAGCAAATGAATAATAAGTCTCAAGTTCTTTTAGAAAGATATGTTGAACCTTTAGGAATTATGGCTTCATTAGAAGGAAAGAAATACGAAAGTGATTTCATACTTCAAGCATGGAAATACTTAATTCAAAACCATCCTCATGATTCAATCTGTGGATGTAGTATTGATGAAGTTCATCAAGATATGGTAACAAGATTTAAATCTAGTATGCAAATATCAGAGGAAATGATAGCTAGAAGTACTGAGTATATGTTAAATCTAGTAAATGGAACTACTACTGATAGAGAAAGCATTGTTGTATTTAATACATTAGGATGGGATAGAAGTGAGGTAGTAGAGGCTACAGTTGATGTAAATAAAGAATCAGATATAGAAAACTTCAAGGTTGTTACAGAAAATGGAGAGGAAGTTCCATCAGTGGTTGAAGCCTTAGGAGAAACATTTAAATATACTCTTCCAAATAATAGATTTAGGCAACCTGAGTATGTAAATAGATTTAAGGTTAAATTCTTAGCTAATAATATAAAAGCTTTAGGATTAAAATCATTTAAAATAGTTCCATGTGAAAAGAGAGAAGAAAAAGAAGTTTCCAAAGATTTAACTTTTGAAAATAAATTCTTCTCATTAAAGTTCAATGAAAATGGTACATTTGATTTAATTCATAAAGGAACAAATAAGGAGTATAAGAATTTAAATGCCTTTGAAGATTGTGGAGATATAGGAGATGAATACATCTTTAGAGCTCCTGAGAAAGATTTAGTGGTAAATACTTTAGGAAATAAAGCTTCTATTAATGTATTAAAAGATAATGAAGTAGAAAAAGTAATAGAGGTTAAAAATACTTTAGAAGTACCAGTAAAAGCTATTAAGAAAGAAAGTAGAAGAGTAGAAGAAATGACTGAAATTAAGTTAGTTTCTACTATAGTCTTAAGTGAAGTTTCTAAGAGAGTTGATATTAAAGTTGAAATAGAAAATACTGCAAAGGATCATAGAGTAAGAGCATTATTCCCAACTGGAATAGAAGCAAGCACTCATTTTGCAGAGGGACATTTTGATGTTATAGAAAGAGAAACAACTCCATGGGAAGGATGGCAAAATCCATCTAATTGTCAAAAACAAACAAACTTTGTTGATGTAAATGACGGAAAAGTTGGACTTATGATTGCTAACATGGGATTACCTGAATATGAGGTGTTAAGAGATGGTGAAAATACTATAGCTTTAACAATATTAAGATCTGTTGGAGAGTTAGGAGATTGGGGAGTATTTAAAACACCAGAGGCTCAATGTTTAGGAAAGAATGTTGCTGAATACTCAATAATAGCTCATGAAGGAGATTATACTGGAGAAAGAGCTTACGAAGAAGCATATAACTTAAATACTCCAATGTTAGCACTTCAAGGAGATTTCAAAGCAGAGGATTCTTTAGTTTCAATTAAAGGAGAAAATGTAGTTTTATCAGCCTTTAAGAAAGCTGAAGAGGGTGATTCTATAATAGTAAGAATATTTAACATTTCTGATAAGGAAGAAAACTTCCAAATAAAAGTTAATAGAGATGTTAAAGAAATAAATGAAGTTAACTTAAATGAAGAACTTATAGAAAAACTAGAAGTAAAAGAAAATGCCATTAATGGAATTATTTCAAAGAAACAAATAAAAACTTTTGAAATAGTGCTTTAATAAGGAAGTAATAAGAGGATATATCTTTTGATATATCCTCTTTATTAATTTCATGTGTCTTTTATTAGAGAACAGTTGTATTTTAAAATGTAGGGTGATATACTTTAGGTGTGTATATGATTAAAGATTAAAACCTGATTTTATCATATATAGAATATTTAAAAATTATATCTAATTATATAAAGTAAATAGAATAAAAATATTTTAATTAATATTTTTATTTTAGTGTTAAAGTATTTTTAAATTTAATTTATAAATGATGTTTTTTATTGAAAATATTAATTATAGGTGGTATTTTAATAAGTAGCGAATAAAAGAGGGCTATTATTTTACTTGGATTTTGGATATTTTATAGATGTAAAGAGGTGAATAGTTCCAATGGAAGGAAATTTATTAGTTATAGATAAAAGAGTATTACCAGAAGTTTTTGAAAAGGTAATAAACGCTAAAAGACTTTTAAAAGAAGGAAAAGTTAAGGAGATAACAGAAGCTGCAAAGCAAGCTGGTATTAGTAGAAGTGTTTATTATAAGTATAAAGACTATATATTTGAATTTGCAGAAACCCTTCAAGGTAGAAAAGTTATATTTAATATGGTTGTTACTCATGAAAAGGGAGTTTTATCATCTGTTTTAAATATATTATCAGATGTTGGGGGAAATATACTTACAATAGATCAAGGGCTACCTATACATGGATTAGCTCATGTAAGTTTCACAATAGACATATCAACTATGAAGTGTGATATAAAGGAAATGTTAAATGAAATAGAATTAGTTCATGGTGTTGAAAAGGTAGAATTTGTTGCCATGGAATAGAAAAATTCCTAACTTAGAATAATCTAAGTTGGGAATTTTTTTTGAAATTTATGTATTTGGTAGAAAATGTTTTTGATAAGGATAATTATTATGGTTTAATAATTAATATGATATAAGAAATGTGTATATATAATTATGTATATAGAAATTATATAAGTATAAGGAGGGTGAAGATGGAAGTTTATTTTGATAATAGTGCTACTACTAAGCCTTTAAAGGAAGTTAGAGATGAAGTTTATTATGCTATGGATGAATTCTGGGGTAATCCATCATCTTTACATAAATTAGGGGTAAAGATGCAAAGAAAGATTGAAGAGCTTCAAGAAAGTATTGCAAAAAAAATAAATGCTTCTAAGGAAGAAATAATCTTTACTTCAGGAGGAAGTGAAAGCAATAATATGATTATTAAAGGAGTAGTTGGAGAAAATAATCATATTATAACTACAACCTTTGAACATTCTAGTGTTTTAAATACTTATAGGGAATTAGAAAAGCAAGGTGTAAGTGTAACATATTTAAAGGTTAATAATAAAGGTTTTATAGATTTAAAAGAATTAGAAGAGGCAATAAATAAAAATACGGTTTTAGTATCTATAATGCAGGTTAACAATGAAGTGGGAAGCGTACAAAAGATTAAGGAAATAGGAAGATTAATTAAAGAAAAAAGTAAAAGAGCAAAATTTCATGTAGATGGAGTACAGGGTTTTGGAAAATTTGAAATTGATGTTAAGGCATGTAATATAGATTTTTATTCTGTTTCAGCTCATAAGTTTCATGGCCCAAAGGGAGTTGGATTCATGTATATGAGAAAGGGATTAAATTTAAAATCCTTAATAACTGGTGGAGAACAACAAAGAGGACTAAGGGCAGGAACGGAAAATACTCCTTCGTATATGGGCATGGTAAAGGCTATGGATATTGCCTATGATTCCTTAGAAGATTCTTATAATCATGTAAAAAATCTTAAGGAGTATTTTATAGAAAAACTTTCTAAAATAGAAAATGTAGTAATAAATAGCCCTAGTAGTGAAGAATATAGTCCTTACATATTAAATGTTTCTTTTTTAGGAATTAGATCAGAGGTTTTACTTCACATTTTAGAGGAGGATAACATATTTGTTTCAACAGGGTCAGCCTGTTCTTCAAAAGCTTCTATATCAAAGGGAAGTTACGTATTAAATGCTATGGGATTAGAACCAAAGTGCATTCAAGGGGCTATAAGATTTAGCTTTTCTAGATATAACAATTTAGAAGAAGTTGATTACACCATAGCTTCACTAGAAAAAGCTTTAAAATTTTTAAGGAGAATAAAAATATGAATAATTTAATTTTAGTAAAATATGCCTCAGAAATATTTTTAAAGGGGCTTAATAAAAATAAGTTTGAGAGAAAATTAAAAGAAAATATAAGAAAAAAGTTAAAAGATATAGATCATGAATTTATAACAGATCAAAATAGATGGTTCATAAAATCAGAAGACTTAGATGGAGTTATTGAAAGGGTAAAAAAGGTTTTTGGAGTTAAAGAACTTTGCTTAGTTACTCAGGTTGAAGGGGACTTTGATTCAATAAAAGAAGAGGGATTAAAGAAAATTAAAGAAAGCAAAGCTAAGAGTTTCAAAGTAGAAACAAATAGAGCTAATAAAAAATTCCCGATGAATTCTATGGAGGTTTCAAGAGCTGTTGGAGGATATATCCTTTCAGAACTTGGGGATGAAATAGAAGTTGATATACATAATCCAGAGTGTAAGCTTTATGTAGAAATAAGAGGAAATGCTTATGTGTTTACTGATAAAGATAAAATAAAGGCTGTAGGAGGCTTACCATATGGAATGAACGGAAGTACTATGGTTATGTTATCAGGAGGAATTGATTCACCAGTAGCAGCTTATTTAATGGCTAGAAGAGGAGTTGAAACTCATTGTGTATATTATCATTCTCATCCATACACTTCAGAAAGAGCTAAGGATAAGGTTAAGGAATTAGCAAAAATAGTAGGAAGATACACAGAAAAAATAACTCTTTATGTGGTTCCTTTTACAGAAATACAAATGGATATAATAGAGAAGTGTAGAGAAGATGAATTAACAATAATAATGAGAAGATTCATGATGAGAGTGGCTTGTGAACTTTCTGAAAGAAAGAAAATACAGTCAATAACTACTGGAGAAAGTATAGGGCAAGTGGCATCTCAGACTATGGAAGGACTTATGGTAAGTAATGATGTTTCAGATAGACCAGTATTTAGACCTCTAATAGCTATGGATAAAGAGGATATAATGGATATTGCAAGAGATATAGATACTTATGAGACATCAATACTTCCATATGAAGATTGTTGTACAATATTTGTACCAAAACATCCAAAGACTAAGCCTAGAGTTAAGGACATGATAATAGCAGAAAGAAAGCTTGATATAGAAGCTTTAGTAAATAAAGCTATTGATGAAATGGAAACTTTCATATTTGAATAATTAGTTTTTTATAAGCTTATTTATTGTGTTTTAAAGAAATTAAATATAAAATAAAAGGGCGTGTTTCAAAATAAGTTTTATTACTGAATTTTGATACAAACCCTTTTGTTTTTTAGGAGGAGTTATTAATGGAGAGAAATATTGAAAAAAGTATAGGAAAAATATTTAGACATTTTAAAGGTGATCTCTACTTAGTAGAGGGAGTAGTTACTCATTCAGAAAGTGGAGAGAAGATGGTATTATATAGAGCTTTATATGGAGAGTGTGGCCAATTTGTAAGACCTTATGATATGTTTTTAGAGGAAGTTCCAAAGGAAAAAGAAAATCCTACAGGACAGAAATATAGATTTCAAGAATTTGAAGTTGAAAGCTTAAATAGAAAATAATAATAGTATTTATTAATAAGATCTTTAAATTAATAAAATTTTAAAATTAAAATAACGTAATAGCTCAGAAAGTATTTTAAAATCCTTCTGAGCTATCTTAATGAATAAGAGGTTACAGCAGATTAGCCATAACGAAAAATGAGTTTAGAGAAATTTAAAACCCTAAAATAATAACGCGTACATTTTAGAATATGGTTTTAAAGTAACTCTCTAAAGTAGAGAAATATTATATAGGAACAGCTGTATAGATTAAATAACCCTACAGTTAGTATTATTGTCAAATATATTAAGTTATATACAAATTTAAAAATTATTTTTCATTACCAAAGGCTTTAGGTTTAATATAATAATCAATAACAGGTACAAGTAAATTCATAAGAAGAATTGAATATGACACCCCTTCAGGATAACCACCAAATATTCTTATTAAAGTAGTTATAAGGCCACAGCCAAAGGCAAATATAATTTGTCCTTTCTTTGTTAGTGGAGAAGTTACATAATCAGTTGCCATGAAAAAGGCTCCTAAAAATAATCCACCTGTAAAGATTTCATAAATTCCATTTCCACTTAAAAAGCCATTTCTACCTATAACAGTAGTTAATATTAAAACCGTACCAATATAAACAAGGGGAATATGCCATGTTATTACTTTTCTATAAAGCAAGTATAAAGCACCAATTAGTATAGCTAGAGAAGAAACCTCTCCTATGCATCCTGCAATGTTTCCAAGAAAAGCATTGCTTAAAGAAGGAAGATTTCCTTGTCCATTTTTTAGTAAAGCTAATGGGGTAGCTGTAGTAACTCCATCTAATGTAAATATACTAATGCTTTCAGGCCAAGCTGCTAGTAGAAAAGCCCTAGCTGCTAAGGCTGGATTCATAAAATTACATCCTATACCACCAAAAATTTGTTTTACTAATACTATGGCAACAATTGAGCCAATACATGCCACCCAGAGAGGAGTATTAATAGGTAGATTTAAAGCAAGTAAAACTCCTGTAACAATAGCACTTAAATCCTTTATAGTGATTTCTTTTTTTGTTATTTTTTGAAAGGCGTATTCAGAAATTACAGCTGAGATTGCACAGGTTGCAATTATAAAAATTGCTCTTAATCCAAATACTAATACACCAACTAAAGAGGTTGGAATGAGAGCTATTAAAACATCTCTCATTATGCTCTGTGTTGATAATTTATCTTTTATGTGAGGAGATGAATCAACTAAAAGATTCTCGTCATTTATGTGGCTTAATATTAAGGATTCCATAGATTCTTGTTTTGTATCAACCATTTTTTTCACCCCTTTAATTTTTAGATTTATTTCTAAGAGATTTCTTAGCATTTCTAATATTATTTACTATAGAAATTTTTGCAGGACAGGAAAATGTACAGCAACCACATTCTAAACAATCCATTCCACCAAGGAATTCAAATTCATCTAATTTATCTTTTAAAGCAAGTTCATTTAATTTTTGAGGAATTAAATTCATTGGACATGAATTTAAACATTTTCCACATCTTATACAATGGCTCTTAGGAAAATCATCAACTTTAGATAAGCATAAAATGCCAGAGGTACCTTTTGTAATAGGGAGATCTAAAGAATTTATAGCAGTTCCCATCATTGGTCCACCTAATATGATTTTATTTGGTTTATTTATAAATCCACCACAAAATTCAATTATATCCTTTACTGGTGTTCCAATTTTAACCCTTAAATTTTTAGGGGATCTTATGGAATCTCCAGTTACTGTTATAATTCTTTCTGTTAAAGGTAACCCATTTATTAAACTAGCATATAATTGATATATAGTAGATACATTAAAAACAATACATCCTATATCTAAAGGAAGCTTTCCAGAAGGAACTTGAAGTTTAGTTAAAGCATAAATTAAGTGTTTTTCAGAGCCTTGAGGATATTTACTTTTTAATGGCATTACCTTAATTTTATTATCTTCTCCTAAAATACTTTTAAATTTATCTATGGCGTTTAATTTATTGTCTTCTATACCTATGTAGATTAATGCCTTAGGGAAAAGTTCTAAAAGGATTCTTAAGCCACTAATTATTTCTTCCGTATATTCTAGCATAACCCTATGATCACAGGTTAAATAGGGTTCACATTCAGCTGCATTTATAATTATATATTTAATTTCTTTATCCTCTTTAACATTAAGCTTTACATGGCAAGGAAAGGTAGCACCACCAAGGCCAACTATGCCATAGTCCTTTACTAACTTAACCACATCCTTTAGGGAAAGTTCACTAGAATATTTAAGATTTTCCCTTGGATATTTTTCATATTTAGAATCATTTTCTATGATTATTGCCTGTGTATTAGATCCATTTATAGATTGAATCTCTCTAATATCTTTTATAGTTCCAGATACACTAGAGTGAATAGGAGCAGAAATAAAGGCTGAAGAATCAGCTATTTTTTCATTTACTAAAACTTTTTGACCAACCTCTACTATAGGCTCACAGGGTGCTCCTATATGTTGAGAAAGTGGGAAAATCAACTCTTTTTTAGGTTTAAAAATCTCTATGCTTTTATCCTTAGTAAATTCTTTATTATAAGGTAAATGAAGTCCTTTTTTAAAAGTAAAAAGACTCATGGATACACACCCTTTCATATAATCTTCATATTTTAATAATATGTATAAAATTTTTAAGAAATTACATATTTTTAATTAATAAGATTTTATATTAAGAAAATAAAATTATGTAAAACTATTGCTATAAGAAGAGTGTAAGGTTTACAATGAGATTTTTTGAAAAAATAATTTGAAATTGAAGTTTAATTAAATTTGAATCTGTAAAAACATAAGGGTATAATAAATATGTTAATAAAATGTTAAGTGTAAGGAGGGGAAATCTTTGAGTAATGAGAGTACGAAAAAAGTACTGTCACATAGAAAGGATTTAAGATTTAAATTAGTTCTAGAAGGTGCTGCCATAGGACTTTTATGTTCTTTAGTTTTAGTACTAAATAGAATTATTGTTAATTACTTATTTCCACTTTTTAAAAAGCTTTATGCATGGGCAGCATTAAGTATAACTAATATGATTATAGTTTTAGTTATATTAGCTATTTTAGGAGCACTTGTTGGATTTATGGTTAGAAGAGAGCCTATGATTTCAGGAAGTGGTATTCCTCAAGTTGAAGGAGAATTAATTGGTAAACTTAAAATGAATTGGCTAAAGATTTTAATTTATAAGTTCTTAGGAGGAGTAATTTCCTTAGGAGCTGGATTGTCTTTAGGTAGAGAAGGCCCATCAGTACAAATGGGAGCCGCTGTAGGAGAAGGATTTAGTAATGGTTTAAAAAGAATAAATATAGAGAAAAAATATTTAATAACCTCAGGTGCTTCAGCTGGTTTAGCAGCAGCATTTAATGCACCTTTATCAGGGGTAATATTTGCCCTAGAAGAGGTACATAAGAGTTTCTCACCTTTAGTTTTAGTTTCTGCAATGGCAGCATCCTTAGTATCTGATTTTGTTTCAAAACAATTTTTGGGAATGAATCCTAGTTTAGGAATAGAAAATGTTCCTGTATTACCTTTAAAGTATTACTGGGTATTAATAATATTAGGAGTAATTTTAGGTATAGGTGGTGCAATATTCTCAAAGGGAATTTTAAAAGTACAAAGTTTATATGGAAAGTTTAAAAATGTTCCTGTAGAAGTTAAGGTAATGATTCCTTTCTTATTAACAGGTATATTAGGTATTTTCGCACCAATAATACTAGGTGGTGGACATGAACTTATAATGGATTTAGCAACTAAGAGCTTTCCAATAAAGCTTCTTTTAGCTGTGCTTTTAGTTAAATTTTTATTAACTATTATAAGTTTTGGTGCAGGTACACCAGGTGGTATATTCTTCCCACTATTACTTTTAGGTGCAGTAGTAGGAAATATAGTTGGAATAGTAAGTTGTAATGCATTTGGAGTTCCAAATCAATATATAATAGATTTTATAATATTAGCTATGGCAGGTAACTTTGCTTCAATAGTAAAGGCACCTATTACAGGTATAATACTTATTACAGAGATGACTGGTTCTTTTGAACATATGCTAGCTTTATCTGTAGTTGTAATAATTTCCTATGTAACATCTGACTTACTAAAAAGTGAACCAATATATGAATCTTTATTAGAAAGATGGATAGAAAAGGTTGGTTCAGAAGTAGAAGAACCTTCTAATAATAAAACTCTATTAGAGGTTGGAGTAGAACTTGGTAGTGAAGCAGAAGGAAAAGAAATAAAAGATGTTAATTGGCCAGAGACAGCTCTTTTAGTTGCAATAAAAAGAGGAAATAACGAAATAATCCCTAAGGGATCTATTGAAATACAAAGTGGAGATTATTTAGTGGTTATGGTAGATGAGAGCAGGGCAAGCTCTGTCTTAGAAGAAATTCAATTCTTAACCTCTGCTAAAGAAGAAATTTAATTATACATATGAAAATATAATAATAAACTTTATAAAGATTTTATTATATAAGAATTAAAAAAAGACACTAGGAGAATTTGTAAAAATAAATTTTCTTAGTGTCTTTTTTATATTTAGTTAGGAATACTATCTTGATTTTTTCTTTTTCTTAATTGAATAACCAAAAGAACCTAGTGGTTTAGAATTAAGACCAAAATATTCTCCATGACTATATGCTAATAAATTAGCCTTATTAAAATGAATCTTTCCCTTTTCATCTATAAGACTTTCATCAACCTTTACATTAAGAACCTCAAATAAAAACATGTCATGTGTACCTAAAGGTGTTATAGATTTAAGCTTACATTCTAAAGCTACAGGTGCTTTTTCAATAGAAGGAGTACTTACAGCTATTCCTTTATCAAGGGCATATCCAAAGTGTTTAATTTTGTCAACTTTTCTTCCAGATTTTACACCGCAAAAATCAACAAATTTAACCATATCTCTACATGGTAAGTTTATAACACATTCCTTGCTTTCTTTTATATATTCATGGGATAATCTTTCCGGTCTTATTCCCATGGCGATCATTGGAGGTTTAGTGCAAACTGTGCTAACCCAACCAACAGTAAAAGCATTTACTTTATCTTCTTTATTTTTAGAAGTAACAAGAACTACTGGAGTAGGATTTAACATTACACTTCCCTTAAAATTAACTTTTTTCATATGTATCTCCTTTAATTTATATTAAATTCTTTATTAGACATAATTTAAGACTTTAAAATTATAACATGAAAAATTTATATGTAAAACCAGTGAATAATATTTTTTAGTGTTTAGAGAAATACTATTTATTATTTAAATACTAGAAAGGATTTTTATTATGAAAAAGAGATTTATATTTTTATTAGGAATTTTTCTTTTAGTAAATTTAGTTAGTACTACTTTACTGGGAGAGAAAGTTTTAGGAAAAGAAAAAGAAGAGGTTACTATATGTATTGATGCAGGGCATCAAGAAAAAGGAGATAAGAAGCTTGAACCTATAGCACCTTGGTCTAATGAAAAAAAGCCTAGAGTATCTTCAGGGACAGCGGGAGTTGGTACAAAAAATAAGGAGTATGAAATAAACTTAGAAGTAGCTATGATCTTAAAAGAGCTTTTAAATAGAGAGGGCTATAAAGTAGTTATGACAAGGGAGAAAAACCAGGTTACCTTAAGCAATAGAGAAAGGGCAGAAATAGGAAATACATCAAAGGCAGATATTTCAATAAAACTTCACTGTGATGGGTCAAATAATTCAGGAAAAAGAGGAGCCTCAATTTTAATTCCTTCCTCTGAAACAAAGGGAGTTAAAAGGTATATATGAAGAAAGTAAGAAATATGGAGAAATTTTAAGTGAAACTTTAAAAGAGGGTGGAGTAAAAGTTAACGGCGTTTTTGAAAGAAAAGATATGACTGGATTTAACTGGTCACAAAGACCTGTAATAATTTTAGAGATGGGATTTATGAGCAATTGGGAAGATGACGCTTTATTAGGAGATAAGTTATATCAACAGAAAATAGCTGATTTAATAGTTAAGTCCTTAGAAAAATATAGAGTAGAACTATAGTTAAAAATGATATGTATTAAAACTTTAATACATATCATTTTTATATTTAAATCAATAATAAACATCTACTAGATGAAAGCGTATATTGTCATTGCTCCAACCTAAATCAAAAGGAACAAGAAGTCTATCTGTGTTGTGACAAGTTACTAGGGGATAACCTTTACTATCTAATCCTGTAACTGTTGAAATGTGAGTTATTCGTCCATTTTTTTCATAAGCTACAAAATCACCAGGTCTTAAGTTATAGGCCGCTTTATATATTTCGGAATATTTACCCTTAGCAATATAGGAAGCACGTCCACTATTAACCATGTAATTTTTAAATGCTTGAGCATTTACCCAAGCCTTAGAACCTTCACCATCAGAATAGTTCCATGTTGAATTTTTCTTAAATCCACCACCTTCAAAAAGAATTTGAGAGGCGAAGTTTGCACAGTCTCCTCCTTGAGGGTTAAAGTCTGTGTATTTTTTATTATAGTTAAAACCAAGTTCATCATCTGCAGCTGCTCCACAATAGGTATGTGCATAATCTATAGCTTTCTGTGTTCTTTCATCAGGTGAATAAGATGGACTAGAACTATTTAAAATATAGGATTTAATTTCATCAGATTTTATATTATTTAAATCTAGAGAATCAGCAAAAGGATCAGTGTACCATTCCTTAGTGATAATATACCTATCTCCCTCATCTTTTAAATTTAAATAGTGATAAGTACCTAATCTAAAGGTATTAGTTTTAAGAGGATCATTAAGATAATAATATGTAAATTCACTTGAAACAACACATATTATTCCGTATAAGTCCTTTTCTCTTTCTCTAGCCTTTCTTATTTCAGTTTTTGATTTTATTTCATTAAATACAACTCCTTGTTTTTGAGACCAGTTGTTTAAATACTTAACTTTTTTACTTTCACTTTCATAGGCCCAAAGACTAGGCTTTTTTTCTAAATCATAAAATTTCTTTAATTCCTCTAAATCATTGTTTAATATGGCTATATTTCTATTTTTAAATAAGTCTTGAAGTACTTCTTCAAATTTTCCCTTTAATTCATCATCTTCTTTTTTGTCAGGTTCTTTTAATAAATTTATGGCTTCTGAAAATGCTGAAGTTTTCTTTTTGTTTAAGGATACATATATGGATAAGGTTAATAATACTATTAGGGATAAAGAAGTCACTAATAATATTTTTGGTTTTCTTTTCATTAAGCTCCTCCTATTTTTAATACATAATTCAATAATGTATATGATGAATAACTAAAAAAAATAATAAATAAAAGTAAATATTAACTTAATAAGAGATATATGCTTTTAAATTTTTAAAAATGTTGATAAAATTAATATGTAATAAGAGAGTAAAGGAGAATTACATAAGATGAAATTAGTAAAAGGAAAAATTCCATTTATAAGAAGTATTTTTGGATGTTTTATTTTCCCACTTGTAATCGGATACTTTTATACATACCTTAATCCGGAATGGTTTACAACAAATCAATGGGTTGGTGTGGCAGCTGGAGCTTTGCTTATAGCTAGAGGAATATTTGAAAAAGTTATGGCT
Organism: Clostridium perfringens ATCC 13124; assembly: GCF_000013285.1. GTDB lineage: Bacteria > Bacillota > Clostridia > Clostridiales > Clostridiaceae > Sarcina > Sarcina perfringens. The sequence continues at coordinate 1,874,879 of NC_008261.1, read as the reverse complement.
AATAATCAAAGAAATGCAAAGGTTAGTTTTTTAGGTGGTGGAGCAATAATTTTATATGTTATTGCTAGATATTTTGGAATACTATAAAAATTATATACATAATTTTTAGTTTAATATTTTAAAAAGAAATATTAGTAAATTTAATAAAATTAATTAACCATAAGGAATAATCTTAAGCTAAAAGAGAAATGATATAGATTTAGTTATATCATTTCTTTTTTATTTAGAAATTAACATTCTCTTAAACAAAATATAGGAAGAAATTTAAATAAATTAAAAGCTATTTGGAAATAAATAAACTAGGATAATCTTTATTTTTAGAATATATTATTTAAAAAACTAAATTTATCTAAAGGGATAAATTTTAATCTATAACAGCAAACTTTTTAATATAGGGTAATTATGGTACAATTATTAAAATAAACATATTAACAAAATACCTTTCCATAGGAGTGTGAAAAATGAATTTTAAAGAGAATAATATTTATAGTGGATTTAAACTTTTAAACATAGAAAATTTAAATGAAATAGGTGGAGTAGGTTTAAGGTTTGAGCATGAAAAAACTAAGGCTAAACTTATAAAAATCCTAAGTGAAGATGACAATAAGTGCTTTGCAATAGGATTTAGAACACCACCTGAAAATAGTACAGGAGTTCCTCATATTTTAGAGCATTCAGTTTTATGTGGTTCTAGAAAATTTAATACTAAGGAACCCTTTGTAGAGCTTTTAAAAGGGTCTTTAAATACATTCTTAAATGCTATGACATATCCAGATAAAACAATATATCCAGTAGCATCAAGAAATGAAAAAGACTTTATGAATCTTATGGATGTTTACTTAGATGCTGTATTATATCCAAATATATATAAGCATAAGGAAATATTCATGCAAGAGGGATGGCATTATTATATAGAAAATAAGGAAGATGAATTAAAGTATAATGGTGTTGTTTATAATGAGATGAAAGGGGCATACTCATCTCCAGATTCTATACTTTATAGAAAGATTCCTCAAACAATATACCCAGATACTTGTTATGCCTTATCTTCAGGAGGAGATCCTGATGAAATACCAAATTTAACTTATGAAGAGTTTGTGGAATTTCATAAGAAATATTATCATCCATCGAACTCATATATTTTCTTATATGGTAATGGAGATACTGAAAAAGAATTAGAATTTATAAATGAAGAGTATTTAAAGAATTTTGAATATAAAGAGATAGATTCAGAAATAAAAGAACAAAAATCCTTTGAAAGTATGAAAGAAGAAAGTTTTACTTATGGAATAGCTGAAAGTGAAGATTTAAATCATAAAAGTTATTATAGTTTAAACTTTGTAATTGGAGATGCCACAGACGGAGAAAAAGGCTTAGCTTTTGATGTTTTAGCATATCTTCTAACAAGAAGCACAGCAGCACCATTAAAGAAAGCATTAATAGATGCAGGTATAGGGAAAGCTGTATCAGGAGACTTTGATAACTCAACTAAACAATCAGCCTTTACTGTTTTAGTTAAGAATGCAGAGCTAAACAAAGAAGAAGAATTTAAAAAAGTAGTAATGGATACTTTAAAGGATTTAGTTGAAAATGGAATAGATAAAGAACTTATAGAAGCTTCCATAAATAGAGTTGAATTTGAATTAAGAGAAGGAGATTATGGTTCTTATCCTAATGGATTAATTTATTATTTAAAAGTTATGGATAGTTGGCTTTATGATGGGGATCCATATGTTCATTTAGAATATGAAAAAAATCTTGAAAAAATAAAATCTGCTTTAACAAGCAATTACTTTGAAGATTTAATAGAAAAATATATGATAAATAATACTCACTCTTCACTTGTTTCTCTTCATCCTGAAAAAGGAATAAATGAGAAAAAGTCAGCTGAATTAAAGAAAAAGTTAGAAGAGATTAAAAATAGTTTTGATGAAAAGACTTTAAATGAAATAATTGATAATTGTAAAAAGTTAAAAGAAAGACAAAGTACACCTGATAAAAAAGAAGATTTAGAAAGTATTCCTATGTTATCTTTAGAGGATATAGATAAAGAAGCAACTAAAATTCCTACAGAAGAGAAAGAGATAGATGGAATTACAACATTACACCATGATTTCCATACTAATAAAATAGACTATGTTAATTTCTTCTTTAATACAAATAGTGTTCCTGAAGATTTAATACCTTATGTTGGATTACTATGCGATATATTAGGTAAGTGTGGAACAGAAAATTATGATTATTCTAAGTTATCAAATGCCATAAATATAAGTACAGGTGGAATAAGTTTTGGAGCTATAACTTTTGCTAATCTAAAGAAAAATAATGAGTTTAGACCATATTTAGAAATTTCATATAAAGCATTAAGCAGCAAGACTAATAAAGCTATAGAATTAGTTGATGAGATTGTAAATCACACTGACTTAGATGATATGGACAGAATTATGCAAATAATTAGAGAAAAGAGAGCTAGATTAGAAGGTGCTATATTCGATAGTGGTCATAGAATAGCTATGAAAAAAGTTTTATCATACTCTACAAATAGAGGAGCTTATGATGAAAAAATAAGTGGATTAGATTATTATGATTTTCTAGTAAATATAGAGAAGGAAGATAAAAAATCAAAGATATCAGATAGCTTAAAAAAGGTGAGAGACTTAATCTTTAATAAGGGAAATATGCTTATAAGTTATTCAGGAAAAGAAGAGGAATATGAAAACTTTAAGGAAAAAGTAAAATATTTAATAAGCAAAACAAATAATAATGATTTTGAAAAAGAAGAATATAATTTTGAGTTAGGAAAGAAAAATGAAGGGCTTTTAACTCAAGGAAATGTACAATATGTAGCTAAGGGTGGAAATTATAAAACTCATGGATATAAGTATTCTGGTGCACTATCTTTATTAGAAAGTATTCTAGGATTTGACTACTTATGGAATGCCGTAAGGGTTAAAGGTGGAGCTTATGGAGTGTTCTCTAACTTTAGAAGAGATGGCGGAGCATATATAGTTTCATATAGAGATCCTAATATAAAAAGCACTTTAGAAGCTTATGATAATATACCTAAGTATTTAAATGATTTTGAAGCTGACGAAAGAGAAATGACTAAATACATCATAGGTACAATAAGAAAATATGATCAACCTATAAGCAATGGAATAAAAGGTGATATAGCAGTTTCATACTACTTAAGTAACTTTACTTATGAAGATCTTCAAAAGGAAAGAGAAGAAATCATAAATGCAGATGTAGAAAAAATTAAGAGTTTTGCACCTATGATTAAAGATTTAATGAAGGAAGACTACATCTGTGTACTAGGCAATGAAGAAAAGATAAAAGAAAATAAAGACCTATTTAATAATATTAAAAGTGTAATTAAATAGATTTTAAATTTGATTTTAAAATTCTTTTATTAAAAAGTAAGTTTATTTTTAGAGATTTAATTGTAAATATGAATTTTAATCTATAAATACAACTTAAAAAATAATTTTAGACCTTATTGTATTTGAAATATTTTATTTCTACAGTAAGGTCTTTTTATTTTGAATTACATTTAAATAAATTAAAATAATAAAATAAAATGTGATATAATATTGTTTATTGTTACATAGAAAGGGAGAAAGACATAAATGGATTTTGTTGCAATAGACTTTGAAACTGCTAATGAGAAAAGAAATAGTGCGTGTTCTATTGGATTGACTGTTGTTAAGGATAATAAAATTGTTGAAGAAAAATATTTTTTAATAAAGCCTTGTGAAATGAGATTTCAGCCCATGAATATATGGATACATGGAATTAGACCAGAGGATGTTGAAAATGAGAGAACTTTTAATGAAATATGGGAAGAAATAAAGGATTACATAGATGGAAATTTAGTAATAGCTCATAATGCAGCTTTTGATATTAGCGTTCTTAGAAAAACTTTAGATTTTTATGATATACCTTATCCAGACTTTGAATATGCCTGTACAGTAGTTATGGCAAAGAATTATTATAAATCATTACCAAATCATAAATTAGGAACTGTAAGTGAAGCTTTAGGATTTGAATTTTCTCATCACCATGCAGGGGAAGATGCAAGGGCTTGTGCTAACATATTACTTAATATATGCAAAGATTTAGATATAGAATCAGTTGAAGAGCTTTCAGATAAGCTTGCCATAAGAATAGGTGCTGTTTATGAAAATGGATATAAGTCTTCTGGAAGAAAGGGAGAATGCAAATATTCAAGTAATTTAAGACTTAAAGAAAAGAAGAAAGAGGGAGAAATATCTTTAAAATGTAAAAATGTAGTTTTTACAGGGCCTTTAAGTTCTATGTCTAGAGGAGAAGCCATAGGAAATGTAATAAGGTGTGGTGGTTTTGTCTCAAGTTCTGTAAGTAAAAAGACAAATTACTTAATTACAGGAATTAGAGATTTAAATAAATTAAAAGAAAATGAAAAGAGTATTAAATTAAAAAAAGCAGAAAATTTAATAAAAGAAAATTTCGATATTAAGATAATAAATGAAGAGGAATTTTTATCTATAATAGAATAAATAAACTTTAATTTTAGATCTAAATATTAATAAATAGCTCATTTAGGGGCTATTTTTACTATTGTTAACAATAAGTTATTTACAATAATATTTATTATGCTAAAATAAGTTAGTAAAATTAATTAATTTATGTAATACTAGAATTAGTTAGCAAATTTTAATTAGGAAATTAGAGGTGATTAAATGGATAAATTATTTACTATAAGTGGAGTAGATTTTTTGGCAGGGGATTTTCAAGATGATATAAGTGAATTTCAAGATATAATACCTATATTACAAGATTTTCAAGAAGAATTAAAATTAGAGAAAATAGAGTGTACAGATGAGAATGATTGCTGTTTTAAAACTAAAGAAAATTATATATGTGAATTAGTTGGGGCTTTAACTGAAGATGATGAATTTTATTCATTAAAAGAGTTAAGAAGTGATTATAATAGATTTAAAGATGAAATGCTATATCCTTTTGGAATACAAGTTTATAAATGTACAGAATGTAATAAATGGATTATAAATTTACTAGAGGAGTAAGTTTTAACATATGGATAAATTGAGAGAGAGTATTACAGGGGTAGGTCATAACATTTATAGCTTTTATAAAAGAGTAAAGGATAAAATTATAAAAGAAAAGGATCCTAAGGTAATAATAATTTGTGTTATTGCTTTAGCCTTAATTATAGTATTTCTATATGGTAATGTTAGTAGTAAAAAGAGAGATGTAATTGAACAATTATCTAATTCCTTAAGCAAAGGAAATGAAAGAGCTTTAATGAACTTAATAGAAGATGGAAATAAAAATTCTGGAATAACAAAAGAGGAGTTAATACCATATATTGATTTTTTTAAAGCGGATAAAAGTAGAATTAATAAGTTAGTTTCTTCTTTAGAAAATGGGGATGAGATATACTCTACAAAATTGGAGTCTAAAAAAAGTTTTTGGGGAGAAAAATGGTATGTTGTAATACAAAAAAAGAAACTTATTGTGGCATCTAATTTCCCGGAAGCTAGTGTGTATTTAAATGGTAATTTTATAGGTACAACTAATACTAGTAGAACTTTAGAAATACCTAACTTAATACCAGGAGTCTATGATCTTAAGATTGAAAAGAAAGCATATAATTCTAATTTAGTAGAAGAAAAAAATATTGTTTTCATGGATAATAATAAGATAGACATACCTTTAAATGGAACCTTAGTCACAGTTAAGAGTAGTTTTGATGATAGTAATGTATATATAAATGGAGAGGACTCGGGTATAAAGGTAAAAGATTTTAAGGATGTTGGTCCTTTCCCAAAGGATGGTTCAACTTACTTAACTATAAAATGCAACACTCCTTGGGGAGAGATAGATAGCCAAAAGTTTTATATAGAAGATCATCCAGAAATAAATATAGAATTAGATTTAAAAGATACAATCATAAAAGAAGATGTTGAAAAAGTTGTAAAGGAATTTTATAGTAGCGTATTTCAGGCTTTAAATTCAGAGGATAAAAATGATATAAGAAATGCTAAGGATGAAGTTAAGGATAATATATATAATACATTAAGTCAAAAATATTTTCTTTTAAAGAATGACTATGATATAAGCGATCTTAAAATTAAGATGGAAAATAGTTCAATAGAACGAAATCATGGTGTTTATGAAGCTAGTATTGTAGTTAATGTTTCTTATAAGATAAAAAAGAAAATATTAGGAATAGATGTTAAAAGTGAATCAATGGAAAAAAACTTTTTCACAAATATGAAGTATGAAAATGGAAAATGGATAGTTTATAATGTACAAGACTTTTCATTACCAGGATTAGAAGAAGAGTAATTAATAAATAAAAAGGAGCTTTATCAAAAGTTATTTTGATAAAGCTCTTTTATTTTATAAAGTTATAGCAGCATCAAGAGCAACTTCCATCATCTTTGTGAAGGTAGTTTGACGCTCCTCACTAGTAGTTTCCTCAGCAGTAATTAAATGATCACTTATAGTAAGTATTGTTAACGCATTAACACCATACTTAGCTGCTAAGGTATATAAAGCTGCAGTTTCCATTTCAACAGCTAAAGTACCAAATTTAGCCCATTGTTTCCATGCTTCAGGATTATCATTATAGAAGCTATCAGCTGTGAATACGCTACCAACCTTAGGAGAATATCCTTTTTCAACGGCAGTATCGTAAGCGGCCTTTAAAAGTTTAAATGATGCTGTTGGAGCAAAATCTAAACCGTTAAATCTAACTTTATTTATTGCAGAATCAGTATGAGATGACATTGCTAAAACTAAATCTCTAACTTTTATATCTTCTTGCATACCGCCAGCAGTACCTACTCTTATTAAATTTTTAACTCCATAATCTCTTATAAGTTCATTAACGTAAATAGAAATTGAAGGAACCCCCATACCAGTACCTTGAACTGATATTTTTTTTCCTTTATATGTTCCTGTATATCCTAACATTCCTCTAACTTCATTGTAACAAACTGGATTTTCTAAAAAAGTTTCAGCTATAAATTTAGCTCTTAAAGGATCTCCTGGTAATAAAATTGTTTCGGCTATTTGACCTTCTTTTGCACCTATATGAATACTCATAATGTACCTCCTCATAATGTAAATGTTTTATAAATAAATTTTATCATAAATAATGAAAAAATGCTAAAAATTATAAAAAATTAAAATTTTAATTTAAGTAGTTAAAGCTTATTTAGTATGTTATATTAATAGGTAATAATACAAAATAATAATTTATTAAATTTGTATTTATAAAAATAATGAGGTGATAATTTTGTTAAATATAGATAGAAATGAAATTAAGGATACTCCAGAGTATGAAAGCTTTGGTGAAAATGAATTTCCACTGAAATACTTAAGTGAAGAAGAGTTAGAAGAGTTAGGCTTTAAAAAAAGTTGCTGTGGAAGTAGAGGAGGATGTCCTAAAAAAGCAAATGGAACCTGTGGAGGATGTTCTTCAAAGGGAGGATGCCAAGGAGGGTGTTCTAAAAATGGATGTGGATGTTCAAATGGATCTGGTTGTTGTAAGAATAAATAAAAAAAATACATACTCATATGAGTATGTATTTTTTTATATTATTTTCTTTTTTTAGCAACTTCTATATTAACAGTTCTTTTGTTAAGTTTTTTACCCATTGATTTTTTCATTATATTATTTACTGCATCAGCATCAACGTTAGCAAAGCAGAAGTTTTCTTTTATGTCTATATCTCCAACTTGCTTAGGGCTTATTCTAGCAGTCTCTTTTAAGAAGTTAACAAGAGATTTAGGAGTTATACCATCTCTTCTTCCAACAGACATAAATAATCTAGTTTCGTCCATTACAGGAGCTTCTATAGAATTTGAAGTGTAATCAAAAGAAGATTCTTTATCAAATACTATTTTTAAAAGAGCAGCTGCAACATCTACTAAGCTATAATCTTCATCTAATTGAGTAGCTATTGGAATAAACTTTTGGAAATCTTCTGAAGCTTCTTCTATAGTAGATTTTACATTATTTATTATGTTATTATGTTTATTTTGGAATATTTCATCAACTGTAGGTACAGCTTTTCTTATTATTTTACTCTTAGTATGCTTTTGTATTTGTTTAAGCATCATATATTCTTTTGGAGTAACTAAAGAATAAGCAACTCCCTCTCTGTTAGCTCTACCTGTTCTTCCGATTCTATGTACATAACTTTCATTGTCTTGTGGTAGATCGTAGTTTATAACGTGAGTTACGCTTTCAACGTCTATTCCTCTAGCTGCAACATCAGTAGCAACTAAGAAGTCTAAGCTTCCTTCTTTGAATTTTCTTAAAGTTTGAAGTCTATGGTTTTGGCTCATATCTCCGTGCATACCTTCAACCATATATCCTCTAGCTTGCATTTTTTCTACAACTTCGTCAACACCTTTTTTTGTTTTGCAGAAAATTATTGCAGCATTTGGTTCATCAAAATCTAAAACTCTACAAAGTGTTTCAAATCTATCTCTATGTTTTATTTCAAAATAAAATTGTTCTATTTTTGAAACTGTTAAAGAACTTTTCTTTATTGCGATGTGCTTAGTATCTTCTTTCATGTAATTTCTAGCTAATTTCTTTATTTGCGGAGGCATAGTAGCAGAGAATAAAAGTGTTTGTCTATCAGTTTTTAATGATTTAACAATTTCTTCTAAATCATCGATGAATCCCATGTTTAACATTTCGTCAGCTTCATCTAACACTAGGAATCCTATATCGTTAAGAGGTAAACTCTTTCTTCTTATTAAATCTAATACTCTACCAGGTGTTCCAACAACTATATCAACACCATTTTTTAAAGCTCTAATTTGTCTATCTATTGGTTGACCACCGTATATTGGTAAAACAGAAAGTTTTTCATGTTTTCCAAGTCTTACAAGTTCTTCATTAACTTGTATAGCAAGCTCTCTAGTTGGTGCTAAAATAAGTGCTTTTGGAGATTTCTTCTTTCCTGAAAAATCAGCATTATTTATTATAGCGCATCCAAAAGCAGCTGTTTTACCAGTACCAGTTTGAGCTTGACCGATTATATCGTGTCCTTCTAGGGCTACAGGAATACTTTCAGCTTGTATTTGAGATGGCTCTTCAAATCCCATATCTTTTATAGCTTTAAGTAAGCTTTCCTTAAGACCTAAGTCATCAAATTTTATATTGTTCATTCTTTATCCTCTTTCTTCTTGTATATTTTTAGTTTTTAAAATTTATTTTATTTTTAAAATTCTCACAATCAAACAAAGCTTATCATAACATAGTATCTCCATATAAGCAAATGATATTATTTAAAATAAAAATTAAAAAAGTTTATTTAAATGTTTACTATAAGTTATAATAATAAGGATTAAAAAGGAAGGAGAGAAATTAATTTGGAAGTTGGAATTTCTTCAGCATGTTTTTATCCAGATTTTGAATTGGAAAAATCATTTAAAATAATGAAAGAATTGGATTTTAATACAGGAGAATTATTTTTAAATACTTATTATGAGTATAGTGATGATTTTGTAAAGAAATTAATTGAGGAAAAAGAGAAAAATAACTTTAATATAAAATCAGTACATTTTTTTTCATCTATGTATGAACCTTATTTATTTGATCAATATGAGAGAAGAAGAAAAGATTCTTTAGAAGTTTTTAAGAATATATGTAAAGCTACTAATAAATTAGGAGCTTTTTCATATACCTTTCATGGTATGAGAAAACAAGAGTTTAATACTATTAATAAGAAGGGAATTTTAGATATATATAATGAATTAGCTTATATAGCAAGAGAAAATAATATATATTTATCTCAAGAAAATGTCTCCTGGTGTATGTCTTCAGATATAGAATTTTTAAAGTATTTAAAAAATAACATAAAATATGATATTAAATTTACCTGTGATATAAAACAAGCATATAAAAGTAATGAAAATCCTCTCCATTATATTGATATTATGGGGAAGGATTTAATTAATTTTCATATAAACGATAGAGATGAAAAAAGTATTTGTTTACTTCCAGGTAAGGGGAGAGTAAATTATAAACCTATCATTGAAAAACTAAAAACTTTAGATTATAAAGGACCATTAATAATAGAAGTTTATAGGGATAATTTTAAAACTTACGAAGAATTAAAAGATGTTAAAGATTTTATAGAAAAAAAACTACTAGTATGATAAAATGTATAAATGTAAGAATAAAATAAAAGAAATATTTGATAAAAAAAGAAATTATATGTTATAATTGCCTAGGTTAATTCATAAAAGATGAATTTAAAAGGCTATTTACAGGAGGAATATACAATGGAAGCTAAAATGAACAAAATAGACACAAATGTTGTAGAATTAGAAATTAAAGTTGATGCTAAGGACTTTAACGAGGCGTTAAAAAAGTCTTATAATAAAAACTCAAAGAAGTTTAACATACCAGGATTCAGAAAAGGAAAAGTTCCAATGAACATGGTTAAAAAATTCTACGGAGTTGAAGTTTTATTTGATGATGCAATAAACGCTTGTATAGATAAAACTTACGGAGTTGCTTTAGAAGAAAACAACGTAAGACCAGTTGATTATCCACAAATCGAAGTAGTAGAAGTTGGAGAAGGAAAAGACTTAGTTTACAAAGCTAAAGTTACTACTTACCCAGAAGTTACTTTAGGAGATTACAAAGGATTAGAAGTTGAAGAAGTATCTTACGAAGTAAAAGAAGAAGACATAGAAAAACAATTAGCTGATATGCAAGCAAGAAATGCTAGAGTTGAAACTAAAGAAGAAGGAACAGTTGAAAATGGAAACATAGCTGTTATAGACTTCAAAGGATTCATAGATGACGTAGCATTCGAAGGTGGAGAAGGAAAAGATTATCCATTAGAAATAGGTTCAGGAAGCTTCATAGATAACTTTGAAGAGCAATTAGTTGGATTAAAAGTTGGAGAAAGCAAAGATGTTAACGTAACATTCCCAGAAGCTTATGGAAAAGAAGACTTAAACGGAAAACCAGCTAAATTCGAAGTAACTGTAAAAGAAATAAAAGTTAAAGAATTACCAGCTTTAGATGATGAGTTTGCTAAAGAAGTTTCAGAATTTGATACTTTAGAAGAATTAAAAGCTGACTTAAAAGAAAAAGCTGTAAAAGCTAACGAATTAAGAGCTAAAAGAGAAATGGAAGAAAAAGTTATAAACGCTGTAGTTGATAACGCAAAAGTAGAAATTCCAGAAGCTATGATAAACAGAGAAGTTGAAAACATGGTAAGAGACTTAGAAATGAGATTAGGACAACAAGGACTAAGCTTAGAGCAATACTATGAGTTCACTGGAAGCACTGAAGATAAGATGAAATCTTACATGAAAGAAAATGCTGAAAGAAAAGTAAAAACTGATTTAGTTATGAGTGCTGTAACTGAAGCAGAAGCTATAGAAGCTACTGAAGAAGAATTAAAAGCAAAAGCAGAAGAAGTTGCTAAAATGTACTCAAACGGAGCAGAAACTGAGAAAATGGTTGATCTATTATTAAATGCTCAAAGAGCTGCTTTAGAGTTAGATGTTAAGAGAGAAAAAACTTTAAAAATGTTATTTGAATCTTTAAAATAATAAATAAATAAACTTTCAGATAATTGCCAGGAAGTATTTCTTGGCAATTATTTTAAAATTAAAAGTTTGTTTAGAAAAAGACTAATTAACAAATATCTATTTTTTTTATATAATAATTATGATAATGTATGTTTTTATGATATATATGGCAATATTATAATTAGAGTTTTTTTTAAAAGGAGGGAATTTAATGAGCAATTTAGTACCTATGGTAGTTGAACAAACAAGCAAAGGCGAAAGAAGTTACGATATATTCTCAAGATTATTAAAAGATAGAATAATAATGTTAAGTGGAGAGGTTAATGATGTAACGGCTAACCTTGTTGTTGCACAATTATTATTCTTAGAAAGTGAAGATCCAGATAAAGATATACATCTTTACATAAATTCCCCAGGAGGTTCTATAACTTCTGGAATGGCAATTTATGATACTATGCAATATATAAAGCCTGACGTATCTACAATCTGTATAGGTATGGCTGCTTCTATGGGAGCATTCTTATTATCTTCAGGAGCAAAAGGAAAGAGATTCGCATTACCAAATGCTGAAATAATGATACACCAACCTTTAGGTGGATTCCAAGGGCAAGCAACTGATATAGATATTCATGCTAAGAGAATATTAAAGATAAAAGATAAATTAAACCAAATCTTAAGTGAAAATACAAATCAACCTCTTGAAAAGATAAAAGTAGATGTTGAAAGAGATTATTTCATGGAAGCATCAGAAGCAGTAGAATACGGATTAATAGATAAAGTTATAGAAAGAAAATAATCTACAACTTAAATCTTATTGAAAGTTGAGGTGGATAAGATGGGAAAATTTGAAGACAAAAAGCAATTAAGATGTTCTTTTTGTGGTAAAAATCAGGAACAGGTTAAGAGATTAATCGCAGGTCCTGGTGTATATATATGTGATGAATGTATAGAGCTTTGTTCAGAAATAATAGAAGATGAATTTGAAGGAAATACAGAATCATCACCATTAGAAGCTAGCAATCTTCCAAAGCCACAAGAAATCAAAGACTATTTAGATCAATATGTTGTTGGTCAAGATAGAGCTAAGAAATCTTTAGCAGTAGCTGTTTATAATCATTACAAGAGAATAAATGCTAATAAGGCAGAGGATGATGTTGAATTACAAAAAAGTAACATACTTTTATTAGGACCTACAGGTTCAGGTAAGACATTACTTGCGCAAACACTTGCTAAAATGTTAAATGTTCCATTTGCTATAGCAGATGCTACAACATTAACAGAGGCAGGATATGTTGGTGAAGATGTTGAAAATATACTTTTAAAGCTAATTCAAAATGCAGATTATGATGTTGAAAGAGCTGAAAAAGGTATAATATATATAGATGAGATAGATAAGATTGCTAGAAAATCAGAAAATCCATCTATTACAAGAGATGTTTCTGGAGAGGGTGTTCAACAAGCCTTATTAAAAATATTAGAGGGAACAACAGCTTCAGTACCACCACAAGGTGGAAGAAAGCATCCACATCAAGAGTTTATACAAATTAATACTTCAAATATTTTATTTATTTGTGGTGGAGCTTTTGATGGAATAGATAAAATAATAGAAAAAAGAGGAACTAAGAGTTCTATAGGTTTTGGCGCTGAGGTTAAAGGAAAAAGCGAAAAGAACGTTGGAGAACTTTTAAAGGATATAATGCCTGGGGATTTATTAAAATTTGGTTTAATACCAGAATTTGTTGGTAGATTACCAGTATTAGTAACTTTAGAAGCTTTAGATAACGAAGCTTTAGTAAGTATTTTAACTAAGCCAAAGAATGCTCTAGTAAAACAATACAAAAAGTTATTTGAGCTTGATAATGTAAAACTAGATTTTACAGAGGAAGCTTTAAAAGCTATTGCAGATGAAGCTATAAATAGAAAAACTGGTGCTAGAGGATTAAGAGCTATAGTAGAAGAAACTATGATGGATATAATGTTTGATATACCATCAGAAGAGAATATTGTAAAAGCTACTATAACTGAAGAGACAATAAAAGATAGAAAAGATCCAGAGCTTGAAAAGCTTCCAGAAGGAGAAGTTAGACCAACTTTAAAAACTGAGAAGAAAAATAAAGCTAGAAAAGATATAGAAACTGCTTAATAGAAAAAGATGCATACTATTTATGCATCTTTTTTATTTTTTATGGAGTTTTTGGAATATCATCACAAAAATAGGTAAATACTAACCGTATAGAACGGGAGGTATTAGAGATGAATACTTATACATTTATAATGTTTCTACAATTACTTATGTCAATTTTATTCTATATATATATGAGCAAGTCCTTTGCGAGTAAGAAGAAAGATAATAGTGTTTTAGAAAAAGAAAATGAAAAAGAAATGGAAAAATTAAATAAATTAAGAATGATAAAACTGACAGAACCTTTAACTGAAAAAAGTAGACCAAGTAATTTAGAAGAAATAATAGGACAGGAAAAGGGAATAAAAGCTCTTAAAGCAGCACTTTGTGGGCCAAATCCACAGCATGTAATAATATATGGTCCGCCAGGGGTAGGAAAAACTGCAGCTGCTAGAATAATTTTAGAAGAGGCTAAGAAAATGGCAGCATCTCCTTTTAATAAGGACTCTAAATTTGTTGAAATAGATGCCACAACTTTAAGATTTGATGAGAGGGGGATAGCAGATCCACTAATAGGTTCCGTTCATGATCCAATATATCAAGGAGCAGGTTCCTTAGGGATTGCAGGGGTTCCTCAACCTAAGCCAGGAGCTGTAACAAAGGCTCATGGAGGAATACTTTTTATAGATGAAATAGGAGAACTCCATCCTATTGAATTAAATAAACTTCTTAAAGTTTTAGAGGATAGAAAAGTTTTTTTAGATTCAGCCTATTATAGTTCAGAAGATCCCAATACTCCTAGATATATAAAAGAAATATTTGATAATGGATTACCAGCAGATTTTAGATTAATTGGTGCAACTACAAGAAGTCCAGAGGAAATAGTGCCAGCTATAAGGTCAAGGTGCGTAGAAATATTTTTTAGGGGGCTAACTGTTGAAGAGATTAGAAAAATTGCTTTAAATGCCACAAATAAGGTTGGTTATAGAATAAGTGATGAGGGATTAGACATAGTATCTAGATATTGTACTAATGGAAGAGAAGTTATAAACTTAGTGCAATTATGTTCTGGCCTTGCAATAAATGAAAATAGAGATTACATAAAAGAGAGTGATATTTATTGGGTTATTGAAAATGGTCAATATAATCCTAGAATGGAAAGAATGATAAATGATAAACCTGAAATTGGGTATGTAAATGGCTTAGCTGTGTATGGAGCTAACAATGGAGCTTTAATGGAAATAGAAGCTACAGCAAAGCTATCAAGTAATAGTATAGGTAGTATAAAAATTACTGGAATAGTTGATGATGAGGAACTAGGCGGTGGAGAGAAGAAAATAAAGAGAAAAAGCACAGCATATTGTTCTGTACAGAATGTATTGACAGTATTAGATAATATATTTAATTTAAATTCAAAGGCATATGATATACATGTTAACTTTCCAGGCGGAATACCAGTAGACGGTCCATCTGCTGGAATAAGTATAGCTACAGCCATATATAGTGCCATAAAAGGAGTGCCTGTAAATAATAGAGTGGCTATGACTGGTGAGATATCAATAAAGGGAAAGGTAAAACCAATAGGGGGAGTAAATGCAAAGATATTAGCAGCAAAGAGAGCGGGAGTAGAATTGGTAATTGTTCCAAAGGAAAATTTAAGTAGTATAACTAGAGATATTGATGGAATAAAGATAGTTGGTGTTAAGAAAATTGAAGAGGTGTTAGATCTTGCACTTTATGAAGAAGAATGTATAGAAAAAGAGAGTTTAATAATTAAAGATAATAGGGCATTTTTTGGTGCTGGTGCCTTAAATGCAGAATCTATAAAGAAAGCTAACACTTAAAGTGTTAGTTTTCTTTTATGGAATTAAATAAGCTTGAAAAAAACTTGTAATATGTGTATACTTGTTAAAGACTATATATTTATATAATATGTAGTTATTAATTTTTTTGGAGGGGATATTTATGAAAGAAGATAAATTAATTCTTCCTTTAATTCCTCTAAGAGGTCTAACTGTATTTCCTAATATGGTTATATACTTTGACGTTGGTAGGGAAAAGTCAATAGAAGCTGTTGAAAAGGCTATGGCAGGAGATCAAAAAATATTTTTAGCAGCTCAAAAAGATATAGAGATTGACAATCCGAGTGAAGATGACATCTTTAATATAGGTACAATCTGTGAAATAAAGCAAATTGTAAAAATGCCAAAAAACACTATAAGAGTTTTAGTAGAAGGTATTGAAAGAGCAAAGATGGATGAATTCTTTGATAAAGAGGAATTACTTGAAGCATCAATAGAGAAAATAGATATTGATAATGAAATTGACCATGAACTTGAAGCTTTATCAAGAAAGTTAAAGGATGATTTTTTTGAGTTTTTAGATATTACAGCAAGTAGTGGAATAAATGGTGTTGATTTATTTGATAATCTAGAAGAAGAAAAAGATTTAAATAAGGTTACAGATTTAATTTCTTCATATGCTCTTATAAAACAAGAGGACAAGCAGGATATTCTTCAAACTTTAGATTTAAAGAAAAGAATAGAAAAATTAATATTTTATGTGAAAGAAGAAATTGAAGTAGCTAAAATAGAAAAAAGAATTGGAACTAAAGTTAAGAAGAAATTAGATAAAGGCCAAAGAGAATATTATTTAAGAGAGCAAATGAAGGTAATCCAAGAGGAACTTGGAGAAGATGATGATAATAAGAAAGCTATAATTGAGTTTGAGAAAGTTATAAATGAGAAAAAATTACCTAATCAGGTTAAGGAAAAAGCTCAATATGAAATTTCAAAGCTTAAGGCATCATCTCCATATTCTCAAGATGGAGGAGTTACAAGAACTTACTTAGAAAATTTATTAGACATGCCTTGGGGAGAATTTACTGAGGATACTTTAAATATAAAAGATGCGAGAAAAGTATTAGATAAAGATCATTATGGATTAAAGGACGTAAAGGATAGAATTCTTGAATATTTAGCTGTAAAGCAAATAAGTAATTCATTAAGAGGACCTATTCTTTGCCTAGTTGGACCTCCAGGGGTAGGTAAAACTTCTATAGCTAAAAGTGTTGCAACTTCACTAAATAGAAAGTTTGTAAGAATGTCTTTAGGTGGAGTTAGAGATGAAGCTGATATAAGAGGACATAGAAGAACTTACGTTGGAGCAATTCCAGGAAGAATAGTTACTGGATTAAAGGAAGCTAAAAGTATGAATCCAGTATTTTTACTAGATGAAATTGATAAGTTAGGAATGGATTTCAAAGGAAATCCAGCTGATGCCTTACTAGAGGTTTTTGATAATGAGCAAAATAAAACTTTTAGAGACCATTATCTAGAGGTGGATGTTGATTTATCAGAGGTTATGTTTATAACAACAGCAAACTCTTTAGATGGAATTCCAAGACCTCTTTTAGATAGAATGGAATTAATAGAGGTATCAGGATATACTTATGAAGAAAAATTCAGAATAGCTAAGAAATATTTAGTACCAAAGGTATTAAAAGAACATGGTGTTGATAATAAAATAATAACTATATCTGATTCTGCTTTAAAACTTATTATAGATAGTTATACAAGAGAGTCTGGAGTAAGAAATCTTCAAAGACAAATAGCTAATGTTATAAGAAAAGGAATAAAGGATATAATAGAAAAAGATAAGAAAAATTTAAATATATCTACTAAGTTAGTTGAAAAATACTTAGGGCCAAAAATCTTTAGCTATGAAGAAATTGATAAGGAAGATAAGGTTGGAGTAGTTACAGGAATGGCTTGGACTGCTTATGGTGGAGATACTTTACCAGTAGAAGTAATGGTTATGGATGGTAAGGGCAGATTAGAGCTTACTGGACAACTTGGAGATGTAATGAAGGAATCTGCAAAAGCTGCATACTCTTATGTGAGAGCTCATATGAAGGAATTAGGAATAAAGGATGAGTTTTATTCTAAGAAAGATATTCATATACATGCTCCAGAGGGTGCAGTACCAAAGGATGGTCCTTCTGCAGGGGTTACTATGACTACTGCCTTAGTATCAGCATTAACTGGTAAAAAAGTTAAACACAATGTTGCTATGACTGGAGAAATAACTTTAACTGGAAAAGTTTTAGCTATTGGTGGTTTAAAAGAAAAATGCTTAGCAGCAAGAAGAGTAGGAATTGATACGGTTATAGTTCCTAAGGAAAATGAAAAAGACGTAATTAAACTTCCTAAAATAGTTAAGGATAGTTTAAATATAATACTTGCAGATAAAATTGATGATGTATTAGAAAATGCATTGGTTGGAGTTGAAAAATAATGAAAATAAAAAGTTCGGAATTTATAATATCAGCGGTTAAGAGAGAACAGTATCCTGATGATAACCTACCAGAAATAGCTTTTGTTGGTAGATCAAATGTTGGTAAATCTTCTATAATTAATTCATTAACTAATAGAAGAGGCTTAGCAAAGGTAAGTCAAACTCCAGGAAAAACTAGATTAATAAATTTCTTCTTATTAAATAAAGATTTTTATTTAGTAGATTTACCTGGTTATGGATATGCAAAAGTATCTAAAAAAGAGAAGGCATCTTGGGGTGCTACAATAGAAAGATATTTATTAAATAGAGGACCTTTAAAGAAGGTTGTTTTATTAGTAGATTGTAGACATAAGCCTACTGCTGATGATGTTCAAATGTATGAATGGATAAAGCATTATGGATATGAAGTTGTAGTTATTGCAACAAAGAGTGATAAGATATCTAATAATCAAATAGGAAAAAGCGAAAAGCTTATAAAAGAAACTCTAGGATTACCTAAAGATCACAAACTTAAGTTCTTCTCTTCATTAAATAAAAAAGGAAAAGATGAACTTGTAGATTACCTTTTTGATGATTTAGTTGAAGAAGTTTAATTTCATAAATTAAATATAAAATTAACTTTTTAGATGTTTCTAGAATATAGTATTAAAGAAGCTGTGAAGATTTTATCTTCGCAGCTTCTTTTTTTGAAGTATATGCCCTTTTATCAATATTTATTACAAAAAGTAGAAAATATTCCATAAATATGTGTCAAAAATTTGTGAAGAGAATACTATATAGTATAAAGAAAATATATGGAGGTAACATTTATGGACTTAAATGAAATCTTAGAAGGAATGTCAAATGACAATTGTGGTAACTCAGGATGCTGTAATACTTCAGGATGTGGAAATTCTTTTGATAATTGTGGACAATCTGTAGGAGGAGTTAATAATTTTAACGGATTTGGAAATAACTCTTGTGGTGGATTTGGAAACAATTGTGGTGGCTTTGGAAATAACTGCGGAGGATTCGGAAATAACTGTGGTTTTGGCTTCGGTGGCGGAATATGGACATTAATTTGGTTATTCTTATTATGTGGTGGCGGATTCGGCGGAAATGGCGGATTCGGTGGAAATAGTAACAGATGCTGTTGCTGCTGTGAAGATGAATGCTGCTGTGGAGGCGGAAATGGTGGATTTGGATGTAACGCTATAATATGGATAATTATTTTAGCAACTTTATGTGGTGGCTTCGGAAATAATGGCGGAAACAATAACTGCAATGGATTATTAGGTAATTGTGGATGTTAACAAAGGCTTAGAAAATAGAAAAGGAGTAAAGAGAAATGAGTAGAAAGAAAAAATGTTGCTGTAATAGTCATGAAAACTATAGTAGACATGGCGGATGTACAGGAATGGATGCTTGTACAGTACTACCAACTCTTTTAGTTTTACAATGTTCAGGTTTATTATGTAACGATAGAGCATATATCTTAATTTTATTATCATTACTATGCGGTGGATTTAATGCTTGTGGATGCAACAATAATAGATGTTGCTAATAGAAAAAGGAGTGAATTTTTATGAGTAGAAAGAAATGCTGCAAATGTAGATGCAGATGTAAATGCGAATGCAAATGCAAAGGCAAAAAACATGATTGCTGCAGTCAACAAAGTAGAAATACTGGTTGTTCAGGATTTAATGCTTGCACAACATTACCAACATTGCTAATACTTTGTCAATCAGGTTTATTATGCAATGATAGAGCATATATCTTATTCTTATTATTCTGGCTATGTGGTGGTGTAAACGCAAATAGCTGCGGCTATGAATGTTGTTAGAATAATTTTTGGAGGGTTTTTTAACCCTCCTAAAAAAATAAAAAATTATAGTACATATACATAAATTTATTAAGGAGGATAGGAGATGTCAAAGCGTAGACGCAAAAATAAAGTTAGTGAAAATTCAAATCAAGGAAATTTTATGGGGGGATTAAATCCTCAGATGTTAGATATGTTAGGACTTGGAGATGTTGATGTAAACAAAGTATCAGAAGTTCTATCTTCTATGGGCAGTGATGGATTCGATATGAATTCTATAAATTCTATTTTAAATAACAAGGATGGAGGAAAGAATAATTCTTCTAAGAATAAAAGTAGTAAGAAAGGAAATATGAATAATAATAATCCTTTATCAGCTATTATGGGAGATGGAAACCCTATGGGGGATTTAAGCTCACTTATGGGATTACTAGGTGGCGGAGCACAAGGAATGAATCCAATGGGTAATATGGGGAACTTAGGAGCTATTGCTAATATGATGGGTGGAAATATGGGAGGTGGAAATTTAGGAGCACCAAATAATGTAAGTGGTGATACAAGTATGGATCCAATAGTTACTATGATACTTTCCCTTAGAAATTTTGTTGATCCTCAAAGAGCTAGATTTTTAGATAAGGTTTTAAAGATGTATAAGGAAGGAAAAATAACTTATTAGATTTATATACTTAATTTAAAAAAGAGATTTATCAAAACTTGTATATGAAATTTATAAATATATTATGAGAAATTCTTAACTTTGATCAAATTTTATTTATAATTTTTATTTATAAGTTATTTTGATAAATCTCTTTTTATTATTTATTAATATTTAAATTTATGGAACTTATTAAAAATGTATCATTAATTTTTTCTAATTGAATTATGAATTTAACTTGTGATTTATTATTAGGGTTTTCTTTTGGGATTTTATTAAAGTTTAAGGTCCAAGAGCAATTAGTGGCTTCTCCAGTATTATTCCAAGCTATATCCATAAAGAAAGCCTCTTGAAAGTCATAATAATAAGACTCTTTTTCTAATCTCCATATTTGAGATAGATCTTCTTTAGAAATATAAGTTGCAAATATATTTGGAAGTTCAGATATTTCATAATTTAAAGATATTATGTCTATAAAAGAAATTATAGAATATAGTCCAGTAGGTTCAACTGTATCATAGGATATATTTTTAAATTTTTTATTTAAAAGCATATATTTTTGAATATTTTCTTTACTATCACCTAAGGAAAAAGAAAGTATTTTAGGGGTTTTCCCATTATTTGAATCTACAATTCCTAATATATTGTTTGTAGAGTAAAATATATCTTCAAAGCCATTTCCAGTCCACTTAAATAAATGCTGTATAGAGCTATCTTCTTCAGAAGATTGAACAATTATCTCTTTAATATTATTTCTGTCTAAATCTAATAAGTTTAAAGTTATAGGACGATTAGGCGAAAAGTTACCTAGAGAATTAATTGTTTTATTTGGAGTTAATTCATAACTTTTTTCATTAATAGTTGCATTTATTATATAATTATTTTCACTTCCTAATTCTATATATAAACAATCTTCTTTCCCATCACCATTTAAATCTGACTTTATAGTTTCTTTAATAGTATTTTCATTAATAACAGATTTAGTAGAATTATCTTTAAAGGTAAATATTAAAGTAAAGGAAATTAAAATAATAGTAATAAAACTAAGATGTTTTATTAAATTATTTTTGTTTTTTAAAGTCATAAAATCACCTCAAATAGATTATATGCATATAATCTATTTTTTATTATTATTGTAATTTTTTTTTGCACTTTGAACAAAATATACTAAGGGTGGTGATTAATATGCTTTATAAAACTCATCTTGAAATAGGAGAAAATACATTTAATACTATTGAAGGAAGAGGAAGAAATTTAATTGATAAAAAAAGTTTTTTAAAAGGAAATGTTCTTCCAGATATTTCACCTAAATATAGGTTGAAAAAACATGGCAGAAAACAGTTTGAAGAGATTATTGATGAAAAGGTAAAAGAGCTAAGTAGGTTAAGTAGTGATGAAATAATAAATCATTTAGGAAAAGAAAAATTTAGTATAGAGTTAGGAGTAATATGTCATTTTCTATGTGACTTTTTTTCTTTGCCTCATGATGAGGAATGGGGTTTTAAGGAGAGTGTAACCTTAAAGCATGTGTTATATGAGAAAAAGTTACATAAGGTTTTTAGTAAAGATATAATAATAAAAGATAGTTATAAAATACTAGGAAACTCAGATTATGATGTGTTCTTTAAAAATGCTTTAAAGAAATATAGAGATGTATATGGACATAGAAATGATCTATTTTTTGCAATGTATTTAAATAATTCAGTTGTTAGATATGTTTTAGAATCCATAGAAGAAAATGATAAAATAAATCTTTCAAAAGAAAAACACATTGCTTTTTAATAATTGAAGCAAATATTACATATTATTATAAAAAGGATAAATGGGAGGAACTTAATATGATAATATTTGCAAAGAGGATTAATATAAAGGGAGTTATATATAATTTAATGAATTATAATGAGTATAATAAGAGAAAATATAGCTCTTTTTATAGATAAAAGTAAGTAAAACTTATATTGTTTTTAGAATTATAGATATGGGATAGTATAGAGTACATAAATCCTATATCTTTTTTTATAATCTTATTAATAAGGTGTAAACTTGAAAAAAGTATAACTTAGTATATACTTAAAAGTATAGATATATACTTTAAGGTGTATTTAAAGTTTTTATAAGGAGACAGGAAAATGAGAATAAATAGAAATGATTTATGCTGGTGTAACAGTGGTAAGAAATATAAAAAATGTCATATGGAATTTGATGAGAGAATAGAAAATTTAGCTAGAGAAGGATTTGAAGTTCCTACTAGAGATATAATAAAAAATGAAGAACAAATAGAAGGTATAAGAAAAAGTGCAGAAATAAACAATGCTGTTTTAGATTTAGTTGCAGAGAAAATAAAAGCAGGTATGAGTACTGAAGATATAAATAAAATAGTACACGATTATACTGTAAGTAGAGGAGCTATTCCAGCACCACTTAACTATGGTGGATTCCCTAAAAGTGTTTGTACTTCTATAAATGATGAGGTTTGTCATGGAATTCCTGATGAAAATATAATTCTTAAAGAAGGAGATATAATAAACGTTGATGTATCTACTATATATAATGGATATTATTCAGATGCCTCAAGAATGTTTATTATTGGAGAAGCTAGTGAAAATGCAAAAAGATTAGTTAAAGTAGCTAAAGAATGCTTAGAAAAAGGTATTGAAGCAGTTAAACCTTGGGGATTCTTAGGAGATATAGGAGCAGCAATTCAAGAGCATGCAGAAAAGAATGGATATTCAGTGGTAAGAGATTTTGGAGGTCATGGAGTAGGATTAAAATTCCATGAGGATCCATTTGTATATCACTATGGAGATGCTGGAGAGGGTATGGTATTAGTACCAGGTATGATCTTTACAATAGAGCCTATGATAAATGAAGGGAAATATGATGTCTTTGTAGATGCAGAAAATGATTGGACTGCCTTAACTATGGATGGATCACTTTCAGCTCAATGGGAGCATACAATACTAGTTACAGAGGATGGAATTGAAATAATAGCTAAATAATAAAAATTTAAAGCCTTCTAATTAATTTTAGAAGGCTTTAAAAATACATACTTATTGGTGCTATTAGTACAGCTGGTGATTTAACTTTAGGTTCTGGACATTTAGGAATTGGTATATTAAGATTTTTCAATAAATCTAAATAAGGTTCAATTGACTTTAATAAATCAACATAATAATTTTCCTGTGTAAGCTTTCTTAATAAATTTATACAATCATTATTATTTGTACAAACTTTAATAACTTTTCCTAAGACATTGCAATTACAATTACATTTATCAAAGACATAACAATCTCCATTTAAAAAGTATTTTGAATTGGTATTAAGTATGGCAGTATAGCCAGAACAATTCATAATTATATCTTCAGTTGAATTTAAAGAGAGTTTATCTTTAATTGTTTTTAGTAAATTTAATATTATAGAAAAGTTTAAATTGCCTAAGTTTTTATCTTTTAAAAGGGAGTCTAATATGTCTAAGGGAAAGCATTCTATTAAGCTTATTATTGAATCTAAGTAAGAAGAGAGTGAAGTTTCTGTTATGCATCCCTTTGTTCTTATAAAATCTCCTTCAGAAATATGAGAATCAACTAAATGAGAATTTTCAAGATCCTTAATAACTTTTGATGTAGTCATTCTTTTAAGCATAGTATTGTGTATTTCAAAAGAGGTATAAATTCTTTTTATTTCTTCTTCAGTTCTTCCAAATAGTCTATTTTCTATGCTTCTATCATTTCCATAACAATTTGTTTCATTAAAGTCATTTGATCTATTACTAGTTTTAAAACCCTTATTATACATTCGACTTTTTCCATCACTACAGAAGGTTTTATTATTTTCATCTAAGTGAATTCTTCCAGATAAGGTGTTGTCACAAATTCTTTTAGAAGTACGTATATCTATATATCCATTTAGATATACAGAAGATAGACTTTTTATTAAATATTCATCTATGTATATAAAAAGATTTAAAAGATCATTCATTATTATTCTCCTAAACTAACTTGATCATATTATAATTTATATTATGAATATTACTTTGCTATGAATATTAAATATAAAAATAAAATAAACTTAAAAATTTTAAAAGTATTTTTAGAATGAAAATTTACAAGAATTTATATGGAAAAATATGTATTGACAGAAATGAACAGTTAATATATAATAAAAATGTTCAAGCCGAAGTGGCGGAATTGGCAGACGCAGCGGACTCAAAATCCGCCGAGCTAATACTCGTACGGGTTCGAGTCCCGTCTTCGGCACCAAACACCTGAATATTATCAGGTGTTTTTTTTATTAATAAGATAAATATAATCTTTAGTATTGAAGGATTGGTATAAAAAGCTTATAATACAAAATAGAAGTTTTAAAAAGTAAAATTAAAAAAATATTTAATAAAGTTAAGTGGAAACTGAGAATATATATGTAAAATTATAGTATTATATAATAAAAGGGTCTTAGGAGGATATATGCTTATTGCTATTTTATTATTATTACTAAGTATTTTTAACATATTTATAGGAAAAAAAGTGAAGGATAAAAATCTAGCTCATCTTTTATCAGGTTTTGATAAGGAAAAAGATGATTTAGAGTATGTAAGTAGTGTCTTAGGAAATACCTTTAAGTGGATTGGAAATTTAGGGGTTATAATTACAGCTATTTATTTGATTCTAATTAATAGTATTTCAGTAGGATTATACTTAATTTGTTACGTAGGAGTTATAATACTATTTACAGTTAATCTTACCTTTAAAACAGATAGACACAGAAGAAGTAAATTAAAAGCATCAAAATAAATTAAAAGTACTAAAAGCTAAAATCTTTTAGTACTTTTTTAAATTACTTTAAACTTTGCTAAATTTTAATCAAAATATATGATTTTAATTTATAATATTGAATATGGAATAAAGTTTATAATATAATAAACTTTGTATTAATTCCCAATAGAAAACTTCAATTTATTATTTTACAGTTTAAATTTTTGAAATATTACGTTTATATAATGTTAATTTGGTAATAATTTAAAAGATTAGTCTGTTTAATAAATAATTGGAGGTATGTTTAGGTGAAACTTAAAAGTTACATATTAACAGGAGTTATTATTACATTAACAATAACTAGTTTTTTTATAGGAAGAAGCTATGAGTCTTACAAATTGAAAGCTTTAGAGGTGAGTAATGTAAGTTCTAATGAAGAGATAGATAATGAGAATAAAGAATCAAATAAAGAAGAGCTTAGTGAAGAGCAGCTTCGTATTAAAAAAATAATTTTAAATGATAAGGATGGATTGTTTAAGGTTGTAAATAAGGAAAACTCAATAGATAAAAGTTATAAGCCAGAAGAATTAATTATTCCAAAGGTTAATTTTGTAGGTTTAGAAAATGAACCTAGAAACAGAGTTAGCAATGTATTAAAGAAAGATTTAGAAAATCTTTTTAGTGATGCAAAAAAATCTGGGTTAGACTTATACCTTTCTTGTGCTTATAGGTCTTATGAAGAGCAGGAATATTTATATGGCAGAGCTTTAGAAAAAGAGAAGAGTGATTCAAGCAATCTTGTGGCTTTACCAGGAACAAGTGAGCATCAATTAGGATTAGCTGTAGACCTTACTACTAGATCTATAGGGTTTCAATTAGAAGAGTCTTTTGAGGATACAAAAGAAGGACAGTGGCTTTTAGAAAATTCTCATAAATATGGTTTCATTCTAAGATATTTAAAAGGAAAGGAAGATATAACTGGGTATAGTTATGAACCTTGGCACTATAGATATGTTGGAGATTTAGAAGTAAGCAAATATTGTTATGATAATAATCTTACATTAGAGGAATTATATGATGAATTGGATATAACAAAATAATATATAAATATAAGATTTTAAAGGAGATATTATTTTGTTTATAAAAATATAATCAAATATGGTCTAATAGGATATAATATAATCACAAGATGAAGTGATTATATGAGAAAATATTATAAACCTAAAGAATTTGCAGAATTATTAAATGTATCAGTTATTGAGCTGAAAAGGTGGGATAATGACAGAAAATTAAAAGCATTTAGAACTCCTACAAATAGAAGATGCTATACTTATGAACAGTATCTTGAGATACAGGAATACATAAAGAAACAAATAGTAGAAAAATAGTTATTTATACACGAGTTTCAACTTCTAACCAGAAAAATGATTTAAAAAATCAAGTTGAATTTCTTAGACAATATGCTAATACTAAAGGAATAATAGTAGATGAAGTTATAGAGGATTATGGAAGTGGACTAAAGTATAATCGTAAAAATAGAATAGACTTATTGATAGTTGTATGACAAATGAGATAAGTACAATTATTATAACTGATAAAGATAGATTTATGAGTTTTGGATATGATTGGTTTGAAATTTTTTCAGATAAATTCAATGTAGAGATTATAGTTGTAAATAATGAAAGTCTTTCTTTCACCACAAGAAGAATTATTCCAAGATATAATATCAATACTTCATATTTTTAGTTGTCGCATATATGGATTAAGAAAATATAAGAAAAAAATTAGAGGGGATGAAGAAGTTGAAAAGAGCATACAAGATAGAAATTAATCCTACTGATGATCAAAAATCTAAAATACACCAAACTATTGGTGTATCAAGATTTATATATAATTTCTACATTGCTCATAATAAAGAGATTTACGAGAAAGAAGGAAAGTTTGTTAGTGGTATGGACTTTTCAAAGTGGTTAAATAACGAATATATCCCAAATAATCAAGATAAAAAATGGATTAAAGAAGTATCTTCTAAAGCTACTAAACAAGCTATTATGAATGGAGATAAAGCATTTAAAGATTTCTTTAAAAAAGCTAAGGGTTTTCCAAGATTTAAGAAAAAGAAAAATCAAGATGTAAAAGCTTATTTTCCTAAGAATAATAAGACAGATTGGACTTTAGAAAGACATAGAGTCAAAATACCAACTTTAGGATGGGTAAGATTAAAAGAGTTTGGATATATTCCTAAAAATTCAGTAGTTAAAAGTGGTACAGTAAGTCAAAAAGCTGATAGATATTATGTATCTATATTGGTTGAAGAAACATATATAAAAATATCTAATCCCAATAATGAAGGTTTAGGAATTGACCTAGGTATTAAGGAATTTGCAATATGTTCAAATGGTAATAAATTTAAAAATATAAATAAAACTTCAACGGTTAAGAAAATCGAAAAGAAGTTAAAAAGAGAGCAAAGAAAACTTTCAAGGAAATATGAAAGTTTAAAAATAAGAAATAAAAATATAAAAGAAGGGAGAGCTACTCGTCAAAATATTCAAAAACAAGTAGTCAAAGTACAAAGACTTCATCAGAGATTAGCTAATATACGAACTGATTATATAAATAAAACAGTATTTTCAATAGTTAAGCAAAAACCAAGCTATATAACAATTGAAGATTTAGCAGTATCCAATATGATGAAGAATAAGCATTTATCTAAAGCTATTTCAAGTCAGAAGTTTTTTGAATTTAAAACTAAACTAATGTCTAAATGCAAACAAAATAATATAGAACTTAGAATAGTTGATAGATTTTATCCATCATCAAAGACTTGTAGTAATTGTGGAAAGATTAAGAAGGATTTAAAACTATCAGATAGAATTTATAAATGCGATTGCGGATTTACTATTGATAGAGATTTAAACGCAAGTATTAATCTTAAAAATGCAAAAGAATATAAGATAGCTTAAAATCAAAAGCACTTATATATGTACGGAGGGCTAACTTCGGAATTTAAGCCTTTGGAGAGCCATACAAAATCGTAGTAGCTTAGGCAAGGCGAGGCTTTATGAAGAAGGAATGATCTCGATATGGATACATTTGACCATATTTTGAGTAGCAGATAGGCTATGTATGTGATTAACTTTATAAGAGGGTTTTTAATGGCTTTAGCAGATAGTGTTCCAGGGGTTTCTGGTGGTACTATAGCATTTATAATGGGATTTTATAATAAGTTTATAAGTTCATTAAATGCTTTAACATCTACAAAAAAAACTGATGTAAGCAAAAAAGATGCTATAATATTCTTATTAAAATTAGGAATAGGTTGGATAACTGGTATGGTTTTATCAATATTATTTATAGCATCAATATTTGATAAAGAAATATATAAAATCAGTTCTTTATTTACTGGATTTATAATATTTTCTATACCAATAATAATTAGTGAAGACAAAGAATCATTAAAGAAAAACTATGGATACATAATATATGCTATTTTAGGAATAGCTATTGTTGCTGCAATAACATATTTTAACCCAGCTACAGGAAGTGCAAAAGGAACAAGTTTAGTATTAAATGAGTTTTCATTACCACTTGCACTATATGTTTTCTTTGCTGGAATGATTGCTATATCAGCAATGGTTTTACCAGGGATATCAGGATCAACATTACTTTTAATATTTGGTCTTTATGCACCTGTTGTAAATGGAGTGAAAGAAGTTTTAACATTTAATTTTAGTTATTTACCTATGCTTATAGTTTTTGGACTAGGGGTAGTTGTAGGAATAATAACTACAATAAGATTAATAAAATTCTTACTTTCAAATTATAGGTCTCAAATGATTTATTTTATAATAGGATTAATGATTGGATCTATATATGCAGTTTTTATGGGACCAACTACATTAGAGATTCCAAAGGCTGCTATGAATTTAAGTAGCTTTAATTTCCTATTCTTTATTATAGGAGGAGCTTTAATTTTAGGATTGCAACAGTTAAAAGGATACCTTGAGAAGAAAGAAAAAGTTTCTAATATATAAAAAATATATAGTAGCTGTCATTACGTAGAAGTAATGACAGCTTTTTCTTTAATATTGTAGATTTTTAGAATATAATAAGAGAAATAGAGGATTGTAGTCATTTCTTAATTAAAAATTAACCTTAAAGCCTTTGTTATACTAAATTTTTTATAGTATATTATTAATAAGCTAAAAATTTATTTATACGGAGGGATAAGCAATGTTTTTAAAAGAGTTAAATAAAGAACAAGGATTAGCATTTATAAATTTAGTAACTGAATTTGCTTTAGCTGATGAGAATATAAAAAAAGAAGAAGAAGATTTAATTCGTATATATCTTAAGGAATTAGATTTAGAAGAAGAGAAATTAGGAAATCTTTCATATGAAGAATCAGTAGAAACTATAAAAAATTCATCAGAAAAGGTTAAAAATATTGTTTATTTTGAACTTGTCAGAATAGGACTTGTTGATGAGGATTGTGATATAGAAGAAGTTGATTTCTTAGAAAAAATAAGCAAAGATTTAAATATATCAAGAGCTAAAAAAATACAAGTAGCTAATTGTTTCTATAACTTCTCAGAAAAAGATGGAGAAGAAAAATTAGAGGAAATGGCAAAAGATATAATAGGATAATAAAAAAAATAGAATCGGCTGTATCAAAATATAAGAATAAAAATTATTTTGGTATAAGCCTTTTTTATTTAATTATATGGAAAAATATGTATAATGGGGTTATAATTGAATTATAAAGTTATTAATAGGGGGAGAATATATGGGAAGTAAAGTTTTTGAGAGAAAAAATAGAGTTTATGATTTAAAATATAGTGATGATATAAGTAAAATTTGTAAACCTTATAAAATAGCTTCAAATATAGCTTGGATTGTAGTTGTAATTGCATTAGTAGAGCCTAGAGTTTTATTACCTACTTTTTTATTAAGCTTATTAATGTTTTTAAGTAAGAAAATGAAAGTATCATGGAGGGTAAGTACTTTTTTAGAAAAGGTGAGAAATGGAAGAGTCGATGAAGGAAAAAAGATTTTAAGTAAATTACAAGGGGATATAGAGGATCCTATTTATAAAGAACTTAAAGAGTTATTAAAAATATAAAAATTATCATTGACATAGAGGATAAAAGAATTAAAATAATTTAATAGGAACAGGAGATGATAATTAAAATGAATAATAAATACATGGTGGTAATTTCTTTAGATGCAGTATCTTCAAAAGATATTGAAATAATGAAGGAGTTACCTAATATATCTAAGCTAATGAAAGAAGGGTCACTTATAAAAAATGTAGAAACAATATATCCTTCTTTGACATATCCAGCTCATGTATCCATTATTACTGGGAAATATCCAGTTAATCATGGAATAACAAATAATATAGTATTAAATTTTAAGGATGAAAATCCAAATTGGAACTGGTACGGAAATAAAATAAAGGGAGAAACTCTTTTTGGACTAGCTAAGAAAAATGGTCTTACAACGGCTTCAGTGGTTTGGCCAGTTACAGGAAAAATGAAAATAGATTATAATATGCCAGAAATATTTGAGACAAAACCTTGGCATAATCAAATAATTATGTCTGCTTTAGCTGGAAGTAAAGTTTATCAATTTAGTATGAATAAAAAGTTTGGTTCTCTTAGAAAAGGTACAAAAGAACCTTATTTAGATAATTTTGTTACAGCATGTGCTAAGGAGACAATAAAAAAATACAAGCCTAATTTAACTATGGTCCATCTAATAGATGTGGATTCTCATAGACATGATTATGGATATGAAAGTTTAGAAGCTTTAGAAGCTTTAAAAAGACACGATATTAGAGTAGGAGAGATAATACAGTGTTTAAAAGAGGCAGGGATATATGAAAACACAACATTGATTTTACTAGGAGACCATAGTGCAATAGATACTCATAAGGTAATAAGGCTTAATAGTGCCTTTAGGGAAGAAGGATTAATAGAATTAAAGGATGGAAAGCTTAAAAGCTTTAAAGCAATAGCTAGGGAATGTGGAGGCTCATGTTATATTTATTTAGATAATAAAAATAAAGAAGATGAGAAGAAATGTTTAGAGATCTTGAAAAAGCTTAAGGAAGAAGGAGCTTTAGAATACATATTAAATAAGGAAGAGGCCATAAAAGTTGGAGCTAATGATCAATGTGATTTTATGGTAGAAGCTACTAGAGGATATTATTTTTCAAATGAATATGAAGGAAAAGTTATTGAGGAAACTAAAGATATAAAAAATAAACATACTTACAAAGCAGTTCATGGATATTCACCTAGAAAAAAAGATTATGGAACATTCTTTTTAGCTTTTGGAAGAGGAATAAAATCAGGTGTTGTTTTAGAGGAAGGTAAGCTTATAAATCATGGACCAACCTTAGGAAGAATATTAGGTTTTAATTTTCAAAAGGCAGATGGAATAGTTGAAGAGAGGATATTGAATCTGTAATAATTTTCTATGATTTTGAATAAAATAATTAATTGAATAAAATTGTTGAAATTGTCGCAAAATTATGATATTTTAAAATAGTAGAAAAAATATTGCCAAAAATTATTTCATAATGTAGATATGTAATTAATTAAAAGAACGCTTAAAATAGCGTTTTTTTTGCTTTTAATAATAATTCTAGAAAAAAGCTCTATAATAAAAGTTGATTCTGAGCATACTAAATATATAATTTAAGTTTTATAAAAAGATAATAGTTATCTTTTTATAGATATAGCTAAGATGTATTTAGTTTTTTATATATTGATAAAATAAAAATTAGTTAAAATATAGATTAATGTTAATATTCTAAATAGGTAAATTAAGAATAAATTGTTAAAATAGTTAACGAAAGTGATATAATTATCTTTAGTAAAATTTATTTTATATATGGAGGACTAAAGATGAAAATACTAAAATGGCTTTTAATATTTATTCCTATAAGTATTATAGGTGAATTTATGCATTTTTCTCCAACTCTTATGTTTATATTATCTGCTTTGGCAATAATTCCTTTAGCAGGTCTTATGGGAGAGGCAACAGAGGAAATATCATTTTATACTGGGCCTAAATTAGGTGGTTTTTTAAATGCTACTTTTGGGAATGCTACAGAACTTATAATTTCATTTTTTGCATTAAAAGATGGTTTGTTTGATGTGGTTAAGGCTTCTATTGCAGGTTCTGTAATAGGAAACATATTATTAGTGCTAGGTGCTAGTATGTTAGCAGGAGGATTAAAATATAAAACACAAAGTTTCAATAAAAAAGTAATGGAAACTAGTTCAAGTATGTTGTTATTTGCTGTTATTGGATTAACAATTCCTGCTATATTTATGCATACAATAAAACCAGAATTTTTAAACACAAAATATGAAAGTTTAAGTGTAATAGTTGCTGTAGTAATGTTTGCTATATACATATTAAGTTTAATATTCTCATTTTTCACTCATAAGGATATATATGCAGTGGAACAAGATGAGGAAGATGGAGAAGCTAAATGGTCATTAAAAAAGGCCATAACAGTGCTTGTTGTAGCTACAGTAATAATTGCCATAGAAAGTGAATTTTTAGTTGGGGCAGTAGAACCAATGACAGAGACTCTTGGGTTAAGTAAGCTTTTTGTAGGTATAATATTAATTCCTATAATAGGTAATGCTGCAGAACACAGCACTGCAATAATAATGGCAATGAAAAATAAAATGGATGTTTCAGTGGAAATAGCTATAGGATCAAGTCTGCAAGTTATTTTATTTGTGGCTCCAGTATTAATATTTTTAAGTCTTATATTTAAGCCTATGAGCATAATATTTAATGCCTTTGAATTAGTAGCTTTAATAGTTTCAGTACTTATAGCTAATAGAATTGTTAATGATGGAGAATCAAATTGGCTTGAAGGGGTACAACTTTTAGCTGTTTACATAATAATAGCAGCTATGTTTATGATCGTTTAAATTAAAAGATTAATTAAATAAAACAGGTGAATTTTAAAAAGTACTTATAATATAAGATATAATTTCAAAAATTAAGAGGTTGCATATATAATTAATAATAAAAATTATGTATATGCAACCTATTAATTTTTTAAATTATAAAAATAAATTTTTAAGATTTTCTATAAGAAGTTTATTATCTTCAGGTTTTAAGACACAAACCCTAAAGAAATATTCATTTAAACCTTCAAAAGAAGAACAGTTTCTTATTATCAATCCTTTTTCTAAAAGTTTATTATAAAGTTCAGTAGCAGTGAATTTTTTAGATCTAATTTTACAAAGTATAAAGTTACTGTAACTTTCATATACCTTTAAGTCCTTTATTGAACTTAATTCTCTAAATAAATAATCTCTTTCTTCTTTTAACTTAGAGGTATTTGAAAGAATATACTCTTTATCCTTAAACATAATTTCTCCCATTGTTGTAGCAAAGATATTTATATTCCACAAATCAAGTTTTTCAACCATTGACTTTTTAATTTCTTTATTAGAAATAAGTCCATAACCTAATCTTATACCTGGAGTTGAGAAAAATTTAGAAGTTCCTCTAATTACAAATAGATTATTAAATATATCTACTAGTGGAGTAGAGGAGTAAATTTCAGGCTCTGTAAACTCAACATAAGTTTCATCAACCATGAATATTGATGAAGTATTTTTTAGTAATAAAGAAATTTCATCCTTTGAAAAGGCGAATCCAGTAGGATTATTAGGATTACAAATTATAACTAAATCAAACTTTGAAGAGTTTATGCTATCTATTAATTTGTTAACATCTATTTTAAAGTTATCTTCTTCTTTGGAAAAAAACTTAGTTATTTCACAATTTATCTTTTCAAGTTCACTTTCATATTCTGAATAAGATGGAGAAAGTAATAAAGCTTTTTTAGGGTTTATAACACTTATAAAAGAGGATATTAATTCTGTAGCTCCGCTACCAACTATAATATTTTCTTTTTTGCAATGACAATATTGAGAGATTGACTCCTTTAAATCTTTATATTTAGGATCTGGGTATATAGAAACCATATCAATATTATTTAAAATTGCATCTTTAGCTTTTTTAGATGCTCCAAAGGGATTTATATTTGAACTAAAATCTTTAATATCTTTTTTATTTATACCTAATTCATTTGATAAATCAAATAAATTAGCACCATGATTAATACTCATAAGTACCTCCTAAGTTTATATAACTTTTTATCTCTTATCTATAGTATAATTCTTTAATTAAAAAATAAAAAGGTCTAGATTTTAATGAAATCTAGACCTTACTTTATTTTAAGATGCGTATTTGCTTGTTACGCTTTTAGAACTTATAGCTTTAATAAGTCTATTAACAGGTAAAATACCTAAAAGTACTACACATATTAAGCCATCAGCACCTATTAAAGAACCATTTACTAAAAATGAATATAGAATTGGAGACATTCCTTCAGGAGCAAAGGATCCGAAGAAAACAACTCCTGAAATAAAGTGAGCCAAAAATTTTAAAAATATTGCTACTACAGCTCCTGAAATTCTATGATTTTTAAAGAATCCTGCTACCCCTAATGCCATATATGGTATAGGATAATCAAATAATACTTGTACAGGATGAAGGATATATGGATCTATAAATAAGGAAATTATACCAAATAAAAATCCAGTAAGCATTCCAACTAATGGACCATAAGCATAAGCAATAAGTATTATAGGAATCATACTGCCTAAAGTTATTCCTCCACCTTGAGGAAATTTATATATCTTTAGCATGTTTAATACAGCAGTAAGTGCTAAAGCAATTCCTATTGTTGTAAGCATTTTTGCATCAAATTTGATGTCTTTAGCCTTTATAAGTAAAACTAATATTATTAGGACTCCTATTAAAGTGAGAATTGTTAGTGGATTAGTTACAATCTCCTTAAAATTTCCTCCTAAATTAATTGATGAAAAACTTTGAATAAAATCATTTATTATTTGTGAAAATGACATCATAGTTTTTACCCCCTCCTTAAACTTTAAGTGTGCTTAGAGAGTCTAAAGAATGTAAATAAAAAACCGAATCTAAATATAGATCCGGTTTAAATACAGCCCTAAACGCTTCCCTACGCTGGAATTAACCAGATCAGGTGTTGAGGGTTAATGATAAAATAATCATCTCTCAGCCTAAAGGCACCCCTAGCACATGAAATAATTCTAAGTATATTTTATATGCAAATGACAATTAGGTCAAGTAATATTAATTATTAAATAAAAATTTTTATCAAAACTTACAATGTTTAAATTTAACCTATACCACCATATATTATTCCAAGAATTATTACTAGTATAGTAACTAAGATAAAAATGTATTTCCCTAAAGGAATAAACCATTTTCCAAGTTTTTTATGAGCTCCCTTATTTACTTCTATTAATACATTTTCGCCACCAATAATATAGTAGAATACAACAGCTACCAATAAAGCACAAAGTGGAGAAATTATTATTGTAATAAGATTTGAGAAGTTATCAAAGATTCCCATATTTAATGATAAAGGTATTCCACATAAAAAACAAAGGACTGATATTATAATTGAAGTTTTTATTCTATTTGACTTAAAGTGAGCCATGAAAGCTTCAACAGGCCCCTCTAACATATTTACAGAGGATGAAATAGCAGCAAATATTACACTAAGAAAAAATAATGTACTTAGTAAGGCACCAAAATTCATACCTTGAAATATTTTTGGTAAAGTTATAAACAATAAAGATGGCCCAGATGAAGGATTTAATCCATATGCAAAAACTGCTGGCATAATCATAAAAGATGCTAAAAGGGCAGCCAAAGTATCAAATATGGCAGTTTGTATTGCAGATGATGGAATATCAAATTTATCATTTATATAACTACCATAAACAACCATACCGCATCCATTAAGGGAGACTGTGAAAAATGCTTGGCCAAGAGCCATTACCCAAGTATCTATTTTAAATAAGTTTTCCCATCTTGGAACTAATAGATATTTGACTCCTTCAAAAGATCCTGGTAAAGTTAGAGATCTTATGATTAAAATTATAAAAATTAAAAGAAGTAGTGGCATAACTATTTTGTTTAATTTTTCTATACCACGGTCTATTCCTAAAGAAACTATTATTAAAGTTAATATTATTGCTAGGGAAAACCAAAAGATTGTATTAGGTGTACCAGCAAAATTACTAAAGTAAGTAGTAGTATCAATAGTATTAATAGATCCAGTTAAACTTAAGAAAAAGTATTTAAGAATCCAACCTATTACTATAGAGTAGAATATAAAAACTCCTGTTAATCCTATAGGAGGGAGCATACCAAAGAATTTTCCTCCCTTTAATGATTTACTTTTAAAAGATTCAACTATACCAGTATATGAACCTGCTTTAAACTTTCTACCAAAGGAAAATTCAGTTATAAGACCTGTAGTTCCAAGTATAAAAACAAATAAAAAGTATGGTATTAAGAAAGCAGCACCTCCATATTGACCAAGTCTGTAGGAGAATAACCATATGTTACCAAGACCTAAAGCAGCGCCAACACAGGATATTACAAATCCAAACTTTCCAGTAAAATTTTCTCGTTCTTTCATTTAAAATACCTCCTAGATTTTTATATAAATATAAAAAAATAGGTCATATAGTTAAACTATACGACCTATAGGGTATTAAAACTCTTTATTAAGGCCATATAGTATTACCTATGTGACCTATCTTTATAACGAAAATTAAGCCATCATAGATACAATCCAAAATTCCTTTGGAGTTTGTATCTATGACTGCATATATTCAATCATAAATACAAACTATCTATAATAGCAATAATAAGAATTATTAAGTTTTGCTTTTATTAAGTTTGTACTATTTATCATAAAAAATTCTCCTAAAAACAAATTTACATTGATTATATACCTAAAAATATTAAAATGCAAGGTTTTAATTGTTAAATATTATCAATAATGTTTAAATTAAGATTGTTAGTAAGGGTATAGGCATAATCCATAGTATTATCCCAAAGATCACAAGGAGTGTGACAATCAGAGTTAATTATGGTTTTAACCTTTGCTAAAGAAACCTTATTCCAAAACTTTTCATAGGGATAAGGGAATCTTTCTCCATCAGAATATTTTTTCTTTCCTCTTCTAATACCGTTTGCATTAAATTCTAATATGAAATCATATTTTTTTGCTGTATCAATAATTAAATTACAGGCTTTATCACAATTTTCGTCCCAAGGAAAATCATTTATAAAGATTAAATCAGGGTGAGCTACAAAGTCAAAGTATCCACTTTTTATACCAAGACAAATACTTTTAGCATATTCTATATACTCTTTAGTACTTTTTAAGGAATATGTATTTTTCAATTCGCCATTTTCAGTTAAAAATAAGTGTTGACCTAGAGCTAAGTAATCAAATTTGAGCTCATTTTTTAGGTAATTATAATAAAAATCATCTGAAGGCAAATATTCTATTTCCAAACCAATTTTAATCTGAATAAAATTTTTAAATTTTATTTTAAGTTTTTCTAAAGTAGTCTTATATTCCTCAAGTTCGTTAAAGTTCATTCTAAGATTAAATCTATTATCTGGATAAGGACCATGATCACTAAATCCTAAAATATCTAAGTTGTTTTTTATAGCTGCATCAATATAATCCTTATCTTCTCCCTTAGCATGTTTACATCTTTTAGTATGGGTATGAAAATTAATTTTTTTTAACATAAATTCCACTTCCTCTCCTCAAATAGAGTATATCAAAAAAGCAAATAAAAGATAAATATTAATAAATTTTAAACAGAAAAATGTTAACAGAAAATTCTTTGACTTTTTCTTTTGAATAAAATAAAATTATTCCACGATAAGTAATGAACCATATTTAAAGCAGATAGTTTACAAAGGAAACTTTATCTAATTAAAGTTATTTTATTATTA
The DNA here is from genome assembly GCF_000013285.1 of Clostridium perfringens ATCC 13124. GTDB lineage: Bacteria > Bacillota > Clostridia > Clostridiales > Clostridiaceae > Sarcina > Sarcina perfringens. Next base: position 1,836,750 of record NC_008261.1, on the reverse strand, counting down.
ATATTTAAAGGAGATATGAACATGGGGTAAAATTTTGATTTAATTTTTTGAATAAAACATTATTTTAAATTAATTTATTAGAAGAGGTAAAAAGAGGAATGAAAATAAGATTAATAGAAGAACATGAATTAAACAAGGTTAAAAGTATTTATGATAATGTTGTAAAAGAAATGAATTTAAGAGGACTTTATAATTGGAACGAAAGTTATCCCAATACTGAAATAATTTTTAAGGATATCTCTAATAAACATCTTTATGGAATAGAAGCTTCTGGAGAAATAGTAGCTGTTGCAACTATTAATGATTATGCTTATGATGTTTATAATGATATTGCATGGCAAGTTGATGGACCATTTTTGTCATTTCATAGAATAGCTGTTTCACCATCTCACAGGGGAAAAGGATATGGAAGAAAAATGATAGATTTTGTAGAAGAAATGGCAAAGGAAAAAAAGTGCAATTCCATAAGAATTAGTGCTTATCATAAAAATGAAAATGCAGTTAATTTATATAAAAACTTAGGATATGTACATGTAGGAGAAATGATGTCTATGAGAGATATAGTAGAACCTTTCTTATGTCTTGAAAAATCAATAATGTGATTATGATATGAACCAATTTATAGTTTTAAATAGACTATGAATTGGTTTTTTTATTGTTAAATTTGCATTAAGGTTATGTAAAGTGAGAATAATGAGTTTTTTTTATGAATAAACATATAATGAATGCTATGAAAAAAATAGGGTAAAAGATTAAAAAATGTAGTTATTACTCTATATATGTTGAAAAGAGGGGAGGGAAAATTAGCATTTAAAAATTTGTTTCAAGGGGGATTCATATGAAAAAGGATTATAAGATTTTAATAACTAAAGCATTATCCTTAAGCATGGTAGGAAGTTTATTTACATCTTATCCTACTTTTGCTAAGGAATTTAAAGCACAAGAGGGAGACTTAATAATATCTGAATATTTACATGGACCATCTAATTCAAAGGCTATTGAAATATTTAATGGAACAGGGGAAGGAATAAATCTTTCTAATTATGATTTGGCTGTATATTCAAATGGAAAATATGAGGGGAGTCCAGTTTCTCAAAGTTTAGAAGATAAGATTATAGAAAGTGGAGAGACTTATGTAATTTACAATAACCAAGGAAAAGATGAAAAATTTACTGAGGTTATAAATGATTTAGAAAATAAATTAGGGGTAGGAAGCCAAACAGTAGGTTTCAATGGTGATGATGTTATATTACTTAGAAAAAATACTGGAAATGGATACGAAATAATAGACTCCTTTGGAGCTAAGACAGAAAAAGATAAAAAGTTTTATGATAGTAAATTCATAAGTGCTAGAAGAAAATCTGAAATAAAAGATGGTGAAAATAACATAGATAAAACACCATTTGATGTTTCTATTCAATGGGATGTAGATACAGAAAATTTATATGATGATTTAGGAAAGCATGATATTTCATGGAGTGAAGGAGAAAATCCTTCAGGAAAAGTTCTTAAGGTAAAGGAAGCAAGAAATAAAAACTTAGGAGAGGAAGTTACTACAAGAGGTGTTGTAACTTTTAATGATAGAAATAAAACTCTTCATATACAGGATGAAACAGGAGCTATTGCAATTTCAAACTTTAAATCAGGAGTGGATTTTGGAGCAATAACTAAGGGGAATAAGATTGAAATAAGTGGCACATTAGATAATTTTAATGGATTACTTCAAGTACAAGCTACTGATATAAAAGTCTTAGGAGATTTAGGAATGCCTGATCCTAAGTTAGTTACTATTAAGGAATTAAAAGAGTCAAATTTTGATTCTCATTATATTGAGTTGAAAAATACAGTAGTTGATTTAGAAGCTAAAACATTAACACAAGGAGAGGATGTTTTAGATATTTACTTTATACCTTCAGGTTTAGAGGTTAAAACAGGAGATTTAGTAGATGTAAAAGGCGTTATTGGAAGATTCAATGATAAAGTTCAACTTTATGGTTCTTCAGCAGAGTTTACAAAAATAGTTGAAGATAATGAAAGTCCTGTAATAACTCATAAAAAAATTGAAAAGGCCAATATAAACGAAGATTTAAACATTGAAGCTAAAGTAAGTGATAATAATAAATTAGAAGAGGTATCTATTAGCTTTAAGGGAAAAGAGGATACTGAATTTAAAAAAGTAGTATTAAAAGAGGAAGATGGAATATTTAAAACTTTAATACCTAAGGAAGATTTAAAAGCTTCTGGAATGGAATATTATATTAAAGCTAGTGATGGTAAAAATATTTCAAGAGTACCAGAAAGTGGAGTATATGCTTTTCAGGTAGTAGACGAAGACTTAAGTGGACCAGAGGTTAAGAATGTTTTACCTAAGGAAAACTCAAGTGTAGGAGAAAACAGAAAACCTATTATAAGTGGAGAATTTATAGATAATTCTGGAGTAAATGTAGAAAGTGTAAAAATTAAATTAGATAATGAAGACATAACTAAAGTAGCTGAAATAACAGAAACTGGTTTTTCATATGAGATTAAGGAAGACTTAGAGGATGGAGAACATAGAGTGGAAGTTAGTGTAAGTGATTCTTTAGGAAATAATAGGGTGAAAGAATGGAAGTTTAGAGTAGGAAAGATAAATCATTATTATGGACAACTACATTCACATACTAATATTTCAGATGGAACTGGAAGCTTAGAGGATGCTTATAAATGGGCAAGAGATGAAGGTAAGGCTGATTATTTTGCCGTAACAGACCATTCAAACTGGTTTGATAATGATACTGAAGCTAATATAAATGATGGATCAATGAGTAAAGCTTGGACTAATGCTCAAAATATATCTGATAAATATAATGATGATGGTAACTTTGTTGCTATGTATGGTTATGAAATGACTTGGTCAGGATCTACTGGAGGCTGGGGACATATAAATACATTTAATACTCCAGGATTTGAAACAAGAAAAAATAGTGATATGAATTTAAAAAATTATTATAATACTATTTCTCAATTACCAGAGTCAGTTTCTCAATTAAATCATCCAGGAAAAACTTTTGGCGATTTTGCAGACTTTGGTTTTTATAGTGAAGGGGCAGACAAGGTAGTTAATTTAATAGAGGTTGGAAATGGAGAAGGACCTGTAAGAGGTAGTGGATATTTCCCAAGCTATGAATATTATACAAGAGCTTTAGATAAGGGATGGCATGTTGCTCCTACTAATAACCAAGATAATCATAAGGGAAAATGGCTTACAGCAAATGATGCTAGAACAATAATATTATCAGAAGAAAATTCAAGGGATGCTTTATATAAAGCTATGAACAAAAAGCAAGTGTATTCTTCAGAGGATAAGAATACGACTATTGATTATACTGTTAATAATCAAATAATGGGAAGCAATTTAGGTGAAGTAGAAGACTTAGATTTTAATATAGAAATAAATGATGAGGATAAAGAGGATACTATAAAGAAAGTTTCAATAATAGCTAATGGTGGAGTAGAGGTCATTTCAAAGGAATTTAATAGCAATAAAGTTTCTTGGAATTTTAAGCTTAAACCTGAATATAGCTACTATTATGTGAAAGTAGTACAAGGAGATCAAGATATTGCAGTTACAGCTCCAGTATGGATTGGGGAAAATGTAAATGTAGGATTAAATGAATTAAAAACTGATAAAGATATGCTTTTAGTTGGTGACGAGGCTAAATTCTCAATAGAAGTTTATAATAATAGTTCTGAAAGATTAAACAATATAAAGGTTGAATTCTTCAATGGAGAAATTTCAGGTGAGAAGAAAATTGGAGAAGAAATTATAGAAAGCTTAGAAGGAAATAGCTTAAAGGAAAGTTCTATAACATGGCAACCTGAAAGAGCAGGAGAATTTACTATTTATGCAAAAGCTACAATTTCAATAAATGGAACAGACAAGACATTTACTAAGAGTTCTAAGATAGAAGTTGTAAATGAAGGTGATGTTTATAAGGTAATGATAGATGGGGCTCATGCTAATCAATATGTAACAGGAAACTATGCAGGAAAAATAGATGCTTTTGAAAAGTTATTAACAGAAAATGATTGTATTCCTATAATAAACAAAGAAGAAATAACAGAGAAATCTTTAGAAAATGTTGACCTATTAGTTATAACTGATCCTCAAGGAATTGATGAGCCTAAGTATGAAGTTTACAAAAGTAATTTTACAGCCTCAGAAATTGACGCAATAGGAAAATACATGGATAAGGGTGGAAATATAATCATTACATCAAGGGCAGATTATAAAGATGGAGTTGGAGAGTATAGTAATGGTGCTCAATTAAATCCTATTTTAGAGAAGATAAATTCAGAATTAAGAGTAAATGATGACCAAGTTGCAGATTATGAAGTTAATGAAGGACAACAATTTAGACTTATGTTAAATAAGTATTCTTCTCCTAACTTTAATCTTGTTGAAGGATTAGGTGAAGAGGATAAATTTAGCTTCTATAGTGGATCATCAGTAGTATTAAAGGATGGAGCTAAGGGAGAAAAGGTTGACTTCTTAGTAAGTGGTCATGAATCTACAGGAACAGATGATTCAGATAAACAAGGGGATAATGTTCCAGTAGAAAAAGGACAAGTTAATGTTTTAGCAGTAGAAGAATTATCTAATGGAGGAAAGGTAGCCGTAGCTGGAAGTACTTTCTTCTCAAACTTTGAAATAGATGGAACTAATGCTGAAAGTAAAAGCAATAGTAAGGTAACAAAAAATATAATAAATTGGATGTTGCCTGAAAAAGAATTAGAAAAGCTTACTATTAAAGAATTTAGAGAAGATAAAAATAATGATGGAGAACCAGATAGATTAGGAGAAGAGTATGTTTTAGAGGGAATAGTAACAGCTCAGTCAGAGGCTGTAGAACCTAAAAATGCTTTCTTTGAAGTTATATACATTCAAGATGAAACTGGTGGAATAAATGTTTTTGGTGTTTCTAATACTCCTGTAAAAGTTGGACAAAAAGTAAGAGTTAAGGGAAGAGTAGAAGCATACCAAGGTGAATTTGAAATACAAATAAGTGATGAAAGTGCAGATTTAGAGATAATTGATGAAAATATAAATGAAGTGAGTCCTAAAGAAATGAGCACTGGGGATAGTATGCTTCATGAAAATGAAGGATGGTTAACAAAGGTAACAGGCAAAGTTGTTAACATGGATGATAGCAATCTTTACTTAGATGATGGTTCAGGAGTTTCAAGAATATATGTTGAAGGATATATATGGGATGGAATAAATGAAAATATGAAAGGTAAATGGGATCCAAGAATAAAAGTTGGTGATACTGTTTCAGCAATAGGACTTAGCTCAGAAGACCCAGAGGGCAATAGATTAAGGGTAAGAAATACTGGAGAAATTGTTCTTCAGGAAGAAGAAAATCTTGGAGTTATAAACACTGAAATTACAAGTGATAAAAATGAAATAAAAGAAAATGAAAAAATAAGCTTATTAACTAAAGTAGAAAATAGCACTAAGGAAGCTTTAGAAAATTTAACTTTAAAAATCTTTGCTAACAATGGTGAAAATGAAGTTTTATTAAAAGAAGAAAAAATAGATTCTTTAGGTGTTAATGAATCTAAGGAATTAACTTTTGAACATGCTTTTGAATTAGAGGGTAGATATAGTATAGGAATAAAGCTTTTTGATTCTGAAGGAAATGAAATAAAAAGTAATAATAAAGAGTTTTCACTAGTTGTTTTAAAAGAAATTAATGGTGGAGATTCTGATAATAATGGGGATGCCAATAATGGTGGAGATTCAAATAATGGATCAGGAAATGATTCAGGTGAGGAAAATAAACCAGGCATAGATAAACCTAATACAGAGAAACCAGAAGAATTACCTAACACTGGTAATAGAATGAATGCTAACATGCTTATGGGCTTTGGAGCTTTATACTTAGCTTTAGGATTTTATATGGTTTCTAAAAGAAAAAAAGTAAGATAAATAATTTATTAAGTTTTTAGGGCTGGCCTTCTTTAGGTCAGCCTCAATAATAAGTAAGTTAGGGTAGTAGGAGAAATATTATGAAAAATAGTAAAAAGAGTATTATTTTTATTATAAGTACAGTTTTAATATCTTTTTTAATTATAGGATTTTCAAGATTTATATTTGATAATGGCTTTATGAAGGATAGACTAAATAAAAATGTGCAATATTATGAAGGAAAAGTAAAGAGAATAACTAAAGAGATGTTAGAAGGAGATAAATACATAGAGGGTATAGAGCTAGGATATCAAAATATAGTCATAGAAATTTTAGAGGGACCAGAAAAGGGGAAGGAATATGAAATCGTAAATAATATTAGCAGAATATACAATATGCCAGTTGAGGAAGATACTAAAGTAATTCTAGGTTTCTTTTATGAGAAGGATGAAATAAAAGATATAGCTGTTTATAGTTATAAAAGAAGTAACATAATATTTTTGCTAGTACTATTATTTGTAATAGTCATAATTGGAGTAGGTGGAGTAAAGGGAATAAAATCATTAGTTTCACTGTTTTTTACTTGTGTTTGTATAATATTTTTAATGATTCCACTAATGTTAAGAGGGGTAAATCCAATATTAGCAGCAATTTTTTCAGCGCTTATAAGTATTATTGTTACATTGGTTTTAGTTTCTGGAATAAATAAAAAAACTTTTACTGCTATTTTAGGAACCTTAAGTGGAATAATTATATCAGGAGTAATAGCAATAAGTTTTGGAAAACTTGCAAATTTATCAGGTATTAGTATGGAAGAAGCTGAAAGTATGATGTATATAGCTGAAAATACCTCCTTAAATATTCATGGAATAATGTTTGCAGCTATATTAATAGCATCTTTAGGAGCAGTTATGGATGTTGCTATGTCTATTTCCTCATCAATTTTTGAAATAAATGATATTAATGATACTTTAAATAAAAGGGGATTATTTAAAAGTGGAATGAATATAGGAAAGGATATAATAGGAACAATGGCTAATACATTAATATTAGCTTTTGCTGGAGGGTCCTTAAATACAATAATAATGTTATATGCTTCTAATATGAGTAAAAATCAAATATTAAATTTAGATGTGCTTTGTATAGAAGTTATACAAGGCCTTGCAGGCAGCATAGGAATTATACTTACAGTGCCAATAACAGCTTTTATAGCAAGTTATTTTTGTAAGTTGAATTTAAAAAAAGTGTAAAAGGTCTTTTAAATCAGGGATATAATATGATAGTATAAAAATCTAGACATTATTAATTGAGAATATTTAAGACTAAATGAGGAGGAAAAGAATGAGTAAACAAAAGAAAGAGTTTCTTATGATTGGAATTGGATTAATAGGATTATCTCTAGTTTTACATTACGTGCATTATCTTATATTTCAAGATTTACATCATACACTAATATTTCTTTTTGCAGATATAGCCTTTATACCTATGGAAGTATTCTTTACTACTTTAGTAATTGATAAATTACTTGAAAAGAGGGAGAAAGAGCATTTAAGGGATAAGCTAAGTATGCTTATAGGAGTATTTTTTAGTGAATTAGGAACAGATATTTTAAATACATTTGTTTATGTAGATGATAATACAGAAATAATTGCTAAAGAGGCCTTAGTAACTAAGGAATGGAACAAAAATGAATTTAAGAATTTAGAAAAATTAGTAGATGAATATGAGTATGATATAGATATTAAAAAGGTGGACTTAATAGCTTTGGAAAAGAAATTAAATGCTCAAAAGGATTTAGTTATAAACTTAATAACTAATCCCATGTTAATAGAGCATGAAGAGTTCTCAGACATGCTTATGTCAATACTACATCTAAGAGAAGAACTAAGTAGTAGATGTTCTCATGAATTAGAAGATTATGAAATTCAACATTTAGCAAAAGATATAAATATTGCTTATAAATATTTAACCTTTGAATGGATTCAGTATATGAAACAATTAAAATCTAATTATCCACAATTATTCTTAAAAGCCTTAATTACAAATCCTTTTGATAAAAGATCATTAAAGGAAAAAGAATGTAGTTATTTATAAAAAAAGAAGTATGATATATCCTCTTAAGGTCATATCATACTTCTTTTTTAGTTATTCATTATTTGATATGTAGTTTTTTACATTTTTTAAAACTTCATCTTCACCAACATACATTATTATATCATCAGCCATTATTTTGAAATAAGGTCCTGGAGAAAGGAACATTTCTCCTTTTCTTTTAACTCCTATTATAGTTGCCTTTGTATTTTGCCAAAAGTCTAGATCCCCAATACTTTTTCCAACAGCAAAGCTTTCACTTTCAACAATGCTTTCAAAGGGTATAACAGTCCCTACATTCCTAAGTTGCGTAGCAAATTCAATTATATTTTCTATGTTTTTTTCAAGTTGCTTGTCTAATTCGTTCTTAGCTTTTAATATTTTATAAGTATCATTACTTAGGGTTGTAAAGTCAGATTGAGCTTTAAACTTGCTTAAAAAGTCCTTGGCATTTTCTTTACTATTTATGATTATTCCACTTTTTTCATTAACAGATACTACGTTCATATCCTTAAGTAAGGCCACTGAGCGTCTTATAGTTTCTGGTGAAACTTTATATATGCTAACTAGGGTTGTACGACCTGTAATTTTACTTCCTTCTTTAAAATCATTATTTAAAACTCTATTAGCTATATCAATAGCTATTTTTATGTAGTTTGGCGTTTTTGTACGTTTAGCCATTATAATATCACGCTCCATAGGATTAATATATTGCACTAAATTGATTTTATCACTTAGATAATGGCTTTGTAAATTATAAAGGATGTTTTTAGTAAAAAATAAGAGTAGAAAATAAAATTTAATCAACATATATATTAAAAATTATTCATATATATTTAATGTATTGAATAAATATGGTACTTAGAATAGTGTGAAAATTTGGGGGTGGAATTTTGTTAAAGAATAGAGAGAGGATGAAAAGGTTAATAGCTTGTGGAATAGCAGCAAGTATAGTTTCAGTTAATGGATTATCTGTTCTTGCTTCTGAGTTAAATAAGTCAGATAAAGTTAATTTAGCTTTAAACAAAAAAACTGTTGCCTCTTCAAGAGAAGTTAATGACAAATGGGGTGCAGAATTAATAACTGATGGTATTAAGGATAAGCCAAGTGATCCAAATGCTAAGCCAGGAAATTCTAGGTGGGCTAGTTCAAGAAGTGTACCACAATGGATATACATTGATTTTGAAGAAGCAACAACCTTTGATCAAGTTGATATACTTTGGGATGGTGCATATTCAAGAAATTATAAATTAGAGGTTTCTAATGATGGGGAAACTTGGGAAGAAGTTTACGCAACTAGTGAGGGGAAAGGAAATCAAGAGTCTATAAATCTTGGAGAAGATATAACTGCTAATTATTTAAGAGTTAGTTGTGAAGATACAGCTCATGAATGGGGAAATGTATCAATATATGAAGTTGAGGTTTATGATAACGAAAATGAGGAAAATGTAACTCCTCCAGAAACAGAGATAGGAGTTAATATTGCTTTAAATAAAACTGCTACGGCATCAGCATCAGAAACTAATACACTTACTCCAGACAAAGTTGTAGATGGAGATACATCTTCAAGAAATTCAAGATGGTCAAGTGGAGGATTTTCTAATGGTGCTAAACAGTGGATAACTATTGACCTAGAAAAGGAAAGCACTTTTGACAAGGTTAGATTATTCTGGGAAGCTGCCAACGCTAAGGTCTATGAAATCCAAACTTCTAATGATAATGAAAATTGGAAAACAGTTCATAGAAACGAAGCTGGAAAAGGTGGCACTGAGGTTATAGAATTAAGTGAAAAAGAAAATGCAAGGTATGTAAGAGTTTATTGTGAAGAAAATAATCCAGCAGTATGGAATGCAGTATCTTTATATGAAGTAGAGATATATAATGGAGAGATTCCTTCATCTGGTGATTTAGATGAAGTTTTAAACTCATTAGAAGTTCCTACTATAAATAAGGGGGACTCTAAACTTCAAATGCCAGAGGTTCCAAAAGGGTTTGAGATAAAATTTATTGGGGCAGATTATAATCAAATAATAAATGATGATATGACCATAAATGAACCTTTAGTAGATACAAAGGTAGTTGTGGATTTTGAAATAAAAAAAGGCAGTCTAAAAAGAGAAACTACTGGTATTGAAATAACTGTACCTGGTAAATATTCTGGTTCTTTAGGAAGTAATACTAAGCCAGAAGTAGTTCCAAGTTTAAGAGAATGGGTTGGAAAAGATGGAAACTTTACTATAAGAGATTCTTCAAGAATAGTTATTGATCCTACCTATGAAAATGAACTAAGCAAAACTGCAAGTGAATTTAAATCTGATTATGAGGAGATAGTTGGTAAACCAATGGAAATAGTTTACTCAAGTTCACCTGTAGAAGGAGATTTTTATTTTACTTTAAATTGTGAAGATAAGAGTATTGGAGAAGAAGGATATTACATGTATGTAGATGAGTATGTAAAGGTTGAAGCTACTCATAATACAGGAGCTTTCTACTCAACTAGATCAATACTTCAAATATTAAAGCAAAATGGAGAAACTATTCAGAAAGGAATAGTTAGAGATTTCCCAAGATATGAAAATAGAGGATTTATGCTTGATGCAGGAAGAAAATTCTTTACAATGGATTATTTAGAGCAGTTTATGGAAGTTATGTCTTGGTACAAATTAAATAACTTCCAAGTTCATTTAAGTGATAACTATATTTGGACTAATAATGAGAATTGGGAAACTGCTTATGCTGCTTTTAGATTAGAATCTGACACATATCCAGGTTTAACAGCAACAGATGGAAGTTATACTAAAGAAGAGTTTAGAGAATTTATAGAAAAGTCTGGGGATCATGGAGTAGAAATTATTCCAGAAATAGATGTTCCTGCTCACTCCTTAGCATTTACTCGCTATGATCAATCTTTAGCCTTAGGTACAGGAGGAGATGCAACTTATTTAGATGTAGGTAATCCAAAGGTTTATGATTTTGTAGATGGATTATTTGATGAATATTTAGGAGGAGAAAATCCAGTCTTTGGAGATCAAGATTTCCATATTGGAACAGATGAGTATAAGGGAGCACCAGAGAAAAAAGAAGAATTTAGAGCATTTACAGATAGATATCTTAAAAAAGTAAGAGATGATTATGGTAGAAATCCAAGACTATGGGGAAGTTTAGATGTTTTCCCAGGACAAACTCCTGTAACTAGCGATGGAGTCCTTATGAATATATGGTATAGGGGATATGCTGATGCTAGAAATATGATAAATCAAGGATATGATATTTTAAATACACAGGATGCAGATCTTTATATAGTTCCAGAAGCAGGTTACTATAATAACTATCTTAACACAAGATTTTTATATAATGAGTGGGAACCAAGAAGATTTGCTTCAGATTACAAACTTCCAGCGGGACATCCTCAATTAAAGGGAGGAATGTTTGCTGTATGGAATGATATGATAGATGAAAAAGCAAATGGAATTTCTGAAAGAGACATCTATGATAGATCATTCCAAGCTGCTCAAGTTTTATCAGAAAAAATGTGGGCGGCACCTGATAGTGAAACAAGTTTTGAAGAATTTAAAGAAAGAGTTGACAAAGTAAGTGATGTTCCAGATTCTAACTTAACTTATGATGTGGAATCTAAAACTGAAACTGTAATTGATTATGATTTTGAAGAAGATTCTACAGAAAATATTAAAGATAATTCTGGAAATGAATATAATGCTACAGGAGTAAATGTAGAATCTGTAGAAGGTAAAGAAGGAAAAGGAATTAAATTAAGTGGAGGAGAAAGCTATATTGATACTCCAATTGATAACAAAGGTTTAGACTATACGGTTTCTATGTGGGTGAAGAAAGATGCAAATGGAGATTATAGTGAGCAAATATTATCAGAATCTAACACAGGGGTATTAAAGGCTTGTCAAAAAGAAACTGGTAATGTTGGTTTCTCAAGAGAAGGATATGACTATTCATTTAATTATAAATTACCTGAGGATGAATGGGTAGAGTTAACATTTATTGGAGAATTAAATAAAACAAGTCTTTATGTAAATGGAGAATTTATAGAAACTATAAATAAGAGTAATGGTGGTAAGGTAGGAACATTTATTTTACCTTTAGATAAAATAGGAAGTTCAACTAATTCCTTTAAGGGTAGCATAGATGAAATTACTATTAAGGATGGGGCTCATAAAATTGTAGATCCTACAGTTATACCTCAAGAGCAAATGAGTGCAACTGCTAGCAGTGAGCATCCTAATATAGGATCAGAGGGAATAGCTGATTTTGCTATAGATGGAGATGAAAGTACTATATGGCATACTAAGTGGAGTCCTGTAGAAGCATTACCTCAACACATTACTTTAGACTTAGGTGGAAGTTATAATATAAATAAATTTACTCATATGCCAAGACAGGATGCCTTAAATGGTAGCATAAGTAAATATGAATTCCAAGTTAGTACTGATGGAGAAAACTTTACAAAGGTTTTAGAGGGAGATTGGACTGCTGACCATAGTACTAAGGTATTAAAATTTGATCCAGTAGAAGCTACTCATGTAAGATTAGTGGCTAAAGCTGGTCATGGTGGATTTGCCTCAGCTGCTGAATTAAATGTTCATCAAGTTTTAGAAGTTCCACAAGAGAATGTGGGACAAAGTTTCTTAACTTTACCAGAAAGCCTTAAAGTAAATGAAAATTTTGATGTTTTCTTAGGTGCTAACGAAATAAAAGAAGATTTATCAGCTTATGCAGCAGAATTTACTTTAAAATATAATCAAGAAGTATTTGACTTAGTTGAAGTTGCAAGTGGAATAGATGGAGTTTTGGTAAATTATAAAGAAGTAGAACCAGGCGTAGTAAAAATATTAGTTGCTAGTTTAGAAAAAACTATAGAAAATGATACAAACTTAGTAAAGGTAACTCTTACTCCTAAGAGTGAATCAGAAAGAGAAATTTTTGAAGTAATTTCAGCAAACTTAGGTGATGGAGAAAATGGAAAAGTTTGTGAATTAGGATTAACAAGTGGAGAGGTAGCAGTAGGCAAAGGTAGTGTAGATATAATTGTTAACCCAGTAGAAAACTTTGTGGCTTCAGAGATTAGTAGAAAATATGTAAATGTAACTTGGGAAGCTCCAAAGACAACTGAAGGTTTAGAAGGATATATTTTATATAAAGATGGTAAAAAGGTTGGAGAAGTTGGTGCTGATGAGACAACTTATAAATTTAAAGGCTTAAATAGACACACAATTTACAACTTTAAAATAGCTGCTAAGTATTCAAATGGAGAAATTTCTAGTAAGAAGTCAATAACTTTAAGAACAAGCAGAAATTAGAGAAATAAAAAAATAAGAAAAAGACCAGAATCCTTGATTTTGGTCTTTTTTTATAATAAATATTATTTTGCTATATAATATAATTAGTTATAGAAAGAGAGGATTGATTAACATGTTAAATGTAATCTTGTTAGGAACAGGGGGAGGCATGCCTATGCCAAATAGATTTTTATCATCAGTTGTTATGAATTTCAAGGGGAGAAAAATTCTTTTAGACTGTGGAGAGGGAACACAGGTTACCATGAGAGTAAATGGAACTGGATTTAAAAGTATAGATATAATTTGTATAAGTCATCTTCATGGAGATCATATATATGGATTGCCAGGATTACTTTCTACAATTGGGAATAGTGGAAGAGTAGAGGATATATATATAATAGGACCTAAGGGAATAAAAGAGGTTATAGAGGGATTTTTAATAACTCTCCCATATCTTCCATATAAACTTAACATACTAGAAGATGCAAGCAATTTAGAATTCATGGTTAAAAAAGAAAAAATGGAATTAGTTGAAGAGGATGAAAAAATAAGTTCAGATTTAAGTATAAAAACTCTAGAATTAGACCATTCTTCTCCTTGTTTAGGATACTCTTTTAATATAAGGAGAGGAAGAAAATTTAATTTAGAAAAAGCATTAATGAATAAAGTTCCAAAGGAAGTGTGGTCTAAACTTCAAAGAAATGAGGAAGTTAGTTTAAATGGAGTTAAATATTATAGTTATATGGTCTTAGGAGATGAAAGAAAGGGAATAAAACTAAGTTACACAACAGATACAAGACCTACAGAGGATATACCAGGTTTTATAAAGGAAAGTGATTTATACATATGTGAAGGGACTTATGGAAGTGAAGAGGATATGCATAAGGCCATAAAAAATAAACATATGACTTTTAAGGAGGCAGCTAATTTAGCTAAAAGAGGTCAGGTAAAGGAATTATTATTAACTCATTTTAGTCCAGCTATTAATGATCCAAAGGAATTTATAAATAATGCAAGAGAGGCATTTGAAAATTCCCATGTTGGAAGTGATGGAGAGGAAAGAGTTTTAAATTTTAAAAAATAATTAAAATAAAATAAGATGTTTAAAAATTCCAATAAATGTTATAATTAATATGTAATCTTATAACTAAGAAAGGGATTGAGGATATGAAGGGGTTAATAGTTTTTGGAGAAAAAGGTTCAGGAAAAGATACTGTGGCTAAGCTTATAAATGAATATTCAGAAAAAAGTGTTAGTTTCTTTAATATAGGAGACTTAGTTAGGGATATGTCATGTATATTTTTAGCAACAGATAAGTGGGAAAATAAAAAAAGAGAATTTTATGTAGATACGGCTATAAAACTTAAGGAAATAGATGAGGACTTTTTAAGTTACTATGTATTAGGAAAAATACTAGATAAGTTTAAAAAGAAATCTATGAAGGATATAGATAATGAGCAACTTATAATAGTAACTGGTGGAAGAACATATGAGGACTTTGAATTCTGGAAAAAGAGCGGTTTCAAAACATTAGGGGTTAAATGTAATGAAAAAGTAAGAATAGAAAGATTAAAAAGTAGAGATGGTTATGAACAAAACTCACAAGATGACCTTGAAAAGAATACAAGAAAAATAATTGATTTATGTGATTTTACAGTGGATAATAGCGGATCTTTTAAGGATTTAACAAAGGAAGTAACAGATTTTGTGGTTGAAAATGGATTATAAAATTCTACTAAGATAAATAAAAATAAGGTGTTTTAATAAATTTATAAAATTAATATTTGAGAATAATATTAAAAGGATAGGTAGGTTAATTCTTACTTATTCTTTTTTGTTTACAATAATGTTATATAATGTTAATATATGGTTTGTTGGGAGGAATATATGAAAAAGAAATTTGTAATAGGAATTTTAATTGTAATAGTTTTATTTTTAATTTTCGGATTTAAAGACATTAAAGACGGCTTTGAAGATGGATTTAATGCGGCGATAAAAACAGAGCATTTAAATTAGCATTATATGTGTAAAAGTATTATAAGTGTAAGTATTCTGAATTAAAAGCATAGTTTTTAACTGTGCTTTTAATTCAGAATTATTATGCTTATATATTTTAAGTACTTTATTTTATAATTATATAAAAAATAATAGTATATTAATATAATAGCTAATTATTTTTAAAATTACTTTTTAGGAGGAACAAATGAAAAAAGTCTCTTTAATATTTATAGCTTTAAGCTTTGCTCTTTTATTTCTAGGTTGTGGAAATAATAACGAAGCATCTAGATACTCTTCTACAGGAGATAGAGATACTATGGAATCCTTTGGTGTAGATGGACAGTTTGCCATCTATAAATTTTCTGATGAAAATTTCAATAAAAAATTAGATTTGTATGATACTAAAAATCAGGACGCTATTGATATTATATCAAATTATAAAGAAATAGAACCATATGTTTATACTATAGGAGAAAAAGGTTATACTAAATTAAACTATGCCAATGGGAATCTTATACAATCGAATGATTTAAACAAATTTTCAAATAATGATAAAGCTATATTTGAAGATTTAAACAAATAAAAAGAAATGCTTTTATAATAAATTTATTATGAAAGCATTTTTATTATATATGTGTAGAAAAGGAATGACATAAATGACCACCTTGAAGTAAATAAGTAGAATAAATCTAGATAATTATTTAGCTTAAGTAATTTAGCTTTGGCTAGATGAGTTTGTGTTTTATCTTCTAAATTATTTATATAGAATCTTTATAATCTTACTAGATTTAAGAGTTTATAATTAGTGTATTTTACCATTAATCTAGAATTTTGGTTCAATAAGATTTGATATTATATACTGAAAATATGGACACAAAATATCTTAATTTATATTAACTTCATCTGAGATAATATTAAGTTAAGCTTAGTTTTTAAAGAATTTTATTGTATAATTATAAATGATTTAAGTTTAAGAGGTGAAAATTATGGCAAAAGATAAGAAGCTTAAGACAAATGCTATGAGAATATTAGATTCTAAAAAGGTTTCATATGAAATGTTAAGTTATGAAAGCGAAGATGGAAAGATAGATGGAATATCTGTAGCTCATAAAATTGGAGTAGATGAGAAAAATGTATTTAAAACCTTAGTAGCTCAAGGAACAAGCAAAGAGTTATATGTTTTTGTTATACCAGTTGCAGAAGAATTAGATTTAAAAAATGCTGCTAAGATAGCTGGAGAAAAGAAAGTTGAAATGATAGCAGTTAAGGATATAATGAAATATACTGGATATATTCGTGGTGGATGTTCTCCAATGTTTATTTAGACAAAAATAGATGTTACATGAAAGTAACATCTAAAGAATCAGTTTCAGGATCATATATAATTTCTTTAAATAAACTCATAGCTATTTTTCTTTTGTCATCTACACTAAGATCATCATTAAATGCAAGTATATTATTATAGACTAATGAGCTATCTTTTTTAGTATTTGAATTAAGCTCTTGTAATTCTAGTTGTAGCAAATTATCTTTTAATATAGATTTTTCTTTTACTAATTCTTCTAATTTAGATATAAAAATAAGGGAAGCTTCATTACTTAGTAGAGCTATTTTGTCAGTAAGATTATTTATAGTTTTATCAATACTTTTTATTTGTTTTTTTATAGTATCTATTTTAGAAGAATTATCTATTTTATTAGAAAAATATGAAGAATTAAATGTTTTTTTATCTTTAAGCAAATGTATAAGTTCAGATACCTTAAATTCTAATATTTCTTGTTTAACTCTTTTAGTATTCGTACAAGTTTTTAATTTACCACGAACAGCATCCCTACAAGAATAATAACTATAAGTAGAAATATATATTTTTTCTTCACCATGTTTATTATAATGTTTGGTTTTAGTTGTTTTGGTTTGTCCACAAAATGTTTGACCACAATACTTACATCTAACTGTTTTAGTAAGCCAAAATTTCTCACTAAATCTATTACCTTCTCTTGATATATTTTTATCCATATCTTTATTTATAGAAATCCAAATAGAAGGCTCTATTAATCCAACTATATCACTAACAATAGCATATTTAGTTTCTTTATCTGTATATGTTAGATAGGAATGTATATTATCTTCATCACCTTGAACTATATATCCTTTAGTCTTTAAGTATAAAGATACAGAGGGAGAGCTTTTAACATATATAGGTTTTCTTAATGTGGTAGCTAAAGTTCCCCCAAGAAAATTATGATTATATTTTTCTTTTATATATTTAATAATATTAGAGTTTTTTTCTTTCTCATATTTCATATTAAAAACATCTAAAATCATATCTTGTTTATTCCATTCAAGTCCACCATTTAAACCATTTTTAAATCCAGTAGGAGGGGAGCCACCAGTCCATTTGCCTTTTTTAGCTATAGATAATAAATTATCTTTTACTCTTTGTTGAATATTAGTTCTCTCCATTTCAGCAAAACTAGCTAATAGTGTCAACATAACTTTTCCCATTTGAGTATTGGGGTCAAAACCTTCACTTATAGAAATAAGTTCAACATTATTTTCTTTAAATAGTTCTAATATTTTTAAGAAGTCTAAAGTGTTTCTAGCAATTCTATCTACTTTGTAACAAACAACTATATCAATTTCATTTAGTTGAGCCATTCTAAGCATTTTTTGAAAGGCAGGTCTATTAGTATTTCCACCTGAAAAACCTTCATCTTCAAAAACTTTAAATTTAGCATTAGGAAATTTATTATTTATATAATCTTTACACATATTAATCTGAGTTTCTATTGATACTGATCCTTCAACTAAAACAGATTTTCTTGAATAAATAGCAACTTTTTTCATAATAGACCTCCATTAAACAGAACAAGAATTATAAATTATTTCATCTTCCATAATCATTAATTTAGATATCCTAAACTTATCTTCTTTTAGGTAGAGTGATAATAACTTATATTTTATAATTTCTTCAGTAACATTAAAATGGAGAGCCAATCCACTTAAAGTACCAGATATGTGTAATAAAGCTTCAATTATTTCTTCATCAGAAACTAAATAGTTAGCAGCCCACATTCTAGCCTTCTTTTCTTGCTTACTTCTATTAATTTTATCAGAGTAAGTTATACATTCAGATGTTAAATTGCCTGAGGAGGTAAAGTGATGGCCAAGTTCCTCAGCTAACACAGATATATATTTTCTAGTATCAGTAAGTAAATTTTTATGTATTCCAATTATAGGATTCATTCCTGATACTTTAAAATATATACCTTCGATATTAGATGACTTAAAATAAACTTCTTCTAATTCTATGTTTTCATCTTCAATTACACTATAAATATCACTTAAACTTTTCATTAGTTCCACCATCCATTTTATTTATTTACAGGATAATTATAGCATCTATTTACTTAAAGGTCGAACATATGTTCTTATAAACTGTGAAAATAAGAACTAGATTAAAGTTGTCTAGTTCTTATCAAATGCATTTATAATAGTTGATTTTGAATAAAATAAAACTTCAACACCATAATATTTTCTTTCAACAGTATATTTTAATGGATATTGAATAAAAGAAAAATCATTATAGATATTAAAAATCTCAGGAGTGTTGTCATATGTAACAATCCATTTGTGAGTATGATCTAATTCTTTAATTTTATTTGCTAAATTCACATGATCTTGATGTTTGTAAAAATTTACATATAGATTTGAACCTTGATTATAATAAGGTGGATCAAAAAATGTAAAAGTTTTATCAGAGTTTGGTTTAATAATTTTATCAATTAATTCAATAGCATCATAATTATAAAGTTTAATATGTCTTTTATAACGAGAAATTAATTTTATACGTTCTATTAAATCTTCTTTATTAAATCTACAATCCATTTTGTAGTTTCCATTTTGATTATAGCCACCTATAACACCTGCTTTTATAATACCTGAACGATTAGTTCTATTAAGAAAAAAGGTTGAAAAACCTAATTCTAAAATTCTAGCATTTTTTTTATTGTTTTGAATTTCTTTTTGTTTGTACCATTCATCCATTGTTATTGGAGTATTTTTTATCAATTCACAAAATTTATTTGGGTATGACAATACACAACGCCAAAATGCATAAATTGATCTATCATAATCATTTATTATTATATTATCAACATGACCATTAATTAATAAATATAAACCAACAGCAGCTCCACCAGCAAATGGTTCAACATATGTATGACCATTTAAATCATTTAATTTTATTAAATTACCTACATATTTTGATAACTTATTTTTTCCACCTGGGTATCTTAGAGGTGAATAATTTTTTAGGCTCATAAAGTAAACTCCTTAGTCATTTAATTACAATATAAGTCTATCATAAAAATAAAACTTTGGCCATAAATTATTTTGTGATTGAATTTAATAAAACTAAAATAAAATATTCAAATTGATTCCAAGTGTTTTTTAAATTAGTTGCATCAGGTAGCATATGTTTATTATGAACATAACTATTAAATGTATTTATTGAAAATAGACTATCATGATTAGATATTGCTACATTAATAGGTTTTACTTTGTTTTTATCAATTAAATTTTTACTTTTTAAATCATCAATGCAAGCTTGTACTTTCTTATTGAGTTTATCGTTATTTGAAAGTCCAGTTAAATTAAGCTTTTCTATATATTCATCTACAACTAATTCTAAAAATACTCTAAAAAGAACTGAGGTTGAATTAGGAAAATCAGATACATCTAATTTTTTTAATTCTTTATAAATTTGTTGTATTCTTGGTACAGTTATTTTAACATGAAATGTACTTGGAATTAGAGCTTTTCTTTTATTAATATCTTTATTATCTCTTTTTGGAGAAGTAGATTTGATAGAGCTACTATTACCGGTATTGTTATTATTATTATTATTATTATTAGTGCTATTATTGATATTGCTAGAGTTATTATTATCAATATTAGCGATATTATTAGTATTACTAGTATTATTACTAGTATTATTACTAGTATTATTAGTAGTAGCACTATTATTGATATTGTTAGAGTTAATATTATCGGTATTAGCACTATTATCATTATTAGAGTTATTATCAATAGTTGTTTGTAAAGGTAAATTGATAAGATTTAAATTAGATAATATTTCAACTGGTTTATTTAATTTATTTGCATAATTAGGTAGTGAGTTGCTATTAAAAGTTTCTATATAATCCAATCTATCATTTTTAGTATAAACATCTGTTACTACAATTGTTTTATTTATCAAATCGTGTAGAATCTTTGACAATGGTTTCTTTATTTCGCTATCTGGATATAATTTATATATAGTATTTTTTTTAATATCTATACCAATATTTTCTCTTACATATGGATCACTTAATATTCTTTCAAGTGTAGTTATAGGTATATTAGTTAGATTTTGGGTTATTGTATCATCATAAATGTTACTTGATTTTATGTAAGAGAACAATGAAGTTATTATATTAGATGAATTATTGGGATTTGTTTTATTTAAAAATCGTCTTTTTTGAGTTGTATCCCATGGAATAGTACCTTTTCCACCATTAGATCCAGTATGTTTAAGTGCAATCCATTTATTGGAATCGGAAATATTATCTGTTATAGCGCAAGAAATCTTATCAATATTGATTTTAGAATTAGCGTTATTAAGTATTTTAGAATATTCATTAAAATATTTTTGTTCAATATCTTTTAGAAGATTCACATTATGTATTATTTTAAGAGCAGTTACCCTTCGATTTCCTTCTAATACAATATAAAATTCATTCTTTTTAAATACTAATAATCTTTCTAGTGGATTAAGTCCATTTTCTAAAATATCCTTTAATAATTCTTTGATTGCTTTATTATGATTTTGTAACATTATTTTTATTGCTGAAGTTTCATTGTCAACAGAATCAAATCTATAATTTTCAGGGTTTACGATAAGTTTGTCAATTGAAATATCTGTAAAAAAAGTACTCATTAAAATGTCTCCTCCAAATAAATATCAGTTATTTTTATAGTTTATAAAAACTATTTTTTATATTTATGTTTTACATATTCAATAAAATTTTCAATTTCCTTTTTAGCTTCATCAGGAAGCTCATCATCAATACCATTTTTATTGTGTAGAGCAATGGTAACTGATTTATCTTCTAATAATTGTTCAGCAGATTCTCGTATTTCTGTCTTTCCAATTAAGTAATCTACAGATACATTAAAATAGTTTGATAAAGTTTGTAGAGTTTCTGTATCAGGAGTTCTTCTATTTTGCTCATACATTCCAATAGCACTAGCTGATGTTTTTAATATATTAGCTAGTTGAGCTTGGGTTAAATCCTTCTCTTTTCTTAAAGTCTTTAATCTATTTCCAAACAATTATATTCACCATCCTTATATATATTTTACACAAAATGTGAAGTTAAAAACATCTATAAAAAGATTAAAACACAAAAAGTGTTAAAAAACTTGACTATACACAAAATGTGTAGTATATTTAAATCACACGATAAGTGTAGGAGGTTTACATGAATAGTTTACAAAGATTTAGGCTAAGTAAGAATTTAAGCAGAAGTGAAATAGCAAAATTACTAGGAATTTCCGAATCGTACTACACTAAAATTGAATTGGGAATAAGAAATCCTAGTTATAATTTCTTGAAAAAATTTAAAAGTAAATTTAGATGTACTTTAGATGAAATTTTTTTTGCAAACTAACTACACTTATTGTGTAGTTTGATTATCACATGAAAGGAGAAGAAAATACATGGCAAAACAACCAACTAAAGCAGCTAATAATGTGTATTGTATTGCAAGAAAAAAGGCTGCTGAATTTAATTCTAAATTTTCAAGTAGGGAGGGAGCTTCAGAGTTTTTAGGAATTTCAAAGGATTCATTAACTGATTATGAATTAGACCTTTGTAAAGTAGTTCCAGTAGATAAGGTTGTTATTATGGCAGAAGCATATAATGCTCCTGAACTTTTAAATCATTATTGTTGTAATGAATGTCCTATTGGCAAGAGAATTACTCCAATAATTGAATCAGAGAATATTGATAATTTGTATAAGTTTGCAATTTCAGTAGCTAATACATTAGATGATAGTGTTAATATTCAGAAGACATTATTAAAAATAGTTGAAGATGGAGTAATTGATGTATCAGAAAGAAAAGAATTGGAAATTATAGTAAAATTCTTTTCAAAATTAGAAAAGAGAGCAGCAGAAATGAGACTTATAGCAGAAAAATATTTAGGGGAGGATTAGGTAGTATGGCAAGAAGAAAAAAAGATGATCCTAAAGATTGGGATAGAAGTTTATTTCCAAAGAAAATTATAAAAGATGGAAATGTATTTATAACAGATGGATATATAGGAACAACTAAAGTGAGAATATTAAAACAACCATCTATGGAGGCTATAGAAAAATTCAATAGTTTCTTAGCTAAAAAGGCTATAGAGATTGAAAGTGAAAAGGCTAAAGAAATAATACAATGCAAATAATTTGTACAAGCTATAGGAGGTAATTATGGTATTAAAAGCAATTCAAAGATTAAAAAACAAATATTCAAGTTGTGATTTTAAAACTATTTTATGTATTGCAGAAGAGGATATCAGATTTAATAGACTTGGCTTTGGAAAGAAAACATCACAAATTAAATTCTTAGAGATTTTGAGTGAAGCAGAAATGCTAGTAAGAAGGGTTTAAATATGGATAAAGTTGAGATGAATAAAATTATTGAAAAAATAATAGAGCTTTCTTTAAATGGTATGTCATGTAAAGAAGCTCTAAACAAGTGTATTGATACCGACCAAAGCAATCAATGCACTCAAAAATACTTACAATTTAATTTTAGCATCCAAGATTAATTTAGGCAAGAAAAGAGGTGTATAAAATTGAAATACACAATTCATGGATTTAGTCAGAAAAAATTAATAGAATCAGGATTAGATAATGATGATGCTCTTATATTATCAGTAATTAAAGATATGTATTCAAGTAAAAATATGCAGTTTCAAATTATTGATGGAGAGCGTTTTATATGGATAGATCAGGGATATTTATTAGAACAAATACCGATAATAGGAACTCAAAGAAGTCTTAAGAGAAGATTAAAAAAGTTTGATGATTTAAAGATAATAGAAAGAAAAGTTTTATTTTGTAAAGATGGGATAAGAGGAAAATTTTCTTATATAAATGTTACTTCAAAATTAGATAACTTAACAGAATATATACCTTGGGACAAAATGTCCCAAGGGTTAGGACAAAGTGTCCCAAGGGTTAGGACAATATATCCCAACAAAGATTCTTCTATAAGAGATATAAATAATATTATATATAGTCGAGTTATAGAGTATCTCAATTCAAAGACTGGAAAATCATATAAAGCTACTACTAGAAAGACACAATCTTTAATTAAAGCTAGATTAGATGAAGGATTCAATGAAGAAGAATTTTTTAAGGTTATAGATAATAAAGTTTCTGAATGGAAAGGTACAGAGTATGAGAAATATTTAAGGCCTGAAACTTTATTTGGTAATAAGTTTGAAGGATATTTAAATCAAGAGCTTGGAGCAGGAACAAAAGAAATAAGTAAAGATAATCTTAATATAAAGAAAGGTAATTTTGATTATTAAAGGTGAGAGTATGGAGAGTAATTATGCTATTGATAGTGAAAAAGCTATTTTAGGAACTATTATACAAGATAATGATTTTATGATAAAAGCTATGGGTTCTTTGGAAGATAATGATTTTTATAGCTCTAAAAATAAAATTACATATAGAGCTATGAGAGAGTTGTTTAAGGATAACATAAGTTTTGATTTAACAATAGTCGCTGAGAAGTTATCCAAAGAAATAAAGGCACAAGCTATAACCTTATCTGATTTAACTGAAATATCATATCACACATCAAGAGGTACATTTGATAGTCATTTAAACTTAGTTAAAGAAAAGAGTAAGGAAAGAAAGTTAATTGTTGCTTGTAAAAGTATAATAACTGATGGTGGAAGTATTGAATCAAAAGTGGATTTATTACAAAATACTTTGCTTGAGCTTAATTCATCAGATAGAGAAGATAAATTTTATACAATGAGTGAGGTAATGGAGAAAACTTTAAATAAGATAGAAAAAGCTTTTAATAATAAAAGTGGATTAACTGGAATAAGTACAGGAATTCAAAAAATAGATAATGCGACAAATGGATTAGAGAAAAAAGACTTTATTGTATTTGGAGCAAGGCCTTCAATGGGAAAGACAGCTTTATCACTATCAATAATGGAAAATATAAAAGGCAAGGTTCTTTATATTCAGTTAGATATGAGTACCGAAGGAATGGGACAAAGGTTATTGGCTTCAAATACATGTATAGAAAATGGAAAGATTGCTAGAGGAAGATTCAATGATTCTGAGATGAATAGCTTATTAAATGTTTTTGATAGGTTAAGCAGGAAGAATAACATATTTGTTTATGAACCTGCATCAATAACAGTAAATCAAATAAGATTAATAGCTAAAGAAATTCAAATAAAGTATGGGTTAGATGTAATCATAGTAGATCATATAGGAAAAATAAGACCGACAACAAAGGGAAGTAAATATGAACAATCAAGCTATATATCAAATTCATTAAAGGCTATGGCTAAAGAGTTAAATGTAGCAATGGTAGCATTATGTCAACTTTCAAGAGCATCAGAGCAAAGGGCAGACCATAGACCAATACTATCAGACTTAAGAGATACTGGAAGCATTGAAGAAGATGCTGATGTAATAGGACTTCTTTATAGGGATGGTTATTATAGAGCAAGAGAGGATAAGGAAGATATTGTAGATGATGTTTTAGAAATAAACTTTGCTAAGTGTAGAAATGGTAGAACTGGAGTAGTTGAATTAAATTATAATTTGCCAACTCAAAGATTATCAGAATTTTAGGAGTGATTAATATGAAACTAAGTAAAGAAGAATTTGTTGCTAGATATGTTAATGACTTAAAAAAGAAGCGTAAGGCAAAAGAACTAGAATATGATAAATACAAGTTTACTACTATTGCCATAGCAAGAGGAAGAAATAATAGAAAGTATTATGACTAGAGAGGATGATTTAAATGAATAAAGTTGTTTTAGTTGGGAGATTATCTAAAGATCCTGAATTAAGATTTACTGCTAATAAAGGAACAGCAGTAACAAGATTTACACTAGCAGTTAATAGAGATTTTAAAAAAGAAGATGGAACACAAGAAGCTGATTTTATAAATTGCATAGCTTATTCAAAAAGAGCAGAAGTCATAGCTAAGTATTTAACTAAAGGTAAAAGATTTAGTATATCAGGGAGCATTAGAACTGGAAGTTATGATGCACAAGATGGGACAAGAAGATATATAACTTATATAGCGGTTGATGGATTTGATTTTATTGATTCAAGTGATAGTAAAGTAAATAATGATAAATTCAATGATGATATGATACCAGTTGATGATGGGGATATTCCATTCTAGGTAGTGACTAAGAGTAATCAAAAAGAGAGTTGTGTTTTACAACTCTCTATCTTAAAGGTGATTAATGAAGTGTTTATTTGATTTATTTTAACATATGATCTAACAGAATAGATACATATATATCTATTCTATAGCTTTAATTAAAAATTAAAGACATTTTAATATGCATAAAGCTAATACTAAGATTATCAGTAATGTTAAATCACCTTGCATTTAATCACCTCAATGGTTAATTTTATATTTAATATTATATTTAATATTATATTCAAAAATAAGATAGTTATTCATAAAAATATAGTAGGTGCAGGAGTGAAAAATTTAATTTTGAAAATATTAAAAGGTATGCTAGGAATAAGAAGTATATCGTTAATTAGAAGGTGTTTAGAGAATAAATATTAAATGACTAAGTAAATAAAAAGATTTTTACTAACTAGGATATAAGTTATTATGAAAGGATGTGAAAGTTCCTTTACAAAAGCTATATATTGTACAACTTAGTTAGTTTAAATAAAAAAAGTTAAAGTGAGGTATTCAAATGATAGGTAATATGATTAAGTTTAAGGATGATGTAGAAGGATTATTAAAGAGTTATAAAGAAACAGTAAGAGAAATAAGAGCTTTGGAATTAGAAATTGCAACTGTAGAAAATGAATATCAAGGATGTGGAGCATTACAATATTCAGAAAGAACTGGAACAACTTATAAAATAACAGATCCAGTAGTAAATGAAGTTTTATCAAAGGAAAAGAGAATACAGTTTCTTAAATATTTGAAAAGAAATAAGGAGTTGAGGATAAAGAAAATAGAAAACCTAATATCATGTTTAGATGAAGTTGAGTATGAGATAATCACATCATATTACTTTAGGGGAATGAATATGGAGAGTATTGCTGAAAGATTAGGGATGAATCCTAAATATCTTATATGCAAAAAATCAAAAATAATTAAGAAAATAGAGTTAGATATGATGAATTTAAAAAGTCTAACTAATTTCTGACTAAACTCTAACTATTATGTGGTTGAATAGCTAACTTTATATGCGTTAATATAATAGTATCAAATGAATAACCACTTAAACTTTAGAAGAGCTAACTTTATAGTTGGCTCTTTTTACTTTGTAAAAAAAGAGGTGAGATAAATGGAAAAGAGAAAGTTACCTATGTATATGTTGTGGGAAGGGAACAGACTTAAATGTGCATGTTCATTTTTCTCACCATTATGTAGTAAATATCAAAAAGGAAAGTGTCAAGAAGAAGTAGTTATTTATGATCCTTGTCAAGGAATTGATGAATGTATGAAACATAGTAGCTATAAAAGAGTAAATGGAGCATTAAGACAAAAATAATAAATTTTTTTGAAAATTATAAAACTTTAACTTATAATTATCTGTGGAGGGGATAATAATGGGAAAAAAATTGGATAGAGACCAAGAATTACAGAGTGTTGAGGCATTACAAAAATATTATTTTGCCAATAATCATCAAAATGGACCATTTAATACTAAGGTAGAAGTTTTATTAAAAAAAGGAAGGAAACTTGCATTTAATGCAAATGTTTCAATAGTTATAGCATTTGATAGTAGTTCGCAAAAGATAAGTATCATGTGGGAAGATGATGGTTTTGATGATTTTAGAGATATTCAACTCTTTGGAACATATAATTGTCATTATACAAAGATGAAATATCTAAAAACAAAAAAAATTCTAGAGATAAATTCATCAGATTCTAATAAAATAGTAAGAGTTTATGTACCATAATAAATAAAAGAAAGAGTTTTAATTATAATAAAAACTCTTTCTTTTATTTGTATTTCATAGAATAAGAAATAATTTTAGTTAAGTGAGGTAGTATATGAACTATGTTGAACCAATAAGAGATTCAAATAAGGTACATGAGATTGCTAATTACTTAAGAAAGTATAGTGAAAGAAATTATATTATGTTCATACTAGGTATTAATTCAGGATTAAGGATAAGTGATATTTTAAGTCTTAGAATTAGAGATGTTAAAGGAAAAGATTATATTTCCATTAGAGAAAAGAAAACTGGAAAGCAAAAGATATTTCCAATGACACCAATATTAAAAAGAGAAATAAAGAAATATTGTGATGAAAAAGATTTAGACCAATTTCTTATAAAATCAAAGAAAGGTTATAACAGACCTATTGGAAGAAAACAAGCTTACACTATATTAAGAGATGCAGGAGAAACTTTAGGACTTTATAACTTAGGAACTCACACTTTAAGAAAGACTTTTGGATATCATTTTTATATGCAATATAAGGACGTTGTTACACTCCAAAAGATATTCAATCATTCTGACCCTTCAATAACTTTACATTATATAGGGGTTGAACAGAGCCATATAAATAGAATGATTAAAGGTTTTAAAATCTATTAAATAGGACATAAAAGAATGAGGTGGCATTAAATTTTAAGACTACCTTTAAACTTAGATTTTATGAAGCTTTGAAGATAATTCATTTAAACCACACAATATGTATTATGGGGTATTATTTGCAAGTTGTTGAACTTGATATTGCAATAATATATAATATGTTATTGAGGTGATTAAATGGATAAAAAAACCATAATAAAAAATATATCAATAAGTTTAGGGGTAATATCAATATTGGTATATGCTTCATTATTTAGTATTTGGAAAGTATGGGGTAATCATTTTAAAGTTGCTGAATGGATTATATTTTGTGCTACAGTAGTAACTACTTTAATAGGAGCATATGCAACAATAATTGCTGTCTTAATTTCAATTGAATATTCTAAAAATCAGAAAAATGTTGAGCAAAAAGAAAAACTAAGAAGAATTAATATTATAGTTTATACTGAGTTATTAGAGTATATTAATTCAGTTAAGGAAGATTTTTTTTATTATATTTTTGAAGCAGGTAATACATGGGGGGTTAAGCGAGTAAGTGAAGATTTTAGATTTATAATTCCAGAAATAAAATCAAATGTAAAAGATTTAATATATGAACTAATGATTTATGATACCAATGAAAGTATAATAATTATAAAGAAAATATATGATTTATATATTGAAAATAAAAGACTGATTGATAAAAAAAGTAATCACGAAGTGATAATAGAATTTTTATTGGAAAATATATTGAATGATGAGTATAAAAAAACGGTTGATTGTACTACACCTAAGTTAAAGTTTGTGCCTGTAGAAGATACTAAGTTAAAGAATAATATTGAAGCTAGTAATCATATGAGACCAACAGAGCTAAGAGAAGAATTAATTCCACAAAGTCAGGAAGAGTCAGATTGTATAGATGACTTTGTGGAAAAATACAAAGAAAATACTTCTTTGATAAAAGTTAACGAAGAAATTGAAGGTGCATTAAAATATTTATTAGGAGCGATTAAAAATTAAAAAAGTTTGTAACTATAGTGGATGTAATAACCTTATAAAATTAAATGAAACTTATTGTAGTAAGCATTCATTTGATAATAAGGATAGACATAAGAATTATAAGGTAAGAAGAAAAGATAAAGATGAACAAGCTTTTTATAATTCTAAAGAATGGCATATAGTTAGGACTAACGTTATTGCTAGGGATTTAGGTTTATGTAAGGTTTGTTTAAGTAAGAATAGAATAAGAGTTGCTGATGTTGTACATCACATAATAGAGTTAAAGGAAAGCAGGGAGCTTGGATTAAGGACAAGCAACCTGCTTTCTTTATGTAATTCATGTCACCAAGAGATACATGCTAAATATAGAAAAGGTATGGTTACTAAAAGAAATACTCAGGAAGAGTTATTTAAGCTAATTCCTAAAGGGTAGGGGGTGTATAAAAAGTTTTTAAGGAGTGTCAAAAGGTCGCAGTATCTATGTCAGAAAAAATTTTTTCGTTTTTTGAACTAAAGGGGGGTAATGTTAGGTTTGGGAAGAAAGATGATTTCAGTTTCTCAAATTATTGCAAATGGTAATAAGAGCCATTTGACTAATGAAGAAATTGAAAAAAGACAAGAACAAGAAGAAAAATTAAAAAAATTACCTAGAGATAAAATAAGACCACCAACATGGTTATCCAAAGATGGTAAAAGTATTTTTAAGAAAATTGTTAAAGAGTTAGAAGCTGTAGATATACTTGCTAATATTGATAATTATAATTTAGCTGTTTTGGCTAACTCTATAGAAAAATATATAGAATGTACCATGAAGTTAAATTGTGATGAGCTTACAGTAACACATATTAATAAACAAGGATCTTTAACAACTCAAAAGAATCCTTTGATTTCTATTCAAATTCAATATGCTGATGTTATTAAAAAGTTAGGTGCAGAGTTTGGATTAAGTCCAGCAGCAAGATTAAAAATTATTCAAGAAGCATCTGATATTGATGATGATGAAAAAGCATTTAATAAGGATTTTGGAAATGTATAATACAGTTCTTGAAGAGCTTATTGATTATTCTAATAAAATACTAAATTGTGAAATTGTTGCTTGTAAAAGACATAAACAAGCTTGTCAGAGATTTCTAAATGATTTAGAAAGAATGGAGCATGAAGATTTCGAGTATTATTGGGATGAAGAGGAAGCTCAAAAAATTGTTAAGTGGTATAGTTACTGTAAACATTCAAAAGGAGTATTAGAGGGACAACCAATAATATTAAATTCATGGTCAAAGTTTGTAATTTGTAATATAGAAGCTTGGAAGCATAAGGATACAAATTATAGAAGGTTTAGATTTGCTTTTATTCAAGTAGGGAGAAAAAATGCAAAATCTCAAATGGAAGCTGGAATGGCTGGTTATGAAATAGGAGCAAAAGGGTATAATGCAGCAGAAGTTTATACTTTAGGAGTTGAAAGAGATCAGGCTAAAATTGTTTTTGATGAATGGGAGCTAATGACTTCTAAACCATTAAAGAAGAAATTTAAGTTTACTCAAAAAGAAATACGACATAGAAATAGTAATAGTTTTATGAAGCATTTAAGTAAAAAAGCTGGTAAAACTGGTGATGGTAAGAATCCACAAATGGCTATTATAGATGAGTATCATGCACATCCTAATTCAGATATGTATGATGTTATGAAATCAGGTATGATGGCAAGAACAGAGCCATTATTAGTAATAATAACTACGGCTGGAATGGACTACGAAGAAACGGCTTGTTATTATGAATATTTAGATTGTTGTTCAATATTAGATGGAACTTTTGAGAATGATAAATACTTTGTAATGATTTGTGAGCTAGAAAAAGAAGATGATCCTTTTGATGAAGAAGTTTGGTTAAAGGCTAATCCAATTTTATGTACTTATCCTGAAGGAATACAAAGCATGAGGGAAAATGCTAAATTAGCTAAGAATACAAGTAATGAAAAGAAGAGAATAGAGTTCTTTACTAAGAATTGTAATATATATGTTGCAGCAGGAGAAAAAAGGTATGTTGATGTTGAATACTGGAAAGCTTGTAAAAAGGAATTAACCTTAGAGGATTTCAGAGGACATGATTGTTATATTGGAATAGATTTATCAAAGTCAGGGGATTTAACTTCAATTGCTTTTGAGTTTCCTTATTTAGATGGGAATATTAGACGATATGCTTTATTTGGACAATCATTTATACCATCAGAAGTAGTTAAAGAAAAAATGATAACTGACAATGTACCATATGAATTATGGAGTAAAAAAGGTTGGTTAATAAAGACAGAAGCTAATGATGGTTTAATAGTAGATTTTTGGGCAGTTCTAAATACTATAGAAAGTATTGTAAAAGAATATGAACTAAATGTTATAGAAGTTAGTTATGACCCTCATGGAGCTGCAATGTTAGTTGGAGAACTAGAAAGAAAGGATTATACCTGTGTAGAATGTGGACAAAGTTGTGCAAAACTAAATGAAGCTACTGTAAATTTTAGAGATTTAATGAAAGTTAAGCAACTTGAACATGATGATAATAAACTTATGACTTGGTGTGTTCAAAATGCAGAGATTGATTCCAACTCTTTTGGAGAAATAAAAATAAGTAAAAAAAGCAGATTTAAAAGAATTGACCCATTAGCAAGTTGTATATTCGCTCATGTTAGAGCTATAACATATTGGAAAAGAGAAAACTTAAATGTGAGTGAATTTGCAGAAGAAGATTTCTTAAAGAGATTATGGGGGAGAAAATAGATGAAGTTTTTTAAAAAGTTATTTAATAAAAGAAGTAATTATGATGAAGAGATTGGTATTAATATATCTGATTCTAACTTTTGGGAGAAGTTTGGTATTAAATTAAAATTTTTAATATCAGGTAAGAGAGTATTAAAAGAAAATACAGTTTATATATGTACTAAGGTAAGAGCTGAAAGCATAGGTAAATTATCTTTAAAGATTTACAAGGATAGAGAAGAGTATAAAGAACATGAACTTTATTATCTTTTAAGATATAAGCCTAATCCATTAATGAACTCAATTAATTTTTGGAAGTGCTTAGAAGCACAAAGAACTTTAAAAGGTAATGCGTATACATATATAGAAAGAGATAGAAGAGGAAAGATAATTGGTTTATATCCTATTGATTCAGATAATGTAACTAAAGTTATGGATGATAATAACTTTTTAAGTAGTTTAACTAAAGTTTGGTATATAGTAACTGACAATAAAGGGATTAAACATAAGTTACTTCCTGATGAAATACTACATTTTATTGGAGATATTACTTTAGATGGATTAATAGGAATAGCTCCACTTGATTATTTGAAATGTACTATTGAGAATGGAAGAGCTACTCAGGAGTTTATAAATAAATTCTTTAAAAGTGGATTAACTACAAAAGGAATAATTCAATATGTAGGAGAGCTAGACGAAAAGGCAAAGAAAACTTTTATAAAAGAATTTGAATCTATGAGTAATGGTCTAGCAAATGCTCATTCGGTTTCATTACTTCCTTTAGGGTATCAATTTCAACCTTTGTCATTAAGCATGGCAGATGCACAATTTTTAGAAAATGCAAAATTAACTAAAAGAGAATTAGCAGCAGCATTTGGAATGAAGTCATATCATCTTAATGATTTAGAGAGAGCAACATTTAATAATCTTACAGAACAACAGAAAGATTTTTATATAACAACACTTCAACCATCTCTTACTAATTATGAACAAGAGATGCAAGATAAATTATTAAGTCAATATGAAACTTTAAATAATGTGAAAATTGAGTTTAATGTAGATAGTATTTTAAGAAGTGATATAAAAACAAGATATGAAGCTTATAGAATTGGTATTCAAAGTGGATTTATAGCTTCCAATGAGGTGAGAAAAAAAGAAAATTTACCACCAAAAGATGGAGGAAATGAATTACTTATAAATGGTAATATGATGCCTATAGCTATGGCTGGAAAACAATATTTGAAAGGTGGTGATAATAGTGGAGCATAAGGAAGTTAAAAGAGAAGTAAGAAATATAATTTCAAATTTTGAAGCAAGGTCAAATGATGAAACAGGAGTTAAAACAATATCAGGTTATGCATCAAAGTATAATGTTGAATCACAAGTATTAAGAGATTGGTGGGGAGATAAGTTTGTAGAAGTTGTTGCTGAGGGAGCTTTTGATAATAGTTTAAGAAACAATACTATAAAAGCTTTATATAATCATAATACTGATAATGTATTAGGTTCAACAAAAAGTGGTACTTTAAGGTTAGAAAGTGATTCAGTAGGATTAAGGTTTGATATTGATTTACCTAATACAACAGTTGCTAATGATTTATATGAAAGTGTAAAGCGTGGGGATGTTGATGGTACTTCATTTGGATTCAAGGTACTTGACGATAAATGGAGTAAAGTTGAAAAAGATGGTGAAGAAATAATGAAAAGGACTTTATTAGAAGTTGAGTTATATGAAATATCACCAACACCATTTCCTGCTTATGAAGATACTGAAGTAGATTGTAGAAGCTTAGAAAAAATAAAAATAAATGCAAAGAAAAAAGAAGAAAAAAGAAGTAATTTATTAGAGCTTATATATTGTTAAAGCTCTTTTTTTATTATTTAAATTTAGGAGGATTTTATAAATGAAATTATTTGAAAGATTAAAAGAATTAAGAGCAAAGAAGAAAGACTTAGAGGAAAGAAGAAAAGTAATAGTAGAAGAGATTAGATCATTAGCTAAAGAAGAGAAGGAAGAGGAAATAAGAAGTAAAGCTATTGAAAGAGAAAAGATAGAGGCTAGAATGGAAATAATTGAGGAAGAAATAGAATCAGTTATGGAAGCCATTGAAGAGGAAAGAAGCAACAGTAACTTTTCA
The DNA here is from genome assembly GCF_000013285.1 of Clostridium perfringens ATCC 13124. GTDB lineage: Bacteria > Bacillota > Clostridia > Clostridiales > Clostridiaceae > Sarcina > Sarcina perfringens. The sequence continues at coordinate 1,802,656 of NC_008261.1, read as the reverse complement.
GGTGGAAGAGTTTTAGGTGGAGAAGGTTCAAAAGAAGAAAAAAGAAGTTTACAATTAAGCGCAATGAGTAAAGTTGTAAGAGGAATATCTTTAAGTGAAGAAGAAAGAGATGTTATGTCAGCAACAAATAATGGAGCTGTAATACCTCAAGAATTTGTTAATGAATTTGAAAAATTAAAAGAGGGATATCCAGCTTTAAAATCATACTGTCATGTAATACCAGTTGCAAGAAATTCAGGAAAGTTACCTGTAAGAGCTGGGGGAAGTGTTACTAAACTTGCAAATTTAGAAGAAGATACAGAATTAGTTAAGGCTATGATGAAAACTAAACCTATGTCATATGATATAAATGATTATGGATTACTTGCACCGATAGATAACTCATTACTTGAAGATAGTGAAATAAACTTTTTAGAATTTGTAAATGAAGAATTCGTAGAATATGCAGTTAATACTGAAAATAGCGAAGTAGTAGATCAAGCTAATAAATTACTAGCTACTGAAGAAGTGAAAGATTATATAGAAATGGTTGAGAAAATAAATTCATTAGTTCCTAATGCAAGAAGTAGAGCTGTTATTGTTACTAATTCTTTAGGTAGAGGTTATTTAGATGCATTAATGGATAAGCAAGGTAGACCACTTTTAAAAGAATTATCAGATGGAGGAAGTTTAATATTTAAGGGAAGAGATGTGGTTGAATTAGACTCAACTACATTTAATACAGGAGAGGAAATCAAGTTTATAATTGCAGATTTAAAGACATTAATTAAATTTATGGATAGAAAACAATATTTAATAGATCAATCAAAAGAAGCTGGATATACTAAGAATCAAACTATAGCTAGAATTATAGAAAGATTTGATGTTGAATCACCATTAAAAAAATCAGAAGATGCAGCAGTAATAAGAAAATTTGGATTAATAGTAAAAGTAAATGAAGCTAAAGCGTAGAGTGATTAAAAATGAGCTTGGAAGAATTAAAAAAATATCTATGTATTGATTGTGATGAAGATGATGATCTTTTATTAGGTCTTTTAGAAGCAGCAGAAGAATATTTAACAAATGCTGGCGTGAAAAAAGATTATAGAAAGAAACTTTATTCATTAGCAGTAAAATTACTTGTAAAGAACTGGTATGATGATGAAGAAAGTATTAGTATTGGCAATAAAAATGATAAAGCTCAATTTGCATTAAATTCAATAATAACTCAATTGAAATATTGTGGTGATAATAATGTCTAGGCTAAGAGAAAGAATATATATAAAGAAAATAGAAGAAGTAATTATTAAAGGGAGAAGGCAACCACCAAGGGAGCCAACTCCCTTTTATGATTGTAGAGCAAAAGTATTAGATTTATATGGTAAAGAATTATATGAAGCTATGGCTATGAAATTAGAGAATACAGTAATATTTAAAGTTAGATATTGCAAAAAGTTAGAAGAGCTTAGGAATAAAGAAAATTTTATAGTTGAATGGCAAGGTAGACAATATGAAATATATTATCCTGATTTCTTAGGATATAAAAAGGATTTTATAAAACTAAAATGTAAAGAGGTGCTTTAATGATTAATATGGAGTTTGTTGGATTAGATGAACTTATAAAAACAGCAGAGAGCATTTCTACAAATGAAGGGTTAGAAAGAGTAAATAAAGATATACTTAAAGATTGTAGTGAATTAGCTTATGATACTGTAAAGCCTAAAATTCATAAAAGTAAAGATAATTCTAAGAGTGGGAGGAAAGGAAGCAGACCACCAGGGCATGCAAGTGATAATATTCCTAAACCTAAATTTAGAAAGAAGAATGGAAACTTATATGTAATTATAGGATGGGATAAAACGGATAATAGTCCTTATTATTATATGAAGATGGAAGAGTGGGGAACAACTAAAAGACCTCCACATCATAGTTTTGGTACTGTTAATAAATTGCTGAAAACTAAATATGATACTATTGCTATGTATCATTATGAAGCTCTTGTGAAGAAATTAGAAAAGTAGGTGATATATTGGAGTTTGATATTATTGCTTTGGTAGCTGATAGTTTAAGTAGTTTAGATATTCCAGTATTTGAAGGTTGGTATGATGAAGAGCTAAAAAAAACACATATTACATTCTTTGAATATTTAGAAGCTCCAGAGGATTTTTTAGATGATGAAGAAGTTTCAATTACTCATAATATACAAGTTGATATATGGACAACTAATAGTGAAGAAGGATTGAAGTTAAAAAATAAGGTCAAGAAATTATTAAAAGATAATGGATTTTTATTAGAGGATAGTAATGATCAATTTGAAGTAGATGTGAAAATTTATCATAAAGCTATGAGATTTAATTATAGCGAAGAATTAGATTAAGAAAGGTGGCGTTGATATGGCACAACCAAAAGGATTAAAAGATTTATATGTAGCACCAATAACAGAAGATAGTGCTGAAAATTATACTACTGGTAAACCAGTTAGATTAATGAAGGCAGCTAGTGTAAAAACAAAATTAAAATATACGAATGAACCAGTATATTTTGATGATGTTCAAGATGAAAGTGACAATGATTTTGAAGAGGGAACTATAGAAATCGAAGGGGATTATCTATCAAGAAAAATAAGAGAAATGATAAGAGGTCATAAAAATTTAGGTGGAATGACTGCTATAAATGCTGACGATAAAGCTAAAGATGTAGCTATAGGATATAGAACAAAATTAACTAATGGATTATATAAATTTTATTGGTGGTATAGAGTTAATTTTGGCGAAGAAGAGGATGAAGAGGCAGAAACAATAGCTAAAAAAGGAAAAAGACAAAATGCAAAAATAAAAGGAACTATAATACCACGAAAAAAAGATCGTAATATTGGTGTGGATGCAGATGAAATGGATCTTGCTGATGCAGGAAGTGCAAAAGAGGTTTTAGATGGATGGTTTGGACAAGTTCAAGAACCTAAAAGTTTAGGAACAGAAAAGAAAGTGAGTGAGTAACTATGAAGATAGAGATAAATGGTACTACATATGATAGTGGAAAAATAGTAAGAAAAAAGTATAGAACATATACTGAAGCTAAAGCTAAGATAAATGAAAAAGAGGAAAAGAAAATTGATTATACCGATGATGATTTAGAATTAATGGAAGATACAATAGTAACTATATATGATAATCAATTTACCAAAGAAGATATAGATGACAATTTAGATGTTGCTGAAATCATATTTGAATTTATGAAGTGTGATATAGAGATAGTAGGAAAACTAGATAAGAATATAGATAAGGCACAAAAGGCTTTTACGAAGGGCAAGAAATAAGTGATTTAAATATTTCTTGCAATAGAAAAAGAATTTATGCAACTGATATAACTGGATATAAGTATAAAAAATATCTTGAATATAAAAATACGATTAATGGATTAGATTTAATATATAGAATTATAGATTTAATATTTGATGGAAATATTAAAAAAAATAATTTGGAAAGATTAGATATAAAAGATTTGTATTACATTTTTAATTTTATAGAAATTTATATCAAGAATGAAGTTGTAGAAAGATTTAAATCTTTAGGATCAGTACAGGAAATTAAAATTGAAAAAAGTATCTTTGAAGAATATGACAAAGAAGAAGGATATGAAGAAGAAAGAGAAATAACAATATATGAAAATCTTCTTGACACATTATATAGTATTTTTAGATTTGCTAGAAAACAATGTAACATGAGTTTAAAAGAATGTTTAGATATTTCTATAGTTGATTTATTAGATTATATAAATTCAGAATTTGAATATTTAGAAGAGAATAAAGACAAGGATTATACAGATGTATAGTCCTTTTTATTTTGTTGAAGAAAGGAGGTTGATTAATGGGTGCTAATGTAAAAATAGGAGCAAATACATCTGACTTTCAAAAGCAAATGAAGGATATGGTAAGAGAGCTTAAATCTCTTGGCAGTACATTTAATTTAGCAAGTACTCAGGCTAAATTATTTGGTAATGCTAATGAACAATTAAAAGTAAAACAGGCTGAGCTTACTGAAAAAATGAAACTTCAAAATAGAATGATTAATTTACAAAAAGAAGCAATTAATAAGTTGACTAATGATGTTCAGAAGCAAAAAGAAAAAAGAGAAGAATTATCTAAAAAAATAGAAGAAGTAACTAAAAAATATAAAGAAAGTTCTGAAGCTACTGGAAAGAATAGCGAGGAAACAAAAAAGTTAGGAAAATCTTTAGCTGATTTAAAAGAAGAATATGCTAGGAATGAAAGAGCAATAGATTCATCTAATAGAAAAATAGATACTGCAAATATGAAAATGAATAAATCTAAGACAGAGCTATTAGAAAATAAAAAAGCTTTAGAAGAGGTTGATAAGAAATTAAAAGATATCAATTTAGATAAATTCTCTCAAAAAATGGACAAGGTAAGCAATGCTACAGGGAAGGCAGCTAGTGCTTTAAAACCAGCAGCAATAGCTGTTACTGGATTTGGTGTTGCTGCTGCAGTGACAGAAATGAAGTTTCAGGATGGTATAGCAAATATAAATACTCTTTTAGATGACCAAAGTCATTTAGAAGGATATAAAAATAAAATAATGGAAGTATCAAACCAAACAGGAATTGATTTGAAGATTGTAACAGATGGTATGTATCAGGCTATTTCATCAATTGGAGATGGAGGAGCAGAAACAGAGAAGATATTTGATACTATGGCTAAAAGTGCTAAGGCTGGTGGAGCAGAGGTTAAAGATGCAGTTGCTTTAATTAGTGCAGGAATGAAAGGATATAATCAAGTTAATGATGAAACAGCAAAGAAGATAAGTGATTTAGCCTTCCAAACAGCTAAGTTGGGAGTAACAACTTTTCCAGAAATGGCTTCAAGCATGCAACCATTATTCCCACTAGCAAGCAATTTAAATTTATCAATGACAGATTTATTTACTAATATGGCTACATTAACAGGGGTTACAGGAAACACTTCAGAAGTATGTACCCAGTTAAAAGCAGTATTTAGTAACTTAATTAAACCAACAGCAGATATGCAAAAATTAATGGAGAAATATGGCTTCCAAAATGGTCAAGCAATGTTAAAAAGTGAGGGCTTAATTGGTACTTTAAAAATATTACAAAAAGAAACTGGTGGACAATCAGATAAAATGGGAAAACTTTTTAGTAGTACTGAAGGACTAACAGCAATTACAGCATTAACAAGTTCACAGTTTGATACGTTGGCAGATAAGTCTAAGAAAATGAATGAGGCTATAGGAACAACTGATTCAGCTCTTGCAAAAATAAATAATACTACTGGAAATGATTTAAGAACATCTTTAAACTTAGCTAAAAATAGTCTAGTTGGATTTGGTGAAGTATTAGCACCATTTATTTCTTTAGCTGCTAAGGGAATAGGTGGTATAGCTAAAGCTTTTGGTGGATTAAGTGAAGGGCAAAAAAAGGCAGTAGTGGGAATAGGAGCTTTTGTAGTTGGTTCTTATGGAGCTTTAGCAGTAACAACTAAAGTTACAGGAACAATAAGAAATGCCATTAAAGATTATAAAGCATTTAGAGATGTTATGGAAAAATTAAAAATTGCTACAAAGTTACAAACAGCAGCACAGAAAGCTTTAAATTTTGTTACTGAAATATCTCCAGTAGGAAAAATTATATTAGTCGTTGGATTAGTAGTAGGAGCTTTAACTTATTTATATAATCATTGCGAGTGGTTTAGAAATGGAGTTAATAAAATATTTAGTGGACTTATAAAGTTTTTTACAGAAACAGTACCTAATAAATTAAAGCAGTTAATAAATTTCTTTAAAAATGATTGGAAGGAAATTTTGTTGCTTATAGTTAATCCTTTTGCTGGAGCTTTTGCATTAGCTTACAAGCATTGTGAAGGATTTAGGAATGGAGTGGACAAATTATTTTCAAATATTAAAGAGTTTTTTACTAAAAGTATTCCTGATTTCTTTAAGTGGTTAATATCTAAACTTACACAATTTAAAACAGACTTCATAAATAAAATAAAAGAGTTTGGTACTATAATAAAAACTAGAATAAAAAATTATATAGAAGAAGTAAAATTTATATTTAGTAATTTACCTAAACTTATGGGGATATTGATAGGAAAAATTGCAGGAGAAATTTATAAGGGATTTTTAAACATAAAAATATTTATCACTAAAACTATTCCAGATGCAATAAATTCTATAAAGCAATGGTTTGCACAGCTTCCTGAAGCAATAGGGAAACAATTACTTGATTCATATATGAAAGTAAAGACATGGGGAAATAATTTATATATTTCAGCAAAAAAGACAGGTAAGGATTTTATATATGGAGTGATAGATTATGTTAAGGAACTACCACATAAAATTTGGAATAAGATTACTGAAGCTTATGATGGAGTTACTACATGGGGAAATAATATGTACCAAGAAGCTAAGAAAGTGGGAAAGGAATTTGTTGATTCTATAGTAGATCATGTTAAAGAACTACCAACAAGATTTAAAAATTGGTTAAAAGAATCTTGGAATAAGGTAAGTGCATGGGGAGAAGATTTAAAGACTGCTGGTAAAGAGAGTGGTAAAAAGTTAGTTGATTCTATAGTAGATACAGTAAAAGCTATACCAGGACAAATGAAAGAGATAGGTAAAAATATAGTTCATGGGATTTGGGATGGTATAACAGGTGCTATTGGATGGATAAAAAGTAAGATAAAACAATTTTGTGATGGAATTGTAGAAGGATTTAAAAGTTCTTTAGATATACATTCTCCATCTAGGGTGTTAAGAGATCAGGTTGGTAAATTTATGGCTCAAGGTGTTGGAGTAGGTTTTGTCAATGAAATGGAAGATATAAATTTAGATATAAAGCAAAGTTTGGATAGAACTATAAATACTAATATAGTACCTTCTATATCAAATGTTGACTTAGAAAAAATAAATACAAAACTTAATAATACAAACAATAATAATATAGTAGTTGTAATTGAAAATGTAACTAATTTAGATGGTGAAGTAATCAGTACTAAAGTATATAAGAAAGTAGCTAAACAAATGAAAAGTGATGAAAATAGTTATAGAGTTACTAAAGGAAAGAAGGGAGGTCGAATATGTGCATAAATATTTTATTTGGTTCAATAATTGCACAGATTTAGAAATAGGAATTAAGGCAATAAAAAGACCATTCTTCCCTTCACTAAAAAAGAGATATAGAGAACAACAAATTGATGGTAAGGATGGGACTGACTATAAAATTATAGGTTATGAAAATAGAATTTTGGTTGTAGAGTATAACTTTATTGATAGGAAAAATATTCATGAAAAAGTAAGAAGAATAAGAAGATGGCTAGATAATATTAAAGACAAAAAATTATGGGAAGGAGATGATCCTTCTTATTTTTATATAGTTAAGAAAGTTGAATATGATGATATAGAAAGAAAATTAAAAACAATAGGTAAATTCAAAGTTACTTTTACACTAGAACCTTTTGCATATAGTTTTTATGGAGCTGAAGAATTAGAAATAAATAATGGGGACATGCTTTATAATAGTGGAGATTTTGAAAGTAAACCAATAATAACTATACAAGGAGAAGGAGATATAAAGTTATGGATAAATGAAAGTTTAATAGAATTAAATTTAACCATGGGAAAAACAACTATAAATTCTAAACTTGAATTATGTTATAAAGATACTTTAGATAATCCAACTAATAAGTACATGAAGGGAGATTTTCCTATTTTAAAATTAGAGGAAAATACAATTAGATGGGAAGGAAATATAGAGAGTATAAATATAATTCCTAATTATATTTATTATTAAGCTTATGGGGAAAGTACAATTATATAAATTTAATAATAAGAATTTTGTTAATAATGGAGATATGATATTAGAACCTTCTAAATGTACTTTGAAAATGGAATTAGTAACTGGATTAAATGAAGTAGCAATGGAGCATGAATATGATGAAGAGGAAAGATGGAAATATATTTCTAGAGATGATGTTATAAAAGTTAGTACACCATATAAAAAAATACCAGAACAGCTTTATAGAATCTACGATATAGAAAAAAACTTAGATTATATGAGTGTAAAAGCAAGGCATATATTCTATGACTTAGTTGACATATATATTAAGGATTTAACTAGAGAGGAAAATATATTTGATGTTAGATGTGTAAATTGTAATGGACAACAAGCATTAGATAAAATTTTAAAAGGGACAGAGTTTAAAGGACATTCAGATATAGAAAAGATAGCAACATCTTATTATTTTAGAAAGAAGATAGTACAAGCAATAGGTGGAGATGATAAAGAAAATTCTTTTTTAAGTAGATGGGGAGGAGAATTATTTTTAAATAATTTTGATATTTACTTAAATAAAAGAGTAGGAGAAGATAATAATGTTAGAATTGCATATAAAAAGAATTTAACAGGTTTAGTTGAAACAATAGATATGGATAGTTTAATAACTAGAGTAATACCAACTGGTTATGATGGTATCTGTATAAGTGGAACAACTCCATGGGTAGATTCTCCATTAATTAATAATTATAGTCATGTGTTTGAATCAGAGCAAAGATTTGAAGATATTAAGTTAAAAGGGACACCAAACAATAAAGGTGAAAATGCAGAGGGGTTTGATACACAAGAGCAGGTTAATGAAGCGTTAAAAAATAAAGGTAAGGAGCTTATAAGTAAAGGAATAGATAAGCCGTTAGTAAATTATAGTGTTCAATTTATTCCTTTATCAAGTACTGAAGAATATAAAGAGTATAAGTCACTAGAAGAGATTTTATTAGGAGATACAGTATATATAGAACATAAACCATTAGATATTAATATTAAAGCTAGATGTATATCACTTGAATATGATTGTTTAAATGAAGAAATGTTGAATTGTGAAATAGGAAATTATTTAGACACATATGCATCAGCACAAGCAGATAAGAGTGTAACATTTGATACTATTGCAGGAAGCTTTGATGGTGATGGGAATTTAGGTGGCGAAAATATAATTGGAGCAATAAATGCTATGAAAGCTCCATTATTAGCACAAAGAGATAGAGCAAAAAAATTAGATATAGTTGCTTGGATTCAAGAAGTTTTGGATCCAAATGATCCTGATTTTGGATGTGTTCAAGGTGGGACAAAAGGGATTCTTTTATCTGATAAAAGATTAAGCGATAATTCAGGGTGGGACTTTAAAACAGCTATAACTCCAAAAGGAATAATAGCTGACGAATTAATAGGTATTTTAACAACAGTTTTAATACGGAATATGGATAAAAGCTTTGAGATAGATTTAAAGAAACCTGGTGGAGCTTTATTTAGAAACAATGGAAAAGATGCAATAAAGATAGAAAATAATATGATTAAGCTTTACAATTGGAAAAAGAACGGCGATTATATAGGTGCGTTAATGTCATTGGTTCAAGGAGATGATGAAAATAAGCCTTTGATTGGGTTAGCAAATGATATTGATAGTGCAATGTCTCTTGGGTATGCTGTTGAAGGTAAGACAAAAGTTCCTTCTTATATTGCGCTTGACAAATATAACATTTTAGATGATTCAGGTGGAAAGCCAGTAAGAATATATGAAGAAGTAGATTTTAAAGGGAACAAAGTTTATAACATAGATATTCGTTCTGATAATGGTACAAATAGCATTCATGTTGGAGATCATTTTATTAATATAACTACACCTGATAATGAAATTGTAGTTGCAGGTTCAGGAACAAGGATAGGAAAAGATAAATCTTTATATTATGATGCTAGAACTGGAGAATTGAGATGTAATGACCTAGTATTAGATGGTGTTATTAAAAATACAAGTGGTACTACTGTATTTGACCCAAACTCTCCTATAGGAGGTGGTGTAGATACCCTAGGGAATGTTAGTAAAGGAATACCTTCAAGAAAATATTTCAGGTATGTCAAAGGAATAGAAGGCCTACAACAATATCCAGGTAATATTGGAGATGGCCAAATAACATATGGTTATGGAGTTACTAAAGCTAATGAGCCAACATACTTTGCTAAATTAGGTAATCCACCTTGTTCTGAAGAAACTGCATCTAAAGTTTTATTTGAATTAATACCAGACAGATATGGCTCTTTAGTTAAAAATCAAATGCTTAAAGATGGTTTAGACCTTAGTAAAGTTAATATAAATGTTTTTGATGCATTTGTAGATTTATGCTATAACTCAGGATATTATAATTCTCGTATGTACAGAGCTTGGATAAGGGGTGCTAGTATTGATGAAATTTATAATGATTGGCTAACATATGCAACTATGCCTGGAACAATTTTTGAAAAAGGATTAAAGCGTAGAAGAAAGGAAGAAGCTGAAATGTTTAAAAATGCTAACTACATTATGTCTCCTATTGGAATTTTAAACGCAAGTGGAAATCAAATAGGCACAGTAAAAGGTGATGGATACTTCCCACCTATAGAAAGTAGTAACTTTAAAACAATAAATAATGAGTATGGTAATGGTTGGATTATTCCAGTAAGTAATGGACATGTAACAGCAACATTCCCTTATTATCCTTCAGGGGCTCAACATTCAGGAATAGATTTTGGTGTTCCTATAGGTACGCCAGTTAGAGCTTCAAAGTCAGGTAAAGTTATAAAAAGAAGAGAATTAACTACAAGCTATGGTAAATATTTATTTATAGATCATGGCGGTGGATTAGTTACTATTTACGCTCATAATAGCGAGTTGCTAGTAAATGAAGGTGATACAGTAAAAGCAGGACAAGTTATATCTAGAAGTGGTAATACTGGAAATTCATCAGGCCCACATTGTCATTGGGAACTTAGAGTTAATGGTACAGCTCAAAATATAGCTCCTTCTTTAAAAGTTGGAGATTTAGTGTAAGAGAGTAGTTTTCTACTATCTTTTTTATTACAAGAAAGGAGAAATAATTTATGCAATATTTAGAACCACCTAGAAAAATTTATATTAATCGAGATGATCCAATAGAAATTAAAGCGGTTGAGCATGATATTAAATCAAGGTTTATAGATTTTAAGTTTCTAGGTGAAATTAATATTATAGATTTAACATATAGTACAGTTAGAATTTCTGGTATAAACCCCAAACATTTTTCTATTTTTGATGAGTTAACTATAGTTGATGGTAAAAAAGGAATTGCAAGATTAGAATTAACAGATGATTTTTTAATTCCAGGAACAGCAGATTATCAATTAACAATTAGTGATTCTACTGGTAGCCATCTTACACCGCTTTGCTTAGTTAGATTAATTATTTCCGAAAGTTTAGTAGATACTGAAGCTATACAAAGTTCTAATAAATTTTCTGCGTTAGATAAGGCTCTTGCAAAAGTAGATAATTTTAATGAGGTAGATGTAAGAAGTAAAGAAAATGCTTCTAACATAACTGAAATGACTAAAAAATTGGATTATACAGCAGAAAGAATGCAGGATAATACAGAAACTATTATTTATAACCTTAAAAACAAAGAAGGCTCTTATGGAGATTGTATAGTAATAAAGAGCGACGATGGAACATTTTCGATGATAGATTGTTTCATGGAAGAAAATTTTCAAATAATGATTCAACAACTAGATAAAATTGGAGTAAATAAATTAAAATATTTTTTTGCTACTCATGATCATTCTGATCATATAGGGAATGCACCAGCCATTATAGAAAAATATAGACCACAATACATTGTATATAAAGATGGAATAGATTATTCTAGGTTACCATCACAAGAAACTGAATGGGACACTAAAGGGTACCATGATAGAATGTTAGCAGCAGCAGATAAATTCAATGTACAAAAAATAGTTGCTAATGACCAACAGTTCAGAATTGGGAAAAATGATTATATAGAAGCTTTCGCATCTAAATTCTATGATTATAGCAATGAAAATAATATGAGTGTTAATTATCTTCTAGTATCTCATGGAACTAAATCATTGTTTCCTGGTGATAGTACAGTAGCTACTGAAACACATTTACAAAACAGAATAGGGAAAATTGATTTATACAAATTAAGTCATCACGGAGCAGACGGTGGTAACTCAGACAGGCGATTTGAAGAATTACAAGCTAGGTATTGTTTAATAGATAGATTGGATGTTTATAAGAAAGATATAATAAAAAACTTTGCTTTAAAATGTCTAAAATATGGCGGTAAAGTTTACTCCAACGATAATAATGATATGACAGTATTTAAGATAAGTCGAGGTGCTATTTATCCATGTTGTCATGAGTATAAATTACCACTTCAATTCCTGGATTACTATAGCGGCAAATATAAAATGACTAATGAAGCTGGTGGAATTGCAACTAAAGGAATTTACCCTTATAAGAGTGATTTCTATTTCGTAAAAGATGATGGATTTATTGCTAAAAATGAGTGGATAAAACATGATGGGATTGATTATCATGCAAGTTCTTCAGGTGCTTTAGATAGAAATTGCTTTATTCAAGGTACTTTTAATGAAAAACCTTGTTATTATTGGATAGATGAAAATTGCAAAATGGTTATAGAGCCTAAACTTATTTATTATAACAATAATACTTATTTAATTAAGTCTAATACATTAATGGCAGAAGAAGAGTTTTATGAATACCAAGCTAACTATTATTATGCTGGTAAAGGTGGAGCATTAAAGAAGAATGAATGGCTTTATAAAGATTCTAACTACTATTGGCTAAAATTTAATGGGGTAATGGCTTCCGAGGAAACCTTATTTATCGAAGGTAAATGGTACGACTTTAATGGAAGTGGAGTATGTACTAATCCAAGTGCTGGAAGAGATACAAAAGCTAAATAGAAAGGAGCGTGAATTATGAGAGAAATTGAACTAAAAGTTAATGTTGATTCTTATAATAACGAAGGCATTAAAACAATAAAAGGCAATAATAATGCTGAAATCTATAAAATATGTGTATTACAGAATAAGAGAAGATTAAATTTAACAGGTAAGACTGTTAAACTTGGCTATGTAATGGCTGGAACAACCAAAGGAGACATAATAGAAAATTTAAATATTACAAATGCAGAGCAAGGAGAAATAACTTTCCCAATAACTAATAGAATATCTAAACAAGATGGTGTCTATAGTTGTCAATTAGCTATTTATGGAGCAGATGGATTTTTAGAGCATACAGCAACATTTGGATTAACTGTAGAAGCTAATATATTTACTAAAATAGCTGGAGAAATAGCAGATAGTAAAGACTTTACTTATTTAGAAAATATACTAGACAAAGCTAGTAAATTAAATGAAAAGTTAAAAGAAAATACTTCTAGTGCTACTAATGCAAATAGTAATTTAGAATCTAATATAACAGAAGCTAATAATATTAATTCTAAGCTCTTAGAAAATACTTCTACTGCTACTTCTTTAAATAAAAATTTAGAATCTAACATAGATCTAGCTAAAGAAGTTAAAGAAACTATAAAAGATTTAGATACTAAAAATATAGAATCTACAGAGAAAATAGAAACACTAACTGGATTAAATTCTAAAGCTGAAGAACTATCAAATAATATAAATAAAGGACTACCTTTAAATTCAGAATTAATTAAAAATGTTGAATCAGCTAAAGTTGCTAACACAAATCTTGCAGCAACTAACCAAGAAGCTACTTCTAAAAATACAGAACTTCAAGCTTCTTTGGAAAAGACTAAAGAATTCATAGAAGGGTTGGATGGAAGTCAAAACATTCCTCAAATTCGTATGGATGTAACGGAACTACAGAATGGACTTAAAAGTAATCAAGCTTTAAGTTATGAAGGGAGTTCTATAAGTGCAAATGACACACTAGAAGGTAGAACAGAAAGTATGAAAATTAAGGGTAGAACTTTGAATAACCTATATAAACCAAATAATACAAGAGATGATGCTGGAGGAAACTATATACTTGTTGATACGCTTGTGAAGAATGAACCGAAAGACAGAATTGTTTATGTAGTGAATAATACTAACAAAATACTTTTATTGAATGTGTATAAAATAGGTGGAGGATGGGATAGCAACCCTATTTTAAAAGAAAATTCTATAACTAAATTAGACTTAACTGGTAAAAGATTAACTGGTTTTCTAGGTATGTATGATAGAGGGTGGACTAATAGTGAAACTGATAAGGAATTGCTAAGAAATACTTGCATAGTACTTGACAGAGAAGAAACTTATATGCCTAAAAAATATTTTGAAGGCTTAAAAAGCTTTGGAGAAGCAGAAAAGGTTGAAGATAAGTATAAAATTAGTGTTTTAAGTACTGGTAAAAATCTTTTTGATATACAAAAAATTCAACAAGGTGCAGTAACTAATTTTAAAAATGAAAATGGCGTTATAAGTGGAATTGCTAATCAATATAATGGAACAACATCAGCTAAAATAAGCATTGATAAAAAAACAAAAGTATTGATTAAGGCTAAATTAAAAGGTTGTAGATTAATAATAAATAATTGTTGGTTAGAAAGTGGCGAATTTAGAAATATGATAGATACTAACAATTGGAATAATAATCTTAATGATTTTCAAGTTGGACAAAGAATTGCCTATATTGATACTAATAGTAGTATAAGAATAGAAAATCCACATAATACACAAGTTAATTTTGTGGCAAAAGATTTATTTTGTTATGTTATAGATGGAACTGAAAATCAACCATACGAACTTTATAAATGTTATAAAAAAGATATTTTAATTAAAGAACCACTTCGTGAAGATGATTATCTTTATGAGGATAATGGACAAGTTAAAGTTTATAGAAATGATTTTGAGGTTAAGTTAGCTACATTAAATTTTATGAAGTCTAGTGTAGCTAGTGGCACAGATATTAACACTATCCGTTTTTCAGCACAATTACCAAATAGTTTAAATTCTAAAGGCGGAAAAGGAATAATTTCAAACTTCCCAATACTTTCAGAATCAACATGGGATAAAGATAAGGAAAATATGCAAATTTCTGGTGGTAATCTTTATATCAGAATAAATAAATCCAAGCTAACAACACAAGATGTAGAAGGCTTCAAAGCATGGCTAAAAGAGAATCCAACAACCGTGGTTTATCAATTAGCTACACCAGTAACAGAAGTTGTAGATGGGGTAATAGATATAGATTTAGATACCTATCAAGAAAAAACTTATTTTTCTATAGAAAATAGTTTACCAGGAACTTTAGACTTTAAAGTACCTTCAAACCTAGGAAGCTCTTTGCAAAACTTAGCTAAAGAAGTTAATAATATCTGGGATGTTATTAATAATTTATTAGTACCAGGTATATTAAAAGCTAACGGAAATCTTGCTATGATTAAATTAAATAATAATTTAAAATAAATGAAAGGATGATTAATTATGATGTATGAATTATGTAAAAGACAAATAGAAAATAGATGTAAAACAGAGAAGGAAAGAGAGGAAATGAAGCAATTTTTAGGCTGCTTCATGATGACTCATGAAATAACACCTGAACAATATATTGAGTTATCTAATCTGTTAGTAACTTCATTACCAACAGATCATGAAACAATTCAAGCTTAATAAAATAGAAGGGGAATAATTAAGGCTAGAGATAGTCTTTTTTTATTCTCTTAAATTACATAAAAAAGAAAGGGTAGCGATATGCATGAAGAATTAGTAGAAGATAAATTAAAAACACATGATAAAAGATTAAATAATCATGCTGATAGATTGGATAAGTTAGAGCAAAGTGATGCTAAAAAAGAAGTTCAAATAACTAACTTAATAAAAAGTATAGATACTTTAATAATGATATTAAAGATATTTATAACAATGTTTGGAGGCTCTATAGTAGGCTTCTTTTTTTATGCAATACAAAATCATTTATTTAAATAAAAAGAAAGAAGGAATGTAAAATGGAAAAGATATTAGACCCAATTTTAAGTGCTTTAGCTGCTGCTATTACACTTTTTTTAGCTACAATAATAAAAACTCTAGGTGACCAATTAATACAACTAATTAAAGTCAAGATAGAAGCTACAGACCAAAAGCTTAAAGCTTCTAAATTTAATGAAGCATATGAAACTGGTAAAAAAATATTCTTTGCTATAGAAGAAAAATATAGAATTACAGAGAATATAGAAAATCTTGCTAAATCAAAAGCTGATTTATTTGATAAAATGCTTTTAGAAAACTGTCCATACTTAACCAAAGATGAATTAATACAAATTAGACAAGCTATAGCAGGAGAATATAACAAAGGAAAAGCTATGCTATATGAAGATAGTTTAAAACAACAAGCTACACAATTAGTAGAAGAAAATGAGAAGTTAAAATTATTAAATGCAGAAACAGAAAATAAATTAGCAGCAGTAAAAAGCTTAAATGAGAGCCTATAATTTAGGTTCTCTTTTTTCTATAAAAAATATTTTAAAGAAAGAAGGAATTAATAATGCAAAGTAGAAACAATAATAATTTAAAAGGAATTGATGTATCAAACTGGAAAGGAAATATAAATTTTGAGAGTGTAAAAAATGATGGCGTAGAAGTAGTTTATATTAAAGCTACAGAAGGTAATTACTTTAAGGATAAATACGCTAAACAAAATTATGAGGGAGCAAAAGAACAAGGATTAAGTGTAGGGTTTTACCATTTCTTTAGAGCTAATAAAGGGGCTAAGGATCAAGCTAATTTCTTTATAGATTATTTAAATGAAATAGGAGCTGTTAATTATGATTGTAAATTAGCTTTAGATATAGAAACTACTGAAGGAGTAGGAGCAAGAGATTTAACATCTATGTGTATAGAATTTTTAGAAGAGGTAAAAAGACTTACAGGAAAAGAAGTTGTTGTATATACTTATACAAGTTTTTCAAATAATAATTTAGATAGTAGATTATCTAATTATCCAGTTTGGATAGCACATTATGGGGTGAACACTCCTGGAGCTAATAATATTTGGAGTGAATGGGTTGGATTTCAATATTCAGAGAATGGAAGTGTAGATGGTGTAAGCGGTGGATGTGATATGAATGAGTTTACAGAAGAAATATTTATTGATTCAAGTAACTTTAATTTAGATAATGCTACTACTAAAAATGTAAGCACTAAATTAAATATAAGAGCTAAAGGAACTACTAATTCTAAAGTAATTGGTTCAATACCAGCAAATGAAACCTTTAAAATAAAATGGGTTGATGAAGATTATCTTGGTTGGTATTACGTTGAGTATAATGGAATAGTTGGTTATGTAAATGCAGATTATGTAGAAAAGCTACAAATGGCTACTACTCATAATGTAAGTACTTTTTTAAATGTAAGAGAAGAAGGATCATTAAATTCTAGAATAGTAGATAAGATAAATGCAGGTGATATTTTTAGAATAGATTGGGTGGATTCCGATTTTATAGGTTGGTATAGAGTAACAACTAAAAATGGAAAAGTTGGATTTGTTAATTCTGAATTTGTTAAGAAGATCTAATTAAGAAGTGATAGATAATTAATATTATCTATCACTTTTTTCATTTTTGAAGCTATTTATACAAATAAAGTTAATCTATATTTTAATTATTGTCATGCTATAAAACTTTATACCGATAAGGATATAAACTTTTTATATTAATAAAAATATTATATAATGTTAAACGGAAAATGATAAATTAGGAGGTAGTTATGAAGATAGGTCCTAGAAAACCAAGCTTAAAAAAAAGTGTAAAATCAAGAACAACTGGAAAAGTAAAAAGACAAGTAAAAAAATCTATAAATCCTACATATGGTAAAAAGGGCATGGGATGGGTTAATGATCCTAAAAAGGCAGCTTACAATAAAGTATATAATAAGACAAGCTTTGATGCTATGGATGGATTAAAAAATGATAGTTCTAATACAGATGATGATGTTGTAACTTGTCTAAGTTGTGGATGTATAGCTTTTATTATAATTATATTATTTATAATTATATTTTTAATATTATAAAGTGAATATGGGATTGAATATTATGATGGTAATATAAGTGATTATGATTTAACATTTAAATTAGTATAAAAAGACTAGGTTTAACTAGTCCTTTTTGCATTAGAGTTATATATTTTAAGTGTTTATTGTATAATTATAAATGATTTAATTTTAAGAGGTGAAAATTATGGCAAAAGATAAGAAGCTTAAGACAAATGCTATGAGAATATTAGATTCTAAAAAGGTTTCATATGAAATGTTAAGTTATGAAAGTGAAGATGGAAAGATAGATGGGATTTCAGTAGCTCATAAAATTGGAGTAGATGAGAAAAATGTATTTAAAACATTAGTAGCTCAAGGAACAAGCAAAGAGTTATATGTTTTTGTTATACCAGTTGCAGAAGAATTAAATTTAAAGAATGCTGCTAAGATAGCTGGAGAAAAGAAAGTTGAAATGATAGCAGTTAAGGATATATTAAAATACACTGGTTATATTCGTGGTGGATGTTCCCCTATCGGTTTAAAACGTGATTACAGAACATTTATACATGAGAGTGCTAAAGGCTTAGATTTCATGATAGTAAGTGCAGGAAAGATAGGACATCAAATAAAATTAAATCCCAATGACTTAGTAGAAGTAGTATCTGGTAAATTTGAAAATCTAATAAAATAGTTTTGTCTAAATAAACATAGGTGGATGTTCCCCTATAGGAATGAAAAAGAACTATAAAACATTTATACATGAGAGTGCAGAAGATTTAGATTTTATAATATTTAGTGCAGGAAAGATAGGACATCAAATAAAAATGAATCCAAAAGACTTAGTAAGTGTTGTAGAAGGGAAATTTGCATTTTTAATAAAATAGTAAAAACTAATTAGAGTAGAGTTTAAAAGAACTTTTAAGAAATTAAAAGTTTAGAATTTTTAAAATAAAATTTAATTATTAAATCAAAAAGAAGCCACAAAGTTTTATGTGGCTTCTTTTTACTTTTTAAAGCATAGTTTTAGCAAATTTCATTAAAGAAGGAGCAGCTGCTAAAAGACTTTTGTTTGATTTTGAATTCATTTTTTTCATTGCACAGGTTACACCTATAATGCCTGCTGCAGCTCCTATGCAGGATGCAATAAGAACTTTTTTATTTACTTGAATTTCTTTGTTTAATAGACAAGATCTTATTTTGCAATCCTCATCATTAGAGTTAGCACAATCCTTTAAATCTTCAATAGAATCAAAGAATGAATAATCCTCTAAGTCATCTTCCTTAGAGTTATTCATTGAATAGTTATCTCTATAATGAGATGGGGGAACAAAGCGTTTAGATTTTTTTCTTAAGGCCTTGTATTCTTTATCCATATTTATACCAATTGCTTTATACATAAAATCACCTCAAATTTATTATTTACAAAATTAATTTATATAATCACAAATTAAAATCTTTTTATAATTTCCTTAATGATAAAAACTTAAAGATTAAAATAATATATTAAGTAACTTTAATATGATTGGTGAATAAAATGTATTATGTGGGATATATTCCAAATTTATTTAGAAGGCGTGAATTTGTATGAATAAAAATGATTTAAATAAAGTTGAAGAAGGATATTATGGGAATAAGGAAGATTATTATGATAAGCAAGGGCATTGTTACACTAGTTTTTTTATAAGTGATATTATTATAGATAACAATAAGAAAGGTAGCGTTACAATAAATAATAATTTTGATATTTCTAAAGAAAAAAAAGATTTTTTGAAAGAAGAACTTTTAAAATATTTTAAACTTGAAAAAAATGAAAGTTTAGATGATGAAGAGTTAGATAAACTTATAAGATTTTTTGTAGAAAATTTAGGAGCACAATTTTATATACAAGGGGTTATAGATTCTTATAAATATATTGTTGAAAAATCTGATGATTTGTTGAGTGTAGAAAGATGATAGAACATAGAAGTTGTCCAATTTAAATAGGGACAACTTCTTTTTTTGTTATTTTTGATATTTTTTTGTAACTATTTTGTTGATAAATTCTACTAAAGAATATATTATAGAAGGTGAAGAATTATTTTAGGCAGGGCTTAATATGACTACTAGGGAGGATTGTGTATGAATAGGAATAAGATAGCAGCTTTGATTTTTGCTGTATCAACGGTATGTGTTGTTTCAGCACACAGTGAAAATGCTTATGCAACAGAACATAAAAATTCTAATCAATTAGAAGAGAATAATCAAACTAGATCGGTAAAAAAAGGACAAGTTATAAATGTAAGTACAAATTTAAGAATTAGAAAGAGTCCAAATACAAGCAGTGATGTTATTGGATATTTAACTAATGGTGAAATTTTTAATATAGATGGAAAAGAAGGTTCATGGTATAAAATAAATGCTAATGGTAAAGTTGGATATATTCATGGAGATTATGTTAAAGAAGTAAGTGGAAATTCTAATAGTAGCAGCAATAATAGTGTAAGTAATTCAAATTTAGATACTTCATTAGCTGGGAAAAAGGGTACTGTTGTAAACGTAAGTACTTCTTTAAGAGTTAGACAATCACCAAGCACAAGTAGCTCAGTTGTAGGTAGCCTAAGAGGTGGTCAGACATTTGAGATAAAGGGTAAAAGTGGAAGTTGGTATTATATAAATGCAAATGGACTTACAGGCTATATTCATGGAGATTATGTACAAGTAGGTGAAAATAGTTCAAATAATGGTGGGCAATCATCAGGAAATAATGGACAATCATCAGAAAATAATTCAGGAATGGATACTTCATTAGCAGGAAAAACTGGTAAGGTTGTAAATGTAAGTACTTCTTTAAGAATTAGACAATCACCAAGTACAAGTAGCTCAGTTGTTGGATCATTAAGTGCAGGCCAAACTTTTAAGATAAATGGTAAAAATGGAGCTTGGTATAATATTGATGCACAAGGAACAAAAGGACATGTTCATGGAGATTATGTACAAGTATTAAGTGGAAACGAAAGTTCTAATAGTGGAAGTAATAATAATCAAAGTGGAAGCCAAAATAACAATTTAGATGAATCTTATAATGGAAAAGCTGGAAAGGTTGTAAATGTAACAACTAATTTAAGACTTAGAAGTCAACCTAGTACTAGTAGTTCTGTTTTAGCATATTTATTACCTAATGAAAGATTTACTTTACAGGGAAAGACTTCTTCAGGATGGTTTAAAGTAAATTATAATGGAAAAATTGGTTATTTACATGAAGATTATGTTAAAATAGTATCTTCAGATGAAGGGGCAAATGGAAATACAGGCGGAAACCAAAATGGAAGCACAAGTGGTGGACAAGTTAACCAAAGTAAATATGAACAAGTTTTAAGTATTATGAAATCTCAAATTGGTTCTCCATATATTTATGGAGGTGCTGGAGAAACACTAACTTCAAGCTTATTAAGTAGCTTAAGAAGAACTTTCCCAGATCATGCTGCAAGAGGATTTTATGATATACCATCAAACTATTTAAATGGAAATTACAGAGCCTTTGATTGTTCTGGATTAATGCAATGGAGTTTTAGACAAGCTGGAATTAGTTTAGGAAGAACAACTTGGGATCAAATAAACAATGGATATGAAGTTTCTCCAAGTAATGCTAAGCCAGGAGACTTATTATTCTTTAGTAATTTAGGCCATGTAGGTATGTATATAGGAAATGGTCAATGGATAGAGGCGCCTAACAAAGGTAAATTTGTTTCTATTACATCTGTTCCATGGAGTAAAATAGGAAGAGCAAGAAGGGTTCTTTAAGATTAACATAATAAATTTATTATAAAGCAAGTTATATTTAGCAATAGCTTACTAAATATGACTTGTTTTTTTATTTATTCAATATACAAATTTTGTAAAATATTATATAATTAGAATGTAAAATAATGGGAGGTGATTTGGTGAAAAAATTATTATTATTTATTAGTAGTTATGAAGGGGAAAAGAGTAATTCTTATTATATAGCAAATTATATAGAAAAAAAGTTATTAGGTAAGGTAGAATGTACTAAAATATTATTAAGTGATAAGGTGATAGATGGGATAAAAGATAAAGTTAGAAAGTGTGATAATGTGATTTTTATTACTTCATTAAGAAAAGATGAGTTTAATAGAATATCAAAAATGTTTTTAGAGGCCATTAGAGAGGAAAATAAGAATAAGGAGCATAATAAAGAAATAAAGTTTTCAGCTATTTTAAATGGTGATGTTGAAGTTTTAAGTGGAGTAGAAAAAATAGAAAAATTATTAGAAAACTGCATGGAGATATGTAACAAGAAATATATTGTTTGGCAGAAAGGCATAGGAGTATTAGCTAAATTAAATCTATGGGAAAGTGGTTTAGAAAACAATGCTTTAGAATATGATCAATTAGAAATAGAATTAGAAATGTTTTGTCAAGATATAGTAAATGAAAAGAGATACCACCATAATAGCTTTGCCATACCTAAAAAGGGCAGTGGGTTTTTTAAATTTATAAATAATAAAATAAAGCAATTTACTTAGGTTTATAACTAGAATATAATCATTAAATAAAAAATATATAATTTATGGAGATTAATTATATTTTTTATGATTTTGAGACTATTAAGTTATTATATAGATTAAGTTATTTAAATAAAAAGGGGATTAGAGAACATTATATAGCTTTGTTAAAAAAACAAAACTATATAATGTATTTTTCTTTAAATAAATTTTTCTTCAGTGAAAATTACTTGTATTTTTATAATTATTTTTATAAATGAAGGCTATTATCTAAAGTCCTTTTTTATTAGAATCAGGGGAAATACCTTTATCTTTTAAAATTTCATAAATTGTTTTAGATGTTGTATCTTCCATTGAATAGCCTAAGTCTATTAAAATTTCACTAAGTTTTTCCTCAGAAGAAGTTTCTATTTCTATGTATGGAAATGGACAAAATGATGGGTCATTAATATCTATTTCTATTAATGAATCTTTATATTTATAGCTTTCTCTATATTTCTTTATAGTTTCAAATAAATCTAATCCTAAAGATTTAAAGATATTTTTACCCATAGCCCCATCTTCTATGATTGTTTCATTTTCTTCCATTACTTTAAACTTATTTTGGCTAAGCATTTTTTTTGTAGTCATAAAATAAACTGTTTTATTGTTTATAAGGTCTTCAACAGTTCTTATTCTTGCATAACCTTTTTTATCTAATAATTTTCTATCTGGAAAATCAAAAATATCGTTTGTTTGATTTTCACGCTTTACATTCTCTGCTCCAAGTTTATTTAATGTTTCTCTTATCTTTTCAACATCTATATCTATAATACGTGTTTCAAGTTCTTTCATAATTAAAATACCTCCAAATTCTTTATAATACTATTATAAACAAATTGTTAAAGGGAGAAAAGAATAGTATGGTGATTTTTCCTTTATACTTTGATAAAATATAAGATGTGTCAAATTTAAGAAAAGTGGGAGGATAAAGATGGAATACGTAAATGATATAAATATAATAGAAGCTGTTATACATATATTAGACAGTAACAGTGATGAACCTATATTAAATGAGTATAAATTAGAGTTAACAGATGAAATTTATAAGTTTATATATAAGCATGTAGAAAAGGGGTTAAAAAGTGAAGATTTAAAGTATGCTGTTTTTAATCCAGAAAGACATATAGTTAAGGAAGTTTCTCAAGATTTTTTAAATGGAGTTAATAATGATATAGTGGAAGTTTCTAAGGAACTAGCAAGACAGATGTTTTATATTATGAAGGCAAATATAAATATTCCAAGTTGTGATTTACTTACAGTATCAATATCCACAGATCAAGGACCTATGCTAGGAATTTTAAAAATGGATTACATAAAGAACTTTACTCATAAGGTTGATTTTGTCCATGATAAAATAGGGATAGGAATAGTAGAACAGGCAGCAGGACTTCCAGCATCAGGACAAAAAGTTCAAAAGTGTGCATTTATAAAACCTATAAGAGAAGATCAAAAGGTTAATCTTATGGTAATAGATAAGAAAAAGAAATCTTCAGAAGGGGATGAGTTATCTTTAAATTACTTTGTAGATAACTATTTAGGATGCACAGTTTTTCAAAATGAAAGAGATATGACAAAAACTTTTGTAAAGGCAACAGAAGAGTGGACTAGGAATAATATTATTGAAGATGCAGAAAAAGCTGAAGGTATAAGAAGTAAAATAAAGAATAAGCTTAAAGAAGAGGAAATTATAAATATAGAAGAATTATCCCGTGAGTTATTTAATGAAGAAGAGCCTATACTAAAGAATGATTTTACAACCTTTGTAAGAGGTCATGGCTTAGAGAATGATGTTGAAGTTGATAAACTTTGGATTGAAAAAAAGATGAAGAGAACTAGACTTAAAATAGATAAGGAAATAGACTTATATATTGATGATGAAGCTTATCATGATGACTCTAAATTTGAAATTGTGAGAAATGGTGATGGAAGCATAAATATGGTTATAAAAAATATTAAGAATTATATAGAGAAATAAAAAAAGAGATTAGAAAATCTAATCTCTCTTTTATTATTTAAAACTATTAAGCTCTGTTTACTGAACCGAATAATTCCATTTTTTCTTTAACTGTAGCTTTTATAGCTTCGAATCCAGGATTTAATAATTTTCTTGGGTCAAATCCTTTTCCTTCTAAGTCTTTTCCAGCTTCTATATATTTACGAGTAGCTTCAGCAAATGATAATTGACACTCAGTATTAACATTTATTTTTGATACTCCTAATGATATAGCTTCTGCGATCATATCTGAAGGGATTCCAGTACCACCGTGTAATACTAAAGGCATATCTCCAGTAGCAGCTTTAATGTTAGCTAAAGCTTCGAAGTTTAATCCAGCCCAGTTTGCAGGGTATTTTCCGTGAATGTTTCCGATACCAGCAGCTAACATAGTAACTCCTAATTCAGCGATTTGTTTACATTCAGCAGGATCAGCGATTTCACCAGCTCCAACAACACCGTCTTCTTCTCCACCGATTGATCCAACTTCAGCTTCAACTGATACGTTTTTAGCAGCAGCTAAGTTGATTATTTCTTTAGTTTTAACTATGTTTTCTTCGATTGAGTAGTGTGATCCATCGAACATTACTGATGAGAATCCAGCATCCATAGCATCTATAGCTCCTTGGTAGCTACCGTGATCTAAGTGTAATGCTACAGGAACAGTTATTTTTAATTCTTCTAACATTCCGTTAACCATTCCAACTATTGTTTTGAATCCACACATGTATTTAGCAGCACCTTCTGATACTCCTAATATAACTGGTGAGTTATTTTCTTGAGCAGTTAATAATATAGCTTTTGTCCATTCTAAGTTGTTTATGTTGAATTGACCAACAGCGTATTTTCCTTCTCTTGCTTTATTTAACATTTCTTTTGCGTTAACTAATGCCATTTTGTTTACCACCTTTCAAAATCTTTCATTAACTTTTATTAGATTTATATATAGGGACAAAAAAAGTCCATGCGGGACTTGCCCCTTTCAATAACATTATAAACTAAAATCATTATAAATTCCACAATAAAATATATTTTTTAGGTTGGAATTTAAAATATTACCTATATTAACCTTCTGAATATCCTTTATATGCTTTGTATAGCTCTTGATTATATGTACTGAGGATAAACTATTGGAAACATCTTCAGCCTTTATATATTGAGTTAGACTAAGTATTTCCTTACTTAAATTATCTAATTGTTCATGATTTATGTAAAGAGATAAAGAAACATAATTTTCTTCTAAGAGATTACTTAACTTTAAAGACTCTTCATAAGATTCCTTCCAATCCTCTTTACTTAAGGAATTTTCTATTTTATTACTATAATCATTTACCTTGTCACATACATTTATTAGTTTATTATTAAAAAATAGAACAGAAGCAAGGAGGGAAAAAAATATTACTGATGAAATTATAGTGTTTTTCATAGTATGATGTCCTCCTTATCTTTCTGATTTTTTCTTTGAATAAATAATTTCCCATTAGAATCCATCATAACTAGGAATAATTTATCTCTAGGTGGATAATTAAGGGACTTTAATTTTTCATCTAACCATTTTTCATCCTTGTTCATTCCTTGAAGAGCTTTTTTATTTAAACGCCCATCTTCAAATAAAACAATTGGAATTTTTGATTCGCTTTCTTTTATTTTTAAGTCTTTTCTCTTAACATTATCACAAGCACTTTTAGGAATTATTGATATGGTTCCATTAGTTTCTATAATTGCATATTGAATATCGCTTATATCTAGATAACCAGCGCTTCGTAATTCTTCTAATATATCGTTCATTGTTAGCCTTTGTTTTTTCATCATTTCTAGGTTGATCTCTCCATCACTTATTATTATGGAAGGAGTACCATCTAGGATTTTTTCAAATAAACGGCTATGTTGTTGGATTTCAGATATTAATATTTTTACAAATAAAAGTGTAATTATAGGTACTATTCCTAAAAGGAGAGGAAGACGAGTATCTTGCATTGGTAAGGATGCTAAATCAGATAGCATTAAGGTTATTACAAGCTCGTAAGGTTGCAATTCCCCAATTTGACGTTTACCCATAAGTCTAATACTTATAATTACAATGAAATAAAGTATTGCTGTTCTTATAAAAGTTATTAGCATAAAAAATACCTCCTCTAATAAAATAGGGTAACAAATTTAAAGGGGATTTATACAAAAATAGATAATTTTTTTGAAGTTTTAAGTGTATAATAACAATAAGGCGGCTTATAAGTAGAGAGGAATGGTGTTTATGAAAAGCTTTAGGGTTAATGTAAATGGAGAAAGTTTACTCTTTAATGAGGGAGAAAAATATTCAGCAATTTTAAAAAAGGACTATATAAATGAAAAAATACCTATTACTTTAGTTAAACAGAGGAATAAGTATTATGAGTTTACTGATTTAATAAATAATGATGGGGATATAGAACTTATAAATATAAGTGATCCACATGGAAAAATAGCTTATAGTAGAACTTTACAGTTTGTATTTATAAAAGCAACTTTAGACTTATTTAAGGATGCTAGAATAAATATAGAGCATTCTATAAGCAAGGGAACTTTTGGAGAAATTCACAAAGAAAAGGCCTTAGATGAAGAGGATATACTAAAAATAAAGAAAAAAATGCAAGAGATAATAAATAAAAATATTATAATAGAAAAAATAAAGATGCCTAAGAAAGAGGCTATTTATATATTTAAATCTTATAAGATGCAGGATAAAGTTGATTTATTACATTGGGTTCAAGAAGAGTATGTAAACTTATATAAATTAGAAGATAGGTATGATTATTTTTATGGAGATATGGCATACTCTACAGGAGTTTTAAAGTATTTTGATTTATTATATTATAATCCAGGTTTTATACTTATGGTACCAAGCCATAAGGAGCCAACAGTTGTACCTGTATTTAAGGAACAAAAAAAGTTATTTAATGTATTTAGAGAGAATGAAACATGGTTAAATATATTAGGAACTCCAGATGTAGGTTCTTTAGATTATAAATTAGAGGGAGAAGAATCCTCAGACATAATAAGGGTTTCTGAGGCTTTGCATGAGAAAAAAATAGCACAAATTGCAGATATGATAAGTGAGAGAAAAGAGGTTAAAATTGTTTTAGTAGCAGGGCCTTCCTCTTCAGGTAAAACAACATTTTCAAAAAGACTTTCTATACAGCTTAGAGTTAATGGTTATATACCAATAGCTATATCCTTAGATGATTATTTTATAAATAGAATTCATACTCCTTTAGATGAAGAGGGAAAACCTGATTTTGAATCTATAAATGCTTTAGATTTAGAATTATTTAATAAGAATCTTTATGATATTTTAGAAGGGGAAGAAGTAGAAATACCTTCTTATAATTTTAAAATAGGAGAAAGAGAATGGCTAGGCAACAAGATTAAACTTCCTGATAATGGAGTGCTTGTTATAGAGGGAATACATGGACTAAATCCAAAACTGACAGAAAAAATTCCTTCAAAGAATAAGTTTAAGGTTTATATTTCTGCTTTAACACAATTAAATTTAGATAATCACAATAGAATTCCAACTACAGATGTCAGAAAAATAAGACGTATAGTTAGGGATTCTTTATCAAGAGGATATGGAGCAGAGCAAACTTTAGAAATGTGGAGTTCTATAAAAAGAGGAGAGGAAAAGAACATATTTGTTTATCAGGAAGAAGCAGATGTTATGTTTAACTCCACTTTAGTTTATGAATTAGCAGCGTTAAAGGAATATGCCTTAAGAGAATTAGAAAAAGTAGATAAAAATAGCAGTGTTTACTATGAAGCTAAAAGAATAATAAATACATTAAAGTTTTTTGTGGAAGTTAAGCCAGAGAGAGTAACTGAAAATTCGATTTTAAGAGAATTTATAGGTGGAAGTTGCTTCTATAAGTATTAATTAAATTAAAATTAAAAATATAGTAAGGAATTTATTATCTGTAATACTTAAAATATATTAGAAATTAAGTAGGGATTAATACAATTTATAAAGATTAGTTTGAAGATATTTTAATAATAAAGTATATTAAAATAAATGAGATGTATCAAAATAAAGTGTAAGCTTTATTAATGATACATCTCTATTTTATTTAGCTATTAAGTGAATTTGTAAATCTCTTGAAACCTTCTAAGCCTTCTTCATTTAATTTAAACACACCACAGTGCTCTAAAACAGATACGAATTTGTTTGATAATTCTTTATTTACAAAGTCATTTAAATCTGTTGATGATTTTAAATAATCAAATTTCTTCTTTAATTCAAGGGCCCATGGTCTATGATATTCTTCAATATTATCTAAAGAAATTTCATCCCTTAAGTATTCCTTTATTTTTTCAAGCTCTTTTAAAAGTCTTCCAGGTAAAACAGCAAGTCCCATAACTTCTATTAGGCCTATGTTTTCCTTTTTAATATGATGAACTTCTTCATGAGGATGGAATATTCCAAGAGGATGCTCTTTAGAAGTTCTGTTATTTCTAAGAGATAAATCAACTACGAATTTTCCATCTTCTTTTCTTACCATAGGAGTTATTGTATTATGCATTTCACTATTAGAATAAGCTAATATATCTAAAGTTTCATCTGAATAATCTCTCCATTTTTTTAGTATTAAATCAGAAGCTAATACTAGAGAATCTATATTTTCTCCTCTTAATCTTATAGTAGAAATTGGCCATTTAATAGCTTCACATTCCACATCTTCAAAGCCATCTATAGAGAAATTAAATAGTTTCTTAGCATCATTCATAGGGAATCTATGATTTCCTCCTTGATAATGCTCATGGGAAAGAATAGAACCTCCAACTATAGGTAAATCAGCATTTGAACCAGCAAAGTAATGAGGGAATTTATCCACAAAACTTAATAAATTTTTAAATGTTGAAATATCTATTTTCATTGGAACATGATCCTCTGAAAGTATTATGCAGTGTTCATTATAATAAAGATAAGGGGAGTATTGAAGCATCCAAGTTCTATCATTAAGATCTAATCTTATCATTCTGTGATTAGCTCTATCAGGGTGAGTTACTGTTCCCTCATATCCTTCATTTTCTATACATAATAAACATTTTGGATAATTACTTTTAACAGAATTTCTTGCTAAAGCTATTTCTTTAGGGTCTTTTTCAGGTTTTGATAAGTTTATTGTAATATCCATAGTACCATATTTAGATGGTGCCTTAAAATTTATATTTTTAGCTATTCTATCAGTTCTTATATAATTTGAACTTTTACTTAAAGAATAGAAATAATCTGTACTTTCCTTAGGTGAAATAGCATATCTTTTATAAAATTCCTTGTTTATTAAAGATGGTGTAGGTAAAAATATATTCATTATATCACTAGAAAATATGTCTTTTGAATATAAAGCATCTTCTATGATTTTCTTTTCTATAGCTATATTTATTAGTTCATTTAATGTTTCATGAAAAGAAAGCGTAAGCTTCTCTTCACATGGAGTATAACTATTTTCATTAAATAGACTAAGAAGTCTATTTCTAGTATATACAGTGTCCATGTCTTCTATGAGATTATTATTTATTGATATCTCTATTAATCTATCTATTAAAGCATTTAAATTATACATGAAAAATCCCCCTTAATTAAATTGAAGAGGGCATGTATCAAAATAGGTTTTTATAAAACTTACAAAGAGTATGTGTTTGTAAGTTTTATTATTATATTTTGATACAGCCCAAAGGTTTTATTTTAAAGTTCAGTAGGACCATTACCTATAGAAGCAACATAGAATGATGCTTCATATCCTATAGCATCCTTGTAAGCCTGTCCAACATTTTTAATAAATTCATCAACATGAGCATTATTAACTATTGCTATGGCACATCCACCAAAGCCAGCCCCAGTCATACGAGCACCTAAAACTCCAGGTTGTTTCCAAGCGTTTTCAGCTAGGGTATCTAATTCTTTACCAGTAACTTCATAATCATCTCTTAGGGAAATATGAGACTGATTCATAAGTTGTCCAAATAATTCAAGATTATTTTCTTTTAAAGCTTTTACAGCATCTTTTACTCTTTCATTTTCAGAAATAGCATGTACACATCTACGTAATTTATTAGAATCTTCTATTTTATCTTTATATGTTTCAAATTCTAATGAAGTTAGTTCACAAAGAGAAGAAATATTAGTATATTTCTTTAAAGTGTCTAAAGAATCATCACATTCTTTTCTTCTTTCATTATATTTAGAATCTGCAAGTTCACGTCTTTTATTAGTGTTCATTATAATTATTGAATTATCTCCTAAGTTTAAAGGAACATATTCATAATATAAGCTATTACAATCAAGTAAAATTGCCTTATCCTTTTCTCCTAGAGAAATAGCAAATTGATCCATTATACCACTATTAACACCTATATAAGTATTTTCTACCTCTTTACCTATTAGTGCAGCATCTACCTTTGAAATATTAAGAGAAAAGAAAGTATCTAAAATTTTTACTATTAACATTTCTAAAGATGCTGAAGAGGAAAGACCAGCTCCGTTTGGAAGATTTCCATTGATAACTAAGTCAATACCCTTATCTATTTTATATCCTTTTTCTATAAGTACTTTTAGTACTCCTTTAAGATAGTTTGTCCAATTATCCTCTTTTTTATAAGATAAATCATCTAAAGAAAACTCTATTACTCCAAGAGATTCAAAGTTAAGAGAGTAAGCTCTACAAATTCTATCTTCTCTTAAGCTTGCTGCTGCAAAAGTTCCAAGAGTTATTGGGCAAGGAAATACGAAGCCCCCATTGTAGTCAATATGTTCACCTATAAGATTTATTCTTCCTGGTGAGAAAAATAATGAAGTAGGTTCTTTACCAAAATTATTAATAAAAGTTGATTTAAGTGTATTTAATTCCATGATATACCTCCGAATAGAAAATCTGTAACTTAATTATACGATTACAAAAAATAAAAATCAATTGTTTTACTAAAAATTTTACTAATTTTTTGTTAAGTTATTTTTAAATATAGAATTTTTGATAAAATTCTTAAAACTAGCATGTTTAATAGAGTAAAGATTATTGAAAAACTTATATTAAGTTGTTAAAATCAAACTATAGATATGAGAGGGAGAGTGAATAATTTGGTTATAGAAAGTAAAATTAATGATGAAATAAGTAAAATAGTATTAAAAAATAATAAAGTATATGTGGAAATATTAAACTTAGGTGCTATTGTAGAAAAAATAAATGTAGAGGATAGATATGGAAATAAAGAAAATATAGTTCTTGCATATAAGGACGAGAAAAGCTATATTGAAAATCCTTCAAGTTTAGGTGCTGTAGTAGGAAGAGTAGCAGGTAGAATAGGAAGGGGTTCCTTTAAATTAAATGATAAGATTTATGAGTTAGATAAAAATAATAATGGAAACTGCCTTCATGGAGGGTATAAAGGTTTTAGTAAAAAAATCTGGGATTATTCATATAGTGAAGATGAAGAAAAATCTACAGCAACATTTACTTCTTTTAGTAAGGATAGAGAAGGGGGATTCCCAGGTAATTTAAAGGTCAAGGTTACTTATTCTCTTGAAGGAGACAAGCTTTCCATAGAATATAGAGCTTATTCAGATAAAGATACAGTAGTAAACTTAACTAATCATTCATATTTTAATTTATCAGGAAACAATAAAAGAAATGTATTAGAACAAAAACTTTATATAGATTCAGATAAAATATGTGAATTAGATAAAAACTTAATTCCAACAGGAGAGTTTTTAAGTGTAGAAAAAACACCTTTTGACTTTAGGGAGTCAAAAAAAATAGGTGAGGATATAAATAAAAACCACTTGCAATTAGAAATTGGATCAGGATATGATCATCCATG
This sequence comes from Clostridium perfringens ATCC 13124, assembly GCF_000013285.1. GTDB lineage: Bacteria > Bacillota > Clostridia > Clostridiales > Clostridiaceae > Sarcina > Sarcina perfringens. The sequence continues at coordinate 1,770,403 of NC_008261.1, read as the reverse complement.
GGTTTTAAATAAGAAGGGTGATTTTGATGCAATCTTAGTAGATGAAGAATCAGGAAGAATTATGAAGGTTAAGACAGATCAAAAGGCAGTAGTATGTTATTCAATGAATTTTCCAGATGAATTACCTTTAGAAAATGGCAAAGTAGCCAAAAAGCATGATGGAATATGTTTTGAAACACAAAACTTACCAGTAGGATATGATGATTGCTTCTTAGATGGAATAATACTTAAAAAGGATGAAGAGTATTATCAAAAAACAATTTTTGAATTTAAGTGTATATAAAAAAATGTATGGAAGAATATTTCTTCCATACATTTTTTATTAGTTCTTTTTCATGTATTTTCTCATATCAAGAGCTACAGCTAGAACTATAATTAAACCTTTTATAACGAATTGTAAATAAGGGCTAACACCTATAAAAGCTAGACCATAGTTTATAACTTGGAATATTAAAACACCAGTTACTATTCCAGGAACAGTACCAACACCACCAGCAGTGGAAACTCCACCAACAACACAGGAAGCTATGGCATCTAGTTCATACATTTCACCAGTACTAGCAGTAGCACTACCAACACGACCAGCTTCTAGAGTACCTGCAAAACCATAAAGAACTCCAGCTAACATATAAACTAATAAAAGTGTTCTAACAACATTTACACCTGAAACCACAGCAGCTTCTCTGTTACCACCTATGGCATAAAGGTTTTTACCAAATTTAGTTTTATTCCATAAAGTCCAAATTACAGCTATTACAATAATTGCATATATAACTAAATAAGGTATTTTTATATTTCCATATATAGGAATGGAACCAAGTGTAAAATTACTAAAGGATTGGCTAAGACCACCTATTGGCATAGCTCCATATGGAGGTCTATCAAAGTATATTGAGTTAAGTCCATATATTCCTGTCATCATTCCTAGAGTAGCTATAAATGGAGGAACATTAAATTTAGAAACAACTAATCCATTTACAAGACCAACGATTCCACAAACAGCCATTGCTATTAAAATTGGAATGAATATAGGTAATTCAGGTAAATTAGGATACATTTTATATGCATAATCTCCAGCTTGAAGTAAAGAAGCTGATACTACGGCAGCAAGTCCAACTGTTCTACCAGCAGAAAGGTCAGTACCTTCAGTTAAAAGTATTCCTCCAACTCCAAGAGCTATTATTATACGAGAAGAGGATTGGCTTAATATATTAATAAAGTTTTTTAGTGATAAAAAATCTGGTGAAATAATACAAATTCCTATTAATAAGGCCACTAAAACTATATAAATAGCATTATTCATTAACCATTGGCTATTTAAATTAAACTTTTTCTTTGATTTGGTTTGCATTGTTAACTCCTCCTGTTACTGATAGATATTTTGCAGATAGATGCATAATTTCCTCTTGGGTAGTCTCATTAGCATTAACTATGCCAGAAACCCTACCATTACTCATGACTAGTATTCTGTCACATACACCTAAAAGTTCAGGCATTTCAGAAGAAACCATAATTATTCCTTTGTCTTCTTTAGCAAGTTCATTTATAAGTTGGTATATTTCGAATTTAGCACCAACATCTATACCTCTAGTAGGCTCATCTAGAAGTAGTATTTCAGGTTTTCTAAGAAGCCATTTTCCAATTACTATCTTTTGTTGATTACCACCAGATAGGCTACCGATTAGAGTTTTTTGACTTGGAGTTTTTACTTTCATTGAATCTATAACCCATTGAGTATCTTTAGAGATTCTTCCATTTGCTAAAAGACCGGTTGATGTTTTATAACTATCTATATTAGCTATTATAGAATTAAAATCTATAGGTAATTTTCCAAAGATTCCAGTTTGTCTTCTTTCTTCAGTAACAAGGGCAAAACCATTTTGCATAGCCTTAAAAGGCTTACTGTTATCAACTTTTTTGCCATGTAAAATAATATCTCCAGAGCCCTTTTCTCTAAGGCCAAATAAGGTTTCTAAGGTCTCAGTTCTTTTAGCACCAACAAGACCTGCAATTCCTAAAATTTCTCCCTTTCTAAGTTTAAAGGAAACATTCTTTAATTCATTTTTGGCATCACTAAGATTATTTACTTCTAAAATAGTTTCTTTAGGAATATGATCCTTTTTAGGGAATCTATCAGTAAGTTCACGTCCAACCATAAGTTTTATTATTAAATCCATAGTAAGATCTGAAGCTTTTTCAGTAGCAATCCATTTACCATCTCTCATTATGGTAACTTCATCAGAGATCTCTAAGATTTCTTCCATCTTATGAGAGATATAAATTATACTTATTCCTTGCTTTCTAAGTTTATTTATTATTTTAAATAGATGACTTACTTCTTTTTCTGTTAAAGAGGAAGTAGGCTCGTCCATTACTATTATTTTAGAGTTATACGAAACAGCCTTTGCTATTTCAACCATTTGCATTTGAGAAACAGATAGGGTAGAAACCTTATCACGAGGATTAACATTTATATCTAGATCTTTAAAGATTTTTTCTGTTTCATCATACATTTTCTTTTCATCTATAAAAAGTCCTTTTTTAGGATATCTACCAAGCCAAAGATTATCCATAACATTTCTTTCTCTAACTTGATTTAGTTCTTGGTGAACCATAGATACTCCATTATCTAGGGCGTGTTTTGAATTTTTAAATTGTACCTTTTGGCCAGAAATAAAAATTTCTCCTGAATTAGGGTGATATATACCAAATAGACATTTCATTAAGGTTGATTTACCAGCACCATTTTCTCCCATTAATGCATGTACAGAACCTTTTTTTACTTTTAAGGTTACATTATCTAAGGCTTTAACCCCTGGGAATTCTTTAGAGATATTTCGCATTTCTAACAGGTTTGAAGAGTCTTTCATCTTTTTTTACCTCCTGTTTTATTAAGGGCATATATCAAAATTAATTTTGATATAGCCCCTTTATTTTTTATAAATTATTTATATGAATCCTCAGCAACGTTTATATTGTCCTTAGTTATTCCTACATATGGAACACGGATTGATTTTTTATCATCAAGTTTCCAATTAGTTCCTTCAGTTATCTCTTTTCCATTTACTAAATTCATACAAGAATCCACTAGAGCTTGAGCTTGGTTCTTAGCATCGTTTAATACTGTACCAGCCATTTTACCAGCTTTGATTTTATCTAAAGCTTCAGGAATAGCATCAACACCATATATTGGAACAAACTTTTCAGGAGTTCCATCTAAATATCCTGCTTTTTCAAGAGAAGAAATAGCACCTAAAGCCATTCCATCATTATTACAGATTACCATTTCTATATTGTCACCATTTTTAGCAATCCAAGCATCCATTTTTTCAGTAGCTTTAGTTGAGTCCCACATAGCTGTATCCATTGCTAACTCTTCAGTTTCTATACCAGCCTTGTTTATTGTTTCAATAGAATATTTTGTACGAGCTTCTGCATCAGGGTGACCAGGTTCTCCTTTAAGCATTACATATTGTATTTTTCCATCACCATTTTTGTCCCAAGCAGGATTAGCTTTCCAACCTTCTGCCATTACTTCCCCTTGGATTATTCCTGATTCTTCAGAAGTTGTACCAACATACCAAACCTTGTCGTAGCTTTGCATAACAGCTTCGTCTGGTTCCTTATTAAAGAATACTACTGGTAAGTTGTCTGCCTTAGCTTTATCTACTACAGTAGGAGCAGATTTAGGGTCAACTAAGTTTATTGCAAGAATATCAACACCCTTAGCTATCATAGTGTCTACTTGTTCTATTTGCTTAGATTGATTATTTTGAGAGTCATTCATTAATAACTCGGCTTTTCCATTACAAAGTTTTTCTATATTTCTACGTTGGTATGACATGAAGTTATCTTCAAAACTATAAATTGTAGCTCCTATCTTAGGTGAATCGTTTTCTTTTGGTGTATCACCAGATGATCCAGTAGAGCCTGAACCTCCACCACAACCAACTAAAGTACCCATAGTTAAAGCTGAAATTAAAATTAGTGCTAAACCTTTCTTTTTCATAATAAGTCCTCCCTATTTTACCTTAAAACTTTATTGTAATTTTAAGTAAATTATAACATAAAATGAAAATAAAACAAGGGAAATTTGTTAAAAAATAATAAAGAAAGTATTATTTTATATTTGTTTAGTTAAATTTTATATATTATACAAAGAAAAGGTTAGAAAATTTTAGTAAAAAAATATATAATATAAAATAAGAAAAGTAAGGAGTGATTATGTGGCTACTATTAAAGATATTGCAAAGGGTGCTGGAGTTTCAATAGCTACTGTATCTAGAGTTTTAAATTTAGATGAAACGCTTAACGTATCTGAAGAAACAAGAAAAAAAGTAATGGAAATAGCTGAAGAATTAAATTATGTACCAGTAAAAGAAAGAAAAAATAAAATAAAAAATTACACCATAGGAATAGTTTATTGGTACACAGAAATACAGGAATTAAACGATCCATATTTTCTTTCAATAAGAATGGCTGTTGAGAAAAAGTGTAATGAAGAAAAAATTAAATTTAAACCAATAGATTTTCAAAAGATAATTAATGAAGGGACAAGAGAATATAGGGATTTAGATGGAATATTGGCTATTGGAATATTTGAAGAAGAAGAGATAAGCTTAATGGAGAAGTTATCAAAGAACATAATTTTTGTAGATTCTTCTCCAGAAGAGTGGAAATACGATTCAGTGGTAGTAGATTTTAAGTATGGAGTAAATATTTGTTTAGATTATTTAACATCCTTAGGCCATAAAGATATTGGATATTTAGGTGGTGAATCAATTCCCCATAATGGCAATGAGTCCATAAGAAAGGTAAATTACAGAGAGAAAACCTTTAAAGAATATATGGAGAAAATGGGTAACTATAAAGAAAAGTGGGTTCTAAAGGGCAGATTTTTACCAGAGCATGGTTATGAACTTATGAAGAAGGTATTAAAAGAGAAGGATCTTCCTACAGCATTTTTTATAGCTAGTGATCCTATGGCCATAGGAGCCTACAAAGCAATATTTGAAGAAGGATTAAGAATACCAGAGGATATAAGTATATTAGGTTTTGATGATATATGTACTGCTAAATTTTTAACACCTTCCTTGACAACAATAAAAGTTTTTACAGATCATATGGGAAGTATTGCCGTTGAGACACTTTTAGAGAGAATGAGAACAGGAAGAGAAATAGCTAAGAAAATAGTTTTACCTGTAAAATTAATAGAAAGAGAAAGTTGTAAAAGACTTTAAAGATAAATTTAATTTTATTTACTAAAAGAGACTACATGAAATTTTTTATGTAGTCTCTTTTAGTTATGGTAAAAATAATTTTAAAATATAAATTAAGATTTAAAATAGAGCTTAATATTAAAATAAAGCCTTTATTTTTTCTAAGTTTTTTATGCAGGCATTATATCCATAGTTATAAGCCTCTTCTAATTTAGTTACATCTTTTTCAAAACTTTCAATAGCTTCATCTTCATTTGGTCTTATTATAATCGCCTTACCAGCCTTTTCTAATTCTTCGCAAAATTTTACTGTTTCATTATATTTTATATGTCTTGATAAAAATGTATCTTTTAAGTTAGGGTATTTACGTCCCACTATTTTAGATGCTAACTTATTACTTTTTCCTAAGGTTTTTCTATAACTTTTAGGTCTAGTAAGAACTATTAAGTGTTTTTCATTTCCATCTGCTATAGCTTTTTTTATTGGAATAGGATCTAATAGTCCACCATCATAATATTCATTTCCATTTATTTTTATTGCTGGGAAAAGTATAGGAATAGCGCAAGTTGCTCTTAAAGCCATATATTTTTCATCTTTAACTTTTCCATCTAAGTATTCTGTTTTTCCTGTATTAGCATTTGTAACACCTACTAAAACTTTTCCCTTATAATTTGAAAGTGCATTAAAATCATAAGGGAAGAGTTTATTTGCTAATTCATCAAATACAAAATCTAAACCAAAGATGCTTCTACACTTAAAGAAGTTAGAAAGACTTAAATATCTCTTATCATTTCTATATTTTTTTAATATTTCAATATTTCTTCCTTTTTGATTAGAAAAATATGAAAAACCATTAGTTATTCCTGCTGAAACTCCAATACAATAAGGAAATATTATATTATTATCAAGAAGAGCATCCATAACTCCTGCACTAAAAATAGGACGAAAAGTTCCTCCTTCTAAAACTAAGCTAACCATAAAATATCCTCCTAAGCTTCATCATATATTTAAGATTATAATCCTTAAATTAAAAAAATTCAAAAAAAGGTATGTTGAAAAAGAAGGGTGACTATGGTATCATTTGGATTAGAAAATAGCATAAAAAATAGCTAGGGGGGCCAGTAGTGTCTGGCTGAGATTAGAAATGAAATTTCTTGACCCTTTAACCTGATCTGGTTAATACCAGCGTAGGGAAGCCCAAGATACATATATTTAAATTGATTTTAAAGCATATATAGCCTTAGGGCTGTATATGCTTTTTCTTTTTTAGAAGGAGTGAAAAATATGAGTAAATTATTTAATGCATTAACAATTGCAGGGTCAGATAGTTCAGGGGGAGCAGGAATACAGGCTGATATAAAAGCTTTTTCTGCTAATGGAGTTTACGGAATGAGTATAATAACTGCCATAACAGCTCAGAATACTCAAGGAGTTTTTGGAATAATGGATGTTACTCCTGAAATCATAGAAAAACAAATAGATGTTATTTTTAATGATATAGAAGTAGGTGCCATAAAAATAGGTATGGTATCTAAAATTGAATCAATAAAAGCCATAAGTAATGCTTTAGGAAGAGTAGAAAAATTGCCTCAAATAGTATTAGATCCTGTTATGATTTCAAAAAGTGGATTTAAGCTTTTATCAGATGATGCAAAAAATACTTTAATAGAGAAGTTAATACCTATATCTACTTTGATAACTCCAAATTTACCAGAGGCAGAAGAATTATTAGGCAGAGAAATACTTACAATAGAAGATATGAAAAAGGCAGCCTGTGATCTTAAAAAATTAGGAGCAAAAAATGTTTTAATTAAGGGTGGACATTTAGAAGGAGAGGCTACAGATATTTTATATGATGGTGAAAACTTTATTCTTTTTAATGAAGAGAGAATAAATACAAAGCATACCCATGGAACAGGATGTACCTTATCATCAGCTATTACAGCTAATTTATCAAAGGGAATGAATATAGTTGATTCTGTGAGATGTGGAAAAGAATATATTACAGGTGCTATAAAAAATGGGTTTGAACTTGGAAAGGGTGTTGGACCAACACAGCATTTCTATAAATTTTACTAGGAGGAATAAAAATGGAAGTTTTAAAAAGAGAAAATCCTTTAATACATATGATAACTAATTATGTTACAGTTAATGATTTAGCACAAGTAACCATTAATTATGGAGGCTTGCCTCTTATGGCTACCCATCATGATGAATTAAAAGAGATAACAAAAATGGCTAATGGATTATTAGTTAATATAGGAACTTTAGAGCCTTACCAAATGGAGTCATCAATGATTTCTATGAAAATAGCAAAGGAAAAAGGAATTCCCTCTGTTTTAGATCCAGTAGGTGTACAAGCATCAAAACTTAGAAAAGATTTTGCTAAAAAATTAATACTAGAGGGAGAGCCTTCACTTATAAAGGGTAATTTAGCTGAAATAAAAACCCTTATAGGTGAAACTTCAAATTCAATTGGGATAGATTCCTTTGATGATTCTTTAAGTGAAAATACAAAAAATAAGATAAAGGAATATGCAAGAGAAAGAAATCTTATAGTAGTTGTTTCTGGAGTGGTTGATTTTATAACTAATGGAGAAGAAAGTGCAAGTGTTAAAAATGGAACTTATAAAATGAGTAAAATTACAGGTACTGGATGTATGTTAGGAGCTTTATTAACACTAGCTTTAAGTTTTTATGACCATAAAGATTTAAGATTTAAAGAAGTGGTTAAAGCAGTATCTACATGGGGAATATGTGGAGAATTAGCTGAGGAAAGATTAAGAGAAAAAGAAGGGTTAATGACATTTAAGCATAATCTTTTAGATGAACTTTCAATTATTAATGATGAAACAATAAAGGAAAGGGAGAAGGTTATTTATGATTAATAAAGATTACAAAAAATTATATTTAGTAACAGACTATAGAATTCCCTTTAATGAGCTTTTAGAAAAAACAAAGGAAGCTTTAATTGGAGGGGTATCCATTGTTCAATATAGAGCAAAGAATAAAAAAACTAAAGAAATGTGTAAGGAAGCTAAGGAGTTAAAAAAGCTTTGTGATGAGTTTGGAGCATTATTCTTAGTAAATGATAGAATAGATGTAGCCTTAGCAGTAAAAGCTAATGGAGTTCATATAGGACAAGATGATATGGAAGTTTTCATAGCAAGAGAAATAATGCCAAAGGATGCAGTTATAGGTGTTACTGTTCATAATAAAGAGGAAGCTTTAAAAGCTATAAAAGAGGGAGCAGATAACTTAGGTGTTGGAGCTTTATTTTCAACTAATAGTAAAGATGATGCAACATTAATGACCTTAGAAACCTTAAGAGAGATAAAATCTGTTTCTAATATTCCACTTTATGGAATTGGAGGTATAACTCCTTATAACTTAAATAAGGATATTTTAGAAAATCTAGATGGGGTAGCTGTCATATCTGCTTTGTTAAATAGTGATAATATAAGAGAAAAAAGTAAGGAATTTTTAAATATTCTTAGTAAATAAAAATTTTTGAATATTAAACTTAAAATATGAAATAATCAAAAAGAGGTTCTTAAGTTATAGAATCTCTTTTTTATTTAGAGTTTATTTTATAGTATAATATTTATAATTTAAGGACTATTTTAACTAAACCTTAATTTTAAATAGGTATAAATTTTATTTTACATATGCTTAGTTTAGATGTGGTCTTAATTTTATATAAGTTAGATAAGTAGTGATTTTAGGAGAAGGATATGAGAAGAGAGTTTGAGGTATTAAATAATATTTTTGGATATAGGGACTTTAGAAAAGGGCAACAGGAGGTAATAGATAAGATTTTAAATGGAAAGGATGTATTTTGTATATTACCTACTGGAGGAGGAAAATCTTTATGTTATGAAATACCTGCTTATATTTTTAAAGGAACAACACTTGTTATTTCTCCCTTAATATCTCTTATGAAGGATCAAGTTGATAACTTAAATTCCTTAGGAATTAATGCTGCTTATATAAGTGGAGGAAATGACTTTGAAGAGGTTAAAAATATAATTAGGAAATTCATAAAAGGAGAATTTAAGCTTCTTTATGTATCACCTGAGAGATTAGAAAATAGATATTTTTTAGATAATATAGAAAAAGCTAATATTGCACAAATTGTAGTTGATGAAGCTCACTGCGTATCAATGTGGGGCCATGACTTTAGAAAAAGTTATAGCAAGATAAAACCATTTATTTGTAATTTAAAGAAAAGACCAATTATTACAGCCTTTACAGCTACGGCTACAGAGATAGTTATGAAGGATTCCATTGAACTTTTAGGTCTTTATAATCCCTTTATTTATAAGGGTAGCTTTAGTAGAGATAATTTGGAGATAAATGTATTAAAAGAAGTTGATAAATTAGAAATTATAAGTGAAATTATAAGTGAACATGAGGAAGAGTCAGGAATAATTTATTGCTCAACTAAAAATGAAGTTGAAGAACTTTATAAACATATGCTTTATAGAGGGAAAAGTGTAGGGAAATATCATGGATCCTTAAAAGATAAGGAAAAAAATTATTACCAAGAAGAGTTTTTAAATGATAATTTTAAGGTTATGATTGCCACAAATGCTTTTGGTATGGGAATTGATAAGCCTGATGTTAAGTTTATAATACATTCAACATTTCCAAAAAGTATAGAAAATTATTATCAAGAAATAGGCCGTGGAGGAAGAGATGGAAGCTTAGCTAAGTGTTATCTCCTTTATTCAGAGCAAGATATAAGGGTTATGGATTATTTGATAAGTTCAACTACAGAAATATCTAGAAGAACTATAGAACTTAAAAAACTAGAAAAAATAATAGAGTTTTGTAATTATGATAAGTGTCTTAGAAAATATATTTTAGATTATTTTGGAGAGGAAAATTCCATAAAGTATTGCAATAATTGTACTAACTGCTTAAAAAATAGTGATTTAATAGATATGACATTAGAGGCACAAAAAATATTATCATGTATATATAGAACAAAGGAAGCCTTTGGAGAAAGTGTTTTAATAGATATTTTAAGGGGGATTCATGGGCCAAAGATTGAAAAATATAAGCTATATGAGCTTTCAACCTTTGGAATAATGAAAGAATATACAAGTAAGTATATAAAGGACATAATAAAGGAGCTTTTATCTATTAAGGCTTTAGAGAGAAAAGAAGGAACATATTCTATGCTAAAGTTAAATAGAAAATCTATAGGAATATTAAAGGGAGAAGAAAAGGTACTTTTAGAGGTTAATAATAATGAAGAAAGCATGTGCATGGATTTAGAACTTTTCAAGAAGCTTCGTATTTTAAGAAAAGATATATCAAGAAGAGAAGGAGTAAAACCATACATAGTTTTTACAGATTCAATGATTATGGAGATAATAAATAAAAATCCTAAAAGTAAAGAGGATTTAAAAAATATTAGGGGTTTTGGAGAGCAGAAAATAACAAAGTATGGCCCTTTTATTCTTACAACTTTAAGAGATTATGAAAAGTATGGAAAAAGAAATTAGTTTTACTAATTTCTTTTTTGTTTTATAAGGATATTTTGTCATAGAACATAATAGATAAGGAATATATTTAGGGTAAAGGAGGGATTACAATGGATTTTAAAGAGTTTATAAAAAGCGATAGGGAAAAACATAATAAGCAGAAGTTTAAGGGAACATTTCTTGATTATTTAGAAATTGTAAAAAATAATCCTGATGTTGCAAAACTTTCTCATAAAAGGATTTATGATCTTATTATGGATAAGGGCTTTGAAATATTAAGACCTGAGGAAAATGCAAAAATTAAAAAGATATATGGTAATGAAAAAATAAAGAGATATAACTTTTTTAAAGAAGATTTTTATGGAATTGATACAGTTGTGATGAAATTAATGAATTATTTTCATTCAGCTTCAATGAGGGGAGAAGAAGCAAGACAAGTATTATACTTAGTAGGACCTGTAGGAGCTGGTAAATCCTCTTTAGTAGAATCAATTAAAAGAGTTTTAGAAACAGCACCGCCAGTATATGTTTTAGATGGATGTCCTATGCATGAAGAGCCACTGCATTTAATACCTAAACATTTAAGAAAAGAATTTGGGGATATGTTAGGTGTTGAGATTGAAGGAGATTTATGTCCAGTTTGTAAGTATAGATTATTAAATGAATTTGGTGGAGAATATGAAAAGTTTCCAGTTTCAACAAAGAATTTTTCAATTCGTTCTAGAAAAGGAATTGGAGTTGTACCTCCAGTAGATCCTAATAACCAAGATACCTCAATTTTAACAGGATCTATTGATATTTCTAAAATGGACATGTATCCAGAGGATGATCCAAGAATATTCTCATTAAACGGTGCATTTAATGTTGGTAATAGAGGGTTAGTTGAATTTATTGAAGTATTTAAAAATGATGTGGAATATTTACACACCATAATAACTGCAACTCAAGAAAAATCTATTCCTTCACCAGGTAAGGGATCAATGATTTATTTTGATGGACTTATAATAGCTCACTCTAATGAAGCTGAGTGGAATAAATTTAAATCAGATCATACTAATGAAGCAATCTTAGATAGAATAGTAAAAATTGAAGTTCCATATTGTTTAGAGCTTAGTGAAGAAATTAAAATTTATGAAAAAATATTAAAGAAATCTAATTTTGATGCTCATATAGCTCCTCATACTATGGAAATTGCTTCAATGTTTGCTATATTAACAAGATTACTTCCTTCTATGAAAGTTGATCCAATTACTAAACTTAAACTTTATAATGGAGAGGAAATTGTTGAAAAGGGAACAACTAAGAGAATTGATGTTTTAGAGTTAAAAGAAGAAGCTGGAACCATGGAAGGCATGAAGGGAATTTCAACAAGATTTATTATAAAGGCAATAGATAATGCTCTATCAAATGCAGAGCATAAGTGTATAAATCCATTAAGCGTTATGGAAAGTATAATAAAATCTGTTAAGGATATGGATATATCTCAAGAGGATAAGAAGAAATATTTAGGATATATTCAAGATACCATAAGAAAAGAATATAATAAGATTCTTGAAAAAGAAATTACAAAGGCATTTATTCACTCTTTTAAGGAGCAAGCAGAAAGTTTATTTAATAATTATATAGATAATGCAGAGGCTTATGTAAATAAAACAAAACTTAAGGATTCTTCAACTAGTGAAGAGTTAGAGCCAGATGAAGAATTTATGAGAAGCATAGAGGAACAAATAGGAATATCAGAATCTTCTTCCAAGGGATTTAGGGCAGATGTAACATCATATATGTTCTATATAGTTAGAAGTGGCGGAAAAATGGACTATAGATCTTATGAACCACTAAAAGAAGCTATTGAAAAGAAACTAACAGCTTCAGTTAAGGATTTATCAAGAATAATAACTAAATCTAGAGTAAGAGATAAAGATCAAGATAGAAAGTATAATTCAATGGTAAATCAAATGGAGAAAAATGGTTATTGTCCACATTGCTGCGATGTAATATTAAAATATGCAGCTAATAACCTATGGAAGGATTAAAATATGGCCATATTTAGAGATCAAGCAGAAAACCATGTAGAACATGATAGATCTATAGAGGATAGAAGACGTCACAGGCAGTTAGTAGAAAAATCTATTAAAGAAAATTTAGGAGATATACTTTCAGAGGAGAGCATAATTGGAGAGACTAAAAATAAAAAATATAAAATTCCTATTAGAGGAATAAAGGAATATCAATTTATTTATGGTGCAAATAATAAAGGGGTCACAACAGGTACTGGAGAAGAAAGACGAGGGGATAGAATTTCTAGTGATAAGAGAAAAGCTATTTCTAATAATAAAGCAGGAAATCAGGAGGGAAAGGATATATATGAAACTGAGATAACCTTAGAGGAACTTATGGATTATATAGTTGAGGATCTTGATTTACCTAACTTAGATAGGAAGAAGTACTCTGAAATAATAGTTGAAAGTGCAGCTAAAAAAAGAGGATATCAAAAATATGGTGTAAGGCCAAGGCTTGCAAAGAAAAAAACTGTTATGTGTAAAATAGCTAGAAAACAAGGAAAAAAAAGAGCATTGCGTGAAATAGGAGAAGAAGCGGAAATAGGAAGATTTCCTTTTAGAGAAGATGACTTAAGATATTATAAAGTGAAAAAACATCCTAAAAAAGAAAGCAATGCTGTAATGATTTTTATAATGGACGTTTCAGGTTCTATGGATAACACTAAAAAATATTTAGCTAGATCATTTTTCTTTGTTTTATCTAGGTTTATAAGGAGAAAATATAATAATGTAGCCTTTGAATTCATATCTCATACTACTACAGCTAAGAATGTTAATGAATATGAGTTTTTCCACAAAGGGGAATCTGGAGGAACGTATATATCTTCGGGAATAAATGCTGCCATAGATTTAATAAAAGAAAAGTATAACCCAGGCGTTTGGAATATATATCCTTTCTATGCTTCAGACGGCGATAACTGGAGTGAGGATAATGAAAAGGCTATGGAAGCTGTAAATGAAATTTCAGATTTAAGTAATATGTTTGGATATATAGAGCTTTTACCATCCACTTATTCCACTACAATGTTCTACAGATTTAAAAAAGAAATAAGTAAGAAAAATTTTGTCTCTGTAACTGTAAAGGAAAAGAAGGATCTGTGGAATGCTATAAAATATATGCTATCTGAAGAACTACAGGAAAAGAATAAGGAATGAGAGTTTTAAGATAAGGGGCTTTAAATATGGATTATAATTTAAAAGATTTAGAAGGATGGAACAATAAGATAGAAGAAATAGCAAAGAGTGAAGGACTAGATTATTATCCTCAGGAATATGAAATTATAGGCTATAATGAAATGCTAAGTTATGAAGCATATGTAGGAATGCCTTCTAAATATCCACATTGGAGTTATGGTAAGGCTTATGAAAAGAATAAAACCTTATATTCATTAAATATGACAGGATTACCATATGAGATGGTTATAAATTCTAATCCTTGCCTAGCTTATTTAATGAAGGATAACACTTTATTGCTTCAAATATTAACTATGGCTCATGTATATGGTCATAATGATTTCTTTAAAAATAATAGATTGTTTAAAGAAGGAACAGATGCAAATAATGCTTTAGAAATGTTTAAGCTAGATGCAGATACTATAAGAGGATATATAAATGATCCAAGTATAGGTTATAGCCAAGTTGAAAGAATATTAGATTCTGCTCATTCCATAAGATATCAAGTGCCAAGGGTTATAGGTGAAAAGAGGGAGTCGCAAGATGAGCAGAGAAAAAGAGTATTAGAGATATTTAATAAGAAAAAAGAAAATAGAGGTATTTTAGACTCTATGGAAGAAATACTTCCTCCTGATATAAGTAAAATTCCACTTAATCCAGATGATGATATTATTCAGTTTATAATAGACTATAGTAATTTAGAAGAGTGGGAAAAAAATATTCTAAAAATAGTTAGAAGAGAAAGCTTATACTTTTTACCACAAATAGAGACTAAGATAATGAATGAAGGCTGGGCAAGTTATTGGCATTATAATATTTTGAAAAAGTTAAATTTACCACAGGGACTTCATTTAGAGTTTTTAAAAAGACATAATGATGTTGTGGCTCCTGTTTCTTATGGACTTAACCCTTATTATATAGGTTTTAGAATTTTTCAGGATATAGAAAAAAGGTATGGCAGAGAAAAGATCTTTGAAGTAAGAGCATTAGAAAGAGATAATTCCTTTATAAGAAAATATTTAACTAGGGAGCTTTGTGAGGAGCTTAATTTATTCCAGTATGTTAAAAAGGGATTTGATTATGTTGTAGAGGAAGTTTCTGATGATTTAGGATGGAAGAGTATTAGGAATCTTATTGCAGATGAATGCGGTGTAAGCTCTATTCCACATATTAGAGTTAGAGAGCTAAATAAAAAAGATATGACTTTAAATTTAGAGCATGTTTTTGATGGAAGAGAATTAGAAGCTAATTATGCAAAGAAAACCTTAAAGTATATAAATATTTTATGGGGAAGAAAGGTAAATTTAAGTAGTAAGGGTAAAGATGGGTCAGATATATTATTTATGTGTGATGAATAGGAAAAAACTTTCATATTATAGAATATAAATAATATAAAATATGGAGTTAATATGAAAAGTTTAAAAGGATCTCAAACTGAAAAAAATCTTTACAAAACCTTTGCAGGAGAATGTCGTGCTCGAACAAAATATAATTTATTTGCTGAAGAGGCAAGAGAGGAAGAACAACATTGGATAGCAGATATCTTTGATGAAACTGCTAAGAATGAATATGCTCATGCTAGAGAAGTTTTTAGAAGATTTTTAGGTAATGTAGGAGACATACTAGATAACCTTATGGTAGCAGCTATGGGGGAAAGTGATGAATTTAAAGAAATATATAAAGAGTTTGAAGAAACAGCACGTAGTGAAGGCTATGAGGAAATAGCAGACTTTTTTAAGGAACTTAGAGAGGTAGAGGAATCTCATAATGAAAGATATATGGACTTTTATGATAAGGTTAAATCAAAAAGTTTATATTCATCAAAAGAACCTGTGAAATGGGTATGTACAAATTGTGGATATATCCATGAAGGAAAAGAAGCTCCAATGAATTGTCCTCTATGTAGATTCCCTCAAGGATACTTTAGACTTTTAAATGAATGTTAGTATTAAAGAGGAGAATTTTAAATGGGACAAATCGAGATTTTTAGAAAACATTTTAAAGAAGTTAATAATTTAAGTGTTGTTTTAAGTAGTTATGCTAATACCTATAGACTTTTAGTTGGAGCTGCTGGAGAATTAAATAATATATCCAAAGTTAGAAAGAGAGATTTAGATGATGCCTTAGATAGAGTTGATGAAATGGGAAAGATAATAGATTCTATTTTAGAGGTCATTAAGGATAATGAAGAAGCTTATATTAAGTATATAAAACTTAAATCTAAATTTATAATGGAAAAGGCTTCAAAGGATATAATACAAACTGAAGTAGAGCAGGACTTACTTTTTGAAAACTCTAATAGAGAGGAAGAAGAATAAATAATAAAAAATCCTATTAAAGAAAATTCTTTAATAGGATTTTTTGTTAAAATTTCTTTAATTGTAAATTACTAACCATTAAGTAAGAGAATACAACTAAAATTACTACTGGGAATAAAATATTTAAAGTAAACTTTATTGATAATAAAATAAATAAAGCAACAACAGCTCCAGCAATAGTTATAGGTACTCCTCTAAATACACCGTCAAATTCAGTTGCATTGTATCTAGCTAATCTGAAAGCTCCACAAATAGGGAAGCAAAGTAATAATGCATAACCTATAATTCCCATAGGACCTAAAGATTCAAAATTATAAAATACAAAAGTTAATACTGATGGTGCCACACCAAATGATACTAAATCCGCTAAAGAATCTAGTTCCTTACCAAGATCACTAGAAACATTTAAATAACGAGCAACTCTTCCGTCATATCTATCAACTAATCCAGCAAGAAGTATAAATATTGCTGCTAATAAATACTCTGATTTAAATGTTGCTAATAATGATAATATACCAAAAGATAGGTTTATAAAAGTAAATATATTTGGTATACTACTTTTTCTCATATAATCACTCCTAATAAAAATATTAACAATAATAAAATTATATTAATGTAAATCCCAAAATTAAATATATCTTAGAACAAAATAACTTTGGACTAATTGTGAATAAAAAGTTAAAACATAGATATTATTGCATAATTTTTAGTATAAGTCA
Source organism: Clostridium perfringens ATCC 13124 (assembly GCF_000013285.1). GTDB lineage: Bacteria > Bacillota > Clostridia > Clostridiales > Clostridiaceae > Sarcina > Sarcina perfringens. The sequence continues at coordinate 1,753,422 of NC_008261.1, read as the reverse complement.
AAATGTAATTACTTATACAGCATTATCGACAATAGGATTAACAAATGATATAATTTTATAATATTGTAGGGTTTGTATAATATATTAAAAATGATACCATTAATTGAAAGAAATATCAATTTAATTTATTTATAGTAAGTAATTAAAAGTGGAGGGTAAGACATTGAAGAAAGTAAGATTTATATATAACCCATATTCGGGAGAGAATGCTATTTTAAAGGAACTTGATAAAATAATCACTATGCATCAGGATAAGGGATATACTATAGTTCCCTATAGAATTCAAAGGGGAGTAGATGTAATAAATGCTCTAGATATAGTAGATTCTACTTATGAATACATACTTATTGCAGGTGGAGATGGAACTATAGACACTGTTGTAAATGCTATGAAAAAAAGAGGAATAGAAATTCCAATAGGAATTATTCCAGTGGGAACAGCAAATGACTTTGCAAAACATTTAGGTATGCCTCAAGATGCAGGTGCATGTGTTGAGCAAATATTAGATTCTTATGCAGTTGGAGTAGACCTAGGTAAGGTAAATGATAATTACTTTGTAAATGTATTATCTACAGGATTATTTACTGATGTATCTCAAAAAACAGATACAAATTTAAAAAATACAATAGGTAAATTAGCATATTATTTAAAAGGTTTAGAAGAATTGCCTAACTTTAGAAAACTAGATGTTAAAATAACTGCTAATGGCAAGGTGTTTAATGAGCCTATATATTTAATGCTTGTGTTTAATGGTCAAACAGCAGGAAACTTTAAATTAGCAACTAAGGCTAAGGTTCAGGATGGACTTTTAGATATAGTTATATTTAAGGCTTGTCATATTCCAGAATTAATACCTATGTTTATAAAGGTATTAAAGGGAGAACACTTAGAAGATTCTAGAATTGAGTATATAAGAACAGATGAGCTTCTTATAGAATCTGATGAGGAAATAGTTACAGATATAGATGGAGAGAGAGGGCCAGATTTCCCATTAAGAGTTCAATGTATTAAAGATGGAATACAAGTTTTAGGAATAAATAAGTAATATAAATAATAACTTATAGTAATGAGATTTAATATGTAAACAAGATAGGTGAGAAATAAATTAGGAGGAATTATGAATCAAACATTTATTTATTACACAGTATTGTTTCTTATAATTTTCATTACTATAAGTAATTTAGTAGAAAATTATAGGTATTCACCTAAAAAAATAAAAAATATAATAGGTATAGCTTTTTTGTTGCAAATTATAAGAATCGTATCCTTAATAGCATTAGCTTTAGTAAGTGATCAAAGGTATATAAGTTTATTTAAATATGTAGGTTTTTTAGATATAATATATATTCCTTTAATGGCATTAATAGCCTTTTATATTTTACTTAGAAGTGACAAGATAAATTTTCAGTTTTTTAAATTTGCACCAATGGTATTAACAGGATTTTATATTGGAGTAATAACTATTTTTAAACCTTTTTTTAAGATGTCTTGGGAATATGGTTACGTAATTACAACGGAAAAACAAATTTTACTTAAATCCATATATATTCTTTTTTTAGTAGCTATATTAAGCTTTTTAATACTTTTTAAAAAGGAAAACCATTCTGATAAAAAAGGTATAGTATTTTTAGGGGTGACCTTAGCTTTTATAATAATAGAAAACTCCTTAGAATTATTAGGAGTTAGATTTTTAAATGGTGCTATAATTAGTGAGCTAATATTATGTATTTTAGGTTTTTATATAGTTTTAACTTTTAAGAAAAATAGAATTTCTATAAGGGACTGTATCAAGAGTTAATAATAAAACTTATAAACAGATTCTGAGAATTACTAGATTCTAAGTGAAAGTCAAAGTCTAGTAATTCTCTTTATACTATTTATAAGTTTTGCTTAAGTAATTTTGATACATTCCCTTATTTTTTGAGGTAATAATAGAGTAAAAATAAAATTTAAAAAGTTAAGTGGATTAGATCCAAAACTCTTTTGAAGGTATATCCTCTAATATTTTTCCAGAATCTAATTTTATAATTCTTGAAGAGACCTCTTTTGCAAATTCCATATCATGAGTTATTATTAATACTCCAATATTTTCCTTAGCTAAGGATTTTATAATATTTGAAACATCCTTAGTTAAAGATGGGTCTAAGGCTGAGGTAGGTTCATCAAAACATATATATTTAGGGTTTAACATTAAAGCTCTAGAAATGGCAACTCTTTGTTTTTGCCCACCTGATAGTTCACAAGGGTAAGATCTAGCTTTATCTTCTAAAGAAAGTTTAGAAAGAATTTGCAATGCTTTTTTAGTAGCCTCTTCTAGGGAAAGGTTTAGAGTGTGCATTGGAGCTAAAATTAAGTTTTCTAAAATATTCATATGAGGAAAAAGATTGAAGGTTTGAAATACTAGTCCTATTTTTTTGTGAATTTCTTTTTGTGCTTTGGAATCTTTATATATTCCCTTCTCGCAAATTTTTAAAGAATCTAAGGTTATATCTCCAAAGTCACAGGTTTCAAGTCCATTTAAAATTCTAAGTATCGTTGTTTTACCAGCTCCAGAGGGGCCTAGTAAGGTTAATATTTCTCCTTCCTTAAGAGTAAAGGAGATGTTTTCTAATATTTTATTACCCTTAAAGGATTTCTCTAAGTTTTTTATTTCTATCATTTTTAATCCTCCTAATTATAATATGAATATTTTTTCTCTAACCTATTAAATATTTTAGTTAGAATTCCTATTAACAGTAGATATATTATGCCTATTAAAAACAAGGGAAGGAGAGAAGCGTCTCTGTTACTTGCAATTTTACCAGCTCTTAAAAGTTCACCTATGCCAACTACATAAACTAAGGATGTATCTTTAACTAAAGTAATAACTTCATTAGCAATTGAAGGCAAAGTCTTTTTAAATGATTGAGGAAGAATTATCTTTTTAAAGGTAAACCATTTTGAAAGACCTAGGATTTTACTTGCTTCAAATTGTCCTCTATCAATATCTTTTATACCAGACCTAAATATTTCGCCAAAATAAGCTGCGTAATTTAAGGTGAATGCTATTATGGCAGCTGGGAATCTATCTATGCTAACTCCTATTATTGGTAGTCCAAAAAATATAAATATTAGTTGTAATAATAAAGGGGTTCCACGCATAACTAAAACATATAAAGATGATATAAAGTTTACTATTTTAATATTTGATAATCTAAGTATTGCAACTATTATTCCTAAAGGAATAGATAAAAGTAGTGTTAATATAAAAACACCTAATGTATTTTTTAAGCCTTCTATTATTGAGGGCATTAAAGTAATAATATAATTCAAAGTTAATACCTCCTTATTTCTCTAAATCTTTTCCAAACCATTTATTAGATATTTTAGCTATAGTTCCATCTTCTTTCATATCTTCTAAAGTTTTATTTAAATGGTCTATTAAATTAGAATTTTTTCTAAGTCCTATGCTATAACTTTCTTCCCCTAAGTCTTCAGTAAGAACATGAAATTTACTAGGGTCATTTTTAAAAATATAATACTGAGCAAGAATTTCATCACAAACAACTGCGTCACTTCTTCCAGCTTCTAAATCCATAAAGCAATCATTAAAGCTATCAAAAAGTACAGGCTCTCCATTTTTAAAGGATTTAGTTAGTTTTGGTCTTTCAAATAGAGTGTCAAGAGAGCTAGAACCATCTTGAGTAGTTACAGTTTTCCCTTTTAGATCATTTAAGGTATTTATATTAGAATTAGAAAGGGTAACTATAACTTGTCTATTTTTTAAATATGAATTTGTAAATGCAACTTTTTTTTCTCTTTCATGTGTCATGGTGTATCCATTCCAAATCAAATCTATATTTCCATTAGTAAGTTCAGTTTCTTTCATTGACCAATCTATTGGTTGAAAAATAACTTTTAAATTCATACGCTTAAAAGCTTCTTTTGATAAATCAACATCAAAACCAACTATGTCACCTTTTTCATTTTTAAAACCCATAGGAACGAAAGTGTCATCTATTCCTATAATCACTGTGTTACTATCCTTTTTAGTTTCTATTTTCTTTGAGGAACAACCAGAAATAAGAATAGATAAAATTACTATGCTAATTAATAAAAATAATAACTTTTTCATATCTTTCTCCTTTCGATTTATTACACTAATACTTTACCATGATGAAGTAATAAAGTCAAATGAGAAATGAAATAATTTTATTTAAATATTGACAAAACGTTGCATTTTAGAGTTTATATAATATAATAAATTAGAGAGTTATGTAATTTTTTATTTATAGGTGGTGAAACTAAATGGAAGATAGCCCTCGAGAAGATAGGTGCAATTTTAAATTAAATATTATAAGAAAAGAGGGAAGTTATTTTCTAGATTAGATTAAACTTATAATATACTTCTCCTTTTCTTAAAAATGAAATTTAATTTTAAAATTTTTTTAAAATTAAAAAGGAGGAGAGCTGGATGAACAAATTAACAATGTTTTTATACAGTAACATAATCAATAAGAAAATATATGATGAATTCAATGAAGTCCTAGGAGTTTTAAAGGATGTTTATGTAACTACAGAGGATGGTTATCCAAGAATTATAGGATATAAAGTAAAGAGAGATGGAGTCATATTTGATTATGAGTTTAAAAATATAGATTTTTATCAAAAAGATAATGGGAAATTTAAAATACAAATAAGGGGGAGTAGAGAGATATTACCTAGAAATTATAGCTATCTTTTATCTCAAAATTTATTAGATAGAAAAATAGTAGATATAAATGGAAAAAAAGTAGTTAAGGTTGATGATTTAAGAATAGTAAAAATAGCAGGTGAGTTTAGGGTAATAGCTGTTGAAACTGGAAAGATAGTAAAGTTTAGACGTAATGGATTAGAGGGATTAGGAAAATTATTAGCTAAAGTTTTTAAAGAAAAGTTTCAAGAAAAAGTTATTATGTGGGAAGATGTTGAGTCTTTAGAAATGATTAATGATAACTTAAAGTTAGCTATTCCATATAAAAAGCTTCAAAAATTACATCCAGCTGACTTAGCAGATATACTTGAAGAACTTGATGCCATAAACAGAAAAAAAGTTTTCGATAGCTTAGATGAAGATTTAGCTGCAGATACCTTAGAAGAAATAGAACCAGAAGTACAAAGTAGTATAATAAAGGGACTTTCCCATTCTAAAACTGCAGAGCTTTTTGAAAATATTCCAAATGACGAAATAGCAGACATTATAGATGAACTAGATGAGGAAGAAAGAGAAAAAGTATTAATTGCCTTAGAAAATGAAGACGCAGAAGAAGTTAAAGAGCTTATGGGATATTCAGATGAATCTGTAGGTAGTATAATGAACAAGGATTTTATATCTTTTAATTTAGATCTTACTGTAAAAGAGACTATAGAACTTTTAAGAGAATTAGATGCAGATGAAGAAGTTATGTACTATGTTTATATAACTGATGAAGAAGATAGATTAAATGGAGTTGTAACTTTAAGAGATTTAATAATGAATGAAGAAAATAAGAGACTTAAGGAAATTATGCACACATCTTCCATAAGTGTTAATATAGATAGTACTATAGAGGATGCCATAGAAAAATCAACAAAGTATGATTTAATATCTATTCCTGTTGTGGACTATGAAGAAAAATTAGTTGGTATGGTTCTTATTCACGATATAGTTGATGAATTAATTCCTAACAACTTAAAAAGAAAATTTAAGAAAAAGTACACAGATTAGTTGACAAATTTTAATAAAAGAATATAATAAAGTATATAATTCGTATCAAAATAGTCGGATAAATGTTGTGATAAAGTAAAGTATTATAAGGATAGGTCACAGAGAGAAAGTGGGGCTGGAAATCTTTCACCAAAGCTTTATAAGAAGTGCGCTTTTGAACAGGAATTTCGAAAAGTTATAAGTAGAAATTTTCGAGTATCACCCGTTAACGTGATAGAGTATTTATAGTACTTGATTAAGTGAGGTCTTTACCTAATTAGAGTGGAACCACGGAGTAAAAAGCTTCGTCTCTAAATAGTGTAAGGCCTTTTTATTATATTTTTAAGGAGGAAATTTATATGGTTTTTAACAGTCTTTTAAGTTTAATAGGAAACACACCAATATTAAAAGCAAATAATTTATTTGAAGGGAATAATGTATTTGTTAAGCTTGAAAAATTTAATCCAGGAGGAAGTATAAAAGATAGAGCAGCTTTAGGAATGATAGAAGAAGCTGAAAAAAATGGATTATTAAAAGAAAATGGAGTTATAGTAGAACCAACTAGTGGAAATACAGGAATTGCCATAGCTATGATTGGTAAAATTAAAGGGTATAAAGTTATTATAACTATGCCAGAGACAATGAGTAAAGAAAGAAGAGATATGATCAAAGCTTATGGTGCAGAGATAATTTTAACTGAAGGAAGCAAAGGAATGAAGGGAGCTATTGAAGAAGCAGAGAGGTTAGCTAGTACAAAGGGATATTTCATGCCTCAACAGTTTTTAAATGAAGCTAATGCTAAAAAACATTATGAAACTACTGCGGAAGAAATAATAAGAGATATTCCAGACTTAGATGTATTTATTGCAGGGGTAGGAACTGGAGGAACTATTACAGGAGTAGGAAGAAAATTAAAGGAATATAATCCTAATATAAAAATAGTTGCTGTAGAACCTAGTGATTCAGCTGTATTATCAGGAGAAAATTCTGGTCCTCATAAAATTCAAGGAATAGGTGCTGGATTCATACCAAAGATATATGACTCATCAGTAGTTGATGAAATAATAAAGGTTAAAAATGAAGATGCATACACTATGGCAAAAAACTTTGCTGATAAAGAAGGGGTTTTAGTAGGTATATCTTCTGGAGCTGCACTAAAAGGAGCAAAGGATATTTTAGAAAATATAGCAAAAGATAAAAAAGTGTTAGTTATAGCACCTGATGGAGGAGAAAAATATTTTTCAACAGGGCTATATGAGTAATTTGTAGGAGTGAAAATTTTGTTCAAAAATTTAAAATATGATATAGAAAATGTTATGAAAAATGATCCAGCGGCTAGAACAAAACTAGAGGTTTTATTGCTTTACCAAAGCATACATGTTTTGATATTTTATAGAATAGCACATGGACTATATAAGATAAAATTATTTTTTCTAGCACGATTAATTTCTCAGTTAGGAAGATTTTTTACAGGTATAGAAATTCATCCAGGGGCAAAAATAGGAAAAGGACTTTTTATAGATCATGGAATGGGTGTTGTAATAGGAGAAACTGCAGAAATAGGAGATAATGTAACTATATATCATGGAGTTACTCTTGGAGGAACTGGAAAGGACAAGGGTAAGAGACATCCAACTATAGGGAATAATGTTATTATTGGATGTGGAGCTAAAATTTTAGGGCCTATAAGTATAGGCGATGGAGCAAAAATAGGAGCAAACTCTGTAGTATTAAAGAATGTTCCAAAGGGAAAAACTGCTGTTGGAATTCCAGCAGTTATTAAAAATTAATTTATAAATATGCCAATTTTTATTATTTGGTTTATAATAAGACTATATATAAATTTTATTAGTTAGAGAAAAATTAAAACCATATGTTTTACATTTACTAACTAAAAATTTAATATAGTCTTTTTTAGTTTGAGGTGATAATTTTTGAAGGAAAAGATTTTAGAGTTTTGTAAATCTTTAGGATTAGATACTGTGGGATTTGTAAAGTGTAGAAGATTTTCAGAACTTGAAGAGGTGTACAATATAAGAAAAGATAAAGGGTTTGAAAATGAGTTTGAGGAACAGGATATAGAGAAAAGAGTGAATCCTAATGTGTACATGGAAGACGGGAAGACCATAATAACAATTGCTTTTCCTTATTTATATAATGAAGACTATGTTGATAATGGATTTTCAGTTTATACTAGAGGAATGGACTATCATTATGTTGTCTCTAATTTCCTTAAGAAGATAAGCGAATATATAGAGTCTTTAGGGGGACGGGCAATTTCTTTAGTTGATAGTAATTCATTACCTGAAAGATATATTGCATACTTAGGTAATATAGGATTCATAGGTAAAAACAATATGCTAATCACTAAAAAGTATGGTTCCTATGTGTTTTTAGGAGAAATAATTACGGATTTAGAAATTCAGTGTGAAGAAGAAAGAACTTTAGAGGAATTAAGAACTCATAAGGAATGTGGTACCTGTGAGATATGCTATAAAAATTGCCCAACTAAGGTTTTAAATAGAAGTAAGATGAAAAATACTAATTCATGTATGTCTTATATAACTCAGAAAAAAGATATAGAAGATAAATATTTAAAACTTATGAAGGGAAGAATATTTGGATGTGATAGCTGTCAAAAAGAGTGTCCATATAATAAGGAAATAACTTATACAAATATAGAAGATTTTAAACCTCTTACTTTTATGCAAAAGGATTCTTTTGAAGATTTTCATCAAATAAGTAAAAAAGAATTTAATGAAACTTTTAAAAAGACTTCTTGTGGATGGAGAGGTAAAAATACAATTTTAAGGAATATAATGATTAAAAAGGTCTTAATTAATAAGGAAGATATATCAAACTATCAATTAAATTCTGAAAGTCTTAAAAATTTTAGAAATAGACTTTTAAATTTTTATGATGTATAATAATATATTGTTAAAATTTGATACAGGAGGTAAAGTTATGTTTACTCGTATAGGAGCTAATATATTAGTTAGATTACCGGATAGTATTTTTAAACCAATAGCAGGAAAGTTAATCGGTGGATGTTTAAATAAATATGCTGACCTTAATGTTTATGGACTTGATAAAATAAAGAAGGAAGAGGGTCCATTTATATTTATAGGAAATCATTTAAGTAATGCAGATGGATTAGTTTTAGATAAGGTTTTACAAAAAGAATATGATCCATATTTTATTGCTGGAGTAAAGCTAAATGATGAGGCTTTAACTAATATAGGTACAAGATTAGTTAAAAATATAAAAATAAAGCCAAATTCAGCAGACAGAGAATCCCTAAGCAAAATTGTTAAGGCTGTTAAGGGTGGAGAAAATATAGTTATTTTCCCAGAAGGAACAAGAAGTAGAAATGCAAAAATGATAGAAGCTAAAAAGGGAATTATACTTATAGCAAGATTAACAAAGGCCAAAATAGTACCTTTTGGAATGACTGGAACTGAAAAGCTTATGCCAATAAATGATGAAAATATGGGAGCAGAAAAGTTTCATCATTCAAAGGTTAACATAAAGTTTGGAACTCCTATTGACCTTCCAAAAAAAGAAAAAGATGAAGGAAAGCATGAGTATGAAGAAAGGGCTTTAAATTACCTTATGAAAAATATAGCCAATCTTTTACCAGAAGATTATAGAGGGGTATATAAGGATTAGGGGGATATACTATGAAAAAGAGAACTAAAGAGGTATTAGAAATATTAAAAGAAGAGTATCCAGATGCTAAATGTGAGCTAAATTATGAAACTCCCTTTCAACTTTTAGTTGCTACTATTTTATCAGCACAGACTACGGATAAAAAGGTTAATGAGGTAACTAAAGGGCTTTTTAAAGACTATCCAGATGTAGAATCTTTTTTAACTATAAGTCAAGAGGAACTAGAGGATAGAATAAAGCAAATAGGACTTTATAGAAATAAAGCTAAAAATTTAATTATGATGGTTCATCAATTAAAAGAAAATTTTGGTGGAGAAGTTCCTAAAACTATGGAAGGAATAACTTCTTTAGCTGGGGCTGGAAGAAAAACTGCCAATGTGGTTTTATCAAATTCCTTTGGAGTTCCATCTATTGCAGTAGATACTCATGTATTTAGAGTTTCAAATAGAATTGGCTTAGCACATTCAGATAATGTACTTGAAACTGAAAAACAACTTCAAAAAGAATTACCTAAAAAAGAATGGTCCTTAACCCATCATCTTTTAATTTTTCACGGGAGAAGATGTTGTATAGCTAGAAAGCCTAAATGTGATATATGTAAGATAAATAAATACTGTGATTATTTTAAAAATAATAGATAAAAAGCTACACAAAATAGTGTAGCTTTTTTTTATTTGCTAGCTTCTTTTTTATTATATAAAAATATAGAAAAAGATGCTAATAAAATTAAGACATATCCTATTAGGGATATTTTATCTGGTATATCTCCAAATAATACAAAGCCTATTAAGGCTGTGAAAATAACTTGAGTATAGTCATAAATTGAAATATCTCTTGCTGGAGCATATTTATAGGCAGCTGTTAATGCAAATTGAGCACAAGAAGCGGCAACCCCTGCAAGAATTAAAAATACAAATTGTTCTAAGCTAAAGGTTTCAAATTGAAATAACATAATAGGAAAAGTAGTTACTATTGAGAAGAAAGAAAAGAAGAAAACAATAGTAGCTCCCTTTTCTTTACCACCTAAGTATCTAACAAAGGTATAAGCACCTCCAGCAAAGGCTGCTGAACAAAGTCCAATTATAGCAGGAATAAAGTTACTTGCTAAATTCCCAGAAGGTCTAACTATAAATAAAACTCCAGAGAATGCAGCTAAAAGACATATTATATGAATTGGTTTTAATTTTTCTTTTAGGAATAAATAAGAAAATATAATAACGAAAAACGGACTTAATTTATTAAGAATAGTAGCATCTGATAATATTAATCTATCAATTGCATAGTAATTAGCCCAAATTCCTAAGGTTCCTAAGGCAGAACGTCCTATAAGAGCAAGTCTATTTTCCTTGTGTCCAAAAAGTAAGGCATTATCTTTTTTCACTAAATAAAATGCCACAAAACAACTAACTAAGTTTCTAAAGAAACTTTTTTCTATTGATGGTAAATCACCGGATAATTTTACAAATGTACTCATAAGAGCAAAACTAAGTGCTGATATGGTTATTAAAATTATACCTTTTGTTTTATTATTCATTTAATCCTCCTATTAAATTGTTGAAATTTTTATAATAACATTTTAGATGTTAAAAATAAATAGGTCAATATTAATAATATATAGTAATTTTATGAAGAAATGAATAAATTTTTGAAAAAAGAGGTATTTTTACTTATTTTAAATATTTATTTAATATATAATAGAAGTACTATGCTAAATAAGAATGGGGAAAATTTAGATATGTTAATTGGACTTTTTAACAATTTAGGTATTAAAGAGAAAACATTAAAAAGAATAGCAATAGTCACAGTAATATTACTTAGTTTATTTTTTATAAAAGGGTTAAATTTAATTTGTGCCTTAAATAGAGATTTGTTTAAGGATGTAAGTGTAGTTTATGCTGCTGAAGAAATTATAGTAATGACTCAAATAATTCTTTGTATTATGATATTATCTATATGCTTTATATATTATAGAGGACTTAAACGAAAAGAGTTCTTTGGTATATCCCTTGTTTATGTAAGTATTATTACTGAAATGATTTTTATAGTCTTAACAGGAAAAATAGTTGAAAATCAGGTTTATGACTTGAATTTATTTAGTTTGTTATTTAGAGGGATATTACTACTTTTAGCTGTTTTATGCCTTGAAAATTTTGATGCTTTTATAAGGAAATATAAAAAATTAACCTTAGTATTTGTAATATTGGTAACGATTATATTACAAATATTAAATGTTAATTATAACATAGGAATATATACATATAATTTTATATATAATTTAACTTTAGTTTTAATAGTTTTAACATATATATCTTGTATAATATTTTGTTTAGTTAGAATTTTTCAATTTAGAGAAATAACTTATTTAGTAATAATGATAAGTGCTTCACTTATGTTATTAAAATTAGTTTATGGCCTTTCTTTAAGTATAACTAATAATAATCTTATAAAAATAAACATTGTATTTTTTAATTTTATATCATTTATGAGCTTTGTATTTGGTATGTTTTTTGATTTACTTCAAGTTATAAAAAATAAAAATTTTATGCAAGAAGAACTAAGTGCATTTTTTAACCTAATAGAATTTGATTGTAATAGTGAAGTTGTAGTACTTAGTAACAATTTAAAAGTTCTTTATGCAAATGAAAAATGTAGAAGTAAGAGAATATCACCTAAAAATAGAGAAAATAAAACTTATATTGATTTAGAAAAACAAATTAAAGGATTTTTATATGATAAAAATATAATTTGTATAGAAAGTGTGCTTAGAAATTCTAAGGAATGGAAAGGTATAATAAAGTTAAATGAAGAGGATGAAGTTGTAAAAGTAAATCTTCAGAGAATAAAAAAAGAAAAAAATCTTTATTATGTACTTAGAATTAATGATATAACAGAAGAATACAAAATGGAGAAAAATTTAAAATTAGAGGAGCAAAGGCTTAGAGGAGTTACTGAAAATATAAAAGATTTAATATTTACAATTGATGTTGAAGGAAAAATAAGCTATGTAAATAAAGCAGTAATAGATGTTTTAGGATATAGTGAAGAAGAATTAATAGGAAAAAATTATTATGATTTATTATTAGTTGAATCTAATTTAAATATAATAGACAGCAAATATTTTAATGAAGATAAGATTTTAACAATAGATAAGGTAAGATCTAAAAAAGGGTTGGTTCAATTAGAATCCATTTCTAGTAGAATTAAGGATAATAAAAATAATACCTTAGGATGGGTAAGAGTTGCTAGAAATATAGAGGATGTAAGAGAAATAGAAATATTAAAGAATAAATTTGAAGAAATAAAGCAATATGACAAGGTTAGAAGTGAGTTTTTTGCAAATTTATCTCATGAGCTTAGAACTCCTATTAACATAATATATTCATGCATACAGCTTTTAAACACTAGTAAAAAGAATAAGGCAAACTTTGCTAATTTATATGATAAGTATGAAAAAACTTTAAAACAAAATTGTTTTAGGATGTTAAGGCTTGTAAATAATCTTATAGATATAACAAAAATAGACTCTGGTTTTATTAAGATGGACTTTATTAATTATGACATAATAAAGCTTACAGAAGATATAACTATGTCTGTAATTCCTTATGTAGAATCTAAGAATATAGATATAATCTTTGATACTAATTGTGAGGAATTAGAGATAAGATGTGACCCAGATAAAATTGAGAGAATAATTTTAAATTTATTATCTAATGCCATAAAATTTACAGAGCCAGGTGGAAAAATAGAAGTTAGTATTTTTGCAGATGAAACTTGGGTAGATATAAGGGTTAAGGATACAGGTATAGGAATTCCATCACACATGAAAGAATTTATTTTTGAAAGATTTATACAAAATGATAAATCCTTAAATAGAAATAAAGAAGGAAGTGGAATAGGATTATCCTTGGTTAAATCCTTAGTGGAATTACATGAAGGAAAAGTTTTCTTAAGAGAAAGTAATGAATCAGGTAGTGAATTTTCAATATTACTACCTAATGTGAAATTGGAGAATGATGTTTGCGAAAATGGAAGCTTAGATTATAAAACAGAGGTTGAAAAAATATCAATAGAGTTTGCTGATATTTATGAAATATATTAGGAGATTTAATAAGTTTAAATGATTTCATAAACTTTCTATTTTAAAAAGATAATGATATAATATTAAGGGCTTGTTTAAAAAAGACAAGTCCTTAATTATTTCTATTTGGAGGTAAAAATATGAAAGTTGGAGTAATAATGGGAGGCATTTCTTCAGAAAGAGAGATATCAATACAAAGTGGCAATTCTGTAGTTCATGCCTTAGATAAAGATAAATATGAAGCTATTCCTATAGTTTTAAATGAAAAAGAAGATTTAATAGAGAAGGTTAAAGGAATTGATTTTGCTCTTTTAGCTTTACATGGAAAATTTGGTGAAGATGGAACTGTTCAATCTGTTCTTAAAACTTTAGGAATACCATTTTCAGGATGTGGTCCATTAAGTAGTGCTATATGTATGGATAAGGACATGACAAAGAGAATTTTAGCCTTTGGAAATGTTAGAACAGCAAGATGGGTAATGGTTTCATCAGTAGATGAAATAGACTATGAAAAAATAGAAAATTTAGGTTATCCAGTATTTATAAAACCTAATAATGGGGGATCATCAGTTGCTACAACTTTAGTTGAATCTAAAGAAGCAGTTAAGGATGCTGTGTTAGAAGCCTTAAAATATGATACAGAAGTAATGATTGAAGAATACATTAAAGGTGATGAGATAACTTGTCCTATAATTGATGGAAAAATGTTACCTGTTTTAGCTATAAAACCAAAGGGAAAATTCTTTGATATAGCTTCAAAGTATGAAGATGGAGGAGCAGATGAATTTATAGTTAAATTAAATGAAGATCTTCATAAAGAAGTAGAAAAAATGGCTTTAGAAACTTACAAGTTATTAAAGTGTGATGTATATGCTAGGGTAGACATGCTAGTAAAGGATAATATTCCATATGTATTAGAAGTAAATACATTACCTGGTATGACAAAGAATAGTTTATTCCCTAAAAGTGCAGCAGGAATAAATATGAGTTTTGAAGAACTTTTAGATACAATAATAGAAAAATCTTTAAAGGTTAATAGAGAATAATTTTATTTAGTAACAACTTTCCCTGTAATATTATATTTTATATAGTAAGAACTACTTTGCAGGGAGAGTATTAATGCAAGATAAAAATCCATTAAGTACATTTGGTCCAGATTTAAATGAATTTAGCAGAGATGTTAATTTCTTAACACTAGCTAAAAATTCAGATTTTATTTATTTAAGAGCTTCAGGCTCTGGAACAGGTAAACTAAGAATTGATAATAAGTTTTTAGAGTTTGCAAAAGAGTGCAGAAGATTAGGAATTCCATGTGGTGCATATCATTTTGCTAAACCTTCTAAGGATTTAGATAGTGCTGTTATTCAAGCAGATCAATTTATTGATGTTTTGCAACAGGGTTTTGGAGATGGGGACTATGGAGATCTATTTCCAGTATTAGATGTGGAAACTCCTACAGATAAATCCTTAACTACTACAGAGCTTGTAAATTGGATTGATAGATTTAGAGATAGATTTGAAGAAAAAACTAGAAGAAGATTAATGTTATATACAGGATTATTCTTCATAGGTCTCTATGATGATTTTAAAGTTCCAGGAAAGGGATACCCTTTAAGTGATATGCCTTTATGGATTGCTATGTACACTAGAATTCCTTCTAATCCAAGGATTCCACCAAATGTTGGAGGATGGAAGAGATGGACTATGTGGCAATTTACTGATGAAGGAAAATTAGATGGAGTTGGAAGTCCGGTAGATTTAAACTGGGGGCCAAATAGCATAGATAGTTTAATGCCACCTTCTGCAGTTACTGGACTAAACGCATATATATCTGGTAATAAAATATTTGTTAATTGGACAGCTAATAAAGAGGATGATTTAAATGGATATAATGTTTTTGTAAATGATAATTATGCAGGAACATTACCAAGAAAAGCAACTAAAATTGTAATTGATAAAAGTAGATTTTATCTTCCAAAAGGAAAGCCAATAAGAATATCAATAGAAGCTTTTGATATTACTGGAGATTTTTCGAAAGAAAGAACTGAATATGTTTTAGATAATAATGGTGAATTCCTAGGATAGATTGGTTTTTATGTTAAATAGAGTTAAATTTTTTTAGCTCTATTTAATTTTTCTCCAAAAGCTATAAAAATTTTGTTATAATAAGAAATGTTATTATATTGTAATAATTTTTAGTAATATTTAGATTATAGTTTTTTTAGAAGGTTTTAGAGAGGAGAGTAATTGTGAAAGAAGAAAAGAAGAAATCAAGCACAGGCTTACTTAAAAGCAAAAAGAAAATAATAATATCAATAGTTATTGTATTAGCAATTATAATAGGTTCTATTGTTGCATATATAGTTAGTATTCAGAAAAAAGTTGAAGAGTGGAATGATAAGATATATCCTAACGTATATGTTGAAAATGTAAATTTATCAGGAATGACAAAGGAAAAGGCCATTGAGGTTTTAGAGAAGGATGTAAAAGAACCTGTAGAACATAAAACTATAAAAGTTCAGGCGGCAGATAAAAGTATTGAAATAAAATATTCTGATTTATCACCAGAATATAATATAGATGAAACTGTTAATGAAGCTATGAATTATGGAAAAGATTTAAATCTTTTTGAGAAAAATAACCTTATAAATGGAAAAGATAAAAAGGAATTAAATTTAGATTTTAAATATGATGAATCTAAGTTAACAGATTATGAGAAAAAACTTACTGAAATGGTAAATCAAAATGCTAAAAATGCTACCATAAGTATAAATGGTAGTAATATAAGTGTAATAGAAGGCGAAGATGGAAGAGCCATAGAAGAAGATAAAATGGTTTCTTTAGTAAAAGAAGCTATAAATGCAAATCCAGAGGATAATTCAGTTGTGGAAGTACCTGTAGAGGTTACAAAACCAAAAATAACTAAGGAAATGCTTTCAAAAATAGACGGCGTTATAGGAAGTTTTACAACAAGTTATACAAGCTCAGATGCTAATAGAAGTGCTAATGTTGAAATTGCAGCTAAAACGGTTAATGGAACTATTTTAATGCCAGGAGATACATTTAGTTATAATAATACTTTAGGGGAAAGAACCACAGCTAAGGGATATAGAGATGGAGCGGCTTACGTAGGAAATAAAGTAGTAATGGTTACTGGTGGAGGAATCTGTCAAGTTTCTACAACATTATACAGAGCTGTTTTAAGAGCTGGAATAATGCCAACAGAGAGACATAATCATAGTATGACAACTACTTATTCAGGCCCAAGTGAAGATGCTACAGTTTCATGGGGATCTTTAGACTATCAATTTAAAAACCCTTATGATTTCCCAATATATATACAAGGATATACAAGTAATAAACATGTAACATTTAATATATATGGAAATGTACAAGGTATGGATGGAAAAACTTATGAATTACAAACTGTAGTAAATGAAACTCTAAAACCATCAGTTAAAACAGTTGATGATCCTAATTTGCCAGAGGGACAAAAAGTTGTTGAGCAAAGACCAGTTACAGGATATAAGTCATCAGGATATTTAGTAACTTATCAAAATGGAAAAGAAATAGATAAGAAATTAATAGGACATGATGTATATAAACAAAAGGATGAAATTATAAAGGTTGGAACAAAAAAAGCTGAGCAACCAAAGCAAGAAGCACCAAAACAAGAACAGCCAGCTACTGCAAAGCCAGAGGAGCCAAAACAAGAGGCAACTCAGCCATCAACATCACAACCTGCTACAAATCAAGCACCTGATGCAACACCTCAAACACCTAATGCAGGGCAAACACCACCAGCGCAGTAAAATGCAGGAATAAATTAAAAGATAAAATAAATAATTTTTAGTTTTAAAGTGAATTAAAAATTTATTTTAAAACTTAAGCCATAAAATAAATTTAATATGCTAAAAGGGGGAGAGGTTAATAAATTAACTCTCTCCTTTTATTTTGGGAGGAGAATTTATGAAGTATAAAATGATATGTATAGATATGGATGGTACATTATTAAATTCAAAGAAAGTTGTAAGTGAAGAAAATAGAATTGCATTAAAAAAAGCTTATGAAAAAGGAGTACACATAATAATATGCACAGGAAGAAATCCTAAAAATGCAATATATTTTTCAGAATTTTTAGGAGTAAACTGTGCTGTAATAGCTAATAATGGAGCTTGGGTAATTGATGAAGATAAGGAAGTTATAATATCAAAGGATGTTTTAGATGAAAATCAATGTATGGATATTATGAGCATATGTAAAGAGTATAAAGGGGTTCCTAGTTTTCATTCAAGGGATAGTGTGTATTGGCCATCAAGATTTAGAAAATATTTATGTGATATTATTTTGAATAAAAAAATACCTGAAAAATATAGAGTTAAGAATATTTATGTGAAAGAAAAAGAAGAGTGGAGAAAGGTCTTTAAAAGCAATAACATAGGTAAGTGTATAATAATAGAATTAAATACTAAAAAGCTAAAGAAAATAAGAGAAAATTTAATTAAAAAAGGTAATTATGAAATTACTCAATCAGGAAGATATGCCTTAGAAGTAAATAATAAAGGGGTATCAAAGGGAAGGGCTGTAAAGGCTTTAGCAGAGGAATATAAGATAAAAAGAGAAGAGATTATATGTATAGGTGATAATGAAAATGACTTATCTATGATTACTTATGCAGGCTTAGGTGTTGCTATGGGAAATGCCATAGATTCTTTAAAGGAAAAAGCAGATTATATAACTGAAAGTAATGATAAAAATGGGGTAGCAAAGGTAATATATGAATTTGTATTAAAGAATGATTAACTTGCATTTTATTTCATTAGATAATATCATATACTTGTGACTTAACTTAAAAATTTATAATTTTTTACATTTATTTGGAGGGACAAAGGTGAATCTTAATATAGTATTATATCAACCAGAAATACCACAAAACACTGGTAATATAGCAAGAACATGTGTTTTAACAAATTCAAAGCTTCATATAATAAAACCTATGGGCTTTGTTATAGATGATAAACATTTAAAAAGAGCTGGATTAGATTATTGGAGTCAATTAGATCTTGAAATTCATGAAAGTTATGAAGATTTTATGAAAAAGTATGGAGATAAGAAAATTTACTTATCAACAACTCATGCTGAGGATCATTATGATGAAGTAAAGTATGAAGAGGGAGCTTTTATAATGTTTGGAAGAGAGTCAGCTGGAGTTCCAGAGGACGTTCATAATGCTCACCATGGAATAAAAGTACCAATGATAAATACAACTACTAGGAGTTTGAATTTATCAAACACAGTAGCTATTATAGCTTATGAAGCTTTAAGACAAATTGGATTTCCAAACATGAAATAAGGGGGAAATATATTTTGGATAAAATAAAGATCATAACAGATAGTACCTGTGACTTATCTAAGGAGATTATAGAAAAGTATGACATAGACGTAATGCCTATGTTAATAAACTTTGGAGAAGAGAGCTATTTAGATGGAGTTGAAATAAAAGTAGACTCTATGATGGAGAGAATTGAAAGAGAAGATACTCTTCCAACTACAGCTCAAATAGTTCCAACTAGATTTATAGAGAAATATAAGGGTTACTTAGAAGAGGGATACAAAGTTATATCTATACATATATCATCTAATATGAGTGGTACTTATCAATCAGCATGTTTAGCTAAAGCTGAGTTAGAAAGTGATGATATAGTTGTAATAGATTCAAGAAATGTAACAGTTGGACTTGGATTAATTGTATTAAAAGCAGCTAGATTAATAGAATCAGGAATAACTTTAGAGGATTTAGAAAAAGAAATTTTAGAATACAGGAATCATATTAAAAGTACTATAGCCTTTGAAAGTTTGGACAACTTAGTAAGAGGGGGAAGACTTTCAAAAGGGAAAGCTTTATTTGTTAATGCCTTAGGCATAAAACTTATGCTTAATGTACTAGATGGGGAAATGAATGTTCAAGGAAAAATAAGAGGAACTAAAAAGATGGTAAAGGCTATGATTGAACAATTTGATTCAATCCCTAAAAAAGAAGGAGAGCCTATTATATTAGTTGAACTTGAAAATGAGGACATTTACTTACCTATAAAGGAATATTTAGAAAATAATAATATTGAATATTTAAAACTTCCTCTAGGATGTTCAGTAGCAATTCATTCTGGTCCTAAAGTTTGTGCATTATTTTATGTAGAAGAATATTAAAAGAAACTCCTAAGGGAGTTTCTTTTTTTTACATAAATTTTCTTACTTAAAGAAATAATAATTTTGACTAAAAAAATAGGAGGACTAAAAATGAAATTAAAAAAAACGTTTAAAGTTTTGGCTTTGCTTTTAGGAGTAACTTCAATAATTGCTGGGTGTGGTGCAAACAATTCATCAGCTTTAAAAAAAGTAGATGTTATAGAAAAACAAGTTTATAATTTTGCTTTAGTAAAAGATGACTTTTCTAATGAGGAAAATTATTTTACTGACTTAGCTGTAGATGGATTAGAGAGAATAAAAAAAGAATATGGTGCTAGAATAGAAGTTTTTGATACTAATTCATCAGAGGATTATGAGAAGAGACTTAGAGAAGCAGCTCAAAATAATGACTTAACTTTTGCTTCAGCCTTTAAATTTCTAGAGAGTTTAAATAATGTGGCTAAAGATTATCCAGATAAAAACTTTGCTATAGTAGATACTGTATCAGACCTTCCAAATGTAAAATCTATAGATTTTAAGGATGAAGAAGGTGCATTTCTAATGGGAATAATAGCTGGTAATACTACTAAAACAAACAAGGTAGGTTTTATAGGTGCAATAAAGGAAGAATTAATAGAAACATTTTTATCAGGATTTATGGCTGGACTAAAGGTTTCAAATGAGGAAGCCTATAAAAATATAAGAAAAGGAAATTTAGTTCAGTACATAGGAAACTTTAATGATCAAAAGAAAGCAAATGATATAGCTAAAAAAATGTATGATGAAGGGGCAGATATAATATTTGAATCAGCAGGAGAAGCTGGAAAAGGACTTTTTAAAGCTGCTAAGGAAAAAGGAAAGTATGCTATTGGAGCTGATATTGATTGGGCAGAAAGATTTCCAGAGTATGCTGATGTTATATTATCATCAATGATAAAGAATCTAGATGATGCAGTATATACTACAGCAAAAGAAGTTATAAATAGTGATTTTAAAGCTGGCCCAAAGAATAAAATGGAAATAGGGCTTAAGGATAATGGAATTGAGATAGCTAAGACAACAAGCAATTTAGTTTCTAAAGAAGTTTTAGATAAAGTAGAACAATATAGAACTTCTATTATACAGGGAGAATTTAATGTGCCAAAGACCTTAGATGAGGTTGAAAATTTTAATATTAAGTAAAAGCAATATAAATATGAAGGTTGACAAAAGGTATATAAGTGTGTAATTATAAAGTGAAAATAAAATAAGAGCATTAGGTGTTTAGTAACTTAATAGGGAAAGTTAAAAACTGCAGCCCCCGCTACTGTTGATAAGGACGAGAACAAAAAGCCACTGTGATAAATAGTCATGGAAAGGATTGTTTTAGGATGATTTATTAGCCAGGAGACCTGCCTAGTATGCTATTCTTATTGTTTCGGAGGGAAGCATTATATAAGTTTAAAAGTATGTAAATTATTTTAACTGGTGGGGATAGTTATCCGTACCAGTTTTTTATTTTGAAAAAATATTTACAGAAAGAATGAGTATAAGCTTTTCTAAAGATTAATTAGAAATAGAGATTTCTAATTAAAAATTTTAACTCTATTTAATTAAGGATCAATTATTCTAAGGTTATACAAAGATATTATGTTTTAGTATAATTATGAAAAATTGAAATTATAATTTATGTTTTGTTGGGTATGAAATTTTATTTAATATTAAAAGTATAACTTACTAGTTAATAGATGCCTTATAATGTAGAGAGAAGGAAAATAATATTAATTAGGAGGGTAAAATAATTATGAATTTTACTAAGGAAAAAAAGAGATTAGATGTTAAGAGTTTGTGTTTTTCAGCTATACTTATAGCAATAAGTGTTATATTAGCTAACTTCCCTATATTCTCTAGTATAGCATTAGATTCAATGCCAGCTTTTGTTGGGGGAATAATAATATCACCTGTAGTTGGAGGAATAATAGGACTTTTAGCTCATTTATTTGTAGCTTTAAGAACAGGATTTCCTTTAAGTTTACCAGTACATATTTTAGTAGCATTAGAAATGTTTGTTGTTGTATACATAACATCAATAATATTTAACAGAGGAAAAGTAATTTTAGCAGGAATTGTTGGTACTCTTTTAAATGGAATAGGATTTACTTTTATAACAGGAGTATTTATGTATTTTGTTTTAGGAGGAATGAATCCTGTAGACTTTTTAAAACTTTTAGGATTACCACTTACTTTAGCAAGCTTAGTTAATATAGTTATAGCATTTATAGTAAGTAAGGGATTAAAAAATGCAAATATACAAGTTTAGAGACTTAACTGTATTAGAAAATGAAAAAAATAAACTAGTAATAGCTTGCGATAGTTGTGGTGGAATTGGTGAAAATGAAGGAGACTTTGTAAAAGCCGAAAATGAGATTGTATCATATTTCTCAGCTAGAGTATGTCTTTTTGAGCTTTTAGCTTTTAGGGCAAAACCATTAGTAATAGTTAATAACTTGGGTATGTCTATGAATAATGGAGGAGAAAAAATAATACAAGGAATCAATAGAGCCATAAAAGAGTATAATGCTGAGGACTTTTTCTATGAAAAATCCAATTTATCAGAGTGTGTAACAGGAAGCACAGAGGATAACTTTAAAACTATTCAAACCTTTTTGGGATTAACTATAATAGGAGAAAAAGAAGAAAACTTAAAGGTTAATTTTGAAAAGGGAGATTCCATTTGTTTATTAGGAATACCTAAAGTTGGACAAGAAGTTTTAGAGGATATAAATAATAATATTGGAGAAATCGTTACTTTTAAAGACTTTAAGATTTTAATGGATAATAAGGATGTTAAAGATATATTACCTATTGGATCAAAGGGGATTATTCATGAAATAAGTGAATTAGAAAAGAGTAATAAAATAAGGATAAACTTATCCTATGAAGGTGATTATTTAAGAAAATCAGCAGGACCTGCTACAGCTTTATTATTTATTTTAAGAAATAATTCTTTAGAAGATATAAAGAGAAAAATAAAAACTCCTATAATAAAAATAGGAAATATTATTTAAATTAAATATAAAAATAGTAAGGGCATTTATCAAAGCTTAATAAAACTTAAAAAATATTCTTAAAATCATTAGATTTTCCTAAGAAGTTTTGTAAGTTTTATTAAAAATTATTTTGGTATATGCCTTTCTTTTATAATTAGCTAAAATTTTAAATTATTGAAAAATAATTTTATTTGATGGATAATTATATAAGAAAGGTTAAAAGATAAAAGTAATAGGTTAGAATTAGATAATTTTAGGTGATATATATATGTTAATGGATTTTAATTTGAATTTAACCCAAGAGCAAAAGCTTATTATGACCCAGCAAATGCAACTTTCAATAAAACTTTTGCAAATGTCAACATATGATTTAAGAGAATATATTGAAAAAGAATTTTCAGAAAATCCTGTATTAGAAGCTCAGTATGAGGATATTAAAGAGGTATCAAAAGAGCAAGATAGATTAGAATATAAAGAGTTAGTAAAATATTTAGAGTCAGATAACTATGGTTCTCAAAGTTATGGTGAATATGATGAGGAAGGAATATCACCTTTTACTTTCATAAGTAAGCCAGAATCTTTAACAGATTATTTAGAAGGTCAAATATTAGAACTACCCATAGACGAATATATGAGAAGTGTATGTAGTTATATGGTCGAGTGTTTAGATCAAAAGGGATATTTAGATATAAAAAAAGAAGAATTAATGAATGAGCTAGAGTGTTCTGAAGAGACTTTTAATAGGGCTTTAATAGTTATTCAAAACTTAGAACCTGCTGGTATAGGGGCAAGAGATTTAAAGGAATGCTTAGAAATTCAGTTAGAAAGAAAAGGTGAAAATGACCCTATAGTTAAAGAGATTATAGATAATCATTTAGACGATTTAGCAGATAATAGATATCAAGTTATTGCAAAGGATTTAGACATTACTCCTAAAAAAGCACAAGATTATGGAGATTTAATAAAAACTTTAGAACCAAAACCATCAAGAGGCTTTTACACTGGTGATGAGGTGGGATTTATAATTCCTGATGCGGAAATAAGAAAGATAGATGGAGAATTCCTTATATTAATGAAGGATGGAGTTTTACCTATGCTTTCAGTTAACCCTTTATATAAAGATATATTAAAAGATAGTACTAATGATAAAGAGGCTACAGAGTATGTAAAGGAAAAAATAGATAAAGCTATGTTTTTAATTAAAAGTATAGAACAAAGAAAAAGCACTCTACACAAAGTTCTCCAAAAAATACTTGAAAAGCAAAAGGATTATTTTGAGAAGGGTGAAAAATATTTAAAACCTATGACTTTAAAAGAAATAGCTGAGAAGCTAGAAATGCATGAATCAACTATTTCAAGAGCCATAAGAGATAAGTATATTTTAACTTCCATGGGAACAATAAAGATAAAGGATCTTTTTGTAAACTCAATAAGTAATAAGGAAAAGAGTCATGGAGAAGAAGATGTTACAGTTATAAATATAAAAAAGGCTTTAGAAGAAGTAATTAAGGAAGAGGATAAAAGGAAGCCCTTATCAGATCAAGCCATAAGCGAAATTTTAAAAGAAAAAGGAATGGCTATTTCAAGAAGAACTGTGGCAAAATACAGAGAAGAGTTAGGCATAAAGTCATCTAGCAAGAGAAAAAGATTTTAAAATAGAAAAGAATTTCTATCTTGTGGTAAATGAGGTTATAAAGTGCTTATTTTCAGTGAAAATATAGAGAGACTGGGTAATATCTCTATATTTTTTTATATTTTTTAAAAAAATAAGAAAAAATTTTCTAAAAACCCTTTAATTTTTTCTTAATATGTTTTATAATAAACGTGCGGGACATTTGAGAAGCGAGTGGGACTTAGAGTGTCCAAAGGAGTTGTTAGATTTGCTAGAGATTTTAAAATTGCAAAAGATAATAGTTCCTGAAATGGTAGAACTATTAGTTAAAAGATACAATATAATCAGAACAATTTATTATAATCAGCCAATAGGTAGAAGAGCTTTGGCAAACAATTTAAATTTAGGTGAAAGAATTGTAAGAACAGAAATAGGTTTTTTAAAATCTCAAAACCTTATACAAATAAACACTCCAGGTATGTCTGTAACCCAAGAAGGAGAGTTCATGTTAGAATCTTTAAAGGGATTTATACATGAAATAAAAGGGCTATCTAATCTTGAGAAGCAATTATGTGATATGCTTCATGTAAGAAATGTAATTGTTGTTCCAGGAGATTGCAGTGAGGATGAAAACACTATAAAAGAGCTTGGAAAAGCCGCTGCAAATTATTCTAAGAATATCATTAAAGATGGCTATACTATTGCTGTTACTGGTGGAAGTACTGTAAAAGAAGTTATAGACGAATTACCAGAAATGGCAAACCTAAAAAATGTGTTAGTGGTGCCTGCAAGAGGTGGTATGGGTAAGAAGGTTGAGACGCAGTCAAATACATTAGCTGCAAATTTAGCTAAAAAGTTAAATGGAACCTATAAAATGCTTCATGTTCCTGATAATATAAGCAAAGAAGTAATGGATGCTTTAATGAAGCAGGAAGATATGAAGGAACTTATACAAAATATTAAAAATGCAGATATGCTAATATATGGTATAGGTCAGGCTAAAAAGATGGCTAACAAAAGAGGAGTGCCTAAGGATCAAATAATAAAGTTATTAGATTTAGGTGCTATAGGAGAAGCTTTTGGATGCTACTTTAATGATAAGTCAGAAGTTGTTTATGTAATGCCAACTTTAGGGGTTACAATAAATGATCTTAGAAAAATAAAAAATCACATAGCTGTAGCTGGTGGTAAGAATAAAGCAGAAGCTATTTTAACTACTGTTTATGGCAATGAAAATGCCGTTCTTATTACTGATGAAGGAGCAGCTAATGAAATTTTAAATTTTTTAAATAGAGATGAATAAAAAAATATGAAATCTCTAAAAATAACTTTGTTTAAAATATTTTTAAATATTTTATATATAAAAAACAACATCTTTTAGGAGGTATTTATAATGGTAAAAGTAGCTATTAACGGATTTGGAAGAATAGGAAGATTAGCGTTAAGATTAATGATCGACAACCCTGAGTTTGAGGTTGTAGCAATCAACGACTTAACTGATGCTAAGACTTTAGCACACTTATTCAAATACGATTCAGCACAAGGAAGATTCAATGGTGAAATAGAAGTTAAAGAAGGAGCTTTCGTAGTTAACGGAAAAGAAATCAAAGTAACTGCTAAAAGCAACCCTGCTGAATTACCATGGGGAGAATTAGGAGTAGACGTAGTATTAGAGTGTACTGGATTCTTCGCATCAAAAGAGAAAGCTTCAGCTCACTTAACTGCTGGTGCTAAAAAAGTTGTTATCTCAGCTCCTGCTGGAAACGACCTACCAACAGTTGTTTACAACGTAAACCACGACATATTAGATGGAAGCGAAGATGTTATCTCAGGTGCTTCATGTACTACAAACTGCTTAGCTCCAATGGCTAAAGCTTTAAATGATAACTTCGGATTAAACAAAGGTTTCATGACTACAATCCACGCTTACACTAATGACCAAAACACTTTAGATGCTCCACACAAAAAAGGAGACTTAAGAAGAGCTAGAGCTGCTGCTGCTAACATAGTTCCAAACTCAACTGGAGCTGCTAAAGCTATCGGTTTAGTTATCCCAGAATTAGCTGGTAAATTAGACGGAAACGCTCAAAGAGTACCTGTAATAACTGGTTCATTAACTGAGTTAGTTTGTACTTTAGATAAAAAAGTAACAGTAGAAGAAGTAAACGCTGCTATGAAAGCTGCTTCAAACGAATCATTCGGATACACTGAAGATCCAATAGTATCATCAGACGTTATCGGAATAAGCTTCGGATCATTATTCGATGCTACTCAAACTAAAATAATGGAAGTTGACGGACAACAATTAGTTAAAGTTGCTTCATGGTATGACAACGAAGCTTCATACACTAACCAATTAATCAGAACTTTAAAATGCTTAGTTTCTAAGTAATTTTTAAAATTAAATATTTAGACTGATTATATAAAAGGGTCTGGTTTTATAGTTAAAGCTATGAGGCCAGACTACTTTAACATATAAATGATTTTTGTTTATATTAAAGGTAATTATAAAATATTATTTAAGAGGTGAATATAATGAACTTCAATAAAAAGACTATAGAAGACGTTCAAGTAAAAGGTAAAAAAGTATTAGTAAGATGCGACTTTAACGTTCCATTAAAAGATGGTGTTATAACTGATGAAAACAGATTAAACGGAGCTATGCCAACTATAAAATACTTAGTTGATAACGGCGCTAAAGTAATCCTTTGCTCACATATGGGTAAACCAAAAGGAGAAGCTAAACCAGAATTCTCATTAGCACCTGTAGCTAAAAGATTAAGTGAAATGCTTGGTAAAGAAGTAGTATTTGCTGCTGACGACAACGTTGTTGGAGAAAATGCTAAAAAAGCTGTAGCTGAAATGAAAGATGGAGACGTAGTTTTACTTCAAAATACAAGATACAGAAAAGAAGAAACTAAAAATGGTGAAGAGTTATCAAAAGAATTAGCTAGCTTAGCTGAAATGTTTGTTAACGATGCATTCGGTACTGCTCACAGAGCTCACTGCTCAACAGTTGGAGTAACTGAATACTTAAAACCAGCAGTATGTGGATACTTAATTCAAAAAGAGCTTAAGTTCTTAGGAGATGCTGTAGAAACTCCAGAAAGACCATTCGTTGCTATCTTAGGTGGAGCTAAAGTTTCAGACAAGATAAACGTTATAAACAACCTTTTAGAAAAAGTTGATACTTTAATAATAGGTGGAGGAATGGCTTACACATTCTTAAAAGCTCAAGGATATACTGTAGGAAGTTCATTAGTAGAAGAAGATAAAGTTGAATACGCTAAAGAAATGTTAGCTAAAGCTGAGGAAAAAGGTGTTAAATTATTATTACCTGTAGATCACAGAGTAGCTAAAGAATTCAAAGATGTTGAAGCTGTAGTTACAGAAGATCAAAACATTGCTGAAGGATTCATGGGATTAGATATCGGACCAAAAACTGAAGCTATCTACGCTGAAGCTATAAAAGATGCTAAAACAGTTATCTGGAACGGACCAATGGGAGTATTCGAATTCGAAAACTTCAACAAAGGAACAATAGCTGTTGCTAAAGCTATGGCTGAAGCAGATGCTACTACTATAATCGGTGGTGGAGATTCAGCTGCTGCTGTAAATATCTTAGGATTCGGTGACAAAATGTCTCACATCTCAACTGGTGGTGGAGCTTCATTAGAATTCTTAGAAGGAAAAGTATTACCAGGAATAGCTGCTTTAAACGATAAATAATATTATAAACCTTAAAGTAGATATTTAGATTGAAGTATAAAGATTGTTGTTTTATAAAAAAATAAGACTAAGTTCAATGAAATTTATTTTTCATTGAATCTTAGCCTTATTATGCTAAAAGTTAAGAAAATCTTAGGCTTATTATTTAATATTTTCAAAGCTTTTAGAGAAATAATATATAGTAGGGGATTGAGCCTTATATATATTATTTAATATTTAAAATATTAATAGAGGTGAATATAGATGAGAACTCCAATAATCGCAGGAAACTGGAAAATGCACTATACAATAGACGAGGCTGTTAAATTAGTTGAAGAATTAAAGCCATTAGTTAAAGATGCTAAATGTGAAGTTGTTGTTTGCCCAACTTTTGTTTGCTTAGACGCAGTTAAAAAAGCTGTTGAAGGAACAAACATAAAAGTAGGTGCTCAAAACATGCACTTTGAAGAAAAAGGAGCATTCACTGGAGAAATCGCTCCAAGAATGTTAGAAGCTATGAACATAGATTACGTTATAATTGGACATAGTGAAAGAAGAGAATACTTCAACGAAACAGATGAAACTTGCAACAAAAAAGTTAAAGCTGCTTTCGCACACAACTTAACTCCAATCCTTTGCTGTGGAGAAACTTTAGAGCAAAGAGAAAACGGAACTACTAACGACGTTATAAAAGCTCAAATCACTGCTGATTTAGAAGGATTAACTAAAGAGCAAGCTGAGAAAGTTGTTATAGCTTACGAACCAATCTGGGCTATCGGAACTGGAAAAACTGCTACTTCAGACCAAGCTAATGAAACAATAGCTGCTATAAGAGCTATGGTTGCTGAAATGTTCGGACAAGAAGTTGCTGATAAAGTAAGAATCCAATACGGTGGATCAGTTAAGCCTAACACAATAGCAGAGCAAATGGCTAAATCAGACATCGATGGTGCTTTAGTTGGTGGAGCTAGCTTAGTTGCAGCTGACTTTGCTCAAATCGTAAACTACTAATAAATATTAGTAATTAAATAGTAGCAATAGGCAAGTAATACCAATTGTCTATTGCTATTGTTTTTTAATTAGGTACACATTATAATAAATGTATAAATAGAAATTTAGTTTTTGGAGGGTTATTATGAGTAAAAAACCTGTAATGTTAATGATATTAGACGGATTTGGAATTTCTCCAAACAAAGAAGGTAATGCAGTAGCTGCTGCTAATAAACCAAATTATGATAGATTATTTGCAAAATATCCACACACTGAATTACAAGCTTCAGGATTAGAAGTTGGTCTTCCAGAAGGACAAATGGGTAACTCAGAGGTTGGTCATTTAAATATAGGTGCTGGTAGAATAATATACCAAGAGTTAACTAGAATAACTAAAGAAATAAAAGAAGGAACTTTCTTCACAAACAAAGCTTTAGTTAAGGCTATGGATGAAGCTAAAGAAAATAATACTTCATTACACTTAATGGGATTATTATCAAACGGAGGGGTTCACTCTCACATAGATCACTTAAAAGGTCTTTTAGAGTTAGCTAAGAAAAAAGGACTTCAAAAAGTTTACGTTCATGCTTTCATGGATGGTAGAGACGTTGCTCCATCATCAGGTAAAGAATTCATAGTTGAATTAGAAAATGCTATGAAGGAAATTGGTGTTGGTGAAATAGCTACTATAAGTGGTAGATATTACGCAATGGATAGAGATAACAGATGGGAAAGAGTAGAATTAGCTTATAACGCTATGGTTTTAGGAGAAGGTGAAAAAGCTTCTTCAGCTGTTGAAGCTATAGAAAAATCTTACCATGATAACAAAACTGACGAGTTCGTTTTACCTACAGTAATTGAAGAAGATGGACACCCAGTTGCTAGAATTAAAGATGGAGACTCAGTAATATTCTTTAACTTTAGACCAGATAGAGCTAGAGAAATAACTAGAGCTATAGTTGATCCAGAATTCAAAGGATTTGAAAGAAAGCAATTACACGTAAACTTTGTTTGTATGACTCAATATGACAAAACTTTAGAGTGTGTAGATGTTGCTTATAGACCAGAAAGTTACACAAATACTTTAGGAGAATATGTTGCATCTAAAGGATTAAACCAATTAAGAATTGCTGAAACTGAAAAATATGCTCACGTAACATTCTTCTTTAACGGTGGAGTAGAACAACCAAACACTAATGAAGATAGAGCATTAATAGCTTCACCAAAGGTTGCTACATACGATCTTAAACCAGAAATGAGTGCTTATGAAGTAACTGATGAATTAATAAATAGATTAGATCAAGACAAATATGACATGATAATATTAAACTTCGCTAACCCAGATATGGTTGGACACACTGGAGTACAAGAAGCAGCTGTTAAAGCTATAGAAGCAGTTGATGAGTGCTTAGGAAAAGTAGCTGATAAGGTATTAGAAAAAGAAGGTACTTTATTCATAACTGCTGACCATGGTAATGCAGAAGTAATGATAGATTACTCAACTGGTAAACCAATGACTGCTCATACTTCAGATCCAGTTCCATTCTTATGGGTATCAAAAGATGCTGAAGGAAAATCATTAAAAGATGGTGGAAAATTAGCTGATATAGCTCCAACTATGTTAACTGTTATGGGATTAGAAGTTCCATCAGAAATGACTGGAACATGTCTTTTAAACAAATAATATAAGTTAGTTATATATTTTAAATAGTATTCTTCTTCATGAAGGATACTATTTTTTTATAATAAAATAAGTTTTTAGCTTGTGATTTTATTACTCATATAGGGCTTTATTTTTTTATTAAGTAAGCTCTATAGATAAAGGTTTAATTACTATTTATTTTTATTAATATTCAATATGATTTAAGCTTAAGGCTTTTATCTTTTAAGATTAATATTTATTTTATTAACACTTAAATTTGATTATTAATATTGATGATAAAATAATTTTAATATAAGAAAAGTCAATATGTTAAAAAATATATCTTTATTTTATATTAATAGTAATTTAAATCATTTAATTTGTCTTATTTTTAAAGATTAAAATTAAATAATGGAAGTTTGAAATATTTTCAAAAAACATTTAACAAATAAGGAGTAAAGAGTTATAATATATATAAACAAAACGTTAACAAAATGTTAACTATGTTTATAACTCAAAAATTTAAAAGTTTCTTACTTCTATTTGAAGCAACTAACTTTTTAATTTATTTGAGCTAATCAAATAACTTAAAAGGAGTTGAATTTAAATGAAACAGGAAGGAACAACAAAAAAATCATTGACACTTTTTGGATTTTTCGCAATGACAGCCTCCATGGTTATGGCTGTATATGAATATCCTACTTTTGCAACATCTAAATTGCACTTAGTATTTTATCTACTTTTAGGAGGTTTCTTATGGTTTATTCCAGTTGCTTTATGCGCTGCTGAAATGGCAACTGTAGATGGATGGGAAAAAGGTGGAGTTTTCACTTGGACTGGAAAGAACTTAGGTAAAAAATATGGTTTTGCAAACTTATTTTTTGAATTCTTTGAAATAACAGTTGGATTTGTAACCATGATTTATTTCATCCTTGGGGCTTTATCATATGTATTTGACTGGCCAGCACTAAATAGTAACCCAATGATAAAATTTATAGGTGTATTAGTAATCTTTTGGATTTTAGCATTATCTCAATTTGGAGGAACAAAATACACTGCTAAAATAGCTAAAATAGGTTTTATAGTAGGAATACTTTTACCAGCAGCTATTTTAATAATCTTAGCTCTTGTATATATAATTCAAGGAAATCCTATATATATATCAAGTAAAGATACTTTTGTTCCAGACTTTACAAAGGTAAATACCTTAGTTGTATTTGTATCCTTTATATTATCTTACATGGGTGTAGAAGCATCAGCTACTCATGCAAATGAAATGGATAATCCAAAGAAAGAATATCCATTAGCAATGCTTTTATTAGTTATAGTAGCAATTGTTGTTAGTACTTTAGGAGGTCTTGCAATAGCAGCAGTTATTCCTCAAGATCAAATAAATTTAAGTGCTGGGGTAGTTCAAACCTTTGCTGTTTTATTAGGTCACTTTACAGCTAACAATACAATTTTAGTTAAGATAATAGCTTTATTACTTGCCTTTGGTGTAATTGCAGAAGTAAGTTCATGGGTTGTAGGACCAACAAGAGGAATGATTATAGCAGCTGAAGAAGGCGCTATTCCAAAATCATGGGCTAAAACAAATGAACATGATGTACCAGTTTACTTAGTTATAGCACAAGGTATAATTGTTAGTATATGGGATGCTGTTTTAACCTTTGGAGCAGGTGGAAGTAATCTTTCATTTTTAGCAGCAATGTCATTAACAGTTGTAATTTATTTAAGTGGATATATTCTATTCTTTGCAGGATATATAAAAGCTATATTAGGAGAAGGATTAAATGGAGCTTATCAAATTCCTGGTGGAAAACCAGTTAAGATTATAGTAGCCATAATTGGACTTGCAACTTCTATATTTGCATTCTTTATATCTTTTGTTCCACCTACATCAATTGCAGGAAATGCAGTTCAATCACATGAGTACATGTGGATGCTTATTATAAGCTATGTAATATCATTAATATTACCATTTGCTATTTATGATTTATGTCAAAAATACATGCATTCTCATGAAGGAAATATCCATCATGCAGTAGCAGGTCATAAACACTAATTTAAAGAAGGCTGTCCTAAAGAGTTGATAACTCAGCTTGTTTAGGAGAGCCTTTTTTATTTAGTTATAACTTAAGTTTATATAAATTATTTCTGCAAAATAATATTAAAGTAAAATTTTAAAATTAATTTATAAATTCCTTTATAAGTGTAAATAATAAAACTAGAATTTAAATTACTTAATTACAGAGGACAAGGAGAATAAAAAATGAGCAAGAAAAAAACTTTAAATGGAATACAACAAAGTATGAAACAGCACAATGCTGAATCTTCAAATTCAAAAACTGGATTTAATGAGAGAAGTAATACAGCTAAAGAACCAGGAATAGCAAATACAAAAGGACTTTAAAATTAGAAAAATGAGCTTTTAAATAGCTCATTTTTCTTTTAAGGAATTTAAATTATTAAATAGTATTTGAATTTAAAAAACAAAATTTTATAAAAATTTTTTTGGGAGTATTAATTATTAATATTATAGTTAATTCATAATAAAACACTATTGTATTAAGTATAATGAACATTTGCTTATTAAATTATAAATTTTATAGGTATTTAAGGATTATTTTTCTAAAAAGATGAAAAGTGATAATCATTTTCAATAAATGTGATTTAAATCATATTTTTAATATAAAAAATAGATTAAAATTAAAGCATAAAATTTATTAGAAAAGTAAAGAATAAAAAATAATTGAGTATTAACTTGAATTTTCTTAAGGAGGAATTTAAAGATGAAACAATATATTGAAATAATTGACGTGGTAGCAAGACAAATTTTAGATTCAAGATGCTTCCCAACAGTAGAGGTTGAAGTTTATTTAGAAGATGGAACAGTTGGAAGAGCAGCAGTACCTTCAGGAGCTTCAACAGGGATATATGAAGCTGTTGAATTAAGAGATGGAGATAAAGATAAATACCTAGGAAAAGGTGTTGAAAAGGCAGTAGCAAATGTTAATGATACAATTGCAGAAGAAATAATAGGATTAAATGTATTAGATCAAGCTTACATAGATAAAACTCTTATAGAGTTAGATGGAACTAAAAATAAAGGTAAATTAGGAGCTAACGCAATCTTAGGAGTTTCTTTAGCAGTAGCTCAAGCAGCAGCTAACTATTTAGGAATGCCTTTATACCAATACATTGGAGGAGTAAATGCTAAAGTTTTACCAGTTCCAATGATGAACATAATAAACGGAGGAAGTCATGCTGATAACTCAGTAGATATCCAAGAGTTTATGATTATGCCAGTAGGATTTGATTGCTTTGAAAGAGCTGTAAGAGCTTGTGCAGAAGTTTATCATGCATTAAAGAAAACTTTAAATTCAAAAGGATACTCAACTGGTGTTGGTGATGAGGGTGGATTTGCTCCAAACTTAAAATCAAATGCAGAAGCAATAGAAGTTATCTTAGAAGCTATTGAAAAAGCAGGTTATGAGCCAGGAAAAGAATTCTTCATAGCAATAGATGCAGCTTCATCTGAGTACTACAAAGATGGAAAATATGTTTTAGAGCATGAAGGAAAAACTTTAACAGCTGCTGAAATGGTTGACTTCTTTGAAGATTGGGTTAACAAATATCCAATAATCTCAATAGAAGATGGTATGGCCGAAGAAGACTGGGAAGGTTGGAAGCTAATGACTGAAAGACTTGGTAAAAAAGTTCAATTAGTTGGTGATGACCTATTCGTTACAAATACAGAAAGATTAAAAACTGGTATAGAAAAAGGAATTGCTAACTCAATTCTAATAAAACTTAACCAAATAGGAACATTAACAGAAACATTAAATGCTATAGAAATGGCTAATAGAGCAGGATATACAGCTGTTGTTTCTCATAGATCAGGAGAAACTGAAGATACAACTATAGCAGACTTAGTTGTTGCAGTTAATGCAGGTCAAATAAAAACTGGTGCTCCGGCTAGAAGTGAAAGAGTAGCTAAATACAACCAATTAATCAGAATAAATGAAGAATTAGGTGAAGTAGCTGAATACAGAGGAAGAAATGCATTTTTCAACCTTTCAAAATAATTATATTAAAAGATAAAAAATAAAATTTTATAAATAAAAAACCTCTAAGCTTTCTTAGGGGTTTTTTGCTTTCGTATATTTATAAGTTAGTTTTATATTAGAAATTAGTCCTACATTAGAAATTACTTCTATATTAAAATTTAGTTTTATAGTATTTTTTTATATTGAAAAAATAGAAATTTTTATTTGAATAAATAAAGCTAAATAATATGGAATATGAGAAAAAAATAATTAGGTTATTTTAAGTCTTATAACTTTAGTGGAACATAAATATTTTTTAGGTTGTCATGACTTTAAAAGTTTAAGATTTATTAAAGCTATATTAATTATAAATAGCAACTTATATATTGATTATTCTTAAATAATATACTCGTAAATGATAACAAATAAAATAGTAAAAAAGAAAAAGTAAAAATAACAAAAGGTGGGTATAAAAAATAAATAGCTTTAATAAATAAAAAGAAAATTGAATTTTTTATTTTAAATAGAGGCTATAACAAAAGGGAAGTAACATTTAGTAATTGTATATTATATAATAATAAAAAACGATAAAATAATTTTAACTATTGAAAATAATACATTAATAAAGTAATATAGGAAAAAAGAAAATATTAAATAATCCTTTGAAGAGGAGTAAGTAGTTAAGCTTAGTTTCAATAAAGAGAGTCAATGGTGGTGGAAATTTGGCAAGAAAGAGTTTAGTGAATGGACCTTGGAGGAATAAAATGAAATCTCTTTAAGAGAAAGTAGTGGAATGGTGTGCTGCACCTTATAGCAGATAGAGTATGTTAGTACTTGAAAATGAGAGATATTAGTAAGTATTTTAAGTTTAAAACCCTAGCTAGGTCTATTTAGTTATAATTAAAATACAATACTAATATAAATTAGGTGGTATCGCGGATTCAACTTCGTCCTATTTTTAGGGCGGAGTTTTTTTATTTGTTACAAATAAAACTAGAAATTATTTGGCTAAGGAGTAACACCATATATTTAGCTGAATGGTAAAGTTTATATTTTTAGCTAAAAAGAAAAAGCTTACATTTAGCTAAAGAGTAAAATCTTATAGAACTAAGAATATACAGGTAAGTTTAAAAATAGTTTTGATTTTTAAATGTTCTTTAGATAAGTAAACATAGTTTCATATAAATAGAAAGCTTTAAAAATTAATAAAGGTTTTTATTGTTTTTATGATACAGAATTTTTAAAAGAGGGAGCAATATACTTCTTAATTAGTAAACCTACTTAGCATTTTTATTACTAAACTTTTGGTACACTCACTTAAAATCTATAAACAGTAGTAAACCTACTTATTATTTTTAGGATGTATTGATTATTTTATGAATCAAGGAGCTTTAAAAAGTAATAAATCTATTTATTATTTTATTACTATAATCTAATAAATATTATGTTTTAGTCTTAGTTAGGGATTTAATTAGGGATTATGACCTTATTAAGAATGATAATTGAGTTTAAATTTGATAGGGGGAGTTAAATATGAAATGAAGTTTAAAAAATCAATATGAAAATAATATAGAAAATTTAAAGTTAAAAACTCCCTTGAGGAGGAAATGGATTATTAGGAGGATTTTAAAATGAATGTAAGAAATAATACAAAACTTATAACAATAAATGCTTTATTATTAGCCATAGGAGTAATATTACATCAAATAACACCAATATTAGGCTTGCCAATGCAACCAGACTTTGCTCTTACTATGTTATTTATAATAATTATATTAAATGATAACTTTAAGATAACTATGGTTTCAGGAACTTTAATGGGGATATTTACAGCTATGACAACTAAGTTTCCAGGTGGACAATTACCTAACGTAGTAGATAAGATTTTTACTGCACTTATAGTATTTTTATTTATAGCTTTAATAAAAAAATCTAATATATTAGGAAGATTATCAGTAGAAAAGAGAAATAATATATTAATTGCAATTGTTTTACCTTTAGGAACTTTAGTAAGTGGAATTTTGTTTTTAGGAACTGCTAAAATAATTGTAGGACTTCCAGCAAGTTTTTCAATACTATTTTTAACTGTTGTAGTGCCTTCAATTGCTTTAAATACAGTTATAGGACTAGTATTATATAGAATTGTAGAAAAGTCTCTAAGAAGAGCCTCTTATAGTATAAGAGGATAGAAATTTAGATAAATTATATAATAATAGGAAGATGGGGAAAATATATATAAGAAAAGTAGTCAAACTATATAATATGCATTGTTTTATAAAAGTGTGATAGTCAAGGATATAAATATTGTAAATTTTTCATTGGTGTGATATGATAATTGCATGGAATTATGCAACTATACAAAGCTTAGGAGGTTTTCTTATGAACACAATTTTAGTAGTGGTCCAAACTATTTTAGCTATAGTAATTTTGGTTTCAATAATGATGCAACCAAGTAAAGCAGATGCCTTAAGTGGATTAATCCAAGGAAGTCAAGATAGCTTCTTCTCAAGAAATAAAGGTAGAACAAGAGAAGCTAGACTTATAAAAGTTACTATCTTTGCATCTGTATTATTCGCTATAAATACATTAGCTATAAATTTAGTTAAATAGTTATTTTTTGGCCACCCATATAATTAGGGTGGCTTTTAAATTATATTGGATTGATTAAAATTTCATATTTAACATTTTACAAGAATGGTTTTAGATTAATATTGGATTGAATTTCCTTAATCAAAGAGAGGATTTAAACATATCATATTAGTAGGATGATAACTCAATGTTTTCTAGCAGTATCTTAGATAATTAGGTGAGTTAATTCATTAGAATTTAAGAGAAACAGGCTTTGAGCTAAAATATAAAAGTTGCATTTAAATCTATATATAGAACGGAGGAAAAAGCATGAAAATAAAAGATATAATTTTAGGGTTTATGAAAGAAGAAGCATACAGACCAATGACAATGTTAGAATTATCAAAGATATTTAACATAAATAAAGCTGAATATAAACAATTTAAAAAAGTCTTTAAGGCATTAGAGGCAGAGGGATTAATAGCTAGAGATGAGGAAGATAGATTTGGCTTAATAGATAAAGTGGGTTTAATACCTGGAAAAATTCAAATACATCAAAAGGGATTTGGTTTCTTAATACCAGATGAAGAAGGTGTAACTGATGTATTTATACCTAAGAATGCTTTAAATGGGGCTATGAACGGAGATAGAGTATTAGGTAAGGTTGTAAAAGAAAGCCAAGAAGGAAAAAGACGTGAAGGTGAAATAGTAAGAATAACTGAGAGAGTTAACACAAAGGTAATAGGAATATATGAGGATAATAAGAGTTTTGGATTTGTACTTCCACAGGATCAAAGAATTCAAAATGATATATTCATATCTAAGAAGGATAGAAATGGAGCTAAAAAAGGTAATGTAGTTGTTGTTGAAATAACTAAGTGGCCAGATGGTAGAAGAAAGAATCCAGAAGGAGTAGTAGTAGAAATACTAGGAAACAGAGGAGATTTAGGTTTAGATATTATAACTGTAATTAAGAAATATGCTCTTCCAGAAGAATTCCCTCCACAAGTTTTAGCCTTTGCAGAAGAAATTTCAGAGGAAATCCCAGAGTCAGAAATTAAGAGAAGAACAGATTTAAGAGATGTAAAAATGGTTACTATAGATGGTGAAGATGCTAAGGATTTAGATGATGCTGTATCTATAGAAAGACTTCCAAATGGAAACTATAAATTAGGAGTTCATATTGCAGATGTAACTCACTATGTAAAAGAAAATAATCCTTTAGATAAAGAGGCCTTTAAGAGAGCTACTTCTGTTTACTTAGTTGATAGAGTTATTCCTATGCTTCCTAAAAAGTTATCAAATGGAATATGTTCATTAAATCCACAGGTAGACAGACTTGCTTTAACTTGCTTTATGGAAATAGATCATAAAGGAAATGTGGTTAACCATTCAATACATGAAAGTGTAATTAAAACTAATGAGAGAATGACATACACTGATGTAACTAAGATTTTAAGAGATAATGACAAAGAGTTAATTGAAAGATATAAAGATTTAGTAGATGATTTTAAGGCTATGGAAGAGTTATGTAAAATCTTGAATAAGAGAAGAATGGGAAGAGGAGCTATTGACTTTGAATTTGCAGAGAGCAAAATAATCTTAGATGAAAAAGGAAAGCCAATAGATATAAAACCATATGAAAGAGCTATAGCAAACAGAATCATAGAAGAATTTATGTTAGTATGTAATGAAACTATAGCAGAATATATGAATAAGGCTGAAATACCTTTTGTATATAGAATACATGAGGAGCCAGATAATGAAAAACTTCAAAGATTTAAAAACTTTGCATATAGCTTAGGATATTCATTTAATTTTGGAGAACTTATTGAGCCTAGAGATTTACAAAAGGTTGTTGAAGAAGTTAAGGGCAAAAATGAAGAGATGGTAATAAACACATTACTTTTAAGAAGTATGATGCAAGCTAGATATTCTCCAGACTGTGCAGGTCACTTTGGATTAGCAGCTGAATACTATTGTCACTTTACTTCACCAATTAGAAGATATCCAGACTTACAAATTCATAGAATAATAAAAGAATATATAAATAAGAAGATTGATCCTAAGAGAGCTAAGAGACTTTTAAGTATTGTTGACTCTGCATCTAAGCAATCTTCAGAAATGGAAAGAATAGCTCAAGAAGCTGAAAGAGAAACAAATGATCTTAAGAAGGCTGAATATATGAAAGATAGAATTGGAGAAATATTTGATGGTATTATTTCTTCAGTTACTGGATTTGGAGCCTTTGTTGAACTTCCAAATACTGTAGAAGGTCTTGTTCATGTAACAAGCTTTAGAGATGATTATTACATCTATGATGAGGAAAACCTTCAATTAATAGGTGAAAGAACTAAGAAGGTTTATAAACTTGGAGAAAAGGTTAAGGTTCTTTGCTCAAGAGTAGAAATGGATACTAGAGAAGTTTATTTTGAAATAGTTGAGGATAAGTACACTATTGAGGAAAAGGAAGCTGAAACTGAAGAGAGAGAGAATTTACTTGATGAAGTAAAAAAAGAGCTTGAAGCAGAGGGAAAGGTTGAAATAATAGAACCAAGAGAAGAAACTGCTGAGGAAGAGCTTTAATAATAGGAAGATAGAAAAACTTATAGATAGATTTCGAGAATTACTACATTTCATTAAGAATTTATAGTAGTCACTCCAAGTAAGTTACTAAAATCTGAAAACTTGCTGCGCTTCGGACATTCAGGTTTATTAACGTAACTTACTTTACGTGACTACTTAAATTCTAAAATTCATGTAGATATTCTCTATATTCTATCTATAAGTTTTATTAATATCTTTATATAATTAAAGGCTCTTAAGAGATAAGTTTGTATAATAGGATAAAATCTAAAATTAGAATATTTATTAGCTTATTAAATATTAGAATAATTCACATAGAAAATTAGTATGTTCAAGAGTTATTTAGTTAAAGCGTACGGTGATTTGAAACTTTTTATATGGAAAAGTATGGAGGGATATGATAACGTGATTTGAAGATTTTATGGTTTTATGGGGAGGATATAGGGGCTTATTAGCTTAAGGTTAATAAGTATAGTTTTGTGAATTTACATTTAAATAGTAAATATGTTAAAATAATAAGCAAAGAAAAGAAATAAGAGGCGTTTTGCTTTGGGTAAGTAAAATTGCTTTTAATATAACCATAGTAGGTGAGAAGTATGGCAAAGAGAAAAGACAATAAGACATTAGCAGAGAATAGGAAAGCTAGACATGATTACTTTGTTGATGAGGCTATGGAAGCAGGTATAGCTTTAGTTGGAACAGAGGTTAAGTCTATTAGAAACGGAAGAGTTAACTTAAAGGATTGTTATGCAGATATAAATAATGGAGAAATATTTATAAATAACATGCATATAAGTCCTTATGAGCAAGGAAACATATTTAATGTTGATCCTTTAAGAAAAAGAAAATTACTTCTTCATAAAAGTGAAATTCAAAGATTAATAGGAATAGTTCAACAACAAGGGGTTGCTTTAATACCACTTTCTTTATATTTAAAGAATGGAAGAGTTAAGGTTAACTTAGGAGTTTGTAGAGGTAAGAAAAACTACGACAAGAGAGATACAATGCTTGAAAAGGCTCATAAGAGAGAAATGGATAGACAACTTAAGGAAAGAAATAGATATTAGATTCTTTTCTAGAAGGTACTTAGAAGAAAAAGTTATTATTTTAATTTTAAAACTTTATCTTTTAAGTACCTTTTTTATATTTAAGTTAAGGAACTTTTGTTTATTATTAATTTATAAAGTTTTAGATTAAATTAGGTTATTATATGTTTTTATTAACTTATGTAAAGGAGGAATTTTATAAGGGGGAGGAGGTTAAAGTTTAGAGAGGTAGTAATTTAGAAAATTATAAATTAAAAGGAGGCAGTATTTAGGGGATTTATAAATTAAAAATAGTCAATTTTCTAGGAGAGCCTTGAAAATTAAAGACATAAAAGACTTTAAGTAAGAATAAATTTTTAAAAGATTAGGTTACAATTAGAAATTGATCATATAATATAAAAAATATTTACAATTAATATAAATAGGCATTTTAAAATTATAATATAAAAATTAATATAGGGGTGTTTTAATGAGAGTTTTAAAAGGGGTAATTTTAGCTATAATTCCAGCATTCTTATTTATGGGATGTGGAGAATTTTCTAAAAATGATGTTGCAAAGGTAAGTTTTGAGAAGCTTTCAGAAAAAGAGGAGCAGATTTTAAATTTGACTGACAATAGAGTTTTTTTCTATAAGGTGAAAAACATTTCTAAAAATAAGGGTTATAGGATTGATTTAAATTATGAGGTTTATAAAGAGGGAAAAGAAGTGAAAAATGAACCGATTTTGACAAGTGTAAGTGAAACATATGAAAAGGGGAAAGAGAATATAACCTTAGGAATAAACTTTAAAGATGATAATAGGATAAATTGTCTTTTAGGTGGAGATGGAGCTTATAGTCGTCATAATTACAAGGCTGAGGAAAATATAAAGGACTATTTTAGTGCTAATTTTGCTGGTGATTATGATTTAGAGCTTGAAAAAGGAAAGAGAGTTTGTCTTTATTATGCAACTTTAGGAAATGGAATTAGTAGTAATGTTATAGGAATGAACATGGATTCAGAGGAAATAAAAGAAACTATTAATAGAAATAATGACTGTATTTTCTTAAGTATAAGTGTAGATGATTTTAGTGAGTAGTTTATAAATGTATTTTAGAGATTAAAATAAATCTAAAAGAGTAAATGTTCCTTAGAAAAGTTAATGGTTTATAAATAGAATTTAGAGCCTTAATAAAGTTAGTATAAAACTAAGTATTATTAAGGCTCATATTTTAAACTTATTATATAAGATTTTTCTGTAGAAATTTAAAAAGGAAGTATAATTAAAAATTAATAGTTAAAAAATTAATCAGTATAAATTTATATTAACTCTTAAAGTTTTAAAATTAATATGTGTAATTTTTAAGATTTAAGAGTTTTTTTAGATTGATTCTAAATCTATGAAAAAATTAATTAGAATAATTTTTAGCTTTTCACTTTAAAAGTTAGTTTTGTATATTATGAATCTCTAATAATTCACTAAACTTTGAGAAAAATTTTAAGTTTGTAAGCATCTCATCCTTAAGAGCTATTTCTTTTAAGGAGTCACAATAGTTAAAGGCTCTTTCTAAATAATAAAAGGCATTATCAAAATCTTTTTTTAATGAATAAGCTCTTGCTTTATAATAAAAGGCCATAAAGTTATATGGGGATATGGCAAGGGCCTTATTTAAATTGTTTAGTGCCTTATCATAGTGACCTAAGCAAAGAAGTACATTTGCATATTCACAATAAGAAGCATCATTTTCTTGATCTATTTCTAAGGATTTCTCGTACATTTTAGAACTGTTTTTTAAGTCATTTAAAAGAAAGTAACATTCTCCTAATTTTTTATAAGCAGAGGCATTGTTTTTTTCAATTGAAACAAAATCTTCAAGATATTTAGTAGCAAGAAGATAATCACCATTTTCAAAAGCACAGTATGCCTTCCCTGATAAGGCGTTTTTAAAACAAGGGTTAAACTCAAGTGCTTTATCAAAAGATTCCTCAGCTTTAGAGTATTCTCCTATTTCAATATAAGAGAAACCTTTATTGCTTAAAGCAAAGGTATCTATAGGATTTAATTTTAAGGCTCTTTCTGAAAAATCTATGGCTCTATGGTAAAGTTTTAGATTATAATATACAAATGCAATATTATTGTAAAGTTCATAGTTAGGTTCTTTAAGCTTTTTTATTGCCTCTATGGAAAGTTCATAGGCTGCATCAAAATCTTTTTGCTTTGATAGTACTAAAATTTTATTATTATAGAAAAATAGAGGATCTAATTTTTTTGAATACTTGTCTAAAAGATAAAGAGCATGTTTAAATTTCCCTAGAGAGACATATTTCCTTATTTGTTTTTCTGGCAGAAAATTATCTGACTCTATTAAATATAAAATTATAATTATGGATAAAATACATATAAGTATTATTATTAATGATTGAAATGAAGTCATATTTATCTCTCCTAAATATTCTTCTACTATTATTATATAAAGAATTACTAAAAAGGATTACATGAATAATAAGAATACTGTATAATAAAATTAGATAGCAATAGGTTTTCCTATTATGATATAATATAGGAAGTTAATACTATAAATTAATAGTA
The DNA here is from genome assembly GCF_000013285.1 of Clostridium perfringens ATCC 13124. Classification (GTDB taxonomy): domain Bacteria; phylum Bacillota; class Clostridia; order Clostridiales; family Clostridiaceae; genus Sarcina; species Sarcina perfringens. Next base: position 1,709,986 of record NC_008261.1, on the reverse strand, counting down.
AGAAAGGATGTAACCAAATGGAACTATTAAAAGATAAGATAAAAAAAGAAGGTAGAGTTACAGAAGATAATATTTTAATGGTTGATTCTTTTTTAAATCACCAAATGGATGTAGAATTTTTTAACGAAGTAGGAAAAGAATTTAAAGATAGATTTAAAAATGATCAAATAGACAAAATCCTTACAATAGAATCAACAGGAATAGGATTAGGAATAATAACTGCTCAATACTTTGATAATGTACCAGTTGTTTTTGGTAAGAAAATAGAAAGATTACCAAGAAACAAGAGAGAAGAGGTATTTAACTCAGAGGTTTATTCATTCACTAAAAAAACAATATACAATGTTGTTGTTGATAAGAAATTCATAAAACCAGGAGAAAAAATCCTTATAGTTGATGATTTCTTAGCAAATGCATGTGCAGTTTTTGGATTAATAGATGTTGTTAAACAAGCTGGAGCAGAAGTTGTTGGAGTAGGAATAGTTATAGAAAAAGGATTCCAAAGCGGAAGAGCTCACTTAGAAGACAAAGGAATAAGAGTTGAATCTCTAGTTACTATAGATAAGATAGAAGATGGAGAAGTTTACTTTAAATAATTTTTTTAAGATTATTTTTATTAGCTAAATAGGGCTAAAAAGTAACATTTTAAGCTTAAAGAGAGCAAAAGATAAGAAATTTTAATTTAGGTAAAATTAACCATTGATATTTTAAGTAGAATTAGGTATTATATAAATTGTCTGTTTTAGAATGTTAAAAGTTAATTAATTAGTCAAGGAATTTATCTCTTACAAACAAAAATATATGTCCCTTGACTAAATTAATTAATTAATATATAATGAGAACATAAGTTTGATTAAAACTTTTGAATTTAAAAATTGAATATGGAATTTTTAGCGTTTAGACCATATTATTATCTCATACATGGGGGCGTTTTGGCTTCGACGGGGGTAAGATGGGTTTGATAAGCGAGTCGAGGGAAGCATGGTGCCTCGATAATAAAGTATGCATTAAAGATAAACGCAGAAGATAATTTTGCATTAGCAGCTTAATTTAGCGCTGCTCATCCTTCCTCAATTGCCCACGGTTGAGAGTAAGGGTGTCATTTAAAAGTGGGGAACCGAGCCTAGCAAAGCTTTGAGCTAGGAACGGAATTTATGAAGCTTACCAAAGAGGAAGTTTGTCTGTGGACGTTCTCTGAGGGAATTTTAAAACACAAGACTACACTCGTAGAAAGTCTTACTGGTCTGCTTTCGGACACGGGTTCGACACCCGTCGCCTCCACCATAAAACCCTAGACAATACCGAAATGTTTTGTCTAGGGTTTGTTTTATGCTTATATAATATCTATAGCTTATATAAATATAAAATAGGATAATATTATACTTCTTATATAGTATGCATTAATAAAAATATTAAATAGTAGATAGTGGGGCAAGTTAGTTTGTAAATGTTGAGAAAAACAATTATCGTAGTTTTTATAAAATTGACAATAGTTTAAAAGATTTAGTTTTAAATGATAAATTGTGTTAAGTTTATATTAATTCCAAGCGTTATAGAGATACAATATTATTATTTTAATAAATAATAAAACTTTTAAATAATAAAGACTAGAAAAACTAATATTTAATTTAAAATAATATATTAGTTAGTTATAAATAAATTAGTATATTACAAATATCTTACTTCTCATCTAACAAAAATCCACGCCATATATGTCGTGGATTTTTTTGTGTAATGAATACTGGATTATATTAATAGTTATAAAAAGGTTATGCTAGTTGTAATGAATAGAAAAAAATAACTTGTATAAAATAAAAGTGGATGTTTGTAAAATGCTAAAAATTTATATGAAAATAAAGATATGAAAAGTATAGAATCAAATTTATATGAGAATAAATGTAAAAATATAGTTGTCATTTGTGAAATAAGTGAAATAAATCAATAATATTTTTTATAGAAAAATTGAGAATTTCTATGGTAATGAATTTTTTAGAGTATTAAGTATATCACAATGAATATATGTGATAATGTAAAGAGAATTATAAATTATATATTAACACGTTTTTGTAAAATTATATCATTTTATATATAAAAATAGTGATTTGATAATTAATGTAATTATATGTATAATTATAGTAAATAATTATGTTTAAGGTTATAAAGAGGAGTAAAAAATAATGGATTATATAAAAATACCTAAACGATTCGAGCAAAAATTAGAAAAAGATCCAGATTACAACAGCATAGTTAATGAAATAATTCGTAGATTTTCACCTATTATTAAGGAAAACAAGCTTGAGTTTTTTCCTGAGTATACTGATCATGGATTTTTACATATAAATAAAACTTTAGAAATTGCAAATAGAATTATTCCAAGTAAAACATTTGATAAGTTAAATACGTTAGATATAAGCATGATAATATTATCAATTTTTCTTCATGATTTAGGAATGCATATTACATATGAATTTTTTATTGAGTTAATTCGTGGTGAATCAAAAAAAACTATTGATATAAGAGTTGATAAAAAAACATGGGATATACTATGGGATGAATATTTTTCTGAAGCAAAGCTTTGGAGTGTTAAGAAACTTAAGGCTATATTTAATGATGAATTTGAAATAAAGCAACCACCTACAAAAAGGGGAGATGCAACAGAAAATGATAAGAAATTTATTGGTGAATTCCTAAGGAGAAATCATCCAAGATTAGCATATGAAATATGTGTATTTGGATTCTTGGAAGTTAATGGAGAGAGAATGGAGTTCTCAAAAAATTTAGATAATAAATTGAAAATGTTATTGGGATTTATAGCAAGAAGTCATGGTATGAATTTGTGGGATGTTTTTCAATACATAGAAGATGAATTTGGAAGAGCGCAAATACGAGCGCCAAAAAATGTACATGCTATTTATATTATGGTGATTCTTAGAATGGCAGACTATTTAGACATAGATAAAAGTAGAGCTAATACACCTATACTAAAATTTAAAAAAATAAATAGTATTATTTCGGAGCTAGAATGGAAAAAGCATAATGCTATTGATTATGTGGCTATGGAATATCAAGATGATCCAGAATCAATTTATGTATATGTTAATGAGATTACACAAAGTAAAATATATTTATCTATTAGAGATCTATTGAAAAATATGCAAAACGAATTAGATACATGTTGGGCAGTTTTGGGAAAAGTATATGGTGCATATGAAAATCTAAAACTTTCTTTTAGAAGAATACATTCTAATATTGATAATAAAGAAGTATTTTTAAAGTATATAAATTTTATTCCTGAAAGAGTTAAATTTGATTCAAATCCAGATATTTTAAAACTTTTAATTGAACCTTTATATGGTAAAAATCCAGCGTACGGAATAAGGGAGCTATTACAAAATTCTATAGATGCGTGTATAGAGAAGGAAAGAGTTTATTGTGATAAATATGAACCAAAAGTTATAATTACAATTTCGGATGATCAAGAGTATATAATTGTAGAAGATAATGGTATAGGTATGAATAAAGATATATTAATAAATTATTTTCTTGTAGCAGGGGCTTCTTTTAGAAATAGTGATGTTTGGAAAAAAACTTATTGTTCTAATAATAAGTCTATAATACCTAGAAGTGGAAGGTTTGGCGTAGGAGTATTTGCTAGTTTCTTACTTGGAAATGAAATTTTAGTTGAAACATCAAGAATGGGAGAGGAAATAGAATATAAATTTGAGGCAAATATTGATACGGATCAAATTGAAGTATTAAAAACAATTGTTGACAGTAATAAATCTGGAACAAAAATTAAAATTAAATTGGATAAAACAGTTATAGAACAGTTAAAAGAACAATATGAGAATACTGTAAGAGGAGTGAAATGGAATTGTTGGTATTTTGCTGAAAAACCTAAACTTATAATAAATGTTCCACCATTATGGAGAAAATATTCAATAAACGATGGGATTATAGTTAGCTTATATAATGAAAATATAGAATCTTATTGGAAATCAATAAGACCAGATGGATACTATAGAGTAGATTGGACATATAAAATATATAATAAACTTATTTGCAATGGAATAATTATACCAAATGATTATAGCGCTTACACTTTTAAGAGATATAGATTTCCAAGTAATTTTTTACTACCTACAGTTTCAATTGTTGATAGCGATGCTAATTTACCTTTGAATTTAGATAGAAATGGAATAAGTAGCAATAAAATTCCATTTGAAACAGAACTTGTAAAAGATATTTATACTGATATTATAGCAAATCTATTAACTATGGAGAATATTAGTGAGCTAAATACTCAACAATTAATAATTAAAGAAACAAAGTTTTTACATCCAGCTATTAGAAAAAGAGAGTATAAATATCATAGTTTGGAATCTGAAGATTTAATATTAACAAAGAAAGGATTTAATTTATGTCATTATTATAATTTAGAGAGATTAGATATTAAACTTATTAATAAAATGTGGGTAAACAGTGATACCTATGAAATAAATGATAAGGAATTAATTTCAAAAATTGATCAGTTAATAGTATCCAAAGAAAATATTTCTTCTATTCAAGATTTTAAGCAATGTATAGATTGTAATTTTCAAGTAAACTTAGGACGGGATTATGATTTAACAAATATAAGAGCTTTTATTAAAAAAGAGGATTTTAACTATATATTTGCAAAAGGTAAGAATAGAATGAGGGGTGGTTTCGAAGCTAATATACATATTGAAAGTGAAAGTGACAACTGGTATTGTATAGTATATGGAGATGTTCCAGATTCAAAGCTTAATATTGAATATTTTGAAAGAAATAGTAGTGATATAAATTTATATGTAGAATACTATTATACTATTTCACAGTATTATCAGAGTTATTATAATGAAACTACTATTTTTGAAGATATTATGGCAAAGTATTTTGGTGAAGATATTTATATTCCATATGATATTAATATAAGAATAGATAAATTTAATACAGTACTAAAAGAATTTAAAAAATATTTACCTACAAAATAATTTTTAAAACAGACAGTAAGTTGATAATTTCTATATATAATATTAGGAATGAAAGTTAATAATAGAATTTTTAATGGATAAATTTTTTAGTTGTTTTTATATTTTGAGGTATTTTAATTATAAATAAAAAAGAGAAAATTATTACATAAAATTAGAAAAATTTTTAAATAGAGTTATTTAGAAAGTATTTAGAAAAGAATTTACATTCACTTTTAAATAAAAGGAGTATTAAAATACAAACATATAGATAACCATTATATGGTAATTATATATTTGTATAGTTATATTAATAGTTTTTATAATTTGGAATTGATGACTATGAGAATTTATTATAATACTATTTTAAATTGTATAAAAGATTATAAACTGTTAGAGAAATAATAATTATAGAGAAACTATAAAATGTATTTATTTTAGAGTTTCTCTATTAATTCTTATCTAACATTATTTAATTCTTACTAAATACTTTATGACAGTAGATTCCTATCTTTTGTGATATATATCCTAATACGTTTCCACAAAGTAGTGCTGGTATTACAGCTTGCCAGTTTCCGTTTAATCCAAAGGTTGAGAAGCAGCCACAGAATGCTCCAGAGATAAATTCGAATTTTTTAAGCTTGGCTTGTATTACCATCATAAAAGAGAAAAAGGCTGTTAAAAAATAAGACCAATATTCATTTGGGAAAATAGATGCTCCTTTTATAATAAGCAGGGCGTAAATAATTCCTGTTGCATTTGAGCAAAGAGATCTAAAAAGTCCTTTAGCCATTCCACCTGAGGAATAATAACTAGTCCAACCAACAAAGCCAGTCCAACTTACCATTCCAAATACTGCTGCCATCCATGCCCAAACTCCAGATAGTATACCAACACTGATAGCCACATATACAAGTACGTCCATAGAAAAATATCCTCCTCATTAGTATCTTATAAACTTAATCTTAATGTTTTGTATCGTACCTTAATATTTTATCCAAAAGTAAACCTTTAATCAACTTATTAATGTGTTAAAATATAAATAGTTTATAATAGATATTTTTAAAAGGAGACGTAGATTTTGTCTTAGAGGATTTAAGCGGATTTTAGTTTAGAGATTTAGAAAGAGAAGTAGTTTTAAAGAGAGTAAGAGATAAATAAAAAAGTTAAAGGTGAATTTAAAATAACCTATATAATTTGAAAAATAATTTTTTTTATAGGAGTAGTATTTTAATATTATCTGTAAAGGAGAACTTATGGAAAATACATGGGAGAAAAAGTGGGTAGAGGATATTGAGTATTTAAAAGAAGAGCTTAAGAAAAGGCATAAAAATCTATTTGCTTATACAGCGGAAGAAAGTTTTAATGAAAAGATAGAGAATTTAAAAAACATGGTTAATGAACTAGATTATGAAGAGATGAAGGTTGAAATATCAAGGATTGTGGCTTCTTTAAAGGATGCCCATACTTCACTTATATTTCCTGCTAAAAGGTTTATTCCATTAAAATTTTATTGTTTTAATGATGGGGTATATATTATAAATACCTGCAAAGGGTATGAAAACCTGTTGTTTAAAAAGGTTTTAGCCCTTGGTGATATGAAGATAGAAGAGGTTTTAGAGGAACTTTCTAATATTATTTCCTTTGAGAATGAGTATTTCTTTAAGGCTCAAAGCATGAAATATATGCAAATAGCAGAGGTTTTATATGGACTTTTAATAATTGATAATATGGATAAAATAAAAATAACCTTAGACGAGGGAGAATATGAGGTTTTAAGCTGTTCCTTTGAGGATTTAGTTTATACAAATAAAAGAGTTCCTATGTATGCTAAAAATGATTTTTCTAATCTTTGGTTTGAAGTTTTGGAGAGTGGAGAGTTATACATAAAATATAATAGCTGTAGGGAGAATGGAGAGGAAAGCATAGGAAAAAAGATTGAAAATATAATGTGTCTAATTGAGAAGGAAAACATAGAAAAGGTAACTGTAGATTTAAGAAATAATTTAGGGGGAGATTCAACACTTTTTACTCCTTTAATAGAGTTTTTAAAGAGCAATGAAAAGATAAATAAAAAGGAAAATTTAAAAGTTATAATAGGAAGAGAAACTTTTTCTTCAGCCCTTTTAAATGCTTATACCTTTAAAAATAGTACTAATGCAAAAATAATAGGGGAACCTAGTGGAGGAAAGCCTAATTGTTATGGGGAGATCTTAAGAATTACTCTTCCTAATAGTAAGCTTGTAATTACTTATTCTACAAGATTTTATAAACTTATAGAAGATGATTTAGTTATGGCCCTTTATCCAGAGGAGGTTGTTTTAGAGTCAATAGAAGATTATATAAATGTATAATTTTTTATAACCACATGAATATGTTGTATAAATATATTCATGTGTTTTTTTTATGGAAATTTGATTCTTATAAATTAAGGTGATATAATTACCTAGGTAATTATTACTTAGGTAACTAAATGAAAGGAGGAATAAAATTGAATTTATATGGGCATAAAGTGAATCAACTAGCTAGAAATTTTACTAAGAAATTAAATGAAAAGATTGCTCCTCTTGGGCTATATTCATCACAGTGGAGTATTATATTATATTTACATGAAAAGAAACAGTGTACCCAAATAGAAATAAGTCAATATCTTGGGGTAGAGGCTCCAACGATTACTAGGACATTAACTAAGATGGAGAAAATGGGCTTAGTTATTAGAACTGAAGGGAAGGATAAGCGTGAAAGAATTATAAATTTAACAGAAAAGGCTTATGAAATGTTTCCTAAATGGTTTGAAGAAGCCAAGAATATAGAAGTAGAGGCTATAAATAATATTAATAAAGAAGAATTAGAGATTTTTAATAGTGTTTTAGAGAAAATGATGAACAATTTAGATTAATAAATATAAAGTTTAGTAGAAAATATAGACTTTAAAAAGGAGTGTACATGGATAAAACTATAATAAAACAATTATTTAAAATTAATAAAACTCCTTTTCCTTGGAAAAAAGCAATAAATGCTGGAATCTGTGCAGGATTTCCAGTACTTATAGGAGTTCTAATAGGTCAAATTCGTTTAGGATTATTAGGTGGAATAGGAAGTTTTTCATATTTATATGTTATAAATGAGCCTTATGCTCAGCGTGGTAAAAAAATATTTTTTGCAGCCCTTGGTATTAGCTTGTCAGTTGCTTTGGGAACTTTATTAGCTCCCTATCCAATACTTATTATATTAATGGTAGGTTTAATTGGAGGGATTACAATTTTTATATTTGGTGTTTTAAAAATACCAGGACCTTCTTCAATGTTCTTTGTATTAAGTTTTTTAGTATCAACAGGAATGCCTGTTAATCAGTCAGAAGCGTTTATAAGATTTTTTGTTGTGCTTATGGGAGGACTTTTTGCATGGTTAATGAGCATGAAGGGGTATTTTTTTAATCCACATGGTCCTGAAATAAAAGTTATTAAAAGACTTTATTTAACCTTAGCAGATTTTAGTGAAGCCATTGGAAATGAAGATATTAATGATATAAGAAATAAAACTGTAAATGCTTTAAGGGAAGCGGAGGAAATTCTTTTAACTGGATATATTCCATGGAAGAATTCATTCTTATTTAATAGATTATACCTTTTAAATGAAGAGGGTAATAAATTATTTTTAGAAATGCTTGAGTTGCATGTTAACAAAAATAAGAAGTTGCCAAAAGAATTTAGTAATATGATAAGAAAGTTAGCTATGGCAATTGACTTTAAGGATGGAGACAAGCTTAAGATAGATTCTTATGAAAACTTAGATATGGATTACCATAAGCTTTTACAAATAATTTATGATACTGAAGCTATCATAAATTTGCCATTAACATACATTGGAAGAAGTATTAAAATTTCAAAAACTTCATTAATGAGTAAGGTTAAAAGAGCTTGTAATAAAGATTCAATAGTATTTATTAATGCAATTAGATATGGGGGTGTTCTTTCTATATCAGCTATAATAGCCTTTAGTTTTCCTTTTTCAAGGCCATACTGGATACCTTTATCCTGTGCTGCTGTCATGTCAGGTTCAACTATTATATCAACCTTTCATAAATCAATTCAAAGATCCTTTGGTACAATTATTGGAGTAATAATAGCTACTATTATTTTAAAAACAAATCCAAATGGTTTTATAATAGTTATAATTAATATGATTTTAACAGCTTTAACAGAGCTTTTTATTGTAAAAAATTATGCCATAGCAGTAATGTTTATTACGCCAAATGCTTTACTTATAGCAGAGACTTCAACACAAATACATAATATTACTTATTTTGCAACAGCACGTATTACTGATATAGTGGTAGGTTCTTTAATAGGTTTAATAGGTATTTATATTTTTGGACGACGCTCAGCTTCTAGTAGATTAAAGGATTTAATAGTAAAATTAATACATAGTCAAAAGAATTTATTAGTTCTCCTATCAACTAATGATAAAGAAATTAACAATAAAAAGATAAAAGATATGAAAGAAAAAATGGGTGTAGACTTAATGAATCTTAAGGTGGCCTATAACACTGCCTTAGGGGAAGTTCCTCGTAATGAGGAAATGCTTGAAATGCTATGGCCTGTATTCTTTTCATTAGAGCACATTAGTTATTTACTTTCTAAGTATTGTACAACTAAGAAATATTTAAATTTATCTGATGATGAATTAGCCCAATTATTACTTGTATTAGAGAAAATAGCAATATCTATTGAGCAGGGAATAGATGTAAAACCTAAAAAGGTTCCTAATATAAAGGAAATATCTCAAATTTGCGAAGAATTTAATTCTATACAAAGGGTATTTTATATTAAATCTCATAAATAATAGACTTTATTTATTATGTTCAACCTTAACTTTTTAATTAAAATTTAAAGTTGAACATTTTTTAATAAAATTTTAAAAATGCATAAAAATGCGTATTTGGATGTTCGAAACGTATTCATATGGTTAAAATTAAAATAAGTTTTATTTCTTCTTTCAATTTTAATATTATTAAGCCTTTACATATATTTAAAAGAAATTTATAATTGAAATGTTTATAAATGTGTCGAAAAGATGTACGAATTAATATTTTTTTTAAAAATAAAACTGAATAAGGATTTTTTTGAGAAATATTAAAAACAATCTACTAAAAGTGTATTTATTGTACCATATGCACAAGATAATAATATTAAACTTATGGTATGTAACAAGGAGGAAAAAATGAAATATATTATTGGAGTTGTAGGATTAATTGTTATTTTAGCACTTGCGTGGATTGGAAGTAGTGATAAGAAGAATATAAAATATAAACCTATATTTTTAATGCTTATTTTACAATTCGTATTAGGATTTATACTGCTAAATACTCAAGTAGGAAATTATTTAGTTGGAAGTATAGCAAATGGTTTTGATGTGCTTCTTGCATGTGCAGGAGATGGAGTAAACTTTGTATTTGGTGGACTAGTTAATAATGATCAATTTTCGTTCTTTATTAGTGTTCTTTTACCAATAATCTTTATTTCTGCCTTAATTGGTATTTTACAATACTTAAAAATACTTCCTTTTGTAATTAAATACATAGGCTTAGTTTTAAGTAAAATTAATGGCATGGGTAAATTAGAGTCTTACAATGCTGTAGCATCAGCTATACTTGGACAATCAGAAGTATTTATTTCTGTGAAAAAAGAACTTGCTTTATTACCTAAACATAGATTATATACTCTTTGTGCATCAGCAATGTCAACAGTATCAATGTCTATAGTTGGTTCTTACATGGTTTTATTACAACCTAGATATGTTGTAACAGCAATTGTTCTTAATTTATTTGGTGGATTCATTATAGCATCAGTTATAAATCCATATTCTGTATCAGCAGAAGAGGATATTTTAGTAGTTGAGGATGAAAAGAAACAAACTTTCTTTGAAGTACTTGGTGAATATATCTTAGATGGATTTAAGGTAGCAGTTATAGTAGCAGCTATGTTAGTTGGATTTGTAGCAATCATTGCTGTAATAAACATGATTTTTAGATCAATCTTTGGAATGAGCTTCCAAGAGATACTAGGATATGTATTCTCACCTTTTGCATTCTTAATGGGTGTACCTTTAAATGAGTCAATACAAGCTGCCAGCGTAATGGCAACAAAGCTAGTATCTAATGAGTTTGTTGCAATGAATTTATTATCAAGTGGAACTTTAAATTTATCAGCAAGATCAATTGGTATTGTTTCAGTATTTTTAATTTCTTTTGCAAACTTCTCATCAATTGGAATTATTTCAGGAGCAGTAAAGGGGCTTAACCAAGAACAAGGAAATGTAGTTGCACGTTTCGGACTTAAACTACTATATGGTGCAACATTAGTAAGTATGTTAACAGCAACTATTGTTGGATTAATTATATAAATAAATTAAGTTTGTTTAGTTTATATAGTAAAATGTAATGAGAAATGAAAACAGCAATAATATTTAAAATATTATTGCTGTTTTTTATGTAGAAATATTTTTAAAAGTTTAAATTATTCTTTTTTTCTTGCTTTAATTTTAAAAGTACTATATTGAGATGGGATATAGTATTTGTTAAATAATATAGGAGGGGAATAATCATTAGCATATAATGTTTCTAAGACTAAATCGCATTGATTTCCTCCAACAAGCTTATATTTTGGATTTAAGGAGTTACCAGCAGAGGAATGCTTTATTTCTAATATAGAACTTTCTGATATTTCATAGGATTTATGTTCAAGAAAGTCTAGTAGCTCACTTTCATTATTTAAATCTATTTTAAGTTCTTTTATGGTTTCAACAGATATAAAGGTAAAAGCGTAGGCTAAAACTTTATTTTTGCTTTTATAATAACGTTCACAAGCAACTACTGCTGTGGAATCCTTTTCTAAAACCTGTTTAGTATAATCACTATCAAGTTCTAAGCGGAATACAAATTCAATATCTTGAATTTTTTCAGTATGACACTTGTATATAGGATTTCCTATTAACTCTAAGAAATCTCTTTTAGCACATTTTTCTGGAGATATTATAAAATTCCCTTTACCTCTTATATTTTTTACTAAACCGTCATCTTGTAGTAAAGCAAGTGCTTGACGCAAAGTCATTCGGCTAACCCCAAAGCTTTTTGCAAGTTCAGGCTCAGAGGGTAATTTTGAATTTAAAGGGTATTCCCCATTAATAATCATTTTATATAACTTATCATATACAGATGTATAGAGCAATTTTTTTGAAGTTTTAGTATCTTTTGTAGTGAGTTTCATCTTAACACCTTACTTATTTATAAAATTTATATTATATACAACCTTTAACAGAAATAGTATATCATAAATTTCTATTTATTTGAATTAATAGAGAATTATTTTTAAGTAGAGATGATAAAAATATACAAGTTAAAATAAGGTAAATTATATATATTATAGGATAAAACATAAAAATAAGGGATAAAATAAAGCTTTATAAAGGGTATTGAAATTGAAATAAAGATATGATAGTATTAACTTGTCTAAAAAAATAAGCAAAACTTAGACAAGTTTACTTACTGCTAAACAAGTTGATTTTAGTATGTTCTGTAAACGATTATTGAGGGAGGATGAAGTAAAAAGAGTAGACAAGTTTATAATGATTATTAGTAAGCTATTATTTAAGAAGCACAAATGAAAAAGAAAAGAGAGGATTTAAAATGGACATTTCACTTAATACTTTAGAAAATGTTGAAGAAGTAAAAATAAAAAAAGCGGTACCTGCTGTATTAGCTTTAATGATTTTTGCTTTAGTTATTGACAACTCATTTAAAATTATTTCACCAGATTTGGCTAAAGCTTTTAACATATCAGCCACTGCTGTTAGTTGGCAAGTAACTTTAGCTGGATTAGTTATTGGTATTGGAGCTGTTGTATATGCTTCTTTATCTGATTCAATAAGTGTTAGAACCTTATTGGTACTAGGAATTATATTAATATGTGTTGGTTCACTATTAGGATTTATTTTTCAGAAATCATTTTTAATTATTGTTATTTCAAGAATAATTCAGTCAGCTGGATTAGGAAGTGCAGAAACATTATATGTAATATTTATAGCAAAGTATTTTAAAGAGAGTGAACATAAAAAATACTTAGGATTTAGTACAAGTAGTTATGCTATTTCACAGGTAATTGGTACAATTACTGGAGGATATATCTCAACATATTTAAGTTGGCAAGTACTATTTTTAATTCCATTATTAACTTTAGTAATATTACCTTTTATATTAAAATATATTCCTAAGGAAAAGAATAAAGCTGGTAATGTGGATTATATAGGATTTATATTAGTTGCAACAGTTGCAGCAACATTAATGATCTTTGTTTCAGGATTCCAATGGGGAGTTTTAATAGGATTTATAGTTGCACTTGCATTATTCCTTATATACATAAGTAAAAATGAAAATGCTTTTATAAGCATTAAGTTTTTCACAAATAGAAATTTTATATCAGTATTACTTGTAGCCTTTGTTATATACAGTGTACAACTTGCATTTATATTTATGTTCCCATTCTTAGTTGAATCTATATACAATTATAGATTAGACCAAATTTCATTACTTTTAGTTCCTTCATATGTTTTAGCTGCTACTGTAGGAGCTTTATCAGGAAAGGTTTCTAAGAAAATAGGAAGTAAGCAATGTATTCAAATGGCTATAGTAGGTATAATAGTGAGTCTTATTATAGGAGCTTTATTTGTAAAAACATCAGTTTTAGTATTTATTTTTGTAATGATACTATTCTCAAGTTCTTTTGCTTTAATGTATGCACCTATGATTGATACATTAACAAGAACAATACCTAAGGAAAAAACAGGAACTGCTATTGGTTTCTATAATTTCTGTTTAAATATAGCTACTTCAATAGGAATAACATATGTAGCAATATTTATGGAAACTAAGTATTTAGGAAAGAACTTTACTGGACTTTTCAGTGACTTAGTAGCTATACAATATAGTAATGTTTTACTAGTATTAGCAGTTATATCTTTAGTAGCACTTGTATTATACTGGACTTTAATCGGAAGAAGAGAGAAAAAGGACATATAAATAAAACTTTAAAATTTTATAAAGAATAGTTTTAAAAAACTAAGTGTTAAAGAGCCTATAGGGTGGTCCATTTAAAAGACTATCTTATAGGTTTTTTGTTTATAAAATTTTAGTGGATTATAAATCTATTAAGTTTTTGGATAAATTATTAAAAAAAATGCTTATTTATATTAAATTTATTATAAAGACTATAAAATTAAAAGAAATTATGATATTATAACTTTAAAAAAATGGGCAAAATTAGAGAAATCTAATGACGCAAAGCTATAGGGACTAAGGTTTATAACTATGTCAGCCAGTTGCCAAAGAGTGCATTAAGCTTTTTGTTTTATATTAATTATGGAGGAGGGTGTAGGTTAAAAATTTAAAATTTATTTTGTACAAGCTTATATTAAATTGTAAGTAGAAATGCACTTCTGAGGGGAAAGTCAATCAGGAGGAGAGAAAAAATGAATAAGAGAAAAATAGCAGCTATAATTTTAGCTACGATGATTACAAATCTTTCTGCTACAACAATTGATGTTTTAGCACAGGAATTAAACACTAAAAACAATTCTAAGGTAGAAGTTAGTCATGATGATGAATCACATCAAGCAAGGGTAAGTAAGTTTGATTTATATAATAGTGATAAATTAGACGCTTATAATCAAGAATTTCAAGTCAGCAGATCAAATATAAAATCCATAAATAATAATGGTGGAAAGTATAATAGTTCTACTATTGATAAAGCCATAGATGGCAATCTAGAAACTCATTGGGAAACAGGAAAACCTAATGATGCAAATTTCACAAACGAAGTAGTAGTTACATTTAATGAAATAACTAATATAGATAGAATTGTATATTCTGCAAGAAGAGACTCTGCAAGGGGAAAAGGCTTTGCAAAAGAATTTGAAATATATGCTTCTCTTAAAGATGAGGGAGATGATTTTAATTTAGTAAGCAGTGGAGAATATACAGAATCAACTAGAGATTTAGTTGAAATAAAGTTTAATCCAACTGACTTTAAAAGATTAAAGTTTAAGTTTAAAAAGGCTGACCAGAACTGGGCTTCAGCAGCAGAATTTATGTTTTATAAAGAAGATAAATTAAATGAAAAGTTTAATGGATTATTTACAGATTCTAGTATGAATAAAGTATCTGAGGAATTTAATACATTAGAGAAATTAAATGCCTTTGAGAATGAATTAAAAGATCATCCAATTTATGATTTATACAAGGAAGGACTAAATAATGCTAGAGCTATTTTAACAGAAACTTCTGAGAATCCTACTAAGGCAACTTTAGGACAAATAACATATAATCTTAATGATGATTATAATAATCAATATAGAATGCCTTATAAAAATATAAAAGCAATAAAAAATAATGGAAGACATTATGCTGCTCAAAATATTGAAAAGGCTATTGATAATGATGTAAATACTTATTGGGAAACAGGAACATTAAATAGTTCTTCTTTTAACAATGAAGTTGAGGTTGAGTTTAATGATTTAGTAACTTTAGATAGAATAGTTTATGGTTCTAGACAAAGTGACTTAAAGGGCTTTGCTGAAGAGGTTTATATATATGCTTCTAGAACAAGTAAAGGGGATACATATAAGTTAGTTGCTACAGGGGCTCATGAAGCTACTAAGGGATTAGTTGAAGCTAAATTTGAGCCTACAGAATTTAAAAGAGTTAAGTTTAAATTTAAGAAATCTAAACAAAATTCTGCAACTTTAAATGAATTAATGTTTTATAAACCAGATGAAGTTTATTCTTCAATACCTAAGCTTTTCACAGATGGTACTATGAGTGAACTTAGTGAAGAGTTTAATAGTTTAGAAAAAATAAATGCCTTTAAAGAAAAAGCTAAAAATCATCCATTATATAATGACTTTAACGAAACTATAGAATTAGCCGAATCATTAATTTCTAATCCAAGAAAAGAGGATGTACTTGAATTAGAAATGAGAGGAGATTCTATAAGTGAAGCTAAAAAGAGAAAGGTATGGAATTTCCAAGACTGGCAAATAACAGGACTATCTGCTAGAGCTGGAGATAAAATAACTGTATATGTGGATGTAGCAGAAGGTGATCCTACTCCAACATTATTATACAAACAATCTTTAACTCAACATGGTGGAGCAACAAGCTTCCAATTAAAGCCTGGTAAAAATGAAATAACTATACCAGAAATAAATTATGAATCTAATGGAATACCTAAGGATGTTATTCAAGGGGGAGATTTATTCTTCACTAATTACAAAAGTGATAGTCAAAAGAGAGCACCAAAGGTAAGAATAGAAGGTGCAAGCAAATATCCTGTATTTATTCTAGGAAAATCAGATGAAAATGAAGTAATGAAAGAGTTAGAAGCCTATGTTGAAAAAATTAAAGCAGAACCTAAGACTACTCCAAATATTTTTGCAGTAAGTTCTAACAAGTCATTAGAATTTGTACAAGCTACCTATGCTTTAGATTGGTATAAGAAAAACAACAAAACTCCAAAGTACACAGCGGAGCAATGGGATCAATATATAGCTGATGCTATGGGATTCTGGGGATTTGATAACTCAAAAGATGTTAATTCAGATTTTAATTTTAGAATAATGCCTATGGTTAAGAACCTTAGTGGTGGAGCATTCATGAATGCTGGAAATGGTGTTATAGGTATAAGACCTGGAAATCAGGATGCAATACTTGCAGCTAATAAAGGATGGGGTGTTGCTCATGAACTTGGACATAACTTTGATACAGGCGGAAGAACCATAGTAGAAGTAACAAATAATATGATGCCATTATTCTTTGAGTCTAAATATAAAACTAAAACAAGAATAACTGACCAAAACATATGGGAAAATAATACCTACCCTAAAGTTGGCTTAGATGATTATTCTAATAATGAGTTATATAATAAGGCTGACAGTACTCATTTAGCTCAGTTAGCGCCATTATGGCAATTATATTTATATGATAATACTTTCTATGGAAAGTTTGAAAGACAGTTTAGAGAAAGAGATTTTGGAAATAAAAATAGAGAAGATATATATAAATCTTGGGTTGTGGCAGCATCAGATGCTATGGAGTTAGATTTAACTGAGTTCTTTGCAAGACATGGTATTCGTGTTGATGATAAGGTTAAAGAGGATTTAGCTAAGTATCCAAAGCCTGATAAAAAGATCTATTACTTAAATGATTTAGCAATGAATTATAAAGGTGATGGATTCACAGAGAATGCAAAGGTATCTGTAAGCACAAGTGGTTCAAATGGTAATATAAAACTTTCATTCTCAGTAGATGATGAAAATAAAGATAATATACTTGGATATGAAATACGCAGAGATGGAAAGTATGTAGGATTTACTTCTAATGATAGCTTTGTTGATACTAAATCTAATTTAGATGAGGATGGTGTATATGTAGTAACACCATATGATAGAAAGTTAAATACCTTAAATCCAATAGAGGTAAATGCATTGCAACCAACTTTATCTGTAAACCCAGTGATTACACTAGCTTTAGGTGAGGAGTTTAATGAAGAAGAATATATTGTAGCTAAGGACATAAAAGGTAATTCTCTAAGTGAATCTGTAAAAGTTAAATCAAGTAATGTAAATACTTCTAAAGTTGGAGAATATGAAGTTTTATATAGCTTAGAAGATTCTAAAGGCAATGAATACACTAAAACTTCTAAGGTTAATGTTGTAAGTAGAAAAGAGTATATGAGTGATTTAACTCCTAAACAATCTTCAAATGGATGGGGAACTGTTAGAAAAGATAAGAGCATAAGTGGAGGAGTAATAGGTCTTACAAGAGATGGAGACTTTGTTGACTATAATAAGGGATTAGGTCTTCACTCAAATGCGGAGTATGTATATGATTTAGAAGGAAAAGATTATGACTACTTTGAATCTTATGTAGGTGTTGATAAAGCAATGTCATCTAGACCAGCCTCTTCAGTTATTTTTAAAGTTTTAGTTGATGGAGAAGAAAAGTTTAATAGTGGAGTAATGAGAAGTACAACACCTCAAAAATATGTTAAGGTGGATGTAAAAAACGCTAAGGAGCTAAAATTAATAGTAAATGATGCTGGAGATGGAGATAGTTCAGATCATGCAAGCTTTGGAGATGCTAAATTAGCTACTTTATCTTCAAAACCAATAATTAAAGGTGAAAATTTAGCTTATAGTATGGATGAAAAAGTAGATTTAATGAAAGGAATAACTGCAACAGATATTGAAGATGGAAATATAACTTCTAAAGTACAAATAAAATCTTCAGACTTTGTTGAAGGAAAGTCAGGAATATTTACAGTTGTGTATTCAGTAACAGATAGTGATGGATTAACCTCTGAATGTTCAAGAACTATAGCAGTTACAGATAAAGAAACTCAATTATCTGATTTAAATTGGAAATCTGCAACTATAGGCTCAGGTTCTGTAAGAAAAGATAGAGCAGTAAGTGGAAATCAAATAAGATTATTAAATGAAGATAATTCTGTTGAAACCTTTGCCAAAGGAATAGGAACTCACTCATATTCAGAAATAGTTTATAATTCAGAAGGGTATGATATCTTTGACACTTGGGTAGGTATTGATAGACATGTTGCAGACAAAAAAGTTTCTAGTGTTAAGTTTAAAGTATATGTTGATGGAGAATTAAAGGCTGAAACAGATGTAATGAGAATTGATACTCCAAAGAAACGTTTAGTTGTAGATGTAAGAAACTCTAAAGAGATTAAATTAGTAGTAGATGTAGCTGACAATGGAAACAATTGGGATCATGCAGACTGGGCAGATGCTAAGTTTAGAAATTTAGCAGAGTATGATGCATCAGAGTTAAATAAGGCAATAGAAGAGGCTAAAAAATTAGACTTAAATAATTACACTGAAGAAAGTTCAGAAGCTTTAAAAAATGCAATATCAAAGGGTGAAGAAGCCTTACTTTCTAAGGATAAAGAGACAATAAATTCTGCCCTTGAAGAGTTAAATAAGGAAATGAATTCTTTAGTAAAAGTAGATTTAAATGCTGTTATTAATATACCAGATAAATATTTGCTTAAGTCCATTCAAAATCAATTAAATAAAACTGGAGATATAACTTTAGGGGATATGTATAGTTTAACGACATTAACATTAAGCGGAGTTGAAGACTTAACAGGCTTAGAAAATGCTAAAAATTTAGAAACTTTAAATATGGATTATAATGAAGTTAAAGACTTAAGACCTTTATCAAAATTAAAGAAGCTTAATACATTAAATGCACAAGAGCAATTTATTGCAGCAGGAGAGTTAAAGCCTTCTAATGGTAAAGTTATAGGTGACTCAAAAGTATATAATAGAGAAGGAAAAAATGTAGCTAAAACTATTAGAGTTGTTGATAAAAATGGAAATACAATTCTAGAACAAGATGCTAAAGATGAATTCACAATAAACACTAAGGATTTATCATCAGGATTATATGGTGTTCATGTATTATTTGAAGATGAAGGTTTTAGTGGAGTAATGTTCTATTTATTTAACGTATAATAAATGGAAAAATATAAAGTTATTTTGCTTATAAATTAATTTTATAATATAAAAGAACTAACTTTTTAAAATAATTTTAATAAAAGATATGTTTAGAGTAGAGTCTATAGAGAGGGATTCTACTCTATATTTTTTTGTTTATGATACAATTCTAAGCTTAATATAAATTAAGAAGGAGTTTTTAATTTTATTTATAATTTTTAAATATTAAACTAAAAATAATAGGGTATCTAATAATAAATGTAATTTTTATAGGAGGTGATAAAAATGGGTAATAAAAATAGAAATAGTAAAAAGAAAATGGCATCTTTAGGTCTTAGAAAAGATGAAAATGGAGATTATAAGTATATTGACCCTAATGATACAACTTCAGAATTTGTTCCAGTAAGGAATCATGGAAGAAAGTCTTCTCATAATTAAATATATATTTATTAAAGAGTTTTTTATCATAAACCACACACCTTTACTTAAATTGGTGTGTGGCTATTTTGTATTTAATGCTTTTTAAAGGAAATATTATTATATCTTCATTAAAATAATTTTTAATATGTTAAGTTATTTGTAATATATTGACATAAAAACATAAATATAGTAATATGTTGTGGAAATAAATTATATCAAATATAAAAAGGGAAATAAGGGGGAAAAACAATGGGGAAAAAAGGTAACAAACTTATTGAATTTGTTAGTAAGATCATGGCTTTTGTTATGGCAGTGACTTTATTATCAAGCTTACCTGTACAAAATGTATTAGCTAATGGCAGCAAAGAAACAAAGGGAGATGAGTATGAAATCTATCCAATTCCTCAAAGTATAAAATATGATAATAGCATAGTAACTTTAGGGACTGATGCTAATGTTGTATTTGAAGAAGGAATTGATGAGGCAACAAAAAACAGACTATTAGAGGTTTTATCAATTAAGGGAATTAATCATGAAGAGAGCAATGAAATAAAAGAAGATAAGACAAACTTTCTAATAGGAATAAATAACTCAGAAGGAGTTGTAGACAAGTACTTTACAGATAATAATTTAGTAAATGATTCTCATTTTGAAAATCATGATGCCCATGTAGTATCAGTTAAGGGAAATGTAATAGCTGTATTAGGTAAAAATACTGATTCAGCATTTTATGGTATCACATCTTTAAAAGCAATATTTAATCAATTAGAAGGAAATGAATTAAAGGAATTATTAATTGAGGACTATTCAGATGGTCAATGGCGTGGTTTTATTGAAGGATATTATGGAATTCCTTGGAGCAATGAAAATCGTAAGGACTTAATGAAATTTGGTGGGGATTTTAAGATGAATTCATACATCTTTGCACCAAAGGATGATCAGTATCACAGTCTTAAGTGGAGAGAGCCATATCCTGCTGAGAAGTTAGCTGAAATAAAGGAAATGGTTGATGTTGGAATAGCAACAAAGAATAAATTCATATGGACAATACACCCATTCTTAAAAGATGGTATGAACTTTGGATCAGAAGAGAGTTATAAAGCTGATTTAGAAAAGATAATAGCTAAGTTTGAACAATTATATAGTGTGGGAGTACGTCAATTTGGTGTGCTTGCAGATGATGCTGAGGGAGAAGCTAATAATCAAGTAAAACTTATGGAAGACTTAGAAAAATGGCGTTTACAAAAAGGTGATGTATACGAATTTATATTTGTTCCTAAGGTTTATACAAAGGAATCAGCTGGTGGAGATGTTAATAATGAATACTTAAAAACTATTGGTACAATGCCAGAAACTATTGATATCATGTGGACTGGTGATGTAATACTTGGTTATGTAACTCAAGAGACATTTGAATTCTTTGAAGAAGCTGTAGGACGTCAAGCCTTTATGTGGTTAAACTGGCCAGTAAATGATATTAACAATAAACGTTTACTAATGGGTAAGGGTGAGATGTTAGATCCAACAGTTACAAACTTTAAGGGAATTGTAACAAATCCAATGCAAGAAGCTCAAGCTTCAAAGGTAGCTTTATTTGCTATAGCTGATTATGGATGGAATAGAGCAGATTTTGATATGGACAAGAGTTGGAAAGATTCTTTCAAATATATAGAGCCAGATGCAAGTGAAGAATTATATACCTTTGCAAAACACATGAGTGATCCAGCTCCAAACTGGCATGGATTATCTTTAGAAGAATCTGAAGAGTTAAGACCAGTAATTGAAGAGTTTACAAGAAGATTATGGGAAAAAGAATCTGTTTTAGATTACAGTAAGGTTATTTTAGATGAATATCAAGAGATTTTAGATGCAACTAATAATTTTGCAACTAAATCTAAGAATGAATTATTAAAGAGTGAAATTAAAGGATGGGTTGATTCTTTAAGAGATTTAGCAGAATCAACTATAGCATATATAAATTCAGCAGTAGCTTTTGAAAAAGGTAACTATGAGGAAGCTATGAAATACTATGTTCTAGGAGAAGAAGAGTACACTGCTTCAAGATCTCATAGAACTCCTGTAATAAATGGACAATCTAGACCAGAACCAGGTACAAGACACTTAATACCATTTATTAAGGATTTATCTAAAATCATAGGAGATAATATTGACCAAGTTATAAATCCAGATACTACTAAGTTAACACTTCGTCCTTATACAAATATGTCACCTCTTTATTGGGGACATGTTCAAAATATAGCTGATGGAGATAATACTAGATATTCATGCATGTGGATTCGTAATTCAGCTAAAGAAGGAGACTATGTTGCTGTAGAATTAAATGAGGTAACTAAGGTTAATAGCATTACTTTTGAACAAGGACAAGATGAGGGAGATGCATTTAACTATGGTAAATTCCAATATTCTATGGATGGTGAAAATTGGACTGATGTAGATGGTGTAGATTATGGACCAAAAATGCATAAGATTGTAGTTGAAGGTTTAGATATAACAGCAAAATATTTAAGATTTATTCCTACTAAAGAAATTTTAAATAACTGGATTGCTGTTAGAGAATTCTCTGTTAATAAAAAAGATGAAAATAATATGAAAGTTAATGCATATACAAATGTAGAAGCTTTAGCTAAGAATGAAGTAAGTATTTCAGAGGAAAAAGCTACACTTTCAGATTTAAATGATGTTACTTTATCAAAGGGAGAATATGTTGGAATTAAGTTAAATAAGCTTAGAGAAGTAACTAACATAGTTTCAGATTTAACAAATAAGGATAATTTAACATTAGAAACATCAATTAATGGAGTTGAGTGGGTAGAAGCAAAAACTTTATCAGAAACTATAAATGCTCGCTATGTTCGTATTATAAATAATACAGATAAGGATGTAACTTTTAATTTAAATAAATTAGAAGCTGAATACTCTAATAATGATGTGAATTTTGATATTAGACCAACAGCAGAAGCAAAGTTTGAGCCTAAGAACTTAATTGATGGAAAATTAAATACAGCATTTAAACCACTAGAAAGTGCACCTAAATCTGGCCAATTAACTTATAGAATTTCTGACAAAACAGATATTAAGAAGTTTACAATAGTACAAAATCCAAATACAATTTCTAATGCAATTGTATCTGTAAGAAATGAAAATGGATGGAAAGAGATAGGAAGTTTAGGAAAGAGCTTTAATGAGTTTAATACAGAAGATTTTGAAAATGTCTTTGAAATAAAGGTAGAGTGGGATGGATTTGCACCTACTATTTATGAAATAGGACTTTCAACAATTAAAGAAGAGGTTCAAGTAGATAAGTCTAAATTAGAAGAAGCTATTAAGGAAGTAGAAAAGCTTAAAGAGGAAGACTATACAAAGGACTCTTGGAGTAACTTAATAGAAAAGTTAAATTTAGCTAAAGAGGTATTATCTAAGGAAGATGCTACTCAAGATGAGGTAGATAATGCTATAAAAGCTTTAAATGAAGCCCTTAATGGATTAGTTAAAAAAGAAGAGACTGAAGGACCAGTAGATCCAGACAAACCAGAAGGCCCAATTGATCCAGACAAGCCAGTTGATCCTGAGAATCCAGATAATACAGAGAAACCTGAAAATCCTGAAGGTACAGATAAACCAGAAACTCCAGACAAACCAGAGGGTAATTTACCAAACACTGGAGGAGCTTCATCATCAATATTCTTACAATTAGGAGTAGTAATGATGGCTTCAGGAGCTTTTGTATTAAAAAGAAAGAAAAGATAATTTTCTTAAAAGTTAAAAGCCTTAGAAAATAGTTATATGAGAAGCTGCATAGATTTATAGGTCTATGCAGCTTTTTAGTTTAATTTTATTTATATAAATATTTTTATAGGTTTTTATATAAGGTTTATGATGAAATGTTAAATTTCAAAAAAATCAATATTATTTAATAATAAATGTAAAAAATTTGTATATGTGAAAGAATTATCATGGATTTTTTTAAGTTAAAATGGTATTATTATAAGCATGATAAAAATATTTTAATAGTAAAATACACCATGAAAATATAAAAAAAATCTAATTTTTATAGGTAGATTTAAGCAAAGTATTAATTCATTGAAACAATGAAATACTTAATTATAAGCATTTCTTCTTTATGTATTTAGAAAGTTCTAAAAACATTTTAAAAGTATAGTGATAATAAATTACTATATAAAGGTTAACTTAATTGACAGCTTTTTGTTTAGCCTGTCTTTTAAGATGAGTTTAAATATAATATGCGCAATAATTAGTTTAGATAGCATTATAACTTTTGTTTTATGTGGATATAGTATAATATTTGTGCATTTTATAGAAAATATAACAAGAGAACATATCAATAAAGATTTTACTATTGGTATGAATAAACGAAAGGAGAGATTAGGTGTATGAAAAAGAAATTACCTAAGGAAGCTTATGGTGGTGTAAGCGGTAAAGATTATGTTCCTTATTTTACTGGTAAGTCAAAAAATGGAGTTAATCTTCCTGTACTAATAATAGGTATAGTATTAGCTATTGTTTTTGCTGCTTCAACTGCTTATTCAGGTATGAAATCAGGGTTAACTGTTGCTGCTGGTATACCTGGAGCTATCATAGGGTCAGTTTTTGTAGGAATATTTGCACGTAGCAAGGGTATTCTTGGAAAAAACATAACTCAAGGTATGGCAAGTGGAGGAGAATCTATAGCAAGTGGTATGATATTTGTATTACCAGCAATTATACTAATAGGAAGTGACTTTACTTTCTTAGAGGGTGTAGCTGCAGGTGTAGGAGGAGTTCTATTTGGTATAGGATGTCTATCACTAGTTTATAACTACCTAATAGTTGAGGAACATGGAAAACTTATGTATCCTGAGTCAATGGCAATATCTGAAACTCTTGTTGCTTCTGAAGGAAGTGAAGACTCAATTAAATTTATGGGTATTGGATTTGTTATAAGTGGTATCATAAATGTTTTAACAGGATCATTTTTAAACTTAATAAACAATACTGTTACATATTTAGGAAGCAAATTTTATAAGTGGAAGTTCTCTACTGAAGTAAACCCACTTTTACTTGGTATTGGATTTATAGTTGGATTAGAAGTATCACTTACTATGTTTGCAGGATCTATACTAGCTAACTTTGGTATAGCTCCATTAATAGGATATTTCAGTGATATGGCAGAGAAGAGCATGCATTCATGGAATGACGCTTCAATGTTAATTCACCAAATGGACGTAAATGCAATATCAGGAAGTTACGTTAAGTATATAGGAGCAGGAATGATGCTTTGTGGAGGTATTATAGGTGCTATAAAACTTATACCAACTATAATAGTTTCAATAAAAGAAACATTAAAAGCAAGCCCTGTTAATGAAGAAAATGCTGAGAAAAATAGCGGATCTATAATAATACTTTTAGTAGGAGCTGTATTAGCTTTTGTTATAGGATTCTTTATTTCTAATAGCATTGCAATGGCTATAACAGGAGCAGTTGTTTCAATAATCCTATCATTACTATTCGTAATAGTTGCAGGACGTTTAACTGGTACAATAGGAACATCAAACCTTCCTGTATCAGGTATGACAATAGCTTCATTAGTAATATTAACACTAGTATTCGTTATAATGGGATGGACTGGAAAAGCTGATAACAAAGCATTACTTTTATTTGCTACATTTATGGTTGTTTCAATCTCTGTAGCAGGTGGATATAGCCAATCTCAAAAGGTAACATATATAATTGGTGGAAGCAAAAAAGAAATGCAAAACTCTTTCATGATTGCAAGTATAGTTGGTGTTGTTGTTGTTACTGGAACAATATTAGTACTTTCTAGCCAATTATCAATAACTGGAGCAGATGCACCTTTTGCATTACCACAAGCTAACTTAATGTCAACATTAACTTCAGGTATAATGGAAGGAAACTTACCTTGGCCTATGATAATTGTTGGAGTAGTTATGGCTTTATTCTTATACTTAGTAGACTTACCAATAATGACTGTTGCAATAGGATTCTATTTACCTATATCAACAACTTCTATAATTTTAGTAGGTGCATTAATACGTGTATTTATTGAAAAAATGAGCAAGAGTGATCATGAAAAAGAAGTTAAGGTTTCAAATGGAATAAGTTTATCTTCTGGTCTTGTTGCTGGAGGATCTATTGTGGGATTAATAGGAATAGTTCTACAAGTAACAGGAATAATAACACCTGGAACACCAACTGGTTTTGTAGCTAGCAATGGAATGGCAATAATAGTGCTTATTCTTTTAGTTTTAGCAACTACATTGCCTATTATGAAATCTAAGGTGAAACATTAAGGTGAATTATAATGGATAATGAAGAACTTTTAAATATGCGATTTAAAATTTGTGATAATCTTCAGTATGAAGTTGATGAAGAGGGAATAGTTACTATTTTAGAAAAACAAGATCATAAGATTCAAAGGTTTTTTAGAAAATTGAAATTTAAGATTCCAATGTATAAAAGAACTTCTTTAGATGAATATGGTAGTGAGGTGTTTTTACAAATCAATGGAACTAATACCGTTAAGGAAATTGGTGAAGCTTTAGAGGTTAGGTTTGGTGAAAAAGTACATCCTCTTTATGAAAGACTATTAGTTTTTCTAAATCACATATATTTAAATTGCAAGTATATTGAAAAAGTAGAATAGATTTTATCTTGTAACCTACAAAAGTCTTTTTATAGATTTTTGTAGGTTATTTTAATTTTAGGATATATTTTAAGTGAAGTTGTAATTTTGAAAATATTTAACTTAAGGAGCGTTTAAACCTTTCTTAAATAAGGAAAGATATTTTAAGTTTATAACAAAGCATCCCTATAATCATATTTATTGTTTTTAAGTCATGGAAGAAATATTTAATATTTTTAAAACTATGAACAGAAAATATTGACTAAGAATAAGTAGATGCTATAATAAACAAGACTTGATAATAATTATTAATAACAAATGAAATGATTATTCATCATAAGAAATATAGGACATTAGGAATAGGGACATTATTATGAAAAATCAATATGAACTAAAGAATGAAAAAATTGGAAGGTTGCTTTTAAAATATTCACTACCAGCTATACTATCTATGATGGTAACTTCCTTATATAACACTGTAGATAGAGCTTTTATAGGTTCTATTAAGGATATAGGAGCCTTTGCCATATCTGGCTTAGGAGTAACTATGCCCTTGTTTACAATATTAGGTGCTTTCTGCGTTGCCATTTCTGTAGGAGGAAGCACTAATATATCAATAAAGCTAGGGGAAGAAAAGAAGGAAGAAGCTGAAAGAATATTAGGAAATACTTTTATATTATCCATAGTTGTTGCTTTAATCATTATGATCTTTGGATTCTCATTTTTAGAAAAAATACTATACTTTTTTGGTGCAAGTAAGGAAACTATTATATATGCAAAGGATTATATGAGGGTAATACTTATAGGGGCATGGTTTAACTTTCCTGGATTTGCTCTTAATAATGCAATAAGAGCTGAGGGAAATCCAAAGTTAGCTGGTAAAATCATGATAATAAGTTGTGTTTTAAACATAATTTTAGATCCAATATTTATATTCTTATTTCATATGGGAATTAAGGGAGCTGCCTTAGGAACTATAATTTGTCAATTCATAGTTTTTCTTTGGACAATGTATTATTTTACCTTAGGAAAGTCAAACTTAAAGCTAAGGATTAAAGGAAAGATATTAAATAAGAATATTTTAAGGGCAATAATTTTAATTGCTTTAACTCCATTTTTTATGGAGCTTGCAGCAGGATTTATACATTTAATAACAAATAGAGTTCTTAAGGATTATGGTGGAGATTTAGCCATAGGAGCAATGACTTCAATAACATCTATATACCTTTTATTTTTAATGCCAGTCTTTGGCTTAAGTCAAGGAATGCAAACCATAGTTGCATATAACTATGGAGCAAAGGAGTATAAACGTGCTAAAAAAACTCTATTAATGACTATAATAATTGCAACTTTAATTTTAACCTTAGGACTTGTACTTATTAGAATTTATCCAAGAGAGTTTATCAATATATTTACAAAGGATAAGGAGCTAATAAATATAGCACTTAATGGATTAAAAATATATACTCTTGCCTTACCTACCTTAGGGGTTTCAATCTTAGGGGCAGTATATTTTCAGTCCATAGGAAATGTTAAAAAGTCAATTTTTCTAAGTTTATTAAGACAAGTTATACTATTTATACCTATTATATTTATAATACCTAGAGTATATGGACTAAATGGAGTGTGGATTTCACAGCCCTTAGCTGATATTTTAGCTACCGTATTAATACTTATATTTTTAATAAAAGAATTTTACATAAGAGATACTCATGATTTAATTTGCAGAGCAGAAAGAACATAGTTAATTAGATAAGTTTTCGCAAAAATAGTTTAGTTGCTAAGTGGATAAGAAGAAAAAAGGCTGATATAATATTTTCTAGAATCTTTAAAAAAGGAGTAAACAAATGAAGTATTATTTAGCAC
This sequence comes from Clostridium perfringens ATCC 13124, assembly GCF_000013285.1. GTDB lineage: Bacteria > Bacillota > Clostridia > Clostridiales > Clostridiaceae > Sarcina > Sarcina perfringens. Next base: position 1,681,477 of record NC_008261.1, on the reverse strand, counting down.
CAATGGAAGGGATTACTGGATTTATATATAGAAATTCTTATGAGAAGTTTTTTGGAGGAATTGATAAATACTTTGCCCCTTTTGTTGTTCCAAATAGTAGTAAAAGTCTTAAAACTAAGGAATTAAGAGATGTTTTGCCAGAGAATAATAAAGGAATCAACTTAGTTCCACAAATACTTACTAATGATTCAGAAGGCTTTATCTCAACAGCTAGGAAGCTTAAGCAGTTAGGATATAATGAAATAAATTTAAATTTAGGATGTCCATCTGGAACAGTTGTTGGAAAGAAAAGAGGGTCAGGATTTTTAGCTCACAAGGAAGAACTTGATAAGTTTTTAGAAGAAATATTTAAAATAGATGACATGAAACTTTCAATAAAAACTAGATTAGGAATGGATAAGCCTGAGGAATTTTATGAGCTTATAAAAATTTATAATAAGTATCCTATGGAGGAGCTTATTATTCATCCTAGAACAAGACAAGATTTTTATGCAAATAAACCTAATTTAGAGGTTTTTAAAGATGCAATTTCTTTAAGTAAGAATCCAATTTGTTATAATGGAGATATTTTTACTGTGGAAGATCATAATAAATTAATTGAAACATTTCCAGAAGTAGATAAAATAATGTTAGGAAGAGGGATTTTAGCTAACCCAGCCTTAATGAATGAAATTTTAAACAATGAGTTTATGGACAAAAAGGTATTAAAAGAGTTTCATGATGAAGTATTTAATAAATACAGAGAAGTATTTAATGAAGATAGAAATGCAATGTTTAGAATGAAGGAGCTATGGGGATATATGATATATATGTTCTCAAATAATAAAAAATATGCTAAGAAAATAAAGAAAGCTCAGAAGGTGGTTGAGTATAACCAAGCTGTTACAAGTCTATTTTTAGAACAGGATATACTTAAGGGAGCTGGATTATTTAGTAGTGAAGAGTAAATATAAGATATGTTTCTTTATATTTAATATATTTATTTTAAAATCTATCAGACTTTAGTTTTATTGTCTGGTAGATTTTTTATTATAGGAATAAGAATAGTATAGTAAAAAATAGTAAATTAGAAAGTGTGCTATAATTACATTTATTAGAGCAATTAGACTTTTAACTAATATAATGAAAATATGGAGAGAAATTATATGAATGAAGAAAAGATTATTAAGAAACTTTCAGGTTATGATGATTTTAAGTGTATAGCTGATAGCTGTAAATTCACTTGTTGTGAAGGATGGGATATTGATATAGATAAGGATACATATGAAAAATGGAAAAATAATAAAGAAGATTCTAAATACCTTTTAAATAATGTAAAAGTGAGAGAAGTTAATGGGGAAAAATTATACTTTATAAACAAAGATACCTTTGAAGCGTGTTCTTTTTTAGATTGTAAGGGACTGTGTAATATAGTTAAGTGTAAAGGGGAAGAGTATTTATCTAAAACTTGTAGTACATTTCCAAGAATAAGTAATGAGTTTGAATATAGAAAAGAGCTTTCTTTATCATGTTCATGTCCAGAAGTTGTGGAAATATTAGATAATATAGATAGTGAGATTATAATAAATCAATTGGAAAAAATAAATAAAGAAGATATACCATTAGAGCTTAAATTGAGGGATACTTTAATAAATATAATGTATGAAGAGGGATTTTCCTTAGAAGAAAAATTACTTTTAGGTTTTGAGATGTTGTTAAATATATTAGAAAATGAAAGTTATACTAGTGAAGATATTTTCTTAGATGAACTAGAAAAGTATAGTAACATAGAGTACATAAAAGAAGTGATTTATCTATATAATGAAATAAAAATAAATAAAGGTGAATCATTAGAGGAAGTAAACTCTCTGTTTTTAGATATTATAGAAAATTATAAGAGTATTTCTAATCTAAAGTGTGTACTAGAAAGAGTATCTGATTTTGCTGAAAATACTAATATAAATCTTTTAAGTGAAAAGTGGGAGAAATATAAAGAATCATTTAAAGAATTTGAAGATTTACTTAAAAAATGTATTATATCTAAGATATTTAGTAATTGTACAAGTGATGATATGGAAGATATGATAATTTCTTTCCAATTAATTATATTAGAATATTTATTAACAAGATATTCTGTATTTTTAAATTATTGTATTAATGATGAAAAAATACAAAGGGAAGAGATAAAGAATAATATTATTACTTTTTCAAGAGTTATTGAAAATAATAAAGATGCTGTTATAGAGTTCTTAAATGATGGCTTTGAGGAGATAATTTTAGAAATAGGTTATCTATGTTTTATAAGTTTGGTCTAAATTGTATTTTAAACTAAGAAGAGATTTAAAACTATGTATAAGTTTACATATATAAGTTAACAATAACTTAAAATTTTTTATTTAAATACCATATTTAAGACAATAATCATATTGAAAAATATATATGATTATTGTCTTTTTGTGTTTATAGATGGATTTTATTTATTATTATAGGGACTTTCTACAGTTTTATAATGTTCGTGATTTTTATAAAAATATGAATAAATTTTTAATTTGATTAATTTAAAGGTATTAAAATAATATAATTTACGAATATTATTTTATATTATATTGACAATATACGTAATAAAAAGTAGAATAAAATTAAATTATGTAGAAATTAAAAACAGTGAGTAAAGATACAGCACTTAGAGACGGAGGAAAAACATGAGGAAAATAAGCCAGTATTTATTATTTATACCCTGCATAGTATTAGTAGCATATTTTATGATAGTTCCATTACTAGATGTAATAATTCCTACTTTCACTAATACAAATGGTGGTATGTTTAGTGCCTATAAAGAATTTTTCACAGATTCTTATATGATGTCAATATTTTTGAGAACCATTAAGATATCTTTAGTATCATCTATAATTTGCATGTTTATAGGTGTGCCAGTTTCTTATTACATATCAAGAGTTTCTAAAAAGGTGAGAGGTTTTCTTATAGCCTTAACAGTCTTTCCCATATTAACAAATTCAGTTGTTCGCTCATTTGCTTGGATGAGTATCTTAGGAAAAAATGGAATAATCAATAGTTTATTAATGAAGTTTAATTTAATACAAGAGCCATTATCACTACTATATACAGAAGGAGCTATTATAATAGGTACGATTTATATTTTCTTACCACTTATGATTATCTCCCTAGTAGGAGTTATGGAAAATATAGATAATGACTTATTAGAAGCAGCAGAAAGTTTAGGAGCTAATAGATTAAAAGCATTCTTTAAAGTTGTATTTCCACTTAGCTTACCAGGATTAATAGTTGGAACAGTTTTGGTATTTACAGGTTCCTTAACAGCCTACACAACACCTCAATTATTAGGAGGAAATAAAAATACGGTTTTAGCAACTTTAATATACCAAAAAACTATGACATTAGGTGATTGGCAGGGGGCCGCAGTTGTAGCAACAATAATGATTGTAGTCACTTTAATAGTAATAAAGGGGATTAACTTCCTAGCATCAAGATTAGATAAGAGAGGGGTTTCTTAAAGTGAAGAAGAGCAAAGTATTAACAACCTTCGTTGTTTTGGTTTATATATTTCTATTTGCACCGCTAGTAATTATTGCCATGACTAGTATAGGAACAGAAAATTATATAGCATTTCCTCCAAAAGGATTTAGTTTGCAATGGTTTATTACAGTATTTAAATCTGAGTCATTTATAAAAAGTATGGGGACAAGCTTCTTAATATCTACAGTATCTACATTATCAGCTTTGGTTATAGGAATGCCAGCGGCTTATGGATTAAGTAGATATAACTTCAAAGGAAAAGATATTCTTAAGAGTTTCTTCTTTTCGCCTTTAATAGTTCCTGGAATAGTAGTCGGATTCTCATTGTTTCAGTTTTTATTGGTAAAGATGAACTTATCAGTATATGCTAGTTTGTTTATTGGACATACTTTAATAATAATTCCTTACATCATAAGAGTTGTAGGATCAAGTTTAGAGGGATTTGATTATTCCATAGAGGAAGCAGCTATGAGCTTAGGATGTAAAAAATCACAAACTTTCTTTAAAGTAGTTTTACCAAATATAACATCAGGGGTAATGGCAGCATTTATGTTAGCTTTTATAAATTCATTTAACAATGTTCCAGTATCTATATTTCTAACTGGACCAGGAGTAAGCACATTACCTACAACTATGATGAACTATGTTGAATATAATTATGATCCAACAGTATCAGCTTTATCAGTAATCTTAATGATATTAACTATTGGAATTATGTACATATTAGAAAAAACATTAGGATTAAATAATTTTGCAGGATAGAATTTAAGTTAAAAATTTATTTGGAGGATGAAAACATGGATTTAATAAACCTACAGAATATAAATGTTTCTTATGATAAGAAAAATAATATATTGGAAAATCTAAATTTAAAAGTTAAAAAAGGAGAATTAGTTTCTCTTTTAGGACCAAGTGGGTGTGGAAAGACAACAACATTAAGGGTTGTAGCTGGATTTATAGAACCAACAGCAGGAAAGTTTTTATTAGGAGATGAAGATTATACAAATATACCTGTTCATAATAGAAACTTTGGATTAGTCTTTCAAAGCTATGCATTATTTCCTCACTTAACAGTAGAAGAAAATGTAGCTTTTGGATTAAAAATGAAAAAGATGAGCAAAGAAGAAATAAGAAAAAAGGTTGATGATATATTAAAAGTTGTTGATATGAGCCATTTAGCAAAGAGGTATCCAAAGGAATTATCTGGAGGACAAAGACAAAGGGTTGCCATAGCAAGAGCCTTAGTAATAGAGCCAAGTCTTTTATTACTAGATGAACCTTTAAGTAACTTAGATGCTAAATTAAGATTAAAAATGAGAGTTGAAATAAGAAAACTTCAACAAAAGCTTGGAATAACAACATTATTCGTAACTCATGACCAAGAAGAATGTTTTTCAATTTCAGATAAAGTAGCAGTTTTAAATAAAGGGGTAATAGAACAATTTGATACTCCAGAAAATATTTATTCAAATCCAGCAACAGAGTTTGTTGCAAGATTTGTAGGTTTTGAAAACTTTATAGATTTAATAAAGGTATCAGATGGTATATACAAAAATGAGAGTGGAATTAACTTAAAAGTTAACAAGGTTAAGGATAAGAATGAAGTAAAAGCAACTATAAGACCAGATGATATAAAGATTGTAAAAGAGGATTTAGAAAACACAGTAGATGGAGTTATAGAGGTTAGAACTTTCTTAGGAAAGGCATACCAATATGATATTAAAACAAAACTTGGGAATCTAATTGTAAATAGTGAAAATGACAGTATATATGAAAAGGGACAAAATATAAAACTTCAATTACCAGTAGATAAAATAGTAATTTTATAAAACTTAAATATAAAAAATATGTTTATAAAGGAGAATCTTATGAAAAAGAAAATTTTAGCAACCTTATTAACAGGATTAGTACTAGGGACATCTTTAGTTGGATGTGGAAAAACAGAAGGAGCAGAGGCAGGAAAAAAATTAGTAGTTTCAACTTGGGGATTAAATGAAGATGTATTAAAGGAGACAGTATTTGAACCATTTGCTAAAGAACATGGTGTGGAAATAGTTTTAGATATAGGTAATAACTCAGAAAGATTGACTAAGATGAAAAATAATCCTAACTCACAAATAGATATAACTTATTTAGCAGAATCTTTTGCAGAGCAAGGAGTAGAAGCAGGTATATTCGATAAATTAGATTATTCAAAGATTCCTAATGCAAGTGAGATGAATGAAAAGGCTAAATCTACAGTAGAGGCAGGATATGGACCAGCATATACATTAAATAGTATAGGAATAGTTGTAGATCCTTCAGCAGGAATTGAAATAAATTCTTGGGAAGATTTATGGAAACCAGAACTTAAAAATAAAATAGCTATACCAGATATTACAACAACTAATGGTCCAGCAATGGTAGAAATAGCAGCAGAAAAGGCAGGAGTAGATGTTAAAACTGATAATGGAGAAGCTGCATTTAAAGAATTAGAAGCTTTAAAACCAAATGTTGTTAAAACTTATAGTAAATCTTCAGATTTAGCTAATATGTTCTCAAATGGTGAAATAGTAGCTGCTGTAGCATCAGACTTTGCTTTTGGAACAATTTCAAAAGCTAAACCAGAGGTTATAAATGTAATACCTGAGTCAGGAACTTACTTAAACTTTAATACAATAAATATAAATAAAAATTCTAAAAATAAAGATTTAGCTTATGAATTTATTAACTATGCATTAAGCAAAGAAGTTCAGGAGAAAACTGCTAAAGCTTTAAATGAATCACCAGTTAATAAAGAAGTTAAATTAAGTGAAGAAGAAACTAAAAACTTAACATATGGACCAGTGGTTGATAATGCTAAGGTAATTGACTTTAAGTTTGTTAATTCAGTAATGGATCAATGGGTTAATAACTGGAACAGAATAATGAACTAGTTTGCAGGTAGTGAAATGCAAGTAGAATTAATTATTAAAAATTTAAACGTATATAATAGTTATTTTAAAAAATTCATAAAAGGTGATATCTTAATAAATAAGGGGAAATTTCTTCATATAGGGAAAGGATATGAAGATAGATTATGGTCTGAAAATGTAATAGATGGGGAAGGAAAATATATAATTCCTGGATTAATAGATATACACATGCATATAGAGAGTTCTATGACTATTCCAAGGGAATTTTCTAAGGCTGCAATAAAACATGGGGTCACTACAGTAGTAGCTGATCCTCATGAAATTGCTAATGTTTTTGGAATAAGAGGTATAGAAGAATTTATTAAATTTAAGGGAAATCTAGATATATTTTATGGTATCCCTAGCTCAGTACCTTCAACTTCAAGTTCACTAGAGACAACAGGGGAGAAAATAACTCACAATGAGGTAAAAAGATTATTAGAGTATGATAATATTATTTGTCTTGGAGAAGTAATGAACTTTAAAGACTTAATAGAAGATGATGATTCTAATATAAATAAAATAATAAATATAAGTAAAGAAAAAAATATACCTTTAGAAGGGCATTGTCCTAAAATACAAGGAGTAGATTTATCACTTTATATTTATAGAGGGGTTAATGGGGATCATACTCAGCAGTCAGTTGGATCCCTTCAAGAAAAAATTCAAAATGGTATGTTTATAGAGATGCAACATAAATCAATGACATTAGAGAATATAAAATTTTTGATTGAAAATAATTTATATGAGCATTTTGCATTAGTAACAGATGATGTAATGGCAGATAAATTAGTTAAGGGGCATCTTGATGAGATTTTAAAGGAAGCCGTAAAGCTTGGAATGTCTATAGAGAATGCAATATATGCATCTACATATACACCAGCTAGAAGAATGAATCTTTTAGATAGAGGAACAATTGCACCTGGAAAGCTAGCAGATTTTATATTGTTAGATAGTATAGAAGATTTTAATATATATGAAGTTTATAAAAATGGGGAAATGGTTTTTAATAGAGATAAGGGGTTAAAAGAAGAGTTTTTTGAAGATAAAAGCAAATTAGATTATAGATTTTATAATAGTATAGAATTAAATAATATTACTAAAGAAAGTTTAGAGGTTAAAGTACCAAATAAGTATAAAAATAAAGTAAATTGTAGAACTATGAAAGTCTTAAAGAATACTACTTTTACAGAAGAGGGAGAAGTAACTTTAAATGTTTATAATAATATTTTACAATGGGAAAAGAGTAGCTGTGCATTAATTGCTGTTTTTGAGAGATATGGTAAAAATAATAATATATCTTTTGGATTAGTAGAAGGAGAAATTATAAAAGAGGGAGCAATAGCAACTACTTGGGCTCATGATCATCATAACCTTATGGTAATGGGAAGAAATATTAGTGATATGACTATAGCGGCTAATGAGGTTATAAATTCTAGGGGAGGATATGTAGTCTCAAAAAATAATGAAGTAATTGCTAAATTAGAGTTACCAATAGGTGGAATAATCAGTGATGAACCTATTGAAATCATAGGAGAAAAGCTAGGGGAAGTTAGGAGTGCCATGAGAGATTTAGGATATAATCATATGAATGAAATTATGTCATTTAGCACTTTATCTTTACCTGTTAGTCCTGCATTAAAGATAACAGATAAAGGGTTAATAGATGTTAAAAAAGGTAGTATTGTTTCTTTATTCAAATAAAGTCTATATTAAGTGATTATTGATTTTTATTTAGTTAGCTTTAACTTAATTACGCAAAGTAATATAAAAGGAAAGTAAGGGGATGTATCTTAGTAGATATAGCCTCTTATTTTTAGCTATATTTTAGGTTGATTTTGGAGGGGATAATATGAGTAAAATAGTAACTTTAATAAAAAATGTTACAGTTATTACTATGAATGAACATAAAGAAATTATAGAAAATGGTTTAGTTGTTTTTGAAAAAAATAAAATAGTATATGTTGGAACTGATGTAAGGACAGAAGAAAAATTAAAAAGAAGTGGATATAAAGTTGAGGTAATAGATGGTGAAGAGGGAATATTAATGCCAGGTATGATAAACTGTCATACTCATGGGTCTATGGTTCCTTTTAGAAGTTTAGCTGACGATTGTAAGGATAGATTAAAGAGATATTTATTTCCCTTAGAACAAAGATTAGTTGATAAAGAATTGACTTATATAGGAGCAAAGTATGCTATAGCAGAAATGTTATTAGGTGGAGTAACTACCTTTTGTGATATGTATTATTTTGAAGATGAGGTAGCGAAAGCTGCTAAAGAATTAAATATGAGAGGAGTGCTTTGTGAGACAATAGTAGATTTTCCTTCGCCAGATTCAGAAAAGGCTTTTGGAGGGATAGATTATTCCATAAGATTTATAGAAAAATGGAAAAATGATGATTTGATAACTCCAGGAATAGCTCCTCATGCACCTTATACAAATACAGAGGAATCATTAAAGGAAGCATATAAAATTAGTAAAAAATATGATGTTCCTATAACTATGCATTTAGCAGAAATGGACTATGAGTTAGAGGAATATAAAAATAAATATAATCTTACTCCAGTTTCTTATTTAGATAAGCTTGGGGTTTTAAACTCTAATTTTATAGCGGCCCATGCAGTTTTAGTTAATGAAGAAGATATAGAAATTTTAAAGAAGAATAATGTTAATATATCTCATAATATAGGGGCAAATTCTAAAGGAGCTAAAGGAATAGCACCAATATTAAAGATGAGAGAAAAAGGAATAAATATTGGACTTGGAACAGATGGTCCTATGAGTGGAAATACTTTAGATATATTAAGCCAGATGTCACAAGTGGGAAAAATTCATAAATTATTTAATAAAGATAGAACTTTACTACCATCAATAGATTTAATAGAAATGGGAACCATAGGTGGAGCTAAAGTTTTAGGAATTGATAAAGAAGTTGGATCTATAGAGGTTGGTAAAAAAGCTGATTTAACTTTAATAGAAACAAAATCAGTAAATATGCAACCTATATATGATTATTATGCAACAATAGTATATTCTGCTAATTCTAGTAATGTAGAATTAGTAGTTGTTGATGGTAAGATTGTTGTTAAGGATAAAAAATTAGTAAGTGCTAGCTTTTCTGAAGTAAGAAAAGATTTACTAGGTTTAACAGAGAAAATAAAGAAAATTTCTAAAGAACTTTAGGGTTTTATATAAGAATAAAGCTTAATTAAACTTAATAGAATAAAAACACATTGAGAAATTCAATGTGTTTTTTAGTTATAAGTTTTATTATTTACTACTAAATAAATAATTTATAATGATAAATTATTTTGTAATAGTTAAAAAGTTTTTATGACTTTACCATGAATTTACTTGGTGGTATTATTATACATATAAGTTAAAATAAGTAAAATAGCTTATATGTATATTTAATAAGGGGGGAAATTAATATGCAATCATTTAACAAAAGGGGGACAGCTTTAGGAGCAGCAATTGCATTTGCTTTAACCTTAGCACCTACCTTAGTAATGGCTGAAACAAGACAAATTCCTGAATCTGAAACAGTAAATGTTGGATTCATAAAAGATGGAGAGAGATCAACAATATTCAATCAAAACTGGAAGTTTTTTAAGGGAGATCCTTCTGGTGCTGAAGGGGTAGACTTTGATGATTCTTCATGGAGAGGACTAAACTTACCTCATGATTGGAGTATTGAAGGAGATTTTACTGTTGAAGGGGAAGCTGAAAGTGGATTCTTATTAGGAGGAACTGGATGGTATCGTAAAGCCTTTGTAGTTCCTGAAAAGTATAATGGTAAGGATTTTACATTAAACTTTGATGGCGTATATATGAATGCTGAAGTATATGTAAATGGTAAAAAGGTTGGTGAGCATAATTATGGATACACTTCTTTTGCCTTTGATATTACTGAAGCTTTAATATGTGATGGACAAACTGAAAATATAATTGCTGTTAAGGTATCTAACCCAGTGCCAACTAGTAGATGGTATTCTGGAAGTGGAATTTATCGTGATGTAACTTTAAGTGTAACAGATTCTATTCATGTTGCCCATGCAGGAACAACAGTTACTACTCCAAAACTTGAAGAGCAAAAAGATGGAGACGTAGATGTAGCTATTGAGACTATAGTTGAAAACGAGTCCAAAGACAATTCTATGGTTACTGTAAAAAGTACAGTAGTAAATTCTAAGGGAGAAGAAGTTAGTGAGTCAGTAATAAATGAAAAAAGTATAGGAGCTAATGAAAGTTATACTTTCAATCAAACTGCTATTGTAAATAATCCAGGTTTATGGTCAGTTGATAATCCAAATATGTATAAGGTAAAAAGTGAAGTATTAGTAGATGGAAATGTTATAGATACTTATTTTACTGATTTTGGTTTTAGATATTATAATTTTGACAAAGATACTGGATTCTCTTTAAATGGAGAAAATATAAAGTTAAAAGGTGTTTGTATGCACCATGACCAAGGAGCTTTAGGAGCAGCATCTTATTATCGTGCAGTAGAGCGTCAAATGGAGAAAATGAAGGAAATGGGAGTAAATGCAATCCGTGTTTCTCATAATCCTGCTAGTGAAATGTTATTAGAAATTTGTAATCGTTTAGGATTGTTGGTTATTAATGAGGCCTTTGACACATGGACAAATCCAAAGAACGGAAATGTAAATGACTTTTCTAAGTATTTTAATGAAGTAATAGGAGAAGATAATGAAATTTTAAATGGTTCTCCAGAAATGACATGGGGAGAGTTTGAAGCTAGATCTATGGTTAAAAACTCTAAGAATAACCCATCTATAATAATGTGGTCAATAGGTAATGAGGTATTAGAAGGAATTAGTGGAAGTGCATCTAATTATACTAACGTAGCTCAAAATATAATTGATTGGATTAAGGATGAGGATGAAACAAGACATGTTACTATAGGAGATAATAGAACTAAAAATGGAGATAGAACAGCAGAGGCTATTTCAGAGGTGGTTGATGACAATGATGGATTAGTTGGTTTTAACTATGCAAATGAAGCACAGGTTGCACAGCAAAGAGCAAACCATCCAGATTGGACATTATATGCTTCTGAAACTAGTAGTGCAATACACACTAGAGGATATTATAAAACAAAGGGAATAGATTATAGTAATCATCGTATTTCAGAGTATGATAATAATCAAACAAGAGTTGGTTGGGGACATTCAGCTAGTGATGCTTGGAAGTTTGTAATCAAAAATGATTATAATGCTGGAGAATTTGTTTGGACAGGATTTGACTATATAGGAGAGCCTACTCCTTGGAATGGTACTGGTACAGGTACAGTTGGTGGAGGTAATGGAGCAGCTCCAAAATCAAGTTACTTTGGTATAGTTGATACTGCAGGATTTGAAAAAGATATTTATTATTTATATCAAAGTCAATGGAATGATGATGTAAATACATTACATGTACTTCCAACGTGGAACAGAGAAGATATAGTTATAGAAAATGGAAATGTTGAAGTAAACGTATTTACTGATGCTCACAAAGTTGAATTATATCTAAATGATGAAAAGATTGGGGAGCAAACTTCAACTGAGCATACAACTGATGCAGGATATAAATACTATACTTTTGGAAATGATTCATTGTATCCAGTATTTAATGTTCCTTATAAAGAGGGTACATTAACTGCTAGGGCATATGACAAAGAAGGAAATGAAATCACAAATACAGAGGGAAGAAATACAGTGAAAACAACTGGAGAGGCTTCTACTGTAAGATTAAGTGCAGATAGAGATACTATTGATTCAGATGGATATGATTTATCTTATATTACTGTAGATATTGTTGATGAAAATGGCAATATAGTTCAAAATGCAGATAACAGATTAAATTTTGAGTTAGAAGGAAATGGAAAAATTGTAGGTGTTGACAATGGAGATCAAACTGATACAGATTCTTATAAACCTACAAGTGATACAGAAGCTTCTAGAAAAGCATTAAGTGGTAAGGCATTAGTAATAGTTCAATCAACTAAGGATGCTGGAAATATAAGATTAAATGTTTCAGGTGAGGGATTACAATCTCAATCTATAGAAATTAATACTGTAAATAATGCTGGAGAAGATAAGTTCTTAGAATCTTATGAAATAGTTAAAGACTACTATGTTAATTTAAATGAAAAGCCAGAGTTACCAAGTACAGTAGAAGGAAGATACAGTGATGGAACAACTGAGACTTTTAATATTTCATGGAATGATTATGATGAATCACAATTAAATACTCCTCAAGTATTTAAGATAAATGGTAAATTAGAAGGAACAGATGTGGCTGTAAATGTAAATGTCCATGTAATTGGTGATGTGGTTTCAATGGAAAATTACTCAACATTTACTTATGCTGGACAAACTCCAACACTTCCTAAGACTGTTAAAGGATATTTAGCTGATGGAAATGAAAGTGAAGAGTTTAAAGTGGATTGGAATTTAGAAGGCGTAGATTTCTCTGAGCCTAATACAACAGTTGAAGTTTTAGGAGAAGTATCCTTATTAGGTAAGACATATACTGTTACTTCAACAGTGCGTGTAGTTGAAGCTTTAAAAGCTGCTGCTAACTTAGCTATAAATAAGGATACTAATAAAGATGTTCCTGCTTTAAGTCAAAGTTGCGTTTCTCAAGCTGATAATTTAAATTCTATTAATAATGGAATAACTAATAATGGTACAGATACAAGAGAACGTTGGACAAACTGGAATGAAAGAGATTTAACTGTAAATGGTGAACCTAAAGGGGCATATGTTCAATTAGATTGGGAAAATAAATATAATATTGATAGATTAGATTTATGGTTATTTACTGATAATATTTATGGAAGAATTCCTAAGAAAGTAGAAATAAGTTATAAAAATGAGGCTGGTGAATATGAGGTAGTTACTCATTCAAATACAACAGAGGTATCATACCTTGCTGGAGAAACAACTTATTTCTTAGATAAAGTAATAAATACTGATAGTATTCGTGTTTATATGCAACAACCTGAAGTAGGTAAGTGTATTGGATTATCAGAGGTTGCAGTATATGAGTATGTACCACAAGTAAGTGCTAATGAAGGTAATAAATTATCTGAAATAAAATTAGATGGCGAAGCCTTAGAAGGATTTAATCCTGATACTAATGAATATACAGTTAATTTAAAAGAATTACCTAAAACTGTAGAAGCTTCAGGGGAAGAAAATGTGGCTATAACTATATTACCAGTTCATAATAATAAATCAATAATCATTGCTCGTTCAGAATCTGGTGCTAAAAACATCTATACTGTAAATTATGTATTAGAAGAATCTGAAGGGTCAGCAGATATTAATGAGGATGGTTCTATAAATGTAGGAGATTTATCCATAGTATCTAAATATCAAGGAGAGATTATATCAGGAAATGCTTTAAGTGAAAAATCTGATATAAACAAAGATGGAGTAGTAGATAAAGCTGATATCCAAATAGTTATGGGTAAGATCTTAGGAGAATAATCTTTTAAATAAAAAATAAGTTGTATAAAAGGGGTGTGTATCAAAGTATAATAATAAAACTTACTTTGATACACGTCTATTTTTATTGATTTCTAAAGGGTGAAAATTTCTAAGTAGATTAACTACAAGGTTTCCATAGTTAATGAAATAAATTCTCTTGCAAAGTTATTTATGCCATTTTTAATTCTATTTGCTTCTGAGATAGTTAAATCTCTATCTTCCTTAGAAGCTGCTACTGCAGAGCCATAGGCATTTTCTCCTTTATTAGGTCTTTTTAGAGAGTAGATTAAATTTTCTATAGAATTCTTTAAGTTTGGAGCCTTTTCCATAAGGTATTTAGCTTTGTTTATATCTCTTATACCTTCTTTTAATTTTTCTAATCTAGGAGTAGAATAAAAGGTTTTACCTATACTATCCTTTTCTGCTGGGTATATAAGAAAAGGGTCTCCAGGTTCCCAATATTTGTAAGAAACATTTTCTAAAGGGTTTTCAACCCAACCATCCCATGACCAACGTAAAAAGCCATTGGTGTTTTGGTATAGGGAATACCAAATAGTAAAGGCACCTTCAGAAGGATCACTTATAGTGAAACTACTTGGATAATCTCCAGTACAGGTGTATATTGTAGTTAATAATCCAAGTTCTTGTCTATGAGTAGCCATATTTTTCATATCATCAGAATTATGATTTATATGGGATAATCCAATTGATATATCATCTATTCTATCTAAGAAGGAGTAGTCATTTCCACTTTCATAATCCATGGCAGAAGAAATTTTAAAATGCTCATAAGAGTTATTTGTTATGTTTTCAATTAAATCAACACAAGCTTTTAAATCATCCATACTTCTTTCATCCATTGAAATATAAGTTATGTTAAACCAACCCTTTTCTTCAAGATGAGACATAAATGAAGTTAAAAATTGTGTCCAAATGTTTATCCAAAGATCACTACCAGGGGTTGGATTTATGGCTTCTTCTTTATTAGTAGCTTCATTAAAGTACTGAATTCTATTATTCCAAGGGACAATACTATAACACTTTATTTGGCCAAAGCCCTTTTCAGGATCTAGAATTCCTAAGTCTATATTAAGTTGAATCCACTTATCAAAGTGAGAGTAGTCAAATTCAAAGGTGCCATAGGAGTTTTTTCTCCACTTAATCATTGAAGGGTCACTATCATAAGATTGATGATTCCAAGCTTCATGAACTATAGTAGCTATAACACCACGTCCTCCCATATTTCTATACTCTTTAAGATTACCTCTTAAATATTTAAAATGCTTTTCTGTAAATAAATCTTCTTTGCATATTTTATAATACCTTGCTATGGTGTAAGGATGTTGCCAAAATTCAATTTGAGTATTTGTTTCACTTGGAAGAGGTTGTACTAAGTTTAAAACTTCAAAGGAATAATCAAAAGTATAGGATTTTTCTAATTCATCAGCAGTGACCTCAATAGAACCATTATAAATTCCAGGTTTTGCATTCCTAGGAATTTTTATATTAATCCAAGCAGAGGCTATTTTATTTTTTTCTATATTTAGTGAACCAGAATTATGAATAATATCTGGGAAAGGTTCAAGGGGAGCAGAAGGATTACTACGTCCTATATTAGCTAAGGTTTCTTTAAGCCAAGAAATCTTAATATTATTTGAAGAGATTAAATCCCCATTTTCATTTATAAAGTCACTTGAAGAAAGGGTAACATTATTAACAGGAGAGGAGTTTGTCCACATAACAATTTTAGAATTAAGTTCATCTCCTATCCAAGCTACCTCATTCCAAGTATTTAAGTTTAATTTCTTTATTTCATCATAATCTTTTTGGAGATAATGAAAGTCAGTAGAGCCAATAGAAGCACCAAGAGTAGTATCTTTTTTCATAAAATAAACCTTCCTTCTTTTTCTAAAATTTAGTAATAAATACATTATAAAATAGATGTTTTAAAAATAGAACATTTAAAAAAAGTCTATTGTTAAAAGATTAAGTAAAGAAGAGATTTTATATTACACAATTATATTATAATCTCATAATTTTCTGAATTTATCATATACATTATAAAGGTATAAATTAAAATAGTAGTGTTTTAGAAAAACCTATTTTATGTAGAAACTTTAATTAAATTAATAGGGGGGAAAGAAGTGCAAGTTAATAAACTTTCAAAAAAATCATTATCTTTAACATTAGGGCTCAGTGTGGCTCTAACTAACACAGCACCATTATCAGTATTAGCAAATGGATCCAAGGTAGAGGATGTTGTAGCTAGTAAGAGCCAAGATAAAATCACTATTGGAAACGAGTACATTTCTAGAGAGTTTTCTATTGAAAACGGGAAGGTATTAACAAGTGAAATAGAAAATAGCAGAGCAAATACTACTTTAGTTCCACAATTAGGTTCAGAAGATTTTATTATAAATACAATACAAGAAAATTCTGATTTACCAGAAGTAGAAGCTAATTCTCCAAAGGAAGTTTTAGATAGAGCTAACTGGAATGCAACCCTTACAGCTAATAGTGGAACAGCATATCCAGCTACAGATATTGAAAAATTATTCGATGGAGATAAAAATACTTATATAGATAGTTATAATATAACTGGTTATCCAACATCATTAAAAATCGATTTAGGAGAAGTTAAAACAGTATCTTCATTTTCTTACCAAAAAAGACCTGGATTTACTGATGCTAATTATGGCAAAAATGGAACTATGGGACAGTACAAGCTTTATGTAAGTGAAGATGGAGAAAATTGGACAGAAGCTGGAGAGGGTGAGTTTACTAGAGAAGACTTTAACTTGCATCAAGAAGGTAATCTTCACAATGTAGGAGATGTTGTTTATGGTAATTTTGATAAAACTTATGAAAGTAGATATATAAGAATAGATCAATTATCAGATGCCTTAGGCAATACACAGGAGTTTTCAGGAGCAGAAATAAATTTATATTCAGATAAATATGAAAAACCAGAGGAACCAATAGCACCTAAAACTGCCATTAAATCAAGTGATTTAACAATAGATACTTCCTCTACAAAGATAGAAGATATTGAAAATGGGAAAAAGCTTACTATTTCATATGAGCCATATGATTTTAATGGAACTGAGTATGATATAGATATGGTTACTGTTCTTGAAAATGATGACCACTATATGAGATCTTTCCTTGAAATCAAAACTAATAATGAAAATGCAAAGATAGATTATATTGATTTAGATCACTTTATATTAGAAGATGGCATAAAGGATACTTTATGGTCCCATCCAGATTTAGAAGATGTAACTTCCATATTAATAGGAAAAAATGAATTGATGCTAGGGCAGCCTATTTATGCCAATGGTATGTTCTTTGGATCAGAATTCCCAGCTACAGATACTGATGTAGTGAATGATGGAATGCAAATTAGATATTATAGTGGTAAAAGTTTTGAAGAGTTAGAAAGGGATAATCAATTAACTACAGATGGAAAGTTTGTATCATGGCAAAATGTTGTGGGAGCTGCTAAGGGAGTAGATACAGATGTTGTTCAAACTGATTTCTTTGAATATATATCAGAAATAGCTACACCAACTGATTTTAGAAAGCAATATAATTCATGGTATGATAATATGCTTACAATAACTGATGAAAGTATTTCTAAATCTTTCTATGGAACAGAAAAAGGATTAACAGAAAATGGAGTGGAACCAATTGATTCTTATGTAGTAGACGATGGATGGCATAACTATAGAGATCCAGAATTTAACCCTAATATTTCAAAAGAACAAGCTGGAAATAGTATGAATAGAACTGGATTTTGGGAGTTTAATGATAAGTTTCCTAATGAGTTATATACATCTACAGAGTTAACAAGTAAATTTCAATCAAAATTTGGATTATGGCTTGGACCACAAGGAGGATATAATTTCTATGGTGGTTTTGCAAGATACTTAGAAAAAATGGGAACTGGATATGCTCAAACTAATAATGGGGTAAATGTTTGCGTTGGTTCAGATAGGTATATTAAGAATTTAACAAGTCTTTTCTTGGATTACCAAGAGAGATTTGATATAGATTATTGGAAACTAGATGGATTTGCTCTTAGACCTTGTACAAGTGAAAATCATGATCACATGACTGGTGGACACAACAATATGTATTATACAACAGACCTATGGGAAAAGTGGACAGATGCTTGGGAAACAATGAGAGCTAGTAGAGCAGAAGAAGGAAAGGACCTATTTATAAATGCAACTTGTTATGTAAACTTAAGTCCATGGATTCTTCAATGGGTAAATACTGTATGGATACAAAATTCACAAGATACAGGAGAAGCTGGTACAGGTTCAAGACATCAACAAAAAATAACTTATAGAGATGCTGTTTATCATGATATTTATAAATCAAACCAAATACAATTCCCTGCAAAGAATATATATAACCATGAGCCAATATATGGTGTATCTGATGGAAGTTTTGCAACTACAGAGGACTTTAGAGATTTCTTATTTGCTAATGCAGTTCGTGGAACAGCATTCTGGGAATTATATTACTCACCATCAATAATGGATGATGAAAAGTGGAAAGTTAATGCAGATGTTTTAGACTTTGTGGAAAATAATTTTAATGTTTTAGAAAAGGCTAAGTTATTCGGACATAGAGCTACAGAGGGTGTTTATGGATATTCTGCATGGGATGGCAATGAAGGTATAGTTTCATTTAGAAATCCAACGGGAGAGACTAAAGAGTATACTTTAGAGTTAATTGATATAGTAGGAGTTCCAAAGTCAGTATCAAATCTTAAAGGAAATCAAGTATTACCATATAAAGTTGGTGATATAGGATCAGTATCTTATGGAGATAGTATAACTGTAACTTTAGAGCCATATGAAACTAGAATACTTCAATATGGAAAGGTAGATAATAAAGCTTCTGAAATAGTTTCTGCTAAGGTAACTGGAGAAAATGAAATAACTATTAAGTACAATGAGCGTGTTGAAAATGGAGAAGGAGTTTATTCAGTTGAAGGAAATGAAATTATTGAATCTAAATTATTAGATGATTATAGAACAGTGGTTATAAGTACTTCTAATAAACTTCAAGGAGAGGCTAAATTAAATATTAATGGAGAAAGAGATGCTCTTCAAAATCCACTTACAACAAGTTTAACAATTCCTGTTTATAATAATGGAAAAATTGTTTCAGTACAAAGTGGAGAGGAATTAATAGGTGGAGAAAATATAAATAAGAAGTATAATGGAAATTCAGACACATACTTCTTAGAAATGAATAAAGCTTATGAGGTTGATACAAATGAAAGCTTTAAAGGAAAAACTGATTTTGCAATATCTATGGCTATTAATACTACATCATCTAATGTAAACTTATTAAGCCAAGGAGAGGAAATAAAGCTATCAATTGATGAAGAAGGATATGTAAACTTCAAAGTTAAAGATTTAAATCTTACTTCAAAGTCAGAAGTAACTACTGTTACAGAAAAGGCTCATGGAACTTTTGGAACTAATGAATATGTAGAAACTTCAACTGAATCAACTTTTGTTGGTAAAGTAAATGATGGAAAATTACATCATATATCTGCAGTTAGAGAGGTTAACGGAGTTCTTAAAGTTTATATTGATGGTGAATTAATGAATTCTGTATATGATAAGTCATTAATAAATCAAGAGATAAATGGTGGAACAATTATGGTTTCTGATAATAACTTTACTGGAGTTATAGGAGATATTGAATTAAGAAATAGTTCAATATACTATGATGAAGCAAAAGAACTTTATAATTCTTATGAAGGTTCTGACATAATTGAGTATAGCAGAGAAAATTGGGCTACAAGTGCTTGTTCAGAAATGAACCCACCAAGTGGCAATGATGGTCCTGCTTCATATGCTATTGATGGAAATGAATCTACTTTATGGCATACAAATTATGTTGGTGGAGATAATCATAGTGGAAATCATTGGCTTTCTGTAGATTTTGGTGAAGAATTAGACTTTGATACAGTTAATGTATTATCTCGTGGAAAAGAAATAAATGGTTCAATTAAAGGATATAAGTTAGAGGCTAATATAAATGGAGAATGGGCATTTGTTAAAGAAGGAGAATTCACAGATGGAGTTAAGGAAAAAATAGAGTTAGATGAAGCTATAAAAGCAAGTGGAATTAAATTAACAGCCCTTTCTACATTTAATGGACAAAACTTTGCAGCTGTAAGAGAAATAAGTGTTACTAAGAAGGATAGGGAAGCAACAGAGGATGAAATAAATGAATTAAAAGCTTTAGTTAAGGAAATAAATAAAGAGGATTATACTAAGGCAACAGCTAATAGATATATTAAGGTAGCAGAAAAAGTAAATGCATTAGATAAGATTAATTTATCACAATTAGATAGATTAAGAAGTGATTTAAATAAAGCTTATGAAGGATTAGTAGAAGCTAGAGAATTAAATAAAACTTTAGTAGAAGCTGGTAAATTAATTAAAGAAGATTATACAATTGAAAGCTGGACAGTATTTGAAGAGGCATTAAATCATGCAAAAGACTTAAACAATGATATAGAAGCTACTAAGGAAGGGGTAGATGAAGCTACATCAAGATTAAAAGAAGCTATGAATTCTCTTGAGAAGGTTAATAATGAAGGAGAAATAGTTAATGGACCTGTGAATAATTTTGAGGCTTCAGAAATAGCTAAGAAGAACGTAACTGTTACTTGGAGTGCTCCAGAATCTACAAAGGGCTTAGAAGGATATGCTCTTTATAAAGATGGCAAAAAGGTAGCTGAAATAGGTGCAGAAGAAACATCATATAAATTTAAAGGATTAAACAGACATACAATCTATAATTTCAAGATTGCTGCTAAATATTCTAATGGAGAACTTTCAAAGAAGGAAAGTATAACTTTAAGAACTGCTAGATAATAAAGAGTAAGTGGCTGTATCAAGATAAAAATATAAAACTTATAGATAGATTTTAAGAAGTAAGCATATTCCTTCTTTTTATACTATCTATAAGTTTTCTTATTTATATAGTCATCTTTACTTATTTTAAAGAAAGATTATTTTTAAGTAAGAAATATTTTAAATAGCTAATAATTAATTAGGATTAGAAAATTTAAATTTTTCTTTTAATATTAGAATAGAGCATAATTTATAAGTTTTAAATTTAAAGAAAAATTTCTACTGTACAATATAGTAGTAAACTATTTTTATAAGTTAAGCTAAGTCTATTATAATATTTCTAATACTTCTACAGTGTAGTTTCCACCAGGAGCTTCAACTTCTACTACATCTCCAACCTTTTTACCCATTAGGGCCTTTCCTAAATCTGATTCTATACTTATACACATGTTTTCTAAATCTAAATCCATAGTTGTAACTAAAGTAACAACATCCTCATCATCATCTTCAACAAATTTAATTCTAGCTTTGCTGTTAAGACCTAGTGTAGATTTATCATTACTTTCTTCATCAACTATTATTGCTGTTGAAATCATAGTTAAAAGGTATTGTATTCTATTATCATTTTCTCTATAGTTTCTACAAGCCTCTTTATATTCAGCGTTTTCTGATCTATCACCATGGGCTGCTGCCTCAAGTTTCTCTTTCGCAATCTTTGCTCTAACAACAGACATTCTATAGTCTAACTCTTCTCTTAACTTTCTAACGTTTTCCTCTGTCAAATAATTATTCATAACAAGATCTCCCTTACCTCTTAATTCTTTATTTTATCATTATACAACATTTACATAAATTTTAAAGGTGTTAATTAGGAAATAGGGTAGTATTTATAGGTCTTTATATTTAAGTGACAGAGTAAGTGACATATTAATGACAATTTTGAGCCAGAGATATTATAGTGATATCAATGGTTGTGCTATACATGACAGACTTTTTCTATTTATATATAGGGGGGGGAATTAAAAAAAGCAATAAAAAATAAGTAAAATATATAAATACCTATATATAAGGGGTAGAAAAACTTGTCATAGCGTCACACCATGGCAAAAGTGAGTAATACCAAGGGCTTAAGCTATGACAGCTTAGTTTTAAACCTGTCATCTTAATAAAACTACTTTAATTTTGCAGGGCTTTAAAGAAAGCGCAAGGAAAGTACTATGTGAAAATAAGATTTTATGTTTTTCAAAAACTATTAAAAGTTCAATTAGATGTTTTAAGAAAAGTATTTAATAGCATTACTATTTAATGGGTATAATCAGCTTTTTAAAGATAGAAAAAAACTTTATTTAAGCTTATTTTAAAGGGAAAAATATAGCTTTTTATGCTTTAGTGACGGAGTTGTGACGGACTTGTGACGGATTTTGAGTCAGAGTTTTCTTAGTGATACCAAGGGTTTTGACGGAATTGACGGACTTTTTTTACTCCTATATAATAGGGAAAATAAAAAAATAGTATAAAAAAAAGACATTTATTAAATACCCTATATATAGTGAGTGAAAAATAGCAAAAGTCTGACAAGGTTTGGCTAAAGCTAGTCATACCAAGGTTTTAGAGTATGACGGGCTTTTTGAAAGTCCGTCACAAACTTGTGAAAGTAAGTTAAAAAACTATTGAAAGTTCAATTTAGAGGTGAATGAGAGAGTTTAATACTATTATTTGATGGGTATAATTAACAATTTTGTTATACATTAAGGGAAAAACAGATATAAAATATAAGTGAAACTAAAAGAGGAAAAAGTTAGAAAAGAAATTAAAAGAAAATAAAGATAGTTTTAAATGAAATATGAAAATAAGAAATAAAAAAGAAAAGGAAGAATATGATATGAAAAAGGGAATTGGGGTAACTATTTCAATTTTAAGTTTAGGAGTTTTTTTAGCTTTATCATTTTTTATTATTGCTAAGAAGGAAATAAAGGATTATAAAAACATAGGGATTGATCTTACTTATGATGAAAGGATTAAGGAGCCTATTGAAGAACTCTTAGTTAAGTTTGTTGATTTTGATTATTCTAAAGAAGAGGTTAATTGTGAGGAGATAATTTCTAATAAGGAAGTTGCAGAGACATATAATTTAACTTTTAATTCTACACTTAAGTATAATTTAGAAAGTGAATTGAAGATGTCAAAGGTTTCTATAAAAAGTATTGTAAAAGAGCCTGATAATGAATATAGGGTAAACTTCCATAGGAAATTTGAGATAAAGTTTGACAAAAATAGTGATACCATATCAGGTGGAATGGATGATTATACAGCCTATATAGTTGAAAAGAATGGGGAATTTTATATAGATAGAATTCTTAATGATGTTGATTTTAACCAGTTTAAAAATAGTAAGAGTAAAATAGCTAAATTATTTAAATCAGAGGAGGAGCTTTTTAATGAGGCAATGAAATCTGAAATAGAAGCTAGAAAGAATTATGAGGAGTATCTTAAAAATTTATAATTAAAAAACCTAAATAAACTAATTAAGAAATAAAACTAGATAAGTATAGAGTCAATAACTTAAATAAATATATGGTTAAATATAACTTTTAATTAAACTTTATGATTTTATTCTTAATAAAATAAAAATATTTTAAATTAAACTTAAAGTTAGTTGATTTATTTTGGTTTATATGTAAATATATAGTAACAAAAGTTTTTAACATGAATATTTTATTATTTATAAACATCTAATTTAAAGGGGAAATTTGAAATGTCAAAGATGAAAAAATGTAAAGTTTGCTCTAAAGAAATAGCATCTAATGCTAAAACTTGTCCTGAATGTGGGGCGAAAAATAAAAAAGCAATATATAAAAGACCATGGTTTATAGTATTAGCAATAATTATAATAATTGGAGCTGTAGGAGGATCAAGTTATGAGGATTCAACAGTAGCTAATAATGAAACTATAAGTGAAGTGGAGCAAAATCAAGATAAAGAAATTAGTAATAATCAAGGCGAAGAAAAAGATGTTTTGGTTAAAGAAAATGAAGAAAAAGTAGATGAAAAAGAAGAAAAGGTAGAAGAGGAAGTTCTAAAAGAATATAAGTCTGCATTAAGAAAAGCAAAGGTATATAGTGATACTATGAGTATGTCTAAAGCAGGCTTATATGACCAATTAACATCTGAGTACGGAGAGAAATTTACAGCAGAAGAGGCTCAATATGCTGTAGATAATTTAGATGTAAATTGGAAAGAAAATGCATTAAAAAAAGCAAAAGTATATCAAGAGACTATGGCAATGTCTCCAAGTGCAATATATGATCAATTAGTTTCAGAATACGGAGAAAAATTTACAGAAGAGGAAGCTCAGTATGCTGTAGATAATTTATAGTAGTATATTTAAAATTTATGATTTAGTTTTAAACAAAGATTTTTGGCTTTAATACAAGAGATATAGAAATTTTCTATATCTCTTAATTTTTTAGCTATTTAAAAGGAAAACTCATTTAAAATAGAATTTTATGTTAAAAATTTCATATGTTATAATTACATAAAATAATAAATATTGTATAATTATAGAATGTGGAGTAAGAAATGGTAATATACACTTCGTAGTTTATTTAAGATAGTTTAAAAGAATAAATTTATAAAAACATATATTGTTTTAGTGAGTGGGGGAAGAGTTACTTTGGATAGAATTAAATCATGGGAATATGATGATGTTTATAATAAATTTGCCATAAAGGATTTAGATAAATCCTCATTTAAGAGGGGAAGCCATATACCAATAAAGGTTAGAAAGGTCTTTGAATGTGAAGATATTAAATATGGAGATAAGAAGAAAATAACTCTTATATATAAAGGGGAAGCCTTTGAAGCTGAAATAGAAGGCGGAATCAAAGGTAGAATACGAATGAATTGGCCAAAGTTAATACCTAAAATGAAGGAAGTTTTTAAAAATGAAATAAATGACTTTGAAGATTCTAAAGAGCTTAGTGTAAGAGTGCCTAGATTGAAATTTACAAAGGAAACAGCCATAAAATATGATGTGGAAATGAAAACTAAATATAGTCATGATGTTCTTTTTGAGTTAGAAAGGCTAGATATAGATGTTGAAAATAAAACCATAGAAGAAATAAATGAAGTGGGAGAAGTTATAGAGAGGATTGTTAAGGCTAGAAAAAATCAAAACAAATTTAGAGAAGCACTATTTAAAAGAGAGAGTAAGTGTAAAATTTGTGGACTAGCTCATAAGGAGCTTTTAATAGCAAGCCATATAAAACCTTGGAGTAAAAGTACACCAGAGGAAAAGCTAAATCCCTTTAATGGATTCTTACTATGCCCAAATCATGATTCCTTATTTGATAAGCATTTAATAAGCTTTCAGGATAATGGAGAAATCATAATATCTAAAAGGCTCTCAGAAAAGGAGCAGGAGCTACTAAACATAAATAAGGATATCGTGGTTAATATTGAAGATGGAAACAAGAAGTTTTTAAAGGAGCATAGAAAGGTTTTTTATGATATAGAGGAGGCCTATACTGTAGAGAAAGAATTAGCAATAAGCAATAAGGAAATATATAAGGTTGAATTAGAAGTTTAATAGGTTTAAATTTTTTATAGTTCTATTAAACTATGCCATAAAAATGATGGCTACTTAGCATAGTGTAGATAAAACTAGATATATCTAGGGTTCCATTATTTATATAGCATAAAAGTTGTTATGGAGTAGTTTTTTTGTTTTTAAAGAGAAAAGGGGCCCATACTTAAAAGTTTTTTAAGTATGGGCCTTTTTTAAAAGATTTTATAGGTTTTATTTAGGATACTTAGAAGCAAGAAAAGATCTAAATTATCCTAGTATTAATTTTATAAGTTCAAATTTTTTTAAGCTATAAATTCTTTAGCACACCAACCTATGTTTCCATTATATCTAACTTTGTACCAAGAACCACTTTCTTCTAAGATTTCAACCTTATGACCATTACCCATTACAGTTAATCTAGATGAAGTAGAGGAGTCTTTAGATGAGTGTAGCCACAATCCTCCATTAGCTTTTACATGGGCTGATCTTAATGAAGCTTCATTAGTATTTGATTGAACTAGATGAACTGTTTTACTTTCTTCCACAGTATTACTTTGTGATGTTACTGGATTGGTTAGGAACTCACTTGAACACCAACCTATATTTCCATTGTGGTCAATTTTAAACCAAGAACCACTTTCTTCTAAAACTCTTACCTTTGATCCTTTGTTCATTATACTTATTCTAGAAGAAGCATAGGAGTCTTTAGAGGAGTGTAACCATAAACCTCCATTTGCTTTTATGTAAGCTGTTTTTACTGTACTAGTAACTGGCTTGCTTACTTCAACTGTTTTGTT
The DNA here is from genome assembly GCF_000013285.1 of Clostridium perfringens ATCC 13124. Classification (GTDB taxonomy): domain Bacteria; phylum Bacillota; class Clostridia; order Clostridiales; family Clostridiaceae; genus Sarcina; species Sarcina perfringens. The sequence goes on along the minus strand of NC_008261.1, from coordinate 1,655,253 downwards.
TTCATAAACTGGTTTATTTTCCTCTACATGCTTACTTTGTGAGCTTTGAGAGATAACAGTTGGGTTACTTAAAAATTGGTTTGAGCACCAACCCATAGTTCCATTATAGTTAACCTTGTACCAAGATCCGCTTTCATCTAAAATATCAACCTTTTCTCCATTACTCATTATGGTAATTCTAGAATATGCATAGGAATCCTTAGTAGAGTGTAGCCATAAACCACCATTTGCTTTTACAGAGGCTCTTTTAATATTTGTTAAAGTAGGTTTACTTGTTTCAGCTTCCTTTTTAGGTTTATTTTCTTCTACAGCTTTACTAGGAGAGGTATTTTTAACTTCCTCTACCTTATTAGATTCAGCAGGTTTTTCATAAGTAGTAGGTTCACTTAAGTACTTACTTGCACAGAAGCCAGTTTTACCATTATAGTTAACCTTAAACCAATCTCCATTTTCCTCTAAGATTGTAACCTTTTCACCCTTATCCATAATTGCTAATCTAGAAGAGATATATGAATCCTTAGAAGAGTGTAACCATAGTCCACCATTAGCTTTTATAGAAGCAGTTTTAACAATTGTTAAAGCAGGTTTACTTGTTTCAGCTTCTTTCTTAGGTTTATTTTCTTCCATAGTTTTTTTAGGTTCTGTAGATTTATTTTCTTCTACTTTTTTATTAGTTGAACTTTCAGAAGAAACTGGATTAGTTACATATTTACTTGAACACCAACCTGTATTTCCATTATAGTCAACCTTAAACCAAGAGTTATCTTCCTCTAAAACATTAACCTTAGCTCCATTACTCATTAGATTTACTCTAGAAGAGTATGAAGTATCCTTACTAGAATGTAGCCATAAACCACCATTAGCCTTTATAAAGGCAGTTTTTGCAACTGTTTCAGAAGTCTTACTTAATTCATCTTTTTTAGTTTCTTCAACTGGCTTACTAGATTCAGAAGGCTTAGCTTGTTCAGCTTTATTTGATTCAACTTTATTAGTAGCTTTATCCTTAGATTCATCTACTTTTTTATCTTCAGTTTTACCTTTAGAATCTTCAAATCCCTTGTTCACCTTTTCATCTTTGTCTTTAAGAGAACTTTCTATCTTTTTATTATCTTCTTTAGAATCAGATTTTTTATCTGAAGTATTAGTTTTAACTACGCCAAGAGGAGTAACAGAATCAGAGGACTTAGATGGAGCTTCCTTTTCTTCTAAGAAGTCAGTATATCTATGACTTATGTAAGCTTTTTGGCCATTATAAAGAACTTCATACCATCCATTTGAGGCTCTACCAGTTACAGTTAATTTATCTCCTCCATTAGCTAGTCCTACAGGCTTAATTCCTTCAGTAGTAGGGAAGGGTTTTTCATTAATATAAACATCTTGCTTAGCTGTTACAGTACCCTTTAAGGCTTCAACTGTATATTTATGATCCTTTGAGCTAACAGGTTTTGATGTTACAATGTTTGTTTTTACAATGTCAGAATTACTTTTTGAAGAATTTCCTTTATATTTGTAGTATCTTGTAGCTCTATATTGTCTATTCCATCCATTTTCTTTAGTGGGAGCTTGTCCATTTAAATTACGATGAGCATAGGCATCTCCATAGGTATAGGCTTCATTTCCCATTACATAGGCAATACCATTTGCTTTATCCTTCCATCCCATGAAACACATTGTGTGATATTCACCTGCAAAGATAATATCTCCCTTTTGGATGTTTGAAAAATCTCTATGCATTTCCCAGTTATTATTTTCAAGCCAATTCCAAAGGTTAGAAGTGTATCCAATATGACTTGGAACAGGTACTCCTATTGCTCTTAAACAAGCACCTTGGAAGAAAACACAAGTGTTGCTAGGGTCTCCATTATGAAGACGAATAGCTTCATTCATTGCATTAGATTGATTACTTCTAACACTTTCATATTCATATAATCTTCTATTAACATCTGAAGCAAAGTTACTTGAGTTATTAGATAAATTTTCAGAAGAATTCTTTGAATCTTTTTCAACAGGTAATTTTACTTCTTTTATAACAGGTTTTTGATTTTTTACCTCTTCTTTAATTTCTTCAGAACTTTTCTTTATGTCTTTATCCTCTTTAACTTTAGGCTCAGTTTTTACCTGAGCTTTATTTTCTTCCTTTGAGTTACTTTTATCTTGCTTTTTTTCTTCAACTTTAGGCTCGGTTTTTTTATCAGATTTTAAATTATCTTTATCCTTTGATTGTTTTTCATCTTTTATAGGGGGATTAGTTTCTTTTTTACTTTTTACCACAGCAACATTAGAATTAGACAAGTCAATATTAATCTTATCATTTGGTTGTTGTTGCTGCTGAACTATTGCTACAGCCATAAAATCATCTCCTATTTTCTTAAGTTTAAAATAGTGTATATAATACTTAAATTTTCCATGTAATTATACCATAATTAGAAATGTTAATAAATAATGGAATAATTGTGAATGTAATTTTAACTTGAATTTAGGAGTAGAACTTTATTTATAGTTTTTATATTTTATTTTAAATGAAATACTCGTAAATGATAATTAAAATAAAAGAAGCAATAAATTCTTAATATAATACTTAAAATTAAAAAATTTAATCCTTAGAAGTTACGCAATTATGTCTTAAATGAAAAGAAATGGTTACAAAAATAAAGAATAAGTTAGCACTTTTATAATCTTTTGATTAAATTTCTCTGTAAACGTTTTGTTAAACGTTGAAAAAAGAAGAATAAGAAAGTGATTTATACAATATATATATAATGAGGACTTATTAGTTTGATTTAAGGGGGAAAAGAAAAATGCTTAAAAACAAAAAACTGATCGCTTTATTATTAGGAGGAATAATTGGAACATCTTCTATCTTAGCTGGATGTGGCTCAGGGGGGAGTGCTTCATCTAGTGATGGAGAAGGAGAAAAACCAGTAAACTTAGTATGGTATGTAATCGGTAAACCACAAAATGATGGAGAATTAGTTGAGGAAGAGGTAAATAAGTATATAAAGGATAAAATAAATGCTACTGTAGACATAAAACATATTGACTTTGGTGATTATAGTCAAAAAATGAACGTAATAGCTAACTCAGGAGAAGAATATGATTTAGCATTTACATGTTCATGGGCTTTCCCATACTTAGATAATGCAAGAAAGGGAGCTTTCTTAGAGTTAAATGATCTTATAGATAGTCATGGAAAAGATCTTAAGAATGTTATTGATGAAAGACTTTGGAAGGGTGCAGAAGTTGATGGAAACATATATGCAGTGCCAAACCAAAAGGAAATAGCAGGAGCACCTATGTGGGTATTTGATAAGGAACTTGTTGAGAAATATGATATTCCTTACCAAGATATTCATTCCGTTGATGATTTAGAACCATGGCTTGCACTTATAAAAGAAAAGGAACCAGATTTTGTTCCATTCTATACTCAAGGAGATGGAATTCCTATAGAAGGTATAGAGGATATAACATCAGGCTTAGGTATTTTCTATGATGATAAAAGCTTAACAGTTAAAAATATGTATGAAACAGAGGAGCTAAAACATCTTTTCACTAAATTAAGAGAATTCTATGAAAAAGGATATATAAATCAAGATGCAGCAGTTAGTAATATGAAAAATGAAGTTAAGAGATTTGTGTGGAAGGCTGATGGACAACCATATGCTGAAAATGGATGGAGTCAATCTTTAGGTAGAGAGGTTGTAACTTCATCAATAGTTTCTTCATATGTTACAAATGCATCAACTACAGGTGCTATGACTGCTATATCAGCAACATCTAAGCATCCAGAAAAGGCTATGGAACTTATAAACTTAGTAAATAAAGATTCTACATTAAGAAATCTATTAATGTTTGGAATAGAGGGAACTCACTATGAAAAGGTTAGTGATAATCAAATAAAGAGAGATCCAAATGGACCATATAGTGTTACAAGTTGGGCTTATGGAAACTTATTTGATACTTATGTTTTAGATAGTGACCCAGTAGATAAGTGGGATGCTTTTGAGGAATTTAACCAAAAGGCTAAAACTTCAACTATATTAGGATTTAAATTTGATACAGAAAAAGTTGTAACTCAAATGTCAGCTGTAAGTAATGCTTTTGAAGAGTTTATTAAACCTTTATATACTGGTTCAGTAGATACTGAAGAGACTTTAGAAAAGTTAAATAAGAAGCTATATGATTCAGGTCTAGAAGATATAAAAGTTGAGTTACAAAGACAATTAGATGAGTGGAAAAAAGAAAATAAATAGAATTTAGGAATAAAATTAAATAATAATAAATAAAATGTAAAGTAGATTATAGTTTATATAATCTACTTTGTTTTTTGTTAAGAATATATTATTTTGGGAGGAATTATTATTATGGCAAGATTTACTTTACCAAGGGACATATATCATGGAAAAGATTCTTTAGAGGTATTAAAGGGCTTAGAAGGTAAAAAGGCTTTTATAGTTATTGGTGGCGGATCAATGAAAAGATTTGGCTTTTTAGATAAGGTTTTAAGTTATTTAAAGGAAGCTGGAATGGAAACAAAGGTTTTTGAGGGAGTAGAACCAGATCCATCAGTAGAAACTGTTATGAAGGGTGCTAAGGAAATGGAAGAATTTAATCCAGACTGGATAGTTTCCATAGGAGGAGGTTCACCTATTGATGCAGCAAAGGCTATGTGGATTTTCTACGAATATCCGGATTTCACTTTTGAAAAGGCTATTGTTCCTTTTGGATTACCTAAGCTTAGAAGAAAAGCAAAATTTGTAGCTATTCCATCAACTTCTGGAACTGCTACAGAGGTAACTGCCTTTTCAGTAATAACTGATTATAAGGCTAAGATAAAATATCCTTTAGCAGACTTTGAAATAACTCCAGATATAGCTATTGTAGATCCAAGCTTAGCAGAAACTATGCCAGAGAAGTTAGTAGCTCATACAGGAATGGATGCCTTAACTCATGCTATTGAGGCTTATACTGCAAGTTTAAGATCAAACTTTACAGATCCTTTAGCTTTAAAGGCAATTGAAATGGTTAATATGCATTTAGTAAATTCCTTTAAGGGAGATATGGAAGCTAGGGGAGAAATGCATGAGGCTCAATGTTTAGCAGGTATGGCCTTTTCTAATGCCCTTTTAGGAATAGTACATTCTATGGCTCACAAGGTAGGAGCAGTATTCCATATACCACATGGATGTGCTAATGCTATCTTCTTGCCATATGTAATTAAATATAATAGAAAGGCTTGTGAAGATAGATATGCACAAATTGCAAGACATATTGGATTAAAGGGAGAAAGTGAAAGAGAGCTAACAGATGCCTTAGTAGATTTAATAAATAAGTTTAATAAGGAACTAAATATACCTTCATCAATGAAAGAGTATGGAATAGATGAGAATGAATTTAAAGCTAATCTTAAATTTATAGCTCATAATGCTGTTTTAGATCCATGCACAGGATCAAATCCAAGGGAAGTTGATGATGAAACTATGGAAAAATTATATACTTGTGCATATTACGGCAGTGATGTGGATTTTTAAAGAAGATAAGATTATCTTTTTAGGAAGAATATAAAGCAGATATATATATAGTATAGATAAGAGGATTGTGTTAAAACTCAAAGATAAAATCTATAAATTTTATGAGTTCTTTGATACAATCCTATTTTTTAGGTGGGAGAATAAAATATTTTTTGGGAGAGGTTTAGTTAGATGTTTAAAATTTTAGAAAAAAGATATTTAAATGACTCTGTTTATTTAATGAAGATAGAAGCACCTAGAGTAGCTAATAAGGCTAAGCCAGGTCAATTTATAATACTTAGAACAGATGAAGAGGGGGAAAGAATTCCTTTAACCATAGCTGATTATAATAAGGAAGATAAAAGTGTAACCATTGTTGTTCAAGGCCTTGGAGCTAGCACCTTAGAACTTGGAAAATATAATGAAGGTGACTATATACATGATTTTCTTGGCCCATTAGGAAAGAAAAGTGACTTTATATATGAAGATTTAGAGGAGTTAAAAAAGGAAAGAATACTATTTGTAGCTGGTGGAGTTGGAGCTGCACCTGTATATCCTCAAGTGAAGTGGCTATATAACCATGGAATTTTAGCAGATGTTATAGTTGGAGCTAGAAATAAGGATTTATTAATCTTTGAAAAGGAACTTAGGGAGGTTTCTAAAAATCTATATATAGCTACTGATGATGGAAGTTATGGCTTTAAGGGAAGAGTAACTGAACTTTTAGAAGATCTAGTTAAGAATAAGGGCATAAATTATAATAGAGCAATTGTAATTGGACCCATGATAATGATGAAGTTTATGTGCATTCTTACAAAGGAATTGAATATTCCTACCACTGTAAGCTTAAATCCCATAATGGTTGATGGAACTGGAATGTGTGGTGCTTGTAGGGTTACAGTAGGAGGAGAAGTTAAGTTTGCTTGTGTTGATGGACCAGAATTTAATGGGCATTTAGTGGATTTTGATGAATCTATTAGAAGACAAGCTATCTACAAAACAGAAGAGGGAAGGGCCTTTTTAAAACTTAAAGAGGGAAATACCCATAGTCATGGTGGATGTGGATGTAGAGGTGATTTGAAAAATGAGTAATTTAAAAAAGAAAAGAGTTAAATCTAGGGAGCAAGATCCAATAGAAAGAGGTAAAAACTTTAAGGAGGTTTCCCTAGGATATGGAGAAGAAGAGGCTATTGAAGAGGCAAATAGATGTTTAGGGTGTAAAAATCCTAAGTGTGTAGAAGGCTGTCCTGTTTCTGTAAATATACCAAGTTTTATATCTTTCATAAAAAAAGGAGATTTTTCAGCTTCTTTTGAAGAATTATCAAAATATAATGCTTTACCTGCTGTATGTGGAAGAGTTTGCCCACAAGAATCTCAATGTGAAGGGAAGTGTGTTTTAGGAATAAAAGGAGAGCCATTAGCCATTGGTCAATTAGAAAGATTCATAGCAGACTTTGCAAGAAATAATAAATTAAGCTCTTTAAAAAAGAGTGAAAAGATTTTAGAGAAGGTAGCTGTTATTGGAAGTGGCCCTGCTGGTTTAACCTGTGCAGGAGAACTAGCTAAACTAGGATATAGAGTAACTATTTTTGAAGCATTACATGAATCTGGAGGGGTTTTAGTTTATGGAATTCCAGAATTTAGATTGCCAAAGAAGGATGTAGTTAAATATGAAATAGAGGAAATAAAAAAACTAGGAGTTAAAATAGAAAACAATGTGGTAGTTGGTAAAACTGTGGACATTGATGAATTAATAGAAAATGAAGGATTTAAGGCTGTCTTTATAGGTTCTGGAGCAGGTCTTCCAAAATTCATGGGGATTAAAGGGGAAAATGCCAATGGAGTTTTTTCAGCTAATGAAGTTTTAACTAGGGTAAATCTTATGAAGGCTTTTAAAAATGAAAGCCATACTCCTTTAAATTTAGGAAAAAAGGTTGCTGTAGTTGGTGGAGGAAATGTTGCCATGGATGCAGCTAGAACTTCCTTAAGATTAGGAGCAGAAACTCACATAATTTATAGAAGAAGTGAAAAGGAGCTGCCAGCTAGATTAGAAGAAATTCATCATGCTAAGGAAGAAGGAGTTATTTTAGATGTTTTAACTAATCCTACTGAAATTTTAACTGATGAAAAGGGTTGGGTAAAGGGTATAAAGTGCATAAGAATGAAACTTGGAGAGGAAGATTCTTCAGGAAGAAGAAGACCAATTGAAATTGAAAATTCAGAGTTTATTATGGAAGTAGATAGTGTAATAATGTCCTTAGGAACTTCTCCTAATCCTTTAATATCCAATGCCACAAAGGGATTAAAGACAAATAAGAGAGGATGTCTCCTTGTAGATGAAGAAAGCTTAAAAACCTCCTTAAAGGGAATTTATGCAGGAGGAGATGCTGTTACAGGAGCAGCTACAGTTATCCTTGCCATGGGAGCAGGAAAAAAAGCTGCAAAGTCCATTGATTCTTATTTAAGAAAAGAAGAGCAAAATAATATTTAGCAATTCTTAAGGAAGAGTTTCATATGAAATTTAAAAAAAATAAATTAACTCTATTAATCTTTACTCTTATAGTAATTTCAACAGCCATAATTTTTTATGTATTAAAACCTATTAATTTATTTAAGTTTATTTTATTTTTAATTTATATATTTTTAGAAATACTTTTATTTAGACTTTGGATATTAAGCACCTATGGTTTTATTTGTATTAATTGTGGGAATACTTTTAATATAGGAATCTTAAAAAGACTTTTATTTTTTAAGGAAAATAAAGAATGTCCAAAATGTAAAAGTAGAAATATAGTAAAGGAGCACCTTTGGAGTTATTGTTTAGACAGTTGGAATGATTTAGATGAGGATTAATATTAAACAAAGAAAGGTGATTATAATAATCTTAAAGAATTAGATACTATAAAAATTAAATTTAATCATTAAATGAATATTAATTTTCATTCTAGCCACAAATGAAACATAATTGACATACTTTTACTTTATAATTTAAACTATAATAAATTACTTATATTTGTATAGGAGGTAGAAACATGAGAAGAGAATCAAATCCTGCATTAGCAGCTGGGTTTGAAAAGGCTGTTAGTGATGGAACAACCATGACAGTTGGAGGAACTATAGTAAAAATATTAATAATGACAGCTATTTTAGGTGTTGCTTTTGTTTATAGTTGGATAGCTTTTCAAAATCCAGATGTGAATTATAAAAGTGCTTTAGTGGTTTCACTAGGAGGATCATTAATTTTAGGACTATTAACATCATTCATACCAAAGATTGCACAGTTTACAGCAGTTTTCTATGCAGCTTTTGAAGGTGTTCTTTTAGGTTCTATATCAAGATACTTTGAAAGTATGTTTCCTGGAATAGTATTCCCAGCTATGCTTTTAACAATAATATGCTTAGTTGCTACAGTACTTATATATAGAAGAACTCCAGAGATAGCTGGAAGAATTAGCAGAGGAGTTTTCATAGCCATAATATCAATTGGAGCTATTTACTTATTAGGAATGGTACTTAGTTTCTTTGGAATAACTTTACCTATATATGGTTCAGGAATAATTGGTATAGGATTTAGCCTATTTGTTGTTGCAATTGCTACAGCAAGCTTAATAATGGACTATGATTTCATACTAAAAGCTTCACAATATGGATATCCAAAGTACATGGAATGGTATGGAGCTTTTGGATTAATGGTAACTTTAATATGGTTATACACTGAAATACTAAATCTTTTAGCTAAATTTTCAGATAACTAAGGTATAAAAACTAATAAATATAAATAAGAGGTTTAAATCAAATTTAATAGTAAAACTTACAAACAGTATGAAAAGAATATAGTAATTCTCGGAATATGTTGTAAGTTTTATTAAAAGTTGTTTTCATAAGCCTCTTATTTTTTTGCCCTATTTTAGATTAAGCCCTAAAATAGGGCTATTTCTTTAATTAAATTTTATAAAGTTAGGAATACATAAATAAAAAGTAAATTATTTAAAATAGGCACATTTAAGTATTTACATATATGGTAAATAAAGTATAATTATTATAAAGAGAGCTTGAATTTTATGACTTTTAATGAAGAGATTTAGTAATAAATGAAGTTTTATGGTATATAAACTCATATTAGGTAGTGGGGTAGGAGGAAGTTATGGAGAATAGGAATGAAGATAACTTAATAGATGAATTTAATGAATTAGTTTCAGAAATAAGTAAATCAGTCTTTGAAAAATCTATTTATAGGGATTTAAAACTTACAGAAGAAAATTTAATAAAGACCCTTACAAGTACTTCAGAAAAAACTGCTACAATAAATAGAAATAACTTAATAAGTTTACAAAATAATTTAAAGGTAATATTAGATGAAGCTATAGCAGACTTTAATTTAGGGGTTCAGCAAGGGGAAGAAGCCTTTGAGAAAAAAGCTAATGAATTTTTAAACAATATAGAAGAGGTATCTACTAAGTCAAAAGAAAACATTTACCATTTAAAAGATAAGGCAAAGGAAACCTATGATGAAATAGAAAGGTTAAAGGAGCAAGTAGAGGGAATAAATAAAAATATAGGGGAACTATCAGAAGAAGAAGGGCTTCAAAATATAGCTACTTTACAAAGAATAGGCAGTGAATTAAGTGAAAAGATAAGGACAAGCAATCGCATAGCTAAGGAGCATATAGAAAAAATAGAAGAGATGGATAAAATGCTAAAAGGTGAATGCTTAAGAGTTATGAACTGCGTCAATAAACTAGAAAATAGGTTAAAGGTTGATAAGAGTGAAATTAGAGATAATTTTTTAGGCTTTAAGGAATATATTGGAGAAGGCCTTGAAGAGATAAATTATAATGTTAAGTTAGAGTTTAATGAAATAAAGGATCTTTTAGAAGAGGGAAATACCAATATGAATAACTCTATGGAATTATTAAATAGTGCCATAGATAAGTATAATGTTGATGTAATAGATGCCACAAGAAGGCTTGGTGAGAGAGTTAATAATTTAGATAGAAAAATATCTAATATGAATAAGGGGTCTGAGGAACCATTTTTCCATGAAGAGTTAAAAAGTGAATTAGATAAAAAATATTACTTTTTAGTAATTAGCATAGTAATTGTAGGCATTTTAGCAGTTTTATTTTAGGAGAAAACCATGTTAGTTAAGGAATATGAAGTAAAAGTTTCTAAAGAAAAAGAGGAAAATAAGGTTCTTTATAATTCACAGAGTTTAAATGAGAAGTTTTTAAAGCTATATAAGCATATAAAGAGGTATGAAAAGGAAAATAAGCTATTAATAATGACTTTAAAGTTAAGAGAATATATAAAGGATTTAAAAATAGAATTAGAATCCTTAGAAAAATGTGCAAGTAGCAATGGGGAGGATAATAAAATAAAATCTTTTTTAAGGAAAGCAAAAAGAGAATTTAAGGAGATAGATATAAAAATTAACTCTATAAGAAAAGAGAATTTTAAATCTTTAGAAGAGGAATTAATAGATGAAGTTTTATTAAATTTAAAGTACAAGCTATTAGAATCTATTAAAGAGTATAATGAAGAGTTAAACAGGGATTATTTATATCACAATCAGTTAAGAGTTGATTTTGGAATTCAATGTAAGGGTTTAAAAGAAAAGTTCTTAGAAGAATTAAAAGCTTACCTAGAAGGTTCTTCTAAAAGAATTAAAGAAAATATTAATTTAAAAAGCAAAGTAGTATTAAAGGAAATAAAATTATCTTCAAAGGAAGATATTAATTTAGACTTAGTAGATATAATAAAAAATGATATTTTAGAATTAAATTCTGTAAATGAGGAGATATTTAATATTTATAGAAAATATGAAAAAGCAATCCATGAGAGTTTTTTTGAAAGTTTAAATAAATTAGGAATAAAAGAATCAGAGAATGCTGTTTCATATAAATGTGAAAAGGTTGATTATACTTCCTTAAATAAGAGATTTTTTAAGCTTATAGAATCTTTTAACAAGGGATTTTTAAAAAATAAGATTTTAATTGATATAGAGAATTTCATAGGACATGAAAATATAGAAAATAAAATGGAAATAGAACTTTTATACGCCTTAGATTTATTTAAGGAAGAGTATATTAAAAGCATAGGGGAATTAATTTTAAACTTAAAAGAAAGATTAGAGGAAAATATATATTCTAATTTTGAAAGTGATTATGGAAAGTTATTTTCAGTAGAAGATCAAAGTGAAATATTAAATAATATGTATTTAAATTTAAAAAATGTAGAATCAAATAATTTTAATAAAATAACCTTAGTTGATTATTTAAACAATAGCAATAAAACTCACAAACATATTTCTAGAATTAATAGACTTTCCTAAGAATTTATAATCATTACTTAAAAGATATTACTAAAGCTTCAAAAGTTAAGTTAAAGTCAAAAGTTTTAATTTTGATTTTTAAACTTATACAATGGAGCTTTGTGAGATTGTATTACTAAGAAAAGAAAATACACCCATTTATGCATGTTAACTTTAAAATTGTAAAAAAATGTTGTATTATATAAGTAGATGTGAACATAAATAGATAGGGGGTAATTTTGTGGGGAAAAAGGTAATATTCCCTATAGTGATTATAATAATTATTCTTGGAGTTCTTGTTTCTATTTTTATTAAAGAAGATAATTCCTTTAAGGTGAAGGAAAGTGAAGTAGTGGCAATGAAATACTATATGAATAAAGAAAGAAATGAAAATTACCATAATGTACCTAAGGATTTAGAGAAGAAGAGTATTGAAGAGGTAGTAAGTGTTTTAAATGAAAGTGATGTTACGGAAAAAAAGAACTTTGCACCAATAACTGATAGTGATAGGAAATTATATATATTTTTAAAAAACAATGATGTAATAGTTATAAATAATAATAGTATAGATGAGGAAAAATACATAGTTGAATATCCTAATGACTCAATTTTAGGTAGCAGTAATAAATCAAAATATATGGTAATAAACTCAGAAAGGTTAAAAAATGTCTTTTTAAATATAGAAAATTCTTTTAATGATGTAAACGATTATAGGCAGAGAATGAGAGTATAGAGAGTTTTCATATTACAATTTTATATTAATAAAAGCGATTTAAAAATTTTTTTAAATCGCTTTTAATTTTGAATTTTATTTAAATTAATGTAAAATAATATTAATGATGTGTTAATAAATGCAAAGGAGAGAAATAAATTGAAAATTAAAGTAAATAATAAAGTTAAGCTTTTTTTAAAGATAACTTTTATAGCAGTAGTATTAGTTTTAGTGGCCTTTGGATTTAAAAATATGTTTAAGGAATTTAATATGACCTATTTTAATATGTATAGAGATAAATTGCATTTTTTTAAGCTAACTCTAATTGCCATAGCTGGTATTATTGCATATATGCCTTTATCTATTTATGATTTTATTTTGAAAAAGAATGTTGGAATAGATATTAACAATATAAAATTATATAAATATTCTTGGATAGCAAGTTCCATTGCAAGTTTACTTGGATTTGGAGGGGCGACCTCCTTAGCTTTTAAGCAATATTTTTATGGAAGTCATGTTAAGGATAAAAAGAAGCTATTAAGAGAAATTGGAAAGATCATATTTTTAAACTTAACTGGATTGTCTGTATTATGTATAATTTATATTCTCTTAGAATTTAAAGATATACAAAATTTAGGGCTTATAAAATATGTAGTATATGGAGTTTCTGCCTATGCTCCTTTGGTTATTATAAATTCACTATATAATTATAAGAAGAAAAAGGACGAAGAGGGATTCACCTTAAAGGTTGTAGGCATATCCTTTGTGGAATGGACCTTAAATATGCTCCTTATATATTTAATATTAGCTATTACAGGAGCTCATATAAAACTAACAGAATATTTTTATGTCTATGTAAGAGCTACAGCAGTTGGAATAGTTAGCATGGTTCCTGGAGGACTTGGCACCTTTGACTTAACCTTTATAGATGGCTTTAAAGCCTTAGGAGTACCTATAGAGCAAACCTTTTTAGTAATAATACTTTATAGGATAAGTTATTTTATATTGCCAGCAGCAATAGGGGTAATTCTATATATTCATGAGTTTGGAATGAATTTCAAAGCCTTAATAAAAAGTAGAAAAAATAATGAGGATTAAGTTTGAAAAGCATTAAGGGACTGTATCAAAATAACTTTTTATAAAACTTACAAACATATTCCGAGAATTACTAGATTTTAAATGAAAGTCCAAATTTTAATTTGGAAACTTGAACTTATCCAATGGAACTTTAGTTACATTGGAGTCATTTGAATAATCATTACTACGAAGATATTACTAAAGCTTCGAAACTTAAGTGAAAGCCCAAATTTTTAATTTGGAATCTTGAACTTATGCAATCGAACTTTGTGAGATTGTATTCCTAAGAAATTAACAGTCTCAGCTTTTTAACGTAATATCTTCTCCGTAATAATTTAAATTCTAAAGCTCATCTAGATATTCTCTTCATAATGTTTGTAAGTTTTATTTGTTATATTTTGATACACGTCCTTTTTTAGTTATATTTAAGGTAAAAATAAGGAAAGTGAAACATTAAAGTAATATTTAACAAGTAAAATTATACAAGGGAAATAATTCTTACATTTTTGTAATGCAAATGAAATATTAATCAATGGATGTGAAGAAAGGTAAAGTGTATAATAAATTTGGATTTTAAACATGGGGAGGACAAAAGGTGAAGTTAAATATAAAGATAAGTGACAAATTAAAATTATTTTTTAAAATAGCATTCGTTTCCGTAGTAATACTATTTATAGTTAGGGAATTTACTTCAGTATTTAAAAATTTCAATTCAGAATATTTCTTTATTTATAGAAATAAACTAGACTTTTTAAACCTATTAATAATTGCAGCATTAGGTATAATTTCTTACATTCCTTTATCTTTCTACGATTTTATTTTAAAGAGAAAAGTTGGAATAAGATTAAAAAATAGAAAGTTATATAAGTATTCTTGGATAGCAAGTTCCATTGCAAGTTTACTTGGATTTGGAGGAGCTACATCCTTAGCTTTTAAACAGTATTTTTATGGTGACTATGTAGATGATAAAAAGAAATTATTAAAAGAAATTGGTAAAATAGTAGCCTTAAACTTAACAGGCTTATCAATAGTTTGTTGTACATATATGGGGATTAGAATATCTTCATGGAATAACCTAGGTATAATAAAATATGCCATAGGAATAATAGCTTTATATGCACCAGGTTTTATAATTTACTCAGCTTATAAATATAGCAAAACAAGGGATAAGTTAGAGTTTTTCAGTACTTTAGGTATTATATTCATATCATTTTTAGAGTGGCTTACAACAATAATTTTAATTTATGCAACTTTAAGAATAACAGGAGCATCAATAAGTGTTTTAACTTTCTTACCAATATATATTGAAGCAGCGGTTGTAGGAATGATCAGTATGATTCCAGGGGGAATTGGTACCTTTGACTTAACCTTTATGACTGGATTGGATGTTTTAGGTATTCCTATAGAACAAACCCTATTAGTTATAATACTTTATAGAATAAGTTACTATATAGTTCCAGCTCTTATAGGTGTATTACTTTTTGTACATGATTTTGGTGGTAAAATAAATAAAAAGTTTAATGGATTACCTTATGAAATAGTTTCTAAGGTGGCTTATAAGATAGTAGTTTCTTTAGTATTTATATCAGGAGCTATTATTGTTTTATCAAATATAGCACCTCAATATTTATTAAAGATAAAATTATTAAAAGAAATTTTAGGTAAACAGGTATTAGGCTTATCAATTGGAATGAGCGTAGTACTAGGATTTTTAATAATGCTTGCAGCTCTTATGCTAAAATACAGGGCTAAAAGTATTTACAAAGCAAGTATGGTTTTATTTATATTAGGAATAATATTATCCTTAACAAAGGGAATTAATCCTTATGAATTAGTATTTTTAATTATTGTAGCGTACCTTTTATATTTAAGTAAGAGAATGTTCTACAGGGATAGTTTTGTTGTAAGTTGTAAAAACACCTTAATAGATTCAGGGATATTAATTGCATCTTTTTCAATTTATTTCTTTATTTTAATTACCTTTGGAACACATCTTAAATATGTAGGAATTGTTCGTAAAATGCCTTATAAGATGGCGTATAAATTTGGATTTATAGCCTTTGCTTTAGTAACTGTAATATATGTAGCTATTTACTTTTTAAATATAAGAAGAAAAATTCCTGTTAAGACCTTTGATGAATGTAGCGAATATGTAGAAAAGATAATAGAAGAATACAAGGGTGATTCTCTAACACATTTAGTATTTTTAAAGGACAAGTATATTTATTTAAATGAAGATAAGGATCTTTTCATTCAATATGAAGTCTATGGAGATAAGCTTTTTGTTTTAGGAAATCCTGTGGGAAATAATGAAAATCTATTTAGGGAAATAGAAAAGTTTTGTGAGTATGCTGATAATTATGGTTACACACCAGTTTTTTACCAGGTTAATGATGAAATGATAAGTTACCTTCACTCTAATGGATATGATTTTATGAAAATTGGAGAAGAAGCTAAGGTTGATGTAAAAGAATTTAAAGTTGTAGGAAATAAAATGAAGAGTTTAAAAACTTCAAGAAGTAAGGTGACTAAGGAAGGTTATACTTTCCACATGGTTGAACCACCTTTTTCAAAGGAATTTTTAGATTCCTTAAGAGAAATATCAGATGAATGGTTAGATGGAAGAAAAGAAAAAGGATTTTCAGTGGGATTCTTTGATGAAGATTATTTAAATAAAGCTCCTATAGCTATTTTAAAGGATAGAGAGGGAGAAATAAAAGCCTTTGCTAATATAATGTATATGTATGATGATGAAAGCTTCTCAGTGGATTTAATGAGATTTAGCAAAAATACTCCAAGGGGAGTTATGGACTTTATGTTCATAAATTTAATTGAGTATGGAAAAGAAAAGGGATATGAAATATTCAACATGGGAATGGCTCCTTTAGCCAATGTTGGTTTATCTAAATATGCTTTCTGGAATGAAAAATTAGCCCTTCAATTCTATGAGAATGGACAAGCACTTTACTCCTTTAAAGGATTAAGACGTTTTAAAGAGAAGTTTAGTCATAATTGGGAGTATAAATATATTGCTTACAGAAGAAATACATCCATACTAATAACGGTAATACAAGCAGCTATAGTTTGTTCAAGAAACAGAAATGTAGATGAAAGTATAGTTGTAAGAAACTTAAAAAGCTTAATTAAATAAAAAGTTGTATTTTAATAGGGTGTATCGTGAGATTTTTATTTATACAAAATTTAATTAAGAATAAAATATATGATTTCAAAAGGACCAATTTTAGGTCCTTTTAATTTTTAAATAATTTTTGCTTTAAGTGGATTATTAGTTTAAAATAAGCTTAAATAATATACTTTATATTAAAGAGGAGCTGAGAATATGAAAAAACTTAAATGGGGAATATTAGGACCAGGAAATATAGCTAGAGACTTTGCACAGGCTTTAAATAGGGTTAATGGAGAGGTTTATGCAGTAGCTTCTAGAAATAAGGAAAGAGCAGAGAAATTTGCAAGAGAAAACAATGTTAAAAAAGCTTATGGAAGCTATGATGAGATTATAAAAGACAAGGATATAGATGTAGTGTATATAGCAACACCACACAGTAATCATTATGAGTACATTATAAAAAGTTTAAATAATAATAAACATGTTCTATGTGAAAAGGCTATAACTGTAAATGAAAGAGAGTTAGAAGAAGCCTTAAAAATAGCAAGAGAGAAAAATTTAGTTTTAGAAGAAGCAATGACCTTATTTCATATGCCCTTATATGAAAAGGTTATAAAGAAGATAAATAATGAAGACTTAGGAAAAGTGAATATGGTTCAAGTTTCCTTTGGAAGCTTCAAGGAATATGATGAAAATAACAGATTCTTTAATCTTGATTTAGCTGGAGGAGCACTTTTAGATATTGGAACTTATGCCTTATCCTTTGCAAGATATTTCTTATCTAGTATGCCAGAGGAAATCTTAAGTACAGTTAAGAAGGCTAAAACTGGTGTAGATGAAGAGTCTGGAATAATATTAAAGACAAAGGAAGATGAAATTGCAACTATATCCCTAGCCTTTAGATCTAAAATGCCTAAGAGAGGAATTGTTTCCTGTGACAATGGATTTATAACAATTGATAATTTCCCAAGAGCTAATAAGGCAACCATAAACTACTTAGATGGTGCAGTAGAAGTTATAGAGTGTGGAGAAGAGGAAAAGGCCTTAGATTATGAAGTTATCTTTATGGAAGAGAGAATAAAGGAAAATAAAGAATCTAATAGTATAGAACTAACTTATGATGTTACAAAGATTATGAATAAGGTTAGAAAAGACTGGGGAATTGTTTATCCCTTTGAAAAATAATTAAAGTTTTATAAAAGGTTTAATTTTTGTAATAGCATTAATATTAAAAAATAATATATGAAATTAAAAGTCACCTAAGGAATATAATGTAGTATTAATATTCCTTAGGTGATTTAATTTGGATAGTAATGCTTTAAAAAAATATAAATCTTTAAATTATACAGATTTTAATAGTGATATGGATTCCTTTGTTAATTCAAACAATCTAGAAAGTAGCACTGATTATCTTTTAGTAACTAATTTAAAAACTAAATATACTTATGTTTATAAGAAGTCTAATAATAAGTGGATAAGGAGCTATAAATGGATTAGCACAGTAGGTAAGCCTTCTACACCTACTAGAAAAGGAATTTTCTTTATTAATGGAAGAAAGGCAGGATTTTCTGGAGCAGATTATTCAGTAAAGTATGCTACAAGAATAGTGGATGGCTATTATTATCACTCAATATTATATGATAAGACTGGAAAGAATATAAAAGATGGTAGGCTTGGTGAGGCATTAAGTCATGGATGTATTAGACTTAATCCAGATAATGCTAAATGGATATATGATAATATACCAGATAATACTACGGTTTTAATAGCTTAGATTACACATACTATTTTTGAACATTACTTTGAAAGGAGAAATTAGTATGGAGAAAATTCATTGTTTAGTAGATGGCTTAGGAAGTTCTACAAATAAGACTCAAGTTAAAAATGCTTTAGAAAATTTAGATGGTGTTCAAAAGGTATGTGTAGATGTAGCTAGAGGAAGTATAGAAGTTATGTTTAATGAGCATACAAGTGAGGGTGAAATTAAAAACTGCATAGAAAACACAGGATTTTCTATAAGAAGTTAGTAAGAGTTTTTAAAAGAAACTTTATTAAAATTATAATAAACCCTATAAAAATATTCCGAGTAATCACCATAAATTATATTGTGAATTTACTCGGAATATTTATTAAAACATTTAAATCTCTTCTTAACTTAACGGGATTTAAGCCTTAGTTTTTATAACTTTTGAACATTAGTAGCCATTGGGCCTTTTTCACCTTCGCTTATATCAAAAGAAACACTTTCACCTTCATGTAAATCTTTTTCAGGTCCTTTTTCCTTCACTTGTGAGATATGTACAAATACATCATCACCTTCATCACAAGAAATAAAGCCATAGCCTTTCTCTTGATTAAACCATTTTACTATTCCAGTTCTACTACTCATAAATACATCTCCTTAAATTAAAAAAGTCTAAACACTAATAGTATTTCATATAATAGTAAATTTAAACATATTTCTTTTAGAAATTTTACTCTTATTTTAAATTAAAGTTCATATAAACATATTTTCTAAAAGGTAATTTATTATGAAAAGTAGAAGGATACTTAGTAATTTTTTATATTTACTTTTGTAATATTATTGTATATAGTTTACTGGAAGGTTTTGATAAAATTTTTATATTGAGAACTGGAGAAAGGAGATATATGTGAAGAGTTTAGTTATTAAGTTTATTTCAATTTTTTTAGGAATAATATGTATATTATATTACATCTTAGTTAATGCTTTAAGTGGAAAAACAACCTTTAGCTCTTTTTATTTAATTTTAGGAGTAGTCATTATATTATACACACTTTTTATAAATAAGCTTTTAAAATTACAGTGGTTTAAAACGGTGTACAAGCCTATGAAGATTTTAGCTCTTATATGCATAAGTATATTTATAATAGTAGAGGGAGCAATAATTTTCTATCCTAAAAAATCCTTAAAACCTTGTGATTATATAGTTGTTTTAGGGGCTGGAATAAGGGGAGAAAATTTAACCGCTACATTAAGAGACAGATTAGATAAGACCATAGAATATTTAGAGAAAACTGGATTTAATGGAGAGATTGTAGTATCTGGTGGACAAGGTCCTGGAGAAAGCATAACTGAGGCTTATGCAATGGAAAAATATCTAGTGGAAAATGGAGTGCCAAAGGATAAAATTGTACTTGAAAATAAAGCAACTAGTACATACGAAAATCTAAATTATTCTAAGAAGATCATAGAGAACTTAAGTGGAAAGCCTATAAAAGACTTAGATATTTTAATAGTTACCACAGATTTTCATGCTATGAGAAGCAATCTTTTAGCTAAAAGAAATGGATATAATAAGGCTTATTTATATACAAGTAAAACTCAGTGGTATTTAGTACCTTCTATGTATGCAAGAGAATTTTTTGCTTTTTGTAAATCATATTTTCTTGATAAGAGAATTTAGCTTTTATAAATATTAAAATTTTAATTGCTTAATTTAAATTAGACATGAGTTATGATTAAAATTTAGAATATAGAATTAAAATGAAAAGCAGATTAGAAAAAACTAATCTGCTTTTTATTTTGCATGTAGTTATATGAATAAAATGTAAAAGGAGAATCACAACACAAAGAAACAAATTACAGGTTATATAGTTTAAGAATATTCATAGAAGACACTACATGCTTGTGTAAAATAAGAAAAAGTGAGGTTAAAAATTACTAAATTATAATTTTTATTACTATATATTTATGAGCTGTTTTTATGAAATATTACAAAATATAAAAAAAGAATGAAAATTTTTATTTACAAATTGTTTAAATATACTTAATATAATATATAGAAATAATATTTTGAAACTTTTATTGCATTTTGGAGGTGGTATGAATGGAAAGCGTTCCCCCTAGTAGGAACTTAAGATTAAAATTAAAAATAAGAGGAATGGTACATTTATATACCTTTAAGGAGCAAATTATCCTATAGATAGTTATTATTCCTCTTATTTAAGGAAAAGAGGAAATGATATGAATAAAAGAATAACAAAAGAAAAGCTAAAGGATATTTTAGCTAAATATCCAAGTAATAAATTTGATTCTCTAGATGATATACATCCAGCTGATATAGTTGATCTTTTAGAGGAGAATGAGGAAAATATTAAGCTTATAAAAAAACTTCCAGAAAATATGATTGCAGATATTATAGATTTTGCGAAGGATGATGACAAGGTAAATATATTAAAAAGTTTACCTGAAGAAAAGAAGAAGAAGGTTTTAAATTTAATAGCTTCAGATGAACTTACAGACCTTATGGCAAGCTTAAATCGTGAAGAAACTAGCAAATTACTTTCAAGTATGCCAGTTCAAGATGCTAAGGATTTAAGAAAATTATTAACATATGCACCAGATACAGCTGGTGGTGTTATGGCCACAGAGTTTATTTCTATAAAGGATACTATGAGTGTAAAAGAAACCTTAGAGTACCTTCAATTAGAAGCTCCAAAGGCTGAATCAGCTTATTACATATATGTTGTAGATGACTTAGGAATATTACAAGGTGTAGTTTCTTTAAGAGAACTTGTAATAAGTAAGTTTGACGAAAAAATTTCAGAGATTGTGAATAAAAACGTCATAAGTGTTCCTTTTGATATGGATCAAGAAGAGGTTGCAAATATATTTGATAAATATGGACTTTTAACAATACCAGTTGTTGATTATAAAGATATGCTTTTAGGTATAATAACAATTGATGATGTTATTGAAATTATAAAAGAAGAAACAACAGAAGATATACACCGTCTAGGTGGTGTAGATGGAGAAGAAAAAGTTGATAGTACAGTAAAAGAATCTGTAAAAAGTAGATTACCATGGTTATTTGTTAACCTAATAACTGCTTTCTTAGCTTCTGCCACTGTTGGACTTTTTGAAGGAACTATTAGCAAGGTTGTAATTTTAGCTACATTTATGCCTATTGTTGCAGGTATGGGTGGAAATGGAGGAACTCAAACCTTAACAATTATAGTAAGAGGTATAGCCTTAGGAGAATTAACTTTTAAAAATGCAAAGAGAATTTTCTTTAAGGAAATTGGAGTTGGTATTTTAACAGGGGCTGCCACTGGATTAGTAACTGCAATAGTTGCTGTTTTATGGTCAGGAAAACCTGCAATTGGAATAGTAATAGGATTAGCTATGATATTAAATATGACTGCTGCTACCTTTGCAGGATATTTAGTACCAGTTGTTTTAAAGAAATTAAAAATAGATCCAGCTTTAGCTTCTGCCGTGTTTGTTACAACAGTAACTGATGTATGTGGATTTTTCTTCTTCTTAGGTTTAGGAACTTTATTCTTACCATATTTAACTTAGATTATTATTTTTATTAAGAGGGTGGAATTAATGAAGAAGAGTTTTAGAAGTAAAAACATTTTATTAGTGGTAATTTTAGCACTTTTAGTATTTGTAGGAGGCAATATTTATTTTAGTAATCCTGACAATTTAGCAAGATTAGAGGTTGGTAACAATCCTCAAGGAATAATGAGCATACAAGAAAGTAATAATTAAAAAGGTGCTGTATCAAAGTAGATTTTAATAAAATCTTTGATACAGCACCTTTTATTTTGTTATTTGTTATTTTTTTTAGATTGAATATATTCAGCTATAGAAATTATAAGGCATATAAAACATGAAATAGCAACTAAAATATATACAAATCTCATTCCAGAAATAAATATATCAGGTCTATTAGGAACAGATCCTAAAACTCTAAATCCAGCTAACTTACTCATTTTTGCATATAAAATAGAGGTTGAAGCTGATACTCCAAAGGCAAGACCTAAATTCCTTATTAAGGCATTAGTACCTCCTGCTATTCCAAGCTTATCCTTAGGAACAGAGGACATTATAAGGTTTGTATTTGGAGATTGGAATAATCCATTTGAAAAACCTAATAAAGATAACATAAGGAATATGGATGTTTCACTTGAGTTACTATTTAATGATGATAATAAAATCATTGAAACTCCTGTTAAGAATAATCCTATTAAAGTAAGTATTTTACTTCCTATTTTATCTGATAATGTTCCACTAAGTGGTGCAATAACAAATAATACAATTGGATAAGCTGTCATTATAACTGAAATTTTTCCAGGACTATAGCCTAAAATGTCATTTAAGTAAAAGGGTTGAATAACATTAATTGTATTTATTGCAGTAAAGGAAATAAATGCACATATTAAGCTTACTGAGAATATTGGCTTTTTAAATAAGCTTAAATGAAGCATAGGATTCTTTATCTTGTTTTCATAGATTAAGAATAAAGCAAGAATAATAAGTCCAATTATTAATCCTAGGATTACATATATGCTAGTAAAGCCTAAATGTTGGCTAATTAATATTGATGTAAATATAAGAATTGTAGCAATGAAAAACATTGTTGCTCCAGGCTTATCCATTGACTCAGATTCCTTAGGAATTCTTATTGGTAGATATTTTTTAGCGAATATGTAGCAAATTATACCTATAGGTACATTTATTAAGAAAATATAGTGCCAAGTGAAATATGTAACTATGAATCCACCTAATGCTGGACCTAATATAGAACCTAAGGCAACAAAGGAACCAGAGATACCTAAAGCTTTTCCTCTTTCCTTAGGAGGGAAAACATCTGTTATAATACCTTGGTTAGTGGACATTAACATAGCGGCACCAATAGCTTGCACAACTCTAGATAATACTAGAATAGGAAGTGATGGGGATATTCCGCAAAGGAAAGATCCAAGAACAAATATTAAAATCCCTTTTATAAATACTGAACTTTTTGAATGCATATCTCCTAATCTACCAAAGATTAAAATTGATGCAGAAATTATTATTAAATATGAACTTACAATCCATTCAGTTCCAGCCATAGTTGCACCAAGTTCTTTTTGAAGAATTGGAAGGGCTACATTAACTATGCTACTGTCTAAACATGCCATGAATGGTTGCATTACTAATACTGCTAATATAAACCATCTGTTTTTATAAACTAAATCTTCAGTGTTTTTAGAGTTTTCATTAGCATTATTCACCTAATCATCTCCTTTATTAAATTTTAATTAAATTTTTGTTAAACATTAACTATACAATTATAAAACGACAAAATTTTATTGTCAAAATTGAAAAAACTCATATTTTTCATGTATAAAGGCCTTTTATGAATTAAAAAATATTAAATTTCTAATAATTACTTCCTTTATTAAAAGTTGACTTTAATTAAAATATGCTTACCTAAAAATATTGTTTTAATTTGGAAGAGGGAAAATATCCTATGTTATTATTCATATAAAAGTGTTAGAATAGATACAAAGGAAATAAGTTACATCAAGGGAGGACTTAATATGCTTAAGGTATTTTTTTCTTTTAAAAAACATTTTATAGAACATAAGCTATTGATTCTTTCAGTGGTTCTTTCACTATTTATGTCTAGCATATTAAAATGGAGTTTCTTCAAATATATAGTTGGTATATTATCTTTTTGTATGATTATGCTAGACTATAAAGAGAGTTTAGATAATTTTGTTGAAAGCAAAAAATTAATATATAAAAAGTATATAAGGAATATATTCTTTTTAGTTGATAGTTTAATTGTAGGATTTATAATAAATGAAGTATTTTGGATACTTACTAAAAATGAAATATTTCAATTTAAAGAAGGGGTTTTAAAGAGTACATTAATAACAACAATAAGTATAATAGCCATAGTTAATATTGTTTATGCACTTTTTCTAGAAAAATTAGATTTTGAAGACATAAAGTGGATAAGTATTGTCTTAACTTTATTTATAATGAATAGCAATGTTATTAATGGAACAATAAACAGTTTATACATAATTCAAAGTAAGGATGGATTAAATTTAATTATTACCTTAATAATTGTTTTAGGTATATTTTTTATTAGCTATTATATATTTAAAACTTTGATTTTACAAAGTATTAAATTAAAAAAATAAATATAAAAATAGGTATTGGGAAGAATAATAATAAATTATTTCAAATATGAGGAGGTAAAAAATGAAAAATAATTTTTTAAAACACAAAAAAAGTCCATTAATGTATCCAGCTTACTGTGGATCATCTTCAACTAAAGGGGAAGGTTTTAAATTAAAACCTTTAGATTATCCTTATGATGCTTTAGAGCCATCAATAGATGCAGAAACAGTAAAAATTCATCATGACAAACATCAACAAGCTTATGTAGATAAGTTAAATAAAGCTTTAGAAAAACATCCTGAGCTTTATGGCAAAAGCTTATACGATATTTTAAGCAATTTAGATGATATGCCAGAGGATATTATGGCTGATTTAGTAAATCAAGGTGGTGGAGTTTATAACCATGAATTCTACTGGAGCATTTTAGGAAAAGGATGTAATAGACCAGTTGCTGAAATAGCAGATGCTATAGACAGAGATTTTGGTTCTTTTGAAGAATTCAAAGAAAAGTTTAAACAATGTGGAATCTCTACCTTTGGTTCAGGTTGGGCATGGTTAGTTAGTGATAAAGATGGAAAGTTAGAAATCATGTCAACTAAGGATCAATCATCTCCTATTTCTTTAGGATTAATTCCTATATTAACAATGGATGTTTGGGAACATGCTTATTATTTAAAATATCAAAATAGACGTCCAGAGTATATAGACTATTTCTTCGATATAATAAACTGGAAAAAGTGTGAAGAATATTATAACAATAGATAATAGAAAAATATCATATAATATGTAATAAATCATAGAAAGAGCGTGTATTAAAGTGGTTTTTAAATAAAATTTACTTTAATACACGCTTTTTTAAATATTATATGGTAATATTTGTAAAATTATTGTAGTATACATATTATGTGAATGGTAAATTTAAAATTATACTTAGGGAGAAAAGCTGTTAAGTTTTTTATAAAAAATAACTTAAGGACTGAAAGATAGGGGGAAATTATGGCGCAATATAAATTTATGAGAAAAAATCTTTCAAAATATAAATCTTATTTATTAACTTCAATTTATGGATTAACGTCAGAATCATCAAAGGGAGTAAAGGATTATATTAGTAAAGAGTCAACTAAGAAAAATATTGATGGAGAAGTTATAGACTTAAAGGAAAAACTAAAAAGGGGATTAGAGTTTAACAATAAGGATATTACAAATCCTAAGTTTATTCTAGAAGGGAATATAGAATTTAGAAAAATATTAAGCATTGAAATATTAAAAAGTAATGGGTTAGAAATAGTTGTTGATAGAGAATTTCCTAATATAGTTCAATATAAAATAGGAGAGAAGATCCTTAAGGGAGCAAGAAAATCAAGGGATGAATTTTTAATAAATGGAAGTAGATTTAAACCTAAAGTAACCTCAGAAAAAATTTATGACCATATTGAAGGAGAGTATTATTTATATAGATTGAATTTTAGAAATATAAATGTAGAGATGGCAATATCTTTTAAAATAATTGATAATACAGTTAAACTTCAGTTTGAAGAAATAAATGAAAAGGGGGAGTTTAAGATTTATAAAATACAAATTCCAAATCATAATCTTATAAGCATAAATGAAGAGGAAGAAAATCTAGATATTACTACAGCAAGAGCTCATGGAATATTAAGTTCTAATGATTACTTTTATGATTTAAGAGAAAAAGAAGTTGATCAGAATCCAGTTCATCAGACTATGGCATTTTTAGATAATGGAGGATTAGTTGCATCTTTAGAGAATAATGTCCTTGATTATGAGAAACAAGTATATTATCAAACAACTTTAAATGAAGGGGTTAAAGAAGCAGGACTTTGGAATGGCTCATGGACATATAGGGAGCAATTAAGTGACTCAGAGGGTGGAACTTTTAGTGGAGTAACTGAATTACCTTGGTCAAGAATTGTAATTTCAGGAGATAAAAATAATGATGATTTAGTTGACTAATTATTTAGATGGTTTTGGACAAATGATGCTTATTAAAGGGTATGAATCAGAGGGGCATCATAGTTCTCACCAAGACTATAGTAATAACTTTAATAAAAGAGCTATTGGAGTAGAAGAATTTAATGAAATGTCTAAGGTTGTTTAAGAAAAATATAATACCTTAGTTGGGGTTCATATAAATATGAGGGAAATATATCTAATAATGTTAACTATTTATAATAAGAAAGTTTAATAAACTATGGGAAAAACTAATTGGAGTGAAACAAGTATAGTTAGAGATATGGGATTTGATAGTTATAAATTTAAAGAAACCTTAACTTTAAGAACAAAAAGGTAATAATAAAAATTGGGAGGAAAAAATTATCCTTCCAATTTTTTTAACTATTTACAATACTTGTAAACGATATTATAATTGTAATGTAAATATTTTGAAATAGGAGGGGACTATGAAAAGAAAAATGCTTAAGAGACTTTTAACTTCAGCTTTTGCTTGTATGTTTATTGCAAATGGCTTAATAACTACTACTGTAAGAGCTGTAGGACCTAAAACTGGGGAAGAAAACCAGGTTTTAGTTCCAAATTTAAATCCAACACCAGAAAATTTAGAGGTTGTAGGAGATGGATTTAAGATAACTTCTTCTATAAATTTAGTTGGTGAGGAAGAGGCAGATGAGAATGCAGTAAATGCTTTAAGGGAATTTTTAACTGCAAACAACATAGAAATAAATAGTGAAAATGATCCAAATTCAACTACCCTTATAATAGGTGAGGTTGATGATGATATTCCTGAGTTAGATGAAGCTTTAAATGGAACTACAGCAGAAAATTTAAAAGAAGAGGGATATGCTTTAGTTTCAAATGATGGGAAAATAGCTATTGAGGGTAAAGATGGAGATGGAACTTTCTATGGAGTTCAAACATTTAAGCAATTAGTTAAGGAATCTAATATACCAGAAGTAAATATAACTGATTATCCAACAGTTAGTGCTAGAGGTATTGTAGAAGGCTTTTATGGAACTCCTTGGACACATCAAGATAGATTAGATCAAATTAAATTTTATGGTGAAAATAAATTAAACACATATATTTATGCTCCTAAAGATGATCCATATCACAGAGAAAAATGGAGAGAGCCATATCCAGAAAGTGAAATGCAAAGAATGCAAGAACTTATAAATGCTTCTGCTGAAAATAAGGTTGATTTTGTTTTCGGTATTTCTCCAGGAATAGATATAAGATTTGATGGAGATGCAGGAGAAGAAGATTTTAATCATTTAATAACAAAGGCAGAATCTTTATATGACATGGGTGTAAGAAGTTTTGCAATCTATTGGGATGATATTCAAGATAAGAGTGCAGCTAAACATGCTCAAGTTTTAAATAGATTTAATGAAGAATTTGTAAAGGCTAAGGGAGATGTAAAACCATTAATAACAGTTCCAACAGAGTATGATACTGGAGCTATGGTAAGTAATGGACAACCTAGAGCTTATACTAGAATTTTTGCAGAAACTGTTGATCCTAGTATAGAAGTTATGTGGACTGGCCCTGGAGTTGTTACAAATGAAATTCCTTTAAGTGATGCACAACTTATAAGTGGAATATACAATAGAAATATGGCAGTATGGTGGAATTATCCAGTAACAGATTATTTTAAAGGTAAACTTGCCTTAGGACCAATGCATGGATTAGATAAAGGATTAAATCAATATGTAGATTTCTTTACTGTAAACCCAATGGAGCATGCTGAGCTTTCAAAAATATCAATACACACAGCTGCTGACTATAGCTGGAATATGGATAACTATGATTATGATAAGGCTTGGAATAGAGCAATTGATATGCTTTATGGTGATTTAGCAGAAGATATGAAGGTATTTGCAAACCATTCAACAAGAATGGACAATAAAACTTGGGCTAAATCAGGAAGAGAAGACGCTCCAGAGCTTAGAGCAAAAATGGATGAGTTATGGAATAAGTTATCTTCTAAAGAAGATGCAAGTGCTCTTATAGAAGAGTTATATGGCGAGTTTGCAAGAATGGAAGAAGCTTGTAATAATCTAAAGGCAAATTTACCTGAAGTTGCTTTAGAAGAATGCTCAAGACAACTTGATGAACTTATTACTTTAGCTCAAGGGGATAAGGCTTCATTAGATATGATTGTAGCTCAATTAAATGAAGATACAGAGGCTTATGAAAGTGCTAAAGAAATTGCACAAAATAAATTAAATACAGCCTTAAGTAGCTTTGCAGTTATATCTGAAAAGGTTGCTCAATCATTTATACAAGAAGCTTTAAGTTTTGATTTAACATTAATAAATCCAAGAACAGTAAAGATAACAGCTTCATCAGAAGAGACTTCAGGGGAAAATGCACCAGCTTCCTTTGCTTCAGATGGTGATATGAATACTTTCTGGCATAGTAAATGGTCATCACCTGCTCATGAAGGTCCTCATCATTTAACTTTAGAATTAGATAATGTATATGAAATAAATAAAGTTAAATATGCTCCAAGACAAGATAGTAAAAATGGAAGAATAACAGGGTATAAAGTATCTGTTAGTTTAGATGGAGAAAACTTTACAGAAGTTAAAACTGGAACTTTAGAAGATAATGCAGCTATTAAATTTATAGAATTTGATAGTGTTGATGCTAAATATGTAAGATTAGATGTTACAGATAGCGTTTCAGATCAAGCAAATGGTAGAGGAAAATTTGCTACTGCTGCAGAGGTTAATGTTCATGGAAAGTTAAAAGAAAATGCTGAGGTAACAGGAAGTGTATCTCTTGAAGCTTTAGAGGAAGTTCAAGTTGGAGAAAACTTAGAAGTTGGAGTGGGTATAGACGAATTAGTAAATGCAGAAGCTTTTGCTTATGATTTTACACTAAATTATGATGAAAATGCCTTTGAATATGTAGAAGCAATTTCTGATGATGGAGTATTTGTAAATGCTAAGAAAATAGAAGATGGAAAGGTTAGAGTGCTTGTAAGTTCTTTAACTGGAGAACCATTGCCAGCTAAAGAAGTTTTAGCTAAGGTTGTCCTAAGAGCAGAAGCTAAAGCAGAAGGAAGTAATTTAAGTGTAACCAATTCATCAGTTGGAGATGGAGAAGGATTAGTTCATGAGATTGCAGGAACTGAAAAAACAGTTAATATAATAGAAGGAACTAGTCCAGAAATTGTTGTAAATCCAGTAAGAGATTTTAAAGCATCAGAAATAAATAAAAAGAATGTAACTGTAACTTGGACAGAACCAGAAACAACAGAAGGCTTAGAAGGATATATTCTTTATAAGGATGGTAAAAAGGTAGCTGAAATAGGCAAGGATGAAACTTCTTATACATTTAAAAAGTTAAATAGACATACAATCTATAACTTTAAGATTGCAGCTAAATATTCAAATGGGGAAGTTTCAAGTAAAGAAAGCCTAACTTTAAGAACTGCAAGATAGTAATACAAATAATAATATAAGGTGCACCTCATTTTGAGATGCACCTTATTAAATTACATAGAATATAACATGAGATTTATCTTATTAAATAGAAATAGTATAAAAGACTGAAGAAAATATATTTAGTGGGATGTTTTTTGTAGAAAGAAATATTTTTTATAAAGAGATAAATTTTAAATTAGTAAAATGTGATATAAAGCACATTTTATGAATTTAAAAAATATTAGATTTTAAAATGTTTATTGAAAAGGATTAATAGGTAAAAATATAATTTGTTTTCAATAATTTGGGAAAAAATATGAGAATTATTCTCAAATGTTGTAATAAAATAAAAAAATATTGAGTTTTTTTAGAAAAATTTTTAGAAATATATTGTTACATCGCCATTGTTTTGTTAAAATAGACGTGAGGGTAATTAAATATCCCATAGGGACGAAAAAAGTCCCAAGTTGTTAAGAGGAATAGATATAGTAAATTTTTACTATAAGTTATTTTTTAGGGAGGAGAAATGAATATGATGTATTCAAGCGAAGTTCAAGAAATGTGTGTAATTGCTAAAGGTCCAAACCACGGTCCAGCACCAATCCCTGTAGAAGGTAGATGG
Source organism: Clostridium perfringens ATCC 13124 (assembly GCF_000013285.1). Classification (GTDB taxonomy): domain Bacteria; phylum Bacillota; class Clostridia; order Clostridiales; family Clostridiaceae; genus Sarcina; species Sarcina perfringens. The sequence goes on along the minus strand of NC_008261.1, from coordinate 1,624,563 downwards.
GTTCAATCAAGAGAAATAAAAGATGTTTCAGGTTTAACTCATGGAGTTGGCTGGTGTGCACCACAACAAGGAGCATGTAAATTAACTTTAAACGTTAAAGATGGTATCATAGAAGAAGCTTTAATAGAAACTATAGGATGTTCAGGTATGACTCACTCAGCTGCTATGGCTTCAGAAATATTACCAGGAAAAACTATATTAGAGGCTTTAAACACAGACTTAGTTTGTGATGCTATAAATACTGCAATGAGAGAATTATTCCTTCAAATAGTTTATGGTAGAAGCCAAACTGCTTTCTCAGAAGGTGGACTACCAATAGGAGCAGGTCTTGAGGACTTAGGAAAAGGATTAAGATCACAAGTAGGTACTATGTACGGAACTTTAGCTAAAGGACCAAGATACCTTGAAATGGCTGAAGGATATGTAACAAAAGTAGCTTTAGATGCAGATGATCAAATCATAGGATACAGATTCGTTCACTTAGGTAGAATGATGGAAATGGTAGCTAAAGGAATGAGCGCTAACGAAGCTATGGAAAAAGCTACTGGTCAATACGGAAGATTTGACGAAGCTGTTAGAACTATAGATCCAAGACACGAATAATCTATATATTCATTATTGAAGGAGGATAATAAAATGGCATTATTTGAAAGTTATGAAAGAAGAATTAACCAAATACAACCTGTATTAGAAAAGTACGGAATGGAAACAATAGAAGATGCTAAAGTAGTTTGCGAAAATTTAGGAATCGATCCTTATACAATCGTTAAAGAAACTCAACCAATAGCATTCGAAAATGCTGGATGGGCTTACACTTTAGGTGCTGCTATAGCAATCAAGAAAGGATGTAAAACTGCTGCTGATGCTGCTGAAGCTATCGGAGAAGGATTACAAGCTTTCTGTATTCCAGGATCTGTTGCTGATGACAGAAAAGTTGGATTAGGACACGGAAACTTAGGAGCTATGCTTTTAAGAGATGAAACTAAATGTTTCGCATTCTTAGCAGGACACGAATCATTCGCTGCTGCTGAAGGTGCTATCAAAATAGCTGAAAAAGCTAACAAAGTTAGAAAAGAGCCTTTAAGAGTTATATTAAACGGTCTTGGAAAAGATGCTGCATTCATAATTTCAAGAATCAACGGATTTACATATGTTGAAACTAAATTTGACTATGTAACTGGTAAATTAAACATCGTTAAAGAAACTCCATACTCAAACGGTCCAAGAGCTAAAGTTAAATGCTACGGTTCAGACGACGTTAGAGAAGGTGTTGCTATAATGCATCATGAGGGAGTTGACGTATCAATCACTGGTAACTCAACTAACCCAACAAGATTCCAACACCCAGTTGCTGGAACATACAAAAAAGAATGTGTTGAACAAGGTAAGAAATACTTCTCAGTAGCATCAGGTGGTGGTACAGGAAGAACTCTTCACCCAGATAACATGGCTGCAGGTCCAGCTTCATACGGTATGACTGATACTATGGGAAGAATGCACTCAGATGCACAATTCGCAGGATCATCATCAGTTCCAGCTCATGTTGAAATGATGGGTCTTATCGGTATGGGTAACAACCCAATGGTAGGAGCTACTGTTGCAGTTGCTGTTGCTGTAGAAGAAGGAATGAACAAATAATAGATATATCAACGCTTAGGAAAGATATAAGTCTATTATAAAGTTTTAATAAATGAGTACACGTTATGTAAATATTAAATTTGCATGACGTGTATTTTTTTATTACAAATATTACTTTTGTTGAAAATGTTTTAGTATAATAAAATATAGAAAAAAATAGAAAAATTATAATTTAGTAAACAAAAAAGGTGGAATTTTAAAAAGATTTGTTTTATAATTATTGGCTAATTTTGATTTAGGAAGTATAATATTATTGGAAAGATTATGAGCAATAAGTAATAATTATAAGAAATTCATTATTTTCCTTAGAATTAACATTGATTTATAATGAATTTTTTATGATTTTATATAAAATATTAATTTTTTATAAAAGGAGGGTAACATGAATAGAAATAGATTAAGCTGTCTTATAGTAGGTGCTGTAATTGGAGCTGGAGCAATAGTTTGTACAACTAATACTAAAGTACATGCGAAACCAGTGAATGAGGTTAAAAACATTAATACTTCTAAAGGAAATTCATTTGGAGAAATTATTTCATCAGAAGACCTAGGATTAAGAAAAGGTGCAGATTCTTCTCATGAAATAATAACTTCAATACCTAGGGGCGCTAGAGTTAACATAATAGACAAGGTATCTGATAACTGGTATAAAGTTGGTTATAAAGATTTTGTAGGTTATGTAGAAGCTAAGGACATAAGAGTACTAGGAGATAATTTAAATCAAGATAATGTTGGTTTAATTTCTGCTAATCAATTAAATGTTAGAACTAGCCCAAATGAAAATGGTCAAGTGATTGGAACTTTACATAAAAATGATAAGGTAAATGTATTAGATAAATCAATTGATGGTTGGTATAAAATTGATTTTAATGGTAGAAGAGCATATGTATCTAGTAAATATGTTAATTTAATTTCATATAAAAATAATGAAGTTAAGACAGAAGTAAAAAAAGAGCCAATTGAAGGAACAGGTAAGGTTAATATAAATACAGCTTTAAATGTTAGACAAGCGTCTACTACAAATAGTAGGATTATTGGTAGCTTAAAAGGTGGAGAAAAAGTTAACATAATAAGTGAAAGTAATGGATTTTATAAAATAGAGTTTAATAATTCATATGGCTATGTTTATTCTAAATACATATCAAAAGATGGAGACAGTGAAAAGGTTCAAGTTGTAAAACAAGAAGAAGTTAAAAAAGAAAAAGTTGATGAATCTAAAAAAGAAGCTAAAGCTACTCCTAAAGCAGAACCTGTAGTTTTGGCTGTTAGATCTCTTAATAAGACAGGAATAGTAAATGTAAGTAGTTCACTAAATGTAAGAAGCAGCGCAAGTACAAGCAGTAAAGTTATAGGAAGCTTAAGCGGAAACACAAAGGTAACAATAGTAGGAGAAGAAGGAGCCTTCTATAAAATAGAATATAAAGGTTCTCATGGGTATGTAGCTAAGGAATATGTTAAAGATGTTACAGAAAGCAATAATAGTAACCAAGGTACACAGACTCCAGAAAAACCAAGTACTCCTGAAACTACTAAAAAGACAGGAATAGTAAATGTAAGTAGTTCTCTAAACGTAAGAGAAGGAGCAAGTACAAGCAGTAAAGTTATAGGAAGCTTAAGCGGAAACACAAAGGTAACAATAGTAGGAGAAGAAGGAGCCTTCTATAAAATAGAATATAAAGGTTCTCATGGGTATGTAGCTAAGGAATATGTTAAAGATGTTACAGAAAGCAATAATAGTAACCAAGGTACACAGACTCCAGAAAAACCAAGTACTCCTGAAACTACTAAAAAGACAGGAATAGTAAATGTAAGTAGTTCTCTAAACGTAAGAGAAGGAGCAAGTACAAGCAGTAAAGTTATAGGAAGCTTAAGCGGAAACACAAAGGTAACAATAGTAGGAGAAGAAGGAGCATTCTATAAAATAGAATACAAAGGTTCTCATGGATATGTAGCTAAGGAATACGTTAAAGATGTTACAGAAAGTAATAATAGTAACCAAGGTACACAGACTCCAGAAAAACCAAGTACTCCTGAAAGTACTGAAAAAACAGGAATAGTGAATGTAAGTAGTTCACTAAATGTAAGAAGCAGCGCAAGTACAAGCAGTAAAGTCATAGGAAGCTTAAGCGGAAACACAAAAGTAACAATAGTAGGAGAAGAAGGAGCATTCTATAAAATAGAATACAAAGGTTCTCATGGATATGTAGCTAAGGAATATGTTAAAGATGTTACAGAAAGTAGTAATAGTAACCAAGGTACACAGACTCCAGAAAAACCAAGTACTCCTGAAAGTACTGAAAAAACAGGAATAGTGAATGTAAGTAGCTCTTTAAACGTAAGAGAAGGAGCAAGTACAAGCAGTAAGGTTATAGGAAGCTTAAGCGGAAACACAAAGGTAACAATAGTAGGAGAAGAAGGGGCATTCTATAAAATAGAATATAAAGGTTCTCATGGATATGTGGCTAAGGAATATATCAAGGATATTAAAGACGAGGTAGTAACAGAACCAGAAAAACCAAGTAACCCTGAAAATAGTAAGAAAACTGGTGTTGTAACTGCATCTAAAGGATTAAATGTAAGGAAAGAAGCTAATACTTCATCTCAAATTATTGGAATTTTAAATAGTGGAGAAAGTGTTGAAATAATAGGAGAAGAAAATGGTTTCTATAAGATAACTTATAAAGGACAAGAAGCTTATGCATCTAAAAATTATATAAATATTTTTGATGGTAACTCAAATGTTAATCCTGGATTAGATATAGGAAATGCTTCAAAAACAAATTATGGAGTATCACTTAACGAATATATAAAATTACAACAAAGAAATAATCCTTCAAATTATTCATACTCAGAATTTGAAAAATATATAAATCCAGCTAAAGCTACTAATAAGCTACAGTTCTTAAGAATAGATAAATTTAGATCAGTTAATGTAAGTGGATTAAGTAGTAGATTAAGTAACAAAGGAGTTTTAACAGGACAAGGACAAGCTTTTGTAAATGCTGCTAAAGCCTTTAACATAGATCCTATATACTTAGTTGCTCAATGTTTACACGAAACAGGTAATGGAACAAGTAAACTTGCAAAGGGTGTAACAATTACTGAAATTGCAGATGAAAGTAAACCTATATATAATGGTAATGGTCAATTAGTAGGATATCATATGATTAAATTATCTAAGCCAGTAACAGTTTATAATTTATTTGGAATAGGGGCTAAGGATAATTCATCAGTTTTTCCAAATAGAGCTTTAATATTAGGAACAACATATGCTTATAATAGAGGTTGGACAAGTATTGAAAATGCTATAAAGGGTGCTGCAGAATTTGTTTCATTAAATTATGTTCATAGTTCAAGATATAGTCAAAATACTCTTTATAAGATGAGATATAATCAAAATGTATCAAATATATGGCATCAATATGCTACAACACCATGGTATGCATCAAGTATTGCTGATATTATGAGGAGTTATCAAGATTTATATTTAGAAAATAATTTCACATTTGATGTACCTGTTTTTGCAGGATAATAATTAAAGTGATTTACAGTTTAATTAAAATAGGAGTCTAGTTGACTCCTATTTTTTTTGCTATTACTATTTTATTCTTTATAATTATGATTAAAATCATATCTTTACAAAAAATAAGAAATTTAATAAGGATATTATTATAGAGTTTCTTTAGGAATTATAAAGTTTACTTACCTAATAAAATAATTAAAATCTTAAACAAGTAAATGAATAATTAAAACTTTTATTAAGTAAAATAATAGAGAAGTATTTTTAGGAGAATAGATTTTGGAATTTTTAGATTGGAAATTTATTTTTATAATAATAACTTTTGCTTTTATAGGCTTAATATGTATATTTAAAAGATCAAAGATTGGATTAACAGCAGCCTCAGTAGGTATTATTGGAAGTTTGATTTTATGGGGTTTTTTTAAAGTTAGTATTAAGGTTAGAAATTTCTTAGATGGAGTGGGTTTAAGTTTTAAAGATCTATTAAACTTTTTATTTGTAGTTATTACTGCAATAATAGCATTTTTAGTAATTTTTCTTTTTTTAAAGGCATTTAATAATTTTGGAAGTAAAATAAGAAAAAGATAAGACGAAAAGTCTTATCTTTTTACCATTCACCAGGATAAGCAACTATGTGTAATGTAACTTGACGTCTTCCCCAAGATATACATTCATCATGAGAGTTCATGTAAAGGTCAATAATATTTCCCTTTATAACTCCACCTGTATCTGATGCTATAGCATAACCATAACCAGGGATGTACACTTTTGATCCTAAAGGAATTACACTAGGATCAACTGCTATTGTACTTATTCCACCTGGATCTCTTACAGGTTTAAGTCCCATAGCTGTTAAGGTTCCACCACTATATGCAGTGGCTTCCATAGAAAGTGTTTTCTTATACTTGCCATCGCTACTAGGTTGGCTAGAACTATTATTACTGCTAGTAGTATTTGAAGAGTTTGCAGCATTATTTTTAGCAGCTTCCTCTGCTTTTTTAGCTTCTTCAGCTTTTAATGATTCAATTTTATTTTTAGCAGCTTGTACAGAATTGTTAGCTGCCTCTTTTACAGAATCAATGTTAAGTTGTGGTATTAATTGATTCAATGTGCTTACTGCACTTTCAAGTTCATTAATTGATGAACTTGAATTTATAACTGAAACTGAATGAGATATTAAAGACATTTCATTTTCTTTAATTACTTCTAAAACAGCCTCTTTTTGTTTATTTAATTCATCAATTTTCTTTTGTTCTTCAATTTTTTTACTATCTAAGGTTTTAAGAGATTCCTCAGTTGAAGCTTTCAATTCTTTAAGTTCAGCTTTATCTCTCTCTAACTTTTTAATATCACTATTAAGAGAATCTTTTTGCTCATCTAAACTTTGTATAAGATTTTTATCTAAAGCTGTAACCCTTGCTAAAGCGTCTATTCTTGTTATTAAATCTGATAAGTCTTCAGACTTAAGCAAGAAAACTACGGGATTCATAGAATCCTTACTTTTATACATAGCACGCATTCTTTTTCCTAAAACAGATTGTTTTTCATCTATTTCAGTTTTTAAAGTGCTTACTTTGCTTTCTGTCTCTTTTAAATTCTCTTCTGTATCTTTCATTTTAGCCTTATTATCTTCTAACTTAGCATTTAAATCTTCAATTTCATTATTAAGTTTTGACACTTGAGAGTTAAGTGAAATAACTTCATTATCTAATTGTGAATATTTTACTTTATTCTCCTGTATAGTAGATTTCTTATCATTTACTGTATCAGCAAAAACTACATGAGTAGCTGAAATACTAATTGCCATAGCAATTAATGCTGACAAAATTCTTTTTTGCATAAACTACACTCCTTTAGTTAAACTGTCCACAACTTAAGTGTATTTCATCATATATTACTGAATTATAACATAAAAGTCAAATGTAACACAAATTTAACCTTTAAAGATTTAAAATATGGTAAGAAAAAATTAACAACTTAATTATACTACAAATATAAAAAATAAGAAATTTACCCTATATTGAAATAATTAAGATTATATATTATAATTAAAAAAAATAATATTTTATATTTTTAGGTTTGATTTTAATTAAAAGGGAAAGTGGTTAAAGTCCACTACAGCCCCCGCTACTGTGATAGGATACAAGTTTCTATTTGACCACTGATTATATAAATTGGGAAGGGAGAAATGAGGATAAGCCTTAAGTCAGGATACCTGCCTAAAGATCATGAACTAAGCTTCGGAGGGAAGAGATTAGTACTTATTTGTTCATAATTTTGAGGAATAATTACTTTGATTTGTAAGCATCTGTTCTTTGTAGCACAGATGCTTTTTATTTTTAAATTTTAGAGGTGAAATATGAAAAAAGCTATATTAGTAGTAAGTTTTGGAACAAGTCATTTAGACGCATTAAATAATTCTATAAAGAAAATAGAAGATTCAATACAGGAAAACTTTAAAGAATATGATGTTTTTAGAAGTTTTACATCACATATGATAGTAAGAAAACTTAAAGAAAAACATAACATGGAAGTATTATTTCCAGAGGATGCTTTAAAGAAATTAGGAGAGGAAGGATATGAGGAAGTTATAGTTCAACCACTTCATATTATTCCAGGAGAAGAGTTTGATTATATAAAGCATATGGTAAAGGAATATGAACCATGCTTTAAAAAGATAGAAATAGGAAGACCAATATTCCATTATGAAGGTTTTGAATCAGGTCCAGATGATTATTCATATTTCGTAGATACAATGAAAGATTTAATAGAAAAGAATTCTCCATGTGTATTTGTTGGACATGGTAGTGCTCATCCATCAAATGCTGTTTATGGATGTTTACAATCTGTTTTAATAGATAAGGACTATGAAGATGTTTTTGTAGGAACTGTAGAAGGGTATCCTAATTTTTCAAATGTCTTAAAGAAAGCTAAGAAGAAAGATATAAAAGAAATAACAATAATTCCTTTAATGGTTGTAGCTGGAGATCATGCTAAAAATGATATGGCTTCAGATGAAGAAGATTCATGGAAGAGCAGATTTGAAAGTGAAGGAATAAAGGCTAATGTTATTTTAAAAGGCTTAGGAGAATACGAAGAGTTTGGAAATTTATACATAGATAGAATTAATGATGTTATTAATGGTACATATAAAGGACTTGGAGAAACTAAAAAGAAGAAACATAGAAGGGAAATGAAATAATGGATTACATGAAAAGCCCTATGGGAATTGAAAAAAGAAGTTTTGAAATTATAGGTTCTGAAATGCATGAACATAATTTTTCAGAAGAGGAATTACAAATAGTAAAAAGAGTTATACATACTACTGCGGATTTTGAATATCAAGATTTAATAGAAATAAGTGAAGGTGCTATAGAGGCAGGAGTTTCTGCATTAAAGAATGGAGCTAAAATATATACTGATACAACAATGGCTTTATCAGGAATGAACAAAAGAGCATTAAAAGAATTAAATGCATCAGTTGAATGCTATGTTGGATTAGAAGAGGTATTTAAATTAGCTAAAGAAAAAGAAATAACTAGATCAATGGCAGGAGTTGAACTTGCAGCAAAGGAAAATGTAGATATATTTGTTTTTGGAAACGCTCCAACTGCCTTATTTAAACTTAGAGAACTTATTAAGGAAGGAAAAGCTAATCCAAAGCTTATAGTAGCAGTTCCAGTTGGTTTTGTAGGGGCTAGTGAGAGTAAAGAAGATTTAGATGAACTTGGAATTCCTTATATAAGAGTTAAGGGAAGAAAAGGTGGAAGTACAGTAGCAGCAGCTATAATAAATGCATTACTTTATATGAATTATAAAAGAGATATGTAATAAAGAAGGTAATCTAAATGTTTGATATGTATATAGAAAGCGGTGGAAAGAAACTTAGATGTGGATACACTACAGGGTCTTGTGCAGCAGCTGCTGCTAAAGCCGCCACTTATATGCTTTTTAATAAAAAAGACATAAGTGTTATAGAAATAGATACTCCTAAAAATATAAAACTTAATTTAGAAATACAAGATATACAGGTCGAAAAAAATTCAATATCTTGCTCCATAGTAAAAGATGGGGGAGATGACATAGATGCTACCTCAGGTCTTGAAATCTTTGCAAAGGCAGAAGAAATTGAAGAAGGCTTTGAACTATGTGGAGGAGAAGGCGTTGGAGTAGTAACTAAAGAGGGTCTTTTTGTAGAAAAAGGACAACCTGCCATAAATCCAGTACCTAGAGAAATGATAAAAAAAGAAGTCTTAAGTGTACTTCCTAAGGATAAGGGAGTTAGAATAACAATTTTTGTTCCAAGAGGAAGAGAGATTGCTAAGAAAACATTTAACCCTAGATTAGGTATAGTTGATGGAATATCAATACTTGGTACTACAGGAATAGTTTATCCAATGTCAGAAGAGGCCTTAAAGGAATCTATAAGAATTGAAATAAGACAAAAAGCCGTAAATAATAAAGATCTTGTATTTGTATTTGGAAATATGGGAGAAAGATTCTTAAGAGAAAGAGGATACAAAAAAGACAATATAGTTGTTATATCTAATTATGTAGGTTTTTCTATAGAGTGTGCCTTAGCTCAAGGAATAAAGGATTTAACCATAGTAGGACATATAGGAAAGTTAAGCAAGATTGCCTTTGGATGTTTCAATACACATAGTAGGGTTTCAGATGTTAGATTAGAAGTTATAGCCCTAGAGCTTACCTTAATGGGATATGATTTAGAACTAGTAAAAAAAGTTTTAGATCAAAAAACAAGTGAAGGTGCCGTAAGACTTCTTGGAGAGGATTTTCCTATGTTATATGAAAGAATTGGAGAAAAGGTACTAAAGAGATTAGATATATATGCTTATGGTGAAGCAAACTTTAATATTCTTATGTACTATGGATCAAAGGAAATGAAGTTACTATATGAATCTAAAAATTCAAACTTGTTTGATTAAACTTAAATTAGAAAGGAATGAAGGCTTTTGGTTAAAATATTAGGATTAGGACCAGGCCATGAAGACTATATAATTCCTAAAGTTATTAAGGAACTAGAAAAAAGTGATTATATAGTTGGTTTTGAAAGAGCAATTTCTAGCTTAAAGTTTTTAAATAGTATAAATGATGAAAGATTTAAGAGAGTAAAAGGTTTAAAAGAAATAATAGAATTTCTAAATGAAAATAAGGAAAAGAGGATTTCAATAGTTGCCTCAGGAGATCCAACCTTTTATGGAATTACAAATTATATATGTAAAAATTATGAGGGAGAAGTTTCTATTGTTCCTGGAATAAGTTCTTTTCAATATTTAACATGTAGGGTTAATAAGACTTGGAATGATGCTTTTGTTGGAAGTATGCATGGAAGAGAAGAAAATTTTATAGAAGTTGTGAAGGAAAATAAACTTTCTATTTGGTTAACAGATAAAAAAAATACTCCTTCTGAGCTAAGTAAAAGGTTAATAGAAAATTCTATAGAATGTACTATATATGTTGGAGAAAATCTTTCTTATGAAGATGAAAATATAACAATTGGAAGCCCAAGAGAAATTTGCGAAAAGGATTATGGAGATTTATCTGTAATAATAATTGAAAGATAAATTTTCCTTTGGAGGATATATGAAGTTTATAAAAGATTCAGAGTTTATAAGAGGAAAATGTCCTATGACAAAAGAGGATATTAGAATCCTTACTATTAGTAAATTAGATTTAGATAAAGATTCTAATTTTTTAGATATAGGAAGTGGAACTGGTAGTATTACTATTCAAGCTTCTAAATTTATAGAAGAGGGATCTGTATTTTCTATAGAAAGAGATGAAGAAGCCATAAGAGTAACTAAGGAGAACTTAAAAAAGTTTAATTGTAATAATGTTACTCTTTTAGAGGGTGATGCTATAGAACATATGGAATCACTTTCAAAGGAAATTAAAGAAGAAAAAATCTCAAAATTTGATTCTATATTTATAGGAGGCTCTGGTGGAGGCCTTGAAAAAATTATAAATATATCAGATGAAATATTAAAAGAGGATGGAGTTTTAGTATTAAACTTTATAACTTTAAACAATGCATATAATGCAATAGAATTTTTAAAGAAATTAGAATATAAAACAGAAATTTCTTTAGTTAACATAAGTAAAAATAGAGAAAATACATACATGATGATTAGCAATAATCCAATTTTTATTGTTAAGGCATTTAAGGAGGAAAATTAATGGCAATATTATATGGAATAGGTGTAGGACCAGGAGATAGTGAACTATTAACAATAAAGGCAGTAAAGGCTATTGAAAATAGTCATGTTATAGTAGCACCAAGTGCAGAAGAAGGTGGAGAGAGCATAGCATTAATAGCAGCTCAGGAATACATAAAAGAAGGAACAGAAATAGCTGTTAAACATTTCCCAATGGGAAAGAAAAACAGAGAATTAAAAGTTAAAGAGGCTTATGACTTTATTTTAGAAAAACTTAAAGAAGGAAAAAATGTAAGTTTCTTAACTATAGGGGATCCTTATGTTTATAGTACTTATATACATTTATTAAATTATGTAGAAGACCATGGTTTCCATGTAAAAACTATTCCAGGAATAACATCTTTCTGTGCTGCAGCTAGCATAGTTGATAGAACATTAGTTGTAGGTAATGAACCATTACTTGTTCTTCCAGCAGGTAGAGTACATGACATAAAAGATGAAAAGTTCGTTGTAATAATGAAAGTTTATAAAAAAGAAGAAGAAGTTTTAGATGTTTTAGAAGAAAAAGGATTTGATTATGTTCTAGTTAGTAGAGCAGGTAGAGAAGGGGAAAAAGTTTTAAAAACTAGAGAAGAGATCTTAAATCATAGAGATTACATGTCTTTAATACTAGCAAGTAAATAGAGAAAAATTATAAATAAAAAATCGTATTTTATTAGGAGGCAAAGGATAAAATGTTATATTTTATAGGTGCAGGTCCAGGAGCTGTTGATTTAATAACTGTTAGAGGAAGAAATTTATTAGAAAAAGCAGATGTTGTAATATATGCAGGATCTTTAGTAAGCAAAGAACATTTAGATGTTTGTAAAGAAGGAGTTAAAATATATAACTCAGCTTCAATGACTTTAGAAGAGGTAGTTGAAGTTATAAAAGAAAATGATGGTGAAGATAAAGTAATAGTAAGACTTCACACTGGAGATCCATCAATATATGGAGCTATTAAGGAACAAATGGATGAACTAGATAAGTTCAATATACAATATGAGGTTGTACCAGGAGTAAGTTCCTTTACAGCAGCAGCTTCAGCTATAAAGAAAGAGTTTACTCTTCCATCAGTAACTCAAACTGTTATATTAACTAGAGTTGAAGGAAGAACACCAGTACCAGAGACAGAGGATTTAGAAAAGTTAGCAGGAATAGGAGCTTCTATGGCATTATTCCTTTCTATATCAATGATTGATAAGGTAGTTGAAAAATTAAAAAGAGGATATGGAAGAGAAGATGTTCCTATAGCTGTAATTTCTAGAGCAACATGGGATGATCAAGAAATAATCATAGGAACACTAGAAAATATATCAGAAAAGGTTAAGGAAGCTGGTATAAATAAATGTGCTCAAATATTAGTTGGAGATTTCATTGACTGTAATTATGAGAAGAGTCTTCTTTATGATAAGCATTTTACTCATATGTTCAGAAAAGGAATTGAATAAATATGATTGGAATAATAAGTGTTACTGAAAAGGGAGACTTTATAGGGGATAAGCTTAAGGATTTTTTTGAAGAAAATAATATTAGTTTCAAAGGAATTTATAAAAGTAAATGTGAAGATTTTTCTTTAAAAGGAGCCACACAGGAAATGTTTGAAACTTGTAAGAATATTATTTTTATAAGTTCAACAGGAATTGCAGTTAGGGCTATAACTCCTTTTATAGTAAAAAAAGATAAGGATCCAGGGATTGTTGTGGTTGATGTAAACAATAAGTTTACTATAAGTTTAGCAGGAGGACACATTGGTGGAGCCAATGAATTAACTTTAGAAGTAAGCAAAGTTTTAAATAATATTCCAGTTATAACAACTGCCACAGATAACCAAAATAAAGTTGCACCAGACATGGTTGCTAAAAGTAATAATCTTATTATAGAAGATTTAAAAAAGGCTAAAGACATGGCTTCAAGGTTAGTAAACAATAAAAAAGTTTATTTTTTAGATGATAATAATTTAATTAAATTGCCTTTAGGTTATGAAAGTACATATTTATTAAAAGACAATACTCTTTGGATAACTAATAAGGAAAAAAGTGAAGAGGAAAATCTTAAGGGAGTTTTAAGATTAATAAGAAAAAATATATTACTTGGAGTAGGTTGTAGAAAAGGAGTGCCTTCACAAGAGTTAATAGATTTTGTTAAATATTCACTTAAGGATTTAAATATTGATAAGAGAGCTGTCTTAAAAATAGGATCAATAGATTTGAAAAAAGAGGAAAAGGCTATTTTAGATTTAAGTGAATATTTAAATTGTCCTTTTGAAACATTTTCTAAGGATGAGATTAAGAGTGTTCAAGATGAATTTGAAGGCAGTGATTTTGTAGAAAAATCTGTTGGAGTAAGAGCTGTATCAGAGCCAGCAGTTCTTTTAATGAATGGAAATATTATAGTAAATAAACTAAAGAAAAATGGAATGACGTTAACTATTGGAGAGCTTAAAAGGTAAAGTAAAGGGAAGTAAGCTTTATAAAGGTAGAAAAAACTCTATTAAGATAAATGCCTTAGAAATTCTTTAAAAGTATAGTAGAAAAGTAAAAGCTTTAATAAGCTTATAACCATAATACTTTACAACTTAAGCCACATAATAAGGAGGAATAATAATGGGAAAATTATATGTAATTGGAATTGGACCAGGTGGATTAGATGAAATGACTTTAAGAGCAGTTAAAGCTATTGAAGAATCTGATATAATAGTTGGTTACACTAAATATATAGAAATGGTTAAAGACTTAATAAAAGATAAGGAAATCTTTAAAACTGGTATGCGTGGAGAAGAGGAAAGATGCAGAGAAGCCTTAGAACTTAGCAAAGATAAAAAAGTTGCTTTAATAAGTACTGGAGATTCAGGAATTTATGGTATGGCTGGACTTATCTTAGAGATGAGAAAAGATGAAAATGTTGAAATAATACCTGGTATTACAGCATCTAGTGCAGCAGGATCAGTTTTAGGTGCTCCTTTAATGCATGATAACTGTAACATAAGTTTAAGTGATTTAATGACTCCTTATGAAGATATAAAGAAAAGAGTTCGTTTTGCAGCAGAGGGAGATTTCGTAATTTCTCTTTACAATCCAAAGAGTAAGGGAAGACCACACTATTTAAGAGAGTGTGTTGATATAATTAAGGAATTTAGAGGAGAGGAAACTCCTATAGCAGTTGTTAGAAATGCTTTAAGAGAAGGAGAAAGTAAAGAAATATTTACTTTAAAAGACTTTAATGATGAAGTAGTTGATATGTTCTCAATAGTAATCATAGGAAACTCAAAAAGTTATATTAAAGATGGATATTTTGTAACTCCAAGAGGATATAAAATAAAAAAATAAAACTAATGGGGTGAGAATGTGATTGCACTTATATTAGGAACTTCAGAAGGAAGAGAGTTTTTACAAAATCTTAAGGGATTTGAAGATAAAATAGTTATATCTACAGCTACAGAATATGGTGGGGAACTTTTAAAAGAATTCCCTGTTGCATTTATGAATACAAAACCTTTAGATGAAGAAGGACTTTTAAATTTTGCTAAAGAATTTAATTTAAAAGGAATAGTTGATGCTTCTCATCCTTATGCAAAGAATGTTAGTGAAAACACAATAAAAGTATGTAAGAAATTAAACATAGAATACATAAGATATGAAAGAAATGGTGTACTAAAAGAGTTAGACAATCCTAATATTATTAGAATAAGTGGATTAGACAAGCTTAAAGAATTAGACTCTACTATTAATGGACCAATTTTAAATACCACAGGAAGTAATGGAGTAAAGCAGATATTAGAATCTTCTCTTGAAAATAGAGTTATTCATAGAGTATTACCTTCAAAAAAGGTTATGAATGATCTTATAGATTTAGGGGTTAAGATAGAAGATATAATTGCTATAAAAGGCCCTATTGGCTATGAACTTAATAAGGCTTTTATAGATGAATACAAGGCAAAGGCTCTTTTAACTAAAGATAGTGGTGAAAGAGGAGGAGCTTTAGAAAAAGCAAAGGCTACACTAGATTCAAATATTAAATTAATAATAGTTGAAAAGCCTAAGGTGGATTATGGTAGATGTTTTTCTGATATAGATGAAACAGTAAAATACATTAAAAATATTTTGAAATAACAGGGGGATAAAATGAGAAGAAAAAGAATTTTAGGTTTAGCTACTATAGGGTTAGTATTTTCCTTAGCTTTAGCAGGATGTACTGGAAGTTCAAAGGAAAGTACAGCTTCAAAAAACACTGAGGAAGGTTACCCAGTAACAATAAGTACATATGATCAAAGTGGAAAGGAATTTCAGGAAACTTTTGAAAGTAAACCTAAGAGGGTTATTAGTACAAATCAAACTACTACAGAAATAATGCTTGATTTAGATTTACAGGATTCCTTAGTTGGAACATCATTTATGGATAGTCCTATACTTCCAAGATTAGAAGATAAGTATAAAAATATAAATGTTCTATCAGAAACATATCCAAGTAAGGAAGCTGTTTTAGCTTTAAATCCAGATTTAATAATGGGATGGAAAAGTGTATTTTCAGATAAAAATCTAGGTTCTGTAGAATCATGGAATGAAAAAGGGGTTAAAACTTTTATTCAAAGAAACTCTGGTATTTCAAAAGAGCAGACTTTAGATGATGTTTATTATGATATAAATGATATAGGTAAGATATTTAATATAGAAGAAAAATCAACTAAATATGTTGATGATATGAAAGAAAGAATAAATAATATTTCTGAAAAGATAAAATCAGTTAAAGAACCTATGAAAGTTTTAGTAATAGAAGGTGAAGGAGAAAATAAATATAGAGTTTATGGACCTAAAACCTTAGTTTCAGATATGGTTTCAAAAGCTGGTGGTACTAATGTGGCAAAGGAATCAGGTAGTGTTGGAGTTGAGAATATAATAGAAATGAACCCAGATGCTATAGTTCTTATACATTACTTAAATCAAAATAAAGATAACAAAGAAGAAAAAGCATTATTAGAAAATCCAGCTTTAAAAAATGTAACTGCAATAAAAGAAAATAAAATAATATATACTCCTCTTTCAGAAACATATGCAGGTGGTGCAAGAACTGTAGAGGGAATAGAAAGAATAGCAAAGGGATTATACCCAGACTTATTAAAATAAATTAAGTAAAATATAAACTCTAAGGAACTAAGCTTAAAAATAGTTTCTTAGAGTTTAATAATATATTTTAGGGAGAGATAAATAAGGTTGTTTAATTTAAGTTGGAGAAAAGACAAAAAAGTTTTCATTGCAGTTTTGTTAATTTTACTTTTTATATCATCTATAATATTAGGAATATCTTTTGGAGCTGTTGATATTCCACCTTATGATGTTTATAGAGTGTTTTTATATAAGGTTTTTGGAATTAAGATTGGAAATTTAGATGAAATATTAAATAGTACTTTATTTGATATAATATGGGGAGTGAGAATGCCTAGGGTGCTTTTAGGAGCTTTTGCAGGTATGGCCTTAGCTATGGTTGGTGTAATTATGCAAGCTACTATACAAAACCCTTTAGGTGATCCTTACATACTAGGATTGTCATCTGGAGCATCCTTAGGTGCTACATTTTCAATATTAATAGGATTTTCAGGAGTGTTATCAAGCTTTGGAGCACCCTTAGGAGCATTTTTAGGAGCTTTAATTGCATCTATATTTGTGTACTTTTTAGCGAAAATAGGTGGGCGTATAACTCCTTTTAAGATGATATTAGCTGGTATGGTTATAAGTTCTATATGTTCATCACTTACAAGCTTAATAATATTTTTATCAAAGGATAACGAAGGCATAAGAACAGTTAACTTTTGGATGATGGGAAGTTTGGCTGGAGCGGAATGGAGTAATATAGTTCTTCCCATAGCAATATCAGTTATACCACTAATATACTTCTTTACTCAATATAGAAATTTAAACTTAATGGTATTAGGAGATGAAACATCTATTACCTTAGGGTTAAATATTGAAAAGCATAGAAAAATATATATGATACTTTCATCTTTAATAACTGGAGTTATTGTATCAGTATGTGGAACTATAGGCTTTGTTGGAATTATGATTCCACACATTGTAAGACTTATATTTGGACTTTTAGGGGCAGATGTAATTGCTAGATGTGCTATTACTAATATGGAACTTCCTATAGGAATAATTACCTCTGTAATAGGAGCCCCTTTCTTATTATGGCTTATGGTAAAAGGAACTAGAGAAAAGGAGTAAGGATTATGATAAGATTAGAAGAGTTAGAAGTTTCTATAAACAAGAGTGAAATTATAAAGGGAGTTTCATTTCATGTTAATAAGGGTGATTTTGTTGGGCTTATAGGGCCAAATGGAAGCGGAAAATCAACCATATTAAAAACTATATATAAGTTAATTGATAAAAAATGTGGGGCAATATACATAAATGGTAAAGAAATAGACAGTATTAGCATAAAGTCAATGGCAAGAGAATTAGCAGTAGTAAGCCAATTTAATCAATATAATTTTAGCTTTAAGGTTAAAGATATTGTTCTTATGGGAAGAAATCCATATAAAAGAACTTTTCAATTAGACAATAAAGAAGATTATGACATAGTAAGAGAGGCTTTAGAAAAGGTTAATATGCTTGAATATAAGGATAGAGATTTTCTGAATCTTTCAGGAGGAGAAAAACAAAGGGTATTATTAGCAAGAGCCTTAGCACAAAAAACAGAAATTCTTTTATTAGATGAACCTACAAATCATTTAGATATTAAGTATCAAATAGAAATAATGAATATAGTTAAAGAGTTAAATATAACGGTATTAGCTGCACTTCATGATATGAATTTAGTTTCAGCTTACTGTAATAAAGTATATATGATTGATAAAGGAAAAGTAGTTTATGGAGGAGAAACAAAAGAAGTTTTAACTCCTAAAAATATAAAAGATGTTTTTGGTGTTGAATGTGAAATAGGAGAAAATTCAAAAGGACATATAACAATAAACTTTTTATTTTAGATAATGACTCTGTTTTAAGCTTATAACTTAAGGCAGAGTTTTTATTATATAAACATGGAATTATTTAAAGTTAGTGTTGATTTTAGTTAGATATAAATAAAAATGTAAAGTTATAAAAGGTTTGAAAATCAAAATAAAATAATATAAAATTACAATATGAAAATAAGTTTTTTTATAAGGAGTATTTTATATGAAAAGTATAAGCAAAATTAAAGTAAGATATGCTGAAACAGATGCAATGCAGGTTGTACATCATGCCAATTATTATATATATTTTGAAGTTGCAAGAGAAGATTTTATAGAACAATTTGGAATTACATATAAGGAAATGGAAGACCACGGGATTATGATGCCTTTAGTAGAGACTCAATGTAAATATATAGATGCAGCAAGATATGGAGATAACTTAATAATAGAAACTGAGTATGATGAAATAACACCTATTAAGGTTTCATTAAAATACACAGTAAAAAGAGAAAATCATAATAAGCTTGTAGCTACAGGCAGAACTTTACAAACTTTTGTAGATAGTAAAACTTTTAAAATTATAAACATTAAAAAAGTTCATCCTCAAATTTGGAGCAAATTAACTAAGTATTAATTATATTAATAAAATGTAAAAAGCTAAATTATATATTGAAAAATAATATTAATTTAAATATAATCTAATAAAATAAAACTATTCTTTAAAGATAGTCCAGAGAGGCTACAAGAATTAATTATTTAGATTATAAATAAAAATTTTATTTAGTTTAAAGAATTAACTTCTTGCCTGTAATCTCTTTGGTAAGAAGTTTTATTTTTACCTTTTTAAATCAGTCCCGTGAGGCTGAAAAAAGGAGAAGCAGAGCTTTCTCCTTAAGAAAAAATAAGGAGGCTTAAATTATGGCACAACAATTAATAAGCAAAGAGCAAGGAAGTATTAAAACATTAGGAATTTTCTCTTACTTTAAAAATGGAATTTTAGGATTACAACATTTAGTTGCTATGTTTGGAGCTACAATACTAGTACCACTAGTAACAGGCTTAGATCCATCAGTAGCTTTATTCACAGCAGGGATAGGTACTTTAATATTCCACTTATGTACTAAAGGAAAAGTTCCAGTATTTTTAGGATCATCCTTTGCATTTATACCTGTAATACAAGTAATTGCATCTAAATATGGAGATTTAAGATATGCACAAGGAGGTATATTCTTTGCAGGATTAGCTTATGTATTAATTTCTTTTGGAATAAAGAAAATAGGTGTAGATAAAATAAAAAGATTTTTACCTGCAAGGGTAGTTGGCCCAATGATAATGGTTATAGGGTTAAATCTTATACCTAATGCCTTAGAAATGGCTGGGGTAAAATCTTTAATAGCTGGAGAAACAGGAGCTATGACTTCAGTTTTAATAGCTTGTACTACATTAGGATTAGCATTAATAATAAGTAAGTTTGGAAAGGGATTTTTTTCACAGTTAGCAATAATAACAGCAGTTTGTGTAGGATATACTTTAAGTTTAATTTTAGGACAAGTTGATACAAGTTTAATTCAACAAAGTACAATGGTTGCAGTACCAAACTTTACATTGCCAAAATTTGATTTTGGAGCAATAATGATAACTTTACCAGTTATTTTAGCTGTATCAATGGAGCATATAGGAGATATAACTACTAATGGACAAGTTGTAGGTAAAAACTTTATAGAAGATCCAGGACTAAATAGAACAGTATTAGGAGATGGATTGGCAACTTTAGTTGCATCTTTATTAGGGGGACCAGCTAATACTACTTACGGTGAAAATACAGGAGTTTTAGCTATAACTAAAAATTATAATCCATCAATTTTAAGATTAACAGCTGTTTTTGCCATAATACTAAGCTTTATAGCTAAGTTTGGAGCGGTTATAAGAACAATTCCACAATCAGTAATGGGAGGAATAAGCTTAATGCTATTCTCAATGATTGCTTTAGTGGGAGTTAAAACTATAAAAAATGAAGGGGTTAAATTAAATAAAACTAACCTAATATTAATGGGATCAATAATTTTTGTAGGTTTATCAGGCTTATTTATGTCAGAGCCTATAGGAATTGAAATAAGTGAAGCTGTAAGCATATCAGGCTTAAGCTTAGCAGCTTTAATAGGTGTTATTTTAAACTTAATAATCACTAAATTTGAATCAGCAAAGAGTAGAAAAGAAGTAATTGCTTAAATAAAAATAGCAAGTCATATATAAATGGCTTGCTATTTTTATTATTAAGTATGTAAAGTTTATATCTTAACTTCTTAATTCATCATTTTAATAAAATAGATTAGAAAATTTTGTTGAAATGTGGTAAAATATTAATAATATATATTAATATTTTGTTAACTTAAAGTTGATGAGAGGAAGTGTCAAAAATGAATTTAATAAGTAGCAAAATTGATGAAATGAAAGATGATTTAATTGAGTCAGTACAAAATATTATTAGAATCAAAAGTGTTGAGGATGAACCAAAAGAGGGTATGCCTTTTGGGGAAGGAGTTTCTAAATCTTTAGAATGCGCCTTAGAAATTTCAAAAAAATTAGGGTTTAAAGTAGTTAATTTAGATGGACATGTAGGATATGCTGAATATGGTGATGGAGAAGAGTATGTAGCAGCTTTAGGACACTTAGACGTTGTTCCAGAAGGTGATGATTGGATTTACCCAGCATATGGTGCAGAAATACATGATGGAAAAATATATGGAAGAGGTACAACTGATGACAAAGGTCCAATAATGGCATCATTATATGGATTAAAAGCTATAAAAGAATTAGGATTACCTTTATCAAAGAAAATAAGAATAATATTTGGTACTAATGAAGAGACTGGAAGCAAGGATATAGAATACTATTTAGAACATGAAAAGGCTCCAGTAGCAGGATTTACTCCTGACGCAGAATTCCCTATAATAAATGGAGAAAAGGGTATCACTATTTTTGACATTGTTAAAACTTTTGGAGAAAAAACAACTGATGGAGATGTATTAGTTGAGAGTATAAAGGGTGGAATAGCATCAAATGTAGTTGCTAGTCTTTGTGAAACAAAATTAAAAGCTAAGGAAGCAAATAAGGTTTGTGAAGAAATATCAAAATTTGCTAAAGAAAATAATATAAAATTTGAAGTATCACATAAAAATGATGAAATAGAGTTAAAAGTATTTGGTGTCTCAGCTCATGGTAGTACTCCAGAAAAGGGTATAAACGCTATAATGCAAACTATTAAAATTTTAGCAGAATTAAATTTAGCACAAGAAGATATAAAAGCTTTCGTTAAATTCTTAAATGATAACATAGGTGAAGATGTCTATGGAGAAAAATTTGGAATCTTATTACAAGATGAAGCATCAGGAAAATTAAGCTTTAATGTTGGAGTGATTGATTTAAATGATAAAGTAGGAAGACTTACTTTAAACTTAAGATATCCTGTAACTAAGACTTTAGATGATATGATGACTCCTTTTAATGAAAGAATAAAAGGTACTGGCATAGAAATAGAAAACTTTGAACATCAAAAACCATTATATTTCTCTCCAGATCATCCTTTAATAAAGACTTTAAAGAATGTATATAAAGAGGAAACTGGAAAAGAAGGAGAATTAATGTCTATTGGAGGAGGTACATATGCTAAGGAAATGCCTAATATAGTAGCATTTGGACCAATATTCCCTGGAGAACCAGATGTTATTCATAAACCAAATGAATACATTAAAATAGATGACTTAATTTTAATAAGCAAAATATATGCAAAAGCTTTATATGAATTAGCTAAATAATTTTATTTGGTTAAAATATAGACTTTATAAAAATTAATATTTAAATATAAAAAAGAGTGGTAAATTACCACTCTTTTTTATTCATGTTTATTTTGACATTCTTCACATATTCCATAGAAATACATTTTGTTTGAAAGTATTCTATAGTTTGAATGTTTTTGGGCTTCTTCATTTAGATGAGTATAATCTAAATTCTCAAGATCATCAACTCTACCACAAGCTAAACATTGAACATGACAGTGATCATTTGAGTTACCATCATATCTAAAGTTTCCTTCACCAACGTTAATTTCTTGTATTAATTCCACTTCTACAAGAGTTTTTAACGCTTTATAAACTGTAGCTAATGACATTGTAGGGTAATCTTCCTGTAAAGCCTTGTAAATAGTCTCAGCAGACGGATGTTCTTTCGTACCCTTTAAGTATTTATAAACAGCAATCCTTTGAGGAGTTAGTTTTAATTTTTTTTCTTTAAAAATAGTAGTTATATTGTCCATTTCCACCATCCCTATCATATATAAGAATTAAATATATTATATAATAATAATTATTATATGTCAAAGATTATCTTTTAATACTATTTAACATGAAATAATCTTGATTTTTATTGAATATTATTTAAGAAAATTAATAAAAAAAACTTGTAAAAATAGCCTTTTTATGATAAAATTTATTTAAAGGTTGTTAATTAATTAACAAAGTTTTTCCATGTTCATTTCATTTTCCTTTAAGAACAGTTTTTACTGTTCTTTTTTTTATATAAAAAGTATTAAAAGTTTTAATATATCTAAAAATACTTTTATTTTAATGAATTTTATTTTAAATATTTTTAAACGCTATTAACTATTTTACTTGTATAAAAAGATAATTGCAAGTAAAGAAATTAAAATTAATATTAATATGTTATAAAAACCTTATATTTTTTAAAAAATTTTTGGGGAATTCAATAAAAAAATTATTAATATAAAATTTTTACAAATAAAATCAATACATAATAAACAATAAAAGTAATATATGTAAATAAATTAAAGAAAAATAGAACCTTGTAATACTTTACTTAAAGTTAAAGGAGTGGTAAACTTTACTATATAAATAAATTACTTAGGAGGTTAATTATGTCAAAGTATAAAGTTGGAGATGAATTAATTATTGTTACAGATCCTAATCAAGAAACTAAAAAATTAAAAGATTTAAGCTTCTTAAAAAAAGATGGAGATTTTGCTTGTTTATCATGGGGTATAAAAATTGTTGATGTATTATATGAAAAACCAAATGTTACATTAACTTATAAAAATGTTATGGGAGAGACTAACAAAGTTTTTGCTGTATGTAAAAACGTTGAGAATTTTGATCACGAAAAAGTTTTAGAAAAGGCTTTACTTAAAGCTTTCCAAAATGAGCTTACAAATATTACAGTTATAAAGAATTCAGGGTTAAAGACTATATTATAATTAATTTAAGAGGGGATTGAGAGTATAATATGGCGTATTGTCCATTTTGGTCAAATGAGAGGGAGAAATTTAAGTGTTATAAGGAATGTCCAATGAATGAGAAAATCACAGGAGAAGAGTGTGTATTTTCTATGTATTTAGACAAAAGTTTTTTACTTGAGGATGATTATGAAAAATCAAATCTAGTTTTAAGTCAAGTAAATTAATAAGAGACGCTTCACATTAATGAAGCGTCTCTTATTTTTTAAAAATATAAGTGCTATTTATATATGCTAGAATATCTATGAAGTAAATTATGTTTTAAATTCCATAAACCATTTGATAAATCCACATAATAAGTATGAGGATTTTCAAATCTTAAAATTTCTGGCCAAAGTTTTTCACACTCTTTTTGAGCGTAATCTCTAATTTCCATTACTGTTGGATTTTTGTAGCATACTTTTCCATCTTCAAATATTTTAACTAGTAAATCTTTAACGTAATAATTAGTTAATGTTTTTCTTTTCCAAACATGAATAGGATCAAAAATCTCTAATGGTTTAGTAGTATCTATTTCTTCATCATTTAAAAGAATTAAATCAGCTAAGGCTGTATGAGTATTATTATCAAATATTCTTATTATTCTCTTAAATCCAGGGTTTGTTATTTTTTCTTCATTTTCACTTATCTTTATTCTAGGAATTATATTACCTTCTTCGTCTTCTACTGCAACTAATTTATAAACTCCACCAAAAACAGGTTCTGATCTAGCTGTTATAAGTCTTTCTCCAACTCCAAAGGCATCTATTGAAGCTCCTTGGCTTAATACATCTCTTATTATATATTCATCTAGAGAATTTGAAACTATTATTTTACAATCTGGATATCCAGCTTCATCTAACATCTGTCTACATTTTTTAGATAGATAAGTTATATCTCCACTATCTATTCTTATTCCTTTTGGTCTTTTTCCTAAAGGTTTTAAAACCTCATCAAATACCTTAATAGCATTAGGAACACCAGACTTTAAAACGTTATAAGTATCTATTAATAATGTACAGTTATCAGGATATGCCACTGCCCAGGCCTTAAAGGCTTCATATTCGTCTCCAAAAAGTTGAATCCAACTATGAGCCATAGTTCCTATAGCAGGTATGTCAAACATTTGATCAGCTATTGTACAGGCTGTAGAATCACAACCACCTATGGCAGCAGCTCTTGCTCCATAAATAGCTCCATCATATCCTTGAGCTCTTCTAGAACCAAATTCCATTACAGTCTTATCCTTAGCTGCTCTACATATTCTATTAGCCTTAGTAGCTATAAGTGTTTGGTGATTTATAGTAAGAAGTATCATAGTTTCTACAAACTGTGCTTGTATTACAGGACCCTTAACAATAACTAAAGGTTCATTTGGGAAGACAGGATTTCCTTCTGGAATTGCCCAAACATCACAAGTAAACTTGAAATTTATTAAAAAGTCTAAGAATTCATCACAAAATAATTCCTTTGATCTTAAATAGGCTATATCATCTTCTGAAAAGTTTAGATTTGATAGGTATTCAATTAATTGCTCAACACCAGCCATTATACAATAGCCGCCACCATCAGGTACCCTTCTAAAATACATATCAAAATAGGCAATTTTATTTTCTATGCCATTTTTAAAATATCCATTTGCCATAGTAAGTTCATAGAAATCAACTAGCATTGTAAGATTTCTAGGGTTTTTTACATCAAACTTATAATCCATATAAAAATTATCTCCTTTTCATAAGTTATCAATAACTATTGTAACCAGTAGTTAGAATTATTACAATATATATGTTAATAAATATTATGGTTTACTAGATTAATTTTAGTCAATAATTAAAATAAATTTTATTGAACATTAGGAGAATTATAATGTCTAATTTAGATAAATATCAAAATGAAGCTGTAAGAGCAAGGAGTAAAAGTGTCCTTGTTATAGCTCCACCAGGAGCAGGAAAGACCACAGTAATATTAAATAGAATTAAATATCTTTTAGAAGAAAGAAAGGTTAAAGGAATACATGTTATAGTAATAACTTTTACTAAGGCGGCAGCAGAAAATATGAAAAGTAGATTTAAAGAAATGCATAAGGAAGGTGTTATTCCATTCTTTGGAACCTTTCATGGACTTTTTTATAAAATTTTACTTAGGAATAAGGATGAAATAAGGCTTATAGAGTCTAAAGATTCTTATAATATTATAAGGAAAGTATTATCCTCTTATATAGAAGAGGTAAGTGATGAAAAAATAAAAGAGGTATTAAATAATATATCTAGAAAGAAAGTTTCTTCTAAGGATTTAGAAATATCAATGACTTATGATATTTTTAATAAATGCTATGAAGCATATGAAACTTTTAAAAATGAGAGAGGACTTTTAGATTTTGATGATTTACAAATAAAAGCAGTAACTCTTTTAAAAGAAAATCCTCATATATTAGGATATTATAGAAATTTAATAAAATATATATTAGTTGATGAGTTTCAAGATTGTGATGAAGTTCAATTAGAATTTTTAAGACTTATAAATAATGAAGTTTTTTGTGTTGGAGATGAGGACCAAAGTATATATTCCTTTAGAGGAGCAACTCCTAAATGTATGATAAACTTTGAGGAGAACTTTGAAGGTAGTGAGAAGGTTTATTTAAAATATAATTATAGAAGCTTAAAAAATATTGTGGAGGTATCTAAGGATGTTATAAAGCATAATAAAGAGAGATACCAAAAAGAAATAATAGCTTTTAATGAAAATCAAGGTAAAATAGAGCTTAAAAAGCCATTTAATGAGTCTGAGGAAGCAAATATAATTGCTTTAAAAATAGAAGAAAGCAAAAGATTAGGGAATAAATATTCTGATACTGCTATTTTGTATAGAACAAATATGGAGAGTAGAAGTTTTATTGATGCCTTTATTAGAAAAAAGATTCCCTTTAAGCTTTTAGATAAAGAGTATAATTTCTTTAATCATTTTATATGTAGAGATTTAATTGCGTATTTAAGACTCTCAATAGATCCATTTAATAAAGAAGATTTTAATAAAATAATAAACAAACCCTTTAGATATGTTTCAAAAAGCGCTATTTATGGAGTGATGAATTCTAAGAAGAAAGAAAATGTTTTTGATATATTAATGAATGTGGAAGGCGTACATCCATTTCAAATGAGAAAGTTTGAGGAGCTAAAAAGTGACATAGCTTATTTAAATAAACTTTCCTTAAATAGTGCTATTGATTTTATATTAAGTGATTTAGAGTATAGTCAGTATATAAGAGAGTATTCCTCTAAATTTAAGCAAAATCAAGAGGATTTATTAGATATTGTAGAAGAATTTAAAAGTTCAGCTATGGAATTTAAATCTATAATCACTTTTCTTTCTCACATAGAAAGCGTTGAAGAAAATTTAGAAAACTTAAATTCTAAAGGTAATATAGACTCTGTTATATTAAGCACCATGCATGGGGTAAAGGGAATGCAGTTTAATGATGTTCACATTGTAAATATAGTTGATGAAACAATACCACATAAAAACAGTATGGAAAATTTAGAAGAGGAGAGAAGACTTTTTTATGTGGGTATAACTAGAGCCATAAATAATTTATATCTTTATGCACCTAAAAGTGTAAGAGGTAAATTTAAGGAGCCATCTATATTTTTAAATAATACAAATCTAGATAGCCAATGTAATATAACTGATTATGGATTAAAGGAAGGAGATGTCATAAGACATAATTATTTTGGCATAGGTGAAATTTTAAAAATAGAGAAGGATACTATTTCAATTAAATTTATTCAAGGAGAAAATAAAAAATTTTCTTTAAGAACTTTGATTGAAAATAATTTAATAGAAAAAATAATTTGTGAAGTTTAAATGTGTAGTAACAAAGGAAATTAGAGGATTTAAAGAAAAATTTTCTTTGTTACTATAATTTTCAACATAATACACTTAAATAATATACTCGTAAATGAGTATAAAATATAATTGAAGAAAAAAACATAGTAATATATAATCAAAAATATATAAAATAAATAGTATATATAATATATTATTTATAAATGAAAAGTAGGTGTTAAAAATGAATATAAATTTAATGGATGAAGCTCAAGAATTAAAAGACTTACTTGTAGCTTTAAGAAGAGATTTTCATGAAAATCCTGAATTAGGTTTTGAAGAGTGGAGAACTTCAGGAAAAATAAAGGAATTTTTAGCTAATGAAGGTATTGAATATATAGAAACTGCTAAAACAGGAGTATGTGGCATAATAAAGGGAACACTAAAGGATGAATCTAAAAAAGATAGATGCATAGCTTTAAGAGCTGATATTGATGGTCTTCCTATGGATGATAAAAAGACTTGTTCATATTCATCAAAGGTTAAAGGAAGAATGCATGCTTGTGGACATGATGCCCATACAACAATATTATTAGGTGCAGCTAAATTATTAAGTAGACATAGAGATAAGTTTAGTGGTACTGTTAAGTTACTCTTTGAACCAGCAGAGGAGACAACAGGCGGAGCTCCTATAATGATAGAAGAAGGGGTTTTAGAAAATCCTAGAGTAGAAAAAATAATAGGCCTTCATGTTGAAGAAACTTTAGATGCTGGACAAATAATGATAAAAAAAGGAGTAGTTAATGCAGCATCTAATCCTTTCACAATAAAGATAAAAGGAAGAGGAGGACATGGAGCTTATCCTCACATGGCTGTAGACCCTATAGTTATGGCTTCTCAAGTTGTTTTAGGATTACAAACAATAGTAAGTAGAGAAATAAAGCCTGTAAATCCAGCAGTTGTTACAGTAGGAAGTATAAATGGAGGAACTGCTCAGAATATAATACCAGATGAGGTTATATTAAAAGGTGTTATAAGAACGATGACCCTAGAAGATAGAGCTTACGCTAAAGAAAGACTAAGAGAAATAGCTACATCTATTTGTACAGCCATGAGAGGAGAATGTGAAATAGATATAGAAGAAAGCTATCCATGTCTTTATAATAATAGCTCCGTTGTAGATTTAGTAACTGAAGCTGCAAAAGGAATTATTGGTTCTCAAAATGTTAAGGAACAAGAAGCACCAAAGCTTGGAGTTGAAAGCTTTGCATATTTTGCCCTAGAAAGAGATTCAGCTTTTTATTTCTTAGGAGCTAGAAATGAGGAGAGAAATATTATTTATTCAGCTCATAATAGTAGATTTGATATAGACGAGAATTTATTACCAATTGGAGTTTCAATTCAATGTAAAGCAGCATTAAATTATTTGACAAGGGAGTAAATTAATATTAATCTATAGAATAGTAATTATAAAATGATTTAAATTAGGAGTGAAGCAATTTGAAAATAGAGATAGGTACAAATGAAGCGGGACAGAGATTAGATAAGTTCTTAAGAAAATATTTAAAGGATGTACCTCTAAGTGCAATATTTAAAGCCCTAAGAAAGGGTGATATAAGAGTAAATGGAAAGAAGCAAAAAGAAAAGTATTCTCTTTTAGAAGGAGATGTTATAGAGATAAGATATCTTCAAAGTGTAGTAACTAAGGAGAAGAAAAAGCCTAATTTCCAAATGGTTGATTCAGGATCACTTCAAGTGGTATATGAAGATGAAAATATGCTTTTAGTTGAGAAATGGCCAGGAGTATTAGTTCATTCAGATAAAAAGAATGGAGCTCCAACCTTAACTGACTATGTATTATCATACTTATTCAGAAAAGGAGATTATGTTCCAGAAAATGAATTAACTTTTACTCCTGCATCTTGTAACAGATTAGATAGAAATACTTCAGGAATAGTATTTTTCGGTAAGAATTTTGAAGGATTAAAATTACTTAACGAGATGATAAGAGAAAGAAAAGTTAAGAAGTATTACTGTGCTTTAGTAAAGGGAAAAATACAGCCTGGAAAATATGAAGCATATATATCAAAAGATGATGAATTAAATAAGTCAACAGTTTACGATACTGAAAGACCAGATACAAAGAAAATAAAAATGGATGTTAAGGTTCTACAAACTAATGGTGCCTTTTCATTATTAGAAATAGAACTTATAACTGGAAGAAGTCATCAGTTAAGAGCTCATTTAGCTCATTTAGGAAATCCTATTGTTGGAGACTTTAAATATGGTGATAATAAAATGAATTCCTTCTTTGAAAATAAGTTTGGATTAACATATCAATTCCTTTATGCTTATAAAGTTACATTTAAAGAGGTTCCTGAAAAGTTTGATTACTTAAAAAATAAAACTATAGCTCAGGGATTACCTCCAATGTTTAAAAAGATAAAGAAGGATGTATTTAAATTTAGGATTTAGTTTTTAAGATAGGAGATTTTTATGAAAGAGCAGTCTATAACTAAAGGCTTTGCAATACTTTCTATTGCAAGCATAGTTGCTAAATTATTATCTTTAATTTATGTACCTTTTCTTACTAGAATTGTAGGAAGTGTTGGTATGGGTATATATGGCAAAACCTATGACATATTTGTTTTTGTGTATGCTTTAACAAATGTAGGTTTACAAACGGCCATATCAAAATATGTTTCAGAGTTAGATGCAGTTGGCAATTACAAAGATGCCTTAAGAGCATTTAAGATTTCAAGAGCATTTTTACTTGTAGTTGGTACAATATTTACTATAGTTTTAATGTTAAGTGCTAATTTTATAGCAAGTATGAGTCAGACTCCACAAATGGTTTATCCAATAATTTTCTTAGCACCAACAATTATGATAACAACAGTCTTAGTTACTTATAAAGGATATTTCCAAGGAAGATCTCAAGCTACACCAATAGCTATAGCAACGGTTATTGAACAGGTTGCAAATGTATTTTTAAGTTTATTATGTGCATATTTCCTTATAAAGAAAAGTGTATCTTTAGGGGTTGCAGGAGGAACTGTAGGATCTTCTGCTGGAGCCTTAATGGCGGTATTATATTTAATATACATATATAATATATATGGAGTTGAAAAAGAGGCTAAGAGAAAACAAGAGCCTGGAGTTAGAAGAATTACAGGTAAAAAAATAGCAAGAACCTTATTTAAATATGGATTGCCAATAACTCTTAGTACTGGACTTCAAAACTTAGGAAATATAATAGATATGTTAACTGTAAGTAATAGACTTGTTGATGCAGCTAACTTTTCTCAAAGTGATGCTAATGCACTTTATGGATATTTTTCAACAAGATATAAGATTTTAATAAATGTTCCAATGGTATTTATAACTTCTTTAGGATACATGGCATTACCTGCAATATCAAGAGCATATGCTTTAAAAGATAAAAAAGAGATAAAAAGTAAGATTAATTTCTCTATGAGAGTTACATATCTTTTATCAATACCATCAGCCTTTGGATTAGCTTTATTAAGTGAAAATATATATAGATATATTTTTGCAGATTCAAATGGATATAAGATGATGGTAATAGGTGCCGCTATGATACCATTAACGGCAATAGTTCTTATGCAAAATGTAATACTTCAAAGTGTAAGTCAATTTTACTATGTATTATTTACCTTAGCTCTTAGTATTGTAGTGAAGTTTACATTAAATATGACTTTAGTTGCAAATCCAGATATAAATATTTATGGAGCTGTAATTTCTGGAATGGTGGCTTTCGTAATTTCTTTAGTACTTAATCACTTTAGAATGAAAAAAACATTAAAGATGAAAATATCAATGTTAAAGTATGCATTAAAACCTTTATTAGCATCAATATACATGGGTATAGGAATAATACTTAGCAAATATGTAATATCTTTATTTATAGATTTTGATAAGTTAAGTTTAATATTAGGCATAGCTATATTACTAGTAATTATAGCTATAGGTGCATTTATGTATCTTCATGCTATTATAATTCTAGGAGGAATTAAAAAGGAAGATATAGAAGAAATTTCACCTAAACTTTTAAGAGTTATGCCAAGATTTTTAAGAAAAAATATAAAATAATAAAAAGTAAGGTATCTATAGTGTGATACCTTACTTTTTTATTTTTACTTTCTAAATAATTTTAAGATTTCATTTATTGCAAATGGAATTAAGGATACAAGTATAACCACAATCCAATCATATAAAAGTAAAGGAGTAACCTTAAATATATTAGCAATAAAGCTTATTGAAATTATTATTACTTGAAGGAAGATTCCAAGTAAAATTGAATATACTAAGTATTTATTAGAAAATATTCCTAAGGAGAACGCTGATTTAGTATTACTTCTTAGAGATAGTGATAAAAATAATTGAGATACACTTAGTACAACAAAAGCCATTGTTTGAGCATGAATTAAGGAATCAGCATAAAGTCTTTCACCTAATTTAAATGCAAATAGTGTTATTCCTCCTATTAAAACTCCATTTATTATAAGTTGAATTTTATCAGACTTAACAAATATACTTTCCTTAGGATTTCTAGGAGGGTTATTCATAACATCTTCCTTTGCTTTATCAACTCCTAAAGCTAGAGCTGGAAAACTATCTGTAATTAAATTAACCCAAAGAATGTGTATTGGTTGAAGAGGAGAATTCCAATTTAGTAATATAGCTGTAAATAGAGTTAGTATTTCTCCTAAATTACAGGATAATAAAAATACTATAGATTTTTTTATATTTAGATAGATTTTTCTTCCTTCTTCTACAGCAGAAACTATTGTTGAAAAATTATCATCAGTAAGAATCATATCTGAGGCTCCTTTAGATACATCTGTACCTGTTATGCCCATAGCTACACCTATATCAGCAGCCTTTAAGGAAGGTGCATCATTAACTCCATCTCCAGTCATAGAAACTATATTTCCATGAGACTTAAAGGCTTTAACTATTTTTACCTTGTGTTCAGGAGACACTCTTGCAAAAACTCTGTAATTTATAATTTTTTCATTGAACTCTTCTTCTTTAAATTTATCTATTTCATGACCAGTAATAGCTTGAGAAATATCTTCTGCTATTCCTAGTTCATTTGCAATAGCAAAAGCTGTATTTTTATGGTCTCCAGTTATCATAACTGGAGTTATTCCAGCACTTTTACATAGTTTAATAGAATCTTTAACCTCTAGTCTAGGTGGATCAATCATTCCAACCATGCCAATGAAAACTAAATCTTTTTCTAAAGAATCTAAAACTATATTTTCTTTAGATATATCTTTATATGCAAAGGCAAGAACTCTTAAGGCTTTGTCTGACATTATATTAGAGTTTTCTAAAACTTTAGCTTTATATTCCTTTGAGAAGTCTACTAATTTTCCATTAACAGATATTTTATTACAAATTGAAAGTATAGAATCTAAGGCACCCTTAGTAAATACACGAGCTTTTTTGTCATCTACTAAGTTTACTGTAGTCATTAACTTTCTATCAGAATCAAAAGGAATTTCATCTATTCTTTTAAATTCTTTTTCAAGTTTTTCTTTTAGTATATTAAGCTTAAAAGGAGATTCTAAAAGTGCTATTTCAGTAGGATCGCCAGTTTGGCTTTTTTCTGAGTATGTGGCATCATTACAAAGAACCATACAATCTACTAAAAGTTTAGATTCATTATCATTTAAATTAAATTCACTCTCTTTTATATAAGAATCATTTGTGTAAACAGTAGTTACAGTCATTTTATTTTGAGTTAGTGTACCTGTCTTATCAGAACATATTATACTTACAGAACCTAGAGTTTCCACAGCAGGAAGCTTTCTTATTATTGCATTCTTTTTTACCATTCTTTGAACTCCTAGTGCTAATACTATAGCAACTATGGCAGGCAATCCCTCTGGAATAGCGGCAACAGCCAAAGAAATAGAAGTTAAGAACATTTCAAGTAAATCTCTTCCTTGAAAAAATGAAATAATAAAAATTAGAATACATATACCTACAGCTAAAAATCCTAGAATTTTTCCAAGTTCGCTTAATTTTTTTTGTAATGGAGTCTCATCATTTTCTTCTTGTTCTATCATTTTAGCTATTTTACCAATTTCAGTATTCATTCCAGTACCAACAACCACTCCAACTCCACGACCATATGTAGCTAGAGTAGACATAAAGGCCATATTATTTTGGTCTCCAATAGGAATTTCTTTATCTGGTAAAAAAGAAGCATCTTTTTCAGAAGGAACAGATTCACCTGTAAAAGCAGATTCCTCTATTTTTAAGTTTGCTGTATCAATTAATCTTAAATCACCAGGAATATATCTACCAGCATCTATTATTACAATATCCCCTGGTACAATATCTTCTGAAAGAATTTCCTTTAAAGAACCATCCCTTTTAACAAGAGCTTTAGGAGTGGAAAGTTCCTTTAAAGCATCTAAGGCTTTTTCTGCTTTAGATTCTTGAATAACTCCTATAACTGCATTTATTATTATGACTAAGAGTATTATTAAAGCATCACTTATTTCTCCTAAAAATGCAGATATTATTGCAGCTATGATTAGTATATAAATCATTACATCTTTAAGCTGAGATAAGAACTGTTTAAATAGAGTTTTCTTCTTTTTAGTTTCAAGTTTATTCTTACCATACTTTTCAAGTCTTCTTAATGCCTCAGTAGAGGAAAGACCATTTTTTTCATCTACATCTAATTCCTGTAGTATTTCATTTTTTGATTTTTTGTACCACAAAAATAATCACATCCTTTCCTATTATATTAGCTTATAGATTTTTATAAAAAAAATACTAAAACAGATAGAATTTTTTTATTTTATATAAAATAGTATGATTATTAAAATGGAATTGTATAATATTTAACAATATTTTAATTTTTTATAAAATTCAGAGAAAAATAACAGAAAATTTAGTAAAATAAATTTAACTATGTTAAATAACTTATAAAATTTATTTAGGGTTTAAGGGGAGAAAAGTATTAAAAAGTGAGGGGATAAAATTGGACAAGATTACTTTAGTAATAATGGCAGCAGGAATGGGAAGTAGATATGGAGGTTTAAAGCAAATTGATAAAATAGGGCCAAAGGGGGAGACCATAATAGAATATTCCATTTATGATGCTATTAAAGCTGGTGTTACAAAGGTTGTATTTATAATAAAAAAAGATATTTTTAAGAAATTTAGAGAAACTATAGGGCTTAAAATAGAAAATATAATAGAGACTGAATATGTTTTTCAAGAAGTTGATAATTTAGAAAAAGAATTTAAAGGAAATTTTAAAAGAGTTAAACCTTGGGGAACTGGACATGCAATTTTATGTTGCAAAGGTTTTATAAAAGAACCTTTCATAGTTATAAATGCTGACGATTTTTATGGAAGAGAAACTTATAAAGTACTTTGTGAAGAAATTAAAAAAAGTAAGTGTGATTCTGAATACTTTATGGTGGGGTTTAGGGTAGGAAAAACATTAACTGACTTTGGAAGTGTATCTAGAGGAATATGTGATTTGAATTCTAAGGGAGAATTAATTTCTATTAAAGAAAAAACAAAAATTATGAAAAAAGGAAATAGTATATGCTATGAAGAGAATGGAAATTATTATAATATTCCTAAAAACACCTTAGTTTCTATGAATATTTGGGGATTAAAACCTAGCATATTTACAGAACTAGAATATAGATTTTTAAATTTTTTAAAAGATAAATGTATAGATAAATGTAAAGAGGAGTTTTATTTGCCTACAGCAATAGATGAGCTTATAAAAGAAGATAAAGTTAAGGTTAAGGTTTTAAAAACAAATGAACAATGGTATGGAGTTACTTATAAAGAGGATAAAGAAAGCGTTAGGGATTCTTTAAAAAATTTATCTAAAAAAATTTATCCAGATGATTTGTGGGAGGAGTTTAAATAAAATGAACAAGACTTATGATTTTAAAAGCATAGCAGAAAATTTTAATTTAGAGGGAGAGATAAAAACATCAGATAGCCATGTTTGTGGACATATAAATGATACATTTATAATAAATTGTGAAGGGGAAAATGGAGAAGAAATAAAATATGTTCTTCAAAGAGTAAACTCTGACATATTCAAAAATCCAGAGCAACTAATGGAGAATATTGAAAATGTTACTTCACATATAAAAAATAAAATTATAGAAGAAAATGGAGACCCTTTAAGGGAAACTTTAAATATAGTGAAGACAAAAGAAGGTAAAAGTTTCTATAAATGCAAAGAGGAAAATTATTGGAGAATTTTTAATTTCATACATGGCGCTAGTACCTATCAAATAGTTGAAAAACCTGAGCATTTATATACAGCTGGTAAGGCTTTAGGAAAATTCCAAAAGCAATTATCAGATTTTAATGTTGATATGCTTTATGATACAATTCCTGATTTTCATAATACAGAAAAGAGATTTGAGGTATTTATGGAAGCTGTAAGGGAAGATAAAAAAGGGAGAGCAAAGGATGTAAAAGAAGAAATAGATTTTGTAATTAACCGTGCTGAAGATACAAAAGTTTTAGTAAATATGATAAAAGAAAATAGACTTCCTTTAAGAGTTACTCATAATGATACAAAGTTTAATAATATAATGATAGATGATGAAACAGGAGAAGGAATTGCAGTTATTGATTTAGATACTGTTATGCCAGGACTATCACTATATGATTTTGGAGATTCTATTCGTTCTGGAGCTACAACTGCTTTAGAAGATGAAGTGGATTTATCTAAGGTAAACTTTGATTTAAATCTTTATGAGCATTTTGCAAAAGGATTTTTAGAGTCAGCAGGGGATGCCTTTACAAAAGATGAAATTGAATATTTACCTTTTGCAGCTAAACTTATGACCTTTGAATGTGGAATGAGATTTCTTATGGATTATTTAAATGGAGATGTTTACTTTAAAATACATAGGGAAAATCACAACTTAGATAGAGCTAGAAATCAATTTAAGCTTGTTTCTGATATGGAAAAAGAAATGGACAATATGAAGAAGATAGTATATTCATACATTTAAAAACTCTATTTTTATGAAAATATATTTGTCATTCTTTAAAACATTATAAATTTAGATAATCCTAATATGGAATTTAGACACTGTTTAAAATGTACAAGTAATAAATGTTATTGTATGAATCATATAAAAAATCATGAGCATAAATAAAATTAGGGGAAAGAATGGTGAATAGTATGAGCAAAAAAGAAACAGATTTAGGAAGGGATAGTATTGGAAAGCTCCTTTTTAAACTAGCTATGCCAGCTATAATAGCTCAACTTGTTAATGTTTTATACAATATAGTAGATAGAATGTTTATAGGAAGATTGCAATCTGGTGATATGGCTATGGCTGGAGTTGGGGTAGCCTTTCCAATTATAATGATAGTCGCTGCTTTTAGTGGTTTAGTTGGTATGGGAGGAGCTCCTTTAGCAGCGATTAAAATGGGAGAAAAGAAAAAAGAAGATGCTGAAGAAATAATGACAAATAGTTTTTCTGCACTTATAGGATTAGCTTTATTTTTAACAGTATTTTTCTTTATATTTAAGGAGCCAATTTTATGGGCCTTTGGGGCTAGTGATGCAACTATAGGATATGCTTTAGATTATTTAGGTATTTATTTAATAGGTACTATATTTGTTCAAATTGCCTTAGGAATGAATTCCTTTATAAATACGCAAGGATTTGCTAAGGTTGGAATGATAACAGTTATGGTAGGAGCTGTAATAAATATTGTATTAGATCCTATTTTAATCTTTGGATTTAATATGGGAGTTAAGGGAGCAGCTTTAGCAACTATAATTGGTCAATGCGCCTCTGCTATATGGGTATTATACTTTTTATTTGAAAAACAAAGTATTCTTAGAATAAGAAAAAAATTCTTAAAGCCAAAATTAAAAATATTATTTTCAATAATGGCTTTAGGAGTATCTCCATTTATAATGCAAGCTACTGAAAGTTTAGTCATAATAAGTATGAATAATAATTTATTAAAGTATGGTGGAGACTTAGCCGTTGGAGCAATGACTATTATGAGTAGTGTAATGCAAATAATATTACTTCCATTAATGGGACTTTCTCAAGGGGCACAACCTATAATAAGTTATAACTATGGGGCTAATAAAGTCTATAGAGTAAAAAAGGCCTTTAAATTACTTTTAGTATCATCAATGGTATTTACCACAATTATGTGGAGTGCATTAATGATGTTACCAGATGTGTTTGTAAAGATTTTTAATAGTAATAATCCTCAATTAATGGAGATAACCTCATGGAGTATTAAAATATACTTTGCAGGTATTTTACTTTTTGGTGCACAAGTTGCTTGCCAACAAACTTTCTTAGCTTTAGGACAAGCAAAGATATCATTAATTTTAGCCTTACTTAGAAAGATTGTGCTTTTAATACCATTTATATATGTGCTTCCAATGGTTTTTGAAAATAAACTTATGGGAGTTCTTATGGCAGAACCTTTTGCAGATATAATAGCAGCTCTATCAACAGTAACATGCTTTATTGTATTTTATAAAAAACATTTATCACAAGGTTTAGAAGAAGAAATAAAAGTAAATTCTTAATAAAAACAAAAAGTCTAGAGAAATTTAATTTTTCTAGGCTTTTTATTTTTATTAATTATGTGATAGAGTTTATATATACACAGTGAAAATGGGTGATTTAAGTGAAAAATGAATTAATAAAGATTTCTATAAGAAACTTAGTTGAATTTGTTTTAAGAAGAGGGAGTATAGATAGTCGTATAAAAGCATCTGTAAGAGCTTTAGAAGGAATAAAGGGACACAAGAAAATACAGAGTTCTTATTCTGAAAAGGATAGGGCTGAAGTTACCTTAAAAGAGGATATTGATTTTGAAGATTTTACTTTAAGGGTAGAAGGTAGAGCAGATGGAATATTAGAGGAAAATAAAAAAATAATTATTGATGAAATAAAAACTACTACAAAAAACGTAATGGATATAGATTATGATTTTAATGAATTGCATTGGGCTCAGGCTAAAGTATATGCTTATATATACAGCAAAGAGAAAAAATTAGACTCAATAATAGTCCAGTTAACGTATTACAATGTTGAAGATTTTGGAACAAAGTTTTTAAGGAAAGAATATAGTTTTCATGAACTTAGAGAGTTTTTCTATGATTTAATAGAAAAATATAAAGA
Organism: Clostridium perfringens ATCC 13124; assembly: GCF_000013285.1. Classification (GTDB taxonomy): domain Bacteria; phylum Bacillota; class Clostridia; order Clostridiales; family Clostridiaceae; genus Sarcina; species Sarcina perfringens. Next base: position 1,585,937 of record NC_008261.1, on the reverse strand, counting down.
ATGGATAATTTTAGAGAAAATTTGGATAGACTTTAGAAATGATTCTATAGAGAATTTTAATTTCCCTTTTGAGTCTTATAGGAAGGGACAGAGAGAACTAGCTATTAGAGTTTATAAGGCTATTACAGAGGGGAAAAAATGTTTTGCAGAAGCACCTACTGGCATTGGGAAAACAATGTCTACATTATTTCCTGCAGTAAAAGCTTTAGGCGCTAAGGAAACTCAAAAAATTTTTTATATAACGGCTAAAACTACCACAAGAGAAATTGCAAATAATACTTTGCGTATTATGAGAGAAAAAGGATTAAATCTAAGAAGTGTTAATATAACTGCAAAGGAAAAATGTTGCAAGATGGAAGAAAAAAAGTGTATTCCAGAATATTGTCCTTATGCTAATGGATACTTTGATAGGGTTAATATTGCTTTAAAGGAAGCACTAAAGCATAAGGAAGAATATGATTTAGAATATATAAATGAATTATCTGAGGAATATAATATTTGTCCCTTTGAATTCTCTCTTGAGCTAAGCAATTTTTGTGATGTAGTAATATGTGATTATAATTATATATTTGATCCTCAAGCTTCTTTAAAGGGAATATTAGAAGGGAAAGCCAAGGATTATATTATTTTAATAGATGAAGCTCATAATCTTTTAGATAGGGGAAGAAGTATGTATTCTTCAAAATTATTTAAAGATGATTTTTTAAAGCTAAAAAGAGAATTTAAAAGTAAGGATAAGGGAATATATAACTCTTTAGATAGGGCTAATAAATATTTAATAGAAAAAAGAAAGGTTTTAGAAAATTTAGAGACTAAAAGTCTTGTGGAAAAGGAAGAACCAAGTGATTTATATGGAATTTTAAGAGGCTTTTTAGAAAAGGTAGATATTTATGAGAGTAAATCTAGTGAAGAGAATTCAAATCTTTTAGAGTTATATTTTAATGTTTATGAATTCTTAAATATATGTGGGTATTATGGAGAAGATTTTACTACTTTGTATAAATTAGATGGAAATAACTTGGAATTATTAATTAACTGTTTAGATCCATCTAGGATACTTAAAAGTATAATGAATAGGTTTAAATCAGTTATAATATTTTCAGCTACTCTTCTTCCTATGGAATATTTTAAAGAACTTTATGGAGCACAGGAAGGGGATTATTCTGTTAATTTAACTTCTCCCTTTGATTATAAAAATAAACTTACTATAGTTGGAAAGGATGTATCAACAACCTATTCTAATAGAAAGAAAACTCTTCCTAAAATAGTTAATTACATAATAGAATGTGTTAAGAGCAAGAGAGGCAACTATCTTGTATTTTTCCCTTCTTATGAATATATGTGGATGGTTCATGAGGAAATTAAAAAAAGAGAAGTTGATTTTAGCTTAGTAGCTCAAGGGGACCATATGAAGGAAGAGGAAAAAGAAGAGTTTTTATCTTTATTTAAAGAAGGAGGAGAAAAAACACATCTTGGCTTAGCTGTTTTAGGTGGGCATTTTTCAGAGGGAATAGATTTAACCTTAGATAAACTTATTGGAGTTATAATTATTGGAGTTGGTATGCCTAAAATTTGCTTAGAGAGAGAAAGTATAAAAGAATATTATAACTCTATAGGTAAAAATGGTTTTGACTATGCCTATGTTTATCCTGGAATAATTAAGGTGCTTCAAGCAGCGGGAAGATGCATTAGAACAGAAAAGGATAAGGGGGTAGTACTTTTATTAGATGATAGATACTTTACAAATAAATATAAGAGGTTACTTCCAAGAGAGTGGTTTTTAAATATTTTAGTAGAAAGTGAAGAAGGAATTAAAAACACTTGCAAAAATTTTTGGAAGGAAGTTTAAAGGAGCTGCAAAAAAATATAACAATAAACCTTATAAACATATTGAGAAAATAATATATTTCTCTAGAAAGTTTATTTACACTATTTATAAGGTTTACTAAAAATTATTTTGATACAGACTCTTTTTAATGTTATAATCATATGAAGATTTATTTAGAGGAGTTTTAAATAAGCTTAAGAAGAGACAAGTAGGTGAAGAAATGAGTGAAAATAAGTTTTTGCCAATTTGCAAAGATGATATGATAGAAAGAGGATGGGAACAATGTGACTTTGTACTAGTTACAGCAGATGCATACATAGACCATCATAGTTTTGGTACAGCAATTATATCTAGGGTTTTAGAGAATGCTGGATATAAGGTTGGAATAATAGCTCAACCAGATTGGAAGAGCGTTGATGATTTTAAAAAATTAGGTAGACCAAGATTAGGATTCTTAGTTAATGGTGGTAACATGGATCCTATGGTTAATCACTATACAGTAAGCAAAAAGTTAAGAAAGAAAGATCTATATACTCCTAAGGGGGAAATGGGTAAGAGACCTGATAGAGCTACAATAGTTTATTGTAATAAAATAAGAGAAGCTTATAAGGATGTTAACATAGTAATTGGTGGAATTGAAGCTAGTTTAAGAAGATTTGCTCATTATGATTACTGGGATAACAAAGTGAGAAAATCAATCTTAGTTGATAGTGGAGCGGACCTTTTAGTATATGGAATGAGTGAAAAGCAAATCGTTGAAGTGGCTGATTTCTTAAATCAAGGATTTGATGGAAAGTACATAAGACATATACCAGGAACATGTTACATAGCCGATAGTTTAGATGAAATCTATGAGGAGCATATAGTTCTGCCATCATTTAAAGAAGTTTCAAGTGATAAGAGAACTTATGCAGAATGCTTTAAAATTCAATATGATGAGCAAGATCCTGTAAGAGGAAGAACTTTAGTTCAAGAACATAATGGAAAATATGTTGTTATAAATAAACCAGAAATGCCTCTTTCAAGGGAAGAATTAGATAGAGTATATGCTCTTCCATATCAAAAAACTTACCATCCTATTTATGAGAAAGATGGTGGTATAGCTGCTATTGAAGAGGTTAAGTTTAGTATAGTAAGTTCAAGGGGATGCTCAGGAAACTGTTCATTCTGTGCAATAACCTTCCATCAAGGAAGAATTGTAACTAGTAGAAGTGAAGATTCTATAGTAGAAGAAGCTGAAGAAATAACTAAATATGATGATTTTAAAGGATATATACACGATATAGGGGGACCTACAGCTAACTTTAGAAAGCCAGCATGTAAGAAGCAACTAACTTTAGGAGCTTGTAAACATAAAAGATGTATGTCACCAGGTATATGCAAGAATATGGAGGTAGATCATAGAGAATACCTTCATTTATTAAGAAGAGTAAGAAAATTACCAGGAATTAAAAAGGTATTTATACGTTCAGGACTAAGATATGATTATATAATGGCAGATAAGGATGATACTTTCTTTAAGGAATTAGTTGAGCATCATGTAAGTGGTCAATTAAAAGTTGCACCAGAGCATGTATCTCCAAATGTTTTAAAATACATGGGTAAACCAGCAGGAAAAACTTATGATGAGTTTAGAAGAAAATTCTTTAGAATCACAGAAAGATTAGGAAAGAAACAATTCATCATTCCTTATTTAATGTCAAGTCATCCAGGATGCAAGTTAGAAGATGCAATTATGCTTGCTGAATATTTAAGAGATATAAATTATCAACCAGAGCAGGTACAAGATTTCTATCCAACACCAGGAACATTATCAACTACAATGTTCTATACTGGATTAGATCCTTTAACAATGGAAGAAGTTTATATTCCTAGAAGTAAAGAAGAAAAAGCAATGCAAAGGGCTTTATTACAATTTAAAAATCCAAAGAATTACAACATAGTTTATGATGCTTTAGTTAAGGTAGGTAGAGAGGATTTAATTGGTAATGGTCCAAAATGCTTAATTAGAGATAAAAATAGCTTTGGAAAAGGAAATAATCATAGTAATCACAAAAGTGGTGGAAGAAAGAGTAGAAATGAGAACAGCGGAAGAAGAGAGTCAGAAGATAAGAAAAGAAGTTCTCATAGTAAAAAACAAAGAGGAAACAAATCAAGAGGATTTGATCAAAAGAGCCAAAGAAGCTCAAAGGGCAAGAAAAGAAGATAATTAAATATAAGAAAGGTGGTTATTGAGTTTTTTGCTTAATAACCACTTTTTATGCATATATTTACAGTTAATAAGTAATCTTTATTTTAATGAGAATATGGAGTAATTTTTAAAAGTAAATTTAAATTTTGCTTGTTATTAAAACTTTTAATTAGGTGATATAATTAAATAATTATGATATAGTTAATAAAGAGTTAACGAAAAATGAATTATTTCTTCAAAATTTATTCATATTTTTGCATGATAATTAATAGAAATATATCAATTATTAATAAAGAGGTGACATTAACTTTGTATTACAAAATAGGTATTGATGCAGGGTCTACAACCTTAAAGTGTATAGTCTTAAATGAAGAGGACAAGATACTTTACTCAAATTATGAAAGACATTACTCTAAGGTAAGAGAAAAGCTAATCGAAGAACTAGAAAATATAAAAGGGATAATTGAGAATAAAAAATTTAAGATAGCTATAACTGGATCTGCTGGTTATGGAATTTCAAAAGAGTATAATTTACCTTTTGTTCAAGAAGTATTTGCTACAACTTTAGCTATAAAAAGATATTATGATGATGTGGATGTGGCAATAGAGCTTGGAGGAGAAGATGCCAAGATAATTTTTTTAACTGGTGGTTTTGAGGAGAGAATGAACTCAAGTTGTGCAGGGGGAACAGGAGCTTTCATAGATCAAATGGCTCACCTTATGGGGCTTACTGTAGATGAAATGGACAACTTAAGTCTTAAACATGAGAATATATATGAGATTGCTTCAAGATGTGGGGTTTTTGCTAAAACAGATATACAACCTCTATTAAATCAAGGAGCAAGAAAAGAGGATATTTCAGCTAGTGTATTCCAATCTGTTGTAAATCAAACAATAGGTGGACTAGCACAGGGAAGAAGTATTGAAGGAAAAATAATGTTTTTAGGAGGTCCTTTATATTTTTGTAAGGGATTAAGAGAAAGATTCATAAAAACATTAAAATTAAAGGATAATGATGTTGTTTCTCCTGAAAATGCACAGGTTTTTGTTGCTATTGGAAGTGCTATATATTCAAAGGAAAATAATAAAAAATATGAATATGAGGAATTATTAAATACAATAAAAGAAAATCATAATGAAATATCAACTATGAATGTAATAGATCCATTATTTAATTCTGAAGAAGAATATAATGAGTTTAAGGAAAGACACAAAAAAGCTAAGGTTAAAGTTAGTGATATAAATAATTATACTGGAGATGCATATGTAGGCATAGATGCTGGAAGTACTACAACAAAGGTTGTTTTAATAGATAAAGAGGATAATATTTTATATGAATATTATGGATCTAATAAAGGAAATCCTATTGAAGTTGTAAAAAAAGAATTAAAGCATATTTATAATATATGTGGAGAAAAAATTAGGATAATGGGTAGTGCAGTTACTGGCTATGGAGAAGAGCTAATAAAAAAAGCCTTTTCAATTGATTTTGGAATAGTAGAAACTGTAGCTCATTATATTGCAGCAAGTCATTTTAATCCTAAGGTAGACTTTATTTTAGATATAGGTGGACAAGATATTAAATGCTTTAAAATAAAGGATGGCATTGTAGCTAATATAATGCTAAATGAGGCATGTTCATCTGGATGTGGTTCATTTATAGAAAGTTTTGCTAATCAAATGGGATATGATGTAGAAACTTTTTCAAAACTTGGTTTATTTGCGAAGCATGGTGCAGATTTAGGATCAAGATGTACAGTTTTTATGAACTCATCAGTAAAACAAGCACAAAAGGAAGGGGCTACAGTAGAAGATCTTTCAGCTGGACTTTCCGTAAGTGTTGTTAAAAATGCTCTTTATAAAGTAATAAGAGCAAAAAGTCTTGATGAATTGGGAAAAAATATAATTGTTCAAGGGGGAACCATGTATAATGATGCCATCCTTAGAGCCTTTGAAAAAGAGCTTGGTATGAATGTTATAAGACCTAGTATATCAGGACTTATGGGAGCTTATGGATGTGCTCTTTATGCAAAAAGAAAAAATTTAAAGGAAAGTAAGATAATTTCTAAAGAGGATTTAGAGAATTTTACACATAAATCAAAAATCGCTAAATGTGGATTATGTACTAATAGATGTAATTTAACAATAAACATCTTTAATGATGGAGAAAAATATATTTCAGGAAATAGATGTGAAAAACCAACTGGTAATAAAAAATCTGAAAGTATTCCTAATATGTATCAGTATAAATATAAAAAATTAAGAGAATATGAATCATTAGATGAAGGAAAAAGAGGAACTATAGGATTACCAATGGTATTAAATATGTATGAAAATATTCCTCTATGGGCTACATTCTTTAAAGAGTTAGGCTTTAAGGTGGTTTTATCTGATGAATCAAATAAGAAGATGTATTTAAAAGGGCAACATACAATTCCATCAGATACTGTGTGTTATCCAGCAAAATTAGCTCATGGCCATATAGAAAACTTAATAAGTAAAAATATAGAGCATATATTCTATCCATGCATGAGTTATAATTTTGACGAAGGTATATCAGATAATTGTTTTAATTGCCCTGTTGTAGCTTATTATCCAGAACTTTTAAAGACAAATGTAAAAGAGTTAGATAGTAATAACTTTATGATGGAATATTTAAGCTTAAACAATAAAAAATTATTAAGCAAACAACTTTATGAGATTTTAAATAAAACTTTTGGAGATATAAAACAAAAGGAAGTTAAAAATGCTTTAGAAAAGGCTTATATAGAGTATGATAAATATACTAAGCATATAAAAGAAAAAGGTGAAGAATTTATAGAGTATGCTAAAAATAACAATAAGAAGGTTATAGTAGTAGCAGGAAGACCTTATCACATAGATCCAGAAATAAATCATGGAATAGACAAGGTTTTAAGTAGCTTAGGAATTGTTGTTTTAACAGAAGATTCTATTGAAGTAAGTCATGAAAAGCCAAAGGTTAATATATTAAATCAATGGACATATCAAGCTAGATTATATAATGCTGCTTATTATGTTGCTAAAAATAAAGATATGGAACTTATACAATTAGTTTCCTTTGGATGTGGAACAGATGCCATAACTTCTGATGAAGTTAAAGACATACTAGAGAGAAATAACAAAATATATACTCAATTAAAAATAGATGAAACTAATAATTTAGGCGCAGCTAAAATAAGGATAAGAAGCTTGCTAGAGGCTATAGCACAGGAATAGGTGATAGAATGGAAATGGAAAATAATAAAAATTTTGCAGTATTTACTAAAGAGATGAGAAAGACTCATACTATTTTAGCTCCTACAATGTTGCCAATACACTTTAAACTTTTATCTGGAATAATGAAAAAGTACGGTTATAAATTAGAATTTTTTGATGGTGATACAAATAGCGCTATTGAAGAAGGATTAAAAAGTGTTCATAATGATATATGCTATCCAGCTATGATTGTAATTGGACAACTTATGGAAGCTTTAAAAAGTGGAAAATATGACCCAGACAAAACGGCTTTAATAATGAGCCAAACTGGGGGAGGATGTCGTGCATCTAACTATATACATTTATTAAGAAAGGCACTAAAAGAAAATAACTTAGAGCAAGTTCCAGTAATTTCTTTAAACGCAAGTGGATTAGAAAAGCATGAAGGGTTTAAAATGTATCCAGGCTTATTAATAAAATGCATATATGCTCTTTATTATGGAGATCTGCTTATGTATATGTATAATCAGTGTAAATCTTATGAGATTAATAAGGGTGAAACAGATAGGGTTTTAGATAAGTGGATTGAGATTTTAAAAGAGAAGTTTGAAAGCTTAAAATATTTAAAGGTAAGAGAACTATATAAAAATATAATTTTAGATTTTTCTAAGATAGAACTAGAAGAAACTGAAAAAGTAAAGGTTGGTATAGTGGGAGAAATTTATTTAAAGTATTCTCCTTTAGGAAATAATAATTTAGAGGAATTTTTAAGAGAAGATAATGCTGAAGTTGTTATGTCTGGTGTTACAGATTTCTTTATGTATTGTCTATCTAATTCAGAAATAGATTATAAATTATATGGAATGAAAAAAGTCTCAAGTAAATTTACTAAAATTGGATGTTCATATTTAGAGCATTTACAAAATGTTATGATAGATTCAATAAAAAAATATAGTAAGTTTAGAGCACCTGCTCCATTTAAGGAATTAAAAACTTCTGTTGAAGAGTACATAGGAAGAGGAGTTAAAATGGGTGAAGGGTGGCTTATGACTGCTGAAATGTTAGAACTTATAAATAGTGGTGTAAATAATATAGTTTGTGCTCAACCCTTTGGATGTCTTCCTAATCACATAGTTGGAAAAGGTATGATTAGAGGAATTATGGAGAAACATCCAGAAGCTAATATAGTTGTTGTAGATTATGATCCATCTTCAACTAAGGTAAATCAAGAAAATAGAATAAAATTAATGTTAGCTAATGCTAAATTAAGTGAATATATATTAAATAACTAATAAATATAAGGTCTCAAATAAGGAATTGTTTTTTATTTGAGACCTTAATCTTTAATATTTTAATTTTGCAAAGAATTTTTATTAGTTTTATCTAAAAACTTGATTCTAATTTGTATAAAGAAGCAAGATGCTATAATAAGTTAAAGATTAAGCTTAAAAATATCTTAAATAATATAATTTTAAGTTTAGTAAATGTAGTGTTTAATATTATAATGTATTTAAGTAATTACTATATAGGAGGGGAATATGAATATTTTAATAGCTGAGGATGAACAAGATATAAGAAATCTTTTAGAATTGCATTTATTAAAGGAAGGATACACTGTATTTAAGGCTGTAAATGGATTAGAAGCCTTAGATATCTTAAAAAAAGAACATATACATTTAGCCTTATTAGATGTTATGATGGATGGAATAGATGGCTTTAATCTATTAAAGATGTTAAGGGAATGGAGTCAGATTCCAGTTATATTTTTAACTGCTAAAATTGAGGATGATGATAAAATATTAGGTTTAGGCTTAGGGGCTGATGATTATGTTATAAAACCTTTTAAACCTGTAGAACTTATGGCTAGGATTAAATCAAATTTAAGAAGGTGTTATAAATATTCTGGAGAAAATGAACTTATAAAAATAGGAAATTTAGAACTTAGTAAAGAAGGATGTACAGTTAAAAAAGATGGAGAAATAGTAACTTTAAACGCAAAGGAATTTAAAATTTTAGAAATGCTTATGAGCAACATTGGAAGAGTGTTTACTAAAAAACAAATATATGAAAATGTATGGCAAGAGGAATATTTAGGTGATGACAATACTATAATGGTTCATATAAGCCACTTAAGAGATAAGATAGAGGAAGATCCTAAAAATCCTTGCAAGATAAAAACTATAAGAGGGATAGGATATAGGTTTGAAAAAATTTAATTTAGGAAAAAACAGATATAAGGTATCAAATATATTACTTAGGAATTATCTTAAGGTATTTTTACTTATTACTATTATAACAGCTACTATATTTCTAATTTCTTTTATTATAGGGGTTAGTATATATTTAAAAAGTGAGCCAATAGAAAATGAATCTTCTAAAATACTTGCAGGAGAAATAGAAAATAAAGATTATAACAGCATAGGTAATCAAGATTATGTAACAGAGCATGGTGGATGGATTGAAATTATAGATAAGGATTTAAATATAATAGAAACAATTGGAGATCAAAAGGTGAAAAGAGATAATTATTCTAGTGAAGAATTCAGTAAAATCTTGGTGGATGAAATGCATGGAGTTAATATAGATGAGGATTACTTATCTTATACTGGCTATAGCAAGGAAGGAAGATTTTTTGTAATTACTAGAATACCTGAAGAAAACTTCGGAAAAATGTTTACTAGAAATCCTAAAATTGGATTTAAGATATTTGTATATATTATGATTTCTTTATATATCTTTATTTTTACAATGAGTCTAATCCTTTATTCAAAATTAACTTCTAAGACATTTACTAAACCTTTAGATAAGCTTATGAATGGAGTTAGGAAATTATCCTTAGGAGATTATTCTACTAGAATTAACATAGAAAAAAACAATGAGTTTGAGGAGCTTGGAGAGGCTTTTAATAATATGGCATCTAAAATAGAAGAGGAAAAGAAATTAAAAGAGAAATCAGAAAAGCTAAGGAAAGAATTTGTTAGAAATATAGCCCATGATTTAAAGACTCCCTTATCAAGTATAATAGGATATTCCAATATTATAAAAAACAACCCAGATATTGAAAAAGAGTCTTTACATAAATATATAAGTGTAATTGAGAACAATGGGGAAAGAGCAAATGAAATGATAATGGAACTATTTGAATTTTATACACTTCAAAGTTCTGAATTTATTTTACATAAAAAATATCAAGATTTAAGCGAGTTTTTAAGAAATTTAATTGCGGATTACATATATCTCCTAGAAGAGAAAGACTTTGATTTTGACTTTGAAATAAGTGAAGATGATCTTTACTTAGAGTTTGATAATAAAAGGCTTGAAAGAGCCATAGGCAATTTAATAATAAATAGCGTCAAATATAATAAAAAAGGAACTAAGTTTTTAATAAGCCTAAAAAAAGAAGGGGATAAGGTTAAAATAATAGTTAGTGATGATGGTATAGGCTTAAGTGAAGAAATAAAAAAACATATATTTAATCCTTTTGTTAGGGAAGAAAAATCAAGAAATTCTAAAAAGGGTGGTTCAGGGTTAGGATTAACCATAAGTAAAGAAATTGTAGAAAAACATGGAGGAACAATCTACTTAAGTGATGGCCCTTTAAAAGGATGTAATTTTGTTATAGAATTGCCAATAAAATAAAAAGGCTTAGCTATTAAAGCTAAGCCTTTTTTATTATGCAGCCCTTCTTGAAGGTCTTTTACTTCTACTATATTTCTTACTTGATTTTCTCTTTTTATATGAGAATTTTCTTTTAAAATAACTATATATCATATCAGTTATGGTATGAAGACCAGAACCTAAAAATAAGGCTAAAGCCATATTACCAAATAAAATTTTATTCTTTAATATAAAATTAAAAACTAACTTTAACATTTCTGGTGTAGATATATTAATTATGGAAAAAGAATATAACAATGAAGAAATTGTTATAGGGATAATAGATACATAAAGTATTCTTATTATAGGTCCTAATATAAATCCATGTGTAAAAACACTTCTATGTTCAAATAGTTTTTGGTATGGAATCCAAATAAACTTTAAATACCCCCATCTTCTAAATTCTCTACTTTTAATATCTAAATCTCCAGAAAACATATACCCACCAAACATATATATAGATACGCCTAATATTGTAAAGGCAAGGCTACTTCCTAAGTCTTCTAAGAAGATCATATTTATAAATAAAAAGAAAGAAGCTATAAAAGGGGTCATAATAACCGTAATTTTGTCATGTGTTTTTCCTGCTGCCAAAATATCACCCCACAAAAAAATATTTATAATAATAATATAACATATTTTGTACTAATATCACATAATTTATTACATTAACAAATTAAAACTTTTATTTTGAATTATTTTATCATAATTTATATAATAACTTAATTAATAAAAAAACTTTTGATTTTCTGATAATATTATAATAATAATAAATTATTAACTAAATATTAATAAAATATTTTTATTTAGTTCAAAAATTATTTAAAATGTTTAAATTTTATGATAAGATGGTATATTATATGTATAAAAATTTTATAACTTAATAATTTAACCAAGGAGGAAAAATATGAGCTCAGAACATAAAAGTAAATTGTCTTTAACAGCGCTTATATTAATGATTTTCACATCAGTATATGGTTTTGCTAACATGCCAAAGGCCTTTTATTTAATGGGATATAGTGCTATTCCATGGTACATAATATCAGCATTAGCTTTCTCAATTCCATATGCTTTTATGATGGCAGAATATGGAGCAGCATTTAGAAAGGAAAGAGGGGGAATATACTCATGGATGGCTAAATCTGTAGGACCTAAATATGCCTTCATAGTTACGTTCATGTGGTATTCATCAAATTTAATATGGTTAGTTAGTAACTCATCATCAATATGGATTCCTTTCTCAAATGTTATATATGGAAAAGATACTACAGGAACATGGTCTTTACTTGGATTAAGTGTTCCACAGACAATGGCTGTATTAGGATCAATACTTATAATAGTTATAACTTATGCAGCATCTAAAGGATTAAAGAGTATAACAAAGGTTACTTCAATTGGAGGAACTGTTGTTGCATTATCAAATATAGTACTTATTTTAGGAGCAATTATTGTTTTTGTAAGCAATGGATTTAAACCAGCTGAGGTAATAAATGGGTCTGCCTTTGTTCATGCACAAAATCCATCTTACCAATCACCAATAGGTGTATTAGGATTTTTAGTTTTTGCAGTTTTTGCTTATGGTGGACTAGAAGCTGTAAGTGGATTAGTTGATGAAACTAAGGATGCTAAAAAGAATTTTCCAAAGGGATTAATGATTGCATCTATAATAATAGCCGTTGGATATGCTGTTGGAATACTTTGTGTTGGATTATTTACAAATTGGCAAGAAGTATTATCAGGGGATAATGTTAACTTAGCAAATGTAGCATATATAGTAATTCAAAACTTAGGTGTAAAATTAGGTCAAGCTTTTGGCATGAGTACTAATGCTTCACTTCAATTAGGAGCTTGGTTTGCAAGATACATAGGTCTTTCAATGATGTTAGCCTTAATGGGAGCTTTCTTTACATTAAGTTATGCACCTATTAAACAATTAATAGAAGGAACACCTAAAGAAATCTGGCCAAAAAAATGGACTGTGTTAAATGAAAATAACATGCCAGTTAATGCAATGTGGGTTCAATGTATAGTTGTTGTTATATTTATATTAGTAGCTTCTTTTGGTGGAGAATCTGCAAATAAATTCTTTAGTTATTTAATATTAATGGGTAATGTGGCCATGACAATACCATATATGTTCTTATCTGGAGCTTTCCCAGCATTTAAAAAGAAAAAACATATAGAAAAACCATTTGTTATGTATAAGTCATATAAATCATCATTAATTTGGTCAATAATAGTAACATTTACAATTGGATTTGCAAATTTATTTACAATAATAAAACCTGTTATTCAGGATAAAGATTATACAGCTATGGCATTCCAAATAACTGGTCCAATAGTTTTTTCTATAATTGCTTTTATACTTTATCATAATTATGAAAAGAAAATGAAAAATAAATAATTTAAAACAACATCTTTTTAAGATGTTGTTTTTCTTATATTTTCTTAATATGGATTCTTATAGAATTTATGTAGTATAATTATTTTAACAATAATAAAATGGAGAGTGTAGCATATGAAGAAAAAAACATTAATTATTCTAGGTGTTATATTGATAGTATTAATAGGAGTAGGATTTTATTTTTTTAGTAACCAATCTACATATAAAGTCATTATTAATAATAAGACTAATAAAGAAATAAGTGGTTTACAAATAAGTTATAGCAATAATAGTAAAAATATTAGTGTACCAAGTATAAAAGCAGGTGGTTCAGAGGAAGTAAAGGTAAAAGCAGAGGGAAATGGTTCTTTAGTTATGTATTATACAGATATTTTAGGAGATTCTCATAAAGAAATATTAGCAGGTTATTTTCAAAAAGGATCCGAGGGAAAAGTAGTAGTAAATATTACAGCAGTAAATGACTTAGGCATATATGGCATGGAAATAGCTTCTCCTGAAGCAGAGAATATACTAAATAATCAGTAAACTATGAAAGGAAGTGAGTTAAAAAGAGAGGAATTCTCTTTTTATAGTTATGGAAAACATTATATATAATATTTTGTATATAATAATATATAGCTTTTTAGGATGGTGCTGTGAAGTTATATATTGTTATATAATAGATCACAAGTTTACAAATAGAGGCTTTTTAAATGGGCCATTATGCCCTGTATACGGATTTGGAGCTTTTTTTGTTTTAACATTTTTAGATATGTATAAAAGTAATATAATATTAGTATTTATATTAGGAATAATAATTACATCAGTTTTAGAGTATATTACCTCTTTTTTATTAGAAGCAATATTCCATACTAAGTGGTGGGATTATTCAAAACACAAGTTTAATATTCATGGAAGAGTGTGCTTACTTAATTCCACACTATTTGGTATATTATCAGTTATATTAGTTGAGTTTATAAATCCTATTATAGTTGATTTTGTTAGTAAATTTCCAGAAAAGATAGTTTTTATTGTAACAATAATTTTAGCAGCTCTAATTGTTATTGATTTTGTAGTAACAGTACAAGCTATGATTAAGTTAAATTCAAAATTACACAATCTTCAAGATTTATCTAAGGAGTTTGAGGAGTTTGGAATTTCCTTTATAGATAAGACCGAGAAAGAATTAGAACTTACTATGAACAAATTTAAGCGTGAGGCTAATTTAAAAGAAGAAATGTTAAATAGAGCTAAATCTCTAAGAAGAAATAATATTCTTCAAAGAAGACTTTTAAAAGCATTCCCTAATATGAAACATAAGAGATACAATGAATTACTACAAAAATTAAGAAAAGAAGATAAGCTTAAATAGAATATAAATTAAAATAAAGGAAGCCAATTAATTGGCTTCCTTTATTTTAATTGTATTTGTCCTTTGATAACACTTCTTTTTTTACTAATACTCCATTTTCATAAGTTTCCTTATAAGTTGTTGATGATTTAGGTCCATGTTGATCTACAGATATAACTATTTCTTTTCCTGGGTCTTCTTTTATACCCCAAATGTTAGACTTAACTTGTCCAGAAGAAGTTATATAAGTTTGAACAATAACTGGATTATTCATATTATTTTGAAACTTAAAGTCAATAACTCCACTTGCCATAGTAGCATCTCTACCTATAGGAGCATAAGTTACTGGAAGGCTATGAGGAGCTCTCTCAACTATTTTTAAGTCAGCATATAATACTGAGTTATAAAGAGTTGTAACTCCTTGACATATTCCACCGGCTAATATATCTACTACTTTGTTTCCAATATAACCAGGGGCATAAGTATAACCATTACTTTCAGTTCTATCTTCTCCTTCTTTATCAGCAGAAAAAATATCTCCTGGCATTAATATAGTACCATTAAGCTTACTTAAATAATTGCTAATATTTTTAGTACGTCCACCTGTTAAACTAGGAAGTTTAGTAGTATATGAGCCTAAAATAACCATGTTATTAACAGTTTCTTGAGTTAATTTAGGTTTTATTTCTTCCACAGGTATATTAATAGTACAATTTAGACTATCATGACTATTATTTAAATCATTAACTATTTCAGAAGTAAGCTTTTCTAAGTCAAGCTTGTACCCAATTTGTTCTTTAGTTGCTGATATAGAATCATTTGAAAAAGAAATAGTTGGTTCAACCTTTTCTTTATTGATTTTATTACTTATTTCAGAAAGTTTTTCACTTAAAACCTCTGAATTTGATTCAGGTTTAAACTGAAAATATTTAGGATTAGATTTTAACTTTAATCTTTCTATTGTATTAGAAAATATATTGCTATTTTTTCCGAAAGAAAAAACCTGATTAGATAAATCATTAATATCAAAGAAAAATCCTAAATCTTTTGCTGAAAAAGTTTCATTAAAATTGTCTTTATAATTAAATGTTATTTTAAAATTATTTAATAAATCAGAGTAGTGCTCATTTAATTTTTCCTTTAAATCTTTCTCATTTAAATTTGACACATTAATGTTTTCAACATAAATTCCTTCATAAGTAACATTTTTACTAGAATAAGTTTTAAATAAAACTACAGAAATTAAAATTAAGAATAAAGCTATAAGTACTAGTGAAATTTGTAGTGCTACCTTTTTTGAATTTAATTTTTTTATTCTCTTACTTCTCACCTTTATTACCTCAACTATTATTAATTAATATTATAAAACTATACGAGTATAACTTAACAAATAAATATAAATAAAATGTGTAGATTTTACATAATTTGCTTTATTCAAATAGTTTTAATTATGTAGTAAAAAAATTTTATGTTTAGTAGATTTTATATTAACCTTCTTTAATTATAATATAAAATATTGAAAAAATATACAACTCTGAGGGATTTTTCATATTATATTTAATAAGCTATAAATTTAAAGAGGAGTTATGTTTAAAAAAATTACTTTAAAAGATAAATCTCTTTACTACCAATATATAGATAAAAACAAATTCCTAAGCTGTGAATATTCTTTTGCTACACTTTTTATGTGGAAAGACTTTAATGATATAGAATATGATATAGTAAATAATATTTTTATTATTAAAAAATATGATAAAAATAATGGTAAATTTTTTATGGAGCCTTTAGGGGATATAGATGATAATTCTTTAATAAATATTATTGACTATTTAGAATCCATAAGAAAAAAAGAAAAGAGTAAATGGTTATTTGGAGATGTAAGCATAAATTTTCTTAATAGGTTAGAAGATATATATAAAGAAAATTTAATTTTTGAGGAAGAAATAAATAACTTTGATTATGTATATAACTTTGATGATTTAAGAAATTTATCAGGAAGAAAATTTAGAAAGAAAAGAAATAAATATAATCAGTTTATTAAAAACTATAATTATAAAACAGCATTTTTTAAAAGTTTTTTAGATAATAAAGAAAGGGAAGAATGCTTAGAATTTTTAGATAAATGGTATTTAGAAAATAAAGAAATGGATGAGGAGTTTTTAGCTGAAATAGATGGAACAAGAAATTTAATAAATTATTTAGGCCAATTAGACTTAGATTTAATAAAACTTTATGTGGACAATAAATTAATAGGAATTTCTATAGGGGAGAGATTTAATGATAGCACATATATAGTTCATGTGGAGAAGTGTTTAAAAGAATTCAAAGGAGCCTATGCTTTTATAAATAATGAACTATTAAAAAATTATTTTTTAGATTTAAAATATGTTAATAGAGAAGAGGATTTAGGGATATTAGGATTAAAAAAATCAAAAATGTCTTATAATCCAAAGTTTTTTGAAAGAAAATATTTAGTTAAAATAAAGTGAGGCAGTTTTACCTCACTTTATTTATATTTTATGTTTAGTTATATAGTTAAAATTTATTTTATTCTTTAAATCCATAGAATGAAGTTTTTGTCATATCTACAGATTTATTTATATTATTTAATGTATTTTGAATAAGTTGTTTGTTTTCATTCTTTTCAACTGTATTTAAAGCTAAATTTATATATTCTTGAGCATGAAGAGCATTTTTAACTGCCAAATTAAGTTCTCTTTTTATATTTTTATTTGAGTCTCCCATAACTAACACTCCTTAATATTAATCTTCATAATTATTATAATTATTTTGAGCATGTTCTATAGCACTAGCAACTGTTTTTAAGGCTGCATGTACTTCTGTTTTATTTTCTTCTTCCTTTAAGTTCATATATGCATTATTTAAGTGATTTTGGCAAGAACAAAGTTCATCAATAGCAAGTCTAAAATTATCCTTTGCATTATGTTTCATAAATAACACCACCTTTAAAATTTTTTCAATTATAGCTTGTGTATATTTAGTAAAATAATAAGTGGAAATAAGATTAATTAGTTCCTTACAATTCCTTTTACAAATTAAATAGTATATATATTTTTTACATATAAAGTATTATCTTAAATGATATACTCGTAAATGATTATTAAAATAAAAAAAATAAAAATAAAAATAAAAAATAGAAAAAACAGAGAAAAATCTCTGTTTTTAAAAAATTACTTATTTTCATTATTTAATCTATCTATCATAACATTCTTAGCTTTAATTTCAAAGGTATCATCTAAAGGTGATAATGAAATATCATCATATTTATTACTAAGAGCTAATGTTAAAATTCTATCTGCAAGCTCTGGATTCTTAGATAAAAGTGATCCGTGGAAGTATGTACAGAAAGTATTTTTATAAATACATCCCTCATAACCACTTTCCCCATTATTTCCATAACCATGAATGCATTTTCCAAGAGGTTTTAAATCTCCAATAAATGTTCTACCAGAGTGATTCTCAAAGCCAACATAAGTTTCATCAAATTCTTCGTTATGAATTACTGTGTTACCTATGAATCTAGTGTCTCCACCTTCAGTATATATATCTAAAATTCCTAAGCCATCTATTTTTTCTCCTGTAGGGGCAGTGTAATAATTACCTAAAAGTTGATATCCACCACAGATAGCTAAAAGAACTTTTCCTTCTTCAACATATTCTTTTAAAACATCTTTTTTTAGGTTTATTAAGTCATCAGATACTATTGATTGCTCAAAGTCTTGACCGCCACCAAAGAATACTATATCGTAATTATCTTTATCAAATTTATCACCCATAGAAACATTTATTACATTTACTTTGATTCCACGCAATTTTGCTCTATGCTTTAATATTAAAATATTTCCTACATCTCCATAAACATTAAGTAGATCAGGATATAAGTGACATATATTTAATTCCATATGAATCTCTCCTTTAACTACCAAAGCTTATCAATATAACCTTTGGAATGTAAGTATTTTCTATAGTTAATCATAGCAGTATAAGTTGCAAGGATATAAACCTTGTTTTCCTTAGAATTTTTGATTGCCTCTGTTAAGCCTTCAAAATCTTCCTTTATTAAAAACTTTTCAACTGGTAGATTAGCAATTTTCAATCTTACAGCCATATCATAAGCTCTCATTCCAGAGATAAATATTTCATTTAAGTCCATTGAATTTAATTTTTCAAAATCAACATCCCAGATCCAAGAAACATCCTTACCATCTGCATAATTATCATTTAATAAGAATGCTGCAGCAAAGCTTTCTGAATTTAGAAGAAGAGTATCTAAGGCTTGATTATATCCAGCTGGATTTTTAACCAAGATAATTCTAGCTTCCTTATCTCCAATTTTTATTGTTTCCTGTCTTCCAAAGGATGAACTTTGATTAGAAAATGATTTTTGAATAACTTCATCATTAATATGTAATTCTTTTGCAACAGAATAAGCACATAATCCGTTGTATATATTATAAGTACCAGGTTGAGTTATTGTAAATAAACCACCATTTATAACAACCTTAGAACTTTCAGGGGTAAGTTCTACTATTTCCTCTACTTTATATTTTAAATCTTCTCTTTTGAATCCACAGTTAGGACAGTAGAAACTTCCAAGATGATTGTATGTTATAAAGTTATAAGAATAAGGCTCTTTACAGAACTTACAGAACTTAGCATCAGCATTAATTTCTATATTCTTGTTTTTATTTAGAGAAACTTCGAATCCATAATAAACTTTAGGGTTTTTAACATCAAGTCTTCCTAATAAAGATTCATCTCCATTTAAAAGAAGAGTAGTACTTGGTACTTTAACAACTCCTTCTAATATTTTATTTAGAGTAGTATAAACCTCTCCATATCTATCTAACTGATCTCTAAAGAGATTAGTTACAGTTATTATTTCTGGAGTTATATACTCTGTTATAAATTTTAAGTTAGCTTCATCAACTTCAATTACTGCATATCTTTCTTTATTTGAAGAAAATTTGTAATTAGCTACGAAGGTACTAACTATTCCTGGATAAAGATTTGCTCCAGTAGCATTAGTTATAACATCTAATCCATTACCTTTAAGGACATTATATATCATTGAAGTAGTAGTAGTCTTTCCATTAGTTCCAGTAACTAAAATAACTTTATAATTTTTAGAAACTACTTTTAAAATGTTTCTATCGATTTTTAAAGCTACTTTACCTGGAAAGTTAGTTCCACCTTTAAAAACTTTCTTTGAAATAAATTGTGTCATTTTAGATAAGATTATGCTTAGATAAGATTTAATAGCTATTTTAAACACCACCTTACAATTACTTTTTAGTCAATCTTCTTAAACTATTATAGTATAGCACAAAGTATTTAATTTACCAATATAGTAATTTATTAATAATAAGTAGGGATTTTTTATTATTAGTAAATTAAATGTATTTATTCTATACTTACTAGAAATTTTACAATGCAATATATGTAGAAATATTGTATTATATATAGGAAGGATATAATTAAGTAGCATTAATTATACAAATAAACTAGACTAGGGGGAATACTAAATGTATCCAATAAGATTTGAAAACTTATACTATGATAAAGTTTGGGGTGGAAGAGATTTCGAACTTTTCAGAGACAATATGCCAGAGGGAATGATAGGAGAAACTTGGGATGTTGCTTGTCATCAAAATGGAATGAGTATAGTTGAAAATGGTGAATATAAAGGGTTAAGATTCGATGAGTTAATAGATAAATTAGGAAGTGACTTAGTAGGTACTGAAATATCAAAAGAGAAATTTCCTCTACTTATAAAATTAATAAACGCTAAGGATAAATTATCAGTTCAAGTTCATCCAAATGATGAATATGGTATGAGAGTTGAAGGAGAGCTTGGAAAAACTGAAATTTGGTATGTTGTTGAAGCTTTTGAAGGAGCTAATTTAATAGTAGGAACAAAGGATTGTACTAAAGAACAATTTGTTAAAGCTATAGAAACTGGTGAATTTGATCAGTATTTAAATAGAGTAGAAGTTAAAAAAGGGGATACTTTCTTTGTAAGAAGTGGACTAGTTCATGCTATATGCGAAGGTGTTATAATAGCTGAAATCCAACAAAATAGTGATACAACTTATAGAGTATATGACTATAACAGAGGAAGAGAAATCCATGTTGAAAAAGCTTTAGATTGTATCGATTTCTCATTAAAAGGAGAAAAAGCTAAGGGATTAAAAGTTTCATATGATCAATATGATAAAACTTATCTTTCACTATGTGAATATTTCTCATTAGAAAAATATGATATACATGGAGTATGTGAAGAAGAGAGTGATAAAGAAAGATTCTTCATATTTACATGTGTTGAAGGAGAAGGAATCATAACTTCAGAAGAAGGCGAATTAGCAATTAAAAAAGGAGATAGTATATTCATACCTGCATCCTTAGGAAAATACTCTTTAAAAGGAAACATGACATTATTAAAGAGTTATGTTCCAAAAGAAGGTGCTGTTGAAGAGGAAATACTTTCAGTAGTAAAAGCTTAATAAGATTTATTAAGAAAATCAATAATATATTTAATTGTATAATTTAAAGAAAGAGTATATGAAAACTAATTTAAAATAATAAATGATTATGAATTACTTTTAGAATAAAAAGCATAAAGTAATAATAATTTATAATAATTATTAATAAAATTAGTTTTAGATATACTCTTTTATTTATATTTATGTAAAAGTGGACAAATTTAACTAATGAAATTATAATAAAAAAGTAAAACTTAATTATTAGAAAGCGAGTGTAGTTATGGGAATTGATTTTTTATTCATACTTAAGGCCTTAATAATCGCAATTGTTGAAGGTCTTACAGAGTTTGTTCCTGTTTCCTCAACAGGACACATGATTCTAGTTGGTGACCTTATTCACTTCAATACGCAATCAGGTGGATTTCCTGAAATGTATGAAGTTGTTATTCAATTAGGTGCCATACTAGCAGTTGTAGTATTATATTGGAGAAAGATAAGTAGCTCAGTAGTTGAGTTTTTATGTTACATATTTTCATTTATCGGATTAAAAACATCAGGCGATAAAAGAAAATATGAAAAAAGACTTGCAGAATCAGAAACAGGTTTTAGATTTGGTATAAATGTTATTATAGGAACAATACCAGCAGCTATTTTAGGTCTTTTATTCCATGATGAAATAAAAGAATATTTATTTTCAACAAAAACTGTAGCTATAGGATTTATAGTAGGTGGTATATTACTTATAGTTATAGAAAATAACTTTAGAAAAAGAGCTAAAAGAAGTAAGATTGTAAAAGATATTGATAAAATGACATATGGACAATCATTACTAGTTGGATGCTTCCAATGTTTATCTTTATGGCCTGGAATGTCAAGAAGTGCATCAACAATAATGGGAGGATGGATTTCTGGATTAAGTACAACTGTTGCTACAGAATTTACATTTTTCTTAGCAATACCAGCTATGGTTGGAGCTTCTGGCTTAGATCTATTTAAATTTGATTATTCTCAAATGAATGCAACAAATTGGATCTCATTAATCTTAGGATTTATAGTTGCATTTATAGTTTCATTAGTTGTTATAGATAAGTTTATAAATTACTTAAAGAAAAAACCTATGAGAGTTTTTGCTATATACAGAGTATTTGCTGGTATAGTATTAGCTATTTTAATATTTACTAAAGTAATTAGTTAACAAAAAAGACAAGGATAAAATTCCTTGTCTTTTTTTATCGAAGGAAATAACAAATTTTACATAGATATCATTGAAATTATTATAATTTTCTAAATTTTTAAAATAATTTTACTTTCAAAAAAAAGCTTTATATGATATCATTTACTTAGAAGGTAATTGTAAAAAACTTACAGACTATGGTTTAAAATTGTTTAGGAGGAGGATTTTATATGATGCAACCAATTAAGAAAATAGCTATACTAACAGGAGGAGGAGATTGTCCTGGATTAAATGCAGTAATAAGAGCTGTAACTAGAACTGCAATCTTAAAATATGGATATGAAGTTATAGGTTATAAATTTGGATATAGAGGTCTATATAATAATGACTTTGTAAAATTGGATCTTGATTCTGTTTCTGGAATACTTCATAGAGGAGGAACAATACTTCATAGTTCAAATAAGGACAACCTATTTGATTATCAAGTTGAAGATGAGAATGGTAAAATAGTTAAAAAAGATGTTTCTGATGTTGGTGTTGAAAACTTAAAGAAAGAAGAGGTAGATGCTCTAGTTGTTATTGGAGGAGATGGAACCTTAACCTCTGCAAGAGATTTCGCAAGAAAAGGTGTTAATGTAATAGGTGTTCCTAAAACAATAGATAACGATTTATTAGCCACAGATGTAACCTTTGGATTTAATACTGCCACAGAAATAGCTACAGAAGCTTTAGATAGACTTCATACTACAGCTGAGTCACATCATAGAATAATGCTTTTAGAAGTTATGGGAAGAAACGCTGGTTGGATTGCTTTAGAATCAGGAATAGCTGGTTCTGCTGATGTAATATTATTACCTGAAATACCTTACGATATAAACAAGATAGTTGAAAAAGTAAAAGAAAGAGAAGAAGCCGGAAAACAGTTTACAATTATTGTAGTTGCAGAAGGAGCAAAACCTAAAGATGGAGAAGTAGTTGTTTCTAAAATAGTTGATGATAGTCCAGACCCAATAAGATTAGGGGGAATAGCTAACAAATTAGCTATTGACTTAGAAGGATTAATAAAAAATCATGAAATAAGAAGCACTGTTCTTGGACATATACAAAGAGGGGGAAATACCTCTACTTATGATAGAATACTTTCCACTAAATATGGAGTTAAAGCTGTTGAACTTATAAATAGTAATTTATTTGGAAACATGGTTGCATTAAAAGGAAATAAAGTATCCTATGAAAGCTTAGAAAATGTAATTGGACATACTAAAAATGTAGATCCAGAAGGTGAATTAGTAAACACTGCTAAAAGTATAGGAATTAGTTTCGCTGATTAATAATATAAAAACACTCATCATACTTAATTTGATGAGTGTTTTCTTTTCTGTTTAGTAAAATTTCACTTATAACTTAGTAAATCATAAGGATAAAGATGTATCTTAAAGCGAAAAATTAAACGTTAACAAGAAAAAATTTACAATTAATACTTCAAAATTTTCTGAAAATATGGTACACTTTAAACAAGGCAACAATAAAAGCAACATTAAAAGAAAGCTGGTGGGTATTTATGAAAGAAGTTCAAAAATATTTAGAGAGCAGAATTGGTTCGTATAGCTTTTTCTTTGAGGATTTAAAGAGTGGTTATACTTATGGTTATAATGAAAACGTTAAAATGATTTCAGCAGGTTGTATGAAATTACCTATAGCTATAGCTCTTATAAAAGAAGTAGAGGAAGGCAAAATAGACTTTTTGGATAAAGTTAAAATAGAAAGTTCAGATAAGGTCTATGGAACTGGTATAATACATGAGTTTGGAGAGAGGGATTATACTGTATTTGAACTTATGGTAGCAATGCTAATTCAAAGTGATAATACAGCAGCAAATAAAATAATTGATTTAGTCGGTATGGATAAAATAAATGAAACTATTAAGGAATTTGGTATGAAAAATACTGAGCTTAATAGAAAAACTGCCGATGAAAGAAATTTCAAATCAGATGTAGAAAATTATACAACAGCTTATGATTTAACTTTAGCCTGGAAAAAACTTAGTGAGGGTTCTTTCTTAAGTAAAGAAAACTCCCAAATGCTTATAGATATACTTACAAGACAACAGATTAAAAACAAACTAGCTTTATATATACCAGACAACCTTAAGTTTGATATATCAAGCAAAACAGGAGACAAAAAGGGAGTTGAGAATGATACGGCCTTAATTCATACTCAAAAAGGGAACTTTGCTTGTACAGTAATGTCTAGTGGAATTCCTAACTCAGTCTACGGGACTGTGACCTTGGCAAAATCTGGTAAAATGACCTGGGACGCCATCATGAACAATTGGCACTAATATTTAATGTATTTTATAAAACTTTAATAATAAAACTTACAAATAATGTGGAGAGAATATATAATTATTCTAAGATTTAAATTCTCAAAATGTGTTTGTAAGTTTTATTTTTAACTTAAAATATAAAATAATTATTAAAAACATTATTGACATAAAATTTCTAATATGGTATTATAAGCACAATAAAAGCAGTCCAGAGAGGCTGAATAAAATAACCTTTAAATTTGATCCAGAGAGGTCAATAAGGAAGTTATATAGTTGAATTATAATCGTAAAAGATTTATTTATACGTGAAAAGTCTTCCTTATCTTAGGAAGACTTTTTTTAATAAAATTATATAGCTTTTCTTCTTTAAATTAACACAGAGAGGTTAAAAAGGAGTGAAATTTTATGTTAAAAAACAAACACTTATTAGATCCATCAGATTTCACAATAGAGGAATTTGATGAAATTTTCAAATTAGCACATCAAATTATGGCAAATCCAAAAGAATATCAAAACATATGCAATGGTAAAATTCTAGCAACACTTTTCTATGAGCCAAGCACTAGAACAAGATTGTCTTTTGAATCAGCAATGCTTAGACTAGGTGGACAAGTTATAGGTTTCTCAGAACCAAATTCTTCATCAGTTTCTAAAGGAGAATCTTTAAGAGATACTATTAAAACAGTAAACTGCTATGCAGATCTTATAGCAATGAGACATCCTTTAGAAGGAGCAGCAAAAGTTGCTTCAATGTATTCAGATATCCCAGTTATAAATGCAGGAGATGGAGGTCATCAACATCCAACTCAAACATTAACAGATCTTCTTACAATAAAAGAATATAAAGGAAACCTAGAAGGAAATACAATTGCATTATGTGGAGACTTAAAATTCGGTAGAACAGTGCATTCTCTTATAAAAGCACTTTCAAGATATAAAAATAATAAATTCATCTTAATATCTCCAATAGAACTAAGAATTCCCAATTATATTAGAGAGCAAATTTTAGAAAAAAATAATATAGAATACAAAGAAATTACTAGTTTAGAAGAAGGAATTAAGGAAGCTGATATTTTATACATGACAAGAATACAAAGAGAAAGATTTGTAGATCAAAGTGAGTATGAAAGATTAAAAGATGTATATGTATTAGATGAAGC
The DNA here is from genome assembly GCF_000013285.1 of Clostridium perfringens ATCC 13124. Classification (GTDB taxonomy): domain Bacteria; phylum Bacillota; class Clostridia; order Clostridiales; family Clostridiaceae; genus Sarcina; species Sarcina perfringens. Next base: position 1,560,148 of record NC_008261.1, on the reverse strand, counting down.
AAAAATGAAGGGTGCCAAAGAAGATATGATGGTTCTTCATCCTCTTCCAAGAGTAAATGAAATAGCCTATGAAGTAGATGAAGATTCAAGAGCATTTTACTTTAAGCAAGCCAAATGCGGAATGTATGTAAGAATGGCCTTAATGGCAAAACTTTTAGGGGAGGCGTAATAGGATGAAAAATAGAGAATTACAAAATCATAAATGTAAAAACACAAAATGTATAACTCAAGTGGAAAAATATGTTCCTCAAAGCTTTACTTTAATAGACAAAAAGAATAATACATACAATTGTGATTATTGTAACGCAGAAAACACTTTTCAAAAGCATTAAATTTAGGAGGACATAATTAAGATGAATTTGCTAATTAAAAATGTAAATTTAATAGATGAAAGCAACAACTTTTTTGGTGATATATATATAGAAAAAGGGGTAATAAAAGAACTTGGAACTGAACTAAATAAAGAATGTGAAACCCTAGATGGAAAAGGCTTAGTACTTATGCCTGCATTTATAGATACTCATGCACACTTTAGAGATCCAGGTTTTGAATATAAAGAAGATATTGAAAGTGGATCTAAGGCTGCAGTGAGAGGTGGATACACAACAGTAACCTTAATGCCAAACACAAAACCAGTTTGTAGTTCAAAAGAAATTTTAGATTACGTGGTTAATAAGGGTAAAGAGGTAGGCTTAGTAGATTTATATCAAACAGTTTCTATAACAAAGAATTTATCAGGTGAAGAAATAAATCATCTTAGAGAATTTGAGGGCAATCCTAATGTTAAGGCAATAACAGATGACGGTAAAGGGGTGTCAGATTCTAAGATTATGATGGAGGCTATGAAAATAGCTAAGGAAAATAACTGGATAGTAATGTCTCATGCTGAAAGCCCAGAGTTTTCAAAGGTTGATATGAGATTAGCTGAAAATATGATGACATGGAGAGATATTACACTAGCAAAGTTTGTAGATTGTAGACTTCACATGTCTCATGTAAGTACTAAGGAAGCTATGAAATATATAATAGAAGGAAAAAATGATGGAGTTAAAGTAACTTGCGAAATAACTCCACACCACTTAGCTTTAAATAATAAGATTAGTAATTATAGAGTTAATCCTCCTATAAGAGAAGAAGAAGATGTAAATTTCTTAATAAAGGCAATAAAAATGAACTATGTTTATTGTATAGGAACAGATCATGCTCCTCATTCAAAGGAAGATAAGGAAAAAGGAGCACCTGGCATGATTGGAATTGAACAAGCTTTCTCAATATGTTATACGAAGCTAGTTAAAGAAAATCACATAAGCTTAAATAAGCTAAGCCAATTAATGAGTGGAAATGCTGCTAAGTTATTAAACATAAATAAAGGAAAACTTCAACCAGGTTTTCTTGGTGATTTAGTTCTTATAGATTTAAACAAGAAAAGAATATTCAAAGAAGAAGATATAGTATCTAGAAGTAAAAACACACCATTTAATGGAATGGAGTTTTATGGAGATGTAGTAGTAACAATAAAGAATGGAAAAATAGTTTATAAGGGTGAATTTTAGGAGGTATATATGATAGCTGATAAATTATTTGAAAAAGTAGAAAAAAACGGAGTAGTTTGTGTTGGACTAGATACAAGCTTAGATTATATACCAGAGGAATTTAAAAGTAAGTTTTCAAATGAAAGCGATATGTTATTTGCCTTCAATAAAGAAATAATAGATGCAACACTAGATGTATCTGCATGTTTTAAAGTTCAAATAGCTTATTATGAAGCCCTAGGTCTTAAGGGATTAGAGTCTTACAAAAATACTTTAAGTTATTTAAGAGAAAAGAATGCTTTAATCATAGCTGATATAAAAAGAGGGGATATAGCTGCAACGGCTAAAATGTATGCAAAGGCTCACTTTGAAGGGGATTTTGAAAGTGATTTTATAACTCTAAATCCATATATGGGAATGGATAGCATAGATCCATACTTACCTTATATAGAAAAAAATGAAAAAGGAGTATTTGTACTAGTAAGAACTTCAAATAAAGGAGCTGAAGATATAGAGTATCTAGAGGCTGGACATGGAAAGAAAGTTTATGATGTAGTTGGAGAAAAGTTAAATACTCTAGGAAAAAACTATTTAGGAAAACATGGTTATAGTTCAATAGGTGGAGTTGTAGGTTGTACTCATCAAGAAGAAGCAAAAGAAATGAGAGATAAATTAGATACAATGCCATTTTTAATACCTGGATATGGTGCACAGGGAGGAACTGCTAAAGATGTAGCAGCTTATCTTAAAAATGGAAATGGTGGAATTGTAAACTCTTCAAGAAAGATACTATTAGCCTATAAAGCTATGGAAGATAGTAAAAACTTTGCAGAATGTGCTAGAAAAGAAGCCATTTCAATGAGAGACAGTATAAGAGAAGCAATTTTAAAATAGATAAAACACTTGGGAGGACAGATTATGGCTATGGAATATTTCAAAGGTAAAGTAAAGGAAAATATTGAATTAGTAGAGGGAATATACTCACTAGTAGTAGAGCATGAAGCTAAAATAAATGCAGGACAATTTTATATGATAAAAACTCCAAACACTTTCTTAGGAAGACCAATAAGTGTTTGTGAAGTAAATGGGAATGATGTACGTTTTGTGTATGCTACTGTTGGGGCCGGAACAAATGAAATGAAAAAAATGATTTCTGGAGATGAAATAGAAATAATAGGTCCTTTAGGAAATGGTTTCGATATAAATAAAGATTACGGAAAAGTTGCCTTAGTAAGTGGAGGTATAGGAACAGCTCCAATGCTAGAACTTGCAAAAAGCCTTAGAAAAAATAATAAAGATATTAAAATGGGTTTCTATGGTGGATTCAGAGATGACATATACTTAGTAGATGAAATATCAGAATATGTAGACGAGGTTAAAATTTCAACAAATACAGGAAAACATGGACATAAAGGATTTGTAACAGAAATTCTTCCTCTTCAAAATTATGATACAGTGCTATGCTGTGGACCGGAAATCATGATGAAGAAGGTAGTTGAAATGTGCAGGGAAGCTAAGGTTAATGTGTATATTTCCATGGAAAAACACATGGCTTGTGGAGTAGGTGCTTGCTTAGTATGTACATGTAAAACAAAGTCAGGAAATAAGAGAACTTGTAAAGATGGTCCAATATTTAATGGATTAGAAGTTGAATTCTAATTTAGGAGGGGTTAAAAGTATGTTAAAAACAGTTATAAATGGAGTAGATTTTAAAAACCCTGTTATAGCAGCATCAGGTACTTTCGGCTTTGGAGCTGAGTATAATAGCTTCTATGATGTGGGAGAATTAGGAGGAATAAGTTCAAAAGGACTAACTCTTAATAGTAGAGAAGGTAATGAAGGAATAAGAATATATGAAACTCCTCAAGGAATAATGAATTCAGTAGGACTTCAAAATCCAGGAATAGAGAAATTTATAGAAGTAGAACTTCCTAAAATGTTAGAACTAGGAACAAATATAATAGCAAATGTAGGGGGAGCTACTATAGAAGATTATGAAAAAGCAGTATCTCTTTTAAATAAAGAAAAGATAGACATGATAGAGTTAAATATATCTTGTCCTAATGTAAAATCTGGTGGAATGGCCTTTGGAATACAATCAGATGTAGCATATGAAGTGGTTTCTAAGGTTAGAAAAATATGTGATAAACCTTTAATGGTAAAATTATCACCAAATGCTGAAAATATATGCAATATGGCATATAGATGTGCAGAGGCAGGAGCAGATTCAATCTCTTTAATAAATACATTAAAAGGAATGGCAATAGATATAAAAAATAGAAAGCCAGTATTTAACAATGTGTATGCAGGACTTTCTGGCCCCGCTGTAAAACCTATAGCCCTTAGAATGGTTCATGAAGTTGCTAAAACTGTAGATATTCCAGTAATAGGATTAGGAGGAATTTCTACAGCAGAGGATGCCATAGAATTTATGATGGCAGGAGCATCAGCTATACAAATAGGTACAATAAACTTTGTAAATCCTAAAGCAGGTATAGAAATAATAAAAGGATTAGAAGACTTTTGCAAAAAAGAAGGATTAAAAAATATTAATGAAATTGTAGGATGCATAAAGTAATAAAAGATTAAATAGCTAAAAGATTATAAATAAATTTTAAAGATTATTAAATCACAAAATTTATCTTCATATTAATATAGTGATTTTTATAAAAAGTAATTTTGAAGATATTAAGAAAATAAATAAGAAAGTTTTGGAGGAATTAAATATGAAAAATACAGACGCTATGGTTATAGATACATTAAAAGAGGTTGGAGCATTATTAGAAGGACATTTCTTATTATCATCAGGAAGACACTCAAATAGATATTGCCAATGTGCTCAATTATTAAAATACCCAGAAAAAGCTGAGAAAGTATTAAAGGTTGTAGCTGATCAGTTAAAAGATATAGACTTTGACTTAGTTGTAGGACCAGCTATGGGAGGAGTTATAGTAGCTTACGAATTAGGAAGACAGTTAGGTAAGCCTGCAATCTTTACTGAAAGAGAAAATGGCGAAATGACTCTAAGAAGAGGATTTACTATAGAAAAAGGACAAAAGGTAGTAATAACAGAGGATGTTGTAACTACAGGTAAGAGTTTTAAGGAAGCTGCAAAGGTGATTGAAGAACAAGGTGGAGAAGTTGTTGCAGTAGTTTGTATAGTAGATAGAACTCCAGGCAATGTAACAGATTTCCCAATGTATAGTTCAATAAAACTTGATATAGAAAGCTTTGAGGCAGAAAATTGCCCACTATGTAAAGAAGGAGTGCCTTACATAAAACCAGGAAGCAGAAATATAAAATAATCCGATAAATTTTAAAAAAACTCTAGTTATAAAGCTAGAGTTTTTTATTTTAGAAAATATATTCTAAAAACTTATTTAAATCAATTGATTCTCATCACTTTATTACTTATAATAGAATAAAATACATTTAATTACAATAAAGAAGGGATATTATAAGTTGAGTATATTTTTATTTATGCTTCAAGAGGAAAAAGTAGAATATGATTTTCAGGTGAATGGTATTTCGGATTTAACTCATAATGTATCTAAAATATTTAAAGTTTATATAGATTAACATTGAATATAATAAATAAAAAAATATTATTTTGGTTAAAGAGGGATTATGAATTTAGAAAAAGTGATTTTTAAAAAAGATTTGATTAAGGATATAAAAAGTATTTCTTACTTATATGAAAGTGCAGGATGGTTTGACTATACTGAAGATTTAGAAAAATTAGAAGAGGCATTTAAAAATTCATTAAAGATAATTTCAGCATGGCATGAAGAAAAATTAATAGGTCTTATTAGGGTTATTGGAGATGGACTAACTATAATATATATACAGGATATAGTAGTTCTTCCTGAATATCAGGGAAATGGTATTGGTAGAGGTTTGATTAATTCTGTATTAGATGAATATAAACACGTTAGGCAAAAGATTCTAATAAGTGAGGATAAAGATTCCTCAATTGAATTTTATAAAAATATAGGTTTTAAATCAATTGATACTTATAATGGAGTAGCTTTTGTAAATTATATAGAGTAAATTTAAATCAACAAAGAACATCATTTAAATATTGATGCTCTTTGTTGATTTATTTCATTTCATAAATACTTTAATATTTTTTATTAAATATATCCTTTTCTTAATTTATAACATATGTAATTATAAATTTTTTCTAAAGAATACTTCCCCAACGTTATTTTCATTTATTGAAGTAATAAATCCACACTCTTCAAATCCTCTTCTGATATGCCATTTTTGAGCTTTTGTAGCATCAGTCATTGAAGAACTTAATAAAAACTCAGAATTTTTTTCTTTCTTTAAATACCCCTCTAAAAAGTTTAAAAGGCTTTCACCTATTCCAGAACCTCTAAGTCCATCCTTAACCACTATATAGCTTATAAAAGGTATATGAGTCCATATATACTCTTATTCATTTAATTTAGCCCCCTTGTTATTTCTTTTAAATAATTATATTACAATTATTTAAAATTAAATAATGATTTATTTAATTTTTTTTATTACAATATATTATATACAATTGAATTTAGAAATAAATCAGTTGTTATATTTTAAAACTTAATTATATTTTTTATTGATTAAGTATAGGAGGAAATTTAAATGAAATTAATATCATGGAATGTTAATGGCTTAAGAGCTTGTGTTAAAAAAGGCTTTTTAGATTACTTTAAATCTGAAGATGCTGATATATTCTGTCTACAGGAGACTAAACTTCAGGAAGGACAAATAGATTTAGATCTAGAGGGATATTTTCAATACTGGAACTATGCTGAGAAAAAGGGGTATTCAGGAACTGCAATATTCACTAAAAAAGAACCTCTAAATGTTTATTATGGAATAAATATGGAGCACCATGATAAGGAAGGAAGAGTTATAACTTTAGAATTTGAAGACTTGTTTATGGTAACTGTTTATACTCCAAATTCACAAAGTGAACTTGCTAGATTAGAGTATAGAATGGAATGGGAAGATGATTTTAGAAATTATCTTTTAGAGCTTTCATCTAAAAAAGGTGTAGTTGTATGTGGAGATTTAAATGTAGCTCATAAGGAGATAGATTTAAAGAATCCTAAGACAAATAGAAAGAATGCTGGCTTTACAGATGAGGAAAGAGATAAATTTTCTACATTATTATCAAGTGGGTTTATAGATACTTTCCGTTATTTCAACCCAGACTTAGAGGGAGTTTATTCTTGGTGGTCATATAGATTTAATGCAAGAAAAAATAATGCTGGATGGAGAATTGACTATTTCTTAGTTTCAAATAATTTAGAAGATAGAATAAAAGAAGCTTCTATAGACACTGAAATACTAGGGTCTGATCATTGCCCTGTTAAATTAATAATGGAATAGTTTTATCTTTTTATATTTAAAAGAAAGCCTTTAATTAAAGGCTTTCTTTTCTTGCTTATATAATACTTTTGAAAGAGGTAAGGCTATAACTATACCAACCCCAACTTGAAGTATATTACCTATTATATCCTTTGCTGAATATGCTAAAGCTCCTATTATGGTATTAGAACTTCCTGTAAATAAAAATGCTATTATTGCACCAGAGAAGAAATAAGCTACAACCATAAATATACCAGAGATTAAAAATGGTACTAAATAACTTTTTCTATGATTATACTCTAAAATAGCTCCAGCTATATATGCCATTAAAGCTTTTATTATAAATGTAAAAGGTGCCCAAATTATATATCCACTATATAAATCCACAAGAGCCATTCCTATACCACTAGCTAAAGCTCCACGCTTTTTCCCTAGTAAGGCTGCTGCTAAAAGAACCATACAATCTCCAAGATGAACAAAGCCTCCTACAGTAGGAATTCTTATTAAATTTGCTGATATAAATATTATTGCAATCATTAGTGCTGTAAAAACTGTCTTATGAAATTTACTGTTAGTGTTAACATTCATATTTTTCTACCTCCAGAACCAAAATATATTTATATATTAAAATATTATTAGTGTATTATCAAATGTATGGGTACAATTATATATTGTATAATCCCTTTAAAATTTATTTATTTATGATATACTGTTAAATAATACATAAATAGAAAGTTTACAGAAGAGGAGTGAAAAAAATGAAAGAAAAAAACATAGCAGCATTTTTTGATATTGATGGAACAATATATAGAGAAGGATTAATAACAGAAGTATTTAAAAAAATAATAAAATACGAATTAGTTGATGAAACTAAGTGGTATAAGGATGTACGTCCATCATTCATAAAATGGGATAAAAGACAAGGTGGTTATGATGAATATTTACTAAAAATGGTTGATATATATACTGAAGCAATAAGAGGAATAAGCAATCATCATATAGAGTATATAGCTAAGAAAGTAATAGAACAAAAAGGGGATAGGGTTTATACATTTACTAGAGAAAGAATTAAATGGCATAAAGAACAAGGTCATATTGTCATAGCTATTTCTGGATCTCCTTATGAGCTTGTAAAAGAAATGTCAGAAAAATATAATATGAATGATTTTAAAGGAACTATATATAAGCTTGATCATAACAATACATATAACGGAGATATAATTCCAATGTGGGATTCTGAAAGCAAAGAAAAAGCTATCTTAGAATTAAAAGAAAAACATAATATAGACTTAGAAAATAGTTATGCTTATGGAGATACCTCTGGAGATTTTACAATGTTTAAAAATGTTGGAATACCATATGCAATTAATCCAACAAGAGAGCTTATCACTAAAGTTCTTCAATGTGATGAAATTAAGGAGAAAATTAAAGTAATAGTTGAAAGAAAAGATGTTACTTATGATTTAGATATAAATAACTTAAAACTTCTTTAGATTATAAAAGGAGTATATATTTTTTTATCAAGCAATCTTATAATTCGTCTTTTTATCAAAAATTACGGGGTTGTATTTTTCTACTAACAATAAATATACGTTATATTATGAATTTATTGCTTTAACTTTAGTTTTTTATTCGTTAAATATTACTATTAAAGTATGTATTGAAAATTAAAAACTAATAAAATAATATGTTAAAATATAAAAAACTTGGATAGTTTAAAATCAATTAACTATTAAACAACATTGAAAACTTTATTTGAATTTATATTAAAATAGAGGAATAATATATAATAATTTGCTATAATATGTATATAAAAAGCGAAATGTGTAAAAGGGGAGACGTATATGAGTAATATTAAATTTTGTTCTATTATTATAAAGGATGACTTTAATAATATTTTAATTTCAAAAAGAAAAGGAAAAAAAGCAGATGAGCACCTATGGTATGTTTTTGAAAGAAAAATAAAAGGAAGAGAAACTCCAGAAAAATGCGCAAATAGAGCAATAAAGGAAGATTTAAAAACCATAGTTTTTGATTTAAATCAATTATGTGATTTAAATGTTAATGAAGAAGAAACTTTAAGAGTTTTTACAGGTTCCTTAAAAGAAAAAATTACTTGTGGCGCTAATATAACTACATATAAATGGATAAATAAAGATGATTTAGATGATTATACTTTTGCAAATGGAGAATTAGAAAAGATAAACGCTTTTTTTGATACAATATAAAAACATGCCAATATTGGCATGTTTTTCTTTTATTGTTATAATAAAACGGTGAGGTGATTATTATGACATTATTAAGAAAGAAAATTTTAGGAGAAGATTTTCATGTTACTATAAAACCTATATATAACAGAGAAGATACATTGGCATTTACCTTTTCGCCGGATCAGAAAAGAGTAGAAATTGGTGAAGAAATTACAATTACAGTGAAACATCCTACAGAAAAATATGATGCTTTCTGTGATGAATTAGTAGAACTTATAGCTAGATATCAAGAAATATAAAAAAACAGTCCATATGGACTGTTTTTCTATTATTAAGCAGCATTTTTGCCTATAAATTTATGTACAATTTTTTCACATGGCGGCATAAAAAATTGTATAGCTGGACCTGTGAAAAGTACTGCTATTATTGTTCCAAGACCTACAACACCAGCTAGTAAATAACCAACTACTAGGAAGCTTAAATCTAAACCGATACGTATCCAACGGTATTGGAAGTTAGTTTTATCTCTTATTATAAGAGGAACTAAATCGTTTGGTGCAACTCCTAATTCAGTACTAACTAAGAATGAGAATCCTATAGCTATTATAATACAGCTTACAGCTACAATTACGCATTTTGTAAATAAGTTAAAGTTACTAAGTGAAGTATCTAAACCAAATCTATGTAATATTCCCATGATTGCATCTATAGTAGGGCCTACAACTAAAACAAGTACAAAAGTTCCAACTTTAAGTTGTTTTCTATCTGCAATGAAGATTGCAATAACTAAAGTAACAAGTATTATCATGTTAGCAGTTCCAGTTGAAACGCTTAGAGCTTTTGAAAGTCCTTGAGTAAATACAGTAAAGGGGTCTGATCCAGCTCCGCTTAATAAGAATATTACAACACCTAATTGTATGATTGCCATTCCTAATAAGAAAAATATAAGCTTAGGAATAAGTTTTTCTTTTTTCATTTTTAATACACTCCTTGTTTTTGAGTTTTGTGAATCGTATTTTTGAATGTGAATTTAAATATTTAATGTGTATTTAAAAACTTAAAAGAAAACCAAACAAAATGATTATAACCATTGTTAATCTATATGTCAAATAAATTGAATATTTTAATAAAAAAATTCATAACTAAGTAAAATTTCCCTGTTAAAACTTACTATATTAGAATAAATAAGAAAATTGAAATGTACTTAATTTTATTTTATAATTATTACGTTAGATGGAAGAGGTGGAAAATATGAAGGATACTAAGACTAAAGAACATATTGCTAGAATAGCAAAAGCTTCAACATATTTTATTTTTAGAAATGGACCTGTAAATAAGCTTCATAAAGAAAATAAGGTTTCTGATGAAGAACTTAAAGAAATGCAAGAGTATATGCAAAATCACTTAGCATATCTTTATGAAGTTTTACTTGAAGAGGGTAATTTAAAAAAATATGAACTTGTAATGAATACTATGAATCAATTTTATGTAAATGATGATACAGAGGTAGTATTAGCTGATGAGGGCTTTGATTCTTTATATGATCAATTATTCCCTAAAAGTAGTAATATAATTCTTAAATAAAAAATGACTATGAGAATTTCTCATAGTCATTTTTTTAATTACAACTAACCTTTGGAATAAAGTCTTCTTCAGCCTCTTCAATTTTAATGTTAGTATTATTTCTTTTCTTTAAGATTGATTCTACTATTATAGCTATAGCCCCATCTCCAGTTACATTAGTTGCTGTTCCAAAACTATCTTGAGCAGCATGAAGTGCTATCATTAAGGATTTTTCAACATTACCAAATCCAAGCATACCTTCAAGTAATCCTAAAGCAGCCATAACTCCGCCACCTGGTACCCCTGGTGCTGCTACCATAGTTACTCCTAACATAACTATAAATGGAACCATAACAGAGAAAGTTGGAACTTGTCCTTTCATATACATTACAGCCATTGATGCAAGAACTAAAGTAATAGTATCACCTGCTAAATTTATTGTTGCTCCTAAAGGAATAACAAAATCTGCTACATCTTGATCAACTTTATTTTCCTTAGTACAGTTTAAAGTAACTGGGATTGTAGCTGCTGATGATTGAGTTCCCAAAGCTGTCATATATGCAGGAATCATATTTTTAAGTAATTTTAATGGATTTTCTTTCTTTAAAGTTCCAGCTAAAGCATATTGAACCACTAAATAAGATCCTTGTATTGAAAATAAAACTAAGTACACAAGTCCAAAAGACTTTAAAGTAGTAAAAATCTCACCATTATAACTTAACTTTGAAAATATTGAAAGTATGTAAATAGGTACTAAAGGTATTAACACATTTTTTATAGTTAATGAAATAACGTGATTAAATTCTTCTGATACTTTTAATAAGTAACTATTTTTTATTCTTGATATTCCTATTCCTAATAAAAATGCAAAAACTAAAGCTGACATAACACCAAACATTGGAGGAATATCAATTGTAAAATAAGGATCAACATTTACTGATCCAGTGCTTAGAGAAGCACTTACTATAAATTTAGGAAGTACTGCGCGTCCTATAAAGAAAGTAAGTATTCCTATTAAAAATGTTGAAGCATATGAAATTAAAGTAGTTATGAAAAGTCCCTTTCCTGATTTATTTCCTAAGGATGCTATACCAGGAACTATAAACCCAACTATTATAAGTGGGATTAAGAAACTTAGTAAATTCCCAAATATGCTATTAAAGGTCATTAATATTCTAATAGGTATATCTAAATTAATATAGGAACATCCTAGCCCAATAAGTATTCCTAAAATAATTGCAACAAATATTCTTTTTATTAAGGATAAATTTTTCATAATAGCCCCCTTTTGTATTCTTATTGAATACACATGTTTTTTGTATGAGTACATATTACTATAGTTAGGATTTAAAGTCAACAATAAAATCTAAATTATTTTATAAATTGTTCAGTAATTTTTATTTATAATTTTTATTTATCAATAAAAAAATATTGACATTTTGCAAATTTAATCTCATAATTGTTAATATAAAGTGAATAACTGAGATAGAGGCGCGATGATTAATAGTATCTTTGCAGAGGTAAGCACGTTGAAGCAAAGTGAAAGGATGAATCGCCGAAACCATTAGAAGAGGCTTTAATTCTATTAGGTTGGGGTTGCATAAAATATATGTAACACTGTCACAAATTATTTTGTGGTGTGCTATCATGAAAGAAGAGTATTGTATATAACTTTACGAACCCTTAAGCATGAAACACGCTTAAGGGTTTCTTTTGTTAGCGAAAACTTAGTTATCACTTATGGCTTAATTATTAAAACCATAAGGAGGACTAAAAAAATGAGTCAAGAACAAAATACTAATCTAAAAAGAGGCTTGAAATCAAGACATCTTAGTATGATTGCCATGGGTGGTGCCATAGGAACTGGTATTTTCTTAGCCATGGGAGATACACTTCATCAAGCCGGTGTAGGAGGAGCTTTTGTAGCTTACGGAATTATAGGAGTAATGGTATATTTCTTGTGTACAAGCTTAGGGGAGATGGCAACATATATGCCAGAAACAGGTTCCTTTGGAGCTTATGCAACAAAATTTGTTGATCCTGCTTTAGGATTTGCTTTAGGATGGAATTACTGGTATAACTGGGCTATAACAATAGCAGCAGAAATGGTTGCAGGTTCTTTATTAATGAAGTTTTGGTTTCCTAATGTTCCAGCAATAGTTTGGAGCGCATTATTCTTAGTAATTATATTAACTCTTAATTTATTATCTGCCAAAGCTTATGGAGAATCAGAGTTTTGGTTTGCAGCTGTAAAAGTTGCTACTGTTATAATATTCTTAATCGTAGGAGTTCTTATGATTTTTGGAATATTAGGTGGAGATAATGTAGGATTCAAAAACTTCTATGAAAATGGAGGCCCGTTTATTGGAGGAGCAAAATCAATTTTCATGATTTTCTTAATAGCTGGTTTCTCATTCCAAGGAACTGAATTAGTAGGGGTTGCTGCTGGAGAAAGTGAAGATCCTGAAAAAAATGTACCTAAGGCTGTTAATACAATATTTTGGAGAATATTATTGTTTTATTTAGGAACAATTTTAGTAATAGGTGCTTTAGTGCCAAATGCTCAAGCTGGAGTAGAAACAAGTGCCTTTACAATAGTATTTGAGAAATTAGGATTAGCTGGAGCCGCTTCCATTATGAATGCCATAATACTTACATCTGTTTTATCAGCTGGTAATTCTGGTATGTATGCATCAAGTAGAATGCTTTATGCCATGGCTAAAAGTGGAATGGCACCTAAGATTTTTGAAAAAACTAATTCTAGGGGAGTACCAGTTAATGCTATTATAATAACAACAATAATTGCAAGTTTATGTTTCTTAACAGGTATTTATGCTGAAAATACAGTTTATGTATGGCTTGTAGCAGCATCAGGATTATCAGGATTTATAGCTTGGCTTGGAATCGCAATATGTCATTATAGATTCAGAAAAGCTTATGTAGCTCAAGGTAAAGATATGAATAGATTAGTTTATAAAGCTAAATTATTCCCACTAGGGCCTATAATAGCTTTAATATTATGTGGAATAATAGTTTTAGGTCAAGGATATGCATACTTAGATGTTAGAAATGGAGTAGACTGGGGTGGATTAATTTCATCTTATATTGGATTACCTCTATTCTTTGGATTATTTGCATATTATAAAATTAAATATAAAACTAAAATAATAGACTTAAAAGATGTTGACTTAAGTGTAGAGCATATAGATACTGATGAGAGTATAGAAGATGAAGTATTTTCTTACTAAAAAAAGAGGTGATTTTTTCACCTCTTTTTTTATTTTAAAATTAGTAAATTTGTTTTATTACATAGTTTTGATCTGTTAAAGCTTTTTTAATTTCATCTATATGAGAGTGGCCATTGGTCTCTAAGGTTACTTCTATAACCATGTTCTTAAGAGCATCTGTTGCTTTAAAATGATCATGTTCAAGTTTTACTATATTAGCATTAGTATCAGCAAGAACTTTAGCAATTTTTAATATTTGGCCTGGTTTATGAGGAACTTCTAGACTAAAACCAAAAAGTCTTCCCTTAGCTACTAATGCACTATTTATTAATGCGGTTATAGTAACCATATCTATATTACCACCACTTATTATTGATACTACATTTTTACCTTTAAAATTTAATTTAGAAGAGGCTGCTAATGATACAGCTCCTGAAGCTTCTGCTAGAAGTTTATGTTTTTCACTTAAAGTAAAGAATGCTTCAACAATTTCATGGTCTGATACAGTTATTATATCGTCAACATATTCTTTTATAAATTTAAATGTTAAATCACCAGGTCTTTTTACTGCAATTCCGTCAGCAATGGTATCAACAGAGTCTAAAGCAATTATTTCTCCTGCCTTAAAACTTTTAACCATTGCATTTGCCCCTTCTGCTTGTACTCCAATTACTTTAACATTAGGGTTTAAGGCCTTAGCAGCTAAGGTAACTCCACTTATTAAGCCACCGCCACCTATAGGGCAGAGAATAACATCTACATCCTTTAAATCTTCAAATATTTCTAAGGCTACTGTGCCTTGTCCACAAATTACATCAATATCATTAAATGGGTGTATAAATAAGGCTCCTTGTTCCTGTTCAATTCTTTTAGCCTCATTAAAAGCATCATCATAAACATAACCTGATAAAACAACATTTCCTCCTAAATCCTTTGTTGATTGGATTTTTAGTAGAGGAGTAGTCTTTGGCATTACTATAGTTGATTTAACATTAGCTTGTGATGCTGCAAAAGCTACGCCTTGAGCATGATTTCCAGCAGAAGAGCAAACAACCCCTTTTGCTTTGTCTTCATCTGATAAGGATCTTATTTTATTTAAGGCACCTCTTATTTTGTAAGCACCTGTTAATTGTAAATTTTCACATTTCATATACACTTGGTTTCCAGATTTCCTTGAAAAAACCTCGCTGTATATTAAAGGTGTTTTTATAACTACATCTTCTATATTTTTTTTTGCTTTAATAATTTTTTCTAAATACAAAATAATCACCCCTCATTTCTCATTATGTAAACCTTTTATAATTTAATTATAACAAATAAAAATGGTTTTTTACAGGGAATATTTTTTAAAAAAGTATGCAAAATAATAGTAAAGGAAGGTGATAATCATGTCAAATTCTATAGTTAAAGTAAAAAAGAATAGTAATGGAGAAATTACAGATTACGTTTTAAGTAGTGGAAAGACTGTTTCTAAAGCTGAAGGTGTAAAGCTTGCAGAAGAGGGAATGATTGATGGAGTAATAATTTCTCATTCAAAGAAAGGGGAAGCTTATTTAAGAAGTATTCCTGATGGAAAAGAAAGTAACAACTTAGACGAATTATCATAATTAAAAAATTGCGATATGCTTATATTATAAGGAAACACAATAAAATGAAGATAGCTAAATTTAAGTTATCTTCATTATTTTTGCGTTCTAATATCTAAATACGATATTAGAATAGAGTCTTTAATTTATATAGGTAATTAAATTAGCAAATATACTATATTATTTTATTTATAATGTATATTTACTATGGTTTTGGTTATATTTAAGATATATTGATATTTATTATTCTGTATAAAACGTATTACTTTTATATGTAATACTAATTGTATTACAGTTAGTTAGAATAAATACTTTATAATTTTTCATCAAAAGATATTTTTAATAAAATAAGATGTTTCAAGGTTAAACAAAGTTAAAAAACAATCTTAAATCAGATTGTTTGAAATACACATATGAATTTCTAAAATACCCCCAATTTATAACTTCGCTAAATATACATTTAGCGAAGTTATTGTGTTTTTTGATAAAATATGCTACAATATAGTCATATCAAGGCTTTGAAAGGATTTTAGACTATGAATAATGAAGCGAATCAATTCGAAAATTTTAAATACTCACAAGAAATCAAAGAATTACTGAATATAAATTTAAGTAATGATGACTTAAATAATCTTGATCACATATATAACTATTACGATTCTCAAAACATCCAGCGTGACTATGAAGATTTAATTGAAGATATTTATATTTTTATTTTCAAGAGAAATCTAAGTATTACACAACTGGCAGAGATCTATAAAGTTAATCAAAGAATAATTAAACGATGGTTAAAAGAACTTGGAATGGACAAGCTTTTGGAAGTAGAAAAAGGTGTCGATTCTGTTGAAAAATTAAATTCTAAAAATAACGAATCCGATGAATTCCTTAAAAAGAATAAATTAAAATTTGATTTTTTAGAGAAATCAAAGCATCCAAAAAGAGTTATTGAATTCTTAAATTACTTAGAAAATGTAAAAGGAAAATCCGTAAATACCATAAAAGGATACTCAGTTGATTTAGGATTATTTTTTAAATTTTTAAAAGTTTATAAAGGTCTAGAAAATAATATTGAATTAGAAAAAATTGAAGAAGTTGAAATTTCTGATTTAGGTGATAATTTTATAAAGGATATAACCTTATCTGATATCTATGCATTTTTAGCTTTTTTAGAAAAAGTTAGAAACAATAGCGCTTATGCCAGAGCTAGAAAAGTTGCTACTTTAAAATCTTTCTTTAAGTTTTTAAATTCTAAAATAAAACTAATAGATGAAAATCCTACAGTAGAATTAGAATCTCCAAAGATAAATAAAAGACACCCAGTTTATTTAACCTTAGATCAAAGTATAACTGTTTTAAACTCTATGGATAAAGAAAATAAAAATTATTATAGAGATTATTGTATACTAACTTTATTTTTAAACTGCGGAATGAGATTATCTGAACTTTGTAATATTGAAATAGAAAAAATCAAAGGAGATACCTTAACTATTATAGGTAAAGGAAATAAAGAAAGAACTGTTTATTTAAATGAAGCTTCAATTGCAGCTATAGAAAACTATTTGAAAAATAGAAATGATTCAAAAGCTACTGAAGAAGCTAAAAAATACTTATTTTTATCAAGTAAATATAGACCTATAAATAAAAGAAGTGTTGAAATTTTAGTGAAAAAACATATAGAAAATGCAGGGTTTAAAGATCAAAAATATACACCACATAAACTTAGACACACAGCCGCCACCCTTATGTATAAGTATGGTAATGTAGATATAAGAAGCTTGCAAAATATATTAGGTCACGAAAATATTTCAACAACTCAAATATATACCCATGTAGATGATGAAACTTTAAGAGAAGCAGTTAAAACTAATCCTTTAGCAAATATAAAATAGCATCACTTCTTGATTTTATGAAGAAAATACGAGGATAGAACATATGTTCTATCCTCGTATTTTTAGCACTTTTATATAAGAAACACTCTTCTACTTTTCTTTTATTTTAAGTTTTCTAACCCCTGGAAATACTTCTTCTGTCATTTCTTCCATAGTTAAATCATCGTTTAAATCTATATCTTCAAGATATTCAATATGATCAAAAGCATCCTCATATTCATCTTGCTTAGCTAAATACTCTTCCCAAGTTTCTGTTGTAAGCTCTTCTTCTAAATCATCTTCCATTTCTTCTTGTTCTTCTTCAGCAAGTTTTTTAAGAGTTTCTTCTATTTTCTTGTTTTCTTCAACTTCTTTTGCTATGTCAGCTATTCTTATGGCTTTTGTATCTATCCCTTGCATCTCTAGACAATCACCGCAATTATCGCAAATCTTTCCATTATATACATCACAATAATCATCATTGTTAAATACTTTTTTATCCATAAAGTCACCTCTTACTTAAAAATCATCTTTTCATTATAACAAATATACTCTTTTTTATCAAATAAAAAGTTGTTTTTCCATAAAAAATAATACAAAAATCACCTTATTTTAAGTGTTTTTATGAAAGTTACGGTATGAGAACATAAGTTTGCTATACTCTCCTTACTGTGGTATAATATTACC
This sequence comes from Clostridium perfringens ATCC 13124, assembly GCF_000013285.1. GTDB lineage: Bacteria > Bacillota > Clostridia > Clostridiales > Clostridiaceae > Sarcina > Sarcina perfringens. Next base: position 1,542,114 of record NC_008261.1, on the reverse strand, counting down.
AAAGAATCGTGAGGTGCAATTACTATGATTATTAAGGAAAATTCAGATAAACAAACTCAAATATATAACTTTTTAATTGAATTTACAAAATCAAAGGGGTATCCACCTTCAGTTAGAGAGATATGTCAAGCAGTTAGCTTGAAATCAACTTCAACTGTTCATGGACATTTAAAGAGATTAGAGAAAAAAGGATTAATATATAGAGATCCAACTAAGCCAAGAGCTTTAGAAATAGTAGAATTATCTAACGAAGAAAAGGAATTAATAGATATTCCTATAGTAGGTAAAGTTACTGCTGGTATGCCTATTTTAGCTACAGAGAACATAGAAGATATGTTTCAAATACCGATAAACTACGTTAAGCACAATAATGATTTATTTATTTTAAAAGTTACTGGAGACAGTATGATAGAAGCCGGAATCTTAGATGGAGATTTAGCAATAATAGAACAGAAAAACGTAGCAACAAATGGTGATATTGTAGTAGCTCTAATAGAAAATGAAGCTACCATAAAAAGATTTTTTAAGGAAAATGGATTTATAAGACTACAACCAGAAAACAAAAACTATGAACCTATAATAGTTGAAGATTGCTCTATTTTAGGTAAATTAGTAGGAATTTATAGAGCTTATTAAGAAAAAATGCTAGGGAATTTTATGCGTTACAAATTTCCTAGCATTTTTCTTATTTAAAAATATAAAAACTTATTATTTTCTTATTATTTGCTAAATATTCAACTATATAATCTATACTGAATATTAAAGCACCTATATTATCTAAATTGAGTTATTAATTCAATTCACCAATCAATATATTATGAATTTAACTTACTTTCTAAAACTTCTTTTTCATATTTTAAAGTTTTTATATCTAATTCTAAGGTTCTTTTCTCTAATTCTAACCTACTTTCAAAATCCTTTCTAAGCTTCTCAGACTCTTTTTCTGCCATTTTAGAGTATTTAGTCTCTAATAACTCTAACTCCTTCTTATGATCCTTTCTCATAGCTTCTACAAGCTTTTTATATGATTCTACCTCTTCCTTATAAGACTTCTCTTTTTCTTCATAGAAATTTAGCTTTTCTTTAAGAGCTTCTTTTTCTAATGCTAGAGATTTTATATGAGATTCTCTTTCTTTTAAAGAAGCTCTATCCTCTTCTCCCTTATTTCGTAACTCTTCATTTTCCTCCTTTAAAGATTCTAAAGATTTTAAAGAGGCTATTTCTTCTTTATTTTTTTCTATTAAATCATAGTTTCTAGATACTAATTGAGATAATGTGCTTTTATCTTTTTCTAAAGTTTTTATATTTTCTTTAAGCTCTTCTATCTCCTTTGTTTTAGCTTTATTATCCTCTTTTAAAGCCTTATCTCTTTCTATAAGTTCTTCTTCTCTTCTTTGCAGCCTCTCTATGGTCACATCCTTTATAGAAAGCTTCTTAACAAATTCCTCTTCTGCTCTTTTTCCTGCATCCTCACTCATTTGAAGAGAAGTTAAGAAAAGTTGGTTTATCTTGTTTAAATAATCCTGAAAAGACTCTATTTCTAACTTTCTTTCTATCAATGTTGATTTAGAATTCTCTAATTCATACAGTGATATTAATGCATCTAAACATTGTCCTTGATTTCCAAACTCATCAGATGCTATTTTCTTAAATTTATCGAAAGTTTCTTCAGTTACCCTAAAGCTTTTTACTTTTAATTCTTTGTTTCTGCTCTCTTCCAAAATATCCTTCCACCTTTCTTTGTAATACAATATGTAATATATAAAATGTAATACGTAATATTAAATTAATTAACTATTTTAATTATATCTTATAAAAAAGATTTATTCCATAAAAAGAATATAAAAAATAGGCCTTTATCAAAATAAATTTCAATAAGATTTAAAGTAAATAATTTTGAAGAAATATCTTTGTAAATCTTATTATTTTTTGATAAAAGCCTATGTTAATTTTTGTATTTACTAATTTAAATTAGCATATTATTTAAAAATGTTATTTAAAGCTATTAATACACCTATTTTAGCATGGTCAAAAGTTAATCCACCTTGTAAATAAGCTATATATGGCTCTCTTATAGGTGCATCTGCTGAAAGTTCTATAGAAGAACCTTGAATGAAGGCACCAGCTGCCATAATAACCTCATCTGAATACCCTGGCATAGCCCATGGTTCACATTCAACGAAAGAATCTATTGGCGAAGCATATTGAACACCCTTACAGAATTTTATAAGTTTTTCTTTATCATTGAATTTTATAGCCTGAATTATGTCACTTCTCTTGTCATTATATTTAGGAAGAACTTCAAATCCAGCAAGTTCCATTATTCTAGCACAGAATATTGCTCCTTTTAATGCTTCTATAGCAACATGAGGAGCTAAGAATAATCCTTGGTAGAAATCTTTCATCACTCCAAATGTACATCCACACTCAGCTCCTATACCAGGTACAGTAAGTCTATAAGATGCTTGCTCTACATATTTTTCTTTTCCTACTATGTATCCACCAGTTGGAGCTATTCCTCCACCTATGTTTTTAATTAATGATCCTGCTATTAAATCAGCACCAACATCTGTAGGTTCTATTATGTCTATAAACTCTCCATAACAATTATCAACAAATACTATTAAGTCTTCTCTTAATTCTTTTATAGCTTTTATTGCTTCTCCTAATTCTTTAACTTGGAAGGCATTTCTAAAGCCGTATCCAGTTGATCTTTGCATATGTATTAACTTTATTGATTCATCATCTTTAATCATTTCTAAAGCTTTTTTTATGTTAATCTTTCCATCTACAAGATCTACTTGCTTATAATTAACACCGTACTCTTTTAAAGAGCCTATATTTTCTTCTCCGCTTATACCAATTACACTGTGTAAAGTATCATAAGGGCTACCAGTAACAGCTAATATAGTATCTCCAGGTCTTAAGTTTCCAAATAAAGCTGTTCCTAAAGCATGAGTTCCATTAACAAAATGTGGTCTAACTAAAGCTTTTTCAGCATTAAAGATTCTAGCATAAACTAAATCTAAAGTGTCTCTTCCAATATCACCATAACCATATCCTGTTGAATTAGTAAAATGATTATCTGAAATTCTTTCCTCTTGGAAAGCCTTAAGAACTTTTAATTGATTATATTCTCTTATTTCATCATATATTTTAAATTCATTTTCTACATCAATTATAGCTTGATTATAAAGCTTTATAGTTTCATCTGTGAAACCATATTGTTTTTTTAGTAATTCTATAGTTGCATTAAGCATTATTATACCCCCGCATTATTAAAATATCGTACATTTATAAATCTTATCATATAGAAAAAAAATAGGCAAACCATCTAGGGTTTACCTATTTTTCTTTTCTATATTTAATTATCAAAAACTTGCGCGTTATTAAATAAAATAGGTTTAGCTGGTGATACTGTGCTTATAGCATGTTTATAAACTAATTGTTGCTTTCCATCACTATCTAAAACTACTGTAAAGCTATCGAACCCTTTAACGATACCCTTTAATTGAACCCCATTTACTAAAAATATTGTTACAGGAATTCTTTCCTTTCTTGCATTGTTTAAGAATATATCTTGTAGGTTATTGATTGACTTATTCATTCTATTGCCCTCCATAAATTTTTAATATAATTTAATTATAAACCTAAGAATTTATTATGTCATTAATAATTTTGGAAGAAATATCTTCTTCAGAGGCGAAAGTATCTTTATCTATAAATATAGCTCTAGGATCCTTTCTAAACCAAGTAAGCTGACGTTTAGCATAGTTTCTGCTACCTTGCTTAATCATCTCTATGCATTGTTCTAAAGAGATTTTACCATCAAGATAATATAAAACTTCTTTGTATCCTATACCTTTCATAGACTGCATATCATCAGTTAATCCCATGGCTTTAAGATTCTTAACCTCTTCTAAAAGACCTTTTTCAAACATTATATCAACTCTTTTGTTTATTCTGTCATAAAGCTTTGCTCTATCCATATTAAGTACATAATAATATATATTATATGGAGTTTCATAAATACTATTCTTAGCTTTAAAAGATGAAAATGGTTTTCCAGTTAACTTATAAGTTTCTAATGCCCTAATTACTCTTTTTCTATTATTAAAATGTATTGAATTATAGCTTTCTAAATCAATATCTTTTAGCATCTCATGTAAATATTCATTTCCATGCTCATTAGCTATTTTTTCAAGCTCTTCTCTATACTCTTCATCCTTATCACTTTCTGCAAAATTCATATTGCATATGATTGAATTTATATATAGTCCAGTTCCTCCTACTAATATAGGAAGTTTTCCTCTACTTTGTATATCTTTAATTTTTTCTGTAGCTAAGTCTTTAAATTCAGCTACACTAAACTCCTTACTAGGATCAACAAAATCTATTAAATAGTGAGGGACGCCTCCCATTTCTTCCTTAGAAATTTTAGCTGAACCTATATCCATGTATTTATATATTTGCATAGAGTCAACAGATATTATTTCACCATTTAGCTTCTTTGCTAGATCTACTGAAAGGTCACTTTTCCCTACGGCTGTTGGCCCAGCAATAATAAGTAAATTATTATTCATTTAAACTGTCTCTCTCCTTAAGTTATTCTTTTAAACTTCTTATCTAATTCATAACTGGTAAATTTAATTATAGTTGGACGTCCATGTGGACAGTGGAAAGGATCATTTATGTATCTTAAATCCTCTATTAAGTTTTCCATTTCTAATATGCTTAAAACATCATTAGCCTTAACTGCCGCCCTACAGGACATAGATGCTATTTTATTATATTTAACCTCTACAGTTTCTCCAGTACCCATTTTCTTCAAGTTATTTATCATAGATGTTATTAGCTCTGTTGGATTTAATTTATCTAAAAAGTATGGTACCTCTTCAATTCTTATAGAATTATCACCAAAATCGCTTATTTTAAATCCTGCCTTTTCAAAAATCTCTTTATTTTCATCATAATAAAGATAATCCTCTGTAGGTAAGGTTACTACTAGTGGAATCATTAGAGGCTGAATTTCAACCCTCTTTTTAGCTATATCTGAAGAATACTTCTCAAATAAAATCTTCTCATGAGCTGCATGTTGGTCTATTAAATATAAAGTAGAATCATACTCAGCTAATATATAGGTTTTATTAAATTGACCAATAACTCTTAGCTTAGGGAATTTTGCTTCTCTATAAATTATTTCCTCTATGGAATTTCCATATTCATTCTTATTACATTTATAGTCACTTCTTTCAAGTGATTCAGAAGTACTTTCACTTACTTTATCTTTAAGTTCATTTTTTATAAGTATAGGATCATATGAAATCTCTCTTTTAGCTGAACCTTCTTTAAAATTATTATTTTCTAAAGAGTTATTAATACTAAAAGATTCCTCCTGATTTTCTTTTGATAAGAAATCTACTGGAATATTAACCTCTGTTTTAGCTTCATAATCCTTAGAGGGATTATAAGAATAAATCTCTTCCTTCTTTCTATCCTCACTTACCTTATAATTTATATTTTCTTTTAACTTTTCTAAGGTACTTATTTCCTCATCTAAGCTTTCCTGAATAACTTCTTCTTTTAAAGCTTCAAATTTTTTCTCCTCTTCTTCTGGAAGAGTAAAGGTATCTTTTACATATTCCCTCATAGCTGAATGAACAGCATCAAAGACTACCTTGAATATAAAACGTTCATCTTTAAATTTAATTTCAGATTTTGTTGGATGTATGTTAACATCTATAAGCTCTGGATAAGTATCTATAAATAATACGAAGAATGGAAACTTACCTGTAACATTAAAGGATCTAAAGGCATTTTCCACAGCTACAGTTAAGCTTCTATTTTTTACATATCTCTTATTTACAAAAAGACTTTGATTATTTCTAGAGGCTCTTGCTAAGGTATCATTTCCTATAAATCCATAAACAGAAGCTGTGTCCTTATGCTCTTCAAAATATATTAAATTTTCAGCAGTGGACTTACCATAAATAGTTCTTATAACATCTATTAATTTTCCATTGCCATAAGTATTTAAAATCTTTTTATTGTTATTAAATAATTTAAATGATACATCTGGGTTAGCTAGTGAAATTCTGTTTACTAAGTCATTTATTAAGGCACTTTCTCTAGCCGTTGTCTTTAAAAACTTCTTTCTAGCAGGTACATTAAAGAATAAATCCCTAACTTCTATTTGAGTTCCTCTATTCATAGAACAATCCGTTAAAGATTCTTTTTCTCCCCCGCTAATTACTAATTCCTTACCCATGTCAAAGTCTGATACTTTACTCTTAAAATCAACCCTTGCTATAGAAGCTATACTAGGCAAAGCTTCTCCTCTAAATCCAAGGGTATTTATACTAAAAATATCATAAGTATCTTTTATTTTACTTGTAGCATGAGGATTAAAAGCTTTTTCAACATCCTCTGGATGAACCCCTGAGCCATCATCTATTATTTTTATAAGAGATTCTCCACCATTTTGAATCTCTATAGTTATATTTTTAGCCCCTGCATCTAATGAATTTTCTACAAGTTCTTTAACCACAGAAGAGGGTCTTTCAACAACCTCTCCTGCTGCTATTTTATTTGCTGTATCTGCATTTAAAATATTTATTCTATTCAAAATTTATAACAGCTCCTTCCCATAAGCTAAATTAAATTTTTAGCTTCTTTAACTAGAGCATATAATCTATTCATAGCCTCCATAGGATTTAAAGATAAAATATCAACTTCTGAAAGTTCTTTTATCAAATTATCTTTTCCTATGGCAGAAAAATCTAATTGTATTTGATCATCTTCTTTTTTATGTGTTTTAGCCTCTGAAGCTTTTGAAATAACTTCTTCTTTAATTTCAATTTTATCCTCTTCTACTAGGGTTTCTTTAACTTCATAAGAGGTTGTAATAGAGGCTTCTTCTATGTCTTCTTTTGAAGCATTTACTTCTTTAAGAGCTAAATCTAAGTTATCCTTTGAAGATTCCATTTCAAGAGTTTCTAAGATTTCCTTAGCTCTATTTATTACCTCATCTGGAATACCAGCAAGTTTAGCAACCTCAATACCATAAGATTGATCTGCTCCACCTTCTATTATTTTTCTTAAGAAGATAATATTGTTATCAACTTCCTTCACAGCTACTGAATAATTTCTAACTCCGTGAATTTCTCCTTCTAATTTAGTTAACTCATGATAATGAGTAGCAAAAAGAGTTTTACATCTTAAATTTTTATTTTTACATATATACTCTATAACAGACCAAGCTATACTTAATCCATCATATGTACTCGTTCCTCTTCCAACTTCATCTAAAAGAACCAAGCTATTTTCTGTAGCATTTTTTAAAATGTTAGAAACTTCCCACATTTCAACCATAAATGTACTTTTACCACCTGCTAAATCATCAGAAGCTCCTATTCTAGTAAAGATTTTATCTACTACACTTATATTAGCCTTACTAGCTGGCACAAAGGAACCTATTTGACACATTAAAGTAATAATAGCTACCTGTCTCATATATGTTGATTTACCAGCCATATTAGGCCCTGTTATTATAAGAAGTTGATTATCATCTTTATTTATAATAGTGTCATTAGGAATAAACTCTCCCTTAGGAATTACCTTTTCAACAACAGGGTGTCTTCCATTTTCTATTTTAGTTTCCCCATCTTCATTAATTTCAGGTTTTATAAAATCATTTTCTAAAGCTACAAAGGCTAAATTGCTTATACAATCTAACTCAGCAATTATCTTAGCAGTAGTTTTTAGTCTATCTATATGATTTTCAACTTCATTTCTTATATCTAGGAAAATATCATATTCTAAAGAGCAAAGTTTTTCACTAGCTCCTAAAAGTTTTTCTTCTATTTCCTTAAGTTCTGGAGTAATAAATCTCTCTGCATTAGCTAAAGTTTGCTTTCTTATATATCTTCCTTCAGGAATAGAACTATAATTAGCCTTAGATATTTCTATATAATAACCAAAGACCTTATTAAATCCTACCTTTAAAGATTTTATGCCAGTAAACTCTCTTTCTCTATTTTCTAAGCTAGATATCCAATCCTTACCGTTAGTCTTAGCAAGTCTTAATTCATCTATTTCACCATTAAATCCATCTTTTATTAAATCACCATCTTTTAATGTTAGGGATGGATCTTCTTTTATAGATTTTTCTAAAAGATCATAAATATCTCTTAAGTCATCTAAATTATGGTGATAATTCTTTAGAAGACTTGAAGTGCAATTTTCTATAATTCCTTTTACATTAGGAATTTTACCTATAGATGTTTTTAATGCTATTAAATCCTTAGCATTAGCATTTTTATTTGAAATTTTCCCTAATATTCTCTCTATATCATAAATATCATGTAAAGCTTCCTTAAGAGAGTCATTTAAAGAAAGATCATTAAATAATTCTTCTACAGCATTTAATCTTAAAGTTATCTTTTCCTTATTAACAAGAGGTTCTTCAATCCATCTTCTAAGCATTCTACTTCCCATAGAAGTTTCTGTCTTATCTAATACCCAAAGAAGAGAACCCTTCTTGCTTTTTTCTCTTAGATTCTCTGTAAGCTCTAAATTTCTTCTAGAACTTAAATCTATAGTCATAAAGTCAACCAAACTATATACTTCTATATCATTTATATTGGTTAAGCTTATTTTTTGAGTGTCTAGTATGTATTTAACTAAAGCATTACTTGATTTCTTAACCATTAAACTTAGAGAGTTTGATTTTTCTCCAAATTGATTATTTAATACTTCCTCAAAGTTTTCCTCAAAATATTCTATAGGCTTTCTACTTATTAAAGCTGGAGTAGTTAATGTTATATCTTTTATAAGCTCTTGATCTAAAGAATCTAAAAGTATTATTTCTTTAGGATTAAACTTAGATATTTCATCTAAAATAACTCCCTTTTCTAATTCTCCCTCTGTAGCTAAGAAATCTCCAGTAGAAATATCTGTTATAGCTAGTGAACATCTATTTCTCTCTAAGTCTGCATAAATAGTCATTATATAATTATTTTTTGTTTCCTCAACAAAAGAAGAATCTGTATATGTTCCAGGAGTTATAACCTTTATAACATCTCTTTTAACAATTCCTTTAGCAAATTTAGGATCTTCAACTTGTTCACAAATAGCAACCTTATACCCCTTAGCTACTAATCTTCCTATATATGAATTAGATGCATGAAACGGAATTCCACACATAGGTGCTCTTTTTTCTAAGCCACAATCTCTTCCAGTAAGAACTAATTCTAATTCCCTTGCAGCTGTTTCTGCATCCTCAAAGAACATCTCATAGAAGTCTCCAAGTCTAAAAAATAGAATACAATCCTTATAATTTTCCTTTATCTCAAAATATTGCCTCATCATCGGAGTCAGCTTCATTTTAGTACCTCCATCATTTCTATATGCTAAAACCTTATAACATTTTCTAAAATATCATAATCAATAACTATTATAACTTTTAAATATAAATTCTTTTTATTTAATTACTAAAGCCTAAAAACTTTTCTTTAAAAAGTTAATAAAATATACTTTGATTTTTTTAAAATGTTAATTATGTCATACTAATTATTCTAACATATTTTTTATGTAAGAAAAAACTAAAGCCTAAAATTAGACTTTAGTTTTTATCTAAATAATTATATTAATTAAATATTTCTTTTTCAAGTTCTTTTAACCACTTTTTATCTAAAGGTGGAACTCCCTCTAATCTATATGGAATATTAAGCCCTTCATATTTATTTACACCTAAAACATGATAAGGTAAAAGTTCAACCTTTTCTATATTATTAAGACCATCTACAAAATTCTTAATTCTCATTAAATCTTCTTTATTATCTGTATATCCAGGAACTACAACATGTCTTATCCACATTTTTTTATTCATGGACTGAGCTACCTTTAGAAACTCTAAGGATTTATCTATTGGAACTCTTACTAAATTTTTATATTTTTCAGGATCAGTTTCCTTTACATCAAATAATATAAGGTCAACATATTCAAGAATTTCTTCGTAATTTCCTAATCCCACACCTGCAGTATCTAATGTGGTATGTATTCCTTCCTTCTTACATAATTTTAAACATTCTAATAAAAATTCTGGTTGAAGAAGAGGCTCTCCACCTGAGAAAGTAACACCACCACCTGATGCATTAAAATATGTTTTAAATCTTTTTATCTTATTTACAAGCTCCTCTGGAGTATATTCAGTCCCCTTATCTTTACACCAAGTATCTGGATTATGACAAAAAGCACATCTTATTCCACAGCCTTGCATAAAAACTACAAATCTTATACCAGGTCCATCTACTAAGCCCATAGTTTCTAATGAATGAATTCTTCCTTTAACCATAATGCTGTCCCTCCTTACGGTAAACATTTCAAAAAAGAGTGTATAAAGCCTTCACCTTATACACTCTTATTATATAAGATTATAGAGAATCGTGGAATGTTCTGCTTATAACCTCTAATTGTTGATTTCTAGTTAATCTATTGAAATTAACAGCATAACCTGATACTCTGATTGTTAATGTTGGATACTTTTCAGGATGCTCCATAGCGTCCATTAAAGTTTCTCTGTTAAATACATTAACATTTAGATGGTGAGCTCCTTGTTTGAAGTAACCATCCATAATAGCAACTAAGTTATCTATTCTAGAATCTTCTTCTTTTCCTAAAGCATCTGGAACGATTGAGAATGTGTTTGATACACCATCTTCACAAACTTCACAGTATGGAATTTTAGCAACTGAGTTTAAGCTAGCTAAAGCTCCACTGTTATCTCTTCCATGCATTGGGTTAGCTCCTGGAGCAAATGCTTCACCAGCTTTTCTTCCATCTGGAGTTGAACCTGTTTTCTTACCATAAACTACGTTTGAAGTAATAGTTAAGATTGATAATGTGTGCTTAGCACCTCTATATAATGGATGTTTCTTAAGCTCACTTGAGAACTTTCTAACTATTTCTACAGCTAAATCGTCAACTCTATCATCATCATTTCCGTATTTAGGGAAGTCACCTTCGATTTCAAAGTCTACAGCTATTCCATTTTCTCTTATAGGTTTAACTTTAGCGAATTTAACTGCGCTTAATGAGTCAGCTACAACTGATAAACCAGCTATACCAAATGCCATTAATCTTCCTACATGAGTATCATGTAAAGCCATTTGTCCAGCTTCATAAGCATATTTATCATGCATGTAGTGGATAACATTCATTGTATCTACATAAAGCTTAGCAACGTACTCCAAAACTTTATCATAGTTAGCTCTTAATTTATCATAATCTAAAACTTCGTCTGTTATTGGCTCTAAACCTTTAATAACAACTTTACCTGATTTTTCATCAATACCACCATTTATAGTGTAAAGTAAAGCTTTAGCTAAGTTAGTTCTAGCTCCGAAGAATTGCATTTGCTTACCAATTTGCATTGCTGATACACAACAAGCTATTGAGTAATCATCTCCGTATATAGGTCTCATTAACTCATCATTTTCATATTGAATTGAGTCAGTTTTAATTGATACCTCAGCACAGAATTTTTTGAATCCTTCTGGTAATCTATCTGACCATAAAACAGTCATATTTGGTTCTGGAGCAGGTCCTAAGTTTATTAAAGTTTGAAGATATCTAAATGAGTTTTTAGTTACTAATGGTTTACCATTTACACCCATACCTCCAATACCTTCTGTTACCCAAGTTGGGTCTCCAGCAAATAAATCATTATACTCAGGAGTTCTTAAGTGTCTAACTAATCTTAATTTTATTATAAATTGATCTATTAATTCTTGAGCTTCTAACTCAGTTAAAGTTCCAGCCTTAAGATCTCTTTCTATGAAAATATCTAAGAAAGTAGAAGTTCTTCCTAGAGACATTGCTGCTCCATTGTTTTCTTTAACTGCAGCTAAGTATCCAAAGTATAAGAATTGAACTGCTTCCTTAGCGTTTGCAGCTGGTTTAGATATATCAAAGCCATATCTTGCAGCCATTGACTTTATTGCTTCTAAAGCTCTTATTTGCTCTGAAACATTCTCTCTTAATTGAATATATTCTTCTACTGAGCCTTCGCTTTCAAATGATATATTAGCATAATCTTTTTTCTTTTCTTCTATTAGATAATCTATACCGTAAAGGGCAATTCTTCTATAGTCACCTATAATTCTTCCTCTACCATAAGCATCTGGAAGACCAGTTAAAAGACCCGCAGATCTTGCAGCTCTTGTTTCAGCTGAGTATGCATCGAATACACCTTGGTTATGAGTTTTTCTATAAGCGTTAAAGTGTTCTCTTATACTGCTATCTAATTCATAGCCGTATTCTTTTAAAGAACTTTCAACCATTCTCATTCCACCGAAAGGATTAACTATTCTTTTAAGTGGTGCATCTGTTTGGAAACCAACGATAACTTCGTTATCTTTATCTAAATATCCAGGCTCATAATTGTCTATTCCAGATACTCTATCTGTAGCAACATCTATAATGCCTTTTTCTATTTCTTCTATAATTAACTTTTGAGCTTTTTCTAAAACTGCATCAGTTCTTTTTGTTGTTCCTTCTAAGAAACTCTTGTCTCCCTCATATGCAGTATAGTTCTTTTGTATGAAGTTTCTAACATCTATTCCATTTTGCCATACTCCTTCTTTAAAGCCTTCCCATTGTTTAAACATATGGTCTACCCCCTCTTTCTTAATTGAAAATCTTTATCAATCTAAATTTAACACATTTTCATCACATTGTAAAGTTTTTGAGAATCAATTTCAACACCTTACAGGTAAATTTTTGTTAATTTGTTAATATTTAAATTGAATTATAGAATAATCACTTAAATTATAAGGTATTTTTAAAAAAATATAAATAATAAATATTTAAAATTTTCACATACTTAATAATTTATAAATAAAAAAATCACAATTATTTCCAAATAAATCTTTACTTTTAATTTGAATCATAATTTTAAAATAAAAGAGATTCTATTTCTTAAGTTGAATAAAATCTCTTTTTCAAAATTGCCCCTTTTTACTAAAGTTAATTTTTTATGAATCTGATACAAGTATATTTTCCTTTTCACTATCAATTCTAAATCTACATATTCCATGTCTCATTAAAGTAATTTCTTCAAGGCTAAAACCATCACTATACAATGAGGAATAATATTTCAATATTAAAAAATCTTTCTCTGGATTTTCTATGAAGTTTTTAAATTTTAAAAGCATATGATCTTCTAAATAAAAATCCTCTTCTTCTCCATCCATAAAAAATATATTAACATTTGTCACAGATTTAATATCATTATCTAAGTTATTTTCTTTTAAATAGGAATCAATAGAAGTATAACCTTTTCTTTCTTTATTTTTACTAAATAACCCCATTACCTCTTACCCCCGTATACTGTTTACATAGAAATATTATAACATTTAATATTACTCTTTTTAAATATAAAAAAGAGTATCCACTCTTGGATACTCTTTAAATTACTATATAATTAAATTTCTTCTAACTGTTCTTTTATAAAGTCTACTAAGGATTTTGCTTTTATTTTTCTATAATTTTCTTTATCTTCTATAACAAAATAAAAGATATCTCCTTCTAGTTTCATAAGTTCAAAATCAGTGTCCTCATAAACTTTTTTAACCTTCATTAATTCTTTTAATTCTTTATTCCAATTCTCTCTACCTTGAATTTTATATCCTCTATCTAAATGCTCATAACCAAAATCTTCTTTAATAGCCCAATTTAACTTGCATAAATTAAAGTCTGTATCCAACCAAAATCTGTACTCTTTACCCTGTATTTTAAGATAATTGTTACAAACCTCAATTCTTATTTTTCCTACTTCTTCATTTTCTAATCTGTAATCAACAAAATTTTCTTTAATATCTTTTACAAATCCTAATTCTTCAGTTAAAAATTCATCAATCTTTCTATTTTCATTTGCAATTACTTTGTTTTGTGCATTATAAAACTTTTCTTTAATAGATAGTAACTCTCTAACTGTTCTATCTATTTCCTTTTTACATTCTTCTACTTCCATCTCTCTTATATTATTTTGCTTTAATTTGTTTAAATCCATTACTCAACACCTCTTTTAAATTTAGTATTTTGATGATTTCTATTGCATTAATCCTTTAATTCATCAATTACCATATCTCGCCGTCTTGAATAATCTAAGCCTATACTTTTTAAATTTTATATAGGGCTTTCTTATTAATAATACTCAATAAATAATACTCAATAAATAATACTTAAGAAATTTAGTTTTAAATTAGCACTTTTTTAAAGTTTTAATTTAGCCTTAACTTTCAAGTCTTTTTATAAAAAATTAAACTTTTACCATTTGTTGTTATTGACCAAAATTTTTTATCCATAAATAATCCCTCCCATAATACTTTATAATTTAATATTAACAAATTATGTATATTATGTAAACTATTTTTATGGAAATCAACTGGTTTTTTAAATATTTCTTGTAATTAAAATAATATATTTTCTTTATTTAAAGTTAATAACACTGAAACTTTTATTATAAAGTAGTATTAAAAATTTTTCCTAGTCAAAAGTTCTTTATATCCTAATTTATTTAAAATTTTTGCAAAATTAGATAAATCTTTTTTAAATGCTATTATAATTGGTTTCTTTTTACCTTTTAAATATATCTTAACAATATTATTTTTATAATCTAAATTAAAATAATCTATGTCAGACTTTTTTATTAATTTAAAATTTCTATAAATATAATCGTTATTTATAGAGATAGATAAATTAAAAGCATATATTAAAAAATATAAAGCTGCTATATTAAAAAAATTAATTTTGTTTGTATAAAAAAATAATATTAATTGTAAAGTTGCAACTACTGTTAACTGTATAATTACAGATAAAAATTTAAATAATGTAAGCTTTTGTATATCTTTTTTTCTGCTTGGATTAATATAATAGGATTCATTAGAAAATGATCTCTTATAAATAAACCAATTCTTTATAAAAATACATGAAAAAGATATAAAAAGCACAAAGTTAAATAAGTTAATAGCGTTTGTTTTCATTTAATTCTCCCCGTTATATTAAAATCTCAATTTAATATTAACAAGTTATGTATATTATGTAAAGTTTATAATGATATACATGTTTTTAACAATGCATATTGTTTATTATTTTGTTTATTTGCTAAAACTTTAACATCATAAAATATAGCTACAATATGTGTTATATATAGTTCAATACTATTGTACTTATATGAAAGCTTAATTATGATTTCCGAAGTGTCTAGTTTTATTACAATGAATTTATTTTTAGGCATAAGAAAAGAGCATACCCTTAGATATACTCTCTATTATTTATAATTAAAATCTAAATGCTTCTATATCAAATAAATCATCCAAATCTTCAACACTTAGATCCTCTATTCCATTAGATTTTTTTATTTCATTTATCAGAATATTTTTCATCATATGCTTTATTTACGCTAATAACAACGCTTCTCTATTCTATTTAAAGTTGATTTTATAATACTTTCACTATGACATTTTTTACATTGACTTTGAAGCTGTTTGTTTTTTCTAGCCAAATTGAATTATTCTATAGATTTAGTTTCACCACATTTGTTGCATTTTTTAAACTTGCCCCTATTTACTTCTTCTTTCGTTCTTTGAACTCCTAACACCTCAGCTAAAGCTCTTTTTTCAAACTCTATACGTCTTCTTATTTTATCACATGATTTGCAATAACTAGTTATCCCATATTTAGAAGCTTTGCTATTATGAAATTTATCTTTTTCTAAATACTCTCTGCATTTAGGGCAATAATATAAGTCACCTTTCTTTTTTTCAATCCAAAGTGATTTTTAATTTAATTCTTTCATTTTTGCAGTAATCTCATATTTGTTGAAAAAAGACCTTAGAATTAATCTAAGTTCTAAAAATTTACTTACCGTACTTTAATAAAAATTCAATCCATTCTAAAGTTATTTCCATATCCCCTAATTCAATAAATCCCATCCTTTAGAATATATTGTAATATTAATCCCTAAAATTCTAAAGGAGATATATCATGAAAAAATTATTAGTTGCTATATTAACAGGATTATCATTAATAGGCTTAGTTGGATGTGGAGAAGCTCCCATAACACCAGAATCAATAAATACTAAACTAGACCAATGTATAGAAATATCAAACAAAGATGCGGAAATACAAAAACAATATGACTGGGCAAAAGAAAATAATAGACAATTCGAAGGTGTAAATGAATTTACAGATGATGAATTAAATACAGTAGAATATCAAAAATTCTTAAACTTATCAAAAGCAGAAATATCAGTAATGGATAATGATGAACTTAAGAAAACTAATGCAATAGTAGATGCAGTATTAATGATGGCAACTGATGATTGCAAAGAGCAATTAATAATACCTTATTCAGTATCTACAAGAGATACAATGATAAAAGCTTATACTCAACCCAATATTATAATAAATGAAATGCATAGAATAGTTAATGAATTAGAAACTTATAAGATGAATGTAAATGAATTTATAGAAGTTGGAGTTCCTGACAACTGGGAAATGATAGGAGTCATGCTACCAGAATCAGACCAATCATTTAAAGAAATTGTAGACACAATAGAAGAATATAATAAAATTTATATATTTGATGATGAATATTTACAAATTATGGAAGAACTTCAAACATCATTTCATAACTTTGCAGAGCAATATCCAAAAGAAGCTTATCCAAGAACAGAAGATAGTTTAACATTACAACAAGCTAGAAAAAGCTTTAATCAAGCATATGACAAATTAATGATGTTTGATATAAGACAAGCAGAAGGAGTAGTAGCTCCATAAAACTGGATTTTTGGAATACACAACTATTATTTTTTAAAATAAACGAACTGCAACTTTTTTCTAGAATTACCAACTGTATAAGTATTATTTACTAAAATAAAAAGCACCTCCTATTAATTAGCTAAAAACTAACTAATAAGAAGTGCTTTAATACACTTAATAAAATTCCTCATTTATTTGGTTTTAATTAATATTATTTATTGGTCTCAAATCAAGTTTATTGACTTTTTTGTTATAGTATAATTATATAAATTACCTCATATCTAATTTATACCAAACATATTTTAGCCTATACTTCCTCTTACTTTACCCATTCTTACTATCCACTCATTTAGGATTTTAAGTTCTTCTGTGCTGTTACGCATTACATTTTCCTCAAGTCCCATTAAGTGCATAATTATAGGTTTTGTAGTTTTAAGTAAAGTATGGTAGAATTCATTTTCGTTTAAGAAATCATAATCCAATCCAAGGTTAAGAATTTCATTTACATATTTCATGTCTTCTTTATATTCTTGTCTAGCCTCTTCATCTATTATCTTCTTAGAAACTCCTCCATTTGCAAATCTAGCAGCAAATGCTAAGTCTTTTCTTAAGATTGGGTATATTTCTAAAAGTTTATCTATACCTTCTTGGCCATACTTAGTTTTTATTTCATTTAATGCTCTACCCATTCCCATAAGTTCAGGTGGCATTCCTAATGTGTACATAGCTCCAGTAAATGATATAGCTCTTGGAACTGCATATTCTTTTGAGTTATCTATGCTAAGAATTTCTTGTTTTAATACTTCATCCTTAACTAAATCTGCTACGTTGTCTAAGTTTGCTACTTCTCTATTATATTCTAATCCAGTTTTAGCTTTTGTTAATCTATCTCTATTCTTAGGAATAAAGTCAGATACAAATGAAACTGTATCTATTACCTTTAAGAATGTTTGAAGATAATGTTTTGAACAGATTCCTATGAATTCTTTCATTAAATCTTTATCTTCTTCACTGAAATTTCTAGGTTTTGATTCTGCAATTTTTGCTTTTAATTCATTAACTGCATGTTTAGTTGCTTCTTCACCATGATCATATCTTAAAGCAGATTGGAATGTGAAAGTTTTAATTCCACTATATGTAGCAAGGATTTCATCTATGTTTTCTTCTGAGAAATGGCCTCTAAATGGAAGTGATCCACAACCTAAGATTGGGCTTATAGTTACACCATGTTTTTCTCCCCATTTATAAGCTCCATCAACCGCCATAAGAACTGATAAAACTCCTGAAATTAATCCATATGACATAGCTGTATCAGATCTTGCTATCATTATTCTAAGATCTTTTAAAACATGTCCTTTACTCTTTTCTATTTCGTAATGTTCATCTAATATTCTATCTATATTTGCTAGTGCAGGTACATCCTCAACTAGAGGTATTATTCTAACACTATTTAAATCTAATTTAGTTTTGTAGTTTTTATTCCCCATATCAACTACTGAGTTAACTCTATCTTGAAACTCTGAAATTTCTTTACCAGTTTCAATCATAGGAACAACAACCTCTGAGATTGCTGGAATTCCAGTTAATTCTTTTGATTGAACATTTGTTTCAATTATAGACATTATACTCATAAGTTGTCTAAATACTGATTCTTTATTTGCATTAGGTATTCTAGGAGTTACCCTAACGTCTTTTCCTGGAATTATACCATTTGAAATTAATCCTAATGCTATTTGTGATGTTTGATGGTAAGGTGTTAACTTTCCTTCAAAATCTATCATAACTTCTTCTATTCCTAAACCACCTTTATCTTGTGGTGTTAATCCTTTTATCGCTTCTGCTGGTTCTTGTTGTATTGAAATATAAGTTTCTACATTATCCGGATGTTGAGTCATCATGGAACAAGGTATCTTCATAATAAGTCCCCCTTTTCGTTTTAAAAAAATGAAATTTATAAGTTAATTATATTGCAATAATTTATTAAAATCAAGTGTTTTTAAAATAAAAATGCAATTTTTTTAAAAAACCACTTGCATTTCAAAGTTGCAAGAAAAGTTTCACTGATAAATTCAACAGAAAAATATTTTTGCTTTAACGAACTTTATTTTAATAAGTAGTAAATATAATTCGTAATAAAGAATAATTTCACTATTTCAAACTATATTATCCCCAAATAAGTTATATTAATTTATTAAAAGCTAGATTTTTATAAGCAAATATTGCCTAGGAAACCTTTTTTAAATTTAAAAAAGATATTACTAGATAAGCTAAAATAAAAATACACCCTAATTAAATAAGAAAGATTACTTGCAAATTTATAAAAATTAAGTGGGATGTATCAAAAATCATCTTGATACATCCCACTTTTAAATTATTCTACTATTTCACCAATTAATGAGAATGGTTGTGCTCTAACTATTTTTAAGTTAACTAATTCACCTACTAGTTTTTCATCACCAGCAAAGTTAACTAATTTACCATTTCTAGTTCTTCCAGTTAATTTAGTTTCATCATTCTTACTTGGTCCTTCAACAAGAACTTCAACTACCTTACCTTCATATTCTTTATTTTTTATTACAACCTTTTTGTTTATAGCTTCAACTAATCTATTAAATCTATCATGCTTTATATCATCTGGAATTTGATTTTCCATTTTGTCAGCAGGAGTATGATTTCTTCTTGAATAGATAAATGTAAATGCTGAATCATATCCAACTTCTTCACAAAGACTTAATGTATCTAAGAAGTCCTCTTCAGTTTCTCCTGGGAATCCAATGATTATATCAGTTGTTAAAGTAACATCTGGTATTTCTGATTTTATTTTCTTAACTAAATCTAAGTAGTACTCTCTGTCATAGTGTCTATTCATCTCTTTTAATATTCTTGATGATCCACTTTGAACTGGTAAGTGAACTTGTTCACAAAGCTTATCACATTCTTTTATAGCCATGATAACATCATCACTTAAATCCTTAGGATGAGAAGTCATAAATCTAACTCTCTCTAAACCCTTAACTTCATTAACTTTTCTTAAAAGACCAGCAAAATCTATATCTTCTTCTAATCCTTTTCCATATGAGTTTACGTTTTGTCCTAATAAAGTTATTTCTTTATATCCTTGAGATACTAATTCTTCTATTTCTTTTATGATATCCTCAGATTTTCTACTTCTTTCTCTTCCTCTAACGTAAGGAACTATACAGTATGTACAGAAGTTGTTACATCCATACATGATAGTAACGAATGCTTTAACATCACTCTTTCTATCTATAGGTAATCCTTCAACGATTCCTTCTTCTTTGTTTAATATTTCCTTAACTTGAACACCTTCTTGAAGTACTCTATGTAGGTATTCAGGGAATTTATGGGCATTATGTGTTCCAAATATTATGTCAACATAAGGGAAAGTTTTTAAGACTTTGTCTGCCATACCTACTTGTTGCATCATACATCCACAAATCGCTATTACTAAGTTAGGATTTTTCTTTTTTAATTGCTTAAGTTGTCCAAGATTACCAAAAACCTTATTTTCAGCATTTTCTCTTACACAACATGTATTAAAGATTATAATAGAAGCCTCTTCTTTATTTTCAGTTCTTTCATATCCTTGAGATTTTAACATCCCTGATAATTTTTCTGAATCTTCTTCATTCATTTGGCATCCGTATGTAGAAATACAGAAGAGTTTTTTATCCATGTTATTTTCTAATGTCATGTCATTTCCTCCAATTTAAATTGTTATCTGTTGTATTATAGCATAAAATTTATTTTTATTAAAAGATAGATTTTTTAAATCTTATTATATAAATCAAAAATATTGAATTGCTTCTAATAACAAACTGAATTTAAAATAAAAAAAGT
Organism: Clostridium perfringens ATCC 13124; assembly: GCF_000013285.1. Classification (GTDB taxonomy): domain Bacteria; phylum Bacillota; class Clostridia; order Clostridiales; family Clostridiaceae; genus Sarcina; species Sarcina perfringens. The sequence goes on along the minus strand of NC_008261.1, from coordinate 1,521,429 downwards.
CTTATTTCTAAGACTTTTTTGTTATGTAAAATTTATTCATTAAATTGAATAAGTTACTAATTCGTTTTCTTTAACATTTTCTAAAGAAAATTCTTTTGTATCTATATCGTTAAACACACGTAAATATAACTTACCTAAGCTTTGATCATATGCACACATATAACTTGAAAAATCTGATTCTTTTTTATCTTCATAAAAACGTTCAACATCCTTTGGAACCCAAACAGAATTTAAAATGCTAAATAAACGTGCTGGAGCTTCTTCGTCAGTAATGTCCCCTATAAGATTTCTTAAATATGCTACACGTACAAACCTTGATGGTGAAGTGTAATCTCCAGGTAAGCCAAGTAAGCCTGTACCATTTGAAATTGGTGTAATAACTGTTTTGCTATTTAAATGATTTTGTTGCTTATTAAACCCTTGAACTTGAAGATAATTTGCTAAATTAGTCATATGCCAATCAAATGTTGGATCATTAGCCATTACCCCTACAGTATTATCAAAAACACGGAAATGTCCATGGTTTGTTGGTTCTAATACAACTGATTCTCCCATTTTATCTGTGAAAGTATAATGTGCAGTAATAGGATTACCTTTTCCAAGCTCTCCTAATGAAGGAATATCATCAGATGTTACTACAACTTTTGATATGTTATTTTTTATATCACTAACACTTTCAAAGTTGCTTAAAATCCAAGTAACTATTTCTCCACTATTAATGGCTATAAGTCCTTGCTTTTCTATATTTTCTTTCTTATCCCATGTACATGCCTTTAAAAATAAAAGACCTCCAGCAAGCCCCTTTTCATTAACTCCATCAAAAAACAGAGTAGATCCACATAAATTTATACCTAAAAAGGCGTATTTAGTTTTCCAAGGTTTACTTTGAGTTTCTAAAGTAAAGTTTCTAGGAACGATTGTTATTTTAGAACCAACCTCAAATGGATTAAATGATGTATCTAAAGTTCTTCCCCAATAAAGATTATTGTTAACACTAGAAATATGTATGTGAGTGCACACCTAAATCATCTCCTCAAAAATTTTTTAAATTATGTTTTTAGAGTATACCTACAAACATTTATTGTCAATTTGAGCTTAATGCATATATGTATGCTAAAAAGGAGATTTACTTTGATTTTTTTATTATATATACATTAATAAATAAAATTTTTTATTAAACATATAGTATTTTTTTATTTTTATCAATTTAAAGTAACTTAAATAAATACTTATAATTTTATTGCTTAGTAGCTATATAACTTAAAATATGTTTATCTAATAAGCCCTTTTTTCATATAATTAATACCTTCTTATTATTAGCTGTTTTTAAATTTTTTATAAACTTTATGATATAATTAAAACAAAGGAGGGAAACTATTATGTATTTTCAAGAATTATACGATTCAAGCAATATGAGCATTTTAATTGCATTTATATTCTACTTAATAAGAATCTACCCAAGTTATGTTATGGCTAAGAAAGCTAACTTAAAACATTCATGGATGATGTTCTTTCCTGTACTTGGAGAATTTCAGATGTTACATTTAGCAGGATTATCATACTTATATTTTATAATTTATTTAATACCAGTTGCTAGAGTTATACTTTTTGTAATTGTATTTTATAGAATACTTAGAAATTTTGGATTTGGACTATTTATGACTATATTAGGAATCATATTTTCTTTTATAGCATTCTTAACATTCTGGTATATTGTCCTAACTGATAGAGAATTTATAGGAGATATTCCACGTGAGTATCAAGAATTTTAAAAAGGCTCTGTTTTAAGTTTATATTTATTTTCATAAATTACTTAAAACAAAATAAGCAAAAAAACTAGAGTAGAAATTTATCTTCTCTAGTTTTTTTATATTCCCTATTTTTATATCTGTATACTTGAAATATGAAAATATATGAAATATAATGAAAATATAGGAATTGAGAGGTGTATGAATATGAATAACTTTGAAAAACTTTATACTATTGAAGACATAGCAAAGATGACTAGACTTACTTCACGTACCATTAGAAACTATCTTAAAGATGGAATATTAGAAGGCAAGAAAATTGGTGGGCAATGGAGATTTACTATGAAGGATATTGAAAACTTTTTTGATAACAGTAAATCTAAAGAAGAGGTAAGAGCTACCCAAAATAATGAAGTACTTGATTTTTTAGAAGGGAAAAATGTAGATTCACAAAAAGAAGTACAGATCTGTACTATAATAGACCTTCATTGTAAAAATATATTAGAAGGAAAAGAATTATCTAAAAAATTAATTACAATAATAAATGAAGATGAAGAGGCTGTTAAAAATGGTGCTAAATTTTCTTATGAATATATAAAAGAATCTTCTAAAGCACGTTTTACTCTATTTGGAGATCCTGAATTCATAATAAAAACATTAAAAACCCTTGAAAAATAAACATTCTCCTTAAGTATATTATATAGTAATATACTTAAGGAGTTATTAAACTTCTATATATTCATCTCTTATATACTTTTGATTTAAGTAATATAATTCCATAATATTTTTATATAGATGATATGATGCCTGTATAGGATATAATAATAAAATAAGATAATAACCGTAAATTGATTTTATTGTTATTTTAAATGAATATGCAACTATAAAAATAAGAAGTAATGCTAATAATAAAAAAACAAATGCCTTAATTAAATGTTTTAATATATACTTATCATTAAGCTTTAAATTCCCTCTATAGACTACTGATAGATATGAGGAGTTTACTAAAATAAAGTATAAAAATTCATCTAAATATTTATGGAATATTAAACCTAAAAATAAAGCTAAAAAATTCAAAAATAAAGCTATTAGAAAATATCTTTTAAAATACTTACTATAAAATTTATTTTTTAAAAATATGTTTATTGGTATACATATAATAGAGAATATAAATACATCTAAAATCATAATAGATTCCCATTATAAAACTTTCTAAAATAATAATTCATACATAATCCTCCATCTTTTATTTAAATAATTTTATCATTTTATATACAAATTGTAAAATTATGTTGAAATAAAAAATAACCTTTGGAATACCAAAGGTTATTTTATTATATCAAATATATATTTTTTGAAATCTTCAAAAGACATCTTTTCTATTGAAGCTCCCTTATTGACTTTTCCAGTAGCAAAATCATATGATGCTGATCCATAGTTAAAAGCTGGGCTACCAACTATAAAGTTACTTCCTGGAGTTCTGTATGTAACCTTACATCTTAAGATATCTTCACAAAAGTTTAAAACTTCTAAATAATCTTCTAAATGTTTTTCAGAAATCATCTTAACTATAAATGAGAATAATTGATATCCTCCTAATAATTGTTGCATTCTTCCACCATGCATATTAAAGATTTTATCTGTACTGTAGAAATACTTCATATCCTTATAAGTTAATGTTTTAAATTCACTATTTATCTCTAAATCTTTTAAATCAATTCCTTTTAAATCCTCTTCAATACTTTCCCACTTAATTGATTTTGGTGTAGCGTTATTATGCACTGTTTGAGTAAATTTCTCTATTGCATTATCCATATATTTATTAACTGTAACTACTTCATCATTTATGTAGACAGTAAATTCTCCATTTTCATATACTAAGCTAATTTTATTTTCCATAAAAAAGCACTCCATTCTTTAATTAATAATAATTATTATATAATAATAAGCTAAATTTGTCCATATTAAAATATTTGCTAACTCCTAAATAAGATTTTCTAAAGTTGTTAATACTAGTAAAGAGGAGGTGAATACCATGTATGATTTAAAAGAACTAGAAGAAAATCAATCAAATCAAGAAGGAACTAACATAGAAATAAGCGATCGTGCTTATTATAGTAACCATTTAACAGATAGTGTATTCAAAACTAAGATATCCTATGTACCAACGGATTCTCTTTTATAAACTCAATAATAAAACTTACAAATCCTTTAAGAAAAAGTTCTAAATTTTCTCAGAATAGATTTGTAAGTTTTATTAAAGATTTATTTTTATACATATAATTTATCCTAACAATTCATATATACTTATTTCAGAAGCTTCTTCAAAGCCAGTCTTTTTATATAAATTTATAGCATTTATGTTATCAGACTTAACCTTTATATATACTTCCTTTAATCCTTTTATCTTAGCCTGATTTAATATGTGTATAAGTAAAGCTTCACCATATCCTTTACCTCTAAACTCCTCTATTATTCCAAAGTTAGCAATAGTGTATTTATCCTTTAAAAGTAATATTTGACCATATCCAATTATTGTATCATCTTTTAATTCAAAAAATGCTAAATCCTCTAAAAAAGCTTTTCTATTACATTCATAAACAATATCTTTTGTTTTTAGTGGAATTCTGTTTTCTTCATAAAAGATCTCATTTTGTACCTTACAACGAATACTTTCATCTCTTCCCTTTACAAAATGGGTGAAAGTGAAATTTTCATTATTCTTTTTATTAAAATTAGAAATATCTATCTTTAACATTATATTAGAAGCCCTCTTTTCAAACCCATAAATTTTTAAATCAATTCCCTCATCTTCTTTTGCAGTTTCATATATATATTTACTTATATTAAACTCTGAAAAAACACCACTTTCTTCAGGAATACTTCTCATGCTACCTATCTTAGTAATTTTTTTTATATATGCATCAAAGTTTGCTACATAATCTATTTCCCAAAGCATATAAACCTCATTTTTATAAGTTACTTTGACAAAATAATTAGTACATAGCCTTTTTAGTGATAAATTTAAAATTCTTGCATATTTAAAATAATCCCACAAATTAAATCTAACTATATTCATACTACTACTCCTAAAACTTCGTCATATATTTATAGTATAAAACAATTCCCAGTTTAATACCAGTAGTACAAAATAATTATGAATTAAATTGCAGGATTACATTTAAAAATTATAATTCTTTAATCTTAGAAATCACTTCATTTATTATCCAATCTGGAGTTGAAGCCCCAGCAGTAATTCCTATAGTTTTAACACTTTCATCTTCTAATAGGCTTTCATCTAATTCTTTAACATTTTCTATATGATAGCTCTTAGGACATTCCTTTTTGCATATTTCATATAATTTTGTTGTATTAGAACTATTCTTTCCACCTATAACAAAAACTAAATCAGCCTCTTTTGAAAGCTCTTGTACACTTTTTTGTCTAACATCAGTAGCTGAACAAATAGTGTTAAAAGCAACTATTTCTTTACTTGCTCTTACTATTTCATTTAAAACCTTGTTCCAAGTTTCTTTTTTCTCAGTAGTTTGTGAAACTACACAAACCTTTGCTGGAATATTTTCAAGTTCTGTTTTTCCATTTGTTATTATGGCAGAATCATTACACCAGCCATTAATTCCAATAACTTCTGGGTGATTTTCATCCCCAACAATTATTATCTTATATCCTTGTTCATAACATTTTTTAACTTTTAGTTGAATGTTAGTTACATATGGACAAGTTGCATTTTTAACAATTAAACCCTTGTCTGTTAAATCTTTTATTACACTTTCTTTAACCCCGTGGGATCTTATAAGTACAACATCCCCCTTCTTTAAAGAATCAGCATCTGAAAGTTCAATTGCAAATATATCATTATCCTCTAAATAATTAACAACATCATTGTTATGAATAAGTGGTCCTAAAGTATATATTTTCTTTCCAAATTCTTTTTGATATTTTATAGCTTCATCAACTGCTCTTTTTACTCCAAAGCAAAAGCCAGCATTCTTAGCTAAAATTACGTTTCTTTCCATATTATTTCTCCATGTAGCTAGATATTTTTTCAACTACTCCCATTATACCTATGCCAGTAGTATCAATTTCAATAGCATCCTCAGCTTTTCTTAGAGGATCTACTTCTCTATTAGAATCTAGGTAATCTCTTTTTATTATATCTTGTAATATTTCATCATAATTAACTTCTACACCTTTTCCCATAAGCTCTTTATATCTTCTATCAGCTCTTTCTTCTGGGCTAGCAGTTAAGAAAAATTTGAAATTAGCATCTTTTAATACAACTGTTCCAATGTCTCTACCATCCATTATTACGCTATATTTTAAGGCCATTTTTCTCATAAGATTAACTAATCTTTCCCTTACTTCTCTTATTGAAGCATAAGCTGAAACATTTTTACTTATGTTAGGCATAGTTATTAATGAGTTTATATTTTCTCCATTTAATATAAGCTCATCATTTTCAAAATGCATATCCATTCCATCTATCATAACTAATAATTTATCAACTTCTTCAGCTGAAATATTATTTTCTAAGGCTTTTAAAGTAACAGCTCTATACATAGATCCTGTGTTTATATACATTAAATTAAATTTTTCTCCTATTATTTTAGCAATAGTACTTTTTCCAGCTCCTGCTGGTCCATCAATAGCAACTGTAATTAGTTTATTCATAATTCTTAAGTCCTTTCTCATAAAAACATTGTAAAATTTATACTCTCTTTAAGTTTACTATAAAGTTTCTACTAAACTAACTAAAATTTTTATTAACTTTATAGCAACTATAATTTTAAAATTAAATTGATTTTCCTGCTAAATATCCTGTTGATAAGGCTATTTGAACATTATATCCCCCTGTAAAGGCATCTACATCTATAACTTCCCCTGCAAAGTAAAGATTATCTACAATCTTTGATTGCATTGTTGAAGGGTCTATTTCTTTAGTTGAAACCCCTCCAGCAGTAACAATAGCTTCTGCTATATCTCTTAAGCCTTTTACTGTAAAAGTTAAATTCTTTAATAGATTTAATAATGTTCTTCTCTCTTCCTTTGTTATAGAGTTAACCTTTTTATTTTCATCTATTTTAGATAACTCTATGATAACAGGTATAAGTTTCTTTGGAAGAAGTTCATCTAAAGAATTTTTAAAATCCTTATTTAAATTCTTTTTAAAATCCTTTTGAATCCTTAAATCTAACTGTTTTTCCTCTAAGGCAGGCTTTAAATCTAGAGAAATTTCAAATTTCTCACCATCTTTTATGAATCTACTACCACTTAAAACAAGAGGTCCTGATATTCCAAAATGAGTAAATAGCATCTCTCCCTGCCCACTATAAACTACTTTAGAATTCTTTTTATTCTTTATTTTAAGCTCTATATTTCTAAGAGATAGGCCCTGTAATTCACGAACCCATGACTCTTCTATTTCTATAGGTACTAAGGATGGTTTTGGTTCTACTATAGTGTGACCCATCTTTTTAGCTAAATCAAATCCTATTCCAGTTGATCCAGTAAGAGGATATGACTTACCCCCAGTTGTTATTATAAAATAGTCACCTTTAACCTTTGAACCATTTTCTAAAATAACAGCTTCTATTTTATTGTTATTAAAAATAACATCTTTAACTTTACTATGTAATCTTAAGTCTACCAAAGCTTCATTTAATCCTCTTGATAATCCACTTATTATATCTGAAGATTTATCTGAATTTGGAAAAACTCTTGATCCTCTTTCTACCTTTAATTTAACTCCAGCATTTTCAAAAAAGTTCATTACATCAATATTAGTATAAGTATATAATGCACTATACAAGAAATGTGGATTCCCTGGTATAAAATCAAAAAATTCACTTATATCCTTTGCATTTGTTACATTACATCTACCTTTACCAGTAATAAATAGCTTTTTTCCTATTCTTTCATTACCTTCTAAAAGAATAACTTCATGATTTTCTGCTGCAGATATTGCTGCCATCATCCCTGCTGGACCGGCGCCTATAACTATTACTTTAGCCAATTTATCAGCTCCTTAATTTAATTGAATCAAACTAATAATAAACTTTATTAAATACATTTGTCAACAAATGCATTTCTTTAATATTCTATGTAATTTCGAAAAATGAAGCTATATAAAGATATAATTTATGAAACTTATAAATTATATAATAGAATAAAATTTATGCTCTATCTTAAAATAATTTATATGTTCTTTATACCTTTATACAGCTTTTTATTAAGGTTCTATATTATTTTTATTATATGAATAAACATTATAGTCTTTCCATATCTTTTCTAACTCACTAAATGTTGATGTTATCTTCTCTTTTTCTCTTATACCAACAGCTATGATTAATGCATTTATTACACTTAAAGGTGCAACTAATGAATCTACAAATGAAGCCATATTACTTTGAGCTATAAGTGTATGATCAGATTGAGATGCTAAAGGAGAAATTAAGCTATCTGTAATAGAAACTATTTTAGCATTTCTAGTTTTAGCAAATTCTAAAGCATCTATTGTTTTTAATGCATATCTTGGGAAACCTATACCTATAACTAAGTCACCTTCCCCTAAGTTAAGCATTTGTTCAAAAGTATCGCTTATTCCATTTGAAATTACTCTTACATTATCTAATATTAAATTTAAGTAAAATCCTAAAAATTCTGCAAGAGCAGTAGAACTTCTAAGTCCTATTATATATATTCTTTTAGCTTTGAATATTTCATTTACCACTTCATCAAAAGTTTTATGATTTATCTTTTCTAATGTTGCTCTTATATTTTCTATATCCGCTTTTAAAACGCCCTTTAAAGCATTTTCTTCACTTATAAAGTCATTAGATAACTCTAATCTTTGAACAGATGTTAACTTATTCTTTATTAATTCTTGAAGTGCTTTTTGTAACTTTGGATATCCTGAGAAACCAAGTTCTGTAGCAAATCTAACTACTGTAGATTCACTTACTCCAACATTATTTCCTAATTTAGCAGCAGTCATAAATGCAGCCTTATCATAATTCTTTAATATATATTCAGCTATAAGCTTTTGTCCTTTACTAAGCTTTGGAAACTTAACTTGAATTAATCTCATTAAATCTTGACTTTCCATTTTAAAAATCCTCTCTATACTTACTTAAATCTTATTTAAACTTCTTTTCAATAACAACTAAAGAAGGTGCACTCTTAGCTCTGTTTGTAAATTCCGTATGTAAAACACCATATTTATTTTTAGGTAATTTACTTGTAAACTGAAGTACGGCATCTTTCTCTATTTTACCTTCCTCATGTCCACTATAAAGGGCTATTATCATTAACCCATTATCACCTAATAAATCTAATCCTATTTCTATACTTTTTAAAGTACTATGTGCAACCGTAGTTACTTCCTTATTATTACCTGGAAGATATCCTAAGTTATAAACTATACAATCAACATTTTCTTCTTTTATGTAGGTTTCAAAGTTTTCATGTGAATCTAAAATAACTTCAACATTTTCTTTATTCTTTGATTTATATGAATTTACTGCCTCTTCTTGTATATCAAAGGCATATACCTTTTTAAATAATTCACTTAAAAAATCGCAATCATGACCATTTCCTAAGGTAGCATCTATTGCTATATTTTTATTTTCTATGAAAGAAGTTATTATATTATGATATATATTACTTACATCAGATACATATTTAAACATAATTACTATAGAGATTTTATATAATTCTCTTCTGAACTACTTAAATATCTCCATTCTCCTTTCTTTAAATTCTTTAAGGTCAAGCTTCCAATAGCTTCTCTTTTTAAAGAAACAACTTCATGATTAAAGGCAGCACACATTCTTCTTATCTGTCTATTTTTGCCTTCATGAATGATTATTTTAACTTTACAGCTATTTGTGTATTTTTCTAGTAATTCTATTTCACATTCTGCTGTTTTATAGTCTCCTATATCTACGCCTTTTCTAAATTTATTCATTTCTTCCTCTGTAAAAATTCCTTTTACTAAGGCAATATATTCTTTATTTAAATTAACTCTTGGATGTATTATCTTATTGTATACATCTCCATCATTAGTTAATAAAAGTAATCCTGAACTGTCATAGTCAAGACGTCCTATAGGATATATTCTTTCATTCACCTTTACTATATCTAATATGGTCTTTCTATTTTTTTCATCTTTATTTGTTGTAACATATCCTTCAGGCTTATTTAACATTATATATACTTTATTTTCCTCAGGACGTATTACTTTATTATTAACGCTAACAACATCTACTGATGGATCAACCTTAGTCCCAAGGGAGTCAACAACAATGTCATTAACCTTTACTTTTCCACTGCAAATTATTTCTTCACATTTTCTTCTTGATGCTACTCCACACCTTGCCATGTATTTTTGCAATCTTTCTTCCATTTTTCACACTCCATATGATAGTTTCTATTAATAATTTTAAATAACTATAGTGTAAAATGCAATATTTATTTCGAATAATTGCATTTTTTCTGAAAAAAACTTAAAAAATTATGTATAAATTAATAAATTTGATAGATTATAATTCATATTAAATAATAATTCCTTTCTATTGAAGAATTCCTAGTGTTTTGCTATACTTTAGTAAGAGGTGATAACATGGAAAAACTTTTATTTGGAATTTCAGGTTTACCAATAGGTGAAGAGGGCCAGAAATTCAATTACTCAACAGGAATTGAATACTTAAAAAAAATAGGACTAGAAGCTATGGAGCTTCCTTTTGTTAGATCCGTTAATGTTACAGCTAAAAACAGAGATAAAATAATAGAAGCTAAAGAAAAAAATGATTTTTATCTTTCAGCTCATGGTTCTTATTTTATAAATTTAAATGCTGAAGAAGAGGAAAAGAAAGAAAAATCTATTGAAAGAATACTTAAAGGTGCTGAAGCATTAAAAAGTGTTGGAGGTAGAAGCTTAGTATTCCATCCAGGATTTTATTTAAAAGCCTCAAAAGAAGAAGCTTTAAAGGAAATAAAGAAAAACTTAAAGAAACTACCTTATGAAGGTGTAGATTATAGATTAGAAACTACAGGTAAGGGAACTCAATTCGGAAACCTACAAGAATTAGTTGATATATGTAAAGAAGTGCCATCTTGCAAATTATGTATTGATTTTTCTCATATACATGCTAGAGGAATTGGTGCTTTAAAAGAATATAAAGATTTTGCAGAAATTTTAGAATATATAAAAGATAATTTAGGAAATGAAGCCTTAGAAGATTTACATATTCATATGTCTGGAATTCACTACACAGACAAAGGGGAAAGAAACCACTTACCTTTTTTAGAAAGTGATTTTAACTTTATTGAATGCTTAAGGGCACTTAAGGATTATAAAGTAAAGGGATGTATAATATGTGAAAGTCCTCTTTTAGAAAAAGATGCCTTATTACTAAAAGAAACTTATGAAAAATTATAAGATAGGAGAAAACCTCCTATCTTATACAACTAATCTATATTTTAAATTAGATATTAATTAAAACCAGTTTCCGCCACAGTTTCCAAAACCGCCACAGCCTAATAGAAGAAGCCAAAGTAAAGGAAATCCTCCACAAGCTCCAAATCCACAATTACCAAATCCTCCGCAATTGTTGAATCCACCACAGTTTCCACAGCCGCCACAATTATTTCCACATCCACAAGAATTTCTTCTACAAGAATTGCATGAGCAACAACATTTTCTTGACATAATATTCCACCTCACTTCTTTTGTATAGTATAGTATATTCAAGAAATCACAAATTGTTAATTACTTTTTGGAATAAATTGAGTTATACTTATAATATAAAATGTAAAATTGGAGGTGAAGTTTTTTTGGATAGAAGAACTCGTATGGTCGCACCAAGAAATATTATAAATGCAAAACAATTATATTCTTTTTATGTACTAAAAGAACTTTCAAAGGGACATGAGGTTTTTGGTAATAAAGTTTTAGAAGCTTTTAGAGATGAATTTTCTAGTGCTCCTCTTCCATTCCCAGTATCATCTAGTACAATTTATGATACACTTTATGACTTAGAGCAAAAAGGCTTAGTTACAAGTTATTGGATAGGGGATGACTTTATAAATAAAAGAACAAAAAAGATGTATAGAATAACAGATGAAGGCAAAGAGTATTATAAACTTCACGTTGCTGATTATGTAGATGCCTTAAGGAAAAACAAGTCAATAATAGATATACTAATAAAAATGCTTACAAACTAAATTTTAATCCTCTCTTTAAGTAAATATTAATTTAAAGAGGAATTAATTTTAATAAAAAACACATGAGTTTTTTAGCTCATGTGTTTTATTTTATATGATTATAGATTATTTTCTATATTTCTATATTTATTGTATCTTTCATTTAATAAGGTATCTAAATCAGTACCCTTCATTTCACCTAAGGCTTCTAAAATTGTCTTTTTAATGTTTTGAGCCATTTTAATTGGATTTTTATGTGCTCCTCCCCTAGGTTCTTTTATTATTTTATCTATTATATTAAAGCTTTTTAAATCCTGAGCAGTTATTTTCATTACACTAGCAGCTTCCTCAGCTCTAGAAGAATCTTTCCACAATATAGATGCAAAGCCCTCTGGAGATAATACAGAATAAATAGAGTGTTCTAGCATAAATACTTTATCTGCAACAGCTAAGGCTAAAGCACCTCCACTTCCACCTTCTCCAATAACTATTGATATTACAGGAACCTTTAATCCCATAAGTTCAACTAAGTTTTGAGCTATAGCTTGCCCTTGTCCTCTCTCTTCTGCACCTATGCCACAAAAAGCTCCTGGAGTATCTACAAAGCAAATAACAGGCCTTTTAAATTTTTCTGCTTGTTTCATAAGTCTTAATGCTTTTCTATATCCTTCTGGGTGAGGCATACCAAAGTTTCTTTTTATATTTTCCTTTGTATTTTCACCCTTGCATATGCCTATAACAGTAAAACTTAGATTATTTAAAAGAGCTATTCCTCCAATTATTGCTTTATCATCTCCAAAGTTTCTATCCCCATGTAATTCTATAAATTCATCAAATATTTCATTTATATAAAATTTTGCATTAGGACGATTAGGATCTCTAGCTATTTTTACTTTATTCCATGCATCTGCTGTTCTTATTAGTTCTCTACTCATAATCCACCTCATGCATTCTTAAAAGAGAAGTTATTACTTGTTTTAAATCTTTTCTTTGTACTATCTTATCTATAAATCCTTTTTCCAATAAAAATTCTGCAGTTTGGAAATCATCAGGTAACTTTTCATTAATAGTTCCTTCTATTACCCTTCTACCTGCAAAACCAACTAAACATCCTGGCTCGCTTAATATGATATCGCCTTCCATGGCAAAGCTAGCAGTTACCCCACCAGTAGTAGGATTTGTTAATACTGTAATATATAATAAGTTCTCTCTACCATGTCTATAAATTGCCCCACTAACCTTTGCCATTTGCATAAGAGAATATATTCCCTCTTGCATTCTCGCTCCACCAGAGCAAGTAAATATTATTAAAGGAAGTCTATTTTTAGTTGCATATTCAATGGCTCTAGTAATCTTTTCACCAACAGCCGTTCCCATACTTCCCATCATAAAATTAGAATCCATTACACAAAGAACTACTTTTCTCTGAGCAATATAAGCTTCTCCTGTTACAACCCCTTCAATAACATGACTTTTCTTTTGATATCCTTTAATCTTCTCTTCATATCCATTAAAATCTAAGGGATTTCTTCCAACCATTTTTTTGTCAAACTCAACAAAAGTATTTTCATCTGTTAAATATTTAATTCTTTCATATGCTCCTAACTTAAAATGATGACCACAATTAGGACACACATTAAAATTTTCTCTTAAATCTTCAGTATATAAGATTTTTGCACACTTTTCACACTTGCTCCACATACCAGAGGGTATATTTGGTTTTTCATCTTCATTTAATTCAGTATCATTTAATTCAACTGAACTAACAGTTATATACTTTCTTTTATTTAATAAATTCTTAATCATACTTATTCACCAACTTTTCAGATAAAAATGAAGTATTATAAGTACCATTTTTAAAATCTTCATGATCCAATATTAAAAAGTGATAGTCTATGTTAGTTGTTATACCATCAATAGCAAATTCATCTAAAGCCCTTTTCATTTTAGAAATTGCCTCTTCTCTATCTTTACCATGAACTATTAGCTTACCAATCATTGAATCATAACAATGGGGTATCTTATATCCAGAATAAATTGCTGTATCTAAACGAACTCCAAATCCTCCTGGGAAATTAATTTCCTTTATTAAACCAGGGCATGGCATAAAGTTTTTACTTGGATCTTCAGCATTTATTCTGCATTCTATGGAATGACCATTTATCTTTAAATCATCTTGAGTTATTTCTAACTCCTTACCAAATGCAACTTTTATTTGTTCCTTAACAAGATCAACACCTGTTATCATTTCAGTTATAGGATGTTCAACTTGTATTCTTGTGTTCATTTCCATAAAATAAAATTCACCATTTTTATCTAGTAAAAATTCAATTGTTCCAACATTGCTATAGTTTACAGCTTTAGCTGCTTTAACTGCAATCTTACCAAGTTTATCCCTTTGTTCATCACTTAAAATTGATGAAGGAGCTTCTTCTAAAACTTTTTGATTTTTTCTTTGAGCTGAACAATCTCGCTCAAAAAGGTGAAGGGCATTTCCATGCTTATCGCATAATAATTGTACTTCTATATGTTTAGGATTTTCAACAAATCTCTCAATGTAAATTTTATCATCACCAAAGTTTGCTTGAGCCTCTGATTTAGCTGTGTTGTAATTTGAAATAAAATCTTCTTCTTTATAAACTATTCTTATTCCTTTTCCACCACCACCTGAGGAAGCCTTTACTATTACAGGGAATTCTATTTTTTTAGCTATCTTTAAAGCAAACTCTGGACTTTCAATTTCACCTTCATATCCAGGTACAACAGGAACATCAGCCTTTTTCATTATTTCTCTTGCCATAGCTTTGTTTCCCATAAGTTCTATAGCTCTCCAATTAGGGCCAATAAACTCAATATTACACTCTTCACACATCTTAGCAAATCTTGGATTCTCAGATAAAAAACCAAATCCAGGATGAATAGCTTCAGCCCCAGTTAAAACACAAGCACTTAATATATTTTGAATATTTAAGTAACTTTCTTTAGAATTCCATGGACCTATACAAACTGCTTCATCAGCTAACTGCACATGTAGTGCATCTTTGTCTATTTCAGAATAAACAGCTACAGTAAGAATTCCTAATTCTCTACAAGCACGTATTATTCTAACAGCTATTTCACCTCTATTTGCTATTAATATCTTTTTAAACATAATTAAATCACCTAACCTATTGCAAACATAATTTCTCCAGAACAAGCGATTTTTCCATCTACAGTAGCCGTAGCTTTACCAAATCCAATGCTTCCTCTAAGTTTTATTATTTCAACTTCAAGTCTTAGAGTATCACCTGGTAAAACTTGTTTTTTAAATCTGACTTTGTCTATCCCTGCAAAGAAAGGAGTTTTTCCTTTAAACTCTTCTTTATTTAATAGTGCTATAGCACCTGCCTGAGCTAAGGCCTCTACTATTAAAACCCCTGGCATTACTGGATAATCTGGAAAATGTCCTTGAAAAAAAGGTTCGTTTATTGTTACATTCTTATATGCTACAACTTTACTTTCAGTTATCTCCTCTACTTTATCAACAAGTAAAAAAGGATATCTATGAGGAAGTATTTCTTTAATCTCATTTATATTCATCATAATTATGCTCTCCTAACTTTAAATAAGGGTTGACCATATTCAACCATATTTCCATTTTGAACTAATATATCAACAATTTCTCCAGATACTTCACTTTCAATTTCATTCATAAGTTTCATTGCTTCAACTATACATAAAACATCTCCTGAAGAAATTTTGCTTCCTATAGAAACATAACTCTTTTCTCCAACTCCAGGTGATTCATAGAATGTACCTACCATAGGTGAAGTAACTAAGTATAAGTCTTCATCTTGAATTATCTCTTCTTTAGGCTGTGATTTGACTTCCTCAACCTTTGAAATTGATTCATTTTTTTCTTCTGATATATCAGTTTTTTCTGTTTCTTCTAGATTTGAAGCTTTCTTTTCTTCTAATAAATTTCTAGTTAGAGATTTATCCATCTTTATATATGAATTATCTACTTTAACCTCAAAATAAGCAATATTAGAAGAATCGATTTTATCTATAAGCTCTTTAATTTCATTAAGATTCATAATTTCAACTCCTAATCCCACTTTTTAAATAATAATGATGCGTTATGACCACCAAATCCTAATGCATTATTGATTACATAATTTAATTCTACTTCTCTACCCTCATTTACAACATAATCTAAGTCACAATCTTCATCAGGAACTTTATATCCTATTGTTGGTGGAATAAATCCTTCTTCTAAAGCTTTAACACATATTACTGATTCTATAGCTCCAGCTGCTCCTAATAAATGACCAGTCATTGATTTTGTTGATGAAACTGGTATATCATAAGCTTTTTCACCAAAGCATCCTTTAATAGCTAAAGTTTCAAATTTATCGTTTAAAGGAGTACTTGTTCCATGTGCATTTATATATGAAATTTCATCCTTATTTATTTTTCCTTCTTCTATAGCTGCTTCTATAGCTCTCTTAGCTCCATCACCTTCTGGATCAGGTGAAGTTATATGATATGCATCACAAGTTGCACCATATCCTATAATTTCTCCATAGATTCTAGCACCTCTTTTTTGAGCACTCTCTAAACTTTCTAATATTAATATTCCAGCGCCTTCTCCCATAACGAATCCAGATCTTTCTTTATCGAAAGGTATTGAAGATCTTTTAGGATCATTATTAGTATTTAATGCCTTAAGATTAGTAAATCCTGCAATGGCAGCTCTAGTTATAGAAGCTTCTGATCCACCTGATATAACTATATCTGAATATCCATGTTTTATACTTCTATAAGCTGCACCTATAGAGCTTACCCCTGTAGCGCAGGCAGTAACTAGTGATTCACATACTCCTTTTGCCCCATACTTAATAGCAATATTTCCAGCAACTAAGTTTATTATTCCTGATGGAATTGCAAAAGGTGAAACTCTATTTGGTCCTTTAGTTAATAAAACATCAAATTGTGCTTCTAAGGTACCATATCCACCTATTCCTGAACCAACTATAACTCCTACTCTATTTGGATCTACATTTTCATCCTTTAAGTCTAATTTAGCATCCTTCATTGCCTCTTCTGTAGCTGCAAGAGCAAAATGAGTAAATCTATCTAAACGCTTAGCTTCCTTTTTATCTATAAAATCCTCTGCTTTAAAGTTTTTAACTTCTCCTGCAATTTTAACTTTATAATCACTAGCATCAAATAAAGTTATTTCATCAATTCCACAAACACCTTTTTTAGCATTGGTCCAAAACTCCTTTACATTGTTTCCAATTGGTGTAATTGCTCCCAATCCCGTTATAACAACTCTGTTTTCCATAATAATTACTCCTCCTACATTACCATTCCGCCATCTACATTTATGACTTGACCTGTTATATAATTTGCTGCATCTGATGCTAAGAATCCTACTAAGTTAGCAACGTCTTCAGGGTCTCCTAATCTTTTTAAAGGAATATTTTTAGAAGCTTCCTCTTTAACTTTTTCAGATAAAGAAGCTGTCATATCAGTATTTATAAATCCAGGTGCTACAGCATTTACAGTTATTCCTCTACTTCCTAATTCTTTAGCTAAAGATTTAGTTAATCCTATAACACCAGCCTTTGATGCTGCATAATTTACTTGACCAGCATTCCCAGCTATACCTACAACAGAAGTCATGTTTATAATTTTACCAAACCTTTGTTTCAACATTATGGCAGAAGCATGCTTTGCACAATTAAATGTACCTTTTAAGTTTACATCTATTACATTATCAAAGTCTTCTTCCTTCATTCTCATAATTAAGGTATCCTTTGTTATACCTGCATTATTTACAAGTATATCTATTTTCCCAAATACTTCCTTACATTTATCCATAAGATTTTTAGAATCTTCAAAATTACTTATATCACATTTTACAGTAAGAACTTTTACCCCTTTTCCTTCTAAAATGGCTTTTAATTCTTCTGCCTCTTTATCAGAATTTCTATAATTTATAACAATATTAGCTCCATGATCTGCTAATTTTAAAGCGATTGCTCTTCCAATTCCTCTTGTTCCACCAGTTACTATTGCTACTTTATCTTTTAACATAGGTTAAAGTACCTCCATCTCTCTTAATTTTGATAATGTTTTTTCTAAAGATTTTAAATCCTCTACATTAAGCACTGTAACATTTTTATTTATTTTTTTAACAAATCCACTTAAAGCTTTACCAGGACCTATTTCGATAAAAGTATCTACACCACTTTCAATCATTTTTTCTATATCATTTATAAATAAAACAGGCTTTTTAACTTGAGAAGTTAAAAGTTCTATTATATTATCATCTTCTAAATAGGCTTCTCCCTTAACATTAGACATAACAATTCCATTTAATTTATTTATTGAAATTTTATTTAATTCATCTTCTAATTTCTCAGCTGCTGGCTGTAACATTGAACAGTGAAATGGAGCTGATACAGGTAATTTTATAGCTCTTCCACCAACTTCTTTTATAAATTCCATAGCTTTTTCTAAAGCTACTAATTCTCCAGAAATAACAATTTGGCCAGGTGAATTATAATTTGCACCCTCAACTATTCCATATGGAGAACTTTTTTCTATTATTTCATCAACTTGTTCTGGAGTCATTCTTAAAACTGCAACCATTCCACCAATACCTTCTGCCACAGCTTCTTGCATAAATTTACCTCTTTTTTTAACTAGTTTAACTCCATCTTCAAAATTAATGGCACCACTATGAATAAGTGCAGAATATTCTCCTAAGCTTAATCCACAACTTATATGAGATTTAACTCCTAATTTATCTAGTGCTGTAAGTATAGCCATGTTTGTAGTTATTATTGCAGGCTGAGTAAATTCAGTTTTATTTAATAATCCCTCAGGATCATTAAAACAAAGTTCTTCCATATCTATGCCTAAGGCTTCACTACTTCTTTTAAATACTTCTTTACTTTCTTCAAAGTTATCAAAGAATTCTTTGCCCATTCCTACATATTGGGCTCCTTGCCCTGCAAATAAAAATCCTAGTTTAGCCATTAAAATACCTCCCAAAATTTAACGGATTAAAAATAAATATATCTATAATTATATTCTCATTTAGTATTATTTTCTAGATTTTTGTTTTTTTAAGAATTATAACTTAATTAAAGCGGCTCCCCAAGTAAGTCCTCCACCAAAGCCAACCATTATTATGTTATCTCCTTTTTTCAAATTACCTTCATTAATTGATTCACAAAGGGCTATTGGAATGCTTGCCCCTGATGTATTCCCATAATTCTGTAAATTTGTTATGAACTTTTCTCTTGGTATTCCTAATCTTTTAACTACGTAATCTATAATTCTTAAATTTGCTTGATGAGGAATTATAGCATCTATATCTTCTATTTTTATGTTTTCTTTTTCTAAAATCTCTACTATACTTTCTTCCATTACTTTTGTTGCAAACTTAAATATCTCTCTTCCATTCATGTTTATGTAATTTTCAGAAACTTCTCTTCCATCTTTAAATGGACTATTTAGAGGTAACCCCTGAATAACAAGGGAATCTCCCTTAGAACCATCAGATTTTACATTTACACATTTTATTCCACAATCTTCTTCTGTACTTGTAAGAACAGTAGCTCCTGCTCCATCTCCGAAAAGAACACAACTTCCTCTATCTTCCCAGTTTAGTGCTTTTGATAAAGTTTCTGCACCTATTATTAAGGCATTCTTAGCCTCACCTGATCTTATTAAAGATCTGCCTAGTTTAAGTGCATATATAAATCCAGTGCATGCCGCATTTATATCAAAGGCCCATGCATTTTTAGCTCCTAACTTATCTTGCACAATACAAGCTGTAGATGGAGTGAAGTTATCTGGAGTTACAGTAGCTAATATTATTAAATCTATATCTTCAGCACTTAACCCTGCTTGATTTAAAGCTTTCTTACTAGCCTCTACTGCTAAATCAGAAGTGTTTTCATCTAATGAAATATATCTTCTTTCTATTCCGGTTCTAGTTCTAATCCACTCATCGCTAGTCTCTAAAAATTCTTGTAATCTTTCATTTTCTACTAAGTTTTTAGGTGTATATAAGCCAAAGCCTATCATTTTAGCATTTTTCATATTAACTCTCCTTTGATTTCATAAGTTCTAGTTTCTTTTGAAAGAACTTATCTAACTTATCTAGAGAACTTATTAAAACCTCCTCTTCACCAACACCTAGTTCCTCTAAAACATGATCTATCATTTCTTCATGAAATTTTTCATGTACTTTATAAGCTAGAGTTCCTTTCTCTGTAAGTTCTATCATAACAACTCTTCTATCTTCTTCTATTCTTCTTCTATTTACATATCCTTTTTTTATTAATTTGTTTATAGCAGTTGTTAAAGTACCTACTGTTATTTTTAAATCAAATGCCACCTCTGACATTGTTCTTGCTTTCTCTATCCCTATGGCCTCTATAGTATGCATTTCTGTTATAGATAAATCATTAAATGGTGCACTTTTTAATGCAAATTCCTCTATTCTCAAAATATTATTGAATAATTTCACTAAAATATTATTTAATACTAATTCACTTTCCTTCATCCTAAAATCGCTCCCTTACTTCAAAATCATTAGGTATAAAATTCAAATATTTTGAATGTCAAACCAAATATTTTGATATTCAAAATATACTATACCTAATAAAAATTGTCAACTATTATAAATTTTATCTTAAAATAAACCCCATAGATAATACTATGGGGTTTATTTATTTTAAACATCCTCTGGCTTAAATGATATTAATAAATTTTCTCTATTGCTTCCTAAGTATCTATATTTTACATTTGCTTTATCAAACATAAATTTAGATGCCTTAACAATGTCAGTATCCTTATATTTATCTGAAAGGTATATTACTTCAGTTATCCCAGCTTGAATTATTGCCTTTGCACATTCATTACAAGGGAACAAAGTAGCATATACTCTGCAGTTTTTAACATTCTTACCTGTACTATTTAAAATAGCATTTAGTTCAGCATGACATGCATATGGATATTTTGTTTCTAAAAAATCTCCCTTATTTCCCCAAGGCAGATCATCATCTGAACATCCTTTAGGAAAACCATTGTATCCAATACCTACTATTTTATTATCATTATCAACTATACAAGCTCCAACTTGAGTGTTTGGATCTTTACTTCTTTTAGCACTAATTAATGCAACTCCCATAAAATATTCATCCCATGAAATATAATCTTCTCTTTTGCTAATCATATTAACCTCCTAAATAGAAACTTAACACTTATTTTAAAGTTTTTTTATTTTTTTTCAAGGGTTTTAAAAAATTTCATTGTTATTTTTTCTTAAATTTATTGCTTTTTTAGGACATTTAGATACACATATCCCACAAGATGTACATTTTTCATAATCAATTATTGCAAGGTTATTTTCAATCCTTATGGCTTTACTTGGACAATTTTTTTCACATAGCTTACATCCTATGCATCCTACGGAGCAATTTTGATTTACAATTTTTCCACTATCATTAGAATTACAACTAACAATTACCTTTTGATCTTCCTTTATTATATCTATAAGATTTTGTGGACATGCACTTACACAAGCTTTACATGCTACGCATTTTGAAGAATCAACTTTTGCTATACCATCTATAATACTTATTGCTTCAAATTTACATGCATCTTTACAGCTTCCTAATCCAAAGCATCCAAAGCTACATCCTTCACTTTCATTATCTTTTAAAAATTCTTTAGCCTCTATGCAATTTTTATTTTCTGGAATATTTAATTGAATCTTTTTATTTTTACAATCTCCCATACACTTTACAAAAGCAACTTTCTTTTCAACAGGTTTAACCTTTGCTCCTAATATTTCACCAATTTGCTTAGCTACATTTTGGCCACCTACTCCACACAAACTAATATCAGCTCCTTCATAAACTAAAGCATTAGCATAGGCATCACACCCTGGATAGCCACACCCTCCACAGTTAGCTCCTGGCAAAATCTCTCTTATTTTAGTAACTCTCTCATCTACTTTAACTTCAAACTTTTTAGATGCAAATCCTAAAAGAATCCCAAATAAAAAACCTAATACACCTAAAACTAAAATAGAATAAAATATACTTGAAAAGTCCATTTAATCGCCTCCTGATCTATATAAGTCCTTGGAATCCTAAAAAGGCAATAGACATAAGTGCTGCTGTAAAAAGAGTTATTGGTAATCCTCTAAAATATGGATGTATTTCTTCATTGTCATCTATTTTTTCTCTTAAAAATGACATTAATACTATAGCAAGCATAAATCCTCCAGCAGCCCCTAAAGCATGTACTATTGATTGAATAAGATTATATCCTTCTTCCACATTAGTAACAGCCATTCCTAAAACAGCGCAGTTTGTAGTTATTAAGGGTAAAAATATACCTAAGGCTTTATATAAACTAGGACTATATTTTTTAACAACCATCTCCACAAATTGAACTAAGGAAGCTATAACAAGAACAAAAACTATTGTTTTTAAATAAGTTATATTAAATTTATCTAAAACAAGATTATAAACAAGCCAAGAAATTATACTAGCTAATACCATTACAAAGGTAACCGCAAGTCCCATTCCTACTGCAGCATCCTTCTTTTTTGAAACTCCTATAAATGAACATATTCCTAAAAATTGTGATAAAACAAAGTTATTAACAAGCATAGCTCCAATAAAAATCAGAAATAATTCCATAAACTTCACCTCTAATCCCCATATATTTTATTAAGAATTTTTACTGCATCCAGAACAAGTGCTACAATTATGTTCTAAACATTTAGCCTTTTTCCCTTGCTTTTCAGCTTTCTTTATATTTCTATAATTTAAGAAAGTCATTAATGCTCCTAAGGTTAAAAATGCACCTGGAGCTAATATCATAATAGTAGCTGGCTTAAATCCCTCTGGCATAATGCTCTTTCCTAAAAATGTTCCAGCACCTAGTATTTCTCTAAAAGTTCCTATAGAAAATAACGCTATAGTAAATCCAATTCCCATTCCAATGGCATCAAAAATAGATGGTAGGATTTTGTTATTTGAAGCATAAGCCTCAGCTCTCCCTAATATAACGCAGTTAACTACTATAAGAGGTATGAAAATTCCTAAGGATTTATATAATGATTGAACATAAGCATTCATTAACATATCAACCACAGTAACAAAGGATGCAATTATAACTATATATGCAGGAATTCTTATTTTATTTGGTATAAACTTTCTTAAGGCTGAAATTATCATATTAGAAAAAATTAAAACCACTGTAGAAGCTATTCCCATGCCCACGGCATTTTCAACACTTGAAGTAACTGCTAGGGTTGGACACATAGCTAATACTTGAACAAATATAGGATTTTCAGTAACTATACCATTTTTTAATCTTTCAAATAAAACTTTCAAAAATATCCCTCCCTAATTTAACTAAGATTATTATTATAGAAATTAATCACATTAGTAATTCCTTTTATAATAGCCATTGAGCTCTTAGTTGCTCCGCTTATTGAATCAACATTAACCACTTCACCATAGACACTTAAATCAATTTCATTTGTGTTTTCTTTAACTGAAAGTTTATCTAGGGAAGATACTCCTATAAAAGAATTTAAAAAGTTTTCATCTTCTATTAAATCTCCTAAACCAGCAGTTTCTTTATGATCTATTATTTGTACCCCTGTAATTATTCCACCTGTTGAAATTCCAAGGGCAAATTTAATTGGTTTCTCTTCATACATACCAACTTCACTAGCTTCTATGGCATAACCAATCTCTTTTTCTCCATTAGATACTATAGAAACCTTATCTATTCCCTCTTCTAATTCAATAGTTAATTCCTTTAGGTCTCCTTCTAGGTTAATCTTTGATAAATTTAAGATCTTTTCCTTTGATAGATCTTCTCCTAAAACATTTTCTTTATAAAAACTAATTGCATCATTTATTCCACTTGAAACAGCATTTGATGATATGGTTGCTCCTGTTATTCCTTGAATTTCCCCCTGAGAACTTGGTGAGGTTTTAACTATTTTTATATTATCTTCAATGGTTAACCCTTTAAACTTTTCAGAAAAAGAACTCTCTTCAACCTTAGCTCCTAAACCTGGAGTCTCTGCTTGGGATAATACTTTAACTCCACTAATTTCTCTATTCTTATCAATAGCTACTACCATATCTATTGGCCCATTAAATCCCTTTGGAGAAACTTTTATAATATATCCTTCATTTTCAGAACCATTTTTAGCTTGGAACACTTCTGATATAGTTGAATCTTCATTCTTTTCAAAAGCAAAATCTTCTAATTTATTTGCTTTAGGCAATATTTCTTTTAAATCATCTGCACTTAACTTTGCATTTTGAGCAATAACTTCTTTTGTAAATTCATTTGCAAAACCTAAGAATACTCCTGCAAAAGAGGTTATTAAACAAAGTATAATGCCTAATTTTAGATTTTCTTTCATGATATTTTCCCTCCCATAAATAAATAATTTAAAAATCTAAAATCCTTAGTACACTACTTTAAAATTACTAGTTAATTGTGATTTTAATAAATCAATATTTCATTAGCATTATTTTCTTTTTAGGCTATATTAAAAGGTAGTGTTTTAACTCTTAAAATATTACAAAAAATAAAAAAAACATAAGACTAGATTTGTTTAGCCTTATGTTTCTTAAAAATATAAATTTTCGCTTCTAATAAATATATCTTTTTTCTATGCTTGAATCTGATATTATAGGTGAAATATCAACTTTTAAAACTGAATCTTTAGAGCAGTTTTCCATAGAAATAATAGTTATATTCATATTTACTTTTCCTAATATTTTTACAGGTACATTGTTATTAAATATTACACTTCTCTCTTTAAATCTTCTATAAATCATTCTAAATATATCATAGAAAACATTATTTTTAATTTCTCTGCTTATGCCTAAGCCATGAACATTACCACATTCAATTATTCCTATTTCCATATCCTTATCTGCCTTAAAAAGACAACCATATCCTACAGTTTGTCCCTTTGAAACTTTATAGGTATTTACTGGTTTTGCATAGTATTCATAAGTCTTTTTAATTCCTTTATTAAAGCCTATATATCCATAAAGAACATTACCGGCTCTTGCCCCTGTAGTAAAATCACATGCTTTTCTTAATTGATCATTTACAATAGCACTTGACGCCATGCAGTGTATTATTCTTACTTTATCTTTATACTTTTCAACTGTAGATTTAAATAATTCTATTTGTTTTAAGGTATAATTAACATCCTTAGCATTATGTAAATGAGTATAGATACCATCTATTTCAAGGTTAGGAAATTCATTTTTAATTCTTTCTATAAATGAATCTAACTTGTTAGGCTTTATACCCATTCTGTTCATACCTGTATCTACATATATATGTACTCTTTTCTTTGTTTCCTTATCTAATTCATTTAATATTTCCTCATTATCTAAAGTTAATATTAAATTATCTCTTTCATCTTTAAAATCATCTTTTGTACATAAAGGTGATAAGATAAGTATATCCTTATTAATATTATCTAAGCATAAGCTCTCATCAATATTACCTACTGCTATTATGTCAACCTTATCTTCTATAAATTCAGCAATTTTTTTACTGCCTAATCCATAAGCATCTCCCTTTATAACTGCAATTAGCTTTTTATTTTGTATTAAATCTCTTATTACATTTATATTATTCTCTATATTTTTTAAATTTACATCGCACCAAAAATAATTACTCATTTTAAAATCCTCTTTCTACATTGAAATTACATTTTATATGATAACATTTTTTTATGAATATATAAATTACTAATTTATACCTAAATAAAAAAATCCCTTTACTCTTTAAAGCAAAGGGAAAAATTAATGCCTACGTAAGCCTTTTTAAAGACTCAAAAATAGTATATTCCTAATAATAATTATTTATTCTCTTTATTTTCTTTTAAAATATCAGCAATAGCTGCTATACTTCCTAAAGAAGAAACTGCTTCATTAGGTAAAATAAGCTTATTAGCTGGGTTAGCTGCCATTTCTTTTAATGCTTCAACTTGTTTTAAAGCAATTACTACTTCGTTAGTTCCAGATTCAATTATTGAAGTATTTATTCTTTCAATAGCTGCAGCTTCTGCCTTTGAAACCTCTTCAATAGCTCTAGCCTTACCTTCAGCTTCAAGTAATTGAGATTCTTTTAAACCTTCAGCATGTCTTATATTAGCTTCTTTTTCAGCCTCAGCTCTTAAAATTTTAGCTTGCTTTTCAGCTTCTGCTCTTGCTATTTCACTTTGTTTTAAACCTTCAGCTTGTAATATAGTAGCTCTCTTATCTCTTTCTGCCTTCATTTGTTTTTCCATGGCATCTTGAATTTCAGCTGGAGGAATTATATTTTTAATTTCTACAGAAAGTATCTTTATACCATAAGCATCTGTTATAGAATCTATTATTGTTAAAAGCTCTAAGTTTATTTTATCTCTACCTGATAAAACTTCATCTAAAGACATATTACCTACTATGTTTCTCATGTTTGTTATTGTTGAGTAAACTATACCTGATTTAAAATCTTCTATATTATAAACAGCATCTTTAGCGTTTAATACTTTATAGAATATAACATTATCAATTTCAATTTTTACGTTATCTTTTGTTATTACATATTGTGGAGGTATATCTAGAATTTGTTGCTTTGTTGAAATTTTCTTTCTTACAAAGTCAGCGAAAGGAATAACTAAATGCCAACCTGGCTCTAAAATTTTACTAAATTGTCCAAAACGTTCTAACACATAAACATATCCTGTATTTACAACCTTGATTGATGAAATTGCTGCAAATAACACTATTAATAATAAGATTATAATAATTACAGTAGCTACCATGAGTAACCCCTCCTAGTTTTTATTTTTTTATTAGAATTTTATTTCCTTCTATTCCTATGATCTCGACTTCTGTCCCTTTCTTTAATGGTCCACTAACACTTTTAAATGTCCAATAAATCCCCTCAAATTTAATCAATGATGAATCTTCTACATTTTCATCTAATATAATTTTTCTTCCTATATAGGATTGTTCCATGGTTTTTGTTCCTATATTATCTACTTTTATCTTTCTTTTAATTTTAGGATAAACATAGAAGAAAAATAAAATTGTTATTATGGAGAATAGTATGAATTGTAATATTACATTCACATCTAGAAATGCTAATACTAAACCACCTAAAGCCCCAAAGGAAAATCCAACAAATAGAACATCAGAACTTAAATAGTCTATTATTATTCCAGCTAGAATAACTACTACCCAAAGCCATAACATAGTTTGCCCCCTCCTTTTTTTATTAATTTTAACTTTTTATTAATATTTACTTTATTATACAGTTTATACATTATTATTTCAAGTACTATTTTAAACTTTTTTAAATAATATTTTTAAACTTAATAAGAGTTAATTAATACTATTTATCTCCTGTTGATTTTCTTATAAATTCACATTAATATTTAATATATAGTTTTGTTTAGTAAAAGTTACTACTATAAGAAAATATTATTTAAAAATCT
This sequence comes from Clostridium perfringens ATCC 13124, assembly GCF_000013285.1. Classification (GTDB taxonomy): domain Bacteria; phylum Bacillota; class Clostridia; order Clostridiales; family Clostridiaceae; genus Sarcina; species Sarcina perfringens. The sequence goes on along the minus strand of NC_008261.1, from coordinate 1,493,898 downwards.
AGTTTTACTTAAAGGATAAACTTTTATTACTATAGAAATACTAAAAATAAAAATATACTGGAGATGATGCTATGGATTTCATAAAAGTAGGTGCAGCTTCACCTAAATTAAAAATAAGCGATACAAAATATAATCTTAAAGAAATAGAAACTATGATTTTAAATGCTATAGAAGAAGAAGTTAAGGTTTTAGTTTTTCCTGAGCTAAGTATATCAGCATACTCTTGTGGTGATTTATTTACCAACAAAAAGTTAATTGAAAATTGTAATTTAGCAATAAAAAATCTAGTTGAATTTTCTAAAGGCAAAGATATTTTAATGGCTGTTGGTGCTCCTTTTTTATATAGATATTCCTTATATAATTGCGCATATGTAATATTAAATGGAAAAGTTTTAGGTATAGTGCCAAAAAGCTACATACCAAACTACTCTGAGTTTTATGAAAAAAGATGGTTTACAGAAGGTTTTAATATAAAAGGATTAAATGTTGATTTAGATTTTCAAAAGGAAGTACCTTTTGGAACTGATTTAATATTCTCATTTAAAAATTTAAAAGTAGGTTTTGAAATTTGTGAAGATCTTTGGGTTACTATACCACCTAGCTCTAATTTAGCTTTAATGGGTGCTAACCTTATTTGTAACCTTTCAGCTTCTAATGAACTTGTATCAAAAAGTTCTTATAGAAAATCATTAGTTCAAAACCAAAGTGCTAGAACAATGTGTTCTTATATTTATTCTTCAGCAGGAGTTCATGAATCAACTACAGATTTATTATTTAGTGGTCACATGATAATAGCTGAAAATGGAACTATTATAAAAGAAAATAATAGATTCAAAAGAGAAAATGATTTATTAACTGGTATAGTTGATTTATTTAAATTAGACGCAGAAAGAATAAAAAATATAAGTTTTAGAAATTCAACTTTTAATGAAAATAATGAACCTAGATTTATTCCTTTTAATTTAGAAAATACAGAGATTAAAAACTTTGATAGAGAAATAGATAAACATCCTTTCTTACCAAAATCTCAGTATGCTATGGAAGCACGTTGTGAAGAAATATTAAACATACAAGCTGCTGCCCTTGCTAAAAGATTAGAGCATACAAACCTTAAGAAAGCAGTAATTGGTATTTCAGGAGGATTGGATTCTACTCTTGCCCTATTAGTTGTGGTAAAAACCTTTGATATGCTAAATATACCAAGAGAAAATATAATAACTATAACTATGCCTGGTTTTGGAACTACAGATAGAACTTATAATAATGCAGTAACTTTATGCAAGGAACTTCACTGTGATTTTAGAGAAATAAATATAGTAAATGCTGCTCTTCAACATTTTGAAGATATAGGACATGATAAAGATATTCATGATGTAACATATGAAAATGTTCAAGCAAGAGAAAGAACTCAAATACTTATGGATTTAGCTAATAAGGAAGGTGGATTATTAATAGGTACTGGAGATCTTTCTGAACTAGCTTTAGGATGGTGTACTTATAATGGAGATCATATGTCAATGTACTCAGTAAACTGCTCTATTCCTAAAACTTTAGTTAGATTCTTAGTTAATTATTTTGCTAATCATGAAATTTCAAATGATGCTAAGGAAGCTTTATTAGATATTTTAGATACTCCTGTAAGTCCAGAATTATTACCAAAGGATAAAGAAGGTAAAATAGCTCAGAAAACAGAAGACATTGTTGGCCCTTATGAACTTCATGATTTCTTCTTATATCATTTTATAAAGCATGGATCAAGTCCTGAAAGAATACTATTCTTAGCTAAGGAAGCATTTAAAAATGATTATAATGAAGAAACTCTAAAAAAATGGCTAGATAAGTTTATAAGAAGATTCTTTACTCAACAATTTAAGCGTTCTGCTCTTCCAGATGGACCAAAGGTTGGTTCTATATCACTTTCTCCTAGAGGTGATTGGAGAATGCCTTCAGATGCTGTATATAATGACTTTTTAATTTAGTAATATTAAAAGGCTTAAAATATGAACTATAAACATTTTCTTCACATTATTTTTAATTAATAAAAAATAATTTTAGACTCTGTTTATAGTTCTTTTTTGCTTATTTATAACTATCATTTAAAATTTAATTTTTAAATAATGGTAAAACTCCTAAATAGATTAATTTTACTATTTTTGCTCCTTTTTTATATAATAAAATCTTATTTTGTAAAAAAAATAAGAACATTGACATAGTTTTGCCAAAAATATATTGTAAAATTTTATATATATAATGTATAATTAGAATTTAGACAGATACTTATTTATTTTATCGAAATATGTTTGATAAAAATTATTGAAAAAGGAGGAGCTATAAAGCTATGAGTAAATATGATAAAAAACTTAAAAAAGCGTTAGCTCAATATGAAAATGGGAATTATGAAGAAGCATTAGATATATGTGAAAAAGTACTTGATAAGGACTATAATAACGAGGAAGCTCTTACACTAGAAAGTAGAGCCCTTGAAAAGCTTAACAGAATAAGCGACGCTATTGTTTCTTGGAAAATAAATGCTGAGTATAATAACAATGAGGAAGCTAGAACAAAACTTGATAAATTTAATAATTTAGATGAAAAAAAACTAGCAATGAGTACTATATTCAGTGAAACTATGAAGGATGAAATTAAGGCTAGACTTCAAGAAGAAGCTCAAAAAGAATATGCTAAGCAATTAGAAAAGAGAGATTCTGAAATTAAGCCATTACCTAAAGACACTGAAAAAGAGAAAGAAAACAAAAAGGTTGAACAAGCTCCAGTTATTAAGATAAATAAAGAAAAACCTAGAGAAGATGTTAAGATTGATGATATAAAACCATTAGATCATAAAGCTAAAGAAACTTCAAAGACTGAAAGTAATCATCTTGATAATGTGACAAAGGTAGATTTCCATAAAAAAGATGAAATTAAAAAATCTAAAGATAAACCTAAGGATGATAATGAACCTAAAGTTATTAGTACTCCTAATTTTAAAAACGAGAAATCTAACGCTAAAAAATCTAACAAAAAGAAACCAGTTAAGTATATAGCTGTAGCTGTTTCAGGTGCTATAGTTTTATTACTTGCTTATGGAGTAACAAAAAATATAAAAACTACAGATGCTAGTAAAAATCAAATAACAGCAAGTGAAGAAGCTAATAATAATGCTAACAAGACTGAAAATTCAACTGACAATAAGACAAATGAAGATTCAAAAAAAGAAACTAAGACTATTACTGCTGATGAATTAAATAAAGCTATTAGTAATAATGATATAAATTCTCTTTATACACTATTAACTTCTACTCCTAAGGATAAAGTACCTCAAGATGCCTTAGATGCTTATAATAAAGCAGAAAATTTAATGAAAACTGATGGGGTTAAGGATTTATACCTAAAAGGATCAGATTTATTTAAAGAGAAAAAATATGAAGATGCCCTTAAGGACTTTGAAAAAGCATATGCCTTTTCATCTGATTCTTACTTGAGACCTCACTTAATTTATTTCATGGGAACTTCTTATGAAAACTTAGATAAAAATACAGAGGCAATCAAGTATTTCCAAGAATATTTAAAGGATTATAAGGCAAAACCAGATGCTGAAGATTTTATGTACACACCTCAATGTTTATATAACTTAGCTATTTTATATAATAAAGAAGGTAACAGTGCTGAATCTAAAAAATATGCGCAAGAAATTGAAAATGATTATCCAAACACAATGTTCTACAATGATGTTACTAAAAAAATTATATACGGTAATTAATAAAAAAGCACAAGGAATTATTCCTTGTGCTTTTTTATTATCTATAGATTAAAACTTTATAGATAATTATTTTAAAATCTCTTCTCATACAAATTTTTTAATAAATTTATATAAGTTATAGTGTCTTATATTGCTTCTGAATCTGGGAAAATCATATTTGCAACCTTCTCAAACTCTACTCCAACATATTTTGAACTATGAGAATCAGATCCTAATACCATAGGTATATTATACTTTAAGCATAAATCTAAAAATATTCCTTGAGGATGTACCTCTCCACATTTCGCTCTTCTAAGGCCTGAAGTATTTAAATCAATTTCATAATTTCCTTTTTTCATTTCTTTTAGAATACTCTCTAAAAGCTTAATATTATATTTTTCATTAGGAAAATCTGCTTTATACTTTCTAACTAAAGTTGGATGTCCTATTCTTTTAGGTTTAAAGGCTCCTAGATCGCATTTAATTGACTTTAACATAGTTTCATAGTATAGATCATAAAGTTTGTCCATTCCGCCAATTTTCTCTACTAATTCACCAATCATATCTGATCCATTACCTATTTGATAATACTCTCCTTGAAACTTCACTATATGAACTGAAAGAATTGCATCATCTAAATATTTTCCATATTTATTTAATATAGCTTTAGTCTCTTCTTCATACCCTTCAACATAATCAACCTCTAAGCCTACATTAACTTTAATTTTATCCTTAACCTTTTCTTTTAACTCAGTTATTCCTTTTATGTACTCCTCTAATCTTTCCATAGGTAAAGCACTGTTTTTTCTTGGTGAAGGGTCTTCCATAGGTAGTGGCATGTGTTCTGTAAAAGTTATTTCTGTAATCCCATTTTTTAATGCAGTATCAATGTACATATCTAGACTATCATTACTACCATGTGGGCAATAAGTACTATGAACATGTCCATCTCTTTTTGTGTTTAAAATCATTTTATCCTCCGTATTATGCTGCTATAAATTTTGTCAAAATCTAAAATCTTAATAAAAAGATTCATTTAGATTTAAAAAATTAAAAACTCTAAGAATAAACTTTATTATAATTTACAATTAGTTTTTAATCCATTTATATTATACCTTATTAAATTAATAAGACAACATACTACGAATATACTGCTATTTTAATTCTAATTCACATATTACTGGGTAATGATCAGAAGGATAGCCCCCATTTATTTTTCTATCATCAATATTTAAACTTTTTATTTCACATTCCTTTGAGTATAGTATATAATCTATTATTCTCCCATCATATCCCCCTTTAAAATAATGAAAAGTTCCAAGTATGTTATTTTTTATATTATCATAGCATACATTAAAGCATGTATTGTTTGTTTCTTCTTCCCTGATTATATTAAAAATATTATCCTCTAAATAACAATTGAAATCACCCATTATTATATATGGAGTTTTATAAATTTTATAATTTTTCTTCACTTCTTTTAATATTATTTTTATGCCTTCTTCCCTTGCAAGTTCACTTTCATGATCTAAATGAGTGTTATATATATCTATCTTTAATCCGCTTATTTTATCCTTTAACTTAAGCTTAGTACATATTCTAGGAAGACTACTATTAAAATCTTTACTTCCCTTAATATTAGGAGTTTTAGATAACCAAAATTGATTCCACTCTAGTACTTCAAACTTATTTTTTAAAAAGAAAATTGCATTAAATTCATCTTTCCCATTTCCTTCTCGATCTTCTCCAACCCATGAATACTCATCTAATAAATCATCCATATCATCTAACATATGAATAAGTCCCTCTTGAGTACCTATTATATCTGGCAAATGGTCTTTTATTAGCTTTGTAATTCTTAAACATCTTTGACTCCATTCATTATTGTCTTGTGCTTTAAAATCATATTTTAAATTAAATGTCATAACCTTTAAATTTCTCATAATTATTAGTTTAATTAATAAATTAATTAAACCTCTCCCCCTTTATCTAAATCTTTTTAAAATAAGCTCTGTTTTAAAAGTTAAGATTTACTTAAAACAGAGCCTAAAACAATTATAATATTTATATAGATATGTTTTATAGTGACAAATTCTAATTTATATGTACTTATTTTAAATTAAATATAAATTATTAAAATTTCAAATTAGACACTTGCTTAAACATATTTATTTCCTTTTCAGATTCTACAGAATCTAAAGTTTCATTCCAATCTTTATCAAAATTAATCTTAAATAGTTCCACATGAGTCTTATCATTTTTAGGTGCCATTGCTACATATTCTGCACCACAAATTAATTTTTGTTCTAAAACCAGATATTCAATCTTTTTTCCATTTTCATCTCTAAAAGATACTACTTGATTATCATTCATTTTTATTTCCTCCTTTAAATTTTTCTTTCTTATTTATTATTTTATATATTTTTTTATTTATTCTTTTTTAATTTTATACTCATTTACGAGTATATTATATACGATATTAAATAAATATTATTAATACTTATTCTAATAAATTTTAAAATAAGTAAATAATTATATGTTCTTTTATAAAATAAATTTCTAAAATTTAAAGCTAATAATTATTTATTTAAATCCCTATTTAAAATTGATAAGACTTAAACTTTAGATAAAAAACAAACCACCTTAATTAAATACTAAGATGATTTGTTTTTTTTGTTATTTATATTTTATAGCTATAATTACATTCCATAAAATCTGGATTACTAAAACTATAATTCCTATCATTATAAAGTAATAATAAGCTAAAAGATTTTGAAAAAATGTTAGCTTTATAACAAGAATTAATATAATAGCCATAATGCTTGTTATTATAGTTTGAATTTTATAAAAACCACTCTTTTTAGCTTTTATAGAATAAATAAACCATATAAAAAATACTAAAGATATAATTAAAGCTATAATTGATAAAATATTTAAATTTTCAATACTTATGCTATTTGAATATTGATATTTCCTAAAATAAACATGGTGCATTACACCAGCTTTTTTATTAGTTAAATATTGAATAGCAATTACCCCAATCCATAATATGGTTTGAATTATTACTATTATTGGATATAGTATTTTTTTTATTTTATCCATGAACTATTTTGTAGGCTCTCCAGTAATTGATGGATTTCCACCATTACTCCAACCAATCCATCCATCACTGTATATAGATGTATTTTTTAGTCCCATTACATTAGCATAAGTGTAAACCTCAGCTGCACGCCATCCACTACCACACATAAATGCAAGATGATTTTTTAAGTTTATTCCTTGATCTTCCCACATTTTTTCTATTTCATATCCATTTCTCATTGTATTATCTACATTTCTATAATACTCTAAAGATGTTGGACCATTTACTCCTGCGTATCCAAAAACAGCACCTTCTATACGGCCTTTTTTATCATGATAGCTATATCCTGATATTTTACCTATATATTCATCCCAAGTACGGTTATCAACTAAAGTAAAATCAGATTTTTTAAGGTCTTCTTTAAGCTCTGGTATAGTAGTAATTACTTCAGGATCTGCTGGTATAGTAGCACCAAAATCTACTCCTGGAGTTTTAGGATTAACCTTAGTTTCTAATTCATATCCAGCACTAGTCCAAGCTCCATCTCCCCCATTTAATACTCTTACATCTTTAACACCCATGTATTTTAAAACACTAGCTAAACGATAAGCTGCCATTTGCTCAGCACCTGTAAGTATTATTGTATCATCTTTATTAATTCCATAGTCTGAAGCAAATTGAGTTAATGTCTTATCATCTGCAAGCATCCAAGTTGGAGGTGGTTCTATAGTGTCTGTATTTATATGTACACTTGTAGGAACGTGTCCCTTTCCATATGTTTGATTTTCATCTCCCCAGCTTGCCTCAAGTACCTTTATGTTTTTAGCATTTTCAAAAGTTTCTGGTTTATTTCCATCAATAACTTCCTTTAATATTTTAGCAGGAACTATTAAACTATAGTCTTCATATTTCTCTAAAGGAAGATCTTTATCACTAGCCCACTCTTTAATATCATATGAGTAAAGATTTTTATATCCTTTTTTTGAAAGATAATCAGCAACTACCTTTGAATCTTCTCCATTAGCATCATATAATATTATTTTCTTATCTGTAGTTATCCCTTTAGTTTTTAAGGCTTCATCTAATTTATTTTCTTTATCCTTAGCATCAACCTTTATCCAGTTTGCAGAAAAGTCCTCTGCATTTGGAATGTGTCCTCCCCTAGCTTCATCATATAATATCCACCCATTATATGAATCACTTAAACGTGTATCCACAGCTATCCAAGAATTATCTTTTAAATTTTCTTGTACTTCTTTTGTGCTTAAAGATTTAATAGAAGTATTTGTTTCATTACTTTTATTTCCAGAACAGGCCATAAAAGTTAAAGTTGTAGATACTGCCATTAAACCTAAAGTTAATTTTTTTAATAAACTCATCTTTTCCTCCTTAGTTTTATTAATTTTCTATTAATTTTAGTACCATTAAAAATAATATCAAATTTATATTATTTAGTAAATAACTATTAAAAATTATTAAATTCACACCAATTTACTAATTTTATTGAATTTATTATTATTTTTTCCATAAAATATATTTATTTTATTATTTTCTCTTTTTTATCAAATATTTTTATGAGTATTTTTAAGTATTTTTTGATTAATTTATTAGATTCAGTAAATTTAAGGAATTAAAGTGCATTTTTCGAAAGATTTTTTAACAAATATGGAGTATGATAAAAATATAAATATTAAATGAGGTGATTTTTTTTATGGAAATTAACAAAAATATAGTCAAATCAATAGCTGAACATCTTTCAGATAGACCTTTTGACTTAGAATATTGGGATGGTGAAATAATTAAGTATGGTGAAGGAGAACCTGAATTCAAGCTTATTATAAAAAATTTCCCAAGTAAAAAAGAACTTTTATCAGATCCTAGTGTAGCTTTAGGTGAAGCCTACATGAAAGGTGATATTGATATAGAAGGAGATCTTCAAAAATTCTTTGAAAGTATTATTCGTAACAAAGATAGCTTTATGAACAAAAATACAGTATTTAGACTTGCTTCTAAAATAAAAGCTCCATCTTTAATAAAATCAAAAAAAGATATAGCACATCACTATGATATAGGTAATGATTTTTATAGTTTATGGTTAGATAAAACAATGAGTTATTCATGTGGATATTTTAAAAATCCAACAGATACACTTTATGATGCCCAGATGAATAAAATACATCATATATTAAAGAAACTTAATTTAAAAGAAGGTCAACATTTATTAGATATAGGTTGTGGTTGGGGTTACTTAATAATAGAAGCTGCTAAACTTTATAAGGTAAAAGCTTTAGGTATAACTCTTAGTGAAGAACAATTTAAGAAAGCTAAAGAAAGAATAAAACAAGAAGGACTTGAAGATTTAGTTGATGTTCAATTAATGGATTATAGAAACTTAGAAAAATCCAACTTAGAGTTTGATAGAATTGTTAGTGTTGGTATGGCAGAACATGTTGGTCACGCTAACTTACCTTTATTCTTCAAAAATGTTGATTCTGTATTAAAAGAAAGTGGATTATTCCTATTACATAACATAACTAACCTTGTAGAGACAGAAGGAAACAAATGGATCACAACATACATATTCCCAGGTGGATACCTTCCAACATTAAGAGAAGAGCTTAATATTGCAGCAGATATTAACTTCCGTACATTAGATGTAGAAAGTTTAAGACTTCATTATATGAAAACATTAGAAGAATGGTGTAAAAACTTCATGAATCATTTAGATGAAGAAAGAGATATGTTTGATGATGAATTCTTAAGAATGTGGCATTTATATCTTGCTACTTGTGCAGCTGCATTCCACTATTGGGATATTGACATACATCAAATCCTATTCTCAAAAGGAATAAACAACACTCTTCCTATGACAAGAAAATATTTATATGAAGACTAATTAATATTAAAGTCTTTTATAAATTAAGTCTTATTATAAGGTTTTAATACAAGACCTTATATATTGTAACATATTAACTTTTTTAGCTATGTTCTCAAAGAATATCTTCTAAAATTATAGGGACAATATATATTGAAGTTCTTTTTAGGAGGTATTTAAAATGAATAATAATAAATCAGCCCATGACATAGCTAAACAAATGATTATTGATGGTGAATCCTTCGATAAAATAAAAGAGGTTACTAACCTAAGATTAAAAGAGATAAAAAGAATTCAAAGAGATGAAATAAATCCAAAGTTTTAATTTCAATAATAAAAAATCCAACTTAATTTTAAGTTGGATTTTTTTATTACATATTTTCAAACATTGATTTTAGTATTGATGTTGAATTTTTAACTCCCACAGGTATAAATTCTTTATAATCCATGTGAGCCCCATTATTAGCATTATCTGATATTGAACGTATTATTACAAATGGAATTTTATTAAGATATGCAACTTGAGCTATAGCTGCACTTTCCATTTCAACAGCCTTAGCATTAAACTCTTCATCTAATACTTTAACTTTATTACTATCTGCAATAAATTGGTCTCCAGATACTATTCTTCCTACATAAGTTTTAACCTCTGGAACATTTTTTGCAGCCTCTTTTGCTAAGTTTAATAATTTCTCATCAGCTTTAAAATCATAAACATCCATTCTAGGTATTTGTCCGATTTTATCTCCAAAAACAGATGCATCTACATCGTGTTGTACATATGTATCACCTATAACTATATCTCCTGGATATATATCTTTAGATACTCCTCCAGCAACCCCTATATTTATTAAAGATTTAACATTAAACTCACTTGCTAATATTTGAGTACATGAAGCTGCATTAACTTTTCCTACTCCTGATACAACAGCTACAACATGTTGACCCCATAAGTCTCCCTCATAAAAAGTTAAATCATTTCTTTTTACTTCCTTTTGATTTTTCATATCCTTAAGAAGTACTTCTAGTTCTTCATTCATAGCACCTATGATTCCTATAGTATTTTCTTCCTTAGATGCTTCTACATTTTTCTTGCTTTCACATGCAATTAAGCTAAAACTTGTAATTAATATAGCTAATAATACACTTGTTGTCTTTTTTAATATATTCAATTTGCCCCTCCTAAAAATGTTTATTCGAACTATATATCATTTTAAAATTTAATAGTTCGTTATTCCACAAATAATTATACATAATATTTTTATAATTACAAGTATTTTTTTATATTTTTTAATATATAACCTAATAAATTAATGATAAACTAAAAAAACAGAGAGGAAAGTAATTTAAAAACTTTCCTCTCTGTTTTAAAAACTTATTAACTTTAAAGCTATTTACGAATTTTATAATTTTCTCAAAATATTAATTAAATAAAAAACTTACTTAAATTAAAGGTTTTATTAATTATATTAAGTTATCCTCTTTTAAAAGCTTATATAATGTTGGACTTAAATTAAACTCATTCATAAGATTATTAACCTCACTTAAAGCCTTTTCTTTCTTACCCTTAGAAACATTTCCTTTAGTTGCTCTTATTAATATATTTTTAGGTGAATGTGCTATATCTATAAATTCTAAAAGCTGAGTTTTATATCCTGCACACTCTAAAAGATTAGCTCTAACTGAATCAGTCATAAGTGCTGATATTCTTTCTTTAATTATTCCATAGTTAGTAAGTATAGAAAACTTTTCACTTTCTATTTGACTATTAAATTCATGTTGACAACATGGAACTGAGAATATCATTTTACTATTCCACTTTATTGCATTATATAAAGCATAATCTGTTGCTGTATCACAAGCATGTAATGTTATTACCATATCTACTTTATTATTATATTTAAATCCATTTATATCTCCAAGCTCAAAATGTAAATTTTCATAATTATATTTTTTAGCTATTTCATTACATTTTTTTATAACATCAGCCTTTAAATCTAATCCTATCATATTAACTTTTATCTTTTTGATTTCAACAAAATAATAATATAATATAAATGTTAAATATGATTTACCACATCCAAAATCTAATATTGTAAGCTCTTTTTGATCTATCTTTTTTATTTCATCATCTATTATTTCTATAAATCTATTTATTTGCTTGTATTTATCATATTTAGAGTTTATAACCTTTCCTTCTTTCGTAAAAACTCCTAAGTCTATAAGAGGCTCTATAATCATTCCCTCTTCTAATATGTAGTTTTTCTTTCTATTATGTTCCTTCTTTAAAACTTTTAAAGCCTCATTATTTTTCTTAATTCCTAAAAATACCTTTCCCTTTTTAGAAACCTTAAGATCGAAAGAACTTTCCTTAGAAAAAGCATTTAATTGCTTGTATTTAGAAACAAATAATTCTTCTATCTTCTCTTTAAGTTCTTTTTTCTCTATATTTTCATGAAAAACTTGTTTTTCAGTATATTTCTCTATTTGATAAAAATCCTTTTTATTTTTTTCTTTAAGCTGAAATACTATTTTTTTATATTCAGTATCCTTATTTAATTTATTACTAATTACTAGTTTTATGATTTCCTCTTCTGTAATCTTATCAATTGCTTTTATTAAATCATCCATTAAAACTCACCTTACAATCTATTATTAAAGTTAAACTTAACATTTTTCTAAAATAAACTCTTATCTCTGATTTTTATTAGTGTCTTTAAGTAAATTTTCTCCTTAAAAATTAAACCTTAATAAATATCCATCATAGATTAAAGTTAAATTACTATTAAACTTAACTTGCTATATAATATAATACATAAGATTTAAATATATATCAAATATGAGCTTATAATTTACATTAGAATATCTTTTATATTTAGAACTCTATTTTCTCCTAATAACTCTTTAGCAATATAACTTAAATTGAAATCCTCTGTAACCAAAGAAAATTCACATTTTTCTTTCAAAGCTACTATAAGTAACAAGTCATTTTTGCTTATCTTTTTTCCATTATAATAATAAAATTCACCTTTTATATGATCAAAATTTATCTCTTTAATAAAATTTTCTGCCATTATATTATCTAATTTAATTCTATAAGGAATTAACTTCATAAAACGCTCTGACATTATTAATTCACCCTTAAATAACATTCTTTCTTTTTTTGCTAGTTCCTTAAGTATTTCATCTATAATTATAATTTCATTTTCCTGTAAAATATCATTAAATATAGTTTCTTCTTTATTCCAAAGTTTTATAATAACATTAGTGTCTAGTATATAATTCCCCAAAATCATCACCTCTTAAAAAAAGCTTAAAGATATTATATAAAAAATATATAGCTAACAAATAAACTTTAATATTAATTTAATGAAAATATTATATTTAAAATAAATGTTTATTTCTAGATATAAAAGCTATTTAAGTCTAAATATATGTAAAAATTTAAAATATGACTAATAAAAAGGTTTATAAAAGATTTTATCTCTTATAAACCTAATTAATAATTTCACCATAATTTATTTAGCATCAAGCTTATTTTTTATAACCCATTGATCTAACTCTTCTTCACTTTTTACTTCAAAAATTTCATCAATTATTTTTCCATTTTTCACATAATACATTGAAGGGGTAGAATCAAATTCTGGAAAAACCTTATTTATTTTCTTTCTATTATTTTGAATTTCCTCTTTAGATGTTCCTTCATTATCCAAAACAACTTCATGAATACTTACTTTGTGATTTTCTAAATAAGGAATTAATATCTTCTTTAAATTTATACAATCTTTACAAGTTGACTGCGTAAAAAGTATAATAGACTCTTCTTTTTCAGCAATTGTAATAGCATTATCCAATTTAATCTCTACTATACTCCCTTTAGAAGTATCCCTAAGATAATTTCCTTCTATACAACCAACTAAATTGAGTAATAGTATAAATATAAATACTATCTTTGTTATTTTTCTCATAATTTAACCCTCTCCCTAAAATGTATATCATTATATTCAAGGAGTAATAAAATTATACTTATCCTCCTTGAATAATTATTACTTGATAATATCTACCTTGCTGTTCTAATAGTTATTGATGACTTTTCTGAAATTTTTCCATTTGAATACTTAGCTGCAATCTTAAAATTATAAATTGTATGTCTGTTTAATTTATTAAACATATATGAAGTTTCATCCGCTTCTAACTGAGCTACTTTCTTTCCATCTCTATAGAGTATATATCCTTCTAATCCAGTAGTTGATTCTGGAGTAGTCCATGTTACAGTTACATCTTTTTTATTAACCTGAGAAGCTTTAAAGTCTCTTACTGGACTAACTATTATTTCCTCAGAAACGCTATCTTCTACTATAACCTTGGAAGTAGCAGATTTTCCATTAGGTATTGTAGCAGTGATTAAGGCTTCTCCTTTGCCTATTCCAGTAACTACTCCATTTTCATCTACTTTAGCAATGCTCTCATCACTTGAAGTCCAAGTAATAGTATCATTACTTTCTATAGGATTTAATACAGCTTTTAGTTGCTCTGATTCATTAACATTTAATTTTAACTCTGTCTTTTCTAATGTAATAGATTCAGCACTTACTTTCCCCTCTTTTCCGTAGAATACTAATTCAGCTGCACTTGCATACTTATTATTTGTATCTCCTAAAGTTTTAAGGGCTGTAAATCTTAAATATTGAGCATTAATAGTATTAAATCTTATAGGATTATATCCTCTATTAGCCAAAGCATTACCAGCTTCATTAACTTCTAGGTTCCCTGTTCTTACCTCAGTCCAATTTTCATTATCTAAACTTGTTTCAATCTTATACTCAGTAACATGACCATTTCTACTGTTTTGTCTTGGTAAATAGTCTATTTGATTAAGATCATAAGCTTTATCTAACTTAATTGTTATAGATACTGGTAGTTTATCTGCAGCTTGATAAGCTGAATGCCAAATGGTATTTTCATCTCCATCTACAGCATTCTCTTTATAATCTCTATCTGCTTCACTAGTTGCATAAATAGCTTCTAACTTGCTAGAATCTATCTTATCCTCCTCTACAGTTTCACGTTCTTCTAACTTTGAAATTTTGCTTCTTAAATTTATTATTGCATCTCCAATTTCTTTTTCACTTGAACTATTTTCTAATACATCTTCAGCATGTTTAATAGCTTCAAGTAAAGCTTCATAAGATTCAATAGTATATATCTCACTTAAAGATTCATAGGATTTAGCTTCTTCTATGGCTTTAGTTAATAAAGTTTTATCAATTCCATCTAAAACAACTATTTCTTTTTCAACTTTATGATTTCCCTCAGCAGTAGTTGCAACTAATTTTGCTACTCCAGGATTTAATCCACGTAAATAATAAGTTGCTTTATCCTCTCTATCTACACGTAAAATTTGCAAAATATCAGGGTTTTCTGAGGCTAATCTATAGTTTAAGTTATTTGCATTATCAGGTGTAACTTCTGCAAAAATAGGAGTAATTCTATTTAAATATACTGATTCTGGAGTATTTTCTGCGAAACTTATTCCTGTTGTTTCCACTTCACTCTTCTCATAAAATTCAATTTCATTTATAGCTAAAGTATTCTTATCTTTATGAGAATCTAAAGCAGTAATTACAATCTTATCAAATTCTTTTCCACCTAATTCATAAACAGTTGTAGCCGATGTAATATTAGCTTTTTCTCCTAAATCAAATTCTTCTCCATTTAAATATCCAACAGCCTTAACCTTTTTCATGGCTGCAATATTTATGGTTCCATTTGAATTCATTCTATTGTATATAGTAAAATTTTCTAAAGTTTTTGGTTCATTAAATTCAAAGGTCATTTCAAAAGGAAGAGTTCCCTTATCTTGTTGATCAGAAGTAAATATCCATTTTAAATCCATACGCGAACTATCATCACTACTTGTTGTTCCATCTATTAATTTATCTAATCCCATTCCTGATTGTAATTGACTTGAGTCACCACTTACAGTAATGTTTTCTTTTGAAACCTTACTACTATTTGGTCTTCCAGATGGTAATTCACTTTCTAAATCAATAATTTTAGCAATAGCTGACTTAGAATTTAACTTGCTATCTACTAATAAAGCATTGCTAATCTCCATATCCCAGGTAATATTTTGTTTAGCTTTTAATGTTATTCTAGCAATTGTATCTGTTCCATTTACTTTTACATTATCTCCTATATTAGTAAAGTTCACATAAACATGTTGAGTATTATCTGTATGAACCCTTGCCTTTGAAAGATTTTTCATTCCAGAAGTGGAAACAGTTCCTTCAGTCTTAATATACTCATACTTAGTAGAATCTAAAGGAATTTCTGCACTAAATGCATTAATATCTGAAAGACCTGTTCCTACTAAATCAATAGTAAATGTTTCACCAGATTTAATTTCAGATTTACTTGGTACAAGCATCATATCTCCTTGAAGTTCTAATCCTTCTGAAGGTTTTACTCCACCTTCCAATTTACTAGAAACATAAGATATATCGTAAGCATCAATCAAACCATTGTTATTTAAATCTGCCATTGATACATAGCCCCAATCAGAGTCAGCAGTAGTTAATCCAGCATAGTTTTCTAGGAATACTAAATCTCCCTCTTCTATTGAACCACTATTATTCCAATCTCCTACAATCTGTCCATTAGTTCCATCAACCTTATAAGGTCTAAACTCTCTCATAGCCAAGAAGTTTCCTATAGATTCCTTAGTTACAATCTTAAAGTAACGAACCTTTATTGGCTTATTAAAGTTTATAGTTTTAACTTCTCCATCAGTAGCCCATGGTGCTATATCTGAACCTTCAGCATTACTAAATACTTTTTCATAAGTTACTCCATCTAAGCTACTATATATTTCTGCTCTCTTAACAGAACCATTACCATTTTTTCTAAATAATAATTCTAATTTCTCTATTGTATATGCCTTTTGCATATCAATTATAAATGGTTTATCTATAGCACTATCTTGTGAGTGGAATTGTGATGAATCGTCTCCATCAACAGCCTTACTTGGTTCATCACTGCTATATTGTCCCCATTTCCACTCTGTTTTCATATCCTTAGGCACATTTCTGTATGGATCTAAATCAGTTTTTACCTTTATCAATTCACTCCAATTAGAATGTCCATCCTTATTTACACTTCTTACACGATAACTATATTCAGTATCATAATTCAATCCTGTATCTAAATACTCAGTATTTTTGATATTTTTAAATATAGTTCCATCAATTTCAACATCATAAGTTGTAGCACCTTCAACTTCATCCCAAGTTAATTTTATAGATTCAGGAGTTATATCTTCTTCTGATGCCCTAAAATTACCTGGAACTCCCAAACTTTCATTCACTTCATTTTTATCAATATCTTGAGTATTATTAAATCCATCAATGGTTAATTTAACTTCATTTTCTTTTACATTTGTTTTATCAACTTTTACACGAAGCTTAGGTGTTGAAGTAATTTCAACCTTTGCAAATTCTGAACCTTCAGTAGCATATTTATTAAGATTTGGAGTTTCATCATAGAAATACATATTGCTTCCCTTTTCAAATTCTTCTAAACTTTGCGCTTCTGTTAGCTGAACATCATTACCACCTAAAGTAACACCTAAATTGCTTGGTTTTTCACTTACATTAACTATAAACTCTGTTGATCTATCTAAAACTATTCCATTATAGTCTCCTTCTAATAATCCTACATTAATAACAGCAGTTCCTTTTCCAGTCTTTGGAGCACTAGAAGTTACCATAGTTTTAGCTGATTTTCCTTCCTTATAATCAGTTGTTAAACCATCATCCTCATAAACCTCAAAACTTGTATCTCCACTTGGATATACTTCATAAATACGATGGGAATCATCTCTTTCTTCTGGATTATTATTTTCACTAGTCATTGGAATTATTGCTCCATTCTTAACAAAGATAGGCAATTTCCATAAAGGAGCTTCAAAATTATTTAATACTCCACCACCCCTATATTGCTTTCCAGTAAAATAATCAATCCAAATTTGCTCTTCATCTGGAAGATAAATATTATTTCTTATATCATTACCTTCTGAATCACCATCTGTATTTTGATATATAGGAGCAACTAACATATTAGGTCCCCACATATATTGATACTGTGTATCAGTTCCATAAGTATATTCTTCTGGATATTCAAGCATCATAGCTCTTATCATAGGAACTCCATTATTAGTAGCTTCATTAGCTATACTATAATTATATGGCATCATTTCTGCTTTTAATTTTAAATACATTCTATTTATTGAAGTATAAGGCTCTCCAAATACATATGGATATTTAGCATTTGCTCCCCATCCATCCATATCTATTTGTACTGGAGTAAATGCCTTCCATTGAAAATCTCTAGTTTGTACTAATTTACTTCCTCCAAATATGCCATCCATATCAGATCCTACATTAGGTTGACCTGAAAGACCAGCCCCTATATATGTTGGTATATGAAATCTTATATATTCCCATTCTCCACCATATTGATCTCCTGACCAAATACTTGCATAACGCTGAGTTCCAGCCCATCCATCTAAACTTACTATAAATGGCCTTGCCTTATCTTTTGAATTATTTATTATTCCTTCAGCAGCTTGTCTAACTGAGTTAAGTGCAAATGAATATCCTGCTCCAACCCATGCCACATCTGTTTTAACTCCATTTGTGCCAGCAACCCCAACTTCCTTATCTATATCACGCTCAAGATAAGCCTCTTGATTTCCTGTAGGTTTTAAAGAACTCTGTGTCCAAAGTCCTGTTTGAATTCCAAAGCCTCTTGCATAATCAACAAATTCTTTTAAATTAGCTATGTTTCCATCTATACTTTCTTCGCGTCCATATCCACAACCATAACCATCATTAGGTAAAAACCATCCAAGTGGTGTATCATTAGAAACATGGTCATCAACTACTTTTTTAGCATCAACCATTAAACTCTCTTGTCTATCAAAACCAGGCTTTTGTGTTTGAGACTCTTGTCCTGTTTCATCATTTATCCAGTCACGAGAATAACAGTTTGCATGTCCTAAATAAAATCCATACTCAGGTAACAAAACTGGTTCTCCTGTTAGTTCTGTGAACTTATCTATTATATTTGTTGGTTTTTCATCAATAAAATAATAAGCATCAAAACGATTCTCTTCATGTTTTGTTGTAACTTTACCTGATGCAGAAACTTCAAAATCATACTCACCAGGTTTAAATGTATGTCTCATAACTCCATACCCATTAGTTGAAAAATAAAATGGATTTGGACTTGCAACACCACCATCTACCCAATTATTTTCATTCTTAATATTTATCTTTTTACCCTTATGAGAGAACCTACCATTTTGCATTCCTCCACCATAGAAATATTCATCTTCATTTGACTCAAGAGTCTGAATAGTACCGTCTACTCTATGCTTTAAAGGTTCAGCTTCCTTCCATACAGTTTTATTATTTAATTTATTAAAAAGCTCCATTTTTCCAGTTGATTTTTCTATTCTTAACTGAACAGCACTTGTAGATATTTTTATTATTTCTCCATCTTCCACTATTGGAGTAGGATTTTCATATTCTTCCTCAGTCTTATTAATTATTTTAGTAATATGGTCCTTACTATTTGGAGTTGGCT
This sequence comes from Clostridium perfringens ATCC 13124, assembly GCF_000013285.1. Lineage (GTDB taxonomy): Bacteria > Bacillota > Clostridia > Clostridiales > Clostridiaceae > Sarcina > Sarcina perfringens. The sequence continues at coordinate 1,474,554 of NC_008261.1, read as the reverse complement.
CCTCTTGAAATTCTCCTGTAGGATCCATATAAATTCTTAAAACATCCTCTTTCAAGAATGATATTCTAATCTTTTCTCCTGTACTTAAATCCAATAATACATCGTTTTCATTTTGAGTAAAATTTTCTACTCCTCCAATTTGAGAATAATTACTTTCCTTTATTTCTTTTTTCTCCTCTTTTTCGATATTATGATTTATCCCTTCTGTTGGAAAAGCATAAATTAATGTTGAAGGTAAAAGAATATTAGATGTAAAAATAGTACCTAAAGTTAAAACACTTAATTTTTTAATAATCATCTTTCTTTTCATATTTTTCCCCCTAAATTTCTATATTATTTAATTCCAAAAGGAAAATAAATATCTACTTAAAGAATAATAAAGATTAATAAATTCATTATTGGTTTATTCAATTATTAACTCATATTTCAATATTTAATTATATTCACTGAAAATCAAATTAATACAAAATTAAAAATTCATGGATACTTAGTCATGCATTTTTATCTAATGTTCTATATAAAATAAATACTACTTTAAAATAAAAACAGTGTATTAAATAATAAAAATTAATACACTGTTTAAAATTAAGATCTAATTAGATTCTCAACATATGCCATGTCTATATTCTCTTCTAAAAGTTCACAAAGCTTATCATATTGACTCATTTTATAATCTTTATAATTAACTTCATTACTTTCTTCTATGTTTAATTCTTTCTTTAACTTATTTATAAGCTTTTCTCCAAAGTCTCCCTCATCAAAGATTCCATGAATATAAGTACCAAAAACATTTTGTTCTTTGTTATTCATTCCAAGAACATTACCATTTTTCTCTTTTATCCATATATTCTCTTTAGCTGTAGGAACACTTTCCCCATTATGAATTTCATATCCACTTACTTCATTTCCTTCTAAATCAAAGGCCACAACCTGTTTAGTAGTTTTTTCTTTATTAAATGATGTTACTATATTTAAAAGTCCTAAGCCTTCTTCTTCTCTTATGTCACCTTCAACACCAAGAGAATCAATTATTTTTTCTCCTAATATTTGATAACCTCCACATATACCAAATATTAATTTTCCATTAGAACTTTCATTAATTAGCGCCTCTTTAAAACCACTTTCTTTTAAATAAATTAAATCATCTATGGTATTTTTACTTCCTGGAATTATTATCATATTTGCATTTTCTAAATCCTTAGGATTCTCAGCATACCTTATACCTACATCTTTTATTCTTCCTAAGGAATTAAAATCAGTAAAGTTTGACATATGAGGTAATCTAACTATTGCTATATCTATCCCTTTACCATTACCTTTTCTTAATTTAATAGAAGCACTATCTTCCTCTTCTATATCTAAATCAAAGTAAGGCATAACTCCTAAAACAGGGATTTTTATTATTTCTTCTATTTGTCTCATTGCAGGTTCAAAAAACTCTCTTTTTCCCCTAAATTTATTTATTATAACCCCTTTAACCCTTTTTCTCTCTTCTTCAGTTAAAAGCATTATAGTACCAACAATAGAAGCAAAAACTCCTCCTCTGTTTATATCAGCAACTAAAATAACATCAGCGTCTGCTATTTTAGCAGTATGCATATTTGCTATATCAGTTTCTCTTAAGTTTATTTCAGCACAGCTTCCTGATCCTTCTAAAACTATTAAATCATAATCATTTGAAATGTCATCATAAGCTTCTTTTGCTTTTTCCTTAAGATATTTATTTAATTCCTTATATTTATAAGCATCCATAGTGCAATGAACCTTACCTCTAACTATTACCTGAGTTTTAAATCCTGCACTAGGTTTCATCAATATAGGATTCATATATTCCTTAGGATCAATTTCACAGGCTTCAGCTTGTACCACTTGAGCTCGTCCTATTTCATCCCCCTCCTTTGTTACAAAGGAATTTAATGATATATTCAAAGCTTTATAAGGAGCAACCCTATATCCTTTTTTCTTAAAATATCTACAAAAGGCTGCTGCAACAGTACTTTTTCCTACGGAAGATGCTGTACCAAGAAGCATTATACTTTTATACTTCATAAAACACACCTACTTAATATCTAAGAATCCATGAGTTTCTGTTAATATATTATCTCCAGTTTCAAAGTTTATTCTTTCTTTAAATAAAGGTCCATCAAAAACAAATGTATGATATTCTCCATTTTCTCCACAAGCATCTGAACCAGCTGCTTTTAATCTTTCAACTACATCCTTAGTTAAAACTTCACCTAAGAATTCTTCCCCTAAAATGCTTAATTTTACATTTTTAATTACAGTTTTGAAGCCACTATCTATAAACTCGTAAGTTAGAGCCTCTCTATCTTCTTCCCAAAGTGGGAAAATAGCTTCAAGTCCTGCTTTTTCACATTTATCTTCACACCAAGTTCTATGAGCCATTAAATCAATATCTCCAAATACACAAGCTTCTGCACCCATTTCCTCTTTAATCTTCTTTAAAGCTTCAACAAATGTTTCACCATAGTTTTCTTTTCCGTTACTTGCAACTAAAACTAGAGGTATATCTAGAGATTTTGATACGTCTTTTAATAATTTATCTGGTATACCATGGAACCAACTTCTTAAAACTTTTTTATCAACAGTAACTAATAAAGCTACTGGAGTATGTCCAGCCTTTATCATTCTATATAATGATAATGTACTATCCTTTCCACAACTATATGATACAACAAACTTTTTTTTCATATTGTCCACCTACTTCCATCTTTCTAATGCTTCTAGCATGAATTTTCTTATGTCTATTTTATATACATCTGTAATTTTAGAACTATTTAATAATTCTCTTGCTTTTCCACTACTATAAATTTTACCTTCTTTTATTAAAATTGCATCTTCACTAAACATCTGAACTAAATTTAAATCATGTAAAACTCCTATAACAGTTTTGTTATTTTCCTTTGTCCATTTATTTATATAATCTAAAATTTCAATTTGACATTTTAAGTCTAAATGATTTGTTGGTTCATCTAAAAGTAATATTTCAGGATCTTGAGCAAAGGCTCTTGCTAAATAAACTCTCTGAAGTTGTCCTCCTGATAATTCATTTATTAACCTATCCTTTTCATTTAATAATCCTACGCTTTCAATACACTTTAAGACTATATCCCTATCTTTCTTTGTAAGGCTTGAAAAAATACCATCCATATGAGCATATCTGCCTAGTGAAACTGTTTCAAAAACAGTATAAGAAAAATACACTTCAGAATTTTGACTCATCAATGCAACTTTTTTAGCTAAATCTTTTCTTTTTATATTTCTAATTTCTACCCCATCTAGCTTTATTTCACCTTTGTATTCTATTAAATTAGCTAAGGCTTTTAAGACTGTAGATTTACCACACCCATTTGGTCCTATTATAGATATGTTTTCTCCTCTGTTTATGTTAAAAGATAAATTATGTATAACCTCATTACCATCATATCCACAACATAAATTTTTAACTTCTAGCAAAATATCACCTACTTCTTTTTCCAAAGTATAGATATGCAAAAAATGGTGCTCCAATTAATGCCGTAATTGCTCCAACTGGTAATTCTGATGGGGCAATTAATGTCCTTGAAACTAAATCTGTTAATACCATTAAAGTTCCTCCAAGTATAATACACATTGGAATTACTATCTTATGACTAGCTCCAAATATTTTTCTAACTATATGAGGAGTAATAAGATCAATAAATCCTATAACACCACTTAAAGCTACGGCACTTCCAGTTAAAATTGCCACTGAAACAAGTAGTGTCTTTTTCACCTTTTTAGTTTCAACTCCTATTGCCTTTGCTCCATCTTCTCCAAAGCTTAAGATGTCCATTTCCCTTGTATATCTTACAGCCATAAAAATTCCAATTATTAAAAATGGAATTCCAGCCAAAACATATGACCAACTCTTCATAGCAAATGATCCCATTTGCCACATTGTAATAGCCTTTAAATCTTCACTGCATATAGATGTTACAGTTGTTAACATTGCACTAGTAAAAAGTGATAACACCATACCAGCTAATATTACTGTATTATTTGAAAGCCCTCTATCAACTTTATTAGAAAAGATAATAACAGCAAAAACAGTTAAAACTCCACATAAAAATCCTATAATAGGCATAGCTAAATTTCCTATTACAGGAATTGAAATTCCAAGAACTATGTATATTCCAACTCCTAGGGAAGCTCCTGATGAAACTCCTAGAGTATATGGTGATGCTAATGGATTCTTTAATATAGATTGAATTATGGCTCCACTAACTGCAAGAGAAGCTCCAACTCCAAAAGCTAATAATACCCTTGGTAATCTAATTACCCAAATAATTGCTACGTCCTCTGGTTTTATACCAGTTCTAAGAGGAATATTAAAAATTTTATTCCCAACTATAGAAATAGTATCCCATATATTAATATTGGAACTTCCTATGGAAGTTCCAATACAGAGTACTAATATTACTAATGGAATAGCTAGTAATATTAGTAGTTTTCTTTTTTTAGATTCCTGCATATTGTTCTGGATAAATATCCTTTGCCATTTGTTTTAATACATTTACCACGTATTGACTTCCACGTGATGATGCATTATTGTCTACTAAGAATATTTTATTATCCTTAACAGCAGTTATTGTATTCCAACCTGGACGTTTAGCAATTAAATCTGTAGCATTTTCAATATAACTTTCATTTGTTAAAATTACATCTGGGTTTGCTTTTATAACAGCTTCTTCACTTGGAGAAATCCAACCCTTTTCATTACCAAATATGTTTTCTGCTCCAATTATAGTTAATAAGTTATTTAAGAAAGTATCACTTCCAAAGCTATAAAGTTTTGAACCTGATCCAATTTCAAAGTAAACAGTTTTCTTATCTTTTATAGTTTCACCTATAGCTTTTATTTTATCTACTTCACTTTTCATTGAATCAACCATTTTCTTTCCTTCAGCTTCTGTTCCAGTTAACTTAGCTAAGAAATTGATATCTTCATATATTCCATCTATACTATCACTAGTTGGAATATAAACTACAGGTATTCCTGCATCCTTTAAAGCCTTAAATGGATCTTCTTTTCCTGTTCTATTGTGCCCTGAAGCTATTATCACATCTGGCTTAAGAGCTACTATAGTCTCTGCATCTGGATTTCTAAAGTCTATTTTAGGAATATCAGGATTTAATCCTTTTACATCTGCCGAATATTTATCAACACCAACTATTTTATCACCTAGTCCTAAACCTACTAATATCTCTGTATTAGATGGAGCTGTTGATATTATTCTTTCAATCTTTTTAGGTACTGTAAATTCAGTTCCTTCCATATCTTTCATTGTTACTGTTTTACTTCCACATCCAGTAAACATAAGTAATGCCATCATGGTTATCATTACTAAAGAAATTACTTTTTTAAAGTTTCTCATATTCTTCCTCCACTTTCACCTTTATAAATTCTTAAGTTATATGAAGGATTCCTATTTGATTTTATTTAATGATTTTAATATGTATTTTTTTAATATTGCTAAGCATCCCTTACAATCTATAAAAGCAAATCTGAACTTTCCTAAATTAAGCTTAAATCATCATAAATCAAATTTCTCTTTCATAAAACTTAACAATTAAAATATTTGAGGCTTAAATTAATACGTATAAAATAAAAAAACATACCATTTTAAGAAGGTATGTTAAGCATATTTAAATCATACGCACCCTATTATCCTACCCTCAGAAGATAATAGTACTTAAATAAAAGGCAGGTATCCCGACTTTGCTTCTTCCTCCATCTCGTCTTCCCACACAAAAAATGCAGTGACATATTGAGATTTTGTCTGCTTCACGGTTACTGAGGTAGTTGAAGACTTTAACTTCATTCCCTATTAAGCGAAAATCACACCAATTATTAGTTAATCAACTTGATTATATTATTATATTTTATCATTGTCAAACTTCTTAATTTAATATAAAACCTATTAATAATAAAAGTAATAGTATAAGGCTTATTTTAAAACCTTTGAAAGTTCTTCTAAAAGCTTTTTGTTTTCTTCCCTTGTTCTAACTGCCACCCTATAGAAGCTATGGTCTAAGCCAATATAATTACTACAACTTCTTATTATAATACCTCTTCTAATTAATTCTTCTCTTAAATTTATATTTTTATTCAATTTAAAAAATATAAAATTTACTGCACCTTTAAAAGTAGTAATATCTTTAAAATTTTCTAGGCCATTATATAAAAATTCATTTTCTTTTTTTATGTAAGCTACGCTGTTTTTAATATACTTAACATCTTTTAATGCTTCTCTTCCTGCATAGTCTGCTACGGTATTTACACTCCAAGGAGTTCCTACTGAATTTATTTTTTCTATAAAATTATTATTAGAACTTAATCCATAACCTAATCTTATTCCAGGAAAGGCAAATAATTTAGTTAAAGATTTTACTATAATTAAATTTTGGAAATTATCAAGTTCTTTAATAAGAGAGTATCTATAATTATCTTCAACAAAGTCTAAGAAAGATTCATCAAAAACAACTGTAATATTCATTTTTTTTGCTTTTTCCAATACTTTTAATGAAAAATCTTTTTCTATTAAAGCACCTGTAGGATTATTGGGATTGCATAAAAATATAATATCTAATTCTTCCTTGATTTCTTCTAAAAATCCATTATCTACTGAATAATTATCTTTTAATATATAATGGTTAACTTCACACTCAACAGAATTTAAAGCATCCTCATACTCTGAAAAGGTTGGTGCTACTATAAGGGCCTTTTTAGGTTTTATTCCTCTTACTATATTAAAAATAACCTCTGCTGCACCATTTCCTAGAACTATATTTTCTAAAGCTACCTTTTCAAAGTTTGAAATTTCTTTTTTAAGCTCATAATAAGTTATATCTGGATATCTCTCTATAGAATTTATTCCTCTTACCATAGCCTCTTTTACTCTTTCAGAGATTCCTAGGGGGTTTATATTAGCTGAAAAATCAATAATTTTATTTTCTTTTAAGCCATAAATCCTCTTAATTTCTTCTACATTACCACCATGTCCTAAATTCATATAATCACCTCTAAAATACATCTAATAATAAGTGCTACTACCATTCCTAAAAAAGAAACCATTCCTAATATATTATTAGTCTTATAAACATCTGAAATTTCTATTTTCTTTTTAGCATCTCCTATGGTTGGTTTTTCTACAAGCTTTCCAAAATAGTAATTTGCTCCTCCAAGTCTTATTCCTAAAGCCCCTGCAACAGCTGCTTCTGGATGAGCACTGTTAGGACTTGAATGATTATATCTATCTCTTTTGTATATTTTAAAACTGTCTTTGCAATTAAGTCTTAAAATAAAAGAAGAGATTACTATAAGATAAGCTGTTAATCTAGCTGGAATATAATTAAACACATCATCAAGCTTAGCTGAGAAAAATCCAAAATCCTTATATTTATCATTTTTATATCCAAACATTGAATCACATGTATTTACTGCTTTATATAAGAAAGCTAAAGGTGCTCCCCCAATTCCTGCAAAAAGTAAAGGTGCTATAATACCATCTGACATATTTTCTGCTACAGTTTCCACTACAGCTCTAACTATAGCTTCTTCATCTAGATTTTCAGTATCTCTTCCTACAATATAAGATAATTGTTTTCTAGCCTTAACAATATCTCCTTCTTTTAAAATCTTAATTACTTTAAGTCCTTCAACTTTAAGTCCCTTAGCAGAAATACAAAAATAAATAAGTATTCCAGATACTATGGTTCCTAAAATAGGATTAATCTTATTAGCAATATGTACAATTCCTAAAGTTACTCCAAAGGTTATGAAAACTATAAAAAGCCAAGCAAAGAAGCCTGCAATCTTAAGATTTTTCTTGAAAACCTTTCTCCAAAGCTTTTCCATATTAGATGCTAGTTTTCCTATATATCTAATAGGGTGATATGGATTATTAGGATCTCCTATTATTAGGTCTAAAACATATCCTATTATAATTTTTATCATTTCTAAAACCTTTCTATTATTTCTAGTCTTAAATTATCTGTTATGTCTTTTTCAAACTCTAGACTTGAAAAATCTCCTTTTAAGTTATTGATATCCTGTTCAACTTTTAACTTATATCCTCCTCCACACTTAGGTTGATAAGTATAGAAGTCTAATTTATCCTTTTCAAAGAGTTCTAAAATACAAGCTATACTTCCTCCATGACATACTATTAAAGCTTCCTCTTCTCCCTCTTTCTTAAGGGTTAGAAGTAATTTTAAAAATGCTTTTTTCATTCTCTTTTCAAAATCCCTTCTTGATTCACCATTAGGACATGAAACTTCCTTGCTTTCATCTAAGATCCAGTCTAAATATTCCTTGTCTTCCTTTAGCATTTCATAAGACTTTAGTTCAAAATCTCCAAAATTATACTCACCAAATTCCTTTATGACTTCATACTTCTTATTTGGATATAAAATATTAAATGTTTCATTAGCTCTTTTTGCTCCACTTGTAAAATTTCTCTTACATATTGGCAAACTCACACTCTTTCTTTTTTCCTCTAACTCTTTTTTTCCTTCCTCACTTAAAGGCACATCACTTATTCCACAATAAAGTTTATTCTCATTGCAATAAGTCTTCCCATGTCTAATTAAATAAATTATCATCTTATTATTCACCCTTTAATCTTGTTCCTATTCCAAAAAATATTCTATAAACTTCTTCACTTTCCTTTGATAAAAACTGAAGAACTTTTCCAGTCTCTTCTCTCCATAATCTTTCCTCTTTCTTTAAAGGAACTATTCCTGAAGATATTTCATCACAAATTAAAATTTTATCTTTTAATAATTCTTTTTTTTCCTTAAAAAAGCTTAAAGACTCTTTTCCTTGTAAGGCATTAAAATAAATTAATCTATCTATTCCACTAATAACCTTTTTAGAAAAGTCTATAGAATCTTCTTTGCAATAAAATATTTCCTCTTCATTTATGCCTAACTTTTCTCTTACATACCTTAGTTTTCCATTATAGGCACCGCCAAATAAAAGTTTCAAAAGCTTCTCCTCCTTAAATAATTCCTAAAAGTAAAATTCCTGTAAACTCCATAAGAACAAGAATGTATCCTGCAACATCTCCATTTATTCCTCCTAATTCTTTTTTTACTTTTAAAAGTAAAATAAAAGAAATAAGTCCCATTGCTAAAATAGCTATTAAATAATTTATTCCTAAGGTGAAAAACGTTATTAATGCAACTAATACATATATTCCTAGTAAAATTATTTCATCTACTTTTCCAGTTCCTTCTTTAAAAAATTTTGCTAGAGAACTTTGTCCAAGCATCTCTTGACTTACAATAAAGTATCCATTTATTACCCTTGATGCTATTGGTATAAATATTAATATTCTCATATCTAAATTTTTATTTAAAACAGTAAACATTCCAGCAAATTCTACTAATAGTAATAAAACTACAGAAATAACTGAAAAAGCTCCAACTGTAGAATCCTTTAAAATTCTAAGCTTTGTCTCCTTATCTCTTCTAGAAAGAAGTGCGTCAGAAACATCCATAAAACCATCTAAGTGTAAGAATCCAGTTAAAATATATGGCACCGTTAAAATAAGAGCTGCCATAAGCATAATTGGTACATTTAGCTTACTTAATACAAAAAAACTTAAATACCAAAGTGCTCCTATAATTAACCCTATGAAAGGATAAAGCTTCATTATATGTTTTGCAGCCCTGTCATCCCATTCATATTTAGGCAATGGAATAACTGTAAACATGCTTAAGGTCATATTTATAGCCTTATAAAAAATTTTCATCTTCTAAAACCTCCTCTCCTTTATGAAATATTAAGTTTCCAAAGGAAGCTTCTATAACCACATCTGAGAAGGAAGCTAATTCACAATTTATTTTGCCTAATTCTCTTTTAAAAGACTCAGTATAAGAATCATATTTAATTCCATCACTAAAAACATAATCTGAAACTATTACTAAATTAGAAACCTTAGTTCCTAGTCTCTTTATGTCCTTTAAAATATTACTATGTACACTTTCATTAAATTCTTTTCCTACAAACATCTCATTAGTAACTAAAGAGGTTAAACTGTCTAGTAAAACAGTATCTTCCTTAGAAAATTTATAAAATATCTCATTTAAATTTCTATGTTTTTCAATGGTTTTAAAATCATATTTTTCTCTATTCTTCAAATGATTTTCTATTCTCTTTAAATCCTCTGAATCATAAGGGTTCATAGTAGCTAAGTAATAAAGCTTCCCTTTTCCTTTTTTTGAAAGATTACTACTATAAAATTCAGCATAAGAAGATTTGCTACTCTTAGCGCCTCCAATAATTAAAACTATCATAACTAATTAAATTAACTCCTATAATATTTTTAAAGTTTTAAAGAACAATATAACATTCTTCATCCTTTACATCTTCTAAATAGCTGTTATCTATATTTCCTTCTTCAAAGGTTGCCATATTATTCATCATGGCTGTTGCAAAATCAATTACTGAGAAAGCTATTGGGCATCCACTTCCTTCTCCTAATCTCATATTTAAATCTAACATAGGATCTAAACCTAACTCTTTTATAGCTAACTCATATCCTATTTCCTGTGATTTATGAGAAGTAAAACAAAATTCTTTAACTAAAGGATTTAATCTATTAGCTAAAAGAGCTGCCACAACGGATATAAATCCATCTATCACTACAGGGATTCTATAGAAAGCTGCTCCTAAAAATACACCTGTCATTGCTCCAATATCATATCCTCCAACCTTTGAAATAATATCAATAGGATCATCAAAATTAATATTATGTTTTTTAACCACTTCTTCTACAATTCTTTTTTTCTTTTCAAAAGAAGCATTATTTATTCCGCCACCTTTTCCTACTACTTGAGAAGTTTCACACCCAATAAGAGCTTTTAATACTGCTGCTGAAGTAGTGGTATTTCCTATTCCCATTTCACCTACTCCAAGTATTTTATATCCCTTTTCCTTAGCTATTTTTACAGCTTCTATTCCGATTTCTAAGGATTTTTTAGCTTCTTCATAAGTCATAGCTGGTTCCTTATAAATATTTTTAGTTCCCTTTGATATCTTTCTATTTATAACTCCTTCTACAACTTCATCTGAATTAATTCCCACATCAAAAACCATTAAATCTGTTCCATTAGATTTTGCCAATGTAGCTACTCCCGTAGTACCTTTTATAAAGTTTTTTGTTTGAAGTAAGGTTACACATTGAGGTGCTGAGGCTACTCCTTCTTCTTCAACTCCATTGTCAGAAGACATTATAATCACACACTTTTTATCAATATTATTAAACATATTCCCAGTTATTCCAGATAACCTTATGGCTATATCTTCTAACTTCCCTAAACTTCCTAAAGGTTTAGCTAAAGAATCTACTCTATTTTTAGCTTTTAAAATCATGTCATTATCTAAACCTTCTATTCCTTTTAACACCTCATTTAACATTATCCTTTTCCATCCCTTCTTATTTTTTGATATAATATTTTCATTAGAATATAAGGAGATTAAGATGACTAACAAAATGAAAAATCATAAGATAACCAAACTAGGCGGTCTTAATAACTCAAATTATTTATTAGAGTGTGAAAATAATAAATATGTTTTAAGAATACCTAGTAAAGATAATAAAAATAATTTTTCAGAGGAAAATTTTGTTTTAATATTTGCTAATTTGAACAAGCTATCCCCCCCTATTATATATCATAATAAGGATAATGGAATACTAATAAGCAAATTTTTAGAAGATTCAAAGGTAAATATGAGTACATTTACATCTTTAGAATTCCTTGAAAAACTCTCAATTAATTTAAAAAAACTACATATTCTTAAGTGTGAACATATTTTTAACCCTTTTGAACATATAAGAAAAAATTTTCATATTTTAAAATCTAAAAACTTTAATTTTCATGAAGGCATTGATTTAGTCTTAAATAAATTAAATATTCTTGAAGAAAAATTAAGCAAAAATATGACTCTTGGCCTTTGTCATAACGATTTAAATTCTTCAAATGTACTATATCATAATAAAAATGTTCTTTTTATTGATTTTGAATTTTCTGCTATGTGTGATATATTTTTTGATTTAGCTACTGTATCTTGGATGCTTGATGAAAAAAAGAGATATTTTTTAATAAAAAGTTATTTTGGCTACTACTCTTATGAATTAATGGAAAAATTAGAAAATTACCTTTTTGTAGTTAAGCTTTGGAATGCTTCTTGGAGCTTCTTAAAGTCTTTAAATACTAATTCTACATATGATTATAAATTAGGTGGAAATATGATCATAGATGATTTATTATCCACTCTATAAAAGGGCTTTATCAAAATATAACAATAAAACTTACAAACAGTATGAAGAGAATATCTAGATAAGCTTTAGAATTTAAATTATTACGTAGAAAATATCACGTTAAAAAGCTGAGACTGTTAATTTCTTAGGAATACAATCTCACAAAGTTCAATTGCATAAGTTCAAGAATCCAAATTAAAAATTTGGACTTTCACTTAAAATCTAGTAATTCTCGGAATATGTTTGTAAGTTTTATAAAAAGTTATTTTGATATAATCCCATATATACATAGAATAATTATTAAATATAATTCATCTTTTAAAAATTTTATTATTTTTTATTGCAAAGATTCATTACTACTCTTAAATATAAATTTATTGCTGGAAACAGATCTTCTTCATTAAAATCAAACCTAATAGAATGATGTTCATCCTTTAACTCACTTCCAAACATTATATAAGATGCTTTTCCTCCATTTTTCTGTACTCTTTTCATCATATAACATATATCTTCACTAGCACCAAAGTCTTCTTCATCTATTACATTGTTATATCCCTTTATATTTTTTGCCTCCCATTTAATAATATCAATTAACTCTCTATCACTACTACCACTTATGGATCTTCCTAAACAGGATATTTTCACATGATTATCATGCATATCTGCAGAAGCTTTTAGAATTCTAGTTGCATAACTTTCCATATATTCATTTAATTCTGTAGTTTCTCCTCTAGTCTCTACTTCCATAAAAGCTTTTCCAGGAATTACATTTCTACCACTCCCTGCAATTAACTTTCCTACATTTATTCTTGTTATGCCTTCACCATTTCTTGGTATAGCATCTAAGTTTAATACTGCTGTAGATGCAGAAAGCAAAGCATTATGCCCTTTTTCAGGTGCAACTGCGGCATGGGAAGACTTCCCTGTAAATTCAGCATTAATTTTAGATGTTGCTAAAAATCCCTTTGTTCCACAGATTATTTCTCCTGATTTCCTTGCCTTTATTCCTATGTGACCACTTAATAAATAATCTACATCATCTAAGATTCCTGATTGAGCCATTGGATTTCCACCGCAGACGCTTTCTTCTCCAGGTTGAAAAATAAGCTTTATTGTTCCATTAAAATATTCCTTAAATCTAATAATCCCTTCTGCAACTCCAAGACCAATAGCTATATGACCATCATGTCCACAAGCATGCATAATACCTCTATTTAAAGAAGAAAAACCATTTTTAAAAGGAAAATGCTCATTATTTTCACATTCAAGTACTTTTACTCCATCTATATCAAATCTTAAAGCAATAGTTGGACCCTCTCCATTTTGTAAAATCCCAACTACTCCAGTGTATCCCCCAATCATATAATCACTTAATTCTTTATAGGCACCTTGATTTAAGGATTTTTCATAACTTTTCTTTAAATCAAGTTCGTTTGGTACATCTAACCTATGCTCTTCACTTATTATTTCTTTTCCTATTTTTATTTCATAACCCATTTCTCTTAAATATTTTCCAATTAAAGAAGATGTTCTAAATTCTTTCCATGCAATTTCAGGATATTTATGAAAATCCCTTCTATAATTAATTATTTTTTCTCTAATCTCCCTTAAAAACTTCTCAATATCCAATTTTAATCCTCCACATTAAATAATTTTTAAAAATACATATACTTAATAATACTTACCTTCTCTGTATAATAAACCTTTTAAAAAATTATTAATGTTTAAATTAATTTTTTTAAATAAAAAAGGTACTACATCTTTAAAATGTAATACCTTTTTAGTATTTTTCTTATAAATATTTTATTCTAAATAATAAAAAGAACTCGCTTTTTCTTTATTAATGACTGCATCCATCATGATTACATGTATGTGTGCTTGAGAACTCTTTTAATTCACCTTTTTTTAATGCTTCTAAATTAGCTTCTATATCTCCTTCAATAGCTTTGTAAACTTTAATTCCCATAGAATTTAATTTACTTATAGCACCAGCACCAATTCCACCAACAACTACAGCATCTACAACTTCACCTGATAAAGCTTTTATTGGTTGACATTTTCCATGTTCATGACCTAAATCACCATTGCCTACAGTAGTTACTTCATCTTTTTCTAAATCACATATTACGAAAGTTGGAGCAGTACCAAAATGACCATATGGTACACTTTTAACTCCTTCATTATTTTTAACTGGGAAACAAATTCTCATTATATTTTCCTCCTTCAAATTTTTATTATTTATGCATTTAGCATGTTTACATATCTTATTACATTTTTCATAGATATTTTCTTTTGTTTTTATATTATTATCATTATTTACGATATAATTAATTAAGATATTAATGCTTTCTAACTGCTCTATATTTAAATCATAAACAATGTGATAACCTATTTTATATCCAATTACGAGATTTGCATCTTTTAATATTTTTATTTGTTGAGAAACAGCAGATTCTGAAATGCTAAGTTCTCTAGCTATTCCCTTTGCACACATAGATCTTTTATTTATGAGATGTAGTATATTTATTCTAGTTTCATCTCCTAGTGCTTTAAATATTTTTATTTTATCTTCCATAAGCCACCTCTTATTTTTAATTAAGCATTTCCTTAATTAAATTCTACTCCTATTTTTCTAGAAATTCAATATCTAATTAAGTATTTTCTTAATTAAATTTATTTTTTAATATTTTACTCTCTTCTAAAATGATATTAACTCTTATTAAAACAGATTGAATTTATTAAAAAAAATAAAAAAGAGTGGCTTAAAACCACTCTTTTTATATTTAAAATTTATTATTTATTAGAAGCTTTCCATTCATCTAATTGTTTTTGCATTTCAGCTTTTATGTCATCTAATCCAGATGCAGCTAACTTTTTATTTAAGTCATCTAATCCTTTTACTGGATCTACTGAACCTGAGTATAAAGTTCTTTCAAACTCTTGTAATACGTTATTAACTGCTGATATTTGAGTTGTAACTGGCTCTGTATTGAACTTAAATCCTAAGATTGGTGAAGTCTTAGCACCTTGGTTAAATTCTTCAAAAGCATCCCATTTATCTGCTGGGTCACTATCTAAAACGTAAGTATCAAATAAGTTTCCGTAAGCCCAACTTGTAACACTATATGGTCCATTTGGATCTCTCTTTATTTGATTGTCACTAACTTTTTCATAGTGAGTTCCCTCTATTCCAAACATTAATAGGTTTCTTAATGTAGAGTCAGTATTTACTAAGTTTATAAGCTCCATAGCTTTTTCAGGATGCTTAGATGTTGCTGATATAGCAGTCATAGCTCCAGTTGTTGAGTTATTTGTAACATATGGAGGGATTATTGATGATGTTACAACTTCTCTACCTAAAGCTTGTCCCCATCCATTTTCTGCATATGGTTGTCCATCAGCTTTCCACATAAATCTCTTAACTTCATTTTTCATATTATTAACTGCTGCATCTTGATTTATATATCCTTTTTCATAGTATTCTCTTAATTTAGTCATCATAGACTTCATTTCTTCTGTCTCATACATATTTTGTACTGTTAAAGTATCATCATTGTAGAATATTCCTAATGGTCTCATTATTTCATCAAACTCTAATGGAATTGAATCCCCTTGAGTATAGAATGGTACAAAATCTGGTTCCTTTTCTTTTATTATTTGTAACCATGGTTCTAAATCTTCTACTGAGTGTAAATCTTGATATGGAATATCATATTTTTCAACAAGCTCCTTATCAAATACCCACATAGGTGCTCCTGCTATTTCTTTTTGGTTTGGAACTCCATATATTTTTCCATCAACCTCAGCACCTTTCCAAAGTCTTTCATCTATAACCCCTTTAAGGTCTGCTCCCTCTTTATCTAATAAGTCATTTAATTCAAGGAAAGCACCTTTTCTAGCATTTTCTAAATATGGGAAAGCCCATGAACATGTAAATGCTAAATCATATTCTTCTCCTGAGTTAGCTATTACATTCATTTTTTGGCTGTAATCACCAAAGTCAATATGTTTTATGTCTACAGTAGCATTTATTTTATCTTTTATATATTTATTTACTTCCTCTTCTACTAATTCTCCATCTGTTTGAGGTTTACCTATTACATACCATACTAAGTTAACTGGCTCCTCACTTGCTGCTCCTCCCTCTGCTTTTTTGTCACTTGATCCACATCCTGTAAACATTACAGATGTAGTCATTACTCCTCCTAAAATTAATGCTAATAATTTTTTGTGTCTAAGCATTTTTTTTCCCCCTCATATTACTATTTTTATACCATTTAGATCCCTTAATCTCAAAGACTAAACAAACGTTTACAATAATCATATACTTTATCAAATTTAATTAAAATTAATATGATAATCATATATTTTTTTTAGTATTTTGTTTGAGAAGCTTTAAGTAAATTAAAGTTTCTATAGTTAATTTATAACATAACAGTAAAAAAGTCAACATTACAAAAAAGTCCTGTATTAATGTGTCAAACAGGCTATTTTACTACATTTCAAGGGTTTTTAACATTAAAAGATTTTTATATATATTCTGTTAACTTTTTAAATATTTTAAAAAGTTTGAAATTTTTGTAATATAACTATTACATTTTGAATATTTTTATTCTTTCTCTAATCATATATGATTAAAATGTATGATATATTTTTAATTAGACTTATTATTCTGTAGAATTATACTTTTACTTTTTATTCAAAATTTGTTAACATTATAAAAAAGTATATTTATAATAATATTTAAGGAGATAATTAAAATGCAAAAACTTTTACTTGCTTTAATAGTAGGACTGGGTGGATTTTTAGGTGCATCCTTGAGATATCTTATTTCAATTTTTGCAGCCAAAAATTTTGGAGGAAACTTTCCATATGGTACTCTAATTGCAAATATTTTAGGTGCTCTTTTAATAGGTTTCATTATGGAATTCAGTATGGATAGTGCATTAATCTCATCTAATATGAAACTTTTTTTAACTACTGGTATTATGGGAGGACTTACTACATTCTCTACTTTTTCCTATGAAACAATTAGTATGTTAACTAATGGCAATATAACTTTAGGAATAGAAAATATAATCTTAAACTTAGGTTGTAGTTTATTATTTGTTGTAATAGGACAAAAACTTGCTAGGATATTATTTTAATTTTTAGGAGGAATCTTTTATGAGAAATGAATTTAAAGGTAGCTTTTTAAAAATATTTATTGATGAATCTGATAAGTATAATGGTGAGCCACTTTACTTAGAGATATTAAAAGTACTAAAAAAAGAAAATATCTTGGGGGCAACTGTAATAAGAGGAATTGAAGGCTTAGATAGCCATCATAAAATACATTCTGATTTTATTGAAATACTTGCTAGAAACTTACCTATAGTCATAGAAGTTATTGAAAGTAAGGAAAAAATAAATGAATTAATAGAAATCATTGAGCCTATGATAGAAACTGGAACCATTACAGTTATAGATAATATTCAGGTAATATCTTTAAATAAAAAAACAGACTAAAAAGTCTGCTTTTTTATTTTCCAATCATTTAATTGTCTTTCTAATTCTTCCTTAACTTTATCTATTCCAGCACTTTCAAGCTTATTAATAAGCTTTGAAACATATTCATCTGTATCTACTAATCCAGTATATAAACTTCTTGTAAACTCTTCAAGAACAGTATTTACATACTTTAGTTCAATACTTACCTTACTAGGGTCAAACTTAAATCCTAAGGCTTGAGATACATTAGACTTATTATTAACCTCTTTAAATTCATCCCATTTATTTTCTGGTTCATCTTCTAATACATATGTTATAAATAAATTTCCTAAAGTGTAGTAATCAACCATATAATTTTTAGATTCCTCTAAAAGCCTGATTTTATTATTTGAAATCTTTTCATAGTGAACTCCTTCAATTCCATAATTAATAAGATTTCTTAAATACTTATCTGTATTTAAAAGATTTAAAAACTCCATAGCTTTTTCAGGATTTTTTGAATTTTTTGATATAGCGATCATAGAACCATTTACTGATCCATTTGTAATATAACTTTCTAAAATTGGTGTAGCAACAACCTCTCCTCCACTTTTAATAGACCATATTTTTTCAGCATAAGGCTGCCCATCAGCTTTAGTTACAAATCTTTTAGTGGAAAAATCACCAGCATTCCCAATTTTAGTATTGGTATATCCAAGCTCCTTATATCTTCTCATAGTCTTTAAATTATTAATCATCTCTTCAGTTTTAAATATATTTACTACCTTAAAGTTATTACTTTCTAAATTTATTCCTAAA
Organism: Clostridium perfringens ATCC 13124; assembly: GCF_000013285.1. GTDB lineage: Bacteria > Bacillota > Clostridia > Clostridiales > Clostridiaceae > Sarcina > Sarcina perfringens. Next base: position 1,455,955 of record NC_008261.1, on the reverse strand, counting down.
GCAGGGGCTAATTGATCCCAAAACATAGGAACTGAATAACTATCATCAACGTAAAAAGGAATTACCCCTTCTTCATTTTCTTTAATTAACTTTAACCAAGGTTCTAAATCTTCTAAAGTTTTTATATCCTTATAAGGAATATTATATTTTTCTACATATTCTTTAGAAAACACCCACATAGGCATACTAGAAATCTCCTTTTGGTTTGGAATAGCATATATACAACCATCTATTGCTGCTCCCTCCCAAAATTTTTTATCAAGAGCTTTATAAACATCCTTTCCATACTCTTTAATCAGGTTATTTAAATTAAGAAAGTCTCCTTCCTTTGCATTAGGATAATAATCATTAGCCCAGGAAGATGTAAATACCAGGTCAAAAATTTCTCCTTCATCAGTTTTATTATTCATTACCTTTGTAAAATCTGCATAATCTACAAATCTAATATCAATAGTTGCATTTATCTTTTTAGTTAAATAGTTATTTACTTCCCTTTCAACTCTATCCATATCGTCAGGTTCTATTCCAATGGTGTACCAAACCAGCTCTATATTTTTATTATTTAAACGTTTAATATAGTTTCCATTTTTAATTATATTAAATATTATTAGAAATATCATAAGTATTGCACTTATAATAATTAAAAGAGATTTTTCTAATTTTCTCAATATTAGACCTCCTTTTATTTATTACATCTACATTATATTTTGTTTCTCTAATTCTTTAAATGAATATTTTTTATATAATATTACTTTTTTTTATAAACTTATTTACATACTTATAGTAGACTTCTTAAAAATTTAGTAATAAAATATATTTATTAATTTTAGGAGGCAATAAGATGCATTTTATTCAAAATATAGATATAAATATACTTTACTTTATACAAAATAATATACAAAATAAGTTTCTTAATCCAATAATGATTTTCTTAACTTCATTAGGTAATTTAGGCTTTATATGGATTGCCATAAGCATCTTACTTATAATTTCAAAAAAATATAGAAAAATAGGATTATTAACTTTAGCTGTTTTAATTGTTAACACCCTGCTTGGTGAAGGACTTCTTAAACATATTATAGAAAGATCTAGACCCTTTGCAACATATGAAAGCTTACATATAATGATACCTAAACCAAGTAGTTACTCTATGCCCTCTGGTCATACCTCTGCATCCTTTGCAGCAGCATTTATGTTAGCTTATTATTTTAAAAATATAAGAGTATATATCTATTCCTTAGCTTCTTTAATAGCTTTTTCTAGATTATACTTGCTTGTTCACTATCCAAGTGATGTATTAACAGGTGCTTTACTAGGATATTTAAGCTTCTTAATAGTTATAAAATCCTATGAACTTATACAAAAATCTAAAATAAAAGATCAAAGAAAGTCTTTTTAGACTCTCTTTGATCTCTTTTTTATTTTTGATAATAACTTTTCGTAATATTTTATACTATTTTTTAAGGTTGTAACAACATACTCTTCATTTTCCCCAGTACTAGTTTCTCCAGTAAGCATAAACCCTGTTGCGCCACACCTAATAAAATGATATATATCGCTTAATTCATTTATTGTAGGCTTATTTTGTTTATTTCTAATAGATGAAAGTACATTTGTGGCTACTATTATTGATTTATTCTCATTTTTTAAAGCATATAATATTTTTTCTTGCACTATAGGAACATTTAATATTCCAATTTCTGCTGTTAAATCTCCCCTTGCTATAACTATTCCATCTAATTCTTTAGCAACTTCTTTAATATTATTTATTCCTTCATTAGTTTCAATTTTCCCCCAAAGCTTAGGAATAAATTGATTTGACTTTAAATTTTTAAAAACAATATTTTTAAACTCTCTACATTCTTCCATATAAGAACAATAAGAATAATCTATAATATCTACTTTATTATCTAAGGCAAATCTAATATCTTCTAAATCCTTTTCGCTTACCCCCCAATTTTTCCTATCTAAATTAGGAAGATTACATCCCTTTTCTTTTCTAACTACTCCACCTAATTTAACCTTAGTCTTTATTAACCCATTGTTATTGCTTATTACTATAAATTCCATAGTGGCATCTTTCATATATATCTTTTTAAAAGTATTATTGTATATAAACTTATTTTTTATATTTAAAGGTATAAGTTTATTTCTATCAATATTTTTAAGATAAACATCATAAGTTTCCTCTGAACAAAAATAAACTAAATCACCAGAATTAACTTTAAATGTTCCATATATATTATTAGCTACCCTAATCTTATTTCCCTGTAAGTCTAAAAGAATTTTTACATTCTTATGATTGCTTCTTATGTAATCTATACAGCATTCTACATCTCTATGCTTGCCATGGGATAGATTCATCCTAATTATATTGCCTCCACCTTTTACTATGTTATCTATTTTATTGAAGATTTCATTTTTGCTCTGTTCACTTTTGCTTAAAAATCTGGTGTTTATACTGCCTATAATATCCATAATTTCCCCCATAAATATTGCTACTTATTGATTTATATGCATAATAAGCTTTAAATATTATTTATATATCTTATCAATTAAAAAACACTTAACATAATAATATTTATTACTACTAAGTTTATTCCTAAAAATACTTAGTATAATATTACTTAGTATAATCATAAAAAGTTTCTTAAGAAAACTATAATTAAAGAAGTTCTGTCAATAAACTGTAAACTCTCTGTTTAAGTCTTGATAAAACTTCTTTAAAGCAAGGCTATATTTAAACTACTGTTAATTTTAAGTATATATCTTAAAATTAATATTAACTCAAAATAAAGCTTAAAGCAAAATATGGATAACTAAACCTATTAATTAAAGAAATAAGATTAGCTTACTTCCTTAATTATTTTATATAGTGCATCTGCTAATTTTTCTTTATTTATACTATCTATTTCAGTATCACTTATATTTATAATTAAGCATAAAGAGTCTAAATTCTTTACTAAATATAATCCTTTTCCACTTTTGATACTTATCTGTGAAAGGCCTATATAATCAACCATATCTTCTAAGTTTAAGGATACAACACGCCTAAGAATTTGATCATCTCCTAAAATTTCTATTCTCTTATCTTCTCCTATGCTCTTAGTTATTCTTATAAATATATCTGCCTTTGTATTATTAGATAATAAAACTTTCTTAAAAAAACTTTCTCCTAAGCAACACTCTTCATTAAAACAATCTATAGTAAGATCTCCTTCTTCCTTTAATTTTTTTATTAATACTTTTCTTAAATAGGAGTCATTTATATCTAATGCATATTTCACTATAAATCACCACCTTAATTCTAAGGACAATTGTAATATATATTATTCATTTTCTTAAAAAAAGTTCTACTAAAAACATAAGTTTCATAAATTAAACTGAAGGAGGTGATAAATTTGATGAAAAAAATTACTAAAATATTTTTAATAACCCTATGTTTTTCTCTTCTTTTAATTTCATGTTCTAAAATTAATATTCCTTCTAAGGAAAAACCTTCTTTAAACTATCACACTAAAAATTTAAGTGAACTAGTTTCTAAGAATAATATAAAAATCAGATTATTAGATATGAATATTTATAGTGAAGTAATTGTTGATAATGAAGATGTAAGAATTATTGATGACTTATTAAAAAGCTTAAAAGATTCTAACTTTATAAATGAGGAAGCTTTACCTAATAAACCCTTATATAAAATTTTTATAGATTTAAATAGTGAAAAGTATGTAATAGATATTTACGGAGATGATTTAATAACCCTTTATCCTTGGGATAGTGATGTAAGGAAGGATTACTTAAGTTTAAAAGATATTCCTAATTCCTTTAAATTAGAACCATTTTGCCAGTATGTGTTTAATAAAAAACAATAAAAAAAGATATAGGATTTAGTATAAATCATTACTAAATTCTATATCTTTATTAAGAATAAATTATTTATATTTATTTATTTTTATTTAATTCTTCTAAAAGTTCAAATACACGCTTTCTATATAAGGGATGAATCTTATATGGAGCAATTTCATTTAATGGCTCTAAAACAAAACTTCTTTCATGCATTCTTGGATGTGGAAGTATGATCTCTTCATCTTCACTTATTAAATCATTAAAAAATATTACATCTAAGTCTATAGTTCTAGGACCCCACTTAATCTTTCTCTCTCTTTTAAGCTTTTGTTCTACACTTAATAAAAACTTTATTAATTCCTTAGGGTTTAAAAGAGTTTTTATTTTGCAAGCACCATTTAAAAATTCATCCTGCTCAGTATATCCCCAAGGTTCTGTCTCAATTAAATTAGATTTTTTTATAATTTCAGTATGATAAGCCTTATTTATTTCATTTAAAGCTTCTTCTATATAATATTTTTTATCTCCTATATTAGACCCATATGAAAGGTATGCCTCATTCCATCCTCTCTCTATTTCTATAGATACAGTATCTAAACTTCTTAATATAGGTGCCCATGGCTTCTTTAAGGAAACCTTCACTTTTTTTACAAGAGGATATTCTAATAATATAAACTCACATAATTTTTCTGCTGCAGTTTCTATTAAATCATAGCTTTGCTTTTTAAACTCTTCCTCAACCTTATGTGCAAGTTCTCCATAATGAACAGATTTACTTAAATCTCCAGTAACTCCAGCCTCTCTAGTATCTAAGAAAAGTTCTATGCTTAAAACAAATTTTTGTCCAAGTCTTTTTTCCTCTTCAAAGACTCCATGATTACCAAAAACCTCAAAATCTTTAATAATAATTTTATCCATGAAAATTAACTCCTATCTTCTTACCATAGCATCAGTCATAAGGGCAGTTCTCTTATTTTCTAAAACATCATGAACTCTTACAAATTCGCATCCTTTAATTATTCCAAGAGTAGTTGTAGCTAAAGTACCTTCTAATCGTTCATCTGTTGGAAGATTTAAAGTATTACCTATTACTGATTTTCTTGATGTTCCTAATAAAACTGGATAGTCCATATTGCAAAACTCATCTAATCTATTTAATACTTCTAAGTTTTGATCATAATCCTTTGCAAAACCTATACCTGGGTCTAAAATTATATTTTCTTTCTTAACTCCAGCATCTAGGGCTATCTTTATACATTCTTCCATATCAGATTTCATAGTTTCTATGATGTCATCACCATATTCATTATCATTTCTATTGTGCATTATGCAACAAGGTACTCCATATTTAGCAGCCACAGTAGCCATATATTTATCCCTTTTAAAACCCCATACATCATTTATTAAATCTGCACCTGCTTTTATAGCTTCCTCTGCCACTTTACCCTTATATGTATCAACTGATATAGGTATATCAAATTTTTCTCTTAAGGCTTTTATTACAGGTACTACTCTATTTAATTCCTCTTCCTCACCAACAGGTGTATGAGTTGGTCTTGTTGACTCTCCTCCAATATCTATTATGTCAACACCATCATTAATCATCTTCTCAGCTCTCTTTAATGCTAACTCAATATCATTATATTTTCCACCATCTGAAAATGAATCTGGAGTTACATTTAAAATTCCCATTATGTATGTTCTTTTTCCTATTTCAAACTCTTTATTTCCTATTTTCACAAAAGTTCCCCCTTAAATAATTATGTCTAAATTCTTTTTTTCTTTGCTCCACTTACAAAGTTTTTCAGCATTACATAAAAAACAGCTTCTTGATTTTTTATCAGCTAAGTAAATAATTTTATCTAATCCTTCTGCTTCACTATTTCTGTGATTTAAAATTCCACTTAAAATAATCTCTATTTCCTCTTTATTAAAATCACATTCCTTTAAAATATCCAAACTCAATTTATAAGAAGCTTTATTATGTTTTTCTCCACCTTCATATTCTACCCATCGTCCTATATCATGGAGAAGTCCTATTGCATATATAATTTCCTTAGATACATTCATATTTTCCTCTAAGACCATTATGTAGGCAATTCTTGATACATCTAAAAAATGCTCTAAGTTATGTTTACAAAAAATCCTATCCTTTTCACAGAAAGAATTCTTATTTAAATAGTCTTTATACTTACTATTATTAAGTATCTTATTTATTCTCTCCATAATAAACACCTCAAAGAATTAAGATCTACATAGAAATCATTCTAAAAACATCATTTTTTAAGCTTTCATCTTCTAAGAACTTTCCTCTATAAGTTGTTGTTACTGTTTTTGCACCTGGTTTTCTAACACCTCTCATGGTCATACACATATGTTCACCTTCTACAACTACCATTACACCTTGTGCATCTAAGTATTCCATTATAGAATCAGCTATTTCCGTTGTAAGCCTTTCTTGAAGTTGTGGTTTTTTTGAATAAACCTCAACACATCTAGCAAGTTTAGATAAACCTACAACCCTTCCATTTGGTATATATGCTATATGAACTTTCCCATAGAAAGGAACTAAATGATGCTCACACATAGAATAGAAAGTTATATCCTTCTCTAAAACAAGATCATTGCTATGAACTTCAAAAGTTTTACTTAAATGCTCCTTTGCATTCATTCCTATTCCTGAAAATATTTCTTCATACATTCTTGCAATTCTATCTGGAGTTTCTATTAAGCCCTCTCTATTAATATCTTCTCCTATTGCTTCAAGTATTAGTTTCATTCCTTCTCTTATCTTATCTTTATCGATCATTTTGCCCTCCATATTTAAAAGCTTATAATAGAACTTTCATATTTACTTTTTATTTCTTCTATTAAATCTTTTTCCCCAAAAAATTCTTCTTCAAATTGACTTACTCGCATTATTCCAAGAAGAGAATTGCTTATAAAAATCCCTTCACTATTTCTTAAGTCTTCTATATTATAACATCCTTCTTCAACTTGAAAGTTATTCTTTATCCATCCTCTAATTATTCCATCTAAAAGACCACAGCTAACCTTTGGAGTACATATCTTATTATTCTTAATAAAATATATATTACTAGTAGCCCCTTCTGTTAGCTCTTCTCTTTCATTTAAAAATATCACTTCATCAAAGCCTTCATCTTTAGCCTTTTCCTTTTCCATAATATTTTCAATATAGCAAGTGCTCTTTAAATAAGTTAATTTAGAGGTTCTATTTCTTCTTACTTCACTAAGTTTTAGAGAAAATCCTCTATTGTAATCTTCTATGCCATAAGGAATATCTCTAGTTGAATAAATTATATTTTTTTCAGTAAGAGTTATTTTTAAAGCCTTATTTCTTATTTTTTCATTTTTAATAAACTCTCTTAATTCCTCTTCATTAATATTAAAAGGAATATTTAAATTTAAACATCCATCTTTTAGTCTTTCTAGATGTTCCTTTAAAAACACTCCATTATTTAATACAAGTATAGTTTCAAAAATTCCCCGTCCAAAAAAAACAGAAGAATCTATGGTAAGTGAACATTTTTCAACCATACTATAACCTTTTTTATTTTCTCCTATATAAATCACTTTATATCACAACCTAATTATAATACTCTCATTAAAGCCTTTGCCTTATCTAAAGTTTCCTCATATTCCATCTCTTCTTCTGATTCAATAGTTATGCCTCCACCTACTCCAAAATAGGCCTTATTATCTTTTGTTAATATAGTTCTTATTACTATATTAAAATCACAATTTCCTCTTAAATCAAAATAACCTATGGCCCCAGTATAAATCCCTCTTCTAAGGCCTTCTAGTTCCTCTATTATCTCCATACTTCTTATTTTAGGAGCGCCTGTTATAGAACCTCCTGGAAAACATTCTCTTATACATTTTACAGAACTAACATCTTCCTTTAGTTCTCCTATAACTGTAGAAACTAAGTGAAATACTGTAGCATATTCCTCTAATTTAAATAATTCTGTAACCTTAACAGAAAAAGGTTTGCATACCTTACTTAAGTCATTTCTCTCTAAATCAACAATCATTAAAAGCTCTGACTTATCCTTTTCACTATTTAAAAGTTCTTTTTTATTCTTTTCATCTTCTAATTTATCTTTTCCTCTTGGTCTTGTGCCTTTAATTGGTCTTGTTTCAACCTTATTATTAAACACCTTTAAAAACCTTTCAGGAGAAGAACTTATAATTTGAAAACCTTCTAAATTTAAATAACAGGAAAAAGGGGCTTTATTTATACTTCTTAAACTTATATATGTATCAAAAGGATCAGAATTAAAATCACAGGAAAATCTCTGTGTTAGGTTTGCAATATATGTATGCCCTTCTTTTATGTACTCTTTAACCTTTTTTACTGAATTTATATATTCTTCTCTTGAAAAATTTGAAGTAAACTCAGTATTTTTATCTAAGCTGATATTTAAATTTATATACTTATCTTTTATTCTTTCATAAATCTTAGATATACTTTTTTCTGACTCTTCCTTAATTCCTAGGGCTGTTATATATGTTTTTTGATTTCTCAAATCAAATATTATTACATTATCATAAAATAAAAAATAACTATCTGGAATACACACATCATCTTTAGCACTTTTAGGCATATCTTCAATAACTCTTCCTATATCATAAGAAAAATAGCCCATAGCACCTCCTAAAAAAGGTATCTCACTATTATAATTTATTTTATATTCTAAAATAAGCTCTTCTAATTTTTTAAAAGGATCTCCTAAGACTAGTTTTTCATCTATAAAAATCTCATTTCCCTTAGAGCTAAACTTTTTAAAAGGATTTAATCCTATAAATGAATATAAAGAAAATTCGCTATCTTCCTTTGAACTATCTAAAAATATACTGTTTATTTCATCTTTAAATAAAGAATATACTTCATGTGGCTTAAGCTTATTTTCTATTTCCTTAATTTCAAAATTCAAATTACTCACCTTTCTATAATATTAAATTTCCTAGCATTATCAATAAAATTTTTAAGCATTTCATGGCCATATTCAGTTAAAACAGCCTCTGGATGAAACTGTACTCCTTCTATATTGTACCTTTTATGCCTTATTCCCATAACTACCCCATCATCACTTAAGGCAGTTATCTCTAAATCTTCTCCTAAAAAATTTCTATCAACTACTAAAGAATGATATCTAGTTACATTTATATTATTTTTTATTCCCTTAAAAATCCCTTTTCCGTCATGAGTTATTTTGCTCACTTTTCCGTGGACTGGGAAATCCCCTTTTTTTATTTTACTTCCAAAGGAATATCCAATACATTGGTGACCAAGACATACACCTAAAATAGGAATCTTTCCCTTAAATTCCTCTATAATATTTAAACATTCTTTCATGTCCTTAGGTGCTTTAGGTCCTGGAGATATTATTATTCCCTCTGGATTCAATCTTTTTATTTCTTCTATAGTTATTTTATCATTCCTCTTTATCTTTATATCCTCATTTAATTCCTTAAAATACCTAAGCAAATTAAACACGAAGGAATCATAGTTATCTATCATTAAAAACATTAATTCACCTCTAAAATATTTAGTTTAAAATCATTATATCAAAAACACCTAAAAAAAAATATGAATTTTATACCATTTATATATTTGAATCTTCTAATTAATAATCTTAAGTATTGTTATTACTTAATTTAAAGTTAAAAATTAATTTATTTTATTCTCATTTATGTGTTAAAATATTTATACTACAAATTTTTTAAAATTAACAATATTATTCAAATAATTATTATACATACATTGATTTTTTCAGTTTTAAAGGAGGGTTTACTATTAATATTAATGCAGAATTTCATTGTCACTCATTAGCTTCTGACGGAACACTATCTCCAAAAGAGGTAATTGCTGAAGCTAAAAAAGCAGGTATATCCTTAATAGCTTTAACAGATCACGATATAACTTCTGGTCTTGATGAAGCAAAGAAAGCCGCAAAAGAACTAGATATTCAATTTATTCCTGGAATAGAACTTAGTTGTGAGCATAAGGGGTCTACAGTTCATGTACTAGGATATTTTAGAGATGATTCTTATAAATCCGAAGATTTTCAAAAGTTCTTAAATGAATTAAAGGATTCTAGAATAGGTAGAGCAAAAAAAATCGTAGCTAATTTAGAAAAATATTTTAATATTAAACTTGATTATAAAGATGTCTTAGCAAAGGGAAAAGGTGTTGTTGCTAGACCTCATATAGCTCAATGCATAATAGAAGCTGGTTATCCTTATGATTGGGAATATATATTTGATAACTTCATAGGAAATGATAGCCCAGCTTATGTTCCTAACAAAAAAATTTCTGTAGAAGAAGGAATAAATATATTAAAAGCTAATAATGCTATAACAGTGCTTGCTCATCCAAAGCTTATAAAAAGAGTTCCTGTACAAGAAGTTATGGAATTTCCTTTTGATGGTATAGAAGCTATTTACTATCAAAATACTAAAAAAGATACTGACTTCTTTATTTCATATGCTGTTCATCATGATCTTCTTATAACATGTGGTTCAGATTTTCATGGAGATCATGAAGGAGATGAAAGACATGGTCATGTTGGATGCATGAGTATGCCAGAAGAATATCTTGAAAAATTTCTAAAAAAATATAATTGTAATAAAAAATAATATTAATGATTAAAATAATGGTAATATGGTTTAACTGCCAAATTACCATTATTTTTTTATAATCTCAAATAATTTAATATTTTATTAAAAAAAGTATTTACATTTCAATGAAAAAGAATATAATTTAATTGTAGGTATTAATTAATAATTAATATTAGTTGATTTTGATTGTTATAATTTTAACATATATTAGGTGGTGTTTTTATGAATTATTTAGAAGTAAAAAAAGATATTTATTGGGTTGGATCTTTAGATCCTGAATTAAGAGTTTTTGATATTATTATGTACACTCCTTATGGAACTACTTATAACTCATATGTCGTTAAAGGTAGTGAAAAAATAGCTGTATTTGAAACAGTAAAAGAAAAATGTTTTGATGATTACTTATCAAAACTTAATAGCTTAGGTATTGATCCTAAATCAATAGATTACATAGTTGTTGATCATACAGAGCCTGATCATGCTGGATCTGTTGAAAAATTACTTGAATTATCTCCTAAAGCTAAAGTTATAGGTTCAATGCAAGCTATAGAATTCTTAAAAGATATAGTTAATAAAGATTTTGAATATATAGTTGTTGGAGACAATGACACAATTTCATTAGGAAACAAAACATTACAATTTATCTCTGCACCATTTTTACATTGGCCAGATTCAATGTACACTTATATTCCAGAAGATAAAGCTTTAATAACTTGTGACTCTTTTGGAAGCCACTATTCTTGTGAAGAAATATTTAATGACTTAGTTCCTAATGAAGAAGAATATTTAGATGCCTTAAGATACTACTATGATTGTATCTTTGGACCATACAAACCATATGTTTTAAAAGCTATAGATAAGATTAAAGATTTAGATATAGAACTTGTATGCCCAGGTCACGGACCTATCCTTAGACAAGATCCTTGGAAGATAATAAATACTTATAAGGAATGGAGTACTCCAGTAAAACCTAAAATAAATGGAGATAAGAAAGTTACTATTCCTTACGTATCAGCTTATGGTTATACTAAAGAATTAGCTGAAGAAATAGCTAAAGGAATACAATCTGAGCACAATGTTGAAGTTAAATTATATGATTTAACTTATAGCAAGCAAGAAGATGTATTAGCTGACATAGGAGAATCAGATGGTATACTATTTGGATCACCAACAATAGTTGGAGAATTATTACCTCCTATTAGAATTCTTTTAGCTAACTTAAACCCTATTATTCATGGTGGAAAATATGCTGCAGCCTTTGGTTCATTTGGTTGGAGTGGTGAAGCTGTTCCAAGAATAGAAGCTAGATTAAAAGAATTAAAAATGAATATATTTGGACCTGGTTTAAGAATTAAGTTTAAACCATCAACAACTGAATTAAAAGAAGCTTTTGAATTTGGTAGAGATTTCTCAAGAACTATGTTTGGAGAAAAGGAACTTGATTATGCTCCAAATAATGCTACAGAAACTAAAGAAGTATTAACTGGAAATGGTAAAACAAGATATTGGAAATGCTTAGTTTGTGGTGAAATATTCGAAAGTCCAGTATGTCCTGAAGTTTGCCCTGTTTGTGGAGCTGGAAAAGAACAATTTATAGAAGTAGAAATGGATACTTTTGAAAAGAATGATACTGATGATAACTTCGTTATTATAGGTAATGGAGCTGCTGGATTCTATGCTGCTAAAACAATAAGAGAAATAAACAGTACAGCTTCTGTTAAATTACTTTCAAGTGAAGAAGTATCTTCTTACTCAAGACCAAATCTTTCAGATCTTTTAAATGAAGAAATGAATTTAGATACTTTCTACTTAGCTAAATCTTCTTGGTACAAAGAAAATAATATAGAAGAATTACTAGGAGTTACTGTTACTTCTATAGATAAAGATGCTAAAAAAGTAATCTTAAAAGATGGTACTGAAATACCATATACTAAACTTATATTAGCTAATGGTAGCCATAACTTTATTCCACCATTTAAAGTTAAAAATAATAATGAAGAAGTTACTTTAAATTGTGAAAATATTCATGAGTTTAAAGGTATCTACTCTATTAAAGATTTAAAAGATACTTTTGATGTTAAAGAAGAAATGAAAGAAGCTAAGAAGGCTGTTGTTATAGGTGCTGGTCCTCTTGGATTAGAAGCAGCTTGGGAAATGAAACTTGCTGGATTAGATGTTACAGTAGTTGAATTCTTACCAAATCTTATGAATAACCAATTAGATCAAGAAGGTGCTGATATCTTTAGAAATCAAGTTTCTGATTGCGGAATAACATTCATAACATCAGAGGAATGTGCTGAAATAATAGCTAAAGATGGCAAATTAACTTCTTTAAACTTAAAGAGCGGAAAAACTTTAGATGCTGATATTCTTCTAGTTTCAACAGGTATTAGAAGTAATATAGAATTAGCTAAAGAAACTGGAATTGAATGCAATAGAGGTGTTATTGTTAACGAAAGAATGGAAACAAGTATTAAAGACATATATGCTTGTGGAGATGTAGCTGAATTTAATGGTCTTGTTTACGGAAACTGGCCTGCTGCTATAGAAATGGGTAAAACTGCTGGTGCAAATGCATGTGAAGCAGAAAAAGCATTTGAAAACTTTACACCATCTATAATATTAGATGCTTTAAATACTCATGTATTCTCAGCTGGTTTAATAAGATTTAACGATTCTTCTTATGAAAAAATAAGTTCTAAAGATGAATCAAAAGGTCAATATACTAAACTATTCTTCAAAGACAACATCTTAGTTGGAGGAATTATAGTTGGTGATATTTCTAAAGCAGGACAAATAATAATAGCAATAGATAATAAACTATCTAAAGCAGCTGCTTTATCAAATGATTTACTATAAATAAAATAAAAAGTGACTATATAAATTTTATATAGTCACTTTTTTATTTAGAGAAATATATTAAACTTAAGCAAAAATTACTTAAACTATATGCTCTTTGTGCTTGTTATAAGCTTTTTTTATATTCTTCTAAAGCTTTTGCAAGTTGATCTGGACAAGATGTTCCTTTTCCTCTACAATCTATTCCTTTTAATTTAGAAATAGCTTCATCAACATCCATTCCTTCAACAAGCTTAGAAACTCCCATTAAGTTTCCTGGACATCCATTTACAAAGCTAACACTTTTTATTTTGTTATCTTCGATTTCAAAATTAATCTCCTTAGCACAAACTCCTGTAGTCTTATAATTCATAAGTAAAATCTCCCCTATCTTGCTAATTATGAAGATATAGAAACTATTTTAAAGTAGCTATAACTTCAATCTCTATTTTAGCATCTTTAGGTAATTTAGCAACCTCTACAGCACTTCTTGCTGGTTGATTTTCTGTAAAATAAGTAGCATATACTTCATTCATTCTTACGAAATCATTCATATCACTTAAAAATACTGTAGTCTTTATTACTTTATCCATAGAAGTTCCCGCAGCTTCTAAGATAGCCTTTACATTTTCTAAAGATTGAGCTGTTTGTTCTTCAATTGATCCTGCCATTACTCCAGTTTCAGGATTTAGTGGAATTTGTCCTGAAGTATAAACAAAATCTCCTATTTTTATTCCTTGTGAATAAGGTCCAATTGCACCTGGTGCTTTGTTTGTTTTTATTATTTCTTTTGCCATATAAAACATCTCCTATTCTTCAACACATTACTTCTGATACTTTAATTTTAATACAGCAAAAATTTAAATTCAATGGATTATTACTATTTCTTCTCTTCTTCTCCCTCTGAACTAGTTATTTTTTTTGTGCAATTTTCTGATCCCTTATTCTCTTTCAATTCTACCTTATCAGGATTAGGATTATTTAATATTCCTCCCATAACTAATATTGATAAAAATAAAGTTACTATTTCATTATAATTTGACGGCAAAATGCTCAAATTGAACCCTTCAAGTATTAAAGGTATTAAAGCAAAGATAGCTAACCATAATCTATAGTTCTTTAACATACTCCAATCATGCATATAATCGCTTCCTTTTATAATATTCTACAATTTATTATATTCTTAGCATGATTTTATGGTTATTATCTAAAAAATAAGAAAAATCTTTTTCTAACAAAAAAATCACCTTAATTTTATATCAAATTATACCATGATTAAATATGTAATCATGATGTTAGATTAACAAAATTAGGTGATTTAGCTTTATTTTTACTAAATATCAGCCATTATAAGCTTAGCGCTTTCTGTATTTGTAGCTAGTGGAACCTTGTAAACATCACAAAGTCTAAGTAATGCACTAATATCTGGTTCATGAGGTTGAGCTGTTAATGGATCTCTTAAGAAAATTACCATATCAACATCATGGTTTGCTACCATCGCTCCTATTTCTTGATCTCCCCCTAGTGGGCCACTTTTACATCTTTTAACGTCTAAAGATGTATTTTGCATAACTTTAAGTCCTGTAGTACCTGTTGCAACAAGTATATGTTTACTTAACTTATCTTCAAAATCTTTTGCAAGCTCTATCATTTCTTCTTTTTTCTTATCATGTGCTATTAATGCTATTTTCATTTGACTCTCCCCTTTTTTTCCCTAAACAAACAAAGTAACTATGTTTATTTTCGTAAAATTTCCTTTCTTTTTTAAACATTTACACAATTAATTATATCCTAAATAAGAACATATTGAAATAATAACTTAAATTAAACAATAAATTAACTTTTATAAATTTAAATAATCCTATATTGATATACTTACACCTAAATTATTTACATATTCTAAGAACTCTTTTTCATTTAATGCTTTTGAAAAATAAAAACCCTGAATAACATCAAAATCTAATAACTTAAAAAAATCATAGTATTCTTTGCTTTCAACACCTTCAATAACAAGTTCAGCTCCTAAAGTCTTAGCAAAATTTGAAATTGAATTTATTATGGCTATATATTTACTATTAGGTATATCTGATATAAAGTCCTTTGGTATTTTTATTTGATCAAAAGGTATCTTTAATACTCTATTTATAGATGAATATCCCTTTCCAAAATCATCTATAGATATTTTAAATCCATATTTTTTAAGCTTAATAATTTCATTTATAGCATTTCCGCTAACCTCTAAATCAGAATTCTCTAAAATCTCTAAGGTAATATTTTCTGGTTTAAGGTTATAATTTTTACTTATCTTATAAAGATTAGATCCTACCCCTCTATGTTTTAAGGTGTTTATTGATATGTTAACTGAACATTGTAACTCAATATTATTTTGAATTAACCTACTTTGAAATTCACAGGTTGATTCAAAAACATATAAATCTAAATCCTTAATAGCATCTATTTCTTCTAAGGTTTTAACTATATCACTAGCTGATATAGAGCCTAGAGTTTCATGATTCCATCTTATTAGAGTCTCATAACCTTTTATTTTATCATCTAAGGATGATATTTGAGGTTGATAAACAGTATATAACTTTTTATTTATCAATGAATCCTTAATATCTCTTATTATTAAATTATTCTTTTTTCTTATGCCCTTTAGTTCTTCTGTATATTCTATGACAGATATAAAAGCTTCTTTTTTAGCTCTTTCCTTAGCAAAAAACACTTCTTCAATTATTTCTTCAAAACTCTTATTTCCTAAATTTATAGAATATCCTATATTAAATTCCATTTTAATTTCTTTATTAAGGCTATTTAATCTTATTTTTTTCAAATTATCTAGCTTATTTAAAACTTCTATTATATCTTCTTTATTTCTACTATTAATTGCAACTAAAAATTCTTCTCCTCCATATACTCCATATAAATTTTTAGAAGCTAAGCTTTTTGATATATTATTTAATCCCTTACCAAACTCCCTTAAAACTTCATCTCCTTTATCTCTGCCTAAAGCATCATTTATCAAACTAAATTTTCTTAAATCAATTAGGAAAAGTGTATATTCTCCTTTCCACATTTCAATATTATTTTTAAATTCAAATCTAGTAAATACATTGCTTAGAGGGTCTAATTTCTCCTCTAACAAAACTTTATTAATAAATTTATTTTTATTCTTGTGTTCTCTACTAAAAATACTCCTATTTTTTATAGCTTGACCTAAGTTTATGTATTTAAGAAATTCCCTTGTTATAAATATTATTTCAAGATAAAAAATCAAACTTAAAATTAAAAGAACATTTTCACCATTATATCTTTCTATAAAAATTAATGTTACTAACAATATAAAACTTAAAAAAATTAAATTCCCCTTTAATACTTTATTCATATATAAATCCTTATCAAACAAATTATTTTAATATAAAAAGGACTGTACCATAAATATATCTAATATACTCTAAATCATATATATTAGATTAGATATTTTGATACAGCCTTTCTTAACTGATTAATTATGCTTCTTCAAAAAATGCCTTATAACATTTTTTAGTTTCATATAAATCTGCTTTAGATGCTACTTCTAAAGGCGCATGCATATTTTGTAATGCTACTCCACAATCTATAACTTCCATATTGTATTGAGCTAATATATAAGCGATTGTACCACCGCCACCTTGGTCTACTTTTCCAAGCTCTCCAGTTTGCCATACAACACCATTCTTATCCATTATATTTCTTAAATGAGCTATATATTCTGCATTAGCATCATTGCAACCTGCTTTTCCTCTAGCTCCTGTATATTTGCTAAATACTACTCCATGTCCAAAATAAGCTGTGTTTTTCTTTTCACATACAGAAGGATAGTTTGGATCAAAAGCTGCAGTAACATCAGCTGATAACATCATTGAATTTTGAAGACATCTTCTAAGTTTTAATTCAGAATATTCTCCTTTTCTATCCATAAGTTCTGCAATTATATTTTCAAAGAATCTTGATTGCATTCCTGTAGCTCCCACACTACCTATCTCTTCTTTATCAACTAATAATGCTACACATGTTTTATCAACATTTTCTAAATCCATTAAAGCCTCTGCTGAAGTATATGCACATATTTTATCATCGTGACCATATGCTAAAATCATACTTCTATCTAATCCATAATCTCTTGCCTTACCAGCAGGAACTACTTCTAACTCAGCTGATACAAAATCTTCCTCAGTTATGCCATATTTTTCATTTAATAAAACTAATATATTAGCTTTAACAGCCTCTTTTTCCTCAGTTCCTTTTAATGGCATACTTCCAACTAAAATATTTAGGTCTTCTCCTTCTACTACTTTAGCTCCTTTTTTATCTAATTGATCTGCTGATAAATGGATTAAAAGATCTGAAATTCCTAAAACAGGATCATTTTCATCTTCTCCTATTTTAATATCTACCTTAGTTCCATCTTTTTTTACAACAACTCCATGTATTGCAAGAGGTATAGTTACCCATTGATATTTTTTTACTCCTCCGTAATAATGAGTATCTAATAATGCTAATCCGGAATCTTCATATAATGGATTTTGTTTAACATCCATTCTTGGAGAATCTATGTGAGCTCCTATTATTCTTAATCCCTTTTCTAATGGTTCTGAACCTACTTTTATTAAAGTTATTGTTTTATCCATGTTTATAGAATAAAGTTTATCCCCAGCTGTCACTTTTTCTCCATTTTTAATAACTTCATAAAAATTTTTAAACCCTTTACTTTCTGCCATATGAGCTAAAACCTTAACGCATTCTCTTTCAGTTTTAGCAACTGACATGAACTCCCTATATCTATCACTTAATGAAAATACCTGTTTTAAATCTGCCTCTTCATATTTAGTCCAAGCATTTTCATATTCTTTTTTTAAAACTTTTACATCTTTCATAATATAGCCCTCCAATCTATTTTATCTTCTAATTCAATTCTATATTTTTGGTAATATTTTGTCAAACTATAGAAATTTTCTTATTTTAAATATTAGTAGCAAGATTATAGCCATTAAACTTAATATAAAAACTAAAATATAAAATCCATAAGGGCATGTTTTAAAGGGCATAGATTCAAAGCTCATAGAAAATATAGCCGTTATTAATTCTAAAGGTAAAAAAACTGCTGTTATTATTGTAAATACCTTCATTAATTCATTTGTCTTGTTGGCTAGTTCTGATTCATAGGCTTCTCTTACAATTGCTAACTCTTGTGATAAGGTATCTAAAGATGTAATTAACTTTTCTATTTTACTATTTATATTTTTAAAATAAACTTTATTCCCTTCTCCTATTACTTCATTTTCATCTATAACAAGGGTATCTCCAATATACCTAATTGGCTTTATAAGTTTTCTAAGTTTATAAGCTTCTCTTCTTATAAATAATAGGGAATTTAAATGCTTGCTTTCAGGATCTTTAAGGATTTCTAACTCAATCTTATCTCCTTCAGTCTCTAAATCAGATATTATATTATAGTTATTTATTATAATCCTATCTAAAATGTAATAAAGAATAATAGATGGACTCTTATCTACTTTAAATAACTGACAGTTCTTTTCTTCCTTTATGTCTTCAATTAAATCATATAGAAGTGAGATATTACTCTTATAAACAGTAACTATAAAACTTTTTCCTAAGAATATATCAAGTTCTTTAGAGATAATTTGCTTTTCAACTTGCTCTATTATATTAATTAAAATAAATGTATAATCCTTGAAACAGTCTATTCTTTGTTCCTGTTTATAGTCAATGCATTCATTTATACACTCATAAGAAAACATTTTTTCTAAAAGATTGACTTCATCTTCTTCCATTAAAATCCATGCTGGAAACTCATCCTTTTTCCATTCTTCAACTACTTTAAAATTTTCCTCAATATTAAATATAACCATATCATCACCTTTAATTCTGATATGGTTATAGTTTATACTTTTTATTAAATTTTACTCTCTTTTTCCATACTTTCAAGCATTCTTTTTTCAATTATATCAACTGGTGAAATGTCTGACATACGTTGATATCTATAATTAGCTGCGGCAGCTTCTATTATTACTGCTATGTTTCTTCCAGGTCTTATTGGAACCCTTAATTTTTTAACTTTAACACCTAATATATCTTGATATTCGTCGTTTACACCTAATCTATCATAATCTCCATCATCTTTCCAATGCTCAAAATGAATTATTATTTTTATTTGCTTAGAATTTAAAATTGAACTTAATCCATATAGTGCTGATACATCGATTATTCCCATACCTCTAACTTCAAGCATTCCAAAAGTTATCTCTGGCGATCTACCTATTAAATCTCCATCTATTTCTTTTATATCAACAGCATCATCTGTTACTAATCTATGTCCTCTTTTAATAAGTTCTAGGGCAGTTTCACTTTTACCTATACCACTTTCCCCTGTGATTAACATTCCTATACCATATACATCAACAAGAACCCCATGTAATCTTGTTTCAGGAGCCATTTTATCTGATAAATACATAGTGATTTTACTTATAAACTTAGTAGTTACCATGTCACTTCTAAGAATCCATAAGTTTCTCTTTCTAGCTGCTTTTAAAAGTTCCTCATGTATCTCTAAACCTCTAGTTATTATAAGACAAGATATATCAAAGGAAAAAAATTTATTTAATCTTTTCTTCCTAAGATCTGGAGACATATCTTCTAAAAAGCTCCATTCTGCTTTCCCTATAACTTGAATTCTTTCTGGAGCAAAATAGTTATAAAAGCCAGCTAATTGTAATCCTGGTCTATTTACATCACTAACATTTATAGGGACATTCTCTTCGCCAGTTTGAATTACCTCTAAACTAAAATCCTTTATTAACTTCTCTATTGTAACACCCACATAAATCACCCTTAATTTTTCTTATTTTTCGGCTCAATTCCTTTTAACTGTTCTCTTAAGTTGCTTTTGAATCTATTTATATATTCTTTTCTAAGTTCTTCTCTTTCTTTGTGTTCATCCTCTGATAAACCCTCTTCTTTATGCTTCTTGTGTAATTCATTTATTCTTTTTGTTAATTCATCTATATTCATGTTTATTCTCCTTTTTAGTATAACTTTAATTTGATTTAATTTATTTCTAATATTATTTTACATTTGTATCTATTTTTTAGCAACAATCTTTCTTACTAAATTCTTCATTAAATGAGAATTAAATTATAATATATATAAAAATTATATATATTATGTAAAAATCTTTGAAATTTTTCCCTATTTTAATTGTAATATATTTCAAATTCTTCGTTTTTATTTTATAATATTTTTAGAAACTTTTGTAATATGGCAAAGCTCACATTACTATTGACATAATTTATATTTGTATTAAGGGTGAGAAATTATGAGTAACAAAAAAATAAGCTTTAAAAATATGAACAATTCAGATAAGGTTAAATTAATAAATAACTCTTTAGTTCTAGATGGAATTTCTCTTAAAGAGCTTTCAAAAAAAATAGATATACAAAAGAAAGATATAATAAAATTTATGAATGAAGAAGGTTTTTTCTTTGATAGTACAGATGGTTATTTTAAAAAGGATAAAGAAGAATCTACTTCAATAGATATAAAGCCTTCAGTTGAAACAAGTAAATCCTCCCTTCCTAAAACACCAGAACGTGAGGATGTTCAATCTATAATAGATTCTATAAATGAAAAATTAAACATAAAAGATATTGAAACTACTAATATATTATTACCTGAAATTAAAACATCTGAAAAAGTTAGTGTTACTAAGGAAGATAATTCAAAGGATAATACTAAAACTTCTCAAAGTATGACTTTAGAAATTCCTAGAGTATCTAGAACAGCTAGAAGAAAAAAGAAGAAAAAGAAAACTCTAATTAAAAGGATGATTTCATATTTTAAAAATAGTTTTTCTAAAATATTTTTAATTAAAAAGAAAGAAAATAAACCTTCTTCTAAGATAGAACATACTGATAATTTTAATAAGAAAGAAATCAACATAAAAGCTACAAATAGTACTATATTAGAAGAAGTTGCTATAGAAAAACTTCCTGTGAATGATGAAATAGAAACAACTTCTCATGGTCTTAACAGTGAAAGCAAGTTACCTTTTGAAATAAAAATACCTAAAAACTTTAAAGGTAGAAGAAGAATTCCTAAAGTAGATTTTGACTTAAATGAAATAAACTTTTTAAATTCAAATGAATATTCCTTAGAAGACTTAAAAAAAGACTTTAGAGATTTAAAACTTAATTCAGATTTTATAAAAAATATAAACTCTGATTCCCTAGAAAGTAATAGGGATAAATCTTTAGAAGAACGTGTATGTAACCTTGAAAAGAAAATAAATGAACTTGAAGAATTTTTCTTAGAAATTTTTCAAGCAATGTCAAATAAATAATCACTAAAAAGTGGCTGTATCAAATATACTAATAAAACTTATTTTGATACATGCCCTTTTTTATTTTATTATTATAGAAATTCCTCTTTATACCTATACTATGACTAAGCACAATTTTAGGAGGAATTACAATGACAAATAAAAATCTACAATTAGAAGAACTAAAAAAAATATATGGAAAAATAAGTCCCTTTGAATTTAAAAATAAATTAATAGATTTAGCTAAGGACAAAAAAAGTGCCCATATTCTTTTAGATGCTGGACGTGGAAATCCTAACTGGACAGCATCTACGCCACGTGATGCCTTTTTTACCTTTGGTCATTTTGCTGTATCTGAAACAAAAAGAACCTTTGAATCTTGTGATTTAGCTGGAATTCCTCATAAAGAAGGAATATATAATAGATTCTTAAATTTTCTAGAAGAAAACAAAAATTTTCCAGCCATTGAATTATTAGAACAAATAATTGATTATGGCATAAATGAAAAAGGATTTAATCCTGATGATTTCCTCTATGAATTATGTGATGCAATCATTGGAGATAATTATCCCTATCCAGATAGAATGCTTCCTCATATAGAATCTATAGTTCATGATTATATTTTAAAAGAACTTTGCTATCTTCCACCTTCAAAAAAATTCAAACTTTTTGCTGTTGAAGGTGCTACTGCCGCTATGTGCTATATTTTTGATTCCTTAATAGCAAATGAGTTACTTCAAAGAAAAGATAAAATAGCTATAATGACACCTATTTTTACTCCTTATTTAGAAATTCCTCAACTCCCTAGATATGATTTAGAAAGTATATATATTCATGCTAGTGAAATAAATGAAGAAGGAAGCTATACTTGGCAGTATCCAGAGGAGGAATTAAACAAATTAAAAGATCCATCAATAAAGGCTTTATTTTTAGTTAACCCAAGCAATCCTCCTTCTATGTCCATTCATGATAAAAGTAAGGAGCTTTTAAAGGATATAGTTACTAACTATAATCCAAATTTAATGATAATTTCTGATGATGTTTATGGAACCTTCGTTAATAAGTTTCAATCATTAGTGGCTGATCTTCCTAATAACTCCATAGGTGTTTATTCATATTCTAAATACTTTGGAGTAACTGGTTGGAGACTTGGTACCTTGGCCCTTTATGAAGATAATATATTTGATAAACTAATAAGTGAACTGCCTAGTGAGAAAAAGGAAATGGTAAATAAAAGATATGAGTCTCTATCAACAGACCCAGAAAAAATTCCATTTATTGATAGAATAGTTGCTGATAGCCGCCAAGTAGCACTAAATCACACTGCTGGGCTTTCAACCCCTCAACAAGTACAAATGGCCTTCTTTTCTGCATTCTCTTTAGTTGATAAAGAAAATACATATAAAAATCAAACTATTGATATATGCCACAGACGTCAAAAATTATTATTTGAAGGACTAGACTTACCGATTAAAGAAAATCCATATGATGCATCATATTATGCTGAGTTTGATTTATTGCAATGGGCTCTTAAAAATTATGGTCCTGAATTTGCAAATTATTTAGAATCAAATTATAAACCTGTAGATGTTTTATATAAATTAGCTGAGGAATCATCTATTGTCTTATTAAGCGGTGGTGGATTCCAAGGGCCTGAATGGTCAGTAAGAATATCTTTAGCTAATTTAGATGATGATGCTTATTCAGAAATAGGAACTGTACTTAGAAAAATCCTTGAGGATTTTGTTCATTATTGGAAATCTTCAACTAAATAAAAAATAAAATATTATTGTAACCTAACTTTATTTATTACACCTAACATTAAACTTTAATTAATAAAAGCTAAAATAGTAGTTATTCTAAACTACTATTTTAGCTTTTCCATCCTATATCCAATTTCTTTATTTGCTAAATCATATCCTTCTTCTATCATTTCTTCTTCACTCTTTTCATTTCCTATAAGTGAATCTATGGTAATCTGCCCTCTATCCTTAAAATATTTATCTAAAAGCATATTTTCTATTTCTCTTTGATCACATATTGAATAATCATGAAGTATATGATTAACCTTAAATCCATATCTTTCTAATTCTCTTCCAACTAATATACTTCTATGACATCTTACAGGTTCCTGCATAGCACCTAATAAAGCTATTCTATATCCTTTACTTATTCCTAATTTAAGTCTCTCTATTCCATTTTTAAAAGATTCTTCATTAATAACCTTATGAAAATCAGCATAGCCTTCTTTATTGTAAGATATTTTGCTATCTCTCTTTGCAGCAAATTCCTTTGCCATATAGATATATGTAAATCCTAAGTCATTTAAAGTTTTTTGAATTGCTTCCTTATTGTATTGCACATTATATTTAGAATAAGGTATTCCCCTTATATCAACTACACAATTTATATTATATTTATTTAACATGTCAACAAGTCTACTTAAATCATAATTAGAATGTCCTATAGTATATATCTCCATATAAAACACCTCCAAAATTTAATTATAATACTAAACTAAAATCAATATTGATTTTAACTCTTTTAGAAAAATGGTTTATTTTAAAGTTTCTAACCCTCTTTAATAACAATATAGATTTTTCACTATATATTAAAAATTATACATACTTTCAATTTAAGAAGAATTTTTTATTATAAAAATAAAAAAGGTTGTAAGACTAATCTTACAACCTTATAATAAACAAATTATTATCTATTGTTTCTTTGAGCTTTTCTTGCTCTTCTGCAATCTAAGCATCTTACTGGATCATTTTCAAATCCTTTTTCTTTGTAGAAAGCTTGCTCTCCCTCAGTGAATATGAAATCTGCTCCACAGTCTTTACATTTTAATGTTCTATCTGCCATTTTGACATCCTCCTTAAATTTAAAGATTTAAATGGATTAATAAAAATTTTCTTTAAGTTTAAGGAAAATTTTATTCATCTTTTAAAGCTTTTTCTGTTATGTTCTAATTATACCACTAAAAAATTAACATTGCAAGCTTTTTATTAGCATTGTGTTAAAACCTCTTAAAATCAAATTATAGAGATAAGAATTTTTTAAATCTTTCTCTTACAGCTTCTTCTCCCATAATTTGCATTATTGTATAAAGATCTGGAGTATTAGCTCTGTGAGTTAAAGCTGCTCTTACAGCTCCTGCAACATCAGAAACCATTCCTTTATATTCTTCTGGGTTCTTTTTATATTTCTTTCTATCAGTAGCATATCCTAATTCTACAGCAACTTCTTTTAAATCTGAGAACCAAGTATCCTTATCTGTATTAAAGTTATATGCTTTTTCATAAGCTTCTATTATTCTCTTAGCTTCTTCTAATTCTAAAGTTTTTGGTAATTCAACATCATTAGCTGTTTCCTTATCAAATAACTCATCAAAGAAGTAGAATATTTTTTCTCTAACTTCATCCCATTTAGCAAAGTCTTTTCTTGGCTTTGGACCTTCTTTATCTATATTGAATACTTCTTTCATCATAGCTTCTTTAGAAGTAACTAAATCATACATTTCTTTATCATATTCTTTAGCCCAGTTTGTATATAAATCATAAACAACTTCTGGTTTCATTTTACAGATAACATCTTTACTTACATCATTTAATTTAACTAAATCAAATAAAGCTCCACTCTTACTCATTTTATCTAGTTCAACTTTGTAATCATGATAATCTGCATCTGGATTTTCTGCTCTCCACTCTTCGAAAGCTGAGTTTATTATATTTAAAAGATATTCAATAACTGATTGAGATGGATATCCTTTTTCACTGTAATAACTTACTGCACTTTCTGGATCTTTTCTCTTTGATAATTTTCTTTTTGAACTTCCATCCATTTTCATTATTGTTGGAATATGAGCATATTTAGGTGCTTCTACTCCTAAAACTTCAAACATTTGAAGATGTATTGGAAGTGATGATAACCATTCTTCTCCTCTTATAACATGAGTAGTTCTCATTAATGTATCATCTATTGCATGAGCAAAGTGATAAGTTGGAAGGCCATCACCTTTTATTATTACTACATCTTGAAGATTTTCTGGGAATGAAACCTCTCCTTTTATCATATCATGAGCAACAACTCTCTTTTCAGGATTTCCAGGTGACTTCATTCTTATAACATAGCTTTCACCAGCTTCAATTCTCTTTATAGCCTCTTCTGGTGATAAATCTCTATATTTAGCAAACTCTCCATAACATCCTGGAGTTAATTTTTCTGCAATTTGTTTTTCTCTTAAAGCTTCTAATTCTTCAGAAGTCATAAAACATGGATAAGCTAATCCTTTTCTTAAAAGATCTTTAACAAAAGCTCTGTATATATCAGCTCTTTGACTTTGTTTATATGGTGCATAAGCTCCCTTTTCTGAGTTTTCACCAGTTATTCCTTCATCAAAATCCATTCCGAAGTTATGCATAGTTTTTATAGTATCATCTATAGCACCTTCAACTTCTCTCTTTTGATCAGTATCTTCTATTCTTAAGTAGAATATTCCACCACTTTGGTGAGCTAATCTTTCATTTATTAATGAAGCAAAAACTCCTCCTATATGTTGAAATCCAGTTGGACTTGGTGCATATCTTAATACTTTAGCCCCTTCTTTTAAATCTCTCTTTGGATATTTTTCAAAATAATATTCCGGTGTTTTGTCTATGTTTGGGAATATTAAATTAGCTAAATTTTCATAACTCATTCTTTTCACTTTCCTTTCTAAATTTATGTAATAAAAAAAGTCCCTCGTCCTAAAAATTAGGACGAAAGACTTAACTTCCGCGTTACCACCTAAATTAGTTAGCTAAGCTAACTCACTCATAATCAATTAAGGGAATTACCCCTAGACCTACTCCTTAAAATTTAAGATTTTCAGTCTAAGCTCCGAAGCTTCTTTCTATAAGATTATTTTTTAGGCTCTCACCCTCCCTAAATCGCTTTAAAATAATTACTTATGTACTCTTCTTCATCATAGCAATAAAATATTTCATTTTAAATAACAAACTCTATTATATCAGATTCTTTAAAGTTGTAAACAAAAATATTACCACTCTTAAATATAATTATTTCATAAATTATTATATCATAAATAACATAATACTATTATTTAGTATATTTCACTTCTTATAAAATACCCTTATTAAAATTATTGATATTTAACTTTTATCTTTATATATTTTTATATTTAGACATAATGAATAGACTTATAATGTATTTATTATAAAGTTAATATAATAATATTAACTTTACTAAAGGCTCATTTATATTATTTTGTTAGCTTTATATATTATGTTGATTTATTAAATATTTTATATTATAACTAAAAAAATCATATTATAACCTTCATAAAATTAATAGATGCCTTATCTTATATATTCACCTTATTTTTTATGGATTGCTGTACAAATCCCTTCCAAATTCTAAGATTCTCTTTATCCTTTAAAAGTTTATATCTAATATTTTCATCTTGAGAAGAAACACTACATATATTACTTCTAATAATCCAAGCCTTTAATAAAAAGCTTAATTCCTTAGAATAATCCTCAATTTCCTTTGTTAAATAAGAATTATAAATATTAATATTTCTAAGGCTTATGATTTCCTCAATATTTTTGTTATATTCCCTAAGATCATCTTTAATATAATTTTCTTCTTCTCCTAAAAACCATGTCCACAAAATATACTCATATTCCTGTAAGTTACAAATAACCTCTTTATCATCTAAATGTTCTTTTAAGTCCCATAGAGGAATTATAATATTTTCAAATAAATATTTAGATGCAAAGCTATCACACCTAAAACCTAACAGATTATAAAAAAGATTTTGCATAGAAAAACTTTTGTCTTTGTTATTAATTAAATATTCTATTATTTCATGTTTATTACCACATGAATTCTTTAAAGTTTCTATAAAATATACTAATAAGGGAGCCTTTGTATAATGTAAAAACTCTATTTTACCATGACTTTTTATGCTTCCTTCTTCCATAGGAATTATTCTAAATCTGCTTGGCTCTTTTAAAGTCATATATAAATATCTTGTATATAAATTTGCCATTTCCTTTTTAAACTTTATATCTAGGCTTTCTTTTAATCCATCTTCTATGGATTCTAAAGCTAAGTTTTCATAATAAGTAGCTAATCCCTCTGTTAACCAAAGATTTGGAGGAAGATGATAAACTCTTGATTTTAAAAGATCATCCATAAAGGCATGAAAAATTCTATGGGATAATAATTGCCAATCTCTCTTTTTATTCATATCAAAAGTAGCACTTATAATATTTTTCCCACTTCCGCCTAATATATAAGAGTTCTCCTTTTTGCTCTTTCTAAGTAAAACTATATTCAAATCTTTCTTATTTAGAGAATCTATTTTAAATAAATCATAATAATAATCACAAATAGACTTTATATTTCTTACAAGCTCTTCATTACTACTGTCATTTAAAAATGTATTTTCAATACTACTATATAAATGTACTTCTCCATATTCTTTCTTTAAAACAACTTCTTCAAAAAAGCCAAAGGTATATGAAGACTTCATTATTTCATATAGGTCACTCCAAGTACCCCCTACACACTTTGACTTAAAATCATTTTCTTTAAAAGGTATTATACTTTTATAATCCTTTTCACTATAGACTTCACTCTTTATATCTTCTATAAGATTGGTAAAATCTATTTCTAGGATGCAATTTAATTTTAGGTCATCATTCATTGTAAGCATTTCAACTGGTAACATAAGTATTTGTTCACCCATAAAGCTTATTAAATCCTCTTCTATTTCTCCACCTTTTCCATGCTTTCCTAAGTTACCTATTAAAACCTCATATTCTAAAATCAAATCCCTGCTTTTATTATTAATATATATAAAGTTTGAATCGCAATAAAACTCCTCTTTACACTTTATATTGTTTATTTTTGTTTTACCCCTATAAAGCTGAATTTCTCTTAAATTAACATCTTTAATCTTAAGACTTATATTTAGTCCCTCTTCTGTATTTAAACTTTTCCTAACTAAAAATTTAATATCTCCATATTCCATTTATACCCTCCTAATCTAAGTCTCTGTATTTCTAATAACTTCTCCAGATTTATTTATATATAATTTTTCTAAAGGTTCAAAGATTCCTTCTTTTTTCAAAGTATTAGAGTATATATTAACTCCATAATAAATCTCATTATTAATTTCTTTTTCTCCCCATATGTCTACATCTAAATCTTTATTATTTAATTTTGCTTCATAATTTCTTGCAATATTCTCTAACTCCATAATCTCATTGTTGCTTATATTCAAATTTGTTATGAGACCCTCTATTCCACTTAAAGGTTCCCCATTTTCACCCTTTAAAACATTTCCCTTTTTATTTATAAGAATTCTATCTACTACTCCCGTTAAATCATTACCTTTTACACTTTTAGAATATAAGGTTATTTGATAGTATCTTTCCTTTCCTATTTCTTTAAATCCATCTATATTAGCGCCTAAATCTAAGAAAGTAGCCCTTTCCCTATATTTTAAAGCATAATTCTCTATTATCTTTTTTTCTTCATTAGTTAAAGGGGCTTTTTCCCCAGTATAATACAAGTCTTTATAGGATTCTTTGTCTAATGAAATATTGGTAGCATTATTTAAATCAACTTCTTTTTCTAAAAAAGTACTTCCATAAATTAATCCTTCACTTAAGAATAAAGTAGAAACTAAAATACTTACTATTAAAAACTCTTTCATTCTCTACACTCCAATCAACTTTATCTTAAGTATATTATTTACAAAAGTTTTATTTATTAATCACCTTATAATGTAGTTTCATTTAATCCTAATATTATCTAAGGAAAATTCAAAGTTAAATTCAAATTAACTATTTTAGTTTTATTAATTTTAATATTAGCTAACCCTTAATTCAAGTAAAAAAATTATTAATTATGTAGTTCATATCTTATATTTTTAAGTGAAATATATAAATAGTTATATAATAATCTAAAAAAAGTCACCTAAAAGTATTTTTCACTTTTAGATGACTCAAATTTGTTAATTATTTTTCTTATTTTACCTTGTTAAATATAAATATATTAGTTTTATGGTGTTTTCTAAAGCATCATAGTGAGTTCTCTCCATACCATGTGAAGCGTGAACTCCAGGGCCTATAAGGCCACCTTTTATATTATTTCCACCTCGTAAGGCAGCTCCAACATCTGAGCCGTATCTAGGGTATATATCTACTGCATAGCTTAAATTATTATTTTTAGCTAATTCTATAAGATCTGATGTAATTTTATAGTCATAAGGTCCCCCTGAATCCTTAGCACAAATAGAAACATCATACTCTGTGCAACTTAAGTCATCACCAATGCATCCCATATCTACTGCTATAAATTCAGTTATATCCTCTGGTAAATATGATGCTCCATGTCCTACCTCTTCATATACAGATATAAAGATTTTTGTTTTATATTTAGGCTTTATATTTTCTCTTTTTAATAGCTCTAATAATCCTATTAAAGCTGATACACTTCCCTTATCATCTATAAATCTTGATTTTATAAATCCACTTTCAGTTATTGTTGTTTTTGGGTCTATAAAAATAAAATCTCCATTATTTATTCCTAAGGCCTTTACATCCTCTTTATTTAAAACTCTTTCATCAATTCTGATTTCCATATTCTTAGGATCTCTAGGCTTGCTTGATGCATCATCAAATACATGTATTGATGGGCTTGTGCTTAAGAAAGTTCCAGTATACTCTTTACCTTCCCTTGTTCTTATTATGCAGTATTCTGAATCTAAAGTTGGTACTATTGGACCTCCTACTAAATCAAACTTTAAAGTTCCCTTTGGTGTTATAGATCTAACCATAGCCCCTAAAGTATCTACATGAGCAGCTAATCCAATAACCTTTTCATCACTTTCTCCAGGAATGGTTATTACTCCACATCCCTTGTTAGTCAATTCTAGATCATATCCTAGATTATTAACTATTCTTTCTACCTTTTCCATAATCTCAAAACAAAATCCACTTGGACTATGGAAGCTTAAAATTTCTTTTGCTACATCTAAAATAAAATCTTTGTTTATACTTACCATATATTTCGCCCCCTCTATTTATATATTAATTATAACATATAGGCCATATAATGCCATAAATTACTATTTCTATTTTTAAGAATCTTGTTACTTAATCTCTTAAAATATATAATTAATATTGAATATAGATTAGAGGTGTTTTAATGGAAAATAAAGAACTATTAGAAGAATGTACTCTTTGCACTAGAAACTGCAAAGTTAATAGATTTAAATCTCTTGGTGTGTGCAAGGCTAGTGAAAAAGTTAAGGTAGCTAGAGCAGAACTTCATCCTTGGGAAGAACCTCCTATTTCTTTTAAGAATGGATCTGGAACAGTATTTTTTTCTCATTGTAATTTAAAATGTGTTTTTTGCCAAAACCATGAAATAAGTCAAGATTTTAAAGGACTTGAAATATCAATTGAAAGGTTAGCAGAAATCTTTTTAGAACTTCAAGAAAAGGGAGCTGAAAATATAAACTTAGTTACTCCAACACATTATGCAGTTCAAATAATAGAGGCTTTAAAAATAGCAAAAGAAAAAGGCTTAAGTATTCCTATTCTCTATAATACTAATGGATATGATAGTTTAGAAACAATAAAGTTATTAGATGGTTACATAGATGTGTATCTTCCTGATTTTAAATATTTTAAGGATGATTATGCACTTAAATATTCAAAGATAAAAAATTATAAGGACAATTTAATTCCAGTATTAGATGAAATGTTTAGACAGGTAGGTTCTCCAAAATTTTCAGAGGAAGGTAAACTTTTAAAAGGCATGATAATTAGGCATTTAATGCTTCCAGGTCTTTTATTTGATTCAAAGAAAGTTATCGACACTATATTTTCTAAATTTGGAGATGATGTTTATATAAGCATTATGAATCAATATACTCCTATGAATAAGTCTTGTGATTATCCTGAAATAAATAAGCCTTTAAACCCTAAACATTATGAATCTCTTATAGATTATGCAGCATCTTTAGGAGTTAAAAATGCATTTATACAAGAAAGTGGAACTAACTCAAAAGCCTATGTTCCCTCATTTAAATATGAAGGAGTTATGAAAAAATAAACTTTTAAATAGAATTTTTTCTAAAAATAAAATAATTTCATAGGAATAAGTGTTTCCTATGAAATTATTTTATTTAATCTTTCTATGTCTTTTATTATTAGAGATTTATTTCCTCTAATTTCTATTAATCCTTCGTGCTCAAATATAGAGAGTTTTCTACTCATTGTTTCTCTAGTTATACCACAATAATTAGCCATATCTTCTCTATTAATTGGTAAATCAATAAATATTTCCCCATTTTCTATTTTGCCATATTTTCTCTTAAACTCTTTTAACATATATGCTATTCTAACTCTAACATCATTAGTTACTAATTTATGAGCAAATTCTTCAGTATCCTTTAAACGATTAGTTAAGGATTTCAAAACAACTATAGCTATTCTTGGATTTTCTTCTAAGACACTATCAACTTTATCCTTATCTACAGCACAAACTATAACATCATTTAAAGCAATAGCATTAAATAAAATTCCTCCCTCATTATTAAAGAGGCTTGTCTCTCCAAAATAGTCCCCTATAGAGAATATGTGCATTATTTGCTCTTTTCCTCCTTTTGTCAACTTTGATGTCTTTACACTTCCCTTACTTATTATAAATAGCTTCGAAAGCTTTTCACCTTCATAACATATATATTCCCCTTTATTAAAATGAAAACATGTCATTCCAGTAGCTAATTTATTAAATTCTTCCTCTGTTAAATCCTTAAATATAGTAAGCTCCTTGTTGCATAAACAACTTTTATAGCCCTTGCAATCACATTTTTTCATAGCTCTCTCCTAACTTCTTATTTATAATCCTATATCTTTAGTATTAATTATAATATATTTATTCATATTTTTTTACTATTAATTAATTTATTTTAATACTTGTTTATTTCCTAACTTATCCTTATAATATATTTATATTCAAATATTTTAATAGTCAAAATATTTGTTTTTCTAATTTTTTGACAGAAAGGATAGTTTCTATGAATATAAAACCACTTACAATTGGAAATTTAACAGCTAGATTACCTATTATACAAGGAGGAATGGGAATTGGAGTGTCCCTTTCAAATTTAGCTAGTGCTGTAACAAAAGCTGGAGGAATAGGAATTATATCCGGTGCTCAACCTGGATACTTAGAAGAAGACTTTAAGAATAATCCTTTAGAAGCTAATTTAAGAGCTTTAAAAAAACATATAAGAATAGCTAAAGAAAAATCACAAAATGGAATTATAGGCGTTAATTTAATGGTAGCTATGAATAACTACGCAGAGCATGTAAAGGCTGCTATAGACGCTGGAGTTGACTTAATAATTTCAGGAGCTGGCCTTCCCTCTCATCTTCCTAAATTTACGAAAGGTAGCAATGTAAAAATAGCTCCTATAGTTTCTTCCCTTAAAGCTGCCAAAGTAATTTTAAAACTTTGGGATAGGCATCATAAAGTATCTCCAGATATGATTGTAATTGAAGGACCAAAAGCTGGAGGACATTTAGGATTTACTAAAGAATCACTTGAAGATGAAAGTAAAAAGTTTGATTCAACAATACTAGATATAATAAAAGAAACTTCTATTTATGAAGATAAATATGAAAAGAAAATTCCAATAATAGTTGCAGGTGGAGTTTTTGATGGAAAGGATATTGCAAAATATTTAAAACTAGATGCAAGTGGAGTTCAAATGGCAACTCGTTTTGTGGCAACTTATGAATGTGATGCAAATATAAAGTTTAAAGAAGCATATATAAATTGTAATAAAGAAAGTATATCCATAGTAAAAAGTCCTGTTGGAATGCCAGGAAGAGCTATTAGGAACTCCTTTGTTCAATTTACAGAAACAGAAAAATCTAAGGTTTCTCATTGTTATAATTGCCTAATCCCTTGTAATCCTGCTGATACTCCTTATTGCATAAGTCAAGCACTTATAAATGCCGTAAAAGGCGATATAGATAATGGACTTATTTTTTGTGGTGAAAATGCCTCAAAAATAGATAAAATAGTATCTGTAGAGACACTTATGAATGAATTAGAAAAAGATTTATTAGAAGCATAAAATAATCTGTATAAAAGAGTATAAATACTAATTAATAGTTTAACTACTCTTTTATACAGATTTTATTTAATAATTTAATTCTAAAAGACAAAGTCCATGAGCTGGTGCTTTCTCTGAAGCTTTTGCTCTTTCCTTCGCTTCAAGTATATCATTTATATATTTTGGTTCAATTTTTCCAAGTCCTACATCTACTAAAGTTCCTACTATTATTCTAACCATATTTAATAAGAAGCCATTTCCATTTATCTTTATACTTAATATATTATTATTTTCATGAAATTCAATGCTATTTATGGTTCTTAAAGTTGATTTGTTCTTTGATTTTAAACTTGTAAAACTCTTAAAGTCATGAGTGCCTAATAAATATTTTGCTCCTTCTTCCATAGCTTCTAGGTCTAACTTTTCTTCAACATGCCATGCATATTTTCTTAAAAATACATCTTTGAACTTATTGTTATCAATAGTATATTCATAAGTTTTAGACTTAACATTAAATCTAGCATGAAATCTTTCACTTGCTTCTCTTATTTCCTTTACCCTTATATCTTCAGGTAAATATTCATTTATGTATTCAATAATTTGTTCTAGAGTCATAAGAGAATTTGTCTTAAAATTTGCTACATAATTTTTTGCATGTACACCACTATCAGTTCTTCCACAACCAATTAGTTGAATCTCTTCACTAGTCATTTTAGTTAGTACTTTTTCTAATTTATCTTGAACTGTGGAAACATTACTTCCCTTTTGGTTTTGCTTTTGCCATCCCTTGTACTTACTCCCATCATAATCTAAAGTAATTTTTATATTTCTCATTTTAATTTCCTTTCAAAAAAAATTTAAATATATAAATTTAAATTTTTAATTTTAATACTTAATCTAAGTTTTAATGTAACATGTTTAAATTGGAATATCAATTTAAATATCTGACAACAAATTTAATTTTATTCTAAAATTTTCACTCTTTTAATTTTCACCTTTTTATTATAAGATAATTAAATAAAGATTAAGAGGTGATTTTTATGAAAACCATGCAAAAATTATTAAGTAAAACTAGACAAGCTATAAAAGAATATAACCTTATTGAAGATGGTGATAAAATAGCCGTAGGACTTTCTGGTGGAAAGGATAGTCTAACACTTTTACATATATTAAAAAACTATCAAAGATTTTCTCCTGAAAAATTTGAATTAATAGCTATAACTTTAAATCCTGGAGGAGTTGATAACAGTCCATTACATGAGCTTTGTAAAAATATAGATGTTCCTTTTTATGAAATTCAAACAGATATAAAGGAAATAGTTTTTGATATAAAGAAAGAAAAAAATCCATGCTCCTTATGTGCAAATCTCAGAAGGGGTGCATTAAATGATAATGCTGAAAAGCTTGGTTGCAACAAAGTTGCCTTAGGACACCATAAAGATGATGCCTTAGAAACCCTTATGCTCTCCATAAGCTATGAAGGAAGAATAAACTGCTTCTCTCCTAAAAGCTTTATGCATAAAAATAATTTAACTCTTATAAGACCTATGGTGTTTATTGAGGAAAGTCAAATAAGAAAGGCAGTAGCAGAATATAATTTCCCAGTAATAAAAAATCCTTGTCCTGCAGATGGTAAAACTAAAAGAGAAGATATGAAAAATCTTATTAGAAGTTTAGACAAAACTATGCCTGGTTTTAAGAAAAATTTATTTAAATCTTTAACTAATACTGATCAAATGTTTGTATGGGATAAAGAAATAGTAAAGAAAATGTAAAAAGTGTACAAGTTAATACTTGTACACTTTTTTTGTAAATACATAATATAAATTTATATTATTAAAATTACTTATCGAATACTTTTTTCTTCAACATAAGCCCTGTTTTTGTAATAGCTACTCCTCCAAGTGCTGTTTCTCTTAAGGTCTCTGGAAGAGCCTTTCCAACTTGAGCCATAGCACTTACTGTATCATCAAAAGGTATTTTTGATTCTATTCCAGCCATTACAAGATCTGCTGCACATATAGCATTTACGGCACCTGAAGCATTTCTTTTAGCACAAGGAATTTCAACAAGACCTGCAACAGGATCACAAACAAGACCTAATATATTCTTTATTACTATTGCAGCGGCATTTAATGACATTTCTGGTGTCCCTCCCATAAGTTCTACAAGGGCACCAGCTGCCATGGCAGATGCTGAGCCACATTCTGCTTGACATCCACCTTCTGCTCCTGAAAATGTAGCATTTTTCCCAATTATAAGTCCAATAGCTGATGCTGCTAAAAGTCCATATAATAAATCTTCATCTTGAAGATTTAATCTTTCCTTAGCTGTTAACATTACCGCAGGAAGAATTCCACAAGAACCTGCTGTTGGACAAGCAATTATTTTTCCCATAGAAGCATTTACTTCAGATGAAGAAATAGCCATAGCCATAGCTAATATAGCTCCATTACCTGTGAAAGATTTTCCAGATTCTAAATACTTTTGAAGTTTAAAAGCATCTCCTCCTATTAATCCACTAAGTGAATATACTTCTTCTTCTCTTCCTTTTGATGATGATTTTTTCATAACCTCTAAAGTTTTTGAAAGTTTCTCTAAAACTTCTTCTTTAGAAAGATTTTTACTTTTCATTTCACATCTTAAGGCATATTCACTAAGCTTAATCCCTTCTTCTTTACATATAGCTAAAAGTTCTTCTCCAGTTTTTGCAACTCTCATATGTTATTTCTCCTCTTCTTCTAAATTTATAAGTATAACTTTTTTTATTCCATCTATTTCTTCCATTCTCTTTATAACAGATTCATCAATCTTATTATCTATTTCTAAAGTCATAGTAGCGTCCATTCCCTTCTGAGTTCTTGAAACGTTCATAAAAGCAATATTAATTTCATGTTCAAGAAGAAGTTTTGTTACTTTATTTACAGTACCAAATTTATCATCATGACATGTAATAAGTGTTGGATATGCTCCACTAAAATTAGCTTCATTTCCATTTACCTCAACTATTTCTATGCTTCCTCCACCTACTGATGACCCTAATACCTCGCAAACTTTTCCAGATTCACACTCCATAACAAATTTAACTGTATTTGGATGGTAATCTCCTAAATCTCTTTCTATAAATTCAAAGTTTAATCCTTCCTCTTTAGCAATAGCTAATGAACTTCTAAGCCTTTCATCATCTGGCTTCATTCCTAATATACCTGCAAGTAAAGCCTTATCAGTTCCATGACCTTTATATGTTTTAGCAAAAGATCCATGAAGCAAAAATTTAACATCTATAATTTTTTCTCCAGCAACTGCTCTAGCTACCTTTCCTAGTCTAGCTGCTCCCGCTGTATGAGATGATGATGGTCCAACCATTACTGGACCTAATATATCAAAAACACAAAGATTATTCATAACTATCCCTTCCTCTATTTATCCATCATTATTAAACTACTAAAACTTCTTCATCTTCAACATTTAAATTATTTTCAGAATCTTTATTATTTCTAATTTCATCTGCTTTCATTATTTTATAATTTCTAAATATTAAATATCCTATCATACCAGCAATAACATTAAGAACTATTATTATTGCCGCAGTAATTAAAACTTTAATAGCTGGGTTATATGCAAACATTACAGCAAAACCAGCTATTGGCGTAGCAGTTCCTGGTGTATTATTTGTAAGACCCATTAATGCAACAACTATTCCTGATAGAGCTCCCCCTATAAAATTAGTTACATACACTGGTATTGGATTTGCAGAAATTATGTCTGCTTGTGTAAGAGGCTCTATAGCAACTGCAATAGTATCTTTTTTACTTCCAAATTTCATTTTTCCAAAGAATACAAAATTCATAAATGATGAACCAAATACTGCTAATGCTCCAATTGCCATTGGAAGTCCAGTTAATCCTAACATAGCTGTTAAAGCCATTGAGCTTAAAGGTGCAGTTGCAACCACTGTTACTATTCCTCCAAGTATAATTCCCATCATTATAGGACTAGCTGTTGATGTAGCTGTTATAACTCCTCCAATATTTTGTAGAGTTGTTTCTACAAGTGGATTTGAGATTGCTGCTATTCCCCTTACAAGTGGAGCTCCAAGAACAATAATAACTATTAAATCAAGACCAGCTGGTATTTTTTTCTCTAAAAACTTTATAACAAATGAACCAAGATAACCTGCTATAAATCCTGGTAATATTCCAAATCCTGAACATGCAAGACCTGTTAATACTGCATATACAGGAGAAACTCCAAGTGCTAAAGGTACTAAAATTGCAGCTGCAACTCCTCCAAGACTTCCATTAGATGCACCTACTTGTGCTAAAAAAGGTATTTGAAATACATCTCCAAAAAATGCTAAATGAAAGGCTTCAACTAAAAAACTTGCACAGGCAGCATTTGCTAATCCACCCATAGCCTTCATTCCATGTGGTGCCTTATAACTAAATAATGTAAAGCCTCCTAATACTAATAATAATAATAATGTTCCAAATAAGATTTGCATAATAAAATCCCCCTATGTATTTTTTAAATTTAATAATAAAATCATTTTATTAGTAAAATCATTTTACAACAGCATTTCACCCTAGAAAAGGTTTTCATGGTATAATTTACAATTTATTTTACTTATTAAAAATTTGTATAATAAATAACATAAATGTTCAAATTTAAACTTTTAATAGTATAATAAAAAATAAAAAGCTGTATCAATTGATACAGCTTTTCTTCTAAAGGCTATAAATATCTGATAATTCCACTTTGTAAAGTTCTTCTCTATTTTCTCTTTCACAGGATGTTAAGGCTATCTCATCTAAAACTTCACTTTCAATCTTTTTAATTGGAAGTTTTATTATAAACTCTGTTCCTTCTCCTAGTTCACTATTAACTCTCATCTCACCCCCATTAATTTTTACAAGCTCCTTAGCTATAAAAAGTCCTATTCCACTTCCCTCATTAACCTTGGTTAATCTATTATTTATTTTTTTAAATCTATGAAAAAGCAAGTCTATTTTATCCTTTTGTATGCCTATACCCGTGTCTTTAATACTTATATTTGCATACCTTTCATCAAAACTCATATAGACATCTATATTACCATTTTCCCGATTAAATTTTATAGCATTGGATAAAATATTTAATAGTATCCTTTCTAAATGATTCAAATCAAAAGCAATTATTTTTTCTTCCTCTTCTGTATCAAAAGTTATGGAAATTTTATTTTTTTCAGCAAAACCACATATAGACATTGTTATATCCTCAACACAACTTACTATATCATGATTTTTAATATTAACATTAAAAAAGCCTGCTTCTAGCTTAGTACTATCTATTAAATTATTTATTAACTTTAATAATCTAAAAACATTCTGCTTAGCCATTTTAATATAATTAATATAACTCTCTTCATTCCTATCTATATTATTTTTCAACTTTAATTCTAAAAGCTGAAGTGCACTGTATATTAAATTTACAGGTGTCTTAAATTCATGAGATATATTAGCAAAGAACTCCACTCTAAGCTTTTCCATCTCATTACTTTTTTCTATAGTATCTGTAATATCATTTATAACTATGATTCTCCTTATAGATTCTCCATTTTCATTTTTTATGGAGTTTGCTCTAAACAAAACATTTCTAACTTCATTGTCTGCTCTAACAATTCTAGCCTTCTCCATAAAAAAATTCCCAAAATCAATATTACTAAACTTATATCTATCCTCTGGATGAATTCTATCTAATTTCACAATCATACTTTTTTCTTTATATAACTCTTTACAATTTAATCCATATAATTTTTCAAAGGCATGGTTTACATAAATAGTTTTTTCTCCTTCTTTTATAATTACAACATCATCTAAGTAATTAAAAACTTCAAAAAACATTTTATCATTTTTCTTAAGCCTATATTCTATAGCTTTTTTATAGGAAATGTCCCTTGTTAGTCCAATTATACCTTTAACTTCATTGTTTTCATCAAAATATGGGGATTTTACAGTCTCTTCTAAATACCCATCTTCACATTCAAATCCCCATTCTTCACCATAAACTTTCTTTTCTCTTGAATTAATAACCTCTCTATCTGTTTTAATAAATGTTTCTACCTTACTTGGATCATCAAAAAATATATCTTTATCAGTTTTTCCAATTATATATTTTTTCTCAATTCCAACTTTATTTTCAAAAGCCTTATTACAATTTATATATCTTCCATCAATGTCCTTAAAAAATACGTAATCTGTTAAAGAATCTAAAAATAAATCTAACATGTCTTTTTCTTTTTTTAGATTAATTTCTAGTTTATTATATTTCTCCAATAAATATTGACTAAACCAAATAATTACATAATCATTATTAAGAAGCTTTAAACTAAAGTTTTCATTTAAGTCTTTATAATACCCTTCTCCATGAATATTACTTTTACTAAATATAGTTTTAAAATCTATATCACTACCTAGTACTTCACTTAACAATTTGCTATTAAATTCTTTTATGCTAGACTTAAGTACAAATAAATCACTAGAATCTTTATTCTTTAGCTTCCCATAAATATAATCCATAGGACATGACTCTAATATTTCTTCAAAATTAAAATCCTTCATAATAGTATAACTCCCCTTTAAGTTATGAAAATCAATTATTTTCAAGTTAAAACATTCTTTCCCTTATTTTATTTTTATTATATTCATTTTGGAACTTTAAAACAATATATTAAGTTTATTTTAATTATGTAAAAATATGATAAAATAATATATTAAATATATTTTCTACATTAAATTTTATATTAAGTCAAGTTCAAATTATTTCATTTAAAGTTAATTAATAGTATATATATCTTTATTTAATCAATAATTCATTATTTTAATAATTTTTTCTAATTTTACCCCTAAATTACAAAAGAGTATAATTAATATAATACAAGTATTTAATTAATAAAATTTATTTATTAATATTATTAATTGTAAACTTTAACAATATAAAAAACTTAAGAGGAGGTAAAAAAATGAGTAAAAAGAAAAAAATTTCGTTCCCTACAGCCTTTACTGTATTATTTATTGTTTTAATTTTATCAGCTGTTTTAACTTATGTGATTCCAGCAGGATCATATTCAAAGTTGTCTTATAATGAAGCTGAAAATACCTTTATTGTTACAAATCCTCAAGGGGAAAGCACTAAGGAAGCTGCAACCCAAAATACCTTAGATAAACTTGGTATAAAAATAGACTTAAGTAAATTTACTGATGGAAGTATAAATAAGCCAATAGCTATACCAAATACTTATGAAAAGGTTGCTCAAAATCCTCAAGGTATTGCTCAAATAATAGAAGCTCCTATTCAAGGAACTTATGACACTATAGATATAATTATGTTCGTTTTAATAATTGGTGGAGTAATAGGAGTTTTAAATACAACTGGAGCATTTAATGCTGGAATTGCTAGCCTTTCTAAAATAACTAAGGGAAAAGAATATATACTTATAATATTATTATCAATACTTATTTCTCTTGGTGGTACTACTTTTGGATTGGCAGAAGAAACAATTGCTCTTTATCCAATTCTGCTCCCAATCTTCCTAGCTTCTGGCTATGATGCTATAGTTTGTATAGCCACAATATACATGGGTTCATCTATAGGAACAATGTTCTCAACTGTAAACCCATTCTCTTCAGTAATAGCTTCAACAGCTGCTGGAATAAGCTTTAAAGAAGGCCTTGATTTTAGGATGATAGGATTAGTTTTAGCTACACTTATAACAATAATTTATATACTTAGATATGCTAAAAAAGTTAAAAACGATCCTTCTAAATCCCTTGTATATGATCAAAAAGATGAAATAGATTCTAAATTCCTTCATGAATCTAGTAATGATGTGCCAGTATTTACTTGGAGACTTAAACTTATGCTTTTAATCTTCGCTGGTTCATTTATAATTTTAGTTTATGGAGTTTCAGCTAAAGGATGGGGATTTATACAAATGACTGCTCTATTCCTTGTAGTTGGAATAATTTTAGGATTCCTTTCAGGACTTGGAGAAAAGAAATTTGTTAATACCTTTATAGCTGGTGCTGCTGATTTAGTAGGAGTTGCCTTAGTTATAGGTGTTGCAAGATCTATAAACTTAATACTTGAAAATGGTAAAATATCAGATACTTTACTTTATGTATCCTCAAATGGAATTCAAGGTATGGATAAAAATATATTTATAATATTAATGCTTGTTATATTCATAATCTTAGGATTCTTTATTCCATCTTCATCTGGTCTTGCTGTTTTATCAATTCCAATAATGGCACCACTTGCAGATACAGTTGGTTTACCAAGGGATGTTATAGTTAGTGCTTACCAATTTGGTCAAGGATTAATCTCCTTTATAACTCCAACAGGATTAATTTTAGCTACCCTTGCTATGGTTGATGTAACCTATAATAAATGGCTGAAATTTATTATGCCTTTAATGGGAATTATAGCAGCCTTTGCAGCCTTACTATTATTAGTACAGGTACACTTTTAAAACATTTAAAATATTAGTGTATTAAAATCACTTTTTTATAAAACTTACAAACAATATGAAAATTATATAGATAAGCTTTGGAATTTAAATTCTTAGGAAAATCTATTAATTTTCTAAATATGTTTGTAAGTTTTTTTATTATAAGAATACTAAACTATAAAATTATTATAGGAATATTATTTATTCTCCTTTGAAATAATAAGTTTATATTATTTACTAAGGAGGAATTTTTTTGGACTTAACATCAAATTTTGATAAAAATATAAATACTTTATCTAAAGCTTTAAGGGTTGGAAAAAGTTTTGATATAATTGAGCGTTCAATAATAATTGGGGATAAAAAAGCCACAATGTATTATATTGATGGATTTGTAAAAGATGACGTAATGGAATTAATCATGAGTGACTTCTTTTCCTTAAGCAAAACTGAAATGAACTTAATAAAATCACCTAAGGATTTTATGAGAAGACAAATCCCTTATGTAGAAGTAGCTGAAGAAGTATCCATAGATAAAATAGTATCTCAAGTTCTCTGTGGACAGACAGCATTAATTTTAGAAGGATTCTCCAGTGCAATAATGATAGATTTAAGAACCTATCCAGTTAGAGGGCCTCAAGAACCAGAAACTGAAAAAGTATTAAGGGGTTCTAGGGATGGCTTTGTAGAGACCATTGTATTTAATACTGCATTAATTAGAAGAAGAATAAGAGATCCTAGACTTACCTTTGAAATGATGTCTATAGGAAATGTATCAAAAACAGATGTGGTTATATCATTTTTAGACGAGGTAGTTGATAAAAAAACTCTTAATCTAATAAAAAAGAAATTTGAAAACTTAGATATACAAGCATTAACCATGAGCGAACAAAGCCTTGTTGAATCTCTTTCAAATGCCTCATGGTATAATCCATTCCCTAAGGTTAGATATACAGAAAGGCCTGATGTTGCAGCTGCCCATATAACTGAGGGAAAGATAGTTGTTATTATAGATAACTCTCCTTCAGTTATAATTTTACCAACTACTATCTTTGATTTTATACAGGATGTTGATGATTATTATCTTCCTGTAATAACAGGTAATTTTATTCGTTTAATAAGAAATTTTATACTAATTTCTACTATTTTTATAACCCCACTTTATTTGCTTTTAATCCAAAATGCCTATAGAATACCTGATTACTTAAAATTTTTATTACCTGTTGATGGCTATAAAGTTCCATTGATAGTTCAATTTTTACTTCTTGAAGTTGCAGTGGATGGATTAAAACTTGCCTCTTTAAATACGCCAAATGCCCTTGGCATGTCCTTATCTGTTATTGGAGGATTAATACTTGGCCAATTTGCTGTAGATACTGGGTTGTTTTTACCACAAACCATATTATATATGGCTATAGTTACACTAGGAAGCTTTTCTCAACCTAGTTTAGAACTTAGCTATGCCTTAAAGTTTTGGAGAACTCTTTTGCTTATATTAACAAGCCTATTTAATGTAATAGGATTTTTTGTAGGATTAATAATAGGAATAGTTTTAATTGCAAGTAATAAAACTTTAACTGGTGATTCCTACCTGTATCCTCTTATTCCCCTTGACTGGAAAGCACTTAAAGCACTTATCTTTAGAGTAAGATTAGTACCTAAACAAAAAGAAGAATAATCAAAATTTAATTACATTATATTAAATTTCTTAATTTTTCATTTAATAAATAAGAATATTTAATAAAAAAAGAAGGATTTTGTTAAATATTGTAGTAATTAATACTCTATAGGAGTAAGGAGGACAATAAATGAAAAATTTAAGAAAGATTTTAAGTATAATGTTAATACTATTATTTTTAATTCCATCCACAACAGTTCTTTGTCGTGCCGGCGGTG
The DNA here is from genome assembly GCF_000013285.1 of Clostridium perfringens ATCC 13124. Lineage (GTDB taxonomy): Bacteria > Bacillota > Clostridia > Clostridiales > Clostridiaceae > Sarcina > Sarcina perfringens. The sequence continues at coordinate 1,411,717 of NC_008261.1, read as the reverse complement.
GTGGCGGAGGTGGCGGTGGTGGCGGTGGCGGCGGTGGTGGAGGATCTTCTTCACATAGCTCCCATGGAAGCAGCTCAGACTCCCCTTATGGAAATATGATTGATTTCTTGATATTAGGTTCATTCATAGGAATAAATTTCTTGTTTGTGAAAAACGGAAGTGTATCTAGATATAAAGTTTATTCTAAAAAAAGAGAAGCTATGTCTACTCTAAAAGACTTTGAGATTGAAAATCCAGCATGGAATTTCTATGAAATAGAAACTCAGATTGAAGAATCCTTTCCTATAATTCAAGAGGCTTGGATGAATAGGGATTATTCACCTGTAAAACATTTAATGACAGATAACTTTTTTGATACTCATACTGTAAAAATGAATTGGATGCTTTTAAAGAAGGAAAAGAACATCTTATCTGATGTAGAATTAAAGAAGGTAACCCCTATATTAGCAGTAGAAAATGATGAAAATGGAGAGGATTTTATTTGGGTTTTATTAAAGGCTAAAATGATTGATTACACTATAAATGAAGAAAATAATTGCATAATTGATGGAGACTATTCAACAGCAAATTCTTTTGAAGAATTTTGGAAATTTATAAGAAAAGAGGATAAATGGTTAGCTGATACAATACTTCAAGTAGATGATATTGAATCTCTTGACTACTTTGATAAATTGAAGCCTTAATAAAATTAAACTTCACTAAAATAATTTATAAATAATAATTATAAAAACATTATGAGGATTTCTAAACTGCAAACTAAAAAACCAAGCTAAAGCTTGGTTTTTAATTTTTATAATAATTTTTAATTTTCATCCTTTAATTCATTCATAAATTCTTGAGCTTTTATTTTTAGTGGGCTATCATCCTTAAGCTTTTGTAATCCAATACTTAACCCTTCTTTATCTATTACTAAGCCATCAGTAGGAATATACCATTTTACCCTTCTACAGTGCTGCATAGGCAATTCATCTAGTCCTACTTTGTTAAATACAGGTTCAAATCTATATGGACTTGTTACTTTACCAGCTGCTACAATAGTAAAGCTTCCATCCTTTGAATTTATCTGTTTTAAAATAAGTACATCTCCTACCTTAACTTCTTCAGCAAATCTCTTTATAACTATTCCCTCTTTGCCTAATATATCGTACTCTTCTTTATTGTCAAAATAATCTCCTTTGTCTCCAGGGCCAACAATTGCTACTCCTAAATCAAAGAATATATCTATTAAATTTGTGTTACCTATCTCTGCTGATATTTGCCAATAATTCATAATTATTACCCTCTTTCATTCTATTAGTATAAAAATAAAGTTATCAACAAAGTAATTATTACTTTATAATTTATTATACTCTTTAATTTTATATTTGTTTAGCCTTTAAAAGTCCTCTTAACCCCTTAAATATGAGCACATATATACTATAACTTCTCTTATTCTATTAAGCTCGCTTTCTTTATTATATTTTCTCCATATTGATGTGTAATCATAAAACCAAAGCTCTAAATCCTTAGCTAAGTCTTTTTTATCTATATCTAATAAACTTTTTTTATTAAACTCTCTTTCAAGTAATACCATGAAGAATTTATCTATAAGCTCCCATCCCTTTGAAGACACAATAAAGCTTTGAATAGCTTCTTTATCCTCTGTATTTTTAAGTAATTTAATAAACTCTCTTCTTACCTCTGAAGCAACCTTATATCCTTCAAAAACTTTTAAAGTATCTATATTCTTAATTTCTTCCTTAGTTTCTTCTCTTTCATTAAACTTTTCTTTCCATCTAACAAGTTCTCCCCAACCTGCAACTTGATTTTTAGAAAGCTTATCCATTAAAGAAACCACCTTCATAGATTCATCACCAAATTCCATAAGGGATATAGACTTAAAAATTTCATTAAACTCCTCTTCCTTTGGATTCCATGAAATTCCTGCTCCATAAATCATAGATGGCATTGAATTAGCTAATAGATTTATATTTCCATAGTCTCCCCAGTTTGTATTTAAAACACCTATAGCTCCATATTTCATTCCATGGTTAACCATTCTTCTTATATTACTAAAAGAGCCTTCTATAAGATTCATCATCATATTCCATCCACCTACACCAGGGCAAACATATTGTACTTTATTGTTCTCTGCTATAATTTTTGTGGCTACATCATTAGCCTGTGGATGATAGTTCCAAGTTAAACAAGTTAAATCCTCTGGTATATCACTTAAAAGCTCTGGATATCCAACTATTATATCTCCCCAGAACATAACATTTTTATTGAACCTTTTTACAATGTTGTATACCTTATTTAAAAACTCTGTATATATTTTACCTACTCCTAATTTTTCAGCCTTCTCTCTACTCTTTCCTTTTCCTAAATCAAAGGTTTCATCACAGCAAATATTAAACTTATCTGAACTGAATAAAGGAATAAATTCTAAAAGCATTGATTCAACAAAGTCTAAACTTTTAGGATTAGTAACATCTAAAGTATGATGTGCCATTCTATCTACAAAAGAATATTCTTCATCTCCTATTTCTAATTCACAAAGTTCTCTAAAGGATTTACTTCTTAAAGCTTCATATAGATGACCAAAAGTTGATAATGATGGTACAAGTTCCACATGTCTCTCTTTGCAATACTTGTCTAAAATCAATATTTCCTCCGCTGTTAAAGGATCCTTATCCATCCAAACTTCACTCATTCCCTTAAAAGCAAAGGTATGCTCTATATATAGTTGCAACTGATTTATTTTATAAAAAGCTGCCTTATCAACTAATCTTTTTAATGTATCTAAGGTTGGTACCATTCCCCTTGTTACATCATGATAAAATCCACGATATTTAAAATATGGAGAATCTTCTATTGTTAGATTTGGAATACATGCTCCAAACTCTCTTACAAGCTGTCTAAAGCTCTGACATCCATAGAATAATCCAGCACCAAACCCTTCTATTATTACCTGATTCTCCTTTATTTCTATTTTATATTCCTCTTCATTTTCAAATTTAAATTCTCTTAAAATTATTGAGTTACTATATTTCTTATCCATAAAAAGTTTATTTATGTTAAGTTTAAAATCTAATACTTTTTCTATTTCCTTTTGAATCATAATTGCCAAATTTAAATCTTCAAAGGATAATTCACTACTTAATATAATTTCAGTATCTCTTTCTATAAAAAATTCACCTTCATGATTAATTACACTTTTTGGTCTTGGTATTAAATGCATATCTCTTCCCCCTAATAATCCTTTACTTTCTACAAAAATTTGCTCATAATGGTAATAAACAATTTAAATGTTTACTATTATTATATAAAATTATTTTATTTATTTAAGTAAGTATTTTGCTGTTATTTAACACAATATTGCTTTTTATATAGGAGGAATTATGAGTAATTACATATATGAAAATCACTTTCATAGGGATCCTAATTTCCCAGTAATATTTCATTGTGATATTTTAAATAAAAATAAACCTAGTTTTTTGATGCATTATCATGAAAACATAGAACTTCTCTACTTCTTAGATGGACATGCTAAGGTGGTTTGTGATAATAAAATACTCCAAGCTAAAGCTGATGATATTATAATAATTAATTCAAAGGAGCTGCATTCTATAGAAAAAATATCTGATTACTGTAAATATTACTGTCTTATTATAGATAAAGATTTACTTAATGATAATTTAAATAATTTTGATAATTTTAGATTTAAAAACTTAATTAAGGATTCATTTTTAAAGATGAAAATTGAAGAAATAAATAGGGAATTAAGTAATAAAAATGATTATTTTAAAGAATTTATAAAATCGGATATACTTCAAATTTTAATTCATATTAAGAGAAACCATATTGAGCAAAACTCATCATTAATAAAAATAAAAGATAATAATAAAATACTAATGGTAAAAGAAATAATAAATTATTTAAAAGAAAACTATAAAGAACAAATTTCAATTGATCATATATGTAACCATGTTGCTTTTAGTAAATATTATACCTGTCGTACCTTTAAAGAGGTAACAGGGCAAACTATTCTAGATTATATTAATCATATTAGATGTATTAATGCTAGAAATTTAATCCTCTACAATGGATATACTATATCTGAAAGTGCTTATAAAAGTGGCTTTAATAACTTATCTTATTTTTCAAAAACATATAAAAAGTATATAGGATTACTTCCATCTGAAGAAAAAATTACATAATTTAAGCATTATAAAGTAATCTCAAGATACTCCTATCTATTATTAATAGAATAATAATTTCTGTTAATAATTTTTATAAATTAGTTTGCTTAATTTTCTTTTTAAGACTACAATTATTTTATAGAAATAATAAAAAGAGGTGTACATATATGTTAAGTGAAAATTTATTACAAAAACTTAATGAACAAGTTAATTTTGAATTTTATTCATCATATACTTATTTAGCTATGGCTGCTTATGCTGAATCTGTTGACTTAAGTGGTTTTGCTAATTTTTTTAGAGTTCAAGCTCAAGAAGAATTATTCCATGCAATGAAATTTTACGATTATATATTCCAAAAAAATGGCGTTGTTGAATTAGAACAAATAGATAAGCCTAAATTTAATTTTTCAAATATAATTGAAGCCTTTGAAAAAGGTTATGAACATGAACAATTAGTAACTCGTAAAATATATGACCTTGCAGATGTTGCTTTTGAAGAAAAAGAACACGCAACTATGAGTTTACTTAAATGGTTTATAGATGAACAAGTTGAAGAAGAAAACAACTTCCACTCATTATTAAAAAAAGTTAGAAGATCTGAAGGTAATCCTGCTGCTTTATATATGATGGATGATGAATTAGCTGCAAGAGTATTCACTCCTCCAACAACTACAAAATAGATTTAATTTAAAGTTATCAATAAAAAGGGCGTGTATCAAAATAACTTTTGATAAAGCTTACAAACATATTTCGAGAATTACTAGATTTCACTAAGAATTTATAATCATTACTTCGAAGATATCACTAAAGCTTCGAAACTTGCTTCGCTTCGAACAGTCTCAGCTTTATAACGTGATATCTTCTACGTAATAATTTAAATTCTAAAGTTCATCTAGATATTCTCTTCATACTGTTTGTAATCTTTATTATATTTTGATACAGCCTTTTTTATTTTACTAGATTACTTTAATACTCATCAGGAATTCATTATAATTTTTTCAAAAAACTTATATATTTTTTAATAAACTTTTCAATGTAAAAGTTTTAATAAAATAGAACTAATTTCTTTTTAATTTATAACTTTACATCATTTCATAATGGTGCTAGTATAAATTTTATTAGATTTTAATTTTATGTGTACACATTAATAATTTATTAATATTTTTCAACTTAATAATTAACTTATGATAATAAAGGAAGAATAGATATGAGTACTAATAAAAGTTCTATTGAAAAAATTACTTTAGGAAGCTTTTTAATAGCCTTAGGAGTTGTTTATGGAGATATTGGAACTTCTCCTCTTTATGTTATGAAATCAATAATAAATGGCAATGGAGGTTTAGAAAGCATTACTCCTGATTTTATCCTTGGAGTATTATCTCTTATTTTTTGGACTATGACTTTATTAACAACAATAAAGTATGTTCTTATAACATTAAAGGCTGATAATAAGGGAGAAGGAGGTATATTTTCTCTTTATACCTTAGTTCGTCGTCGTGCTAAGTGGCTTATTATCCCTGCCATGGTAGGAGGTTCTGCTCTGCTAGCTGATGGAATGCTAACCCCAGCAGTAACTGTTACTTCATCCATTGAAGGTTTAAAAATCTTGCCTAGTTTTAATGATATATTTGGAAATAATCAAGATATAATTATAATCATTGTACTAGTAATACTAAGTTTTTTATTCTTTATTCAACATTTTGGTACAGAAATAATAGGTAAAATCTTTGGACCAGTTATGTTTATTTGGTTTGCATTTTTAGCCATATTAGGAATTGTAAATTTATCAGGAAATTTGTATCTTTTAAAAGCACTTTCTCCTCATTATGCAATAAAAATTTTATTTAGTCCAAATAATCATTTAGGTTTTTTTATTCTTGGAGGAGTATTTTTATCAACAACTGGAGCTGAAGCTTTGTACTCTGATCTTGGTCATGTTGGTAGAAAGAATATCTATCTTACTTGGCCTTTAGTTAAAATATGCTTACTATTAAATTATTTTGGTCAAGCTGCTTGGATATTATCACAAAAAAATAATACTAAATTATATGGAATTGAAAGCTTAAATCCATTTTTTCAAATGATGCCTAGTTGGCTTTTACTATTTGGAGTTTTAATTTCTACATTAGCAGCTATTATAGCATCTCAAGCTTTAATTTCAGGTTCATATACCTTAGTTTCAGAAGCTATTAAATTGAATTTATTCCCTAGATTACAATGTCTTTACCCTTCTAATTCTAAGGGACAAATTTACATGCCAGCTATAAACAGAATACTTTGGATAGCTTGTATAGCTATAGTTTTATATTTTAGAAGTTCAGATAATATGGAAGCAGCTTATGGATTATCAATAACTGTAACAATGCTTATGACATCCATACTTTTATTCAATTATCTATTAAAAATAAAAACTCCATTACCAATTGCACTAATTATACTAGTCTTCTTTGGCTCTTTAGAATTTTCATTCTTAATTTCAAGTGCAGTTAAATTCGAAAAAGGTGGTTTTGTTTCAGTATTAATAGCTTTATGTATTTTAAGCATAATGTATATATGGATAAAAGGTCATTATATAAAAATGAGTCTATTAGACTATATTCCTATTGAAAATTATAAAAATCAATTAAAAGAATTAAAGAATGATGTAGATAGACCTAAATATGCAACAAATCTTGTTTATTTAACAAGTTCAGAAAAATCCAAAAGAATAGAAAGAAAAATAATGTATTCTATATTAGATAAAAGGCCTAAAAGAGCAGATGTATATTGGTTTGTAAATGTAATTGTAACTGATGAACCCTATACAGCTGAATATACTGTAAATACATTTGGCACTGATTATATGGTTAAGGTGCAACTTAAACTTGGTTTTAGGGTTAACCAAAAACTAAATGTATTTTTACGTCAAATAGTATGTGAACTTATAAATAATGGTGATATTAAGGTTCAAAATAGAAAGTATACTACACTTCCTAACAGAAATGTAGGAGATTTCAGATTTATTCTTATAAATGAATGTTTATCATCAGAAAGCAAGCTTAAATCATGGAATTCAATGATAATTAAAGCTAAGCTTTTCATAAAAAAATTCACAGTTTCTCCAGCTAAATGGTTCGGCCTTGAATCTAGTGAAATTGAAATTGAAAATGTTCCTTTAATATTAGGATCTACTGAACACACTACTTTAAAACGTGTTTATAAATAAAGGACTTTCATCAAAATAACTTTTCATAAAACTTACAAACAGTATTTTTTCATATTGTTTGTAAGTTTTATTATTATTTTTTGATAAAAGCCCTCTCTTTATTCTAAAAAGATTTTAACATCTCATCTCTTCTTCTTTTGTTAACATAATTTGCAAATCTCATTTTAAATCTTTCAAATTCTTTAAGCTTATAAAAGTTATTTAAATCAAAGGTAAGGAATAATGTATCAACAATTAAATATTTTAAATCCTGTAAATTATCCTTATTTTCTTCCTCAACCTGAAGGTCATCAGCCTTTACTTTTAAATCTCCAATGAAATTTTGAAAGTTTTCTAGATTGCCCATTACAAAATCTTCGCTGAATCCTTCAAAATTTTTATTTACTAGTTCCTCTATAAAATCAACATAATTTTTATTTACTTCTCTATATTCATCATAAATATTTACTAATTCCATTTCTTCACCTCATAGAAAATTAATTCATCTTAAATAGTTTAAACTTTCTCTATAAATTATAACTAAGCTATATATTTTTGTCTAATCAATATAATTTAGTTAAATTTTAATTTCATAAATTTCTTTAAAGTTTATACAAAGCCATATTAAAAACAAAAATTTCTCTAAACTAAACAATGCATATGTTCTTTTGCCTCTTCTCCTTTAACTAAATAAGCTTGACCCTTTGAACAAAATATAGAAGTAGAAGTATAATCAATGTCTGCATTTCTATCATATGCCCTCTTTTCAATAATCTCTTCTTCATTATGACATAAATCATACCCATGAAACTTAAGAGAAAGTCCTCCCTTTCCCTTAGTAAATGACTGAAACTCCATACCATAATTTGTAAATGTAGAAACAGGCCCCTTTCCTTCTATGGTTGCTCTCTCTCCATCTATAATAGGATCCTTAAACTCTCCATTCATCCTTTGTATATCATTCATTACTCTTCCTATTAGGTTAAGATCCACATCTATTTTAAACTTATAATAGGGCTCCAAAAGTTTATTTTCCCCACTTTCTAATCCCTGTCTTAAAGCTCTCTTGGTAGCTTCTCTAAAATCTCCACCACTTGTATGTTTATTGTGAGCTCTTCCTGTTAATAAGGTTATTTTAAGATCCGTAATAGGCGAACCTGTTAATATTCCCTTATGCTCACATTCAAATATATGAGTCCTTATTAAATTTTGATTTCCTGGTGTAAGATCATCTGCATGGCACTTATTTTCAAATACTACTCCTGAATTTCTTTCCCCAGGCTCAATTTTTAAGTGAACCTCACTATAATGTCCTAAAGGCTCAAAATGGCCATATCCTATCACTTCTTCATTTAATGTTTCCTTATATAATATCTCTGGAGTTCCAAATTCTATTTCTTCATTAAATCTATTTTTCATAACTTCTTTAAGAACTTCCAATTGAACTTTTCCCATAATATTAACGTGAATTTCTTTTAATCTTTCATCCCAAGATACACTTAAAGTACTCTCTTCACTTTCTAAAATTTTAAACCATGAAAGTACTTCCTTTGGATTTAACCCTTCTCTATAAACCACCTTAGACTTCAAAGTAGGAATCATATCATATGAATCAATATTTTCTATAGCAATCCCATCACCTGATTCTAGTCCTTTAACTCCTACCACCGCAAATATATCTCCTGCCCTGACTTCATTTACAAGTTCATATTTACTTCCATTATATATTCTAACTTCATTTACTTTCTCTAAAGACTCTTTTCCTTCTTTTAAATATGTCAATTCTTCCTTAGTTCTTAAAGTTCCACTTAGAGCTTTTATAAAAGTTAATCTATTTCCCTTTTCATCATGTCTTACTTTAAAAACTCTTCCTCTAAAAGAATCTTCTCTTTCCTCATAGTTAGTAAATGATAAGTTGTGAAACCACCTTATAAAATCTTCTATGCCCTCATCTAGTAAAGCAGAACCACATAAGCAAGGAAAAATTTTAAGTTCCTTTATCATGCTTGGTATTTTATTTAATAATTCTTCTTCACTTAAATTTCCTTCTAAATATAAGTTTAGTAAGTCCTCATCGCTTTCAACTACTTCTTCTATAGTCCCCTCCTCTAGTTTACTTGAAAAGAAAATAATATCTTCACTAAGTTTGTGTTTCATTTCATTTATAGCTTTATTTACTTCTGCTCCTTCTCTATCAATCTTATTTATGAAAATAAAAGTAGGAACCTTATACTTATTTAATAATTCCCATATTGTTTCACTATGTCCCTGAACCCCTTCTACTGCACTTATAATCAAAATAGCATAATCTAAAACACTAATAGCTCTTTCCATTTCTGGTGAAAAATCTATATGCCCTGGAGTATCTATAAGATAATATTCTTGATTTTCTATAGAAAATTTCCCCACCTCAGAATATATAGTTATCCCCCTATCCCTCTCTATTTCATTATTATCTAAATAAGAATTTTTATGATCAACTCTTCCTCTATTTCTTATACTCTTTGTATGATATAAAAGTTGCTCAGAAAAAGTGGTTTTTCCTCCATCAACATGAGCTAATATACCAATAGTCTTCTTCATCTTTGTCCTCCATTAAAAAAATCTAAACGTTAAAAATTATATATGTTTTTTATTTTATATTCTTTACTATTTTTGTTTTATATGGTATAACAAATAATATTTAATCTTTAATATTATTTATAAAAATTGTTAATATATCTTATATCATACAAATAAAACGTAAAATTAACAATATACTCAAGTCAGAGGGGGCTTTAAAAATGAACAAATCTATTGCATATATAGGTACTTACACAAATGGGGCTAGTGAAGGTATCTATAGATTATGTCTAGATACTGATAAAGGAAATATTGAAGATTTATCCTTAGTAGCTAGATTTGGTAATCCTACTTATTTGTGCATACATAACAATAAACTATATACAGTTGGGAACCCATTTTCTCTAGATACCCTAGGTGGTGTTGCTTCTTATAATATAGAAGAGGATTATTCATTAAAATTAACAGGTGCTAGTTTACTTCAAGGTAAAAAACCTTGTCATATTAATATAATTGCAGATAAATCCTTAATAGTTTCAAGTAATTATCATGAAAAATCAATTAATACTTATTCATTAAATGAGAATTTTGATATAGATACTTCACTAAGTGCATTTTCTCATAAAGATGATTCAAAAATGCATTTTGCATCAATAACTCCAGATAATAAATTTATATGTGCTGTAAATTTAGGTATGGATAGAATAGAACTTTTTAAAATTAATTCTAATAATACCTTAAGTTACATTGAAAATCTAAGTTTTTATTGTGCTAAAGGATGCGGTCCAAGGCATATAGAATTTTCAAAGAATGGAAAGTTTGCATATGTTATATGTGAAAATAGTTCTGAAATCATTATATTAAAATATTTAGGAGAAGAAGGATTTAAATTAGTTCAGTATATTCATGTACTTCCTAATGGCTTTGGAGGACAAAATTTTGGTTCTGCAATAAAAATAAGTCCTTGTAATAAATTCCTATACGTTTCTAACAGAGGCTTTAATGGAATATCAGCCTTTAGAATAAATGAAGAAACTGGTTCTTTATCACTTATAAATCACTATAGTTCACATGGTGATTTCCCTAGGGATTTTGAAATCAGTCCATGTAATAAGTTCTTAATCATTGCAAATGAAAAATCAGATAACCTAACAATTTATCTTAAAAATCCAGATGGAACACTAAAACTTTTAAAAAATGATATATTTATTCCATCTCCTACATGTATAAAGTTTAAATAGCAAAATAATGGGCTGTATGAAAATATAAAAATAAAACTTACAAGTATTATGAATATAATGTCTATGAAAATATATTTGTAAGTTTTATTAAAAATTATTTTAATACATGCCTTTTTTATTATTACCAAAAAACGTATATAATTCACCCTTTTGCCTGTTATATGAAATATATAAATGGATAAGCTATTATCAAGATTTAAAATCTTAAACCTATATTGATTTTTAAACCATAATTAAGTTCTGCTTTAATGGTATTTTAATTTAAAAGTCAATATTAAATAAAAATATAGCTAAATATTAAGGAGGTAATAAAAGGTGGATAATAATAAAAACAGATTAAAAGATAGACCTAAATCAAATGCTGAGAAAAGAAAAATGTATTCAGAAGCTGGTTCTGAAATAGGAATTGAAAATGGTCATAAAAAAGGTTCCCATTCAAGTGGTAAAAAATATACTAAAAGATCAAAACTTTCTCACAATAAATAGGAGGCCAAATCATGAGTAAAAACTGTAAGAAACATAAAACTGATTCCATCTCACCATGTTCAAATAATTATAATGAAAAAGTTAAAAATAAAGCTAATGAAAACACTCCATATGAATCCAATGAGCCATCAAGTAAAACAACATATAAATAAAAAATAGGAGCTTAACTAAGCTCCTATTTTTTTATTTATTAAATTCTAATCTATCTATAATAGTTAAATCATGTTCTTTAGCAAAGTTTAACCCCATATCTAAATCATGCATTTCTTCTGGATTATGAGCATCAATTCCAACTATTCTTTTAACATTGTATTCCTTAGATAATTCCCAAAACTCTTTTATTGGATATTGATATCTTTCTCCATTATTATAAGAAAGTTTATTTCTTCTCATTCCATTTATATTTATTTCTATAGGCATATCCATTTCTTCTGCAGCTTTTAAAATTCTTTTTGAGGCCTCTTCTGCATGTTTATCCCAATTTCTATATGTCATTCCAAATAAATCTGGATGAGCTAAATATGAAAAATATCCACTCTTAATTGCTTCCACTACAAAATCAGCATAAATCATTAGGATTTCTGGCGTTAATTCTATTGTTCCAACATACACCCATTCTCCTTTATAAGGGAAAAAATGTACTCCTAAAGCTAAATAATCTGCCTTATATTTCTCCTTTAGCTCTTCATAAAGCCATCCGAAGTCTGGGAAATACTCGCATTCTATGGATCTTTTTATTGATATTTTATCTCCATACTTTTCTATAGCTTCTTCTATCTTTCCAAAGTAATCCTCTAAATCTTCATAAGCCATTCTGTGATAATTATCTATATTCTTACCTGGATGTGGTAAGTGATCAGAAATTCCAATTTCATCTATATTAGCTTTTATAGCTTCTTTAACATAATCTTCAATAGTTCCTGTGGCATGATTACATCTATATGTATGTGTATGATAATTGCTTCTCATTAAAACTCCTCCTATGTATTTAAACATTCATTTACTATTGTATCTAATTATAAAAATTTGACCAACATTAAATTTCCATTCTATAAATCTATTATCTCTTCTTTAGTTTAATTTACATAAAGTATTTTCAATTAACTAAGAATTCCTCACCCTAAATTTTACCTTGCCCTATTTAAGGTAAAATACTATACTGATAATTGTAAATTTAAATACTAAATTTTTATGAAAGAGGAGAAAATGAAAGAACAATATTTTGAAAAATTACTAAACATAAAAACTTCTGGAGAACAAAAAATATTTAATGAATCTCTACATTACAATAGATATGAACCTACATCTTATGATGTATTAGAAGCTATGTGTTCTCAATATGAATTTTCTAAAGAAGATTCCTTAATCGATTTTGGCTGTGGTAAAGGAAGACTTAATTTCTATTTAAATTACTTTTTAAATATTAAAGTTACAGGAATAGAGATGAATAACTTTTTTTTTAATGAATGCTTAGGAAATAAAAAATCTTATTTATCACAAAATAAAGTTAAGGAAGATAAATTAAATTTTATAAATTGTTTTGCTGAAAGGTATCCTATAGATTCAAAGGATAATAAATTTTACTTTTTTAATCCCTTTTCAGAGCAAATATTTATAAAAGTTGTTGGAAATATTCTTGATTCTGTATCTAATCATGAGAGACCAGTAGATATTATACTTTATTATCCCTCTGATGATTACATATACTATTTAGAAAACTACACTCCATTTTCTTTAAAGAAGGAAATAAAGATTCCTAATAAGTATGAATATGACTCAAGAGAAAAAATCCTTATATATGAACTTAGTTATTTAAATTTAATATAAAATACTAAAGAAAAGAGAGGATTTATTTATGAATGAAACTATAAATTATGATTCATTGTTAATCTTATCTGTAGTAGCCTTTTTTACTCCATTTTTAGTTTCAAGGCTAAAAAGAGTAAATATCCCTTATCAAGTAGGGGAAATATTTATAGGTATATTATTGGGTAAAAGTTTTTTAAACATAATTAAACCAGATATTTGGATTTTATTTTTATCAAACTTAGGATTAGCTTATTTAATGTTTTTAAGCGGTCTTGCTATAGATTTTGATGAGCTTAAACCTAAGGAGGGAGAACTTTTAAAGGATTCTAAGTTATTCACTAGTATAAAGATGTTTATTGTATCTATAATAACAGCTATAATTTTATCATTTACATTAAAATTTGCAGGTATTTCAGAAGGGTATATATTCTTTGCATTGCTATTTACAGCTGCTGCTCCTGGATTACTTGTACCTATTTTAAAAACAAAACACATAATAAATAGTAGTTATGGTCAAACTTTACTTGTTTTTGGAATAATAACTCAATTAGTAAGTTTAATAGGTGTTACTTTTGTGGCCTCTGTTGCAGTAAATGGTATTACCTTAAAGAGTTTTACTTTCTTAATAATATTTGCAGTGGCTATAGTAGTATATTTCTTATCAAAGATTATATTTAAAGTTCATGATTTTTCTACTATTGCCTTTAAAAACCTTCACCTTAGCGTAAGAGGTGCCTTTGTTCTTGTTTTGGTACTTGTTGCTGTTGCTGAAAAAGTAGACTCTGAGATAATTCTAGGCTCATTCTTAGCTGGTATGGTATTTTCATTAATAGTTGGGAAAGCCAAAGAAGAAATTTCTCACCAATTAGATGTGGTTGGGTATGGTTTTTTAATTCCTATATTTTTTATAATGGTAGGAGTTAATGTTGATTTAAAGGCAGTTGTTGAAAATCCTCAATCAATTGCTAAAATACCTTTGTTTATACTAATTTTCTTCTTAGTAAAATTCATTCCATCACTTTTACTTAAAAAGAAATATGGAAAGAGAAATTCCTTAGCAGCATCTATGTTATTAACAGCCCAGCTTAGTTTAGTTATAGTTGGTTCTCAAATGGCATTGAATTTAGGATACATAACTGCTGCAGACTACTCTGCTTTCGTAGTTACCACAGTAATAACTTGTATCTTCTTCCCGATACTATTTGAAAAATTAATTACACTTAATGGAGATACTAATGATACTGTAGAAGAAGATGAAAAAATAATAATCCGTGAAGTACTTGTTAGTAGCCAATGGTATATAGGTAAAGCCTTAAAGGATTGTAAGTTACCTACAGGATGTAGGATTTTCTCAATGGTAAGAGATGACCATGAGTTTATGCCTAATGCTAATACAATTCTAGAGGAAAATGACCTAGTAATCCTTGCTGGAGTTAAGCATGATGTAAATGAAACCCTTAATATGCTTTCAACCTGCGATTTAACTTTGCCAGAAGAATAAAAAAGGCTGTATCAGAATAACTTTTTATAAAACTTACAAACAGTATGAAGAGAATATCTAGATGAGCTTTAGAATTTAAATTATTATGGAGAAGATATTACGTAAAAAAACTGAGACTGTTCGAAACGAAGCAAGTTTCGAAGTTTTAGTAATATCTTCGGAGTAATAATTATAAATTCTTAGCGAAATCTAGTAATTCTCGGAATATGTTTGTAAGTTTTATATTATATTTTGATATATGCCATTTTTATTCTTTACATATTAAATCACTTAACTTTCTCATCTCTTTTATCACATAGAAAAGCTTATAAAGCAATACAAGTATTAATCTCTCTTCTTCTGTTTTTGCCTTCTCTAAATCTTCTATTGCTAAATCTTCAAAGTCTTTTTTCTTAGTATAATTTTTAAAGTCTTCAAAGCTCTTTTTAAATAAGCTTTTATTATTATGTATCATAGGGCTTTTTATTAAGAAGTTTACATCTGATACAAAATCATTTTGCAATATCAATAACTCTTGAATTTGCTCTGATTTCATCTCTTTATTGTTATAATTTATCTTCTTCCATATTCTATAACTTTCAAAAAAAGATAATATTAATTTTTCCTTATCTGAATTTTCTTCTATTAAACCATCTAGTATTCTCTCATTTAAATAAACATATAATTTTATTGCTTTATTAGTTTCATCCTTCATTTTATAAGGGAAAATATAATTCATTACTATAGCAACAATTATAGATGCTATTAAGATAAAAAATACCCTATATTCACTTAGCACATAATAAGGAGTATGTGATGGGTCCATTACCCCAGCCATTAATAATGCATTTAATGTTATAAATATACATCTAATTTTATAAGAAACAACAGACATACTTAAGTATATACAAACAACTATAAAAGCAAATATCAGTATTACATTTGACTGAATAAAATAAAAAATTACATTAAATAAAATTGCTCCTATTATAGTTCCTAAAACCCTTGCCTTTGCCTTCTTATTACTTTGTTCCGCATAGGGAATTAATAATAAGGAAATAGTGAATAATGCCCACTTACCTTGAAAAATTTCAAAGTAATTTACTATAAATACTGAAAAAGCCAATGTTATGGCTGCTTTTACTGCCAAATTAAATCTTAGGGATCTTATGTTTAGGCTTTTTCTAAAATTATTTGAATTAGATTTTAAAGCTTTTAAAAAATTTGCAATATAATTTGAATAGCTTTCAATCTGATTTTCTTTCACATTAAGTCCTTGTAAAAACTCCTTTACACTTAATTTAGCATTGTAATAGCTATACCTATCTAAATCATCTCTTAATTTAAAAGAATCTAAATAATTATAATATTCATTTAGTATATTTTTTAACTTTTCCTTATTTCCATCCTCTATAAAGTCTTGCACATTTTTAAGTAATTCAATGGTCTTTTTAATAAGTTCCTTATTAACATCTCTCTTCATGGCTTCAGATGAAAGACTTGATACTCTCTTTAGAAAAACTACTATTAAATCTTTTGAATATATAGAATAAACTTGATTTTTATCTAATTCCAATCTTTCATAAACCTTTATCTCAAGTTCTTTAATCATTAAAGCTACCTTTTCACTATTATTTTTTTCTATACAACCAGTATTTATCAATTCATTTAAGTTCTCAATTAATGAATTAATACACCCTTTTATTGATTTGTTAAATATATTATTAAAATTATATCTAGCTAAGATATAGTAAAGTGTCATTATGACTATACCACCAAAAACTAAAGCAAATACTCTTTTTGGTAATTCGCTAGTTGTAACTGGTTCATATAATAAAAATAAATATAACTGTATAAATCCTAAGGCTTTAGTAGGCTTTGTATCATAAGTAAAAGAAAAGTATATAAAGAATGATACAATTAAAGTCATTATGGCCCCTAAAATAGGATTTAATCCTGCAAAATATGCTCCTAAACCTACAAAAAGTTCAACTCCAGTAAAGTATAATGTATGATGTATTGGATTTATTGTATAATCCTCTCCAAACATTGTAGTAACTGTAATAACAGCGGCTAATCCAATAAAAAGATTTTCTTTTCCAAATAATAAAACAAATATTAGTATAGAAATTACCACTATCAAAAACATTTTAAGATACATAATTTGTTTCTTCCACATGTTTTATCACCTCTTGTCAAAAACTTATACTATTTTTATAGTAAATTCTAGAATAATACTATAATTAAGTTTTATATTTATATTATAAGCTAAAAATATACTTATAAAAAAATAAACAATAATAAATTAATTATTATTGTTTATTAGAGTAAACACTTTATTTATTTTTCTTTATCTTTTCTAAATAATCCCTTTCGCTAACTATATTCTTTTCAAAACTCTTAACCGCTCCCTTTGTATAATTTCCTAGTGCAAATTTATTCTTTACATTACTCACTTTTATCACTACTCCTTATCTTTCACAATTTAAAATAATTCTTTCATAGAATTTCCTAATCAAAGAATTATTAATTGTATTATTAGCTGATAAAAATGAGCTTATACTTTCATCCTTTCTCCATGACATAATAGAATTATGATATTTATTTTCTCTTAAATTTATTAACTCCTCTAATTCTTCTAAAAGAACTAAAAATTCATTTTTTAAGCAATTAAAAATCTTGTTATTAATATCATTCTTTCCTTCATTGATGTTTAAAAGTATTCTAAATAATTCATTTCTTATGGAATTTATTTTAGCTAATATTTTTTTATTACTCTTTATTATGTCTAAAAAATCCCTATCAAAATATTGATAAACATCAGTTCCTATCATAATAAATCTATCTATGCTATTTAATATATCTAGAAGAATGTATATATACTCCTCATTTAATATATTGGAATTATTAGAAATATTGATAAACAACCTTTTTTTAAGTTCCTTTAAAATGTATTCTATTTGCTCCCTTTGATTATTACTCCTGTAATTTATTATTTCTTTATTTATAAAATCAAAGATTTCTGATTCCCATAATTTATAATTACAATCTTTGTCATTCATTATTTCATAGGAATTTACATTGTTTGCTATACCATTATTATTTAAACTTCCTGAAGATACATAACAAATTTTATCCGTTAAGATAAAATTAGAATCATTTACTGAATTTAATATAATTGCTATATTATTTTCAGGGAAATTTTTCATAAATTTAATTTCATTAACTATCTCTCTTTGATTTCTAAACCTATAGTTAAAGGTAAGTATTAAAATCTTAGGACAATTAGCATTGTTTAAAGCTTTCAAAATTCTTTCTGTAAAAGGAATTTCACTACACCCTAAAATAATATATTCTGGATTACAATTTATTATATTAACTATACTTTTCTCTAAATTTTCATCTAAACTTTTTATTCCTAAAGCAGCAACTGTACGATTATTTATTTTATTAACTCTGCTTCGCATAAATACTTATCAACCTATTTAAAGCTGATAATTACCTCCTTTCATAAATATAAAACTAGTATAAAATATTCATATTAATCTTCATGTTTTAAAGTTAAATTCTATAAATAATTATAAAAATATACACTTATTTATAAATTCTCTTACTATTTATTTTAGTCAAATCTTGTATTTTTGTGAATTTAAACACATTATTTATTAGTTTTTAAAATTACACAAATTATATATCTATTGATTTAAAGTGATTATTTTTACCCCCTTAATTTCATGTATAATCCCTATTATTTAATTAAAAATAAAAAGGCGTACTATAAAAGTACACCTTTTTGTATTATAAGTTCTTTTTCTTTGCTATACCTGTCAGCATAAGAGCTATTGCTCCATCACCAGTTACATTACATGCTGTTCCAAAACTATCTTGAAGAGCAAATATTGTTAACATAAGAGCTGTCCCAGCCTCATCAAAGGCTAATACACTAATTATTAAACCTAATGATGCCATTACTGTCCCCCCAGGGACTCCTGGTGCCCCGATTGCAAACACCCCTAATAATACTATAAATAATATCATAGTTGGTAAACTCGGAATCTTACCATATAAAATTTGAGATACTGTCATTACAAAGAATACTTCTGTAAGAACTGAACCACATAAATGTATGTTTGAACATAATGGTATTGCAAAATCCACTATATCTTCTCTTAAAGCCTTTGATTTCTTTGCAGACTCTAAAGCTACTGGTAATGTTGCTGCACTTGACATTGTACCTACTGCAGTAAGATATGCTGGTCCATAATACTTTACAACTTCCCATGGATTTTCTTTTGATATTGCTCCACCTATTAAATATAAAATTGTTAACCATATAAAATGACCAAATAATACAATTAATATAACTTTAAAGAATACAGGAAGTTGATTACTTAATCCTCCTTCATAAGCTAAAGCTGCAAAGTTAGTTGCTATGAAAAATGGTAATATTGGTATTATTATTTTATTTACAATACTAAGTACTATAGCTTGAAATTGATCTAAAAGCTTTTCTACTAAATCAGCCTTTGTCCATCCAACAGCTAATCCTAAAAGTAATGCTAAAGCTAACGCACTCATTACACTCATAACTGGTGGTATATCTAATTTAAATATAAGTTCTGGTAATTCCTTTAATGATGCTATATTAGATACTATAGATAATTTAGGTATTAATGCATATCCTGCAATCATTGAAAGAATAGCAGCAAAAACTGAAGATAAATAAGCTATTAAAACAGCATATCCTAATAGTTTGCTTGCGTTATCTTTTAATTTAGCAATAGATGGAGCTATAAATCCTAAAATAATAAGTGGAACAGAGAAAAATATAATTTGTCCCAATACATACTTAATTGTCACAATTGTTGACATAAGCCCCTCTGAAGAGTATGTGCCTATTATTATTCCTAATATAACACCTAAAACAAGTTTAAAAATAAGATTATTAAATAATTTCTTCACAATTTATCCCCCCTTTTTATTTAATACTTTCATGTAAAGAATTATTTATAAATAAAAAAACTTCTACCCCCTATACAGAGGCAGAAGTAAAATTCCACGGTTCCACTCTGATTTTAAGTAGTAAGCTAAATTAAACTACAAAATCTCTTTAGGTACAAATATACCACTCTGCTATAACGGGCATACCCGCATTCCCCTACTCTAACCTAAGATTATTTCTGGAAACAAGCTCATAGATGCACTCATGAAAAAATTCTTTAAAGTCTTTTTCAGCCTAGAAGACTCTCTCTGAATAAAGAAATTAATTCTACTTTTCTAATCACAGCTTTTCATATTATGAAAGTTAATTCTTAGTATTCTTATATGAATTAACTTTATTATATTTTAAACTCTGCACTTAGTCAACATAATTTTTAAAAAAATGTAAATAAAAAGGTAATATATTAATAAATATTACCTTTTTAAATGCTAAATATTTTGTTGTATTTTAAATATAATCTATTAGTATAAATTTTGCTGTATATAAATGTCGAATATTATAGTTTAACTGTTGCTACATCTTTTTTAAATATATTTGGAACATAATTTAACTTTAAATCCTTAGCTCCTATAGGTTCTTGAACTACTATAGTTCCTGTAACCTCTTCTCCTGGTGCTAGTGTTCCCTTATCTAAAGCTTCCTTACCATCAATCGCAGTAAATGTTCTATCTTTTATTTCGCCTTTGGCATTTTCAATTTGGAAACTATATGGATTATAATTTAATTCTGAATCTCCATTATTTTTAAGAGTTAAATTTAAAATAAGAAACTCATTTCCCTCTTTTGGTTTATCATTTCCTTCACCCATACTTGTTTTAACACTATTTACTACTAAACTTTGATCCTTAATTTTTACTGTATCACCTATATTATAAGCATATTCACTGCTATGTTTACTTAAGAATATTTTGCTTAATCCTCCAACTACTAATAATGCTAATAATATGGTAAATATCACTTTTACTTTTTTCGACATTTTATCACCTTACCTATATATTTTTTCTCAATGACGTATTTGATTATATAAACCTGAATATACTAAGTCAATTAGCTTAATTCCCAATTATCCTAAGATAAAAACATTTTCATCTTTAGTATCCATTAATTTCATTTAAAATATACCATAATTTAAATTCTAAAATTTTCCTTTAATTTCATTATTAAACTTAAATTTTTATATAAATTATCAAAAAAATATTATCAAAATACAAAAAAGTTAACCATTCATCAATTTTATTTTAGTAACTTTAATGTTAACTTTTTATCACTTTTATGACTTTTTATTAATTTAGATTATATAAAAAAGCCTTTCTAAAATTTAGAAAGGCTTATTAAAAACTAAAATTTTAATTATTTATTTTTTCTTCTTAATAGTTTTACTCCTGCTAAAGATGAAATAATTCCAATAATAGCAAAGTTAATAACACTTTGTCCTGTATTTGGTAATCCCTCAGAATCTTCTGGCTTATTATTTTCATCTAAGTCATTATCATTTGGTTTTTCTACATCTCCAGGCTTCTCATCATCTTCTGTAGAATTTCCATTTAATTCAAAGTTTATTTTATAAGTTTTCATAGTGCTTGCCTCTGAAATAACCTTAATATAACTTGTGCCAGGAATACTTAATGCATCTTCAATAAACACTTTTGAATTTTCATTCATTGCAATAGCTTCAATCTTAGGTATATGAGAATCCTTTGAAAGGTTCACATCATATTCAAAAGTATTTGTGTTAAACCCTTTTAAATTTTCTCCATTTACTTTTAAAGCTTTTAAGGAAGTATCTTTATTTGCCTCAGCTTTTATAAATTTAGCATCAGCCCAATTTCCATGATCATACTTAATATTATTGTCATAGTCATCAATATATAATGCTAATTTTTCAGCACCTTTTAAATCTACTTCAACCTTATGACAATTAGAAGTACTATATATTTTCTCACTATTGAATACCTCCTTGCCATCAACCTCAACTCTAGCTACTATAGAAGATCCATATCCACTTACTCCTCTATCCATGCCAACATAAGCTTCAAATTTTTCATAACCTTTTCCTTTTAAATCAACTACTATTTCTGAGTTTGAGTTTACTCCCACACCTTTATCAAAAGTTTTTATTTCTCCATCAATTTTTAACACTAATGGATTATTAACTACAGACCTATCTTTTACAGGTTCATACATGCCAGAAGTTGCGCTTTTCCAACTTATATCTGAAAGATATTCCACATTATGTGTTCCAAAATTTATAACATATTCTTTAGTATAAATTTTATTTAAAAGCTCATCCTTATGATTAACCTTAATGGTTGCTTTTCCTGGTATTGTATATACATTTTCTACCTCTACATCTATATTATCATTAGCTTTTACAACTTCTATTACTGGAGGTTTTTCCAATGTTTTCTCTAAGTAATCTATGTTATACTCTGTAATATTTTCATTAAAGCCCCTTAAACTAACACCATCAATTTTAATATCCTTAATTAAATCTTCCTTTAAATTCTTTTTACTTATTTCCATTGGAGAAGAACTTTTGTCGATACCTTTAATTTTAAAAGAATAATTATATATTTTACCAGATTCATTCATAAATTCTCTATGTGGAGTTGCTCCCCAGCTGTTATCTCCTCCAACACCCATTTGTCTATGATTAATTCTTAAAACTATACTATCTTCTTTTGCTAACTCATGTGGATGACGTTTACCGGATGAAAGTTCTTCTGGAGTATACTGTAATGCATTAAATTCTATACTAGGTATTCCAGATGCCATTAATCCTACTCCATTATTATTAGTTAATGTTACCCATCTTGTATCTGTTCTATTTCCTGTTTCGGATGGTTCTAAGTATGGGAAGAAGAAATCTTTAACATTCTTGTTATAAACACCAATATCATACCCAGTATTTCTATCTATATAATTTTCTTCTGGTCCTCTTCCATACCAAGTAATACTATCAAATTCTTTAGGAAGTTTAAGCATCATTCCTATTTCTGGTATTTCTGAAAGACCTTTAGAAGCATTAAGTGTATTATTTACAGAAACTTCTCCATTTCCATAAACAATATATTCAACATTAAGTTTAGATTCTATATTAGTTGGTAATATAAAGTCTACATTTACTTTTACAGCCTTATCTCCTACTTCTATAACTTCTAGATTTTCTACTTTAGCATTTGCACCTGCATATCTCCAAGTATCAAATCTTTCTTCAGCACCAAATCCTTTGTCATTATCATTAGGTGCTCTCCAATAATTAGGTCTTATAGGTTCTTCTATAAGCTCAATTTCATTCCCTTCTTTATCTATTTTATATGATTCTAAAGCACCAAGTTTCTTATCAAAAGAAACCTTAAATCCATCACCTATAATTTGCACATTATTTTCATCATTTTTAAGTTCTATTGAATTCATTGAATTTAAATCAATTCCTTTTTCCATTTCATTATCAAAAGGAAGTTTAAATTGTTCTTTTGATATTACATATCCTTTTTCAGCCCAAGGCTCATCATCCTTTAATTCAAAACTTATATTTAACCAATACTCAACCCCTGGACTAAGTTCTGGCTTTTTAAATGGAATCGTAAATTCCTTGCTACTTAATGGATCAACAGAAATATCTAACTCCCCATTTTGTAATATATTATCATCGGCTCTTAACTCCCATTTTCCTTTGTATTTATTTAAATTAGTAAATAAATGTTCATTTACTATCTTTACTTTACCATTTAAAATATCAATATCCTCTATCTCTATTTCTTGATAAACCTTTTTTACTTCTTGAAGTTCAGGTTGAACTGTTCTATCAGCTGAAACTAAGCCATTAGCACAGAAATTCCCATCCGTAAATTCACTATCTCCCCAATCGCCACCATAACTTAGAAATTCTTCACCTGTGTTTTTATCTTTCATTCTTATAGCTTGATCAGCCCAATCCCATATAAATCCACCTTGCATTATATCGTATTTATCAAAGACATCCCAATATTTTTGTAAATTACCTATACTATTTCCCATTCCATGAGCATATTCACATTGTATATATGGCTTTTTATTATCAGGATCATTTGCATAGGCTTCCATTTCTTCTATAGTTCTATACATTCTACTATATACGTCTCCTACAGTCCTCTCCGCTTCATAATGAACTAATCTAGTAGGATCATTTTCCTTTATCCACTTTGCAGCTATTTCAAAATTTTCCCCTCCACTTGACTCATTTCCTAATGACCACATTATTATACTTGTTTCATTTTTTGATCTCTCTAACATCGATCTCTGTCTATCTATAACCGCCTCGGTCCATTCTGGTCTACTCTGAGGAATATCATCTAATCTTCCATGAGTTTCCAAATTAGCTTCATCCATAACATATAGTCCATACTCATTACATAAATCGTACCATCTTGGATCATTAGGATAATGAGATGACCTTACTGCATTTATATTATTTTTTTTCATAAGCTTTATATCTTCTATCATACTTTCTTCCGTAAGTGTTCTACCAGTATCAGGTAAAAATTCATGCCTATTCACTCCTTTAAATGATATAGGCTGTCCATTTATACATACTTGATTATTTTTAATTTCTATTTTTCTAAATCCAAACTTGTTACTTATAGTTTCTACCACTTCACCATTTTCATTTTCTAAAGCAATTACATAAGTATATAAATTAGGAGTTTCCGCTGTCCATTTTTTAGGATTTTCAACTCTAGTATTAATAGAAACTAATACATTTTCTTCATCATTTAATTCAAATTCACTAATATCTTCATTTACTATTTTTTTATTTTCATCATATAAAATACCTTTTATTTTATATTTTCCAGCTTTAATACCATAATTAGAAATATCAATTTCAACATTCAAATTAGAATCTCTATATTTATCATCTAAATCTGTAACTAAAGTATAATCTCTTATATGAGCTTTAGGTGTAGAATATAAGAACACATCTCTAAATATCCCACTAAGCTTTATCATATCTTGTGATTCTAACCAACTTCCATCACTCCATCTGTGAACTTTTACAGATATTTCATTTTCTCCCTCTTTTAAAAACTTTCCTATATTAAAATCGTGTCCAGTAAATGAATCCTCACTATAACCCACATATTCTCCATTTATATATAAGTAATATGCAGATTCAACTCCTTGAAATGATACAAAAACTTCTTTATTATCCCATCCTTCAGGAATAGTAAATGTTTTCTTATAATATCCAATTGGATTATAGTCTGTTGGTACATCAGGCGGTTCTGGTATATTATCTTGATATTCCCAAGGATAAGCTGTATCATTATACCTTGGCTGATCATATCCATGCAATTGCCAACTAGATGGAACAGGTATAGTATTCCATGAACTAGAATCAAAATCGGTTTTATAAAAATCTTTTATATCTTTATCATAAGTTTCTACTAAATTAAATTTCCATTCTCCATTTAAAGACATATAATTCTCTGAATTAGAATAATCAGAGTAGTTAGGATTATTTAATGCTTCTTCAATACTATTAAAAGGCATTAAAGTAGCATGTGCTTTTTCCCGATTGTCTTCAAATTTTTCAGGATTATTTGCCCAAAAAACACCATCTTCAATTTTTACTTTTTTTACATTTGCTAAAACTTCGTTAATGCTAAAATTATTAATTACAATATTTGAAAATAAAGCAATACTTAATATATTAGCAATAGTCTTTTTGCTAAACATAAAATTCCCCCCTTAGCTTAACTCCTTCATTATTTTACCATTTATTGGTAATAATGTAAACAATATCAAAAGTGAGTTTAATGTTTTTATATTTAATGATTTATTCATCTTATATACATTTATTTAATATTTATGGTATACTTTTTTTTGTTATATGTTAATGAAAAACATAAATTCTAACTTTTACGAAATTTAGGAGCATTTATGAAAAATAGAAAAAAGAAATATTTTTTAATTTTATTAATTTTTTTAATAGTTATTAATTTATTTATATTTTCTTTTTATAAATTTAAAGTAAATAAAAAAAATGAAAAATATATAAAAAAAACTAATGTAATTTTATATGAATCTAAATTAGAGATGAAAAAAAGAAATTTTAAAGATTCTGAAAATAAACTTTATTCAATTATAGATAATAAAGATATGTTTTATAGTTTACCTGATAATTTAAAGTTCGAAATTTATAATTATTTAGCTATAATAAATCTTCAACAAGAAAAATTTTTAAATGCTTTATCTTATTATGAAGAAGCCTTTAAATATGCTGATAAAGAGTCAAAGATAATTATTAAACTAAACATGACATCTGCTTATAGATATATGGGGGCCTATGTTACTGCTACTAATATTTTAGATAAAATGCTAGATTCATCATTATTATTTAGGAATGAAGATTCTTACCTTAAAGAATATACTTTATTAAACTTAGCTGAAACTTATTTTGCTGTAAATGATATGACTGATTTTAACTCTACAATAGCAAAGGCATCTAACTCTTATTATTATGGCCCTGAAAATGATTTAGAAGACTTAAAAATCCTTTTAGATTCCTATTTAATAATAAAAGCAATATCAGAAAATAATCTTGATTTAGTACCAAACTATATTTCTGAAATAGAAGAATTAGAGATTAAAAATAAAGATGTTATATATTCTGAATTAGAAATGATTAAAACTCGTTCTTATGGTATGTACTATAAAAGTATTGGAGATTTTGATCTAGCATTAGACTACTTTTCAAAACTAGAAAAATTAGCTGATAATGAAGGTGCTTCTTATGTTTCACTTTTTTCTATCAGCGAAAGAATATCAATTTATAGAAAACTAAATGATAATAAGCAGGTAGATTCTTTAATAAATAAATATTATGAAAAACAAACTTCAATAAATGATATAAATAACTATGAATTTAAATATTATATAGATAATAAAATTATAAACAATCACGAATTACCATTTTTAAAAGAGACCATTATTATTTTGATAATTCTATTTTTAACCTCTATTCTATTAGTGCTTTTTTACTTAAAAAAAGCTAGGGATTCAAAATTAGATTCTTTAAAAGATGGGCTTTGCAATATTTATAACAGGCGTTTTTTAGACTCTTACATAAATAATTTAAAAGAAAAAGATTTGCCTATTTCTTTTCTAATGATAGATGTAGATTATTTTAAACTTTATAATGATAATTATGGTCATCAAGCTGGTGATTTTATACTAAAAAGTATAGCCTCTGTACTTGAAAAAAACTCTCGTAAAGAAGATATAGTTGCACGTTATGGAGGGGAAGAATTTTGTGTTTTACTAAAAGGTGCTTCTAAGTATTCTTCTATTAACTACGCTAAAAGAATCAAAGAAAATTTAGATAATTTAAATATAAAACATAAATATTCAAAGACTTCAGACCATGTAACCTTTAGTATTGGAATATATACTACATATACTAAAAATGATCTGAAAAATGCAATTAAATTTTCTGATAAAGCACTATATATATCTAAAACAAGAGGAAGAAATACCTATACTTATCTAGAAGATAACTCTTCTGATTCTTCTAATTAACTTTAATATAAGGAAAGGTAACTTACTATAAGTTACCTTTTCTTATATGATTAAGGATTACTATTAATTTTTTTGGAGAGAACTCTTAGTCTACTTAAAAGTTTTTGGAGTGAATTCATCTCCCTTTGCTTTTGGTTCTCCAAAAACAGCTTTTACACTTTCACTTTGAGGATTATGATTTATGTGTTTTTTGTTGTTATTTTTTTTACTCATTAATATCACCTCAAAAATAGTTTGTGTACTTCCCTTCTCTTTATTCCTAGCATATATTAACTATTTATGAAATTATATTTTCTAATAAGATAGTTTACTCTAAAAAATACCTATGTATCTTTTAAATTTTTCTTCACCTTAAAAACAGTAATACCTAATAGAAAAGAATTTATTATGCTAAGCCACCCCAAATATGAACCTTCTATAAGAAAAACTATAGTTACTATAAAAAAATATACTACTCCTAAAATCCATAAATATCTTTGATTTTTTAATGACATTAAATCACCTAAAAATTACATATATATAAATTATATGATTACAAATCTTAAATTGTCAGTTTATTATAATTAAATCTCAAATTTCTATTTATTTAAAATAATTTTTATATATTATTTAATATCTATTACATTAACCCCTACTTTAATAGTAAATAATATAAATTAAACTCAAAATTATACACTTTAATTAATTTTATAAATTTTGGTAAATTTATTACTTTTATATGAAAACCATTTAAAATTTACTTATTTTATAAAAATATATTCTTTTACAGATATTTTCTCCTTCTTTTTATTAACAAACCATTAATTTATTAACATACTTTACTTTAATTTAATGTGTATTATTTGTATACTTAAGAAAAATAAGGCTTTAAAAGTATATATGAGAGGTGATTTTATATGGAATCAAAAGAAAAAAGTAAATTAACCCTAACAGCCTTAATCCTTATGATCTTTACATCTGTTTATGGCTTTACTAATATGCCAAGAACCTTTTATTTAATGGGTTATAGCGGAATCATATGGTATATAATGTCAGCTATTTTATTTTTTATTCCTTATGCTTTTATGATGGCTGAATATGGTGCTGCCTTTAGAAAAGAAAAGGGAGGAATATATTCTTGGATGGCTAAATCAGTAAACCCTAAGTTTGCTTTTATAGTAACCTTTATGTGGTTTTCTTCAAATCTAATATGGATGGTATCTGTATCATCATCTATATGGATTCCTTTATCTAATGTATTTTTTGGTAAAGACACAACTTCCACTTGGAATATATTTGGTTTAACAGGCCCTCGTGCAATGGCTGTGCTAGCTATAATATTACTAATAACAATAACATTTATTTCTTCTAAAGGATTAAATAAAATTTCAAAAATTACATCCATAGGAGGAACAGTTGTTGCCTTAGCTAATGTAGTTTTAATTCTTGGTGGTTTTTTCGTACTAGCAAGCAATGGTTTTGAATCAGCTCAAGGTTTTAATATTGAACAGTTCATACATTCTCCAAACCCTGCATATCAATCCCCTTTAGGCGTACTTGGCTTCGTTGTATTTGCAATATTTGCTTATGGTGGAATAGAAGTAGTTGGTGGATTAGTTGACCAAACTGAAAATCCTAAAAAGAATTTCCCTAAAGGAATAAAAATTTCTGCCTTTGTAATTGTTATTGGTTATGCAATAGGAATTTTATGTATTGGTTTCTTTGTTAATTGGAATAGAGACTTAACTGGTCCTGATGTAAATATGGCAAATATAGCATATATTGTAGTAAATTATCTTGGTTATTACATAGGAGAAGCAATTGGCTTAAGTGCTAATGCTTGTACAATGTTAGGTAACTTCTTTGCTAGATTTATAGGACTTTCAATGTTTTTAGCACTTATAGGTGCATTCTTCGCTTTAAGCTACTCTCCTTTAAAACAATTAATAGAAGGTACTCCTAAGGATATTTGGCCTGAAAAATGGACAAGATTAAACAAAGAAAATATGCCAGCTACAGCTATGTGGATTCAATGTATAACAGTAATTATATTTGTTTTATGTTGCTCAATGGGTGGCGAAGATTCATCTAAATTCTTTAACTATTTAATACTTATGGGGAATGTAGCCATGACATTACCTTATATGTTTTTATCCTTTGCTTTTTCATTCTTCAAGAAGAAAAAAGAAATTGTAAAACCTTTTGAAGTATATAAAAATTATAAGAGCGCTTTAGTTTGGTCTATCATAGTAACATTAACAGTTGGTTTTGCTAATATATTTACAATAATACAACCTCTTACTTCAGAAAATAAAGATTATGTTGCTGTAATCTTCCAAATTTCTGGTCCTATTATATTTGGATTCTTAGCATGGTTAATATATAGAAGATATGAAAACAATGTACTAAAAAAACAAATTTCAAATATTGATAATAAAATTGATACAGAACTTGAAAAAATAGAAAAAGCTGAAGAAGAAGTTACAAGTGAAACAATAGGAGTAATAGATATAGAAGTTCATGATGATGATTCTAAATAAGCTAGAAGGACTATACTTTATAGTTAACTATAATAATAAAAATCTCTAAAAAAGTAATTGGTCATAAATTTCTATGACCAATTATTTTTTTAATAAATTTATTTTAATTCTTAAAAGTGTCAACAATACATTTTTCTTCTCTAAAAAAAATCATAGCAATAGTTATAAATATAAAGCATCCTATAGCAATTTGAAATGGATAAAACATTACTTGTTTACTAGTTAATAGCATTGGCAAAACAGCAATTGCTGCAACTGGTGGAAAGTACATATTAAATATTTCAAGACATATAAATAAACTAATTAATAGGAAAATAGTACAAAGCCATAAAGGCAGTCCTAAATATTCGTTAAATCCAATTCTAAATATAAATCCTAAAATAGCTACAACAATAAACAAGAATAATAAACTTTTTGAACGCTGCCTAAATTTACAATGCTCATTTGTAAGTTCTATAAAAGCAACTATTAAAGGTGGTGCTATTAATAAAGTAATATTAAATTTAACAGAAAAATATGTTAAAATACCCACAGTAATAAATATCTTAAATAATCTAATAAATTCTTTTTTTCTAAGTGAAGTATTTCTTTCAAGTTTAGCAATTTCTTCTTTAAATTCTTCTCTTACCTCTTCACTTACTCCATAATCTTCTATAAAATACTTAATTGAAACTATAAGTATAGTAAGTATAAATACTGATATTGGATAAACCCAAGTCTCAGTTCTAAGTACAATAGGTAAAATACAAGCTGAAATAATTGGCACAAGAGTTGTTTTTGATAGCTTTAATATAAGCCCAGTAAAAACTAATCCTATTAAAACTTCCATAGTTAACCCTAAGTTAACATATCTTACAATAAATACCCCTACTATAGAACATAGTGTCATAAGACCTACTAATCCTACTTTGCTAACCTTCCAAGGTTGCTTTTCTAAAACCCAAGATCCCACAACTAAAGCGGCCACCTCTGGAAATATTATCTCTCTTTCCCCTGTAATTTCTGCAATACTTACCATAGCTAAAATAAGTACAAGTGATATAAAATATCTTTTATATTTCATATTATGACATCCTTTGTTTAAAAATTTCAGATTAATTTTATCATACCAAAAGTATTTTGTTAAAAATAAAACAACTATCTCTATACTATTTTTAAACATTTTCATTTTTTAATCTATCAATAAATATGCTATATAAAAATTATTATAATACTTAAAATTAGTTTTATTAACAAACTTCCAATAATTAATCTCCTATATATTAAATAACTAATTTAATATATAGGAGATCTCTCTTAACTCATTTATCCCAAATCAAATTTTGATATACCACTATTATAAAAAACAGTTCTCTTTAAATTGTTATCAGCAGGTAAATAACAAGGTTCAAAGGCTAATGCTGCCCTATAATATCTTTGTGCTAACAAAACATTTCCTCTTTTTTCTTCAATTACTCCAAGTAAGTTTTCTATTTCTGCTGAACTACTATTAATTATTAAAGCATTTTTTAATAATAATTCAGCCTTATCATATTCTCTAGAGCAAATATACTTTCTTGCTTTCTTTAGAGATTCTTTTATATAGGTACTCTCTTTTAATCCCTCTACCTTTTTCATTATAAACTCAATTTGTTCTATTAAATCATCTATTAAACACTTTGAAATTATAATACTCATATTAAAGTTCACTATCCTTATCTTGAATTCTAAGTAGCCTATATCCAACCCCTATATGGGTTTGTATATAATTTGTATCCATAGCCTTTTTGCTTAATTTTTTTCTTAAAGTTGCCATAAAAACTCGTAATGAAGGAATATCACTTTCACAAGTGCTAGACCAAATTTCTTTTAATATATAATTGTGAGTAAGAACTCTTCCAACATTTTTAGAAAGTAAACATAGTAATTTATATTCAATTGGAGTTAAATGTATCTCTTCTTCATTTAAAAATACACATCCTGAAGTATAATCAATTTTTAAGTCTCCATTTACAAACTCTTGTATTTCCTGTGTATTATTTCTATCATAGTTCATTTTTCTTATAGCAACTCTTATTCTAGCCATTAACTCATCTACACTAAATGGTTTAGTCAAATAATCATCAGCTCCTAAATCTAAAGCTTCAATTTTATCTCTATCTTCACTTCTTGCACTAACTACAATTATTGGACAATTTGACCATTCTCTTACTTTTTTAATTATTTCTATGCCATCCATATCAGGTAGTCCCAAATCTAGTATTATAATATCTGGTCTTTTTGATATTGCTAAAATCATTCCTTGTGAACCATTAAAAGCCGTATGACACTTGTATGAATTTATTTCTAATGTAGCTGTTACAAAATTTCTTATGGCTTTTTCATCTTCAATAACTAAAATTGCTGGTTTCATTATTATTCACCTCAAATCTCTGCAAACTAAAGCCAATTATAGTTCCCCTAGGTTTATTATCTCTAACATATATTTCTCCTTCATGTACATTTATAATTGATTTGCACAATGCTAATCCTAACCCTAATCCTCTTCTACTATCACTAATATTTTTCTTAGATGTAAAAAACATATCAAATATATGTTCCTTATCTTCTTTACTAATTCCTACACCATTATCTGCTATCTCAATTATTACATTATCTCCTTTTGAAAAGGCACTTATTTTTATATTTGATCCTTTTTCTGTATACT
This sequence comes from Clostridium perfringens ATCC 13124, assembly GCF_000013285.1. Classification (GTDB taxonomy): domain Bacteria; phylum Bacillota; class Clostridia; order Clostridiales; family Clostridiaceae; genus Sarcina; species Sarcina perfringens. Next base: position 1,379,007 of record NC_008261.1, on the reverse strand, counting down.
TTATTGCATTATCAACAATATTTATTATTACTTGTATTATAAGTCTTACATCAGCATTAACCATTAACAATTCATCTTTCAAATCAATTTCTATATTATAGTCACAGGCATTTCTATTAACATGTTGCAAAGCCTCTAAAATAATTTCTTCTACTAATTGAGCTTCTCTATTTAAATTTATATTTCCATTATCTATTCTTGAAACAGAAAGTAAATTTTCAACTAAGTTTATTAACCAAATTGAATCATCATATATATCTAATGTTAACTTTCTTTTAGTTTCTTCGTCAAAATTATTATTTAAAAGCAAACTTGCACTTCCAGATATACTTGTTAAGGGTGTTCTTAAATCATGAGAAACAGCCCTTAATAAATTTGCTTTAAATTTTTCATTCTCAGCTTGCATTAAAGCCTGCTTCTTTGCTTCTTCTAAAATATAATTATCTATGACAAAAGATACTTGATTTATCATTGCAATTAGTAAGGATTTTTCTCCTTCCTCTAATTCCTCTCCTTCTTCTAAAATTATCCCTATTACTATGCCTATATCCTCTTGTCCTAATACAGGAATATACATAGCTTTAGCTCCAGGCAATGTTTCTGTACCCTTTCCAGCATATTTTCTATTATTGATAACCCAAAGTACTACTCCCTGTTCGTCTAAGTTAATATATTTATCACTTAATTCACTTCCATCTTTGAATTTATAATTATATATATTTTCAATTTGACTATTCTTCGCCTTATAAACTACTACAGGTTTTTTTACTAATCTACTAACTTGCTCTTGAGACTTTAAAATAATTTCTTCTAAATCTGAACATCTTCCAAGCTCACTACTAGATTCTAATAAAATATTTGTTCTATATGCTGTTATTGCTGATTTATTAGCCTGTACTTTAACTTTATTTGTAAGAGTACTAGTTATTAAAGCTGATACAAGCATTATAAAAAACGTAAATATATAGCTTGAATCATAAGCATTAAAAGTAAATTTAGGTTCCGTGAAGAAAAAGTTGAAAAGTAAAACACTAAATAAGGAAGATATAACTCCATATATTCTTCCATAAGTCTCCTTTGCTATAATTAAAACACCTAAAATAAATACTATTATTATATTAGCTTCACTAAAACCTAAATTTTCAAAGAATAAGCTTATAATAATTGTAATAATTAAAATCCCCAAAGTTTTTAAAGAATCTTTAATTGTTATTTTTTCTTTATTTAAGCAAATTTTATTTATATCTTCTACATTTTCTTCTTCATCTGGTATTATATAAACGTCTAGCTCTGGAGCTAATTCTATTAATCTGTCTACAATACCAAATCTTGACCATAGATGTCTTTTCTTCTTTGTTCTCCCTATTATAACTTTTGAAACTGAACTAATCTTAGAAAACTCTGAAACTTGATATGCAACATCATCTCCATAAACTGTTTCTATTTTAGCCCCTAAATCTTTTGCTAATTTAACATGTTCTCTTAACCTTTCAATATTTCCTTCTTTTAATTCTCTTGATGAAGTTGTTTCAACAAATAAAGCAGTAAACTTTCCATGAAAGGCTTCTGCCATTCTTGCTGATGTTCTAATTACTTTACTATTTGAAGGGGAAGAACTTAAACATACCAATATATGCTCATTAGTATGATAAAAATTTTCATTTTTATTTATCATAACCTCTTTATTTACACTATTAGCAGTCTCTCTTAAGGCTAACTCTCTCAAAGCAACTAAGTTTTCTCTTATAAAAAAGTTTTTTAATGCCTTTTTTGCTTGATTTTTAACATATATTTTTCCACTATTTAATCTTTCAATCAAGACAGATGGATCTACATCTATTAATTCAATTTGAAAAGCATTTTTAAATATTCTATCAGGTATTCTCTCTTTAACAACTATATTAGTTATAGATGCCACTACATCATTTAAACTCTCTATGTGTTGAACATTAAGAGTAGTATAAACATCTATGCCAGCATCTAATAATTCCTCTATATCACTATATCTCTTTTCATGTCTAAGTCCCTTAACATTGGTATGAGCTAACTCGTCCACAATGATTAAATCTGGTTTTCTACTTAAAGCTAAATCTAAATTAAATTCCCTTAATACCAATCCTCTATATGCTACTTCTAAATTAGGTAATAATTCTAATCCTTCTAAAAGTGCTAGGGTTTCTGGTCTTGTATGAGGCTCAATATATCCAACTACAACATCTAGTCCCATAGCAATTGCTGAATGTGCCGCTTCTAACATTGCATATGTTTTCCCAACCCCAGCAGCATATCCAAAGAAAATTTTAAGTTTTCCTCTTTTACTATCTTTTTCATTCTTATTTATTTCTTTTAATATTTCCTGTGGATTAGGACGAGTTTCCCTCATTTATAATCCTCCTATTCTCGTAATATACCATCTAAAGCAAGATTAACTTTTAAAACATTAACTGTTTTTTCTCCAAAAATACCTAAAAATCTTCCCGTAGTATATTTATCTATTATTTCATTAACATAATCTACACTTAAATTTCTCTCCTTAGCAATTCTATCTACTTGATATTTTGCTGCTGCAACAGATATATGTGGATCTAATCCACTACCTGATGAAGTTACCAAATCTACAGGAATAGGTTCTTCTTCCTTACCTTTATTGTAACTTCTTATTCTCTCTACCCTCTCTTTTACTAACTTTTCATATTCTTCACTTGCTGGACTTAAATTTGATGGAGATGAATACATTAATGGTTTTCCATTGCTATCCTTAAACATTTCTACATTTATATTCATAATCCTTCCCCACAAATATTTATTATCTGTAAATTGTTGACCTAATAACTCACTTCCATATTTTTTACCATCTACTTCTATAATGCTTCCATTTGCCTCTTCTTTAAATAAAACTTGTGCTAACACAGTCGTTGATACTGGATAAATTATTCCACATAATATTGTAAAAACCAAAACAGCTAAAATAGACTTCCTGATAATTTTCATATTAATCTTCCTCTCTAAACTATTCCTAACATTGTTATTAAAATATCTATACCTTTTATAGCTATAAATGGAGCTATAATACCTCCTAATCCATATACAAATAAGTTTCTTGATAATAACTTATTTGCTGAGACCTCTCTGTATTTAACGCCCTTAAGAGCTAAAGGAATTAAAAATATTATTATAAAGGCATTATATATAACTGCAGATAATATTGCACTTTCTGGACTTTGAAGATTCATTATATTTAACCTTGATAATTCAGGAAATAACCCTATAAAAAGTGGAGGAATTATGGCAAAATATTTTGCTATATCATTAGCTATGCTAAAAGTTGTAAGTGCACCTCTAGTCATAAGAAGTTGTTTCCCTATTTTTACTATCTCTATTAATTTAGTTGGCGATGAATCTAAATCTACCATATTTCCAGCCTCTTTAGCCGCTTGTGTTCCTGTGTTCATTGCTACAGCTACGTCTGCCTGTGCTAGGGCTGGCGCATCATTAGTTCCATCTCCAGTCATGGCTACTAAATGCCCCTTCTTTTGAAAGTCTTTTATCATGTTTAATTTACCTTCTGGAGTTGCTTCCGCTAAAAAGTCATCAACCCCAGCCTCTGCTGCAATTGCTGCTGCAGTAAGTGGATTATCTCCAGTTATCATTATTGTCTTTATTCCCATTTTTCTTAAATCAGAAAATTTTTCTTTAACACCTCTTTTTACTATATCTTTTAAATATATTATTCCTAAAACTTTATAATTTTTAGCTACTACTAAGGGAGTTCCTCCTTTCCTAGCAATTTCTTCAACTTTTTTCTCACATTCATCAGAAAAATCCCCACCATGTTCAGTTATATATTTTTTAATAGATTCTGCTGATCCTTTTCTTATTTCATCTCCATTAAAATCAACACCACTCATTCTTGTTTTAGCAGTAAATTCAATAAACTTAGCATTTGAAGAACTTAAATCTCTTCCTCTAATTCCAAACTGTTCTTTTGCTAAAATAACTATACTTCTTCCTTCTGGAGTTTCATCTGCTAAAGATGATAATTGGGCAGCATCTGCAAGTTCTTCTATATTAGCCCCATCAACAGGTAAAAATTCACTAGCCTGTCTATTTCCTAAGGTAATTGTTCCAGTTTTGTCTAACATTAAAATATCAACATCTCCTGCAGCTTCTATGGCTCTTCCACTCATAGCTAGAACATTAGCTTGGTTTAATCTACTCATTCCTGCTATACCAATGGCAGATAATAAGGCTCCTATTGTTGTAGGTGCAAGACAAACTAATAAAGCTAATAATGATGTCACTGAAGTGCTATTTATAACTCCATTCTGATTAGAAGCAAATTCTGAATAAGCATATAATGAGGCTGTAACAACTAAAAATATTATTGTAAGAGAAACTAATAGTATTTGAAGAGCTATTTCATTTGGAGTTTTCTTTCTAGAGGCTCCTTCTACCATAGCTATCATTTTATCCATAAAACTTTCTCCAGGGTTATTACTTACCTTAACTACTATATAGTCTGATATAACTTGAGTTCCTCCAGTTACGGCACTTCTATCCCCTCCACTTTCTCTTATAACAGGAGCTGATTCTCCTGTTATTGCACTCTCATCTACTGATGCAGCTCCATAGACCACATCACCATCAGCAGGTATTTGTTCACCGGCCTTAACTATTATTAAATCTCCTTTTCTTAGCTCTGTTGAATTAACCTTACTAACCTTTTCCTTTGTCTCTATGGACTCTATTCTGTTAGCCAAAATATCTTTCTTAGCAGAGCGCAAAGCATCAGCTTGTGCTTTTCCTCTACCTTCTGCAATAGCTTCAGCAAAATTAGCAAATAAAACAGTAAACCAAAGTAAAATTGAAATAAATAATATAAAAGATGGTGAGTTATCTTTTATTCCAAATAGTGAAAAAACATATAAAACTGTGGTTAATATAGAAGCTATATATACTATAAACATTACTGGATTCTGTAATTGAATCTTTGGATTCAATTTTATAAAAGAATCTTTCATAGCTCTTTTAATCATTTTACTATTAAATAAAGAATTTTCTTTCTCCTTCATACTTTTCTCCTCCTTAAGCAATCATCTGTAAAAACTCAGCGATAGGACCTAAAGCAAGTGCTGGGAAAAAGCTTAAAGCACCTACTAATAAAACTACAAAAATTAGTAATCCTATGAATAATAAATTATGTGTTGGCAATGTTCCTACACTAGTTGCAACTTTTTTCTTTTTCACTAAGGAACCTGCAATGGCAAGTGTTGCAATCATAGGTACAAATCTAACAAATAACATGATTAATCCTATACTTACATTTATGAATACAGTATTAGCTCCTAAGCCTGCAAAGGCTGATCCATTATTTCCTCCTGCTGAAGAATAAGCATATAAAATTTCTGAAAAGCCATGGGCTCCTGAATTAGTTAAACTATTTAGTATTTCTGGATTAATAGATGCTAAAGCGCTTCCTATAAGAATAGAAATAGGAGTTGCTAAACATATAAGCATTGCCATTTTCATCTCATAAGGCTCTATTTTTTTACCTAAATATTCTGGAGTTCTTCCAACCATAAGCCCTGCTATGAACACAGTTATTATTGCAAATGCTATCATTCCGTAAAGACCACACCCAACACCTCCAAACACAACTTCTCCAAGCTGCATTAAAAGCATTGTAACCATTCCACCTATTGGAGTAAAACTATCATGCATAGAGTTTACAGAACCATTTGATGCTGCTGTAGTAAAAGCTGCCCAGGTACTAGAACCAACTACTCCAAATCTACTTTCCTTACCTTCCATATTTCCACCACTCTGATCTATATATCCTAAGTTTACATCTCCATTTTGAGCTAATTGTGGTGTTCCATTAGCTTCACTTACTCCGATTATGCATAATGCAATAATAAGCAAAGTAAACATAGCTATAAATATAGCTCTCCCTTGTCTTTTATCCTTTATATTTCTACCAAAGGTAAAACAAAGAGCCGCTGGAATCAAAAGTATAGATAACATTTCTAATAAATTTGAAAAAGCTGTTGGATTTTCTAAAGGATGAGCTGAGTTTACCCCGAAGAAACCTCCTCCATTAGTTCCTAATTGTTTTATAGCTACCTGGCTTGCTGCTGGTCCTTGAGGTACTATTTGACTAGTAACTCTATTTCCATCATCTAAAACAATTTCCTCTAGTAAAGCTACCTCTTCATAAGGTTTAAAATTTTGTACTGTTCCCTGCGAAACTAATAGTATTGAAAGAACTATTGAAAGAGGAACTAATAAATAAAGAACAATCCTTGTTAAATCCCTCCAAAAGTTTCCTAATCCACTTTTGTTTACCCTTGTAAATCCTCTTATTAAAGCAAACAAAACAGCAATACCAACTCCTGCTGATAAAAAGTTTTGAACTGTTAATCCAAGCATCTGAGTTAAATAACTTAATTGACTTTCACCAGAATAAGCCTGCCAATTTGTATTTGTAATAAAACTTGCTGTTGTATTAAAACTCAAATCCCATGAACTTCCACTTATTCCTTCAGGATTCAATGGTAATACTCCTTGTAACAAATTCAAAGCAAATAAAAATATAAATCCTACAGCACTAAATGCTAAAACTGAAAATGAATATTTTTTCCAATCCATATCCTCTTCATTGATTCCTAGAACCTTATATATAAAATTTTCACAAGGTAATATTAATTTTGATAAAAATACCTTTTCTTCATTCATAACTTTTCCGATATATTTTCCTAACGGAATTGCTAATAGAACTAAAATTATTAAGTATAAAGAATACTGTAAAATTGCATTACTCATTTCTCTCCCCCCTAAGCAATATATACCAAAGGTAAATAAATAGTATTAAAAATGTTAATCCAGTGATGATTAAAATTAAATCCATATTTCTCTCCCCTTTCTTAAATTATTATATTTAAAAGCGTATTAAGATGGCGTTAGAGTTTTATTTGTTAGTATTAAGATTGTATAAAGATTTTCTTCTTAAAATTTTATAAAAAAAGTCTTTAAGAATTAATCTTAAAGACTTTATGTATACTTCTATTTATTTTTTGCTCTTGTCTTAACTAAAAAATAAAATTTACTATATAACACGTAAATTTATCCATATTTAATATAAAAAAAGCATATATATATGCTTATATACATGCTTTTTATTTTAATATTTCTAGTAATGAGTCTAAATTTTTCTTAAGTTCTAATATTTGCTCTTTTTCTATTCCTAAAGAACAAAAAGCCTTTCTTGGCACATCTATCATATCATCTTTTAAATTTCTTCCCTCATCTGTTAATTCAACTATTACAACTCTGTCATCCTCTTTTGATCTATATTTTGTTACAAGATTCATCTTTTCTAACTTTTTTATAAGAGGTGTTAAAGTTCCAGAATCAAGATGCAATTTTTCACCAATCCCTTTAACTGTTATTCTTTCATTTTCCCACAAAACAAGCATTGTTAAATATTGTGTATAAGTTAAATTATATTGATCTAAAATAGGTTTATATTTCTTTATAACTTCTCTTGAAGAAGCATATAATCTAAAACAAAGTTGGTTTTCTAACTTTAAAATATTATATTTATCCATAATAGCTCCCTTTAATCCTTTAAATATGCTACATTAAATTTTATACAATTAATTATAAAATTAAGATATTACTTTTTTATTATATTGTCAATATAAATTCGATTTATAATATCAGTTTTTAGTAATGATTTAATGATATAAGTATATAGGCAAATACTCTCCGATAAAGGTAAGTAGATAATTACATTTTATCTGTCTAGCTCTATCTATTTTATTATTATATCTAAAAATTTACTTAATTCTAAAGCTTGATAAGCTGTAAAAATTCCACCTTTTAAGTTTTCCATGTTTAAATCTATGTCTTCTATATTACAAGTTCTAAAATCAATATCCTTAATATTTGTTCCTCTAAATATAGACTCTTTTAAATTCACATTTTGAAAATTCACTTTTTTTAAGTTAGCTTCTTGAATAACAGCTCCTGTTAAATCACAATCTTTAAATTCCACCTCTTTTAAATTACTAAAAGATAAATTAATATATTTTCCTAAACAATCTTTAAAAGAAATATTGTTTAATGATGATTCATCAAATCTACTTCCTATGATTTTACAGCCTTTAAACTCTACTCTATAAAACCCACCATCAAAGAATTCGCAATTAGATAAATCACACTTTTCAAATTTTACATCTGTCATATCTATTCTATTAAAATTGCAGTTTATAAATATAACATTTTTAAATATACATGAATCAAGCTTTATTGAACTCTCTTCTAAATTTTCTATAATTACATTTTCTATTATAACTTCCTCTAGTTTTTCTTCTTTCAAAATTTCTTCTGCTACATCATCTACATTATTTAATTCTAAAGGAATTTTAGGTAACTCTATTTCCCAAACTTTCATACTTGTATCTCCTAAAACAAAAATTATATTTAATATGAATTATATCATACAAATATGGCTCTAATTTACAATATAATTTTTAAAATTTTTTACATACTAATAATATAAACATATAGGGAGTTGATTTTATGAAAAGTAAAAACAAAAAAGAATATTCTAAAGAAAATTACTTAGCTAATGGCCATAAAACTCAAAATCAATGGGCTAAAAATCATATTAACACAAGTATAGAAGAGCCAGGAATAAATGAAAGTGGAATAGAAGCAAAAAAACGCGGCTTCTAAATATCTTCTTTCTTATTTAACTAAAATCTAAAAGCCATAATATTTAAATTTTTAATTTTGAACTTAAATATTATGGCTTTTAATATAATAAAATTTAATCAAATTTAGGCTTAAAGCTTGGGTTATTATATGCTTCAAAACACATCTGTATTTGTTCTTTTGTATTTCTAGTCAAAGATAACTTTGGAAGATTATTTAGTTCAAAAAATCCACATGTCTCAGTCTCAATATTATCATTAAAATTAACATCTAAAAGATCACAAAGAATAAAAATTTTATAAATACTTTGAACCATTAAAGGTTTATTATGTTTATTTCTATCTAAAATTGCAATTATACTTTTAGGTTTAACCTTTGCCCCCGCTTCCTCATATGCTTCTTTTTTTATGTTTTCAGATACTGATAAGTTTATATCAGCCCATCCTCCTGGCAAACTCCAAGTGCCATCTAATTTTTCTTTTACCAATAAAATTTTATTTTCTTTTATTATAGCAGCCCTTACATCAACCTTAGGGGTTAAATATCCTCTTTCTTCAAATAAAACTTCCTTAACTTTATGTAATTCTAAATTAGTACTTTCACTAATAATATCAGCTGCAATATTCTTTAATTGATTAAATCTATCTATATCATACACATCTTTAGAGTAAGTTAATCCTGCTTGAGCAATAGAATCTATCTCAGTAGCCCATTTTAATAATTTATTCACAATAAAACCTCCAATTCAAATTAAAATTCTCGCAAGTTAATTATAATAAATTTTTCAAAATTAAAGATTACATTTTACATACTTTGCCCACTTTTACCTGTTTTTTGACCAGTTACGCACAAACTATTCCATCATCTTTAAATTATTGTTAGAATACACTTGTAATATTTCTTAAGTAAATATTTATTTTTATTAAGCAAGGGGTGATTTTTTTGAAACATACAAAAAGGATTTTAACAAGTGCAATTTTAATTACATTAATAACTCTTTTTTCTCCCTTAATACTTAAAAATAGCATAGCTTTATATATTGAACAAAGAGTATCTTATTTTACATCTTTAGAAGTTGTTTCAAGTATTATAAGTCCCATACTTGCTTTAATATCAATATTTTCAATTGCATATTCCATAATTGTAATTAAAAATAAATAATTACTTATTAATGATTTTACTTTAATTTAGTAAAAAACCTTACATAAAATTACCACCATAACTATTGATCCTAGAAATAGAACTGTCCACTCTATTTTTAGGATTTTTATTTTTTTCTTCTTTATGTAAAATGAATATTATGATAATATTTTTAATATAAACTAATGATAATTATTTTTAAAGGAGATTTTATGACAAAAGAAACTCATTCAACTGGAGGCGTATGCATTTCTTTAATAATGCTAAATACAATTTTAAGCCTGTTCTTATTTCCATATGATATAGCTTATAAAATTTTATTAATAGCATTATTTTTTCATTTTTCTTATATAGGATCTCTATTTCCTGATATAGATCAAAGAAAATCTTCAATTAGTCAAATGTATCCTTTTCTTTCAAAGCATATAGGTAGTAAATGTAGACATCGTGGATTTACTCATAGTTTACTATGTCTATCTTTAATAGTATTAACCTTATATATTATTTTAAATGTTAGTAACTTCAACATAATATTATTAATAATTTCAATAGGATTTATAGCTGGATATATATCCCACTTAACTTTAGATTTTTTAACTTCAGAAGGAATAGAACTTTTCTATCCTTGGAAAACTAACTTTAAAATAGCCAAAATTAAAACTGGATCAAAAACTGAAAAGATAATAAATAAAATACTAAAAATATTTAATTTCCTTCTCATTATATATAACATAGTCTTAATTTTATCTGATATTTTAGGAATAAATATATTAAGTTTTATAAGTAAAAGCACTCTATTTTGAGTGCTTTTACTTTTTATATAAAATATTTTGGAACAACATAATAAAAATTTCATAAACTGATATTATAAAATTGATTTTAATAGTATACAAGGAGTTTTGTTATGATAAGAAAAATTTATAATCCTAATAGATATTATGATGATTACAATAGATATAATTGTTACGATAGATATAATTGCTATGATGATGAGTATTGTCAAGATGATTATTATTGCAAGGAAGACTGTTATTGTAAAGATGATTGCTATTTAGAGATAAATTGCAATTGTTGCGATTGTTGTAAACCTGGACCAAGGGGTCCAAGAGGACCTCAAGGTCCTAGGGGTCCTCAAGGACCAAGAGGTCCTATGGGATGTCAAGGTGAGCGTGGTCCAATAGGTCCTATGGGCCCTATGGGGCCTATTGGACCTCAAGGTCCACAAGGTGATCAAGGTCTTACTGGCCCTCAAGGCCCTGCTGGTCCTCAAGGCGAACAAGGTCCACAAGGTGATCAAGGTCCTGTTGGTCCTATAGGCCCTCAAGGTCCTCAGGGTGAGCAAGGTCTTACTGGTCCTCAAGGACCTGCTGGTTCTCAAGGCCCTGAAGGTCCTACTGGTCCTCAAGGTGCTACTGGCCCTCAAGGTCCTGAAGGTCCTACTGGTGCTCAAGGAGATCAAGGTCCTGTTGGTCCTCAAGGAGCTCAAGGTCCACAAGGCCCTCAAGGTCCTCAAGGTGCTACCGGTCCTACTGGCCCACAGGGTCCTCAAGGTAATCAAGGTCCTGCTGGTCCTCAAGGCCCTGTTGGTCCTCAAGGTCCTCAAGGTGAACCTGGAGTGGATTTTGATGATACCTTATTAGTTAGTTATTCCTCATTAACTTCTCAAAATGTTAATGCTAATGGTATATTCACTTATAATATCCAAAATCCTAATGGCTCAACTTTTACAGCAATAACTGCCAATATAGCAAACGGAACATTTACAATAAATGAACCTGGAAGATATTTATTTATGTGGTCATTTAATTTAGATAACACAAATAATACCACAGCTAGCGCTATAGTATCTTTATTTAGAAATGGTTCTAGAGTATTTTTATCTGGAACTCCTAGAGTAGCTCCTGGTGAAATAGGCGTAGTAAATGGAAGTATTGCCGTAAATGCTAATGCTGGTGATGTATTTGCTTTAGTTAATAATTCTACAAGAAACGTTTTATCACAAATAATATCTTCACCAATTTCTGTAACTCCAGCTATCTTAGGAGAATCTACAGGAATAAATTCAGGAATAGGATCTTGGGTTCAAATAGTTAGAGTATCTGATTAATAAAAAATTGACTAAATAATTAGTTAACTTTAAATTATAAACCGCACATCAAAATATTAAAGATGTGCGGTTATTTTATAAAAAATTATTTTCTTTATCTTATTGCAGTTATTACATCAGTTTTAGCCGCCTTTCTAGCAGGAAATATCCCTGCAATAAAACCTATAACTAAACAAAAAACAAGAATTCCTAAAATCAATGAAAAACTCGGAACTGATATTTTCTCTATAGGTTGTCCCATCATATTTTCAGTAATTGATTTTGCAACAGAATTTATTCCTAAAGTTGCTAGTACTCCAAGTATTATTGAAATAAATCCACCTGTAATAGAAATTGCACAAGCTTCACCAACAAATATTTTTATGACATCCCTTACACTTCCACCAATTACTTTAATTACTCCAATCTCCCTATTTCTCTCATAAATAGCCATATCCATAGTATTAGTTATTCCTAAAGCAGCTACTAAAAGTGAAATTCCTGCTAAGGAACCAAGGATTATATTGACACCTAGTAACATTGACCTTGTTTGTTTTTCAAACTCTTTAAAAGAACTTGTTTGGTATCCCATATTTCTTAATGTTCCCTCATAAGATTCTAACATTTCTTTATCATCTACCCTAACATCTATTCCTTCATATGTAGTAAGTTGTTCTTTTAAAAACTCTTCATCTACTAATGGCGCTCCCTTTATTATATCTTCAACAAGTTTACGCGAACCTTGTATTTCATAATTTTTCTGACCATTTCCACTTGATAAAATCCCAACAATATTACAAGTTATTTGTTTGCTTTTAAGAGGATTTCCTTTGTCATCAGAACCAAAATCTTCTCCTCCTAACTTTACTCTTTTTCCAATAAGTTTTTGAAATTCAGAATCATCTTTAACCTTATCTTCCCAAGAGTATCCTAAAAGTTCCTTAGCTACATCATAACCAAGTAATAATTCTTTGCTTCTATTTTTAGGTACTTTTCCAGCTAAAAGAGAACTTTCAGAAATTAAATTAGCCTTATCATTAGCTAATATTCTTGCATAAGTCTGATTTTTCCCATATTTTATTTGAGTATGAGCATACCTCTTAGGAATAACTTCTGAGAAATATCCTAATTTATTCAACTCTTCAACATTTTTATCTGTTAACTTAGTTTTGGTGGTACTATCTTTATTATCTTCAGTTTCTGATTTCCAATTAGGATAAATACTTATTACTGAAGTATCCATTAAACTTTCCATTTCATAGGTTAAGTATCTTTCAAAACCATTTGTTATTGAAATTATTATAAAAATTGCAAGACACCCAATTATTACTCCCATCATAGTAAAAATTGTTCTTGTTTTTCTTTTCCACATATTTCTCCATATTATGGATAACAAATCATTAAACTTCATAAATTCTCACCTAAAATCCGAATAAACTCTTTATTAATGATATTAACCCTAATTTATTCTTTTTTGGTACTGTCTCTTCCACAGGCATCATAGCTGGTATAATACATGAACTTGTTGAATTATATTTCTTACCTGTAGCATCTTCATAAGTAACTTCAATGGAAGCATTTCTTTCTTCTTCAGAAGGAGTTATTGCTACATCCATATATTCCTCCCCTTCTACATCAATAGTTCCTATATTTTGTTCCATGACCTCAGTGCCTATAGTAACCTTAGCATTTACATTTTTTATTTTTGTTTTACTATCATTCCTTAAGGCAGCACTAATAGTACTTTCAGTTGGAGTAACTCCACTTATACTTAAACTTGGAGTGTTCTGAATCATTACCCCTATAACTTTTGTTATTTCTTCTTGCTCTTTTCCTTTTTCATTAAACATAAGGCTAGTAACAAAATTGTGTACACCAGCTTTTATATTAGGATCACTTGCTAAAGTCACGCTAACATATTTAATATCATTACGTGCAATGCTTCCTACATATATTTCATTTGTTGTCCCAACTGGCATGAATCCATCTAGTGTTCCTTTTCCCTCAACATTTACAATTTTAAGAGAAACTCCATATAGACTACTTCCACTTATATTTTCAACTTTAAAGGTTAATGTAAATGGTATTCCTGGCTCTATAACTTCTTCATCTATTGATACTGAACTTATTATTAAATCCTTTGATTGAATATTGCTTATTTGAGTATTTAATTGCTCTCCCCCACTTGAATTATTATTTTCACTGTTATCACTTTGATTTTGAATTTCAGATAGTGCATTAGAAACCTTATCTGTAAAACCTAATGCTTTTTGTGGAACTGATACAGTCGTCAATATTGTAGTTAAAGCTAAAACTAAACCCAAATTTCTTTTTTTCATAATTTCTCCCCCTAAATTCACCTAATTTATATAAATATTAATTTTAATTATTTTATTAGCAAAGAAGACCATCTTCCATTTTTATAACTCTATCTGCGTATTCATAAACCACTTGTGAATGAGTTACCACAACAAAAGTTGTATTAAAATTTTTATTTAAATCCTTTAATAAATCTAAAATTTCTATGGTAGTCTTACTATCTAAATTCCCCGTAGGCTCATCAGCTAGTATTACACTTGGATTATTTATTAAAGCTCTTGCTATAGATACTCTTTGTTGTTGTCCCCCTGATAATTCTGATGGTTTATGATTCATCCTATCAGCTAATCCAACCTTTTCTAGCATTAATTTTGCTCTTTCTATTCTTTCCTTTTTAGAAACTCCTGAAAAAATTAGTGGCATCTCTACATTTTCTAAAGCTGTAAGTTGAGGCATTAAATTATAACTTTGAAATATAAACCCCATATTTTTTCTTCTAAATAAAGCTAATTCATTTTCATTTAAGCCTTCAATATGATGTTCATTTATTACTATTTCTCCTTCATCACAAGGCATTATACCTCCTAAAATATTTAAAAATGTAGATTTTCCTGATCCTGACTCTCCTATAACTGCAGTAAATTCCCCCTTATTAATTTCTAAACTTATTCCCTTTAGAATTTCAACAGAAGTATCTCCAACCTTAAATGTTTTCTTTATATCTTTGCATTGAATTATCATTCTTCCCCCTACTTTAACATTTCATATTTACTTTTCTACTATGAAATTTTACAAATTATCACAATTAAGTATATCTTTATTAGAATTCGACTTAATAACAAATTAATTACTCTATGATGAATATTAAGTTAATAAATATTAAATAAAATATTAAAAGGCTTATGATTAGTATTAACAATCTAATCATAAGCCTATTTCTTAAAAAATATATTATTCTTCTAATAATTCTTCTATTAATTCATCTAACTTTTCAGGTTCAAATGTAGGTGCAAATCTAGCAACAACTTCACCATTTTTATCTATTAAAAACTTAGTGAAATTCCACTTTATTTCTTCTCCTTCTGTAGTAAATCCTAAGCCTTTTAATTTATCATAAAATCCTAAAGATGTTTCATCTTCCTTTGCCATTGGAGCTTCTTTCTTTAAAAATTTGTATAATTCACAAGCATTCTCTCCATTAACCTCTACTTTTGCAAAGGTCTTAAATGTAGTTCCATAATTTAACTTACAAAATCCAACTATTTCTTCATTACTTCCTGGTGCTTGCTCAAAGAACTGGTTACATGGAAAATCTAATATTTCAAACCCTTTATCATGGTATTTTTTATAAAGCACTTCTAATCCTTCATATTGAGGAGTAAATCCACATCCTGTTGCAGTATTAACTATTAAAAGAACCTTTCCTTTATACTCCCCTAAAGAAACCTCATTTCCTTCAATATCCTTAACTTTAAAATCATATAGCATAATTAAATCTCTCCTTTTAATGTATTTTAATACCTTTTTAATTTATCCTATAAAAATTTTTTTAATACAAAAATACTGAAAATTTTTTAAAATTATATAAAAATTAACTAATTCCACCTTTAAAATATAAAAAACTTACAAAGAGATTTTGAGAATTAGTAGATGAATCCTCATATCCTTTGTAAGTTTTTACTTTGACAATTTTAATTAAAGAATTTAAAAATCACTTCCTGCTAAGTATCCTGTTGAAAATGCCATTTGAAGATTATATCCACCAGTTTCTGCATCTATATCTATAACTTCTCCTGCAAAATAAAGATTTTTTATAATCTTTGATTCCATAGTAGAGGCATTTATTTCTTTAACCTTAACGCCACCAGAAGTTACCTGAGCTGCCTTTATAGTTAAAGTTTCTCTTACAGTAAGTTTCATCTCTTTAATATATGAAATTATTTTATTTTCATCTTCTTTTTTCAAATCACTAGCCTTAATCTCTGTTAATCCTAGCATTTCAAATATCTGTTTTAAAAAGTTTTGTGGTAATGTTCCTTTTAAATTATTTAATACAGTTTTATTAGGATTGCTTCTTATTATCTGTGATAATTCCTCCTTGGATTTATCACTTAAAAAGTCTAAGCTTAGCTCAACCTCTCCTTGATCTAAAGCCTTAGTTATATAAGAAGATAATTTTAGTATTGCAGGACCAGATACTCCAAAGTGAGTAAATATCATATCTCCAAATTTCTCATACTTTTTCTTTTTTATTTTAGCTGAAACAACCA
Source organism: Clostridium perfringens ATCC 13124 (assembly GCF_000013285.1). Classification (GTDB taxonomy): domain Bacteria; phylum Bacillota; class Clostridia; order Clostridiales; family Clostridiaceae; genus Sarcina; species Sarcina perfringens. The sequence continues at coordinate 1,362,474 of NC_008261.1, read as the reverse complement.
CATCTTTCATAGCTACTCCTTGAAGATTTTTAACGAAGTCTTCTTTAGTAACAAGAGGAATTAAGGCTGCATGAATAGGAGTTATTGTATGTCCATATTTCTCTAATATACCGTACATTTCTCCATCTGACCCTGTATTAGGAAAACTCTTTCCACCTGTAGTTATTATTATTTTATCACCTAAAATCTTTTTACCTTGCTCTGTTATTATTCCTTTTATTTCATCTTCCTCAACTATAAAATCACATACCTTAGTATTGTATAAAACTTTTACTCTACAATCATTTAATTCATTTTTAAATATGCTTATTACTTCTTCTGCTGTATCGCTTTTAGTATATACTTTTTGATCTAATTCAACCTTATACTCTAAGCCCTTTTTACTTAAAAAGTCTAAAAGTTGATAGTTTGAAAATGTATATAATGCACTATACATAAACTTGTTATTTGTAACTATCTTATCAAAAAACTCTTCTATTTCTCTATTGTTAGTTATATTACATCTTCCGCCACCAGTAAGTCTAAGCTTTTTACCGATCTCATTATTTCTCTCTATAAGCACAACCTCATTATTAGCTGATGCTGTTAAAGATGCCATTATTCCTGCTGGGCCTCCCCCAACTACTATTACCTTTTTATTACTCATTTGTTGCCTCCAAATTTTATTTTGAAAATATCTCCAAAAATTTATATCTTATTCTTTATGATTAACTGAAATTAAATTCTACTTTTAATAATTTAATTTTAAAAAATATATAAGTATTATACACTAAAAAAGGTGAGCAAAACTACATAATAATTTAACTCACCTTAATATTTTTTACTTAAGGTCAATTGCTTTATAATCTTTTATTTAACTTAAAATCACTTCTAAAGTTCTTAATAAAAAATTTTAAGCATATATTATACTTAGTAGTTTAATTTACGTTTTAAGGAGGTTTTCTTATGAATTCAATATTACCACAAGCAGTTAATCTATTAAGTTATATAAATTCTGGAGAAACATTCATAATAAAAGATCTTTTTCCTAAAATAATTTGGGATAAGCTATCATATACAGAAAAGAGAACCTTAGAATCCGCATTTTTAAAGCATATAAATAAAAAAGTTGATCTAAGAATTAAAGCACTTAATGAAATAAGAGAAGGACTAAAAGTTTACGAAAAACTTTAGAATTATATTTATTAAAATAAAAAAATAAGCAATTTAATTTCAAATTGCTTATTTTATACTTCTAAAAATTAATTTTTCTATTCTTTCAAAAGTCTAAATCCTTTTAACTTTCTAAACTCCATATTATATTTATAACAAGCCTATTTCCAACCTTTTTAGCCTCTATCTTTTGTCCTTGCTTTTCTACTAATAGTTTAACTATGGCTAGCCCTAAGCCAGTATTTTGCCCTGTTCTCATTCTATCCTTAGTAAAGAACTTTTCAAAGATTCTATTTACATCCTTAGGTTCTAATTCTTCTGCTTTATTAGAAAACTCCATTACTATGTATTTATTTTTCTTCTTTAAGGATATTTTTACTTCCCCTTCACCATGCTTTATGATATTTTCAATTAAATTAGTAAATATTCTATTTAAAGCCTGTTTATCACCTAATACAGGTCCTAAGCCCTCTTCAATATTAATTTCTGGTTCTCCAAATTTATAATCTAAGGTTTCATAAAAAGCCGCAATAATTTCACCCAAGACTAATTCTAAATTAACAGGTTCAAGTTTAATTTCATACTGATCTGCTTGTATTCTAGATAGTCCATAAAAATTAGTTATTAAATCATTTAAAACTAAAGATCTTTTTTCTATTATTTTTAAATATTCTTTTCTTTCCTCTTTATCTAATTTATCATCATTTAATAAATAAACATATCCCATTATAGAAGTTAAAGGAGTTCTTAAATCATGAGACATATTTGCAATGGCTTCTCTTAACTCCATATCCTTTTCCTTATAAATATTCTCCATTTTTCTTTTATCATCTATTAATGTATTTATCTCTACTATTAAATTTTCAATATTTTTATTTGGAAGTGATAATCTTAATTTTTCTATTTTCCCCTCACTATTTAACTTTTTTAACTCCAAGGTTAATCTATTTATTTCTTTAGTTTTTAAAATAAATATTATTAAAAGCACAATAAGGATTGTCAAAGACAATCCTATTATAAATCCTTCCAATATACCTCCTCCTTTATTTAACTTCTTGTTTTCTTATTACTAAAATTCCTAAAATTAAAAATACTACTGTATTTATTATTCCTACTATAATATTAGTTCCTATTATTTTTGTAGTTAAAACTTCACTGACTAAACTCTTTAAAGGATTAAATAATAAATAAGGATAAATTAAAGTGAAAATTCCTTCATATATACTTGATAATATAGAAAATATCATTGGTACTCCAGAAACAATACCTAAGATAACTACAACTGCTAACCCTTCCTTTTTAGTTATTATGGTAATAAAATCATATATAGCTAATGCACTAATATATATTGGGAAAGCTATTAGTAATCTTAATATTACTTCCATAAAATCTGAAAATCCATTAGGACCAACTAATCCTAAGGCATAAGAAGTTCCTATCATAGTTAATACTGCTGTTATTTCAATAACTAAAAATATAATTACCTGAACTATATATTTACTTAAATACACTTTTTCCCTTGATATACTTGAAGAAATTAAATTTTTAAGAGTATTTTCTTTATATTCTTCTAAAACTATATCTATAAACATAAGCATTATCCATGGAATAGCTCCCATAAAGTTAATTGTTATAAAAACTAATGCTGAGAAATCAGGTATTCTAGAATTTTCTAAGAAAGCATAATGCATAGCTATTCCGGCTAAAATTATAAGTAAATTAAATATTATACAAATTGTAATATATAAAGGTCTTCTTGCTATCTTATAAAGTTCTGCTTTTATTAAATTAAGCATTATATTCACCTCCAATTAAATCTACAAAGTAATCTTCTAAATTAACTCCTACTCTTTCTAAAGAATAAACTTCAACTCCACTTTCTACTAACGCTCTGTTTATTAATTGAGGTTCATCTAACTTATTATAAATCTTAATAAATCTATCAGGTAAAACTTCATATGAGTTATTATCTAAAACCTTTTCCAATATTACTGCAGCCTTTTTACAATCGTCAACTTTAATAAGCAAATGATTCCTACATTTCTCATTAAGTTCCTCTGATGAAATCTCTTCTATTATTTTCCCATCCTTTAAAAAGCCATAACAATTTGCAAGTTGTGATAACTCTCCTAAAATATGACTTGATACTAATATTGTAACTCCATTTTTCTTATTTAAATTAATTAATACTTCTCTTACTTCTTTAATTCCCATAGGATCCATTCCATTAGTAGGCTCATCTAAAATAAGTAATTCTGGTTCTCCTAAAAGTGCCAAGGCTAATCCTAATCTTTGCTTCATACCTAGTGAAAACTTTTTGAACTTTTTATTTCCCACATCTCCAAGTCCAACCATTTCTAAGATTTCATCAATAGATTTTTCTCCTACTATTCCTCTTTGAATTCTATAATATTCAAGATTTTGCTTTGCTGTAAGAAAAGAATAAAATGATGGAGTTTCTATTATATTGCCTATTTTCTTATGCTCATAAAGCTTTTTCTTTTCATCAATTTCACCAAAAAGTTCTATTTCTCCTGAGTCATAGTTAGCTAAGGATAAAATAATTCTTATTAAAGTTGTTTTACCAGCACCATTTTTCCCAACTAAACCATATATATCGCCTTTTTTTAGATTCATACTTAAATTATCAATAATATTTTTCTTACCATAATTTTTGTTTAAATTTCTTATAGAAATTATATTTCCCAAAATATTTACCTCCTAACAAGTTTTCTCTTTATCTTTCTCTATGTTTATATAATAAACCTTAAGTCTCAAAATACCTTAAAGAAAACCTTAAGAAAGTCTTAATTTTTCTATTAACTCTTAATTAAATGTATATTTAAAATATAAACTCCTCTATATTTTGATATTTATTCAAATCAACTTATTAAGGAAATTATGAATCATCAATGTAGCTAATCCATTTTAAAGCCTACTCCCCAAATAGTTTTTATATAATCATTTTCATTATCTAAAAGATTTATCTTATTTCTAAGATTGCTTATGTGAACATTTATAGTATTATCATCACCTAAAAACTCCTCTTCCCATACTGTTTCAAATAAGTTTGCCTTAGTAAAAACTTTCTTTGGATTACAAACTAAAAGTTCTAATATTTTAAACTCTTTAGAAGTAAGTTGTATTTCCTCTCCCTTAACCTTAACTTCTCTACTTCTAGGTTCTAATATAAGGTTCTTATATTTTATTGTCTCTACACCTTCACTTGAATTTGTTATTTTACTTCTTCTTAAAAGCGCTTCAACCCTAGCTAAAACTTCATTAACATCAAAAGGTTTACTTATAAAATCATCAGCACCTAATTTTAAAACATTTATCTTATCCTCCATTGCAGTTTTTGCTGATATAACTATTATTGGAGTGTTCTTTATCTTTCTAATCTCCTCTATAAATATTTCACCAGTTATACCTGGTAGCATAAGATCTAAAAGTACCATATCAAAATCAAAAAATTCTAAACACATCTTACCTTCAGATCCTGAAAATGCTTGTCTAACTTTAAACCCTTCCTTCTCTAAAATTTTACTCAATAAATTATTTATATCTATATCATCTTCAACTATTAAAATACTTTCTGAATTAATCATAATTATAACTCCCCTAAAAATTAATTTATAATTGTATTTTTAAAACTTTCTATACCAAAATAATATCATAATACTACAGTTATATTTATTTAAAATAATCTTAAATTTTCATTTAACCCTTAATATAAAATAAAATTTATATATTAATATCAAATTAAAGATTGGAAAGAATGTATTCCATATAAAAGACAATAAATTTTCTATACACTTATATCAAATAAAACTTAAAGGAGCTGAACAAAACTTTAGTTTAAAACTTATTAATAATAAGCTTTAGTAAGTCTTTAATTCAACTCCTTATATTAGATATTTATGTATTGTATTTTAAAATAAATTCTTAATTTTATGCTCTTTGTACTAATTCTTCAACTTTATATTCTTTTCTTTTTTCCGTTTGATCAACTATTAATGCAGCAACTGAGGCCCCTGTTACATTTGTAGCAGTTCTTATCATATCAATTATAGAATCTACTGCAATCACCATAGCTAATGCCTCTATTGGTAATCCTAAGGCCGCTAACATTACAGTTGTTGACATTGTTGCTGATCCAGGTACCCCTGCTATTCCTATAGAAGATATTATAGCAGTTAAAACTATAAGTATATATGAATAAATAGTAAGTTCTACATTAAAAACATTGGCTGCAAATATTGCAACTATTGCTGGATAAAAACCTCCACATCCATTTAATCCAATTGTTGATCCAAGTGGTGCTACAAAGCTTGCTATATTTTCTGATACTCCTACACCTTCTACTAAAGATTTTATTGTAACAGGTAAAGTACCATAACTACTTTGGCTTGTAAAAGCTACAACTTGCGCTGGGAAAATTCCTTTAAAGAATTTTAATGGATTCATCCTTGCAACAAAGCTTATTAATGGAGTATATACAAATAAAAATTGAAGAAAGGCAGCTATATAAACAGCTAGTATAACCCATATTAATGACATCAAAGTATCCATTCCATTTTTAGCTGCTGCTGTAGCTATTAAAGCAAATACTCCATATGGTATTATCCTTAATACCATTTTAGTTATTCTTAAAACTATATCATAAGCTGATAAAATAAAATCTTTAAATGGCTTTGCTTTTTCTTTATTAGTATTATCTTCAATAACTAACGCAATTGCTATAAACATTGAAAAGATAACTATTGGTATTATTTTATTTTCTACAATAGCTGCTAAAGGATTTGATGGTAGCATATCTATAAGTACCTTAGAAAACCCTGGTATTTCTCTTGCCTTAAAATTTTCAGCCCCTATAAATCTTAAACCTTGTCCAAGATTTAAAGAACTAGCTACAATAATTCCTATAAAAGCTGCAGCTCCTGTAGTTCCTAATAAAACAGTAAATGTTTTTAATCCTATTGATTTTAATGTATCTAAATTTTCTAATCTAACAATACTAGTTATTAAGGATGTTACTACTAAAGGAACTACTATCATCTTAATTAAAGACATATAAGCCTTTCCTACTGTATCTAAAAATAGTATATTCTCCTTAAATATGATTCCAAGTACTACCCCTAAAGTTAATGCTGTCAGCGTAGCAAATGAAAATTTATTTGTAATTTTTCTTATTTTATATATAGCATATGTTGCTAATATTGAAAGCACAATTGCTAATATTAATTTAATATTAATCATAAAAAATTTCCTCCTATAAAATTACTTTTTATTTAATATTGCTAAGCTTTTATATTAAAAGCCAAGCTTACAAAGTATAATTTTATTGTTATATGCTGGCCAGCAAAATGTAATAAAAAAAGCCCTCTACCTCTGTAAATTACAGAGGCAGAAGACTATACTTCCACGGTTCCACTCTGATTAGATATATAATATCCATCTCTATTTAGGTACATTCATACCCTAACTCTATAATGGGAGTTCCCATAAACACCTACTTAATTCGGCACTTAAGCTCCAAGGGGCACTTCAATAATACTCATTACAGGTTATCTCAGCAAACTAACCTCTCTCTGTAGTAACTTATAATATTTACTTTCCCTCTTCAACGCATTTAAATAAATATTTTTCTTGTTTTAAATAATATATTATTTATTTTTTAAAGTCAACATATTTTTTCAACTTAAATTATTTCTTGACAGTTTCATATTTTAAATGGTATTATTATTAAGCAGTTGGCACGTATAGTGCTAATTCTTTTGTAGAGCTTGGTTTAGTCCTTCGCCGGATGCCAAGCTCTACTTTTTTATCCAAAATTTAATTTAAAGATTTTAATTGTGAATAATTATTATAAATATTAATTCTTAAAGGAAGTTCCTATATAAACAAATTAGAATTCCTATGCATATACTATAGCGATGTCTACATTACTATAGAAGGGAGGCCTACTCAATAGGTGAATATTATCTAATGATTTTATACTCTTATTGAAGATTTTATGGAAAAAGATCTGTTTAATAATGAAGCCTTAGATGATATTATTTTTAGGTTATCAAAAAGTACTCTTTCAGATTTTTTCTATGAAAAAATTGGTGAACGAAACATGATAATGGGCGGGCTAAATTCTGATTTTTCTGGAGTAGCTTCTACAACCTTAACTGGCTGCTCTTTTCAACTTCAACAATTAACTCTTTTTAAAAGATTACTAAATGAAGGAGAATTAATTTTAGAATTTTTGCTTGAAAATAAAGATGAATTTAGAAATTGGTTTAATAACAATCCTTATGCTTATTTTAAACACTGTTCTATATTCAAAAACTCAACATTAGAAAAAGATTACTATAAAGATTTTAAATCTTCATACAATGAGCTAACCTCCAAGTATAATTTAAACTTGCTTAACTTTATATCATCTCTTATTTTTCTTTCTTCTTATAATTGCTGCATAAAGAAAAAAGCAAACTATGAAGAAGCCTTTGTTAAAGCAATTTTAGAAAACCATATAGATAAAGTCTATGAAAAATCTATTGATATAAAAAATTTTCTTGAAAAATTAGAATTAAAACCTCTAGAGTTTAAAGATGAAATAAGAAATTTGTTAGTATTAATTTCATCTGAGTCCTTATATTTTGAAGATATCCCATTAAGATTATTAGATTATGCAAATGCAACTGATATACTTACCGTTATAATCTTAATTGTAAACGTAAAAGAATACATTTCAGAAAGTAAGGTTATTCCTCTTAATCTATCTAAAAACTCTTTTATGAGTATAGATGAATATAAAAAATTTATGAATTCTATAAGTGAATCCTATATTAGAATATATGATTTTGATGAAGAGGTTAGAAAAAAAATAGAAGAAGATCTTAAACTTTAAGTAAAAAGGCAACTAAAATTTTATTTAAGTTGCCTTTTTATAAGAATATTTATAATTAAAAGCTTATAATCTCTTCTCTAAGAGTAATATTATGTGATAGAATAAAAAAATATGACTTTTAAATTAGTAATTATATAATTTATCTTTATAAAGTTATTTTAAATAAATTAAAGGTATTTTTATTTAGAAAGGTGGTGGATACGTTACTATATTAGTTAAGTTTATAATATATAACTAAGACTTAGTAACGATTATTATGACACAAACTCAAAAAAACACTCAAATTTTCAAATACAATAAAGCAGAAAAAAGAAATAAAAATTTTATGTATATGGATTTTAGAAGAGGAAACTGCTATAACTGTGATTTCTCTTGTTCTAATTTTAGTTATGCAAGCTTTAGAGGTGCACATTTTAAATCTTGTGATTTCTTTGAATGCAAATTTGACTCTACAGAATTTATAGGTAGTAACCTTAAGAAAAGTAAATTTAAAAAATCTAAATTTAAAAATGTAATCTTTGAAGGTGTTAACTTAGATGGAGTTGATTTTTCAGGTGCTACCTTTGAAAATGTAATATTTATAAATAGTGATATAAGCAAAACATCTGGCATGAAGTTTAAAGAAGATGAAGTTAAAATTTATGAAGATATGCCATCTTTTGAAATCAGTGACTCTCTTAAGGAAGCTGCTTTAAAGGCTTTAGAAAATAAATACATAAAAAAATCTAGGGTTTTAGATACAAAAGAAGGTGACTTAAATACCTTAAGTTTAATTAGACTTCTTGAGAATCATAAAGAAAATATGCTTATAGAAGGACTTAAACTTTCTGCTGAAAAAATAGATAGAGATTTCTGTACTTTAAGCTACATAGACAAAGCTATTACTAAACTTAAAAATGAAGGTTTATTATAAGAAAGATTATCAATATAAAAGATATTATAAGAGAGGCACAACCTCTCTTATAATATCTAATTATTTTCCTCTAAAAATTTAAATATCTTATCTAAATAATCATAAAGAATTTCATCTTTTTCAAAAAACCCCTCATGTTTACTTCCCTTCACTTCAATAAGTTCACAGTCCTTGGCTAATTTTTTAAACTCATCATGAAATTTTGTGTCAACATAGGAATCAAACTCACTTTTAAATAATAAAATAGGTGTGTCAATTCTCTCTATATTTCTCTTTTTCATTAAATAATCAGTTGCCCTTGCAGCTTCTTTATACCAATGAATAGAGCCTCCACCTCTTCTCAAAATAGGATTTTCTAGGAGAAATTTATGGTATAAGCCATGTCTAAGTTTATCTGATGTTCCTGATGCCTCTAAATTCTCCTCTTCCTCAAAGGGTTTTTGTCCAAAAATAAAACTCTCTCCTTTTCCCATAAGAATTAAAAATTTAGCTATTAATTTGCATTTTATATGAGAGTATTCTCTTGTATTTATTCTAAACATTGGAGAATTTAAAATTACCTTCTTAAAATATCCATGATTATTTTCTAAAAATATAGTACCTATAGCTCCTCCCATAGAATGTGCAAATAAATATAAATTATTATTAAACCTCTTATCTTTTAATACAACCTCATTTAAAAATGTCTTTAGATCTTTAACATAGTAATCAAAGGATTCTACTTCCACCTGTGTATTACAAGATTTACTTAAACACCCTGATCTCCCATGACCTCTATGTTCCATTATATAAACTGAAAAACCTTCATTTAGAAAATAGTATATTATTTCATGATACTTCTCTATACATTCCGAAAACCCATGACATATAACTATTGCTTTATCCGATTCTTCCACTATGTATTTTTCATAATATATATTAGCAAAATTCTCTCCTTTAAAAGTTCCACTATTTCTCATCCTATTTAGCATATTTTCAACTATTTCTACATCCTCTTTTTTCTCCCCATATTTATAAATATATTTTCTATTTAAAGTTTTACACATAAAGTTCCCCCTTTTTTATATGTTCATAGATTATATATTTTCCCTAAAATAATTATACTACTTATTAAAAATAAATATTTATAAAAGGTTAAAATCAATTAAAGGCTTTATGCTATACTATCTATATAAAATTGAATAAAAAAATAATTTTTTTACAATCTAAATATAAGGGGTGAATTTAATATGTTTAGACATATCTTAGAAGGTGCTATATGGATAATAAATGCAGTATCAATAATGGTTCTTTTATGGGGAGTTCTCTTAACCGTAAAGAATTTTGTTATATCTGAAATAAAATCTAAAGATAGAATTGAAGCTATAAAAAAGATTACTATTGTCAAAAATTGCTTAGGAACTTATATATTACTTGGATTAGAAATTCTAATATGTGCTGATATAATTGAATCTATATTAAATCCTACTTTCCACGATATTATAGTTTTAGCATCCATAGTAGTAATAAGAACTGTAATTTCTTACTTTCTTAATAAAGAAATAGAATCTAATAAGGAGCACCTTGAAAATTAAATTCTAGATTATTATGAAGGAAGTGATTTCTTTGGTACACAAAACTTTAGAATGGTTGATTCTTATTTTGCAAGGAATATCTGTTACAGTAATTATTTATGGAGTCCTACTAACTATATTTAAATTCTTCAAAATTGAATTTTCAAAGGAAAATAGAATATTAAAGGTTAAAGCATTAAATAAGGCTAAAAACTTTCTTGGTAGTTATATATTATTAGGTTTAGAAATATTAGTCTGTTCAGGTATTATATTATCCATTTTAAAACCTACATTATATGATATTTTGCTTTTAGGATCAACAGTTGCACTAAGAACTGTAATCTCTTACTTTCTAAAAAAAGAACTTAAATCAAGCAATGGAAATTCTAATTTAAAAGAAGAAAACTCTTAAGGAGTTTTCTTTTTTATTTAATAGGTTTATATTAAAATTTATTAATAATTATACTATTTCTTAAAGAGTAACAATATGTATTAAATAAGCAATTATTGAGGTTAAATTAAATGAATTTAAAGTATGTTTTTTCCATATTTATTTTGTATTGCAAAGACTTATTATCAATAAAATTTACCAAAGTATTATTTAGCTTTTTATACTGTCAAATTATTCTTTTAATAACTACTCCCAATAAACATACTACTAAACACAAAAATAAAATTAATATAAAAAATTTTTCAAATATATATAATTCATCAAAAATAAAAAATAAAGATAATACCCCTCCTAATAAACTAAAGGTATCAATTATTCACCTAAAAAACTCTACTTATCTACAAAATATAAATAACAATATTTTAGAAAATAAAGTTAATTTTAAAATATTAGAAGATAAACTTCAAGAATATAGGCTACCTATTTTTTTAAGCCACCTCTCCATAATTGATGTCTTTAAGGGAGATGTAGAATTTCCTAAACATATTACCTATATAGATTCGATAAAAAATACTCTAAACTTATGTTCAAGCTCCTTAATTTTAGATGCATCTAGTAGAAAGTCTGGATTTTTATATTTAGATGGGTACTTAGAAATAGATTTAACATATTCAACACCAGAAAACAACAAAATTCCTCTTATATCTAAACTAAATAACTATGTAATTAGAATTCCTTTTAATAGTTCTATTCACATTAATTTTATTTATCCATTAATGGGGAATAAGGTGTATTTTAATGAAACTAACATATCCTTAAAAGAAACCAAATTTACTAATGATATAAAATCTAGCGATATAAAAGTTATAGAAGACTGCATTAACTTGCACAAAGTCTTAACATTCTCCATAATAGCTAATTATTCTATTGAACTCTACGATTTTTTATAGTATTTTTTAATCTTAATTAATCAAAACTAAAAAACATAGAACATTTTCAAATAAAATAGAATACTATATAACATAAGGTCAATAATTAAAATTTTATGTTATGAGGTGAAATTAAATGAGTTCATGTTGCGAAAGAAGATTTCCTGTATGTGCTGATGATATAGATGTAACTGTTGATAATTTTGATACAACAGCACTTCCACTTATCCCTAATCCTACTACAAACGCTAAAGTCCTTGTTAGACTTGCTACTGTAAATATAAATCATGCTTTAACCGATTCAATTGTAATTCCTGAAGGATTTTATAGTATAAAAGGAATATCTAGAAGATTAGTTTTAACTCAATGTTATATAGTTCCAACTTCAACAGCAACAGCAACAACAAATAGTGCTCAACTTTTCGTTGAAGGATATATTTTAAAAAATGTTCAATACGCTACTCCAAGCGCTGATCAAGCTCCTGCTGATCCATGTGAAGATTGTGTTGTTATGAGAAATGACTATAGAGATTTAACAGCAAAAATTAACTTTAATTTTTCAGTTCCAATAACTTTAACTAATGCTAATATAGTTACTCCTGTAACTGAAACAGAAAGAGCATTATTAAAAGACTGTATGAAACCATGTGATAAAGGTACAATGAGTGAATCTGATTGTGAAAGATTATTCTCTCAAGCAGTTGTATTACAAGAACCATTTTCTTGTGAATTAGATAGATATACTATTAATGAAGCTGTTATAAGCAAAACAAATTGTTCACTTACTAATGAAGATTTATTTGATACAGTAGTAGAAAAATTAAATCTTAACTTAGTAATTTCTATCTTCCAACTTAGACCTGTTACAGTAACAGGTCTTGGTATTACTGCCGCTTTAGCTGCTGAAGTTGAATAGACTCTAAAATTTAATGAATTTATAAAATAAAAGTACTGGAATAAAAATTCCAGTACTTTTATTTTATCTAAAAAGACTTCAATGCTTTTTCAAAGGCTATTCTTTCACTTCCATCCTCTAAATATATTATTCCACATCTTTTAAAATTATTTTTTACTACTGCCCCCTGCATAGAAATATTATCTCTATGAGTATCTATTTTTATGCTAAAAATCCCTTTATTTAAAGCCAAACTCTCTGCCTCTTTTATTAATTCTTTGAAAATTCCTTTTCCCTTGTATTTGTCATGAACAGCAACCCTATGCATAACAATATATTCATCATTGGTAATCCATTCCCCATTAAATATTGAATTATAGGTACTTTCACCATCTAAGGATATTACAGTGGTAGCAACAATTTCATCTTTATTGGTTAATACATAACTATTTCCACTTTCTATATCTCTTCTTAAATCTTCCTTTGATGGATATCCATCTTGCCATTGATCAACCTTAGTTTCTTTAAGATATTTTTTAGATAATTCTATTATTTCCACAATCTGATCTAAATCAGAAATCTTTGCTTGTCTAAATTCCAAATTTACTCCCCCTAATTTCTAAAGTTTAAATGAAATTTTATATTAAAACTTCTATTTTGTCTACCTTAAAATAAAAATCAAATTTATCTTAATTATAAAAAATCAACTATTAAATCTCAAAAATTAAATTAATCTTAATAATATATAATTATAAAAACAAACTCTTAAATATTAAAAATCAAACTTAATCTTAAGAATGTAAAAATCAACTCTTACTATAATATAAAAATAACTTATTTTTGTCTCTTATACTATTTTATCTTTTAACTATATAATAAAATACTCCCTTTATAGTAAAAATTTAATTATTACTACAAAGGGAGTTTGTAAGAATACTAACTTTTATATTATTTAATAGCTTTTTTATTATTACATATTCTTAAAATAAAATATCCTAAGAATATAACTGTATATATTATTACAGCATTTAAATTAAAAACTTTCTTATTAAATAAGATTAATATTATATGTACATACACTAGAAAATAAAAAGGATATGCCCATCTTTGAACCATTTTCCATTTACTTGGTGACATAGTAACTCTTACTTTCTTAAATGATGTTATAAATAGAGGTATCATTATTATAAATGCTATTAATCCTACTATTATAAAAGATATGTATAAAATGCTTAATGGCTTTCCACTAAATAATCTTACTAAGAACTTATAAGTATAGATTATAAAATGAGGTAATATAAGTATAGATGCTAAAATTGCCATTTCTGCTCTAACTCTTAAAAGTTTTTTAGTAATTCCCCATTTCTTACTTAAAGCTCCTGCAAACATTACTAAAATAAATAATGCTGTTGATACAAAGCCTTTCATAAAGCTTCTTTCTAAAACAAATATAATTCCTTCTAATTTAAAGCCTGTCCATATTTTAAAAATCTCATATGATGTAACTACTACTGATATTAAAGTAGCCAACATATAAAAATATTTAGATTGCTTTTTAAAAATGTTGTTTAGACCTACTGTTAAAATTATTACTGCTATTAATGAATAAATTAGATATTCCATTGATTTCTCCTTCCATATGTTACTGACAATCATTTTCATTTAGAATAATACTATACAATTCATTAAAAGTCAATTAAAAATTTAGAAATATTATTAATAAATATTTATTATTTTTAATTTAATTATCATAAAATATAAAAAAAGATGGATAAGTTCTTTAATCCACCTTTTTTCTACATAAATAAAATTACCATATTTAATTTATAAAAAACTATTTCTTAATCTAAGCTATGAAGTTATATGAAAATATCACACACTCTACCTTATTTTTTTAAAACTATTGTTTAATCTATTCACATATACTCTCTTCAACAATTTCAACTTCAATATCCTCTTTGCCTAAACTCTTATTTTTATATGACTTTTCAGATAAAGCTCTTAAAACAAGACCTAAAGCCATAAGAATAACAGGTCCACCATAAGTTTTTATTATTAAAATGGTTGCCTCTTTCCCTGAGCTTCCAACAATGTCTTGAAGGCCAGCACCAAAGAATCCAGCACAAGAAAGCACTAAAGCTATTCCTGCGACTGTGTATGCTAAGGCATCACTTTTAAAAAATTTAAAGTCTAAATCTTTATTGTGTTTTCTAAAGGATATAAATGCACATATTAATACTACATATGGAACCACAACTGCTAGAGATGATAAATCTGTTAATAATTTAAAGAAATCATTAATTGATCCTATTCCTAATAAAGGTATTGATATTAATACTACTAAAATTGCACATTGTGTCCATAAAGCATTTACTAAAGTTCCATCTTTTCTCTTATTAGTTAAGAAACTTGGAAATGTTCCCTTTGGAACTTCTCCAAACATGGCTCTTATTGGTGATTCCATCCAAATTATATAGGCTGCTATTGATGTTATTAAGTTAATAGCTGCATATACTTGTACTATAACCTTACCATTTATTCCAAAATTATTAGCTAATATATAATATACAACGTAACCGGCATCTTGAATTCCTGCCTTTTGTAAAACTTCTGGTGATGCTATAAACTGTATAGCTACAGAACCTAAAATGTATGAGAATGCTATTAAAGCTGTTGCAATTATCATAGCCTTTGGAAATGTCTTTTTAGGATTTTCAGTTTGCATTATATAAGTACCTGCAACTTCTGATCCTGACACTGCAAATAATAACCATGAGAATGTAGAAAAATAACTCACATTAAAATCAGGAATTACATTTTGAACTGTAAATTCTGTTGCAGAAGGTGTTCCCATGAAATATCCCACTATTGCCATTAATATAAAGATAACAGTTGCCCCTAAAGTAAATTGTCCTCCAAAGTCAGCAAGTTTTGAAAACTTACTTACCCCTATGGTGGCTATATATGTCATTGCTATACATATTACAATTGATAAAATAGGTAATAAATATGCATTAGAATCAGTAAATACATTTCTTCCAAGTATTGCCCATGATGCAGCTACTGGTATTCTTGAAAAAACCATTTGTAAGTAAAATAATATTCCTATGAAATAAGTCCAAGTCCCTACAAAAGCCCATTTCTCTCCTAAAGATTTATTTATCCATGAATATATTCCACCCTCTTTATCTCTATTTGCTGAAGCCATTTCTGCTATTATTCCACATAAAGGTAAGAAATAAAGAATAGATACTATTACCCACGATGGAATAGCTGCTGGCCCTAAATACACAGCATTACTTGCTATATTACCAAACCCAAATGTTGGTACGAAAATAAGCATTACCAATGCCCATAACTTTATTTTTTTATCCTTTCCCATTTTAAACTCTCCTTAGCTTACATTTTTAAATTTAATTTAATATTTGTTAATTTATTATTCATATTTAATATGTTAAAATTATACTACTAACATAATAAATATACAATATATTTTTTGAATAAAAATGCATAAACTATGCATATTTATTTATGAAATCGTTATTTTAGATTCGAATACTTAGTATATTAAGGATTTTCATATATAATAGATTTTTCTTCATGCACAATTTATACAAAATACTGCATAATTTTAAAGTGGAAAATAATAATAAATATATTTAAAAGACTCTTTCAATATTGAAAGAGTCTTTTAAATATATTATGAAAAATTCCTTTTTAAAATAATTTAATTGGGTATATAAAAAATTATTTTAAACTAATCTTTTAATTTAAGTTATTGGGTATTTATAACTTAATTATTTCATTTATCCGATTTACATATATTAATTTTTACTGTTGTTTGTTTATTAAGTTTATATAAAAAGTCTATTGTATTTATGCCTTTTATTATTTGCTAGCTCTAATTATTAGAGCTAGCACTTATTATATTTTTAATTATTTTTTTACTATAAAGCTAATCTTTTATTAGAATGCAGCTTTGAATATTTCAACGATGTCTCTTTCGTTACCTTTTCTTGGGTTACTGAATGCATTACCATCTTTAAGAGCCATTTCAGCCATGTATCCGAAGTCTTCTTCTTTTACTCCCATGTCTCTTAATTTTGCTGGTATTCCGATATCAGTTGATAATCTGAACATTGCATCTATAGCTTTTTGAGCAGCGTCCATTACTGATAATCCTTCTATGTTTTCTCCCATGAATTCAGCTATATCAGCGAATTTTTGTGGGTTAGATATTAAGTTGTATTTACATACGTGTGGTAATAACATAGCGTTAGCTACTCCGTGAGGCATGTCATATAATCCACCTAATTGGTGAGCCATAGCATGTACATATCCTAAGTTAGCATTGTTGAATGCCATACCAGCTAATAATGATCCATAAGCCATGTTTTCTCTAGCTACTAAGTTTTCTCCTAAAGCAACAGCTTGTCTTAAGTTGCTTGATATTAATTTTATAGCTTGTATTGCAGCAGCATCTGTTACAGGGTTAGCATCTTTTGATACGTATGCTTCTACAGCATGAGTTAAAGCGTCCATTCCTGTTGCAGCTGTTAATCCTGCTGGTTTTCCAACCATTAACATTGGGTCATTGATTGAAACTAAAGGTAAGTTTCTCCAGCTTACTATAACGAATTTAACTTTAGTTTTAGTGTTTGTTATAACACAGTGTCTAGTTACTTCACTTGCAGTTCCAGCTGTAGTATTTACTGCTACTATTGGAGGAAGTGGATTTGTTAAAGTTTCTATTCCAGCATAGTCATAAAGATCTCCTTCGTGAGTTGCAGCTATACCTATTCCTTTACCACAATCATGTGAGCTTCCTCCACCAACTGTAACGATCATATCACAGTTTTCGTCTTGGAATATTTTTAAACCATCTTTAACGTTTGTATCTTTTGGGTTTGGTTCAACTCCATCATAATAAGCAACTTCGATTCCTGCTTCTTTTAGGTATTTTTCAGTTAATTCAACTGCTCCACCTTTTAATCCTCTTAAGAATTTATCTGTAACTATTAAAGCTTTCTTTCCACCTAATATTTTACATCTTTCACCAACTACTGATATTGAGTTAGCTCCCATAAAGTTTACACTTGGTACTAAATAATCGTACATTCTCATTTCATTTTCCTCCATTTTCAAACATTTTATATCTATTAAAATATATTTTAAATATTTAATCTATTATATAGGTTAAATACTATTAGCTTTTTATTACTTATTGTTAAAGCAATCTACTGCTGCTTGTGCTATAGCCATATCTTCTTCAACTGTTCCACCACTTACACCAACAGCTCCTACAACTTTTCCATCAACTATAATTGGGAATCCACCACCAAATGGTACTATTCTACAATTGTTTGTTAATTGAAGACCATAAAGGCTTTGTCCTGGTTGAACGCATTCTGCAATTTCATGACTTCCTTGCTTTAAACATGCAGCTGTATAAGCTTTGTTTATAGCTATATCAATACTTGTTAAAAATGCATCTTCCATTCTGTGCATAAGCATTAAATTAGCACCAGCATCAACTGCTGCAAATATAACTGGAACATTCATTTCACAAGCTTTAGCTTCAGCAGCTTTAGCCATTTCTTTAACTATTTCTAAGCTTAATTCTTTTACATCATTTAATTTTTTCATATTTTTCTCCTCCTTTAGGTTAATTATTTTTCTTCATAATATCTTGCTAATGCAAATAAAGTATCTGATAATCTATTTATATATTTTTTAATTTCTTCTCTTAATGGCTGTACTTCGTTTAAAGCAGTCATTATTCTTTCTCCTCTTCTAGCTACAGTTCTAGCTACATGAAGAGTTGCTGAAGGTTTATTTTTACCTGGTATAACAAAGGCAGTTAAAGGCCCTGCTATGCCCATGTATTTATCTATTAATTTTTCTAAATACTCTATATGCTCTAATTGGATTTTATCTTTTAAAAGCTCAAGTCCTTTTTCATCACTAGCAAGCTCGGCTCCTAACATGAACAATTCCTTTTGTATTTTATTAAGTATTTCCTTCTCTTCTTCATCAGTTAATTCAGCATAAGCAAGACCTATGAAAGATATTAATTCATCTATTGTTCCATAAGCATCTACTCTTAAATCACATTTATCTACTCTACTTCCTCCGAAAAGAGAAGTTGTTCCTTTATCACCAGTTTTAGTGTAAATATTCATGTTAAACACCTCTTCAATTTAAATATTTTTTAAAGGCATCCCCTTAACTAATCTTGCTCCATTAGCTCCTAAACTTCTTAAACAGGTATTTCCTTTTTCTAAGTTTATAAAGAATAAAGGTTCTTCTTCCTTTAACTTATTAATAGTTAAACTTACATCACCTTTACTATTAACTCCTATTCCAACTGAAAGTTTGGAATCATTGGCAGCTAAATTAGCAAGTTCCTTAGCATCATTTAAATCTTTATTTTTTAATATGAAAGGGATTCCTTCTTCTTCTATTCCCCATAGAATTTCTTCTATATCCACTTCATTTATTCCTAAAGAACAATATACAAATATGCTTGGATGATTATAATCCTTAATCATTTTCCTTGACACCCTTTCTGTCAAAGGCTAATACTAATCCAGTTGCAACTGCATTTCTTGGACCTTCACATCCTCTTATATTTCCTCTTCCTGCAACTACTCCATAATGAGATAAAGCATCTGTTACTAATTCAGGAACCTCAAAGTCTAATGATGATCCTCCAACTAAAACAACGAATTCTATATCTCTTATATTTCCTGTAGGTGAAACACTTTTTAATGCTCTTAAACAGTTAATTACAAAAACTCTTTCCTTAGCAGTTTTTCTAACATTTTTAATCTTTTCTAAAGAATTCTGTCCATCTACCGGAATAAGCATTCCCTCTTTAATAATTACAATCTTAGCAAAAACTGAAGAATCTAAAGGTTTTTCAAAGAACTCTACAGTTCCATCTTCATGTCTTATATGGAACAAACTCTCAACCTTAGCTAAAGGATATTTCTTTATATCCTCTGCAAGTCCAAAGTCTTCTATACCTAATTCTGATTTAATAAGCATAGTTACCATGTTTCCTGCACCAGCTAAATGTATTGATGTTATTTTACCTTCTTTATTTATAATAGAAGCATCTGTAGATCCAGCTCCCATATCTAAAATAGCTAAAGGAGTATTTGTACCTGGAGTTGTTAAGGCTCCTCTTATTGCCATGTCAGCTTCTACTCCACCAACTTCTACTGGAACACCTAACTTTTCTTCAAGTTTATTAGCTATTATTTGCATTTGAAGTTTATGAGCTTTAACCATTGCTGCTATTCCAACAGCATTCTCCATTGAAAACTCTTTTGCAAGTCCACCCTTAACCTTTTGAGGGATAAAAGTATCTACTGCTAATAAATCCTGAATCTTTATATCTGAAATGCTTTGATTAGTTAAATCAGCCATAACTTGTCTAACTTTTTCAAGCATTCCTCCAACATTAGAACCAGCATCTCCTCTTAAATCTTCTATTGGAGAACAAAGGCTAACAGCCTCCATTATTTTATCTGCTCCCTCTTCAACATCCACAGACTCTTTTCTTCTCATTCCTGTTATATTAATCTTACCAGCTGGTATTTTCTTTTCCTTAACATCCCCTTGAGGAGTTTTTATTACAACAGCTGATCTATTTCCTATTAAGGCTCTTGATACAGGAACAATCATTTTTGTCTCTTCTGGACTTAAGTCAAAAACAGTAGCTATTCCATATGGATTTGATAGCTGTCTTATTACTGAACCTTGTGGTGCTACTTCAACAGCTGCTTTCATATCTACAGGAACCTTTTCTAAAAGAGAAACTTCATCAACTATAGGTATTTTTTTATCTAATCTGTTATTGATTAATACTCCATCATCCTTTTGAACAATGGCAGCAGTTATATTAATACCTCTTCTAGTTGCTTGATTTATTCTAAATACAGCCTCTAAAAAACTTATATTTCCTAAAACCAATGGAATAAAAGCATTATCTTCCTCTTTGATTTCATTAATATTTAAAGTTTCTAAAGTTTCTAATCTTATAGTTTTACCTATTCCTACACCTAATCCTCCTGGAGTAGACGGGTTATGTCCTATCATTGTTGATTCAGTTATTATTGTTTCAGTTATTGTTTCCATAGCAACATCCCCTATAACAGGTGCTGCTTCGTTAATTCTAACTAAATCTAAATCTTCTAAAGTTAAGTTAGCTTTCTTTAAAGCTTGGTTTAAAGAAGCTATTACCCCACTTATATTTTCTTCCGTTCCTTTGATTCCTGTAGTGGGAATTATCCCACTAGACAGAAATTCAACATTATTTTCATAAACCTTACCTAAAGCAGTTTCTGTAGAAGAGTTTCCTATATCAATTCCTGCTATGATTTTCATCTTTTCACCTCTGATTTTACTCTTCTATTCTTAATTTATTTCTAGTTTCATATACTTCAGCTGCTTCTCTAACAAAATCAGCATTAACTTTAGCATCATATTTTGTTTCAAGTTCATCAGCTATTTTGAATAAATCTTCTTTTGTTGAACGATATGGTCTTAAAGCATTGTACATCTCTAATATTCTATCGTCTGGAACTCTTATAAGCTCCGCAGCTCTTCTAAAGTTTCTAGCTATAGCATCTCTGTTCATGCTTTCAGCTATTTGAGCTTGCATTTCTAAAGTTTCTGGTGAAATTCTTATATCATCTGCATTGATTTCTCCACTTAAAACTTTTTCTAAAGTTATATCTTCTAAAGCTTTTCCTGTAGGAGTTTTTATATCTCCTTTTCTCTTAGAAGTTAAAGGATAATCTGCAGCAGTCATTCTCTTATTTTCCATGATTTCAATCCTTTCTAAATTAAAACTTAACTTCTAATTGAACTGGCTTTTTACCTGGTTCAACGTGTTTAGTTTCTTTTATGTGTAGTAAAGCTGCCTTTGCCATGAATTTAGGTCTAACCATTTGGTCATTTTTTACTGGTACTGGTGTTGGTGACTCACCTTTAGCATATTTAGCAGCATTTTTTCCGATTAATCTATATGTTTCTGGAGTTAAAAGCGGAGCTTGTGAGAATAATTCTAAGTTATTTAATGGTAATAAATCTTTTTGATGTATTACTGTAGTACCTTTTGATTGTATTCCTATACCTATTCCTGATCCACTTAAACAAGCTGCATCATGAGCTATAAAAGATACATCAGATGTTCTTAAAATTCTAACTACTCTTGCATGTAATCCTTCTTCTTCGATACCTGCTATGATTTCAAGTAAAGTTTCAGTATGAGGAACATCTACTATTGTTTTATTTTGATATTTTAAAAATGCAGGTGCTAATCCTATAACAACTTCATCTGATCTTAAACCAACCTTAGCTTCTCCAACTTCTTCAACTGTTATTTCTGGTATAAAAGTTCTTTCTTCCATTGTCATTCTCCCCCTACTCTATATCCTCTGGTCTCATTACTGTAGGAACTTTTTTGATTTCTTCCCATCTTTGACCATCTAGTCTATATCCTGTTCCAGGTCCCATATAGTCATTTACATCATTAACAGCACTTATAACATTGAAATCTTTATCTAAAATTGCTGAAGTTTGAAGATAATCTCCAGTAACTCTTTGCTTAAGCATGTTTAATAAGTTGTTTGCTATATCTTCCATACCATTTTTGCTTAAAGCTTTTATTATATCTAATCCTGTTATTCTTCTTTCTAACATTTCTTCTGCAGCTTTTAAGTCTTCAACTACATTTCTGTTTGGCATTTCCTTACTTCCATGACAGTAAGTTGCAGCTTCTACTTCTTCATCAGTAACTTCTGGGAATCCTAATTCTCTAAAGATTATTTGTATGCATTTAGCTGCTTTATTTCTAACCTTTATAGTTTCTTCTTCTGTAACTGGTCTTAATCCACCGTCAACTTTTAAGTCTCTTTGAAGTATGTTGTAATCATCAAAGTCTTCTGCATCAAAGTTTGATCCAGCAAACATGTTATCGTAGTTTGGAACTGCACTATATCCTGAGAATATGAAGTCTGTTCCTGGAAGCATTTGCATTAACATTCTTGCTGTTCTTCTTATGTCTGAATGTGAGAATGTTTGGTCATTTGCTGATGCAACCTCTATATCAAGCATTGCAGCTATTAAGTTTTCTCCAAGAACTGCTCTTATTCCTGATGGAACTGCTCCTGTCATACCTATACAACTAACTGCACCATTTTGTAAGCCTTGAACTCCAGCTCCCTTAGTTATATATATACATCTTGATTCTAAGTAAAGCATTGATCTACCTTCTGAGTATCCCATTAATGCTTCTGAACCTGAACCTGATGTAAATCTCATCTTAAGTCCTCTTGAAGCATAAGCTGATGCTAAGAATGCTTTTGACCATGGAGTATCATCTCCATCTGTAAATACTGATTCTGTTCCATAAACTGAAACTGTTTCTGCATAACTTGTAAGTCCTCTCATTCCTAGGTCAAGTTCAGTAGCTTCCTCAACTGCACATTGAGTTAAAACTCCTCCTCTACCTACTTGTGAACCTACTAAGATAGCTAATGCATTAAAAGGTGCATATCTAACTATACCTACTGTAGTTTCTTGCTCTGCAAATCCTCTTAAAGCAGCCTCTGCAGCATCTGCTGCTATTTGAACTGGGTTGTCTTTTACGTTAGTAACGTGACATTGGTTAGCAGGTGTTCTTCTTGCTCTCATTTTTTGAAGAGCCATCATCATTTCAACAACGTTCATTTCTTGAATAACTTCTACAGCCTTCATTGGTGTTATTGAAGTAGTGATTTTTACTATTTCATCTCTACTAACATTTATATCAACTAATCTTCTTGCTATTTCTTTAGATGAAAGTTTCATAGATGCTTCTGCGTCTTCTATATTTATAGCGTACTCTGCTATAAATTTATCTATCATATCAAACTCATCTCTTGATCTGCCGTCTAATTCAGTAATTATTCCATTTTCTATTTTTATTGATGATTTTGGATCATTTGGACTATCTAAAGCTATTAAGCCTTCATCAGCCCACTCTCCTATAAGTCCATCTTGGTTTACAGGACGTTCTGATAATACTTGGAATCTTTTAGATTTCACTTTAACGTCTCCTCACTTTCAAATTCAAATTCGTTTGTTAATTTTTTGTCTATGTCTAGATTTTAATATAATTTTAATCAAATTCCATTGGAAAATCTTCATGTGTTATGTTAAATTTTTGTCGTATTTTAAATAAAAAAATAGGATTATTTTAACTCTACCTGCGTAAAAATTAAAATAATCCTATTTGTATGTCATTTTTTTAATATATTTATTGATTTATAACTATATTTTCCTATAAAAGTTGCTTTATTTATAACAATATATTATCTTATATTATTTTTTTCTTCTGTAACATTTCTCACAAAAATCTTATGTTTGTTAATTTAATAATTAATTATTCTTCTCTAAAGGCCTTAGGAGTTAAGCCTGTTATCTTTTTGAATACCCTTATAAAATACCCACAATCATCAAAGCCTAAGTCTAAGGATATATTTATTATAGGGTCTTTACTTTCTTTTAAAAGTTTCTTTGCTCTTTCTACCTTTTTCTCATTTATATATGTTATTACGGTTTTACCAGTTTCCTTTTTAAAAACCCTACTAAAATACCCTGGGCTTAAATTACAGATTGAAGCTAATTCTTCTAACTTCAGCATTTTATCCATATTGTCATCAATATACTTAGAAACCTTATCTACTATTTTCTCTTCATTTGTTAAGTTTCTATCTAGAGTCTTTTCATCACTATGACTTTTTACTCCTAAT
Organism: Clostridium perfringens ATCC 13124; assembly: GCF_000013285.1. GTDB lineage: Bacteria > Bacillota > Clostridia > Clostridiales > Clostridiaceae > Sarcina > Sarcina perfringens. Next base: position 1,337,936 of record NC_008261.1, on the reverse strand, counting down.
TCTATATTCTTATTTTCAATCTTATCCATAATATTATCAACAATTTCCATTAGTTTATCTGGTTTTATTGGTTTTATTATGTAGTCCGATCCTCCTAACACTAAAACTTTGTGTATAAACTCAAAATCATCATATGCTGTAAGCATTATTATTTCCTTGTTAGGATTTTCATTTTTTATAAGCTCTAAGGCTTTAATTCCATTTATTCCTGGCATCTTTATATCCATTATTATTATATCTGGATTAAATTCTCTATTTAATTCTAAAGCTTCTTTTCCATTTTTTGCTTCAATAATTTCTTTAACTCTTACATTCTTTTTTAATATAGAGGTTAAAACTCTTCTTTCTAATTGTTCATCATCAGCAACCATTATGCTAAACACAAAAATACACTTCCTTTATTTAAAGTTTTCTAGGTATTATAATTTCTACTTTAGTACCTTTTTTAACTTTACTATCTATATTTATACTATATTCTTCACCATAATAATGAAACATTCTCTTATTTACATTATTTATGCCGACTTTATCTAAATCTAGTTTATCTCTACTTTTTATTTCATTTCTAATTTCGCAGAGTTTTTCAACTGATATTCCAACACCATCATCAGAAATAGTAATAATCATATCATCTCCTCTACTCTTAATTGATAGGTTTATGGTTCCCCCCTGTTCTTTTTCCTCAATCCCATGCAAAACTGCATTCTCAACAAAAACTTGAAGTGCCATAAATGGAATTTGTACATTTGAATCCTCTTCATCAAAATCTATATTATATTGTATTCTTTCACCAAAACGAACCTTTTGAATTTCTAAATATGCCTTAACATGATTTATTTCTTCACTAAGTCTTACAATTTTATTAGCTTTCTTTAAAGTGTACCTTAAAATATACGACAAATTATAAATTACTTCTTGAGTTTTAGGGGCATCCTCTATAATTGCTAAAGATGCTATGCTATTTAATACATTAAATAAAAAATGTGGGTTTATTTGAGATTGAAGAGCTTTTAGCTGACAAGCTTTGTATTCCTCTTCAAGTTCTAACTTACTTCTCTCTGCTCTTGCAATTTCTATATTTTTTGTATAAATCTCATTTTGAGTTCTTTTAAGTAAGGCTTCCTCAACAATGTAATTGCTTACATGAGACATCATCTCTGAAACAGCTTTTATTTTATCAAAACTAAGAACTGGTATTTTTTCATATGCATCAATAATTTTATCTTTTATCTCTGAATCATATTCTAACTCCTTAGTCAAAACAGCTTCTAATTCATGATCATCTGCATCCATCAATAAAACTTGTCCTACCATAACTGCCCCTAGATATTGTCCATCAATTATTATTGGAACAGCCACATCCACAAGACCTCTATGACATTTATATATGTAAAAACTTCCCTCTCTAGCAGCTTCTAATCCACCTCTTGAATCACATTTTTCACATAATTTCGAGAACTCTTTTTGTTCTCTTATTAATCTACAAAACTCACTACATCTACTATGCTTAGTAACTGGTATTCCTTTGTAATCTACTGTAATCATAGCAAACTCAGTTGCTTTAGCTATATCATCTTGTATTTTTTGAAAGGAATTAACATCTAAAATCTCTCTAATATCTAATAAATTTGCCATATTTCCTCCTCTTAAGAGCTTTAATAATATACACACTATATTTTACTATAAAAAAATAATACTTAAAAACATAATATTAAATAACGTATTTTTAAAGTTATAAGAAATTTATCATTTATAATTAAAAAAAATTATTATCTATATTGATCTATAGATAATAATTTTAAACTTATTTACCTTGGTTTATTAAAATATATTTACATAAACTAAGGCTCCACATATTGCTCCTATTATTGGTGCAACTATAGGAATCCAAGCATATTCCCATTTAGAACTTCCTTTTCTAGGAATCGGAAGTAAGAAGTGTGCTAATCTTGGACCAAAATCTCTAGCTGGATTTATTGCATATCCTGTTGGACCACCTAAGCTTAATCCTATAGCCCATATTAAGCATCCTATTATAATTACTTTAACACCATAATCTATATTTTGTGCTCCTATTCCTAATACAGCAAAAGTTAAAACAAAAGTTCCTATAAACTCTGTTAAGAAGTTTATTTTATGATCTTCTATTTCTGGAATAGTACAAAATACTCCTAATTTTGAATTTTGATCTTCTGTTTCTTCAAAATGATTATAGTAAGTTATATAAACAACAACTGCTCCTAAAAAAGCTCCTAAAAGTTGTGCAATTATATAAGGAATAACTTGAGACCATGTAAATTGGCCAACTATAGCTAATGCTATTGTTAATGCTGGATTAAATAATGCTCCACTTACACTAGTAAAAATAGCTGCTGGTATAGCAACTGCTAAAGCCCATCCAGTAGTTATAACTATCCATCCTGAGCTATTTCCCTTTGTTTTCTTTAAAACTACGTTTGCAACAACACCATCACCAAGTATGATAAGTAGCATTGTTCCTATTAATTCTGCTAATAATGATGCCATAAATTATACTCCCTCTATATTTATGACACAAATACAATTCTTTTTAATAAACATTTAATATTCTTTTAACAACAATTATACTATAATACACATGTTAAAAAATAGTCAAGCTTATAATTGAAAATTTCTTTTATTTTTAATAATTTTGTTAATTTGACTAAAAAACACTTTCTATTACAAGAAAATTTATCCATGTAAATATTTTAAATTAGTTAAATTTTCAACATTTTAATGTTCTTTTTCTTTTAAACTTTCTGAAATCTCATTTAACTTATTTTCTATTCTCTCTAATCTATTAAATGACTTTATTATATGTCTTACTATTTTAACTACTACATATGCAATTAAAATTATTAAAGATAGGTTTAATAAAGTAGCAAATATTCTAAAAAAATCTAATTCCATTTTACTCCTCCAGTTTACTCTTTTATTTATATTAATATTCTAATTAATTTTTATGATTTTTTCAAATTTATAAAATTTGTACCATGATAAGAAAATTTATACAATAAATAGACAAGGGATTATATCAAATACTTATATTAAAATTTATAAGTTATTTTGATACAATCCCTTGTATTTTATATATTTAAAACTTGTCCAGTAGAAATATACTCTATTTTATCTTGTAACTTTTCCTCTAGCATTTTAAATGCTCTCATTCCTGTGCAGTGACAAGTATAAAACTTAGTATTTCTTTTATTTAAGTTATCTCCTAAAGTATTTATGAATAAATCACTTTCACTTATTCCTGTGCTAGGATTAAAAATATGGAAACCACTTATAACATAGTCTAAATCTTTTCCTATTATAACCTCTGCCTTATCAATTATATTTCTTATGTCATTATGAGCACAACCACCCATTAGTACATTCTTATTATTTTCTGTTATTATAAGACTTTGTTCATGTACAAAATCATCTTCTAAGTACATACCATCTACTCTTTTATAAAGGACCTTATTAAATTTAGATACTTTATGTCTATTTTCTACTACTGAAAATAAATATAACTCATCATCTATTTTCATATCTCCCTCTGTCAATATTATTCTTGGATTTTTCTTTAATTCTTTATCTAATCCTATATACTTTTTGAAAATTCCTGCCATACTATAATACTCATTGAAAGCATCTTTGTGTATATAAACCTTAGCTTTATTATTTATTTTTAAAAATTCTTCTAACCCACCACCATGATCATTATGACCATGAGATATTACTACAATATCAACTTCTTCTAAGTTTATATTTAACTTCTTTGCATTTGTTAAAAATGTATTTTTAGGCCCTAAATCAAAAAGTATATTATGTTTTTCTGTTTCTATATGAAATGATAAGCCATGCTTATTTTCATATTCATCTGATATTTTTGTGTTTTCTACTAATGTAGTTATTCTCAATTTACTCACTCCTCTTGTATCTCAAACTGCCTTTATACTAAAAACAACTAAAATAAACTATAAAAATATTAAAAACATTATAATGGTAATAAGCTTATATTCTTAGAAAATTCCTTTTCCTCTTCACTTAAATTTCTTGATACATATTGATAACAATTTAATATTAAATCTGAATATGCATTAAAAGCTTCTTGGTTTGCAAAGCCTTTTCCTTCAAACATCCTATCCATCATCTGCATAATATTATTTATATATAAATATGGATTTACAAAGGTTATTAAGTCTCTAAATCCGTTTCCTTCTGACTCTTTAATCTCATCTTGTAAAATCTGATCGCAATTTCCCTTGCAACAAGGAATAACCCTTACTATTTCATCATTCTCATCAGTTATTATTTGTACCATAGACATTTTTATATCTTCCATTAAATCTTTGCCACACACGGTACATCTTATTATTTCATCATTGGAAAATACATTTGACTTTTCCATAATATTTACATCTCCTTTGTTTATAATCAATTCATATCAGCTAACAATTTATTTATTTTATAAATTGTATTTTCTTCATTGATGTTATCTTCATAACAAGTTACATAAATACTTCTTCCTGATTCTAAATGTAAAACCCAATTATCTAACAAGTTTAAATAAATATATTTAATATACAAGTCGCTAAATTCTCTTCCAACAAATCCATTTCCGCTATTATAAACTTCATTGCTAACAGCATAGTTAGAATGATATATTATATCTTCTGGATTACTTTGTATTAACTTCAAATTGCCTTCAAAGTCTATTATTAAGGAATTATTATATCTATCATCGCCCTCGTTTAAAACTTTCCTTACGTCTTTTTCAGTAAAAATATTAGGCTTTGTTTTTCTATGTACTACTATTTCAATATTAAAGTTCTCAACACCATAGCAATTTAACTGAAATTCTGAAGTATTGACCTTTTCATCATTTATAAAAAGAATATTATTATCAGCAAGCCATTTTTCAGCTTCTTCATGTGTGTTAAATATCATATCATTTTCAAAATCAATAGTTAAAAAGTGCTCTTGTGGCTCCCAATTATTATTTTTCTTCAGTCTATAAACTGACTCTAAAGGTATTTTATAAGCATTAATTGTAAAAACCATATCCTCACCCCTAGTCATTAAATATAAAAACAAAACCAAATAATTACATTTTAATTATATCATTCTATTAACCTTTTGTACACATTTACATACCATATAAAAACATCTAATTTCTTAAAATTGTAAAGTAGCTCTTTATTTTCAAATTTAAAAATCTAGTAATAAAATTAATAATACAAGCTCACTTAAATGCTATTATGTTTCAATCAAAATTAAAGATTAAATGAATTATCTTTTTAAAAAAGCAAACTAGCTTCTTATTTGCTAGTTTGCTCTTTACTTATTTATATTTATTAAAAGAATAAATTTCATCAATATTCTTTCTTATTTTTCTTCTTGCAACTTTTTCATCATAGTATCCTAATGAAATTACTAAATGGATTTCTTTATTTGTAGGAATATCAATAAGCTTTTTAATATTTTTTTCTTTAAACCATCCCATCATACAGGTTCCAAGTCCTAGCTCGGTGGCTGCCAAACATAAATGTTCTGATGCTATTCCTATATCCATAGAAGTATAATCCTTCTTCTTTATAAGCTCTCCCATTTTAGATGTTAAATTTCTCTTTTCTCCAACCACAACTATAAATGCTGGTGAGGTAATAGCAAATTTATTAATTCCTATCATGGGATCATATAAATTCTCTGCAATTTTTCTAACTAAATTTTTATCATTAACAACAACAAATTTCCAAGGTTGTGCATTGCAAGCTGATGGTGCTACCCTTGCTGCTTCTATTATTTTTATTATCTTTTCTTTTTCAACTTCTTTATCTAAATACCCTCTTACACTTTCTCTTTTATTAACTAAATCAAAAAAATTCATTGTTCCACTCCCATTAATTATAAATTTCATATTTATCTTTAAACAATATTACAAAATTATAAGATATATTTAAATTCTTTTTAACTCTAAAAATTCCTCTACAATCATAGGATCAAATTGAGTACCAGAATTCTTTTTAAGCTCCTTTTTAGCTTCTTCAGCACTAAGGCTTCCTTTATAGACCCTTTTATTTGTCATAGCATCATAAGAATCTACTACATTTATAATTCTAGCAAGTAGTGGAATATCATTACCTTTTAGTCCTAATGGATATCCAGTACCATCATATCTTTCATGGTGAGCTAATATGCATGGTGCTATTTTTTTAAACTCTGGATTAAACATAGCAATTCTATATCCTTTTTCAGCATGAGTTTTTATTATTTCATACTCTTCTTTTGTTAACTCACCTGGCTTAGATAGTATTTCCTCAGGAATTCCTACTTTGCCTATATCATGAAGTTTAGCTAGCATTTTTAATTTTTTTAATTCCTTTTCTGATAAGTTCATCTTCTTACCTAGTTCAACAGCATACTTTTTAACTCTATTTATATGATCTTTAATATCATCATGTCTTAAAAAAAGCTCTTTATTTAATGAGTCTATTATATTCTTTTTTATACGTTTTTCATTCACCAATTTTTCTCTATAAACTTTATCTTCAGCTTCTACTAAAACTTCATCTATTGGTTTTTTAGCCTCTTTTTTACTAGATACTCCAAGTGCTATACTTAAAGGAATTATAGTTTTATGATTGAGCTTGCAATTTTTCCTTATTCTATTACATATAGCCTCTGCTTCTTCCTCTGTTGTCTTAGGCAAAAGAATACAAAACTCATCTCCACCCCATCTAAATATAAGATCATCTTTTCTACAAGAATTTTTTATTACCCCTGAAATTTCTTTTAAAATTTTATCTCCCTCTAAATGTCCAATAGCATCATTTATAACCTTAAGTCCATTTAAATCTCCCATTACAAAGCTTAAAGGGAAAAACTCTTCATTATTTAATTCTTCTAGCTTTTCATCAAAATAAGCTCTATTATAAAGTCCTGTAAGTTTATCTCTGTAACTCATTTTTTTTAATTTATTTTCTAAAACAACATTCTCAGTTACATCTCTCACTACACCTACAATACCTGTTACACTGCCATTGTTATCTATAACAGGCACTTTAATAGATTCTATATACTTTACTTTTCTATTAAGCTTTACTCGTATTTTTTCCTTGACTTTCTTTTTTGTATTTATAACTTCTTTATCTTGAGCTATAAAATCATCTAGTATTTTTTCTCCCTTAAAAAGGCTATTTCTATTAGAAGATTTTTTAGAAATACGCTTTATGTCTTTCCCAATTATTTCTTCTCTATTTTTTTTATAATATTCATTAACTAAAGTATCATTACATTTTAAATATTTTCCATTCTTATCTTTATGATAAATCCCATCTGGAATAGATTCCACAATAGTATTTAAAAGTTCCTTTTGATTTATGAGCTCTTCTTCATACTTTTTTCTTTCACTTTGATCTTGAAGAATTCCTAAAAAACACTTTATCTCTCCATTTTCTTTTATAGGTGCTAAATAACATTCTAGAAAAGCTCCATTTGGATATCCTAATCCATTTTCATATCCTGAAAAAAGTTTTGGCTTTCCTTCTTCTATTACTAACTTATAATTTCCAATATATTCATCTGCCACTTCTTTAGTATAAATTTCACTTAAACTCTTTCCAATTATCTCTTCTTTACTCAACTTTAAAGCATTTGAGTAATATTTATTTACAAAAATAAATCTACTATCTATTCCTATTAACCATACTGAATAAGGTATGTTATCTAATAATACCTCTAATAAATTTGAATTCATAAACTTCATCCTTCTTTACTTATATACTATTAGAATTTAATTTTATCATAAAAAACAAGTGTATGATTAAATTAAAATTATTATCTATATTAAATACATAAATTTATAAAAACAATATTTATATATATGTACAAATTTAATTATATAAAATATAAAATATAAAAAATAACTATATCTAATTAAATTCTAACACTTAGATATAGTTATTTTTTATACTCAAACTATTTAATTAATTTTTTTAGCTTCTTTCTTAATTCCTTTAATTTTTCTACAGATGGATATGAAAATTCTTCCTCTAATGCATCATCAATTACAGCTATAGCCTTTCTATACTCTCTCCTTTTTTCATAAGCTAAGGCTAAATAATAAGAATATATCCTCTTATTACCATAACTCTCTATAAGATTTTTATAATAATCTACTACTTTTCCATAATATTCTTTATCAAATTTATTAGTTTTCTTTAATCCATTTTCTTTAATAGAGTAAATCTCTATTTTGTAAGCTTCCTCTATTTCATTTATCCAAATAATAAGTTCAGCTTCCTTATCCTTATTTAAATTTTCCAAAAATACCTTACTATAATAGTACTCATTTTCATTAAAAGCCTTAACAAACTTTCCATCTTTTACTTTCAAAATATGAAGTTTGTTTAGTTTAGTGTCTACTTGAAAACCTATGAATACCAATACTTCTTTTCCTAAATTCAAAACAAATAAATCCTTTATAGTAAAACCCTCACCCCTAAAATTATGTTTTAGCATATAAGATTCATAATTTTTATTTAATAAGGCTAAATATGGAGTTTTATCTAATAAATAAGGTATTAAGATACTTTCTTTTTCTTCATCTACTATTCTAAGAAGATTACTATGCTCTAAATTCTCTAAGGTTAAAAATTCAGTTTCAATTGGGAACTTATTTGCTATATTAAGTGGAATATTATTCTTTTTTTCATTTCTACTAAAGGAACTTGCCTTTCTACTTTCAATAAGATTAGAATTTTTTATTAAATTATCTTCTTTATTTAATAAAAGATCCTCTTCTTCATAAGTTTTATAAAAATCTATAAATGAAGAATTCATGGTTTTTATACACCTTAATCCACTTAACTCTATAGGAGATTTTTCTTTTAATTCCTCATCTCTATCCTCTTTTGATATAACATTTCCTAATTTAGAATCTAAAATTATTTTATCATTTGAATTAATCATGTAAATTCTTCCTTAATATTATTAATTACACTATATTCTATTTTAAAACAGATAAAAAGTTTATATAATATTTAAATCATATTTCTATTTCTTTGTTCTTATTATTTTATACCAAAGTTTATTGCTTTTAGGAAACTCTTTCTTTTGTAAATATTTCAAAGTTCTCTTTAAGTCCTTTTCATGAAGATTTAAAAACACTTCCCTATTAAACCCATTTTCACTTACATTGAATAACCCCTTATCTATTTTTTCTATTTCAACTTCTCTATCTTTTTTAAATGTTTTAAAATTAACTTTATCATTTATTTCTATTCTTTTTACTGTATATAAAGCAACATCTACAAAATCTGCTATACTTACCAATTTATATATCTCCTTTTATATTTTCTTTACATCCTTTAATTTTGAAACTAATTTTGTGAATTCATTTTTTATAATTATATTTGAAATAAAAAATATAATTATCTCTTCTTTATAGAAAATATATGCAACCCTACAGTCCAATCCAGCTTCTAAGGGAATCTTATATTCATATATGGTTTTACCCTTATACTTATATCCTCTTACCTTCTTAATCTTATGAGGATTATTATTTATTAAATCTAATGTACACTTATATATTCTATTTCTTATATAATCTTCATGTTTTCTATTGTGTTCAAAAAACTTTTCTAAATAACTGTTCTCTTCAATGACTATTTTCTTATCAATCAAGCATATCATCTCTTTTCAAAATACTTATAGCAATATTTAAGCATTAAATCTTTTTATTATATTTTTTTCAAATTCTTCTTCTCCAATTTTTTCAATAATCTCTGCTAACCTTTCTTTTTCATCTGCAAGCTCATTATAATAATCTATAGTGCATTCTAGAAGTTTTAATAATTCTTCTTCCTTAAATCTTCTCTTCATCGGCTCTGCCTTCCTAGCTTTTCTCCCAGCTCTTCCACCTATAAAAACTAAAAACTCTACTTCCTTACTTTCTGAATTCACAATTGGTACAATACCAAAATCATTGCTTTGAGCTTTACCATAACTATTTATACATCCGAAAACTCCTATTTTAAATTTTGATGGAACCTTTCTTCCTAAAAACTTCTCCTCAAATAATTCTCCAATTTTTCTTGTATCAATAAGTCCATGCTTACAAACAGTTCCCTTACATGTAACTATAGCCCTAACAGTTTTTCCTGCTCCTCCAATTCTAAGACCTTTTTTTCTTGATATTTCTACTACTTTATCTATATTTTCTTCCTTTATATAAGGTATTTCCACAGTTAATCTACTAGTTAAACTTAATTCTCCATTTCCATATTCTTTAGCAATCTCAGATAAAGCAATCATCTCTTCTGCCTTAAAATATCCAACTTTACTTAAAAACCTTATAGCATAGAATTCTTCTTGCTTTTGGTTTAATATACCCTTAGCTTTTAATATTTGCTTTTCTTCTACTGTTAATTTCTCCATTTATATTCTCCTCTTAAATCATGTAAAATCATGAACAACTATTCTATATATTTATTATAATATTTAAACATTAATAACTAATATACTTTTTATTTAGAATATTAATAAGCAATAACTTATATAAATATCTAAATATTAGTAGAATCAAACCAATTACTGGATTCAATTAACATTTTATTCAAAAAATTAATGAATAATATTTAAATTAGTAATATAATAAAAAATAGATTTATTCATTTTAGTTAGGAGATTTTTTATGAACTTAATAAGCAATTTTTTTGATTTAATATTACATTTAGATAAATATCTAGGTGTTTTTATCAATAATTATGGAACCTTGACTTACTTGGTTTTATTCTCAATAATCCTTGCGGAAACAGGATTAGTAGTAACTCCTTTTCTTCCTGGAGATTCAGTAATATTTGCATCAGCTACTTTCTGTGCTTTAGGCATGATTAATATTTACATATTAGTACCATTATTATTAATTGCAGCCATACTTGGAGATACTTTAAACTATAGTATTGGTAAATTTTTAGGTAGCAAATTACTTGCTAATTCTAAACTTATAAAAAAAGAGTATATTGATAAAACTAATACTTATTATGATAAATATGGTGGAAAAACCTTAATAATAGCTAGATTTATTCCTATAATTCGTACCTTTGCTCCCTTTGTTGCAGGTATAGGAACAATGAAATATAAAAACTTTTTAACTTACAATGCAGTTGGTGGATTTATTTGGGTTATACTTGTATCAAGTTTAGGATATTTCTTTGGTAATATAAAAATTATTGCTGAAAATTTCTCAATAGTTATTATAGGTATAATAGTTGTTTCTATTTTACCTGCTATAGTAGGAATACTTAAAGCTAAATTTTCACCTAAAGCTGCTATTTAATAAAAATTTAAAATCATATATTTAAGATAAAAAAACAAACAGTAATAAAATATTACTGTTTGTTTTTTAGATATTATTTAATCTGATCTATTAAATTTTTCAAAGCTTTTTTGCTTGTATTATTTATTCTATCGTTGCTTATAGTTTATTTTATCCCTTAAAACTAACTAACATATTTATTTAAAAAACCATCTATTGTTTCCCAATAAAGTTTTGGATTAACCTTACTTGCCTTAGCATGTCCAGCTCCTTTTATTATTAATTTTTCCTTTTCAGCAGAAGAGGCATTATAAAGTTCTTCTACCATAAAGGAAGGAACAAAGGTGTCTTCATCTCCTTGAATAAAGAGTGTTGGTGTTTTTGATTTTGCAGTTTGATCAATAGGTGACGATTCATTTATCCAATAGCCAGCTCTAATTTTTGTTATTAAATTTGCTATATGCATCATAGGGAAAGCTGGAAGACCAAAAAGTTTATTTAACTGATAAGCAAATTCATCCCATGCACTAGTATATCCACAGTCTGCTACAACGGCCTTAACATTCTCTGGAAGTTCTTCTCCTGATGTATTAAGAACTGTAGCTGCCCCCATTGATATACCATATAAAACTATCTCTGCCCCTTTATCTTCTTTTATTATATAATTAATTAAATCTATTATATCTAAACGCTCGTCCCATCCCATTCCTATATAATCACCTTCACTAGTGCCATGACCTCTTAAATCAGGGATTATAACATTATATCCCATGTCAGAAAAGTTTTTTGCATAGTATGATGTTAATTTTCCTTGAGATTTATAGCCATGTACTGTAATAACCCACTTATTAGAGTTTGGTTTTTTTATAAGATAATTGTGTAATTTTAGCCCATCTCTTGAAGTCATATATAAATCTTCGTAACCACTTTCCTTTAAAAGCCATTCTTCACTTGAAATACTTACTGGTCCACTTGTACTATTTATTGTAACCACATCTTTACTACTTTCAGTTGATTCAAAGACTATATCTTTTGGTGTATCTGGATTTATAGCTAAATTATATAAATAGTTTCCTCCAAATCCTAAAGATAAAATAATACATATTATTATTCCTACTAATATTCCACAAATCCATTTTTTAAGCTTACTCGATCTTTTCTTAGTTTTATTTTCTTGTTTTATATGTGTTGTATTCATATACTCTCCTTCATAAAAGAATTTTGTAAGTCATTATTATATCACGAATTATTTTGATTATCAAATATTTATTATAGCAAATAATTTTATTTATAAAACATTAAAAATCAAAGGTACTTGATGTAATAAAAAACAGTCAAGCATCAAAGCTTAACTGTTTTTTATATCTTGTTTATATTAAATAAATTCTTTAATTAAATACAATACTAAATCATCATCATTTCTGCACTGAGCATTCTGCTCTAAAAGCATATTATTATACCAAACTCCACTACCATCAGGAATGTACCCTCTTTTTACATACATTCTCTGAGCAGAACCATATCCTGAATGAAGCCCAACCCCTAAACAAATGCTTTTAGAATATTCTTTAACAGTATCTTCAATTTTATCAAGTAAAGCTGTACCTATACCTTTATTCTGATATTTCTCAAGAACATTAAAATCACGAAGAGTAGGAATTTTCTTATTGGCAAAAGGTCCATTTTCATCATTTGGAATTAGTGTTGCATAGCCAAGGACTTGCTTATCATTACATGCTACAAAAACTCTTCTAATTCCATTTTCTTGCTCTTCATAATACTTTTCAAATAATGAAATAGGTTTTTCCCACCCTTGTAATTTAAACTCTTTATTAAAGTTAATAATATCTGATTTTATCATATTTCTAATTTGAATATTCAAAACTATTCTCCCTGTCATATAAATCAAAAGAATTTATTTATAAAAATTTCCAACTAACTAAATAATAACATTATTTTAATCATGAACCCCTAAAAAAACTATACTTTTTCATTAATTTTACAAATGAAAATTTAATATATTAATTTATTTCTTTACTAATTTTACTTTCTAAAAAAATTACTAACTATTTATAAAACTAAGTGATAAAATATTAAGGCAGTATAATTTTACACGAAAGATGGTGTTGTTTTGAAAACAAATTTTTTTATTCCAAAATATATGAAGACATTTAAATGCATAGGTCCTAATTGCACTGATACTTGTTGTGCTGGTTGGGACATTAACATAGATGAAAATACTTTTAAAAAGTATGAAAATGATAAAGGAAATCTAAAAGAATTAATAACTGGAAAATACATAAAAAACTCTCAATCAGATGATTCTTTTAATTATGGATTTATGAAAATAACAGAAGATAATAAATGCCCCTTTTTAAATGAAAACTTACTTTGTGAAATTCACGGTAAATGTGGCGAAGAAAACTTATCTATAACCTGTAGAAGATATCCTAGAGTTTTTAATATTATAGATGATATATATGAGAAAAGCGGACTTCCTTCCTGTGAAGAAATCTGTTCTAAAGCTTTTTTAAATAAAGAAAAAATGGAATTTATAGAAATAGAAGAAGATCTTCCTGAAGATTTCCTAGAAATACGCAGAGTAATAGATACTGAAGCTTTTATAGGTTCAGATAATTTAATTCAATATTTTTGGGATATAAGAATTATATCAATAAATATTATGCAAAACAGAAATTTCTCTATTGAGAAGAGACTAAGTCTATTAAGAGCCTTTTATAAAAGTCTAGAAGATCTAAAAACTGAAGAAAACTTTTATGAAATTGAAGATTTACTTGAAAAAATAACTGAATATCCATCAAATATAACTGAATTTATTGATTCTAAGAAAATTATTCCACTTAGTATTACCAATAACTTTTTTAAGATTATATTAGATGAAAAACTTTTAAGAAAAGTCATTGGTACTAGGCTAAAGAAATTGTTATTAGATTTAAATAAGGATCAAAATTTATTTAACAATATACATAAATATGACTTAAACTCCTTTGATACTTACTTTAAGAAGTACTCATACATATTTGAAAATTACTTAGTAAATCAAATTTTTAAGGATATAATTCCCTTTAATACAGGTGGTGATTTAAATGAAAGTATTCATAAGCTTATAAATACTTATAAACTAATAAAAAGCTATTTAATACTTTGGAACATCTCATCACAAAATGAAATTTCAGAAAAAAATATAATATATGTAATTCAAGCTTTAAGTAAGGATTTAGAACATAATAAAGTATTTAAAGATATTCTAAATTATAATATTTAAAATATAATTACTTCATATAATAATAAATAAAGTGTATTAAAAAGAAAAGTACAATTAAATACAATTTATTTTTTAATACACTTTAATTATTTTATAAAATTTTTTCTTAAATAAGGTACCGTATTATCTAAAATTAGAAAAGTTATCCAAATGATATAAATTCATTCAGCAACTATAGTTTATTTCCTTTACTCTACTTATATTTTCATTAGCTATAAGCCCACTTATAATCTCATTTATTGTTACAAACTGTGGAGCTTCTATTTTATATTGATAAACCTCTTCACTAATTAACTCAATATTACTTATTTTTATTTGATATTCCTCAAAAAAATCATTTATTTCATTTAATGCTTTAAGATCTTTACACCTTATTTCTATACTTAAGTTTCTAGTGTTTATTATAAATCTATCTTCAAATTTCTTTAGAGAAATTAAAACTATTAATATACTAACACCACTTAAAATGCTTATAACATAGAATCCCATTCCTATAGCAATACCAACCCCTGCTACTGCCCACATAGAGGCAGCTGTTGTTAAACCCTTTACAGTACCTTTAGTTTGAATTATAGCTCCTGCTCCTAAAAATCCTACCCCTGATATAACTTGGCATATAACTCTTCCTACATCAACATGTAATATACTTGACATAGCTTGATTCTTGGCTATTTCTTCAAGTACAAAATAACCAACTTGTACCTGAATTAAGGCTGCAATAGTGGCTCCTAAACATACTAACATATGAGTTCTAAATCCCGCTGGCCTATTTTTATACTCTCTATTATATCCAACAAGACCTCCTATAATTATAGATAATATTATCCTTATTATTACTTGACTTATGTTCATTTCCTCCCCAACTTCCTTTGTTAAAAATATAATTATAAATAAAATAATGTTTATTATGTAAAAACTTGTAATATATATTTTAAGTTTATACCTAGTAGATAAATAAATCAAATTTTACCATATTATACTTTAAATATAAAAAATTAAGGATACTTATTTTAAATTAAGTATCCTTAACATATAATTTACAAATAATTCAATTGATTTTACTGCCATGAAATATTTACTACTTAAGTTTTAAATCTATATATACTTTGTGTGTTAAATTTAAAATATTAAAGTACTACAGAACCATCTACAGATAATATTTCTCCACTTATATAACTTGCCATATCAGAGGCTAGGAATAAGAAAGCATTTGCTATGTCTTCTGGCTCTCCAACTCTTCCTAAAGGTACATTTTGAGCTATTTGATCTACTAATTTCTTATCTAAAGCAGCAACCATATCTGTAGCAATAATTCCAGGGGCTACAGCATTTACTCTTATTCCATCCTTTCCAAGTTCCCTTGCTAAAGACTTTGTTAATCCATTTACTGCAAACTTAGATGTAGGATATCCTACTCCTGTTTTTTGTCCATATAAACTTACAACAGAACTAGTATTTAAAATTACTCCATATTTTTTATTTTTCATTATTTCTGAAACAGCTTTGGTGCAATTAAAGATAGCCTTCACATTAATATCAATTATCTTTGAAAAATCCTCATCACTTTGGGTATATATTGACTTATTATCACTAACTCCTGCATTATTTATAAGTATATCTATAGTTCCCCATTTTTCTAAAACCTTATCTACCATTTCTTTTACTTCATTACTATCTAATAAGTTAGGATAAAATCCAATTGCATCATAATTAGGATTAATATGATTTAATTCTTCTAATGCTTTATCCACAGTTTCCTTTCTTGAACCACATAAAGCAACCTTAGCACCATGGTCTAGAAATTTTTTCACAGTAGCAAATCCTATTCCTCTAGTACCACCTGTTACTATAACCACCTTATTTTTTATGCTTTTTGATAAAATATCCATTCTCATCACCTCTTATACATACTATAAATTTAATAATTCTCTTATTTATATAATAATACAATGTATATAACTATTATTCTAAATAAGTAGATAAATTTATATACATTTTTTATAGTAACTCTCCATAATGTTTTCTAAATACACTCTTCATTATTGTTGCAAGAACCATATAGCATACTACTATTCCTAACAACCAAGGGAAATAAGTATATGGCAATCTACTCATGCCTAATGAATTTCCTAAAAAAGTGTAAGGAATAATTGTTCCAATAATTATTGATAAGGTTGTAATTGCTAATACTGGTAATGATGCAATACTTTCTATAAATGGAAGTTTAGGAGTACGAATCATGTGTATAACAAGGGTTTGAGACCATAAACTCTCAACAAACCATCCTGTATTAAATACTGAAATAAATAATAAATTATCTACGCCAGGTGCACCATAATGTCCTCCTGCAACGCTTGGACAAATTATGAAAAACATAATAATATAAGTTACTATATCAAAAACTGAACTTGTAGGACCTATCCATATCATAAACTTACCTATTGAGGAAGCATCCCATTTTCTAGGCTTTCTTAAATAATCCTCGTCCATATTATCCCATGGAATTGAAATACAAGAAATATCATAGATTAAATTTAATGCTAGTATTTGAATAGGTAACATTGGCAAGAATGGTAAGAATACACTTGCTATAACTACAGATAACATATTTCCAAAGTTAGAACTTGCAGTCATTTTAATGTATTTAATTATATTTCCAAAGGTTCTTCTTCCTTCAATAACCCCTTGTTCTAATACCATAAGATCCTTTTGTAAAAGTATTATATCTGCAGATTCTTTAGCAATATCAACCGCTGTATCCACTGAAATTCCTACATCTGCTTCACACATTGCTGCTGCATCATTAATTCCATCTCCCATAAAACCAACAGTATGTCCATTTTCACGAAGTATTCTAACTATTCTAGCCTTTTGACTTGGACTAAGCTTTGCAAAAACATTAATTTTTTCAACTTTTTTCTTTAATTCCTCATCATCCATTTCACTTATTTGTGATCCTAAAAGAATATTTTCTACTTCTATTCCAACTTGTTTGCAAATGCATTTTGTAACCCCATCATTATCTCCTGTTAAAACTTTTACTGATACTCCATTTTCATTAAGAGCTTTAATTGCAGATAATGTAGATTCCTTTGGTGGATCTAAAAAAGCAAGATATCCCATTAAAACCATATTAGATTCATCAACTGCTGAAAAAACACTCTCTACAGAAGGATTAGTTTTTTGTGAAACTGCAATGACACGCATACCTTGACTATTTAATCTCTCAACTATTTCTAATATCTCTTTTTTTATTTCCTCTGTTAAACTTTCAACTTTTCCTCTATATTCTACCTTTGAAGAAATTTTTAGCATTTCTTCAACTGCCCCTTTAGTAATTAGTTGAGTTTTACCTTTCTTATCTTTTATTACAACGCTCATTCTTCTTCTATTAAAATCAAAAGGTATTTCATCAACCTTAGTATATTTTTCTTTTAAATAACTAAGATTTAATTTGTTAGCTTCATCTATTATTGCTAAGTCCATAAGATTTTTTAATCCTGTTTGGAAAAAGCTATTTAAAAAAGCATGTCTAAGAACTCTTTCATTTTCATTTCCTTGAACATCAAGATGATATTGTAAGACAATTTTATCCTCAGTTAATGTTCCTGTTTTATCAGTACAAAGCACATCCATAACTCCAAAATTTTGCATTGAATTTAAACTCTTTACAACAGTTTTTTTCTTTGCCATTTTAACAGCACCCTTTGCAAGGTTTGTTGTAACTATCATAGGTAACATTTCTGGAGTCAAACCTACTGCAACTGATAATGCAAATAAAAATGATTCACCCCAATCTCCCTTAGTTAATCCATTTGCAAAAAATACAACTGGTACCATGCACATCATGAATTTAATTAATAACCAAGAAACTGAATTTACTCCTTTTTCAAAACTAGTGACAACTTTGTCATTAGTAATTGTATTTGCCATAGAACCAAAGTAAGTATAATCTCCAGTTGAAATTACAATACAAATAGCAGAGCCACTTATTACATTACTTCCCATAAAGCCTAAATTTGTACTTTCTAAAGGACTATTTATATTAGAATTTATTTCTTTACTAAACTTTTCAACTGGTTCACTTTCACCTGTTAATGAAGCTTGACTAACAAATAAATCCTTAGAAGATATTATTCTTACATCTGCTGGAATCATATCTCCTGCAGATAAATAAACTATATCTCCTGGTACAATTTGTGAAAGCTCAATTTCTTTTTTACCTCTTCTTTCAACTGTAGCTGTTGTTTTTATCATATCCTTTAATTTTTCAGCTGAATTATTAGATTTGCTTTCTTGAACAAACTTTAATATTCCACTAATAGTAACCATTGTGATTATTATTACTACTGTGCTATAGGACCTATCCTTTGGAGCTTGTAAAATAATATCTGTAAATGCTGATATTATTGCAAGAATAAAAAGTACAACTGTAAATGGATTAACAAAGGATTCAATAAGTCTTTTTAAAACTGAATCACCCTTTTCATGTGAAATTACATTTTTGCCATATTTACGAATTCTTCTTTCAACTTCTTCTTTGCTATATCCATTTAAAGTATTTTTCATTTCCTTTAATAAATTTTCTTTGATCATCTTGCTTGATTTTATTAATCTTTCATTGATTAAAACTTCACTTATAACTTTTTGTTCTGTTCTCTTTTTCATCCTTCTTACCTCCTAATTTTCTAAATAATTTTTAGGAAGTAAAGACATTGTACAGGACAAAAGTATACTTTTACCTTATTTAATTATATTAAGCTAAGTAAAAAATGGCAGTAAGAATATGAAATAAAATATTCTTAAAGCATTTTTTATAAAAAGTACTTCGCCTGTGACTTTTATGCCTCTACTACTCCCCGTATCCATTACTACCACCTCAACTTTCTTAAAATAATTTCAAATAATTTTTGATTTAAATATAAAAATCCTCACCTAAAATTAGGTAAGGATTAAATTCAAACAAAATAAAACTATAAGCAAAAAATTTGCTTAAGTATAATATCGTTCAAGTTTTAGCTTCACTGGGCAATGAAATTGCATTAGATTATGCCTTGTTTCTCGACATAGCCTGCTAACCTTCTCATAGTGTCTCCACTATTTTGCGGCAGCAATCCGTATCCCGGTGGTAACCTCACCTACCGATTAATATTCTATTGTTAATTTCATTCTATGCAATTAATTTCAAAGTGTCAACCCTACAAACTATTTTAATAAATATAATTTTCTAGTTTATTTTGAGCTTTTCATTGTTTTGTTTAAACTTTATGAAACTTCTTATTACTTTTAATAAAACTATAAGCAATAATAATATAAACTAATAAAAACATAAATGTACCTAATGCACCTATAAAGTCAAACTGTTCCATGGCATACTTCCCTAATATTATTTGATAATAAATCCATGAAAATGAAAATATTACTCCAGGAATAAGAAAAATTAAATTTAAAAATGGATTTTTCTTTTTCATAATCCACTTTACTTTACCATCTTCTCCACAAGTAGCCTTCATACAAACAGATAATAAAGCAAATATTAAAATTTGAACTGTTAGTAGCATGTAATTAATTCTATTTAAAAGATATTTTTTATCATTTATAATTAAAAGATTATAATCCTTAGAAGAATATTTAACTTTCACTTCATCTCCAACAAAGTCAACTAAGTCTTTATCAATTTTATTTAACTTTGCAGGAACATCAATCTCTTGTCCGTAAACCTTTATCCTTACAACGGGAGTATATGATTTTGACTTAAACTTTCCCGAATTAATCTTTTCATTAAAAGTTATTAACTTTCCTGTTGTTTCTACTCCTTTAAATTCAAGATAAGCTATTTTATACAAATCAGATGCAATTGTATAAATAATTAGTACAGACACTAAACTTACAACTAACTTTAAAAACCACACTTTAACCTTATTATTTTCCATTGTTATCCCCTTAATTATTTTATAAGTTTTTTTAAAATCTCAATTTCTTCCCTATTTATATATCTCCACTTTCCATATTCTATGTCTTCAAGAGTTATATTAAGAATTCTAATTCTCTCTAACTTAACTACATTAAAGCCAAAAACCTTACTCATTCTTCTTATTTGTCTATTTAACCCTTGAGTTAATATTATTGAATAGGTATTTTCATTTATTCTCTTTAGTTTACAAGGTTTTGTTACTTGTCCTAATATTTCAACACCACGCTCCATCTTTTCAATAAAATCATCATAAAAAGGTTGATCTAAGGTTACTATATATTCCTTTTCATGGTTATTTTCTGCTGCTAAAACTTCATTTGCTAAATCTCCATCATTAGTTAAAATTATTAATCCTTGAGAGTCCTTATCTAGTCTTCCTATTGGAAAAACATAATCATCTATCCCTAAGTAATCTATTATATTATCCTTAACTTCTTCTGCAGCAGTACATACAACTCCTACAGGCTTATTAAGTGCTATATAAATCTTTTCCTTTGGAACTAAGGGTTTTCCATCTAAAAGTATTTCATCACTTAATTCAACCCATTGCCCCTCAATACATGGCTTGCCATTAACAATAACCCTTCCCTCTCTAATAATTTTATTAGTTTCTTTTCTAGAGCATATCCCAAAATTGCTAAAAAGCTTGTTTATTCTCATTAGTAATTATAAACATTCCTTCCTAAAGTTAAATTCTTATTTATATTAGTTCTAAATTCATCTGCTTAATTATAACAGAATTACTGAATAACTTTCAAAACTAATATACCAGAAAAAAATATGTAAAAATTAAAGGAACTAACATAATTTATTAGTTCCTAAAATCAAGTTAGTTAACATTAATTTTAAATTAACTATTCAAAGAATTTATAATAAAATCTAACCCCAATAATTATTTTTTATTTTAAGAAAATTAACTATTCCCAATAGATATACCCCTATTATCAACAAAGATAATATTAAGGTTCCCGAAGTAAAACCTAGCCCATTATATTTTAATGTAATAAAGCCATAGTAAAAACTGAGAAATGTCCCTATAACTCCTGGCAATCCTGAAATCAAAAATATTATTTTATTCTTTGTAGGAACATTAAAGGTTAATTCTCTTCCTCTATATGTTTCTACAGACATTTGACTTAGCATAACCATTAATAAAAAAGAGCCAACAACTACTAAAGAATTAGATATCTCATATAACCAAAATAGTTTATCATCTATTATTACCTTAGATGGAGTATTTTTCAAGTAACTAACCTTAACATCTAATCCTATTATATCTAATTCTTCATTTAAGGAATTCATTGTTACAGGAACCTGTACAATTTCCTTTCCATCAAAAAATTCAATTATAGGGATATACTTATAAGAACTCCCTCGTCCACTTCTGCTACTTCTTTGAATAAAATCATATGCAACTATTTTTGCCTCTGCAATTTCTCCCTTAGCTTTAATATACAGTAACTCCATTACTGGATTTAAGGCGTTTAAAACAAAAACAACTCCAAATATAAGAAATATTATCCCACTATTTTTTCTTTCTAATTTCATAAATTTCCCCTTTTCATATTCAACTATAATTTTAATAGTACTATTTCCCTCTTACTACTATTAAAATTCTGTTATCTATAAATCCCTTAGAATTCCCTAAATAATAGTTTCTTTCTAAGATAAAATTATCCTTTTTTTCTTTAGTAAAAATATTTATTTTAACCAAATTTTAAAAATTAGTTTATATATTGCAAATAGTAGTTTATAATGTAATTATAGTATATTTAAATTTTAATAACATACTTTAGGAACGTATGGTTATACTATAAACTTTTCGGATTTTCTGTTAGCCTGTTTTTTATATTGTATTTTTAGAGTAAACAACCTTCTTTGCTTTAAAAATAACTTGGATGATTTTTATGTATAAATAAGATTAATTTTAGTCTTATTTCTTTAAACTCTCTAACTTGGTTTGCCACCAACTACAGATAATGGTAAGATTAGAAAAAAAGCTAAGATGTTTAAATATCTTAGCTTTTTTTCTTTTATTAAATTCTTACTCAAATAATTTACTAATTTCTTCTTCCGTAAGGCGTTTTAATCCCTTACCATCCATAGTTTTTCCATCCATTAAACTTTGAATAAGTTCTCTTTTATCCTCCTGCATTAATACTATTTTTTCCTCAATAGTATCCTTTGCAACTAACTTTATAACTTCAACTTTATTTTCTTGTCCAAATCTATGTGCTCTATCTGTAGCTTGATCTTCTACGGCTGGATTCCACCAAGGATCAAAATGTATAACCACACTGGCAGAGGTTAAATTTAGTCCAACTCCCCCAGCCTTTAGAGATATTAAAAACACTTTAATATTACTATCCTCATTGAATTTTTTAACTCTCTCTACTCTATCCTTAGCAGAAGTTCCTCCATCTAAGTATAAATAAGAAATATCCTCTTTTTTAAAGTCCTCTTCTATTTTTTGTAGTACTGAAGTAAATTGAGAAAATAGTAAAATCTTCTTTCCTGATTCACTAGCATCTTTTACAATTTCTTTTACCACAGTAAGCTTACTACTTTCTCCAGTATAATCTGGTACAACTAGTGAAGGATCTAAACAAATTTCTCTTAATTTTGTCAAATAGGCAAATAGATTAATTTTATCTCTTCCACTCTTTTCAGAACTTTTATTTTCATTTAATTGATTCTTTATTGCCTTTACATAGAAACTATATAACTGTTTTTGTTTTCCTTTCATTTCTACTAAGTATTTTTTCTCAAGTTTTTCTGGAAGTTCACTTAAAACATCTTCCTTAAGTCTTCTTAAAATAAAAGGAGTTATTAAAGATTTTAATTCACTTAAATTGCTTTCATCTAAAATAAATCTTTCTCTAAATCTCTCCTTAGTAAATAAATATCCAGGCATAACAAAATCAAATATTGACCAAAGCTCCATTAAATTATTCTCTATAGGAGTTCCTGTTAAGGCAATATTGCATCTTGATTTAATATTTTTAACAGATAAAGTTGCTTGTGCTGATGGATTCTTTATGTTCTGAGCCTCATCTATTATGCAATAATCAAAACTTAAGTTTTCATAAGCTTTTTCATCATTCTTTAAGGTTCCATAGGTAGTTAATAAAACATCATATTTTTCATAGGATTTTTCTTTTAAATTCTCCTCTTCTATCTTAATACCAAGTCCTCTTTTAAAATCTCTTAAAACCTTATCCCTCTTAGATTTACTACCGTGAACTAATCCAACCCTTATACTTGGAGCAAACTTTTCAAACTCATCCATCCAGTTATATATAACAGAGGTTGGAACAACTACTATGCTTTTGCTTTTTTTCTGAGATAATAAAAAAGCTATTATTTGAAGGGTTTTACCAAGTCCCATATCATCTGCTAAAACTCCACCAAAACCTAAATCAGTAATTTCATTAATCCATTTAAACCCCTCTTTTTGATAAGGTCTAAGCTCTGCATTTAAAGCCTTTGGAAGAAGCTTTCTCTTAAATTCTTTATTTAGAAGCTTTCCTACTATTTCTTGAAGAACATTTCCCCCTTTTATAAAAGAGAGATTTCTATCCTTTAATTTTTCTTGGATATATAAAACCTTACTCTTATCTATATAGACTTCATTATCTTTTATATTTTCTAATCCTAAATCCTCTAGAAGATTTAAAAAGTTTACTATACCAGGATCCTCTAAATCTAAATAAACCTTCTTAGTTCTATAAAAGCGGTCTCCCCTTTTCATAGCCTCTATGCTTTCTCTAAGTTCTCTTAATTCAAAATCTCCAAAGTCAAACTTAAGCTTATAGAAATTACTAAACTCTTTAAGTTCTGATGAAATAAGGGATGAATCTAAAACCTTAAACTCCTTAAGTTCCTCTGATAATAAAACTTCTCCAAGTTCTCTAAGCCTCTTAATTCCCTTAGAGAAAAGCTCATATATTTCCTCTTCATTTCCTATAAAACAAAAATCTTCTTCTCTCTTTATGAACTTAAATCTTTCAAGTTGAAATTCTATATATTTCTCACTTTTTAAATCTCTTAAAAAGCTATTATCTTTTTCATCTCTTATTAAATCAATTATGTATCCACAATAATCAATTTTTACATTACAATAAATTTTTCCCTTATTTTTATATAAATTAAAGGTTGTTTTCATAAGCTTTTCTTTAAAAACTCTAATATTTTCATCTAAAACTATATTCTTGCTTATGTTCTTCAGTTCTTCTAATAGGTTTCTTAGACTCTCTAAGCTCTTCTTATATGTGATTGTATTATTTTTTAGAAACAACTTATGAATTGGACTGTAATATTCTAACTGTCTCTTCCTTGGAAGATATAAGTTTCTATCAAAAAACATAACATCTCCTAAGTTATTTAAAATAACAGGGAATTTCTTATGGTGACTTAATACAAATCCCTCTTTGCCTTCCTTTAAAGTCAGGGCTACTGGAACATTTTCCTTTTTCACCTTAACCTCATAATTAATTGAGTTAAAATTAAAATTTATTTTTTTCTTTTCATCAACTAATTTTAGAAAATCCTTTAAATTATTTTGTTTAATCCTTAAATATCTTCCACTTATCATGTCCTTATGGCTTGCTACAAATTGAAGAACTCTTTTATCTTCTTCTAAAAACTCATCTTTTAATGGATTATAAGTAAATCCATCATTAAATTTTAAAGGCTTTTTTAAACTATTTTTATATAAGAAATCTTTTAAATCCAGTATTAAATTTAAATTTCCTGCACCAATTCTAAACTCACAGTTAAATAAAGTAATCCCCTCTTTTACCATGTGCTTAATATTTATATCTAAAGATAAAAATCTCTTTTCTTGCCCTTTATGTTCCTCATTTTTCTCTTTAACTAATTGAGTTTTATTATTACTTTTTAACTTATTATTTTGCATCTTCTTCTTTGCTAAGGAATAAAAAACATCATTAGTTGCTGAAATGTGTTTACACACATAATTTTTTATATGTTTACTATTCTCTTTAAAGGTTTCACAACTACAATTAGTACCAACAATATCACTATTTTTCATATTTATTTTTATGTGTGTATTATAATCCCAGTTTTTATCATCATTTAATACACTCCCATAAATATGATAAATTCCATCTATGCTCTTGCCCCTAACATCTTTCACATATGCTTCCTTAATTAACTTTTTACCTTGTTCTCTAGTAAAACTGGAAGTTCGCCTTACTAAGTTCTTCATTAAAATATCTAAGTTCAAAGGCATATCCCTCCTTATTTTCAATAAAATTATTCTAAACTACTTATACCTACTATCTACTCTACTTTTAAATCTATATTATAAAATAATTCAACTAAAAAGTTAATTACTATTTTACCTAAACCTTATTATAAAAAATTTAAAGATAGAGATAAATACATGAAATTACCCCTATCTTCTTAAACTTTTTAATACATTAAACTTATATTTAATTATACTGTTAAAATATATTTTAATTTATACTCTTTGGAAAACCATTAAACATTTCAAAGGTTTTTCTACTTCGTTCTATAATAGGCTTAAATTCATCTTTATATTGAACTGGAAACTTATAAGAAAATCCTTTTAATCTATCTCCATCTAAAACTTTTAAACTATATATAATCTCACCATTTTTTTTAGTATATGAGTAAAACCAATCATCACCACACATAGATTCTAATACCTCTCCATAGCTAGTTTCTTTTTTATAAAAAAACTTACTGTCATCATCATTATAATTTTTAAGGTTAACTAAAGAAAACTCGATTAGTCCATCCTTACTCTTAAAAGAAAGTGCCGATTTATCATCTAATTGATAGTTTTTATCTAAAACAACTATATTAGGATATTCAACCATCACCCCTTTTATTATTGCCGTTTCAAAGTAATAACGACTATCTAAACCACCTAGACTAATTGGTTGTTCTCCAACTAAATAACCATAAGTATTTTCAAGCTCTCTAGTATCATCATAATCATTGACATCTAAATCTAATTTAGCTCCATCATTTTCATAATTACCTTTAGTAAAAATTCTTAAGCTCTTATTTTTTTCTCCAAATTTTATGTAACCATCTTCAATGTAAGCACCATATCCATCTCTAATAACAGAATCCTTTAAATTATTTTCTCTATTAAATCTATTAGTCTCTGGATATGAATTATCTTCTTCCACATTTGAACTATTATCTATTAAGTCTTGCTCAATATTATGGCTAAATTCTTTATTAGATTTATCTAATAAACTTTCAAAATTTCTTTCTAAAATAAATTTTTCTAAACTAGCAGAATTATATATTTCTAATTCATTTAACTTATCTTCTGAATAGTTCATTAGTTTATTATCTTTGCCAATAATTGTATTAACTGCACTACTAATCAATATAGTTATGCTTAATATAATATCGATTATTCTCAAATAAGTCCCCCCTTAATAATATATATTTCTTTCCAAATAGTCTTTTATTAAGTTAATTGTACCATATGATTACAAATAAATGATTATTTTCATAATTAATGAATACTAAAAAAGGATTTTGTAATACTAAAATTATATTAAAATTTGGAAAGGTAGTGATTTATTTATTATGAATCCATTTTTAGAAAAAAGCTCAAAAATCCAAGACCATTTCACAGACTGGAGAAATATTTACGCAAAACCTTATAATAAAAACGAAGTTGATCCTTATACAAAAACTAGAATAATTTTAATGAATGGAGCTGAATTTGAAGCAAACTGGTTTTCTCATCAATTCTCTAGAAACTGTAATAACAATGAACTTAGAAGAGAACTTGCCCTTGCTAGAAGATTAGATAAACAACAACAAATGCTAATTGGTTCATTAAGACCTGCTAATGAAAGTATTTTAGAGACTACTATAAGCTATGAACAACTAGCTGTAGATTTAACTGCTAGACTTGCAAAGCGTGAACCTAATGAACATGTTAAAAAAGCTTTAGATTTTGCATTACTTGAAGATTTTGACCATTTATATAGATATTCAGATTTATTATTTATGGAAGAAGGAACAAAAGCAGAAAATCTAGTTGGACATTATACAGAAATAATGCCAGGTAGACCAACCATATCTGAACATAGATGCCCCGCTGACAACATAAGAAACTTTGTTGATTTTAAAACAGCAGACCTTATTACTAAACTAGATATATCAATAATAACTGCGGCAGAACAACAAACTATGAATTATTACATGAATATAGCAGGTTTCTATACTAGTGATATTGGAAGAAATCTTTATCAAGAAATAGGCTTAATAGAAGAACAACACGTTTCTCACTATGGAAGTCTTTTAGATCCTAACTGTACATGGCTTGAAAATCTACTTATGCATAAATACACTGAAGCATATTTGTATTATTCTTGTTATAATTCTGAAGTTGATCCATATATTAAAGGACTATGGGAACAATGCTTCGTTCAGGAAGTTGCTCAATTACATAAAGCTTGTGATCTTCTTAAAAAATATGAAAATAAAGAATGGCAAGAAGTTATTCCAAATGGTGAATTCCCAGAACTTCTAACACTTGGAGAAAATATATCTTATGTTAGAGATATATTAGATAATACTGTTAATAATACAACTATAAAAGATGATTACGTTGATGTAAGTAAATTAGGTCCTGATTCATCGTTCCATGAATTCCAAAATAAAGTTAATAAAAATGTTGAAGATGTTCCAAGTCATAAGGTCATAGTTGATTTTATTTCAAAAAATAATGAAGATTATAGATTTGAAACAAAAGAAAATCCAATTGTTGCTTTAAGAGATAGAAAATCTGATAATACTTCTATTGGAAGAACATCTTTAAGTTAGTATGAACTTATAAAAAATTAAAAGTGGATTCCTTAAGAATCCACTTTTTTAACATCACAATATAAAATTATAATTTTTAACTAAATTAATGAGAATAAATCATTTAAAGCCTCACTCATAGTTGGATGAGTAAATATATTATCTCTTAAGAAAGTGTAATCCTCATCAGCTTTCATAGCTAAGGTAACTATATTTATTATTTCAGCTGATTCTGCACATAAAAGTGTGCAACCTAGTATCTTGTTTGTCTTTACATCTACTATAGCTTTCATCATTCCTTCAGTTTCTCCAATAACCTTTGCCCTTGGAATATTATTAACTTCTAATTTAGCAGTTTTTATTTCAAAGCCCTTTTCTAAAGCTTCTTTTTCACTTAATCCAACTCTAGATAAGTTTGGTTCAATAAATACTGAGTATGGAATAAATTTTCTATCATCAGTACTTCTCTTTCCTTCTCCAAATAAATTGTCTTTTATAATTCTAAAATCATCTAAAGATATATATGTAAATTGAGGACCACCATTAACATCTCCAATAGCCCAGATATTAGGGACATTTGTTTTTAGTTTATTATTAACTGCTACAGCTCCCCTATTTGTTACTTTAACACCTGCAGCCTCTAAATTTAATTCTTCAGTATTTGGTTTTCTACCTATAGCTATTAAAACTGCATCTCCTGTAATTTTATTTAACTCACCTAAGCTATTTTCATAAGAAACTTCAACTTCTCCATGTATTTCTTCAAAAGATTTAACTTTTGATCCTAATAAGAATTCAATTCCTTTTTTCTCTAGAATTTCTTTTATACTTTTAGAAATATCCTCATCTTCTCTGCCAGCAATTCTATCAAAGGCCTCTATTACTGTTACTTTTGAGCCAAAACTTTCATAAATTGATGCAAATTCTAATCCAATATATCCACCGCCAACTATAACTAAATGTTTTGGTAATTCTTTTAATTCCATTATTGTAGTACTGTTATATATTTTACTGCTACTTTTTATTCCTTGTATATTAGGAATTATAGTAGTAGCTCCTGTATTTATAAAGATTTTTTCTCCCTCTAAAATTATATCTTCTTTTTCACTATTAATAAGTATTTCTGTATTTGAAATAAATGAAGCTGTTCCATTAAATACATCTACATTTTCATTATTATTTAG
Source organism: Clostridium perfringens ATCC 13124 (assembly GCF_000013285.1). Taxonomy (GTDB): domain Bacteria; phylum Bacillota; class Clostridia; order Clostridiales; family Clostridiaceae; genus Sarcina; species Sarcina perfringens. Next base: position 1,308,339 of record NC_008261.1, on the reverse strand, counting down.
CATATTATAATTTTTATTTCTTAAAGCTTCTATTAAAGATTTTTTTTCTTCTATAGCTTTTCTATACTCTCTTTCCTTTTCTTCAAAGGTATTTAACCCTTTATATAAGGACACTTTTGCTTTATGTACTAAAGTTTTTGTAGGAATACATCCAACGTTTATACATGTTCCACCATACATCTTATCTGATTTTTCTATTATAGCAACCTTTTTACCTAGTTTTCCTAAGTAACCAGCAAGTGTTTTCCCACCTTTTCCAAATCCTATTATAATATATTCATATTTATTCATTTTTCTCACTCCAAACTTTTAATATTAATTTTTATATAAATTTATCCTAAAATCTCTTTTAAAATACATTATTCTCTCTTAAGTTAATTTAATTTTAGCAACTTGTATTAGTTTAAACAATTAGGCACTTTTTAGTTACCACATATTAAATAAATATAAAAAAATAAGGATAGTTTATCTATCCTTATTAAAATTACTTTATAAATATAAATCTTAAAGTTATATTAAAGGTTCAACATGAACAGTAACACCTTTAATAAATTTCATTTTTTTTAATATTAGATTCTCTAAATCACTAGCAATCCTATGTCCCTCAAAAACTGAAATATCTTTATCAACACATATTACTAAATCTACATAAGCCATAGCCCCATACTTTCTTGTTCTAATCTCTCTTAAAGACTTAATTCCTTCAACTTCATCTACTATAGTTTTTATTTCCTTTTCCTTCTCCTCATCAATAGAAATATCCATAAGCTCATTTGCTGAACCTATTAAAATTTCAATTCCTACCTTTGCTATAAAAAGAGCAACAACTATTGATGCTATGGAATCTAGTGATTTAAACCCTAAAATAGCTCCACCTATTCCTATAAAAGCTGCAACTGAGGATAATGCATCTGACCTATGATGCCATGCATCAGCCCTAAGTGCCGGTGAATTTGTTTTCTTAGCTACCTTAATAGTAATTCTATACTGATATTCCTTTATAATAATAGATATAACTGATACAACTAAAGGAAAAGTTGTTGGAATTTGCACTTCATTTAAATGAAAAAGTGAATAAACCCCATTATACCCAATCTTTATAGATAAAATTACTAGTAGGATAGCTAATAAAAAAGAGACTAAAGTTTCAGCTTTTTCATGTCCATAATTATGTCCCTTATCCTTTGGTATGCTTGCTATTTTATTCCCAATTAATACTCCTACAGAGCTTATAATGTCTGATGCTGAATGTGCACCATCTGCTATCATAGCATTAGACTTTCCTATTATACCTGCTAATATTTTGATTATAGCTAAAACTATATTCCATAATATAGATATAATTGTTACTTTATTAGCTTCACAATATCTTGACTCCATATTTATCCCCCTAATATTATCAATTAATATATTAAAACTTAAATAAAACATATAAGATCAAGGCACATATATAATTTATATTATCAATTGATAATTAATTATTATAAAAATACTTTAGTTATATAATATGTAATTTTATTTTTATATGTTCCTAAAAGAAAAAGCTACACATTTATGTGTAGCTTTTTAATATACTTAGTATCTTTTTCTTTTATACTTTGTTACAAAAACTAGGGAAATTAATAGTGTTAGGATAACTCCTCCAAATATTACATAATATGTTTTATTAAAGGTTTCTCTAACTTCTCCTCTTTCTCCTTGTTTAGGAATATTATTAAACATATTTATATTTTCTTCACTTATTCCTAAATCATTTAATTGTCTCTTTTCCTCTTCGCTTAAGCTTGAATAATCCCTGTTATTCAATATCTTCATAGCCTCTTGTATATTTTCTTGTGTAGGCATGTTTCCCATATTAGGTATTTTATTATCCATATTACCATTAGGATTATTAATATTATTAGGAGCTTCTCCCATGTTTCCTCCATTAAAAGGTCTTCCACCTTCTGGAATAGCTTGTCCATTATTATTTTCTTCATTATTATTTACTGAGTTTTCTTCATTCATCTTATCATTAGGCATTTTTCCACCCATATTTTGTTCACCTAAGGCTTTTAAATTTAATGAAGTTTCAATGTTTCCATATTCCGTTGATGTTTGCTCTCCATTTAACTGAGCTTCTACACTCTTTGTTCTATCCTCTCCAAAAACTAATAACTCCTTAATGGCATTTTTGTATTCATCATAAGTATAGAATGCTGTAGGATCAATCTTTACGTAATCTCCTATTAACTTATCATTATTGGTAACTGTAGTACTAAAAATACCACTTTTAAAATATTCATTTACTATCTTATCTAAATACTCATGATACTTCTCTTTATATTCATCATTTTCTAAAAGTTTTCCTATAAGAGGGAAATTTTCTAAATTACCTGTAACAGGAGAATCAATAGGGAAATTTACAGCTCTACTTCCACTATTTGTGGCAAATCCTCCAAAGGATAAATTTAAGTCCCATGGAAGTATCTCACAAACTCCATTATTTTCGTAAAGATAATAATTATGATACATTCCACCTGAATAACTATCTAGGTTAACTAAGAAAGTGTTTACTGCAAAGTACTTAAGAACTTCATCAACATTTAAATATTTCTCTATATCCCTACCATTTTCTAAACTTTTCATCATTTCAATTACATTTTCAAAATCTTCATCCGTTGTACTCTTAAATACTGCACTATCTCTTAAAGTAGAATAACTGCTAATATTATCATCTATATATTTAAAATCAGCACCTTCATTATTTTTTCCTCCCATCATAGGAGACATTTGTCCCATTCCTGCATTTTCTTTATTCATATTGCCAGCCATATTTTGATTTTCATTAGGAATATTCATAGGTTTATTACCCTCTTTATTATTTCCTTCATTGTTAGGCATATTAGGTGGATTCATCATTCCCCCTTCTCTTCCTTGATTATTTTTCATATCAGGCATGGCATCTTTATTTCCTTCATCTTTTTTTGCCCCTACTCCCATAGTTTCAGGTTTATATAAATTACCTTCTAATTCACCATAATTTTTTTCAACAAATCTCTCCTCAATTACTTCTAATGCTAAATATAATCCCCACTGTTCTCCATTAATCTTTATGTTTGAATAAGAATACTCTGGAGTAGGAATCCCAAGAAAATTATATATGTCATAAGATATTGCTTCCTTCATATAAGTGGCATCAGATATATTATTATTTAAAGCTAGTTTTCTTATTCCATGATAGGTCTGTCCGTCAACATATTGTCCAAAATCTATTTTTAAACTATATCTATCTGTTGTATCATCATTTGCAACAGAGGATAAACTTGAATTTCCTTTAGGTCTAACCCCAACATTATAAAAAGTTTCTCCATTTATAGTTATATCTGCACTTCTATATTCCTCATCTGTAGCATTTTCAATTAACCATTCCCAATCACTTTCTTTTATCTTTATATCTATATCAGTTACAATATTTTTATTTAAAACCGTATCAATAGTAGAAGATTGTCCACTAGTACTAAGTGCTTCTGTAGAATTAAATGACTTTAAAGCAAATACGGATACAAAAACAAATATGACAGCTAAGGAAATACTTATTAGAGAAATATATTTACTTGCCTTTTCATTTATCACTTAAACTCACCCTCCTTACAAAAATTCAATTTATTTAAAATAGGAGAGAATAAATTTACCCTCTCCTACTTGTATTTATCTATATAAACTAAAGCTTAAGCCATGTAATCTCCGTTATAGCTAACTAAAACAGCATTTGAAACTCCCTCTATTTTTGATACTTCATTAACAAAGGATGTAGTTATATTCTTTAACTTAACTTCTATTGTCATTTCAATTCCATTTGAAGGAGAAATAGTTTTTGATTTAACACAATATTTGTTTACATTTTTAGATAGTATGTTAAGTACACTATTTTCACTAATATCATTTTTACAATTAACCACTAATATATATGGATTATCTGTTGTTTTCTTATTAGCAAATAGAACCATTACTATTCCTATAAAAACGGCACCTAAAATAGCTAAAGGAATAAGGCCAGCACCTAAAACTATACCTTCACTTATTGACCAAAATAAGAATGCAATATCCATAGGTTCTTTTATAGCACTTCTAAAACGAACTATAGAAAGTGCACCAACCATACCAAGTGAAAGAACTACGTTAGAAGTAACTCCAAGTATAATTAATGTAGTTATTAAAGTAAGTGCCAGTAAAGACATTGCAAAAGTTGATGAATACATAACTCCCTTAAATGTTTTTTTGTAAACCTGCATTATAAATAATCCTACTGCAAAAGAAAGGATCATTGCTATAAACATGTCTAAAAATGAAATAGATGTCATTTTATCAACAAAACTTGATTTAAATATGTCACTAAAATTAACTGCTTGATTGCTCATTTATTTATCCTCCTAATTTAATCCTATATTTTAAACTAATGTATTTTTGCATGTTTTTCTGATTTATCTTAATTTAAACAAACCTTATAAAAAGCTTATCCATATATTCTTGAAGCTGCATACTTAGAAATAGCTGATGCTCTACGCTCATTAGTTTGAATAATATCTTGTATTAATTCTGGTAAAAACTCATCATACTTTACTTCTAACACAACTATATTATTATCTATGGCTTCTATTGTAGGTACTTCACTATCAAATATATTAGTGCTGTATATTCCTGTTCTTATTTTTTTATCAAAGGTTATACGCACATTTCCTAATCTGTATATATAAGCTTCTCTTACATAATCAACTATGCTCTTAGGCTTTAATAAATCCCCCTTAATTTTTGAATAAAATTCAATAAATAAAGGTTTATTACTATATCTTAAAAATTCTATATCTCCCTTAAGAATTTTTTCACATTCCTCTTTACTTATTAACTCACTATCCTTTGAGCATAATCCATTTATCTTAGATTTCTTTTCTAGTTTAATAAAAGAGTGATTATCATTATAAAATCTTATACGAAATTTTTCTCTATAATTTACTCCATTAATCTTTTCCATAAGAACCTTGTCATTTAAATTATCAAAGTAAAGACTTCGTATTTTATATTCATTATTTTCACTAGCATTTGCATCAATTTTCATAATATGCATTAATCTATTTTTAATTGCTCTATAATCTGAGTAATTTATATAATGCTTAATCTCATGTCTAAACTTTTTCTCCTTCACTAAATTCACCTCCAATCTCTCATCAAAATCTATTTTAAATAGCTAACCTTAATAGTTCCTTAACGCTTATAAAAAATTTTTCTAAAAGCAAAAAAACTTATAAATATAATCAGAAAAGAGCTAATCTAAATAATTGATCAAAAACTAACTTAGCTATCATCTTCATAATATTTATAAGTTTTTATTTTCTTAGTTTTAATAAAACTACTATTTTTAAATTTAATTTACCTAATTATTTTGTTAAGTATTAATTTAATATTTTAGGTATTGTAATTTCAAATTTTGTTCCTATACCATATTTTGAATATAACTTTATATCTGTTCCTAAGGTCTTGCCAATAGATTTTAATAAACTTAATCCAATTCCACTACCCTTAATATTCTTTCCTCTAACATCTGCGCTTCTAAAAAATCTATCAAAAATACGTCCTATATCCTCTTCTTTAATTCCTATACCATTATCACAAACTATTATCTTTATATTTTTATTTACTTCTTCAAAAGATAGGCTTATCTTACCACCCTCTTCTGTATATTTAAATGCATTTTCAAGAAGTATTATAAGCATTCTTTTTACCTTACTATAATCCCACTTTACTATTACAGGAGTAAGAGGTCTATTTACAATAAAATTCTTTTCCTGTACTTCTGCTAAATCAACATAAAACTCACTTAAATCTTCTATGAACTCCTCTAGCTCAAAGGATACTATATTTACGCTATTATCTATATCTTCCTTTGATAATAATAATAAGTCACTATTTAGCTTTTCAAGATCTCTAACTTCACTCATCATTTTAGAAATATGTTCAAAATGATCTTCTATTTTATCGTCCCAAGAATTTGCTAAAAGCTCTAATTTGCCTTTTATAACAGCTAAAGGTGTTTTCATCTCATGGGATGCATCTTGAACGAAAAATACTTGTTTATCATAAGCTTTCTTTATAGGCTTTATTACCTTTGAAGAAAGAATATATGATAAAACTAATGCAATTCCTATTAATATTACTAAAGCCATTATTATGGTTTTTATTAATTGGTTTATTGATTGAACTTCAGAATCAATATTCATAAGTAATTGTACTCTTATATCTCTACTTGATATGGTAACTCCTCTAAACTTATAACCTTTAAAGGTTATTTGTTCTACCTTACTCTTAGATTCTTCCCCTAAATCTGGTAAATTATCTTCATCAAAATAGGGATTAGGATTCATTGATAAAACCCTATCTCCTCTATATAAAATAGCTATAATATTAGGAGGAGTAGGAGGTAAAACATTTTTACCAATTTCAAAAAATTGTCTATCCTGCGGATTAGGAATTAATACTTTTTGAACCTTTTCTTTCTCTTGAAGTAAACTATTATCAACATTTACAAATACTCTAGATGTATATAATGTTGTGGTTATAATTGCAAATATTAAAAGGCAGAAAAAAACTATTCCTGCACTAATTAAAGTTACACTTCTCTTTGTTTTAAAGAATATATCTTTTCTCTTCATTTTCTAATCCTCTATGCTCTCATCTATTAAATATCCCATTCCTCTTTTAGTAACTATATATTTATCATATCCAAAGGGACTTAATTGTTTTCTAAGTCTACTCATATAAACTTCTATAATTTCTGTAGATGCATCACTGTTATATCCACATATATTATCAAAAAGTTGCTCTTTAAAAAGTACAACTCCCTTATTTATTACTAAATATTCTAATAGATTAAATAATTTCTCATTTAATTCTAATTCTTTATGATTTATAAAAACCTTCTTTGTCTTCATGTTTATTTCCATACTCTTAAACTGGAGTATGTTTGAATCTTTTATCTTTCCTAAGCTTTTAAGTATAACATTTACCCTTGCTTTTAATTCTTCCATAAAAAAAGGTTTAGTTAAATAATCATTAGCTCCTAAATTAAAGGCTCTAAGCTTATCTCCAAGCTCTTCTTTTGCAGTTAGAACTATAACTCCTGTATTTAGCCTCTTCTTTGAAATAAAGTTTAATACCTCCATACCTCCAGCGCCTGGCAGCATCAAATCTAATATAACTATATCAAAATAATATGTATTTAAATATTCTATAGCATCTAATCCATCATAAACGCATTCTATCTCCACATCATTTTTAAAATACTCAACTATATTTTCACTAATCTCTATATTATCTTCAACAAGTAGTACTTTTATCATAATATTCTCCTTATTTTACATTTTTAAAATTTAATTTTTATGTAAATACATTAAATATTTTAGCATTCCAATTATTATACCACCACTTCCTTTACACAAGCTTAACGATTTTAAATTAATTAAATATCCTGTTAGTTTAATTTTCACCTTAAAATTTAAAATTAATAAAAAAAATGCATAACTAATAGTTACGCACTTTTTAATCCATATATTTTATATACATATATTATCTTATCTCTAATTTAAAACATTACTTTAAACCAATATATTATTTTAAATTTAATTATCATATAAAACTTTTTCTAAAAATTCTACTAAATATATTGCTCCCTTTTCTTTGGTAAATTCTATTATTCTTTCCTTTTGAGTAGAGTCTAAATTATAATGATTTTTTAAGTGAAGTAAATTTTTCTTAGCTGAACTATTATATAAATATTTTAGATCAATATTATCTCTATCCATCTTTTTAATCATTAGCTCACTATTTATTTCTTTTATTATTGCCTCTATAACACATTCTAAAGAGCAATATGGTTCATCTACTATGAAGTATCCTCCATCATTTACACTAAAACCTTTTTCACAATTAAAACAAAAAGCATCTGCACTTTGATTTTTTTCTTCAACTTGCTTTAATTCATCATTACTTTCCTTATAATTGCATCTTAACTTTAACTCCATCTCTACTCCTCCTTTAAGTCTTACCTAAAGATAAAATTTAAGCAACTATTATTTATATATGCATATAAATGATTAAATATGTTAAGTTAAGTAAAAAGTTAATTTTATTTTTAAAATAAAGGATTTTTTAAATTGAATATTAAAATTATTATCTTAATTTATTATTGTTTTCTTTAATACATTTAAATTCTTTTCAAGGTTATAAACCCTGTCTACACACTTAATTAAACAATAATTCTTATAATTATCCTCATGGTCTATTAATTGAATGTTTTTACAAAAGCTTCCTATGTAATTAGGATTATAAAAAAATTCTTCCTTAAAACTCCTTAATTTTTCTTCAATCAAACTTATACCCTCATTTATGTACTCATAATCTAAGGCTCCTTTATTTGAATTACTCAAAACAACTGCATAGTTTATAATTGAAGTTGTAAATTCACTATTTGAAAGCATAAACTTTTTAATTTCTTTATCTTCTTTTTCATCACTAGGATTTGTATGCATTTGTATTCTCCCACTAATTAAATATGAAGAATAAATAATTCTTCTTAATTCCATTTCATCAAAATCTTTTTCTAGTGCTTCTCTTACTTTAGTGATCATAACCTTATCTAAATCAATTAACCTTTTCACCATATTTATAAGTTCAACATGATTTTTATTAGGAAGAATAAATTTATTAGCAAATAATACTACTATAGCAGCGATTCCTGTATATAATAGTCTTAATATAACCGCTTCCCCATCACTCATAGATATGGTAGTTATGGCTAAAGCATAGCAAGTTACATATATACTCATTGTTGCATAATCTTTAAAAGCATACATAAAAAATGTTGTAACTAAAATTATAACAAAATGCATCTCTTGTCCTTTAAAAACAGAAAATAGTAAAAATGCTACTATAACTCCTAAAATAGTTCCTCTAAATCTAGCGTAAACCCTTGCTTTACTATCTTCATAAAAAGGAAGAGCTAAAATAAAGACTGTCATTGGTAACCAATATCCCTTTGGTAAGGAAAACCTTCTAATTACGAAAAAAGCTAAAGTTACTATAACTGACATTCTTATAGCAAATCTAAGTTTAAATTCATTAAGTTTAAAGTTATATTTACTATAAACTTGAAAATAATCCTTGTTATTTTTAAAGTTTAAAAACTTCCTTAAGTTAAATCTATGATAGTTCAAATGTTCTATAGATTCTGATAAATATCTTAAAACTAAACTTGTATAAAAAGTAAGATTTTTATTGTGGAATTTAAATTCTTTTTTAAATCCCTCTAACTTTTCATAACATAATTTATAATCATTAAAATTATTTTCAAGATATTTAAATAACTTATAAAACCTTTTAAATTCCTTTTTATTTTCCTCAATTATTTCCTTTGAACTTTTTAGATCATGTATAATATTATTTATATGTTGAAAAGCAATCATAATTTGATAGTACTTTCTTCTTCCACCTGAATACACAAATCTATTAAGCTCCCTACAAATATCAAAAAGCTCTATCTGTTCACTTTTAACTTTATCTATATCATCATAATAAAGATTTTTAAATTGAGAATGAATATTTTCAAATCCACTTTTTATTAGTTCTTGAATTTTATTATCTTCTCCCTTAGGTGATACAATCATTAAAGCTAAATAAACTATTATGTATGATACAAAAATTCCTAAAAGCCTATTAGAAATTTGATCAAATTTTACTGGAAACATTTGAAGAAGAACGAAGGCCATTAAGTAAGGAAAATAACTATCCGGATTATACTCATCTGTAAGTAAATAAACCAATATTATTATTCCAAAAAAGTTTATTAATACCTCTAAAAGTCCTCCCATACTTGCAACAGAGGCTAATCCCCCTATGGCTAATTGTATAAATAAAGGCTTAAAAATATTATTTTCAATTATTAGATATGTCCTCATTCTTATAAATGTTAAAGTCATATAAGTTGCAATAATTATATTACTTAATCCAAAAAACTTTAAATTTACTAAAAGTAAAACCATAGATAAAATAGTTGGTGGTAATGCCTTTTTTAAAGTTTTTATTATACTATTTACTTCCAAGGCTTTCTCCTTCTTTCAAACTCTTATTTGCTTATTTTAAATATACTTCTATAAAAATTGTACCACATTTAGTTACAATTTGTTCATATTTTATTTCCTATTCAAATTATATTTCATAAGTAAATTTTAAAGATTGAAAATTAAATAAAAAAATAAGAAGTTTTAATATTCCTACCTAATTTGGATATTAAAACTCCTCTTTTAAACTTTAATTTTAAACTGTATTTTAAGTAAATTTTGATTTTTTATATTTTTTATTCTAATGTCTTTTTGCCGAAATCCTCTAAAAGCCTTATTATAGGACATAGACTTCTCCCTAAGTCAGTTAAAGAATATTCAACATGGGGAGGCACCTCATTAAATTGAGTTCTTATAACAAGTTTGTTATCTATAAGATCTTTTAAAACTCTTGTTAGCATAAGACTAGATATTCCATCCACGTTTTTCTGTAGCTGATTAAACCTTATGTTTTCATAACTAGAAACTTCCCATAAAACTTTTAATCTCCATTTACCACTTAAAACCTTTAAAGCGTGTTCTATATGCTTTTCATTAATCTTCCTTTTATTATGTTTTTTCATATAACACCGGTCCTAAAATTTATTTTACTGCTTAATGATATCACATAATAATATTTCTTAATAGTCTATTTTGCTTCTTCTTAAATAAAGCATTTATACAAATAACTTCCACTTTTCTAAAGTCTTATTTACTTTAAATCCATTATAAATTATATAATATTAAATTAAATAAAATTAACTTCAATACTTAACTTTTTGTAAGTAACTAAATAAATATTGCGTACTTGTCTTAAAATTTCATAATTACTATAATTTTATTTGGATATATAATTATTAGATAGGTAGGTTGATTTATTATGATGAATGTGGATACTAGTAAATGTATAGGCTGTACCCTTTGTATGCAAGATTGTATAGTTAGTGACATAGAAATGTTAGATGGTAAGGCTCATATAAAAAATGAAAGCTGTATGGAATGTGGGCACTGTATTGCTATTTGTCCTAAGGAGGCTGTTTCAGATTCAGATTACGATATGAGTAAAATTCAAGAATATAACAAAGATAGTTTTGATATTGATTCAGATAGACTTTTAAATTTTATTAAGTTCAGAAGAAGTACAAGACTTTTCCAAAATAAAGATGTTGAAGAGGAAAAACTTGAAAAAATAATAGAAGCAGGAAGATTTACTCAAACAGGTAGTAATCTTCAAAATGTTTCTTATGTTGTTGTAAAAGATAAGATTCAAGAACTTAGAAAAATAGTTCTAGAAACCTTAAAATCTCTAGGAGAAAACTTATTAAATAAAGAAACTACTCCTGAAAATATAAAAAGATATTGTTATATGTGGATTAAAATGTATAATGATTTCTTAGAAGATCCAAATGGTGAAGATAAACTATTCTTTAAAGCTCCTGCACTTATAATTGTTAAATCAGAATCTACTGTAAATGCTTCTCTTGCAGCATCTAATATGGAGCTTATGACTAATGCTTTAGGACTTGGAACATATTTTAGTGGATTTTTACAAAGAGCCTCTGAAGCAAACCCTAAAATCAATGAATTCTTAGGCTTAAAAGAGAATGAATCCTTAGTAAACTGTATGGTTATTGGTTACCCTAAAGTTAAATATAAAAGAACTGTACCAAGAAAAGAAGCTAAAATAACTTGGATGTAATTATACAAATAAAGGAATCTATATTAAAGTGTTTATTATAGATTCCTTTATCTTACTTATGCTATCCATAATTTTAATAATATAATTACTATACTTCTATTTCAAAAACTAAATCAAAGGTTTTTACACTTCCATAGGTGCTAAAACTAGTTGGTATTGCAGTGATAAATTTAAATCCTCTCTCAGCATATTGATCAATAATTTCTCTATGATTAGCACTATTAAAGAAACCTTCAGCTTGTGCTTCTACATATTCATATCTATACATTTTTCCCCTCCTTATTAAATCAAAATCCCAATTATTCCATCAGTTAATTATACCATTTATTATTAAATATTTTATAACTTTTATTCTAAAATTTATTTAAAAAGAAAAAGAGCATGTATCAAAATAACTTCATACTTTGATAATGCCCTTCATCTCAAATACAAACTTCCATTCCATTTTTGTTAAAAATACTTTTTACTTTATAAATTAATTATATAATAAATTTTAACCTAATTATTCTGTAACAGTTATATCAAAACTTCTTCAATGGTAACACTACCAGATGAAGCAATTGCAAATACAGCCTCTAAGGATTTATCTGAAGATTTCTTTATAATCTTTAGCTTAGAATCATCCTTTAAATTATCCAAATATTCCTTAACCACTAAAATTAAAGCCATAATATTTCTAGCTTTTTCATCCACAGTAACTGATCTAAATCCTTCATTTTCTTTTAAAGTCTCTGAAACATCTAAAACATTTTTACTTAACTTATTGTAATCATCAGTTACAAAGACTGCTATTCCTAGTATTGGAAGATAAGATTTCTTAAACTCAACCTTATTTTCTTTTAAATTAGTTGCTAAATCCCTTACTTGTGCACATTTTATATCAACAGGCATATTTATTATTGATAACACATTGCTTAATAATTCTAAATCATTATTTTTTGAAAAACCGCAATCTGTTAAAATATCATAACATTCATTGATTTCATCAAAGGTTTCTTCAAGATTTTCTGAAGTCATAGCAATCATTGCTGCTGAGCAAAGATCTTCTCTTTTAGTCTCAAATCTATGATTTTTCTTCATATACTTGTAAGCACTCTTTGTATTCATTATTACTTCTTCAACATTAATAAAATTTCTTGAGAAGAATATTTCTTCTGCTGCTAACATTAAATATCTACTTTGTGAAAATTCACTTTTAAGATTAATATAAATGTTTTCTATTTCACTTAAAGCTTTGTCCATATCCTCTTCTAAGGATATATTTACAGCTAAGTTCAATAAATTTCTTCTTCTATATTCTGAAAAGGCTGAAGTATTTTCTTTTATAAGTTTTATTGCTTTTTCTATTCTATCTATGTTAGCAATTTCATTTCTTAATGTTAGGTTTAAGGCACTATATTTTCTATCAATATTTCTCTCAGAAGTCCCTTCAATCTCATCTAAAATCTCACCATTATTAATTAATAAATCTACCCTTTCGCTAATCATAATAATCATCCTTTCTTTTTCAAAAAAATAATTATAAATAAGTCAAATTAACTACTGTAATACAACTAACATTTAGTATAAATTCATGTATAATATTACAAAAATTAACTTACATAATTTTATTAATAAAATTATACTCTTATTTTTAAAAGGCATTATTTAATAGCCTATTATACCCCTTAAAAAAACACCATAAATTTTACATAATTATTAAAATAAAACACATTAAAATGACTTTCTTATAAATAAAAGTATTAAATATCTAAATACTTATATATTTAATACTTAACTTCCATACATAACCTATTATTCTATATTTTGTTGTATAATGAAAGTATAAAAGGGGATTAAAGGGGTGTTGTTTTATGAGAAATTCTACTTATAAACAAAACAAAATTTTTATTTTAGCCTATGTTATATTTGGATTGTTCATGGGTCTATTTTTTGACTTATTGTTATCAACTCACATATACACATTAAGTCTTTTAAGTATATTTTTTGGCTTTTTTATACTAGGAGTAATCTTTAAGATTATCCTTTCATGCCAAAATAAAAAACATATTTAGAAACTAAATATTAAAATCTTATATTATTTAATATAAGTTAAAAGAGATTTTATGATTTAACTCTAATCATAAAATCTCTTTTTTAAACCTTTAAAGATTGTCTATTAAAAATAATCTAATATCTTAATAAAAGATTATTTAATCTTCTAATATTAACTTAAGATAATTTCATTTCTCCATCTACAAGAATAATTTGCGATTGTTGAACCCTATTAATTTTCTTTATGGATATTTTATTTCTTTCAAGTTCTTTTAATATAGGATATTGTCTTGCTAAAACATTAAATGCATCTATTTCATCTAATCCTAGTACCATAGCAGATTTAAAAGGAATTATTTTGCTATCATTAAAGTTTAAAACTATGTTAAATAACTCTTTAGGAGTTGAAATTATTCTTTTATGCTCTGAAAGCAATCTACTTACTCCTGAAAAATCATTAGCTTGTATAAGCTCATTTAACTTAATTTTTTGTTCATCTGAAAGAGTAACAACATAGTCTAACATATTTTCACCTTGCTTAACTGGTGTAGGTATTGGATTTAAAAGTTCTCCTTGTTCATCTACTTCATTATTTTTTTCATCTTTTTTATCATCTTCTAATTCTGCTTCTAAATCAACACCATATGCCACAGCTTCGCTTTTGTCAAAAGTAACATTTTCTACATTACCCTCTTCATTTACAGCAACTTCTACAGCACTTTTCTCTTCTACAGCACTATTTTCTTCTTCATTTTTATTAAAAAAATTCATGGTGAATTCCTCCTAATTCTAATTTTTATCCATTGAGTAAAATAAAACTTTAACTTATTATATCATTTTTTTTATTATTTTTTCTTTAAAAAATAATAAAAAGCAAGTAAAATTACTTGCTTTTTATATTAAATTTTTTCTTAATTATATATGCCTAAACTTATTATATATACATTTAATTTATTTTTCTTTAAAAAACCAATAAGAATTTAACCCAGAAATTTGAACCATAGCATCTTTAGGAACTTGTTTTATGGTATTATAAATATTCATAAAATCTCCAGATCCTATGGTTAAACTTATAAAACCAAAAGTAAATAAAATTCCTGATATAAAACTCATATCACTAGGTATAAAAATCCATATTATAAGTGGTAAAAACCCAAATACTATGTTTGGAAAAACACTTAAAAATATAAATCTTTTCTTTGTTATGGCTGTATTAGATGTAACTAAAGCCAACCTTTGCTTAATAGAATACCACATTTCAACCTCTGCATCTTTTGGAAAAAATATAGCATGCAAATATTCATGTGGTAATATACTAAATGGTATTAAGATAATTCCAAAAATATTTAGTACATCACTCACTCCAAAAAATCCATTAGTTTTTATTCTAAGAAAAATAACTATAAGCAAAAATATTACAACGGGTATTAAAAATCTTCTAGTTTCTTTAGCTAGCTCCTCAGCTGATTCTGGTTCTTCAAACCTTACAGCGTTTTCAGGCAATTCACCTATTGGAAGATCCTCTACACCGTTAAACTTCCCTTTCCAAATTAACTTCAAAAATTTAGCCACTAATCTAATAAAATCTTTAAATAAGATTGTAATTTAATTAAAATTCACTACAACTTATCCTAGTATGTCTTAAAATACATTAAATATAAAGTATTCTAAATACTTACTTTATAATATTAGTGACATTCACCTCCCCATTTGTTTTAAATTATAGATAAAATTCAAATATAATACCAAATAACAACTCACTATACTTCTCATTAATAACTTTTTAATGAAATTCTAGGCACATAAATATAAACCTTATATAGAAATATAAGGTTTATGAAATAACTTTCCCCTATTCCCTTATTATACCATAAAACCTCCATTTTTCGTCATGGTAAATCAAACCAATTGAAAATTATTTAATTTAATCCATATATTAATATATCCTTATATAAAATCATATATATAAATATATAATTTAAAACTCATACTTATTAAGGGTTCTCATTTTAAAATCTCCTTCTATATTTAAGAGAACCCTACTTTTTAATTAATTTATTTTACTTAATATATAGGTTTATAATTTTGAAAGGAGGATTTTGATAAAGTTTATAATTAAATATAAACTTTACATATTTAATTATGAGTATTAAAATTTATGAAATTGAAAGCTTTAAAGATTTAAATCTATTTTGGAATATGTTCCATGATTATATAAACTATATTTTTCAAACAAGTCCACTCTCTAAAGAAACCTTTGAATATTTTTTATCTAAAGAATATAAAGATTCTGTTTTAGAACTTTCTGAAAGAGATTTTAACCCTCTAAAAATAATATTTTTTAAGGAGAAAGATAAAATAATAGGTTTTGCAACTTACATTATATACATTGATGAAAGTGGGAAATCTATAATATTAGAGTATTGTATAAACAAAGAATTTAGAAATAAAGGCTTAGGTAAAATTGCATATAGTAAACTTAAAGAAAAAATGATAAAAGAAGGTGCTAAAACTATAGAACTTACCCCTACTAATAAAAGAAGTGAACTTTTTTGGAAATACAATGGCTTTTCTAACACTAGAATCTTTTTGCAAGATGGTAGAACCTTATTAATAAAAAAACTAAGGTAATATTAATCATTTTTAAATTTTAAAATTATTTTATGTAAATTGTATAGAAATCTAAAACTATGTCTATAATCCTTAATGAAGATACAAAAATAATATATTTAAAGGTTAAGTTTAAATAGTTTATATTTTTATTAATAACTTTCAAAATAGTGTTCATTTTAATAGCTATATAAAATGACACAACTACAAACTATAGTTAATTAAATGTGTGGCTATATTAATGCTCTCCTCTAATTCTTTTTTTGCAAATTAGCTACACATTTATTTTACAAGCCAAATTATGGATTAAATCCATTTACATAATTACTTAAAGTTTATAATAGAATAAACTCTTTAAATATCAATAAACTAAAGAACCTTATATTTAAGTAATCTTATTAATCCAGTATCTAAGAATTACTTAAAAGAAATTTACTAAAGTATAAATATAATAAACTAATGACTCCTATAATAATATTACCCTAAAATCTCCTTTAAACTAATCTAAATCTTAATCAAAATAAAAAGCATAAACCTACAGACTTAGGTCTTGCTTTTTAAAATCACTCTTAATAAGAGGAAGTTAATTCTTTCTCTTATTTTTTTTATACTTAATAACCTCTAAAAAATATTCACCAAAATACAGAAATTACATATAAATAATTATATAGGTTTATACATAAACACCTCCTTACTTTTGTACAGTATGGTTTTACCTAGAAAGTTTTTTCACTATCTACATCTCCTTTATTTAAATTCCATACAAATTTACTTACACAGCAAATTCACTTTAATAAAATTATGTATAAACCTTATATTGCTATTTTAGTAACCTCATTTCAAAACTTATTTTTAAATTAATTTATTTTACTATTATGTGAGAATATATTTCTCACTTTTTTTATTTTCACTTCAAATAAAATTTATTTAAATAGTTTCACTCATAAACTAATATCTTTTATTTTATATCATCCCTAAATAACTTAATTTCCTACTTATTTTATTCCTTTAAAATAAAAATCTAAGTTAATACCAGTATTTACTAGGATATCTATTTCTAAAGGAGTTATTTTGCTCTAATAGAAATATTCTATAGCAAAACTCAATTGAAAATAATTATCAAATTCCTTATAATAGCAATTGAGATTAATTATCATTTGTTTCTTAGATATGTAAAGAGGTGATATAATGTTAAAAGCTATCTTAAAAATAATGAAAAATTCAAATGAATTCTCATCCTCTACTATTGCTAAAGAGCTTAATATAAGTGAAACAATGGTTGAGATTTACAAAGAACAACTAGAACAAAAGGGATATATAAAGAAAATCTCTTTATCTGGCTGCTCTCAAGATCAATGCTCATCATGTGGATGTGGTTGTGGGAGTTCTAAAAGTTTAAATTCTATTTCAGGTTGGGAAATAACTGAAAAAGGGTTACTGGTTTTACAAAAATAATTTTAATTAGATAAAATTAAGTTTTTTATAATTAGGAGGGATATGCAAAATGAATACTTTAGAAAAAAAACAAGTAGGTGAAAAACTTATTGTTAAAGGAATTCAAAAAGACAGTATTGTAAAAAGAAGATTATTAGATATGGGAATTACCCCTGGCGTTACTTTAGAAATCACAGGTAAGGCTCCTCTTGGTGACCCTATTGAAGTTATTGTAAGAGGATATAAGTTAACTCTAAGAAAAAACGAGGCTAAAAGCATTTTAGTTTAGTACTTAATATCTTAAAAGGAGGAACTTTTTATGATACCTATGTCTTTGACTAAAGAAGGCAGTTCTATTCAGATAGAAAGAATGCTTATTAATGATTCCCTAGGAAAAAGACTTATGGAAATAGGAATTTCAAAGGGAAATATTATAGATGTAATTAAAAATGATACTACAGGACTAATAATTAGTATAAGTGGATCACGTCTTGCTTTAGATAAAACTTTAGCAAATAAAATCTTTGTTAAAGAAATCTAAGCTATATATTTTCGTTTTTAATTGATAATGAATATTATTATATTTTAAATGGTGTATTGAGATATTTTATGTATTAATAAGAAACATACTTTAATATAATAATTTATTTTTTAATTAATATATAAATGGTTTATCTAAAAGACTAAATAAAAATCTTTTAGAGTTGGTATTGGGTATTTTACTAAATTTAAAACTTTATTAAGGGGGAAAATTAATGTTAACTATTGCGTTAGCTGGTAATCCTAACTGTGGTAAGACAAGCCTTTTTAACTTGCTTACTAAATCAAGACAACATATAGGAAACTGGCCCGGTGTTACGGTGGAAAAAAAAGAAGGTACTTTAAAGTTTAAAGGTGAAAGCTACAAGGTAATTGATTTACCAGGAACTTATAGCTTAGGAGCATACTCAGAAGATGAGATTGTTGCTAGAAATTACATATTAAAGGATAAACCTGATGTGGTTATAAATGTTGTGGATGCAACTAATTTAGAAAGAAATCTTTATCTTACTACTCAGCTTATAGAAATGGGAGCAAATGTGGTTATTGCTCTTAATATGATTGACCAAGCTGAGGCTTTAAATATAGAAATTGATACCAATAAACTTTCTAAAAGATTAGGTGTTCCTATTATAAAAACATCAGCTTTAAAAAATAGAGGAATAGAAGAATTAATAGAAACTTCTATATATTCAAAAAAGAATGAAAAACTTATTAATATAAATTATGGTGAAGATATTGAAAATGAAATAAAAAACCTTTCTTCTTTGCTAGAAACATATAAAAATAAATTGGAGTTCCCTGTTAATTGGACAGCTTTAAAACTTTTAGAAAATGATGAATATATAAAAGATAAAGTAAAACAATTAAATTCTCCAAGTATATTTACTAAGCTTGAAGAAAGTAATAAGACCATAGAAAAAAATATAGGCTTTGAAGCTGATATGTCTATTGTTGATAAAAGATATTCTTTTATATCATCAATTACTGAAGATGTAATAAAGAAACCTAGTGAAAAGCAAGTAACAACTACTGAAAAAATAGATAAAATAGTTACAAACAAATATTTAGGAATCCCTATTTTCGCACTTATTATGTATTGTTTATATGAATTAACCTTTATTATTGGTGCTGGAATTCAAGAATGGTTTGGAGATCTTATAGCTAAAGCAGGTGTAATTGTATCTGAATGGTTTTCTAATATGGGTGCTCCTGAATTACTAGTAGGATTTATAGATAAAGGACTATTTGGTGGTGTAGGTGCTGTTCTTTCTTTCTTACCATTAATTATGGTTATGTACTTCTTATTAGGACTTTTAGAAGACAGTGGATACATGGCAAGAGCTGCTTACGTTATGGATAGACTTATGAGAGGTTTAGGATTACATGGAAAAACCTTCGTCTCTATGATAGTTTCCGTTGGATGTAATGTTCCTGGAATAATGTCTACTAGAACCTTAGAAAACAAAAAGGATAGAATGATAGCTATACTTATTAACCCATTTATATCCTGTGGTGCTAGAATGCCTATATATGCTGTATTTGTTGAAGCATTCTTCCCTACTCATCAAGGTTTAGTCTTATTTAGTTTATATGTGCTAGGTATTATAGTTGCCTTAATAAGTGGAAAAATATTTAGCAAAACTTTATTTAAAGGTGAATCTTCATATTTTGTAATGGAGCTTCCTGCTTATAGAATGCCATCTATAAAGAATGTATTCCTATTAATGTGGGAAAAAGCAGGTGCTTTCTTCAAGAAAGCTGGAATGATTATATTCCCAATGATGATAGTTCTTTGGGCCTTATCTGTATTACCACTAGGAGTTGAACCAAATAGTGAACACTCTATTTTAGGTATGATTGGTAGCTTTGTTGCTCCATTATTTGTACTAGCTGGATATGGAACATGGCAAGCTGGTGTATCATTAATAACTGGTATATTAGCTAAAGAATCAGTAGTTGCAACAATGGGTATGGTTTATGCTGGAGTTGAAGAAGGGGAAGCCTTAATAAATGTAATTCAACAGGTATTTACTCCACTTTCAGCAATTTCATTCTTAGTTATGACTCTTTTATATACTCCTTGCTTAGCAGCCTTAGGGGCAATAAAAAGGGAAACTAATTCTATGAAATGGACTATATTCTCTGCTGTATATACATTTGTAATTGCCTTAGTTTTATCAACACTTGTATATCAAGTTGGATTATTGCTAGGTTTTCAATAAATTAAATATGCCTTCTAATTATAATTATTTATTTTAGTTATAATTATTATAAGAACCAAGAGATCTCCTTCCAATAGTCTCTTGGTTCTTTCAATTTAAAATATTATATATGAACTTAGAAAATATTATTTTTTAAATTCCTCTATTTGCTTATATGCTACTAACTTTATATGAAATTAACTAAATAAAAAATCAAAAAGATTAAGAGAATTATTTTTAAATCTCTTAATCTTTTTAATTTATATATAAATATAAAATTTTACTCATCTACTGGAATTAAAATTGCATTTTGAATACATTTTGCACCTTCAGGTGTTAAATTTTGATCTCTTAAATAATATTTTTTGTCATCAACTATTAAATGATAAAAATCTATTACTTTACAGTCCCTATCATTTTTCATTAAGTATCTAACAACAGCTCTCATAAAATCGACTCTACTTAAAAAATGTTCATTAAAAGTTATTTTTATTTTTTCATTGCCTTTGTGTAACATATTACAACACCCCTTTTAATAATCATAAATTCCTTATAAAATGAATCATATTAGTATGTAAAGTCCTAAAAACATATAAATTTTCATTAAAGCTATATCTTATGAAAAGAGAATTAGATCACTGTTAATTAAAAAGCAAAATTCAAAATCCAGGACTCTATAAACGTTTACAAGTTTTAAAATAATCCATTTTAGGTTTATATTCTAAAATTTTTAAACCTTATTTTGTAGTAATACCTCTTTCTCTTTACACTTTTATTATACTACTCTACCTTATCAATGTAAACATTTTCTATTGAATAAATATGGTATTTTTTCCTTATTTAAAAAGCATCATTTTTATAAAAAATATATACTTAAAATTGCAAAAAGAAATTTATTATTACACTAAAATAAAGTCTAAAGTTATTAATATAATCGATTTTTTATAAGATAATCATCTTTAATAGTAAGAAAATAAAGAGCCTTCCTAAGTATAAACAAATTTCTTTGTTTACCCTATAAGAAAACTCTTTATCTACTTTATATTTTTAAATAATCCCCTTAAAATATCATAAATTATTAATTTATTTTAAATACTTTCTATTTACTATTCTTCCTTGTTTTTATTTTTTCTTTTTAAGAAAACAGCTCCAACTGAAGCCATTATAGCTCCTAATAAAGATATCATAGATCCTCCAAGAACTTGTCCTGTTGTTGGCAATGTTCCTTCTTTCTTAAGAAGTTTTTCATCTTTAACTGAGTTCTCTTCATTACTTTTATTTTCTTCACTAACTTTATTCTCTTCTTTAAGCTTATTAGCCTTTAATTCCTCTTTTGAATCAGTTTTAGCTTCAGGCTTTTGTACTATTTCCTCATCAATAGGTTCATTATATTTCTTATTGTTATTTGGATCATCCTTTTCTGAATTTTTTAAGGAACTTCTGTCTATAGTAAAGTTAATAACTTTTTCTGATGGGTTTCCTGCTTTATCTAAAGCTTCAACCTTTAAGATATACTTACCATCTTCATCTATTCTTGATTTTCCGTCATATTCTTTTCCATTTAAAGTATATTTTAAAGTTGCATCCTTATCATCAATCTCAATTATTGGAGTAACAGGTTCATTATAAACTTTACCCTCTTCAACTCCAGTTACAAATATATTAGCAGGTGTTCTATCTATAGAAAACTTAACTTCTTTATTTGATACATTTCCAGCTTTATCTGTTGCTTGTATATTTAAAACATAGTCACCATCTTCTTTTATACTAGACTTACCATCATATTCTTTTCCGTTTAAAGTATATTTAAAAGTAGCTTCCTCATTACTAGCTATTTCAGGAATAATTTCTTCATTATATACTTTTCCCTCTTCAATATTATTAACAGAAATATTTGCTGGTGTTTTATCTATAGTAAAGTTAGTTTTTACTTCTGTTTTATTTCCAGCTTTATCTTTAGCCCTTACAATTAACTCATAGTTTCCATCCTCTGAAATAGGAGTTTTTCCATCATAATCTTTTCCATTTAATAAGTAACTAATTTCTACATCTTCATTAGAAACTACCTTTGGAGCTACATCACTATTGTATATTCCTTGATCTGATACTCCTCCAATTGTCACTTCTGGAGCATTTTTATCAACCTTAACAGTAAGCTTTCTAAGAGTTTCATGACCTAATACATCAACGGCCTTTAATACTATAACATCTCCATCTTTTACAGGAACTTCATATGAAAACTCTCTTCTTGTACTATCATTTCCTGGCTTAGCTCTCTCTTCAACTTCTAATTGAATAGTATCATTTTTATAGAACTTATATCCTAATGTGTTATCCTCAACAGTACCTTTTATATTTACTTTATCTTCATTAGTTATAACTATACCATCTGATTCTACCTTTGGAGATAATAAGTTTATTATAGGAGCTTTAGTATCACATAATATATTACTAGCATAATTATATAATACATTTCCATTTTCATCTTTAGCATAAATATTAACTTTATTCATACCTTCTTTTAAAGAAACTTTATGTATAAAAGTTCCATCTTCATTTACCTTAACATCTTCATTATTTAACTTAAATTCTTTTACTGGACCTAAAACTACTCCCTTTACTAGATATTCTAAAGAATTATCAACACTTAAAGTAGCAGTTCCAAAGTTACCTTCAAATTTTATTAATGGATCTGAAGATTCAACCTTTATATTCTTAGATACTTCACCTAAGTTAAATGCTGTATCATTCATAGCTACCTTAACTTCATTTAAAGCATTGTTTTTTAACTTTATGTCACAACTATAAGTGCCATTATTTTCACTTATATTAGCTCTTACACTTTTACCATTTACATATACTGTAGCTATATCTGGTATAATAGAAACATTGTCCTTAGCAGTCCATTCTAATTTATAATCTACTTCATTATCATCCTTATTGCCTAATACTTTGTCTCCTGAAGTTATTTCAATATTAGGTGCAGTAAGGTCAACTTGTACTGGAACAACTACCTCTTGATCTTTAGCATTATCATAATCAACTTTTGATTTTATATTTAAATAATATTGTCCTTCTGGTACAACTTCCTTTTCTCCTGTACTTTGGTTATATAGCTTTCCATCCCAAGTTAAGTTCTCAAATAAGTTTGGAGCTTTTCCACTTCCACTTGGTTCACTATATTCCTCTTTTCTTATATAGTCTTCATGTCCTATAACTCCTAAGGATTTTTTATCTTTATCTAATAATTCTAATTCAGTTACCTTAGCATTTCTTAAATAATATAAATATGGAGCTATGATATCACCATTTCCATTTCCATCTGGAGATATTGCTATTTTACTAGGATCTACTTTAAGATTTCCCTTTTCATCCTTTGCTCCTAAACCTAGCTTGTACCCAATTGCTCCATTTAAATTTGTTAATACTTCTGATGGAACTATGAACTTTTGATTGTTACTATCCCAATTCATAGCTTCTATTATTTGATCTTTTCCCCAGTCTCCATAATATCCTATGAAAGGAACTGATAATGATGGAACATCTTTTCCTGTAAGTTTAATAAATCCTTCAACAAATCTATCCTCTGAAATGGCTTTAGGTATTGTTAATTTCACTTTTAAAGTTTCTGTACCCTTAGCTGGAACAATAACTTTATTTTTATCAAACTTAAGATTTGCCCCCTCAATCCTTACATCATGAGACATAGTCTTTAAAGTATCACTAGTTTCTGTTAAAACTCCACCTAAATTTTCAACATCATACTCAGCTTCTTTATCTCCATAATTTTTTAATGTTAATGTAAATTCTTTCTCATTTCCTATTTGCTTTAATGCCACAGTAGAATTATTATTTTCATCTAATACTACAACCTTATTTTTAAGAGCTTCCTCTATTTGCATAAGACCAGCTCCTTGTCTTCTAGGTGAATAAGGTATCTTAGGATTATTTTTATCCATCTCTATCTTAGAAGTACTTATTGCTGTATTTTTTGCTAATTCTACTAAATCTCTTCCCTTAAGATTTGGATTTTCCTTTTTAAGCCCTTCAACTATTAATGTTTCTCCTCCAGCAACATGTGGCGCTGCCATTGATGTACCAGTCTTAATACCATATTTATTATCATTTATAGTTGAATATATATTTCCACCTGGTGCAGATATTTGTGGTTTAAAGTCTAAGCTTGGAGTAGGTCCCCATGATGATGATTCAACAAAATCACCAGCATCACTACTTGCAACTAATATTTTATTGTTTGTAAACTTTATTTTTAAACTTTTATTAATAGCATTTTTAAATTTTTCCCCGTCTGAGTTTTTAACAAATACTGATGGAATTTTAACCTTTGGATCTGTTGCCATATTTATAAATGACTCATCACCATCTCCATTGTATATTATTACCCCTTCAGCACCAGCTACCTGTGCATTTAAATTTTTATCTATAAAAGTAATTTCCCCTCTTTTTATTAAGGCAACTTTTCCCTTTAAATCTTTTCCTTTAAAATCTTGTACCTTTCCAAGTCCACAATCTACTAAATTAAAGTCTTTATCTAAATTAAGACTATTTTCTTCTCCTGATAACATAAATGGTATATTAACTGCTTCCCCATTTTCTTCAAAGCTTATTGTTGGTAATAACATCTTACTATTATGATAGTTTGCTACTGTAAGTGCATCCTTTGCAGTTCCAGGAGCTCCTACTAAACCAGTATCCTTTATATCTGGAACCTTGTATGGAGCCGTTGAATATTGTGAATTTCCAGCAGCCACGACAACGACTACCCCAGCATCCACAGCCTTTTTAACTGCTATTTGTTCTGGATCATCTTCTTTTTGAAATCCAGCAGAAGATCCTAAACTCATATTTATTATGTCTGCTCCTTGATTAACAGACTCTTCAATAGCTGCTACTATATCATCCTCAGCAGCCCCTTGTCTATTAGGATTATTTGAAAAAACTTTCATAGCTAGTAATTGTGCTTCTGGTGCTACTCCTTTTATTGCCTCATTTTTAGCAACCTCTTCATCACTTCCATTGGCAGCAACTATTCCTGCTACATGCATTCCATGCATATCTACTTTTGGATGTGTATCTATAATATTTTCATTTTCATCAGCAAAATTATATCCATATGGAATTTTTTCTGTAAAATATTTTCCTGGTCCATCTTTTAAATTTTCTTTTTTAAGCTTAGCTTTTGATGAATCTGTTATTTTCATGTCTTTATGATTTGGATCTATTCCTGAATCTATAATAGAAACAACCATTCCTTCACCTTTTAAGCCTAACTCTTTCCAAGTTTCTACTGCCTGTGTTAAATCTTTAGCAGAATTCATAGCTGGATAATAAGTCTTTACAACTTTTACGCTTTTTACACCATCGATTTTCTTTAATTCCTCTATATCTTTTACTTTTGTATCGATACTGAATCCATTTATTAAGGTTCCAAAGCTTTTATTTATCTTTTCTCCTGTAATTTCTTCTGCTTCATCCTTAGCATCTTTTTGTTCTTCTTTTACTTCTTGAATTTTTGCTTCAGATGGTTTTTTCTCACCTTCAGCCTTAGCTTCCTCTATAGCTGCTGGCTTTTCAAGTTCAACTATAACTCTTACTACTTCATTTGGATTTTGATACTTAAAATAAAGTTCATCCCTAGCAATATTCTCTAAATTTCTTACTGTATGGCTTGTCCCATTTTGAATTTCCTCTGCCATTACATTAGTTCCTACACTACTAGGCATTATAAGAGCCAATACCACCAAACCATTGAGCGTTGAGGATAAAAACCTCTTCATCTGTTTTTTCTGTTCCTTCATTAAATTTGTCCCCCTTTTTATTATGTTATTTATAAAAATTTTTATAATAAATACTTAGTTGCCCCTACCAAATATTTATATTATAAAAAAATTTTAAGCTTTATATAGAAACTAATGAATTTTAATTATTACATTAATTCCTTAATCTTTTAATTTCTCTTAACACTTTATTTATATTTTAATAGATTATACATTATTAGTTAATTTTTTGAAAGTGTTCTTTTTATTAACTTTTTGTAAATAAATTCTATTAAATCCCTTTAAAAGGCAGTATTACTTTGATTCCCCCACCTACTTATATATTAATTTTTTTAAAAAATATCAATTTTGCTGTTTCATAAATTATAATTAACATTATTAATAGTTTATTAATAAATCATTGATAACGTTAATTATAGTAATAAAAATAAACTCATTAGGTATAATATTTCATTACACCTAATGAGCTTATTTTAAACTTATCTCTCTTTATAATTTTTAAAATCCCTTACGAAATGGAGGGAATACATAATCATCTTTTTTTCTAAGTGAAATTAATACTTCTTCTCCACAGATATCTTTGCATACCACTGTACCTCTAAAAACCTTAAGGTTATCACAAGCTCCCATTTTTAAGAACTCCATAATAGCCTCTACCTTTGTATCATAATAAGCTTCTGGAACTTCTTTACCATTAGGAGTAACTTCTGCTAATATATATTTCTCTGAAATATATTTACACCAAGCATTTTCTTTATCCCAGTCAGCACCAAATTTTTCTGACATAATATCATACCAATTTTCAGCTAGTTTTTGCTTTTCAGACTTATTCTTTCTTCCAACTAATTCTTCCTTAAGTTTCATAACTGCATATCTAAGATAAAAAACCTTATCTACTTCATCTTCAAATTCATATAAATTAAGATCAAATCCATAAGTTTTATAAACCTCAGTAACTTTTTCATTTAGTTTTTTAGAATCAATTATAAAATTTCCATTCTTTGTCTTATATGTAGTAACTCCCATTATTGCTCTCCTTCATCTAGAAATACTATTTCTTTAAATATATTTAATCTTTAGTAATATTAAGTTTTATAGTTTATTAATCAAAATTTTTATTTCACTATATAATATTATTATCCATAACCAAATTTTCCTATTATATAAACTAATACTTATCCTTAATAAAAGCTTAAAACACAATAATAAAATGACTTTTGTTAACATTTTGTTATTATATTTTATATAATAACATAAACAGTAAAACTTTACCAGTTAACTGAAATCACTACATAATTTTTATTTATGAAAAACATCAAAATTTTGGTTTAACATCTCCATTTATTAAATCAATAAAATCTTTAATATGCTTATTATTCTCTAAATTC
Source organism: Clostridium perfringens ATCC 13124 (assembly GCF_000013285.1). Lineage (GTDB taxonomy): Bacteria > Bacillota > Clostridia > Clostridiales > Clostridiaceae > Sarcina > Sarcina perfringens. The sequence continues at coordinate 1,280,505 of NC_008261.1, read as the reverse complement.
ATGGATATATCATATATAAGCCATCCAAAATCATTATTAGACAATAACAACTCTATTCTTTCACGCTCCACTTTCCAATAATACTCTAAATTACAAAAAGCTCTTAACAGGGTTATTTCATTATCAGTGTAACCCCCTCTTCCATCCCAAAGGCCAACAATCTCCTTACAGGCTTTCATACTAGCATAAACATCCTCATTCCTTTCTTCTCCACTAGAATTTAAGGTTGCATATGCAAATTTACTAATATTGTACTTAAGTTGTTCCTCTAATCTTTTTTCATATAAATATACCTTTGTACTTTTATAAATACCAAAGAACATACTTGCTATTAATAATACTGATAAAACAACTACTTTATTTTTCTTTAAATACTCCCTTAATTTTTTAATAGTCATTGACTCTCCCCCTTATTTCATATATACATTTAATTATATATATTGATATTTTTCCCACAATATTTTATATATCTTTTATTAAAAAAATTACAATTGAAGTAAAAATAAAAAAGATGTATTGTTTTTATATAGGTTAATTTAACCCTATAATTTTAAACTTTATATTTAAAAGGAGAAATTAAATTGAAAAGAAGTAATTCACCAAATAATAAAAAAATTGAAATAAAAGAAATCTGCGAAATCTGTGGAGAAGAGATGGATGAAAATCCTTTTGCATATGACTATGATTCAGAAAATAAACTTGTCTTTAAATGTCCAGCATGTGGCCACAGAAAAGTTAGAAACTTATAAAAATTAAATATTCTTATTTTTAACATTAAATACTTACAAAGAGAGTATAAAATAACAAAAGAGAGAGCTTTACTTAAAATAAAACTCCCTCTTTTGATTAATATATAGGTCAAACTTAATTTTTTAATAAAACACTTTTAAAATTTTATTTTTATTCTACAGGAATAAGTTGCCATTGACTTGTCCAATAAGTATTTGGAACATTTCCATACTGTAAAACGCCTTCATAACTTTCTGTATGTATTGACATATTAGGCTTCCATCTGTTAACAAACCTTGTATATCCATCTACTGGTACTTCACTCCATTGAGCACTCCACCAAGTTTTTGGAACCTTACCATGTTCTATATATCCAGTTTGGTTTTCTATATTTAAATATTCTCCTGTTTCATTATTCTTTAATAAAGTGTATCCATCTCTATATTCTTTACTCCATTTTGCATTTTTTTCATTTTTTAAAGTTATGTCCCCATAAGACACTTTATCATTATTTTCTTCAATATAAAGGAATTTTCCTGTTTGTCTATTTCTTATTAAGTAATTATTTAAACTTTCACTCTCTTTATATCCATCTACTGGTTTCCAAACTCTCATATAATCAATTGCCCATTCCTTAGGCCAAACATCATTATGAACACCTGAACCTGCATCTGTGTATATATTTAAAATTGTCCCCATTTCATAGTCTGGTGAACCATATATAACCTTAAATAATTCATTATCATAATAAAATTTCAAAGCAGTAGGAGTCCATTCCATTGCATAAATATGATATTCAGAAGTTGGATCTCCTGATGGAACTTTATCTTCTGAAATAGTCCAAGATGTTTGGAAGTTTGGATCATTCCATCCATATGCAGCGATTCTCCATGTATCTTTTTTACTAAAGAAAGTTTCTAATATATCAATTTCACCTGTTTGTTTTGAATTGAACCAATCATTAGTATCATCCTGCATACCAACCATCCACCAAGCTTGATGGCCTCCACCACCTGTGTTAGATAACTTAGCACGAATTTCAAAGTATCCATATTTAGTTGTATAACCTCTCCACTCATTTCTTTCATGATTATCAGTTGTTCCACTAAAATTATGTATCCAACTTTTATCAAAAGACATTATGGCAGATGATCTAACAGTTCCATCATGCTCTGGGCACCATGGTTTCTGATCTTCAGTTATATATTCAACAAGTGATCCATTTTCAAAGCGATAATTAGCCTTAGCACTTTCAGGATCCTTGCACCAATGTGGTAAATAATAATCAGTCCATTTTTCTCTATCTAATGTAGGACCATTGAACTCATCAGAAAAATCTAGTTTATATCCAGCTTTTTCAATTGGATTTGCTGGAAAATCCTTTGCTTTTGAAATAGTAAATGGTAGCAACAATAGTAACATAAAGACAAACATAAATCTTAATACACCTTTTCTATTCAAAAATACCCCTCCATTTAAAAGTTTGACCTATAAAATATATTTATAAAAAAATTATAAATATCAAAACTTTATAAATTTTCTTGTGAACTTAAAAATTCCAAGAATCTTTCAACGCCCCCTGATAAAATTATTACTTCTTCTGGTCTTTTTCCTTTTAAATTAGAAACATCAAAGAAATCTCCACTTTTTGATGAATCAGTAATCATAAAACTATCACTACCATATAATCCCTCATCAATTCCTATGTATTCATCTCCCCAAAAGCTACATTCTTCTGGTAATATTCCAAATTCATCTTTAAAATACCTTAAAATTGTATTTACATTATCACTTTTGCTAGAAACTCCAACTTCTAAGTATTTAGCATCTGTTGTTACTACTAAATCTAAGCCGTATTTCTCTCCTATTTCCTCAGAGATTTTAATAAGTCCTAAAATCCCCTCATTAAATCCATGCCTAGTTAAATTTTCTTTTAATATATCAACCTCATTTTCTTGAAGAAATAGTTGCTCTCCTCTATTATTATCGACCATAAGATCTATTTTACAATAATTAGGTCTGCTAAAAACTATATCCGTCTTATAATCATAGTCTTCTAAAAGCTTCATATGAATATCAAAACAAGCCTTATGAACATCTAAAAGAACTGATTTTTCTGGTATCATATTATTGAATAACTCTAAATTTTTATTTTTATTAAATTTATAATTGTATGCCCCTCTACCTAAGCCTAAAAATAAATTTTCTAATTCTTTTTCAGTAAAGTAATCTTGTAATCTTCCACCAGCAATATTTTCAATAGTAGTTCCACTAATTATTGCTAGTTTTATTCCCTTATTAAGTAAACCCTTCATTCTCGAAACTATTTCATCTACTGGTACCTTCCTAGAAGTTACAGCAGTACCATCCCAATCAAAAAAGATAGCTCTATACCCCTTATTCATAAAACACTCTCCCTTTTTTCTTATTAATAATAAATTTAAACAAAGCAGATTAAAAGTTTTATTTTTAAATAGCTAAACTATTATTTAGCTGGTATTTTTATTATTTCACTTAAATTTTTAAGATAAACTTTTTCTCCATATACATATAATTCTAAATTCTCGCCCTCTAATAGTCTTATTTCAATTTCATCTTTAGAAATTTTTATTTCTAATAGATTCTTCTTATAGAAAATTTTAAAACTATATGCATTCCACTCCTTAGGTATTGTAGGATTTAATTCTAAAATTCCTTTATTAGTTCTAAGTCCTGCAAAACCATTTACAATGCCTTGCCAGGTTCCTGCCATATTTGCAGCATGAATTCCAGCATAAAAGTTATTGTGATAATCATCTAAGTCCATTCTTGCTGACTGTGAAAAATACTTGTAAGCCTCCTCATCATATCCAATTTGACTAGCTAAAATACCAAATATACAAGTTGATAAAGAGGAATGATGCAATGTTACTTCTTGATAGAAATCATAGTTTTTTCTTAATTCCTCTATACTAAAAAGATTACTATGAAGGTACATTGCTAAAATTGCATCAGCTTGCTTTGACATCCTTTGTCTAAATATAAATAGAGGATGATAATTTTCATAAAGAAGATGTCTCTTTTCTTTAGGTATTTTTGAATCATCCCAATGCTTCCTCTTCATAAAGCCATCATCTAAAGGATACACCCCTCTTTTCTCATCATACGGGAAATACATATTTTCAATTATTTTTTTCCAATATTCTATTTCTTCATCTTTTAAATCAATCTTTTTAACCAAATTATCATAAGCTAATTGATCTTTTTCTTTAATCTTATTTAATGCCCATATTGCATCTCTAAGGTTTTCACGGGCCATAAGATTAGTGTAAAAATTATTATCAACTATAGCATTGTACTCATCTGGCCCAGTTACAGCACAAATACAATATTTATTTCCTACATACTCAGAAAATGATCCTACATCAGCCCAAACCCTTGCAGTTTCACATAAAACCTCAGCTGCTTTATCCTTTAAATAGTGAAAATCATCATTAACATCTACGTAAAGCTTAAAGGCATATGCTATGTCTGCATTTATATGATATTGAGCCGTTCCTAAAGGAAAATATGTTGATGCTTCCTCTCCATTAATTGTTCTCCATGGATATAAGGCTCCTTTATCATGTCCTAATACCCTTGCTCTCTCTCTAGCTTTATCTAAAGTAAAATACCTATAATCTAGTAATTTCTTAGCTAAATCTGGCTTAGTATATACAAATACAGGAAGTACATACATTTCTGTATCCCAAAAATAATGTCCCTCATATCCTTCTCCACTTAACCCTTTAGCTCCCATTCCGGTTTTACCATCTCTCCCAGCTGATTGCATAAGGTGAAAAAGATTAAATCTTATTCCCTGTTGAAGTGCATCATCTCCCTCAATAATTACATCAGCTGTTCTCCAAAATTCTTCAACATATTCCTTTTGCTCTCTCTCAGCTTCTATATATCCTTTTTTCTTGGCATCACTTAAAATAGTTTTTATAAAGCCATGTAACTTTTTACAATTCATATCTAAAGATGTGCTATATGCAATAAACTTATCTAATATAATTTCTTTATTTTCCTTAGCATAAAATTCATAAGATACCCCAAAAAGCTCATAATTTTTAAAATTCTTTCTTATAAAGTTTTCTGCTGATATTTTATTTACTGCTCCACAAGCTATTGAAAGTTCACTATTTAATGTTGTTCCTTCATAATAAAGTTCATCTTTTATGGAATCTATATAATCATTTGCAAGCCTTTTACCAAAAGGACCATAATCAACTAAAGGATTAGTTTTTCTTGTATGATTTTCTACATTTGCATCAATAGCAGAGATAAATTTTAAATTTCCACTAAAGTTTAAAGGAGTAACTTTATAACGTATTTCCATTAAATTTTTATTATTAAAACTAACAAATCTACTTATGCTAATTTTTATTTTTTTACCCTTAGGTGATACCCATATAAGATCTCGAGTTATCCTTCCCTCTTTCATATGCAAAACTCTCTTATAATCTTCTATTTCACCTGTAAGCATACTGAATTCTTCATCTTCTATAAATAGCTTTATTATTTTAGCATTTGGAAGATTTAAAAGTGATTGACTTTCTGTAGGGAAACCAAAATTCCATTCCCCATATCTTATATGCTCACTTTCATAAAAGCCATTTACAAAGTTTCCTTCTAATCCTGTTTCAACATCAAAATCATATTCCTCTTCAAAGGTGCCTCTAGTACCTATATATCCATTAGCCAATGAAAATGTTGTTTCATTTCTATAATTATTTTTTAAAAGAAATTCTTCTTCTGTTATATTCCAAGGCTCTATTTTATAAATAGGCTCTCTATAATCTTCCATATTACTCTCTCCTTACCACTTTATTTTCCAAAAAACTTCATTCTTTTTCACAAAGGAATATAAAAACTCAATGGCATCTGGTTTCAATGCTGTCCTATGTTTTGAAATTGCTTCTCTCTTTAAATTTTCTTTTAAATTATTACATTGCATTTCTTTAGGTACAATAAAACTTAATGCTTCACTCCATTTTAAGTTTGAAGTTTCTTCTAGAAGTTTTGGACATGTAAATTCACTAACTTCTTCAGTAATAATAGGCCAATTTTCATCCCCATCACAAGAATGTACTATGCCACTATATAAATTAGGTTCATAGTTATTTTTTTCTCTAAGTTCTTTTAGTATTTCAACTACAAAACAATATAATCCGCTATGATCTCCGTGGGTATCAAACTCAGAGGTTGTAAAAATATTTTTTGGCATATATTTTTCTATTACTCCTAATAAATCATCATGAAAATTCTTTCTAGTATATTTACTATGTTCATTAAAATTTTTAAAGTGATATTCTTTATGATTCTCTAAAGAATAAGTTTCCTTTGAACAGCTAGACTCTAAAATTTTATTTTCATCCTTCTCTTCATAAAGATTCCATATAAAACTTTCTTCTTTAGGCATTCCAGTGTCCGCATATCCAAGGACTATTAAATTTTCACTTTGTAACCCTAAAAGTTCTAAGCCTTCTATACTTTCGCTAATTCTTGCCCTTCCCACAGAAAAATCTTTACAATCATAATCTCCATTAGTAGCCATTACTACCTTCACATCAACTCCACTTTCTATGGCATTTTTTATTATTCCTCCTGTCATAAGTAATTCATCATCCTCATGGGGAACAATTATCATAATACTTCCAAAATCTTTGTCTATATTAATATTTCTCATAAAATTATCACCTCGCCATTTAACCTTTAACAGCTCCAGTTGTAACTCCACCTATTATGTATTTTTGCATAAATATATAGAATACCATAAGAGGTGCAACTCCTAGCATTAACATTGGGAAAAGTGCTGTCCAGTCAGTTGAGAATTGACCTATATTTCTAGATACTTCTTGTAAAATAACTCCATTTTCTCTACTTTGTAAGAATAATAAAGGTGTTAAGAATTCATTCCATACATTTAAAGTTACTATTATAACTACAGTTGAAATAACTGGTTTTAAAAGTGGTAATATAACTCTAAAAAACTTTTTTAATACTCCGCATCCATCAATATCTGCAGCTTCCTCTAACTCCATTGGAATAGTAGCTTCTATAAATTCTTTAAATAAAAATATTGCTTGAGGTGTGTTTATGGCTACGTTTACTAATATTACAGCAAAGGCACTATTCATAAGATGTAAACTCTTTACGATTTTATATAAACTTACTATATTCATTTGGAATGGAACTATTAATCCTGCAAGGAAAAGCAAAAACATACGATTTCCAAGTTTAGTTTTTGTTCTAGCTAAAGCATATCCAGCCATAGATCCAAAAACAACAATCAATATAACCGCTGTGGCAGTTATAAACACTGTATTTCCAAAAGCTCTTGGAAAACTCATCTGTTTCCACGCATTAGAATAATTTTCAAAAATCCAAGTCTTAGGAATTCCTAATGGACTAGCGGTTGCTTCTTGAGGAGATTTAAAAGTTGTTACTATAAGATAATAAATTGGTATAAACCATATAGCAGCTAATAGAATCATTGCTAATTCTAATCCCCATAGTTTTTTGTCTTTTTTCTTAATTCCACTACTCTTCACTTTATTCATCATGATATAGACTCACTCCATTTCCCCATTAATTTCGTTGTTATTCCACTTATTACAAGAACTATAATAAAGAATAATACTCCAAAGGCTGCCCCTGTACTATAGAATCCATCTGAAATACCTTTTTTCATCATAACAGTCATAACTGTTTCAGTAGCATTTCCTGGTCCTCCTGAAGTCATTGAATATATGATATCGAAAACCTTCATACCACCTATAAGTCCTGTAACAACTATTATTTTTACTGATGGACACATTAATGGAAGTGTTACATGAAAGAATTGTTTTAAACTTCCAGCTCCATCAATACTTGCAGCTTCATATAATTCTTTAGGTATTGATTGTAAATTTGCTAAGAATATAACCATTGCCCATCCTGTCCATTGCCAAGCTTGAGTAAAAATTACAGAAAATAAAGCTTTATTTGTTGTGAAGAAATTTATTGTGTCTAATCCTAAAGAATGTAATATATTATTTACTAAACCATAATCTGATGATGAAAGTATAAAATTCCATAAGTAACCTATTATTAATGAACTGAATACTGCTGGAAAGAAAAATACAGCTCTTAATAAATTACGGCTTTTTAATTTTTTATCTAATAATACTGCTAAAGGTAATGCCAAAACTGTTTGTAACCCTGTAAGAGCTATAGCATATATTACTGAGTTCTTAATACCAGTCATCATTACTGGTGTTGAAAATACCTTAGCGTAATTTTCAAATCCAACAAAACTTAAATTAATAGGATTTATATCTGTATAATTAGTAAAACTATAAAATATTGTGTATAAAAATGGTACAATACTAAATATTAAGTAAATTGCTAAAGCTGGTAATACAAAAACATAAAAGTATTTTCCCAAAGTTCCCGGTGTTCTTCTTTTCTTTTTAACTAATTCCATGTAGTCTCCTCCTTTAAATGCTAGATAAGTTTTTTAAAATTGCTCATAACTCTAAACAAATTAGAATTATGAGCAAAAGATTTAATTTTATTTATTTATAAGTTCACTTGCAGCAGAATCTACATTTGATAAAGTTGTTTTTAGATCTTGGTTTCCAAGTAAATAATTTTGCATTTGTTTACCGTAATCTACATGTGCTGATCCTGCATCTCCCCATTCATTCCAAGGACAATAAATATGACCTGCATTTATAGCTTTTTCAGCTCCCTTAAAGGCTTCTGGAAGAGTGAATGAGGTTCCAGTTAAGTAAGAAGATCCTCCTTGATTGTTTTCCCATAAAGCTTTTTGTCCCTCTTCTGTAGATATAGCTTTTAATACTTCCATTGCTGCATCTTTATTTTTAGATTTTGAATTTACTGCAAATCCACATCCAGGTCCACCTATTAACCATCCATCGCTAGGTTTTGTTCCGTAAAATGGCATCATATTAAGTTTTAAATCAGGATTTTTTGACATAATTGCTTCTAAATCCCATGGTCCTGAACAATACATTGCAGCTTTTCCAGTAGCAAATTCCTCTAAAGCTTGATCATGGTCTATTCCAGTCATATCTTTAGTGTATATTCCATCCTTTATCATTTCTGACCATTTATCTAAATACATATTCCATGTACCATCTAACTTAACTTTTCCTTCTCTATACTCTTGTCCAAAGTTTTTACCAGCATCTGTTGATAAATACTCTGCTGTTACAAAGGCCATAGAATTCTTTAATAAAGGTTCCCATGATTTTAATCCTGCTGCTAAAGGTTTTATTCCTAAGCTTTGGAATTTCTTACAAACCTCAATATATTCATCAAAAGTCTTAGGTATTTGAATATTATTTTCTTCAAATAATTTTTCGTTATAATATATTCCTTCAAACCAACTTATTCCTGGTAAAGCATATACATTATTATCGTACTTATAAACATTAGTACCTGAATCTGAATACTTCTTAGCCAAATCGTTTACATTTTCTAGATATCCTAATTTAGCATGTTTTAAGGCTGATGCTGGAGATTCACAAATTATATCTGGACCCTCTTCAGCTGATAATTGAGTATCTACTATTGTGTTATAGTTTGAGTTATCAATAAATTGATACTCTATTTCCACATTTGGTAGTTTTTCAGATAAATACTTTAACATATCTTTCATTGTATCTTCATTATTCCAGTTAGTCATACGAAGCTTTACTTTACCACCATCTTTTGCTTGAGTAGAATCAGTTTTGTCACCACATCCTACCATTGCAGTTGCTCCAATCATCATACATAGAATTGCACTTAGAATTTTTTTTCTCATATCTCTTCCCCCTTTAATTTATCCATCCCTTTAATGATGTCATAGCTTATAAATTATTAAGTTCCTCTTATGATTAAATTATAAAATCATTTAATTTATTAATAAATAATACATTTTTTCGAAACATTGTACAATTTTACGTTATTTTTTATTAATAAAAAAATGCTGTATCAAAATAACTTTTAATAAAACTTAAAGCCTTATAAAGAGAATTTTAGTAATTTTCTCAGTATGCTTCTATGTTTTATCTCTTAACTTTGATACAGCACCTTAGTTTATTTTTAATTTAATTTATCATCTATTTTAGGAAGTCTTAGTGCAATGCATATATAATTATTTTCAACTAAAGAACACTCTAAGTTACACTCTATGCCATAATATAGTTCTATTCTTTCTTTTACATTATATATACCATATCCTTTTCCTGGCTTATTTAACATCTCCTCTATGCTATTAATATCATTATTATTGCTACTATTATAAATTTTAAAGATTAAAGAATCTTCATCCTCCTGAAACTCAACTATAATCTTTCCTCTTTCTTTTCCTTGATTACAATCAATTCCATGCTTAATAGCATTTTCAACTATAGGTTGTAGAATAAAATTTAACATATTATTTTGTAATCCCTTTTCATCTATTCTATATTCCACATCAAAACTATATGAATGTGCTATTTTTTGAATTTCAATATAGGATTTTATATTATCAATTTCACTTTTAACATCTGTTATATCTTGTCCATTATTTAAACTAGTTCTATAAAATTTAGCTAGATACCCTGTTATATCACTTATATCATCATTTCCTTCTCTAATGGCTTTCCACTTTATAGTAGATAAACTGTTATATAAGAAATGGGGGTTTATCATAGCTTGTAATGCTTTAAGCTCAGTTGCTTTCTTCTCAAGCTCAATTTTATAAACTTTATTTATCATATCGTTTAAGTCCCTTGTCATATGTCCAAAGCTATTTGTCACAATTCCTATTTCATCAGTATCCTCTGTAAAAATAGGATTATTGAAATTCCCCTTTGAAACATCTTCAGCCTTATCCTTAAGCAATAATATTCTTCTGCTTAAGGCTTTAGATAATATATTTATTAATATAACTACTACAATTAAACAAAAAATTACTATTAATAAAGTTGAACCTATTATAGGGATTAATTCCTCTGTTATTTTCTTTTTATCTAAATAATAAAACACCTTCCAATTTGAAGCATCAATATTATTTTCACATATTAAATACTCCTTTTCTTTCAAATTAGCTCCAGATTTTATATTTAATATATTTTCTAAAACCAATTCATTTATTTTACTATTTTTCATCAGCTTTTTAAAAACTATATTTCCACTATTATCTTTAATAATAATTCCATTATCTAAGAAATCCATATTTTCTAAAGGCTCTGTTATAATACTCATAAACAATTCAATTCTAAGTACACCTATAACTTTACTATTAGTTGCAGTGTCTAATATGCTTCTAGTTATAAATAATTTTCCATCCTCATAACTCCAAAAGGGCTTAAAACTCTTTTCACTTTTTTTATACCATTCCTCACCCTCTACAAAATTACTTGGCTTTAAAAAGGATCCTATCTCTCCACTTACATTAGGAGTATATATATTTATTTCCTTTATGTAATCATCACTGGTTATAAAATACCAAAATATAGGCTCTACAGTATCATTTAAGGTTTGTGCTATTGATATATTATCATTAGGCTTATTTTCTATAACCTTTCTAAAGTTTAAGTTATAAGCAAGATATTTTGCATACCCCTCTTCCTTTTTTAATTTAAAGTCTATCTCATCAGCAATTCTAAGACTATTATTTTCCATTGTCTTCTCAGTTTGTATTAATAAATTTTTTCTTGATTCACTAAAACTATAAACCCCTAAAACTATTATTGGTATAGATACAGATATGCTAAAACTAATAATTAACTTTTTCCTTATAGATGCTTTTCCTAAAAACCACTTTATTATTTTTTCAATCATACATAACCTCACGTGCCTTAACTATTCTTACGTTTAAATTGATTTGGAGTTACTCCAAAATAATTCTTAAATATACGGTTAAAGTATGATTGATTTTCATATCCACAGGCCTTACCAACTTGTACAATTTTCATATTACCTTCTTCTAAAAACTCCTTAGCCTTATTCATTCTAAAATCAGTTATATATTTAACTATGTTTGAGCCTGTTTCTTTCTTAAAAACATAGCTTAAATAGGTTGGCGTAAAATTAACCTTATCTGCAATATAATCTAAACTCAGTTCACTGCTATATTCATTTTTTATTATCTTTATCACTTTGTTAGCTATGCTTTTTTCGTCTAAAATATCATTATCACATTCCTTTGCAATATCCTTTATAATAGATTCAAAAGCTGCTTTTAAGGTTTCACTTGAGTTACATTTTAATATCTTTTCTATAAATCTCTTTTTCACTTCACCATTATATATATCAAAGGCTTTACAAAGTTTTTCCATTAAATCATAAAAAAGGTGATGTATGTATATAGTACTAAGTGAACCTGATTCTAACATGTATTCTATAAGCTTATTTATGTAAAATTCAATATCATTTAAATTTCTTTCATTTATAGAGTTTTTAAGATTTTCCTTTACATTCTCTATTTCAAGTGTGTATAAATCATTAGTTTTATCCTTATTAACCCTAATAATCCTTGATTCAAAATCATAAATATTTTCCTTTATATTATTTAATCCCTTTACCTTATCATAGATTTTTTCAATTCCACAAAATACATTACTAATAAAAAAAGAAGAGTTTTCATTGGCTAATAATTTAATTTCTCTGGCTAATTTAAAACAAACTTCTTCTAAAAAATCCTCTTTTATTTTTAAATTGCTATGCAATAATAAATATGATTCATTAGGATAAAAATTTATATATTCATATGGAATTTTTAAATATGTATTTAAGAGATTAAAGAAAATCTCCTCCTTCTCCTCAAAAAAGTTATCTCTTGTCTCTATGTTTATTAATACTAAATATTTATCTTTCAACTGTATATTGTATACGTTTAACTTTTCATTAATATCATTTTGGTTGTTGTGATTAGCTAATAGCTTATAAAGTAACATCTTCTTGCTTGATTCCATAAGTAATTCTTTTTCTTTCTCTTCTTCCTTTCTTTTTATGCAGCTTTTTATTACCTCTTCCATAACTCTTTTAAATTCATCCACCTCAATAGGTTTAAGTAAATAATCAACCACTTTTGCCTCTAAGGCTTTTTTAGCATAGTCAAATTCACTATATGCACTAAAAATTATTATTCTAATTTTAGGATCATACTTAAAGGTTTCCTTTGCTAATTCTAGTCCATCCAAGAAAGGCATTTTTACATCTGTAAAAAGAATATCTATATGATTTTTCTTTATGTATTCTAAAGCTTCTTTTCCATTTACAGCTTTAGCTATATTCAAAGGAAATTCATATCTTTTTATAAGAAATTCAATTCCTTCACGTTCTGTAGCCTCATCATCTACTAATAGTATTTTTAACATATCTTCTCCCCCTTTTATGCTTAAAAGCTTTTTTAACATTGCATAATTATTAGTATATAAAATTAATTACTAATTCTACTTTAATATAATGTATAATAAAAATTCAATAATAGTTAAAAATTTTTCTTTATAATAGATTTGTTAATACCTAAATTTAACATAATTATTAACAATAATTTTAATACATAGTTATTTTATATAATTTTATTATAAAAATAATACTTTTTATCATACTAAGAACAATATAGTAGAGATATTCAAACTTATTTAAGGAAGTGAATTACTTGAAAACACAAACTAGGAATTACTTAATTGATAATAGTAAAGGCCTTTTAATATTTTTAGTGGTCTTAGGACACAGTTTAGAATTTATTAGAAAAGATTATGAAGTGGCAAGACTTTTATATGTATTCATATATGAATTTCATATGCCTGTATTTGTTTTTATTTCAGGATATCTTTCAAAAAATGTAGAAAAAGGACGTAGAAATGCCGTAAGAAATTTTCTCACTCCCTTTTTATTATTTAATATAATATGGAATTTAATCACATTGGCAGGTCCATTATTTTTAAGAGCTGAATTTACTAAACTTCCTAATGAACAAGCATTTTCCTTCTTCACTCCTGGTTGGGCACTATGGTATATATTTGCGATGTTTTTATGGAAAATCCTTTTACCTGATCTTTTAAAGTTTAAAAATATTTTTATTCTTAGTATTATTTCTGGTATTTTTGTAAAACTCTCTGGTGAATTTGGCTCTTATATGGCTCTTTCTAGAACCATTACCTTTGCTCCATTTTTCTTAGCTGGTTATTATTCTAGTGAGGAAAATTTAAAAAGATTTAGGAAGTTTACAAGATTTAATATTATAAACAAAGTTCCTTCAATATTAATTCTAATTATTGGAGTTTTAATAGCCTTAATTTTTGTTAACTATTCAAATATTGCAGATGAATTTTTCTGGGCAGATAGGTCCTATAGTAATTTTAACATAGAAATATTCACTGGAATCTTACTTTATATTTCAGTTTATATAATTGGATTCGCTTTTGTATATGTCTTTATAAACTTAATGCCAGAAAATCAAACATTCCTATCAAAAATAGGTAAAAATACTCTTTCAGTTTATTTTTTGCATACTTATTTTATAGGTAGTATTTTAGGATTAACAAGCTTAATGTCAAGTAATTTAGGAAAATTACTTGCACTAATAGTAGGCTCTCTAATAGTAACATTTATTCTCTCTAGGGATTGTGTAGCTAGATTTTTCAATAAATTTTTAGATAAATTTAACAGACTATTATTTATAAAAGAATAGAATATGTATAAAAATAAACAAATAAAACTTACAAACATATGCCGAGAATTACTAGATTTCTCTTCATAATGTTTGTAAGTTTTATAAAAAGTTATTTCGATACCAATACCTTATAATCCTTATTAAAAAGCTTAACTAGATTTAGATTTTAGTCCAAAAATCTATAATTTAATCTATTTCCATTTGTATAATCATATGAAATACTCTTTTTTCCAATATATCCTTCTACAAATAACTCTCATTTCTTAGTACTTTCTATAGATAATACTGAAATCAATTTCAATTTTATTTGTTCAAGTTTCTCCTTTTGTTCCTTTGTTCTTACCCTTCCATCTAAACTCTTTGTAAGCAATACTGCATCTGAATAGTTTTTATTATCTATAAACTTTTCTAGTTTCTCCATATCACTTTTTATATCTTTATCATATTCAGATTTTTCATCTATATTCTTATTTAATGCATCTACACATTTCTTAAAATTAGGGAACTCATTAGACTTCTCCCCAACATTTTGAATTTTAACTTCAGCTTTTCTTATCTTTCCCTCATCTAAAGCCTTACTTGCCTCTAAATAATTTTCAATCATATCTTTTAGTTCTTTAGCCTCTTTATTTTTAGGATTTTCGTCTAAAGCTAACTCTAAAGATACAACTGCCTTCTCATATTGCCCTTCATTAATAAGTTCTTTCCCCTTATCTAGTGCTTTATTAGAACTACTACATGCAATAAGATTTAATGATAAAATTGTAATTAATACTACTAAAATTAAAGCCTTAATACTTCTTTTCACCTAATTACCTCCTGTCACCTAATCTATATTATTTTAATTTAGCTTAGCAAAATAATTTAAGCAAAATTATAATCCTATAAAAAATCCTATATTTCTATAATTTTTTCAATTTCCTTTTTATCCCAAATAAATAGTATCATATTTTGAACAATAAGTAAATATTCTTAACTAACAAAAATAATAATGAATAATTAGTAAAACTTTTAAATACAAAAAACCAAATATAATTGAAACCTAGCAAAATCAAAGGGAGTAATTTAATATGATCAAATTACTCCCTAAATATGTAACATTATTCTCTTTTATTTCTGTAATATCCTACAAATACTATATTAACTTTATGTAAGAATTTAATTTTGACATTTGGATTTCATTTTTAATTTTGTAAACTCCATACTTCCTTTCAACCATCTTCCCTCCAAGCTTTCTAACATGCCATTGTATGTTCATCCTATCTTCTAAACCTTCTAATTCTTCATATTCATCACTTTTTATTTTAAGATAACATTCTCTAATAACCTTACAAAACTCTCTTGGTATTTTTACATCTCTCATAGCTCTAACTATCCCTTCTTTTCCTTCAATCAAAAGGATTTCAAAGGTATAATCTAAATCTTCTGATAAATAAAAATCATCGGAAGCAAAATTTAAATCCACTGGAAAAGCACTACATTCCAAAACCCCATCTATAGTTAGAGTAAACCCTATAAAATCTCTTGAAAGTCCAAACTCCTTTTTGGGATAAATCTGAAATCCAAGTTCTAACTTTCCGTAGTTAATAGCAAAATGATCTTCTTTATTTGAATTATCCCATCTTAATAATAGGTTAAATTCATCTTTATTTTGAAGAACCATTGCACTATCTCCCTTAATATCCATATAGGTCTTATCCCCTATACCAACAATAACCCCCTCATCTTCATAACACGCCTCTTCTTCGCTCTTTTTAAGATTATCTCTAGCATTATTAATAGTACTTAAGAAAAGTTCATCTTCGAATTCATCTGTTTTAATAAGTTCTCTGACGAAATCTCTAACATCACTAAGCTTCTCATTCATCATAAAAACCTCCCCATTTATTACATGTCATCCCAAATCCATTATATACCAAAATCTTTTTTTGGTACAGACAATGAAAAAGACCATATCAAAGCATTTATTTAATCATAAACCTTTCACAAGATATAAGTATTTATAATTAAATCACTTTTGATATAGTCTAATATAATTATAGTTTTAATCTTTAATGTATTTATCTAAATTAGATTCTTCTGGTTCATCTGTAAACTTATATAGGCTAAAACTTTCTTCTACCTGCTTTGATGTTATTCCATCAAAAAGTATAGCATCAAGATTTTCTAAGTCTTCTAGAGCAACTTCTCTATTATAATCTTCCCTTGTAATTTTTAAATAATACTCCCTAATAATCTTACAAAGCTCCCTTGGGAATCTAATATGTCTCATAGCTCTTACTATATGCTTTTCATCTATAGCAATTATATTTAAAGCGTAATTCATTTTCTCAGAAAATTCAAAACCTTCAGGAGTAAAATTAAAGTCTAGCCTCATATCACTATAATCAACAGCATCCTTTATTGATAAGGTAAATCCAACAAAATCATAATTAATATCAAAGTCTTCTCTCTTAAAAAGTTGAAATCCAAAATCAACCTTTCCTTTACTTACGCCTCTAAAACTCTTCTTAGCTTCACTTGGAAACCTTAAAATAACTAGGAGACTATCCTTATCCGTCAAAAGGCTAACCATGTCTTCCGAAAGATCTATAGAAAGCTTGCTGCCAACCTCTAAATAACACTCTCCATCTTCATCATTAGATTCTAGTTCCTGAAGGTTGTCCTTTCCTAAAACCTGATACAAATAGTTTTTAAATTCAATATCAAATTCATTTTCCATTCCTTAAGTCGTCTCCTTTATTTTTAAATAACCTTCAACTATTATATATCAACAACATTATAGTTACAAACCATATTTTAACCATTTTTAATTCTAAAAAGACTTTAAAAATAGCAGAGACACCATATACCATAATAATTAATTAAGTTCTTCTAAATAACTAAGTATTACTTTATCTTATCCCTAAGCTTTAAAAGTACCTCTCTTATTTCATTAACCTCTTCATGGGTAAAGTTTTCAAATACACTATCAAAGCTATTATTTATATCACACCTAAAAGTTTTTGCAAAGTCTACTCCTTTTTTAGAGAAAACTATATATGTATTTCTCTTATCCTTTTCATCCTTAAACTTCTCCACATACCCCATATTTTCAAGTCTTGACACTATTCCTGACACAGTTCCCTTAGCTAAGGACATTTCATCACAAAGTTCCTTAACTGTAACCTTTCCCTTATGAGCTATAAGTTTAATCACTGTTATTTGTTGGTGAGTAAGTCCACTTTCTTTAAGTCCTTCACTTACTTTCCCCATGGTACTTGAATAAATTTCCTTTATCAGCATAGCTATTTCAAATGAATCATAATTCATATAAGTCCCTCTTTTCTAAAAAATAAATTTCAAATTATATTTCTCCAGGGGATCTAAGTCCTATGAAAAATATATAAAAGATTCTACCTATAAAATTAATGGTACATAAAGTCTTCTAAACTTTATGCACCATTTAATACCTTTATACTAAATTAGCTAATTTTATATTTTACTTTTAAATTATCAAAGGTGAAGAATCCTACAAAGAAATATACGCCAGCCATAAATAGTGCTGCTCCTAATCCCATATAAAAATCGCCTAAATAAACTGGATTAAATATTCCTAAGTTTCTAACTGAAATTCCAAAGAAAATCATAAATCCCATTATAAGATAACTCTTAAAATCAAAGAAGGAAAATACACAATGTTTATCAAGTTTACTATTTACTATTCTTGTTGTATGTTTCTTAAACATTTTACTAAATATAAATTTAAAAAACACAAAAAATATAACTGCTGCAAAAATGATTGTTATGATTAAGTTTCCGTGATGTGACATAACATCTCCAAACCCTAAAGTAAATACTCTAAATCCTGCAAATCCCCATACTAATCCTGCTATAAAAAGTAAAATTCTCTTACTAACTCTTGGAGTAAATTTTTTAATTCCGTCCATAATTTTCATCTCCTACAAAATAATTTTATTTTATTAGATGCAACCCACCTTAAAATGGTTCGCATGAAAACTCTTTGTTCCTATGCAAACCATTTTACTCCTAATAATAATTATTGTCAAATAAAAATTTTTATTTATTTCATTCTTTATTTATGCAGATCAATTACTGAAATTAAGGTTACTAAAATTTTATTACTTAAATTATAATCTCTTTCATAAGACTCTTATTAACCCCCAAATTATCCTTTCAAATATTTAGTATAAAAGATTTTTTTAAGGGAAACATAAGGGTGTATCCTTATAGAAGTTAAGACTTCATTTTTGTGATTGATGTTCATCACCTCCTAAAAGTCTTAATTTCTCAAATTTTCTATATGCCTTTTTAAATTAAAGATGGCTATACCTTATATTTCCCCCTTCTAAGAAACTTCAGGTATAGCCATCTATTTTTATTTAATATTATTTCTTATAATTTTAAAAGATGTAAAAGCAAAAATCACAAAGCCTACAAAGGATAAAATAGAACTTAATAAAAGAATTATATCTCCTATTACACTTAATCCAATAAAGCTAAAAATTTCCAAAGATCTTTGAAACATCTCTGTTTGAAGTAACACAAGCATAAAGGATCCTAATGCTACTAAAATCAACTTAATATTTTTATTTTCCATTTAATAATCCTTCCCTATATTTCACCTTACTTACTTTTTCCCTATTTTCCACTTGAAATATTTATTTACAAAAATCAAAAATATAACTAATAAGATACTCATTATAAAAGGCTCTAACCCTTCATACAACCTAATAAAGGTATTCAACTAAAAAACTCCTCCTTAAATTTATAAAGCCTAAATAGCCCTATTTTTAAAGAATATTATTTCTAATAAGATTAATAATTTTTTTCATCTCATAACATCTCCAATTAATTATTTTATCTATTGCTTATATTTGTAAATTTTATAACATACAA
Organism: Clostridium perfringens ATCC 13124; assembly: GCF_000013285.1. GTDB lineage: Bacteria > Bacillota > Clostridia > Clostridiales > Clostridiaceae > Sarcina > Sarcina perfringens. The sequence goes on along the minus strand of NC_008261.1, from coordinate 1,261,196 downwards.
ACTTATTACCAACTTAAAATATTTTGTGTTGCTATTTTTTGATATTCATTGCAACATATAAGCTTACAATCATCTCCCCCAAAATGTTCAGAAAAATAAAGTCTTTCCTCTTCTAGCTCTTCTATTTTATCAATATTTCCTTTAAGATAAGCTTTTATTCTATACATAGCAGAATCGCATCTTGCCATAACTCCACCAAGTCTAATATCCATAACTTCAAAGCCTTGTCCTTTACATTCTTTATACCATAGATCCCTAAAACTCTTATGAAAACTCTTTAGCTTTTCTTGTATTTCTGGAATAAAGTTATATGCTATAAGCCTTAATGCATCCTTATCCTTTTCTAGATAAGCTTTTCTTATTTCTAATCCTATTTCACTTTTAACTGAAAGGTAAGCAGCAAGTTTAGAATACATAGTAAACATTAATTTAAACCTCTCACTTTTCTCTCCTATTTCCTCATATTTTTTAGAAAGATTAATATAATGTTCTTCTAAGTCTAGCCCCTCTAAATGCTTATCAAAGGCTCCTAAAAGCAAATCTTGGTAAGCTATATATTTTGAAGGATTACAAACCTCCATATTAGGAATTTTAACTGATGGAACAAGATCTAATTCTTCTAAAGAAGTAAAGTCCTCCATGCTAAGCCCTGTTAAAGATTTGCATCTTTCATCTATCCATTCTTTCTCTACCTTGTTATAATAGCCATGCTCTCCAAATAATATAAGACCTACTATTATTGAATATATTGGCGTTTCTGATCCATCATCTCCCCAAGCCGTTGCAAAGACTTCTTTTATTCCTTTAGCCTTACATTGATTTAAGGCAGCATTTGTTGTTTCAAAGGTCTTTGAATAGTTTGGAGCAAATCCACTCCACCTCCAGCATCCTCCTGCAAAGATAATATTATTATTAAAATCATCTCTAATATCTAAAAGCTTCTTATATTTTTCTTCATCAGAATTATAATAATCCCAATAAACTAAGGAAACTTCCTCTGGAATATTATTTGCTATTTCAGGAGTTATAACTATATCTAAATCGTAATATCCACCATCTGGAGCTCCACATCTTAAAAACATATCATCCCAAATCATTGGCTTAAAATCATATTTTTTTGCTATTTCATTAACCTTATTTAAATGCTCTACCATGAGCTCTTGGTGAGGAACATGTCCATGTTTAGTTAAATAATGGCCTCTTCCTAAATCAAAAGCCTCATCCATACCTATATGAATATTTTTACTTCTAAAGCACTCTCTTAAAGAAGAAATCATTGCCTCTATAAACTTATAAGTCTTTTCCTCTCCTACTAAAAGTACATCTTGAGTGTCTTTCACCCCTTCCCCATAAGGCCATCTTAAAGTTTGTTTTAAGTGAGCTAAAGTTTGAATACAAGGTACAACCTCTATACCTAAAGAGTATCCATAATCATCAATTTCCCTTAATTCCTCTTTGGTATATCTTCCTCTCATATAACCAAAGTATGGATAACCCTCAATCTCATAAGTATCTTCAGTATAAAGCATACACCTATTATGTCCCATTAATGCCATATATCCTAATATCTTTTTAACCTCAGAAACTCTATAGACAGCATTTCTTGAGGCATCTATCATTGCTCCTACTGAATCAATATAACTTTTTTCACTTTTTCTAAAACTCTCCTCTCCCTTTTTAAGAAATTGAAGATATAAACTAAATGCCCTAAAAAAGTGATGTTTTTTCTTATATCTTATTTCATTATTTTTTCCTCTAAGGACTTCTATTACATTTTCTGATTCTTCAGGAAGCTTAGAAACATTTATAATTTCTAAATTTTCATTATTACTCCCCTTCTCATTATAAAGCTGAAAATCAATTAGTTCTTCTAATCCATTGACAGCTTCTAACATTTCCTCATTTAATCCAACTAATTTAACTCTCATCTTTATTCCCCTCTCATACTAAAAATAGGTGTTTCCTATATAATTCCACATTAAAATCAAATATCCTACTAAAAAGATTATTTTATGATAAATAAAAATAAATTGTTATAAAAATGAACTTTTTGTTGACTAAATTCAAACTTGCATATATAATCTAATTGAAATTGATTATCAATAATAGAAAGGAAGACATAATAATGCTACTTATAATTTCATTATTAATAACAACAGTCTTGAGTATTGTTTTTTATAAAGAAATAAAAAAATATTCTTCAATACTCTACATAATAGCTACTTTAATAGTTGTATTTTTCATAGTATTTATGAAAACCGATCTACATAACTATATTCCTAAACACATAAGTAAATACACCATAGGAGTATTCTCTAAAAGTACTTTTTCCTTAGCTTTATTTACTATAGTAATGTACACTGGAGCTTTAAGTAATTCATTTAAATATAAGAAAAACCTAATGGCTATAAGAGGCGAACTTTCAATAATCGCTTGTATCTTAACCTTAGGTCATAATATTTTATATGGAATATATTATTTCCCTACATTCTTTACTAACCCACATTCTTTAACTTATTATAAGTTTTTTGCAACTTTATTAAGTTTAATCATGATATGCTTAATGATTCCTTTAATGATCACTTCATTCCAATGTGTAAGAAAAAAAATGAACTATAAAACATGGAAAAAGATTCAAAGGTCAGCATATTTATTTTATGGTTTAATGTACATACATATAATGCTTTTATACATACCAAAATTTGATAAGAAACTTTTTGAAATAATATTATATAGTATTATATTCTTTACATACTATTTCTTACGTATAAGAAAGTATTTTAAAGATAAATCTAAACCTTGTTTTAGCAAATAAAAATTACTCTAAAAATGGACTAGCTCTTTTTACCATTAAGAGCCTCTAATAGTTTTTAAAATAAATAAAATAACCTATACATAAATAACTACACATATAAATAAAACTTATAAATAGATAAAGAGCTTATATTTTTTAAACTCTAAATCTATTTATAAGTTTTTTAATATATCTAACCCATAATATTTAAGCTTATTAAATTTATAATAAAATTTCTTTATATGCCCTACTAAAAATTATATTTTTATTTTCTATTTAAATTCCTCTGGATGTCTTCTCTTAAGTTCTGGAACTGCCCATCCTCTTCCTGTTTGCTCTAATCTTTTACAGTACTCTTTTAAATGACCTTTAGCATGATATGGTCCTCCCTCTCTTATTACAGTCCAAAGGGGATCAACATCACTTTCACTACTCATCATCATTTCATCATGCCACTGTTGAAGAAGATATGCTCCTTCCATGCATAGTTCTTTTCTTATCTCTGCTAAATTTCTTATTTCGTGAGGATTATCCTCTACATTAAAAAGCATTTCCTTTGGAAATAAGTGGTATCCATCATGATAAGTTCTAATATAAATATAATCTTTAAATCTTACAGCTCTTTGGCACACATGAGCACATTGCCCTAAAACCAAATAATCTCTTCCTGTATCTTCTCCATTTAAAATACTTTGTGCATAGCTTCTACCATCCCAGTACTCTTTCTTTTCCTTATTAAATAACTCAGCTAAAGTTGGTACTAAATCTAAATTATAATGGAATCCATCATCTCTGTAATTTTTCATAGCTCCAGGCCACTTTATTATCATTGGTATTTTAGTAGTTGCATAATCAGCAGTTCCGTGCTCTGCATACATACCAAATTCACCTATTGCCTCCCCATGATCTGATGTTATTATAATAGCAAGGTCTTCGTATAATCCCTTATCTTTTAATAAATTGAGTATTTGTCCAATATGAGAATCCATATAATTTATTCCTGAATCATATTGATCAAAGAATTTTATAAGATCATCATAATTTTTAATTTCTCCCATATGTTTTGGAAATCTTGGTGATGTATCACTATTATACATTCCTATTTCTCTAGCTCCATGTGGTCCAATTTTATTGTTACGATGTTCATTAAATCTTTCCTCACTTATCCATCTCTTTAAACCATCTCCTTCAAAGGGATTTTCATAAGTATCTGGAGTTCTATAAGGAGTATGTGCATCCCAATAGTTTACATGAAGGAACCAGTTATCTTTATCGCAATTATCTTCTATCCATTTTAAGACAGTTGGAGTTACTTCTTCTGCTGACTCTGCTCCACATCCACCTACGTTATGAAGCTCATTAAACCCAGCATTAAACCACCAAGCACTATGTCTCTCAGCAAAAGTACTTATAGAAGCTGTATAAAACCCTTCACTTCTTAAAAACATAGGAAGGCTATTAAATGCCATTCTATCATTGAAACCTCTATTATCCCCATCTATTCTGAAATCAGCACAAACTCCTCCATGATTTACAACACCAGTATGTATTCCAAATCTTCCTGACATAAGTGCAGCCCTTGAAGGAAGACATGGTGCATCTGAACAATAATAATTATCAAAAGTTATACCCTCCCTTGAAACACTATCTATATTAGGAGATGTATTTCTTTCATATCCATAGCAACCTAAATGATCTGCTCTTAAAGTGTCTAAATCTAACATTAATATTCTCATTTTCTCAACTCCTTCAATAAAACGAAAATTTAATTTCTTTAATATATAATTCAACACAACTTCAAAAATTCCATAAAAACTCCTTATTATAATTAAATTCTATAATTATCTCCTTAAATTAATATTTTCTCATACTTAATTTAAAGTTATAAAAAAAGGAATGTATCAAAATATAATAAAAGCTATTTTGATACATTCCCTTTTGAAAAAATTAATAGTTATATATTATTATAAAACTAAATTTCTTTAGTTTTATTGAATCTTCTTATATGAATTTCAGTACAAATTATAGGACTAACTAAAATTAATATACCCACCAAGATATACCCTATATCAGAAATTTCTAAATTAAAAAATCTAATTATCAAAGTGAATATTATTGAGAATATAAATACAAAAACACATGGCTTTAAAATATAATTATTAGCCTCTTCCCATGTTTCTTCATTTCTCATTGCATACTTTAGTTTATACCCTACAAAAAGATTGGGATATTCCTCATAGTCATCATGAAGCTTTTTACAAATAAGCCCACTAATAAACATAACTATTCCCATAAAAATTATCACCAAAAATATTTTCCCCCTTCTAGTTTAAACACCAATACTAAAAAATATAAAATTGCAATCGCCTTTATATAATACCACTATTTACCACAATTTTCATTTAATAAATTCTTTTAAATTCATTCATTATCCTTTAAATCCATTCATTACCATTGCTTTTTTTTTATATTTCTCATGTTTTGGATAATTTGGATAATAAGATACAAATTTAAATAAATTAATTGCATATTTGAATATAAATTTAAATTAAGCAAATAATAATTCATGAAGAAGGAGTATTTCATTCCTTCTTCATAACTACTTACTTTTTTAAGCTTATAGGTTTAAGATTTAATAGCCTATATCTTACGATTATTAAAAGTGTAATTAATTAGTCAATCAACTTTAATTCTCTCAAAATTATTGTCACTTCATTTAATTAAGGAGAATACCTCTCTTTCAAAGAGATTCTTAAACCTATAAGCTATTTGTTTTGAAAAAAAGAAAAGCTATTCCTCCCACTGAATAGCTTTTCATTTACTCACTCAACAATATATACAATATAAATTAATACTTTATTTTACTTATAAATGTTACCACTCCCTCTTTAATTTAACAATGTTCTAAAATTAACAAATTGTTACGTATATTACAGTAACAAATTATTTTTTAACATTATTCTCTTCTAACTTTTAATTTCGTTAAAATATTCATTTTATTTATGTACTCTATTATCTAATTCGATTTCGACAATTGAAATTGGTCATACCACCTTTCAAATAGCCATTTTCTATATGTTCTTATTTTTTAAATTTACAAAAAAAGCTCCTTACTCTATAAATATTTCAATATAAAAAATATTTAAAAATTTTCCTTTTTATTTCTCTATGTCATTGTTCCTTTGAACAAAAATACTATATATTAAATATTGCAACTTTTTAAAATACAGGTTATAAATTTATCAATTAATAATAAATCTAAACTTTTCTTATAAATAAACTTAAAATATAACTAAAAATATTTTATTTTTCACTTTTTGTACAAGCTTGAAAATTTGATACTATCTATAAAGAAAATTATAATTAAATTGTTAATACTTAAAATAAAATATAGATTTAGGAGAGTGAGATATATGTTAGGTAACATAGTGATTTATCTTAATTATGTTATATTAGTAGCGATTATTGTAGGTGGTATAGCTTTAGTAGCTGCAAGCTCAAAAAAACATGAACATAAGTAAACATTTAAGTTTTGACGGAATCTCACATATAAAAATAATCTATGCATTTAAGTTTTGGCAGAAAAAAATCTCTAGCTATAAACTAGAGATTTTTATTTTATAAAAAGTATTATTTCTATAGATAATAAATCATGTCTATTTTTAAAATTTATATAAAAAAGAATTCTTAATAATTTACATTAAAAGAAATTATAAATCATCTTTTAATTACTTTAAAAGTACAATAAAAAAGAGTTATATGATTTTAATTAAAAGTCTTTTTAAGCACAAGTTAATTTAACTTTTAATTCCTCTATCATATAACTCTTAAATATTTTTAAGTTGCTTACTTTAGAGTATCCTACTCTATTTACTAACCTCTTTGTTAGTAAGACTTTTTATTTATATTAGCCTTTAAAACAACTTAATTTAATTTTTGATTCCTCTTTGAACCTTGGTACTTCTTAAAGCACCTTACTCACCATTGAGATTTTTACCTGTTTTGGATTTGCTTTCTGATGTTATTTTTGAGCAATCCTAGCTTAAATTACCCAAAAATAAAAGATAGATACTCACTTTGAATACCTATCTAGGAAAATCTCTACAAGTTAATTGATGAATCTCTATATTTTAATCATACTAATTCAAGCCACCTCATTGTAGCTTACCATAATTAACTTAAATCTTAATTTAAATAAACTAACTCATAAATAGTCAGAACTTTATTAATATGGCTCTATTCCTCTTCAGTATGATAAAATTTCAATCACTTGTCTCTTTCCCCAGAAAGATAAACTATTCGCTTTGAATTAGGCAGGTCTCCTGGCTCATAACTATATCTTCTTAACACCTTCCCATGATTGATCACAGTGGTATATCGTTAAGTCGAAGTCATTTACAGTTGCTGGGGGCAGCTTTAGTTTTACACTAAATTCCCTATTAAGCATCACTGCACCTATTTCAAAAGTAGATTTTAAATCTCTACTTAATTACATTATATAAATAAATCCTTCAATTATCAACACTTTTTCTTAATAGTTAAATTTATTAAACAAAAATTTACTAATTATAAATTATAATACAAATTTTTCATGTTATATTATTATTAAAATTCATAATATAGGAGGATTTTATGAAAGAAAGAATTAACTTTAAAATTCTTAACCAAGCTGCTTGGATAAGCTTACTTTTAACCTTTATAACCCCCTGTGAATTAAGCCCTTCTGGCTTTAAAACTTGGGGATATCCAGTAAAATATTTTACAACATATGAGTTTCCACAAGATAGTATCACACTCCTATCCTCTACTTCAACTAGCATATTAGGATTAATATCAAACATCCTAATTATATATATTATCATTAACACATTTATTCTTTTAAAAGAACGCTTTATAAAAAATAAAAACTAACCTCCTATAAAAACATTTTTCTCAAAATCTTTATAAACAAATCTATCCTTGGTATTAAAAATTTATAAAACAATATATTTTTATAAAAGGAGGAAATAATTATGTTAGAAATTAGTCCTTTAGATGATGTTATGTCTTATTTTCATCTAATATTTTTTACTTATATTGTTCTCTTTATTGTTATAACCTTAAACTTTACTAAAGCAATTTATATAAATAAGAAATTAAATCTTAATAATTCTAGTAGAAAAACCCTTCAAATATTTGATTTAAGTATGAATACTTTTTGTGTTTTAGCAATGCTTTCTGGCCATGTATTTCAAGGAGTACTAGCAGATAATAATGCTTTAGGATGGACTACTTGGAATAACAGACTTTTATTAATATCTATTATGAGCCTTATTATTTTTATATTAAATCTAATTGTAGTTTTTAAAAATAATAAAAAGTAAAATCAGCCTGAAACTTTTTTCTTATTAAAATGTTCTTTAATCTATATTTAGAAATAAACATTAATTTAAACATAGTATAATTTATTTGTGCTAACAAACACAGACTATAAAAAATAAAAAGCTATAGTATAGTTTGATTAATTAAAAAATCTACTATACTATAGCTTTTCATTTCCAAAATTTGTAATTTATTAGAATTTAAGTTATAATTAATATGTAAACTTAAAAGCATTGGAGGTGCTTATTATTCTGTATTTATCTTTCTTTCTAATAATTGCAATAAGTATTTTCTTAGGTAGAGGAAAAAGCTTAGTAAAACAAAAATTATTTTTAACTTTATCCTCTTTCTTAATATTAATTGGAATAATTACTTCATTTCTAATAAAAAGTATATTTTTAAATAACTTAAGAATCCATAATGAACTTTATGATTATGTAAATCTTGAGTTTATAAATTGGGCCCTTAATAAATTTAATTCTTACTTTAAATGGTCATATTTATATGTCTTTATAGTCTTAGGAATTCTCTTATATAATCTATATACAGATTATAATATAAGGAATAGAGAAAACTTAAAACACTTTAACTATATTTGTGTAACATCTATGGGAGTTATATTAACTGGTGCAATAATCTATTCCTTTAGCTCCATAAATAAAGTCTTTGACATACCATTATATTTAGAGATAACAGCTTTTTCTCAAATATTTATACTTTATATTCCACTAGTGGCAATGAGACTTTATATAGGAAATCCAGAGGTTGAAAATACAGTATTTGAAGTATAAAAATATTGTATTTTTTATCCATCTAATAAGAATATATTATTTATATATTTAAGCTTAATAATTATCTAAATCTTTATTTATTAAGCATATTCATAGGTATTTATCACTTTCATAATTTTTCAAAAACAAAAAGTCTGTAGCAATATATTCTTGCTACAGACTTTTTTACTTTAATGCTTCCTTATCTCTTTACTATTTATACTAATTTAAAACATCCCTATTCTTTTCATTTTTTGATAAGTTAATTATTAAAAGTATTGAAATTATAATAAATACTACATAAGCAATTAAAGGAATATATTTAGGATAATTTATTGTGGTCATATGATTTAGTCCTATATTATCTAAAAACATTATTAAAGCTCCTAAAATAGGCACTTGTACTCCTATTAATGCCACATAACTTTTAACTTTACTACTTACAAATAATGATACGCTAGTTACCACAAAAGTTATTATATATATAACTAGAATAGTTAACATTATATATTGTCCAAAAGTTAAATCAAACCAAGAAACCATATAATTAAATTTAGAATTTATGCTACAATTCCAAAATTGCAATGTATCATTAGGAATATACATTAAAAATAGCCCTATTAACTCCAAAGTACTTATTCCAAAAGCAGTTATCATAGCTGAAATAACTTTTTTACTCCCCATCTTTCTTCCAGTTTTTGATGAATACTGAAGAAGGTTTACTTTATTTTTTTCATCTCTTAAAAATATTGGTGATATTATAAAAGCTAAGGTCACCACAACAAGTATTGAAAAATTAGTTATTAAGGAATCATAATTTAAAAAAGTAACATAACTTAAAACAGATTTTGGTTGCTCACCTTTTTCAAGTTCTTCTAACCTTTTGTACCTATTGGTTTCACTGCTATCTAATCCATAGTGTCTATTTAAATAATCTTCATATGACAATATTATAGACTCTCTAGTTCCCATCTCCCAAAATAAATATACATTATCCTCAAAATATATTTTTGAATGAAGCTCATCAACCTTTTCATCAGTTTTTCCCTTATCTAAACTTTCTCTTAGCTCTCTATATGATTTTATTCCAAGTTCTTGTGCCTCTTTATCTCCCTTTAAATATTCGTCTGCCTCTTTTTCTCTTAAAGCTGACTTTTCCTTAAAATCTTCAAATTCCTTTTCATCCATTGTTGTTCCATAATCTTTAAGCATTTCTACGCTTAAATTAAAAGTTGGTGTGTCTGAACCATTTGGAAAAACTTCTATCCAAAAACTTATAAATATTTTCCATATTATAAAAACTATTAATCCAAGAATCAATAGAATTTTTAAATTAAAAAGTTTCTTTATTTCATTAATTATTATTCTCATATTTTACCTCTTCACTTAAATTAATATTTTTCCCTTATAATATATCTACCTTCTTAAATCTTTTTATTAAAATTAAGGAAATTATAGTTACAATAATTCCATTACTTATTAATGTTCCTTCTATATAATATTTTGAAGTTAGTAGTGCTCCAGCCTCTGCAAACCATTTTTGTGGATTTAAGGTTAAAACAAATATGTTAAAATATGACCATATAACTAGTTTTGAACTCATACTAAATAATCCTGGCAGCATAAATAATCCTCCAAAAAGTATAAAAAAGGCAAAAAAAGCTTTATAACTACTCTTTAGAAAAAGACATAAGGATAAACTTATTCCCCCTGAAATAAGTGATATTATTAAAACAACTCCTATGGAAAGAAGTAAGTTTTGTAAAACTGTAAGGTTATACCAAGATATATGAGGACCTACTTCCCAATTTAAAGCACTACTAATTGGAACATTCCAAATCTTACTATAATCAAACACACTAAAATATACAATTAGAGTAATTACTAAGATGATTATTGCAACTAATATTGAATACATAAGTCCAACTATAGCCTTATCTTTAATAAGATTACGCCCTCTTTTTGTAGCAGAAACTAATCCTAGAGTTTTATTTTCTCTCTCATAATTTATTAAAAAAACTACTCCTAATACTACAAGTATCATAATTTCAATTAAGCAAGCTCCAATTACTTTTTTATATAATAAATTTTGAGTTCTATAACTTTCTCCAAAGAAAAATAAATTTTTATGTTCTCCATTACTTTTTAACTCTTGAAGTCTTTTCCCTAAATCTTCATAATTTTTTCTAACTAAATTAGCGGCTTCTCCTTTAAACCCATACTTATTTATGTTACTTTCAGCCATTTTTTCAGAATCTAAGCTTTCTATTCTATGAATAAACTCTGGAGTTATATTTTTATATAAATTAATTGCACTTAACTGATTTATTAAATCCATATCCTCCTTTGAAAATACTTTTTCCTCATAAGTCCAATTATGAAAATCCTTATTAGCTAAAAATTCATCCATAGATTCAAAGGTTTTATGAAGTTTTCTTTCTGTAAGCTCATTTAAATCCTTCATCTTCTCATCATACATATTTTCTAACTTTTTAAGCATATTCTCGTCTACTTTATATCCAACCTGACTTATTAGCTTATTAGTTTCCTCTAACCCCTCTTTTATATAGGAATTATCCTTAATTAAAATAAAATTGTATATTAAGAAAATACCTATAAGAACTATTAACACTGGATTTCTAAAAAGTTTTTCCCATTCACCCTTTTTAATACTCATAAGATTATCCTTCTAACTCCTCATCTCTATATTGATAAAGGAATACATCCTCTATATTAGGATTAACCCTAACCCATTTTTCATCATTATTCCCCTGGCTTATGAACCTAGCTTTCATTATTCCACTATCTTGCTTTTCTGATAATAAAATATATTTCTTTCTAAACTCTTTACTTTCCTCAAAGGTCATTGAGGTTTCATAAACCATGCCATCTAAAGTGCTACATATATTTTCTATGGAATCCTTATATAAAATCTTATGATCCTTAATCATAATTACCTCATTAGAAATAAACTCAATATCTGAAACTATATGAGTTGAGATTATTACTATTCTATCTCTTGATAAATCACTTAGTAAATTTCTAAATCTAACTCTTTCCTTAGGGTCTAACCCTGCTGTCGGCTCATCTAAAATTAGTATCTTAGGATCATTTAACAAAGCTTGAGCTATTCCAACCCTTTGAATCATTCCTCCTGAAAAACCCTTCATTTTTTTATTCTCAACATTTTCTAAGGAAACAACTTTTAATACCTCTTTTACTTTTTCTACTGCATCTTCCTTTTTTATTCCCTTTAAAGCTGCTAAATATAGCAAAAACTTTCTTGGTGTATAATTTCTATAATATCCAAAGTCCTGAGGTAAATAACCTATAATATCCCTATACTCTCCATCTAATGAAACTATATCTGTACCCTTATAAAGTATTTCTCCACTAGTTGGGAAAATTAATGTGGTTAATAGTTTAATTAAAGTTGTCTTTCCAGCCCCATTAGGAGCTAAAAGAGCATATACCCCATTATTAAACTCTAAATTTATATCCTTAAGGGCATAAAAACTTCCATATTTCTTGCTTACATTATTAACAACTAACATAAAATTTCTCTCCTTTTTTTATACCTATAATTTATTAATTCCTTCAAATTCTTAACATATAGAAATATACATACAATAGAAATTACTATGTGAACATATATTGGAACTTCCATTAAAAACTCTAAATAGTACTTCTCATTTCCAAAACTTAAAAGTAAGTTTCCTAAAATCCACCCTACTATAATAAAAGCCTTTGAAAATACACTTTTAAACCTCATTAGTGCATATATAAATACTGTTGAAAATAGAAATAAACCTGTAACTGACAATATTATTAGCCTTAAGGCATTTAAATCTTTATTTGATATACTCATAAAAACTATAACTATTGTGTTTATTAAGATGCTTCCAAGGCTAAATATAAACATTCTTAAAGCTGAAAGTTGATACAAATTATATTTGCAAGTCATTTCTAACTGAAAAACACCCTTTGTTTTTGAATTATAAAATGAGAATAAAATCACACTAAGATAAAGTATTGGTGAAGATATAAATATAAATTTATATAAACTTCCTACCTCTCTATTATTTAAACTGGTCATTGAAAAAAATAATACAAATATTCCAGATAGTAATATAATTCCTAGTTCAGTTTTATCATGAAATATATTATTAAAGCCTAAATCTTTAAAAGCATTTCTTAAGTAAGCGAAAAATGTCAATTTAGGTTTAACCCCCTCATTAAGTATTTCATCTAATTCCCCTAAATTTAATTCTGGAACCTCTATTTCTAAATCTATATTCTCAATATTAAACTCCTCTTTTTCTCTATTCATTCTTCTTCACCTCCAATATCTTCTTTATCTTTTTAATACTTGAATAATATTTAGTTTTAACTGTAGATTCTGACATATCAATTAGAGAAGAAATCTCTAAAAATGTCATTCCTCCAAATATCTTTAGTCTTAAAATTTGCTGAATGCTTGTATTTAAAGTATTAATAATCTCTAATATCTCCTTAGCATCCTCCTTAAGCTGAAATGATTCTTCCAAATCATTTTCATATCCTACTAATCCTTCCTCAAATTCATCTACAACAGTAACATATTTATAATATGTAGATCTGTAATTATCGATTATCTTGTTACTGGCTATTTTATAAAGCCATGTCCTAAAGGAAGCCTTTTCATCATCAAATCCCCCTAAGGATTTAAGCATAGAAATAAATATTTCTTGAGTTAAATCCTTAGATAACTCCTCATTAGAGGTTTGTCTAAAAACATAAGCAAATATCTCCTTATAATAAAACTTAACAATTTCACCAGCTGCTTTTTTATCATTATTCTTTTTTACAAGGGTTATTAATTTCTTTTCATTAATCCGTCTCACCCCACCATCTTCAGTAAAATTCATCCTAAACTTTAATAACCAAAAATTATATATAATTTTCTCTTCAATATCTTTACACTTATTTATTCGTAATAGATAAGGAAATAGTTTTACTTTTTTAGAAAAATTTTATAAAAAATTTCTCTAAATCATATATTAAAATATAACAAATAAAACTTACAAACATATTATTCTAATAAATTTTAATTTATTATCTCTTTTAAGAAATTTTTATCCCTTAACTATAAATATAGTCAACTAATTAAAAAAACATCATAAATATTCCAAGTAAAACTGAAATTGTTACAAGTATATAGGGAATATTTGTTTCCCCTGTCTTTTTAACTTTAATAATAATTGCAATTATTGATATAGATCCAAATAACCAAGATATAATTTGTTGCACTACATAATTTGTTGGTAAACTAGTTGCATTAAGGTATGCTATAAGAATTGACCATATAACTAAAAAATAAAATACTACATTTTTTAGTTTGCTGTTTTTCAAGAAAAAAAGCAAAGAAATTCCTAATATACTTAGTACTAATATAAATACATATAATATTAATAAATATCCAAGTGCCATATTTCTTCCCTCCTTTAATAATGTTTCTCTATACTTTTATAATATCCTGAAGTTATTAAAACAATTATGAAGTTAATTTATAATCTATTCAAATGTTAACCTATACTTTTAATTAATACCATAAATATTCACTTAAATTTCTTTAAATTTTATCAATTAATTAAAAAAACAGTATATAATGTATTTATAATATATGGTATATCTTACATAAATATCATATAAAACTAAAGTTAAAGACAATAAAGTAATCAATAATGTTAAATTAAGATACTTTAATTAATATAAACTACTTAAGGAGATGCTCTTATGAAAGTTTGTCCTAATTGCAAAGAAAACTTTCCATATACGGATTTAATACTTGCATTATGGGGATTTGCTGGTTGTGGGTATATCAAATGTAAAAATTGTAATACTCAATACAAGGTTACAAAAAATTCTAAAGTATTCATTGCCTTATTAGCCTTATTCCCTTATTTTATAGAAGGATATATATTTTCTTTTGATATTTTTTATTACATTATTTATCTAATTATTATTGTTCCCTTATCCCCATTTATGATTAGACTAAAAGAAAATAATGATAATGAGAAGTATATAAAACTTTAATTAAAACTAATTTCAATATATAAAATTTTATATATTGTAACAATAAGCTAATTTTTAAAATAATAAACTAATTATACTTTATAAACTAAACATATAATTTTTATATTAAATTACATAAGTTTTAAAATTAAGGCTATAAATTTAGAGAGGTTATGAAATGAGAATACTAGATGATATAACTAAATTTATTTTTGTTTGTGATGAACCAAAGCCTTGTGACTTAATCTTTATACCAGGTTCATCCAAATACGAGGTAAGCGAAAAGGCTAGTTTATTATATAAACAAAGATTAGCAAAATATGTACTTCCTTCAGGCAAGTTTTCTTGTAAACTAGAAAAATTTCCAAATGAAAAAATAATAAATAAAAAATATGCTGGTAAATATGAATCTGATTGGGAATTCTGTAAGGAAGTTTTATTTAGAAATGATGTTCCATTAGAATCCATTTTAGTTGAAAATAAATCAACTAATACCTCTGAAAACGCCTTTTTCTCAAGGAAAGTTACAGATGATTTAAATATAGAAGTTAAAAGTGCTATATTATGTTGCCAAGCCTTTCATGCCAGAAGGGCTTTAATTACTTACTCTTTAGCATATCCTAATACACAATTTTATGTTGTTCCAGTAGAAACTCAAGGAATTTCTAAGGATAACTGGTATAAATCTGATTACGGCATAAATAGAGTTCTTGGTGAGCTAAGAAAATGTGGCTCTTATTTTGAAGAATATATAAAAGATTTAAATAAAATTATATAAAATTAACGCCTTATTTTTAAGCTTATTAATTTAAATATATTAAAAGGAGTTTTTATATGTTTTCTAAGAAAGAAAAAAGATTTGAAAATAAGTTTATAGAAAACTTAGATTTTGGAACAATAATTGTCTTAGTGGATAAAAAAACTGGAGTAAATTATCTTTTAGCTCAAGGTCTAAATGGCTGCAGTTTAACCCCTTTACTAGATTCTAAAGGAAATGTAGTTGTGGAAAAATAATAAGATTAATTCTTTAAACAATACTATATGAAAACCACTTTAAATTAATATTCAATTAAAATATAGAGTATAAAAAGAGATATCATATATTTTGATATCTCTTTTTCATTGATTTTACTATTCAATTAATGATATTTTTATTAATTTTCCTTTAAATCGAAGAAATTAAGATTAATTTATAATGATTATTTATCCTGCCTATTTCTTCTAATTACTTTTCTTTTGTAAAAAATCATTGCTACACCTATTCCAATAGCTATAACTCCAATTATTACAATAACTATTCTTCCGCCCACTGAGCCAGTATTAGGTAAGAAACCTGAGTGTTTAACCTTAACTTTACATGTATCTTTAAATCCACCATCCTTAGTTGTTACTGTTATTTCAGCTTCTCCTGATGATTTAGCCTCTATATTTCCATTCTCATCAACTGATACAACCTTTGGATTGCTTGATATCCAAGTAACATCTTTGTTTGTTGCATCTTTTGGACTTATTTCAGCCTTTAAAGTATATTTTTTACCTTTTTTAAGGTTTAAATCTTTCTTATTTAATTTGACGCCAGTTACCTTAATTTCTTCTGGAGAAGTGGCTTCTTTTTCATTTACCTTAACATTAATTTCCTTAGTTTTTGATGCCCCTTCACTATCTGTTACTTTGTAAATTACTTTATAATCTCCAGACTTTTCTGTGTCCACATTATTTTCTATAACCTTAATATCCTTTGTTATATCTCCATCTTCCTTATCCATAGCTGTTACACCCTCCATTGGATCAAATTTATCCCCAACTGTTAATGTAACATCTTTAGCATTTATTTCTGGAGCATTATTTATAACTGAAGGTGATATACTATCATTTTTAAGAGCTAAGATAGCAGTTCCTCCATCTTCCCTTGAAGGGGCTTTTACAGTTACATTTCCATCTTTGCCTATTGAATATTCATTTCCACTATATAAGTCTTTAACCTTATCTCCTTCTTTGAAATTTGTTTTAAAACTTATATCTTTATCTTCATTTTTAGTGTTTAATACAACAAATAGGTTTTGTCCATTTGTAATATTTTTCTCTTCATTATTTTCACTTAGATTCATAGGCGTAATTTCTTTTCCATTATAGCTTCTTAATACTACTGAATACCCTTCTTCATTGTTTCCTGCAATAGTTTTTCTATTTCCCTTTGAAAATACCTTAGAGTATTCTTTTCTTATATTAAGAAGTTTTTCATAATGATCATGAACCTTTTTATACTTAGGATCATTTAATCTTTCAAAATCCATATCATATCTATTTTGATCTCCTTGTTCAAAGCCATTCCATCCTGACATTCCAAGTTCTTCTCCATAGTATATAACAGGGATACCCTTATCTGTTATTTGAAGAGAAGCAGCAAGCATTTGTTTGCCTAAGTCATCTCCTACAGTCTTTAAGAATCCATCTTCATCATGACTACTTAAGAATTGTCCCATTAAATTGATATTGCTTATTTTACTTGCTCTATCATCTAAATAAGCTGAAGCTCCCTCAATATTTCCATTTACAAAATCTCTTGCTTTTCCTTTATAACCAAAGTCTAATAAAGCATCCATTTGTCCATTTTGAAGTTGTCCTCCATCGTTATTTATATCAGCTCCAAAATATTCACCAATAGTTTTAAAGCTTGGGTTTATTTCTGTTAATTTATTTTTAAATGCCTTCCAAGTTGTATTATCAACATGCTTAACTGTATCAACTCTAAAATAATCAATAGTATTTCCTTTTTCAGTCTTTAATCTTTCAATCCACCCTGTTTGCCACTCTATTAATTTTTCTCTTACTTCTGGATCCTCTGTTTTAAAATCTGGAAGTCCTGCTGACTCTTGAGTTATAAAATCATTTCCTGGATTCTCTCTAAACATACCTTTAAACTTAGCTCTATCTTTCTCTGTTGGATAGTTATTAGCTCCACTATTAGCCTCTTTATTTTTCATTCCATAGCCAGCATGATTTAAAACAACATCAACCATTATTTTTATTCCACTATCATGTGCTGTATCTATTAATGTTTTTAAATCATCCATAGTTCCTAAATGTGGATCTAATTTTTCAAAATCCTTAGCCCAGTAACCATGATATGAGTATTGAGTTTTCCCTTGTGAGAACATTTGATTAAAATCAGTATTCTCAACAATAGGAGTTATCCAAATTGTGTTTATTCCAAGTTCTTTTAAATATGGAATCTTATCTGTTAATCCTTTTAAATCTCCTCCATGATAAGTATATGGATTCTTCTTATCATAGTTATTTCCATGAGGATCATCATTATTCTTATCTCCATTAAAGAATCTATCTGTTACTGTAAAGTAAATTCTAGATTCATCAAAACCAAAGTCTAAAGGTCCAACTCCAACCTTTGATTTAACAGTTAAATTTCCTAATGCCTTATGATTTTCACCATTTTTATCAACTATTGTAACTGGTATTTCTTTTTCTCCAGCTACTACATTATCATTTATTCCAATGCTTTGGCTTAATGAATTATCCTTTAATAAATTTAAATCCATTAACACCTTATTAGGGCCACCTACATTTGTAAGGTCCATATAAACTTCTTTTATATTTTCTTTTTTAGCATCACTTCCACTTAATTTTAGATTTACAAGGGCATTTTCATCATAGTTAACCTGATTATTTTTGAAAGTAACCTCTCCATTTATTTTTAATGGAGAATATTCTATTGTTTGTTTTTCAGTTTCAACTGTTTTACCATCCTTAGTAACTAAGAAACTATATTCATAAGTTCCAGGTTTTATATCCTTTAATGAATATGCAAAGAACTCATTTTGTGAATCATAATCCATATCATAAGTCTTTGTATCCTTAAATAATATTCCTGGTGAAGTAACCTTAACTTGAACCTTATCTATTGAAGATTGATTACTCTCTTCATATAAAGCTTCATCCCTATATTTAAAGTTAATATTTCCTTCTTGTATTTCAGCATTTTTTATAGCTGGAACTTGGAAGAACTCTCCCACTCCACTCTTAACAGTTACCTTTGTTACATTCATTGATGGATCTATTTGTATATATCTATCTGATTCATATGGATCTTTTTCATCCCATCCAGTACCCTTTCTTAAAACAAATCCAACCTGAGTTACATCTGGTGCTATTTCAAACTTAGATATTGCTTTTCCATCTTTTATTTGAGTAAAGTTTTGTTGACCATCATTTATCCCTGTTTGCCAAGTCCAAATATTCCATCCATCATAGTTTTTATCATCTCTAACATAAGTGAATTCTATATACTTTTTAGTATATTTTTTAACTTCTATTTCCTTAGTAGCCTTAGCCTTTCCACTCTTAGCTGTTATTTTAACTTTGCCTTCACTAATTCCTTGAACCACTCCTAAAGTTGATACTTTAGCTATGCTTTCATCTGAAGAGAACCACTCTATGTTTGCCCCTGAGATTACTTGTCCAAATTGATCCTTAACAATTCCATTAAGTTGAATATCCTTCCCTGTATAAACTTGATTTGGACCATTTAATTCTAAAGAGCTTGGAACAAGATGAACAACCTCTACTTCTACGTCCTTAGTTAAACTTCCAGAGTTTAAAGTTATAATTGACTTTCCTTCTTTTAAAGCAGTTACTTTTCCATTATTTGAATCAACCTTTATTACTGAGTCATCTGAAACATTCCATTTTATTTCTGCATTAGGAATTATTCTTCCATTTTGGTCTTTAATTACTGCCTTCAAGAAATTTGAAGCTCCTATATCTAATTTTAAGCTTGAAGGAGTAACATCTATAGATGTTGGAGTTTGTGCTTCTCCTTCTACACTTTCATCATAAAGAACCTTAGCTGATAAAGGTGCAACCTTTACTGAATTTACTCCCTTAAGAGATTCTAAGACACTTGTTCCAGCCTTGTGTTCATTTACTACCACATTCCAATCGCCTTCATGTGGAAGAGAAATTTCCTTCTCAGCATTATTTCCATTATAAGCCACCACTATATTCTTCCATGAATCTCCATTAGCAAAGTTTTTAAGTTGAAATACAACTATATTATCATTAGCTTTAGTTACTACTAAATTACTTTCAATAGCAGCCTTTGTATCCATTCTAAAGGCTGGATGTGATTTTCTTAAAGATATTAATCCTTGGTAATAATCAAATACTCCACTAAACTTTTCTTTATTTTGCCAGTTTATTTTATTTATAGCATCTGGACTCTTATAGCTATTGTGATCTCCATATTTACTTCTTAAGAATTCATCTCCAGCTTGGAAGAATGGAATTCCTTGTGAAGTTATTGTAATAGCAGTTGTTAATATACTTCTTCTTACATATTCATTATCTAAAGGATTAGTCTCTGTTATTACACTATATGGTTTAGCTTTCTTGTTAACTGCCTCTTGAACTGAAGAATATTTATTAGCATCTTCCCCTGTTAAAACTCCATCTCTCATTTCTAAGAAACCTGCAGCTTTTTCTTTGCCTGCTGCCTTTATAATCTTATCCCAAAGATTTAAATTATCATGAGCAGTTACATAGTTTATTGTTTCACTTGGACTATCAGTAAAATCATCAACTGATCCTTTAACCCCAGCTACTATAGCTCCTTCTTTACCACTAGCTCCAGTGGCAAATCCTTGTCCTGCTCCATCACTATCACCTTTTATAGCGTTTCTAAAATTATCATTAAATACGGCAAAGCCCTTACCTTTTTGGCTTCCCTTTAAAGTTTGTTGTTCTTGTGGAAGTGCACTTCCTCCAGCTTGCCATGGTTCACCATATATTATTAAACTTGGATCAATTTCATTTCTTAACTCAGTTGTTAGTTCACTCATAGTTTTTGTATCTATTAATCCCATTAAATCGAATCTAAATCCATCAACATCATATTCTTTAGCTAAATACTTAACAGAATCTTTTATATATTTTCTAACCATAGGTCTTTCTGTTGCAACTTCATTACCACATCCTGATCCATTAGTGTATTTACCTTCATCATTAGTTCTATAAAAATATCCTGGTACAACTGGATCAAAAGGTGAGTTTTGACCTATTCCATAAGTATGATTATAAACCACATCCATAACCACTCTTATTCCATTTTTGTGAAGAGTTTGTACCATATCTTTAAATTCTCTTACTCTTGATTTTGGATCTTCAGCATTTGTTGAATATGATCCCTCTAAGGAATTATAGTTTTGAGGATCATATCCCCAGTTAAATTGAGGCTTATTGCTTATTTCATTAACTGAAGCATAATCAAAAGATGGTAATAAATGAACTGTTGTTATACCTAACTCTTTTAAATGATCTATTCCTGTTTTAACATCAGTTCCTGGAACCTTTGTTCCTTCCTCTGCTATCCCTTCAAATTTACCTTTATTATTTATTCCTGAATCTTTAGATATTGAAAAATCTCTAACATGCATTTCGTATAAAATTGAATCTGTAGGATTTAACATAGGAGGTTTCTTTACACTTCCCCATTCTGATGGGTTTGTAGATGAAAAATCAATTATAGCCCCTCTTTGGCCATTAGCTGAAACAGCCTTGGCATATGGATCTATAGCATAATTTGTTTTTCCATCTGAAAAGCTTACTTTGTACATATAGTACTTACCTTCTAAGTCTTCATCTACTTTTAGGCTCCAAACTCCTTTATTCTCCTTCTTCATAGAAATTTCTCTTCCACCAGTATTATCTGTTACTTTTCCATTTTCATCATAAGTTCCCTCATTATCATATAATACTAAGCTAACTTCCTTAGCTGTTGGTGCCCATAATTTAAATGTTGAAGAATCTTTTTTGTAAGTTACCCCTAAGTCATCTCCATTGTAGAAATATTCTGGATCATCTAAGATTTTTCTCATAGTAACCTTGGTTGCTCTAAAGCTATTACTGCTAACTTCATAATCATGACTTAGATCAATTTCTGGAGTACTAAAGAATCCTTTCTTTAAAGTTAATTTAACTTTATTATCAGATACTTTAATTGCACTTGTTTTAATTTCCTTATTATCAGTCTTATCAATTAATTTGAAAGAATCTAACTCTGAATCTTCTATATTTCCAGCAGAAGTAACTAAAAGGTCTGTTTTACTATCCATTAAGGCAGATATTAATTTAGGTGAGGTATCTACATCCTTCTTATCATAATAAATATTTTCATCCCCTTGTATTAGCCATACTTCTACATTATTTCCATTCTTAACTTCTATGGTTCTATCATGTCCAACATCTTTATCTTCCCAATTTCCTTTTCTAATAAGGAAGTTTAATTTATCAGATGGGAATTTATAGACTGCTCTTGTGAAGCCTTTTTCAGCTTCATCTTTTTTATTGAAGTCATAACCTTTTCCTTCTCCACCTGTTTGCCATAACCATAAATTCCAATTATCATAATTACCATCAAATCTATAATAATTTATTGTATAGGTATACATTTGAGATAAAATAGCAAGTTCTTTACTAACTGAGTATTTTCCATCAGTAGCTTTAATCTTTATTTTCTTACTGGAATCTACATCCTTAGAAACTTTTAAAGTATTTTCTTTAATAGATACTCCACTTACTGGTTCCTCTAAAGACCAATTAACATTAGCTTCTTTTTTATTCCCTTCAGTGTCATAGATATATGCAACTAACTTTGTATTGCTACCTACTTCAACACTTGATTCTCCACCTATTTCTAAACCTGGCATATTTAATACTGAATTTCCATTAGCCATGACCTTATTAGATGGGTCTGTAAATGAATTATCCCAATTATCCTTATTAGGTTTAAACTTATATTCATAAACTCCACCAGTTAAAGGTATTGTTACTTTAAATACACCATCTTCTCCCTTTTTCATTTCAATTTGCTTACTTGTATCCCAAGATACCATAGATCCTATAAGATACAAGCTATCACCATTAAACTTAGCACTAAAAGTTACTGTTCCATCCTCATTTACTACAGGACTTTTTACTGAATCTGGCTTGTTTTCACTTTCTCCTTGATTTCCATCATTATTATCTTCACCTGTATTTTCATCACCTTTTATTCCTAATGCCTCATTTATTTCTTTAGTGTTATTTATTTCTTTAGTGTTATTTATTGAATCGTATATTTTATTATTTTTTAAATCTGCTACAAAGATAACATTTCTGTCCTCTGGCACATTTAAAGTAACATTTCCTTGAGATGGTATTCCTCCATTATCCCAAGAATGATTTACAAGGCCTTTATACTCATAAGTTCCTTTTTTCATTACCTTAGAATATAAAACCCTATTTTCATCAAGATTATGCATTTCAAAATTTTTGTTATTTACATCCCAATCTCCATTTCCTTCTCTAACTGTTCCTATTAGGGAAACTGTATTAGAAAGACTTGGATTATTTATTGAATCCTTAACATAATTATCTAAATAATTGCTTAGAATAGTTATGTTTTTAGTACCCTTTGGAATTACTACCTTAGCATTTTCTGCTACTTCACCATTATTCCACTCTCCATTATATGAAACTTTGTATTCTAAACTTATATCTTTTCCTCGTGCACTCTCTTTTATAGGGAAAGTCTTTTTATACATACCTCCACCTATATAATCAAGCTTCTCGGTATCGTTACCAGGATTCCAATCAGAAGCCCCATCAATTATATCCTTTATATTACCTGCTAAAATAGCCTTAGTTTTAAATTGATCAGGATTATTTATTGAATCATCTACCTTTTTATTTTTATAATCCAACCTAAATATTACCTCTGAATCTTTTGATAAATTCAAAGCTATGTTTTGACCATTATTACCATAGCTCTCATCCCAAGTTCCATTCATGGCAATTTTATAATTATAATTTCCTGCCTTTAACTTTAAAGCCCCTTCATATAAACCATTTTTATACTTTTTCAGCACTCCATTCATATTTCTTGGATCCCAATCGGAACCGTTACCACTTTCTTTTAAAAAATCTCCCACAACTACAGCAAAAGCTTCACTCTCATTCTTAACTAAAGTCTTTTCATTTGCTTTAGTATTATTATTTTCTACTTCAGCCATTACTGGCATATGAGGTAAAAAACTAAACAAGAATGTAAATAAAACCAGCATAGAAATAGACTTAATCTTTTTACTGCTATTCACTTTATAAACCCCTTTCTTATTTGAATTTTAATAATATATTTTAATATTAACACTTTCATAATAACGTTTTCAATATTTTTAGAAATTTTGTAACATTATACAAAAGCAACTAAATTAAGCTTATATTTTAAATATACTTTTATTGATTATTTTTTAAATATACATATCTCTTTTCAATTTTATATACTTTAAATAAATATATATTATTAAATATCCCTTTTATTTAACAAAATAATTCCCATATAAAAGAAAAAATGGTATATTATTTTAGAAAACAAAACTATTTTATAGAATTATATATTGATTAAAAAATTTAAAGCCTAAAGGCATATTTAGTGAATACAATAAAATCTATATGAAATACAAAATAGAAGAATCACTTTAAAATATAAAGACTTTATTGCTTATTTTAATATAAAACTATTAGCAAATTACAAAGTATAATAATTTAAACTTTAAAAATAAAATCACAAATAAATTAATAAGGGGGAGAATACAATTAAGGTAATAAGAAGATTAATAATTTTAGTTTGCTTAATTACTATTTGTTTTATAGGCTTTATTTGCTTACCTAAAAGCAAATATTATTTTAAAGATATAAGATCACTTGTTAATGAAGGCAAAGCTGAAGTAATAGAACCAAATCAAAAGATAAGAATAGATGATGATTACTTAATAATAAAAAGAATTATTAATACTGAAGATGAGTCATATATTAGATATAAACAAGTCAGAACTACTCTAGGCTGGTCTTTCTCAGAAAGTATCTTTAGAATATTTGATGACAATGGAGAAGAATATATAAAAACAGCTATAAGCTCCTCTACAAGTTTTTGGGTAACAGAAGGATTAATACTACTTGATAAAAAGATCAAGGAAGACGTAAAATATTTAATTATTAAAATTGACTGGTATGATAGACAAAATAAAATAAAAATTCCACTTAACAAAGAAGGTGAAGCTAATGAAAATTTATAAAAAATATAGTGCTATTATAGAATGGTTTTTGGCAATAATACTTATCCTCATTTGTTCTAAAATAATTTTCCCTGGAAGCTTCACTCCTCTAAAAGCACATGAGCAATCAGAAAAGTCAGTTTATTATTGCCCTTCAAATATAATTAAAACTATAGACTTAGGTAAAGAAAAAATATATCTATGTAAATATAAAGATTGGTTTTCAATAGATGTTATTAGAAAAGGGCTAATTAAGTGGCATCCAGTTAATTATCCAGCTGGATATCCAATAGACTACTCTAAGCAAGTAACTTTTAATACTTATACTTCAAAGCCTACAAAAAACTCTGAACCTATAGCTAAAATATACGGTTATGTAAATGACCCTCAAATAAAAAATATTGTATTAGAGGACAATAATAATAAAATCATTTCAAATTATGAATTGGATGAAAATAAAATGTTTATTCTTACTTCACATACAAATAATGAAAAAAATAAAGCTAACTATATAAAAGGCTTAGATACTAATGGAAATATTATATACGAAGAAGAGCTTAAATACTTTTAACCTAAATAGAAACAAGGTGCTAATATTTAGCACCCTGTTTTATTTTTATCCATTAAAGATTACTAACTATTTAATGTCCTAATTAAAATTCATATTAATTATTTATTGTAATAAAGTAATATTTTTCTATAAAGCTAATTCCATACTTATATTTCTTTTTTTCATTCCCAAAGCTTCATAAAATTTAATAGCTCCTTTATTGAATTCCCAGACAACTAATTGTAATGTGTTTACTCCTTCTTTTTTTGCAAAACTTATAATATGCTGAAATAAAAATTTTCCTATTCCTCTTTTACGATACTTTTCCTTAACACAAAAAGTATCAATTAAGGCAGTTTTTACAGGAGTAAGTATTGGTATGTTTCTAGGTCCTACTATTTGTATAAGACTAAAAGCTACAACCTCTTTACTTTCTCTTTCCTGAACTAAAAACATCTTGTATCTATCATCCTCTAGAATTTCTTTAAATTCCTCTTCTGATAAGGGTTTATCAGTTTCATTGTACACATCTGGTCTATTTTTAACATGTAAGTCATGTACCTCTCTAATAATTTCATTTATCACCTTGTAATCTTCTTTATCTGCAAATCTTATTTTGTATTTCATTTTGTCCTCCTTAGAGTAAATTTAAAATATAACTTCTAGCTTAACTCATAGTAATTATAAAATTATTTATCATGTGTATTAAGGTTAAAATCCAAAATGGAGATAATTTTTTAGGTTTATAATATGTATAAGAAAATACCATTATTATTGCACTAGGTATCACACAAAAAATATATATTAGACTGTAGTAATGCAATAAAGCAAATATTAGTGCAACTAATAATGAATATTTAAATTTGCTTTTAATAAATTTTTTGCTTAAATTTATTAATCCAATTATTAAAAATGACTCTATTATGGGTCCTACTATACTAGCAAAAATAATTCTTACACTAACACTCTCATTAATTAAATTGCTTCCAATAAATTTTCCACCTAATTTAATATATATATCTATTAATTGCCCTAAAACAACATCAATTAATAATATAAGTGCAACCATAGAGATAACAAATAAAAAATCCATTAGTATTTCTTTTAATAATAAGTTCTTACATTCTTTTGTTTTTTCCATTATAAATCCTCTTTTCATTAATAGTATAAATCTTTAAAACAACTCTATTTAAATTTTTCCATATTTGTTTATATAATATAATTATAAAAATAAATTCATATTTTTTCAAATATAAGAAGATTCTTATAAATAAAAGCTATAAAATCTCAATAATTGTTAAATGTAATAAGTTTGACAATTAAAATTCTAACTGTTAACATGATAATAATGAGGTGATTATATGAATAATAATACTATTTATACAAACTTAGTTAGCACTATTGCTAGAAAATTAAAGTTTTCAGCAGATAAAAAGATTAATAATTTAGGATTAAATTCTCAACAAGGTAGAGTTATACAGTATATTTATGAACATCAAGATGAAGGACTAATACAAAAGGACTTAGCAAATGTATTTGGAAGAACTACAGCAAGTATTACAAGTATGCTAAAGGGCTTAGAAAAAAACGGATACATCAGAAGAGAAATCCCCTCTAATAATGAAAGACAAAAGAACATATATGTAGAAAAAAAAGGTATAGATCTTATAGAAACATTCAATAAGAATTTTCTTGAAATTGAAGAGGATTTAACTTCCTCACTTACAGAAGAGGAAAAAGAAACTTTTCTAAAAATACTTACTAAGATTAATACTAACTTAAAATAAAGTGGTGATTTAAATAAATAATCATCACTTTTTTTATTTAAATAAGTTGACATATTTATTTTTTAAGAATATAATCAATTCATAAATTAGAATTCTAACTATTAGATATATTACAATAAATATTCTAATATTAAATAAATTTAAATTCATATTAAGCTAAAATTTATTCATTATAGAACTTATTTTTTATATTAATAGTTAGATTTCTAATAGTTTGAATTTATGCAAAGGAGGCCACTATGGAAAATACAGAATCAAATATTAAATATTTAAAAGATGAACCAATAAAAAAAGCTATAGCTCATCTATCTATACCTATGATGATAGGTATGTCAGCTGGTACTATTTATAATGTAATTAATGCTTATTTTATAGGCTTAATGAATGATACAGCAATGATTAGTGCTATCACTTTAGGCTTACCAATATTCACTGTATTAATGGCATTTGGAAACATGTTCGGTGTAGGTGGAGGAACATTTATAACAAGATTAGTAGCAAAGAATGAAGATGAAAAAGCTAAAAAAGTCGCAGGCTATACATTTTATGCAAGTATAATATCTGGAATATTATTAGGAATAATTGCCTTCTTATCAATTGGACCAATAGTTAAATTATTAGGTGCAGATGCAAATACACTTAGTTATACAACTCAGTATTCAACTACACTTTTTACTGGTGGATTTTCAATCATATTAAATTTTGCTCTTGAACAAATAGTAAGATCAGAAGGTGATTCTAAGGAATCTATGTATGGAATGTTCATAAGTGTAATTATAAGCACAATACTTGATGTATTATTTATATTAATCTTAAATATGCATGTATATGGAGCTGCTCTATCAATTATTTTAGCAAATATAGCTTCTTCAATTTATTATATTTGGTATTTGGAAACAAAGAGTGAAAATCTTAAAGGATTTCTACACTTCTTTAAACTTAGTTTAAAAGATCAAACTGAAATATATAAAATTGGAGTATCTGAATTAATTCAATCTGCATTTTTAATTGTAACCACCTTATTATTAAATAACTTTTCCATTCAACATGGAGAAGGTGTTGTTGCAAGTTTTGGTATAGCACTTAGAATTGTTCAGATTCCAGAGTTTTTTACCATGGGTATAGTCTTAGGGGTAATGCCACTTATAGCATATAATTTTTCTAATAAAAATCTATCTCGCTTAAAGGAAAGTATAAAGTATTCTACTTTATTTATATTTGTAATTTCAGTTTTATTTGCAGGGATTGTATATATATTTAGGAATCAGGTTATGCACGCTTTCTCAAGTGATACCTCTGTTCTTCAAATAGGTTCATATATCTTAGTTGCAATGTTAATATCAACTATATTTAATGGACTTACTGCTTTGTTTATGACAATATACCAAGCATCTGGCGAAGGAATAGCAACAGGCATAATGGCTATAAGTCAAGGATGTTTATATATCCCTGTAGTAATAACTCTTCATTATTTTTATGGACTTCATGGATTAATCTGGTCCATGACAATAACAGAAATTACAACATGTTTAATAGGTATAGTTTTATTTATTATCTATAACAAAAAACTCAAAAAAATATAGAGATTTAAAATTACTTTTATAATATAAATAATCCTTAATATATTAATATAAAATTTATGTATTTTATCTTTTAAAATTTAATTATTTATTAATCACTAAGTATATACAGATTAAACTTTAAACAAAAGTACAAGCTTAAAAGCCTGTACTTTTATTTTATCTATTATTAAATTATTTATATTCTAATTAAAAGCACTTTTTACAAGCTACATACCCTTGAGCTTCAGCTTGTTGTCTAGTCATTTTTATAGCACCTTCCATTCTATGTGCTGTTGGAGTACTATGATATTTATTACTTTTGTGTCTTCCTCCATTTGCATATACATAATCTGAACTTTCTTCTTTTACTGGTACTGAATCATCTGATGATTCATTTTTATTAGGTGCTGAAGTTGTTGGTTCTTTAGTAACTTTCTCATTATAATTTTTATTAGAGCTACTTTGAACTTCTTTACCAGAATCTTCATTTGCTACTATTGAACTTTTACTCTCTTCTTTAAAACTCTCATTAGCTGATTCTAAATTACTATTAGAAGTATCACTACCTCCCTTAACAGAATCCTCCTGTTTAGCATTATCTTTACTAACTTCAGTTTCATAATTATTTTTTGTTGATTCATTGTTTTCTGATTGAACAGTTGTTTCTTTGTGCCCATTATTTGATTGATCTTCTCCTGAACACCCCCCCACAAAAAAAGCAAGTAGAAAAACTGTAATTAAAATTAATAATATTTTTTTCTTCATATATAATTTCTCCTTAGTTTAATCCAGCAACTAATAATACCATAAAATTTATTTTAAGTTAAATTTAATCATTTTTATAAATGTATATATTATTTAATTAACTTATTCAAAGTCTTATTATCTATAAAAATTCTATTTTTTTCTTTATATTCCTTAATATTCATTAAATATTTTTCTATTAATAACACTTATCTATTGCTTATTTATTTTAATAAATAATACAAATTAACATTAAATTGTAAAAATTAATATAATTAATATAAAAATTTACTATGATCTTGTACAGAATTTAACAATTTAAAACATAAATAAGGTATAATTTATATTGTTAAGAATTATATTTTTACTTAGATATCTTGAAAAATCGAGGTGATTATTATGAAGGTAAGAATTATAAGGCCTTCTTAAAATACTAATATCAACTTATAAAATTAAGAAAGTTTTTAATAAAGGAGGAACTTAAGATGAAATCTTTAATGAGTTTTATTCCAATGATTTTATCACTAGCAATTGCAACTTTTATTTTTATACCTATAAATAAAAGTTTAAAGTTATCAGATAAAATAGCAAAAATTATTCCTACAACCCCTAAATTTAAACCACTATTTTTTGTGGTATGTATGTTTTTACTTTTACTTATAATAGGGCTACTTGGTTTATATGTAATACCAATGAATGACTTAACTTACTACATATTAACTGGAATAATAGCAGGTATTGGTATTAGCATAACAGTTGAAATTTCACCAAAACATCACAAATAAAATAAGACTATTAAATAGATAAAGAGGGTAAGTGAAAACTTGCCCTCTATTTATTAATAACACTAATTATTTTTTGCTTTCCATTCATTTAATTGTTTTTGTATTTCATCTTTAACTTCATTTATACCTGAATCATTTAATTTCTTATTTAAATCATTTAGTCCAACTTCAGGATCTATTGAACCTGTATATAATGCTCTTTCAAATTCCTGTAAAACATTATTTATAGCAGAAATTTGATTTGAAACGTTTTCCGAATTAAATTTAAATCCTAATATTGGAGAAACCTTAGCTGAATTATTGAATTTTTCAAAAGCCTCCCACTTATCTATAGGGTCATTTTCTGAAACATAAGTACCAAGTAAGTTTCCATATGCCCAGCTAACAACATCATATTTCTTTCCATCAAATTTCTTTATTTGCTTGTCATTTATTTTTTCATAATGTTTTCCCTCTATTCCAAACATCAATAAGTTTCTTAAATTTGTATCAGTATTTACTAAAGTCAATAACTCCATTGCCTTCTTAGGATGTTTAGAGTTAGCAGAAATTGCAGTCATTGCACCAGTTGTTGAATTATTAGTTATATATGGTGGTATTATTGATGAAGTTACTACTTCCCTACCTAAAGATTTTCCCCATATATTTTCAGCATATGGTTGTCCATCTGCTTTCCATACAAATCTTTTTACTTCTGGTTTCATATCAGTTACTGCTGCATCTTGATTTATGTATCCAGCTTCATAATATTCTCTTAATTTTAATAACATATCCTTCATTTCTTTTGATTCAAATTTATTTGTTACTGTCAAATTCTTATCATTATAGAATATACCTAATGGATTTACTATATCATCAAAGTCTAAAGGAATTGAATCTCCTTGAGTATAAAATGGAATAAAATCCGGTTCTTTTTCTTTTACTAATTTTAACCAAGGTTCTAAATCGTTTACTGAATGTATATTTTCATAAGGAATATTATACTTTTCAACAAGCTCTTTATCAAATACCCACATAGGTGCTAATGCTATTTCTTTTTGATTTGGAACAGCATATATTTTACCATCTATCTCTGCACCCTTCCATAACTCTTTGTTTATTTCTTTCTTTAATGGTGCTCCTTCTGTATCTAATAAATCATTTAACTCTAAAAAGGCTCCTTTTCTAGCATATTCTAAATAAGGAAATGCCCAAGAACATGTAAAGGCAAGATCATAAGGTTCCCCTGAATTACTAATA
This sequence comes from Clostridium perfringens ATCC 13124, assembly GCF_000013285.1. Lineage (GTDB taxonomy): Bacteria > Bacillota > Clostridia > Clostridiales > Clostridiaceae > Sarcina > Sarcina perfringens. Next base: position 1,229,444 of record NC_008261.1, on the reverse strand, counting down.
ACACTCATTTTCTTAGTATAATCCCCAAAAGGTATATGTTTTATATCTACTGTAGCATTTATTTTATCTTTTAAATATTTATTTACTTCTTCTTCAACAATGTCATTATCAGCTGGCTCATCACCTATAACATACCAAGTTAAATTAACAGTTTCCTTACTTTCCTCTTCTTTGCTATTTCCACAGCCTGTAAGTATTAAAGATGAACATACAATACCACTTAAAATCAGTGATAATGCTTTTTTTCTTTTTATCATATTGTCCCCCTCCTAATAATATCTTATCCGCTTTCGAAAACGTTTTATATAAAGAATTTTACTATTTAAACTATTTAATATCAATAATTTAAGTCTAATATTTTAATACAAAAAGAATACTTTATATAATTTGTTAATAAATTATATAATTTGTACATACATTTAAAGAAATATTTCTATTTCACTTCCCCTGTAAAATCACTTAAATTTATCTTTTAAAATCCTCTTTATCTATTTTTAAACTATTATTTTAATAAAACATAGTTTATCTATGTATCATTTCAAATAAAAAAATACTCCCTTTAAAATAGATTTTTATAGTTTCTTATCTACTTTAAAGGAAGTAATTTACTTATACCTATATTTTTATAGTGACAAAGATTGTTTTTATAATTTATAAGCTTAAACTATGTAAAATAAATTATTATTAATAATTTTCAGCTCTTACTTCAAAAAATCCTTTGGCATAATTACATACTGGGCAAACCTCTGGAGCCTTTTTACCAATAACAAGATATCCACAATTTAAGCATTCCCACATAGTTTCTTCTGATTTTTCAAATACCTTTTTCATCTTTATATTGTTTAAAAGCTTTCTATATCTATCTTCATGAGATTTTTCTATTTTAGCAACCTCTACAAATTTTTCTGCTAAATCAAAAAATCCCTCTTCTTCAGCCTCTTTTGCAAATCTAGCATACATATCTGACCATTCATAATGCTCTCCTTCTGCCCCATGTAATAAATTTTCTTTAGTATCTCCTAAATATCCTAACTCCTTAAACCATAGTTTAGCATGTTCTCTTTCATTGCCAGCTGTTTTTAAGAATAGTTCATATATTTGTTCATATCCTTCATTCTTGGCTACCTCTGCAAAGAATGTATATTTATTTCTAGCTATGGACTCCCCTGCTAATGCATCCATTAAATTCTTTTCTGTTTTTGTTCCTTTATATTTATTACTACTTTCACTAGATGATTCTGATTTATTAGAATCTTTATCATCTACCTCTGATTTCTCTTCAACTTTTACAAAGGCTGAAGCTGGACTCTTGCAAACTGGACATATAAATCCTTCTGGTAATTCTCCTTCTTGTATATATCCACAAACTGTACAACGATATTTTACTGATTCACTCATTTTTTCTCCTCCTAAATCTTTACTTCTATCAAAATAAGTTGTATGTAACATTTCCTCAGCAAGATTGCTTAAAGGTTTTTCATAAAACTCCTCATATAACTTTTTAATCTCTTCATTTTCATAGCTAACTCTTAATTTCATGCTTGAATCTCTTTTATATAATCCATCTATACGTTTTTCTCTAAGTTTATCACCCTCAAATTTTTTATCTTTAGGTTGTCCCCCTCCACCTATGCATCCGCCTGGACAAGTCATAACCTCAATAAAGTGATATTTCTTATCCGAATTTTTTATCTTTGAAATAAACTTTAAAGCATTTTCAGTTCCATAAATAACAGCTATGTTTATTTCTAAGTCATTTATTTTAAAACTAGCTTCACGAACACCTTCAATACCTCTTACAGACTCTAAATCATAAAAATCTTTAGGTGGATCTTCTTTGGTAATATATTTGTATGCTGTTCTTAAAGCAGCTTCCATAACTCCACCTGTATTAGCAAATATAACACCAGCCCCTGAAGCTTCTCCCATTAATTTATCAAAGTTACTATCCTCTAAAGAATTAAAATCAATTTCTTTTTCTTTAGCCCAAATAGCTACTTCCCTAGTTGTTATAACATAGTCCATATCACGCATATCTTCTATGCCATAATATCTACCTGATGCATTCATTTCTTCTCTTTTGATTTCAAACTTTTTAGCTGTACATGGCGTTAAGGCTACATTTACAATCTTAGAAGGATCAATTCCCATCTTCTTTGCAAAATAAGTCTTTATTGTAGGTCCTTGCATACCTATAGGACTCTTTGAAGTTGAAATATGCTCTAAGATTTCTGGATGAAAGGTTTCAGCATATTTTACCCAAGCCGGACAACAACTAGTAAATTGAGGTAGAGGTTTATTATTTTTAGTTATACGCTCTACTAATTCACTTGCCTCCTCAACTATAGTCATATCAGCAGCGAAATTAGTATCAAGAACATAATCAAAACCTAACTTACGAAGTAATGCTATCATTTTACCTTGAACAAAACTTCCATCATTCATATTAAATTCTTCACCTAAAGATACTCTAACAGCAGGCGACGTAGAAACTATGACTATTTTATCTTTATCACTTATCGCATCTTGTACCTTTTTATAATCAAAAACCTCTGTAATACTAGATGTTGGGCATACATTCGCACATTGACCACAATTTATACAAACAGCAGTATCATTAGTTTTCTCCAAAGAATAATGACCATTTACTCCTATATAATCTGTGCATATATTTTTGCATGAACCACATTTTATACATTTCTCTTCATCTCTACAAATAGATGGATTATCCTTCTCAATAGCTACACGTATATCCGTAGCTAAATGTTTACCCATAGATTTTCCTCCCCTTAACCTTAAACTTTTGTTTTCTTATTTCATATAATATTAACCTCAAATACATATTTTTTCAATTAATGTATTTAAATACTATTATTTATTTTTCATGCATTTATTAACTTTTTGTTGATAATATGAACTTTATTTTAATACAATTTTAATTCTCTATAGCTTTTATCTATAAATTTTAATTTATAGATTTCTAGTTTATATTTATTATATCTATGTTACCTAATAGTAACCTTATTAAACTTAAGCCTATTAGGATATTTAAGTTTTAAATTCCCCATGTCACTAATACAATAATCTTGTTAAACTTTAAGCTTCTTCTTATAACAAAAAAATCTACCATTAAAACTTTATTGTTTAAAATGCTTTTTAATAAAAAATTAGAGTAAGCCCTAATATATTACCTTAAACCTACTTAATCAAAAGTATACTAATTTACTGCAATATAATTTAAAACCTACTCTCTACTTTATTCATCTCTAAAATCATATTTACCATTTGGTAAGTCTATATTATGATTGTTTATTGAAATAGTATCATTATCAATCCAAATCATATTTGCCTCATTTATATGATAATCCCTATATATCTCTTTTTTACTCTCTCCTTCCCTTAAATAACATTTAACTGACCAATCTACCGTAGCCCCCCCATTAATAAGATAAGCTTCAATCTTATACTTTCCGTCACTAGATACTGTTTCTCCTAAAAACTCTTCACTTACTTTAAACCTCTCATTAAACTCTCTTATTGATGATGATATTTTAAAAGTAGCTACACCTAAAAATATTAAAATGGTAATAATATAAACTCCTAATCTAAAGTTAAAATTCTTATTCTTTAAATATTTATTCTCTCTTTCCTCCATAACATTTCTCCTAACATATTAAAATATAAACCTTAGATTAATTTTATATAATTTCCCCCATTAAATCCACCAATATTTAACAAACTAACCCTTTAATAATATATGTAAAACTCATCTAATAAACCCTTAATAAAAATAAATTTATTAATATTACTTATATATTAAGTGCCTAAAATTCATACCTTATTAACCCTCTATTAATACATTTACTTACTTTTATGCCAATTTCGTTAACTTTTCGACCAGTTGCGCAAAACCTATTGATTAATTTATTATTATTTTTTAATATAAGATTAAAATTTAAATTTAAATAAATATTCTAAGTAAGGAGGAAAGATGTAGATGCTTATATATTATTGTATTTCTTTAATGATACTTTTAACTATGCTTATGACTGGAATTATTAATCCAATTTGTTCATTCCTTAGTGGCGATACTGAAATTAGATTTAATGGAATTCTATATACTAATTTAAACGAAGAAAAATATAAAAAGATATTATTTTCAACTTTTTTAAATTTTATTATTTTAATATTATGTCTATGTATAGTATGTTTTAAATTTAACCCTTTCTTTCCTATATTCTTAGCTATATTGTGCATAATATTTTTACAACACCATATATTAAAATCACTAAGATAAAAGTTATTTATAAAATCTTATTTAAATGAATAATAAATTAAATAGTAATGTAAAAACTAAATACCATTTCAAATATTTTATATATAAAACTAATAAGGGATTCGTATTTAAAATACGAATCCCTTTCCTTTTACTTTAATTTAAATATTCTGCTTAAATAAATTGTTTTTATCTACTTACTATAGTTGAAAGCGTAGCTACATATTTCCCATCTAAATCCTTATATACTGCTGATATGCCACTAACTCCTTCTTTAAAAAGCTTAGTATCTAGTTCTAAATTTCCATTATTTAAAGAACTTTCAACATCAACATTTGATATGTCAATACTTTGTCCACCTGTATTTCTTCTTATGTTTATTTCTTTAGGTGCTAATCTTTCTCCATCTTTTCCTACAAAGGATTCATTTATAACATATTTTCCTTCAACTTCTTCTGGTGATCTTATAACTATATATTGTTCTTTTATGCTTACATTGTTAAGCTTCTTTAAACCTTTTATTTTAGATATATCTCTTATTTCATTGCAGTCAAGATTTAAGTCTTCTATATTTACAGCATATTGTAAACCTTCTAAGTTTGCTATTCCATATCCAACTGCTGATAAGTTTGTTAACTTATTCATATCTCCTCTTGTTATTACATCACTTGATATATTTAATTGATCTTTTATAGCCCTTTTTAATTCATTATCTGGTATATTAACTTCCTCTGTTAAATCAATAGCTGCCTCTAAATTATCCATAGCCTCTCTAAGCTCTATAATAGTAGAGTCTATTACCTCTTGTTCTGGATTAGGAGTTTCTAATACTTTATTAGCCTTTTCTAGAGCAACTTGTAATTTATTAAAGCTTTCCTCTGTATATAAATTTTCATCTACTCCTCTTGCTTCCTCAACTATTCTTTCTAAAGCAGTAAAATCCTTAGAGTCTGCATATAATAACTTAGCATCTGCCCAGTCTGCATGATCTCCTCCATTTCCATTTTCACCATCTTTAGCTACTAATTTAAGTTCACTTACTCCAACTATTGGAATTAAAACATGCTTTCTTGGAGTCTCTGAATTCATAACACCACTATCAAATACTTTTTTTCCATCAGCATAAACTTCAAAACTTAAAGATGATACATCAGAATTTCTCATCTCTCTATCTACACCAACATATGCTTCAAAGAACTTATAATTTCCCTCAGATAAATCATATACTATTGTTGAAGTTGCATGAGTTCCAATACCTTTCTTATACTCCACTTCTTGTCCATCTTCACCAAGTAAAGTTATGGTATTATTTTCAACACTTCTATCTTTTTGTACACTTCTCCAACCTGAATTAGCTGATTTCCAGTTCTTATCACTTATATAATCATAAGCATTAACAACTGATACTTTTCTATCTAGTGTAGTTTTATTTCCATGAGAATCAGTAACTTCATAGGATACTACATAGTTACCTCCTCTTTTTGTATTTACATTATTATTTATAACTTTTATATTCTTTGTTATGTCTCCATCTTCAGGATCATTAGCAACCATTCCTTGTAATGGGTTAAATGAATCACCTATATTTAAGGCTACCTCTTCCCCAGTTAATATTGGTTTATCGCTTGTAGTATAAACTTTTGCATCTGCCCAGTCTGCATGATCTCCGGCATTTCCATTTCCACCATCTTTAGCGACTAATTTAAGCTCACTTGCTCCTGCTATTGGAATTAAAACATGCTTTCTTTCAGTGTTTACATTCATAACACCGCTATCAAATACTTTTTTTCCATCAACGTAAACTTCAAATATTACTGATGGCTCATTAGAGTTTCTCATTTCTCTATCTACACCAACATAAGTTTCAAACATTCCATAATTTTTACCTGATAAATCATAAACTATCTCTGAGTTTGCATGAGTTCCAAGACCTTTATCATATTCTACTTCTTGTCCATTTTCACCAAGTAAAGTTATTCTATTATCTTCAACACTTAAGTCTTTTTTTACATCTCTCCATCCAGATGATGCTGATTTCCATTCCTTATCACTTAAACTTTCAGCTGTAGTTATTGTGTATATTTTTCTTTCCTTAGTAACTGTGTTTCCGTCTTTATCTGTAACTTCATAAACTACAGTGTATATTCCACCTCTATTTGCTTCAAAATCACTTGATTTTACTTTTATGCTTGATGTTAAATCACCATCTTCTACATCATTAGCAGTAACACCATCTAATATATTAAAATTATCCTTAACATTTATTACTGCATCTTCAGTTTTTATTTTAGGCTTTACATTATTAGTTGATAACTTAGGGTTTACTATTATACCGTGGTCTGATGTATTTCCATTTCCACTATCACTAACTTGTATCTCTAATTTGTTAATTCCTTTAACTGGAATATTTATTTCTACCATATTATCATTATATTTTAAAACCTTAGTTGTTTCTAAAGTCTCTCCATCTGCTATAACCTTAAAAGAAATACTTGAATTATCGTTAGCTCCTATTGTTTGATCAACACCTAATAAAGCTTCAAATCTGTCATAATCTTTTCCCTCTAAATCATATACAACTTTTCCATTAGCATGTATTCCTATGCCCTTATCAAAGGTTTTAATTTCTCCATTTACTCTACCTTTTATATTTGTATTTCTTCTTGGAGTTCCCCATTGAGTTTCTACTGATTCCCACTCTTCATCTGATAAATAGTCATAAGTACTAACTACTTCAACTTTAAGAGCTTTTTCTTTAGTTTCCTCTTCATCAGTGACTTTATAAACAACTTCATATTCACCTTTCTTAGTGTTATCAACAGTATTCTTAATTACTTCAATTTTATTGCTTATATCATTTCCTTCGTAATTATAAGCTTTTACGTAATCCAATGGGTTAAACTCTTCATTAAGCGCTATTAAAACCTTTTGTTGTGCACTAATACTTGGAGCATGTAATTTAAAATTATAAGGCTTACTAGGATTTATTTCATTGTCATAAGCAACTATACTGTATTCATGGTTTTCATCTATATTAGCTCCGTGATCAACAAAATTATTTGTTGATGTAAATCCTATTGTTTTGCCATCCCTAGATATTTCATATCCTATAACATTGTTTTTATTTTCATTATCTATATCAAAAGAAATTGATACATCATTTCCGTTTACTATTTTTGCTTCTGCCTCGAACTTAAGATTTTCTGTAAATACTCCACCTTTATTTAAGTACATTTTATCATTTGCGTACCATAATTTATTAGATGGTTTAGGATATTTAGATGTATATTCCTTAGTCTCTTTCCATACATCCATTCCATGTCTTTCAAAATGCTCTGATAAGTCTAACTTAAACACATCTGATGCAGCCATAACCCATGCATTGTGTTTATTTTCCCAACTTCCACCACCTATATCTCTACTTCTAAATTCTTGTTCAAATCTTGGCCAGAAAGTTTTATCATATAACTGTAATTGCCATAAAGGGGCTACATGAGATAATAAAGATTTATCACTTTCTGGATAATATTCATTATTAGAATAATCATCTAAAGCCACCTTTGGTAATATGTTTCTTTCCCATAAATTTTGTCTAGTTATATTAGATGGTACACCTTTAATTCTCTCAAAATGAAGTGGAAGCATATTATTAGTTACCTCTACTATAGTTCTATTATTAGTGTCAAAATTATGACCCATTTCATGCATAAATCCCCAACCAGTATCTACGCCTAACGCTCCACCTTGCTCTGCTTTATTAAATCCTGTTATTCCATTTCCAGCATTCATAAAGCCTCCATTGTCTAACCATTTAAGCATACTTATATATCTAAAGTTAAAGTCAGAGTTAACCTCACTAGATTCATCAAATCCCCAATATTTCATAGTTTCTTTAATTACTTCATCACTTTTATTTGCAGTTTCACTTGGTAATTTATTATTATTTTTATACCAATTTAAAGCATAGGTTGCAGTTACGTTAACTAATGTTTTATCACTAAATACATCAAATACATCTGGTAATTGAGGATCCTTTTTTAATAAATCAACATATTCTTCAAGATCATTCATAACTTCTTCATCATTATCAATGCCTTTTATATAGTTTGGATAGTTTATAGCACCCTCTATTCTTATTTTAGGCTTTCTTCCTTGTTCTTCTGAAGTGTATGGGTTACTTGTATAAAGTACACCTGCCTTAGCTGTTCCTGGTCTTAACTCATTTGTAGGTTTTTCTGGTATAGTTATTACATTTTTACCTTTGCTTAAACTTATAGTAACATCTCCGTTATGCTGACTATCCATTTGTTTAAATACTAATTTTGGTGTTGGCTTTCCATCTTCCACATCAACATAAACAGTTATTACTTGTCCAGATTTTACTGCATAGCCAGTTGGTTGCCAGTCTTGGAAATTCCAAACCTTTCTTTTTTGAGATTCTTTAATTGAGTTTCCTCTACTTTGTAATTCAAATACAGTAGATCCTGTATTTCCTGCTAATACTTCTTTAGCAAGTTCTAATTTTTCCTTATATAAATTTACTAAGGGATGATTTTTTACCTCTTCCTCTAATGAAGCTAATTTTTCTTCTGTATTAAAGTCTTCTGATAATTCATTCATTAATCCATTTGTAAATAGTTTATCAACTTTATCTGATGTTTTATCTTCTTTATATAATCCAAATTCACTAGCACAAGCCCAGTTTTCATAACCTTTTTTGAATACAAATTTAATTCTCTTAAATTCTGTTGGATTAAATTTTATTTCTACAGAATTTTGAGTTATATTAGCATTGCCACTAGTTACCTTTTGATAATTATCTCCCTTAGTTGTTCTTGATGCATAAATATCAAAAGCTTCAGCAAATCCTCTATTTGAACCACGAGGTGCTGTATATACTATTCTATCTAATGTAGTTAATTCTTCTAATTCTATTTCAACTTCATTTGTAAAGTTTTCTGTATTTTGCTTTCCTGAATGCCATTTTGTATTGAAATCTCCATCTATAGCTTTATCTATAGATTCTGATGCATATTGTCCACCATTGGTTTTTATTGATTTTATTTTGCTTTTATCTAACTTATAGATAGCATCATAAGCTTTAAGTAATTCATTATCTGGATTTAAAAAGTCAGATACTTTAGCATCAGTATATTGAACCTCTTTATTTTCAATAATTAACTTAGCATTCTCTAATTCTTCTTTATAATCATTATAAAAAGGATGCTCCTTAGCTTCTGATTCTAACTTTTCTATTTTTTCTAAAGTATTAAATTCTTCAGATACTTGACTCATAGTGCTATCTGTGAATAATCTACTCATTTTATCTCTTAACTGATCTTCTTTATAGAAAGTAAATTCTGATGCTAAAGCCCAATTTTCATATCCTTTTTTAAATACAAATTTAACTCTTCTTGCCTCTGTTGGATTAAACTTAATTTCTATTGATCCTTTTGTTACTTCACTGCTTCCTGATGTTACTTTTTCAAAAGTATCTCCAGAAGTTGTCTTTGATGTATATATATCAAAGGCCTCAGCAAATCCTCTCATATTTAAGTTTGTGTAAACTACTCTATCTAAAGTCTCTAATTTATCTAAAGTAATTATTACTTCATTTGTAAAATCAGAACTATTTTGCTTTCCAGAATGCCATTTTGTATTAACATCGCCATCAATAGCTCTATCTATTGTATTCTCTGCATAATTTCCTCCATTAGTCGTTATTGATGATGTATTTATCTTAAATAGTTCATTATATTTTTTTAATGATTCATCATTAAAATCTTTAAACTTACTTACTAAGGCATCCTTGTAAACTACATTGTTTCCTTGTAAAACTAACTTAGCATTTTCTATTATTTCTCTAAAACTCTCATAAAATGGATGATCTTTAATCTCATTTTCAAAAACATCTAATTTTTCTATAGTGTCAAATTCTGGATTCACCTTGTTTTTCTCTTCATTTATGAATATAGAATTCACCTTATCCATGATTTTATCTTCCTTATAAAACCAAAACTCTGAAGCACTTGCCCAGTCTCTATCTGCTACTTTAAAGACAAATTTAATTTTCTTAGCTTGTACTGTATCAAACTTAAATTCCATAAGGTTTCCTGTTGACTTGCTTGTCCCTTGAGAAACTAATTTAAAGTCATCATCATTTCCAGTTTGTGAAGCATATATATCAAACTCTGTTGGATATCCCTTTCCTCTTGCTCCATCTTGTCTTGTTGCATATGCTATTCTATCTATTGATTCTAAATCATTAAATTCAACTACAACTTCATTTGTAAAATCAGAACTATTTTGTCTTCCTGTTTCCCAGTGAGTAGATAAATCACCATCTATAGCTTTATCTATAGAGCTTGATGAATATTGTCCACCATTATTTGTTATTGAAACTATTTCATTTCTCTGTACTTTGTACTTTTGATTATATGCATCAAAATTCTCGTAGCTATTTAAATTGAATTGATTTATAGATGCTTGATTTATTACGCTTTCTTCTATAGAACTTATCTTTTCCTTTATTACCTCACTAGCATAAACATTCAAAATAGGACTTGCATTTGACATTATCATTGATGCAATAAGAATTTTAGATATTTTTTTCTTCATAATTTTCCCCCTCATATTATTATGTAACCACGAGTCATCTCTCTACGCCTATACCATTTAATAAAGTATTTTTACTAAAAAAAACTATCCTTAATATTAATTAAAGGATAGTTGCATAAAAACAGTTCTAAAAATAAATATATACTTAAGTATATATTTATAAATTAACTCTATTAAAACAAAGAATATTAATTCTTCGGCAACTGGCTAGCATAGTTATCATATAACCTTAGCCCCTTTAGCTTTGCGTCTCTAGATTTCCCTAGGTTTGCCAATATATTATTTTAGTATTTATATAATACAAAAATTTAATCCTATATTCAATATAAGATATTCTAATTTTTTATGTAATATTATAAAAAACGACTTGTTTTTTATACTTTTTACATTTTATTCATCTTTTATAAAATCACTTTATAAATAAAATTAAACTCTAAAAACATTAATTTATAGAAGTTATACTATAAATAAAAAGCTAGCAGGATTTTTTATTTTTTTCTTGCTAGCTTTTCATTTATTAATTATATTATTAATTTGTAAAATTAAATAAACACATGTATTTTTATAGTTTTATATTAATTTAAAGCTATATTACTTTAAATCTTCTACTACCTTAGCCATAGTTAATGCTAAATTATCACCTTTTGAATTATCTCTAAAAAGATTAAATTCCTTATTAGCAGTTACTATTTTTACTTCCTCATTTTCATCTTTAGTAGTTACTGAAAATTCTTTTAAGTCTTTAAATGGTATATGATCAACCTCTCTTGTTTCTTCAGCATAACCTAAGGATGCATGTCCTACATGCTCTAAATAAAGAGAATCCTTAGTTACAATTAGATTTACTTTATACGCAACATCTCCACCAGCTCCAGTTACTAAATTTGATAAAAAATTTATAGCTGCATCCTTATTACTCACTTGTTTCATAACTGTAATCTTCATTAGAATATCTTCTTCTTTTAGATTTAATTTAAACATAAAAACACCCCATCTTCATATTTATTTATAATTAATTTTTACCACATTTAAAGAATTGATCATATAAAGCTTTTATTAATCCCAAAACAATAATAATTCCTTGGGTTATCATTATAGCATTATAATATTTCTTATCTATAAATATACTAATAAGAGCAATTATTATTACACTTAATCCTATTATCAAAAAATCCATTCCAACAATTCTAGATACTTTCTCTTTATCATGCTTTTTTTCATCAAAGCCATTAAGAATATCTCCACAATTAAAATATTTAATTATTACCCCTAAAAAGGTTAATATTCCTCCCCCTAAAAAAGCAAGTACTAGAATTCCTGTTAAATCTGCTTGTTTCATAAACTCTCCCCAATCTATATTATCTAATTACTATATTAACTTATTTTACAATATATACAAATTAATTAAAATCTCTAGATTTATTCAAATCATTTAAATTCTATACAATTGGGGTTTCTTATAAAAAAATTCCAGTAGAAATATCCAACTACTCTACTGGAATTATTTTTTAAATATAAGAGATACTTTATTATTTTTTTATTAAAAAGTCTTAATCTAAAGATTAAACTTTTATATAAAAGACTTTATATTAAAACTTTAAAAATCTATTAATTATTATACGTAATTTTTAGACTTACAAAGTTTCTTAAACTCGTCAGCTACGAATTGTACTTGTGTTCCAACTATAACTTGAACACTTGTTTTTCCAGGTCTTATAACTCCTGAAACACCAGATGATTTTATCTTTTTCTCATTAACTAGTGTGCTGTCTTTTACTTCTAATCTTAATCTAGTTATACAGTTATCAATTGAAGTAATATTAGAAGGTCCACCTAGTCCTTCTAAGATGATTTTTGCAACTTCAGTGTAGTTATTATTTGCTAAAACTGCATTTGAATCATCATCCTCATCATCTTCTCTACCTGGAGTCTTTAAGTCAAATTTCTTTATCATAACTACGAATACTAAGTAGTATATAACTCCCACTACTAAACCTATACCTAATAAGTATAATGGGTTTAATGCCATTGGTGATGCAAAACTTAATATCCAGTCTACTAAACCAGCACTAAAGTTAAATCCTGCTCTTACTGGTAAAGCAGCAACAACTGCCATAGATATTCCTGTTAATAAAGCATGAGCTACATATAAAGCAGGTGCTAAGAACATGAATGCAAATTCTAATGGTTCAGTTACTCCTGTAACGAATGATGATAAAGCAGCAGCTAATAATATACCAGCAGCAGCCTTCTTTTTATTAGTTTTTGCACAACGATACATTGCAAAAGCAGCAGCAGGTAAACCAAACATCATTACTGGGAAGAAACCTGACATATACATACCAGTTTGTCCTAAAGTACCTGTTCCAGCCCAGAAGTTTCCTATATCATTTATACCAGCAACGTCAAACCAGAATACTGAGTTTAAAGCATGGTGTAAACCAAGTGGTATTAATAATCTATTGAAGAATCCATAAACACCAGCTCCTATTGGTCCCATAGCTATTATTGATTCACCAAATGAAACTAATGCGCTATATATTACAGGATATACAAAGTATAAAACTAAAGAAGCTACTATTGAAGCAAGTGCTGTTACTATAGCAACACATCTTCTTCCACTAAAGAATCCTAAGAAATCTGGTAATTTAGTATTTTTAAACCTATTATAACAACCAGCTCCTATTAAACCGGCTACGATACCTATAAATTGGTTTTGTATCTTTCCAAAGGCTGGGTTAACAGCTTCAACATCTACTCCTTGCATCATTGCAACAACTGCACTAGATAATAATGTAGTTATCATAAGCCATGATACTAAACCTGCTAAACCTGCTGCTCCATCATTATCATCTGACATACCAACAGCTACCCCAATAGCAAATAAGATTGCCATGTTATCTATAATAGCTCCACCAGATTTTAATAAGAATGCTGATACTACACTATTAGCACCCCATCCAGATGGGTCTAGCCAATATCCAATTCCCATTAATATGCCTGCTACTGGAAGTGCAGCAACTGGTAGCATTAAAGATTTACCTAATTTCTGAAAATATTTCATCATATTAATATTCCCCCTATAAATTCCACTAACTGTTAAATTGATTCTTTAAGAACCCCTTTTTTTCTGAAAGAATCAAACTAATCTTTCATAGTAAATTAACAGATTATAAATTAGAATATATTTATTTATGATTGCTTTAAAACGTTTTCTTAAACTATAAAATTCACAATAAATTTTGTAGTTTACATAATATCAATTTTTCCCTCTATAACACCTCCTAAAATAATCTAGTAAAAATTAAACTTAATAAACTTATTAAATCTATATAACTAGTTCCCTTAAACTAATTAATATATTATTTAATTGTTTATTAATTGTACACTTCTATTAAAAATGTATTCTAAACTTTTAATATGTTGATTATATCGTGTGACAATATTAATAAAATAAAATCATAGTCTTAAATTTAATAATTAAATAAAAATCACCCTTCATCTAAAGACTATACTGTAATTTAAAATACACCTTCAATATCTATATACATATTTTTACTTTTATTACAACTTTATTATAACATGTAAAATTATTTTATATTATGTATTTTAAGTAAACATTTCATTAAAATTCTTTATAAGTAACACTATCCTGATATAATGAATGTAAATATATAATATCTAAGCATATAATTTTATAAAAAGGAGTGATTTTAATAATGAAACTTTTTAGGAAAACCTTTGTTGTTGAGCTAAAGGATTCATTACAGTACCCTTCAGCTAATACCATATGCGATACGATTTTAAAGCAAGAAAGTAATGTTGAATTTATAAGTAAAGAAAAACCTGTAATCTTTAAATTAGACAATGTGATCTATGAAGTAGAAATTACAATGGCTCGTGGTGGTTATGAATTGGCTTGTAAAGAGATTAAATAGCTTTTTATTATATTTTTTAAAAGTACCAATAGATAGAACTATTATATTTTTAATCTCTCCCATATAATAAAATATAATTAAAGAACCTATTATATTGCTTCTTATTTAAGTTATAAAAAAATATAAATAAAGGGCTTGTATCAAAATTAATTTTGATATAGCCCTTTTGTTCTACTTATTTTTTACATTTCATTTTGTCTTGAACATCCATTAATGCTTCACCAAATCTTTGGAAGTGAACAATTTCTCTTTCTCTTAAGAAACGTAAGATTTCCTTTATATCTTGGTCATCAGTTAAGTTTATAAGCCATTGGTAAGTTGCTCTAGCCTTTTGCTCTGCTGCCATATCTTCATGTAAATCAGCTACAACATCACCCTTTGCTTGAATGTAAGTTGCTGTCCATGGATTTCCTTGAGCATCAGAGTAAAATAATGCTTTACCATGGTCTGTGTAACGTTCAGCTAGTCCAGCCTTTTTCAAATCCTCAAGAGAAGCATTCTCCATTAACTGATAAATCATAGTTGCAATCATTTCTACGTGAGCCATTTCTTCTGTTCCTATGTCAGTTAATAATCCTTTTGCTTTATTAGTTGGCATTGTATATCTTTGATTTAAATATCTAAGTGCTGCACTTAACTCTCCATCTGGTCCACCATATTGAGATATTAAAAACTTTGCCATTCTAAGATCGTTACACTTTAAGTTTATTGGATATTCTAAAGTTTTTACATAATACCACATAATTAAATCCTCCTAATATCTAATTTCCCAAGGCCAAGGTTGTTCAATCCACGCAACTGGATTTTCTACATAAGCCTGCCCAAAATTTCTTATAGGTCCATATTCACATTCAAATCTTTCTATTAATTCGCTTAATTTTGAAGATATTTCTTTATAGTCCTCAGTAGCTTTTCTGTTTTCTGGGAAATTATCAAGATAAAGATTTAATTCCACTGCATAAAATTGTAACTTTTGTATATCATCTAATAATTCTAGTGCTTTCATAATTTCACCTCATTAACATTCTTTCTTTTCTTTATATGGTCTGTATAAATCTTTAAAGATTGTTCCTTTCCAGAAACCTTTACAGATTGAATATAAGTTTTCATATTTCTGAGGTAATATATATGCACGTGCATACTCTAATTTAAATTTGTCATCAGTACAATCATACATATTATTTATCCATCCTTTACATATATGGTAATTTCGTTATAGTAATATACTATGCCTATATATAAAATGATGTTACATATTCCTTTTAATCAAATTCATTTATTCTAAAAATAAAAGACCTTCTTAATGATTCATTAAAGTTTCATTATTTATAGAAACTCTTTGAAAGATCAAGTTAGGTCTTAATATAGACTTTAACAATGCCCCATTGTAAATAAGAAGGCAAATATTATCTTAGGTATTAATATACTTTAACTTTCACTTAAGCAAAAGCTAATTTTTTAAGTTATATAGAATATAGCTTACTATTCTCTTTATTGCAAAGATGTATTTTTATCTTTTAAAGTCATTTTTAGTATATGACTTTTACTATACTGCTTATTTTAAAATCTTATAAACTTCTTCTACCTTTAATAGCTTAATTTTTGATTAACATAAGTTTTATTGCAAACTATGCTTTAGAAGGTTTGCTTCTAAAGAACTATTAAGATTTTTGATTGAAATACTGTTTATTGCAAACCATATTTACCCTTGAAGTTTTCTAGAGCAAAATTATAATTTTTCTTATCATCATCAGTAAAATCTCTTAGATTCTTAAAGTTGTCTATATCTGAGCAAATATCAAACCCACACTCTTCACTCATCATATATTTTAAGAAATCTTTATATTTTTTATTGATTACATCTTTCCCAAACCTTTTAAAAATCTCATAATAAAACTTTTCAAAGCCCTCTGTTGTCAAAGGATTTAGTACCATAAATTTATCTTTAATCTTTAAATCTAATAAAATAAATTCAAATCCAATTAAGCTTTCAAAGGCATCATTAGCATCCTCTCTTACTCTTCCAATCTTCACCTTTTTTACCTCCTAAAATAAGACTAATTACTTACTTCTATTCTTCTTACTTATTTCCTTTAAATATTTACTTATTTTATTATTTATCAAATTAAGTAATTATATCCATAAGTTTATTCTAAAAGGTATAAGCTTTTAAACTTTTAATATCTAATGGCTTTGAGAAATAATATCCTTGAATATAAATTTTTTCATAAAGAAAGGTTTTTATTATATCAACCTGCTCTTTTTCCTCTATCCCCTCAATAACTATAGACTTATCTGATAATCTACATATATCTAATATAAAGTCTATTACTTTAAGGCTTATTTCTGAATCATTAATTCCATCTGCAAAAAACTTATCTAATTTAATAATATTAGAATCTATTTTCTTTAATAAATCTAAATTTGAGTACTCCACACCAAAGTCATCTATTGCGATTAAAATACCATTATCCTGTAAAAACTTGATGTTTTCTTGTATTTTTTCTATTTCCTCTACTCCAAACTTTTCTATAATCTCTAGACAAATACTATTTTTTATTATTTTGTTATCATTAACTATTTTCACTATTTTCTTTAAAAACTCTCTATCTTTTATCTCATTAAAAGATACATTTAGAGAAATATAAAAATCTTTTTCATTGATATTGTCGTAACACCTTATAATATTATAATCTTTAATTACCCTCTTTAAGACCCACAATGTAATTTCTTTCATCATATTGGCGTCTTCTATATCCTTCATAAAATGATATGGAGTTAGTAATTTGCCATCTTTTCTTAAACGCAATAAAGCCTCAACGCTTCTTACTCTATTATGTTTAAAATCCACTATTGGTTGATAATACAAAGTATAATTGTCTTTTTTTAGATCATTATATATTTTTTTCTTTTTAAATATTTTAACTATTCTCTTTTTAACCTTCTTGAACATAATTATACATATAATAAAAAGAATTAAAATAACTACATTCTTATTAGTAGTATCAATAATAAAGTTATCAATTTTTTTAAAATAAGGATTATTACCAAGATATGCATTAAGATTAATTGTACTAAGCGCTCCATCAATTTTTTTTATTAACTCTTTATTATTCTTATTTGCTACAATATATTTTTCTCCAGATGAAAATTCAAAAACTTCTTTAATATTTTTTCCTTTATTTTTTATATCACTATCTGGATTATCCACAATAAAATCTACTTTATTATGAATTAATAAAGTCTTTACTGCTTTATAAGAAGATCCATTAACTAGTTCAACATTTATATTTCTTTTTTTTAGATAATCTAATATCCATTCATTATCTAATTCACCCTCTATATATCCCATTTTCATACCATTTAAAGCTTCTAAATCACCATATTTTATATTCTTATTTGTATATATAAAATTCAGCTCATCATTTATAGATTTATTTGTAAACTTAAAGGATTCTTCTCTCGCTGGAAGCTTATTTATTCCAAATACTAAATCTATTTCTCCGTTTTTAAGTTCTTTTAAAAGATCTGGCACATTTCCATTTACATATTCTACCTTAAAATTAAGTTTTTTAGCTAAATTTTCAGTTATATCCTTATAATATCCACAAACATTTGCTTTATTATTAATATAAAAATGAGGATAGTCATCATAAAATCCAATTTTTAATAAGGTTTTTCTTTTTTCTTTATTTATAATTGATCCATAGCATAAACATAACATTATAAATACAAGAAAAAAGAGGATAATCATTATAAACCTCTTACTTTTTTTCATAAATTAACTCTCCACTATATTATTTAAATTTATCCATTATTCTACAGATTATAACATATTTAATAATTTTTTTAAAACAACTTTTAACATTTTTAATACTTTATTTTAGAGTATAAAATCCAAAAATATCATAAGATAACATTTTCATCGTTAAAACAAACGATTACACTTAAAAATAAGAATAAATTTAAAATTAAATATAATTAAAATTTATTTTGAAAATTTTTAGTTCATATTTGAGTATAACTTTAAATATATAAACTTTAATAATACTATTGGATTAAAAATTTAACATTTATTGTAAGCTATTTATTTTTATTCTCCTTAATAATACCAAGAATTATATAATTTTATATTAAAATCAGGAGTTGAATTAAAGCGATTTCCTTCATAAATCATTCTTAGATTATCATTTAAATCTATACCTACCAAAAACATCCCTGATTTTGTTGAGAGTCTTTCATTACAATAATAATAAACAGGTATTTCATTTGGCATATAAGGTCCAAGTACACAACTTCTCCCTAAACACACATTATAAATACTTAGATATATAAAAATTCATTTATATACTATCAATCTAAAACTTTTATTACAATTTAAAATTGTACTGTTTTATAATTTAAGTAAGGAATTGAAAAATAATTAGTCTTATTAAATACATATAAGGAGTTAATTTAATTATGAATAGACATTTTACTGTTTCAGTATTTATTGTATGTAAAGATAAGGTATTATTACATTTACATAAGAAAGCTAAAAAAATGCTCCCTTTAGGTGGACATATTGAAGTAAATGAATTGCCTGAAGAAGCATGTATTCGTGAAGCAAAAGAAGAAGCTGGATTAAATGTAACTTTATATAATCCCATAGACATAAATCTAAAAAAATCATGTGATTTATCTGGTGAAAAACTACTCATAAATCCTATACACACAATTTTGGGCGATGTAAGTCCTAATCATTCACATATAGACTTTGTTTATTATGCAACAACTACTTCCTTTGAGACCTCACCTGAAATTGGTGAATCTAAAATTCTTAAGTGGTATAGTAAAGAAGATTTAAAAAACGCACATAATATTCAAGAAAATATTTTAGTTATGGCTACTGAAGCATTAGACTTATTATGAAAAATTTGATTTACCATTGTTTATATCTTTAATTTAATTAATAGGCATAATATAAATCTGACAAGGATTCCATTGATCCCAAAGTGTAGGGAAGCATTCAAACTCTTTAAATCCAAGCTTTTTATAAAATGAATTTGTTATATCGTAAATATCATAACATCTTTCTTTTACTGTTTTGACTTGCATATATAAATATCCCTGTTCTTTGGCATAATCATAATAAGCTTTAAATAACTTAGTACCTATTTTATATCTATGAAATTCTTTTAATACTCCCATAACATAAATCTCTAAAGTATATGGACTTGTTTCTTTTAGTGCAATAAAGCCTCTTACTTGTCTATTTTCTATATCAGCCCAAAAAGACATTTCCTTACTACAATTAATATATTCAGCTGTACTCTCTGGCAACCCAAACCACTCCGGAAGTCCACATAGTATTTCTCGTGCTATTTTTTCTTTTCTATCTCTATCCTCAATTTTAAATATCATAGTTATTCCCCTTCGTAATCATTAAGTTTATATTTAAATACTAAAAATTTTAATTTCTTTTTATATTGTTTAACCAAATATCTTTTTAATAATATCAAAAGACCTTATTGAAAATAATTAACATAAAGTAAAACTTATCTAAGAACATACCTTTAATAAATTTTACATTCAGTTTAATTTTTTAAACTTACTTTATGATAAAATCTTATTATATTTCCAATTTTAGTATGAATTTATTTTGAAATAAAACTTTTTAAATTTCAATATAGACATGCATAATAATTTAGAAAAATACATAATTATTGGAGGTGAACTATGAAGTTTCAAAAGATTTTTGTGGTAATTTATGCTTTACTCTTAGCCTTTCTCATATTTTCACCAATTAAATTAATAGGAAGATCTACTATTGAAAATGGTGATATAAAGCTAAAGGTTTATTATCAAGCAGTTACTGGAGCAACTCACTATCTTAAAGAAGATTCAAAAAAGTTAAAAAAACTTTTAAAAGATACTTATCCAGAAGCAAATACTTCTCTTATAAAACTTGTAGGCAATACACCCTATGACCTCGTTTCTGATCCAGCTGAAATTGGTTCCCTTACTGTTTATGGGAAAGTAACAGATATAACTTATGAATTCTCTGGTGATGGTGCAGTACCTATCTTTGAAGTATCCTATTGGGATGTGCCTTTTAAAAGACTATTTTTAATACAGTATCACTGGTTTTTCATAGGAATGTTTGTACTATTCCCTATTTTCATAATAAATGCTTTACTATTACTTAAATCTTATAGAAAAAATAAATAATTATTTAAGCTCTAAAAAATATTTATATTAACATTAATTTAAAATCATACTAAGCTAATAAAATATTAAAAAGAAAATTCTATTTTCTAACTTTAAATTATATAAAATGGAGGCTTTCTATGGGAATTGAGAATAATAATATTATTAAAAGTATAAATTTGAAAGATAGTAAAAACTTAATATTGAGAAAACCACTAGAATATGATGCCGAAAACATAATTAAGTACCTTAATACTGTAGGTAGTGAAAGTAATAATTTACTTTTTGGTAAAGGAGAATTTCCACTTACAGTAGAACAGGAAAAAGCTTATATTAGTAGAATAAATCAAAGTTCCAATTCATTTATGGTTCTAGGAACTATTAATAATGAAATTGTAAGTGTTGCGCAACTAAGTTCACCTAATATGAAAAGAATATCCCACAATAGCGAAATGGCAATCTCTGTAAAAAAAGATTATTGGAACATTGGAATTGGAAGTGCTGTCATGGAGGCACTTATAAAATTTGCTAAAGATAAAGGATCAATCAAAACTATCAGTCTTGGAGTTAGAGAATATAATATTAATGCTATTAAACTGTATGAAAAATATGGATTTAAGAAAATAGGAACTCATAAAAATTACTTTAACATTGAAGAGACTTATTATGATGAAATCTTAATGGATTTATATATATAATATAAAGACTATTCTTAAGCTAAATAAATCCTGAATAATAAAAGTTTTGAAAAATATCATTAGTATTAAAAGTTTGAAAATACTTATTGGCTTTCAAAATATAAACTTAAAATAAAAAAGGTGCTATTAAAATTCATTATAAAACTCATAAATATTTTTAACTCTCTTAAACTATATTTATAAGTCTTATTAATTAAGTATTTTAATAAGCACCCTTTTTCTTATAATTTTTGAATAAGCAGATAAAAACTTTATCTCCTGATTATAATAATAAAGTTCTAAAATATTTATCCCTATTTTATTATATGGTCAACAATTTCATGAACATAGTCTACATGATTATTGGCATGTGCCTTTACACCCTCTTCTGCTCTGTTGAAGGTATAGCTATTATCTGTTATTTCAAACATAGATATATCATTAAAAGAATCACCTATGGTGTATATATCATTAAGATTTTTGTTTTCTAGTTTTAAAACTTCCTTTAGGCCCTCCCCTTTTGATGAACCTTTTGAGGATATGTCCACAAAAAACTGATTTCTGAATATGGAAAGTTCATCACCAAAGATTTCTATTAATCTTTTCTTTATTTCTTCTCCTCTTTCTACAGAGGCATCTGAGGTGCATATACTTAAGATTACCGCTCCACTTTTTAAATCTAATATCTCTTCTTTTTTTACTAAATCAAAGTCAATTTCTTCAGAAAAATATAGATTTTTCATATCAACGCTTTTATTTTCTATTAGTTTCATTCCATTTCCATCATCAAAATAAATCATTATTTTATCTTGATCTGCAAACTCTTCTACAATCTTTTTAACTGCCTCAAAATCAACAAGGTTATTTTTTATTACATTTTTATTCTTATCAAGTATTACAGCTCCATTGCAAAGAACCAAATAATCAAACTCTAAGTCATACTTTTCAATTACTCCCTCCATAGTTAAAAGTGTTCTACCTGTAGATATAATGAATTTATGACCTTTCTTACGTAAAGCTTTAATTCCTTCAATATCTCTCTTATTAATTTTTTTATCTACTAATAATGTTCCATCAAAATCACTTGCTAATAACTTCATATTCTCTCCTTAAATTTCATTATATAATATATGCTAATTTTATTATTAATTTTTACAATCACAACCATGGTGTAGCTATCCCCTATAAAGACACCATTTTCATTCTATTAAATCCAATTTAGAACTATATTTGCTACTTAATATTTTGTGGTAAGTAAACAGTTATTCTTGTTCCTATTCCTTTTCTACTTAAAACACTAAAGTACCCTTTGTGGTTATCAATTATCCACTTTGCTATAGAAAGCCCAAGCCCTGTTCCACCATTTTTTCTAACTCTTGCTGTATCAGCCCTAAAAAAACGTTCAAATATATGAGGCACATCATTCTCATCCATGCCAATTCCATTGTCTTGAATTGAAAAATAAGCTTCTCCTTTAGAATTCTCACCTACTTTAAGCGTTATTATTTCTCCCTCTTCTGTATATTTAGTTGCATTTTCAACTAGTATTCTAGCTGTTTGTTTAAGCAAAGCCATATCACCCTGAACAGTTATATGTTCTGATTCAATGTAGTTATATACATGATTCTTATCTATCATCTTAGACTCTTCAAAAACTTCATCTATCATATTATTTAAAGAAAATTCCTTTATTGTAAGCTTAGTCTTTCCATTAATACCTCTAGCTAAGAATAATAGCTGCTCAACTAGATTTTTCATATTTTCAGATTCACTCTTTATTGCTATAATAGACTCTTCTAATACGCTCTCATCATTTTTCCCCCATCGATCTAGCATATTAGCATATCCTTGAATTACAGAAATAGGAGTTCTAAGTTCATGAGATGCATCTGATACAAACCTTGCTTGTTGCCTATAAGAATCCCTCATCCTGTCTAAAAGCTTGTTTATTGCATCCTCTAATCCTTTAAGTTCGCTATCACCTATATGTATTCTTTCGTCAGATGTTACAGGACTTATTTTGGAAATAGCATCTTCAAGACTTTGAAATTTTTCCTCATCAAAGTCCATATTACTAAGCCTACTTGCTGTTTCTGCTATTTCATTAAGTGGTTTTAAGGTCTTTCTAATTTTAGCTGTACCAAATATTATTTCTTCTAATAAAAATACTCCTTCTACTATTCCTAAAATTATAACTATTTTTCTAACATAATATAAAAAAGCACCAGCTTCTTTAACCATGGTCTTTCCATTACTCCAAACAACTGTATAGGTTGAATTTTCTATAGGGAAAAAGTTAAATGACCTTTGTGCATTTTTTACTAATTCTCCATAGAAATCTTTTTCAGCTTGAATACACCAAAGAATAATTAAAATAATTATTAAACATATGTCAATTGCTAAAAATCTAAAAAATAAATCTCTAACAGAAATAGCATTAATCTTTATTGCAATAGAGGTAACATTTTTAGGTTTATTCTTTTTACTCATCTTTTATTACGTATCCTACACCACGTACTGTACTTATTATTTTAACCTTAAAAACATCGTCAATCTTTGTTCTTAAATATCTTACGTAAACATCTATTACATTTGTTTCTCCAACATAGTTATAACCACATACCTTTTCTATAAGTACATCTCTAGTTAATACTATATTTTTGTTTTCCATTAATATTTGCAACAAAGTAAATTCTCTATTAGTTAATTCTATTTCTGTATCACCATACATTACTTTATGTCTCATCTTGTCTAAGGTTAATAATCCACATCTTATTACATCTTCATCTTTTTTCACTGTAAATACTCTCTTTTTAAGAGCTGTTCTTATTCTTGCAAGCAATTCCTCTATAGCAAAAGGCTTTGTTATATAATCATCAGCTCCAGCATCTAGACCTGAAACCTTATCCATTACAGCATCTCTTGCTGTAAGCATTATAATAGGAACTTCTGATACCTTTCTGATTCTTCTTAATACTTCAAGACCATTAATTTCTGGAAGCATAACATCTAGAATAATTAAGTCAACTTCTCCTCTCTCTGCAATTTCAAGACCTGTTCTCCCATTATCTGCTTTTATTACTTTATATCCTTCATGAATTAACTCTAATTCTATGAATCTTGCTATTTTTTCTTCATCTTCAACAATCAAAATCTTAACCATTCATTAACCCCCTTAAGTAAGAATTCTTTTTAGTGCATATGGTTAGTAAACTTATCTTTTACGTCTTTAACTACTTTTGATGTTTCCTTAAATACTTTGTTTATTTTATCTACATCAATCTTTTTAGAAGATACTAAAAATTCCATATTAAAAAATAGTCCAATTATCATTAAAGGTATAACTATCCAAAATGCAAAAAACAAAAGTACAATTAGTACAGTAAAAGGAATTTTTAAAATCACTCTACTATTTCTTATTATTTCAATAAATATATTATTGCAAGTATCTATAGCTTTGCATATAGCTTCAAAAACTCCTTCAAAACTATTTTTATTTTCAAAATTATTTTCATTTGTATCTTTTTTAAGATTAACTTCTTCTCCATTTTCATTGTAACTTTCTTTGGATTCATTTGTATAAAATATACTAAGGGAAGGCTTTTGCACCTTTCCATGTGCTTCTAAATATAGCATAGCCTCTAGCATATCCC
The DNA here is from genome assembly GCF_000013285.1 of Clostridium perfringens ATCC 13124. Classification (GTDB taxonomy): domain Bacteria; phylum Bacillota; class Clostridia; order Clostridiales; family Clostridiaceae; genus Sarcina; species Sarcina perfringens. The sequence continues at coordinate 1,204,093 of NC_008261.1, read as the reverse complement.
AGTTGCTCTTTTCCAAAGCATCTTTAGCTTCTTCATAGCTTATATTAGCTTTATTCTTTAACTTATCTACAAGTTTAAGCTTTTCCATAAATAATCCTCCATATTTACTGAAGCTCACTACTCCTACATTAGTATTAAAATTTTTAATCCCCCACTTTAATTCTCTTTATAATAATTAAATTATACCATCCCCCTGATATTTCCACACCACAAAAATAAAGGAGCTATATCAAAATAACTTGTTAATAAAACTTTATAAATAATATAAAGAAAATATCTGAATGAACTTTAGAATTTAAGCTATTACGTAGAATAATTTGCGTTAATAAGCTAAGCATCGTATTAATAGGAATACAATGTCACTTATGTTCCATTGCATAAGTTCAAATTGCCAAATTAAAATTTAGATTTTCACTTAAGTTCTGAGCTTTAGCAAATTATTTAGAAGTAATTGCTATAATTAATGACTACAATATAACTAAAGTTCCATTGTATAAGTTCAAGAATCTAAATTAAAATTTAGACTTTCACTTAAAATTCAGTAATTCTCGGAATATATTTATAAAATTTTATATAAGAGTTTTGATGTAGCTCCTTTAATAGTACTATCTAAAAACTATTTTTCATATCCTTCTTTAAAATCTTTTTTAATATGATTTGCTGACTTTGATACTTCTTCAAAAATATTGTTTACTCCATCATAATTAAAGTCAGGTCCTGAAATTGAATATTTATATCCACAGAATAATCCTACGATTAATAAAACTATAGTTGGTACTGATAAAAATATTAAGAAGAGAATTGATATTGTTAAAGATATTCTTATTGGTTTTTCCTTATCTTTTCTAATCTCAAGGAAATTTTTAGTTCCTTTTCTTATAATCTTACCTATAAATTTAAATATTCTTCCAACAATTTCTCCAATACCACCATATTTCTCATCCTGCTTTTTCTTATCTTCTTTTTCTTCCTTTACTTCAACTACAGTAAGTGCTGTAACTTCTTTGTTTTCTACTTTTCCTCTTCTCTCTAAGTAAACAATAGCATCTAAAAGGTCCCAATTACATTTTTCTAGCACTTCTTGTGCCTCTTCCGTACTTATATTAGCCTTTCTAACTAAAGTATTAATCATTTCATTTCTTTCCATTTATATTACCTCCACGAATTAATTTTCTTATTCATCTTGGTTATATAATACTTTTAGAAAATTAATCTAAAATATAAGAAAGATTAAAATTAGATTAAAATTTAACCTATTTTATTAATTTCATCTGTTATTAATGATTTTTGGTTTAATATATGGCAATTCTTTAATTTCCCTTAAATAATAATTTTTATATCTAAAGTTTTATTATATAGATGTATTTAATAAATTATTAAATTCCTCATTATCCTTTAAAAAATCTAATTCACCATCGCTATCATTTTTTAGAATGTTTACAAAGTTAGAAAGAAGTTGCTCATTAAATCCCTCTTCGTCTCCTTTACTTTTTATATGCTTATATAATTTAGATTTTGATGGCTCCCACTTTTTGCCCATTACATCTAATATTTTCTTTAATACAAGTAAAAAGTTTTCTACATCTTTTTCTGCTTTGTACACTTCGAAATACCCACTATATGAATTATACTCACATAAATCATATAATTTTGTTGTCTTATCTATAAATTCTGCAAAATACTTAGCATCCTCATTGCGCCCTTCTTTTAAGGCTATTTCAATCATAGAAATTAAACTTATATATATATCAGTTGTGGCTGAAAGTAACTTCTGTTCAAAAATTTCAGCAGCCTTTTGAAATTCACCAGATTTATTATAAATATTTCCTTGTAATACTTTTTTATCGTAAGTAATATTAGGTAATTTATTCACACACCCTTGTGCTTTCTCATACTCTTTTCTTCCTAAATATATGTTTATAAGCATAGAAAGTGCCTGATTTCTAATCTCTATATCATCACTTCTTATTAATTTAATATAAAACTCTTCTATCTGCTTTTCATACTTCTCCTTATCATCAGCTCCAAACATATAAATGCTTCCTTGCATCACTGTAGAAACTGTTAAAATTAATTTATCACAGGTAGGATACTCATAGATTTTGTCCATGGCTTTTTCAAAAGCTACATGAAATCCATCATTATTAGCTATCTTTACTAAATCATTAACAAAAACTCCTATTTCTTGTTCTGATAAATCTTCCTTAAATGAAAGTAAGGTATTTAAATCAACTTTTAAAAGCCTTGCTAAAGCTGGTAGTAATGTAATATCTGGATAGCAAGTTCCCTTTTCCCATTTATTCACTGCTGGTGTTGATACTCCAAGATACATGGCAACTTGTTCCTGAGTTAACCCTTGTGAATTTCTTTTCTCTTTTATAATCTCATTTATTCTCATATAATCTCTACTCCTTGCTAAAATAATAATAACAAAAGCTTTTGATAGTATTATTTTATCAAGTGATATACTAAGCTACAATTGAATAGTAGTTAATTTAAAATTAAATAATTTAACTATAGGTTAAACTGTTAAAAGTTAGAATTAATTCTTTCTTAAATTCAATTAATTTTTAATAACAAAAATATCCTTAGGCAACTTATCTAAATGCCTAAGGATATAAAATTTATTAAAACGAACTTTTTTACATAAATATTTAAAGTTATCTTTTTAAATAAACTATACTTTATACACCTTTAAAAATTTATGCTACTTTTTTCTTTCTAAAACATAATGAATAAATAAGAACAACTGCAAAACAAACTACAGGTATAAAGAATGCTGAACGAACTGCAGCTTCTGCACCTTGATATGAAGTAACTAAACTTGATAATTTTCCACTATCAATAAATAATCCCATTATAGGTGTTATAACTGCACCACCTAATATTGCCATTATAAGACCTGCTGCACCAACCTTTACTTCTTTTCCTAACCCTTCAAGTGCTATACCATAAATTGTTGGGAACATTAATGACATACATGATGAAATTAAAACTAAAGACCAAACTGATAAATTTGTAGGTAAATAAATTGCTCCTAAGCTACATAATATTCCAAGTACTGCAAACACTGCCATCATAATACCTGGTTCTATATATTTCATAAGTGCTGTACAAATCCAACGACATGCTATAAATCCAAACATAGCTATAAGATAATATTTAGCAGCAGATGCTTCATCTATCCCCACAGTAACCATTACATATTTTATAGTCCAAGTCCAAACAGCTATTTGAACTCCAACATAGAAAAACTGTGTGATTACTCCAAAGGCATAACGTGGAATTTTTACTAACTTCTTTATTGATTCAATTATATTAAGTTCTCCTGAATTATCTTTTTCTGAACCTTTACTTCTCTTAAAGAAGCACCAAATTATTATAGCTATAACTACTAAACTAACATATGGTACACATACCCATATTAATTCATTGTTTTGTATTTTACTTAAAGCCTCTGATCCCATAGCAACTCTCTCTTCATAAGTTGCTGGATGTAAATTCCCTAATATTATATATTTAGCCATTATAATACCAGCTAATGAGCCAATAGGGTTAAAGGCTTGTGCTAAATTTAAACGACGAACACTAGTCTCTTCACTCCCTAAAGAAATTACATATGGATTACAAGTAGTTTCTAGTATTGAAAGTCCCCCTGCTAAAACAAAAACTGATACTAAGAATAAATTAAAATTTTGTAGCATGGCAGCTGGGATATATCCCATTGCTCCAATTATATATAATCCAAGACCTACTAATACTCCATTTCTATAGGAATATTTTTTAATAAGTATTGCTGCCGGTAAGGCAAGTACTGCATACGATCCATAGAAAGCTACTTGTACTAAAGACGAGTCAGCAGCTTCTAACATAAATATCTTTCCAAAGGCAGGAACAAGATTATCAGTCATATTATTTAAAAGACCCCAAAGTACAAAACATGATATAAGCATTATAAAATGCATTCTATACTTTTTAGGTACAATAGCTGTTTCTTCCTTAGTTTTTGTTTTTTCAATAGCACCAATTTTCTCCATAATAAATACTCCCCCTAATATTTAAAATTAATACTTATTCCTCTGTTCTATAACGCTTAAACCCTGGATGTTTTCCACTTACTCCATAATCTTTTCTCATATTTATTAATCTATCAATATTTTTTCTTTCTATTTCCTTTTCTCCACCTAAAAGATGAGCTGTTAAACTTATTTTTGCATATAATTCTAATGTTTCCATTCTATAGTAAGCAGTTATTAAATCTGCTCCAACTGTTAATGCTCCATGATTTTCTAATAATATAACATCATGTTCTTGAAGATATGGCGCTATTGAATCTGGAACTTCATAAGTTGAAGGAGTTCCATAAGGAGCTATTGGAATTGATCCAATTGCAATTACAGTTTCTATCATTGTATATCTATCTAAAGCAAGATGAGCAACTGCAAATCCTGTAGCAGTTGGTGGATGTGCATGAACAACTGCTCCAACATCTTCTCTTTCCTTATAGCATCTTAAATGCATTTTTATTTCTGATGAAGGCTTTGCTCCTTCTGGTCCATCAAGTACTTCTCCATTTTCATCAATATGAACTAATTTTTCTGGTGTTATAAAGCTTTTACTAATTCCAGTTGGTGTAGCTAAAAATGTACCATCCTCTAATTTCACTGATACATTTCCATCATTTGCTGCCACCCATCCTAATTGCCACATTTTATGGCACACATCACATATCTGTTCTCTTATTTCCATGTATTTTAATTTATTTGTATTCTCCATAATAATTCCCTCCATTCTATATCTTTTACTAAATTACTACACCTTTTTGTAATATAACGTTTGCATATAATGCTTTTTCTCCTGTTGCAATTATTGCATAAGCCTTTTTTGCTTCTTCATAAAACTTAAATCTTTCTATAGTTGAAATAACATTACTTCCACGATCATCATGCTTTCCTATAATATTTTTATACTCATCCCAAATAGGTGTCTTAACATTATCACCTTTCATAACTTCCATTAAATTCACTGGATTTTCAACGTAAGTATCAAGTGGAAATACTTCTAGTATTGCATCTAATAACTCTGGTATTCCATGGCCATCACACCTAACCACTATACATTCCTTTCCCATACTTTCTGTAGGAAAATTACCGTCTGCAATTACTATTTTGTCACTATGTCCCATCTCACATAATACTTTAAGTAATTCTGGTGATAATATTTGTGGTACTCCTTTTAACATTTAATTACCTCCTTAGATTTAATTACATTTTTAAATCTTTCATATTCCTTATCCCATAATTCATAATTTTGAGGCTCATAATAACTCATATCATTAGAGTTCCTTATGATTTCACGTGCTTTATATAAATTCTCTATTTTATTTGTTGCCATAAGCTGTATTGCTATATTCCCATAAACTGTAGCTTCAATAGGTCCTGCTGAAACTTTAATATTACATGCGTTTGCAGTCATCTGGCATAATAATTTACTTTGAGTTCCTCCACCAACCATGTAGATAACATCATAATTTTTATTAGTACAATCCTTTATTTCTTCTAAAGAATATCTATACTTCATAGCTAAGCTTTCATTTATACATCTAACAATTTCTCCACAATTTTCTGGCACTTCTTGATTAGTTTTTAAACAATACTCTCTTATTCTACTAGGAATATCTCCAGCTTGTACAAATATAGGATCATCTGGATCTATAAAGCATTTAAAAGGCTTCGCCTCTCTTGCCAATTCTTCTAAAGTTGAAAAATCATACTCTTTTCCTTCTCTTTCCCATTGCCTTTTACTTTCTTGAATTAACCATAACCCAATAATATTTTTAAGGAATGATGCTTTATTTTCATATCCACCTTCATTTGTAATATTATACTTACTTGATTTTTCGTTAATAATTGGTTCATCAATCTCTGTCCCAAGTAAAGACCATGTTCCACAACTTAAAAATACAAAATCTTTTTCTGTAGTTGGAACAGATACTAATGCACTTTGAGTATCATGTCCTGCAACTGCAATCACTTTACACTTTTCTATTTTAAGTTCATCACATATTTTTTCTGATATATCTCCTATTATTGTTCCACTTGGAACTATTTTAGTAAATATCTTTCTTGGAAGACCTAAAGCATTTATTACTCTATCTGACCAAGTTCTCTCTTTGGCGTCAAATAGCTGTGTTGTTGATGCTATAGAATTTTCGGTAACCATTTTTCCTGTTAGTAAATAATTAAATAAATCTGGCATTAGGAGCATCACATCTGCTCTTTCAAGCAGATGTGATCTCTTTTCTTTTAATGCTAATAGTTGAAATACAGTATTTATTTCCATAAATTGATTACCGGTTATACTATAAAATTCATTCTTTGATATTTTTTCAAAACTCTTTTCTACCATTCCAAGAGTTCTTTCATCCCTATAATGAACTGGATTTTCAATTAACTGTCCATCCTTATCTAAAAGGGCAAAATCAACTCCCCAGGTATCTATTCCAATACTATCTATTTCACCAAATTGTTTTGCTTTTATAAGACTTTGCTTTATTTCAAAAAACAATCTTAAAACATCCCAATACATGGTTCCATTTATAAATACAGGATCATTAGAAAACCTATGAATTTCTTTTATATTAATTTTTTCTCCATCAAAACTCCCAAGAATGGCTCTACCACTTGATCCACCAAAATCAAAAGCTAATACTTTACTTTTTAAATTTATATCTTTCATAGTATCACCTACTAAGTTTTTTATTTATACATTGGTCCATAAGCCTTACAAGCTCTATAATCTTGTCCCTCTTTATCCATTCCAAAGGCATTCCAAGCTGCTGGTCTAAATATTTTTTCCTCTGGAACATTATGCATACTTACAGGTATTCTTAAGATAGAACATAAAGTAATTATATCTGCCCCTATATGTCCATGACTTATAGCTCCATGGTTAGCACCCCAATTATTCATTACATCATAAGCAGATTTAAATGCTCCTTTTCCTGTAAGTCTTGGTGCAAACCAAGTACAAGGCCAAGTATAATCTGTTCTTTTCCATAATTTATCTGATACTTCATCTGGAAGTTTTACTGAATATCCTTCAACTAATTGAACAACTGGACCAAGGCCTTTCACAAGATTTAAACGTATCATTGTTACTGGCATTTCAGCTTCTGTTAAGAATCTTGATGAATATCCACCACCTCTAAAGTATCCATTATCGGCAGCATTCCATGTAGTTGCAGCAAGGATTGCTTCTTGGTCTTCTTCTGTAACATCATACCAAGCCTTCATTGTTCCATTTCCATTTTCATCTTTAGCTTGTCCACATGCATCAAGACAAGCTGCGCCTGAATTTATTAAATGTATAAATCCATCTGATTCCTTTGCAACCCCTTCTAATTCATATCCTGTAGCTTTCTTAACGGCATCAGGACTCCAATAAGTTCTAACATCTGCAAATATTTGTGCTTTATTTGTAAGTAGCTTTCCAAAAAGCATACCTAATCCATTTAAAACATCATTTTCAGTAGCTAATATATAAGGCTCCCTAGCTCCATTCCAGTCAAATGAAGTATTAAGTAGTGCTTCTGGGAAATCACAATTTGGATAAAAATCAGTCCATTGTCTTTGTCCTTGGAAACCTGCCGCTATTGCATTATGTCCTAATTTTTCTTCTTCAAATCCATCTGGTAAATTTTCATTTCCATTCATTAAATCCTTTATAATGCACATCATTTTAACTACAAATTCCCAATCCTTATCCTTTTCTTCTCTTGTTTTTTGAACATTCTCAGGATTTTTATCAAAACCTTCCTTACATTTTTCCTTAGTCCATTTTAAAGCTCTTTCAAATTCATCTTTATCATATATTTCTTCTGTCATTCTTCTTATAATTTCTACTTCATCAACAGATTCTACTCTCATACCTAAATATTCTTCTATAAAGTTTGGATCTATAATAGATCCACCTATTCCCATACATATTGAACCAATTTGAAGATAAGATTTTCCCCTCATAGATGCTGCTGCAATTGCACTTCTTCCAAATCTTAATATCTTTTCTTTTACGTCTTCTGGTATTTCAGTATCATCTGCATTTTGAACATCATGTCCATATATTCCAAAGGCAGGAAGTCCCTTTTGAGCATGAGTTGCTAAAACTGATGCTAAATAAACAGCTCCTGGTCTTTCAGTTCCATTAAATCCCCATACCCCTTTTATAGTCATTGGATCCATATCCATTGTTTCTGCACCATAGCACCAACATGGAGTAACTGTAAGTGTTATATCTACACCTTCTCTTCTAAATTTATCTGCACAAGCTGCAGCTTCTGGAACTCTTCCAATTGTAGTGTCAGCTATTATAACCTTTACTTTTTCTCCATTTGAATATTTTAAATTTTCCTCTAAAAGCTTTGCTGCTGACTTTGCCATATTCATTGTTTGTTCTTCAAGAGAACCTCTTACATCTATTATTCCTCTTCTTCCATCAATAGTTGGTCTTATTCCTATTACAGGATACTTTCCTACTAATCTACTTTTTGCCATAATGATTACCTCCCAAACCAAATTCAAATTTATAACTTTTTTGTTTGATTGTTACTATATTTTGATTATATATATTTATATAAACGTTTTCTTGTGTTATAATAGTCAAAAAATATAATAATATTCACTTTTTTATATAGGAGGGAGTTTATGAAATATTTTGATTATAAAGAGAATAAACAACATGGAACTTTCGATTTTCCAATAGAGTTTTATCACGTTACTCCTAATCATTCTAGATACAACATGCCTTATCATTGGCATACTGAATGTGAAATAATTAGAATTTTAGAAGGAGAATTTATACTATTTATAGATAAAGAAAAGATACTAGCCAAAAAGAATGATATTATTTTTGTTCATAGTGGAATATTTCATGGTGGGTTACCTAATGATTGTATTTATGAATGTATAGTTTTTGATATGAAATTACTTTTAAAGGACAATAATGCTTGTACAAAGCAAATATATGATATTGTAAATCATAATAAAGTTATAGCCCATAAACTTCCTTCTAATGTACAAGCTTTAAATAATTGTTGTACATCATTGTTCGAAGCAATGAGAGTTAAAAGTACAGGCTATGAGTTTATAGCTCAAGGGGCTTTATATTATTTAATAGGAACTATATTAGAGAATCAATTATATGTAAAAAATAATAAATATACTAAAAAGACTAAAGAAAGGTTTCTTCAATTAAAAAATGTTATAACCTTAATAGAAAATGAATATCAAAACCCTTTAACTCTTGAGGATTTATCCAAAGCTTCTGGTATGTCTCCAAAATATTTTTGTAGATTTTTTCATGAAATGATTAATAAAACTCCCATAGAATATTTAAATTACTACCGTATTGAAATTTCTTGTGAAAAACTTCTTGCAACAGAGCTTTCCATTACTGAGATTGCTTTAAATTGTGGATTTAACGATGTAAGTTACTTTATTAAAACCTTTAAAAAGCATAAAGGAGTAACACCAAAACAATATTTAAAATCCTTAAAAGCTTAGTAAATAAAAAATACCCTCTTAAGTGAAATTGATTCACTAAGAGGGTATTTTTATTTTTACATTAAAGATTCATATAAAGTTATTATATCTTCAACAGATGTTTCCTTTGGATTACCTGGTCTACAAGCATCATTATAAGCAGACTCAGCTAGAAATCTTATATCTTCTTTTTTAACTATGTCTTTAAGATTAGCTGGTATTCCCACATCTTCTGAAAGCTTTTTAACTGCATCTACTGCTGCTTTTCTATATTCTTCAACTGTCATATTTTCTGTGTTTTCAACGCCCATGGCAGCTGCAATATATTTATATTTATCTCCAGTTTCCTCTGCATTATATTCCATAACAGTTGGAAGAATAATTGCATTTGCAACCCCATGAGGTGTGTCATAAACAGCCCCTAAAGAATGTGCCATAGAGTGAACTATACCAAGTCCTACATTTGAGAATCCCATTCCTGCAATGTATTGTCCTAATGCCATTCCTTCTCTTCCTTCTGGTGTATTTTCTACTGCTCCTCTTAAATGTTTTGAAATTAATTCAATAGCTTTTAAGTGGAACATATCTGTCATTTCCCATGCAGCCCCTGTTATATAACCTTCTATGGCATGAGTTAATGCATCCATACCAGTTGCGGCAGTAAGTCCCTTTGGCATACTTTGCATCATTTCAGGATCTATAATTGCTACTACTGGAATGTCATGAGTATCTACACATACAAATTTTCTATTCTTTTCAACATCAGTGATAACATAATTTATAGTTACCTCTGCTGCCGTACCAGCTGTTGTTGGAACAGCAATAATAGGAACAGATTTGTTCTTAGTTGGTGCAACCCCTTCTAAGCTTACTACATCTTCAAATTCTTTATTATTTATTATAATTCCTATGGCTTTTGCAGTATCCATTGATGATCCACCACCAACTGCAATGATATAATCTGCACCTGATTTTTTATAAGCCTCTACACCACTTTTTACATTCTCTATAGTTGGATTTGCTTTAATATTTGTATATAATTCATAACTAAGATTAGCCTCATCTAATATAGAAGTAACCTTTCCTGTAACTCCAAACTTAACTAAATCTGGATCAGAGCATAAGAAGGCTTTCTTAAAACCTCTTCCTTTTACTTCTGTAACAATTTCTTTAATAGCGCCTGCTCCATGATAAGAAGTTTCATTTAATACAATCCTATTGACCATGCTTGTACTCCCCCTTTTATTAATAAATAAATATATTTATCTATATATTTATTTTAAGTTTATAAAACATACTATTCTATAAATATAATGTCTTAAAATATAATAATATTCACATTTATAAGGATTGTATTTAATAAATATTTTTAATATCACACAAATAAAATAATTAACTATTCAATCTTCATTGTTTCCATCTGTGATTTTGTAATACCATTTCTTTTTCCATAGTTAATCCAATAATTTGTAGAGGCCTTAAGATACATGTTTTTTGATATAGGCATGGTAACCCTTAAGTTTTCAGGAGTGTTATTATAAATAGACTTTGCTAACTTTTTTATTTTCCATTTTACAAAGATTTTAAAAGGTGTTCCTAAAATAGCTTCACCACCACCAATTGATAGTACTGAATTAAATTCATATGTATTTTGCTTGCAAAATAATTTAACCATATCAATACAAACATTGTTTTGCTCTGGCTCTATGAATCCACAATTTACTATTACATTTACTTTAGGTTTATTTTTTGGTGGATTTTCTTCAAGCACCTTTAAAAAGTTAAGCATTGTAACAGGAAGTCCATCTGCATAAAGTGGAAAAACAAGAAGTATATCTGTATAGTCCTCAATCTTACTACAAATCTCTTTATGATTATTCTTTGTAATATTAAAAGTATCAGCTTTTCCTTTGTAATAACTTCTAAAGATTTCTCCATACTTTTTAGAGTTAGATCTTGGTGCCCTTGGACTCCCATTTATAATAATTACTTTTCCCATTTTCTAACCTCCTTAGCTACTACCTCTTCTAAATTCTCTTCATCTACAAAAATAACATTAAAACTTTTGAAATTCATATTGTGAGAGTTACGCTCTACTAACCTTTTAAATATTTCTTTTTCCTCATCTTCTATATTTCCATATGCAATAATAATAGCATCCTTCATAGCAACATCACGCTGAACATGATGAGCCTCCCCATTTAAAAGACGAATAAAGGCTTGTTGAATTGGAATAGCTCTCTCAAGCATAGTTTTCATCACTGTATCATAAGAACCATATTTAACTTTGCTTACATAAATAACCTTATCACTCTTTGCAATAATAGGATAAACCTTTACTGCATCATCACGGATAACACACTTTCCAGGAGTTTTAGTCCAACAACCAAAACATCCTATACAATTTGAAATTCTAAGCTTAGATAAATCAATATATTTATTTTCATCACTCTCTAAAAAATTAATATTTAACTCTTTATCACTTAGTAATAATCTCATTTTCTATTCCTCCTATAACACCTAAATAAACTGCTTCAAAGATTTAATTAACTTCTGCTTAATCTTTTTCTACAGTTTCTATAGCAATCATAGTTAAAATACTATGAAAATAATCTCTATTAAATTAATTACTCTTGTAACTTCACAGTTATCTTATAAACTTTGGTACAAGTATTTATATTTTTATTATATATCCTTCATGGATTATAAATTGAATAAAATGTAAAAAATACTAGAAATATTTTTTTATAAGGAATAAAATTAATCTTAAAGTATAATTTTGAGAGGTTTAATATTATGGAATATGATTGTGGTTTTGTAAAGGAAAGTAACTGGTTTCGTTATCGTGCTGGTGCAATTATTATTGAAGATGGAGCTGTTCTTTTCGCTAGTAATGAAAGGGAAGATTACTACTATTCTATTGGTGGTGGAGTACATATGGGAGAATCAGCTGAAGAAGCTGTAAAGCGTGAAGTCTTTGAAGAAACAGGAGTTGAATATGAAGTTGATAGATTGGTATTTATACATGAAAACTTCTTTAAAGGTGATGGAAGTTTGGAAGGTAAAAACTGTCATGAAATATGTTTTTATTTTTTAATGAAACCTAGAGGAACACGTAATTTAAATAGTAATAGCTATACTAGTGAAGTTAAGGAAATAATGTATTGGATTCCAATAGAAGAACTAAGTAATTATCGCGCTTATCCTACATTCTTTAGAGAAAAGTTAACTAATCTTAAGAATGAGATTGAACACATAGTAACTTATGAATATTAAGATAAAAAATAAAACTGATAAAATACTATTTTTATATTTTATCAGTTTATTTTTATATTATAAACTTTTGATTTTAAGATTATATTTTTTAAATTATATTGGTTTACTTTTGATTATATTACTAGCTTTTAACTCTATCATAATTCTTCAGTATATAAACAACTAATATAATAATAGAGAAAAATACTGAAATATTTTGAAATATGTAAAATGTACTTCCTTTTACCTTGTCCTTTTCATCAAATAAATATGAAACTGGCCAAAAAGACATGAAGCATAGAACTCCATAAATACTTATAAATAATCTTAATATAATATTCCAATTTTCTCCATACATCCATACTAAAAGACAAAAACTTAAAAATAAAGCCATTCCAAGATTCATAAGCCTTATAAAAATATTAGACTTTTCTATATCTTGCCAATACCAGAATTTCAAAATATTTTTTATAATAAAAGCTAGTTTTTTCATATTATACCCCTACTTAATTATAAAACTTTATATAGAAAGACATTAAGTAATTATATTATACTGAAAAATAATATAAATTAGATACTTAATTTTTAGTGAATTCAGTATTAATATTTAAATACATATCATGTTAAGTTTTAATGCTTGTAAAATAGCTATTTCTTCATAATTAATGAAAATTAATCTAAAATATAAAAAAGATTTAAATTTAACCTTTTTTATTAATTTCATCTGTTATTAATTATTTTGGATTAATATATGGAAATTTTTTAAATTCCCTTGAATAATAGTTAATTTAAAATTAAATAAATTAACTATTAGTTGAATTATATACTATATAAATAGTATATAAAAAAAATTCTCAATTATCAGCTTAATGTAATTGAGAAATTTTTAATTTTATATATTATTTTTTATTTAATTATATATATTAGTTAATACTATTTTAGTAATATATTGCTTCTAAAAATGAATAATAAAATTAAGTTTATGTTAAAAGTTATCTAGTTTTAAATATTTATTATTAGCTATAAATAAATTCTTTAATGCACTTATATTACTACAAAATAAGTATCAACATATGCCGTCATTTGGTCTCCTAAAGTAATATAATGATATATAGGTATTAAATAACTTGAATAAACCAGTTTTTTTGCATCTACTTTTTTTTCTTGTAATGCAATTATTAAGTTTTGTTGTTGTCTTAAACTAACAATATAACTTTCAGCTATAAATAAAACTTGCTCAGAAAAAAATTTATCTGAAAATGAATTTGTATATGTCTTTATATTATTATCTAAATTTTTTTTAATCTCAATGAACTCTTGAATATAAAAGTCTAAACGATTATATACATCTTTTAACTCATTAGGTGTAGAACTTTCACTTATATTAACAGCAGTTAAATTTCCTCTTATTCTCTTTATTTCCTGTAAGTTATTTATAATAACATCCTTACTTTTTAAATCTTCTATTTTAGGGCCATAAGGTTCTACAATATTTGTTTTTTCTTGTTCATATCTCATATTAGTTTTTGCATATGCTATATTGGGAATAGTTATAGTTATAAGCATACAAAAAATTATTAAGCGTTCTATTCTCTTTTTCATTATTCCAACTCCTCTATAATAACTTTTAACACTATATCTATTCTTAGTAATTCTTAATATTTTATTCTTGTAAAAATTAATATAACCTTTTATATTTGAAATTTTTCATATAGGGTTTTTAATTGTAATTGAAATATGTATAATAATTCAGTTAATTTGATTTAGCCCTTATACTATGCTAAAATTAACTTATAATTTTGAATTTGTTAATTAAAGTTTAATAATATAAAGTTTTCTAGGGTTCCGTAGCTTTTTAGTTAGTCTGGTCCAAGAGAAAACGCACAGAAAAACTGTGAACACGGAAGGATAAAAGCCTGGGAGATATTTTTATAATATTTCTCTGGCTTTTTTATTTTAAAGGAGGTATATTGTTATGAAAAAGTTTATTATTGAGGATGATTTTTGGGAGCTATTCCCTAATGCAAAGATAGGTATTATCACTTGCAATGGCATAGATAATACTATAAAAGATGAGAACCAATACAAGGACATGATTTCTCAAGGAGAAAAGGAAGCTTTAACTCACTTGCCTAATGAAGAATTTAGCAGCAATGAAGTTATTAAGGTATGGAGAGATGCATTTAAGAAGTTTAAGACTAAAAAAGGAGCAAGGTCATCAATTGAAGCTTTATTAAAGAGAGTTTCTACTGGTAAAGGATTAGGAACAATTAACCCACTAGTTGATATTTATAACTCTATATCATTAAAGTATGCCATGCCTTGTGGTGGAGAGAATATGGATAAGTTTATTGGAGATATAAGATTAACTAAGGCAACAGGAGATGAAAGTTTTATTACCTTAGGATCAGATAAAAGTGAGCCACCCTATGAGGGAGAATTAGTTTATAAAGATGATGAAGGAGCTATTTGCAGATGCTGGAATTGGCGTGAATCAGTAAGAACTATGTTAACAGAAGATACAAAAAATGCTTTCTTATGCATTGAGTTAGTTGATGAAAATAGAGAAAAAGATTTTGAAAATGCCTTAAAAGAGTTATCTCAATTAGTAGAGGAAAACTTAGGTGGAAAATCTGAGATTTCAATACTTCATATTAATAATAAGGAAGCTATAATTTAAGTATTTACGGAGGATAAGTTTATGAATAATTTTACCTATAAAGAGGTTTATATTGAGGATGGAAAGAGAGTTTTAGAGATTAATGTGCTTCCAGAAAAGTACTGTAATTTTGATTGTATATTTTGTCCTATAGGAAGATCAAAGAATAAAATAGATACTCAAAAATCCTTTCATAATGTGGATGAGGCATTAATTGAACTAGAAAATATGATTAATGATACAAAACCTGATCTAATCTTTATTAATTCAAAGGGAGAAGCCTTAATAAATGATAAAATTGAGAATATTATAGATTTTATAAAATCAAAGGGAGTTCCTGTAAGACTACTTTCTAATGGGTATATTCTAGGAAAGGATGATTATATAAAGATTGCTAATAAATGTGATGAAGTTATTGGAGAAATAAAGGTAATAACAGAGGAAGATTTTAAGAAGGTTCAAAGACCAATTGAAGGCTATACCCTTCATGAATACATATCAAATATGGCCTCCTTTAATAAACAATATAATGGAAAATTCATATTTGAAATAACCATAGTTAAGGGATATAATGATGACTCTGAATCAGTTAATAAACTTAAGGAAGTTATAAAAGCAATCTCACCTAATGAGGTTATTGTTGCTAGAATTGATGATGATATATTTAAGAAAAAACTTGGTATATCTGATGAAAGATTTGAGGAAATTTCAAGGGAGCTATTAGATGTAAACTGCTAAATGCATAGATTATTAAATTTAAAGTTCTAAATTTAATTTAATAAGTATCTATTAATAATTAAGTAAAAATGGACAGATATCATGTCCATTTTAATTTTTAATTTTTATTATACATAATTAACAAAGCTATCCTCCTTTTATTTACTATTTGTTTAAATTTCAGTAAAATATACATATAAATTACGGTAATAAAAGGTGGGATATTTATGATAATAATACATAGAGATAACTTACTTGATGTGATGAGATCTTATAAAATAATTATAGATGATACCTATTATGGAAAGATAAAATGTGGGGAAACAAAACAAATAAATTTAGAGAAAGGGAATCACACAATTTATCTAAAAATAGATTGGTGTAGAAGCCCTAAATTGAATTTTTCTAATTCAGATAATGAAACCATATTTTTTGATTGTGGTAATTATATGAATGGTTGGAAACAACTTTTATTCCCACTTTATATAACTTTCCTTAAGAATAAATATTTATTTTTAGAGGAAACTAATAAAAAATTCTCCTAGTGTGAAGTTAATTTATAAAATAAAAAAATGATACCTATGTTGGTATCATTTTTATTATCTTTGTGCATTGATATTTTTAGAACTCTTATAACTTTATATTTAATTATTACCCTTAAATCTACTTTAGCTTTAATAAGTTTACTATTTATAAGTGTATCCTTATATTATTTACCTTAATCCACATCTAAAATTTTAGAAAAATACTTCTTGCTTCTCTTTGCTGCAATGGTTATTTTAAAGGGGATTTTATCGTAGCCTTCTACAATGATGTTTCCTGATTTATCTTTGTAAGCTACTTGTATATTTTTAAAGTAAAAAATATAGTAGCCAAGTATAATTCCATCCTTAAAGGAGCCTGTTGCTCTATTTAGTGCTTCATTTCCAAGGGCTACATTGTTTTCACTAAGGTCAAAGAATTTTCTTCCTTTGTTAGTGGATTCTGTTACAATTGCTCCTGATAAATTGGTTATAAATGCCCAAAGACAAATTATTAAAAGTATTATAGATATGAGTGTATTGTTAGCTTGTCCACCCTCTCTAATGGTTTTAGATATATCTATGATTCCAATGGAATCTAAAAATAGGCTTGTATATGTAACTATTGAAAATAAAATCCCTAAGAGAACCATTGAGATATCCTTAAATTTTGGAAAATCCACATCTTCTAGTTTCCTTAGTTTTCTTAAAAGGTCTAAGGAATATTTTGCTCTATTTAAAAGGGCAATATTTAAAGCTCCTATTAAAATTAAATTCAAGAAAAATATTATACTAATTCTATGCATTAAGATGCTGATTACTAAAATAATTCCTGTGATTATTAGATTTACCACAATATATGAATTTAACTTCTTTGAACTATGCATTTAAGCACTCTCCCTCACATACTGAACTATTTCCTTAGCCAGATCATCATTTAAACCATTGCTACAGTTTAGTCCTACTTTGTGTTTTTTCTTGGCCATTGTAATGTGGTAAACATCCTTATTTTTTGTTTTATTAATGCTAAAATCATCTAAATCCTCAAAGCCTATTTCACTTAAGGTTTCAATGTGTTCACCCTTCTCAAAATCATTTATCTTTGCTTTTAAGTAAATCTTTCTATTTTCTATTTCAAAAATAACCTTGCCAGCAGGTATCCCACAGACAGGTAAAGTGTAATATGTAAATGGAGCAATGTTTGTATAGAAAAATTGCTTTACTAACTCCTTGTTGTCTAAATACACTATAAACTTAAATTTTTTATTGTTATTCATAATAGTTACCTCTTTAATGTAATTAATTTTATTATTTATTAGTATTATTACTAAGCTTTGGGAACTGTTTAGTTGGTACAAAACTCTTCTTTGACTCTTCAATTATCTTATTAAACACATCTTTATATTTAACTGGATATTTATAAATAAATGTATTTACATCATCCCCCTTAACACTAATATACCCATAATGATATTCCATAAAACCATCTTTCTCTACAGTAAATGAAAATGTATTTCCCTCTTGATTCTTATTTATAACTTTACCTTCTTTTTTAAAAGTCTCAATTAAGTTTTCAAATTCTTCTTTAGCATCATTCTCCATATTATTCATATATGAACCTAGTGAAAACTCCATTTGCTTGTCTTTACTTTTAAGTGTTATTCCAAATTCCAATTCAGGCATTTCTTTATCTTGAACTTCAAAAAAATTAGGATATTTTATTGTATCGAATTTTGTAACTAAAGTGTTATATTCCCACTGTCCATTAATACTTCCAAGTTTTAAAGGATTGTCTCCTATAATAACTCCATAAAGCATTTCATTATTCTCAACTTCTCTATAATCCTTTATTTCATTAACTTCTAATGGGTCTCCATCATTATAATTAAGCATGATTTTAGCCATTTTAAGATTTTTAGGTATAATTATAATTCCATTATTTACAATAACGCTCTCATCTAATTTAGGATCTCTTTCTTCTTTCATATTTTCCTTATTTAAATCTTCTTTATCTCTTTGTTCATTTTTATCCTTATTATCCTTTGTATCATTTTCTGAATCCTTTGATTCCTTTTTATCATTATTATCATTTTTAACTTCTTTATTATTCTTTTCCTCATTAGAAATATTAGAGCTATTTTCATTGTCACTTACTTCTTTTTGATTATTTCTGCCACAACCAATAAATGCACCACTTAATATTCCTATTGAAAGTAACAGACTTACTAATTTTCTCATAATATCCTCCTATATTTAACAACTTATTAACATTATATAACAGTTTTGTTAATAAGTTAAGTTTATTACTCTTTGTAACTAAATAAATATCCCCTTAAACCTTATAATATTAATTTGTTTTTTAATTATATTATGAGAATCATAAAGTCCATTATCTGTTAAAACTTATACTGTTAATTTATTCTTAAGGTTAAGTAATCCTAAGAATTTTGATCTTGGCTATTAAAATTTACTCTTTAAATGTCTTTTTAGATGCCTTTTTAGATGCCTTATTTAAATCCTTTCCTTAAAAGCAAAAAAATGTCATATGAAAATAGTTATAAAACCTTTCATATGACCTAAAATTTTTTTAAACTCAATATATATTTAATGAATTTATATTATTGTAATAAAAAAACAAGAATAACCAATAAATTAGCTCTTCTTGCTTTTACTTAATAAATCTAATTGATATTCTAGCCTCTACTTATTTTTTCATTGATGTCTTCTAGGGAATCTTCCTCATATTCTCCAAACCAGTCTTTTAGTTTCTTTTTGGCTTGTTCTTTTACTTCATCATCTATGTAAAAGGCTACTGCTCCAAGGGCAGGTATTAGAAGTCCTAAGTCATCTGTGTATCCAACAATTGGTGCAATATCTGGAAGGAAATCTATAGGAAAGATAAAGTATCCTAAGGCACCTATGATTATGCTTTTAGCCCACTTAGGGGTTGTATCCTTTTTTAAAGTGTAATATAGCAATAGGCATGTATAAACTACCTTAATACCAGCCTTTTTAGCAAATTTTCTTAATTTCTCAAAGAAGTCCTTATCAGAAAAGAATTTTGCGTATTTTTCTAAATTTATTTTACGCTTTTTACCCTTTATCTCAACTTCTTCAATGATTAGTTCCTTGTTCTCTTCACTCATACAAAACCCCTCCTTTGCAATATATAATACTCCTAATGTTATGTTTATTTCAATATATAATAGATAATATTTTCTTAGCTACTATTTCTTATATTTTTTCAAGAAACTTAGTAAATATAAGATTAAAATTTACGTATTAGTCAACTGCTATTTCTTATATTTTTGCAAGCAGCCTAGCAAATAGGAGGCTAAATTTAAAATGCTATTTCTTCTTAAAGTAAAGCTATTTTACAATATAATATTGAGATCTAAAATTATAATCCTTGTTTATTTATCCTAACTTTATTCTTCTATATAATATATTTCTAGTTCTTATAATATAATTCTACTTCTTCCTCCTAGACTCCTGTAACTTTCTTTAAAACCTTATTCCTTTATATAATATAATTCCCAAGTTAAATAAATCTTATTAGACTTACTTTAGTTAGCAAGCTTCTAAATTTACACTACTTTCTTTATCTTTGATTTTGAAATAGCATAACATAATAGTCCAAATAGAGTTCCACCAATTGTCCAAGCAATTACTTGTCTTAATCCTACATTAATTGGATCCCCTAAAATCCATGGCCAAAGATATGTCATTACAAAAAACATAAATATTCCCCACTGTATTGCTGATATTATACATTGTTTTTTTAATTTTTTAATTTCTATATTGTAAGTATAATCATCATAAACCTCTGTTTCATAAGCTCCACTTTTTTTCAGCTTATTTAAAATATAACATGAGTTCCCAAATTGAAGGGCAGCTAAGGCAAATGTTCCAAAGGTTAGACTATGATTAATTCCATCAAAAATAAGACTAATTACCATACAAATTATAAGTAAGTATGATAAGTATAAATTAGCCGTTGCAAGGGTTTCATAAATTACTCCTTGCTGATATTCATCTCTCTCATCTAAGTAACCTATATTGTGTTTTAGAAGTGTTTTTTCAAACTTATTCATCCTCTCGTTCCTCCTCATTAACCCAAAATAATGTGTTTAAATCAGTTCCTAAGGCCTTGGCAATCCTAATACATAAATCTAGGGATGGATTATATTTTTGATTTTCAATTAAATTTATGGTTTGTCTTGCAACTCCAACCTTTTTTGAAAGCTCTAACTGTGACATATTAGCTAGAGATCTATATTCCTTTATTTTATTCATCCCTTCACCTCAATTCTGTGTCATATATATATGACTTTAGTAAAATAATACCATTAAAAATTTTATATGTCAAATATATGTGACACTTTAAGTTTAATGATATAATAAGATTGTATAAAAAATATTATGGTATAAATTTAATTTTTAAGAGGTGTATTATGGACAAGCGTTTTACCTTTAATGAGGATGCTATGAATTATGAGAAATGGAGGCCTAACTATTGTGATGAATTGTTTCATGTGATAATGGTGTCATAGATAATCTAATATTACATTTCTTATCTAAATATAACCAGTAATTATTTATAAGTTAATCTAAAGTTTGATCTCAATTGTAATTATGATAAAATAATCTTCGAGGTGAGAAAAACATTATGAAAAAAACAGTAAAAGTAGTTGGTGCTATAATTGAAAATGAAAAGAAAGAAATTCTTTGTGCCTTAAGATCAAAAGATATGACTCTTCCTAAGCAATGGGAATTCCCAGGTGGAAAGATTGAGGAAGGGGAAACTGTAGGACAAGCAATAGTTAGGGAAATTAAAGAAGAATTAGATTGTGATATAGAATACATATCTACATTTAATGATAATACTCATGAATATGAGAAAGTTATAGTTAACTTAATAACATTAAGATGTAAACTTGTTAATGGAACTCCAAAGGCTAGTGAACATGCAAAACTTATATGGCTTCCAGTAGATTACCTTGAAACTCTTTCATGGGCTCCTGCTGATGTTCCAGCTGTAAAGCAATTAGTAAGTGAAAAGTAAAAAAACAGGAGAAATCTCCTGTTTTTTTATATCTATAATATGGACTCATCTATTATTCCTCCAAAATAACTAAACTGCTCGTCTAATTTTAAGTTTCTATTAAGTCTTTCATTAATTCTTATATATTTTAAAACGTTATGATTGAAATCGTACCATTTTTCTTCATTTAATATGTATTTCTTTTCGCTGTCTATTGCTATTTTTGCAAACTTATTATGAAAATCCTTAAATAAAAGGAAAGTTAAATGTATATTAGGATATTTATAAAATTCTCTTGCAATTTCTAAAACATCATCTTCAATTTCTAAGGTATCCATAAAAGTTACATTTGGTGCTGTAATTACTAATAAATCAATATCGCTTCTATCTTTAATCCATGCTTCTGTTCTAAAACTTCCAAATTCAACTACACAAATTATACTTTTTAACTTTTTTAGTTTTTCTAAGAAATCAGCTTCTGTCATATTAATCACCTCATTTTATTCCTAATCTTATTATATCCTAATACTTTCACTTTTAAAACTTATTAAAAGTCTGCTAAATTTAAATCCTGTAGTATAAAATTTAATGAAAGTTAAATGTATATTAAGATATTTAAGAAATTTCAAAAGAATTTCTTAAGTGTTCCATAAAACCCTTAAGTGTTTCATTAAATTCCTGAGCTTATCCTTTGGTATTGTTGAAAGAGAAACAAAAGTTTAATATAATGTTCTTAATGAACCAAGGGATGGGAGGAAGGACCATGAACAAAGAGGAACAGGTTATAAGTGGTTTTAGAGACTTGTTTAACAAGCTGGCTTGGCTTAATAAGTCTAAGATGGAAAAGTGTCTTAAGGGGTATAAGCCTTCTGAAATACATTTTATTGAATATATTGCTAAGAATGTAGATTGTAATGTAACAAAACTTGCAGAGTCCTTTTATATGACTAGGGGTGCAATAAGCAAGTTAAGTAAGAAACTTATGGAAAAGGGCCTTATTGAAAGTTACCAAAAGCAAGACAACAAAAAGGAAATCTATTTTAAACTTACTGAAAAAGGAAAGGCAATTAATAAGATTCATGATGATCTCCATAAAGAGTTTCAAGAGCGTGATAAAGCTGTCTTTGATAAGATAACTGAGGAACAATTTGATTATATGATTAACTTTGCAAAAAAATATAGTGATCATTTAGATGAAGAAATAAAGAAGATTGAGGTAAATATTAAGTCAGAATAATTTAAAATGGTTCATATCTAACGTATAATTCTGTGATAACATGGGTAAATATTAAGTCAGAATAATTTAAAATGAGTTTTACCTAAGGCAAATAAAAAATATATAATAAATTTAAACACTAAAAATACAAGCAGTCCAACTCTATGGAGAAGGAACTGCTTTTTTGTTTTTCGAAATTTTGTTGACAAAGAAACAAAATTAATTTATTATTGTTGACAAGGAAACAATAATAAATTTTGAAAGGAGATTTTAAATGACTAAATTTAAATCATATAATAAAGAAAAAAATGAAGAAACATTGGATAAGAAGGCTTTCATCTTTGGTCTTATGTCTGTATTTCTTTGTGGAATGGGCTTTAGTATTATATCCCCTGTTGTTCCATTTTTAGTGGAGCCTTATGTAAGCAATACTAGTGAACAAGCTTTCTTCGTTACTCTACTAACCTCAGTTTATGCAGTTTGTGTATTTTTTGTAGCTCCTGGACTTGGTGCTTTAAGTGATAGATATGGACGTCGCCCCATACTTTTAATATGCCTTTTAGGTTCCTCAATTGGATACTTAATCTTTGGTATAGGTGGCTCTATATGGGTACTATTTCTTGGACGTATAATAGATGGTGTAACAGGTGGGAGCATAAGCACAATTTTTGCATATTTTGCAGATATAACTCCTAAGGAAGAAAGGACTAAATACTTTGGATGGATAAGTGCAAGTGCAGGTATAGGTGCTGCCATTGGCCCTACTCTAGGTGGAGCGCTTGCCAAATTTGGCTATGCTGTGCCAATGTATTTTGGAGCAATAATAACCTTATTAAACTTTATTTATGGAATCTTATATATGCCTGAAAGTCTTCATGAAAATAATAAGCTTAAGAAAATCACCCTTGTAAGACTTAATCCATTTACACAGCTTATGAGTGTACTTTCTATGAAAAACTTAAAAAGACTACTTATTTCAGCCTTCTTAATTTGGATACCTAATGGATCTTTACAATCAATTTTTTCACTATTTACAATGGATACTTTCAATTGGACACCTACATTAATAGGACTTATGTTTTCAATTATGGGTATTCAAGATATTATTTCACAGGGCTTAATAATGCCAAAGCTTTTAATGAAACTTAGTGATGTAAAGATAGCAATCCTTGGAATGGTCTCTGAGATTATAGGATATGCTCTTATTGCAGCATCAGCTATTTTCACATTCTATCCTTTTTTCATAGTTGGCATGTTTATATTTGGTTTTGGAGATTCAATTTTTGGTCCCTCATTTAATGGAATGCTCTCTAAGTCTGCTAATTCTAGTGAACAAGGAAGGATTCAAGGAGGTAGCCAAGCTCTTCAATCTCTAGCAAGAATAATTGGCCCTATTTTAGGAGGACAAATCTATGTATCTCTAGGTCATTCCTCCCCTGCTTTTACGGGTATGATTCTAATAATATTGGCCATACCAATTTTGTATAAGAGTATTAGATAGATATTGTAGCATATTAATACTGGTTCAGAACTAAAGGACAAGTTCTGAACCACTATTTTTATAGCCTAAGCCAATTCTATCTTTTTTTATGCAAAAGACTTTAATATTTTCTAAATTTTTGATTATTATTCTTCAACTTTATGCCAAAAGTTTTTTTAATATTACTCATAACAAAAATATCTTTTATGGGAATTCTAATAACCTTAATTATATTTAAGTTATCTCCCTTATAATCTGTTCTCTCAGTTTCTCCACTCTCTATCTTTAACATGTTAAACTGTGTAGAATCATCATAATAAACAGAATATTGTCTTTTTACTGTGGTTGATTTAGGAAATATTCTAGTAAAATTATCTGGCTCATTAAGCTCCCCATTTATTAGTATAGCCTTGTCTGTCATTATAATCTCACCATTAGAATTTATATTAGTGAAGTAGAAAAACATTGTTTTTATAAAGTTGTAAATCAATACTACTATAGTTACTAAAAAACCTACTGCTATAAGCTTAATTATAACTGGCTTGGCAGTGTCAATAACTATATTTCCTTCTATAGCATCTAGTATTATTGGCTCTAAAATAATTAGAGAGTACACTATATACATTATATAAACATACTTCAATCCATTACCTAAGCATTTTAATCTTTCCTTTGTTTCATTATTTATATATCTTCTCCACTCTTCATTAGAAAAAGACCATCTTATTATTTTTTCATTTTTCAGATTCTTTCTCACTCTAATAAACTTTAAAATATTTATACATATAATAATAAAGGTAAAGATAATTATGCCTGAAAATAGCATTGTAACAAATATATTTCCTAACGCCCCATCTATTTGGGATATACTTTTCATTACTCCCATTGCTACAGCGAAAATTGCAATTGAAGTTATAATATATCTATAATATTTCATTTTACTTCTCCTTAATAAAATACCAGTAAATTACTTTTTAATATTATAGCATGGAAAGTAAATGAAATATGTAAATCTTCTATTACTAAATCTTAGTTTAAATACAAATTAAGTTATAAAAATAGAAATGGTAACCGTCTTTCTAATAACGCCAATGCCAAGTTTAGATGTAAATCAATTTATAAAAATATAGAGCTAAATTTATATAGTATTGGAAAATAATTGAAAAATAATGTTTCATTCGTTACAATAAAGATATATAGAACATTTTGATAAGTATAATTTTTTAAGAAGGTGATTTTATGTTTGAGTTTATTATTATAGGAGCTGTAGGAATACTTTTCTCTGTTTTTGGGTATTTAATAATGGTTAAGAAAAAAACAAGCTTAATACACGATTATCACCTAAAGGGAGTAAAGGACATTAAAAATTATTGTAGCTTTATGGGAGGATGTTTATTCTTTTTAGGCATAATATTTGTAGGCTTTTCTATTTTAGGATTTACTGAAATTTTAACTTTTGCACAAATGCAACTTAGTATATTTATTCTTTGTATTTTAGATGTTGTAGCACTTTTTGTTATACAGAAAAAATTTGCAGGGCATATACTTTAGGAAGTATAAAATTACTTTCTCTAAAGTTATTGAAATTCTCACATTGTTATATGAGATAATAACCCCTTATTATATAATGTAGGAAAATCAAAAATAAAAATATTCATGAAAAGTATAATAAAGCTTCTTATGCTTGTTTAAGATAAAAGAACCTTATGATTTTAGCATAAATGATAAAGTTCTTTACTAAATGAATATATTAAAATAATAAAAAACCTTATCATTTGTAAGTAAATGATAAGGTTTTTTATTATTTTCTATTAATATTATTTTATGATTATATTAAAATTTCTTTGCTCTATCTAAGAACTCTTGTTAAATTATTTTGAAAACTTGTAAAAAAGTTATAAATTATGTAGATTTCCTATAAGAACTCCTGTGAGGCTATTTTTTGATATAATAAACTATTTATTAGCTCTTTTCATAATAAGCTTAGTGAAATGGTTATTCACTATTTAAATGTTTATTATCTCTTCCTAATTTATTACACACAATCTAAATTGTCTATGTATAATGGAAGTGGTAGCCAGCTATTTAAAAAACTTGGAGTATCTTTATTGAAATTAAAGTAGGATTTTATTGGTGAAAATAAAAATTCCATTGCTTCTAGCTCATTTAATTCAATATGAAATTCCTCTTCACTGCTATTTAAAGCTTCCTTATCTTTATAGATTTCTTCTCCACTACTATGGAAATATTCCTTTTCTTCATAAATTACATCTTCACTATTGTTGAAATTTCCTTTAGCTTTATAGGTTTTCTCTTCAACTTTTTTCACTTCCACATTGTTTTTATGAACTTTAATCTTTAAAACTCCATAGTTTATTATTTTTATGTTATACTCCCCATCTTCTAGATTTGAGTAAGTGGATTTTAGTTTTAGCATTATTCTCACTATCTTTTCATAGTTAAATATTCTAAAATTATTATTTTTAGTAATTGAGTAATTTTCACATATCTTTAAAAACTCTGATATTTTCTCTCTTTCATAGATTGGAACTCTTACATTTACTTCCCTATGATTAAATGTTTTTATGTATGAAGCTATGACAAAATTTAAATCATTGTTATTCTCTATAACTATTTCTTCAATAAACCCATTATTTGAGGAAATATATCCAATAAATTCGCCATTTTTAAACACAGAGTAAATTCTGCAATTCCATGATTTTAATATATCTAAGAATTCTTCTTTTTTTCTTTCTATCTTTACATTTTTCTTACAATGAAGTTTGTATGCCTTTTCTACTATATTAGGATCATTTTCATCTAATAAATGAATGCTTATTCCCTTATTAATTAATTCATCACGCTTATAGTTTATATTTACATGTAGAATATTAAAGTTTATATGTTGTCCACAAGGCTCATATCCAAAGTGTTCATACCTCTGTCTATACCCATTAAGAACACTCATATCCACATTCTCATTTTTCATCTCACAAATAGCTTTATTCATAAGTTCTTTCATATAGCCTTGTCCCTTTGAATAGGGATGAGCTGATACGCTTCCAATTCCTACAACATTTACTTTTTCATCTAATAAGCTTAAGGTTAATGGAAAAGCCCCTACTACGCCCTTTATCCTGTTATCTACTTTTATTATATGATGGTACTTAATTTTATCCTTATTCTTATATAGTTTAGGCAATAAGACTGGAAAATCAGTGCTTTCACCTGAATGACTAAATACATAATTTATAAAGTCAACTAACTCCTCATAATCCTTTTCATCTGCTTTTAAATACTCTTTCCCCATAATTCTCTCTCCCTTATTATTAAAAATCTAAGTACTTCTCTTAATCCTATGTTTAATTATAAAAATAGTCTATACCATGGTTATTATAAAAATCAATGCTCCTATGAATTAAATTATAAAAAAATAGATAGACCTTAAAATGTGATCTACCTATTTTTATTATATTTTTAATTTATAATGTACTAAAACTATGAAGATAAATTTTAGCAACTTTTTAATATAACTTTTTATTTGGAAATTTTTTAATATGCCTCTTTATTTTAATATGCTTCATACAAAAACTCTGTTTAATATGCATTTTTTATCTTAAGATAAATTAATCTTAGTCTATTTCTCTACAGCTTAAAACCCAACAATTAAGCAGTCTAACAGTCTGATATTTCTTTTGGATTTCATATTTAGTTCCATCAATCATTGCAATTACAGGTGAAGTTCTTTTAATAAACTCAAAGGCCAAGCCATCTTTTCCACAGTATTTTGCAACCTCTAAACAAATATCCTCATCTGTTTTAGGTTCAACATCCAAATCAATTAAAAAGCCTTTTTTAAACATAAAGTCTAATCCCCCTTAATAAAGTTAATTTTTAAGTTTATTATATTGGATAAATTGATTTTAAAATTAACTATTTTACACCATTTGAAAGTAGCTAGTACATGTGCTATTTTAAATTAGCTATTTTATTGTAAATGCAATTTCAAATTAGCTGTTTTACACTATTTAAAAGTAGCTATTTTCTATGCTATATAGTTATTATAAGTAGTTCACTACTCTTTTCATGAAGCATTTATGAATTCTGTTATATATACTATATAATTATTATCCATATTTTTCAATATATTGAGAATTTTAAATAAAGTTAATGCTTTAATTTATTCTTTTGCCACTTAAAAAGGTAGAATCATTTTAAAACCCACTACACTTTAAACTTTAAGTTAATAATTTTCAACTTAAAACAGTAAAATATTTTTCAAAAATACCCCACGCTTTATGCCTTAATTTACTGCCTTACAGCTTAAAATCCAACGATTAAGGAATCTTCCATTTTCATATTTCTTTGTGATTTCATACTTATTATCCTTAATTTTAGCAATTACAGGTGAGGTTTTTTTAATAAAATCAAAAGGCAAATTATTCTTACCACAATACCTTTCAACTTCTAAACAAATATCTTCATCAGTTTTTGGCATATCATCTAAATCAATAAAAAAACACTTTCTAGCCATAGTCTCTACTCCCTAAAAATTTATTTTTCTCTTTTTTCCTAAAAAGATTTTTCTTATAAAGAAATTTACTTCATTTATTCAAATATATATAAATACCAATAGATTTTATTCCTTCATAGCCTATAATTTTCTGTAAAAGTATTTTTACTTAAATGTATTTTTTAACTTTAAAATATATTTGCTTAAAGAAATTTTTACTTGAAAGCATTTTTTCACTTGAAGATACTTTTTTACCTTAGATATTTTAGGGCTTTCATAGTTTTTTACACTTTATATTTTTTCTTAGGGTGATTTTTCTTTGAAGGCATTATCAACTTAATAAAAGTTTTTACTTAGGGAGATTTTTAACTTGGATATACTTTTTGATTTATAGATTTTTCTTAGATGGATATTTTTTCACTTTATATTAAAAAGATTTGCAATAAGGTTTTTACTGCAAATCTTTTATGGATGTCAATTTAATTTATATTTACTTCTTTTGTCAACTTAATTTATCTTTACTTCTTTTATGGATTTAAGTTTAATTTATTCTTACTTCTTCATTGGTTTCCTTGTTTATTAGATATATTTTTACATTTTCCTTATTTACTTCATTTGGATTATAGAAGATTTTTCCCATGTAGAACTGGTCATACTGGGAGTTTGCATTGTAGCTTGGGTCGATATTACTATATCTTTTTATTACCTGCTCATAAAACCCAACCCATTTTTCTAAGTCATAAATTGCATTTATATTTTCCCCTTCAATTCTAAGGGCATATTTATTTTCTATTTCTTTGCCTTTTTCCTCACTTATATTTCCTACAAATATGGGTATACAGCTTCCAAAGTCAAAATCTCCTATGCTTAAAACTTCAAAATCAATATCATCTAGTTTAAAAGTCTTTTTAATCTCTTTGTAGTTTTCCTTATCTGGATAAACTACTCCATCAACTTTTATAGTTGTATCTACCCTTTTTTCCTCAAAGAGATTTTTACTACTTCCCTTTTCTCTAGCACTTACTAAAAAATCAAAATTATTAACATATTTATCATAGTCTTTTCTAGCTACAATTATTCCAACATTAACAATTCTCATCTTATTATTCTCTACTTTTCTTAAAATATCGTGGGCTGATACAAAATATGCTGTGTCTGGAAAGCTTGGACTACCTGTAATGTGAAAATCATCCTCTTCTATAGGAGAATTATCCTTTGTGGAAATAGTGTAATCAAAGAGAATGTAGTGATTTACTACCTTAGGCTTCTTTATTTCTATATTATAATTATCAAATTCTGTATTGTAAGGAAATTGTGCCTCCACCACTTTTGGCTCTTCATTAATTTTTATCTCTAACCTCTTTACCAATACTTTAAGCCCTAAAAATATAAGAATTAAATTTAAAATTGTACCGAA
Source organism: Clostridium perfringens ATCC 13124 (assembly GCF_000013285.1). Taxonomy (GTDB): domain Bacteria; phylum Bacillota; class Clostridia; order Clostridiales; family Clostridiaceae; genus Sarcina; species Sarcina perfringens. The sequence goes on along the minus strand of NC_008261.1, from coordinate 1,173,732 downwards.
AAAAATGATACTTAGAAAAAGTCTTTTTCTTTTTTTCATTCTCTATTCCTTTCAAATATATTGTATTTTTTAATTTAAGATATTTTAATAATTATAGCATAAAATACCTTTTTAAACCTTTATTCTTATATTACACTTGACACAATTTAAGTATCTTCTCTAAATCTTTTTCTCAGTTAAAAATTTTATTTTAGGCTCTGTTTTAAACAATGGTTTTTATATGATAATTTTACAAAAATAAATAACAATAGAAACTTTTTAGTTCTTAATATATCTTTATAAATCAATACTAGTTTAAAAAATCAAAACTTTAAAACAAAAGGAGGAATTTAACTTATGTTTATTGGTTATAGGCTACAAAAATTGCGAAAGAAAAGAAAATTAACTCAAAAGGCTTTAGCTGAAATGACAGGTATATCTCGTTCTTATCTCTCAGATATAGAACATAACAGGTATAACCCTAGCTTTGATACTATTGAGGCATTAGCCACATCTCTAAAGCTTGATTTAAAATCATTTTTTGATGATACTCTCTTAGAAGAAGATTATTATTTAAAACCTCTAAATGAAGAGCTAGAAGATGAAAGATTTGAAGAAATTGAGGAGCTTTCTGAAAATGAAATTATTGAAAAGCAAATAATTAACAATGATTTGAATACTTCTTATAAAACTAGCTCCCTTTCAAAAAAGGAAACCTTAAATATTAAAGCAGATTTAGAGAAAACTCTAAATAACTTAGATAATTTTGAAAAGAATATAGCCTTTGAGGGGTTCCTCTTAGATGGTGAAACAAGAAAAGCTTTTAAGGAAAGCTTAGAACATTCAATGAAAATGGCAAAACTAATTGCCAAAAACAAATTTTCTTCTAAAGCAAATTAGCCAATTAAAATCAATTAAACCTGCTTAAAACACCAATATCCTTTCATTATAAAATATTTGAAAGGTAGGTGAAGGACTTGCATCAAAACTCATAAATTTAATCAGGAGTTTCATTGGTGCAATCCAAAATATATATGAATATAAAAAATTTAGCAAACCAATTAGTAAAAAAATATGGATTAAGGGATCCATTAGAAATAACATTAGCAAAGGGAATCATACTCTTAGAAGAAGACTTAGGAGAAGTATATGGCTATTCCCATACCTATAAAAGACAAAGCTTCATCCACTTAAATAAGAATTGTTTATTAAAAACAAAAAGGCTTGTATGTGCCCATGAATTAGGATACCTTCTAATTCACCCAAAAGAAGAAATACATGTTGTAACTGATTCCTCACTAGAACCAAAGGATGACTTTGAAAGGTATGCCAAAATCTTTGCTGCACACTTACTTATATCAGATGAGATGGTAAAAGAGTATGAAGGAAAAAGTGCTGAAGATATTGCTAACTCCTTAAATCTGCCTTTGGATTTAGTTTTGATTAGGTTAAACCCTTAAATTTCTATATACTATTAATCTATTAAAGAGTATTCAAGAGCAATGTAACTAAATATATATCTTTTCTTATATAGAATACAGACCTTTCTAATCTTTTTAATAGTTACATTGTCTCTATAATTACTAATAAGTCAATGTAAATTTTCTTTACTACCTTAACATATTATTAACAACTTTCTTCCATCCACAAAATCTCCTAATATAAATATTTTTAATAAAATAATGGATTTTATGCTAATTTATTCATAAATTGTGAATAAATTAGTATATTAAAGATAATTCTTTATAATCTTTAATTATAACATCTCTTAATTCTGTTAATAAAAAATATTTTTGTTAAAATATTCTTAAATATTTATAAGAAAGAAGGTTTTTCTATGGATCTTTTCAATGAGAGTAATTCAGCTAAATCTAAAAATGGGAGTGACTTAAACTCATTAGTAAAACAATTACTAAGTAAATCTTTATCAGAAGGTTCTATCAAAAAATTTGTGTACGAGCCTAGATATAATCATCCTGATACAACTTATCAACAATTTAGTCCTGATTTTGAAATCGAATTAAATAATGGTGAAATTATAATTATTGATAATACTACAACTGCTAGACATGATAGATTTAAGCAAAAACAGTGGGATGCTTATGGTGTGAAAGAACATTTTAAAGCTAAAAATAAAAAAATTAATTATTTTGTAGTATTGCCAAATAATGATTCTATAGGTAATGATACATCAAGAGATAAGGAAATAAGAAATGTTGAATTGGAACAATCTAAAGTAAGAGGGAAAGAATATTTCTCTATGATAGATGATATTATCCAATTAAATGATTTAATAAGTCTTATCGAAAAAACAAAATAATAAAATAAAAATAGGAAGGACAAGCCTTCCTATTTTTATTTATATATTTCTACTTATTAATACTAGTTCGTTCACTAACAATATTTAATGCAATTTTTAATTGTTCTGCTAAAGCTTTTACTAATAATACTGGAATCGCATCACCACATTGCTCATACTTATCTTGTTGTGGATCCGAATGAAATTTTACATACTCACCTTCAAACACATACCAATCTGGAAATGATTGCAACCTTGCTGCCTCTCTTGGAGTCAAACCTCTATTATTATAAGGATGAACCATTTCATCAAGACAATGACTTGTTACTGTAAATGATGGTTCATTTGCTTTTAATCTTCTATTTCTAGCAGCATATAATTTATTGGGAAAATAAGCTCTAACAATATCTTCTTTTCCCTCATTTATTAATCTTTCAGCAGCCTTTTTCATACCTTCGCCCTGTTTAATATAACTCATTCTATTAATCATTTTTTCTCTATGCTTAACAGCTTTATGTATCTCTATTAAGCCATCATCAATAGATTCCTTTATATGTGGTGGTATATACCCTTCCTTTCCTGCAATAAATTTTAAATAATTATATACCGCTTCTGAAATCTTTCCTTTTCTAAAATCTTCCTCAAAGTTATATGTTATTTGTTGAATATCAGCACCTTCTCCACTATTCAACTCAGGTAAATATCTTAGAGCATCACTCACACTAATATATTCAAATTTTCTTCCTTCTCCGTGAGTTTTTTCTGGATAAATATATGGATTCTCTCCATACATTTTATTTATTCCTATAAGGAAAACTCTCTCTCTATTTTGAGGAACACCATAATCAGCAGCTAAACATTTAATTATATTCTTATCAGTACTAGCAAGATTATATCCATAATTATCAAATTCTTCTACAATAACATCAAATACTTTTATATTATTACTTTTCTTAGTTAATAATCCTGGTACATTTTCAAAAAATATAAATTTACTATTTGAAATACTAGCTATTCTTAGCATATTCTTAAATAGATCATCTCTTTCATCACCATCAATTCTCTTCCCAGCAAGTGAGAAAGATTCACAAGGAGGTCCTCCCGCAACAACATCTACACTATTAGTTTTAAATTTCTTTTGAAGTATTTCAACTATAATATCATTATCTACTAAACGTATATCTCCATGTATTAAGCAAGTATTATCAGTATTAATATTTAATATTTCTTCTAGTCTCCCCTTGTTTTCTAAAAGTTCTTGTAAAGAATAAACTTCCGCTTCATGGTTTCTTGCATAAGTTTTTACAGTATTATCACTCATCTCAACTGCAATTAAAGGCTTAAATCCAGCATTTTTAAATCCAGTACATAATCCTCCTGGTCCAGCAAATAAATCTATATATGTGTACATAAATTTTACTCCTATTATTTTATATTTTTTATGTGATATTAAATAATATAATAAATAAATTACTCTTCTAATTCAAATATTCTATCTAATTTTCTACCCATTCTTTCAATTAATCCAACAACCAATGCATTTCCCATACAAAAATATCTAAACTTCTGAGTCATTCCTGTATTAGTCCATTCATCATCAAAGCCATTTAATCTTTCACACTCTACTGGTGTTAATACTCTTAATCTATTAGTTTGTGGATCCTTTACTACATGAGTACTTCTATTTACACTAGCTTCACTTGTAAGCATTGTTCTTGCAGGTAACTCTAAACTATCTGGAAATCCAACAGCTCCCTCTCTATAGATATACTCAAAGCCTTCTTTAGTTGTTCTAGGCTCTGCCTTAGCACCCTTCATATAAGTCCATCTATCTAATTCTTCACCTAAATAAAACTCTTCACTTACATCCTTTTGAAGTATTTCACCAAGTGTAACTGGTTCTTGACTTTGTGGTGTATATCTAGTTGTATAAATTCTATCATTTATTAATGCTCCTGATTCTTGGAAACCAAATGAAAAATGATCTGATACCTCAAGTATATCTTGATTTAATACTTTTTCATCTTCACCATATATAGTTTCTATAGGAAATGGTTCTGCAAAGAATCCATTTTCTTTTATATAAGCTTCCATGAATCCCTCATTTTCTAATCCTTGAGTTACTCTTTCACAATAATTAGTATCATGTTTATAAGCAAATATAAATACTCTTCTTCTTCTTTGAGAGAATCCATAATCTGCCGCATTTATAACTCTCCACTCAACATTGTATCCTAAATCTCTAAAACAAGTTAACATTACTCCAAAATCTCTTCCCCTTTGCTTTGCAGGAGATTTTAGTAATCTATCAACATTCTCTAAAAGTACAAATGGTGGCATGTCTCTTTCTAGAAACTTTCTTATCTCCCACCATAAAACTCCTTTTTTCCCTTCTATTCCTTTTGACTTCGTAGCAGCTACTGAATAATCTTGGCATGGAAAACCACCTACAAGTAAATTATACTTTGGAAGTCCAAAAGCCTCTGGATTTTCATTTACTAAAGCTATATCTTCATTAACAGCATTTGTCTTTGGAAAATGCTTTGCATAACACTCAAATGCATGCTGTACCTTTCTTGAAGGTTCCCATTGATTCGCCCAAAGAACCTCCCAGTCTGCTGATGCTTTACTTAATCCAAGGTGGAATCCACCAACACCTGCAAACAGTTCACATACAGTTTTTTCTATCGCCATTATATGCACCTCAATCTAATTCGTCTCTTTGTTACTAATTAATTATACATAACATTTTGATAAATTCAAAGTGAAACTTACTCTTCTTTAATTATGTTAATATTGGTAAAAACTTATTCAAAGTATCTCTTAAGATAATATTTATACATTATTTTCTTTTAAAACAATTTAATCATTATATTTACCTATAATTAATTTAATTTCAAAATAATTCTATAGTATAATATGGTTAGAATTACTATTTAAATATGAATTACCAAAAGATTATTATATCTTTTTAACATATTAACAAGGAGATTATTATGTCAACAAAATTATATGATGAAACCAATCCTATAAGTATAGAAAATTATGCTCAAAAACTTATAGGCAAAACATTTAATGATGTTTTAAACGATTATACAAAATATGAATCTGAACTTTTAATCAGTGAAGAAAAAGAAGAATATGCAGAAAATCATGAAAACAAAAAAAGAAAAGGTGGATTAGGTGACCTTATAGAAGAATGTTACTTCCATTATAAATGTAATAATGATTCTAGACCTGATTTTCCTGATGCAGGGGTAGAACTTAAAGTAACACCATATAAAATAAACAAAAATAAAACTCTTTCAGCTAAGGAACGTTTAATAATAACTATGATTGATTACTTCAAAGTTATTGAAGAAAGCTTTGAAGATAGTCACCTTTGGAATAAGTCTCAACTTATATTACTTATTTACTACCTATATTCTAAGGATATAGGAAATAGATTAGATTATAAAATAAACTATGCTAAGCTATTTACTCCACCTGAAGAAGATTTAGAAATAATAAAAAATGACTTCAAAATAATTGTAGATAAAATAAAAGATGGTAAAGCTCATGAACTTTCAGAAGGAGATACAATGTATCTTGGTGCTGCTACTAAAGCATCCTCTTCTTCTGATAGACGTGAACAACCTTTTTCAAATATTCTTGCTAAACCTAGAGCCTTTTCATTTAAAGCCTCTTATATGACTTATGTTCTTAATAACTTCATAGTTCCAAATAAGACAACCTATGAACCAATTATTAAAGATGCTAATGAACTTAAATTTAATACTTTTGAAGAAATAATAATAGATAAAATCAACTCCTATGCAGGAAAAACTGATGGGGAGCTTTGCAAAATATTTGATAAAGAATATAAAAACAATAAGGCTCAATGGATTGACCTAGCCTACCGTATGCTAGGAATAAAATCTAACAAAGCAGAAGAATTTGAAAAAGCTAATATAACCGTAAAAGCACTGCGCATTGAGTCTAAAGATAAAATAGTTGAAAGCAGTCCCCTACCTACATTTAAATTTAAAAAACTTGTAGAAGAAACTTGGGAAGAATCAAAATTATTTAACTATCTTGATCAGCAAAAATTCTTATTTGTAGTTTATAAAAAAGATGGTGATAAATATGTTCTAAAAGGAGCTCAGCTTTGGAACATACCTTATGATGATTTAAACACTACTGTACGCGAAGGTTGGGAAAACATAAGAAACGTAATAATAGATGGAGTAAAATTCACTCCTAAAACTGATAAAAATGGCAAAGTAATTTATAGCAATAACTTACCTAATAAAGAATCAAATAGAGTTATTCATATAAGACCTCACGCGCAAAAAAGTGCTTATAGATTTGAAGATGGTACTGAAATTGGAAATGTTTCAAGGGATGCTAATGAGTTACCAGATGGAAGATATATGACAAACCAAAGCTTTTGGCTAAATAATACTTATGTTTTAAGTCAGTTGAATAAAAATTTACTGGATTAAAAGGAGCAAACTAATGAAAATAAAAACTTACTCTTATAGGTATGCTGAAGAAATACTTCAACATCCAAAATATAAACAAGCTTATGATGAATTAATCTACGTTTGTCAAAATACTCCCCTTCCTGTTTATGAAGGAAAATCAAAAAAACAGAAAGGAAAAGATGTTATTCAACAAATAATGAATACATACTTTAGACTTATGTTTTTAAATCTTGGATGGGAAGATGAACCTTTGGCAACTCCAGATAGTAACGAAGATAGTTTAAGAAGTGATTTCAAAAAAACATTTATTAATGAAAATGGTGAAAAAATAACTATACAAATAGAAGTTGAATTTGGAAATGTAGCAAGTTCATATAGAAACTACTTCAAATTTCAATTATCATACTCATATAATCTAACTGATATATGTGTATTAATAGTACCATCATATAGCTTAAGTAAAAGAATAGATAGTGGAGTTTCTAATTTTGAAAAAGTTCTAAGAGAAATACCTTCAGCTAAATTATCAATAACAGTTCCAACTTTAGTAATTGGACTTTATGATGATGAATCTGAATGGAACTTAAAAACTATTGAAGAAGATTTAAATGTTTTAAAGAATCCTAAAAATAAATATGAAGAAAGACACAAGCAAATAGTCAAAAATTACATAAAAGAATTTATTGATGTAGAATAGTTTTTAAGTTAGAGAAGCTATAACTCTTCTTATATAATAAATAACCTAATATTAAAATATTAGGTTATTTATTTAAACGCTTATTTATATTATTCCAATGCCGTTTAATCTGATTATGTATTTTATTTTCCAATATATTACTCTCATTAAATACTTCTTCTGCCCTTCTAGCATATGTAATAAAATTACCATACTTTTTACCATACTTATAGTCACCTAAATGAGTATATTGTTGATATAATTTTTTCTTTATTACATTCTGTCTTATATCACCACTATATCTTTTAACTGTTGCAACTTTCTTATATGCCCTATAGTAATATTTAAATACACTTTTTTCTCTAATTTTTACAGTATTTCCATCGAAGCTAAAACCCAAATAATTAATAATATCCTTGTTTTCTTTTAAATTTGTAAGCTTTTTATCTTTACAATCACTATATATAAATTTTTCTGTTTTTTCGGGGCTCAACTCTAATCTTGGTGTATCTTGAACTATTGACTCTATTTTATTGCCATATTCAATACATTCATTATTAAATTCTTCATCATCTCTTATTGGAATAATAATAATTAAATCATCACAATATCTTCTATATAAACCTTTATTGCTTGTTACATAGTCATTTACTTTCTTGTCAAAATCAATCATATAAATATTAGAATAAACAGAACTAATAGATGCCCCTTGAGGTATTCCATATTCTTCTTTATTTTTTTTCAAATTATTTTTCTTAAAACTTCTAAATTCCTGTGTATTAAAATACTTAGCTTTTGCATTAACCTTATTATCATTTTTATCTTTTACACTTTTAATATCAGATAATTCTATATACGTATATTTCGTTATATTCTTATAAATTACATACTGATCTATTGGTAACTTAGAAACATTTAATACATATTCTAACTTTTCTTTTAAATAATTATGATCTAAATTATCAAAAAATCCTTTAAAGTCACTAACATAAATGAATGCATTATTACACTTACATATAAATTCAAATACTTCTTTCGCAAAATGTATATTACACTTTCCTCTTAAATTATTCCTATATGCTGTAGCTACTTTATTAATTCCTAATTCAATAGATTTTTTATCATAATACTCATTAACTAATTGACCATAATATTGATATATATATCCATCAACATGTGAAGAATAAAATATGTTTCTTCCTTTTGGATCCTTTTTTTTATTATTAATATCTTCATCGTAAATATATTTATTAAATTTAATTTTATAATGTATAAAAGGATAAAAGCCATGACTTGCTATCCATTTTGGTTTTTTTATTAGATTTTCATACTTTAAATAATTCTTCTTTACATCTAAATGAGTATATCTCTTATTTTTAAACTTGACTTTTATATTCATATTTAAACTCCAAAAAACTTATTAACTAAACGACCGGTAGATATCAAAGCTAACAAGTATATGAAAAAACTGAACAAACTGCACATTAATTAATATACATTTCATCCTCTACCATACCTCCATAACACAAATCAGTATACAATATAACTATTAATAGCTTTATAAGTCTATCAACGGGAGGTAGCAACATGCACAACATAAATATTATACAAATGTTACTTATAATCTTAATCAAATTCATAATTGACTTTGAATACATAACTCCCTTATAACAATAATCTAATTACTTTATAAGGCATTTTTATTATATATTACCATAACACTTTTTTCAACATTTATCCATCTAATATTTCATTTTTCACTAAAATTCACCTTTAACAGTTTAACAACTTCTTTGTTAAACTCAAAACGTTATGTAAAACTTATTTAACTCATTATTACCTTATGAATAAATTTATCCATAACTTTTCAATAGTATTAAATCAAAGACTAATCTATCTTCTTCTCACCAAATCCATCAACATATTCCTTAGCTTCCTTTAGGCCAAGACCTGTAATCTCTCTGCATCTTCTTACAGCTTCAACATTCTTTCCTTCTGAAACTAGCCTCATTAATTCATCCTTTTCTTCCTTTGTTAGTATCTCAGTTACTCCTACCCTTTCAGCAATCCTATTTAAAGTCCCTCTCATAAGTTTAACTTCATTTCTTAGCTGACCTACCGAACTAATTAAAAATATAAATGCACCAAAGCCTAAAATCATCCATCCCATATCAATATTCATCTTTCACCCCTACTAAATTTTAAACCTTCTTCATATTACTAGAGCCATAGGCATTTTCAGCCTCTCTATATAACTTCTTATAGCCTGAACCCACCTCATTTTTCTGCAATATATTTGAAAGTAGCCATGTATTCTCAATATACACAAACTTCCAATACTCAAAGTCACTTCTGCTATAATTATCATTTCCCTCTATTACTCTTCTTTTCCCTTTTGTATTAACTATGTAATCCCTCATGGAAAAATTAACCTCAACCCAAATAAATCCCCATTGCTTTTCATCCCCCTCAAAGAGACTTATTATTCTACACCCCTTAAACTGAATATCCTCTAAAACATTTTTCTTATTTTCACTTTTAAGCTCCTCTAAAACCTTAAGGTGCTTATTATATAATGAAGTTGTAAGTAAACTCTCCACCCTTTCATATTCATCATCATTCCAAGCATACTGAATACTATAAAAGGTATCTTCCACAACAGATTTTATATAATTAATATTCCAGTAAGTATCCTTTAAAGCTAACTCCTTTAGCTTATCACTTTTACGCTTAACCACTTTACTATACCTATCCATCTCCACAAACATTAAAACTCCCCCTCCAGACAGCAAGAAAAAAGCTACTGATCCAAAAAGAAGTTTATATTTCATAATAAATTTAAAATCAAAGGCACTGGCCCCATCTTTTCCACCACCACTTTCACTTGATGAGATAAAGCCACCACCTCCAGCTCCACCTCCTCCACCGCCTCCTCCTGCTCTTGCATAAATAGGCTGTGACGGTACTATTAGTAATAATATAAATAAAATCTCTATAATTCTTCTACACTTTTTATTCCTCATTAAACTCTTCCCACCTTAATATTATCCTTTGCTATGGCCATAAACCTTTGAACATCTCCAGAAATTATATTACATATCTTAACCTCTTCTCCATTTACATTCATAACTATAGATTTCCTCAGTATTCCTTCCCTTTCTTCAATAGAAGAAATATCCTCATATAAAAAGCTTTCTGTATGCCAAAAGCCTAAATTTAACTCATAAAAAAACACTCTTTTATTTGTTGCAATGAGTATCCCTGGTCTATATCCTCTTCTGCATACAAAAGTTAAAAGAGAACACTTCAAATAACATAATGGTCTTTCATCATAATCAAGTTTCTTAATTGCTTCATTATAAAATTTACTCATTAAAAATCACCCCATAAAACCCCAGAATGTTACTAATATTATATAACAAAACTGTTAATAATTTAAATTTATTACTCTTTATTCTTCTAACCCTTCCCTATAAAATTTTCATAACTTTTTTCAATTATATACTCATTTAAGGGAAGAAAATAACTCATATATGTAAGATAAAGCTTTATAAATCTTTTTCAATTATACACTTACTTTAAAAAATCTAACTAAATCCCCTTAAGCTTAAAGCATAGTCTATTAACTCCTTATTAATCCACATATACAACCCATATCAATCATCCCTAAAGTTTCAATCACACTAAATTATTATTCATCATAGTTTATTATATATGGACAGTACTGTTAATTAATAAAAGCCCTAAACTTCTTTCATTAAAAATAATCTTAGATTAAGCCTTAGGAGGGAATAAAGGTGAAATTACATGAAGCTAAAATATTGTCAACTGTTAAGGTAATTGACATAAAGGCACAGGGAGAACTAAGGAGAAGATTTTTTGACTTAGGAATAATAGAAGGAACAGATATAAAAGTTTTATATGGTGGCCCCTTTGGTGACCCTAGAGCCTATTTAATAAGAGGAACTGTAATAGCCATAAGGGAAGAAGAATGTGAAGAGATAGAAGTAATTTAATAGTAGGAGAAAAAGATATGAGTTTAAACAAAAATTCTACTGGAATTAGCTTATTATCTAAAGACAAATCAAGAGGAAACACCAAGGAAGACTATGTTGTAGCATTAGCAGGAAACCCAAATGTAGGTAAGAGTACAGTTTTTAATGCTCTAACTGGTTTAAATCAACATACTGGAAACTGGCCTGGAAAAACAGTAGCTAAGGCAGAAGGATACTATGAATTTAAGGATTCAACCATAAAGATAGTAGATTTACCTGGAACATACTCATTGCTATCAAATTCAGAAGAAGAAGAAATAGCAAGGGACTATATATGCTTTAATGATCCAGATATAGTGGTTGTTGTGGCTGATGCAACCTCCCTAGAAAGGAATCTAAACCTTTTTATACAAATATCTGAAATAACAGAAAAGGCAATCCTCTGCGTAAACTTAACTGATGAAGCAGAAAAAAATAACATAAAAATAGATTTAGATTTGTTATCAAAAGAACTAAACGCAAACCTTGTTTCCTCCTCTGCCAGAAATGGAGTTGGCATAGAAGAATTAAAAGAGGCCATCTTTAAAGAAATAACCCTAAAAGACTCCAAAAAAAATGCAATAAATTATGATTCCCCTATAGAAAAAGCAGTAGAAGAAATAGAAATCATACTAGATGAAATCCTTGAAGTTCCTAAAAGAAAGAAAAGATGGATAGCCCTTAGAATTCTAGAAGGAAATACAAGCATCTTAAAATCCTTATACAATAAATATAATATTCAAGAAAAGTATATAAATATGATAAGTAAAATAAAAGATGAGCTTAATAAAGATTATAAGGATGAATTAGTAGAAGATATAATCATAAAATCCATAATAAAAGAAGCTGAAAGAATAGGAAATAAGGTTGTTAAAGGTGGAGAAGAATATACTGACTTCCAGAGAAAAATAGATAAAATACTTGTGTCAAAATCAACAGGAATACCTATTATGATAATGACCCTATTAGTTGTTTTGTGGATAACCATAACCCTAGCAAATTACCCATCTGAAATGCTTGCTAATATGTTCGCCCATGGAGAAATTTACATTAGAGACTTCTTCTCTGGACTAAACTTACCTTCTTGGATATCAGGAATATTAATAGACGGCATTTATGTTACCTTAGCTTGGGTAATTTCAGTAATGCTACCTCCTATGGCAATTTTCTTCCCTATGTTCACTCTATTAGAGGACTTAGGATATTTGCCAAGAATAGCATTTAACCTAGACAAATGTTTTAAGAAATGCTGTGCCTGTGGTAAACAAGCCCTTACCATGTGTATGGGACTTGGATGCAATGCAGCAGGAATCATAGGATGTAGAATAATTAACTCTCCTAGAGAAAGGATTATAGCTATATTAACTAATGCCTTTATGCCTTGTAATGGAAGATTTCCTATGCTAATTTCCATAGCAGCCATATTCATAGGTGGAATATCTGTGGGAATAAAAGAAAGTTTTATATCAGCCCTTACAGTAACTGTAGTTATAATTTTAGGAGTCTTAATGACATTACTAGTATCAAAAATCCTATCAAAGACAATACTAAAAGGAATGCCTTCAAACTTTATATTAGAACTACCTCCATATAGAAAACCTCAAGTAGGAAAGGTCATAGTAAGATCAATATTTGATAGAACTCTATATGTCTTAGGTAGAGCCATTGCAATTGCAGCTCCAGCAGGGGCAGTTATATGGATATTCTCTAATATAATAATTGGTGATGCCTCAATCCTAACAATATGTGCTGACTATTTAAGTCCACTTGCCAATGCCATAGGGGTAGATGGATATATATTAATGGCCTTTATCTTAGGCTTACCAGCAAATGAAATAGTAATGCCTATAATAATAATGAGCTATTTAAGAGCCACCACAATGTTAGAATTAGATAATCTATATGAGCTTAAAGAATTATTAGTTGCTAATGGATGGACAATCCTAACTGCAATTAATGTTATGATACTGTGCCTAATGCACTACCCTTGTGGTACAACCCTCTGGACAATCAAAAAGGAAACTAAGAGCTTTAAATGGACAGCCCTAAGCTTCCTAATCCCAACAGTAGCAGGCATAGTTATTTGCTTCATCACCACTCAGCTTTGGAGGCTCTTTGCCTAAAAACCTACAAAACCAAATTTAATAAAGAAAGCTTAAAACTCAAGAATTAAAAAGCTATAAAAAATTAAAATCATAAAACCTCAAAGGTTAAAATACTAAAAACTTACTTTTAAATTAGAGCTTTGCTTGAAAAGGAAACCCATATCTTCTTTCAAGTAAATGCTCTATTTTAAATTAAAGCTTTACTTTCCAATTTAAGACTTTGCTTGAAAACCTAAAATTCATTTTCAACTTAAAGCTCTGTTTTTTACTCTGTTTAAAAACCTTAAACTCACTTTCAGACTTAAAACTTTACTTGAATCCCTAAAAACTTACTTTCAAGTTTAAGACTTTGCTTAAAAATCTAAAAACTCTTTTTCAACTTAAACCTCTGTTTTTTACTCTGTTTAAAAATCTTAAACTCACTTTCAGACTTAAAACTCTACTTGAAAACTAAACTTAAAAACTTTGCTTTCAAGTTTAAGACTCTACTTAAAACTCTAAAGCTTACTTTTAAATTAAAAACCTTACTTTAAATCCTAAAACTTGCTTTTAAATTAAGACCATTCTTAAAAAATAAATTAACTTTTATAAAACCACAAGTTAACTTTATTTAGGTTGGTTTTATTGCTGCTACTCAAAATATGGTCAAATATATCCATATTGAGAAATTTCCTTCTTCATAGAGCCTCGCCTTGCCTAAGCTACTACGATTTTGTATGGCTCTCCAAAGGCGTAAATTCCGAAGTTAGCCCTCCGTACATATATAAGTGCTTTTGATTTTAAGCTATCTTATATTCTTTAGCATTTTTAAGATTAATACTTGCGTTTAAATCTCTATCAATAGTAAGTCCACAATCACATTTATAAATTCTGTCTGACAGTTTTAAATCTTTCTTAATCTTTCCACATTGACTACAAGTCTTTGATGATGGATAAAATCTATCCACTATTCTAAGTTCTATATTATTTTCTTTACATTTAACTGTTAACTTAGTTTTAAATTCAAAAAACTTCTGACTTGCAATAGCTTTAGATAAATGCTTATTTTTCATCATTCCTTTAATATTTAAATCTTCAATAGTTATATAGCTTGGTTTTTGCTTTATAATTGAAAATACTGTTTTATTTATATAATCAGTTCGTATATTTATTAATCTCTGATGAAGTTTTTGTACTTTGATTACTTGTTTTTGAATATTTTGACCAGTAGCTCTCCCTTCTTTTATATTTTTATTTCTTATTTTTAAACTTTCATATTTCCTTGAAAGTTTTCTCTGTTCTCTTTTTAACTTCTTTTCTACTTTTTTAACAGTAGATGTTTTATTTATATTTTTAAACTTAATTCCATCACTACATACAGCAAATTCTTTTACTCCTAAATCTATACCTAAACCTTCATTAGTAGATTTATATACTTTCTTATCATCTTCTTCAACTAATATAGATACATAATATCTATCTGATTTTTGACTTATAGTACCACTTTTAACTATTGAATTTACAGGAATATAACCAAATTCTTTTAATCTTACCCATCCTAAAGTTGGTATTTTGACTCTATGTCTTTCTAAAGTCCAATCAGTCTTATTATTTTTAGGAAAATAAGCTTTTACATCTTGATTCTTCTTTTTCTTAAATCTTGGAAAACCTTTAGATTTTTTAAAGAAATCTCTAAAAGCTTTATCTGCATTCATAATAGCTTGTTTAGTAGCTTTTGAAGATACTTCTTTAATCCATTTCATCTCTTGATTATTAGGAATGTATTCATTATTTAACCATTTTGAAAAATCCATGCCACTTACAAACTTTCCTTCTTTCTCATAAACTTCTTTATTACGAGCAATATAAAAGTTATACACAAATCTTGATACACCAATAGTTCGATGTATTTTACACTTTTGTTCATCAGTAGGATTAATCTCTATCTTGTATGCTCTTTTCACCTTCTTCACCCTCTCTAATATTTTTCTTAAATCTTAATAACTTCATCTAATATTATTCCTTTATTATTAGCATATTATCTAAGAAATTCAACTTAATTTTTCAAATCACATTTTAGGTCAGAAGTTGAAACTTGTTTATAAACAACTAATTTTCTACTATCTGTTTCTTTCTGTATTCTTACATACTAAAGATACTATTCATAAGTTTAGTATCTTCTATTTGTGGTGTTCTGAATGCTTTGAATTTCCCACAATTATCTCATCTTTGCAGTGTGATAACTAATATATTTAATCCTCATCAGATAACCTTTAATAAAAATTTATTAAACTGATTCTTTAAATTTCTTACCCATAATAAATTTATTCTACATTCAAATATTATTAAATTAATTTAATCCCAAAATACATCACTTTACAATGTATTTTTAAGGTTATTTATCTTAAATTTTCCTTATGATTAAATAAATTTTATTCAATTTATATATTATTGAAATTATAAGCCATAAATTCTGTATAATAAAAACATAAACTATTGGACAAGTTTATTTAATTTTACAAAAAATACAATCTTTACAAAGGAGGAGTTTTAATGTCTAAAAATCAAATTGAACTTATAACAGCATTAATTTTATTGTCATTATATTTAATAGCTCTTATAGTATTAAGGTTTGGATTTAAAATCAAAAGAAATCTAAAACTAGAAGGTAAGATAAGAAAAACCTTACCAAAGGCCTATAGCTATATCTACATATTTTTATTAATTGTAGGCTTTGTAGAATATGTATTTTTAAAAGGGAAAATAAACTTACTCTTAATAGTACTTTTAGGGGATCAATTAATCTTATCAAGTAGACTTTTAAAAGAAACTAAAAATTCAAAGGAAAAATACTATGACTATTTTTCCATAGGCTTTAGCTCCATAGCTATAGTTTTATTAATAATAAACATGATATTTTTTTAGGAAATAAAAGACCTTTATAAGATTTATAAATATTTATAAATCTTATGCTTTCCTAAGCTTAATTGGGTTAATTTTATTTTTGGAGGTAAAATTTATGAAGGAAAAAACAGCAGAATATATTAATGTGCTAGGAAGGTTTTGTGGAAAAAGAGATATTCCTTCTTTAAGAAAAGAAGAACTCGAAAAGAAATATGGTATAGAGCAAGCTGATGTAATGGTACTCTTTGGAGGGAGTATAATCTGTGGGGGTGACCTTTTAGCAGAAGGAATTAAAAATAATATTGCCAAAAAGTATGTAATTGTTGGAGGTGCTGGTCATACAACAGAAGTATTGCGTAATAAAATGCATTCTCAATTGCCAAATGTAGACACATCAAAATTAACAGAGGCTGAAATTTTTGATGAATACTTAAAATACAAATATAACTTAAAAGCAGATTTCTTAGAGTGCAATTCCACAAATTGTGGTAATAATATTACATATCTTTTAGAACTATTAAAGGAAAATAACATCCAGTTTAATAGCATAATAATCATGCAAGATGCAACTATGCAACACCGTATGGAAGCTGGACTTCGTAAATATGTTTCTAATGATATTAAAATTATAAATTTTGCTACCTACAATGCAAAAGTAATCCTTAAAAATGGTGAACTTGCTTATGAAAATGATATTTTAGGAATGTGGGACATTAACCATTATATAACTCTTCTAATGGGTGAAATCCCAAGGCTTTCTGATAATCCAGATGGATATGGACCTAAAGGAAAAGATTTTATTGCTCATGTTTCTATACCTGATGAGGTTAATCTAGCATTTTCAGAATTAAAAAAAGAATTTAATGGAATGGTTCGTATTGCAAACCCATTATACGCTTCTAAAAATTAAACAAGCTCTAACAAGTATGTTACTAGTTTATAGTTTCCTTGAATAATTAAAAGATTTTAGGATTAGGGAGGCAATTTACATAATATATGTTAAATACTTGAAATTGAACCCTTATATATTATATACTCAAATAAATGAATAACTGTAAAATATTGTGTAAATAATAAATAACTATGAAATATATTTTTAGGTATAAAAGAGAGGTAGCAATAATGAAAATAGTTTTTATGGGGACTCCTGATTTTGCAGTTCCCTCATTGAAGAAAATGATAGAGAAATTTAATGTAAGTGCCATTATAACACAACCTGATAAGCCAAGTGGAAGAGGTAAAAAGCTAACAATTTCACCAATCAAAGAAGTAGGATTATCTAATGAAATTCCAATTTTTCAGCCCGAAAAAATAAGAACAGACTCTGTAATCATTAATAAATTAAAAGAACTAAAACCTGATTTTATTATTGTTGTAGCATATGGTCAAATATTAACTAAGGAGATACTTGATATACCAAGGCTAGGATGTATTTGTCTACATGCCTCTCTCCTTCCAATGTATAGGGGATCAGCACCAATAAATTGGTGTTTAATAAATGGAGAAATAAAAACTGGAAATACAACCATACTAATGGATACTAGTATAGATACAGGTGATATGCTCATGAGAAGTGAGGTTGAAATATCTGAATCTATGACAGCAGGAGAATTATACAATTTATTAAAAATAAACGGTGCTGAACTATTAGAAGAAACAATAAATGGAATTATAGCAGGTAAAATTTGTGGAATAAAACAACCCAATGATGGAAGTTCTTATGTAAAGATGTTAAACAAACAAATGGCAAATATTAATTGGAATGACAGTAGTACTAACATACATAATTTAATAAGAGGATTAAGTTCTTGGCCATATAAAAATATAAACTCATGGCCAACTGCTTACACTTACTATAAAGATATTCCAGTTAAAATATTCAAATCTAAGTCATTAGAGGCAAATATTATTGACCCGCCTGGTTATATTATAGATGCAAATGATGAAGGAATTAAAGTGGCTACCAAGAACGGCATTCTAATTATAGAAATATTACAGTTTCCAGGTGGAAAACCTCTTGAGGTAAAAGAATTTTTAAAAGGAAATAAAATAGAAAAAGGCATTATATTATCATAAGCATAATTAATAGGCTATATAAGAGTAAAATAATATTATTGCTTCGTAATATTCTTAATAAGACTACAATATTATGATTGTTGCTTAGTAATATTCTTAAAATGTACATTAAGGGAACTTTTAACAAGTTCCCTTAAAAAATTACATACTATCAACACTATTCTTAAACATAGCTAGAAATAAAACTCCAAAGTATAATCTAATTCCTTAACTAAACCAACTTCATTGTATAAAAATAACCTAAAAATTAAACTTATAAATATATTATGAGAGTTACTGAATTTTAAGCTCAAGTCTAAATTTTAACTTTGGTTCTTGAACTTTACTTAGTTCTTCAACTTTCCTCGGTTCTTAAACTTTACTTTGATATTGAACTCCCTAATAGAACTTTAGTCTCATTATAATCATTAGAAATTACTTGCTTCGAATAATTTGCTAAAAATAAGAACTACTTTTGGTTAAACAGCTTCTCTTCTTATCACAAATTACTCTACTTAATAACTTAAATTCTAAAGCTTATTTTTATCCTCTCTTCTACTATTTATAAGTTTTATATTAAAGTTTTGATACATCACCTTTTATTAAATCTTAATTCTAAAATGTTATTTTAAAAGAGCATTTCTTAAGCCAAGTAGGATTAACCCCTATCTTCTTTCCTATTTTTTCACTAATTCCAAAGGAATTATCTATTTCCAATATATAAGAAGCTTCTCCTTTACCTAAAGAATTTCCCTCTAAACTTTCCTTCTCTCCTCTTTTATTAGAAGCCTTAAGTTCCTGAACCTTATTAATTAAGCCTTCAAAATCCTCTATCCACAGAAATTCATTTTTACCATTTAAAATTCCACTTTCTAAAATATTTCTTGCTTTATCTTCCTTAAAAGATTTCTCTCCAGATTCCTCCAAAGGGTTACTGTCCCTTTCTTTGTTTAAACCATTAGCATCTTTCATCCCCTGCTTAGCTTCATAATCCATTGTATCATTTCCACTCCACTTAATCTCTAAAGTCTTATCTTCCTTTAGTTCTACTTTCCCATCATCATTAAGATTCATTTCCTCAAGAACTATATTAGTATAGGATGAAAAGTCATTTCCCTCTTCAACCTCTATCTTTAAAGAATTTATATTAAGCTCATGATGCAAGTAATTTGCTATCTCTTCTAGTTGCTCCCTAACTATATACTCATGAAACTTACTAGCCTCTAAAAGATAATTTTCTCTCTCTTTCTTAGGATGACTTATGTAATATTTCTTCTTTGCCACCCATCTATCCCCTAAAGGATTATAAAACTTCTCAAGTTCTTCTTCCTTATCTATAAAATAAAGATTTCCCTCCAAATAAAAGTCCTCTATTCCTCTCATTAAGTTACCAATTGAATAAAAAGAATTAGTTTTTCCTCCTATAGGAAAATTGCTCCTCTTATCACTACTAAAATTTCTTCCTGTATTAATTTTGTATATTCTAACATTCATTCTCTAATCCTCACCTTAATGTTTTATCTTTTAAGTTTAAAATAATTACCTTTTCATGTAATTAAAACGCTTTCTTTAAATATATCATGTGAATTAATTACTTTCCACCTTCATAAATTGATTTATAATAATTATCTAAAAAAATTCTTAACACTATTTAATTTCTCATTGTTTAAAACTTCCTTATAGAAATCTTGTTTTTTAACATCTTATCTTTAGTAATAATTAAAATTTTAAAAAAGCCATTATTAACCTATAATTTTTAATATAGTTTTGAATAATGGTTTTATTCTTAATTAATTGGAGATAATAAGTCTATTTACTCAAATTTTTAAAAATGATTTAAATTTATGAATGTGATAAAATAATAATATTACCCCAAAAAAGAACTTTGAAAGGAGAACATAAATGAAACCAGAAGAATTACTAAAAGAAGCTAATTTACTTCAAGAAACTATTGTTTCAAACAGAAGATATTTACACTCACATGCTGAGACAGGATTTGATTTAAAAAACACTCTTGCCTTTGTAAAAAAAGAGTTAATTGATATGGGCTATGAGCCAATAGAATGTGGAAAAGCAGGACTTATTGCTTTAGCAGGTGGAAAAAAGGAAGGAAAGGTTTTCTTAATAAGAGGTGACATGGATGCCTTACCAATTAAAGAGGAATCAGATGTTGAGTTTTCTTGCCAAAGTGGAAAAATGCATGCCTGTGGCCATGATATGCACACATCTATGATGCTTGGTGCTGCAAGATTATTAAAAAAACATGAGGATGAAATTGAAGGAACTGTTAAACTTATGTTCCAACCTGCTGAGGAAATTTTTGAAGGTTCTAAGGATATGATTAAAGCAGGAGTATTAGAAAATCCAAAGGTTGATCAGGCACTAATGATTCATGTAATGGCAGGAATGCCTTTTAATGCAGGTACTGTTATTGTTCCTGTACCTGGAATTGGAGCTCCAGCTGCTGATTATTTTGAAATAAAGGTTCAAGGAAAAGGATGTCATGGTTCTATGCCTAATACTGGAGTTGACCCACTTAATGTAGCTGCTCACATTTTAATTGCATTACAAGAAATTCATGCTAGAGAACTTGCCATAAGCGATCAAGCAATTTTAACAATTGGAACAATGAATGCTGGTATTGCTGCCAATGTAATCCCTGACACAGCTACTATGGGTGGAACTATTCGTACTTTTGATGAAGAAACACGCTCATTTATAAAGGAAAGAATTGAAGAAATTGCAGAATGTACAGCAAAATCCTTTAGAGCTTCAGCTGAAGTAATTTGGGGAAGTGGATGCCCAACCTTAGTTAACGATAAAGACTTAACTGTATGCTCTGAAAAATACATAAAAGAACTTTTAGGGGAAGATAAAACATTCTCTGTTGCCAAACTAAATGCCATGGCTGGAAATCAAAAATCTGCTAAAACTTCTGGTTCAGAAGACTTTGCTTACATAAGCCAAAAAATTCCTGCCATCATGTTAGTTTTAGCAGCTGGAAACCCAGATAAGGGCTATCCATACCCTCAACACCACCCAATGGTTAAATTTGATGAAGAAGTTTTATCTAGTGGTAGTGCAGTTTACGCCTACACAGCAATGCGTTGGCTTCAAGACCATAAATAAACTTAATTATAAATCTATTTTTGAAGAATTTGATAATATACTTGAATAAAAAAGTTAGCTTAAAAACTTTCTTTAAAAACTTCCCCAAAACATAAACAAAATAAAAAACATAAAAAGTTATAGACTATAAATTAAAAATTTATAGTCTATAACTTGCAATCTCTAACTTTATAATTTAATACTCTATGTTATTAAATATTATGTATCTAACTGAAATTTAAGTTCCAGTTATAGCCTTTGTTATTAAATGATAGATTTTAAAAAACCGCTAATTATAACAAGTTATCTCTAATTCATTATAGCCTTATCAATAAACTCACCTGCATTTTTTACTATGTCAAAAGGCTCATACTCTTTCCACATTTCTAAGTTAGATAATAAAACTACTTGCTTACTTTTACTATCTAATTTATAGTTTAATAAATCATCTATAATATCTATTTCCTTTGAATCTTCTGATGCATATACTACTGAACCAACAGAATTAAAATCTTTTACTAATATATAATACATTTATTAAATTCCTCCTTAAAATCTTCCTCTATCATAATTATATTTTTATCATATAATTCTCTTAACTTAATTCCTATACTATTATCTTTGTATTTATAAACATACTTATGAAGCCACATATTAAATATATAATCTCTTTCTGTAAAGAATTGAACTTCTATAGGGTTTATATCCATAAAGTCCTACTTTCCTTAATTATTTAATATATTTTATAAGTATATCATATTATTACTATTTCTTATAAATATATTCTTCTAATCACTTCTACTTCAATTCCAATTACACCATACTTATCTATATCTTCTTTTGAGTAATATTGTTCCATATCAGTATAATGTACAATCTCATCTTCCCTATAGCCAAGTTTTACTTTATTGAATTCTTTATATAATTCTTCAAAATTATTGTACTTATAAATATCTATTACCTTAACCTCTAATTACTTCTTATTATTCATAGTGCTTATAAAATTTATATAATCACCTTTTGAAATTTTCTTTCTCTTTTCATCATATAATCGCATTTCAATTGTTTTTGTACCAATTTCTATCATTTCAAATGAATCTGGACTTAAATTCATAACATGCCTCTTCACTTTACCATCCCCTTGATCTTAAATTATATTTAATCTTAATAATTTTATATATTCTCTTTTTCCACTTCATACTTAACTTTTTTAATATAATCTAGTATGTTCTATATTAAATATAATCCATCCAAAATTCTCTTACAATATTTAACTTAAGATCAATGAAGTTATAAAACTAAAATACACTTAAAATAATTTAAAACTAAATTCTATATTTTAATAATATTTGAATATAATGTTAAATAATGTTAAAATATTTCATATAAAAGAATTCAAAGGAGAGATTTTATGACTTTATCTGAAAATAAAACACTAGAACTTACGAAAAGTATTTTCTCATTAATATTTATTTATATAGGAATAGAATTTTTAGCTGCTATTATTCTTATTCCATTTGCCATAGTATTAGATCTAATATTTAAAGTAAATTTGTTGGGAAATCAGTATGATAGTATTTTAAATCTTATATTAAATTGCACCGATCAAGTTTTAGGAATATATTTCTTTACTAAAATCTATAGAAAAAAGGAATTCTATGTACCAAAGATTAATAATCATATGTCCTTAAAAACCCTTGGAAAATATGCTTTAATTTCTCTCGGTGTTAGTGGAATATCAAATTTATGGATTTTTCTTATGCAATTTCTAGCAACCTACTCCCCTACTATTAAAAGCAGCTTAGAAAGTTTTATTGAGCATGATGAAATATTTAACGCTAATCCTATTCTTGCTTTTATATCAGTGGCAATACTTGCTCCAATTGTTGAGGAAATTATTTTTAGGGGAATAATCTTTAACGAAGCTGCTAAATATAAAGGTGGTGCCTTTCCAATAATTATATCTGCATTATTATTTGGATTAGCTCATATGCAACCAATACAAATTGTATATGCTTTTATAGTTGGACTTATTTTTGGGTTTGTATATAGTAAAACTCATTCACTTCCTATTGTAATGTTTTTACATATGCTAAATAATTTACTTACCCTTTTCCCTGAACCATTTTCAACATTTATTTCTATAATACAAATACTTTGCATAATTCCAATGATATATTTATTGAAGAAACTCTACAAAGAAAGTACAGTCTAAATCCCTAAAAGACACTATTAATAGCTAAATTTTAAAGGATTATAAGTCAAAACTACATTCTAAATTCTCTTCAAAACAAAATATTCATAAAGATTAAGTTTTTATAGGTTAGATTTTTGTAATAATCTCTTACCTATAAAAACCCTTAACTTCCTCTATCCTTACATCTTCTTACTATCTACATAAAAATATTTTATTCACTACTATATTTTAAAACCATTAATTAAAAGAAACCCACTCTACCTCAACTTCCATTGACTCATATTTATAAAAAAAGTGATTTAATATAAAATTAAACCACTTCTTTTCTTTATAAACTATATTATAAAATTCCTATTAAATTAATAACTTTCTTCTAAAGAAATTATATGTAATATATCTCTACTTCATATAATTATCTATTAAATAATAGCATCTTTCCTTACTTTCCTTTGCCACCTCTGAATTTACCATAAGAGGAGTAACTGAACCGCCTTCATATTGTTTCTTTATTTCAGCTATATTACTTTCTTTTTCTTTAATCCAAGCCATTTCACTCTTCTCAAGTTCCTTAGATTTTTCCTTGCTTAAATTTTGTTTTAAGTAATCATAAATTTGATTTAACTCAGCATCATATAATTTAGCTTGCTTTCCGCTAATAATATTCATCCCCATTTGTGTTGAGCCTTCCTCAGTTTCATACTCTTTATCTAACTTCTCAGACTCACTATCTATATTTTTCATCTTTTGAAGATACTCTGATTTTGATTTTGCTAAGCTACTTTCATCCTTTGAATTCTCCTTTTTAGAAGCACTCTTACTCTCTTCCTTCTTAGAAGAATTACTTGCTCCTTTACTTTCATTTTTATTAGAATTATCTACTTTAGCAGTCTCCTTAGTGCTGCTATCATTCTTAATATCCTCTTCTTTCTTTTCACTCTCATCTTTATTTGTAGCTTCTTTATCCTTAGAATCAGCATCCTTAGCCTGTGCTTTATCTGATTCCCCCTTATCCTTTACCACATCAGCAGAATCTTTTGAACTAGCAGCATCACTATTTTCTGAGCTATTTACAGAAGCCCCCTCATTAGAAGTGTTTGTCTTATCTCCACAGCCAACTAAAACTCCTAAACTAAGTACCACAGCCAATAAACTAATTAAATAATTTCTCTTCTTCATATCATAACTCCTTTTAAAATGTATTTATTCCTTTTACTTTTTCAATTATATACCAATGACAAAGATTAATTTCTTCCTTTAATTTTCTATTTAACCTTAAATCCCATGTATTTTTTTCTAATTTATAACAATAATTAACATTTACTTAAAAATAGTTATTTTTTATTTATATTTTTTACAATATATTAAAATCCAACTTTACAATAACTGTAATATTAAATATAAAAAGGAATCTTCATAGTTTCTTAGAATTATAATAGCTATAAAGCAGAAATATTCTAGTTTATGAAAAGAGGGAATCCATGGATGATCTAATACTTAAGAGATGTAAATACTGTGATAAAACATATGAAGGAACAAATGAAAGCTGTTGCTGCTCTGAGCCTTGCAATATTAAATATCAAAAATATATGAAACAAAGAGAAAAAACTGAAACTCCAGTAAAGATTTTTTCTATAATACTATTATTAATTTTCTTTATTAATATAATGTTTTTACCTAATAATCCTATATCAAAATATTTATTCATAGCTATTTCATTAATAGCACCTGCTTTACATGTAATATTTCCCTTTGGAGAAGATAAGGGTTTGCAAAAAAGAGGTGTAAAAAAAACTAAAATACTTTTCAGAACTATTGGTATAGCTATTCTAATTTATATATTAACTTACTACTTTTTAGAACAATTGTAAGTTAATATATTTATATGGAATAAAAAGGTTAGGAGAGTGATAAAATGTCAAAAGTTAAATTTAATAAACTTCCTTTAGTTTATCCTATACCATCAGTATTAATAGGCACAGTTATAAATGATAAACCTAATTTTGCAACCATAGGAAACTGTGGAATAATAAGCCTTAACCCTGCTGTTATCTATATATCAATGGAAAAGAATCATTATACAAATAAAGGCATAAGGGAAAATCAAGTGTTTAGTATCAATATACCTTCAGCAGATTTAGTTGAAAAAGTTGATTATTGCGGACTTGTTTCAGGAAATAACATTGATAAATCACAGATTTTTAAGTGTTTTTATGAAAGTAATAATAAAATCCCACTGATTAAGGAATGTCCAATAAATATGGAATGTAAAGTAACAAAGATAATTGAAATTTATGATATGGAAGTATTTATTGGTGAAATAATAGAAACTTATGTTAACCAAGACTTACTTACAAATGGTTTTCCAGATACAAAGAAGATAAATCCACTTATTTACTCTATGGACAATAATTATTGGGAAATAGGTAACTTTATTGGAAATGCTTTTAACATAGGAAAAAATATTAAATAGTAATTCACAAATTTTTTATATAAAAAATTATAGGTGGACAATCCACCTATAATTTCTTTAATGAATAATGACTAATCAATAAATAAAAAACTACACATTTTTTCTATTGCCATACTTGTCAAAATTCTTCCTTAAAGCTCTCTCTGTAGGAAATATTGAGGCAACTAAAACTACACACTGAATCATACAAAGTGCTCCTCCTAAGGTTCCTATAGCCTGCTCACCTTTTCCAAGGACAAATAACATAATAATAAAAGATATAGCAAACATAATATATCCTATTTTAAGCCATAGCCTTCCACAATATTTATGTGCAAACTCCCAAGTGTCCTTATTTTTCATTGACATTGAAGTTCTGTAACCATAAAAATAATTAATTTCCTTTGGTGCCTTTTTGCTAAATTGCTTACCCAAAATAATCATTATAAGTGGTATTAATAATTCCATAACCATCATAAAAATCCAAAATCCCATTTTCTATCTCCCCTTTTAATCTAATTTATTCTTCAAGATACTTTCTAACTATTTTATCTAAGGATTTTAAAGTTTCTTTCTCGTTTTCAAGGTTTACTTCATAAACTCTAACTCTTTTATGCTCTTCCTCATCTAAGTACCAAGACTCTAAATATTCTCCCTCTTCACCCTCTATTCTTTCATTGTAAGGATAAAGAAGTATAACTGTACTTACATTCTTATATCTAGTAAGATAAGCATACATTTGATAAAGGTCTTCTCTCTTAACCCCATGCCTATTAAACTTACTCTCTACACTCTTCCACTTTGTATCAATTATTATCCTCTCTATTCCATTCTTTTCAATTACTATATCAGGAATAAGTTTAAACACTCCTCTATTGCTTTCTTCCTTTATTAAAAGCTTGTATTTTGAATGCTGCATATGAACAGTTTCTTTATAAAGAAGTTGCTTTAAAAGCTTTCCTATATAAATTTCAAAGATTTCATTCATCTTAAAAAGTATAGAATAAGCCTTATTTCCTCCTAAATTTCCAATGGCTGACTCTCCTAAAACAATCATCTTTCCTAAGGTAAAAGCATCCTCAAAGGGTTTATTTAACCTATTAAAACTAAAATTATTCACCTCATTTAAGGTGATACTTCTTTCATCTACATCTCCTAAAATCATCTCTGAAATTCTTAAAAGCTTTAAGGTTTCTCTGTTTTTTATATTCTTCATGACTTCTTTTACAAAGAAGCTTAATATCTTATTTAATTTATTATCCCTAGAAAACTCCTCAAATCTACAAAAAGCCTTTGAACTATGGGAAGACATGTTCTTAATCTGCTCCTGAACTCTTAAGCTTCCCTTTAAGGAATTTATATTCTCCTCAATATAAACATACTCCCCATATACTCCTTTTCTAAGCTCTTTTTGAAGTTTTTTACTAAATAAATATGCCAGTATCTCATTTAGACTTTGCTTATATAACTTTAATGAACTGATTTCTGAATAATTAACTTTCAAAATTCCACACTTAGAAAGCATATTTAACAGGGCTTTTCTTTCAAGCTCTGCACTATCATTTAAGCTTATTTTAGGAAGTATTTCTATAGAAACTGTTGAAAGCCTTATGTATCCAACATAGTTTATGAATCTTAAGGTATCTCTTTCCCAAAGGATATTATCCATATCTAACTTTTTAGACATAGCATAGTTATAAAGTTCATGAGCCTCTCTTCTGCTTATTATCTTTTCACAGCTATAGTTCCCATAAAAATATTCTCCTTCATAATCATAAAAATCATCTACAATCCTAAGGGATTCATAGCTTTCCTTAATAATTATATGCCTCATGGTCTATTCCTCATCTTCATAGATATTAAGAAAGGCCTCTTTTTCTGGATTCTCCACTATGGAATACTTATACTCTTCTCCATAAGAATCCACCATCATTCCCTTAAAAAGTTTTCTTGTATCAATTCTACTCTTTTCTATGAATCTATTAGATTTTCCCTTTTTACAAGAACCTCCAAGGACTAGCTCTACCTTTTCCCAATCTCCATAGAAATACTCCTGCACCAAAGGAATAACTTTATTTTTCATTATGGAAACAAGCTCCTCAAAAGTAAGATCTTCTTTTAAAAAGTAAGAGTGTCCAATTGTATGTTCCCTATCAAATAAATACTCTATCCTCTCATTAATCACCCTTAAAAACTCTCTTAAATTAATCCCACAAGCATCTTCAGGTAAAAGTTCTTCCTTAGGCATGTATTCAAAAAACTCAAATCTTCTTCTTAAGGCTGTGTCTAGTAAGGCTATGGATCTATCTGCTGTATTCATAGTTCCTAATATGTACAAGTTTTTTGGCACTCCAAATCTTTCATTGGAATATGGAAGAGTAACTTTAAGCTCATTTTTCTCCCCAAGCCTCTTATCATCCTCTATTAAGGTTATAAGTTCTCCAAAGATTTTAGAAATATTTCCTCTGTTGATTTCATCTATAATAAGCACATAGTTTTTAGGACTTTTTGAAGCTTTTCTACAAAGTTTTTTAAAAATCCCATCCTTAGGAACAAATCCTGCACCACTTTCATTGCTTCTTAAGCCTTCCACAAAATCCTCATATCCATAACTTTGATGAAATGTACAAAAGGCTATTTGTCCTTCCTCTAAAAGTTCATTAAAAACTTTAATTACTTTTTCTCTTTCCCCTTCATTCCCTATTAACTCTTTATACTTTTTAAAATCAATAATCTCTAAAGCTCTATTTATGGCATTATAAGTTTTTCCTGTTCCTGGAGGACCATATAGAATTTGATTTTTCACCTTAAGAATCTTTGGTTCTTCTAAATACTCTTCTCCCTCCTCACTAATTCCTAGCTCTTCCTCCCCTAATAAGGAATACTCTCCTTCAACAGCTAAGTCATAATAAGGCTTAAGCTCCTTAACTGCATCTTCAAAAAACTCTCTTATTTCCTCTTTGCTAATTCTCTTAACATCTTCATAATATAATGTTCTTCCTATTTGAAGTTTTAACTCTTTTCTTTCCTTAACATCCTGTATTAAAGCCCTTATATCACTTGTTTTTCCTCTCTCCAAATAGCTATAATCACTATAATTGTCCCAATACTCAAACTTATCCTCTTCAGGATCTAACTCCTCTAAAAATCTAAAATGTCTAACATAGTCCCCTTCATCACTTTTTAAATCTTTAGTTTCTAAAACCACTCTAAATCTAAGCTTATTTCCTTCCTCAATCTTATCTGCAAATATGGATATGCTAGTTGAAAATCCCATCTTCTCTGGCTCCTTAAGCTCAATCCAAAGATAGTTTCTAACCCTTGTAACCCTTGCAGCAACTAGCCACTTTGAAGCTCCCTTTTTTTCATAAACTAAGCCCTCTTCTTTAAATAAATCTCCAATAGCTCTAAATTTACTTAAAGTCTCCTGTGCCTCTTCTCTCAAAGCTATGTATTTATTCTTTTCCTCAATATTTTCCTCATTTTCAGGATTACTATATTCTTCCCCTGCATGATTCTTTAAAAATTCCAATATGCTTAAATAATCCTCTTTTGTAAGGTCCTTAACTTCCTTAGTAACTTCATTCTTTATCTTATCCATATAAAAACACCTTCTATGTAATTTTCAATTATATTTTCTTTTTAGATACTTCAAATTCCCTCTTTATCTTATAAATAATTTACCCTAAATAAAAATTCTTATCTTATAAATAAATATAAAAAAAGAGAATGAAAAATTCAATTCTCTTTTAAAATTATTTTCTGTTTTTAGTACATTCCTTTACCTTGCATTATTAAAATAATAACTAGTATTAAGCTATACATTGATTTATCTGAAAAGGAAAAGAATATTAAACTTATTATGGTATATCTTAAAGCCAATTTCTTATTATACTTAAAATAAATTATACTAAGTATAAATATAATTACATTTAAAATCATTAAACAATCTATTATTAAGTTCAAATTCTCATAAAGTGTTGTAAAGTTAAAAAATATAAATGCTGTACAAATAAATTCTATTATTAAGCCTATAAATATTACTCTATCAATATTTATTTCAACGCTACCTTTTCCCATTACTAATTTCTCCATAATAAATATAATTATTTTTCTTTATTTTCAATAAATACAGCTATAATTGCACAAAAAATAGCACCGACTATTGAAATCCAAAGAGCAGTATTCATTTGAAATTCCCCCCATCTATATATTTAATCATATTCTTAAGACAATTTAACCTTTCTTTTTAATAACCTTCATTCTGTGCGAAACCTCCCCCTCTAACTCTATGCTTCCTATTTGCTCTAGAGTATTTTCATCATATATAAATAACTTTGAATCCCTAGTTAATATAAATAAGTAACCATCCAAACTCTCTATATAACTTATATCCTTTACATCATCAACTAATTTTTCAAACTCAAGTGTCTCCTTATTAAAAATAAGAAAACCATTATTCTTATTATGAATTTTTCCATTTAATACATACTCATATTTCTCATTGCCATAAAAGCTACCATTCATATCATAAGGAACCTCTTTTCTCTCCTTGATCTCCCCATGACTGTCCATGACAATAATTTCATTTTTATTTAAATCTCCACTTTCTTTTAAAGTTATATTAGTAAATATTACGTTATTCCCTTTAGAATCTCCACATAGGGCATTAACAACATTGCATATTGGTTCTTTACTAATTTCTCTTCCTTCTAAAGTTTCTCTATTTATGGCATATAAACTTCTGTCCTGTGCATCTAAAAAACATAACTTCTTAGCCCCTTCTAGGCTTAGAACTATTTCTTTTTCTCCCACATAATAATCTCTAATATATCCCTTTAAATAAAGTTCCTTAATTACTTCCTTGCTAGTTGTATCAATCACCTTTAGCTTTAATCCTTGAGAATCTTCAGGTTGAACAGTAATATTCTGCTCAAGTAAAATTCTATTATTTTCCCTATCACTTATTACAGTCTGTGGATTTCTTATATCATCAAACTCTATTTCATCCTCTAACTTTCCCTCATTAAAAATTAAGAGTCTATTTGCATTCTTGGGATTTTCTATATCAGAGGAATAAGGAACATATATCTCTCCCCCTAAATCCTTCTCAATAAATAAAAAGTTAGCTGAATCATACTTTACATTGATATTATCTATCTTTGAGTAATTTATATTTCCCTTCTGAATATTACTAATTTGAATTAATCCTAATCCCTCACCATTAGTTATATAAATATCATATAATGAATCTTTAAAATAACTCTTCTCAATATTTTTACCTTTTGTATAAATCCCCACTTGCTTCTTAATACTTGGTCCTATAGCTATTAAAAACACTATTATAAGCGCAGCTATAAACACTTCTTTTTTATGTTTCATAATTCTCCCTTACTTAAAACATTTTTTAATAATCCCAAACTCTTCTTCCTACAAATATTCCATTAAGTCTATATAAAAGTTTTAAGAAAGTATTTTAAAAATAATTAAGCTTTCTTAATTTCATTTAGCACACCTTCTTATGTATATTCTACCATTTTTTTATAAATTCACCACTCACTTTATCAATACAAATTTTTTATACTAAATAAAAAAGCTTCTATCAAAATTTAAATTATAAAACCTCTAAAAACATATTAATAAAGTCTTATACTTACTAAATTCTGATACAAGCTCTTTGATATATTAATCAAATATTCTATTTAATTATGCTAAAAAATACTTCTTCCTTCTTTACCTGCTAGTAGTGTTCCTTGATGAAAAGACATCTTCCACTTTCCATTTTCTTCTGTCCACAAAGAACTACGAAGGGAATATCTCTTTCTCTCATCTAACTCATCATGTTTTATTACCCTGTAAGTGGCTAAAATACAATTCTCTGCAACCTTCTTCACCTTAAAATTTAATATTTCCCAATCTAATGTTCTCTCATCCTCTTCATCTTGAAAAACATCTCCACATTTATAATGATATTCACTTCCTGAACTACTAAATTCAACAAAATCATTTGATAATATTTCATTTATTTTCTTTGCTGACTTTCTCACTTCAGATTTTATTAAATCATTCTCTAGCTGAAATATTTGTTCCTTAATAGAATCCATACTACCACCTCATCTTAAGATCTAATTACTCATAATTATTTTTAAAGCCAATCCCTTTTTATTACTGTTATTAATAAAAAAAACAATTTCTCCCTCTAAATATATCTCTATTAATATTTTAGATAGAAAATATTACAAAATTAAGACAACGAAAAAATATAAGCAGTTATAAGACAAACTTTTAATTCATCCTAATAACTGCTTAATTCTCTTTCTGAAAATATTAACTTTTAGTTAGCTCATAAAATTATTATGTCGAGTAATAATTTTGTATGTATTAGGCAGATAATATTAAGCTACCTAAAAATTAAATCTCTCAATAAAATTTACTACTCTTACATTATATACCATAAAATTTTATTTTAAAATAGTAATTATCAATAAATATAGATTATTACAAGTTTTTTCTTCTGAAACAACCATTTTCTTATAACATATTATCAATAAATATATTATAAACAGTAATTATCTTTTCTCTCTAAGCCTCCTTGTAAAATCCATTTTATTCCTAACACCATAAAAATTTTAGCTTTTATAAATAATATGTAACCCTCTTGGTACTATCAGTTATTTCCTAATTAATTCTATAAATAGCTAAGCTATTTTTCCCTAAACATTATGCATATAATTAGTTTATATTCCATATATTATCTCATCTAGGTTCTTTCCCAAGCTAAAAATTATGGAACTTATAGCACTAATCAAAATTTAAATTGAGTATTTATTATAAGAACTTATTAAACTTATTTTCCTACACTTAATATATTAGCATCATTTAAAAGAAAATTTATCATAATATCTTCTTAACATTACTAAATTGATTAGGTATAAGCTTGATTCTCACAAGTAAATTTATCATAATATCTTTTTAACCCTTGCTATGTAAGTTTCTTTAATAAGAAAATTTAAGGAAAGATTTATCACAAAAGCTCATTAGACTATTTTTTATAAATTGAGGTGAATCATGAAAAAAATCATTAAACTATTTCAAGCCATACTAAACATATTTATTTTTCTAGCCCTATATTACATTTTATCCTTTATAGGCTCCCTTTTATTTTTATTATTCTGCTGCTTTATAACAAAGACCCCCTTAAGACTATTACCACCTAATTTTATTGATTCAAATTTCTTTATGATTGATGGATTTGCTTGCTTCTTAACCATGTTAGTTTATCTTCTTATATATAAATGTAAGAAATACAACAAGAACAAAATTATTAATAAACTTCCAAGAAAAGATATTCCTAAATATGCCTTAATTTCAATGGGTATGGGAGGCCTCTCTGCTCTATGGCTCATATTTGCAGATACAATATTATCCTCTATTACCCTTGTAAAAAATAGCTTACAAAATTTTTCTCAAATATCTGAAAGCTTAAATAATGAAGCCTATATATTTATATTTTTATCTGTAATTTTATTTGGCCCAATTGTTGAAGAGTTACTTTTTAGAGGATTAATTTTTAATGAAATAGATAAGATAAAAGGAGGAGCAGCACCTATAATTCTCTCTGGTCTTTTATTTGGATTATTCCATAGAGAGCCTGTCCAAGTTGTTTATGCCTCTATATTAGGAATTATTTTAGGATTTGTATATAGTAAAACTCGTTCTCTTCCTTTAGTTATATTCATGCATATGCTAAATAACCTAGTTGCAACCCTTCCCCCTCCGCTAGCTAAGCATGAAATACTCCAGTTTGTTAATGGCTTTCAAATAATCAGCATAGTTCCAATGGCCTATCTATTGTCCAAGCTATACAAAAAAGGATCTTTAACAAACTAAGCTTAATCTTAATTTAAGGTTATTTATAATTATAAATTTAAGGATATTTATGATTATTACTTTTAAGATGTTTTTATGTACACTTGAAAAATATCTTAATTTAATGCTCAATTAAAATTCCTCGATTAATAATAAAAACTTTTTAAATAACCTTAATTCCTAAAAGTACAACTCTTTTAAAAAATTTTAAGCACTAGCAATAAAATAATAAGACTTATATATGGCTTCTTAAATTAACACAATAATATATTTACAATCATTTTTAAGTCTAAACATATTTAAAAGAACTTCCACCTCTCCCTCCAAAGTTTACTTTAGTAAATATTATTAACTACTATTAATTATTAGTTTATAATATATTTATAGTACTTAATTTTGGAGGAATAAGAAATGAAATATTTTATTGTTGAAGGTATATTAAAAGATTCAGATAAGATTAATGAAGATATAATGAAAAAACATATGGCCTATACTCAAAAGGCAATGGATGAAGGAATGATATTGGTCTCTGGACTTAAATCAGACATGAGTGGAGGCATATTTGTTATTAAATCAGAATCTGTAGAAAAATTAGAATCCTACTTATCAAAGGAACCATTTAAACTTTATGGAATTCAAGATTATAAATTTGTAGAGTTTAATGCTCACTATTTTAATCCATCTCCAAGTGAATGGTTTAAATAACCTTTTAAACAAAACTTTTAAAAAAAGAGTGTTTTAAATTACATAAATATATAACTTAAAATACTCTTTTTTATTATTTAACTTTATATATAGCCTCTATTTTAATTTCTCTTTAATTTTTTAATCCCAAAACCTTATACAAGATTACAACTTATTAAATAAGTTAAAACTTAAGCAAATTATATTATATGAAATCATTAATAAATTTAAAAAGCCTAAGTTTTTAAAATCTTAAGCTTTTTTATAACTAAAAGTAACTCATTAAACCTTTATCACTTTTTCAATTAATCATTTTATTAAATATCCTCTTTAATAGAAAAATCATTAAGATTTAAATTGTAACTATTTATAGGTAAGTCAAAAAACTATCTTAATTACCTATAGTATTCTTTCCATAAATAATCTAATTGTTATTATCTAAACTTAGAAGTCATTCATTAACATAGGTAGTATTTCATCAACTTCAAATATTTCTTCTGTCTCAAATATCTCTTGTAGATTTTCTATATTTTCATCTGAATGTTCAATATCTTTAGAGTAAATACGGCTAACCTCTACCATATCTTCCTCTGTAAATTCATTATTATTCTCTATAAACCTTACTACAGCCAGTTCCTTAATCATTAATGTACTTATTATGGCTAGCTTTATCTTAGCAGAGACATCATAGTCAAAAATAGCTTTCATGAAATATCTAAATATAAAATATACAAGTATATTTTTAAACTTATATAAATTTTCTTTGTAATACTCATTAAATTCCTTATGCTTTCTTAAATAAAACTCTTCATTTCCTTCAAAATACTTTAATGCTTTCTCTAGTCCTAAAGGATCATTTGAATTTATATGCTTTATGCTCTTATAAACATTTAAATATTCACATAGATTTTTATGTTTTATGCTTTCTTTTCCTTTAAAACATTCTAGTTCCTTTAAAAGTGTATTTATGAAATTTTCATCCCTATACTCTTCCATAAGCTCTGGGATTTCATCCATATCACCTAAATCTATCTTGTTTTGAACCTCTTTAACAAATTCAAGAGCTAAGGCTGCCTTTGTCCCTAAATCTAAATCATTGCGTTCTATAATATTAAAGACAATATTCCTACACTCTAAAAACTCTGAAAGAACCTCTGCATCAATGCCCTCATCAAAGCAATCTTCATCATCAGTAAAGCTCTCCACTTCACTATTATTACATTCACTGTCTTCGCTATTTTTCAAGTCAAAACACTCTCTATTTTCACTTTCGCTTAAGTTGGAAGACTTTCTATTTTCATTATCTTTTGAATTAGAACACTTACCTAAAGTGCAATTTGAGGGATTTATATTTTCACATGATAAGCTTAAATCATCTTCTAACTCTTCTTGCATCTCATTTTCACAATTAACCTCTTCACTTAAATTAAAAGTAGTGTTTTCAGCCTTTCTTAAAATAATTCTTGCAGCCTCTGGACATGATAAAGATAGTCCTACTTCTTTTAAATCTAAAAATTCTTCAGTATATCTAGGAAATTGCTGACAAGTATAACAAAGATGATCCTCTCCAAGATTAATATAAATCTCACACATCTTTTTTTCATTTAAGAAGGAACAGTTCCCATTATTTAAAAGGAAAATATTTTCCCCATCACTTTTAACTATCTTACTTCTTAGGATTTCTCCAAATTCACCGTCCACATTTTCATAACGCTTATGGGTTTCATCATCAATAACAATTTCCCATCCAGCACAACAAGTATCTTCGCACTCTGATGCTATACATTTAAACTCATTAAAATAATTTGGTACTCTTACTTTCATCTTTTTCCTCACAGTTTATAATAATTCTAAGTCTCACCTTTTAATTATATCAAAAAATATAAGTCCTTTGTTTAATACCTTGTATTTTAAAACTTTTAGAGTTCACTTATGCTATATCATCTTGACTATATATAACTTTTAATTCCACTATTCACTTTTCCCTTTTATATCTTCTTTTTAATCTTCATATTAACTCTTTTGCCTCTTTAAATTTTATTTTTAATCTTCTTATCTCCTCTCTAAAAAATATTAAGAGAAGGACCATAATCGTACAAAGCTAATTTTCTAGTCCACTTCTTATTTTATTATTTTCCACTTCTTAAATGTGAATAGCTATAATACAAGGCTAATAAAAGATTTTGATTTTTATTAGTTTAGAGCTAAACAAAAGGAGGATAACTATAGTACAAGAAGGCTAATTAGCTTTAATAACTTCTCTAGAAATTATTACTTTATTAAAGATTCTCTGAAATATAAAATTTTTTCACTCCTATTTCCTTTCTTTAAAAACTATTGTTTTATTAAAATCTCCTTAAATTAAAGCTATTAAACTTAAACCTTCTTAAAGTTATAAAAACTAAAATTTTATAGAAAACTCCAAAAACAATTATATTTACATTATTCCATAGTAAAGAATTTCAAATACTGTTATAATTTATTTGAAAAACTTCTATATTTTTCAAGATAGGAGTTTTTAATAATTAGGTTTCTACACCTATCTATATAAAAAATAACTTTTAAATGAATGGGTAAATATGAATTTATGGAGGAGATTATATTTATGTATAACAAAAACAACACCTTTGAAAAGAATCTAGATATAAGCCATAAACCAGAACCACTAATACTATTTAACAAGGATAATAACATATGGAATTCAAAGTATTTTAGAATTCCCAATATACAATTATTAAATGATGGTACAATTTTAACCTTTTCAGATATTCGTTATAATGGTCCTGATGACCATGCTTATATAGACATAGCTTCTGCACGTAGTACTGATTTTGGAAAGACATGGAGCTATGATATAGCAATGAAAAACAATCGTATTGACTCTACTTATTCTCGTGTAATGGACTCCACAACAGTTATTACAAATACAGGTAGAATAATATTAATTGCAGGCTCATGGAATACAAATGGAAACTGGGCAATGACTACCTCCACAAGAAGAAGTGATTGGTCTGTCCAAATGATTTATTCTGATGATAATGGATTAACTTGGTCTAACAAAATAGATTTAACTAAGGACTCATCAAAAGTAAAAAATCAACCAAGTAATACAATTGGATGGTTAGGTGGAGTTGGCTCAGGTATTGTAATGGATGATGGAACAATAGTTATGCCAGCACAAATTTCCTTAAGAGAAAATAATGAAAATAACTATTATTCATTAATTATCTATTCAAAGGATAATGGTGAAACATGGACAATGGGAAACAAGGTTCCTAATTCAAACACTTCTGAAAATATGGTCATAGAATTAGATGGCGCTTTAATTATGAGTACAAGATATGATTACTCTGGTTATAGGGCAGCATACATCTCTCATGATTTAGGAACTACTTGGGAAATATATGAACCTTTAAACGGTAAAGTTTTAACTGGTAAAGGCTCTGGATGTCAAGGTTCATTTATTAAAGCTACTACTTCAAACGGACATAGAATAGGATTAATTTCAGCACCTAAAAATACTAAAGGTGAATATATAAGAGACAACATTGCTGTTTATATGATTGACTTTGATGATTTATCTAAAGGAGTTCAAGAAATATGTATTCCTTATCCTGAAGATGGTAACAAATTAGGCGGTGGATATTCTTGTCTATCCTTTAAAAATGGCCATTTAGGCATTGTTTATGAAGCCAACGGAAATATAGAATATCAAGACTTAACACCTTATTACTCACTAATTAATAAACAATAATAAAATTCTACATTATACTAAAACAAATCAAAGTAATTAATAGAATGCCACAAAATTTGAGACTAGAAGAAAATTTATATAAAAATAAAATTTCTCTAGTCTCATCTCATACTAAAATATTTCTGA
Organism: Clostridium perfringens ATCC 13124; assembly: GCF_000013285.1. Lineage (GTDB taxonomy): Bacteria > Bacillota > Clostridia > Clostridiales > Clostridiaceae > Sarcina > Sarcina perfringens. The sequence continues at coordinate 1,135,048 of NC_008261.1, read as the reverse complement.
TTTCTCTAGAACTAATTAAAATAAAAATCTCATATTTGAGTAGGCTATGATTAGGTTTCATATTTGAAATTTTATTATATAACTTAACATTTTAGTCCTTAAAATATTCAGTTACATCAAAATAAATTTTATCAACTACTAACATATTACTTTCAAATTTATACTCTATTTTTATATTAACAAGATAATTCCAAAAGAAAATATCTCCACCTACAATTGCCTTAAGCTTTTCATTGTAAACTTCATATATTAAAAAATCTCTAAAAAATAACGTATCACCAAAGTTCTTTTTATTGTTTTGATCATTATATAATTCATTTAATTTTTTACTGCTAATGACAGACTCTTTTCCATTTATATTAATATAGACCTTAACACTATTTTCATCTTTATATACTTTTGTTTTAACATTTTTAGATATAATATCAAACGGATTCTGTACCTTAATTTCTTCCAAAGTCTCTTCCTTGAATATATGTACTTCTTGAGTATTTATTCCTGTGCCATGTCCTGTGGTTATTATTATAACTAATTCTTTTTTTCCATCATTATTAATATCAGTTAGTATCAACTCAGGTCTAAAAGATAATCCTGAATCAACAATCCAATTAAATCTTTTCTTTTTACCTTTAACATTAAGAAGTATATCTTCATATACACTCTTTCCCTCATCAGAATCTAAAGCATATAAATATATCTCTTCATTAGGTATTTCTGAAAGTAATACTTGATTTTTTGAATTAGCTATATCTAAGGCATAACTAACTTTACTATGCATAATATTATTTATTAAAAGTAAAATAATAATGCTAATTATTACCATTTTATACCTTCTCATAATAATCACCTCAAAATATTTTTTGTAATACTTAACTAAATTATTCTAAATTTTCTTTAATACAAACACTCTAAAAAAACTTAAACAATTTAATAAAATTAAGCTTTTAATATCTTCCTAAAATTTAAATGTATTTTATTAATTTATAAAAGTCCACCGAGGAAAATATTGTAATTTATGTTATAATATTATTATTAAGCAAATGTAAATTGTGAATTATTAAAAGAGGATGGAATAAATTATAGAATCTCTATATTTTATGCTAAAAAGAACTTTTTTACAAAATATAGATGAAGTTTTAAGAATAAGCGTACCTATATATTTATGTATACTAAAACTTACTTTAAATGATTGGAGAGATTACTTATGCCACAGTTAGGTTGTTTAGCACGATTTTTCAATAGATATAAGGATGAATTTAAATTTGCAAAAGAAAATAATTTTGACTTTATGCAATTATGGTATGACAATAGGGGATTATGCTTACATGAAGATGATAAAGATTTTATTAACACTATAAATAAATATAACTTTCCTACTATTATTCATGCCGTTTTAAACATAAATGAATTTGAAGAGCACATACCCAAACTATTAGATATCCTAAATAAATTAAATCACAAAGAACTAATAATCCATCCAATATGTGAAAATGAAGATATAGACGAAGAAACCTTAAACAAATTAAACCTAAATATTAAATACGCTTTAAATATACTTAAACCACATGGAATTAATCTTTTTCTAGAAAACAATAGTAAACTTGATCCAATTTTTACAACTACTGATGAAATTCAAAAGATATTTAGCCAAAATGCTGATTTAGAATTCTTATTAGATATTGCTCATATAGATAATATTAATCACTTACAAGATCTAATTAATATTAAATATCCTAAAATTCTTCATATTGCAGATAGACATTTTGATGTTATTCATGAGCATTTACCTATAGGACATGGAGAAATAGACTTCCAGCATATATTTAGTAAGCTGTTGCCTCAATATAATGGAAAAATAATATTAGAAATAGTAAATAAAGATTCAGATATAATAAACTCTAAGAATTTAATCCAAAACTTTCTTAATACACCAAATAAATAATAAACCATATTTATCTTATTTAAAACAAGAACATAGTGTACATAATATACACTAAGTTCTTGTTTTAAGTTAAACTTAATTTAATATAACATTAATTCACATTGAAAATATCAACATAAATTCCAGTAAAATCCAATCAAAAATGGAGCAAAAGTTTTTTGCTCCATTTTAATTTATATTACTATATAATTTCAATTTTTTCTTTCAAAATGATTTCCTGTATTTGCATATATTATTGTAAATATTATTGAAACTATTAATATAACAGTTCCGATATTAAATAGTATCTTCATCATAAAAATATCACTTAAGGTAAATAATGTTATACAAAAAGCAATTATAAACATAAGTTTACCCATAAATTTACATAAAGACATAACATCATATTTTGCCTTTTTTTCCTTGGTCATAGTATTAAATCCTGCTATTAAAAATGACCATTTACCTAAGGAGAACATTATTCCTAATAAAATAAATAAAGCAATCATCAATATCTTCATACTCATAAAATCACCTCATAAATTAGATTTCTATCTTCATTCCATCATAAGCAAACTCTATTCCATCTAATCCTTTCTCAAGCTCAACATAGTCATCATAGGATTTTCCCCAATCCTCTTCTAAGTGAGTTATTATCACCCTCTTAATATTATATTTATTTTTCAATTCTTCAATGTCACCTATAGTAAATAATTCATCTCTTAAAGGGTTATCTTCTTTCAAAATAAAACCATCCTTTAATACTTCCCCTACAATGGTATTTCCTATAATTAAACAATCTGCATTCAGAAAGAGTTTGCTTTCTGGAAATGGCTTAACATCGCAAGGTGCATATATTAATTTCTTTCCTTCCTTTTCAAAAACAAATACTGTTGCATGATTTACTTTAATAAAACTCACTTTTATATTTTTAATAAATATATAGTCCTCTACACTTTTTCTCTTAATAAGATTTCTCACATTTTCGTAATAATCTAAATAAGAGCCAAACTTAAATCCTATTGAATTTATATCTTTCATAACATCTTCTAATGCAAATACTTCTATTGGGTTTTCACAATTCTTACCACAAGATAATTCTAACCAATTTAGCCTAAGATGTTCAAAAACTCTCATTCCTAAAGTATGATCTGGATCAACATGACTAAATAAAACTCTATCAATCTCTTTGATATCACAATAATTTATTCCATAAGTAATATCTTCAGGAGTATCAACTAAAAGATTTATATCATCTAAAAACAAGCTACAACCACATCTTGAATAAGATCTTCCCTTACTCCTTGCCTCTTTACATACCTCACAATTACATAATGGCTTAGGTAATGAAACACAGCCTCCGCTTCCAACTATTCTAAATTTCATATTTCTCACTCCATATACTCAAAATAATTAATAAATTTATAACATTAACTTTTTCCATTTTCTTATCTTTGTTCTGAATGTACCAAAAGGAGCTACTGTATTGACATGAATAAACTTATATACTTCCCAGACTGCTGTTTTTGTGGCTTCATCTGCCCATATTCTTTGATGTGGTTTAAATAATTCATCATTTGACATAGAATCTATCATTTTATATATATTTTCTATATTTTCAGCTAAAAGAAGCTTTAATTGTGATAATGAAAGAAATGCATATTCTTCATTAAACCAATTGTATAAATCCCCTAATTGATTCCACTTAAATTTATCCGATGGAGTTTTTACTTTTAAACCAGCTTTTTCATCCTTTTCCCAATTCAAAATTAAAGTTGTCCATCCAATTTGATATGCAAGATTTTCAGCAGGTGTTCTATCAACCTCTTCACACCTTGAATCTTTTAAATCATTTGGTATATTATCAAATTCAGCAATGTATTTTTTATAATACTTATCAATTTCTTTTTTTAATTCTTCTTTACTCTCATATGTTCTCAATGCCAACTCCCCCTTACAAATTTTATTTAATTGATTGGTTGTTTAATACACAAATAACTTTAGTCTTAATAAGATTACTCTAATTTTAATTGATATTATATCCCCCTAAAATTTCATTTAGAAACGATTACTTATATTTGCATAGATTATTACAAACATTATTGAAACTATTAAGTTATTTTCTATAAATCAAAATTTATCTAAAAGGCTCACTTAATATATTATAAATTTCAGTATCAAAATCACCCTTTACTCTTTTTAAAAATTCATCAGTATTTTTAGGAGTTGTTTCATAGGCTAACCTTAATAACTTATTTATTGTATCTAACCCATACCTTTTGTAAATTTTATCAAATAACAAAACTCCTCCAAAGTGTGCTGTTCTAGGTCTTGACCCATCCTCGGGTTTCATTATAGGATATTCTTCAAAGGCTTTTATTGCATATTGAATTTGTTTGTTATATAAATCATTCTTACCAATACTTAATATATATGATAAACTACTCCATTCAGCTCCAGTTTCATTAAGCCAATCATCATATGTTGTAACAGAATATCCCATATGCCATGCATGAGCCAATTCATGTCCTAAAAATGAATATATAAACTTATCATTATCCTCTAAGCAGGGTAATACAATAAATCCCTCTCTAAAATATCCACCACTATTTTCTATACCAGTAGAAATTAATTGTAGCTTATTATTTTCCTTTTCTCCTAATATTCTGCTATAATATTCATTTATCTTATGTAACTCTCCAACTATTTTATTTATATATCCTAATTCGCTTTCCTTTCCAGAATATATTTTTATGAAATCACATTCTGAGGAAAATACTTTATCCTTATTAAAGGCTCTTATATTGCAATCAAAGGGTATTTTATTATTAAATATCCAGAAATCCTTTTCTTTTACTGCATCTAATACTATAAAATTCTCTAAACCTTTTATAATTACTTTAATATCATCAAATAAAAAATCATCTAAAATTGGATACCAAGCACAATAAAATGATAATAAAACTTTTTCATCACTGCATTCAGTACAAAATCCATAGGGTTTTCCCCTGTATCTTAAAGTAAAATTATCAGTTTCTTCCTTTAAAATATATTTATTGCACTTGCCAATAAAATTAGGTTCCATAAGTTCTGTGTCATATTCAGCAGAAGAATATAACATATTAAAAGAGTCTTTTAATGCAAAACTAAGCTTCATTTCTTTTTCTAATGTCACTTTTGCTTCTACTTCAATTGTGTCCCCATCTACAATTAATAACAATTCACATCTATTCATTGTATTTCCCCCTATCTTACACCATAAATTTTCTTACTTTATCCTATAAAACATAACTTATTCTAACATTAATAAAAGTATAAATAAAACTCTTCTCATAATTTTCTTTAAAATAAACTACGGTATAAAACAAGTTATGCCTTACAAACTTTTATTCACCATTAATTAATCAAAATTAAATAATTCTTTAACCTTAATGAAAATATTTGAAATTAAGTAATTAAAAACTATTATATACAACCTACAAAATACTGTAAATAATTAATTTAAATGTTAATTATCTTTTTCACTAATATAAGCAATCATCCCAATTTATGATAAGATAATATTATAGAAATATATATTAGGAGGGTAATATGTATAATTTTCTAATAGCTGGACATACAAAGTATGGTTTAAAGAAAGATACGCTTTGTAAATCTGTATTGAAATGTGACGATGAAGCAATTAAAGAAAATGTTATTATAGCTCCTTGGTGGGAGCCAACTATATTTAAAGACATTGAATCTGAATTAATTGTGGATACTTCTATTAAGATATGGAATTGTAAGTTATTTGATAAAAATATTACATATATAAAAACTGGAATTGGGGCAAGTGTCTGTACTGATGTAATATTAGCCTTAGGAAACTCTAATTGTAAGAAGATTATATTTATTGGTTCTGTTGGTGCTTTAGATGAGAAAATAAATATTGGTGATATTATTATACCTACCTTATCAGTATGTGGTGATGGGGTATGCAGATACCTAGAAAAAGACTTAACAAAAGATTGTTTTGGTGAAAAATACTATCCAGATACTAAGCTTAATAAAATTCTAATTAAGAATACAGAAAAAATATGCAAAGATAATAATATTAGCTATCATATAGTACCCAATTTTAGTGTAGATACTATATTTGCTCAATTTGCACATTTAGATTATATAATGAAATTAGGTTGTAAAAGTATTGAAATGGAGACTGCTGCTGCTTTTAAAGCTTGTTCAATTTGCAATATACCAATAGCAGCTATTTTTAATGTCTCTGATAATTCAATAAAAAATAAATCAATATATAATGGGAAAACTGAAAGTGAACTAAAATATAGAAAAAAAGTCAGAAATGAAATTATTCCCAAAATCATATACAGCCTACTTTAAGATTAATTATTCCCTAGTTAAAATCAAAACTCACTTAAAATGAATTCTTATAAACTAAACAAAGATTTAAGCAAAAAAAGATTTAAAGCTTACTCTGCTCTAAATCTTTTTCATTCTAACATATACATAATAATTCTCTTTTCTAATCCTATTTATATTGTCTATTTGTCTTTATTATTTTAAATCCTCTTTTTCATCATATCCTAAAAATGTTACCTTAACTAATACTCTCACTAAATCCATGGCCTTTTTCATAATGTTATCTCTCCTTTTAATTCTTTATTTTTAAGTTTCTATTTTTTTCTTAAGTTTCAACTATTTTACTAGCTTGTACACTTTTTCTATTATCTTAAATCTTCCTTTTCGTTATATCCTAAAAATGTTACCTTAACTAATATTCTTACTAAATCCATTGCTTTTTTCATAATCTATTCTCTCCTTTTGTATATCTTAATTTATTTTCTTGTTTGTTTCTCTCAACCCTTGACTTAATTATATATTCTTAAGTAAAAATCTCATATTTAATTAGATTACACTTATATTACATATTTGTAAGTTTTCTATATTAGAATAAAACAGAGATTAATATAAAAATCCCATGAATACTAGCTTTCAATACTATTATAAGTTTAAACCACTATAAATATATCGAAAGAAAAAGAATTTAATTTTTGACGTTTTTTTGACGAAATAAAAGACTAGAAATTTTCCTAGTCTTTTATTTTAATTATATTTGTTGTATTATATTATAGAAAAGGCCAAATAAAACTTAGTCTTTATTTACTATCAAAAAGCTCCTGGTACACTTTTATTATTTACTCATAGATTATATTTTCAAACCAGTTAAAACAATAGATGTACCTTTTATATAGTCTTAAAATAACTCATCGAGTATTTTTAAATCTCCAATATCTACCTTTAAAGCATTTATAGATATCGCTATTTTTTTACATTTTTATTTATCCATCTATCAATTATTCCAGCTATATAGGTTTATATGAGCATATTAATCGAAAGTTATGTACTATGATCTTATAAACTTTTTATTATAAGAGAAAGTTATTTTTCAGCTGGATGTCTTTTTATTAAAGCTTTAAAATCAACATGATGTTTCAAAGCATCATATTTTTCCTTTATTAAAGAAACTATATTTCCTTTATTATCTAACATTTCCTTAATATCTTTTAACTCTATATTTAAAATAGCTCTTTTCTCTGACAAAAATATTTTTTTTGCTAATCCTTTAGCAGATTGCCATTCCCCTGGTCCTGAAAAACTATCGAATGAAAAAATTATTCCTAATTCACCATCATGAGTAGTTAATAAGGAAAAGAATTTACCCACCCAATCAACTTTTATAGTTTTATTATAATTTTTACATTCAATTAATATATCGTTCTGTAAATACTCTGGTAAAATAGTTTTATGAAGTTTATTATAGTCATCGGCAATTAATAATAGATCTATTTCATTAGTATGATCCCTTAAATTATTTCTTTCAGAATATAGTCCAGCTGAATTAAACATAACTCCAGCCAACTCTTCTAATTTCTTACCCTTTTCTCTATTAATTGCATTTCTCTCTTTTGGAGTTTTAGCCTTTTTAATATCTTTAGCTAAATTTTCAATCTCATTTATTAAACTTTTTCCTTTTTCTATATCTTCATCTGAAACAGAAAATGTTTTATCTAAAATAAATTTTGGATTAATTTTAGACATTTTTCTTAAATAACTATTATATCTAATAAATTCTTCATCAGTCATACACATTTCATAATTACTCATTAAATTTTATACCACCTTAAAAACAACTACAATATTTTCTAAATACATACATCCTTTTTCACATTTATCGCAATACTTTTTAGGAACCTTTCGTATATCATCATAAATTTCTTCTCTAATACTTTCAAATTTGTCAGGACAAAGGACTTTAAATGCACTTTTTAAAATTCCTTTAGTTTCTAAAAAAATCATTAATTCTTCTACTTCATCGTTGTCTAATTCCAAAATTCTTTTTACTGTATTAATAGGCAACACTCCACCACTAAAATATTCTAGTAATTCATACAAATCTTTAACTTGATTTTGCGATACTTTCTTCCATTGGTTTATTAATCTTTCTAGTTCCAATAAGCTCAATGACATAATTCATCCTCTCCAAATCATTTACTTCACTTTCAATAACATCTATTAAATCGGCTGAAGTTCCTGAGTAATTATATGTTATTTTTAATTCTATATATTTTTCTAAAGTCTTTAAAATATTATTTTCTTTATATTTTACAAACCTTAAAGTTCTTAACTTATCATTAGCAAATTTTTTTGTTTTATTTAAATAATCCTCAATATCTTTTAAGCAATCCAGTGCATCTTCTTTATGTGCGTATTTTTCCTTCCAACTTATTATTTCTTTCTCTAATTGTTGAAAAAATGGCATTGACATATCTTCTCCAGCTTTTAATGTTATCCCTTGAGATTTAGCAAGCTCACCGGTCCAAACTATTTCTTTAACTATTCCATTAGGATCTTCTAGTAAATTTCTAATATATTTATCTAGGTTAAGATAACTGCATTTACACTTTAAATTTTCTTCTAACCACTTAAAACATTTACTAATAGCAATTTTATAATATTTTCTTTCCTTGTCTGTACTTATTTTGTCAAATTTAACTTCTAAAATATTAAACTTTTTATGAAAAACAAATAAAATTGGATATCTAACTTTAAACCACTTTGGTAAATCAACTTTCTCTAATATATCAATTTCATTATGAAACTTAATAAAAAATTCATTCTCTGTTTCATAACAAAGAGTTTCTAATTCACTTAAAGTAATTCCTACATTTTTATAATATTCTGTCTCAATATCTATACATTTCTTTTTTGCTAAATTTGTATCTAAATTTTTATAATCATAAAGTATTGAATGCTTATATCCTTTTTTCATTTCTATTAAATCTATTATTTTTATTGTTGACTGATCTTTTTCAAGACATTCACTAATTTTTTCTTCTATAGTTTTTTTATATAATTGTATTAAATCAGGCTCTGTTTTATATTTATATGTTGCTATTCCTTTTTTAACAACCTCATTTATTACCTTTTGTTTTAAACTATTAGGTGAGTCTCTAAGTATTTTATTTTCTATTAACTTTAGTTTCATAAGTCCTCCATCTCATTTATTATTTTCTTTAATAGAGTATTATGATATAATAAAATAACTAATTTTTATAAATACTCTATTAAAAGCAAGTATATTCCTATTATACTTGCTTTTAATTTTACCTTAAATTATAAAATCACTCAACTTTTTCCTTTATACAAAACATATTTTTGCATACAAATATAAAAATAGTATGTTTACTAACATACTATTTAAAAATTATCTATTTTAGTTTTAAAAAATTTAGATTAAAATCCATATTTATTTCCTTTGAATCATTTATTTTTTTCTTTGTTTCCTCAAACTCAAGTTCTGACAATATTTCAAGTACAATATTATAATATAGATCTTTATTAACAGTGTCTTTTTCTGATATTTCTAAGAAAAAATCTATAAAAATTATTGAAAGCATAACTATTATAATTGATAAAATAACTATAATTAAAAGCAAAAAACCGGATATTTTTATTAAGCTTTCATTGATTTCAATACTTAAAAATGCAGCTAAAAAACTTCCTAATATAGCTGAGCAAAATATATTATTTAAAAATTCGGAATTGGATTTCTTTTTTCTATCACCTAAAAAATATTGATTTATTCTAGCTTTCTCTATAGGTATATTACACCCATAATATTTATCTTTTGTTAACTTAAAAAATGTATCTATATTATTAGCTACAACTTTATTTTTAACTTCTTTATCTTTTTTAGATAATAACTTATCATTTTCTTTAATTATATTTAATTGTTCAATTTGATTTAAATTATTAAATTCTACAATTTTTTTAACTTTCTTAAATCCTTTACTGATATTAAATATATTGTACACTTTTTTTGAAAAAGATTTTATTAAATAAATTAAATTAACATTTTCTTTTTTGTTCACTTTAAATACTCCTTTTTAATTGTGTTTTTATTAACATTATATAACATTATTGTAAATAAAAAAAGTTTTTTGTTAATATGTATATAATTGAAAATAATGTCTATAATTAAGATAGATTTTTATTTTAAATGATACAGAGATAATATATCACACTCCTTTTTTAGCTACACATTTAAGTGTAGCTTTTTTATTTTAAGAATATAAAAAAGACTAAATAGGAATTAATCTACCTAGCCTTAACTATTGTTAATTTTAAAAGTTTATATAAATTATACTAAAAGTAATATTATAGAAATAATAGCTAATAAAATTATTAAATCAATTCTAATATTATCTTTTTTGTTCATAATCACCTCATTATGATTATGAACAAAAAAATAAAAGGTTAGTCAGATATTACTCTAACTAACCTTAAAATTATAATTTCTTAACAAATTCAGCATTAACAAATCCAACTTTTCCATTTTTAGTTGTTACTCTATACCAACCTATAAAATCGGAATCCACCCAATCTATTCTAAAAATATCACCTGTATTTATCTTATCTACTATTCTAGAATTTAATGATCCTTCTTCTCTTACATTTAAAAAAGTACTTACATTATGAGTAGTAGCCATTTGTAGCTTTTCTACATAATCTGCATTTACATAGCCAACTATTCCATTATACTCAACGTAATACCAACCAAGATAATCTTCATCAACCCATTTTATTTTAAACTTCTCATTGGCTGGTATTGAACCAATTACTTTAGAATTAGTAGTTCCTTTAGCTCTTATATTTAATTTAATACTTACATTTTTAGTAGTAGCATTGTCTAAAGTAAAATTATTTGAATCAATGAATATTCCATTAGTGAACTCATTCATATCACATCCACCACTTACACCAGCTACACTTCCATTCTCTGAATATTGGAACCCAACCCATTCACTCCATATATTGTTAGCTCCAGGAGTGTTTACACCATAATGAGCTATCCAAACTGGATAACTGGATAATCTACTATCTAAATTATTATTTGCAAAGCTTGTATATGTATATACAACAACTTCTTTTCCAGTAATTCTTTTTACCTCTTCTAAGAATTCTATACACATAGAAGTTAAATCTCTTGCTCCTACCCCTTCAGTAGTTTCTATATCTAAAGCTAATTTACAATCATAATTAACTGCTCCTATTTCATTCAAATAATTTACGAAAAAATTTGCTTGATCCTTGGCTCCTTTATTAGCTCTAAAGAAATGATAAAATCCTACTCTTAATCCTTGTTCTTTCGCTCTCTCATAATTTTGTTTAGCATATTTATCCTTAAAGTAATTACCTTCTGTAGCTTTAATATAAACTACTTCTACACCATCATTTTTTACACTTTGAAAATTTATATTTCCTTTCCAGTTTGATACATCAATTCCTTTTAAATTATTATTGTTTCTACTTTGCATTATTAATTCCTTCTTTCTTTTAAATTTATATAATTAAATCCAATAAAAAAAGACTATCTCTAGTCCTATGTATTACATTAATAAACTATTTGTTTTCCACTGGCACATAGTTTGATATTGCAGCTAGTTTACTTTCTAAATCAGTGTTCTTAGACTTAAGCTCTTGGTTTTCTTCTTGTAACTTCTTTAATATCTCTGAATTTTCTAAAACAGCTTCTTTCCCTTTATTAACTTCTCCAGCAATACTTTGTCTTAATTCTTTTACATCTGTTGGTGATAACTCTGGAAACTTATCCATCATCATTTTGTCAAATTCATAAGCTTTAGAACTTAATTTCTTTTCTACTGATTCTGTGATACGGAAGTTTTCTTCAACTACATTCCACACTTGCTTTGCTATATCTATATACTGTTTATTTTTTATTATCTTTTCTTCTAACCCACTTTTTTGTAATTTACTTTCTAATACTTTAATTACTAATTTTAAAATTGTTTTTAACATTTTAATTCCTTCTTTCTTAATTTTATTTATAAAAAAAGAATCATAATTTCTTATGATCCTCTTTATCTTCTTTAAGTTGTATTAACGCATTTTTTAATTTAGATGGTACTGGTACACCTAGTTTACTTGCATTTTCTATAATACTTATACCTTCATTAGCTATGTAAAAATAGCATACCAAAGTTCTAAATATCCAATTTCCTGTATTTAAAAGTCTGTCTAACATTACAGCTACTATAAGAATAGTGAAAATAATTCCCTTTCTTGCTATTCCTTTAAGTCCTATATTGCTGCTTAAATCTTTATTAACATAACCTTTAGTAATACCAGTAATATAATCTAAAGACATTAAAACTATAAGTATAACTAAAGGGGTATCCCATGCTCCTAATAGCCATGTAAATAAAGTTCCTATTGCTACAATCCCCATCTTTAAATAATCAAATATATTTTCCATAGTCTATTCCTTCCTACATGTATTTAGCTAATATACTATTACTTTTTAATTTTAACTTTCCATTTTCAACCTTAAAATTTTCTAAATTATTAAGTAAATAATAATCTTTATCTACAACTATAAATTTATAATTATAGTCATCTCTTTCAGGACCAAAATAACTCATATCTTGTATTCCACCAGCATGAAGTTTTATATCTCCAGTTGATTGAGAATAAAATAAAGTAACTTTATTTTCAAAGTTTTTTATAGAATTATCCATAATAACCCTCCTTTCTATTTAAGCTATAGCTATTAACATAGCTGTAAGTGGTCTAAACTGTACATCACCAGCATTTTGGGCATTTTGTATTTTACAGTAACCTTGAACTTCACATACAACAAGTCCATTTTCTATATAATCCCTCCCACCAGTACAATGTATATGGAATGGGAAGAAATCGCCACTTGTTGAGTAATAATATCCTCTTAATGCGACTGTCCATTTAAGAGAGTTTCTTCTTTTAGTAAATTCAGCTGGTAGTTTTATATATGCTTTACCTGGATTACCAATTGGAATGTCGAATGAGGTTACGTATGTTAATGCATGATATGCATGTCCAGTACCAGCGTTAAACCATTCAAGTCCATCTTTACCTAAAGATGCATAAGTACCATCTTCAAAAGTCCCTTTGAATCCTAGACCATCCATTTGATAGTTAGCTGAATAAACTTCTCCACCTTTTGGTGTCCACTTAACAGCTCCGACATCACCTTCATAGATTCCAATTTCACTAACATAAACCCAACAAAATTCATCCCAATTAACGCCACTTTTCATTCCATTATGGTCAAATCTAATCCATACCCACTCATGGTTACCTGTATTAAATTTATATGTAAATGGTTTTTCTTCAGTTGCATTACTTTGAGAACCACCTTGAGCTGTTAATACATAAATTGGTTGTGCATAATCACCATGTTCAGTATCACTTAAAACAACAAAAGCATCCATTGATTGAACATTCTTTTCACAAATATAATGGAAGTTTATTGTATAAGTAGTGTTCTTTTTAACTTTATAAGCTTTATGAGTTTGTAAGTATCTTTCTGGATTGTTATATGCTGCTCTATTTTTTATTGCACCAGTAATTCTTCCCTTAAATCCATACCCACTATAAGGACCAGACCAAAATTCATTTCCACCATGAAGCCACCCACGATCTCCACCATGAAAAGAACTGTTTGGAAGTATATTTGATACACTACTTCTTTGTTCTACAGTAAATTTAAATTTATCATTGCTTTGTTTGAATTCTGTAAATTGTTGTAATGTTACAGCTCCAGCTACTTTTCCATCTAAAGCATTTATTCTACTTTCCGTGTTTCCTACTCTTTGAGTGATTCCATTCAAACTAGCTGTAACTTCTGTAACTTTGTTATTAACTACTGTTAATTCTTGCTTACTAGCTTTACCATTTATATTTGTTTCTAAGCTATTTGTTTTACTTTCTGTATTAGAAACTCTTTGTGTAATAGAATCTAAGTTAGCTTTAATAGTAGCAATTCTATTATTAACTTCTGCAACTTCTTGTTTAGATGCTTTTCCACCTAATGTAGTTTCTATAGAATGTGTTTTACTTTCAGTAGAACTTATTCTTTGAGTTATACTGTCTAAATTAGTTTCTATTATTGCCACCTTATTCTTAGCTGTTGACATTTCAGTTTTTAATACATTAACTGATTCATCATTTTCAGTTATATCAAAAACAGTTGCATAAGCTATATGCCAAATTATTGGATTGCTAGATGTTGGAGTTCCCCCTCCATCTAATGCAAAGAAACTGGTACTAGAAAAACTTCCTGTATCACCACATTTTAATAAATGTATATACTCTTCCCACTTACCTGTTCCATTTACTGATGTTAACCATTTAGAACTCCCATTATTCCCTGTTGAATTTGAATACCACCCTATTCTTAATCCAACTGGAATTTTAGCAATAATTTTCGTTACAAATATTGCATTTGCTCTAGTCATATTTCCAAAATAAAATCCACCATGGTTAGGACTTGCACTTCCAACAGTTTTTACTTCTATACAATATTGTGAATCAGTTGGACATCCATTTATTTTAGAAATTCTTGAAGTTGTTACTGTTCCATTTCCATTGTTATTGTAAGTTTTAATATTGTTAGAACTATTTTTAAATGTAGGATCACTAAATAACATTTTACCTAAGCTCATGGCACTAGCTAAATCTTTAGCGTTATTAGCTAAATTATCTACAACATTTATCTTATTAATTAACTCTGTTTTTGTTTTATCTATGTCTGATTGTTCAACTTTAAGAGCAATTTTATTTTTTAATATATCAATATTACTTTCTACGTTATGCACTTTATTATTAACTGTTGTTATTTCTGCATTAACAAACGCCTTAGCACTATTTAAAGCATTATTTGCTTTGTTAGTTGCATCTGTACTTGCTGCATTAATTGCATCTTGTTTAGCTTTATCTGCTCTTGCTATAGCCGTATCAAGATTTTCCTGTGCTTGTTGTATTCTCTTTCTTTCTTCTTCTGTAATCTTGCCATCAGCTGAAGCTATAGCTTGTTCTCTTGCAAGATTAGCTTTTGCTATAGCTATATCTGTAGCAAAATTTTTAGCTACAGCTAAATTAGAATTTATTTTACTTATTAAATCTCTATTTATATTACTTACATTAGTTGTAATACTTTGAGTTGTAGAATTTAAATCTTGAACACTAGCTTTTATACTATTATTTTCTTGTGTAAGTTTACTTTCTACTGTAGATATTTTATCTGTTACTGTTTTTATATTGTCTATAATTAGCTTGTCAGTATCTTCTGGAGCCTCTGTATAATCACTAGCCAATTCTCCTAATTCTATTTTTACATTTCTAACTTCAGTAAATAGTCCACTTCCATAAGTACCATAAAAACTTAAATCACACCACTTTTGTTTTTCATCATTAAGTGTAAACTTTCCAGTAGCTTTTATTCTTGTCCATTCTGTAGTTACATCTCTCTCAACCCAAAATCCTACAGAATATCCACCAAGAGAATAAAATCTAATTTTCCCAACTTTATTAGCTTTTACATCTGCTGATATTGTAATTTTTTTATTTAAATATTTTTCTACAACAGAAGTTATTGAAATCCCTACATATTCATTAGAGCTTTTAAATGGACCTTTACTTTTTAAAAATAGATTTCTTCCACCAAACTCAATATTTTGAATAGATTTATCTATATCTGATTGAGAAACTTTACTTTCTATCTGACCTTTTAAAATATTTATCTCGCTAGTGTTTTTATTCAAATGAGTATTAACATTAGTAATTTCTGAATTAACAAAAGCTTTAGCATTATTAAGAGCTTCATTAACTTTACTATCAGCGTGAGAATTAGAACTGTTTATAGCTTCTTCCTTGGCTCTATTAATATTATTATTTATAGTAGTTGTACTCTGATTAAAAGTTTGTGAATCTACTTTAAACTTTAATGCATTATCTAAAGCGGTTAAGGAAGCTTTTTGACTAGATAGTTCTTTGCTATGCTCTGTAATAGTATTATTTTGTGTAGATAATTCTACATCTAAAGTTCTATCACCTACAGTAACCTTAGTACCCTTAATAGTTTCAGTACCATTATTGTTTACTTCTCTAATAACACTATTTATATCTAGCTTATTACCACTTATATTAGCGTTGTCAGCTACTTTATTATTATCTATAGCTCCATTAGTTATCCCTGCATTATGAACTCCGTCTGAATCAAGCATTATGGTTTTACCATCTTTACCTCTGATAAGTAGTCCATAATCTGTAGTACCATCTGTTTTCCTATACTCTCCTAATATAACTCTATTAACATTATTTCTATTAATAAGAATTTGATTTCCTACAATTTCTATGGTTCCATCTGCACTAACAATTCTATGTTTGCTAGTTGTTATATCTCCAGCTTTTAACTTATTTACAGATAAAGAACTTATTTCTGCATCTCCTATAGCTCCTTCTGCTATTATTCCAGAACTAGCTGTTATTGCTCCTGTCGCTATATTTTCTGCTGTAAGATTTTTATTAAGTGCATTTTCTATACTAGCTGTTTTAGATTCTAATACATTTAATTTTCCAACTGCTGCGTTTAAATCTGTTATATTAGCTTTACCAATTATAGCCTGTTGTAAATCTGCTCTTACAGAATTTAATTCGATAATATTAGCTTTTTGAGAATTTAAAGTAACTATATCTGCTCTTATAGCTGTTAAATCCTCTGTATATAACCTCTGTATTTTAGCATCAACAGCTGTTAAATCATTTATACTAGCCTTATCTATTAAAGCCTTTTTTATATTTGCTTGTTCAATAGAATATCTCTCCATTGATTGAGCAACTGATCCTTTACTATCAAAGCTAGAATCTTGTCTAGTTTTTCCTTTAGCCTTTACTTCTGATGAAATACCATTCTTATAGGTAAACTTTTGCTCCATTATTAAAGCATTATATTTATTCCCATTTAAATCAGTTAAATTTAATATATCTCCAGCCATTATAGCTGGGTTACCTTTCCACTTAGCTGTATATGATATATATTTAAATCCATTATATTTAGTATATATATCACTTAAAATTTCTTTAGTTATTATTGGATTATTGAATACAATTTTATTTCCATCATCTGTACCAGTACTTAATTCTTCTTCACCTTTTTTGGCTATTACTTTTTTTATAATGCACTCATTAGCTTCAATATCTAATTTAAATAAATTATGAGGTGTCATTTCCTGCTTTACTACCTCATAATCTCTAACTTCTAAGTCACCTATCCTATTAAATCTAGCAAATGAACCACAAAGGGAAGCTATAAATCCTATAGCTTCCCTTAATGAATATCCCTCTATTTTATTAACTCTATAATTAGGTAATTTACTGGCTAAATTAACGCCTGCCTTTTTACATATTTCTTTAGCAATATCGTTTATATCTGCTGGATAAGATAAATCTGAAAAATATACTTTTTCTAACCCTAGCATATTATCTACACACTCAAGATTTATAAATTTTCCTTTTACACTAGTCTTAATTACAGTAAATACACCTAAAGGTATATATTCTATATCATCTCCTATATACAATCCTACATATGGTTTTACAATAGCATTATCAAATATATCTCCTGTATTAATTAGTTTTATATCGAAACTGTTAGAACAAATTGATCCTATAGAAAAACTATCACTAGGATTAACTGATTCCTCTAAATTCATTTCATATATTTGATTTCCACTATATTCTTTATCTCTTATAATAACCTTAGCATTAAATTTTCTTCCTTGTAACTTATTTATTTCTTTATTAAATGCTTCTGATACTTTAAACAAATACTAACCCCCTTTCCTAAAGATTAATATTTATATTATTCCTCTATCATAAAGTCAATACACATTAAATCTCCTGGACTCATTTCATAACCATTTAATAATTCAATATTAAATTTATGTATATTCATTTCAACTTCAATTTCTTGTAATTCATTAATTTCTTTATTAAAATACTCTAATCTTTCTGGATCAATATCATAATTTCCATCTGTTATTTTTAGAGTTCCATCATCTTCTTTTAAACAATATTCTTCTATTAATTTTTGCCTTTCTTTATTATAGTGTTTTAATTCTCTTTCAACTTTAGATATATTCTTGCCTATAGCATAAGAAACTTTAACTGGTAACTTTCTTAAACTTATTTCTCCTAATACATTAACTTTTTCTAATATTTCTTTATTTGTCATTTTAACCATTTTGAACACCTCTTTCTTTTAAAAATTTCATTAAAAAAGAACCTACATTTTGTAAGCTCTTATAAACTAAAGTATAAAACAATTTAAGCTTTTGCCAACTTCCGTAGCCTTTGTTCTAAATTTTTGAACCTCAGCTTGAACTAATTGAGAATTTGCTAAGAACAACTCCATATTAGTAGGATATGTTTGAATATTTGCGATAGTATTTTGAGTTAAACTACAACTCATTGTTAATACTGTTTGCTTCATTCCATCCTTTTCTATATTTACTGTTCCATTTAAGTTAGTAGATTCTGTTATTGTGCTTGTTACTTTTATATTTTCTTCTGACATTTCAATTCCTTCTTTCTTTTATTTATATTTCTATTAAATTCATAGACAGACCTTGCCATACATTCTTATTAAAATCAACAGCTGGTGTACTTCTATCTCCTACATAAAAATTTTTAGTTGTAACTCCTTCCATTGGATCAGGATAAGTAACTGGAAACTCTGTTCCACTTACTGATTGTAATATTGTTTTAATCTCATTAGATGTTAAAGGACCCCATTCACACTCAAGTTTTCTAGTAACTCTTATCCTATCTCTAAGCATTACACCTAATAAATTTCTTCCTGTATTTTCTCCATCTAAATCCATTATGTTAACCTTAAAACTCTTTGGAGAAGCAACTGCTACTCCATTTATACTAATTCCTATAGTTGCCACCTCCTAAAGATTTAATAATTGCTCTCCAGCTTGTCTATTCACTTTATTTATAGCTTCTATTGCAATTCTACCTAAATCAGTATCTCTTATTCTTAATATTAAATCACCACTCTCTTGAGGCCCTGAATTATTATAGCTATTATCTTTTTTATTCTTCATCGCTTCTAAAATAGCTTCTATTATAACTTCTTTTATTTTTTCTATGAACTCTGGATCATTAATACTCTTCTTTTCATTACTATTAATATTTTGACCTAACATTGTTAAATCAGGTTGTTTTAATGCATTATTAGAAAGTAATAACATATTATTAATTCTTTCTGAAAGTTTAATAGCAAGTAAATTTAATCCACCAGTATTATTTTCTAGTGGTACTACTGCCTCTGTTCCAGCCTCTCCTATTACGGCTTGTGTTGGTTTATCTACTATACCGCCTTTAGCCAAATAAGGCATTTTAGCTATGTTAACTCCAAAGTGCTTACCACCAATACCAGGAATCCAATCTGGAGTAGTAAAACTAATTTTGTTTAAACCATCTATAGCCATATTAATTAGCCCAATAACGGAGTTTAGAGGCGCTTTAATTACAGAACCTAATCCACTCATTATACCTTTGAAAATATCTACAACGCCATGCCAAGCTCTGCTCCAGTTTCCAGTAAATACTCCGGTTACAAAGTCTATTATTCCACCAAATATTTTTTTGATAGATTGAAAAACATTATCTACATTTTTTAAGAAAAGATTTAATAGATTCCCTAATACTCCAAAACAATTTGACCAATCTGTTTGGAAAACATTCCTTAACCATTCTTTAAAGCTATTAAATATGTCTTTTATTTTTCCCCATATTTCTATAGCTTTAGCTTTTACAAAGTCCCAATTTTTATATAAAGCTACTCCACTAGCTATTATTGCTGTTATAGCAACTATTGCAATTCCTATTGGACTTGTTAAAAATGCTATTGCTCCACCTAGTAATGTTGTTGCTATAGTACTTGTTTTTGCTACAGTTGTCCAAATTGTTTGAGCTATTGTCCATAAAGTTAATGCTCCTTTAACTATTAGTATAGAAGCACCAAGACTTCCTAAAACAATAATAATTGTATCTAATACTGGCTTTCCACTACCCATTAACCAATTTATTAAGTTGCTAAACGCATCTAAAACAATTCCTAATATATCTGCTAATTTAGCTAGAACTGGAGCTATCATGTTTACAAACCAATTAACCATAGGAGCAACAAAATTAGTATAAATATACCCAGCTAATTCAAATATTTTTGCACCTAGCCTTATAAATCCCTGGAATAAATGACTACCTCCATTATCCCAAACATAAATTAATTTTTGAGTTAAATTTTCTAATACTCCTGATGTTGCATTTAATATTTGCATGAATGTAGTTGCTAATCCAGGACCAATTTCTCCCCAAACTTGCCTTAAAGAATCTCCCATATGCTTAATTAATGTAAGTGCATTTAAAAGAGCATTTGCTAAAGATTGAACTATAGCTGTTCCTATTCCTCCAGCATTCCAAGCATCTGCAAATGTAATTGCTATATCTCCAACTATATTAAATATGTTTTGTAAAATTTGTAGAATAACTACAAGTATTTTTTCTCCCGTTCCATTAGTCCATACTTCTAAAAAACTAATACCTATAGCTTTTATAAGCTCCCAAACTCCATGTAATGCATATTTAATACTTGCAATTGTTGCAGCTCCTTCTCTTGCCCATGCATTTTTAAAAGGTTGAAATATTTTAGATATAATATCTTTTAGCTTTTCTACCATAGCATTTATTTTTTGCATTGCTACACTTGTTGGACTTAAATCTATATCTGGAGCAACCATTGGTATCGGATCTATTCCTCCACCACCGCCTCCTCCTTTTGGAGCCTTTGGAGCTTTATCAGAATCATCTGGAATACTTAATTTATTTATTTCATCAAATCCAGCTAAGGACCTTTGTATTTTCTTTTTTGTCTTTTCTGCCGAATCTCCTATTTTATCTACTGCTCCAGATGTTTTTTTACCTTGCTTTTCCATATTCTTCATTGAAGCTATAGAAGCATTCATACTTTTAGCAGCACCAAAACTAGCTTGATATGTTTTACCAAATATAGCACTTATAAAAGCTGCAATATATGCGGTTACTGTTGCTAATGCACTCATAAGAGCATTAAGTGCTGGTAGAACTGCTTGATAGATTGGCATAAATGCAACCATAAGATTAGTTCTAATTTGTGCTAAACTGTTTGCAAACTGAGCATTAGTCATTAAAGCACTTCCTATATAACTAGCAACAGTGTTTATCCCCTTCATTACTAAAGGGAATACTATTCCCCACCTAAACATACTATCAATAAACATCCCTGTTGCACTTCTAGCACCATTCATATTTTCTCTATATCGTCTAGTAGAGTTATTAGCATTTCTTAAATTTCTATTTGTTCTACTTGTAGTATTTTCAAGCCTCTTCATACTATTACTTGCTTCATTTAATCCTAAAGTAGAATTCTTAGCTGAATTACCTAATTTCTCAAACTGCCTATCTAAATCAGCTAATTTAAACCCTGTTGCATCAGATTTAGCTATAAGTTTATTTATAACAGCTTCTGTTTTTAATATTTGCTCCTGTAATTTGTTTTTTCTAGCTTGATTAAATGTAGAATTATAAGCAGCCTTCAATCCTGATAATTTTTCTTGTTGCTGCTCTATTGATCTATTAGTTATCTCTAAACTATTAGAAAGATTTTCAATCTTAGATTTTATAGATTCTAAATCTCCAACATTACTTTTTGGTGGTCCTCTTCTACTTATTGGTTGCGTTGCTACCTTGCTACTAGGCATTGCAATATTACTAACTGGAGAAAACTGAATAGGAATTTTTATTTCTTTAGATTTAGCTATTATACTTCTTATAGCATCTAAAGCTTTTGATTTTATTTCTTCTATTGTCTTAAGAATATTAGCTTTACTTTTCTCAACACTAGATTTTATAGTTTCATCAATATTATTCATTCCTTTATTTAAAGATTCAGAAATTCCTTTTGTTATTGAATTAAAATCAAATTTTTCTGTTATTCCTTCTAGCGACTTACTTATTTGACTACCTATAGCACTAGCCATCTTTTCTATTTGTTTTCCTATATCACCATCTTGTATCTCTAAATCAAGACCAATTTTCCCTACCGAATCTGCATCTGCCATTACCTCACCACCTTTCTTAAAATAAAAAAGACATTTAGTTTTAACTAAACGCCTTTTTAAGAATTTCTTGTATTTCTTTTATTTGTTCCTCTTTTTCTTCATCTGTCATTTGCTCTACTTGTCTACTTCTCCATTCATTACGAATCCTATGTTGTTCTTCTGTAAAGTTCTTAAGCATATTTTCATCTTCTTCACTTCTTATTGAAACAATTTGACCTAGTGGTGTTTTAGGCATTATTCCACTAAGCAATGTACAGAATTCATCCCAAGTCATATTAGTTTCATTTCTTAATCTAA
Organism: Clostridium perfringens ATCC 13124; assembly: GCF_000013285.1. Lineage (GTDB taxonomy): Bacteria > Bacillota > Clostridia > Clostridiales > Clostridiaceae > Sarcina > Sarcina perfringens. Next base: position 1,112,266 of record NC_008261.1, on the reverse strand, counting down.
TTCCGTATTGAGCTGTAAAAGAAGCTTCTATAAGCTCCCAATCTTCAAATAAATCATACCATTGATTATTCTTTACTTTCTTGAAATCGCTTTGCCTCTTTCTCACTCATTTCTTCAATTTCTTCTAATTCAACATTAGATATAGCAGCCATTATTACATTTATTATTGCATTATATGCTGACATGCTCCATTCATCACCTTTACTATCTATATATTCAAAAGCTTCTTTACCTAGGGAAGCTTTTATTATTTTATTAATAAGCTCCATCTCATCCTGTTTTTTATCATCTTTTTTCTTATTTTCTTTAACTAATGATTGAATATATATAGCATTATTCTTCGTATTATTAATTTTATATTCGTGATCTTCATCTATCTTTACTGTTGGTTTTACATTAACTAACTTATTCATTATGTCATATACTTTTGCCATTGTTTATACCTCCTAATGTCCTAAGCTTGATGGTGCTTCTGTATATTCTGGTTTTCCGTCACCTTTTAAGTCAAATTCTAATGGAGCAACCTTTGTACTATCATCTCCACCTACATTTTTAATATCAATTACACAATTAAATGTAAGTTTAGACCCATCTGGGAACTCCATTTCTCCTTTTGTACTACAATCTAATCCATCCTTCCATGCAGTTGCTGCAACATAATCATTTCCTGGATCACCTACATTTCTTTTGCCTTTTAAAGATATTGAGAAACTTTTTCCTGTCATTAAACTTCTTGCCCAACCTGCTGTATCCATTGGTGTCCAATCTTCTACCTTACCATCAATCTTTATACCAAAGTTCTCCATATCAGCTATAGTCTGCATATCTTGAGATTGACTTGCTTTCCCTTTTGTTCCTATCTTAAATTTAAGATTATATACTGGAAAAACTCCTGTAAATGCCATAATTATTCACTACCTTTCATGTATTATATTTACTTCTATTACATATTCATATATGTTATTTTTATCTGTTCCAACTCCTATAGGTTCAGTAGTTATCATTTTAAAATCTATAACTCTTTTCCCACCTATAACAGCATCTTGTCCAAATAAAACATTAAATACTTCTTGAGCTTTTTGCTCTGCTATATTAGCATTCTTTCCCCAATGAACTAATATAGAAATAGCCTTAGTGGAATAGCTTGTATTTTCTAAACCACCTAAGGCTATATGATTTCTTGGTCCTCTTATGCTATAGATACCTATACATTGCTCTTTAGTTGCATCTATCTTTCCTATATACCATTGAGGGCATTCTATTTTAGTTTTTAAATATTCTCTTACTTCACTTAGCAACATTATTTAATCAATCCTTTGCTAAATATTTTTAAGAATTTAAAATAAGTCTCTGTTACAAATTCTTTATTATCTCCATCAATATAAGATTGCATCCATTTACCTTGTGCATTTATATTTTTATCTTGTCTAAAATTATATTCTGGATGCCAATATAATCTTCTAGCATATGGTGTATCAAAAATTATAGATGCTATTCCATCATCTAACTTAGATAAATCAACAAAACCACTTCTTTCAAGTTCTCCAGTATCCTTAGGAACTATAGCACTTGTCTTAATATCACTTAACATGGCCTCTGTAGTTTCCTCTAAAGCTTTATTTCTAGCATTTATTAAAGTGTTTATCTTAGTTCTATCTAATTTTATTGTTACTTTAGCCTTCATTAGATAAGCTCCAATTCAGTAGAAAATACACTTCCATCTGGATTACGTGGCCTTGATGACTTATAAATATCTTTTTTAACATCTCCAACCTTTATATATCCTTCAATTAATTTATTAGGATAAATATCACCTTCAATTGTTACGGTCCCACTTAAAGTTACAAGTCTACGCTCTGCATCGAGAGTATTCTTTCCCTTTTCATTATATATACTTAATCCTTTATAAATTAACTCTTCTACTGGTTCACCATCCTCATTCATATAAGTATGGTAAACCTCTACTGGTGTTTTTAAAAGCCATTTAGGAAATGGTAATTTAATTCCCATAGTTTAGATCCTCCTACTATTTAAACCAGTTTGATATATATAATTAATAACTTCCTGTGTGGTTGTTATGCCATTTACAATACTTCCATTAAAAGATACCGAAGTACTACCAGCTGAAAATCCACTTAAAGGCATATTAATAAACTCACCATATTGCTCTATAAATTCAGCCTGTAAACAAACTGCTTTTTTAATTTTATCTTGTTGAAATGGAGATAAATTTTTAAATTCTACTCCTATTATTCTGTTATATGTCAATTTATCAATTTGATCTGATGCTCTTTCTAATCTATTTTCTAAAGTATCATCATTAAGGATATCACCTTTGAAATTATCTTTATAATATGAAATATCTACATAAGACATATACTCACATCCTTATAAAGAAAAAGAAGCCTTAACTAAGACTTCTTTAACTCTTTATTTTCAGCTTTAAGCTTTTTATTTTCTTCTTTTAATTTCTCATTTTCTTGCTTTAAAGTATAGTTTTCATCTTTTAATGGATCTAATTCATCTTTTAACTTTATATATTCCTCATAAGAAATAGATTTCCCTGCTCCACGTTCTATAACTTCCCCTTCATCATTAACTATGTCATATCCTTGTTGTTTATAAAAGTTCTGTTCAGATTCAGTTATTGTATAAACTTTATTTTCTTTAATAGCCTTCATATGTATTCTCCTTTCTAACCTTCTGATTCTGCATTAATAGCAATACCACAAGCTTTATTTTTAATTAAGAATGTATCTCCATAACTTCTATTTTGGAATACATACTTATCTGCTGTTCTACTATCTGTTCCAGGAGTGAACACTTTAATATAAGAATACTTACTTCTTGTTACTTGGCATGATGGATGAATAAGTATAATATTTATTTGCTTTGCATCACCTGCTGGAACACATCCATTTGTAAAATCATATTTTGTTTTCATTCTCGCACTTGGAACTTTAGTAATAGTCACATCATCTAATGAATAAACTCTTCTATCAACTTTTCCAGTATTCTTATCAGAATTAATAGTTCTTGTTAATCCTTCCGCATTTTTAAGAAGTTTATTAATAGCTGGTGTAACATAAAGTATTCTACCTTCACTTGGTACTCCTAAGTCATCCATTTTCTCCATTTGAGTATCAAACCAATCTAATATATTTGCTGTTGTTAAAACTGTATTATCTATAACAGCACCATTTGCTTTATATGTTTTAGCTTCTGCATAAAGCTTAGAATATCTATAACTATCCTTTTCTGGTATCGCCTGTTCTGTTTCAAAAACATTTTGAATATTAGCCATCTCTAATGTTAAGTTTGTTTCATCAACATCCATGGGATCTATTGCAAACTCAATATCTCTATCATGAGATAGCTTCTTTGGTTCCCAATCATTTGACATTGAACCTGTATTAAATCCCATAGCACTTCTATTATGATCCTTATATCCACTTACTGTTATATTAGGTAATTTAATAGTTTGTGCATTAATGAATTTAACTTGTGGATTAGATTGCTCTAATGCATATGAAGTTAATTCTCTTGCATATTTTTGTTGTAATTGTCTTTCAAATTGTTCAGCATAACTGTATACTGCCATTTTATATCACTCCTAATCTTTTTATTATTTATTTCCAAAGGCTCTTGCTAATGCATCATCAACATTTCCTTTTTGTTTTCCACCATCAGCACCTATTTTAAAGCCTTTGTTTTCATCTTGTTGCTGCACTCCTTTAAAGCTTGGATATTTTTCTAAAACTTTATCTACTGCTTGATCCATAGTAACATCATCACTTACCATAGCTTTAGCTAATATAACAACATCGTCAACACTATCAGCTAAAACACCTTTAGATAAACAAGTTACTTTTGCCTCTAATGTATTAGCTCTCTCCTCTGCATCTTGTTTAGCTTTTTCTGCATTAGTTAAAGCTTCACTTTGCTTTTCTGCTTCTGTTTTTTGGCTTTCTTTCCAATCTTGATAAGCTTTAAGTTCTTCTTTAGATAGTTGGCCTTTCTTTTCTCTTGCCACCCTATCCTTAATCATCCTATTTACTTCTTCTTGAGTAAAAGTCTTTTCTTCTGTTGGATTAGTTTCTGTTCCTTCACCTTCTCCACCTGCACCATCAGTTGGATTAGTTTCTAAACCTACTCCCCCATTACCTGCTCCATCATCTTGTGCTAGTTTCATACCTAATCTTTTTCTTAAATTTAAATTTGATATAGACATAAATACCTCCATTTATAGCCTGTCGGCTGTTAATTCCATGCACAGTTTAAGGTCTTAAGCAAGTTTTGGACAAAATAAAAAAGCCTTAGTTTCCTAAGACTTTCTTACTACTAGAATTTCATCAACTTCACAATATAAACCATCTAAAAACTCATAGATATAATTAATAGTATTTTTTAAATTCGGATAATCTATAAATTTCCACTTATTAAAATATAAATCTCCATTTTTATTGATAAGATATCTCCAAACATCTCCATTAGAATCAATACCTTGTAATTCTTTTATCAAGTTTTTAATCTCATTTAATAACTTTTTATCAATATTTAATCTATAAATTTTAGTATTATATTTTTCTTCAAGCTTTTTTAATTTAATATCATTATTTAAAAGGTTTAAAACATCCTTGTCAACTCTATCCCATAATGTCATAAGATTATGTCCAGTTGGTATCTTTCCATTAACTCTTCTATATATAAGTTTTAAGCTTATTTCTATACTATGTCTATATAAGAACATTATTGGAAATATATATTTATCTAATATATCAATTCTATTTTTATGGCCTTCTAATATTGCTTTGTCAAGAAGATCATCAGCTGAACTTTTATATCCATCCTTTACTCCAATTAGGTATAATTCTTCTGACTCCCAACCTATATAAGCTTGTTCACTTTTATTTTTACCTTCTATAAATACTTTTCTTTCCATTTTATCCCCCAAAACAAAATTAACTTACTACACTTCTATTGAAGCTATTTCATTTTCATATAGCTCTATGTTATATTCATCTTTTTTTATTTCTATACTTGCTATCTCTGGTTCATTATCTAAAGCTTGTGTAAATCCTTCATATGGTCCAATAATGATATTCCCATCAACAGTTTTTATTTTTAACTTAAGATTATTATCTAGCTTATGAGTTTTCATTATATCTCTTAATGTCTCTACTAAGTTAAACATGGAATCACCTCTTTAATTAGGAACTATATGAGTTCCTTTTTTAGAATAATGTATTTTAAAGTTATTTGTTTTGTTTTCTGAACCATCTAACATACTTACATTAACACCTATTTTCTTATCTGTTTTTATTATTTCTTTTTTTCTCCAGTTACCTTTAGAATCCATATCTAAAGCACCAGTACCAGCATACTTATTAATAAGTTCTTGTGCCTCTTCTAAAGATATGGTTAAATAACTTCTACCTTCAATGTAGTTGTTATGTCCTAAAATATGTTTACCTTGTTTCCCAACCTCTATTTTTAAAGGTTGATTATTCTTAATGAAATCTCTTATTTCTTTAATTTTAGCATTTTGAAACTTTTGCTTCAATACTTCTGCCTCTATATTAGCATCCTTAATATTTAAGCCTTCTCTAGCTTTTTCTCTATAATTATTTCTTCTAAGCTCTTTATTACTTTCTAAATGATCCTTTAAAGCTTTTTCTAATTCTTTAACCTTTTTACTTGCTATTTCTTTATTCTCTTCATCACAAGTACCAGCCTTGAATCTCTTCCACTTTCTTAATTGTCTTTCATAATATCTCTGTTTCTGTTCAACCTCATAAAGTTTAATAGCATCTTCACCATTAGGAACTACTGGAAGTCTTGTTACACCAGGGAAATAAGTTGCTAATGTATGCCTACAGTTAGGATGTAAGAATCCTTTTCCTACAGCCTCACTTAATAATGGATAATCTCCATCCTCTTTAGTACCATGAGAAAATATATCATCAATCAATACTTTTCCTTGCCATGGTTCACACATTTTACAAGTGTTAGCATGAGCCGTAACAACTACTAAATGTATTCCATATTCATCTCTTTTCTTTCCTTCACCTAAAAATGTAGCTCTTTGACTTGCTGTTCTTAAACACATCTCTGCATAACTAGTAATATTAACTTGTTTACCATTCTTATAAGTTATACTATTTATACCTTTCTCAAGAAAATCCTTAGTAGCCATATCTATAGCTTGATTAATAGTCTTAGTACCACTTTGCAAATATACATGAGTTTTAAATATTATTTGCCTATATACATCATCCATCTTTCTTAAAACTGACATTTGAGCCTTTTTTAAATCATTTGTAACAGTTTCTTGTAATGCATTAAGTTTCTTTTCGTTAATACCAAAGAAGTTTTCTTCAACTTGTGGATTAGTCTTTTTCCCTAGTTCTTTAGCAATATACTCTCTAACTGTTTGAGGTTCTTTTATATTCTCTGGAAACTTTATCTTTACTTCATCTATTAACTTTTCTGCATTTTCTTGACCTTTAGTAAAATCCCCTTGAATCTCTCTGTTTATAGCTTCTTGGATAGGCTTGTTATATTCCTCAACTAGTTTCTTATTTCTCTTTCTATACTTTTCAATTTCTCTAAGCTTAGTCCTTTGCCATTGTTCCCATTGAAATCCTTCTTTACTCTGCTCGGCTTGGTGAAAATAAAAAGCCCTATGCATACTAGAAATTAAATCAAGCTCCATTTGCTCGAATATATTTCTAATATCATAAGACTTATCTCTTTCCTTTTTAGCATTTTCTTTTATTTTATTTTCAGTAATTCCTCTAAGTATATCAGCTAATAATTGTATATCCTTATCCCTCTTGTCCATCTGTTTCAACCTCATTATCATCAGTATATGAAATATCAGAATCATCTACTGTCTTAGGTTCTTCAGCTACAAGATAGCCATTCTGTTCCTTTATTCTTTTTATCTCTTCTTCCTTTTCTTCATCTGTCCATGTATCTCCATACATTTCCTCAATACATTGCTCTATAGACATTACTCCATAGGTTTTAGCTTTCCCTACAGTTTCTACTACTGTATCAAAGCTAGGACTTGCATATTCTCCAAATACAATACTTACTTCATATTCTCCAGTATTCTTTTTATTTAATACATCATTGGTCTTTAAGATTATATTAACTAACTCTGGTATAACCTCTGTTAATATATCAACCATTTTTCCTCTAGTATATAAAGTAGTTTTTTCTTTCTCTCTTTGAGCTTCTGCATTATCTGTTTTTTTAAGGTCTATTCCTAAAGTGCTAGGACTTATTATACCTTGTAGACACATATCAATAGCATTAGAATAACTTTCAACATAAGCCTCATAATTTATATTAGCTTGCTTCATATCTATCTCATTCTTTGCATCTTCTGCAAGGCTAGAACCTACTTTTAAGAATCTATTATCAAAAGGATTAGGTTTCATTAAATTACCATTAATATCTTTTGGAACTAAATCCTCTGGTATATACTTTTGGACTCTCCCATCCCTTATGGCATCTATCCATTGAGATATAACTTCATCTAATGCATCAAAGGCATCTGATTTATTATCAAATATACTCTTCCCTCTTCCTTCAAACTTAGGAGATTTAAAGAACATTAATGGTACTCCCATTATAAAATCATCTTTATATGTTACATCTGCAAGTTCTCTAGTTTCATCAAGTGTATTTAAAGAAACTTCATTTCCATTACTATCATATAAATTATAGTTTATATATCCTTTTCCATAAGTTTCACTTAATTTATATTGTCTATTATTTTTAGTATAAAAAGTATAGAACTTTATTTCTTTTAATCTTCCTCTTTGAGTTATATATTCAACCTTATCACCATCGAAAAACTCTATTATTGGATATTTGCTTATCTCTGTATCTATAGATAGTTTAAAAGCTCCATCACCACTAACTAATGTAGTAGCAATTATATCACCTAGCATATCATCAAACTTATTATCTTTTCTTATTTCTTCCCATAATGTGTTATAATTCTCTCCTGTAACTTCTATACTATCTAAGTCAGCTACAACTATATCACTTAACTTATCAGCTATCATTGCAGGTAATCCACTATGTATTTTTCTTATACTTAAATCTTCACTTGGAACAGCACTCCAAAACCTAGCTTTATTTACTGGATCACTTGATATATTCTTAAAGAATTGGTCCAATTCGTATGGTTCTCCCCTATACCAAAGCTTATTTCTAATCACATTAGTTTCATAGGTATAAGCTTCTTGTATAGTAATAGGATTAATTAATGCTGGTTGAACATTTAAATATTTAATTGCTGCTTTAGTTAACATACTCTTAAACCACCCCACTTCTACTCCTCCTTACAAAAAATAAACCGATAAATTTTTATCGGTTTATTTTTTCCTTTTGCTTAATTCTAATAATCTATACATGATTTTTTTATAATCTTCATTTAAACACTCAAAGTTATTATTATGTAGACCTACTAGTACCTTAACCCATTCATATCCCCTAGTTTCAACAAGATTACATGAGTTTGTTAATTCATCTTTTAAAATATATATTATTGAATTACTTCTTCTCATATCCTCATATAGACCTAATAGTTTATTTATACTTCTATCATCATTTAACTCACATAAAATTTTATAAATATTATTTTCTAAAGTATCAACATTAACTTGAGCAATATTTTCATAAATTATTGAATCACTTTCTTCTAATCCATTTTGAGTTCGATATTGATCATTACTTATCCTATTCCTATTTCTTCGTAACTCTTCAATTAAATGATGTATAAGATAATATTTTATCTTAAAATAAACTAAATTAGCAGGAGCTACTAATTCTTTATTATACTTAACTGCATTTTGTTGTTTATTTAACTTATATAATAATAAACTAACTGATAAAGAAGTAAATATACTAACCAATGTAAAGATTGATTGGAAAACTGTTGAGTAATTTGGCATCATAGTAGATGTAGCAACATAATTGCCATTTATAAATTCAATTCCTATAGGTAGTAAATATATTATAGCAAAACATAAATAAACAATACTTGCTATTAATACTATAGACGAAAATACTATAGCAATAATAATGAGTATTAATTTTAAAAAATTTATTATTTTTTTCAAACATTTTATTATTTTATTCAAATTATCACCTCCGTTCATTGTAATTTTACAATAAATATACAATTAAGGAAAGTGCTTATGTTATATAATCTCCTACTATCTTTCTAAAAGGTATCCATGCATACTGACTAGAGTTAATTGTATGATCATTTGCATCCTCTGGCTCATACTTATCCTCTTTCCATGAATAACATTCAAGTTCTCTTATATGCTCTTTACAAGTATCTAAAACATAATAAAATACTTTACCATTGGTATTAATCCAACCTAAAGCTAAATGTATTCTATCCAATATAGTTACTTTCTTATAAGAGTTAATAAAGTTATACATACATGGATTAGTTCTCTTAAACTTCTTAAGCTCCGTTATAGTTGCTTGGTCTGCTGAATCTACAAATACATCTCTAGCAAATCCCCATTCATTTCTATTCTTCTCTAAGAACTTAAAGTATTTAGGAGCTATATCACTAGGAGCTAATGGAGTTTCTAGGTCTTTATTGTTATACACCTCTTCATCTAGCATTACTAATTCTTTCTTATCTGTAATACCTAAGAAAGTAAATGCAAAGGTATCAGGACTATTTTGAGAATATGAGGTATCTAATCCTGCTGTAAATTGAACAAACTTTAATTTCTTATCTTTTATTTGTTTAATAACCTGTTCTTTAGATAATACATTATTCTTTCTTTCAAAATTAGAGAATATTAATCCTGTTGCTCTTCCTCTTAACCCTAGTATCTTATTCTTATATAGCTTAGTACCTTTAGGAGCACTCGTCTTTTTCTTTTCAATAGCTTCCTCACTTAATGATGCATTATCATAAAAAGAAAAGAACCAATAAGTCCAGTTAGGCTTTGGTTCCGAATTTAACTGCTCCATTATCTCTTTTGGAACATCTTTCTTATATTTTTCTAATGGTCTACAACAATTAATAAATTCTGAATATATAGGTAAGTTAGGATCATCTGGATTAAGTGTCATCATAAGATAATCATTTCTAGTACATATTTCTCTTACAAATTCAATACTAGCTGTGTTAACCTCATCTATAAGTACACAACCGAATTGAGAACCTAAGGCCATCTTCCATTTATCTACGTTATCATAACCTAGTATATATATTATTTTCTCACCATTAGGAGTTATATATCTTATATGAGGTATTTTATTATCTTTATCACCATTACCGTTATACTTGACTAAATCACCAAATACATCAGTAATTCCATATTCTTTTTGTATTAAGTTTTTCTCAGCAACGCCAGTTGTTTTAGCAGCAATAACATGCATTTTCTTAGGAGATTCTGCAACCATCAGCATAAACTTTAATATTCCTACTGTAGTTTTTCCTGCTGCTGTTGTTCCCTCCAATGCTTCTACTGGTGCTCTATGTTTTAAAAAAGCTAAATACTTATCTGATAACTTGTATTCATCACTCATCGTCATCATCCTTTAACTGGTTAAGTATAGAATCTAGTTTAGTTGTAGAATTAACATTTACGTTACTATCCTTTTCAACTTTATCAACAAACAATCTATATCTTTTACCTAATAATTCTGCTGCTTTGATTTTATCTTTAGCCGAAATTTCCTTATCAACAACTTTAGCCTCACTCATAAAATCACCTATATTTTCAGTAACTACTACTTGTTCTGTTTCTTCTCCTCTTAGAACTCTAGTTAGATACTCTAGCACTTCCTCTGCTTTAGCTATCCTTTTGCTTTCTAATTCTTTCATCTTTTCATCTATATAAGATTTCAAGGCAGGTTTTAGCAAGTTCTCTTGTCCTATTACCCTAGCTGTCTTTTTACTATATCCTGCCTTAATAGCTGATTCTGTGGCGTTGCCTGTTTCAATATAATATTCAGCAAACGCCTTCTGTTTTGGTGTAAGCTTCATAACAACACCACCTTTCTTTAGTAGAATAAAAATAGAGCTTTTATTAAAAAAACTCTATCTACTTAAATTTATACAGTTACTTTATTTTTTATTATAAAATTCTTATACAACTCATAATAATATTTATTTTTAGATAATGAAATCGTTGGTTCCAACACTAATAAATTATCTACGAACTCCAAAAATTTTAAATCATCTATAAATAAATGAAAATCTGCTCCACCTTCTTGACAATCTTTAATGATTTCCATATATTTATTGAATTTTTCTTGATTAATCATTATCAAACAATTAGGTTCTACACCCAATCCTACAAATTTATCAAATATTTTTTTGCTCATTATACTAATTTTTTTACTATCAAAATCATTTAAAATAGTATCTAAGTCTTTTATTTCATCCATTACATCTTTTCCTATGTTATTCTCCGTATTAATATATTTATTGAATGCTTCTAAAAAACTATAGGTATTATATATGTATATAATATTTCCATCAGTTGAACGATAAAACTCATTTAATAATTCTTTTCTTGGACCAATTTTTTTACCCTCTATTATCTCAATCCAATCTTCTTTTCTATCATCTGTTATATAAATAATATTTTTTTTATTATTTTTACTGTATTTTATTATTTCTAACCAATTTATAGCATCACCATATTTTTTATCATCATTTTTCTTATTATCCTTGTATCCAGGTGGTATCTTTTTAGAATATCTTATATCAATATCTTTTTTATAGCTTTCTAAATCTTTATCAGTTAAAGACGAACCCACTTTACCATCAAATATATTAACTATTTTTTTTAAAATGTAATCATCTTCAATTATATTTTCAGATTTCTTCTTATCCTCATTTATAATTTCTTTTATTTTATTTTCACACTTTTGTAAAAGTTCTATAATTTCCGGCTTTTTATCTTCTAAAGTTGAATGTCTTAAAGCTTTTATATAATCTATACTTTTAGAAAAACTTAATTCTTCTAAAACCTCATCATAAATCTTACTTTGCTCTAAAATTATTGAGACTCTATTATTAAAATATTCTATACCAGTTTGATTTGGTATCCATATCCTCTCAGATATTTTGTCTAAACTATTTAACACTTTTTCTTTTGTATTATTCGAATATCTATATAGATTTAATAGTATATTAGCATCTAAAACAAAATCTGCAGTTTCCCACAATTTTTCAAAAGTCTTATCATCATATGGAATATACCCCCAAAAAGCTTTTCTCATAGTTCCCCTCCCAACACTTAATATATAATAAAATTTCACATAATTATTATAAGGTAAAGTTTTACAAAAATCAAAATAAAAAAGAACCTAGTCTAAACTAAATTCTTTTCCGTAATCCAGAGGTTATTTAATTTTTAATGGCGGGGTGACAAGGATTTGAACCTCATACTTTGGTTTTGGAGACCAATGTTTTACCAATTAAACTATCTCCCCATATTAGCAGGAACTTAATCCAGCTTAGACTTTGTATGAAAAAATAAACTTAAAAGGAAGTATTATTTAGGAAGGTAAAGGAGTTGCACCTTTATTAATACTCTTCCTTCCACGTGCAAGGCTTTTACACCTTGCTCTTTCCGTTAGTTAAGTTTTAATTTACATCCAGGAGGATCATCAATGAACGCTTTACCCTATCCACAATTACATAATAACATATAAAAGTAGGTATATGGTGGGTATTAAACGGGTATAGATATGGGGTATATTTATATAATAAACCTTTCTTGAACTCCTGGATTATAGAATATAAAATCTGCAATCTGCCTTATTATCTTATTCCTTAGTTCTTTCCTGCAGTAATCCTTATTATATCTTAAAATGTAAGCCACATTCCCCCAACTAACATTGGGCTGATTAATATACTTTAATTTAACTAAATCTTTCTCTTCTTTAGTTCTAAGTGTTTGTATAGCTAAGTCTATTCTTCTTTTCAACTTAACCTTATACTCTAAATCTCTCTTAAGATAGAATAGATCTTTCTCTTTTCTTATAATTTCATCCTCAACCATACTGCTAAATTTATTTGTTGATCCACTTTTCTCACTATATCCAATGGCCACACAACCAGTATAAGATTCTTTAATATCTTCAATTTCTGCTTTTATTAATTTAATTTCAGTTTCTAATCTATTGTAATTCTTAAGTAAATTTTCTGTTTTTCTGAATAGCTCTTTATTCATATATACCTCCTAAATTTTATTATATTTGTATTTTTGTTGACATTTTTGTTCATTTGATCTAAAATATAAATGAATTAGAAATAATTCATTTTCTACATGTGGCGGAATAGGCAGACGCAACAAGTTGCCAACTTGTCGGTCATATGGCCGTGGGGGTTCGAATCCCCTCGTGTGATAGTTTACGGATACTTTAAGTATCCGTTTTTTTATTATATAAAATAAATTTTAATACATGGCTAAAATCTAACACCGCTCTATATCCTTCTTATAAACGCCATAGAAAGTTTTATCTATCAAGATGATGCAATAGTTCTCCCTTTCAATAAAAACCTCATGAACGCTATTTTTAGTTAATAGAGGATGGAGCCTTGTCCAATCCTCCAACAACTTTATTTTAGGTTTATCAAAGAAACCTATTTGATTCTTTGTCATATATATCACTTCTCTTAATCTCTGAATTTAAATAAAAATACCGCATATTCATTTTGAATAATACGGTATTTTAATAATATATTTGATTTATTTTTTTATTTAAGTAATTAATTAACAAACTGTTATCTATAATAATTTTATTTGATTTTTAATTTTTTCTTCAACATTTTTCTTTTTTAATAAATCGTCTGCTTGTTTTAAATTTTGAAAAGACCTTTGCAGCTTAAGCCTATGCTTTGGTTCCCCAAATTTTTGTTGTATTTCCTCAAGACTTAATTTATGATCTTTATTAATTTCATACATATTATTTAAAAGTATTTGATACTGATACATTGAAAATAGCAATTCCTGATAACTAAAAACAAAGTCTCCTAATGCATCAGATGCATTATCAGGAAATAAAAATTTGATCTTAGTTCCAACTTCCTTTAATTTCTCCAATTTAATTAAAAACTCTTTATGACCTGGGTTTTTTAGTGGATTATCTATTGCAGTAGTGATTTCTTCCAAATAAGTGTTATTTGTCAACCATATAAAGTATGACTTTAAAGCAAAAATTGGTTCATCTTTTTCTTCATCGAAATCCTTATCGAAATCCTTACAGTTATTTCTATATAACTGTATCAATCCCATAGCAATTAGATAGTTTTCCATACGCTTATCAAATAAATGTTGTTTGTTGCTCAATTTCATTTGATGGTGGGTTTGTATTAGTGCATAACTAGCAACAATAATAGTTATTACTGAAAGTAAAAAATTCCAGTCTATTTTCATTATAGATTAACTCCTTCCTAATAAATTTGAAATTATCATATAGTTTATTGAATAATAAACTTACATAATAATAAAATTATACTAATTGTTGCTTGGCATGTATATGCCCTCAATACCGCATTATTAAATTTAAAAAGAACATTTTCTATTTATCTAAATTCAAATTCAACTCTCTCAAGTTCTTCCGTATATTCTTTTTTAATTCTAAGATCTATAATCTGGCTATCATCCTTATAAGCTACTCCATTTAAACTATCTAATATAACCTTTCCTATATTGTCCGCATCTGGTTTCTTTGTTGGCTTTTCTAATCCATCCCTTATGACTTGTACACGTTTTTTAGTATAAGACTTAGGTATTTTATAGTAAGCAATTATCAAAGCCTTTATAGCTCCTTCTAGGTATCTTCCATCTTGTTTCTTATAACACTCTCTTACTAACTTTTCATACTCAATTGTATCTTTAGGAGTAAAGGCATGGCCTCTACAAACTCTCGGCCTAGCCTTTCCTCTTATCTTTCCTGTAACTACTACCACCTATATCCTCCAAATCTAACATTCCATTTCTTTCTTCCACTTATTTCTCTAACTTTTAAATAAGCATCTACTTCTCTATTTCTTTCTATTTTTCTTTTAGCTAAATCTCTGTAGGTCTTTAATGCTAGCTCATGTACTGAATAAACTTCTAGTAAATTAACTTTCACTTAAATCACCTCTATTTTTTTATGAGTTTGAATTTCTAGTGTTGGAACATACTTCTCAATAGCTCCTCTAGAAAAATCATTCTCTGGTTTAATTTTTATAACTTCATTTTCTTCAACAATATCTGCATTGTTAAAGAAAGTTCTATAACATACATCTGTTAAGTAATTAGCTAATAATTTATGACTAGGAGAAGGATAGGAACGAGGTGAGGTTGATTTTACTACTTCTTCTCCTTCTTTCTCATTTTTTTCATTCTTCTCATTCTTTTCATTATTGTTTGTGTATACCTCATGGTTTTTTTGTGGTATAGCATATGGTTCTTCTATGGTTTCTTTGTGGTATACGCTATGGTTTTTTTGTGGTTTTTTTATGGTTTTTTCACCCTCTGAAAAATCTTGATAATCGTTGTAATTACTAACTTTCAAGGTGGTACCCTTTTTCGATTTTTTAAGTTCAATCATTTGTTCACTTTCAAGTAACTTTAAGAACTTTCTTACTGTTGTTTTTGATACACCCCATCTTTCGGCTAATTTTAACTCTGATGTGTGATGTTCCCCTCTCTCAACTTCCATTAATTCATTCCCTAGCAAAAATTTATTTTCCTTATGGTTAGCTAGAAGAAGAATGTCTAGCCACCATTTTAACTTTTGTGGATCTTGCCATATCCAATGTTCTTGAATATTTCTATAAAGCTTTATCCATCCTTCTGCCATAACTAACCCCTCCTATCTTATAATGATGCTCCTTCAAATATATCTTGTTGCCCTTCAAGCACTTCATTGTTACTATCAACTGTATAATCAGCTTCAATAACACCTTCATTCTCATTGTTTTCTTGAATACCTTCAATGTTAGCTTGTACATTTTCTATATCATCCATTAGACCTTTATTAATTAAGTTTTCATCTGCTGTATATGCTTTTTGCATTTCTATACTTAAAATTCCCCATTTAGATAGTAGGTTTCTTAGAACTGTTTTCTTGGCCATCGCATCAAAGTTGCTTTTCCAAACAGAATTTTTTGAATTAACTGTCTTTGAAAATTTATTAGCATGATTATTAACTTCTTCTTTGGTCCAGAATACTGTCTTTTCAAATCCATTTATTAATTTAAAATATCCTGCATATCCAATTACTGCATCGCTCTCACGTTTGCTAAAGTCAACCTCAATTTCTTCTGTTAATGGATTCCATGAAACTAATTCGCCTTCTCTTATTTCAACTACATTTATAGACTTATATTGACCTGTTCTTAATGCTAATTGAATATACCCTTTATAACCCATTTGAAATTGAGCTCTATTACCATATGGGACTACCCATGCATACCCTAAATTCTTATCCACTGGTAAATCCATTGTTGCTGCTACCATACAACTTGCTATTACACTCATTCCTTCACATTTTTGTAAGTTAGTATCTGAATTAACTAAGTTAACTATTGAACTCATATATTGAGGTGCCTTTTCATTTAATACCTCTTCAAACCTTTTCTTTATAGTTGGACTATCCATTAATCCTTTAACTGTATTTCCAACTGATAAACTATTACCAGTTCCCTTCTTTGCTAATTGATTTTTTAAACTTGATGCTGTTGCCATATTATTTTTCCTCCTTAATTATTAATCTTCTGCTTATACTTTCTTTTAAATATTTTTCATAATCATCTTTAAGTAATTCTTTAATTTTTGAACTATCTAAATTTTTTCTTACTGATTGTTTTAAACTAATGCTATATCCAGGAACATTAGCATACTCTGCATATCCTATGTTTTGCTTTAATTGGTTCTCTATCTCTTTAATTTCTTGCTCTACATTATCTTTATATTCTTTGAGTTCTTTTCTTTTATTAAGTAACTCCTTCCATGATGAATCTAGTTTTATAACTTCACCTTCATTAACTTTTTTATATCTCTCATTAACCCATTTTTCAGCAGCACTTGAACCATCTAATGCAGGTGGTGTTTTGTCTTTGACCATTTTCCAAAAATCTTTTTCAGCTTCAATAATGTATTCTATAAGTTCATCATCACGCTCAACTTCTTTCCAAATAAACTTTTGTCCACCAATCAAAACTGCTATATATCCTTTAGTTGCTCCTGTAACTGCTAAGTAGTGTTGAACTTGTACTAAATAACTAGCAGGTACCTCTTCCTCTTCCCATTCCTTAGCTAAATACTGATTAGCTGTTTTACATTCTAAAATTGAATTTTCTCCTACAATTCTTCTATCTATGTTAGCAACCATAAATGGATAATCTTTATTTTGAAAGTGCCTTCTATCTCTTCTTACTTTCTTACCAGTTCTCTTTTCAAATTCTTTAGCAACTACTTCTTCAAATTGATCTCCCCAATAGGCTGATTCTGATTGCTCTCCTACTTCTAAAATAGGTTCTGTTTTTTCTAAATAAACTTCAAAAGCTGTTTTATATTTATTTAATCCTAGGATAGCTCCTATATCGGAGCCTCCTATTCCTTTCTGTCTTTCTCTAAGCCACTCTAATCTCTCTTCCATTAGAATCCCTCCTCTGCTACTGACTTACATTCATCATTACATTCACAGCACATTTTTATATCCCCTATATCGTAATAATCATCTCCAACATATATACACTCACCACACCAACTACACTCAAAAGCTACTTTTGGCTCTTTTTCATCATTTCCGTATTCATAACAACAATCTGGTATATTAATCATAACTTGCCTCCTTAAATTTATTATGTTAAACTTTCTTTGAAATTTATTTTTTATGAGTACATTGGTTACTTTGGTCGGTGCCAATGCACTCTCTTTTTATTTCTTCCTCTATTAAATTACTTAAAGGCTTGTCTACTTTTAAATCGCTAAACCTTTCTTGTACTCTATCAGCTATGTTCTTTGATACTTTTACTAAGTCCATAACCAACACCAAACCTTATAAGATAAATAGTAAAAGAAACACCATATAATAACTAAACCTATTACAGTTACTAAACATCCTATATTTACTTTCTTCATATAATCCTCCTAAACAAACTTTCTGTTATGTTAAGAACCTCTAAAAACTTTTTCTTTGGAATAGGTTTCTTAAATCTAATATTATTAAATTTTAAATCCTGCTCTACAGCTAACAAGATACTTTCAAACTCTTCTTTACTATGTCTAGCCTTTAAACTCTGTATATCTTTAAAGTTCATAACATCACCCCTAACTTACATTTATTGAAAAGATAAAACTTAAAGTACATCCAACAAATAACATTAAATACTTAAAACTTTTTTTAGGATCTTTCTCATTTATAGATTTATCTAAAAAATAAACACTTAAAAATAAAGTTGTTGCTGTTGTTATTATTCCAAAGACTATTTTTCCTCCTGGCGTAAACATATCAAACCTCCTTTACAAGACTTATTATTGGTGCTAAATTACTTAGTACATTACTTAAGATATCTTTTAACTTTTGGTTCTCTTCTTTTACTTCATCTAACTCCATTTCCATACGTCTACGTTCTAATGGACTAAATCTTTCTAATTTAGTTCCTTCTAGCTCCAAAATAGTTTGTAAATTAAATCTTATTGCAGGAATCCCTTCTACAGTAGGGATAATTCCTGCTTTTCTATACTCCTCAATAGACTTAACACTCATTTGCCAACGTTCTGCTAAGTCTTTTTGTGTTAATAGTTGTGCCATTTCTTGCCCTCCTTCGATTTACTTATCCTTAGGTTTTAATTAAAGCTTGTCTTATTCATTCCCTTAGTATCAGAGGGATTCGCTGTTTACTGATACTTGTCCTATATATTTCCAACCTTTATAATTTAAGTATCGGCTCCGCCAAGTCGAAATAAATTATGAAAGGTGGTATAATTATGGTTAATATGAAATCTAATAATGAAATTTATAGTAAATTAATTAGAAACTCTATAAAAATTCCTACTCCAATTTACAAGCCAAATTTCACTCTTGCTTCTAGTGTTTACTCAATCGAAAGTTGCATGAAACAAATTTCTCAACTTAGTAAAATTACTTTTCCATTGCCAAATATTAATTTACAACTCCAACAAATGGTTAAAGATTTTAATACTTTAAATATTGAAAATATTAGTTCTATGGTAAAAGCAATATATAATGACTCATTTATTAACTTAAATCAATTAACTAAATTAACTTCAAATATAAACTATAATTTGTTTTCAAATGAATTAGCTGAAAGCATATATTCATTCACTGATTCACTTAAAGAATTTTGTAATGAAAATAATATAGTCAATAGTGATATCGATTCTTATGTTAGTTCTATAGACTCGACAAAGGAAACTTTTGAAAATAGTAAACTTAGTAAATCAGATATTTTAAATATTATTAATATTGTTGTTACCCTATTATTTTTTGTATATGGACTTTATTCTGATACACAAAGTAATATATCTAATGAACATATGACTAAAACTATTCAACAAAATACTGAAACCAATATTAAGTTAACTAAAGAATTAGAAAAATTAAACTCTAATCTAAAGAACCTTTCTTCTGAAGATTAGTAATTTCTTTTTCAAGCTGGTCAACTATTAAATCAACCTTTTGTATAGCCAATTTATTTTCTTCAATCTGCATTTGTAATTGCTTATTTATATTCTCTCTTTTAAAAAGAGAAACTATATTTACTAAAACAGTAATAATTAATAAACAATTTAATACAGTTTGTATTATAGATTTAACTTTTAACTGCTCTTTATTGACTTGGGCAGTTATTTTATTTTCCATCTTAATCTTTCCTTTCATTTCTTTATCATTGAGCAAATGCTAATTGGCTATTAGCAAGTTCAATTTCTTCTTTTAATACTCTTGGTAATGTATAACTATCAACTATCTCTTTAGCTAAATCTAAATCTTTTCTCTTAATAGCTGCACAAGTATCAACTCCAAATTCTCTATGAATCTGTCCATATAAATCTGAAAACACTTTTTTACTTAAAGGCTTATATGCATTAGACTTCTTACCACCTAGTAATGAAACTACAACTCTATTAACTTTCTTCTTTAAATCTTTACTGTCTATTTCAAATAGCGGTAAATCATCAAACTTCTTATCTACTTCAATTACCCTCTCTTCAACTTCTCTTAACGCTTTAACTTGTAACTCTAAAAGTTCTAAATTAGATGTTGGTTTCATTTGATATTGTCCATTTTTCCTTATCTGAGGTATTACATCCACAGCTAGCCAAGTCTGAAACTTTCTTGCCACCTCATTATTAGCTTTCATTGCTAATAAATAAAATAAGCTCTCAGGAATGAAATCATCTTTCCCCAACTTGTTGGGGAAATTAAATTCCTTACAATAATTATTGATTGTTTCCCATCTTATACTTATATAAAGTTTTCCATTCTTATTTTGATTTTGAATAAATCCAAGCCCTCTAGCAGTATCTTCAGCATTAATTGAAATACTTCCATCTTCATTTTTAATTGTTCTTACATCGATTGATAAATCTTCATTTTTGAAAATCATTAAGTTATTCATTTATTTCCTCCTTAACTTATATCTCGTTGCATATTTGGGATATTATTTGCAAAAAAAATTTCAAATATATCATTTGGATTTTTTATATTAAAAATAGATATAATATTTATAGCCTCTTTAATGGTAAATTGACTTCTCCCATTTAACTTAGCATTTAAACTCTGAGTGGTTATATTTAATTCTTTTGCTAACTTACCCTGAGAATAAGCATTTTCTTTCATAATCCCTTTTAATTTGCTATAAACCATTTTCTCACCTCCGTTGCATATTTAGGATGATTAAATCATAACACTTCTGAAAAATGTAGTCAACCCATTTATGCAACTTTTCTTTAAGTTTTTTCAAAAAATCGTTGCATTTATGAAAAAATATTTTATAATTAAACTATGAGGTGATTAAATGAAAAATTTACTTGATGACTCAAACATGCAAATGATAATGAATAGAATACAAAGTAGAAGATTAGAACTAAAGCTTTCATATCAAGATTTAGCTTCTAAAACTAATATGAGTAAATCTACTCTACAAAGATATGAGACAGGATCAATAAAAAATATGCCTGTAGATAAATTAGGAGTTATAGCTGCTGCTTTAGACGTAAGTCCTATATGGCTTTTAGGTTTAGATGAAGTTGGCGAAAATTCAAACAACTTATCTAAAGATGAAGAAATACATATAGAAGACTTAAGAAAACTTAATGACTTAGGAAAAGATAAAGTTTTTTCGTATACTAAGGATTTATTAGAAATGCCTAAGTATTCTTTAGATACTGAATTTGCTGCTACTCTAATAGAAAATCAAAAAACTCCTTATTTAGTAGCTTGTCATGATGACAATTTAACTGATGAAGAAAAAGCTTTAATGAATGAAAAAATAAATAAAGCTTTAAAAAATCTCAAATAAGTTAGGTGGGTTTATATGACTAAATACGAAAGATTAATGTATGAAGCCGAATGTCATGGTGCTAAGGTCATTGAAATTGATCTTGGCACAGATAAACCTTGCGGAAAATGCGTTGATAATATAATAGTTATTAATAGTAATATAAATACCAAAGAAAAAACATGTATTTTAGCTGAAGAACTTGGACACTATATTAAAAATTTAGGTGATATTACTGATCAAACTGAAATATGTAATAAAAAACAAGAATTAGTTGCCAGGCGCTGGGGGTTTGATAAAGCTGTTGGCTTAGTTGGATTAATTAACGCTTTTGAAAATAATTGTAGAAATGCTTTTGAAATAGCTGATTTTTTAGGTGTAACTAAAGAATACTTTGATCAAGCAATTGATTATTACAGAGCTAAATATGGCGTTATGTATAAAATTGATAATTACATAATATACTTTATTCCATCATTAGGAATATGTAAAATGTTTTAACCAGTTGATTTTCAACTGTTTATTTTATAGATTTTATAGAACATATATTCGTATCAAAAAATTTTATTTTAATTTTAAAAGAGGTGTTAGATATGGAGTATAACGTAACTTATAGGCAAAAAGATAAAGGATGGCAATTTATAATAAGCTATAAGGATTACAATGGAAAATGGAGGCAAAAATCTAAACAAGGATTTAAGACAAAAAAAGAAGCTAAACCTATTGCTGAAAAGATGCTACAAGATTTAAAGAAAAATATAAAAACAAGCAATAATAGTTTTGGGAAAATAACTTTTAAAGCTTTTTCAGATATGTATCTAGAGCATGAAAAGCTATACAAAGAACCTAAGACAATAGACGGCTTAGTAACAGTGCTTCATAGGTTTCAAGATTTAAATGACAAAGAACTTTGCAAAATAACTAACTTAGATATACAAAAATTAATAGATAATATGACTAAGGAACATCTTAATAATAATACAATAAGATATTATTTAAAAATATTAAATAGCATATTTTTATGTGCAAAATTTAAATACAATATACTAGATGAAGTTCCAAGTAAATATATAAAAATAGGTAAACCAATACCAACTAAGAAAAAGGCACTGAATGATGATGAAATTAACGATTTATTATTAAAATTTAAAAATAATAAATATTATCTAGTAGTATATTTAGCTGTTAATACAGGTATGAGAATCGGTGAAATTCTAGGTTTAACATGGAATGATATAGATTTTAATAATTGTCTAATAAGTGTTAATAAACAATGGAAAATACTAAAAGATAATTCATGGGGATTAGGTAGTGTTAAAAGTAAAAATTCAATTAGAATTATTCCCATTTCTAATTCAGTTTCTGAAGAACTATTAAAATATAAAACTATAATAAATATAGATAATAGAGTTTTCAATTTTAAAAGTAAAAACACTATTCTTTCAAGAGTAAACATACTTTTAAAAGAATATGGTTTCAACATTTCTCTTCATGAATTAAGACACACATACGCTACTAAATTAATTGCTAATGGAGTTGATTTTAAAACTGCTGCAAAAATATTAGGTCATTCAGTAGAACAAACTATGAAAGTATACTCTCATGTCAATAATGATATGTTTAATAAAGCACATTCTATCATAGAAAATATTTTTTAAATTTATTTTTGACGAAACTTTTGACGATTCAATATAAATCCTTTATTTCTAGCCATTTATAGCGAAATATCATTCTTACATATTTGAAAGGTATGCTGTAAGCAATGTCATACTTTTAATCACTATAAAACTCTATATTTGCCCAATTATTCATAAAATATTGCCAGTTTTACACATGTAATTGAAAATTTTAAAAATTAATGCAAGAATATATTTAATAATCTTAAAAAAAGGAGCTTTTATATGAAAGACGAAAAGATTAATATAAAATACCAAAATAAAGTTAATTTAATTTTTATCATATTAGTAACAATATCATTTTTATTATACCGATTCGGTTTTGATAGAAATGGTAATCTATTATCCTTAAACTACATATTAATGTATTTTGTAGTTTTAGTATTAGTTATATCTAGCTTAAAAAATTTCATTAGAGGAAAAACTAAAAATAAAAACAATTAAGAAGTTTATATTTCTATAATATTCTAAAAATCTTTTAGTAGATTTCTTTATAAAATACATAAAAAACTCAGTAATAACTGAGTTTCTTCTAAATATTATTTTAAATAAGATGCTCAAATCTTAAATTATAATCATTTATTTTTATACTCTTCAATAACCCATCCTTTTAAAATATCACCATAAATTCTTTGCTTACTTATAATATTCAATATAAAAACTTACTACTATAAGCAACAATATCTTTTACACGAGTATTATCATCATATAAACTAAGAATAATATTATTATGACCACTAAATTCTTTAACCAATCTATTACCTATAGCTTTTTCAATTTCATCTAGCTTAGAATTATTAACACTATATTTTATGTAATTTATATCTTTTCCATCAAACTCAAGAGTAATATAATACATATCACCTTCAAATCCAAAATATATAAAATTTAAAATATCTGGAGTTTTCCTTATAATATTGTCTATAAACTCACATAATGGTAGTCTATAAAAATAACTCCCTACCTCTATAACCATATCAACATTTAAACCTAAATCTTTTTTGTAAGAGATAGTGTCTGTAACCTTTTTATCATCCTTATATAATACTAAAACAACTAAGTCATTATATAATTCTTTTTCTAAGTAATTCCCTTTATATCTCTCAATTAACTTTAATCCAGGAGAATCATTAATTATCTGACTTTTAGATACTATAATATTCTTTCCATCAAAATCATAATCATAATAATATTGATTTCCATCTAATGTTTCTGTTATTACACTTGTATTAAAACTCTTTTTGCTAAGAATACTATCCATTAAATCACATAAAGGGAGTTTATAGTCTATAACTCCCTTTGAATTAATATGAACTGGTGCAAATACTCTTGAACTTCTACTATGGTACTTTGAAGCTTTTCTATCTTTCATAAATTCACCTTTTATTAATAATCTATAGTAAAATTATATGAATATTTATTGGGATATATATCATTTAAATCTTATATATAATTTATGAAACTTTTTTATTTAGTTAACAATATTATTCTAAATAATTTTTACAAAATAAAAGAACTATACCAAAGTATAAAAACTTATATAATACTTGGTACAGTTCTTTATCTTTATTTCTTTAATATCTTTTGATTTGATGTGGCTAACTTAACATCATATTGAATATTATTATTCACCTTTAATTTTTCATCATACTTTCCAAACTTAAAGTACATGTCTCCTTTTAAACCATATATATCAGGGAACTTTTTCTTAAAATCTTCTTCACTTAGTCCAGAATAAACTATAACCTTAAGGTTTCTCTTCCTTGCCGAATTAACCATTTCCCTTAACTCCTTAGGTTGAAGTGACCATTCAAGTCCTGCAAGTATAATTCCTTCATTAAAAGGATCATTTGTCACTTTATCTAATATATCTTCTGAATCCATCTCTATGTTTGGTAAATCCTTTAAATGTTGATTAAAGCATCCTTTGCAGTTTAAGTTACAATCTACTGCACTTATTAATGCTCCCATAAAAGGCGCATCCTCTACTCTCTCATGAACAATGCCCTTTGTTTTTATAATCATAGGCTTAACTGATTTCTATCCTTAAATTCTGATTTTTTACCATCATTAAAGAATTCAACTTTTCTTAAGTAGCCTGTTATTCTTTGATATAAATCTAGCTTTTTGCCACATATAGGACACTCTTCTACCCTTTCCTTTACATATCCATGCTCTTTACAGTATCTATTTAAAGGAGAAATACTTACATAAGGTGTTCTATATTTCTTACAAACTGTATTTACTATGTGTTTTGACTTTTCTCCACTTATAGCTCCATCACAATAAATATGCACCACAGTTCCTCCTGTGAATAACACTTGAAGCTTATCTTGGTGATCAAATAATTGCTTTAAGTTTTTAACTTCATTAGGCGGCATATGACATGAGTTTGTATAGTATGGATATTCTCTTCCCCCTCTAACTATAATATCCTCAAAGTCCTCTACATCCTTTTTAGCTAATCTATAACAAGTTGATTCAGCTGGAGTAGCCTCAAAATTATAAAGATTTCCTGTTTCTTCTTGAAAGTTTATTAATTCTTCTCTTATGAAATTACAAACCTTTATTGAAAACTCCATTCCTTCTTCAGTTAATATATTATTTCCATTAAAGTTTTCACACATCTCATTTAATCCAACTATTCCTATAGTGCTGAAATGATTTTTCAAGGTTCCTACATAAGTTGAAAATGCCGGCAACATATCTTTATTTATAATATTGTCATTTAACCATTTTCTCTTCTTTTCTAAGCTATCTTTTGCTATAATCAATATTTCTTTTAAAGCATTAAAAAACTCTTTTTCATTATTTTTGTGTTTATATGCCAATCTTGGTAAGTTTATTGTAACAACACCTATACTTCCTGTACTATCTCCACTTCCAAAAAGACCACCATTTCTCTTTCTAAGCTCTCTTAAATCAAGATTTAGTCTACAACACATTGATCTTACATCACTTTGATCCATATCTGAATTAACAAAGTTTGCAAAGTAAGGATACCCAAACTTCCCTGTCATCTCAAATAACATATCATTATTAGGATTATCAAAATCAAAATTACTGTTTATATTATAAGTTGGTATTGGATAAGAAAATGGTCTTCCATTATAATCTCCCTCATTCATAAGTTCATAAAATGCCTTATTTAACATATCCATTTCTTTTTGACATTCCTTATATGTGAACTCTTGAATTTTATCTCCAATTAAAGCAGGGTCATTTTCTAAGTCTTTTGGTGGAAAAAGATCAAAGGTAATATTAGTGAAAGCTGGTTCAGCTCCTGCCCTACTATTACTATTTATACTAAATATAAAGTTTTGTAGATTTTGTTTAACCTCTTCATATGTTAAATTATCCTTCTTTATATAAGGTGCTAATAATGTATCAAATGAATTAAAAGCAACGGCTCCCATAATCTCATTTTGATATATTGTAACCAAATTAGCTATTTGATTTAATATAGCATCAAAATGTTTTGCAGGACTACTAGTTGGAATATTAGGAATTCCCTGTACTCCCATTAAAATTATGTTTCTTAAGGAATATCCACAACAATAAAGTGTTAATCCTCCTAGATCATGAATATGCATATCTCCATTTTTATAAGCATCTATTATTCTTTTATCCTTATAAACTTCATTAAGCCAGTAATCTTTAGAAACCTCAGCTATTATATGTTTATTGAGACTCCCAAAACTATATGGTGAATTGGAATTTTCATTGACTCTCCAGTCTATTTTTTTAATATAATCATCTACTATTTTCTTACTAGATAACATATTTTTCACATCCTTTTTTACATCCCTTTTATTTATACTGACATTATACATCAGTTCAAAGTATTATAATAAATACTCATATACCTATATGTTTATAATCAATTAATTATTTGTTTTTTATGGAAATACTCTTAATGTCTCTTATAATCTAAGTTCTTTGAACCTCTTAACTTTTTTCAAAAAACTCAAAGAAAATTTTAGTTAAACTATTAAAAACATAATGAAACATTGTATTTTCCTACTTTCTAAAAAACATAAATTTTTTAATAATTTCTTTTTTTATTAAAGTTTTATAATCTATTTTTTAATTTTCTATTGTAAAATTCTAAATCTTCACTTAAGGGAAAATTGCTTTTAAAACTACCTAATAAATTTTCATCTTTGCTTATTAAAACTGTTTTATCGCTATCACATGAAATTATCTCTATCTCTGAAAGAGGATGTTGAATGCAAACTGGATTCTCCCAAATATTTTTATTATCTTCTGCGTATGGTAAATTATATTTCATAATCTCTTCTAAAGTGATTTTCTTATTGAAACCACTTAAAACACCCCAAATCAATTGAAAATCTTCTTTTTTAATTATGCTATTTAGTTCTTCTCCAGATATAAAACAATATTCTCTTGATAATAGCTCCTCTATATCTTCATTCTCTGGATAAGCACAACAATCTGTAATAAGCCAGTTATACTCAAGATGAATGTTATTAAAAGCTTTAAAAACCTTTCTTAAATTTGTGTAATATTCTTGCCCTTTATCTAAAACTATTCCCCTCAAAATTATCTTCTCCTTATTTTAAAGTACTTAACTCTCATTATTCTTTTATTTACTATATAGAATCCAAAAAAATATATCTCCTAAATGTGTATTTAATTAATATTGTTATTTTATTTATAAATAAAATAAAGTAAGGTTTATTTAATATATAACCTTACTTTACAAATAAAAACTAAATCCTATAGTCCTTCTATTTCTCTAGCTTTCTCTTCTATCTTTTTAAGTTCCTTATACGTATGTCTAACTTTATCTCCTACTACTTCAACTTTTTCTAAATGTTCCATAGCAGATTCTCTGTAAATATCTCCTAAATCACTTTCATGCCAATTAGTATTTTCAACTTCGTAACTCTTAATCATTTCATCATTTTCTTCATCCATATGATCAATGTAAGCTTTAACCACATCAGATATGTGAGTTAACTTAAACATAGCTTCTCCACTATATCCTGGCATTATATTTTTAAGAACAATAGTAGCTCCATCATCTCTTATTTCCACTTCTTGATCAGATAATTCTCCACTTAGAAGAACCGATTGAACCCTTTCAAACTCATCTATAAGTTTTTTTGCTTTTTTAGCTAATCTCATTTCCTTTGATTCCATAGTAAACTCCTTAATCTTCTAAAATAAACCTTAAATTAAAATAAAACTACTTAATATATTATAATAAACAATAAAACACTTTAATCCCATATTATATATATTAATGTAATCATTTCCTTAATTGTATTTTATCATAAATATTATATAATTATCTATCTATTTTATTTTTTATAAGAACAATTTAAAACTGCTCCTAAAATTTTTGAATTTAATTTCTCTAATATAGATTTTGATACTAAAACATTTTTTTTAGATACTTTATTAGCTTTAATTACAAGTAAAGTTCCGTCTACTTTAGTTGATATAATTTGAGCATCTGTTACTGAAAGTAAAGGAGTACTATCTATTATTATTAAATCATAACTCTCCGAAAGTTTTTCTAGTAAAATATCCATATTGGTTGAACCTAAAAGTTCTGAAGGACTTTTAGGAATTTTTCCTGATGGAAGTATATCTAAATATTCACAATAATTTATTATTGACTTTTCTAATTTTGTAATATCTATAATCACATCTGAAAACCCTATTTCATTAGAAACTTCAAAATTTTCATGTATACTAGGAGATCTTAAATCACAATCAATTATTAAAGTCTTTTTACTATCTTTTGCAAAAATACAAGCTAAATTTGAGGATACAGTTGATTTTCCTTCTCCTTTTTCTGTACTTGTTACCAATACTTTTTTTAAACTTTTATCCTTAAATAAATATTTTATATTAGTTCTTAATTTTCTATAGCTTTCTGCTGTAGAACAACTTGTTTCTTTATTTATTAACATTATTCTTTTAGCTCCTCCTTTAAATTTTTAATATCATTTCCTCTTATTTCCGGTATATCTCCTATAAGTATAAGCCCTATATCATCTTCAATATCTTCTCTAGTTTTAATTGTATTATCAAAAAAATCTAAAACTAAAATTAACCCTATACTAAAGACTATTCCTAAAATAAAAGCTATAAATATATTTAAAAATTTATTGGGACTAACTGGTTTTGTTGGAAGTTTTGCTTTTTCTATAACTTGGACATTTCCGTTTGGAATTAATTCTTTTGATTTTTCAGTAAAATCATTTATAATACCATTTATTAAAGTTAACCCCCGTTCCTTATCAATATCTCTATACGAAATTTCAATAATTTGAGTCTCATCTCTTGGTATTACCTTTAATTTTTTATAAACCTCTTCTGAATTTAAATTTAAGTTTTTTGATTCTATAACATTAATAATTAAATCTTCCGATTTCATAATTTCTGAATATGTTCCTACAAGTCTTCTATACATTTCAACATCATTATTATCATAATTTCCATTATTTTGTTTATCTTCTTTTCCTATAAATATTTTAGACTTTATCTCATACTTTGGTTTTATTAAACAAAAATTTATTAATGTAGATGTTAATACAAAAATCATCATTATTAAAAATATAACTTTAGCTTTACTCCTAAAGATATTAATATATCTTTCTATACCTATATTATCCTCTCTCAAATCAAATTCTCCTAATTAATTTATTTCCAATTTTATAATATTATGCTTATTTCCTCTTTTATTTTTAGATGGAAACTTCATATAATCTCCATATACCTTTTTAAGATAATTATGGTATCCTTTTGGACAACTTATTTTTTCATTTTCAAAATCTAAATATATAGTTTCTTCAACCCATTTTTTATTGACGCAAACTTTTAAATAGTCATATGCACCACTTATATAAACAACTTCTTTTGATTCTTTTGTATTATATTTTTTTATATAGGTAAATATTTTTTTGAAAAGAAACTCTTTACTCCAAAATTTACACAACCACTTAAAAAATACAAATATAATTCTTTTTATTCCTCTTCTCCCCATGGATATATCATAATTAGTTTTTAATAAAATTAATCTTTTTAGTACGTCTATTCTCAAAGCTTGTAATATTTTAAGCAAAAAATTATTAGGTACATTATCAAAAGGTACTATATCTATAAATATTCCCTTTTTACACATTGAGGTTACTGTTGCTTTTTCAATTAACAAAGTATTATTCTTAAGCATTTTAGTGAAACAGAAACCAAAATTGCTATCTGTATCTTTATTCTGTAAAAAATAATCATTGCTTAATTCATTTTTACAAACACTTAAAAATTTTTCATAATCTTCTCTAAGCATTCCTATATCTAAATCATCATCCCAAGGTATGAACCCTTTATGTCTTACTGCCCCTATTAAAGATCCTCCAATCAAAAAATATTTTATATTATTTTTTTCACAAATTCTTTTTGTTTCTAAAAGCATTTCTAAATTTATTTTTTGAAGTTCCCCTAAATTTCTCATTTATTCCCCCGATATAATTTTATTTAATTTAAATATCTATTATTCCTTATATAATCCATTCCTTTTAAGAATTCATTTTTAAAGAATATTTTCACTGTTAATAATATAATTGCTAAGTAGATTATTCCTCCTAAAAACCAATTAAATAAATGGGATGATATCAAGAATCCTATTAAATTAATAGTTAAAAATTTTAATTCTTTCTTATCTTTAAATAAATAACTAAAATCCTTTAAAGAATAAAAATACCACGTAATAAATGAAGCTGTTGTAGATGCCGCTATTAATATTGAATTTTTAAATAGAATTGTTGTAATTAAATTATATAGAAATGCTATTCCAAGCATTTTTAATACTACTTTCAAATATTTTCTTTCTTCTTTTCTTGCCTTATATAAGTTAACAATTACTATATTTATTACTATGATGTAAGGATATGCAGAAAAAGATATTGCTATTATATTCAAAGAAGGTATATATTTTTTTATAAATATATTAATAACTGCTGCAAATCCAAAATAAGATAAACTTGCAAAAGCTCCTAAAATTAATAAATACCTTTTTAAATTATTTATTATAGTTTTATTTTCATCTTTAGCTATATAATTATAAAATATTACTGATATAGAATTTATTAAAATATTTATTAAATTTAGCATAGATATAGCAAATGAATAATACGCAAAATCATACTCAGTAAAGAATATTTTTATAAACCAACGATCTAAACCGTAAAATATCATTATAGATAAATTAGCAATTAGTATAACAAATCCAACTTTAAAGTTATTTTTTATTTTTTTATTATAAACACATTTTATACCCTTTAATTTTTTATAAAAATTTCCTTCAACATAAAAAGCTCCAGCTAAATTAATAACTATAATAGCTAAACAAAACATTATATAACTACTACTTTTTATAAAAAAAACTAATAATATATTTAATATTAAATCTAAAATTGTCTGTAAATATACTATTTTAGTGTATATTTTAAATTCTCCTAAAGCCTTATAATTAGCCTTAAAAAAAACTACTATATTATAAGGAACTATTGTTATTGCCATAAGAATTAAGATTAAATTTTCACTAAATACTCCCAAAAGGAAAACTATAGTTGAAAATACTATTTGTAATAATATATATAACCTATGTTCATACTTAAATGTTTCTAAATTTATTTCATTAAACTCTTTTCCTCCATATTTTATATACATTCCTTCTTCAAATCCTAATGTAAAAACAGTTATATATGAAATGTATAACATATATGTTTTTAAATTAGAATATTCAGTTATAGATAATATAATTGGAATAATAAAAGATATGATTATACGTGAAATAACTTCTAAAAAGTTAGCTGAAAATATCCTTAATATATTTTCTTTTATATTCATTTAAATACCTCTTTAAATTTGTATATTTATATAATTCTAATTCCAAAAAAAGCTATATGGAAATACTTTATTCCACTCTGGTTTTAAATACTGTATTGATATTCCATATAAAAAAAACATAACAATAACTAAATATATTGCAATAATCCTTTTCTTTTGATTACTTATTTTACTAATAACATTAGGGAGATATACTATAATAAAGACTTGAAAATAATCAGCAACTCTATCCAATAAATTAAACTTTAGTGATATTATACTTATTGATAGACTTGTAAACAAAAATAAACACATAATATTATAATCTCTACTCTTTTTTATATTATTTGATGAAATAATTCCAAATAATAAAACTGTACTTATTATTAATATATTAACTACAGTCGCTAATCTTACATCACCATTTAGATAATCAGTTTTTAAATAATATTCATACTTTGTTCCTAATAATATAAATCTAAATATCTTATCAAATAGAGCATATCCTAATATAGCAAACCAAAAAAACATCATAATATTTCTAAAATTAATTTTCAATTTAGATATTGGATATGAAATTAAAAATATAATTGAGGTACTATGAAATGTTGATGCAACTAAAATTAAAATTAAAAATTTAAAAATTTTATTTTCTTTTATATATTTATAAGAAATTAATACTAATCCTAAGGCAATTTGATGTCTTATTGTATTCATACTTGATGTAAAGTAACCTAATATAAAAAATAGAAATACACTCAACCAAACATTTGCAGAATATTTTTTTATAAAATATGCATAACAAATTAATATAATACAGCTGGTTACTATTAATATTATTTGCTGGTTATCAGATATTAATGAAAGCATCTTATTTAAATATAAATATCCTATTTCATACCTATCTTTTAGCTCAGTTATACTTTTAAATCTGACCTTATTAAATAAATCTAAATATTTACAAGTATCATTTCCTATATTTCTTCCCCTAAAAGCACTAATAAAAATAAACATGCTAAAATTTAAGAATAAATATATATTATTTTTTTCACTTAATTTTAATTTGTTTTTTTTGTTATATATAATTAATGCACATAAAAAGATATATATTATGAAAAAATAATAAAGATACATACTTTAAATATCCCTTCCTGCATAAAGTTTTTCATAAATGTTTTGAATTCTCAAAGCTTCATATTTGATATCATATCCTGCTTTTGTAATACTTTCATTAGTATCTACTCTAAGGTGATCCTCTGACTTTAAAATATATTTACACCATACTTTCGCATTAGTAATACTTAAAAACTTACAATCAATTATATTGACCTCATCAGTTACCTTATTAGAAATAATACAAGGTAACCCTGAAGTTTGCGCCTCAATTACGGATACCGGAAGTCCCTCATATAATGATGGTAATACAAAAACATCCATACCTTGTAAAATTTCATTAACATCTTTTCTAGAGCTTAAAAATAAAACAGAATTTCTTAGATTTAATTTTTCTAATTTTCTTTCTATACTTTCTCTTAAGTCTCCTTCTCCTATTAATAATAAAAAAGCATTTTCTTTTTTCTTTTTAACCTCATAAAAAATATCAATTAAAAACTTATGATTCTTTTGTTTAGCAAATCTTCCTATATTACCAATAACAAATTTTTCTTCTAAATTAAGTTCTTTTCTTACTTTATTTCTTATATTCTCATTATATTTAAACTTATCAATTTCAATTGCATTATTAATTACAAATACTCTATTATCATAAAAAGCTTTTTTCCCATATAAGAACTTTCCTGCCGCCTTAGAACAAGCAAAAAATATATCTACATTCTTCTTTAAATTAAAACATAATATTTTATTTCTAATAGCCTTTATTTTGTTATCTGAATATTTTGTTGCATGGCTATGGGCTATTACCTTAGCACCTACTACTTTTTTCGCTTCATCATTTACAAATTTATTTAAATATACTTCATGTAAATGAATTATTTTATAATTTTCTTTCTTTAAAATTTCACTTAATTCATTTTTAAATTCATTTATATTCCTTAAATTATTTGGTTTTGTTATATAATTTACTTTTCCACCAAGCTTTAATATTTCATCTATATAGGTTATACTTCTCTCTTCATTATCAAAATAAATGAAATCAAACTGAATTTTATTTCTATCAATATTTCTATAAGCATTCATTATAAAGCCCATTACTCCACTTCCATTACTTAAAGTTGAAACCATATGCAAAACTCTAATTTTGTTCATTTATTTTTCTCCCCTTATAAACTTTAATCTTAAAAAATGGTAATTTTATAATTCCTATAAATGTACCTATTCCATAACTTAGATGTAATAGTAGAAATATAATAGGTAAAAAAATATAAAATATATTAAATTCATTATTTTTAATAATAAATAAAGTATTTATTATTATTAAAAAACTATATAACATTCCTAAAATTATAAATAGCCCGTATGAATTTAAAAATATATTAATGGTTGTAAATGCTAAGGCTAACACAAATAAAAATGGAATTAAATGATATATGGAAATGCATTTAGGACATACCCCTAAAGTTAGTCCTATCCAATAACCATTTAAAAATTTTTGTTCTAACATTTTTAAAAGATTATTTCTAGTGTATTGATATGATTTTATATTAGGATTAAAACATATTTTATATCCATTTTTTCTTATTCTATAATTCATTTCATTATCTTCAGTTCTAGCTAAATTTTCATTGAAAAGTCCTGTATTCTCAAAAACTTCTCTAGAATAAGCACCATGAAATATAGAAGATACATACCTTTTACCTATATTTCTTCTATATGGTGCAATACTACTACCAAAAATAGATTTTTCAGCTAATAACAACGTCTCTTTCCAATTATTTTTATTTAATATAATATTTTCTCTATATCCACCACAAATTTTTTCACCACTTTTTATACAATTAACATTTTCTTCAATAAAATTTTTAGGAATTCTAGAATGAGCATCTACCCTTAAAAGGATATCCCCTTTAGATTCTGATATTGCAATATTCCATCCACAAGGTAGTATTTTTTTAACATTGCTTTTTATTATTATTTTATTAAATTCCTTATTTGAATTTCTGAATTCATTCATTACATTCTTAGTATTATCACTAGATATACTATCAATTAATATCACTTCAATTAATTTCTTAGGATAAGTTTGTCCATTTAAATCTTCTAATAAATTTTTTAAATTTTTTTCCTCATTATGAGCTATTATAATAAATGAAACTAACATAAGTTTACCCCTTAATTTATAATCAATTAATTATTTTTTTAATA
The DNA here is from genome assembly GCF_000013285.1 of Clostridium perfringens ATCC 13124. Lineage (GTDB taxonomy): Bacteria > Bacillota > Clostridia > Clostridiales > Clostridiaceae > Sarcina > Sarcina perfringens. Next base: position 1,076,875 of record NC_008261.1, on the reverse strand, counting down.
GTTTTTAAAATTAAAAGAATATCATTTTTTATAGACATTTCTTCTATATACCTTTTATTTAACATTAGTTTTTTAGGCAATACTTCTTCAATATATACTTTTTCAGGATCACTATATTTAGATATGATTGTATTTTCATCTATATATTCTATTGAAGCTAAATCTGTTATACCTGGTTTAATTTTTAATATTTCATCATATTCTTCCTCGTAAAACTTTACATACTTTTTAACTTCAGGCCTAGGCCCTACAAAACTCATATCCCCTTTTAATACATTATATAATTGAGGTAATTCATCTATTTTATATTTTCTAAGTATTCTTCCTATTCTTGTTATCCTTTGATCATTTATAACAGTTACTTGTCTATCACTAGCTTTAACATCACAATCTGTCATAGTTCTAAGTTTATATATATAAAATATTTTTTTGTTTTTACCAACTCTCTCTTGTTTAAATATAATAGGTCCTTTGGAAGTAAGTTTTATCATAATACTTACTAAAATAAAAATAGGTATTGTAATAATTATTCCTATCAAAGAGAAAAATAAATCAAACGTCCTTTTTGCAATATTTAACATATCATTTAAATTAAAGCTCCTTTTAACTCATTACATATATATTCAATTTGACTTTCTGTTAATATAGTATTAAGAGGAAGAGTTATTTCGTTTTTATATAAATTATATGCATTTTTATAATCTTCAATTTTAAATCCTAATTTTTTATATGCTGTAAACATAGGTAAAGGCTTATAATGTACATTAGTTGAAATCCCTCTTTCTGCAAGTTTCTTTATTATATTATTTCTAAAATTTTCATCTTTTCCATTTATATTTATGAAATATAAATGGCCACTAGATTTTAATGTATTATTAAAATGATCTAAAACTTTTATATTTTCAACATTTAATAATTTATCGTATAATTCAATATTTTTTCTCCTATATTTAAGTATCTCATCATATCTTTCAAATTGTGCTAACCCTATTGCTGCCATTATATCTGTCATATTAAATTTATATCCTAAAGAGACTATGTCATACTCCCAATTTCCTACTTGAGTTTTAGATAAAGCATCTTTTGTCTGACCATGCAAAGAAAATAAACTGAATTTTTTATATAAAATATCATTTAATTCATTATCTTTAATATTCCAAGTTACTGCCCCTCCCTCAGCAGTTGTTAAATTCTTTACTGCATGAAATGAAAAACTAGTGAAATCTGCTATACTTCCACTTATTTTTCCTTTATAGATTGCTCCGAAAGAATGTGCAGCATCTGATATAATTGCAATTCTTCCTAAAAATTCTTGAATAATACCTTTGGCTTTAAAATTTTTCTTTTTATAATTTACAATTTCAAACACTTTATCATAATCACAAGGTATTCCTGCCAAATCCACTAAAATTATTGCCTTTGTTCTCTCATTTATTAATTTTTCTAATCTTTCATAATCTATTTCATAGGTATCTTTTGAAGTATCTGCTAAAACAATTTTAGCTCCAACATGATTTATTACACTTGCTGACGCAGTGTAAGTATATGCTGTTGTTATTACCTCATCATCCTCTCCTATATCCAAAACTCTTAAAATAAGTTCTAATCCAGCTGTTGCTGAATTTAAGCATATAGCTTTTTTAGTTTCACAATATTTTGCTATTTTTCTTTCAAATTCTTTGGTTTTATTTCCTGTAGTTATCCAACCTGATTTTAATACTTCAATTACATTATTAATTTCTTTTTCTCTAATATCTGGGGGTGAAAATGGTATATTCATTAAGATTTATCTCCTTTTTTATTTTAAAACTATTTTTATTACATCTTAAATTGATAAAAAATTAACAATTATGACAAAAGCTAATTTATAAAGTTTATATATTAATACACTTTTATATAAAATCTATTTGCTCTAAATCTCTATAATTTTTCACAATTTCTTTAAGCTTCTCTTTAATGGCTTTTTTATCTTCATTTAAAGCTACATTTAAAAGTTCTACTATTTTCTTTTTAATCTCTTTAATATCAAACTTAAATGGACTTAATATAAATATTTTTTCATTCTTAGTCTTTTTAAGCTCTTCTTCACTTAAAATAAGTTCCTCATAAAGCTTTTCTCCTGGTCTAAGTCCCACAATCTTTATTTGTATATCTTTATTCGGTTCAAACCCTGATAATCTTATTAATTTTTCTGTTAAATCATAAATTTTTACTGGTTTTCCCATATCAAGAACAAAAATTTCTCCACCTTTTGCATAAGCTCCTGCCTGAAGTACAAGTTGTGCTGCTTCTGGAATTAACATAAAATATCTTGTTATATCCTTATGAGTTAAAGTAACAGGTCCTCCATTTTTTATTTGTTCTATAAATAGTGGAATAACTGAACCATTACTTCCTAATACATTTCCAAATCTTACTGCAACAAAATCTGTTTTACTAACTTCATTCATAGCTTGTATTATCATCTCACCAATTCTTTTAGTTGCCCCCATTATATTAGTTGGATTAACTGCCTTATCAGTAGATATAAATACAAACTTCTCTAAATTAAATTCATCAGCACATTCTGCTACATTTAAAGTTCCTAAAACATTATTTTTTATAGCTTCTTCTGGATTATTTTCCATCAAAGGTACATGCTTATGGGCTGCCGCATGAAATATTAAATCTGGTTTATACTTATCAAATATTTTCTTTAATCTAGATTTGTCTCTTATAGAAGCTATAATAACTTCTAAATCTAAATTTTTAAAATTTCTTTTTAATTCATTTTCTAATTCATAAGCATAATTTTCATAAATATCTAATATAATAAGCTTTTTAGGATTAAACACTGCTATCTGCCTACAAAGTTCTGAACCAATAGAACCTCCTCCTCCAGTTACAATAACAATTTTTTCTTTTATATAATTATTTACCTCCTCTTTGTCTAATCTAGTTTCATCTCTTCCTAATAAATCTCTTAAATCAATGTCTCTAATATTAGTTAATTTAACATTTCCATCAATTAAATCATATATACTTGGAATTATTTTTACTTTTATCTTTGTATTTTCACATCTTTTTATAATTTCATCCTTGTCATTTGATGATAAATTTGAAATCGCAATTAAAATAATATCTACTTTTATTCTTTTACATATTTTTTCTATATCATCTCTATTTCCAAGTACCTTCACACCATTTAAAAAAGTTCCTTTTTTATTTAAATCATCATCAACTATACCAATAGGATTAAATTTATTATTTTTATTCATCTCATCTATAACAATACGTCCACAGTGACCAGCTCCAACTATAAGAACATTTTTTCTTAAGTTGGATTCAAGTTTATAAGGAAAATATATTTTCCTAAAAATTCTTATAGACATACGTGTAAGTAATGAAAACATACAAATTAAAATGCTACTATTAATTAAAAATACTATTGTTACATCCATATTAAAAATAAATTTATATAATATTAATAATATAGAACTTATTGAAGACGCTATTAAACACCTTATACACTCGCTAATCCCTGCCATGTGCCAAATATTTTTATAAAGATTAAAAAAGCAAAATATCAATATATTCGTAAAAATTGCTAATATAATTAAATTTCTAATATTAAAAAAATACTCTATTTTCATTTCTTTTCCATATTCAAAACATAAACTTATGAAATACCCTAAATTTATAAATAAAATATCTAAGAATATTAGAAATAAACACTTTATTTTACGTACACTATTCATAATCACTCTCCTATAAAATATATTTTTTAATTTTAAAGTTTAAATCTATATAAACATTATTAAAGACTATGTATTTTTATTACTAAAAAAACAAAATAATAAAAATAATATTAATTTATTTCCCTTATTGTTTTGTTTTAAAATATATAAATATTTTTATATGAAAATTTTAAAAAACAACCAAAGTATAATTATATAAAAAATAAAGAGTTATATCTTTTGATGATATAACTCTTTATAGTCCCATTATCTAATAAAATTAGTTCTTTCTCTTTCTTCTAATTCTGGTTTAAGAATATTATTATTCTTACCTAATTCTATACACTTAATAAGCCATGCCATATTTCTTCCTAGCACTCTCATTGTTTGCATACCTTCTAGGTCCTTTTTAACCTCCTCTGGAGTATTTCCATGAACCATATTCCAGTATTGTGAACTTACAACTGGCATATTGCATATTGTAAGATACTTACTTAATTGATCTAAAGTAGAGGTTGTCCCAGCACGTCTTGCGCTACATATAACTGCCCCTGGCTTAAATGCCATATGTTTACCCCCAGAATAAAATGCTCTATCTAAAAATGAAGTTATTGAACCTGAAGCTGCTGCATAATAAACTGGTGAACCAAATACAAATCCATCTACATCCTTAGCTTTTTCTACAAATTCATTTACACCATCCTTCATAAAACATTCCCCTGTTTTTTTACAAGAACCACATCCTATGCATCCACCTATAGGCTTATTCCCTACTTGAAATATTTCAGTATCTATTCCATTTTCCTCTAGAGTTTTACTTACTTCCTTTAATGCTGTATAAGTACATCCCTCTTTATTGGGACTTCCATTAACTAATAATACTTTCATTTTTTGTACCTCCTAATTATAACCACCTTATTATATTATAAATCCTTCTCATTAATTCTTACTATTTCTATCCTTTGAAAATTAACTATCCTTAAATTTAAAATCCTTTAAATTCTCAATATCTACTGGCTTTGAATAGAAATATCCCTGAATATATATTTTTTCATATGGAAATGCCTTAACAATGTCAACCTGATACTGTTCCTCTATCCCTTCAAATACTATAGTTCTATTAGCTATGATACATATTTCTGATATAAATTCCACTGTTTTTTCATTTATAATAGACTTGTCTAAATTATCAGCAAAGTACTTGTCTAGCTTCACTATATCAGAATCAATTTTATTTAATAAATCTAAATTAGAATATTCCACTCCAAAATCGTCTATAGCTATTAAAAATCCATATTCCTTTATTATTCTTATTGCACTTTGTATTCTTCCTATATCCTCCATACCAAACTTTTCTACTATCTCTAAACAAATATTACAATCATCAATCTTATAATCTTTTGCAATTTTCATTAAGGATCTTAAAAACTTAGGATTTTCTATTTCTTTAAATGAAACATTTAAGGATATATAAAAATCTCTTCCTTTAACCATATCATAATCTTTTATTATTCTGTAATCTAAAATAACCTTCTTTAAAAGCCATAAAGAAACCTCTAAAGACATATTATTGTCTTCAATTTCCTTTATAAAGCTATAGGGAGTTAAAATTTTTCCATCCTTATTTAATCTCAAAAGAGATTCAAATCCCTTTACTCTATTTTTCTTTGGATCTACTATAGGTTGATAATATAATATATATTTATCATTTTTAATATAGTCTCTAATTTTTCTTTTAGTTCTTATAGCGAATATTTTATTTTTTCTTTTTTTATAAATAAATAATGATATTATAATTAAAAATATTACAACTAGTAATTTCTCATTTTTTAATTTATCTAAATGCTCATCAAAATACTTAGAATATAAATTAATATCTTTTTGTTCCTCATCTTCCTCAAGCTCTCCAAGGACAGAATCTATTCCTTCAATTAATTTTTCATTACCTTTTCTACTAACTATATAAACTGGTCCAGAAGAAAATTCAAAAATCTTTTTAATATTTTTATTTTCATAATTTATATTGCTTCTTGTATTTTCTACTACAAAGTCCACTTTATTATTATACAAATATTCCTCATCTTCAGGATAATTAGAAACATCTATAGGTTTCACATTTATGCCTTTATCCTTTAAAAGCCTTAAAATCCACTCATTATTTTCTTCTCCTTTTAAAAATCCCATTTTTAATCCATTTAAAGCTTTTAAATCACCATTTTTTATATTCTTATTAGTATATATGGCAAAGTTATCATTATTTAGATAGTGGTCAGTAAATTCATATTCCTTTTCTCTATCAGGAGTCTTACTTATTCCAAAGACTAAATCTATCTGTCCAGATTTAAGCTTTTCTAAAGCATCTGTTACATTACAATCTACATACTTATAATTTAAATCTAACTTATTACATATTAATTCTAGTATTTCATTATAATAGCCATCTGGCATAGAATTTTTATTAAGATAATAATAAGGATAATATTCATAAAATCCTACTTTAACTGTTTTTCTGTTACAATTAACTTTCTTACCATCAAATTTAATTGTAATACCTAAAACCGTTATAATTATTAAAAATACTATACTTACCCAAAACACCCTTTTTTTCATAAAGTAACACTTCCCTAACCTCTCATATAACCTTATCTCTAAATAAATTTTTACTCTATTTAAATATTAACATAATTTTCTAATAAACTTGATTTAAGCAATTGATATTTTTATCTCTTCTTTTTTGAAATTAAAGCAATTAACTAATTTTTCTTTATCTAAATTAATAAATAAATATAAAACTATATTAAAATTTAAACAATATAAATATTTATAAAAAAGCACTAAATCTATTAAATAAATTTAGTGCTTTTTCTTATAAAACTTTCAACAAAACTCAAAAATATATTTATTATAAGACTCTTAATATAAACTAAAAAATTATTATTTTGTAAACATTATTAATCTGAGCTGGATAAGTTTCTTCTATTTTTCCATCATAAATAATTTCTATCCTATCTCCCTCATTTATACAATCTAGAGTATTTTCTTTTCCATCTCTATCAATTATTTCAGCGTCTTCAGTATCAACTGCAATAAGTCCATCTTCATAATTAACTAAAAGACCATATTGAGATTTTTCAACTACATCAGTAACTATGCTTTCCTCTTCTCTATCAAAAAACAAAAAGACTGAAATAATACAAATTAAAAACACTAAAACTCCAATTAAAACCTTCTTCATATTTTTCTCCTTTGCTATTAGTAATTTATATTAATACTCTAAAATCTACATCTTTTTTATTATAAATAAAAAAAACCTTTTTTTCTAGAAATTTAAAAAGCTTTTATATTAATCCTTCTAAAGCTTTGTTACTCTAAAATCTATATTGCTATTCTATTATGATTATAATTTTTTAGAGTATTATAAAGTTTTATTGCTCTAAAAAACAAAATACAATGGCCTAAATTTAGTACCATTGTATTTTCTACTTAAATCAATTTCTATTTAGTTTATATAAAAATATACTTTAAACTAATTATTTAATCTATCCTTAAATTCAGAATACTTCATAACATCTCTTTTCAACAATATATTGAAAGTATCATAATCCTCTTTAGGCATATTATGATTAAAAGTCATAATCTTTAAACTATGTCTCTTACAGCCTTTTCTGTAGGATGGATGTGTATAATCAAAATCTTGTAATTTAAAACCTAATTTCAAATAAAAATTCAATCTTTTTATTGATATCTCATCTATTGGAGGATCTATCTCTAAAATTACATTTTTATTATGGTCACAAAACTCTTTTAACACTCTAGATCCGTAGTTTTTTCCTCTTAACTTAGAATCTATGGCAAAGTGCTCTATATACTTATACCTCCCCATATCCCAATAGAGTAATATTCCTACTATTTCCTCTTTATCATATATAACCTCAAAATGATAGTTTGTATCATCTAAAGCCTTTATTTGATCATCCATTGTTCTTCTTTCAAATATTGGGAAGCTTCCATTGTATATTTCCATTGCCTTATTAAAGCAATTATCATTTGAATTTATTCTTTTAAGATTCATTTTAAACTCCTCCTAACTTCAAATAAATCACTAAATCTTACAGGTATTTTTCATATAAGGTTAATTACACCTATATAAAAGAGAAAACCTTGCTTTTTTAAATCTTATCTCTTTCATCCAATGTTAATTATACCCTCTCCCCTAATACTTAAACAATGTCATACTATGTTCTCATTTAAGGATTTATGTGTGATTAAAATTTCTAACCTAAAATCAATATTCTATTAATAGTAACTACTAAAAAGCTGTTAGCACCTAAAAACAAATATTGTTTAAAAGTATCTAGTTTAGATTTTATTTAATATTTACTCGGAATAGACCTAAAAGCAAATATTGTTTAAAATCATCTATTGTAATGCCAAAAGAAAAGATGTTTTGTACACCTAAAAAATAAAGCTTGTTTAAAAGTAATATTAAATTAATATGTAACCTTAATCTAAAAGTTCCTCAATATCTTTTTCTATTGATTTTGGAGTAGTTTGTGGTGAAAATCTCTTTATTACATTTCCTTCTCTATCCACTAAAAACTTAGTAAAATTCCACTTAATTTTACTTCCAAACATTCCACTTTTCTGTTCTTTTAAGTATGAATATAATAGAGATTCATTTTCTCCATTAACATCAATTTTTTCAAACATAGGGAATGTTACACCAAAATTTAATTTACAAAAGTTCATTATTTCTGAATTACTTCCTGGATCTTGTTCCTTAAATTGATTACAAGGGAATCCTAAAACCTCAAAACCTTCATCCTTATATTTTTCATATAACTCCTCTAATCCATCAAACTGTTTTGTAAAACCACATTTACTAGCAGTATTAACTATTAAAAGAACCTTTCCTCTATATCTTTCTAAACTTACATTTTCTCCATTAATATCTTTTACGCTAATATCATAAATTTCCATACTACTCACCCCATATATTCTAAATTATATTTTTTAAAATTTAATTTTATAAAATTATTTTAATTCTATATGATTAATATGTCAATATACATTTGCATTAATCTAAAAATAATATTTTTTCCATTTTTTAGTAATAATTTTGAAATTCTCTGCATATAAATATCATAGTAGGGGAGTTTTTTGATAATGTACTAATTTGTCTGCTTCTTCATGAATTATGCAAAAAAAACTTCTCACAGCACAATATTCGCCAAACTCTACATCAAATAAAATCTTAATATTTACCTAACCTAATACCAAAATAGAGCTTACTTTTATTAAAAAGTAAGCTCTATGTTTTATACTTCAATCTTATTTTATAATAATTATTACGCTTGGCTTGCCCAATCTGCTGGATAAGTTACATAAATGAATCTAGCATAATCTGGAACTGAGAATTGAATCTTTGATCCTTTAGGTATTAAAATGATTTCACCAGCATCTGCTGAAATCTTTCTTCCATCTATTATTATATCTAAATGACCTTCTATAACATAATCAATTTCATCATAGTTTAAAGTCCAATCAAAAGTAGTTTCTTTCATTTCCATTATTCCAGCACCTAGTCTTGGGCTTTCTTCTAATGTAAATAAATCCTTAGTATAAACTACATCTCTTGGGTTTCCAGTATCTAATCTATTGGATTCATCAACCTTAACTGTTGGAAGCTTAATTGACATTATTCCACTTTTGTCTTTATTTCTTATAAAGTCAACTGAATCATTATTACCTGCTCCAGCAAGCTTTTCTTCAATTATTTGTCTTACTAGTTTTTCTAATAATTCCTTACTTATGTTTTCCATAATTATTTAGCCTCCTCTATTTTTCCTAAAGTTTTCTTTGCTATGAACATTGCAAGAATAACTGCTGTGATTCCTCCAACTAATTTAGCAACTATCATAGGGAATATCATTTCTGGATTAAAACCAGCTGTAAATCCTAAGTGGTCTCCTAATACGAAAGAAGCTGATACTGCAAAGGCAACGTTTATTATTTTTCCTCTGTCATCCATGTCTTTTAACATTCCAAACATTGGGATATTGTTTGCTAAACTAGCAATCATACCAGCTGCAGCTATTTCATTCATTCCTAATATTTTTCCAAGTCCCATTAAAGGTTTCTTAAATACTTTAGTGATTATATAAACTAGTGGGAATGCTCCTGCTAAAACTATAGCTATACTTCCAACTATTTCAATTCCATCTGTTATTGGTGCCATACCAGGTATTATAACAAAGCCTGTTAAAGCTTCTATAATAGCAGCTGCTAAAGCTAAAGTTATAATTATAACAACTATCTTACCAAAAATATTAAATCCTTTTATCATAGCTTCTTCTGCAAAGGCTAAGCCTATAGCTATTAAAATTGCAAATATTATTATTGGAACTAAGTTTTTAAGAACCATCATTGCTGGGAATCCTGCTACTAATCCTCCAACAAAAGCTCCTACTGGTATAGTTATTATTCCTGCTAAAATTCCTGTTGCTAAGAATTTATGGTCTTTCTTTTCTATAATTCCTAAAGATACTGGAATTGTAAATACTATAGTAGCTCCCATCATAGCTCCTATGATTAAACCACTAAACATTCCTGCTTGTGGATCTTGTGCTAAGCTAGCTGCAAGTGGTGCTCCCCCCATATCATTTGCAAGTATTGAACCTGCAAACATTGCTGGATCCGCTCCTAAAGCATTAAATACAGGTGTTACTATTGGTCCTAAAACAGAAGCAAGTACTGGTGCTAAGCATATAACTCCAACCATAGCTAAAGCTAGAGAACCCATTGCCATTATACCTTCTTCAAATTGTTCACCTATTCCAAATTTGTTTCCTAGGCATTTGTCTATAGCTCCTAAAGCCATACATGCAACCATAATATAAACGATAATTTCATTGATAGACATTTCTCTTCCCCCTTATTCTCAAAATATGGACTTAATTATTTTTCATAAATTTATTTAATTAAATTTTTTGCTATCTCACTATGTACAAAAGGAATTATAGAAACATTTATAATGTCCTTTTCTTGTAAAATAGCTTGTCCTTCTCTCATTCCATTTTCTACATTACTTAAATCTCCTGAGACTATATATACAAGCTTTCCACCAATTCCAAAAGCCAGTTGAAGCTTAACTAAATTAACTTCACTGCTTTTTAATGTTTTATCTAGGGCTAATATACCGGAAGAAACCTTTCCCGTTTCCATTATTCCAATTGCTTTATCCTCTATGTTTTTTTGAGAATATTTTCCCTTAAGAGCATTTATTATGTCATGGTGAATAGAGTTTATAATAAAGCTTCCAACTAAATATTTCTCTCCAAGTTTTTCTCCAAATTCTATGGCTTCCTTCACCTCTCCAGCATCTCCATTAACAATTAAAAAGAATTTTCCAGGACAAATACTTTTAAGGTAAGAAACCTCTACAAAAGCTTTTTTTACAACCTCATTTGAAACCTCAATGCCTTTGCTGATACTTCTAAATTCTAAAGCTCCTATACTTTTTTTCATATTAATCCTCTTCAATATCTATAGAATCTACAATACCTACTATGGCAGCATCTATAGGAACTTCTCTATTTCCAATTGATTGTCTTGCAGCACCACCCTTAGTTATAAGAACAATATCTCCAATTCCAGCACCAGCATTATCAGCGGCTACAAACAAGCCCTCTTTTTCCTTATCTTTACTTACAAGAAGCTTAACTATTAAAAACTTTTGTCCATTTAGTTTTTCGTCTTTTCTAGTTGCCCACACATTTCCTACTACTCTTCCTATTTCCATAATAATTCACTCCCAATCCTCTTATTGCCACTTTCCCTAAATACTTTAAACCTTTTTAAAGGTTGTTTATTTTAAATATGGATGATTCTTAAGTTTAATTAGCTTCATAAACAAAAATCATCCATATTTTAAAGAGTTAAGCTACTCTAAGAAAGCACAACATTTAAATTATTTATGCGAATATAATCCTTTGCTAAGGGAGTAATTATAGCTTTTTTATCAACTATTAAGGTTCTTACTCCATTTATGTGAGGCTTTCTTAGATCACTTTCTGATACTAATTTCTTATTTGAAAGATTTATTGTGAACTCATCTGCAATAGCAGTAGTATCTAAGTCCTTTTTTCCTTCAACCTTATTTTCACTACATAAACAAAGATTTTTACTTATTTCTTCTTTAATTCCACTAAAAGAAACTTTTTCATCCTTGCTTTCTATTGAAATCCTATTTAAATCATCTATAACTTCTATGCCATAAGCTAGAAGCTCTTCCTCAAACTTAATATATTTATTGTATAAAACTTTTGGAGCCGTATTTTTGTATTTTCTATACTCAATACCATCCTCAAGAATATAAACTTTCTTACCTTTTAAAAGCATTTCTAAAGCAAAATTTTCTGCCTTTGTTGTACATGTTCCTTGAGCTATGTTGCTAAGTCCCTTAATACAAAGCTTTGATATAAGTAATATGTCGCAATCTTTGCATTCTGATGTTAATGGATTAATATCAAATCCTTTTAAGGCTTCTCTGTAGAAACTTACATTACTCTCTCCAATTACAACAATGGATTTTCTCTTTTCTAAAGAATTGCTTTTACTATTTTCCTCTTGAATTCTCTTGTATATTTCATCTACTAAAAATTCAACTAACTTTTCATAGTCCATATTATCCTTACCCCCTTTCATTTAGAGGCTTCCTCTCACTTACATTAGCTAAAATATTATTTAAATACTCCTAAGATTTTAGGTAGTTAAACTATATAATCCTTTACAAAAGCTTAATATACTAAATTAAGATAACTCTTTAAAACTTCTATATCATTAAATTAGTATAAAGCTTTCTAAAGCATAATTAACTTTTAACTTAATGTATAAGCTTAATATCTTAAATTATTATTTTTCATCTTTTCCAACAATTAAGGCAAAAGTTCCCTTTGAAAATCCGCAGGCATTTGCTTCATCATAATCAATATGCATAAATGTTCTGTAATCTTTGCTAACTCTTACAATTACATCATCAAATATTAAAGGTCTTTTCCCTAAAACCTTAACTTTTACGCTTTCATTGTTACTAACACCAAATTTTATTGCATCCTCTGGTGTCATGTGTATATGTCTTTTAGCAACCATTAGCCCTCTATTTAATGCTATAGAAGCTCTCTCTGTTGAAATTGTTATTTCTGGAGTATTCTCTAAATCTCCACTTAATTTAACTGGAGGTATAGATCCTAGTACTAGAGCATCTGTAAATGAAACTTCCACTTGAGTTTCATTTCTAGGTGGTCCTAAAACCACAACATTATCTATCTTACCTCTAGGCCCTGATATAGTAACTCTCTCTTTACAAGCATACTGACCTGGTTGAGATAAATCTTTTATTCTAGTAAGCTCATGTCCTTCTCCAAATAATATTTCTATATGCTCCCTAGTTAAATGAACATGTCTACCTGAAGCTTCAACTTCTATAAAAGCTTCATCCTTAACTCTTCTGACTACTTCCTCTATAATGTCCTGTAATAGATTGTCCATAGCTTCCTCCTATTTCTCGTACTTTCCTGTTCTAACTTTAAAGATCATAATCCAAAATACTGAGGATAGTCTATTTAAAGCTCTAATTAAATCTTCTCTCTCAACTTGTCCATATTCACCTTTAAAAGCTTCATAAGCTGAAAGCTCTGTTTCTCTAGTTAAAGTTCTTAAAATATTTAGTGCAGCCACTATTTCACCCATTTCATAAGTTGGCATTTCATGTCCTATACCAAAGTATTTTTTAGGGTTATGTGATTTTTCTCTAAGATCCTTTTCTGTCATTCCTTGAAGAGAAAAATCTTCTAAAGGCTCACTTAAAACCTCACATCTCAATATTCTTCCTATAAGATTTAGTATTTCTTGAAGGTCTTCTACAAGTTTATTCATTCCTTGTTTATGACAAAGAACTTGTGTTTCAACAATTCTTGCTTCAAGAGAATCTATCTTACCTCTGAATATTATTCTCTTATGATCTTTAAATACAAGAAGATTGCCTGTTAGATGAGTCATATGCTCTGGCTTTTCATCTAACTTAGCTCCAAAAACAGTTTCATACTTGTATTCTTTTTCCCTAACGACTTCTCTTATTATCTCTTTAGGTTCTGTTTCTTTATTTAATTTTTCTTCTTCAGAATTAACATAAACTAAATTTATATTATGTTCAGCTAAATAAGACTTTGCAGATGGAGTTATTATTTCTCCCTTTACAACCTTAAATTCTTTTAGAGCTTTTAGGTCTTCTCTACTTAATCTTTTTCTTACCTCACCTTCTGTCAAAACAGCCATTTTATCACATCCCCTATTAGATGTATAAAAGGAGTGCATAAAAGACTCTTTATGCAACCCCTAATTACAACTTTTTATTATTCAGCTTTTGGTGCCTTTGGTAATATAGCATCCACTTCAAAGTGTGGTCTTGGGATTACATGTACTGATATTAAATCTCCAACTCTTTCAGCAGCAGCAGCTCCAGCGTCAGTAGCAGCTTTAACAGCTCCAACATCTCCTCTAACCATAACAGTTACTAATCCTCCACCAACTTGTTCTTTTCCTACTAATTGAACATTTGCAGCCTTAACCATTGCGTCAGCAGCTTCTATTGCTCCTACTAATCCTCTAGTTTCGATCATTCCTAATGCGTTTGCGTTTGCCATAACAAATTCCTCCTCAAAATATCCTTCTTAATTTTTTAATTTAGACTTTAATTTGTCTTTAATTTAATTTTAAACCTTTTTAGTTAAAATTTCACATAGAGCTTTTAACTCCAAAATCTTAGTATTAATGTATTTTTACATCTTTTTAATTTGAATTATTTAAAAATTTTATATTTATCTATTAGCCTAAAGAAACTTCTCTAGACTTTTAATATAGCCTTAGTCCTAAGACCTAATTTTCCTAAGACTAAAACATATTAAGCCTTTTTATATCTTTTCATTTCTATGTAATGAAAATTATCTATAATATTAAATAAGTCTTTAATTTATATTAGAATCCAATTATCTTAAAAATTACTTAAGTTCCTCAATAATCTTCTTAACTAATAAGTTTATTAATTCTTCCTTGTCACCTAAATCTAAACTTGCAGCAACTTCCTTTGTAGCTCCTACAGCTAACTCTCTAATATCTTCAAGTTCTCTAACTCCATAAGCTACATTTCTCGTATTCATTAAATCTAATGGTCCTATGTTATGTGATGTAGAACTTCCTCCAACTGCACCACATCCTAATGTTAAGGCAGGTACTAAGTTGATTGTAGCTCCTATTCCACCAAGAGCTCCTGGTGAATTTACTACCATTCTTGAAACCGGCATTTCTAATGCGAATCTCTTAACAAGCTCCTCATTATTTGCATGCATACAGAATGTATGTCCAGCTCCTTCATTTAGTAATATTTCTCTACATCTATTTAATACAGCATCTACATTCTCTTCTACAAAGAAAGTTAAAATAGTTGTTAACTTTTCTCTTGAGAATGGATACTTATGTCCAACATGGCACTCTCTTGGAATTAAAACTCTTGCCCAAGATGGAATTCCTTCTAAACCAGCTAATTTAGCTATGTCTTGAGGAGTTTTTCCAACTATTTGTGGATTCATAGTTCCATTTGCTCTCATTACAAATTTAGATAGTTGATTTGCTTGTTCTTCAGTTAAGAAGTAAGCTCCTTGTTCTTTTAATTCTCTAACAACTTCATCTTCCATAGCTTTTTCAACTACTATTGATTGTTCTGAAGCACATATTGTTCCATTATCAAAAGTTTTAGAATCTAATATTCTCTTAACTGCTAACTTAACATCCGCACTCTTATCTATGAATGCTGGTCCATTTCCTGGTCCAACACCTATAGCTGGTGTTCCTGATGAATAAGCAGCTCTAACCATTGCTTCTCCACCTGTTGCTAGGATTAATGAAGTATCTTTATTCTTCATAAGTTCATTAGTTCCTTCTATTGAAGGTACTGTAATGCATCCTATAGCTCCTTCTGGACAACCTGCTCTCTCAGCAGCCTTAGCTATTATCTTAGCTGTTTCAATAATACATTTTTTTGCACTTGGATGTGGTGATAAAACAATTGCATTTCTAGCTTTTATTGAAATCATAGCTTTGTAGATTGCTGTTGAAGTTGGATTTGTTGATGGTATAAGTCCTGCAACTACTCCTACTGGCACCATAATTTTAAATGCTCTTTTCTCAACATTTTCCTCTACTATTCCAACAGTTTTTGTATCCTTTATTGATTCATAAACTGTTCTTGCAGCAAAAACATTTTTTAATACTTTATCTTCCCATTTACCAAATCCTGTTTCCTCATTTGCCATCTTAGCAAGTTTTTCAGAATTTTCATAAGCAGCATCAGATATAGCTTTAACTATTCTATCTATGTCTTGTTGACTCATACGGGCTAACTTACTTTGAGCTTCTTTAGCCTTTCTTATAAGTCCCCTAGTTTCCTGTATGGAAACTAAGTCTTTATCTAAAAACTCCATTAACTGTCACCTTCTTCATTATATTTTAGTAATATATCTACTAAATCTTTCTTCTTTAGAGACTTAAGCTTATTAGAAGTTATATTAATATTTAAGGATTTTATTTTCTTTCTTAATTCCTTAACACTCATTTTAGATATTTCTTTTATATCTATAGAATCAGCTTCTTTATTCTCTGTGGTCTTATCCTCTGTCAGTTCAGGTTTTATAATAACTTCTTCTAAAGATTCTTTTGAGCTTTCTTTATTTTGAGAGATTTCAAAAACTTCTATTTCATCTAAGTGAGATTCACCTTCTATTTTTTCAGAAATTTCTTCTACTTCATCATTAATATTTTTAACATATTCAACAACATCTTCTTGTAGGCTTTCTTCTTTAGATTCTGTTTCCTCTATAATAGCTTCTGTAATTTCCTCTCTTATCTCTTCAAAAACCTCTTTAATATCTTCTTCCAACTCTTGAATTTCTTCTTGTATCTCTTCTTCTGAACTTTTACTATTCATTAAAAGATTCTCTACCTCATCATCAAGTCTTGGAATTACATGAGCACTTCTTAAACTTCCAATTCTACTTGCATAATTTTCAGCAGATTCCACTGCAGCTTGTACAGCATCTACATCTCCTGTAATCTTTACAGTTACAATTCCTCCAGTAACCTTTTCTATTCCAATCAAATCAACACTTGCAGCTTTTAAGGCTGTATCTGCAGCACATATGGCTGGTACATATCCTATAAATTCTATTAATCCTAAAGCTTTTCCCATATCTTTAGCCTATTAGAATCCTAATGGATTACTAGCTACTGATTGTACTGCCTCTGCAAAGGCATCACATGCTGCTTTACATGCTGATTGTGATCCTGTAAGTAAGGCTCCTGCAAAGTTTGTTTCTGTTGGAGGTGCAAAGAATTCACACATTTCAACATCTGCAGCCTTTAATGCTGCATCTAAAGCATACATTGCTTCTAATGGAGGAGCTACTAAGTAAGCTAAAGCTTCACCTTCTCTTATTCCTGCTGTTTTTGAAAGATATGATCCAGTTCTTGATACACATTGAGCATAGTAACAAATTGAATCATCTTCATTTGCACTTACAAATCCAACTCCACTATCAATGAAATCTAAAGTAGCATTTAATCCACTTCTAACTTCAGCAGGACTTGGTCCAGCTAAGATACCAATTACTTCTCCAGCTAATTTTGTTGAAGCATTTCCAGCTCCAGCATACATTGATCTAGCATAAACTACATCTACTTCTGCTGCCTTTGTAGCCTCATCTAAAGCTGTATAAGTTACATCATCACAGTCTGCTGTGATTAATCCTAAACTCTTGTGATGTGGTTCTAATTCTAATTTTTTAGCCATTTCTGGACTAACATTTGATATTATCTTAACGCTTAAAACATTAGGACGTATTAAATCATTTTTCATGCTTAATTCCCTCCAAACTTATTATTTAAGATCTATTCCTGAAGCTTTTTTATCTAACATTGTTTTTATTAACTCTGCAATGTGAGCTCCTGCTTCAACGGCAGTTGTTCCACCTTTATGAATGTTTGATATAACAGTTCTTTTAGCTTCTGGCATTCCAACCTTTGGTTTATATGCTATATATGCTGACATTGACTCAGCAGTTACAAGACCTGGTCTTTCTCCAACTAGTAAGCAAACAACATCTGCTCCAGTTGCTTCTCCTACAGCATCCATAGCTGGAACTCTACAATATTTAACAAATAATATAGGTCCAACATTTAAACCATACATTTTTAATCCTTGCTCTATTGAAGGAAGAATATCTTCTACGTTAGCTTCTATTGCAGCTGAACTTAAACCATCTCCAACCATTATTTGAACCTTAGGATTTTTATCACATTTTTCTTTTATGATCTCTGTTGTTTCTGGTGAAAATCTTCTTCCAAGGTCTGGACGAGTTACATATTCATCTTTATCAGTACACATAGTTTTCACAGGTATAAAATTATTTTTCTTTATGAATTCCTCTGAAACATCTGAGAATACTGAGTCTTGTGCAGCAGCATGGTCAGCTCTCATTCTTAAAGCTGTTATAGTTTTATATCTAGCTCCTGCTCTTCCTGATCCTAATCTAGCTGGAGTTTTAGCTTTCATTTCTAAGTAAGCCTCTCTATCAGCTGGATTATCAACTAAAAGTTGTTTCTTTATATCTATCTCTGTAATATCTGGTATAAATTCATCACTTTCCACTTGAGATTGATTTTTTGAAACTTCCTTAACCACTTTTTCTACTGATTGCATATCAACTTGTCCAACCATTTGGCTAACTAATTGCTCAACCATTAGTTTTAAATCTTTTTCGTTCATAACTCTCTTCTCCCTCCTATCCTAAAAGTACAGATGCATCTCCTGCTTTTTTAGTAAGCTTTCCATTTTCGTCTACGAATCCCATTTCAACTAACCAATCTTGGAACTCTTTAATAGCTGTTAATCCAAACATTTCTCTTAAAGCTGCTGTTTCATGGTATCCTGTAGTTTGATAGTTAAGCATTACGTCATCTCCATGTGGAATTCCCATGAAATAAGTACATCCTGCTGTTGTTAATAATACAGCTAAGTTTTCTATATCATTTTGATCTGCTTTCATGTGGTTTGTATAACATGCATCACATCCCATTGGTATTCCTGTTAATTTACCCATGAAGTGGTCTTCAAGACCTGCTCTTATAACTTGTTTTGAATCATATAAATACTCTGGTCCTATGAATCCAACAACTGTGTTAACTAAGAATGGTTGGAATCTCTTAGCGAATCCATAACATCTAGCTTCCATAGTTACTTGGTCAACTCCATGGTGAGCATCTGATGAAAGCTCTGAACCTTGTCCTGTTTCAAAGTACATTACATTTGGTCCTGTAGCCGTTCCTTGTTTTAAAGCTAATTGTCTAGCTTCTTCTATAGTTGCTGCATTAAATCCAAAAGCTTCATTTCCCTTTTCAGAACCTGCTATTGATTGGAATATTAGGTCTGTAGGCGCCCCTTGTCTTATAGCTTCCATTTGAGTTGTTACGTGAGCTAGTACACAAGTTTGAGTTGGTATTTTAAATTTTCTTTTTATTTCATCAAATCTCTTTAATACTTTAGTAACACTCTCAACAGAGTCATCAACTGGGTTTAATCCTAAAACTGCATCTCCAACACCAAAAGTTAATCCTTCTAATAATGAAGCCATTATTCCATCTGGATCATCTGTTGGATGGTTTGGTTGAAGTCTTGCAGATAAAGTTCCCTTTTCACCTATTGTTGTGTTACAGTGAGCTGTTACCTTTATCTTTCTTGCTCCATATATTAAGTCCATATTAGACATTAATTTTGCTACAGCTGCTACCATTTCAGAAGTTAAACCTCTTGAAATTCTTCTAATATCAGCACCTGTTGTATTTTCATCTAATATCCACTCTCTAAATTCAGATACTGTCCAATGTTTTATTTCATTGTATATTTTTTCATTTACATCATCTTGAATTATTCTAGTTACCTCATCTATTTCATAAGGAACTGCTGGGTTATTTCTTAAATCCTCTAAAGTTATATTTGATAATACAACCTTTGCTGCTACTCTTTCTTCTGAAGACTCTGCTGCTAATCCAGCTAATCTATCTCCTGATTTCTCTTCGTTTGCCTTAGCCATAACCTCATTTAAAGATTTGAAAGCATAGACTTTTCCAAATAATTTTGTTTTTAAAATCATTTCTTATCCTCCTTCCAACTAGTTGAAAACTAATGTTTTTATAACAACAGGTAATACTTTCCCATCTGCAATTGGTGTTCCAAGGTCTATGTAATCTCCATTTTCAACCTTAATACCATCAATACATATAATTTCTTTTTGGAAATTAAGTAAGGAATATATTGCTTGTCCTAAAACCTTAGCCATATCATTTTCAACAACTACTATTAGTTGTCCCTCTTTCTCAATCAAATCCTTCATTCCATTTACAAGACCTTTTGCATACTCCTGTATCTCTTTAAAGGATGGATTCTTTTTACCATTAATAGCTATTGCTATCTTTTGAAAGTCATTTTCTAACCTGAACCATTCTATTTTTTTCTTAAGAGCTGTTTCTAATTCATAAGAACCTTGACTTTCATCTTCTAAACTAAGCTTTAATATTGGTAAATTTTTTATTGGGAAACTATCCTTTGTGTAAGTAATTGTACTTCCACTTATTTCTGTTGTATGAGAGCCAGCTCCCACAACAGTTGCTCTTATTGTTTCAATAGATCTTACTACTTTAAGCTTCTTACATAAATCTGAATTTTTAATAGCTTGCCCTAGTATTATTCCTATATCTCCATATTTAAAATAGTCTTGGATTTCTCCCTCATAATATATATAATCTGCAACTCCTCCTGAGAAGGATATGCATTTTATCTCATTTTCTAAAGCTATACTTTTATTAGTTACTATGTAATCAAAGTATTCATCCTTAGGTCTTAAACCAACACTTTCCTCTAACCAAGAAACCATAATATTAACTACTGGTTTAATGTTTTCTACGGTTGCCTTAGTTCCTATTTCTAGACCTAAATTCTTTTCTTTTATTATTTTTTCTATTTTAGGTGAAATATATATTATCTCTCTTGTATTTGGATTAATCTTTATAAGTCTTCCACCTACATCTAGACAGCCAGTCTCCTTAACTTCACCTCTTAAAAAAAGTGCAAGGTTACTTGTACCTCCTCCAATGTCCATATTTACAACACTGGTTGAATGTTCCTTAGAATAAATATGTGCTCCAGCACCCTTTCCAGCTATTATACTTTCTAAATCTGGTCCAGCTGTTGCCACAACAAAGTCTCCAGCAAATCCACTCAATGTGTGTAATACATCGTTTGCATTTTCTTTTCTAGCTGTCTCCCCTGTTATTATTACAGCACCTGTTTGAATATCATCCTTATTTATTCCAGCCTTTTTATATTCTTCTTCAATAATTTCTTTTATTTTTCTTCCATCTATTTCAGTATTTGAAATAAGTGGTGTAAAGTAAACATCACTTCTATAGATAATTTCCTTATCTACAATACTTATTCTTGGAACGGTAAAAGCTGATGCTTCATTTTCAACTATTAACTTAGAAAATATAAGCTGAGTTGTACTTGTGCCTATATCTATTCCAACACTTAAAAGTTCCTCTCTCATCCTTTCACCCCCTTAATATTTTTTAAAATTCATAAGCTGTTATTTTTCATATCAACTTATAATACTCTAATTAAATTTCTTAACTTAAATAATTATTTTAAAGAACTAAAAAGGCTTAAAGCTACAGAAATAAACCTGATTTAAAAATCTAAGTTTTATTTTCTATAACCTTAAGCCTCATTGCTCAATTCAAACCACTACTTCGCAGTTCATAGTTATTTAAATTCTTCATTTTCTTCAATTTTAAAATTTAATAGTACCTTGGTTCCTTCTTTGTTAGAAGTTATATTCATACTTCCTTTTAGCTGATCCTTTATGTAACTATTAACTATGAATAATCCTAAATTATTATTGTTAATCAAACCTAAGTCAAATCCACATCCATCATCCACAACAGCTATGGCTTTATCTTCTCCATCACTTTGTATTAGAATCTGTATTGTACCTTCATCTTTATTAATAAATGCATGATCAAAACAATTTTGTATAAGTTCATTCATTATTAAGAGTAATCCAGTTAGCTTTTCTCCATCTATATAAAAATTATTTCCTGTTATATAGATGTTTATGTTAGATCCATACCAACTTTTCTTTATGTTTTCTGTTAGTACCTCAAGTGCATCTCTAACCTTAATATTATTTCCTTGAGATTTAGATAATAAATCGTGAGTAGTAGCAATGGCAAGTATTCTGTTTACACTTTCCTGTAAATATTCCTTAGCCTCTTCACTTTTGCATCTTCTACTTTGACTTCTAAGTAATGCGGCTGCTGTTTGCAAACTATTTTTAACCCTATGATGAGCTTCTCTTAGTGCCACTGATTTTAAAACTAACTCAGCCTCTTTATTTTTAACATCACTTATGTCCTTTATTATCTCAATTATTCTTAAATTTTCTTTATCTATAAAGGTTCTACTTAATTCAAAATAAGAATTTTTCACTTGAACCTCTATTATTTGTTTTAAGTCACTCTTTTCTCCAATAACATTTGAAAGATCTTCAAACTTGGAATTATCTAAAGACAATTTATTAAAATCATCTCCATAGTCTATACTTTTATATCCTAAACTACTATATATATTATCTGCTTTAGTATTTTTTATAACAAGCTTTCCTTTTTTATCAAAAACAAGTATTCCATCATGAAGATTATTTGTTATTAAAGTACCTTCTCTTAAAAGATTTAAAAAACCTTTTGATTCTGAACTTTCATTTGCAGAACTTATGTCAATTTTGAAATCACTTTCAAGCTCATTACTAATATCTTTTTCTACTATAACAACTCCTACAACCTTTTCTTCATTAAGAATTGGATGTATTCTTTGTTTTACAAACTTATTTTCTTGAGTCAGTGCTTTTATATCCTTATTAACTGTTCCATTTTTTAATGTTTCTATAACACCTGGCTCATTTTCCTTTAAAGCTTTTTTTCCAACTACTTTTTCTTTATATAATGAAGGCTTATCTTTTGGAATAGCATGCTCTACCACAATAGCAAAGTTTCCCTCTTTATCTAAAACATCTATAAATGCATCACTTTCATAAAAGTCAGCCATAATCTGTAGAGATTTTGAAACTTCTCTTATTTTATTTATCTCCTCTTCACTTAAAAGAGTATATTCTTTACATAGTGTTCCAATCATTAATTA
Organism: Clostridium perfringens ATCC 13124; assembly: GCF_000013285.1. Classification (GTDB taxonomy): domain Bacteria; phylum Bacillota; class Clostridia; order Clostridiales; family Clostridiaceae; genus Sarcina; species Sarcina perfringens. The sequence goes on along the minus strand of NC_008261.1, from coordinate 1,053,799 downwards.
TCCCTCATAACCAACAATTATTATTTTTGCTATTTCAGCCATGGTAGTTCTTCTATCCATACTTAATTTTCTTATTCTGTTATAAGCATCATTCTCATTTGAGTTTAATTGCTTAACAAGTATTCCTTTTGCCTTCTCTATTAACTTTCTATCATTTAATTTATTGTTTATTTTATCATAATCTTTTTTTAGTTCATCAAATTCTTCTGCCTTTGATAAGCACATTTCTACAGTAGGAATAAATACCTTCTCATTTACAGGCTTAATCATATATCCAAAGGCTCCTACTTCTTTAGCCATTTCAATATACTTTTTGTCTTCAAATGCTGTTAATAATATTACGCCCCCAACTAATTTTTCCTTAGTTAATACCTTACTAGCTTTTATTCCATCTAATAAAGGCATATCTATGTCCATTAAAACTAAGCTAGGATTATATTTCTTACAAACTTCAATTGCTTCAAAACCATCAGAAGCCTCTCCTACAACATCGTATCCATTAGCCTCTAAAATTTCTCTTGTATCCATTCTTGTAATAGGCTCATCATCGACTATTACTATAGTTCTTTTCATTAACAGTTCACCTCAAATTAAAATTTGTTTAGATAATTAAATAACTCTTTAATTCCTACATCATCTACTGTATCAACTTTAAATATTTTACTTACTCCAGCTAAATTTAATCTCTCTTCTGCTACTTCTATTTCTGACTCGTCCTTAGCTAGATTTATCTTTGTGATAATACCTATAACATCTTTACAAAACATACTTGCAAACCCCGGAGCAATATAATTTTCCTCTGAGGTACAATCATATACTAAAGCTATAATATCAGCATCTGCTGCTGTAACTATTAAAGCAGTATAGTATCCCCTGTTTTCCATATATTCTCCTGGAGTATCTATGGCATTATCATAAAGTTCTATGGCTTGAGTTTTCTTATATTTTATTTCTAGATTGTTTAAGGCTTGACATAAGGTTGTTTTTCCACATCCTGTCTTACCCATAAATATTACTCTTCCCATATATTAAGTCCTCGTGATCTTAGTTGATGAGAAATTTAAAATGTTACCTAAAACATCTAAAACTTCATTTAAGGCTGACTCAACGGAACTTATATCACCAGTTACTACTAAAGATCCACTAAATCTATCTATAAAACCTAATGAAACTCCTGAAGCCTTTGTAGCAACATCTGCCGCAATAATAGAGGCTTCACTTGGTGTTATAGTTAATATTCCTATGGCATCCTTTTTATCCACTATAAGACCTAATTTTTTATATATGTCCTCATTAGGATTTGCTATTATATGAGCAAGTGTAACTTGTTTCCCTGGTACATATTCTTGTATAATTCTCTGTTTTGACTCTTCTCCCATATGCTTCTCACCTTACTTTCCCACGTTAAATTATTGACTAGTTAAATCCTTTTCATAACTATTTAATAAAAAAGCTCCTTAAAGTTTCATTCCTATCTTTAAGTAAATGAAATACCTTTAAGAAGCTACATTGCTCGAAAACTTAATCACACCTTTGTGATATCTTTATTATAAATTTTAATAGGCCCTTTGTCAATATATTCACATATTTTTCATATTATTTTGTCATATTAATAAATTTATTGTCTTTTATCTGATTCTTTATTAAGTATATATCTATGCCTATCTAAAATAAGCTCCAAAAAAGGATAATTTCTAAGCATATCAATCCTATTTTGAAGCTTATAAAAAAACTATTTAATTTTGTTTAAAATAGATATTATATCATTTTCATCTGGCACTCTTGGATTACTTTCTGTACATGCATCCTTTAATGCTAATTGAGCTATTTCATTTTCTAAACTCTTTAGTTCATCACAATTAACTTTACACTCTCTTAAAGTTGTAGGCATATTCATTGCCTTTTGCATCTTTTTAATTTCATTTATAAGATTTTTTACTAATCCTCTAGTATTTGATCCTTGTAATCCAACCATTTTAGCTATTTTAGCATATTTTTCTGCAGCTTCACTAAATTCCTTAGAATTATAGCTTGTTATGTTTGCATTATATTCTATTACATGTGGTAATAATATTGAGTTAGTTCTTCCATGAGGAACATGGAATTTTCCTCCTAAAACATGGGCAATACCATGGTTTACTCCTAAAGAAGCCTCATTAAAGGCTAAACCAGCTAAACATGAGGCATTATGCATTTTTTCTCTAGCTTCTATATCATTTCCATTTTCATAAGCTTTTAATAAATATTTAAAAACTAAAGTAGCTGCTTTTTCAGCTAAAGCATCTGAAAAGTCTGTTGCATTTTTAGAAACATATGCTTCTAATGCATGAGTAAGTACATCCATTCCTGTATCAGCAGTTATAAAATTTGGAACTGTTTTAACAAGTTCTGGATCTAAAATTGCTATGTCTGGTAATAATTCATCTGATACTAAAGGATATTTAACTCCTTTTTGCTTATCTGTTATTACGGAAAATGAAGTTACCTCTGAGCCTGTACCACTTGTTGTTGGTATAGCTATAAACTTAATATCATTTAATTTAACTAATTTTTTAGAAAAATCTATTATTGCCTTAGTTGCATCTATAGCAGACCCTCCCCCTAAAGCAATAACAACATCAGGATTAAAATCTTTAAGCATTTCTATTCCACTTACAACTAACTCAATAGGTGGATCTGGAACTATTTCACTAAATACAAAAACCTCAGATGATGTAAGGTTATTAGTTAATTTTTCTATAGTCCCTGACTTAACCATAAAAGGATCTGTTACTATAAAAACTTTTTTATTCTTAAGTTCCTTTAGGTAATCTAAGGCTCCTTCTCCAAAAAGTATTTCTGTCTTAATCTTAAACCTTTTCATTTTTAGCTCCCCTCTTTTTATTAATTATGGGTAAGAGCTTATTTATAAGTATATTTTTAGTTTACGGGTAGTTTTTTTGTTGATCTTTCTTGTTTAATATAATTAAGGTGAATTTTTAATTATAAATAAAAATTGGCTATTTCCAAAAATATACTTATAAAAAAATAAGAAGCTCCATAGGGATTTCCTATGGAGCTTCTTTGCTCTCTAAACACCACATCGTGTTATTTTTAATATACTCTTTTAAAAAAAACTTGTCAATAAAACTTAATTCTCTTTTTTAAGTTTCTTTAATTTTAGATTTTTATAAATATAATATGAAAAAATAGCTATTACTATTATAATTATTAATCCTATTGAATAATGTCTTAAAGCTTTTTCTATAAATGATTTATTATCATATGCAAAATATCCTAATAGAAGATAGAAACTATCCATTATTGTTATACCTAAAGCTGAAAATATAACAAACATAATTTTATTAACCTTCTCAGCTCCTGCAAAAAGTGATATATATGTTCTTGTAAATGGTAATAATCTAGCTAGGAAAACTGTTATTTTGCCATACCTAGAAAATAACCTATCTATTTTTTCAAATATAGATTTACTTTTTTTATGCTTTCTCTTAGCAAATGAAATTACTTTTTTTCCTGCATACATTCCCACTGAATAGCTTATTAGGGTGCCAACTACGCCTCCTATAACGGATATTGGCAAAGCATATATCATGCTATATTTACCACTTGCTACACTAGCACCTATTGCAGGTAATACAATTTCACTTGGAAATGGCAAACAAGCATATTCAAGCATGTTTAATATAAATATTCCTACGTATCCACAAGTGCTAGCCAAATAAACTATAAAGCTAACAAAGCTCTCTAAAAACCCCATAAACTATTTTCCTTCCCATCTGTTGTATTAATTTATAAACTAATTCTTAAATATGTATTTTTACATATAAATAATCAATATTTTTTAAGTTATTATTTATGATCATACTACATAAATAATAATAACAAATTATTCTTTTTAATTTATTACTAAAAAGTTTCTTATTTTTGAAAACATTTTCTTGCATTTTTAAAAACATTGTATTATAATTAATGTAAAGGTTTTATCGATGAAACCCTCTTTTCTTACTTTATCATCGATAAAAGCAATTATTTTTTCATTTTTAATGCACTTTTGTGTTATTTACGTATTATTGAATGTGATTAAAAAAGACAAATACTAAAAGTATTTGTCTTTTTTATTTTAGTTATATTTTTCTCCAATCATAAACCTCATTTTTAACATCTATTTTATGTCCATTTATTGAGACTATATTATCATTAATCCATTTTACATCAATTAATTTTATCTTATAATCCCAATATATATTTCTTACTTCTCCACTCATATTATTAACCACTTCACATCTTACGGCCCAATCAGGTACTCCTCCAGAACTACATATATAAGAATTAATAGTATATTTTTTGTTTGGAGATTTATACTCTTCTTGAAAGCTTCCTATGGGTAATTTCTCCATAGTAACATTATTGCATTTAATTTCATTGTAATAATACTTAAATGTAGAAATCCAAATTGCTATTAATGTAGCAATTGTAAGTAAAAATGTAAATATAATAACCCTTTTATTGAACTTACACTTTTTCTCTAAACTTCTTTGGTCCACTTAATCGCTCCTTTAAAATGTCTATATATTTATAAAATTTAACAAAAACCTGTTTTAATACAATTTTTAGTTTATTTTTAAATTACTATATTAAATATTTTTATTATAATGTTCCTTATATACATTTAAGAAATTTTCTAATATTCTAGCTGTCATTCCCCAAATCACAAAATTATTATATTTATAAAACATAACTTTGTATCTTCCATCTCTAAATTTATAATCTTTACCACCGATTATATTATGAAAAGGAAAATCCTCCTTTGGCATATTTATAATTTTGCTGTAGGTAATTTCAGGTTCATAATTTAATAAATATTTTAAAGGAACTAATAATATATGAGATACTTCTTCTTTGTTAATTGAAATGAGATTTTTTATATCTTCTTTTTGATTTTTTTGAACTCCTAAAAAAGGATAAATTAATATGTTGTTAGGTGAAACATAAAAATCTAATTGGCTTATGATTTCCAAATTTTCTTCTCCTAAACCAATTTCCTCAAAGCATTCTCTTAAGGCAGCTTCTTTAGGAGTCTCTCCCTCTTCTATGGCACCACCAGGAAAACATATTTCTCCTGGATTACTATTTAATTTATTATTTCTTATTTCAAAAATAATATTATCTTCTCCATCTATATTTACAATGGGGATTAAAACAGAACATCTTTTCATGTCCTCTTCCCCATTTATTCCTATTCTATAATCTCTAAAGATATCTTTTATATTCTCAATATTATTCATAATATAATTCACCTCTTAATACCACTAATGTATTTTAAATACTTATTATCAATATTATAAAATTAAATTTACTTTTATTACATTGAGTTTTGTTATTTTATTTATTGGTTTAAGAAACTTCATAATAAACTTAACTATAAAATTAACTCTATTAATCTAACTTCAATTATTTTATCATAATATGATAAAATCACAATATTATTTTAATGTTTACATTAAAATATATAAATTTTATTTTATATAATATTATAAATAATAAGATTTAACTACTTTGATAATAATATAAAGTATATAAATCTTATAAGAAAGGTATAAACATTATGAGTGAAAAATTTAATCCTGATAACTTAGAAAAACTTAATAATCCAGAAAGATTAAACTTAATAGATTTAAGAGAACTTTTAAAAATTTTAGACTTAAATGATTGTCCAAAAATTGCTGATGTGGGAGCAGGCACTGGCCTATTTTCACGTGCATTTTTAGAGAAGATTCCTAATTGTACCTTGTATGCCCTTGATATTTCAGATGAGTTTCTAAACTATATGGATATAAATCTTCAAGACTATTATGGTGATAGATTAAAAATTGGAAAGATGCAAGAAACTCATATTCCATTAAAAGATAACTCTATTGACTTAATATTAATGATAAACCTTCACCATGAGTTATTATCTCCTAAGGAACTTTTAAAAGATGCTTATAGAGTATTAAAAGAAGAGGGGAAAATTTTCATTGCTGATTGGAAAGAAGGTATGCATAAAGAGGCCTTAAGTAAGGATTCTATTATATCAGATATGAAAGAAGCTGCCTTTTCTCCTATTGAAGAGGTATTACTTTCAAATGAACTTCTTTGTCTAATAGGAGAAAGATAAAAAAAAAAGAGCCTTCCTTTAACCGCTCTGGAAGGCTAAAAATAAATTATATAACTAAATCTATACATATATAAACCAATATCTTAATACGTTTACATTATAATTCTAATTTTAGACCAAATCAAGCTTTTTTCAAAAAAATAGTTATTTTTATCCATAATAAAGAGAAAAACTTTAAATATAATATTTCTCCCCCTCTTAAATTTATTTATTATAAAGAATCTTAGAAATAATATTTAATATTTTTTAAGATTCTTTTTTATGTATATTTTTCTTATAGCTGTCAATAATCTCAGTATAAATTCATATTAGGAGGGCTATTAAATGAATAAAAAAAATATTTTAGTACTTGTAGGATCATTGACATGTGTAGCTTTATTAGGTTATTTTACATATTCAACGGTTTCTACATTAATGAAATCTAAATCCGTTTCTCAAGAGGTTACTGTTACTGAAGATACCTCCTCTGAGAATAAAGATAAAAACTCACAAGATGACTTAAGTGAAAGATTAAAAGAAACTGACCAAAAGAAGGAAGAAAATAAAAACAATACTGATGAAAAGAAATCAGAAAAAACTGCTAATAGTTCAGAAAATAAATCTGCTAATGATAAATCAAATAATTCTACTAATGAAAACAAAAAAAATACTTCTGATAAAAATACTAATTCAAAAGAAACATTAAATAATGATAAAAACAAATCTGAAAACTCTAAATCAGAAAGTAAAAATACAATAAGCTACTCTTCTTACTTGAAAGATTTAGAAACAGAAAAATATACTCTTAAAGATGATGAAAAATTAAGTGACGTGGCTAAAAAGTTTAAGGATACTTGTACTGTTAATTCTAGTTTGAATATTATAAAATCTCTCAATCAAATAAGCAATACTTCATCACTAGAATCAGGGGATACAGTATTAGTTCCTGTTAACGCTTTTCAAGATGGGAAAAAATACTCTGTAAAAGAAGGGGATACTTGGTATAGTATAGCTAGAAAACACTACCCTAAATATAATCATGAGGTAGTTATAGATTTCCTTATGGATATAAACCCATTTAAAAATGATATTCTTCCATTAGGTGAAGATATATTCTTACCTAATATTTAAATATCTTACCACTTAAATATATAATAAAAATCTTAACCTTCTTAAAAATAAGGTTAAGATTTTTAAATTTATTTTTATATATAAAGTTAAGGTTAATTTTATTTAGCTCTAGCTTATATATTCTATAACTATTAAACTCTAATTTGTTTTTATTTAATTAATTTTATGATATTTGCTCTTACTTATTATTGTCCATAAAATCCATATTAATATTAACTCTATAAGGATAAAGATATATACTCCATAATTAAGTCTATTAATTATATAATGAACTACTCCAAATATTCCACTTAGCATAAAAATAAATAAGGTTATTCCTAAATCATCCATCTTTTCGCCATCTTTAAAGCTTACTGAAAATGGAAGATGTTTATCCATCAACTTAACTGTTATTAGGTTTAGAATAATTATTACAAATAATATAGCTATAATTTGAGGAATAATTCTTAATCCAAATACCCATAAATATACTAAAGCCAATACTATATATACAGGCAGAATCATTTTATAAAACACACCTTTATATACCCCTTTAAATATTGAAGCCATATCATCTATAGGAACAGCTTTATAAATCCAAGATGCTTTAAACTGATCTGAATATTTAACCATAAGGATTACAGGAGTCAACATAAATATACATATATACAATGTGAAAAACTCATTTGAACTAGCCATATGATTTTTCCAATCTGCAAAACTTTCATAACTTCTAATAAAGTTAAATAAGAATATGAAAGGGAAAACTAAGGACATAGCTATATTGGGATATGTTTTTAACTTAAAGTTTCTCTCACTTTTTATTATATTTACAGTAAAATTAAAGAAACTTTTCTCAGTACTACTTCTACACACCAAATTTCCAATCTTAAAGGAAAATGGAATTCTATCTTTACCTTTATAAGTATTATCATTTAACTTTTGAATGTAATCTTCAAACTTTTTAGCTATTTTAAAATAAATAAGTATTGATAATATTGGTGCTAAAATTGCTAACACTGTAAATATTATTAATGTTCTATCTATTACTCCACTTTCTATTATTTCAAGAGGGGCAGCAAACCATAAAGGAGCTATAAATCCTTGCCACCAACTTGTTATGGTAAATCTACTACCTACATCTAGAAAATCAAAAAGTCTTCCTACAAGTTGATACATAATCATTATTCCAACAGTGAGAACTATTTGAACTCCATTTATTATGTCTTTAAGCTTTTCTCCATTAAAAAACTTAAGAACTAAATAATAAATAAATGCCGTTATAAGTATCATAAATAAATTAATAAGTATAATCTCAAGTATGAACACAAGAGTAAATAATATCCCATACCTTAAAGAAACAAGTATTCCTACTCCCCCATAAGCTAAACTTAGCTTAGTCATATAAATCAAAATATTAGTAATCTTAGCTGCATTTATAGTTTTAGAACTTACACCAGTAATTCCAAGTAGATTTTTATCCCTAACATCTAAAAGAACATAAGCAAAATCAGCTATAAAGCTACTACCTATCACAAACATAAAAAATCCAAAATAAACAGCCATTTGAAGCATTATATTATGCTTAATAATTATAAGAATAGACATAAATGTTCCCATTACTCCATAAAGAATTAATGCCTTGCCAAAACTATTATCTTTCTCATCATTATTTTTGTTATTCATAGTTATTGTAGGTTCTCTTCTTTTATCCATTGTAAGCTTAGTCTCTAATATTAATCTCATCATTTCATAATCAACACCAAGCTTTTCATAAAATCCTCTTAATCTATGAACTACAGCTAAAGATTTATCCTTTTTCATAGACTACACTCCTTTATAAGTGCAGTAAATTCCTCTGCTAATCTTTTATGATCATTAAAACCAGTTAAATCATTGAATATTTCTTCTAAGGATTCTTCATTAGAAATTTTCTTAAGTTCTTCAAAACTACCATCAGCAGCAACTACTCCATTGTTTAAAAGAATTATTCTATGACTTATTTTCTCAACAACATCAATTATATGTGATGAATAAAATATGGTTTTCCCATTTCTAACTAACTCAGATAATATTTCCTTTATAACCATAACACTATTTGCATCTAAGCCATTTAAAGGTTCATCTAAAAATAATATATCTGGATTATGTATAAGACTTGATATTAAAAGAACTTTCTGTCTCATTCCCTTAGAAAAGCTTGAAATTCTTGAATTATAAACATCTTCTATGCCTAATATCTTCATAAGCTGCTTACTTTTATATAAAACATCTTTATATTCCATACCATATAATTGTCCCATAAAAGTTAAATATTCCTTAGCAGTTAAAGTATCATATATGTCTGCCATTTCTGGAACATATCCTATCTTTCTTTTATAACTTCCATCACTCTTTAAAATATTTTCTCCAAAAATTTCAACTGTTCCTGTATAGCCACTTATAAGGCCTAACATTATTTTAACTGTTGTACTTTTCCCAGCACCATTTGTTCCAATATAGCCTATTATTTCTCCCTTGTGTATATCTAAATTTATTCCTTTTAAAACCTCTTTTGTTCCAAAATTCATCTTCAAATCTCTTATTTTTATAATTAACTCATTAGAATTTTCTAAAGCCACTAATAATTCCCCCATTTTTTTAATTTTTGTCCCTAAAACCCTTACTAATTATCCACCTTATTTTAAAATTATTTTTCTTCTAGCTCTCTCATATAGTTAGCTAACTTTTCAGAAGTTTCTTTTATACCCTCTTCTCTTTTCTTCTCATCCTCTTGTTCTTGTAACTTTCTCATTTCATCTGCAACAATTTCAGAAGATTCTTTAAGAATCTTATTTCTAGCCTCTTTGTTACTTGTGTAATTATCAATATTTTTCATCTTCTTATCCTCTTTTCTAAGATTATTTAACGTAAAACCAAACCTATTAAGTAATTTATTAATGAAGTTTTTTAAAAGAAATTTTAAAATTCTTTTTTCAATTTCAAGGCCTATTTAAATACACCAAAACCCTATCAAACAAATAACTTTTCAAGTAAAATTTTACATTATAGCATTATTTTACACTACCATTCTTATTCACACAATATTAATATTACATCAAATTATTTGCAATTTTTAGCAATGTATAAACTTATAGTTATCTTCTAATAAGTTCTTTAATACTATATATTGAATTGTACTTTAACTTATGATATGATTTATCTAACAATTTAGTTGGTTGATTTTTCAATTTATTATTTTATTAACTAAGTTTATATTTAGAATATATTTTAATTTAAAATATAAATATAAAAATACTTTCAGGAGGTATAAATTATGTTAGTATTAACAACTGAAACAATACCAGGTAAAGGAATAAAAGAAGTTAAAGGACTTGTTAAAGGAAGTACTGTAAGATGTAAAAATATAGGTAAGGATATCGCTTCAAGTTTTAAAAACTTAGTTGGTGGTGAAATGAATTCTTACACAGAAATGCTTACAGAAGCTAGACAAATTGCTATAGGAAGAATGGTAGATGAAGCTGAATCTTTAGGTGCAAATGCTATTATAGGAATGAGACTTGTTTCTTCTTCTCTTGCTGCAGGGGCTGCTGAAATGGTTGCTTATGGTACAGCAGTTATTTATGAAGATGCCTAGATAGGAAGTGTTTTTATGATTATATTAGGAATTATTGCCTTGTTTTATGGCTCTATAATCCTAGGCTCTATAATTTTAATTATTTGGACAATTAGAAGTAGAATTAAAGAAAAAAAACGTGAAAAAATTGATCACGAAAAATATAAAAAATATTAATTTTAATTTAGTGTATAATTATATTTTTGTTTAATACTGATTTTATATGTTTCTTAAGAGCATATTTAATATAAGAAAAATTTCTATTAATAAGTAGCTGTATCAAAATTAAAACTTATTTTGATACAGCTACTATATTATAAAATAATTTTATTTCTTTTTAATTACTTTTTCTTTTTAATAGTTACTCCTCCAAGTGTAGCCAAAGCTGCACCTACTAGCATTAACTCACCTGCTCCTAAAGGTGATCCAGTGTTTGGAAGATTTCCATTCTCATCCTTATTATCTTCATTTTCATTCTTATCTCCAGAGTCTTCTTTGTCTCCTTCACCTTCAGAACCATTTTCTCCACCTTCTGGTTTACTTGGCTTATTCTCTTCTTTATTTGACTCTGAATCAATAAAGTTATTTATTTTATTTGTTAAATCCTCATATGCTCTTACAATCTCATCATCTGAAGCTTTATTATTTAATAAATTCTCAATATTTTTTAATGCTTCTTCTAACTGAGTTCTTTCTTCATTTTTTTTATCTTTATTCTCAACTAAAATATCTTTTCCACGCTGAATTTCATTTTTAATATCTTCAATTATAGAATCTAAAGATACAAAGGTAGGTTTTACTTCAAAGATTTCCACCTTTCCAGCATCTTTTTCCCACACTAACTTTACAGATACTAATTGTCTTGGATTCTTAAGAACAAGCTCATTTAATCCCTTATCTAATACTCCAAGGTCTAAAGTTTCTCCATTTACAGTCTTTCCAATAACTTTCGCTCCTGATAAATTATCTGTACTCTGAGCAACTGTAACTTTTGAAACTAGTCTCTCATTAAAAATTCTACGTAGAAGATAATCTCCACTCTTAATTTCACCTTCTGGTATATATGCAGAATTTAAATTATTATCTCTTATATTCTCACTTCTATCTGTATAAGTTCCCTCTGAAGTAGCCTTAGTCTCGAATTCTTTTACTGTTTTGTTTACAGTAAATTCTCTAACTCTAGACCAACGATCCTTATATCCAGTTGAAATAACTCTAACATATCTAGCTTTTACATCTAAATCTTTTATTAAGGTATCAGTTCCTTCTACAACACCTAACTTTGTCCAATTTTCTCCATCTAAAGAATACTCAATATCTCCATCCATATAATCTCCGCCTGGTCCTTGAACTAAGCTTATATCTCTAATTTTCTTTTCTACCCCAAGATCTAATTGTACAAAGTCACCTTTTTTAATAGTATCTGAGCATACAAAAGATGTACCATAATCATTATCAGCAACAAAATCAGGATGTATATTTGCGTTTGAGCTTATTCTTCTATTTGTCGAAACTATTCCCTTAGAATATCCTTCTAATGAAATCTTAATTTCATTAATATTAGCTTCAGTTTTTTCCTTCGCTCTTATTCTAAAGAACTTTCCTACTAAAGGAGTCTCATCTTTAAAGCTAGTTCCATTGCAAACTTCTTCCCACTCTATATTATCAAAGGAACTTTCTAATACAAATTTATTACTTTCTACATCTCCTAAGACTTCAAATCCAATTACATTTTTAACATCATTTATAGCAAGTCCTATAGAATCTCCCTCTTCAAAGGAAATCTTATTTATATTACTTGCAGATATAATTTCATTTTCTCCCTCTGAAGACTTATTAATATTTGAGTCTTTAACTTCTACATTTCCTATTAATTTTTCCTTACTCTTTCCAGTATTAACTTTAAAATCTCTAACATATAACTTATTTTCAGAGTCTGAAAGAGCTCTATATCTTATAAATCTAGCTTTTATTCCTGTTTCAACTAGTAATTCTCTCTCTCCCTTATTAACTTCTAACTCTGTCCAATTTTCTCCATCTAATGAATACTCTATTACTCCATTTGTTAAAACATCTGTATCATTATTATTTCTTCCCATAAGAAGATATATGTCTTTAATCTCTTCAGCTTCACCTAAATCAAATCCTATGAACTCATCCTTTTGTACTGGTGCTGCTGACCAGAAGCCTGTATTATCTTTATCATCAAACATATAATTTGGAACGTGCGTTTCTTCAGAAATAAACCATTCTGAATATTTATGGTCAGCAATATTTCCAATTGATGTATAAGAATATTCCTTCTCCTCTAAAACAGTAGTTTCCTTATTGAAATATTCATTTCCAACTTCATGGACTTTTCTTATAAATGGATCCACCACATTGTTAGCAATTGTGGCTTTTATTCCATCTAAATTTCTAAGAAGTTTTATTCCTTCAAAATTATCACTCCAGAACTCTGACATATCCTTATTTACTATATCTTGTAATATTTCTATGGATTTAAGTCCAGCATTTCCATAAATCTCAAACTTTGATAAGTGTGAATCTAATTGATTTAATAAAGCTTTATTTTCTAAATTACTTCTTAATTTATTTGGTACCTGAACCATTTTAGAAAACTCATTTTGTAAATTACTTAATTCTAAACTAATATCAGAACCTGCTTCCCACTTTTCCCATAAGCTATCTATAGTATTTTTAATCTCTGGTGAATCTGGTCTTCCTGTATCTAATCTAGTTGAATGATTAGCAAAAATCTTAAATTCTTCTTTCATTTCTCCTGCAATAATTTCAATAGCTTTGTCCCATGATTTTTCTGCTTCATATGAAACTGAATTCCATCCATAATCAGCTCCTGTTAATGTGGAAATCTTTGATGCATCAGAAAATCTCATAGGATTAACTATGAATCCTGACACTTCCTCATCTAAATTTCTATCTAAATCATATATTGGTCCTAAAGCCATTTTATCCTCTTTATAATCATTAACAGGATAATTCCACCATAACATCATTTTTCTATTATATACATTTGAAACCTTCTTTGCATCCTCTAAGCTAACTCCATTTGGAGGAATTACATCATTTCCTGTCCACATTACTTCAATATCCTTATCTAAAGTTTCTGCAAATTCTTTAGTATATGTCTTTACCTCTTCTCCATTAAACATTGAGCTTCCCCAATATTCTACTGGGACAGTTATTAATGGCTTAACCCCTTCTTTATTTTTTATAAATTCTTTATTAAATCTATTTAAAACTTCTGCTTGTTGAACTCCACTACGATTCTCTATATCATCCCAAAGAATTGCAAAGCTTCTAACTCCCATATCATATAGAGTCTCCGCTTTATTTATTAAAGCTTTAAAATCTGCTTCTCCCTCTTCTCCCTCAAACTTTATATCTAAACCTGGTGATATTGCAAAAACAAAATCAACCTTATTTTCATTAGCTGTTTTTATAAGTTCTTTCATTCTATCTAATTCAGAAGCTGGATAAGGCTCTCTCCACTTTTCTCTATGATATGGATCTGACTTTGGAGCGTATATATAAGCATTCATTTTATATTCTCCATACATTTTTATTTGATCCAATCTTTCCTCTTGAGACCATGGTGTTCCATAGAAACCTTCAACTACAGCTCTCATTTTAAAACTCGGCTCATCTTTTATAACAACTTCATCTAAGATAACCTTATTATCTTCCTTTTTAATTAATTGCTTTAAACTTTTTACCCCATAAAAAGTTCCTGTTTCATCATTTCCTCTTATAACTATTTTATTTCCCTCTGTATTTTCATCAGTTACTAATACATAGCCCTCATCTTTGCTTATTGAAGATGTGTCTACATTCATTTCTTCTAATGTATTTTCCATCTCTTCAATATTGTCATCGCTCTCTCCTATATAAATAGTAGTAGCCCCCTCAATTTCTGATTCATTAATTTTTATGCCAAATTCAGTTAACATATTTTTCAAAAGTTCAAAGGCATATGTATCTGCTAAATCTCCTCCAACTATATTAACTGAATCTTCTAAGGTAAATTCACTATTTCCTACAGTCATATCCTTAGGAGTTGGATATATACTTATATCTTTAGTAATATCATTATTCTTAATCTCATTTTTTAATCCCTCATCAGCTTTTACCGATACACTTATACCTAGGTTTAAAGCCATAACAGATGCTAAACACATAGTTAACTTTTTTCTAAAATCCCTTTTAATCATAAAAATCCCCCAATATTTCATTTAATATTTAATTGTATCAAATCCTTTAAAAGTCTTTTTATTCTTTATTTTCCATTTAATACATTTTTATGATATCATACGACACTTTGTTTTAAAATCGTTTTCAAATTAATTAAACAAAAGTTAACAGTATTAATAAATTTCTATTTAATGAACAAACTAATAAAAAATAGAAAGGGTGATTATATGAATCTATTTAAAAGATTTTATATAAGTTTATTTACTCCTAAAAGATATAAAGAACTTATTAAAACTTCTGGAATAAGCACTTTCTTTTATTTACTTATTTTATCTCTTTTATTAGGACTTTTAGCTTTTAGTAGAAATTACACTGAACTTAATAGATTTTTAATTTCTAGAAAATCTGCCTTTGAAGACAAAATTCCTCCCTTTGAAATTAAGGATGGAGTTTTAGACCTAAAAGATTCTAACTTTGTAGTTTTTCAAGAAGAAAACTGGACCTTTGTACTAAATGATAAGGAACCTGCAAAAGACTTATTAAAGGATTATGAATCAGGAATTGCCTTTGGAAATGAATCTTTAATAATTAAATATGACAATAATAAAATTACTGAAGCTAATTATTCAAATATGAATCTATCTTTAAATGATAATGACTTGAAAAATTCTATAAATAGTTTAGAGAGAACCTTTGGAAATACATATTTATCCTTAATGGTTATTATATTTATTGCTTTCTCATACATTATAACCTTAATATTATCTATAATAACTAAAATTATATGTAGTATAAGAAATAACCCTATTAGATTTTTGGAAATAATAAAACTAAGTACTTATGGAATAACTCCATGCTTAGTATTATTAGCATTACTAAATTTATTAAGCTTAAATATGCTCATTACTCTTCCCCTAAGCTTCTTAGTATCAATAATATATGTTTACTTTGGAATAAATTATTTAAATAGAAATACTTTTTAAATATTATAAATAGATTCTATTTTAAATATTTATTATTATATAAATATTTAAATCCTAATTGTATATCTATGTGTTCTCCTATATCTATATAAAAAAACAAAAGTTTAAAACTTTAATATAAAAAATAACAAGGTGATTGATAAAAAATTATAAGACTTATAATTTTTTTATACAACCACCTTATTATTTTACCTTAAATTAATACAACTATAGTCTCAATATTTAATTAATATTTAAATAAATATATCAAAGTTATTACTTATTATTATCTGCTAAAAATTCATTAGCATATCTTACAACACCACTTATATTTTTTAAAGCTTCTTCATTTAATTCTATTGCCATAAAGTTTTCTTCTGGCACTTCAAAAGGAGCTTTTATTCCAAAATCTCCAGCTTTTTTAAATCCAAATTTAGGATAGTATTTATCATGTCCTAAAACTATTATTGAATCATATCCAAGTTCCTTAGCCATTCTCATACCTTCTCTTATAAGCTCTCCTCCAATTCCAATACCTTGATATTTAGGTAACACTGAAACTGGTGCTAAGGCTAAAGTTTCATATTTTTCTGTTTCATTTTCTATATTAGCTTTAGTTAATAATATGTGTCCTACTATTTCCCCTTCTCTTTCAGCAACTAAAGATAAACCATCAATAAAGTTTTCTCCCTTTCTAAGTTTACTAACTAAAACATGTTCCATATGATCACTGTACTCAGCATCTTTAAAGGCTTCTTCTACTAAAAGCTCTACTGTTTTATGATCTTCTTCTAACTCTTTTCTAACAATTACTTTCATAACTATAACATCCTTTCTCATATGTTTTATTCTTAAATTTAAAAATTAAGATATATTTTATATAAAATAATCACTTTTAAATTTAAGAACCATCTATGTATTTGCTTTCATTTATAGTATTTCAAATAAAAATAAATTTATATATATTAACCTTTTATTCATTTGAAGTTTTCTTACTATTAACAACAATATTTTAACCTTTCGGAAAACCTTGTAAAAATGAACACTTTAAAGAAAAACAGATGACCACAGAGGCTATTTATTTCTATTAAAGAATTACCTCTTTAATCCTTATTACTCTTATTTTATATAGTTTGCTCTTAATATTTATTAAGATTATAATTAAAATATACAGTAATTTACTATAAAATATAATTTAAAATTCATAATTTTTTATTTCTATATAGTAGACATATGAGGTCTGCTATTTTCTTTATAGCTAAATTACCTTAATTTTAGGAGATATTATTTATTTAATAAAAATATAATCAAATATAGTCTAATATGACATAATATAATCACAAAAGGAAGTGATTATATGAGCAAACATTATAAACCTAAAGAATTTGCAGAATTATTAAATGTATCAGTTATTACATTGAAAAGATGGGATAAGGATGGAAAATTAAAAGCATTTAGAACTACTACAAATAGAAGGTACTAAACTTATGAACAGTATCTTTAGTATATAGGAATAGGTAAAGAAACAGATAGTAGAAAAATAGTTATTTATACACAAGTTTCAACTTCTAACCTAAAATGTGATTTAAAAAATTAAATTGAATTTCTTAATAATATGCTAATACTAAAGGAATAATATTAGATGAAGTTATTAAGGCTTTAAGAAAAAGATTAGAGAGGATGAAGAAGTTGAAAAAGGCATACAAGATGGAGATTAATCCTACTGATAAGCAAAAATCTAAAATACACCGAACTATTGGTGTATCAAGATTTATATATAATTTCTACATTGCTCGTAATAAAGAAATTTACGAGAGAGAAGGAAAGTTTGTTAGTGGAATGGATTTTTCAAAGTGGTTAAATAATGAATATATTCCTAATAATCAAGAAATGAAGTGGATTAAAGAAGTATCTTCAAAAGCTACTAAACAAGCTATTATGAATGGAGATAAATCTTTTAGAGATTTCTTTAAAAAAGCTAAAGGCTTTCCAAAATTTAAAAAAAAGAAAAATCAAGATGTAAAAGCTTATTTTCCTAAGAATAATAAGACTGATTGGACTATTGAAAGGCATAGAGTCAAAATACCAACTTTAGGATGGATAAGATTAAAAGAATTTGGTTATATTCCTGTAAATTCAATAGTCAAAAGTGGTACAGTAAGTCAAAAAGCTGATAGATATTATGTATCTATATTGGTTGAAGAAACAGATATAAAAATATCTAATCCCAATAATGCAGGCGTAGGAATTGATCTAGGTATTAAGGAATTTGCTGTATGTAGTGATGGAATTAAGTTTAAAAATATAAATAAAACATCTACTGTTAAAAAAGTAGAAAAGAAATTAAAAAGAGAGCAAAGAAAACTTTCAAGAAAATATGAAAGTTTAAAAATAAGAAATAAAAATATAAAAGAAGGGAGAGCTACTCGTCAAAATATTCAAAAACAAATAATCAAAGTACAAAAACTTCATCAGAGATTAACAAATATACGAACTGATTATATAAATAAAATAGTATCTTCAATTATAAAGCAAAAACCAAGCTATATAACAATTGAAGATTTAAATGTTAAAGGAATGATGAAGAATAAGCATTTATCTAAAGCTATTGCAAGTCAGAAGTTCTTTGAATTTAAAACTAAGTTAACAGTTAAATGCAAAGAAAATCATATAGAACTTAGAATAGTGGATAGATTTTATCCATCATCAAAGACTTGTAGTCAATGTGGAAAGGTTAAGAAAGATTTAAAACTATCAGATAGAATTTATAAATGCGATTGCGGATTTACTATTGATAGAGATTTAAACGCAAGTATTAATCTTAAAAATGCTAAAGAATATAAGATAGCTTAAAATCAAAAGCACTTATATATGTACGGAGGGCTAATTTCGGAATTTAAGCCTTTGGAGAGCCATACAAAATCGTAGTAGCTTAGGCAAGGCGAGGCTTTATGAAGAAGGAAATTTCTCAATATGGATATGTTTGACCATATTTTGAGTAGCAGAGTGATATTTTGGAATCGAAAAAGAAGATCTTGAGAAGTGTTTTATTAATAGCACTAGGTTCAAGCATCTTAGCCTTTGGTAGCTATAACTTTAACTATCAAAATAATGTAACAGAGGGTGGAGTCTTAGGCTTATTACTTTTAGTAAAAAATGTTTTTGATATATCTCCATCTATAACAAACTTAATAATTGATTTTTCATTATTTGCAATAGGTTCTAAATTCTTTGGCAAAAAATTCTTAGCATGTTCAATATTTGCAACTTTTTGCTTCTCAGTATCCTATAGATTTTGGGAAAGCATAGGATTTTTAACACCTAACTTTACTAATAATATGCTAGTTGCTAGTGTTTTAGCAGGTATTGGAGTTGGTGTTGGTGCTGGAATAGTATTACGTGGTGGTGGTGCTTCTGGTGGAGATGATGTAATAGCCTTATTAGGTAATAAATTTACTCCTCTTAAGGTACAACATGTCTACATGTTAACAGATGCCATTGTTTTATTAATGTCTTTAGTTTATTTAGACTTTAAGCAAATATTCTTCTCAATAATAGCAGTATGTATAAGTGGTAAACTAATAAGCGTAATCTATGAATACAAAAATGATGGTATTGATACTAAAGATGAAAATAAAGAAGCTGAAGTTTTAGAGAAAAATGGTTCTCTTACAGTTTAATAATATATAGAATTTAAATTAAATAGTAAAAAGAGCATGTATTAATGTTTTAAACTTATTACATGCTCTTTTATATCTTCTATATTAAAATTTAACATATAGTATTATTTTAAATTTTTTAATTTCTATGTGTATTAAAATAATTTTAATTGTACACTAGATCTTCATTATTTAAAAATTTACTATTTTAACTTTTTTCTCATCATTATTAATTCCTTTGGAATTTCATACCCTCTCTTATTATAAAAGGCTTCAGCTGTGCTTCCTTTCATAGTCCAAAAGTGAATTACTCCCACTTCCTTTTCCATAAGTATATTCTCTAAAGCGTTTAAAAGTTTCTTTCCTGTTCCTTTCCCCTGTGAACTTGAATCCACAAAGAATTCCTTAACACAAAAATGCTCTCCATCATACCATTGCTCTAAATTTCCTAAGATAACGCCTTCTATTTTTTCATCATTTCTTAAAACAGCACCCCTAAATCCTGGAGTTAAAACCACATCATTAAGTCTTTTTTTAGCATTTTCAAAATCCCAAGGTTCATTCCATGGTTCCTTACTAAAGGTTTTAACAAAAAGCTCAGCACATTCATTTAAGTCTTCTTTTTTAAACTCATATATATTACTCATAATTCTTATACTCCCATTATTTTAAAATTCAACTAGAATTAAATTAGGAGATGAGTTTCTTCATCCCCTAATTTAATTATTATTCTATAATTTATATATAATATTAAAGATTATATTTTTCTAATATTTCTTTTTTAAACTCTCCATTTTCATAGAAAAGTTCTCCATCTGCATATATTCTTCCACCATTTCTCATGTCACAAAGCATGTCCCAATGAAGTGATGATCTATTTTTACCACCAGCCTCTGGCATAGAATCTCCTATAGCCATATGAACTGTTCCTCCTATTTTCTCATCAAATAGCATATTTCTAGTAAACTTCTTAATTCCATAGTTTGTACCTATAGCTACTTCTCCAAAATGGCTTGCTCCTTCATCAGTTTCTAATAAAGCCTTTAATAAATCTTCTCCTTTTTTAGCTTTATATGAAACAACTTTACCATCTTTAACTTCAAGTTCTATACCTTCTATTTCCTTTCCTGCATAAATCCCTGGGAATGAAAAAGTTATGTGTCCATTTATCTTATTTTCAACTGGTGATGTAAATATTTCACCATCTGGGAAGTTTACTCTACCATCACAATTTATCCACTTTCTTCCCTCTACTGAAACCTTAATATCAGTTCCTTCTGCTAAAATATGAAGTTCTTTTTTAGTATCTAAATATTTAACCCATCTTTCTTGTTCTTTGCTTACTCTATTCCATTCTGCCACAGGATCTTCATCGTCTAAAAGTCCTGCTCCATAAACAAAATCTTCATATTCACTAAAACTCATTGAAGCTTCCTGTGCATCTGCATATGTAGGAAATTGAGTTCCACACCATCTTAAAGAACCATCTCCCATTCTTCCTGAATAGAACTTTCTCCATCCCTTTTCTCCAGCTCTGCTATCTTTTATTTTTTCTGAATCTATATTGCTAAAGGCTCTAGTATTTCTAGCTCCCCATGCACTTAACCAAACATCTGCCTTTTCAAGCATAGTTTCCATCATTAAATTCCCTGATAATAATTGATCCTTTGTAGAAAATTTAAGTCTTGCCTCCTTAGCTTCTTCTGATTCTAAAATATACTCAACATGAGCTCCTACCTTAGTAGCTTCCTTTACTACTTCAGTAAGCCAAGGATTTGCAACCTCATTACAAGATACAAAAACAAAGTCTCCTTCCTTAACTCCTGTTGAATAATTTACAAGCAGTTTAGCTAACTTATTTAATCTTTGATCTGCCATATATATCCCTCCTAAACATACAAATTTATATATTTTAATTTTTGAACTCTATTTTAACTTACTATTTTTTATTAATAACAATAAATTTTTAAAACTAGTTTTCTAATTTTCGCCTAATCTTTTTCTTTCTTTAATATTTAAATTTAAAAAATAAAAATTATAAGTAATAATAATTAAAGGTGCTAAAAGTGCCGTAATATTAGAGTAATTTTTATAATATATATTTTTTAAAAGTAGTATTGCCATTATTATAGAAAGAATAATATTTAATACAAATAATACCTTTATTCTCTTTTTAGATAAAATCTTCCCTTTAGCCAAACCTTTTTCTCTCTCCATAAAATCACCAATTTGTTTCTATCTATTTCATAAGTTTTATCTATCAATTTTATTATACTCCTATAAAAATTTGTAAACTATATAAATATAAAAGAAGGTGGAAGAATTATTCCATCTTCTTTTATAAATCTATTCATATGTTAAATTATATTTCCCTTGTTTCATTCTTTAATAATTCTTTTTCCTCTTCATCTAAATATGGTGATAATAAATCATAAACCTTTTTATGATAATTATTTAGCCAATCCTTTTCCTCTTCATTTAATAAGCTTATATCTAATCCTTCTAAATCTATTGGACAAAGTGAAATAGTATCAAACTTATAAAATTCTCCAAACTCTTCTGAATAAGTATCTTTAACAACTACCATTGTATTCTCTGTTCTTATTCCATGTTTTCCTTCTCTATAAACTCCAGGTTCATTAGTTATAATCATTCCTGGCTCTAAGGCAACCTTATTTGGTACTGGACTTATGCTTTGTGGTCCTTCATGAACATTTAAGAAAAATCCAACTCCATGACCTGTTCCACATTTATAATCAATTCCTTCATTCCATAATGGTTCTCTAGCTTTTATATCAAGGGCTGATCCAGTTGTTCCCTTTAAGAATTTAGCTCTCATAAGGCCTATATGCCCTTTTAAAACTAGAGTATAATCTTTTCTCTCTTCCTCAGTTAATTCTCCTAAAACAAAAGTTCTTGTTATATCTGTAGTTCCATCTAAGTATTGTCCACCTGAATCTATTAATAAAAATCCTCTTGGTTCTAAAGTGTAATCACTCTCTTTAGTTGCTGAATAATGCATCATAGCACCATGTTCTTTATGCCCTGCTATAGTTTCAAAACTAATTCCTTTAAATAACTTATCTAAACTTCTAAGCTCTTCTAACTTATCTGAAGCTGATATTTCACTTATTTCTATCTTTCCAATGTTATCCTTAAGCCATTTCATAAACTTAACCATAGCTAATCCATCTCTAACTTGACACTTTCTTAAGTTATCTAATTCAACTTCATTCTTAATAGCCTTAAACTTAGTTGTTATGTTTCCAAATTCCACAATATTATTTTTATCCTTAATGCACTCGTATAAATAAGCACTTATCTTATTTGGATCAATTAAAATCTTTCCTTCTAAATTACTAATATCCTCTCCAATTTTCTCATATGATTTTAAAGTTACCCCTTCATTTAAAAGTTCTTCCTCCATTTTAGAAGTGAACTTTGATTTATCTACATAAAGATATGCTTCATTTTCTTTAACTAAGGCATAGCTTAAAACTACAGGATTGCATTTAACATCATTTCCTCTAATATTATAAAGCCAAGCTATGTCATCTAAAGAAGCTATAATATAATTATTAGCGCCTAGCTTTTTCATTTCCTCTCTAACTTCTCTTAATTTTTCTTTCGCACTTTTTCCACAGTACTTAACTTCATGTAAAAATGCCTTTTCCTTAGGAAGAGATGGTCTCTCTTTCCAAACCTCATCTAAAAGGTCCTCATCTATTTTTATATTAATATTATTTTCTTTCTCTAATTTTTTAAAATCTTTATATTCTCCTACGGAAAATACCTTTCCATCAAAAGCAATAGTTTCTCCTGCCTTTGCATTTTCTTTAAGCCATTCTAATAAGCTTGGCCATCCTGGAATTCTCATTTTAAACATTTCAATTCCAGAACCCTTTAACTCCTCTAAAGCTTGTATGAAATATCTACCGTCAGTCCACAAAATATCATTTTCTAAACCAACAAGTAAAGTTCCTGCTGACCCTGTAAAACCTGACATATATGCTCTCCCCCTATAATGTTCGCATACATATTCACTTTGATGAGCATCCTCACTAGGAATTATATAATAGTCAATTCCTTTATCCTTCATAATTTTTCTTAATTTTTCTAATCTTTCAGTCACCTTCATAATTATAGCCCCCTATTTTTTAATCTAAATTGTAATTTGATTTAACTTTTCAAACCTCAATTTAATTTTCTGCTTTCAATAATAGTAACACAAAAATATTCTCCTAAAAATACCAATTAATAAAAATTAATTAACTTTATAAGTATAACTTATTAATGTTATTAATAAGTTCTCTTAAAAAATTACATAATCCCTTATAAAATTACAATATAAAACATATATATTGGCTACATTATGAAAAAATTGTAAATATACCTTTAAAAAAGGAATTATCTTATGTAAATCAATTATTTTTTTATTATAATGTAAGCATATTACATTTATTTTAATGTTTATAAAAAATAGATAAGAGAGATTCTTTATGAGAAAATTTTTAAAATCTGCTATAGAGTATTTAGCAAAAGATCTTGACTTGGACAAAGAATTATTAGAGCAAATTCAATATGTTGTAATTGTATTGACCTTTGAATTTATTAAATGTATTTCTGTAATTCTAATTGCTGGAATACTTGGATATTTCAAAGAGAGCTTAATAGTAATTCTTAGCATGTGCTTTATAAAGCCATTTATTGGTGGATATCATGAAGATAGCCAATTAAAATGTTTTATTGCAACATTAATTATTACAACAAGTATAATCATGCTTGTTACTTTTAACAAGCTAAATCTATTTAGCATTGTTATTTTAAATTTGTTTAGTATTTTTAGTATTTATAATAAAGCTCCAGTAATAGATAGTAGATTTCCATTGACTAAAGAACATTTAATTAAAAAAAATAAAATATTAAGTGTTACAAACTCAAGTATTCTTTTTTTAATAACCTTAATATTTTTCAAAATTTCATGGATTTCTCAAACAATAACGTGGACTTTATTAATACAAACATTACTATTATTTAATAAGTATAAAAGGGAGGATTCTTAAAATGAGAAAATCAATATTATCAATGTTAGCATTATTAACTACATTAACTATCAACGCTTCAACTACTTCTTTTGCTACTATAGGATTAGAAGAAATGCCTGAGTCTATGAAAAAATCTAGATAAAAATGAATAAAACTATATTTTTAGCTGATACGATAAACACTTTTTTACAATGTGTATTATTTATAAGCACAATAAATTTATGTAGTAAAGAAGATTGCAAAAAACCAAAGTCAAAGATGTTATTTTATATATTTCTTTTGTGGACAATGATATCACTAACAACTTTTTTTATGGGAAATTCCAGTGTTGCAACATTAATTCTTCATTTAGTAATGTTAATCATTGGAGGTCTAATATATAAAGATGATTTTTTAGCTGCTGCTATTGGATTTAGTTTGATTTATTCATTCATTGTTATAACCTTAATAATTTCATCTTTTCTATATAATGTCTTATCCCAAAATATATCATTAATAAATAAAAGTAATATATTTTTCATAACTATAATGTATTTTCCACAGTATATACTTGCCTTTTTAGTTTTATATAAAAAGAAAGGTATATACTCACTTTACAAAACTATAAAGTCTAGGAATAGCTCAATTATCTATTTAATACTCTTTACAATAGTACTAGACTTTATAGCTTCATTTAATGCTATTATTAATGCAAAGGATAATCCTATATTTACAGAAATAATATTAACTTTATTATTCATATTTATAATATTTATAATAATATATTTTTCTAACATAGAGAAAAAATCCAAAGAAATTGAACTACTAAATTCAAATTTAGAACAGAATATTAGCTCATTAAGAAAATTAAAACATGATTATGGCTCTCAAATTTCTTATTTATATGGATTACATCTTATGGGGAACTATGAGAAATTAGGAGAATTATTAAAAAACATAATTGATGGTAATGATAATATTATTAATAATATTGTTGTATCTAATGACACTTCAATTATATCAATGATAGTAAATACTATTAATCTAAAAGATATTACTGTATTTATAGATGAAAATGCTGATTTATTAGAAACTAATGTAAACGAATTAGACTTTCAACGTATAGTTTCTAATATATTAAGAAATTCTATTGAAGCTTTAGATGGTAGTGGTTCAATAAAAATTAATACTTATTATAGTTTTAATTATTTTGTGTTAAAAATCCAAAATAATGGTCCTGAAATTCCAGATAAAATATTAAATAAAATATTTGATAGTGGATTTACCACAAAAGAAAATAAAGAAAGTAATAATGGATTTGGACTAGCTATAGTAAAGGAGTTAGTAGAATCATATAATGGAAAAATTCAAGTAAGTAGTACTGATGAATTCACTGAGTTTACAATATACTTACCTACAATAAAATAAGAAAAGAAACAGAGTTCTATCCTCTGTTTCTTTTTAAACTTTATTTTATAATTATATTAAGTTTTTTATTACTTTAATACCTTCTAGGGTTTCATTTTTAATTCCACCTGGAAACTTTTCTTCAGTTTCAAATTCAAACCCTGCCCATCTATATAACCTAATTGCTTTATAACTCCAAGTCTGAGTTGGTATGTACATATCACAATCTCCTTCAATAGCTATCATAAGTTTAACTCCTTCTGAGATAAGAGCTTTTCCTAATCCTTTTCCTTGATATTCTGGCTTCACAGCAACCCACTCCATAAATGGATGTCTTCTTTCCCCTGTATATCTCCACCAAGCTGTAAATGTAGCAATTTTTTCCTCATTATTATTTTCTATAAATATAGTTCTTCTTTCTAACTCATCTATATAAGGTAAATATTTGTTTTTAAAATATTCTTCTCCATCTTTAGCATTTTCAAATTCCAGTACAGATTTTTCTATTTCTGCCCAAGCTTTTTCATCACCTTTTTTAAACTTAACAAATCTAAAACCCTCTGGTAAAATTTCATCTTTTAATTCTTTTCCCTTTTCTCTCTTTAAAATTATTTTAAAAAATTCTATACTTTTATCTAACATTTATATCTCCCTCCAGATAAACCATATAACCTATTTAAACTTAATTTTTATCCTTATAGCTACTCATTAATAAGACTATAAGTAATTTCTTACACCTTTCTATATTTAATTTTATCATTAAACTTATAATTTTAATATTACACTACTTTTTTTCATTCTTTATATCTAGATATTAATTGATCCAAAGAAAATAATAATTTAATTAAGTAAATACCTCTTCAACTTAGTATTTGTATATCTACAGAAATCCATATTAATTTGTAGATATTAATTATGATATTATTGAACTCACTCATAAAAAAGTATTACAGATTCATAATATTGAAACCACTCCATATAAAAATTACAATTATGGTGGTTCTTCACTTTATGCTACAATATCTTATAATAGTATATGTAGTTAAGTTTTTTAATAAAAATATGGTGATTTATATGTAATACTTTATATGAGCATAATAATTTAGCTACGACTTATTAATTTAATGATTTAAGTTGAAATTAATTAAATAAAAGTAATAAAAGCTGTAATTAATTTGAGGTGTTTTAAATGGATATATGTGTTAGACCTGTATGGGCTGAAATAGATTTAGATATAATAGCAAATAATATGAAAGAAATAAGAAACCTAGTTGGTGAAAAGGAAATAATAGCCGTTGTTAAGGCTAATGCTTATGGTCATGGAGCTTTAGACATAGCTTCCACTCTTTTAGAAAATGGTGCTTCTAGATTGGCAGTAGCTATAATCACAGAGGCTGATGAACTTAGGGATGCTGGAATAACTGCACCTATTATGATTTTAGGTTATACTCCTATAAATTTTGCTGAAAATTTAATCAATAATGAAATTGAACAAACAGTTTATGATGTGGAATATGCTAAGGAATTATCTGACTTTGCCTTAAAGCTTGGCAAAAAAGCTAAAGTACACATTGCAATAGATACAGGAATGGGTAGAATAGGCTTCCTTCCAAATGAAGAGGGATTAAATAAAGTTTTAGAAATCTGCTCTTTACCTGGAGTTGAGGTAATAGGCCTATTTACTCACTTCTCAACATCAGATGAAAAAGATAAAACTTATACTTATGAACAATTTTCAAAATTAACTGCTTTTAATAAAGCTTTAGAAGACAATGGAATACACATTCCTTTAAAACATGCTTCTAATAGTGGGGCTATTATGGATTTACCAGAAACTTATTTAGACGGAGTTAGATGTGGAATTATTTCTTATGGATACTATCCATCTGAAGAAGTAAAAAAAGAAAACTTAAAACTTAAACCAGCACTTACATTAAAAACTAATGTAGCCTTTGTTAAAGAGTTAGATGAAGATATGTATGTAAGCTACGGAAGAACTTATAAAACTGAAAAGAAAAGTAAAATTGCCACTCTTCCAATAGGATATGCTGATGGATACTCAAGACTTCTTAGTGGGAAAGCCAAAGTTATAATAAAGGGTCAATTTGCTAATGTTATAGGAAGAGTTTGTATGGATCAATGTATGATTGATGTAACTCATATAGAAGATGTTAAAATTGGCGATGAGGTAATTCTTTTAGGGGAAGAAAATGGATTAAAATTTGATGCTAACGATATGGCTGAAATTATGGGAACAATAAACTACGAAATACTTTGTATGATCAGCCACAGAGTTCCTAGAATATATAAAAAGAATAATGAAATAGTTAAGGTAATAAACTATATTTAATAAAAATAGGAGTGTATTAAAAGTTATTTTAATACACTCTCTTAATTTAGTCATTAACATTTTAATGAACTATAACCTAATTTAATCATAATTATTTCTAGAACTAATTTTTTATTTTGTTTTTTCCTTATCATTAAACACTATTATCATTCCTAAAATAGCAAATATCACACTAGTGGATGTAACAAAACCATCTGCAGATATCCATGACATAAATGAAGCTAAAAAAACATATATTTCTGAAAAAATTAATCCTAAAATTGGACTTAATAAAATTATAATATACCCCATTAATCCTCTCCTATAATTAAACCGATTTTTCTAAAAATCTATTATTAAACAATTTTTTTCTTTTTATTATATCTTTAAAATAATTAATTTCTGTTTAACTAAACCTCCCCTATTATATATATGCTCCCTTAAAAAATAAAATTCTAATAAAAAACAAAAGAAGCTGTATAAATATAGTTAAATAAATTAAACTTAATTGTACTTAGCTTTTTAATACAGCTTCTTTTCATATAAAAAAATATAATTATTTAATTTTTATTTTATCTTTCAGTTCTTAAAGTTATGGATTCTTTTGAAGAAAGCTCTCCATTATTATATTTTGCTGCAATTTTAAAGTTATATATAGTATGTCTATTTAATCCTTTAAACTTATAGGTAGTCTCATCTTTTCCTAATTCAGCTACTTTTTTACCATCTTTATATAGTACGTATCCTTCTAATCCAAATGAATTTTCAGGTGCGCTCCACTGAACAGTTACAGTTTTCTTTGAAATATTAGTTGCTTTAAAATCTCTTACTGGGCATACTATAACTTCTGAGGAATCAATAGCTTTTAAAGCTTCTTCTATTACAATCTTTAATTCACCTAAAACTTTATCCACATCTACTTTTAATGAATTTTCATCATTTTTAACTCTTTCAGCCTCTAAAATAGCATCTTCTAACTTTATTTTTATTCCTTCAAGATGCTCAAATCCTTTAAGTTTTTCTAAAACATCATATGCTCTTTCTATCTCAGAATTTAATTCATCTTTATTAGGAACTTTTGAAAGTTCAAAATTAGCTTCTGCTTCAGTTAAATCAGAGATAGCCTTATTTATATCCTCTTCATTTGCACCTTCATTGTTTAATACCTCCTTAGCTTTATCTAAAGCTTTTTTAAGTTCTTCTATAGCATTAGGAATATATACTCCTTCTGCATTTTCTAATTTACTTTCTATTGAAGATATTATCTCTTCTAATTGTGCTTTATCAATTACATTAACTGATTCAACGAAAGTATCTATAGCTTCTTTTAAAGTCTTTGTTATATTTCTAATCTCTTCTAAGCTTGTAGAACTTTCAAAACCTTCCTCAGCAATTCTTATAGCTTCATTTAAAGCATCTACAGCTTCCTTAGGATACTGTCCATTTCCATTTCCCACTACTGCATTTTCTACTTTTTCCTTAGCTAAAAGTACCATTGATTTATATGCAGTTTCAGCACTTACAGCATCATAGTATGAATCTAATGTATTTTTTAACTCATCATAAGCTGTGTCTATTTCACTTTGTGAAACTTGCTTTTTATTGTAAACTTCTTTAGCCTCATTATTTTCTAACTTTAGCTTTTGAATTTCTGCATTTACTATAGCTTTTTCATTATAGTTCATGCTATTCATAAGACTTGGTAATATTTCATTTAGTAAAATATCAACATCACTTATTAAAGCTGCAAGTTTAGTTCTGTTTATTTGAACAAATCCCTTATAGAATTCATTTAAAGCTGATTTTAAAGTGCTCATAACTTCATTAGCCTCTTTTGAATTTATATCATTTCCTAAAGCTAATTTTGCCTCATTTATAGCATTTCCAAGGGATTCCTTAGCCTCTTCAGTATAGTTTCCAGCCATATCCCCAACTACTGCACTATTATATATATCTTCAACTACTCTTATATAAGAAGCTAAACTTGAAGTAGAATCTCCTTTATAAATTTTGATTTCTCCAATTTTAACATTCTCACTATTAAAATTAAATCTTACAAATCTTCCTATTTTTCCTGACTTTAATATATTAGAATATACAGCTTTATTCTCTTCATTGTTGTTCTCATCAACTATCTTTGTCCATTCTGTTCCATCATTAGAAATCTCTATAGAGTATTTTAATGGAGAATTTCCCTTGCTTACTATATCTATTGCGGATATATCCTTTTCCTTACTTAAATCAAAAGTTACAGACTTTTCCTCTTCTTGTCCTGGAACCCAAAGAGTATTTTCATTTCCATCTCTTAAATTATTTGCTTCAGAATTATTTGAAGTTACCTCAACCTTAGTTTCATCTTTCATAGCTAGGTTTTCTGGAATTGCAAATACATTTAATTCAGCAGCTGAAGCAAATCCTCCAACCCCTTCTAAAGCTACAAGTTTAACATGAGTTGCCTTTGTACTATTAAATTTTAATGTTTTTAAACTTCCACTATCATCCCAATTTCCTTCAGATATTTTTCTAAAATTATTTCCATCCTCACTTACATGAAGCTCATATTTAGTTATATTTCCATTTTTAGCACCACTTCTTGGTAAGTAAGTAAACTTATTAATTTCGTAACTCCCTCCAAGTTCTAAAGTAATACTTTGTGGTAACTCTTCTACAGGATTATATTTTGTATGCCATATAGTATTTTCCTTTCCATCAATAGCAAACTTAGCTAAGCCTTCATTTCCTACATCAGGATGCTCTGATGTTGCTGTAGCTTTCATATTTCCTTGAGGTAATGCTATGGAAGCTTGTTCAACTTTATTTATAGCCTCTTTACTCATAGCTTTAATTTCTGCAATAGCTGCCCAAGCTTGATCAAATGAACCACCTGGAGCTTTTCCTGTAATAGTAGCATGTATTTTACTTATTTCTTTTTTTACAGGAATATTATATGACTTTTTATTATCCTCTGTATTAGAAGTCATATCCAATACTGTTTCTCTATTTCCACTCTCATCTTCAACTTCCACTTTAAATTGGAATCTAAATCCTTCCTTTTCAAAATGAAGCTCTAAGAAATCTACAAAATTATTTCCTTCTAAGTCAATTGTGGCATTAGCTGGCATAGCTCCATTATCACTTATCCAAAGGGAACTTAAATCTCCGTCTGTAATATTAGATAAAGGATTTCCACTTTGAGAATTAGAACCACTTACATTTTTATTTTCTGCTATATTTACATAATTAGCTGGTTTTTCTTTTGACATGGCCTTTACTTCTGCAATAGCTGCCCAAGCTCCTGGATGTTGTCCACCTTCTGCTTTTCCTGTCATAGTAACATGAACTTTATTTATATCTTTTCCTACAGGTATTTTATATGATTTTTCATTATCTTCTTTATTTGAAGTCATATCTAATACATTTTCTTTATTTCCATTTGCATCTTCTACTTCTACTTTAAATTGGAATCTAAGTCCTGGCTTTTCAAAGTGAAGCTCTAAGAACTCAACATTTTCTGTTCCTTGTAAATCGATAGATGTAGTTGCTGGAGTTTTTCCACCATTACTAACCCAAAGAGAATTTAAATCTCCATCTGTAATATTAGATAATGATTTTCCATTTTCAGCCTCTGCTCCAGTAACTGTTTTTCCTAAAGCAACGTTAGTATACTCATCTTCCTTTTCTTTTCCTCCATATACCATTATTTCTGCTAATTCTGGTATTTTATATGATGGACTTAGGTTTAAATCTACATTAGTTAATGAAACCTTAACTTTTTGAGCCTTTCCAGTAAAATCAACCTTTTCAATGACTCCCTTACTAGAATAATCCTCAGATTTATCTGATACTATTTTCCACTGTCCACTTTCATCCATAACCTCTACTTTGTATGCTACAGCCCTATCACCAGCCTGATTTCTAAAAGCAAATTCTATTCCATCTACACTTTTAACTCCTTGTAAATCTACAGTTACACTTGCAGGATATCCCTCCCTATCAGCAATCCACATAGTTCCTGTATTTCCATCTGTAATGTTACTTAAAGGATCGGCTTCAGTTTCTTCATGAGTTTCACTACTTACAGGCTTTCCTAAAGCAATATTAACTCTTTCAACTGATTCATTTTCACCTAATATTTTATCCATATTAGTTACTGAATAACTTTCCATGGCTATCTTAGCAAGTTCTCCTAAGTTTTCATTAGAAGCTTCTGTAGGATAAAGCTTATCTGTATCACTCTTCTTGTTTACCCAGTCATACTCCATCTTAAACCAATCTATATTAGGGGCTTTAGCTCCTCCATCTAATTCAGCTTGTAATCCATTTATCCATTTTTCCCATCTAGCATAATAATAATCCTCAGTTAATCCTGACCATTGTCTATTAGAATAATCTTTAAGCCCACCACCGTCAGCATTATTTCTTGAACCCCAAGTTGTTACTAAAGCTCTAGCATTAAATTCAAATAAGTCCTTAGTCCAATCATCAGAGTCCTTAAGCATAGTTCTAGCATCTTCAATCCAATTTCCTATTAAGAATTCAGGTCTAGTTGATAATACTCTCTCTTGAAGCTTTATAAGTTCTAAAAACTTTCCTGAAACAAATTTAAATTTCTCTCCATTTCCATTATTATAAGCATTACACATAACCTCATAATATTCTTGAGCTGAGTTAGCTAATAATTGTTTTAATATATCAGCAAAGTCATAAAGGAATGCATCACTATCTTTGAATTCATCATAGTTCTTTGCAAATATTTCAATAGCTTTTTCAAATTCACTCTTATCATAAACTATTTTTGAATGTCCCCAAGTTGAAGCACTTTTTATTCCAAAGCCTGGTCTTGCATTTATAATAGACTCAGCAGCACCTTGGTAATAATCATTTCTCTTTTTGTAAGCAGTGTCTAATATAATATTCCAAGCCTCTAAAATCTCTTTATTAGTCTTACCATATCTTCTTTCAATATAATCTTCAGTCCATGTTCTAAAGTTTATTTGATCTCTAGTCCAAGCCATGTCAAATAAAAGTTCATACGCTAAAGGATTTGTATTTATAGCCTCTGGTGTAATACCTATACCAACCATATGCTCTGAATTAGCTAAGGCTTTAGGAATTTCTGTTGCAAGTTTTTCTGGTGCTGCATCCATTCCCATTCTTCCTCCAAAATTATGAAGCATATTCCAAATCCATGGTAAATCTCTTTCCTCTAATCTATTCCAGTCTGGACTTACCTCTGAGAAAAGATCTAATACCATAGCTTGGTCTTTTTTAGTTAATCCTTCTAACTTATTATTACTAGGATTTCCTTGCCAGTTTTGTATAACCCAAACTGCATCATTATCATGCTCTATCATCTTATTTTGAATTATTTCATATATCTTTCCATTATCTAAATCACCAGTATTTCCTCCCTCATGGAATGGATCTACTCCATAGAAGTTAGTTACATCTCCAAACACTTCTTTTTGCTTTTCATAGAAAACATCTGCAACCTTTTGGAAATAATCTGCCTCCCCTTCATTTACATATGTTTTAAGCATATCTGGTCTATCAAAGCCACACCATCCCCCTTGAGAAATAGTTTGTGCTTCTTGATTTTTTTCCTTAAAGTCTCTTGGAACCATACCTGAGTATCCTTGAAGAACAGGATTTATTCCAAAACTTTGCATTCTATCATGCATTTTTCTTCCAAGCTCTGCTCTTTGCTCAAACCAATCGTTAGGAAGTGGACCTCCAAATCCAGTCATATTTTGCATATAGAACCAAGCAAAATATGCAGGTCCTGAAATAAATTCTTTAACCTCTTCATCGCTATATCCAAATTCATTTAAGGTTCTTCTTAAAACCTCTTCTTGTCCAATTATATCTAAAACTAAGTTAACCCCATTCATAGCACACCAATCTAGGAATTCTTCATATTGATCCCAATCCCAGAAAGACATTGTATAAGAATAGGTACAAAAGTTTAATGCATATCTATGCTCATATGGAGTATCTATAACTACTCTCTCCCCAACAGAAGGCATTGTTTCAGGCATTTTTAAATTAGACCCCATTATTGGATTGTAACTTACATTACAATAATTTTTTAAATAATAGTTAAATCCTGATGCTAAGGAAACACCATTATTCCCCTTTATTAAAACCTTTCCATCTCCTGAATCAGAAACCTCAAAAACATCATTTCCATTTAATTGATCTCTTATTTCAAAAATAAACTTGTCTTTAAATTCTCTTCCTATTACTCTACCAACTAAATTCTTTATTTCATTTAAAGTTTTTTCATTGGCATAGGCACTATCACTATTAAACTTTTCATATTCAGTAGCCCAAGGGGTTTCACTAAAATTACTTGTAGCAATTTTCTTAACTTCCGGTAAACTCTCTCCTGTATTTTTACCAAATACATTTATTTCAGCTATATTCACCCTATCACTATTACTATTTTGGACTACATCAATTCTAATCTTTCCTGCCCTTACGTTATCAATGGTATGCATATTACCATTACTGTCTGATACATTATCATTATTTTTATATGCTATTTTATTAAAGTTTTCTCCATCTTCTGAAGCATATATATTATATTTATAAACAGCTTCATCCTTATTAAATATTTCAATTTTTGATAATTCGTAAATTCCACCTAAGTCAACTTCTATCCATTTATAATCATTTGAAGATTCCCAATAGGTAGATAAATCACCATCTATGGCTAAATCAGCTGTATTGCCCTCAGTATTTCCCTTTGCAGTTACAGTAACCCCTTCCGTAATTTCAACACCAGTTGATGCCCTTACCTTAATTGCACTTGGATTAACTAATCCAAATACAAAAGTACTTGCTAAAACATAAGCCATTTGCTTTTTAAATTTTTTACTAAACAATTTAAAATCCCCTTCACTATAATATATTCAATAAAACTACTTTTTGTTGTGCTTTACTATTATATTAATATGTTTAGTAAGTTAAAAAAATGTATGTTATTACAAAAAACTAGATGTTCCTACAAAAAATAACTAAATATTTAATTCTCATCTTAACCAAAATAAACAAAAAATATTTTTAATCCATAGTACTAAGCTTTTTTCATAAAAACTAAATTTTTAATCACTACCACTTAATTAAAAGTAATAGCAAAAATTAAAGCTTATAGCTAACTTTAAACTTATTAAAATTAGCTACAAACCCTAACTATTTAAATCAAAATATTTTATTATTTTTTAATTATTGTGGTCCCATATATGGGTTATTTCTAGTTTTATCTTTTCCAAGTTTTCTTGATTCCTTAGAGTATCCTATTTCATTAGCAGTTTCATTTTTCATTTTCTCTACTTCTTTTTTAGTTTTTTGACTAGTCTTTTTGTTATCTTTGCTGTTTTTATTATTTTTATGAGACAAAGTTAAACACTCCTTTCAAATTAAGTTCTTAATTAGTATTTAACTTTAATAACTCATATATCCTTAAAACAACTTTCCAAAACTGCTTACTATTTCCTAAAAACCACTAACACTTTACTTCCTTAAATTCATAATCCTTAGTTACATCATTTACCCATTTTCCACTAATTACCCTATATACACTAGTAAGAGATTTTAATATTTCATCACATTTTATAACTAAGAATACTAAGGCAACTGGAAGTTCTAAAACAAAGGCTACAAAAAACCCACCTGGAATAGCAACAAGCCACATAAAAATAAGATCATTTATCAAGACAAACTTAGCATCTCCACCACCTCTAAGTACACCCATCATAAAATTACTTGCAAGAGATTGAAATACTATTATTCCTGAAGTTACAGTCATTATTTCCATAGCTATTAATTTTGTTGAATAAGATACATTATAGAAATTAACAACAAATGGTTTTATAAGTAAAATCATAAGTCCTGATATACACCCCATAACAACACTGAAAATCCCTATGCTATAAGCATATTCCTTTGCTTTTTCTTTTTTCCCTTCTCCTATGGTATTTCCTATAATTACTGCTGTTGCATTAGACATACCAAATATAAAAACTGTTACAAATTGATGAGCAACTCCATTTATACTATTAGCAGCTACAACCTCTGTTCCCATTCTACCAACTATTACAGATATCATAGAAGCTCCAATTGCCCAAAGTAATTCATTACATAAGACAGGAGTACATAATCCAACATAATCTTTTAAAATCTCTTTATCTAGCTTTAATAAATGTTCTATTTTAAGACCAATCTTTCTTTCATATATAAACATAAACACTAAAACTATTGAAAACTCAGTAATTCTAGCACAGACAGTAGCTATGGCAGCTCCTCTTATTCCAAGTTCGGGAGCACCTAAATTTCCAAATATAAAAATCCAGTTTAATATTGAATTTACCACTAAAGAAGCAGTATAAACTATAATTGATATACTAACAGTTTTTACTGAACGAAGCATCATTATTGTACAGTTTGTAATAGAATAGAACAAATATCCTATGCACACAATTCTTAAATAACTTGCTCCAAAATCTATAACAGCCTTATCAGTTGTGAAAATTCCCATAAAGTATTTTGGTAAAAATAATGCTATAAATATGAAAATACCAGTTATTAATAAACACACCCTATACATTATGGCCAAAATCTTATGAATTGTTTTTACATTTCCCTTTCCCCAATACTGAGAAATCATAATATTAGATCCCCCAGCTAGTCCAAACATTAAAATTGTAAGTACAAAAAATAAATTATTAGCTATAGAAACTGCTGATAGTTGAATTTCCCCCAAAGCTCCAACCATCAAAGTATCTACCATACTTACCATAAAGGTTATTAAATTTTGTACTGCTATTGGCAAAGCAATACTAAAAAGTAACCTATAAAATCTTTTGTCTCTAGTTATAATCATAATTAGCCCCCTTACTAAAAATATATTCTTATAAAAGTCAATGTACATTATAGCATTCTGTACTAACTTATAATACGTGTTTAAATTTAACAATATATGAATATTAAAGCAATTTTATTAATATTTTTATTTTCAAATTAATTCTTAATTAAAAAAAGCCCTAAGTTTTAAACTTAGAGCTTTAAAATCTAAACTAAATTATCATTTGCATAATAATAATTTCCATTTATAACTTCCATATCTTTTAATTTTTCAGAATCGATATAAGTTCCTGGTATATAAGTATATTCTATTAGTTTGTTTTTCCCTAGCTTGTCAGAATATTTAGTAAAAGCTAGCATATACACATCATTTATTTCTGAGGTGTATGTTTTTTCTGGTGCATAAGCATTCATCTCTTTAAAAAAATCGCTTACATCTTGGTATGGAGCTATTAAATAAACCTCATCCCATTCAAAAGCTATATTTTTATTTAAAGAAATTAAATCTAGCTTTTTATCCTCTTCACCTTCTATAATACTTATAACTTCTTTGTTTAATGACTTATTTTCTCCAACATAGTCATTATGATACAACCCTAGATATACTATAGATATTAAAAATATTATTACTAAAGTTGTAATAGAGATAGCAACCTTTTTCTTCATACAGACCACCTCTCAAAAATAAAATTTCCTTTTAAAAAAAGTAAGATATATTTTACTATATCTTACTTTAATTTTACCACATATTACATAATCATTATATACTTCAAAATAATTTAATATTATAACTACTTTTATACTTAAATTAATAATAATTTTATTTTCTTGCTTTTTGTATTTTCACTTTTTTACCCTTTATAGTAACTTCCTTAAAGCTCTTTAAAACTTTATCACCTTTTCCATTTAATATGTCAACATAAGAAAAACCATCTTGAACATCTATTATTCCAATATCTTCTCCTGTTAAACCTGGTAAGTTACTAAAACATCCAACAATGTCAAAGGCTCTTATTTTCTTTTTCTTTCCGCCATTAACATGTATTTTAACTATATCAACATGAACTTCTTTCTTAGGTTTCTTACTCTCTTTTAATTGAACCTTTTGACTTTCCTTAAATATTTTTCTTCCAGCTTTAACTTCTTCATCAGAAGGAAGACTTGCTTTTCTTATTTCATAGCCAATATATTCTTCAACATTCTCTAAATATTTCTTCTCATAATGATTTACAAAGGTAATAGCCTTTCCTTCTCTTCCTGCTCTACCGGTTCTTCCTATTCTATGAACATAGCTTTCTGTTTCCATTGGAACCTCATAGTTTATAACAAGTTCTATGCTATCTACGTGAATTCC
Source organism: Clostridium perfringens ATCC 13124 (assembly GCF_000013285.1). Lineage (GTDB taxonomy): Bacteria > Bacillota > Clostridia > Clostridiales > Clostridiaceae > Sarcina > Sarcina perfringens. Next base: position 1,015,125 of record NC_008261.1, on the reverse strand, counting down.
TCTAGCCGCTATATCAGTACAAACTAAAACTTTAAAGTGCTTATCTCTAAAGTTTTCCATAACCTCAATACGCTTCTTTTGCTCCATATCCCCATGAAGCTCATTACAAGTTATTCCCTCATCCTTAAGCATTTTGTAAACAGACTTAACCTTATTTCTTGTATTACAAAATACTATAGCACTCTCTGGATGATAAGAATAAAGGCATTTCCATAAAGCTTTACCCTTATTTTTCTCCTCTATTTCAATTGCACTTTCTTCTATTCTATCTCTATTGAATACTTTTGATTTAACCTCTAAAAGCATAGGATTTCTCATATACTCTTCACATATTTCCTCTATTTCCTTAGAAAATGTAGCAGAAAATAATGCAGTGGTTTTATTTAATCTTAATTCTCCTAATATGTCCTTTATTTGATCAATAAATCCCATTGAAAGCATTTTATCAGCTTCATCTATAACTACATAGTTAACTTCACTTAAGTCTAAAGTTCCTCTTTCCATATGATCAAATACTCTTCCTGGAGTTCCTACTACTATATGTACTCTTTGTTTAAGCTCTCTAATTTGCTCATTAAAAGGTTGTTTCCCAAATATAGCCGCACATCTAACCTTTTTTATTCTTCCTATATTAGAAAGTTCATCTTTAACTTGAATTGCTAACTCTCTAGTTGGTGTTAAAACTAGACACTGAACCTTTTTTTCTTCAATATTTATCTTTTCACAAACAGGTATTCCAAAACTTGCAGTTTTACCACTACCAGTTTGAGATTTAACTATTATATCTTCACCCTTTAATAATTTTGGAATAGAAGCTTCCTGAACCTCTGATGGATTTTTATATCCTAAATTATTAAGCGCTTTAATAATATCATCACTTAAATTTAATTCATTAAATTTCATATATTGTTTTTATCTCCTTTTTTAAAACTTTATTAGTCTTCTTATAGTTATACCATATATTCATTTTTTCTACTAATTTTAATTTTTAAAATCCTAAGAAAATAGGATAATACTACATTTTTCCATATATCATAAAGAGGGAAACAGTCAAAATTCTTAATATTAAAAAAATAACATAATACTATGTTTTCTCCTTTATTAACTTATATATTTTAAAATATCTTATTATAAAGATTTTTCTTTATAATAAAAAAGTGAACACAAACAATATATTTTTTATTGCTTATGTTCACTTTAAACTATCTATTGTAAGTAAGTATTAAATTTTATTTTCACTATATAAGGCTGTATCAAAATATAATAATAAAAATTATAAACAGTATGAAGAGAACATATAGATGAGCTTTAGAATTTAAATTATTACGTAGAAAATATCACGTAAAAAAGCTGAGACTGTTAATTCCTTAGGAATACAATCTCACAAAGTTCGATTGCATAAGTTCAAGAATCCAAATTCAAAATTTGGACTTTCACTTAAGTTTCGAAGCTTTAGTGATATTTTCGAAGTAATGATTATAAATTCTTAGCGAAATCTAGTAATTCTCGGAATATGTTTATAATTTTTATAAAAAGTTATTTTGATACACGCCCATAAACTTTATTTTAAAAGTCTAACTACATTTTCAGTTGTTAATTCTAAATTTCTACTTCCTTCTTTTAAAGCTTCATCTAAAGTTGAAACTCCAGTCATTATACTAAATATACTCTTTATGCCTATTTCATAAAGGTCTTCTATTCCCTCTCCAACTTTTCCTGAAAAGGCAATTGTAGAAACTCCATTCTCCTTAGCCACAGTAGCAACTCCCATTGGTGTTTTCCCGTATATAGTTTGATCATCTATACTTCCTTCACCAGTAAATACAAAGTCTGCTCCTTTTACCTTTTCAGCTAACTCTGTATGTTTTATTACAAGCTCTATACCTCTTTTTAATTCTCCACCTAATAGTAATAAAGCGGCACCTAATCCTCCAGCAGCACCAGAACCTTCTATATGTGAAACTTCTTTTCCTAGGTCTTTTTTTATTACTGAAGCGTAATGAGCTAAATTATTGTCTAATTCTTTAACAATCTCTTTAGTTGCTCCCTTTTGAGGACCAAATACTGCTGAGGCTCCTTTTTCCCCTACTAATGGATTAGTTACATCACAAGCTACTTCTATTGATACTTCCTTTAGTCTTTCATCTAAAGAACTTAAATCAATACTTTCTATATCCTTTAATGCTCCTCCTCCAAAGGCTATTTGATTTCCATCCTTGTCTAAAAGTTTTCCACCTAAGGCTTGAAGCATTCCACATCCTCCATCATTAGTGGCACTTCCACCTATTCCTATAACTAAATGTTTTATTCCTTGATCTAATGCAGCCTTTATAAGCTCTCCAGTTCCAAAAGTTGTTGTTATTAAAGGATTTCTTTCTTCTCTCTTAACAAGTTGAATCCCTGAAGCACTAGCCATTTCTATGACAGCAGTCTTTCCATTACCTAAAACTCCATAAAAAGCTTCCACCTTGTTTCCTAAAGGTCCAGTAACATTTACTCTTTCTATTCTTCCAAAGGTAGCATGAACTAAGGCTTCTACAGTTCCCTCTCCACCGTCAGCCATTGGAACCTTTATGCATTCTGCATCTTTAAAGACCTTTTTAATTCCTCTTTCCATAGCATTACAGGCTTCCATTGAAGTCATACTTTCCTTAAATGAATCTGGTGCTAATACAAATTTCATCTTTATTTCCTCCTACTAGATTTTATCTTAACTTTTCATTTTAAAATCCACTGTGCTTTTACTAAAAACTCTTTTTTAAATCATAATTCTTAAAAGTTAATAAATTTCATACTAAGTTTAAATTAAACCTTATTAAAAATTTTCTTTATTATAAAGTAACAAAATATTTCTACCTTAGTGATAATAATCATATAGTTAACACTTTTCTTTATTTATTAAATAACTATTTTAATATTATTCCAAATATTATAGTTGATACAATTGTCATTGTTAATCCAACTAAAGATTCATATGGTATAAGTTTAAGTCTTTCCTTCATGTCCATTGAAACACTTCCACCAGTAGCGTGGAAGAAGCTTCCATGAGGTAAGTGATCTAAAACTGTAGCCCCAGCATGTATCATAGCTGCTGTAGCAAGTGGTGCCACTCCTAATTGAACAATTGTTGGTCCAAATACTGATGTAGCCACCGCTGTTCCTGAAGTAGTAGAAGCAGTTGCCGCTGACATAAGTATTCCTGAAACTGGAGCTAACATAAAGCTTGGTAATCCTAAAGCGTTTATTCCACTTATAATAACATCCTTTAATCCTGAGTTAGCAATTATTCCCGCTAAAGTACCTGTACCTATTAAAAGTATAGCTACTCCACTCATCTTAGCTAGTCCATATGTTGCATATTTGTTAATATGCTTAATTTTTCCCATAGCTAGTATTCCGCATATACCACCTACTGGTAAAGCTATTAATGGATCTATAGCAATGCCTGCTATTGGTCTTAACATTAATAAGATTATTGCTACTAATGGTCCAACCATCGCTGGTAAAAATCCAGGCATATCTGTTAACTCTTTCATATGTTCATCAGATTCTACTAAAGAACCTTTTTGTTTTATTCTACTTGCTAATATACATGTAATTATAACTCCAAATATAGCTGGTACTATACCTGCTATCATAACGTTAGTTAATGAAACTCCTAAATTATCTGCTGCCGCAATGGTATTTGGGTTTGGAGACATTATATTTCCTGCCTTACCTCCACCAACCATGGCTAATAATATAGCTGGTTTACTTAAACCTGATTTGTGAGCTATTGCTAAAGCTATTGGAGATACTGTTATTACTGAAACGTCTACAAAAACTCCAACCATTGTTAAAACCATGGTAGCTATTGCTAAGGCTATAAGAGCTCTTGATTCTCCAATCTTCTCAACTATTGTCTCTGCAATCTTGGCTGCCGCTCCGGATTCAATTAAAACCCCAGCTAGTACCCCTGCTGTAAGTATTCTAAGGATAGCAGGCATCATATTTTTGGCTCCATCCATCATTAAATTAACTGTCCCTGTTAGTCCTGCTCCACCAACAAGTCCACCTATTAAAGCTCCTAATATAAGTCCGTATGCTGGATGAACCTTTTTTATGATAAGAGTGATTGCAATAACTAATGCAATTACTGCACCTAAAGCTGTAACTGTTACATTCACAATAAATTCCTCCTTCTTATTAAACTCATTTATTCTTATTTATATTGACGATTTTCATTGTATAAGTTTTCATATTCAAAATCATTATTTAATATCACTAAAATAAAAAGGTTTTCTTTATGCAAACGCACAAAGAAAACCTTTTTTTATTTTAATTGACTTACTATATATGCAATCAAAAATTGAAATAAATCTAAATAATTATCAAAGCTTAAGCCTGTTATTTCTTCAATTCTCTCTAGTCTATAATTCAATGTATTTCTATGTATATGTAAGGATTCTGCGGTCTTTTTTCTCTCTCCACTATGCTTCATATAAGATATAAAGGTTTCTAATAATTCTTCTCCCATATTTTCCTCTAATATCTTGTTTTTAATAATTTTCCAATCCTCTTCATCTAAAAAATTATCTAAGTAACTAAAAACCTTTACTTTTTTATAATCATAAAAGAACTCATTTTTATATAATTTACTTCCTATATCTACTGCTTCCACTGCCTCATTCATAGATTTTGATATAATTTTATGTTTTGAGCTTAATCCTATCTTAGAATTTGTGTCACTCATAATTTCCTTTAATTCTTTTAACCTCTTAAAGAGCAAATTATTATCTAACAAAATTACAACTATTCTATTTGAAGTTAAATTTATATAGTACTCATCTTCTTTTATGAACCTTTTTATTTTTTTAATTATTTCCTTAAATTGATCTTTCTGAAACTCCAATACAAGTATTATTCTATCTAATGATATATCAATACCTACATTGGCTCCCCTTTGAATAAATTCTAAGTCATAGGCCTCTTTTGAATACAGCCATTCATAAATAAATTCCTCTTTCAATCTTTCTTTAACTATATGTTTATTCAAAGTGTATTCTTGATTTATTAAAAGTTCAGCAGTAACAGTTACAAGCTGTGTAAATTGCCTAACATTTTTAGGATTTCCTGTTATACCAATAACCCCTATAGCTTTTTCTCTAAAAAATATAGGTGAATTAACTCCAGATTTCACCTTATCCCCATCCTTAGATATTTCAACCACCTTTTTTACCCTTAAGGCTTCTAAAGCACCATTATGTATCATTCCTATTCTACTTGAATCACCACTACCTATTATTACTCCCTTATGATTCATTATGTTTACATTGTAAGGAATAACCTCCATCATTTTATTAACTATATTTTGAGCTAGCTCCCTATTTAACATTATATTGCGCTAAGTATATCCCCTGCTTAAACTTAGCTCCTCCTCTCTTTGAATCTCCCATAATTACACCTTGGAGTATTCTCTATAAGCTTAGATAAACTGATACTAGCAAAATATTTAAACATTTACAATACTTAAAATAAAAAAGGATATGTATCAAAACTAGATAATAAAACTTATAAAAAATATAATCTATTAATTCTCATAATATACTTAAAAGTTTTATTAAAAGTTATTTTGATACATACCATACTATTTTACATATAGTTATTTTCCTACTTGCTATTATTTATTTTCTTAAGGGTAAAATATCCTATAAAGCTAATTTGTATATTTCAAGGATGTCCTCTGTGTTTAATTCTACAAAATGACCTACTGTATGCTCATCATTATCTGTGCATTTTTTAGCCATTTCTTCTAATCTATCTTCACCTATTTCTAACTCTTTTAAAGTTACTGGAAGATTTATTGATTTGAAGAATTCTTCAAGTTTCTTAATTCCTTCTAAGGCAACCTCTTCCTTAGTTTTATCTTCAACTTGAACATCAAATACTCTAGTAGCAAATTGATTGAATCTATCTAAATCATGTTTATAAACAAACTTCATCCAAGCTGGGAATATAACAGCTAATCCTGCTCCGTGAGTAACATCATATATTCCACTTAATTCATGTTCTATATTATGTGATGCCCAATCTGTTTCTCTTCCTGTGCTTAAAAGATTATTATGTGCTATTGTTCCAGCCCACATAACCTCTGCAAAGCTATCATAGTCTTCCTTATTTTTTAATACCTTAGGAACATTATTTATTACTGTTTTCATTGTTCCCTCAATTAATCTATCTATAAGTTCAACATTCTTTGTATTTGTAAAATATCTTTCCATTAAATGTGCTAAAATATCTGCACTTCCAGCTGCTATTTGATATTCTGGTAAAGTAACACATAGTTCTGGATTTAACATTGAAAATTTAGGATATAAAAGTGGTGATCCTGTTGATCTCTTATACCATCCATCTTCATTAGTTATAACAGTTCCTGAACTTGATTCACTTCCTGCCGCTGGTATTGTTAATACTGTACCTAATGGTAAAGCTTTTTCTATTTTAATATTCTTAGTAAAGAAATCCCATACATCTCCATCATAAGGAACACCAAGAGCTATGGCTTTAGCTGAGTCAATAACACTTCCTCCTCCAACTGCAAGTATAAAATCAACTTTACTATTTTTACAAAGTTCTATTCCCTTTTTAACTAAACTTAATCTAGGATTAGGCTTAACTCCTCCAAGTTCTATTACATGTAATCCTGCTTTATTTAAAGAGTCTAAAATTCTATCATATAACCCATTTTTTCTAATACTTCCTCCACCATAATGAAAAAGTACTTTACTAGCTCCTAAGCTTTTAATCTCTTCTCCAACAGAGGATTCAACCCCTCTACCAAAGTTAATTTTAGTAGGATTATAAAAAATAAAATTATTCATTTAACTCACCCTTTCTCTTTTTTCCATATTATTTAAATTAATTACGTTTACAATATTATATATCACTTTTTATTTTAAGTAAAAGATTCTATAAATATATTTTAAAACTCTAATTATGTTTAAAATATGTATATTCACATAAATTTAAAATAAAAACCAACAATATAATAGGAAAATATTGAAATATACATTTTAAAGTATATAATATATTTAAATTATTCTTATGAGAGGTGATTAATTTGATAAATCATAAAGGAACAAAATGCATTTCAACGGAAAGAATAACTCTTAGACCTTTTTGTTATGATGATGCTGAAAATATGTTTAAAAACTGGGTAAATGATCCTGAAGTTACAAAATATCTGTCTTGGACTCCTCACGGAAATTTAAATGTGACTAAGGAATGCTTAGATAATTGGATTAAAGCCTATGAATCTGATGAAAACTATCACTGGGCAATAACCTTAAAAGAAAATCCAAATGAGGTTATTGGAAGTATTGGTGCAGTATTTATTGACAATTATTTAGAACAAGCTCACATAGGTTATTGTCTTAGCAAAAAATATTGGAATAAAGGAATAGTAAGTGAATCTTTAAAAGAAGTTCTTTCTTATTTATTTCAATGTGGTTTCACAAGAATAGAAGCAATACACCATGTTCTTAATCCTGCGTCTGGACAAGTTATGAAAAAATGTGGCATGAAATTTGAGGGCATACTTAGAAAAGCTAGAAAGGATAATAAAGGTGAATTTTTTGATATAGCTCAATATGCTCTATTAAAAACAGATTTAGAGTAAGTACTATAAAAATTCAGTAATACAATTTTTAATCAAACAAAAAAGACAACCCTCCCTCAAAGGTTGCCTTTTCCTTATACCTAATTTCCCCCTTGGCAAGCTATGCTTACCATTTTCTTTAAGTAATTAGAAGTGTTTCTTTTAATTCCCTTATTATCTGTTAGTATTATCCTTCTATATAAATATTACTTAAATTCTTAATTATAATTTAAAGTTTAAAGTTTTTTAAAGGTTTTAATACTCTTTAAATTCTTAACTACTTTAATGTTACTTTTAAAGTATGAACCTCAAATGGTTTAAATGTAAGGTGCATTGTTTCTTTGTTTAATTCCTTTCCATCTATGCTATCTTCTATTAAGTTAACCATTTCTATATTTTCATATGGAACATTTATATTAACTTTAGCCTTAGCATCTTCTCCATGACACTCATATAATCTGATTATCATTTGGTCACCATCTTCAGCTTTTTTAATTGTATCAATTATTACATTTTCACAATCTATTGAAGCCATTGCTTCTTTAACTAGGTTTTCACCTAAGTTTTCACTATAAATTACTTGTATTGGAGCATTAACTTCATGAGCTTCATGAACAACATTTCCTTCAATATAGTCTCCTCTGTGTGGGAATAAGCAATAAGTAAATTCATGCTCTCCTCTATCAGCATTTGAATCTGGATATCCTGGACTTCTTAATAGATTTAAGTCTATTTTAGTTTCTGAGACATTGTGTCCATACTTAGAATCATTTATTAAAGCAACTCCATAATCCCTTTGTGATAAATCTATCCATCTTTGAGCACATATTTCACCCTTAGCCATATCCCATGAAGTATTTCCATGAGTAGGTCTCTTTATTGTACCAAATTGTATTTCACAATCTGCCTCTCTAGTATAAACATTAGTATTGAAAGATGTTCTAAGCATCTTACCATTTTCTTTCCAATCAACCTTTGTTTTAAAGTCGATTCTCTTACTACCTTCTAAAATGCTTATTTCTTGTACTAAAGTAGAATCTCCATATTTATAATTTTGCTTAATAGTTGCCTTTGGTCCATCTACAATAACTTCTGATTTTACTAACTCAAAAATTTCAGATGGTCTATCTTCATAAACTCCTGAGAAGTCCCAAGCATCTCCATTATCTTCATAAACTCTAAGTTCATTTCCTTTTTCATCTCTTAAGACTTCTTTATTTAATTCTTTATCAAAAATTCTTGCAATTGTTCCATTTTCATTAAACTCAACTTTAACTAATCCATTTTCTAAGTTATTTTCTGAAACTTTTAAAGTTGAAATTTCACAATATGGCTCAATTTCTTCTTTTCTGATTGTTTCTCCACTTAAAGAGTTTAAGTTAATCTTTGTCCATCTATCATAAAGCTTAATCCATTGCTCTCTACTCCATGATAAAGAGTTTACTAATATAGCTCCCTCTTCTTTGCTATCTGCACTTTCTAAAATATCTCTATATAACTTTTCAGTCATTCCTTCTACCTTAGCAAGCATCTTTTCATAGGCTTCTACTGACTCGTCATAAACTCTTCCTATTGATGATCCTGGTAAAATATCATGGAATTGATATAAAAGAACTTCCTTCCAAACTTTTTCTATTTCATCTTGAGGATATTCTCCCTTTCCTAAAACTTTAGCTTGCATTGCTGCTAACTCTAAGTTCTTAAGAGCTATTTCCATCTTTCTATTATATTTTTTATTCTTACCATGTGTAGTGTAAGTTCCTTGGTGTTTCTCTAAATATAACTCTCCACTCCACACACTGTATTTATCTATATCTTTTTCTATTCTCTTAAAGAAATTGCTTGAAGGTTCTTGCTTAACAGGAGCTATTCCATTTATATTTCTTTCTCTTCTTAATCTCTCTAAATGCTCTTCTCCTGGGCCACCGCCTCCATCACCAATTCCAAATAGCATTAAGCATTCATCTGATAAGCCTTTATCTAAGAAGGCTTTCTCTGACTTAGCAACAGCCCTTGGTGCAGCTGAACTATTATAAGTTCCCTCTGGTGGCATGTGTGATAATACTCTACTTCCATCTAATCCTTCCCAAACAAAGGTATGATGTGGAAATTGGTTATAATTGTTCCATGATAATTTAATTGTCATGAAATAATCTACACCACTCTTTTTAAGAATTTGTGGAAGAGCTGCTGAATATCCAAATACGTCTGGAAGCCATAAAGTATCCATTTCCTTTTTGAATTCTTCTCTAAAGTATCTCTTTCCATATAATAATTGTCTTACTAAAGATTCTCCTGATGGAACATTAGTATCTGGTTCAACCCACATACCTCCTTGAGCTTCCCATCTTCCATCTTCTATTCTTTCTTTAATTCTTCCATATAAATCTGGATAGTATTCTTTCATCCACTGATAAATTTGAGGTTGGCTTGCTCCAAATACATACTCAGGATATTTTTCCATATTAGCTAAAACTGTTGAATATGTTCTAGCTCCCTTTCTTATAGTTTCCCTTATTGGCCATAACCAAGCTAAATCTATATGAGCATGTCCAATAGCTGAAACTGAAAGTGAAGGATCTCCACCTTTTTTATCTAATTCTTTCTTTAAAATTTCTCTGGCTTTTTTAACTTCTTCTTCATTTAAGATTGTAACTTCTTGTTGAGTAACAACTCCGTCCTTTAAGAAATCACATCCACTCATTCCAGTTTTAATACTTAATACCTTTGATGCTTCATAAAGAGCATTTAATATAGTATTATATCTAGCACTATCTTCTGGTAATTGATTCATAAGTTCATGTAAAACCTCTACATCATAGTAAAGAGCCTTTACTTCTTCATTACAAGTTGCAATATATGCATCTTTTATAATTCCATTATCTCTATATTTACCAAACAAATCGTTACATGCACAATCTGCCCATATATCTATAACTTCTCCACCTTCAGCTCTCTCAAACATAGGAACCTCTCTCTTACCTGGCATTCCTAAGCTTAAATCAAACTCTGAATTTAAAGTTGTAAGCCCTCTCATAGGATTTCCATTCTTATCTACCACAAAGGCTTCCCCACTTATATCTATTAAAAGGACAATCTTTTCTCCTTCATAACTTTTAGGTACTTCTCCCTTAAAGTTAAACCAACCACAGTCCCAAAGTTCTCCCCAAGACTCTCCTATAATTCCTTTTTTATGCTCTCCAGTTAGTCTATTTTCATAACTTACTGGCTCCTTAGTTATATACATATCTATTTCTAAAGGCGCAACCACATTGTATATTGCCTTTTCTAGCTTCTCACACAAACCGTTTACAATATTCTTGCGTTCATTTATCTGAAATAACATTCATCTCACCCCTTGATAAATTTAAAAATCATAAAATAAATCTTTAGAATCCTACCTTAATAATTAAATTAATGGGCTTCTTTTCTTTCGATTCATCTAAATTCTCTATTTTAAAGATATCTTATAAGCAATTAAGTGTAAAGTGGACAAATATTAGTTTTATAGTTCATATTTTTAATAATTGAAATTCAATTTAAAATCTCTTAAATTATAATTTTAACTTTTAAATTTAGATTATATTTTTAACAGTTTAATTTCTATATTCTTTAAATAACTAAAATTAAATTCAAATAAAACTTTTTAATTTTATATTTTAAACTTTTCTTCTAAAAATAATTTTTATCCTAGAAATAAAAAAGGTATAAAATAAATAAGACCAAGGATAGGAAGAAATCTTAAAACCTAAACCTTGATCTCAATTTATTTAAAAAGGATTAAAATAAATCTTTTATAGGTAATATGCTAATTTGCGGAAGAAGTTAATTCTATAAAACAATATAATTTAATCCTTATTAAATACTATAATTAGAATTTATCGCAAACTAGTTCAAAGTATGCTTTTGGATGATGACAAACAGGGCACTTTTCTGGTGCTACTGTTGATTCTAAAATAAATCCACAGTTTTGACATCTCCATAATTGTTTTTCATCTTTTTTAAATATTTCACCATTCTTCAATAGATTATATAATTCTAAATATCTTTCTTCATGGTGCTTTTCTATTTCTCCTACTTTTTCTAATATGAATGCTATTTCATTAAAACCTTCTTCTCTTGCTTCCTTAGCAAACTCAGCATACATATCTGTCCATTCATAGTTTTCTCCACCAGCTGCATCCTTTAGATTATCTAAAGTTTCTCCAACTGTACCATCATTTAAAAATTTAAACCAAATCTTTGCATGAGCCATCTCATTATGAGCAGTTTCTTCAAAGATATCAGCTATCTTATTATATCCTTCTCTTCTAGCTTTCTCTGCATAGAAAGTATATTTATTTCTAGCTTGTGACTCTCCAGCAAAGGCTGTTAAAAGATTCTTTTCTGTTTTACTTCCTTTTAAATCCATGAACTCCACCTCAAAATTTAATTTTATAGTCTATCGATCTTATTTCTAATAAACATCAATACAATTTAATTTTTCCCTTTTTGAGGTTTTATATTCTAAATTTAAAGTTAAAATTTTTAGCTAAAATAAAACAAACTTCTCATTAATAAATACATAGTAAGGTTGAATTAAAAAATCTATAAATAATTTCAATTTATTAAGCTTTTATATAATACGTATTTCCTCTTTAGTTCTATTATTAATTAAATAAACTTCCATATTATCTCTATGGACTTCATTTAAGTTATAGAACATTCTTGACATATAAAACTGATCATGCTTTGAATCCTTATTATATCTTTCATCAATACTACTATATTTTCTTATGGCTAACTCAGTAAACCCAACCCATTTTTCTAAATCAAAACTTCTTTCATAATCTCCACTTATTAACTTTACGGAATATTGATTTGCAATTCTTTTACATTCCTCTTCATCCTTATTACCAACAAAAATATACAGTAATGAACCAAATTCAAAATTTGATAAACTACGAATTTCAAAATCAACATTATCAAAAGTAATTTTTTTATTTAAACTTAAATAATCTTCATCTGTTAAATAAACTTCTTCTTTTATGGATACAGACTTCGCTATATAACTACCATCAGCTGATCTAGCATTAATTGAAAAGCTTAAATTTGCAGGTGAATCCTTATTTTCTTTAGCAATTATTTGTCCAGTTGAAATAATACGTACACTAGAATATTCCCATCTTCTTTCAACATCATTTGAAGATATATAAAATTCTCTCCCTTTAAAGTTCACATTTCCAGTAATATTAACATCTGTACTGTTTATATATCCTCCATCAATCTTTTTTACTGAATAATCAAATAATGCATAGTCTTCAAATACTTTTACTGAATTTATGGTTATATTGTAATCTAAAAACTCTAGTGTGTATGGAAAACCTCCACTTAATTCATTTTCTTTTTCTAATTTTCTATTTACTTCTAAAATTTTTTCAAAGTTACTTGTTTTTTTATTTGATTCATCTTTTAACTTAAATCCAATAAAAATGACTATAGAAAATAAAACTATTCCAATTAATGAGTACACTATCACTCTCTTTGATTTCATTGAAAACTCTCCTTACTATTTCATTTTCTACATGATATCATTTTTTTATATCGTAACTTTAAATCTACTGTTAAATTTATACAAACATAAAAAATGCTTAATAAAGGTATAATATTTCCTTTATTAAGCACTTAAATACAAATTAATTATTTTAGTAAGACCTATTAAATATTTTCTATAAATAATTTATCTAATTGTTTTTCACTTGAAAAGCCTAAATCTTTTAAAGCCTTGTCTATAGCATTTAGGACATAGGTTATATCTTCTATATTTGCATTTTCCCCCATGTGTCCAATTCTTAATAATTTATTTTCATATTTATCTAAGGATGTTGAAATTAGTACATTATATTTTTTATTTAGATGATTTCTTAAGTTTAAAGCACCTATTTCTTCTGGTATTTCCACAGCTGTAACTGTATTTGAATATCCATTTTTTAAGAATAAATCTAATCCATATTCTTTTACTGCCTTTCTAGTTGCTTCTCCAATTTTTCTATGTCTTTCAATAACTTTTTCTTTTCCTTCTTCTAGAATATTGTCTATAGCAACCCTAAGAGAAATAATATCACTTATTGGCATTGTATATGGAAACCACTTATCTTTGTAATAATTTTTCCATATATTCAGATTGCAATAAAAACCTACAATAGGTGTTTCTCTATTTTCCATAACCTTTCTTGCATCATCACTTATACTAACCATAGTAAGTCCTGGCTCTGCTGAAAATGCCTTTTGAGAGCCACCTAGGGCTATATCAATTTGCCATTCATCAACTTTAAATTCTTCTCCTACCATAGCAGAGACAGAATCAACAACTGTCAAAATTCCATAACTCTTAAGTAATGGACAAATTTTATCAACAGGATTTAATACTCCCGTTGGAGTATCACAATGAACAACTGTAGCATATTTAAAATCATTATTATTCTCTAAAAACTTAGATAAAGCTTCAACATCAATCTCTTTAGTATAATCTCCTGAAAAATAAGTTACTTCTCCCCCATACATGGTTACAAAGCCATCAAACCATCTTCCATATAGCCCATTATCTAAAACTAAAACCTTATCTCCTTTTTCAGTTAAGGATGCACAGGCAGCTTCTAACCCTAAAATTCCTTCTCCAGAAAGTATATAGCAATCATTTTTAGTATTTATAATTTCTCCAAACCTATCACAAGTTTCCTTATAGAACTCAACAAAATCCACATCAACATCTGGATTTGTAGTTTTTAAAGCTCTTGCTCTTCTTACATTTTCTCTTAAATTAGTAGGCCCTGGTGTATAAATAGTTTTATTACAATTCATAATTCATTCCTCCAAACACTCTCATTTTTCTCTTGTATAAAAAAATAACACAACTATTCAAAATCACCAATAGAATCGATACAATACAAAAATTAAAAAGGGATGTATATAAAAGTAACTATTAAATAAAATTCAAAAATAAAAACTTTTATAAATTTTGATATTTCCCTTTACACCAAACTCTTAATTTCGTGTTTTTATTATAAAAGGTATTAGTATATAATTAATTTATAGAAATACATTTAAACTAGGAGATGATTTTATGATAAAGCATATAGTAATGTGGAAATTAAAAGATGAAGCTGAAGGAAACTCTAAAGATGAAAACGCTAAAATAATAAAAAACTCACTAGAAGATTTAAAAGGAAAAATTAATGAAATAGTTGATATTGAAGTAGGAATAGATGTTAATAAATCAGAGCAAGCTTATGATGTGGTTTTATATTCAACATTTAATTCTTTAGAGGATTTAGATTCATATCAAAAGAATCCTGACCATGTTAAAGCAGGTTCTTTTGTAAAAAAAGTAGCATCATCAAGAGTTGTTGTAGATTACGAAGTTTAAGTTCATAACATAATAATAAAGCTTACAAACAATATTAAGAGAATATCTAGATGAACTTTAGATTTTAAATTATTAAGTAGAAGATATTGCTTTAAAAAGCTGAGACTGTTAATTTCTTAGGAATACAATCTCTCAAAGTTCCACTTTATAAGTTCAAGAATCCAAATTAAAAATTTGAACTTTTACTTAAAATCTAGTAATTCTCTTAATATGTTTGTAAGCTTTATAAAAAGTTATTTTAATCCAATTTATTAATTTACTCTTTCAAAAATTAAAATCTCTTCTAAGGGTGAATTAAATTCTTTAATCCTTGGCCCTATAATAAATTCATCATTTTTATATTTCCATTTTCCCTTTGGAAAGTTTACTATTCTTTTTCTAGCTCCCTTTTTTATATTAGGTGCTATCATATATTTTTCTCCTAACATAAATTGGTCTTTAATTTCTTCTAAATTTTCATTTGGAAATTCATACTCCATATATCTAACTATTGGCTCTCCACTTCTACTAGATTCTTTTGCTAACTTATAAATATATTCTGAGTATTTAACATGCTCCCAAGCTGCTTTTTTACAAATTTCAAAATTTTCTTTAGATAATACTCTCCAAGGTGCTGCTGAAAATTGCATCATTGGCATAAGGGCTGCACATTGAGCATACCTTACAAACAATTCTTCATCTAAATTAGAACTATTTTCTAAAAAGTTAAGATATTCTCCCCCTCCAATCATATCAGGACAAGTATATGAATATCCTAAAATCCCCTGTGCTAGCTGATTAGGAATAAGTGATGAAACACCATTATATTCCCAACTATGATTTTTATCTGCTAACCTTTGTACTAAAGGTAATCCTGCACATTGAAAACAAGCTCTAAACTCATTAAATTCATAGTTTACTCCTAATAAAGCCCAAAGCTTACTATGTTCATTAGCCTCTATTTTCTTATATGTTAAGTCATTATTACTATAAAAACTAGCATCTCCAGCATCAAATTTAAATCCATCAACTCCATATTCTTCAATCAAAAAATCATTTTGATCTAAATACCATTTAACTGCCTCAGGATTTGTTAAGTCTAGTACTGCTGAATAACCATTCCACCATTTTTTTATTGAAACAGAGCCATCTTTATTTTTTACTAAACAATCTCTATCTCTTAAATATCTAAATTCTTGTGTATCAGGAGTAATAAAGGGACATGTCCATAGCATTACCTTAAAACCTAACTCATGTAATTTATTTATCATTCCTTTAGGATTTTTAAACTTTTCACCATTAAATTTCCATCTTCCATAATAATCACTCCATCCATCATCAATCATTATTATTCCCTTAGGCATACCATTTTCTATTATAGAATTAGCATACTCTAATATTTTTTCCTCTCTTTGATCATATAAAAGTTCAATCCAAGTATTATATTGTGGTTTAGTGAAAAAACGCTTAGGTGGTACTTTACCATTAGGCTTAAAAAATTTATTTGCTGCATGTAAAAAAGCTTCTTTTAAAGTTTCTCCCTCTTCATACAATTGTGGAACAGATTTTTCACTTAAGATTTCTATAACCCCACTATAAACTTTTAAAACAAATCCTGAATCACACCATATATATCTTCCTTTATTAGAAAGTAATATTGTATTAACCTTATTAGGACTCTTATTTGGATAGATATCCACTTCATATTTAGAATTAAAATTAAGTGGATATTTTATGCCATCATTAACCACAGGCCCATACCAATATTCATTTTCATACATTTTAAAAATATAACTTTTTAACTTCCCCATATAACCTACCCTCTCAATTTATTGAATTATACTTTTATAAAAACATAATTTGTAAAATTTATCAATAATTATATTTTAGCTTTTCTTTTCATTTTAAGTTAATTTATATCTAGAAAATATAAAGTTATTTTTTATTAATTTATACAAGGAGTTTAATATGAATAATAGGGTAAATATAAATTATATTTTAAATAGAATATAATTTAAGGAGCTTGATTAAATTCAAGCTCCTTAACTATTTTTATTATATTATTTTTGCTTTAAAGCATTTTTTACTGTTGATTTATATCCAGTATATGTTGCATAGAAATATCCACCATAAACAATTACCATTATTAAGGCAGTTACTAAGGATGAACCCCCTATATCTGGTCTATTAAACATAGTTAGGAATCCATTTACAACTTTTATTGCTACTACTGAGTGAACTAAAGCTACAACTAATGGTAATCCAAAATAAATACTAACCTGTGTAAATATTGATTTATTTATCATCTTTTGAGATACACCAATTCTTCTTAAGGATTTATATCTATCAATACTATCGCTAGCCTCTGATAATTGTTGAAGAGCAAGGACAGCAGTACTTGATATTAAGAATATAACTCCTAAATATATTCCTATAAACAATACTATATTTGTCATTCCATTATTATCTTCATAAATACGTGCTTTTGTATATCCATTTACAAAACCATATTTACTTGAATCAACAACTCCATCTCTATATTCATTGAATAATTTTTGTACTCTTTCTTCCTCATTTGAATTTTTAGGGAAGTTTAGATTAATTTTATTTGCAATAGGCTTTAAATTAGAAACAATATTATCTGGCACTATTAAAGTGAAAAAGTTATTTGTCATTCCAGTACTTTCAAATGCCTCTTTTATAACTTTTTCCTCTCCAATTAAGGCATTATTGGCAACCTTATATTCCTTACCATCAATTTCTATTTTCTCATTGTTTTTAAGAATATTTTTTAAAGTATTCTCTACTTCACCTAAGTTAGATGAAATTAATACTTCGTTATTAGCTAAACTTACTGGTTTTTCACCACTTAAAGCTCTTATATCATTATATGAACTTATACTTATGGCATTTGTTCCCTTATAAGTCATTGCTTCTACTATATCTTTTATATTTTTACCTTCTGCATTTTTATTTAATAAGCTTTCTAAATTAGTTTTTTCTAATTTATATTCATTATATGAAACAATTTTATCCTCTGGATTAAATTTAAATCCTAACTCTCTTATTGATTCTTCAGCAGTTTTTATTTTACTATCCTCATCAATGTAATAAGTAGCAGATGCATCAAAAGGAGTTGTATTTTCTAATCCTTTTTCTAAGGCATTTTTAAAACTTAAACCAGTTGCTAATGTACTTATTGTTAAGAATAACATAAGACATATTACTGTCATTGATAAAAAGTTAGTATTTATCTTGCTATTCATTTGTCTTAATACAAAAATATTTAATCCTTTTAAGTAAACATTCTTATTTCTTTGTAAAACATATAAAACAAATCCTGCTAAACTAAAGAATAAAAGTAATGTTCCTAAAACTCCTAATACTATTGACCCTAAGAACATACTATTTGTAGGATCTAATCCAACTTTAATTACTAATTTATACGCAACTCCTAATAATCCTAAAGATATAAAGAAGATTATTGCTGTTAATATTGGATTTTTTATTTTTATATCCTCATTCTTCTTTGCAGCTGTTAACATATCTATAAGTTTATACTTTGAAATTACAAAAGTATTAAAGATCATAACTAAGATAAAAATTATACCAAAGTATAAAACAGTTTTTAAAATAGCATCAGTTTGATAATAAGAATTTATAATTACTTAGAGATACTTCAAATAATTTAGATGCAAAGGCAGATATTCCTTGAGAAACTATTATACCTACTCCTAAGCCTACAACTAATGATATAATTCCTACTAGAGCTGTTTCATATGTAAGTATTTTTGAAATTTTGTTTTTTCCCATACCAAGGGTCATATATATACCTAATTCTTTTTTACGCTTTTTAACTAAAAAGTTATTTGCATAAAGAATTAATCCACCTAAAACACAAGATATAAATACAGATATTCCAGATATTAACCTTTGTAATATGTTTATATATTCAGCCTGTCTTTTTCCAAGTTCTAAAAAGGCTTTTTGATCTCCTATGGAGTTAAATGCATAGAATATACATACTCCAAGAGTTAATGTTAGAAAATATATTGAATAATCTTTAAAGCTCTTTCTAACATTGTTTAAAGCAATCTTAAAATACATCCCTATCATCCCCTCCAAGAAGTGTTATAACCTCAATAATTCTATCGAAAAATTCCTTTCTTGAATCTGTTCCTCTTACTAATTCATTAAATATTTTTCCATCTTTTATAAATAAAATCCTATGAGCATAGCTTGCTGTAAAAGCATCATGAGTTACCATAAGTATTGTAGCTTCTAAATCCTTATTTAAACTTTCAAAAGAATCTAAAAGCATTCTAGCTGACTTTGAATCTAAAGCTCCTGTTGGCTCATCAGCTAAAATTAATGATGGATTAGTAACAATTGCTCTAGCTGAAGCAACCCTTTGTTTTTGTCCACCTGATATTTGATATGGGAACTTATTTAATATTCCATCTATTCCTAAACTCTTTGCAACTTTTTTAATAAGAGCATCTATTTCCTTAGGCTTTTTACCTTGTATTGTTAATGCTAAAGCTATATTTTCATAAGCTGTTAAGGTATCTAATAAATTAAAATCTTGGAATATGAATCCTAACTCATCTCTTCTAAACTTCTCTAGTTCCTTTGATTTTAATTTTGTAATATCCTTTCCATTAATAACTATACTTCCTGTAGTAACATTATCTATAGTTGATATACAATTAAGCAATGTTGTCTTACCACTTCCTGATGGTCCCATTATTCCAACGAACTCACCCTTATCAACCTTAAAGTTAATATTGTCTATTGCTTTTGTTATGTTATCTTTGTTTCCATAATACTTTTCTATATTTTCAACACTTAAAATATTTTTCATATCCTGTTCCTCCTCGTTTCATCTTACAATGTTATTTTATCCTCTTTAATAGAAATCACATATT
The DNA here is from genome assembly GCF_000013285.1 of Clostridium perfringens ATCC 13124. GTDB lineage: Bacteria > Bacillota > Clostridia > Clostridiales > Clostridiaceae > Sarcina > Sarcina perfringens. Next base: position 995,177 of record NC_008261.1, on the reverse strand, counting down.
TATTTATCTTTCATGAACCTTACAATGTTGTAAGATTTCCTTAGAAGAAAATATTTAATAAATAATAGAAGTTAAAATAAAAAATGATTATGATATTCAATATATTATTATAAAAATTACACAAAAAGAAATAACTCTACTTAAACCTTATAAGTAGAGTTATTTCTTAACTTAATTTCTTTTATATAATCTTAAGAAATCATCTTTTAATATCTATATCTATTATATCCACCAAGTGAAGTATTATCTTTATCGAACCAAGAATCTAAAAGTTCAAACCAGTTACCAACTTTATTTATTTTTGGATCTAATCCATCTTTACACCATGATAGTTTTCCATATCCACTTCTTAATCTATAAGCATTAGTGTCTAAAGGATTGTACCATCTTTGAATAGCCCAATGTGGTATCGCTTGTCCAGAATATTGATCATAATAATTTCTATTACCATCAGGAAGGAAAATACTTATACCATTTTTCCCTTCTTTGAAGCCTTTAAAGTCATTACCTGCAAATGAATATAAAATTAATTGGTCAACATTTTTCATAACATTCTTTGATAATTTTTTAGTAGTTTCATTAAATTCATCACTTAAACTAATTTTTTCACATAAATCATATAAATCAAAGTATGGATATTCAATCCATTCATATTCATCATAATTCTTAAAATAGTGCATAGTTGGTGCATTTTTTCCTGTACCTCTTAAGCTTTCAATAGCATCTTTTTTATTATTTTTACTTAAATTTCTAGCTAAAGTATCAACTGATTTTTTAACTTTTTCAATTTTTGAAAGATCGTAGCAACTTAGTTGTTGATCTGTTACTCCACAGCTATTTACAGAATCACGCTGCTCTTCTACAAATAAGGCACCAAGTTCATTATTTGTAACTGTAGATGGATCAAATATTTTTTCTTTTCCTCCTAAAGTAGAATCAACTTCTCCATTGTCACCTTTAGTAGATCTTAAACGAGAAAATATTTTGTCATAAGGATATCCAAAACCCCAAACAACTGGTGCTGATGCTACAAGTGTTTTAGCTTCAAAACTTCCATTATTAGGTCTATATTGATAAGCTACCTCTGAATTTCCCATTAGACAAGCATCAAATACTAAAACATCAACAGATTCATCCTTAGTTAAAACATCTGAAATTTCACCAGTATAAAGACAATCTTTGTTGTTACTATCATCCCAGCATATTGCCTTATTTACAGTACTAGCTCTATCTTTATCATCCTTAGCCCCACCACCATGGTTAGACATGATTAACATATACTTATCAGCTTCATAGTTCTTTTTACAGAATTTAATGAATTTTTTTAAAGTATTAGCATCTCCCATGTTAGCTTCATAATTACTTGTAGTAGTTATCTCTGGAAATTCACTTTTCCCACTAATTCTTTCAGCAGAATTTTCACCTATTTTATAAAGTCTTGTGTCTTCAAAATTAGAACCTAACACTTTTGAATCATTAGAATAACCAGGAATTCTATCAACTAATACTATAATATTTAGATTAGGATTATTTTTATAACCCTCTTTCATTTCTTCAATATCATTAAGTATGTACTCTTCTAGGTTATTATCACAATCAGCATATACCATAACCGTTAGTTTTTTATCACCTTCAGTCTTTTCGGCCTCTTTAATTTTCTCTGATACAGTTTTATGCTTTTGTCTTGGAGCAGCACTTACTGTTGAAACTCCTCCTAATAGAACGCTACCAATGGTAATAGTAGCCATCAATAATGATAACTTTTTCTTAAACATATACATCCCCCTCTGAAAATTAACATTAAGTTAACATTAAGTTAATACTAATTTAATATTAATTTAATATATGAAATTTTCAATACAATTTGCATAACTGGTCAAAATTTATACATAACTGGTTATAATAATCTATTATTTAAGTTTATAAATATACAAAAAGCATTTAATTTTTGGGGATATTATGAATAGCAAAAAATTCATAAATAATTTTTTAGCTATTCAGTAATATATTTATTTACTAAAACTAAATAAAAGACTAGAGTTTTATCTAGTCTTTTATTTTTATTGATATTTACCTTATATATTAAAATTTAATAAGTTAATACAGTATCTTTAATTTTTAAACTTTGTCTAAACTGCTCTGCTTCTGGTTCTTTTTTAAATTCTACAGTTTTATCAAAATTTTCTTTAACCACTTTTTCTATTTCCTCTAAAGTAACATTGAAAAACTCCCTTCTTTGATTCACCATATTTAATTTCTTATAACAACTTATTTTTAATATAATTATATAAAATAAAAAATACCGCATACTCAATTTGAATAGTACGGTATAAATAATTCTTAATTTATTAAAACATATTCCTATTATCTTCAATAAAATCTTTTTGTTTATTCAAATATTCAATTAATGGTCTTACATTATCATTTGTAGATTCACCTAAAGCTTTTTTATATTCAGTTGAACTTTCGCCATTCATATATTTAAATGGTAATCTATTATCAAGCAATTGTTTTAAGAATATAAATCTACCAATTCTCCCATTACCATCTTGAAATGGATGTATTCTTTCAAATACCAAATGAAATTTTGCTATTTCTTCTAAAGTTGCTTCTTTTAAATTATTAAATCTATTTATTAAAACATTAAGTTTATCTTCAACTTCCCAAGGATTCGCAGTTTCAAAATTAGCTCCTAATATTTTATTAGCATATTTTTTAAAAACTCCTGCTAATCCTAAATCATATAATCTAGTTCTATACATTAAACTAGCATGCCACTCTTTTAGCATTTCTAAAGTTAAAGGTTTATCTAAACTATCAATAACTAAATCAAATGTATAAAATGAATTAACAGTTTCCTGTACATCATCTAATGTATGAGTTCCTGTAACTATATTTTTTTCCATAAGCATTTGTAAAGCTTCTTTTGTAAATGTACTTCCTTCTATTTTATTAGAATTATAAATAAAATCATATTTTAATATCTCATTTAATGAATTATGAATTCCCTTAGTTTCCTTTAATATTTTTAGAAATTTCTCATAATGTTCATTATTCATTTTAATCTCTACACCTCCATTAACTAAATTCTCATATGTTCTTTCATTTTAAAGTTTATAATACATCCATTAATAATTATAATGCTATTATCTTACTCAATTACTTTTACTAAACTCTTGAGATTATCTAAGTTTCTAATATCTAAATATCATATTTTATTTATAGTATTTCGGACTCTTTATTTTTAGGTTTAAGAACACTAAATATCATATAGTTAATCTAAAAATACAATTAGTTTTCATTATTTAAACTAATTGTATTTTTAAATTCAAATTTATTTCATTAATTCGCTATTATGGCATCTCCTATTGGGAAAATTATGCTAACTTCTGTTCCTTCATTCTCTTTTGAAGTTATTTTTAAGCCTAACCCTAATTTATCACAAAGATTTTTGCATAGGTATAACCCCATGCCTGTAGATTTAGTAAATCTTCTTCCATTTTCTCCAGTAAAGCCTTTTTCAAAAACTCTACCTAAGTCTTTATTAGGTATTCCAACACCACTATCTTTTATTTTAAGAGTTATGCTGTTTTTAGATTTATTTGCAAATATTTTGACTCTACTATTTTTGGAACTATATTTTATTGAGTTATTTATAACTTGATTTATTATAAATTCAACCCATTTTTCATCACTATAAACCTTGTAATCTAAATCTTCTAAGTATATAGCTATTCTCTTATTTATGAAATCCCTAGAATTTTTCTTAATTACATTTCTTACACTTTTCCCTAAGGAAAATTCTTTTACAATATAATCTTTGCTAACATCTGTACTTCTAGCATAATATAAAGCTTGATCTATGTATTCTTCAATTTTCTTTATTTCCTTTTTGATATTTTCACTAGACTCACTCTCATTATTTTCTAAAATAAGCCTAGTAGAAGCTATTGGAGTTTTTATCTCATGAACCCATGTTTCTATATATTCTCTATATTCTTTTTGCTCAAGTATATATTTTTTAACATGCTCATGCATATCTTTATCAGTTTCTTTTAAAACCTCATATAAAAATTTACCATGATAGAAATTTGGTTCTTCTATTACCTCAGGTAATAGGTACTTTCTGTCTAATTTATCTAAAGTAATGCTTATGTTATCATAAAATTTTTTACTCTTGTAAAAATCTAAAATTATATATGTAAAAAGAGGAATAAACCAAAAGCATCCTATTAAGAATATTATTCCTGAACCAACATTGCCTATGAACAATAAAACTGCTATAGTAGCAAAAATTATAAAGTTTACAATTAAAAAGAATATTTTTTCCTCAAAGTAATCCCTTAGTTTCATGGCATAATATACCCTAATCCCCTTCTAGTTTCTATAGCACCTTTTACTCCAACCTCTTCTAATTTTTTTCTAAGTCTAGTTACATTTACTGAAAGTGTGTTATCATCTACAAAAATATCTGAGTTCCACATATAATCCATAAGATCTTCCCTTGAAACAACATTTCCTTTATTTTTTAAAAGATGTGATAATATCTTAAGTTCATTTTTAGTTAACTCTTCTTCTTTTCCTCTGCAAGAAATTGTTCCATTAGATAAATTAAGCTTTAAATCACCATATGTTAAAACTTCTTGCTCTGATAAAGAATAGGTTCTTCTAAGTAATGAGGCTATTCTAGCTAATAAAACTTGAGTATTATAAGGCTTTGTTATAAAATCATCAGCTCCTAAATTCATGCTCATAATTTCATCCATATCACTATCTCTACTTGTAACTATTATTATAGGCACATTAGAATCTTTTCTTATTTCTCTACAAATATGATATCCATCAAAATAAGGTAAGTTTATATCTAATAGGATTAAATCTGAATTATTTTCTTTAACATACTCTAATATATTTTCAAAATCTGTTGGAGCTAAAACTTCATATCCATATCTAGTAAGAAGTTTTGTAAGTTCTTCTCTTATGGTATCTGTGTCTTCAATTATAAGAATTCTCTTCATACTAACCAGTCCTTCCATTATAATTAATTTTATAATATTCTTTCTTAACAGATAAAATTTTAAAGCTATATATTAAGCTTTCTTAAAGTATTACGATTTTATTGTCTTTAATTTATTATATAAAAAAAACTGTATTAAAGCACTTTTTAATTTAAGTTACCTAATACAGTCATAATGAAAAATACTATTAATTACACAATATAGTTTCTATAAATTTTTAATCTATAAATTATACAAGATGTGCTTCCTTTTAATATGTTTGATATTGCAATGCTCCACCAAACTCCATTTATCCCTAAAAACTTTACTAAAACTAAGGCCATAGGAATTCTTAACATAGTAAAGATTATACTTATGGCTGATGGTATTTTAGGAAGTCCTAATCCTGAGAATACCCCATTTGATATCATCTCAAAACTACTAAATATCTGAACTATTCCAAGTACTCTTAAATAACTGCTTCCAATTATTATTGTAGCCTCATCCTTAACAAATAATCCTACTAATAATCCTGGAATACAAATAAATAAGGCTGAAACAAGTACTGAGTATATAGCTCCTAAAAGCAAGGCTTTCTTATACCCTTCATTTACTCTATTTAGTTTCTTTGCTCCATAATTTTGTCCTGTAAATCCTGCTATAGCCCCGTTTAATCCTCCAATTACCATAAAGCTTACAGATTCTATTTGAAGCCCTATTTTCTGAGCTGCTATAGCATCTGCTCCAAAGCTAGCTATAATTCTAGCTAATATAATATTCACTAAGGTAAAAAGTACCCTTTGAGATGCCATAGGAAATCCTAATCTAGCTATTTCTCTTACTTTTTCATAGTTTATTTTCTTTTTTAAATCTATTTTAAATATTCCTTTTCCATAATATATATACATAAAAAACATAAGTATATTGGCAAGTAAGGTTGCCACTGCTGCTCCAAAAACACCAAGTTTAAAGGTATATATTAATATTGGATCTAATATCATATTTAAAATTATACCTGTAGCACTTATTTTTAAAGCTAATTTATTATTACCAAAGCTAGCTAATATTCTAGTAAAAAGATAATTAAAAAAGCTAAAAAATAATACTGGAGCACTTACAGCTAAATATATATAAGAATCTCTTTCAACTAAGGGATCATTTAAATTTAAAAATCCTATGAATCCTTTTCCAAAAACCACTAATACTAATGCATATATTAGTCCTATAAGAAAATTCATTATAATACCATTTCTTATATAATCCTCTGTCTCTATTTCATTTTTTCTCCCTACTTCATGAGAAACCTTAATTCCAGTTCCCGTAACTACTAAGGCATTTATAGAATATCCTAGTCCTAAAAAAAAGCTTGAAGAGCCAATACTAGCCACTGCACTACTTCCAAGACCTCCAACCCAAAACATATCTATAAGCCCATAAGCAAACTGAAGGAATGAACTTCCCATAATAGGAAGAGCTAAGGTGGTAAGGACACTTAGTACCTTACCCTTGGTTAAATCTATTTTCTTCATTTACCCTTTCTCCTATTTAAATTTGCCCATTTTTTATACGACTTACTAAATCTTCTACCTTTTCTTTTATTTTATCTCTTGTGTATATAAACTCTTCATCACTCTTTCCACTTGGATCCTCCAACCCCCAATCTTCCCTATGCTTGCAAGGTAATGTTGGACAGGAAACATTACATCCCATAGTTATAACTATATCCACCTCTGGAATTTCTCTTAATAATTTTGGTTTTTGAGTTAATTCCATATCCACTCCAATTTCTTTCATTATTCTAACAGCATCTTGATTTATTTTATCTCTTTCCTCAGTACCTGCGGAATAACTTTCAAAGACATTTAATCCTAGTATTTTCCCAAAGGCTTCTGCCATTTGTGATCTACAAGAATTGTGTACACATATAAAGGCTACTTTTTTCATAATTCTTCCCCTTTTACTAAACTATTTTTCATAATAAACTAATATCTTTTTAAACATTTTAATTCTAATTAACTTAAACTAAGTTTCACCATTTATCATATTTCCTAAATAATTCATACTAATCTAAGCATGTTATTATTTCCATAAAAAATAATATAGATTTATTTGCATTATTTAAATTTAAACTATAATGATTCCAAGTTCCTTCTTTTCTACATTTAACAAGTCCACATTCACTTAAAATCTTCATGTGATGTGATAAGGTAGATTGAGATATATCGAAAAACTTCAATATTTCACAAGCACACTTTTCTCCACTTGATAACAAATCTATTATTTTTAATCTATTTGAATCTCCCAAAGCTTTAAAAACCCTTGAATTTATTTCAAACTTATCCTCCATATTTCTTCACTTCCTAATACTAAAACTTTTTATAACTATATTTCATTATAATTATATATCGACAATTGTCAATGTTATATATTTTGAACTTAGGGATAATCCTCAAAATATATTTATAGTTTTTATTTCATTTTTAAATCTCCAATTTAAAAACAACTAAAAAAGGTTGCAAAGTTAAATTAACTTATACAACCTTTTTATTTCTTCTTTTATGGATTTTTTAGAAAAAAGATTACTAGGAGTTATTATCTCTGACACATTATATAAACTGTTGTTTCCTTATTTATTGAATATAAATGAACTTGTCTTACTTGATTATGAAGCATTACCTATGGTGGTATTTACTTATTTTGTAGTTACATTTTTTATTATCTTCTATGCATAATTCCTTTAGAACTATTTAATAATACTTCTACATACTTCTTATTCATATAAGGTAAATTTATTTCCTCTGAATTTTCACTATAATAATCAATTACAATTTTGCCTATATTATTTTTTTCTTGTATGGGATTTGTATTAAAGCCTACAGCTTGTATGTCCTTCCCCTTAAGAATATGTATTGTTCTAAAGAATCCTCCTGTTACTGCACGAACTTTATTTTCCTTAATCTTAAGATTTATATTTCTTCCTTTTAAAATTGATGAAGGAATTGTTATAAGACTAATTATATTAATAAGCAATACCCATTTTACTTTTAATATTAAATAGGCTACTAAAGATATAATAAATACTATTAAAACTGGTTTTAGAATCATAAATATCTTTCCATGTCTTATTCCTTCTCCATCACCTTCTATGCTCCACTGAGGTATAAATTCTCTTATTATATTTTGAACTTCTTTGTCATTTCCTATGGGATACATTATTATCTGCTCTTTTCCTTCTCCAGAATAGCCTTTTATAACTACATTTATTTCATATCTTTTTAAAAGTTGTCTTAAAGGATTTGATTTTAATTTTATAAGCTTTATGCTATTTTCCTTAAAAGAAAATTCCTTTGTGCTAAAGAATCCATATTTTATTTTTATATTTTCTCCTTCTTTTAAAAGGGTAAAATTATAATATTTTATAAAATAATATACTGTAGCTATGGCTTTTAATATAATTAAAGCTACGATTAATCCAACTATTGCAAATATAATCCCTATTTTTGAAGCCTCATTTGCAATATACCCATTTATAACACTATCAACATACTCTGAATTTATAAATTTTTCAATCTTACCCCAAGCATTAAATATAAAAATAATAGCTATAAATAAATTAAAGCTTGTAAATCCATATAAAATTAAATCTTTATTGCTTATTTTCTTTTCTTTAATATTTACTTTTTCACTCTTATTTATATGTACCTTTTCACTCTCATTTATATTTTCCCTATTATTTAAAGTAATATCATAATCCTCTTTTAACTTTTCAACTTCAGAATCTAAAAAACTTTCTCTAAATATATTCTCCTTCAAGTCAAAGCCTTCATTTACTTCATTATTAAGCTCTTTATTAAATTCTTTGTTAGTTCCAAAGGCAAAACTCTTAAGCAAAGCTATATCTTCATCACTTAAGCTCATTTTAATATCTTCTTCTCCAACCTCTCTAGAGGGACTTTCAATTTTTACAATCTTATATCCTAAAATTCTCTCTATTAAATTTTGAGAAATATCCATAGATTTAAAGCTCTTCTTTGGAATTATTGTAGTATTTTTAGAAAAAACTCCCTTATGATAATGAGCTTCATCTCCTTTTAAAAGCATATACTCTTTCTTCCAACTAAGAATTGAAATTGCAATTCCTAAAAGTACTAAAACTATTATTAAGATGTAAACCCATTGTTTTAAAAATACTACAAATATAAGACCTAATCCAAAATCACTTATCATTCCCTTAACTATATTATAAAGTAGACTTCTTACACTATTTTTTATTTCCCTGTTATTAAGGCTCTCTTTTTCATAATTACATTGACTTATTTCTTTATTAGCTAATTTTTCATTCATAATTATGCCTAAAGCTCCTCTCTAACGTTTTCATTAATCTTAATCCTTAAAAACTCTCTAATCTTTTCAACTTCCTCTTTATCAAGATTAGGAATCTTATAGCTTCCCCCAGCAGTTCCTATCTTTACATCTGCCAAATTAAACTTTCTATTTACTGGCCCTTCACTTAAGTTTATATTCTGAATTCTAACTATAGGAATAGTTACACTTCTTTTGAAAAAAACTCCCTCAGTGAAGAATATCTCTTCCTCATCTATTCTGTAACTCCACTGTTTGTATTCAAAAAAAGGCTCAATATAAGCACTTAAAACTGTTATCCCTATAATTATAAAGCTTAAAATATTCACTATTCTCATGTGATTATTCAAAATATAATCAGCCCATTGGATATCCATCTTAGGTAAAACAAATATAATTCCTAAATAAATAATCACTAATACAATTAACCCTATTGTTCTCCCTAAAATCCATGACTTAATAGCTTTATTGCTTAGCTTTTTGTCCATTAGTCCATCCCCCATTCAAATTTTGTTAACTTTTCCTTAAAATATCATAATTAGTCTTATTAAGTCAATTTAAAACCTAAGAATTAAGCAAAGTTTAAGAAAGAATCTATTGTAATATAAAAAATCACTTTCCTAAGTATTTATATAGAAGCTTTTTTCTTCTATCTACCTAAGAAAGTGATTAAACTCTATCTTTTTGTCTTCTAAATATAAATATTAAATATAATATTGTGCTTGAGCACTATACATAGTTTCATACTCATTGCCTTTATCTTTTACAAGTTCATCATGAGTTCCATATTGAATAAGTTTTCCTTTTTGAAATACTGCTATGTTATCACAAAATCTACAGCTAGATAATCTGTGAGAAATATATATTGTTGTCTTTTTTCCTATAAGTTCATTAAACTTACTATATATTTCATACTCAGCTTTTGGATCTAAAGCTGCCGTTGGCTCATCAAGGATTACTATTGGTGCATTCTTATAAACTGCCCTAGCTATGGCTAATTTCTGAGCTTGTCCCCCAGAAAACTCTATTCCACCTTCATCAAAGTTTTTATATATAGGAGTATTTATTCCCTTTGGTAACTTTTCTAAGTCTTTTCCAAAGCCACTCTTTATTAGAACCTCTTCTATTTCCTCATCCTTAACCTTATTAAAATCATTTAAAGCTATATTTTCCTTAATTGAAAAGGACATTAGTTTAAAATCTTGAAATACTACTGATAGAAGTTTCATATATTCATCATAATCATATTCATTTATATTAACTCCATTTAATAGAATTTCCCCCTCTGTTGGCTCATAAAGTCTTGCTAAAAGCTTTATAAAAGTGGTTTTTCCAGCACCATTTAATCCAACTACTGATAATTTTTCACCCTCATTTATTTTTATTGAAACATTTTTTAAGGTGAATTCTTTACTTCTTGGATATTTAAAGGATACATTTTTAAACTCAATATTAACCTTTTCTAAATTTCCAATCTTCTTACCTTCTTTAGTGTGTTTAGATTCTATATTTTCAAACTCCATAAAAGCCTGAAGATATCTACACATTTGTCTTATAGTTACATAACTTCCAAAAAGATTAGATATGGATTTACTAAAATTTATGGCAGCATTTGTGTACATTGTAAAGTCACCAATTCCTATACTATTTATTAAAACTTTATAAGTTATATATCCATAAACTATAACCATTTGTAATTGTAATACTATTTCATTTAATCCCTCATACACACCTAATTTGCTAAACATCTTAATAAATGCATTGGTACTATTTATATTAAACTCATCTAATTTCTTTACAAATAAAGGGGCTACATTATAAAGTCTTATATCCTTACCTGCTGAAAAATCATTTATTGTATTAATATAATACCCAAACTCTCTATTTAGTGGAATTAAGGAATCAAAAAATTTATGCTGTAACCTTTGAGATTTCTTATACATAAATGAACTTAAAAGAACAATTAAAATTATTAGGGCTATAATAATCCAATCAAGAGTTAAAATAACTCCTATTAATCCAATTATTTTAAGTATTTCAGTTAATCCCTTAGATATATTGTAAGTAAGTTGCCAAATAGCTCCCTGATTTCTTATGGGAAATAAGGCTCTTTCCTTTAAGTTTAAAATCTCTGGATCTTCAATATTTTCAAAATCTAAGTCCATAACTTTCTTTCCTATAAGCAAATCAAAACCTGCTACTACCTCTTCGTTTTTAATATTACATTTTTTATCTAAAACTCTATTTATTAAGTTTAATACTCCATTACCTATTACAGTTAATAAAACTAACAAAATAAGAACCTTTATTCTTCTCGCTCCTAAAAGTTCATCTATAATATACTTTGGCATTATTATATTTAAGAAAGGAACTGCTGCTGCAAATAAAGATGAAAAGAATAATGTTGGTATATAGGTCTTTGATATTCCATGAGCTAACTTTAAAAAATGCTTTATTATATATAAATCACTTGTGTACTTTTCTTTATTCTCCATTATGCTAAAGCCCCACTTTCTTCTTTATAATATTGTGCTTGTATATTAAACATATCACTATACTTGCCATTTTTCTTTAATAATTCCTCATGAGTTCCATACTCAACAATTTCACCATTTTCAAAGAAAGCTATAACATCACAGAACTTTGTACTTGCAAGTCTATGAGATATATAAATTGCTGTTTTATCTCCAATTAGCTCGTCAAATCCCTTATAAATATTATATTCAGCTACAGCGTCTAAAGCTGAGGTTGGTTCATCTAAGATTACTATTTTTCCATTCTTATATAAGGCTCTAGCTAGGGCTAACTTTTGATTTTCTCCTCCTGATAATTCAACCCCTTCTCCATCTAAAATTTTTAAAAGAGAGGTATCTATTCCCTTTTGAAGAGAATTTATTTTATCTCCTACTCCAGCCTTTTCTATGCAATGTAAAACTTTTTCTCTATCAACATCTTCTAAATTCTCTAGAGAAACATTTTCTGCCACAGTAAATGCAAAGGTTTTAATATCTTGGAACACTACTGATAAGATTTTATAATATTCTTCCTTAGAAAAGTCTTTTATATTTACCCCATTTATTAAAATCTCTCCGCTTGTTGGCTCATAAAGTCTACATAAAAGTTTAACAAAGGTTGTTTTACCTGCTCCATTAATTCCAACAATAGCAAGTCTTTGCCCCTTTTTAATCTTTAATGAAAGATTTTTATAAATATATTTATCTGTTTTTGGATATTTAAATGATACATTTTTAAATTCTATTTCATAAGAACTATCAATAGGTATATCCCTAGTTTTTTCTTTATCTTCACTCTTAATTTCTAAAAACTCTCTCATATCATCTAAATACATATTTTGTGCCTTAATATGGGCTAAATCATCTAATATACCTTTCATCCAATCTCCAAAACCATTTATTGTTGAAAAATACATTGTGAAATCTCCTATGCCCATTCCAGTAAAAAGCACATTATATATTAAATATCCATAAACTACACATTCTCTTATTACAAGAAGTATTACATCAACAATCTTAACCTTTAATTGTTTTTCTTGGACATCATTAGATATATCTATTCTCTCTCCCCTAAATTTTTTAAATTTATCAATAAGTATATTTTTTAGGTCATATATTCTTATATCTTTACCATAAGCAAAATCATACATTGTATCAAATACATAGAAAGTTCTTCTATCCTTATCAGCCGCCTTTTCTTTTTGACTATACTCATACTTTTTAACCCTCATAGTTAAAGCATAGCTTATTAAAACATTTATTATTAAGAATAATAAAATCCACGGACTTAAAAATAATACTATAGATATATATCCTACAAAGGCAGTTAACCTTCCAAAGAGTCCTAAAAGTGTATGATATACTCCTTCAACCCCTGTATTATTGCTCATAACTGCATTCATAACACTTTTTATTTTATTTAAAACCTCAGGATCCTCAGTATTTTTAAAATCCATTTTCATTATTTTATCACTTATCATTGTTATATAATCAGTTCTAATCTTTGTAACCCTAGGACTATATGCACATCTAAGCCAAGCTATAGAATAATTCACAACTGAAGATAAAAGAAAAAATCCAATTAAAGTCATTAAAATTATTTCTATTCTTCTCTGTCCTAAAAGTTCATCAATCAAAAATTTTGGTAAAAAAATCCCTATAAAGGGTGCAATAGATGCCAAAATAGTATAAACACCACACTGCGCAAACAAAACCTTGTCCTGACTCCAAGCATATCCCATAATATACTTGAGATTACTTAAAAGAGTACCCTTTTTCTTATTACCCCTCATAAATTACATCTCCTAATTCCAATTAAACCCACTTATTTCTCATCTTTAGCTCTAATTTATTAAACTATATTTTTTAACCCTCTCCTTTACCCTATCTAAATTTATTTTTAATACCATAGCTATTCCATATAGATTAACTATAAACTTTAAAAATATTATTACTAAAAAAATAAAATAAAACCTATTTACATTATACACAATATACCAAAAACCCCATAAAAATTCATATTACTTTTTATAAAAAATTAATTTATTAAGCTAAAAACCCTTATAAAAAAGGCGTATATCAAAAAAACTTTTGATACACGCCTTTTAAAATTCTTATTCTATTTCATAAACTCTTGTGTAGCGTAATATGTATTTCCTATTTTATAAACTCCTACCCCAATAGAAGTAAAGTTAGGAGAAAGTATATTAGCTCTATGTCCTGATGAGTTCATCCAATTAGTCATAAATTGGTTAGCTATGTTTGAATCTCCTGAATATCCACCTAAATAAGCTATATTCTCTCCCCATGCATTATATGAAACTCCATCAGCTTTCATTTTAGCTGTTATTAATTGTCCATTTGGATCTTCATGTGAAAAATATTTTCTCACTCCCATATCCTCTGACTTAATACGAGCATATTTTTGCATAGTGTTACTATAACTTAAAGGTGCAACCCCTGCCTTAGCTCTTTCTTCATTAACCTTATTGAATATCATTTGTTCAATTTGAGCTATATAAGAACTACTATTATTTGATTGTTCTACTGGTTTCTCAACTTGATTTTCTACAGGCTTATTTTCTTGTTTTTGCACAGATTCCTTATTAGTTTCTTTCTCTACTTTATTATTTTCAACTGGCTTTTCTTCTTGTTTATCCTTTGAAGGATTTGCCTCTTCATTGTTACTTTGTGAAACTTCTTTATTTTCATTATTTGATTGAATAATCTCTAACTTTCCATTTTCATAATTAGATTCTACCTTTGCCTCTTCATCTTGTGGAGTATTTTTAACACTCTCTTCTTTTTTAGTAGTATCTGTTACTTTATCCTTAGAAAAATTCTTACTTATATTCTCAAAAACTTTAGTAAAAGGATTACTGCTTAAAATATTAGTTTCTTCCTTGGATTTCTCTCCTTGTTGTGCTTCTACCTTTTCTGAACTTTCATTTGAAACACTTTGGTTAGCTTGTACATTTTTATGAGATATATTATTACTATTAAAATATCTCACCCCAGCACCTCCAGAACATAATCCTAAAGATAATAATATAGAAATTAAAATTTTACTCATGTTTTTCCCTCCTAGTTATCCTTTGTTTTTCCTAATAAGTATAACTAAAATCCTTTTAGTATTTCTTTGTAGAGGCTATTACTACTTAAAAAATTTATTATATTTAAGTAAGAATACAACTTAAAAATCATTTAGCTATTAAATAAAAAAGTGTTCTATCTTAACTACCTCTATATGTATAAGTCATCTTGGCTTTTACATCTTCTTGTAACCTTTAAGATCAACACTTTTTTCTAACTTAGGAATGAATAAATTATAAAGTCTTGTCCATAGACTTTAAATGAATTATATATGAATATTTAATCGATCTCCAGTTTTTCTCCTAAAACTTCCCAATATTATTACTGGTTATACAGTAATAATAACTCTACAATAATAAATTATTCACCTCCCCCCTATTTTTCCCTATTAATTCCTATATAAATTATAAGGATATTTGTTCTTAATTTAGCTAATAATATTAATGGACCCTCTTACTCTTAAAAATTATAATTTCGACAGTTGTCGTCCTTTCAAAAGTTACATAAAAAGGAGTTATATCAATTTAAACTTATAAATAAAAATTATAAATTCTTAGTGAAATTCACTAACTCTCTAAATACATTTATAATTCTTATATCTAAGTTTTGATATAACTCCCTCTTTTTATTTTAAATTCCTTAACTAAATTCTAAATTTCAAATATATCTTTAATTCTAAATTAATCTAAAGCAAAACTTCACTTTAAAAAATAATCTATTTCTTTAATTTAAAATTACTTAAGTCTTCCTATAAAAATACTAATAAGTTAACTCTACTTAACTTCTATAGAAATTTCTTCTTCAAAGTACATGCTCTTAACCTTTATTTTGCAAAGTCCAGTTTGCCCTTGAGTTCTTACCCAGAAAGCTGTTATTCCACCAGAGATTCCAAACTTACTTGGTCCCATTATACTTAAAGGTCCATCTATTTCTACTTCAATAAAATCATTATTTAAGAAAAGAACCTCTCCTAAGTTATCTAAAAGTTTAACCACAATTCTAGTAGCATCATAACTTGTTTTATCTAATGAAAGTTCTAAATCATCTGGTGTAACTTCTAACTTATTCATGCTTCTAAGCTCACCTATTTCTTTTGAAGCAACCTCTTTATTATCTATAAAGCCTTTTATTATTAAAGAGTTTTCCTTATCTCCCCAACCTCCAGCTAATTTATAAACTAAAGACATTATTTTAAATACAGGTATATTTACTCTTTCACTAAATTCTTCAATATATTTAAAATCTTCTTCAGCTAAATTAGTTAAATTAGAATCTTTTAATTTATTTAATACAAAGTCTTTAATTTCTTTTTTTGCTTCTTCAGTAAGAGGTATTTCTGAATCCATAGATAAAATATGTGAAACCTCTATTGGTGGATGTGGTAAATTAGGGAACTTTTCTTTGTTAGGATAATAAGTATCTATATATATTCCATCTTTAAATATTTTAATATAATCACAGTTTGTAAGCACTGTAAATGGAAGTATTGCTCCTCCATCTCTTTCTCCCTTAGCCCCTAAAGTAATAGGCTCTAAAACAACACCATCTTCTACTTTCTTTTGGCTAGCATATGAATAAGCTGCATACTTAGGATTTCTGAACATATCAGAAACTCCATGGTAACAAATTTTATCTCCTGAACCAAAGGAACTATGTGTATTATAATCAAAAGCACACCATCCTATGGCTCCACTTATTTCATCTAAGCCAAAGGATTCATTAATAACTCTCAAATGTCTATAAGCATGTTCAACTTTTTTACACTCTTGATCAAAGCTTTTTGTTGGATACATATGCCCATTATACTCAGTTACTAAATAAGGAACTTTATCAGCTTGTCCTGTTACTTCACTTTGAGTTCTTAATACTTTTTCTCCCCCACTGTGTATAAAATCATTCATGGTATAAACATCTTCTAGGAAATCACTATTTTCTAAGTATCTAACCCCACCAGTTTGTCTAATAGGATCTAAACTCTTTGCCATAGCATTAGTTTTCACATAAAAATCATGACTATCTTGAGACTCATTTATTCTAACGCCCCATAAAACTATGGAAGGTCTATTGTAATCTCTTTTTATCATTTCCTCTACATTTTTAATAGATTCTGCCTGCCAAGCTTCATCACCTATATGTTGCCAACCAGGTATCTCTTCAAAAACTAATAATCCAATCTCATCACATTTTCTTAAGAAATGTACTGATTGTGGATAGTGAGATGTTCTAACTATATTAAGTCCTAATTCATATTTTAAAATCTCAGCATCCTTTTCTTGAACCCTTTGAGGCATAGCATATCCTACATATGGATAAGCCTGATGACGATTTAATCCAACAAGCTTTACTCTTCTTCCATTTAAATAGAAACCATCTTGTCTAAATTCAGCTTCTCTAAATCCAAAGGTATCTTTATATTCATCTATAACTTCTGAATCTTTTAATAACTTAACTTTTATTTCATAAAGATTAGGATTTTCTATATCCCATAACTTAACCATATTTAATTGGTCTATTTCTATATTTTTAATACTTGTTCCTTCTTCAATTGGTAACTTTGTACTTAAAGTTTCTTCAAAAGTATCATCACCAAACTCTACAACAATTTCTAAATCATCTCTATATTTTTCAAAATTATTTATTTCTATATCAAGTTCTAATCTTTTTTCTTCCTTTAAGCAATCATATGCCCTTGCATATAAATTATTTATAAATATAGGTTCAACTATTCTTAAGGAAACCTCTCTATATATTCCTCCATAGGTTAAATAATCAACAACATATCCATGAGGAGGTATATCAGGTCTTTCTGTGGAGTCAACAACAACCTTTAATACATTATCTTCATTAATTTTTAAAGCCTCAGTAATATCTATTGAAAAATTAGTGTAACCACCCTTATGTCCACCAACATGAATTCCATTTAAATATACCTCTGCAGCTATCATAACTCCTTCAAAATCTAAAAATACTTTTTTGCCTTTAATGCTATTATCAAACTTTAAAGTTTTAACATAAGTAGAAATAAACTGATATGATTTTTCATCAAAATAATTATATGGTAACTCTATATTTGTATGAGGTAAATCTACCCTTTCAAAATTACTAAAATCAAACTCATTTTTTAAATATTCATCTTTGTAATCATTTGCATAAAACCATTGATCATTGATATGAATTATTTTCCTCATAAATTCTCCTCCTAATTTTACGATTAATTCCATATAAATTTTAAGTTAATTATTACCATATATTAATTATACATGTTTTACTATGAACTTTCTTTTAACAAATTACAAACTTGAATAAAAACTAAAATTTTTCCAAAATAAAAACACTTTAACCACATTAAGATAATTCTTAACTTTAAGTTAAAGTGTCTTTATTTAATCATTTATTTAAACTTAAAATCTATTCTAATATTTTAAATTAAAATTTATACTAAATATAATATAAAAGGCTAATTTAATTTTCTTCTATTAATCTTTCTAATTTATCATTTAATAGATTTACCTTTAGACCTACACTATTTTCTTTTTCTTCTAGTTTTCTTATTAAATTTAAAACCTTATTTCTAAAATCTTCAATCTTATATAGGGAATCATTGATTTCTCCTTGAACTGAAAAATCACTAAATATATTGTCAAAGAAAATATCAAAGGTATAAGAAAATCCACTTATATTTAAGCCTTCATTAAATATAGAGGTATCTACATCCCCTAACTCCTTATTTAATCTATCTACTGAATAACTAAGCCTCTCCATATAAGTTTTAGCATCATCTATTCTATTATGTTTGATTGCTGAAGAAATCATTCCTCCTCCAACAATATCATATATTCCCCAATTCTTAGCACTCCTTAAGGATTTTAAGGTTTCTTCACTAATCATTAAGCAATTATTAGCTTCTCTTAAGGCTTCTGAAATTTCTGTCTTATTGCTTAGTAAGTCCTTTATTTCATTTTCTATTTCAATTATTTCATCTCTTATATTTAGATTAAACTTTTTAACTAACTCTCTCTTTTCACTTATAAGATCTTTATACTTACCTTCAATATTAATTAACTGCCCTAATCTGTTGTTATTTTCTTCTACATCATACCTTAACTTTTCCACCTTAAACTTAAAGTTATCATACTTAAGTTTTGCCTCTAAATACTCTCTTTCTTCTTTTTCTAGTTTTTCATCCTTATTTCTTAATATATTAGATATTAAATTAGAAAAAGATAAACTCTTTAACTTTTGAACATCCTTAAGCTCCTTATTTAACCTCTTTTCAAGCTCTCCTAATTCCTTCTCCTTACTATTCAATTCATTTTCAAGTGATAAATTTCTCTTTTCAAGAATTTCCTTTAAGGCTATATTTTCTCGACATTCTTTTATTTTTTCATTTAAATCTTTAAGCATAACTACTTTTAGGGTACATAAAAATAAATCTTATAAAAAATCTTCAGATAATATATTCATAAATTTTATATAAGACCTTTAATATGCCCCTTTTCACCTCCCTAAAATCTTATACATATATTTAATACATTTTCAAATAAACCCCTAATATACTTATATCTTAAATTTTACTTAGCTTAGTATTATAATTCTTTCTAATATATATTAAATTAAAATAATCAAACCCACATTATTTATATAAATTTCTTTAGTAAGCTTAATATTTAATTAAGGAACATTCAAACAAGCTATCTTTTTTATAATCACTCATATTAAATGGCAAATACATAATGAATATTCCTAATACAAAAATAAAATATGCAAAAATTGATGTTGTAATAATATTACTTTCAACATTTATAATATTAAGTATTTCATATCCATTTGGAGGATTTAAAAAGGCATAATTTGCATCAAATAAATAATTTGCTATAAAAGCACAAATTGCAAATATAAAAGAAAAAATAAGTGCCTGTTTTACATTCTTACTTTTCACTTTAAATTCCTCTATTAATATTAGATATAATGAAGCTATTAATAAAAAATAATGTCCTATAAAAAATGTATAGTAAGTTATATGTGGAAAAATATAAGAATTAGTTATAGGTATCATTAATGCTCCTATAGCTCCTATTGTTCCCCAAAAATAAGCTATTGATTTTGCAAAATCATTCTTCTTCCATATCAATCCTATTGCTGCCATAATTATTGCAATTCTACATGGATACAAAGGTAAACTTTCCTTCAAATAAAAATTAGGGAATCTAGAATACCATATTGCTAAAAAAATTTGAGTTGATAACAAAATAAGTGCTGTAGTTACTTCAAATGTTCTTCTATATTTCCACTTTTTTATTTTTTCTTTAAATATAATTGCTATAAATATGGTTATTACTACACATAAAATAATCTTAAAATGTAAAGATGAAAATAATGGGAAAGTATAATCATCTGTTTTTATCCTAAATATTTCATTGCTAAGCTCTAACAATCTATTCAAAGTATTCTCCCTACTCAAAAATATTATGCTGAGTAGTTTCCTCCTTTTTAACTTTATTCTTAAACCTATTCTAAAACTCTATAAATTTATATACCTTTTAGAATTTATACTCATATTCTTAATAATCCCTTATATAATCACATCCTTATTTAATAAACTTATTTTTTTTTATTATATTATCTATTTTATCATATAAAAAACAAATTATTTCTTAATTTATTCTTTAAAATATCTTCTTTATTATAAAAAATTAAAGCTACTAATTTTATTACTTAAATCATATGTGCATAAAATTAGTAGCTTTTTATTCCTATTATTTGCTTATTTTTAATATTATTTTTATTTATATACTTTATTAAATATTATCTTTTAAATAAAACTTACAATATATTTATTTAATAATTCTTTTAGAATTTTTATTAAATAATTAATTATTGTTCGTAAAAATTATAATATATTTATTTAATGCTCTTAAATTCAAAGCCTTTACTTTGTAAGTACTCTATTATTCTTGGTAAAGCCTTAACTGTTTCTTCTTTTCCATAAGTATCATGCATTAAAACTACTACATTGTCTGCATTAGGGCCTAAGCCTTCTACACTTTTCTTAGCAAATTCAACTAATTCATCTGCATTTTTCTTTTTCCCTTCTGCATCTCCATTTAAGGCATTCCAATCAATGTTTTGTATTCCCTCTTGAATCATTTTTTCCTTCATAGGTGTTCTATCTTGCCAAGACCAGTATCCACCTGGGAATCTAACTACTTTTGTTGAGAAATCTTCACCTAAGACTTCTTTCATTAAGTTTTCATTCTTATTTATATCTGACATTATGTTATTTACATTCATCTTTCTATTAGGATAAAGATATTTGTAATCGTGACTATATGTATGATTTCCTATAGCATGTCCATTTTTAACAATCTGCTTTAATAATTCTTTTGATTTATCTCCAGCACTTATAGAATTTCCTGTTACAAAGAAAGTTCCTTTTATATTATATTTATCTAAAATCTTTAAAACCTCTGGTGTATTAGTTGTTGATGGACCATCATCAAAAGTTAAATACGCTATCTTTTTACCATCTTTTCTAACTGGATATTGTAATGTCCCCTTTAAAAGACCATTAGTGTACTCTGATACAACTTTCCCATCCTCAGCATTTGGATCTTTATCAAAAGGTAAATACTCTAATTCATTTGTCTTTGCCTTATCTTTACCTTCTGTATTTTTTTCATCTGTTGTATCTTTAGCTTCTACAGCTTCTTTATTTTCTGTGGCCTCAACCTGCTTTTTGTTTAGTGAATTACATCCTACAAAAGATCCTAAACATATTAACACACTAAGAATAAGACCCATTTTCATTATTTTCTTCATATATTTATCCCCCGTATAATTGATTATCGCAAATTTATTATATAAAAATAAAAAATATAAAAAAATACAAAATAGAAACAAACAGTTTAAATTTTTTTTACTTTTTAATGTTATTTTAAAGAATAAAATATTTAAAATAAAAATTTAATACTCAATTAATATCTTAACATACTTTCCTAAAATAAATTAAATAAAAAATAAAAAGCCACTAATTTAAGCAGCTTTTTAGACGGTTGCCCATGCCATGTAATAGTCATCTTCATTATCCTTATTAAAATTGACCTTAACAACCTTATAAGAACTATCATTACAGCAACAAGTCATTTTATTACCATATTCATCATAGGTTCCTTTTTCGTAATATTCTTTTAAAGAAATAAAATCATATCCTAAGGAATGTACTATATCTTTTAAATTTTCTACTCCAGTTCCTCTTATACCTAGCTCCCTTATTACATCGCATTGACACTCTTTACATAGTGTCATGGCATACAAGTTTAGCTCATCATCATAAAGAACTAACTCTACAGTACCATATTTAGTTAATAAATTTTTAAGGTTTTCTTTAAACATAAAATTCTCCCCCTTAAGTATAAACATATCATTACATTTATATCCTATAAGTAAAGATTTCATACATTAATTAACTTATGTATCTTAAAATTTATTATACTCCTCTACATTTTCTCAATCAAACCTACATAGAAAGCTTAAATCAGTAAAATTAATCAATATTCTTATTCAAACTAATATTTGTTTACTTTTATACTAAAAATACAAATTTTCTTTTAATAACTCTTTTATTTACTTTAAAATTAAATATTTAAACATATTTATTTACTTTTATAATAAACTTTATTAATTTTCTTGGGTAATTTAAAGAATATTAAAACATATTTGCTTTTATACTTAATTTTCTAAATTTATATAGAATTTATTACACAAAAAACTTTAAATTATTTCTTCTTAAATAGTGCTTTTACCTCTCTTTTTACAACATCAAAGAAACTTAATGACTTAACTATACGATTTGCATCAACATATTTTCTAACAGTACGAAGTACTTTCTTTGTGTCTTTAGAAGAAAATGAATATGTACCATTTTTCTTAGTTTTAATTGCATATCGTGGAATCCACTTTCCTTTGAACATAACTGATGCAATTACATAGTCAACTTCTTCCCAAGGAATTTGAATGAACTTTCTATAATCATTAGAATTATAAAATTCAAATCCTTTATCACCAATCATTATTTGTCCATAATCAGCAAGACCTGAAAAAGATGTTGCATCAACTACTAAATCCACTTTTGTATTAAGTGATTGAACCATAGATCTACCTCTTTTCTAATTAAATATATAAACTTATTTTACTTAATTATTTCTTTTCAAAATAAATAGTTCTTATGAAAATTTTTTATAAACACTCTTTTAGCCTTTTTATTTTTAAGAAAAGCCTAGGCTAAGTAAAATATTATACTAACCTAGGCTAAATAAAAATATTACATTAATCCTATTACGTGGAAAACAATACCGATTGCGAATAAAGCAAGAATAATTACAATTGGAGATACTTTCTTCTTAAGTAACCACATACAAAGGAATGTTAATAATAATCCTGCAAGTCCAGGAATTAATGAATCTAAGTTTCCTTGTAATGTTGTAACTTTCTCAGCAGTTAAAGATAATCCAGCTGATTGTTGTAATAAGGCTTCCTTAATACCTTCTGCACCTGCTGGAAGGCTATTCCAATCAATATAAGCACCTGGGCTCAATTGAACTGTTGATACTACTGGAGCAAATTTAATAGATACCCATCTATTAACTAGTGATCCTAATATAAACATACCAAGTATAGATGCACCTTTTGTAATATCTTGTAATAAGTTTCCTGATAAGTCCTCTGTAATACGAGAACCAGCTTTATAACCAAATTCTTGTGTGTACCAAGTAAATGCCATACGGATAATATTCCAACCTAAGAAGAATATTATTGGTCCTAATATGTTACCAGCCATAGCAAGTGAAGCACCTAATGCTCCTAATATAGGTCTAACAGTAAACCAGAATACAGGGTCTCCGATACCTGCTAAAGATCCCATCATACCAACTTTAACCCCTTGAATAGTTACATCATCTACTTGAGCTCCATTTGCACGATCTTCTTCTAATGCTAATGTTACACCAATGATAGGTGAAGCTACATATGGGTGAGTGTTGAAGAATTCTAAGTGACGTGTTAATGCCGCTGATCTTTCTTCTTTAGTTTTGTATAATTTTTTGATTGCAGGAATTAATGAGAATGCCCAACCACCATTTTGCATTCTTTCATAGTTCCAAGATCCTTGAATGAAAGTTGAACGCCACCAAATAGAAAGACGATCTTTTTTTGTTAATTTTAAATTTTTCTCCATTTTCGTCTTCTCTCCCTTCTTAGTATCTATCGATAATATCGCCTACTGGATCTCCTATGTTTGATCCACCATTACCTGAGCCACCTTTTTTGCTAAGTGCTAAGTAAATAAGAGCTAAAGCTACACCAATTGCACCTAATCCTATAAGTGTAAGTTGAGAAATAGTTGCTAATACAAAACCGATTGCAAAGAATGGCCATACTTCTTTTGTTGCCATCATGTTAATTACCATTGCGTAACCAACAGCTACTACCATTCCACCACCTACTGCTAAACCATCTGTTAACCAAGCAGGCATAGAAGCAAGTAATGCGCTTATTGGACCAGCACCTATTAATAAAATTAATGCAGCTGGTAATGCTATACGTACACCTTGCATAAGAATAGCAATGAAATGCCACATTTCAACTTTTCTTATATTACCTTCTTTAGCAGCAGCATCCATAAGGTGTACAAATGCTGTAGCTATTGTACGACAAATAATTGTTAATAATAATCCAGCAACAGCTAGTGGAATTGCTATAGCGATAGCTGAAGATATTCCCGCTTGCCCTTCTCCACTAAGAACTAAGATAATTGCAGCTGCAACAGATGCTAATGCTGCGTCTGGTGCTACGGCAGCACCTATGTTTGCCCAACCTAAAGCGATCATTTGAAGACTACCGCCTAGGATTAAACATGGTATTAAATTACCTGTAACTAAACCTATTAAAGTACAAGCAACTAATGGTTGATGAAATTGGAATTCGTCTAGGATCCCTCCCATACCAGCTAAGAATGCAATAATAATAACTAATATTATTTGAATTATATTTAAATCCACTGTTATTAATCCTCCTTTTCATTAAAATAACTTATTTATATTAAATCAAATTATTTTAATTTATTTAATTCCTCTTGTGCTTTTTTAAGAATTTCATCCATATTTCCTTTTGTATCATTTGGAACTTTACGAACATCAAAATCTAATCCAGCTTCTTTAAGTTTATTAAAAGTGTCAATATCTTCTTGATTAAAAGCAAGTACTTTATTTGGTTGAACCTTACCTGGAGAGTGAGCCATAGAACCAACATTAACTGTCTTTATAGGTACTCCTCCCTCTACTGCTCTAAGTACATCTTCTGGGTTTTCAAAAAGAAGTAATGCACGCTGTCCTCCAAAGTGTTGATCATCTTTTGCAAGCTTAATCATTTGACTAACTGGAACAGTATGCGCTTTAACTCCAGGAGGAGCTGCTTGTTGAATCAATTTCTTACGAAGTTCATCTTTAGCTACATCGTCTGATACAACAATAATTCTTGTTGGTTTTACAGTTTTTGTCCAAGCAGTTGCTACTTGACCATGAAGTAAACGTGAATCAATACGTGCCAAAACGTATTCAAAAGAGCCAGGCGCACCTACATTGTTAGATTGTTGAGCAGAATCTGTAGTAGCTTTAGTAGATTCTTCAGGTTCTAATGATTCAGGCTTAACTTTAACTCCTTCTCTAGCTGACTTTAGAATATTAGCAGCAATTTCTTGTGCTGATTCCATTGAGAAACGAGAAGCATAAGCTTCAATAACCATTGGTAAATTCATACCAGCTACGATTGCCCATTTGTCTTTATGTTCTTCAACTAGGCTATCTGCTTGGTTAAATGGTGTTCCACCCCATAGATCAACTAAGAATAAAACCTCATCTTGATTATCAAAGGAAGCGATTGCTTCTTTCATTTTTGCTCTAATATCATCAGGTCCTTCACTCGGCATTAATGTAACAGCTTTTACATTTTCCTGTTCTCCAAAAATCATTGAGCCAGATTGTAATATGCCTTTAGCAAATTCCCCATGACTAGCAAGAATAATTCCTACCATATGTATACCTCCTATTTTTTTATTCTTTAAGACAAATTTTTCACTTTATCTTACGTTAATTTTACAATTTTTACATCAGTTTTACAAGCCTTATGTAAATTTTAAACATATATATATTTTGCAAAAATACAAATTCTATTAAATAAATAATACCTCTTTAAGCAAGTATTTATCTATATAAAGGACATTTTTCTTATTTACAGCAATACCTTAAACCATTTTAAAAAATTTTCAAAAAATTCAAACTTTATTTTGACAAATTATAAAAGAAGTACACCTATTAATTATACTTCTTCTATATTTTTTCTATTCATTTTACATTTTTTCTATTTTAATCTTTCAATCAAAAATCTAACCACTGCATCATCATTATTATTGCCAATAATCCCCGTAGCTATGGCCTTTAACCCAGCTGAAGCATTTTCTAAAGCATAACATTCATCTGCAATTTCAAACATAGGAACATCATTTTCTCCATCACCAAAAGTTATAACTTTACTATGTTCTACATAATCCGCCAAAAATTTTATTCCATTAGCTTTTGAAGCCTCCTCATTATATACATCTAAGAAAAAAGCTCCTTCGTTATATATATCTTTATAACAATTACCAGTAACACCTTTTACTTTCAGTATCTTCTCAAATAATTCATGAGCTATAAGTTTATTATCTTCAAAAAACACAAAATTTATTATTTGATTATCATCTAAAATATCTAAATAATTTTCAACTTTTTTAAAAGACTTAAGTTTTTTATTGCATCTTTCCTCATAATATTCTCTCTCAAAATCATAAGTAAAATCTTTATGATAAACCCATAGATAATCATCTTTTATCCCATAAAGAAAGAATGTTTTGTTATATTCTTGAAGTATTTTGATAATCTCTTTGACACTTTCTTTGTCTATTTCTTTAACATCTATATATTTTTTCTTTTCAATATCAAAAATTATAACTCCATTCATAAGAACAACAGGTGTTTTTATATCTATTCCATCTAAAATATCTGAAACAGTAGCTGGACTTCTAGCTGTTGCAATTGCAAAATTAATCCCTGTGCTTATAAGTCTATTTAATTCCTTTTTAGAATAATCTGATATAACTTGATCCTTATTTAGTAAAGTTCCGTCTAAATCTGAAACAAATAACTCCATTTAATACCTCTTTCTCTAATGTCCTAAACATTAATTACCTTTTTTTATCTAATATACAATATATCTAAATATTATTCAAAGGAGTATATGAAAAGCCATTTATTAAAATAATTATCTTTAAATAAATGACTTTTGAAAACTTCTATTTATTTTATTTTCTTATTTAATGATGTTTCTATTATTAAATCTATAAATTTTGAATATGATATTCCTCTAGATTCTGCACTTTGTGGAAATAAACTTGTAGCTGTCATACCAGGTAATGTATTTACTTCTAGTATATATGGAACTCCTTCTTCTGAAATTATCATATCCACTCTAGCATAAACTTCACATTTTAATACTTCAAAAGTTTTTAAAGCCATTTCCTTAACTTCATCATATAAAGATTTTTCTAACTGAACTGGTAAATGTTCTGCTCCATTAGCTGCATACTTTTGCTTATAATCATAAAAATCTGCTTTGCTCTTTATTTCAAGAATAGGGAAAAGCTCTCCATTAAATATAGGACAAGTAATTTCTCTTCCTTTTACAAAGGATTCAATTATTACTTCTTCATAATATTTTAATCCTTCCATAACAGAATTTTTTATATCTTCTTTTTTATAAACCTTAAAAGTAGCCACACTCGATCCTCCATTATTAGGTTTAACAAAAACTGGATAGCCAATTTCCTCAATCTTGTCATAATCTATTTCCTCTATAGACTTCACAGTTATCCATTTTGCTGTTCTTATGTTTTCAGCTTTTAAAACCTTCTTACTTAGATTTTTATCCATACATAAAGAACTACTTAAAGCTCCACATCCTGAATATGGTATATCCATTATATCTAAGAAAGCTTGAACTGTTCCATCCTCCCCAAATTTACCATGTAGTGCTAGTAAAGCAAAATCTAACCCTTTAACTTTTTCTAAGATATCTCTTTTATTATTTATAATTATTTTACTAACTTCATACTTTTCTTTATCTATATGATTAAAAATTGATTCTCCACTTGCTAAAGAAACTTCTCTCTCTGAAGAAATTCCTCCCATTATTATTCCAACCTTCATATTATTGTCCTCCAACTATAATTATTATAAGTAAATCCAAATTTAACTCTATAATATTATTATAGAATTTTTGCATATAAAGGTAAGAACCACATAGGCTTTAATTTTATATAATGTTGGTCTAATAAAAAATGATATTAGATAGAATATAAAATATTTAAATCTATCTAATATCATTTATAATTAATTATTTAGTTTATCTATCTAGCTGTTCTTACTGTTATTGTATCTCTTTTTGAAATTTCTCCATTAGAATACTTAGCAGCAACTTTAAAGTTATAAATTGTATGTCTGTTTAACTTTCCAACTGTAAATTCAGTTTGATCTGCTGAAACTTCTCCAACTTTCTTGTTATCCTTATAGATTATATATCCATCTAATCCATAAGTATTTTCTGGTGAATCCCAAGCAAGACTTACACTCTTCTTTTGAACATCTACTGTTCTTAAGTTAGTAGGTGCTTCACTTTCTATTTTCATTTCTATTTCTCCAAAACCTGAATATGGAACTTCAATTCTTCTAGCCTTCTTGCCTTCTGATTTAACTTCTAATGTTAGTACTCCACCCTCTGGATTAATAGATATTCTATCTAAAATAGCTGTATCTCCCCCTTTGGCTACTGGAACACTAACCTTCTCTGGGAATATTGAATCCTTGTCATTAAATATGCTTACAATATCTCCAGCTTCTAAATCATTTATTTTTAAAGTACCATAATTATGATTTTCTCCATTCATTCCTGGTGCCTTGTAAGGAGTTAATTCAAATCTTTCTGGAACCTTTGAATATTCCCAATTTTCTCCTTCAAAAGCAGCACTCATTCTTAAACTTTCTCTCTTACCTTCTTCAACTGTTCCATAGTAAACTCTTCCACCATCTTCACCAAAATCTAATCCTTCAAATTTAGCTTCTCCATTAGAGTCTATAGTAGCTGTAGCAAAAGGAGTTTCAGCATTTAATCCCTTATAAAGATTAACAGTTTGTCCTTCTTTACCTCTTGTAAATAATACAGAGTCATTAGCCCCTTTATTATTTTTAGCATTTACAAATCTCATTGGAATCTCAGTTGTTTGATCTTTAAATGTTTCCTCATATAATTGGAACTCGTATATTCTTATAGCTGCCCAAGGTGAACTTCCTGAATTATCAATTCTAAGTCTTAAATGTTGTGCAACTATTGGATTTTCTAGATTTCTATCAGTAATAGCATCCTCATTTCCAGTTACAACATCAACCTCTTGATAAGTTTGTCCTCCATCATATGAAACTTCTAAAGCAAAATCTTTTGTATTCATATCTTTTGCTTCTCCACCAGCTTCAGCATGTTTAACAACCCATCTTTGAATATTTTTTGGCTCTCCTAAGTCAATTGTTAACCAACCATCCTTAGCTCCAGCGGCACACCACTTACTATTATTATCTACTTTTCCATCAACGGCTTTAAGACCTGGTTCTGCAGCACCTTCTGCACTAGTTTGAACTGATTTATATAAGGCAAGGTTTTCATAAACCTTTTTATCTGGAATTTGTGTAGCATCATGAGGAATTCCCCAATTAAATGTTACTCTCTTTCCTTCTCCTCTATTATAATTTACATCTACAGGAACTACTTCAATGTCAAACTCCATTTCTTCTCCATATCTCTCAAACTCTTGAACATAGTAAGCATCATTTGGAGTTGCTCCCATAAGCTCTCTAGATCCGTCTGGCTTAATTCTATATATTTCATAGAATGCTAAATCATCTTCATTTCCTGATTCTAATCCATTCCAGTAAATTCTAGCCTCTGCACTATTTGAATTATGAACCATTGTTTCTTCTAAAATAACATCACTATTTTTTAACCCTTTATTATTTTCAGCAGTTTCTTCTATGGAGATTTGTCCTACATTTATCTTAAAGTTTTCAACATCTTGACCACTTTCAAACTTTAATGATATTGCAGAAATTGTTTTTCCAACATGGTCACCTAAAGGTATTTTAACCTCTGTCCATTCTCCATTACTATTTTTATTTACATCAAAGAATGTAAAGTTTTCTTCATCATAATTTTCTCCAAAACATAATCCTACTTTCATGTTTGGAGCTGATTCTGTTTTATAAACAATTGATAATTCTGTTGAGTTATTCTCTATATTTAAATCAGTGCTGTATAACTTAATGTGGTTTGGATTTGCAGCCTCTAACTTACCTTCAACCTTTAATGAACTTCCTCCATTGTATGCAGTTTTAAAGTCAAAATCTGGAGTAAGTTTTGAACCATTTGATTCAACTATCCATCTCCAAGTTGGTAAATATTCTTGCATTGCTCTATTGTTCCACTCTTCATCCCTTGAAAGTGAACCATCTATATAATAATCTTCCCCATGTCCTAAATTAAAGTTTGTCACAAATGGTAAATCATTTATTGCTGATCTATCTGGAACATAGTTAGCTAATCCTGTCCAATCTTGCTCTGTATCTGATTTTGATGGGTCTCCTGTTGGTCCTACCCAGAATTTTTGATCATGTTTATAGAAATCATAAACATCCTTAGCCATTGAGAATGTTGAGTTTGGAGTATACATAGCTAAAGAAAGTCTAAGCTTTCCATTCTCATCTAATAAGTAATCATCATTAAATGGAGTATTATATGCATTTTGTTGAACATCTAATCCTGCATAAACATCAAAAGGACTTCTTCCTAATGATTTAGCAGTATTAACTGTAGTCTCTATTTTTTCTGGAGTCCAATTATAATTTAAAAAGAATTCGTCAGTTGTTCTATTTTCTCCATTTTGGAAGAAAGCAGCATTCTTATCATTTAAAGCATCTTGCCACTTAACATTTCCATCAACAGTCATAGAATCATACCAACCTATAACCATATTTGGAGCTTTCTTTTTGATATACTCAAGCATTTCTACCATTCTATCTGCATCATCTTTTACACAGCCATAGGATTCTTGGTTAAAGAAATATCCATCAAATCCATAATATTCAGCTATTTCAATCATTTTGTCTGCAACTGGGAAGTTTCCATTCTTATCTTTTTGAAGGAATGCTCTTACTTGTTCAACATACCCTTCTCCTGGCCCCCATGGAAATCCTATTGTAGCTAAAACTGGAACACCATTTTTATGTGCATTATCAACTACATCTGGTGTTGGAAGTGCAAATATTCCTCTACTTGATCCTCCCCAATAAACATATGAATTTACATACTGCCAATATGAAAACACATAAGCATCCATTGAATCACTACCTTGTGATGGTGCTCTATCAACATATGGATTAGTTAAAGCAACATTCATTATTTTAGCTTCTGGATTAGCATTTTCATTTACAATGTCTCCCATAAACCTATCTTGAAGCTCAATGCTTGCTCTATTATACTTAGCATCTGGATCACTTTCCGGTGTCCAATTTAATAAAGTTTCAATGCTATAAACTTCTCCTAATGGTGCTAATGATTCTTTTTGATCATATGGCACATTTGGTGAAGCCTTAACTTCTAATCCTCTAAAACTAATTAATGATGTTGTTACTGATGCCATGCACAAAACCGCTAGCAAACGTTTACTCATAATGCCTCTTTTTCTCATTTCCCTTTTCCCCCTAAAATCTAGTGTTAATTTTATGACTTTATATTTATATTCGGTAAAATCATATAATATGACAAAAAAATAAAACTTTTTTTAGAAAAATTTTATTTTTTCAAATTCATTCCCTCTTTATTGGAAAATATTGTTCTAATATGTTTAAATTGGTTCAAAATAGTAATATAATTATAAATATATTATTGTTTAAATATTACTTGTTATTTAATATTCCTAAAATTAAATTTAAGTTTTTATTTAATATGTAGATTTATAACAAAGCAATATTGTTATATTTAATCTTTATTAACTAAAAAATAATATTTCATATACGCTTATTTTTTATTGCTAAAGTTTTCTATAATAAAAGTTTAGTAATAAAAAGTAAGTGTGAAAGGAGAAAATATTATGGTTTTAATTCTTATTCTTATAGTTGGATTAATATTTTTATTTGTAGGTCTTTATGTATTTAAAAATAAGAAATTTAAACTTGGATATTATCTTTTCTACTTCAAAAGAATTGAAAACTACTATGATGTGAACCAAATAAAAAATAAAGATCATATTGCAGACTTAATAGGTATAACATTTATAATTATTGGTACCATTTTAGTTTTAACAGAGTGTGTATTTTTTGTTTTTAAATTTGAAGATGCTTATTTATTAATACCTCTTGTAGGTTGCTTTATATACTATGTATCAGAAATGTTTGAAATCAATAAAAAAATCAGTTAAGTAATATTTAAATAAGCAAAAATAGTTGCTTTTATTTAGCAACTATTTTTGTTATCAATCTAGATTTCATATAATTTATATTAATATCAAATACGTTTCTATAATGTAATTACCTACAAAGAATATAGTAATACAATCTTTAAATGTTTTATTTAAGAAACTTCGCCAATAACTTTATTAATATATAACTATCTATATTTTTAATTACAATCTACTTACTTAAATTATTTACAATACTATCTATAAGAAAGAAATAATAAAAATATATAATAAAGAACATAAAATTAAATAATTTGTAATTTAATATTCTTCTTAATCTTTTATAAAATCCACTTATAGCCACTACCCAATAAGGTCCTAATATTAAAAATGAAATTCCTATTTTCTTAATAATAGATATTTTTTCTTTTCCCATATCACTAAACCATATTGCAGTTAAATTGG
Organism: Clostridium perfringens ATCC 13124; assembly: GCF_000013285.1. Lineage (GTDB taxonomy): Bacteria > Bacillota > Clostridia > Clostridiales > Clostridiaceae > Sarcina > Sarcina perfringens. Next base: position 962,160 of record NC_008261.1, on the reverse strand, counting down.
TTCCCCATATAAAAATAATAAAAAGAACTACAGCTAAAATTATAGTTCTTAAATTTCTCTTATTAAAAAGTTCTTTATTAAGCATAATTTTCTACTTTTCTTTCAAAGATTATTTCATAAGCATAAATAATATTAACACCTGACTTTTCATTAATTGGAGTAACAATCTGCTTTAACCTCCATCCATTTTTAGCTTCTTCTTTTATAATGTCTTTACATTTTTCAAAGGAGTCTTCCCTTTTGCACTTAAATGATTTATCAACAGGCACATTTATAAATTTATATTCATACATATAACCTCTCCCCCTTTATTCTCTAAACCTATTTATACTATAAATATATATTATCCCTAAATTAACTCTACAAGCTTATCCTTGCCATAATAATTTCATCAGCATATTCTCCATTTTTCAAAGCTGACTTTATCTTTATTCCCTCTTCTTTAAATCCAAACTTCTTATATAAGTTTATTGCTTTATAATTATCCCTAAATACACATAATTCCAACCTTATAATATTAAGACTTTCGCTTAAATTTATTAACTTATCCATTAATAAACTTCCTATGCCTTTGTTTTGATAATCACTATTGACCATTAATGTTATTACTCCAACATGTTTTTTTCTTAAATTTCCATGATTCATTAATATTCCTAACCCTAAAACTTTTCCATCTTCTTCAGCAACATACCAATACTGATTATTTCCTCTATTTATAATCTTTTCCTTAATTAATTCATCTTCTTCATCTTTATTGGACAATATATTCTCCATAACTCCAGGCATTTTTCTAATTTTACTAATTTCTTTATAATCTTCTATCTTAATATCTCTAATCTTTAAACTCATAAATTACCCTCTCTACTTTTTATACTAAATCAACTTAAAAATTATTTAATATATTTATACCTTTATTTCATAATAATTAATAAATAATACTTTTGTATAAAAATCCTTTTTAATATATATTTATAGATATTACACCTTATTTAAATTCCAATTTATATCAGTTAAGTTTTATTATACCATATTAAAGATTTCATTAATTATAAAAGCTTGAATAAATAAAATAAATCTTAGAAAATAAAATATTCCCTAAGATTTATTTTTATTAAACTATAATATTATTAGAATTATATTTATATTTGAGATATTATCATCTTAATTTTATAACATATCATAAGTCACACAGACTGGTCTTTTATTTATTGGATCCTCTATAATTTCTGCATCTATATTAAACAACTCTTTAAGATTTTCTTTTGTCATAACTTCATATGCTGTACCTTCACAAGCTATTTTTCCTGCTTTCATACCTATCATATAATCGGCAAATCTAGCAGCATTATTAAGTTCATGAATAACCATAACTATAGTTGTCCCATGCTTCTCATTCAATTCCTTAAGTAAATTTAAAATCTCTAATTGATGGGCTAAATCTAAATAAGTTGTTGGCTCATCAAGTATTAATATATCTGTTTGCTGTGCTAAGGCCATAGCAATCCAAGCTCTTTGTCTTTGCCCTCCAGATAAATCTTCTATGTCTCTTTCCCTAAATTCAATTAATCCTGTAACCTCTAAAGCCCATTGAATTATATTTTTGTCCTCTTTTTTTAATTTACCGAATCCTTTTTGATGAGGGAATCTTCCATAGGCTATTAACTCTTCAACAGTAAGCCCATTAGGTGCTTGAGGACTTTGAGGTAAAACTGCCATAACCTTTGCTAACTCCTTAGCTCCCTGCTCTTTTATGTTTTTTTCATTTATATATATTTCCCCACTTTTAGGAGTTAAAATTCTAGCTATTGTTTTTAGCACTGTAGATTTTCCACATCCATTTGCACCTATTATTGTAGTTATTTTCCCCTTTGGTATATTTAAGTTTAAATTTTTAACTATATCTAAACTTCCATATGAAATATTTAAATTATCAGTAGTTATACAATTCATAATTATCTCCTTCTACTTTCGTGAAAACTTTTAATTATAAGATTTTAAAATACTTGTTACTTTAATTCTTATATCTTATTTAAAATCAATTTATCTAAGATGAAATTTAATTGCCTTTTATTTATAAATATTAATTTATGTCTAGGTATATAAATATCTATTTTGATAACATTAAATAAATAAAATATGGAACTCCTATTATAGATACGATTATACCTACTGGCATTTCCATTGGTGCAATTAAATTTCTTGCTATAGTATCTGACACTAATAATATTAAACTTCCAATAAGGGCTGCTACAGGAATTAATTTCTTATGCTTTGGCCCTATTAATTTTCTTGCTATATGAGGAGATACTAAACCTAGGAAACCTATGCTACCTGCAACTGATGTAGCTACCCCTGCTAATATAACTGCATATATAATTAGTTTTCTTCTTTCTTTTTCTACTTCAATCCCTATACCTGTGGCAACTTCGTCTCCTAAATTTAATCCATCTAAATATCTTGATTTATATATAGTTAAAGCCATAAATATAATTATAAATGGTAATATTGCTAATACATATTTCCAACTTGCTCCCCATATGCTTCCTGATATCCAAGCCATAACTCTATTAAATTCTTGAGTAGTAAATCTTAACTGAAATATTGTTAATAAGGATGTAAAAGCTATATTTATACCTATACCTATTAATAATAGTCTTGATGAATTTATTCCATTCTTCCATGCTAATATGTATATTAAAAATGCTCCAAATATAGCTCCACTTAAAGCTACTATAGGCATAGTAAAAATAGTTAAATTACTTACACCATCATATACATTTCCATTCATTATATATATATAAACTACAACAAATAAGGCAGCTCCTGAATTTATTCCAAGTATTCCTGAATCAGCTAAATCATTTTTAGTAACCCCTTGCAGGATTGTACCTGCAGTTGCTAAAGCTGTTCCTACTAATATTCCTATGACTATTCTAGGAAGTCTAAGCTTAAATATAGCTATTTCATTACTTTTTGTACCTTGTCCAATTAAAGTTTTAATAACTTCTCCTGGCTCAATTGAAAGTGAACCCATATTTAAACTTATTAAGAAGGTAATAAAAATTAAACCTATTAAAATTCCCGTTACCCATATAAATTTATGGTTCTTTTTTATATTCATAAATTACTTACCTCCCTTTCTAACTAAGTATATAAACACTGGAACTCCTAATAAGGCAGTTAAAGATCCTATTGGTGTTTCATAAGGAGGGTTTATAATCCTTGCTAATATATCACTATACACTAATAAAACAGCACCTAATATCATTGAACTAGGTATTATATATCTATAATCAGATCCTACTATTCCTTTGCATATTTGAGGAATTATTAATCCTACAAAGACAATATTACCAGCTACCGAAACAGAAGCACCTGTTAGACATATAACTATCATTATGGATATAAATCTTACAAGATTGGTTTTTTCTCCAAGTCCTATGGCTACTTCTTCTCCTAAACTCAAAATTGTTATTCTAGGTGACATAATCATGGCCCCAATAAATGCTATTCCTCCAATTAAAGATAATAAAATTACCCCTTCCCATTTAGCACTTACTAATCCACCTGATACCCAGAAACTTAACTGTTGAGATAAATTAAAATACATTGATATTCCCATTGCTAAGGATATAAGTAAAGTTCCTAAGGCTGTCCCTGCAAGGGCTAACTTAACAGGATCAACTTTTCTAGATGCTCTAGAGCTTATAAAATATACTAAAAGACCACTTATACTTGCTCCTAAAAATGCAAAAATCATAAGAGCAAAGCTATTTATGACTAAATTAGGATATATTCTTTGTAAAACAAATGCTACAGCTATCATAAATGTAGCTCCTTGAGTTATACCCATTACAGAAGGTTCTGCAATTGGATTTCTAGTTATTCCTTGCATGATGGCACCAGCTACGGCTAAAAATCCTCCTACTAAAGCTGCTGCAAGTGCTCTAGGTATTCTTACATCCCTAATTATATTAGTATTTATATCTGCATCATTTGTAAAAATAGCATTTATTATCATAGAAAAATCAATTTCTTTTGCCCCTATAGATATAGATAGAATGATTCCACTAAGCAAAAGTAATAAACCTATAAACATTAATCCATAAGCCAAGGTCCTTTTCCTTCCTATTTTCATAAGTTGTCCTCCTTAAAGTATCACCAAAATTTCTATTTTAACTTAAATAGTGGGGCTGTATCTTTATATTTTGATACAGCCCCTACTAAAAATTTTAATTATTTTACAAGTTCATTTTTTATTGACTCTAATAAAAGTTCTCTTCCCATTGGGTTATAAGCTTGGCTAAAATATGGACTTACATCAAGTATTGTTACATTTCCATTCTTAACAGCTCTCATTTCATTCCAAACACTATTTGACTCTAAATCAGCCTTATCTGATTCTGTTCCTAAAACTATAATATGATCTGCATCTATTTCAGTAAGTCCTTCAAGTGTAACTGTAGGTAATGTTATGCTATCTTGTTCTGGCATTTTACTTGGTTGAGGTAATCCCATATCACTCTTTAAAACTGTTCCTATTCCACCTTCAGTAAATACCATGAATTGACCTGAAGAAGCTAAAACAGATAAATAAGTTCCATCACCATTTGCTTTCTTTATTTCCTCTCCAACTTCTTTTGCTTTTTTATAATAATTATCTAACCAATTTTGTGCTTCCTCTTCTTGATCAAATAATTTTGCTACCTCTTTAAACTTAGCTTCCCAATCATTTGCATTATCATTAATTATAACTGTTGGAGCTATTTCTGCTAATTGATCATATATTTTCTCTTGTCTAGGTGACATTATTATTAAGTCTGGCTCTACTGATAATATCCCTTCTATATCAGCAGTATCCATCATAGAATGACCAACTATTTTTGTATCTTTTAACGTCTCAGCCATATATTCTGGTACTTGATCAGTTTTATATGAGTCTACATTTGCCGTAGCTACAGGAGTATGTCCTAATAAAACTAACTCTTCTGAACTTCCTGAAATGTCTACTATCTTTTTAGGATTAGCTGGTATCTCAACTTCTCCTTTTACAGATTGAACAATCCTTTTTTCATTACTAGTGTTGCCCTCTTCACTAGTTTTACTACTAGAACATCCTACAAACATTCCAACCGTAAGTGTTGCGATCCCTAAAATCGCTAATTTTTTAAGTCCTTTCATCTTTAGTCCTCCTAATTTCCTTATTAGATTACCCTCGTCTCCCCATCAATGATAATCATTTTCATATGAACACGATTTATTATATCATCAGATTCTGCCTAGTCAATATAATTATCAAAAATTTCACAACTCCAATTTTTACCTACATATTATTGTAATAGTTCCTTAACATTTAAATCATAATTATGTAAGTTATATATGAGATAATAAGCTTAAGGATAAAATTTATATTAATTCAAAGAATAAACATAGGAAGTGATTATTTGCTAAAGAAGAAAATTTTAGTTGGAATATCTATTTTAATAGGGCTACTTATCCTAGTCTTCCTTATTTTTGAAGTTTTTTTGACATATAAAATGATGAATTTTAAAGATATAAAGCAACTTAAGGATGTAGAATATGAAATAATTTTAGGTGCAGGATTATATGGAGACAAGCCAAGCCCAATTTTACAAGAAAGATTAGAGGAAGGCTTGAAATACTTAGAATTACACCCTAATACTAAAGTAATAGTTTCAGGTGGACAAGGAAGTAACGAGCCAATACCAGAATCTGAGGCTATGAAAAATTTTCTTGTTAATAAAGGAATTAATCCTAATAGAATTATAGAAGAAGATAAATCTAAATCAACCTTTCAAAATTTAGAATTCAGTAAAAAAATTCTTGAAGAAAGACATGCTGATAAAGATGAAGTGTTAATAGTAACAAGTGATTTTCATTTATTTAGAGCTAAGGAAATCGCAGATTACCTTAATATTAAAAATGAAGGACTTCCTTCAAAAACTCCTATATCTTTAAGAGTTCAATATATGATTAGAGAGTTTCCTGCTATGATTAAATTACTTATGCAAGAAGCTTTTCTAGATACAAAAGATATTGTTTAAAAAAATCAGCCAAATAAATATCAAGAGTACTCTTGATATTTATTTGGCTGATTTAAAATTCTCTATTTTCATATTTAATATATTTATTTCTGTACTTTCACTATCTACTTTTTCAATTTTAGCTATAATATACTTTGCTCTTTCTATATCTCCTCTTTTTATAGCCTTATCTGCTTTATTTGAAAAATCATCTATTATACATTTTTTACAAACTTCTATTTCTTTATGACTATTTATTTTTAAATCATTTGAATCATCCTGAATTTCACTAAAAACATTTATAGCTTCTGAATACCTTTTCATCTTTTCCAATCTTAATCCTTGATCATAAAGTTCCTGCTGTTCTTTATGAAACTCTAAATTCTGTATCTTTTTACATATTACATTGGTCTTATTGTTCATAAGTTTAGCTTTTTCTAATAATACCTCTGCTGTCTTATATTCTTTATTTTCAATAGCTTTATTAGCATTTTCTATAATATTATTAAACCTTTCTTCTTTTAAACTTGTATAATGATTAGCTATTAATAAGCCTCCTAATCCTAGACATATAATAACTGATAAAATTGTAATAAATTTTTTCATGCAAATCTCCACCTTTAAAGCTACAAAATACATTTACATTTTATTCATCTTCATTATAACATCTATGAAAACGTTTGTATATAAAGAAATATTTATATACCCAACTAATATTTGATATTATTTTAAATTCACTAAAGTTGCTTTTTTATTCTTATATAAAATTAAATATAAAAATTTCTATTTAATCCTTTACTTATGTTTACAAAAAGTTTATATTAGTATAGAGTTAGTTAACATTTTGTTCATTTTTGTAGTAATTTAAATTTAATGATAAGCTATTTCACATTCACTATTTACTTATATTAAGGAGTTGAAAAAATTGAATACAACAAACAAACTTAGAAATAATATCTCAACATTAATTATGATTGCTTTATCATTTTTAATAATCTACTTATTGCATGATATTTCAAAAGCTGTGGTTGGATTATTATGTGGAGGAAAAATAGAATTTAATCATGGCATAACAATAGTAAATGCTAATTATGGCAATTTTTCTTATGCCCTTAATCTTATACTAGGAATATCAATACCAGTATTATTTTTATTTGCACTAGTACTTATATTTAATAATTCATTAAGAAATGGCTTATATCATAAATTTACCCTTATATTTTTTATGTGCTCAGTATTAAGTATTTCAGTATGCTTAATTTTCTATCCATTGGTATCATTATTTACTGATCTTGGATTACATACTGAACTAGATGAATTAATAGAAGTAACAGGACTAAGTCCCTTAGTCATATTAGTACTCTCCTTATTAATAACAACTTTATTAGTAAAAATAGCTTCTAAGAAAAACTTATTTAAAAATTTATAAGGTTCTAGATAAAAATTTTTAAAACTTATTTTAAGTATCTAAACTTATCTAAAAAAATATATAGTTATTATTTTATTAAAGTATATAAAAAGATTGCATTAAAAACTTTGAATAATAAAACTTATAATTTATAAAAATATATTTAAAAGTTTTATAAAGTAAATTAATACAATCTTTTTTCATTTATATTTTTATTTATTCTTTCTTTTTACAGATTCTAAGTAATATATTAACTTTAGCTAGGCTCTTAAGCACTTTTTAATTATTAATATTAACCTTTTATCTTTATTACTTATTATTCTTTTTCTTTTCAAGCATTATGTTAAGTATAGTATCATCAACATTTTTAAAGCCATTTTGTATTAATGTTTCTATACTTTCAATTGTTTCTTCTACATCTTTTGCTACTATTCCATCATTGGCTGTTGCTGATATGCCATTTATAGCCAAGTTTGCACATTGTATTGCGGCATTAGTCCCTGTGGCAATCTTTAAAGCACAGGTTTCCTTTGCTCCATCACATATCATACCTGAAAGATCTGAAATCATATTATTTATACAATAATTTATATTTTCTAAATCTCCTCCAAGAAGATAAGTTATTCCACAAGAAGCCCCTGTTGCCCCTGCTATTCCTGCACCGCATAGAGGAGAAAGTCTTCCCATGTGTTTTTTTATTCTTATTGTAACTAAATTACTTAAAACTAAAGCTCTTGCTAATTCCTCTTCAGACTTATCTAAAAGTCTAGCAGTTTGAGCTACTGGTATTGAACAAGCTATTCCTTGATTTCCACTTCCTGCAGTGGTCATTATAGGCATTGCACATCCATCCATTCTTGCATCTGAGGCTGCTGCTGAGGCTGCAATTATCTTATTAGATGCATCATTAGAAAATAAATTAAAATTACCCTTTTGAATTATTTTACTTCCAACTTGAAGGCCATAATCTCCTTTTAATCCTTCTTCTGATACCTTTTCATTCATTTTTGCACTTTCTAAAATAAATTTTATGTGATCAAAATCTACTTCTTTAGCAAAGTTATATATATCAGCTATCTTAAATAATTTATAGTCTTCCTCTAAATCTTCACTTACCTCACTATTGTTATCCATTATTATTTCATCATCACATTCAATTAAGGTTACATTAGTATGAGTATCCTCTATAATAACTTTAGCTTTTGAAGTTTCAGATAAAAGTTCTACCTCTATATAAAGAGCTTTATTGGTATTTTTTTGCTTTATATTTATTATATTTTTATCTACAATTTCCTTAGCTTTTTTAAGTTCATCCTCTGTGAAATTAGATAATATGGTTAACTTTTTATAGGATTTTTGAATTGAGATTCCTAAAGCTGCTGCTATTTCTATTCCAACTCCACCAGTCCCAGGTATTCCAACTCCTAAGGCATTTTTTATTACGTTTTTACTTAAATAGATATTTACTTCTTTTATTTCTCCCTTTAAATGTTCTGCTGCTATAGATGCTGCATAAGCTATTGCTATTGGCTCTGTACAGCCTTCTGATGGTACTACTTCCTTTTTTAATGTTTTTAAATATAACTCTCTCATCTTCTCACCTTCTTATAAATTCCTTTATATTTTTATTATAACACCATATCCCACCTCGTGTAATCATTTACAGGAAAAATTCAAATTTATTTATTATAATGTTTTAATTACACTTTTAATTATTGCTTACAAAACACCTTAGAACTATAGTGATTTTATCCTTTCTAAGTATAAATAAAAAGAGTAAAAATTATAAAATATAATACATTCTAAAATTCTTACTCTTTTTTTAATTTATTAAATATTAAAGCTTTTTATAAACTTTAAATGCAAAAGGCTTTAAGCCTATATCTTCTTTTAAAGGTTCAATTTTTTCTTCAAATAAATCCTTAACCTTATTATTTTTAATCTCTTTAGGTAAATATATCTTTTCTTCATTCTCTGAATTGTTCATAATAATAAATATATTTTCCTTTGAATATATAAGTATATTTTCAGCTCTATTAGCTCTTATCCAATTATTATCTAATAAATTTAATTCCTTATTTTCTTTTCTTATTTTTATTATTTGTTTCATAAACTTAAGCATATCTTTATCTTGTTTATTTTCATCCCAAACCATACATCTTCTATGGAATTCCATACCCATTCCTTGATTACCTTCCATACCAACTTCATCCCCATAATATATACATGGAGAACCAGCTTGAGTAAACATAAACAGATAAGCTAATTTCATCTTATCCTTGTTTCCTTCAGCTACAGTTAATATTCTTGGAGTATCATGACTATCTAACAAGTTAAATATTGTTTCTCCTATTTGTCTTAAATAACTAACCTTATTAGCTTCTATCATATATTTAAAATCTTCTGTATTAGATTGATTTAAACAAAAATATTCTTTTACTGCATCTGTAACAGGGTAATTCATAACTGCATCAAACTGATCTCCCATAAGCCATGGAAGTCCATCATGCCAAACTTCTCCTAATATATAAACTTCTTTATTAGTTCCCTTTACTACTTCCCTAAATTTTCTCCAAAATACATGGTCTACTTCATTACATACATCAAGTCTCCAACCATCTATATCCATTTCTTCAACCCAGAACTTAGCCACTTTTAATAAATATTCTACAACCTCTGGATTTTCTGTGTTTAGTTTAGGCATTGTGGCTATTCTTCCAAAGGTTTCATAATTTAAATTATTTCCGTCAACATTTTCTAAGCCATTTTCAAGTACTGGAAACTTCTTTATACAAAACCAATCCTTATATCTTGATTTTTCATTATTCTTTAATACCTCTTGCCATTGAGGTGAAAAATAACCTATATGATTAAATACTGCATCTAACATTATTTTCATTCCTCTTTTGTGAGCTTCACTTACAAGTTTTTTAAAGACTTCATTTCCACCAAGGGCTGGATCTACTTTAAAATAATCTATAGTTTCATATCTATGATTTTCAGTAGCTTCAAATACAGGACAAAAATATAGTCCATTAATTCCAAGATCGCATAAGTAATCTAATTTATCTAAAACTCCCTGTAAATCTCCTCCCATAAAATTATCCCTAGTAGGCTCTGTCCCCCATGGCTCAACATTTTCTGGATCTATTGATTTATCTCCATTGCAAAATCTATCTGGGAATATTTGATACCAAACAGTATCTTTTACCCATTTTGGTGTTTTAGCAACATCTATGGCATTTAAATATGGAAAACAATAAAAGTTTCCTATATCACTTAATTTTGCTTCATCATACTTTCCATCTAATTCCTCTATTCTTTTTTCTGTGAATAAAAGAGTTTCTTCATCTCCATATAATATAAATCCATATCTTGAACGTTTGGTTAATGGTTTATACTCAACTATCCAGTGATCAAAGTATTTTGTTTCGCATTCCTTTCTCATAGGATAACTTTTTCCACCTGTCCATCGTCCTCCAGTGGCATTCATATTTCCTCCATCACAACCACCTTCATCCCATATGTAAGGATCTCCAATTCTTATTTCCACTTTATTAACTTCACCTTTTTTAGTCTTAACTCTTAAATGCAAAGTTTCATTATCATATCCATAAGAATAATTGCTTTGAGCTATATGATGTATTGCCTCTCTTGTAATTTTACCCATAAATTTAACCCTCCATAATATTATAATCATAAATTGTTATAAATAATTTTGGTAACGGTACCAAAACGAATCAAAAAAATATTAATATGTGTATCTTCTCTGTATGTAATTATAATCCCCTTTATGAAAACGTTCAATATTTTTTAATATTTTTATTGTATAAGTCCCCAGAAAAGTTTTAAATTTTATATTTAAATGAAATTAAAAATTACTATAAGATTTTGTTTTAGGTAAGTGTTTAGTTTAGATATATAATTACTATCTAAACCAAACACTACTTTAAATCATATCTTGTTTATAAGAATTCTTTTATACATTTTATATATTTAGCAGAATGAGAATCACTTCCTAAAACCATAGGTACGCCTTTCTCAATTGCCATTTCTAGAACTTTTCCTTCTATATAGAATTCATTACACTCTTTTTTTCTTAAACCTGCAATGTTAAAATCAAGTTCATATCCTTTTTCTTTTATAAGATCTAATATTTCCTCTATCTTTGAAATATGTTTTTCGTAGTTATAGGGAAATTCCTTATTAAACCTTCTTACTAGATTTAAGTGTCCTATTCTTTTTGGTTTGTATGGTCCTAAATCACTTTTTAAGGCCATAATTAATGTATCGTAATATTTATTATATACTTTCTCTAAAGAACCTAAATCATCTATGATTTTTTTAAATTCCTTTTCGCTAAAATCTATACAATAATATCTTTTATTTCCTTTTATCATATGAACGGATAAAATCCCATCATTTAAGTATTTGCCATATTTATTTAAAAGCAATTCTGTTTCAATCTCGTAACCTTCTATATAGTCTACTTCTACTCCAATATTTACTTTTATCTTATCCTTATATTTTTCTTGTAACTCGTGTCCTTCTTTTAAATAGGATTCCATTTCTTCTAATTTCATAGCACTATCTTTCAAAGGCGAAGGATCAATAAAATTTTCAGGAAGAGGAAGGTGCTCAGTAAAACTTATTTCATCTAACTTATATTTTATAGCTTCTTCAATATAATCTTCAATATTATCGTCACTACCATGAGGGCAATATTTTGTATGGACATGACCATCTTTATTTTTAAAGTTATATTCTCTAATCATATTATTAAAAAATCTATATCCTCCCTTTTCTCTATTTTTTACTTTATACATAGCCTTATCAGAATTTCTCATAAGTACTTCTATTTTTTCTCCATCCTCTGGAAATATTGTTATACCTATGGATGAGTCAATATTACATGTAACATCTCCTATTTTTATTCTTTTTCTTAAGGAGTTTTGAATATCTTTAACTATTTTTTCAATTTCTTCTCTATCACTTATATCCTTTAATATAGCTGCGAATTCATCTCCACCTATTCTTCCTAGAATATCGCCCTTCCTTAAACATTTGTATATTCTTTTAACTGCACAAACTAGAACTTCATCCCCTACATCATGTCCATAATTATCATTTATTTCCTTAAACCAATCTAAATCTATAAAAAGAACTGCAAACTTCTTGTCCATCTTTTTGCTTTCGTTTATGGTATTTCTGAAAGATTTAAAAAATAATCTCATATTAGGAATATTAGTTAATTCATCATAATTAGCCATTCTGTCTAACTCTATTTCCATTTCTTTTCTCTTTGTAATATCTTCTCTTGAACCTACTATGAAAACTCCATCATCCTCATCAACAATAGGAAGTAGTTTCGTTAAGAACACTCTTTTCTTCCCATTTAAAAACAAGTCATCTTCAAATACAACTACTCTTTTACCTTCTATACAATTTTTATAATAATTACAGAATCTTTTCCCAAGCTCTTCCCCAAATACATCCTTTGGAGTTTTATTTATAATCTCTTCTCCTTTAAGTCCAAATTCCTGAAGATATGCATTGTTATTTCTTACATATTTAAAATTTCCATCTTTAAGCATTTCAACTAAAAATAATGCATCTTGAGTTCCATTAAAAACTATATAATATTGTTTTAATAAGCTTTTTATATTCTTTATAGCCTCATATAGGGTATTTTTTCTTTTACAATTGCCACATAAATTTTCTATAATCTTCAATTCATTTTCTATCTTAAGACTTAAGATATCCATTTTTAATTCTCTATTTTCTTTGCCTTCTTTATAGTAAATTTCATCCACAACCTCTTCTAAATAGTAGTTTTTCATATCTTACCCTCACTTGTGAAGTCTGTTATTTAATAATAATATTAAATAAATTTTAATGTTTCGATAAAAAATTAACATTTTATCCATATACAGTATATAATATTAATTAAATAATTTCTATCTTATTAATTATAAAAATACTAAAATTATCCTTTATATTAATTTTAATACTATTTATTCCTATCATATATCCATTATAATTCCATTTTCTTTTAACCACATTTTTTGTTCTTTATAATTTGAAATAATTTTTGAAACAAAATTCCAATAATTTTTTGAATGATCCTTATGAACCATATGTGTCATTTCATGAACAACTATATAATCAACTACTTTTAAAGGTGCCATGATGCATCTCCAATTAAAAAGTAAATCATTATAATATGTACAGCTACCCCATCTTCTTTTTTGCTCTTTAACCTTTATGCTTCTAGGCTTTACAGGATAAAACTTCAAATAATGATTAACTCTATCTTTAATTATTCTTAACCCTTCCTCCCTATACCATAATTCAATTGCTTTTCTTAATCTTTCCTTATTATATTCTGTCATACAAACCACTAATTCTTTTCCTATTATCCTAACAGAAATCCTCTTTAAAAATGGACTAAACTTTATTTTTAATGAATATTTATTTCCTAAATACATAAATAAATCTCCATCTTTATAGTTTTTTTCAACCTTTTTAGAATTACGCTTATAAGCCTCTTCTCTCTTTTCAAGAATCCACTTTCCTTTTTCCCTAACCTGACTAATAATTACATCCTCTGAAATGCCCATAGGGGCTCTTACTTTTACTTCTCCCTCAGCTGAAATCTCTATACTCATAGTTTTTCTTTTACTTAATATTAATTCAAAATCTATAATTTTATTTTCATATTGAAATTTTAATATCATAAAAACCTCTCTGTAATTTTTCATATTTTAACAAAATTAATTATACCAAATAATGCTATTTTAATTTTATTTCTTTATAAAAAATCATATAAATAAAAAATGCTTCACAAAATTGTGAAGCATTTTTTTATATTTCTTTATTTTCTTCCATAATTCTTACTATACCAGCCATACAAAATACTATAGCTTCTGTCATTCCTAATGAAAAAGCTAAAGACATTCCTATGTTTATAATATACTTTATAAATGAAGTATTTAAAACCTCTGTATTAATTACATTTAAAGCAACTAATACCATACCTAATATAATTATTATACTTGTACCGTATTTAAACATTTTTGTGTAGATTCTACTAAAATACTTAAGTCCTTTAATTCTATCAGTAAAACTTTTAATACCATCTGTTAAAGTTAATCCACGCTTTTTTAAATCCCATATATGGTATCCTAAAGCAAAAATTGTCCATAAAAGAGCAATTCCTGCAAGTACTGATTCTTCTATCTCACTACTTGCCCTTCTTATCATAAGTATATAATCAATCATTACCAAAATAGTAATAATCTCAATCTTTAGTTTTCTCTCGTAACTCTTCATGCTCCCCTCCAAATCTTTTAAATCCTATATAAATATTATCAATTTAAAGTTTCTTTGTAAATAAGTTTTAAACTGTTAGCTATATATACTTTAATTTATCCTTTTTAACTAAATCATAAAGTTCTAAATTAAAACTTTCTTTCATAAAATAAAATAATATGCAATTTAAAGTTAATAATATAACTCTCTTATTTTACAATATACTATTAACTTAATCCTAACAAACCTTTTAAAACTCCCATTTTAAAATTTTTCAAATTATTTAATATTTAAGGAAGTGACTATTACTATGGATTTATTAGTATTTTGCTCAGTAATTCTTTGTTATTGCATAATCCTATTAACTGTATCATGATATAAAAATAAATTTATATAAATAAAATCATATTAATATTAAACTTTATAAAATTATAAAAACCTATAATAACTATAAATAAATCAAATAAGTGAATTTATTTTAGTCTAAACTAAAAAATGATATACTTTAGGAAAGATTCTTAAAGTGAGGTGAATATTTATGTTTACAATTAATAATTTCGCTTTTGATTCTATAAAAAAATTAGATGAATTAAAATTATATAACTGTTTAGATATAAGATCCTATAAGAAAAATAGAAAAGTGATTATAGAAAAACTTGAAAATACTTTTAATGTATATGAAGATGGATATGAAAAAAGAGAATTCCTTAATATTTCAAAAGAAGAATTAAAAAAGCTTTTAAGAACTATAGAAAAAATTGAATTTCCTAGAAGTAATAAACTTAGAGTATATGTTTTAGAAACAAAAGATCAAAGTACTTGTAGAGCAAACTATAGGGATGAAAGTATTTCTGAAGATGAAGAAGAAAAACTTTCTATCTTCATAGAAACATCGTATAGTTCATATGAAGCAATAAAAAGCTTAATTGAAAGCAGTAATGATTTAATTATAGAAGTAAACTTTGCCCAAAATGTAACAATAAAATCAAAAGTTTCAGCTGAAACATACTTAACTTTAAAAAACTACTTAAAAGATAGACAAGATACCCATATCTTTGCATATTAGTTTGTATTATAAATTATTAAAATAGGAAATAAATTATTGCTTTAAGCTTTACCTATATTTTTAATCCTAATGTAATAAAAAACTCCATCCTAAATATAAATAGGACGAAGTTAAATTTACATCTATCACTTTAATTAAGGTAGTAAAGTTTTCACAAACTCTAAATTATTAAAATCATGCTCTTTTATATAATTTAATAAGTCAATTAAATAAGTTTTATGATGTTCTACAACCTTTGAGAAACACTGAATAAATCTTACTACTTCTTCTTTTGAAAGAGCTTTATTTAAGACCTCTTTATTTTTCTTATGATATATATATATGCCAACTAAATAAAATCTTATAAATGTATATCTTATAAGCAACATAATATAGCTATCAAATATTGATTCTCTCTCACAGAATGGGAATAAATTGCTATAAATAAAATTAACTATGTAATTTTCAAATATATAACTATTTTCTTCTATAAATTCTTTTTCATATTCTTCAAAAACCTTTATATACATTTGAGCATTTTTAGCTAAATAATTTTCTTCATCTAAATTAAGCCCAATTTTAACTTCCTTTGAGTACTCCTTAAATCTATCACTATCTATATCTTTTTCTACCCTAAGCATAGTAAGTAATTTCTTAAAGAAATCAACCTGAATAACGTAATTCATAGAGTTTTCTTCGTATGAATCTTTAACAGTATCTATATCATATTCCCTTATAAAACTTAAAGTATTATGGTAATTATACTCATACTCATCCTCTAAAGCATTTATAAATTCACCTAATATGTAAAGCCTTTTATCTAATGAAAACTTTCTATTTTTCATTATCTTTATACTAGTCTCTCTAATTTCCTTAAGAAACTCTACTGGAAGATATGACTCTTTACTTACTTTAGTATTAACCTCACTTGATATTATATGTTTCCCTAAGTTTTCGTCACTTTCTGAAAACTCAATACCATTCTTCTTAAGTAAAAGGATTCTAGCAGCCTCTGGACATGCTACAGCAAGAGACATTTCATAAATTCCATCAATCTTATTAGTTACCCTAGGAAATGATGTACAAACATTTGAAAGATATTCTTCTCCAAGATTAGAATGAATAACACAGTAGTTATCACACTTTAAAAATGGACATCTTTTACTTTCCCCTAGCTTCACTTTAGCAAAATCAATTTCATCACATTGACACTTCTTATTTTTAATAAGATTGCTTTCAAGTATATTCTTCATATCACTATCACTTACACTTTCATATTGATAAAAAGTAAACTTATCAATATCAACATCCCAGCCTATACAACAGCTATCTTCACATTCTCCCCCAATACACTTAAACTCTTTAAGATATATTGGATATCTCATTTTAATATTCTTCATTATATACTTCCCTCTTAGATAAAATAATTTAATTCACTTAATTATTTTATCACACCATATTATCCCATTGAAAATTTAAATTAAAGCTTTTTATATTAAAGACTATTATAAGTAAATTTTCAAAATTAAATATAAAAGTGAAATCTCCATAGGAATTTAATTAGTGTAAGTTAATAAAATTCTTTAATTTTTTTAATCATACTTTCTTTATTTTCCTTTAATTGAGGTATTCTATTTACATTTGCACCTGATGGATGTGGAAATCCCTTAAGTATTTGTCTCTCGCTTATAAATCCCTCTTCCTTAAGCTTAAATAGTACTTCCTCAACTGCTTTTCCTAAAGGTATTAATAATATATTTTCAAAATCATCTAAACTCTTAATTTCCTCAATAAAGTTCTCATAAACATACTTCATTAAAAAATCACTCTTTATAAGTTTTGGAGTATGGCCTGTATAATTGGCTTTCTTAAGAAAAACAGAGTAAGGAATTAAAGATACCGTATGTAATAGATAATCCTTTTCTTCAAAAAGGTCTCCACAATCATTTATTTTCAAAGCCTTATTAAGCTCTATCTCATTTAACATGCTAATTATATTTTTTCTTAAGGTTCCACTAAAACGCCCTGCCACCTTGCATTTATATTGAATTTCTTTAATATTATCTCCACTCTCTAATTCCTTTCTTGCTGTAGCTATAGCTGTACTCATTTGATTAAAACCTGGAGTTATACCAATTATAAACACTTTAGCATTAGGATTTATATATTCATTATGTGGAGCATAATAAATTTCTATATTCCCCTCTTTATTAACAAGAAAATCATCTGTTAAAAGTTCTTCTTTTGTATATTTATCTTTTAAAGGCAGTTTTTTAATTGCTTCTTCATAATCGTATAAAGTCTTTTTCATATTAACATCTCCAAATAATATTCTTATAAAATAAATATAGTCATAATATAATCTTAATTCAACATATATTATTGTTTATTTTTATATAAAAATTCATTTTTTGTAACTTTTGTGTAGTTTCTTTTAAAAATAAACTATGTATAATTAATTTTAAATTTTATGTACAAGCATCATAAAATTTTATAAATATAACTTAAGAAGAAATTATTAAGGAGAACCACATATGAATTTTTGGAATGACATTTTTAACTCTATTAATGGGTTAGCAGGAAAAAATCACTTATTAGATTCAATTATGCTTTTTAGTTCAAAAAGACTTCCCTATATTCTTTTTGCTACAGTGATTGTTGTTTATTTAATAGGAATTATAAGTAAAAATAAAAAAGCTAGAGGAATAGCTGTAGACACCATTGTGTTTACTGGAATTAATTTAATTCTAGCAGTTATTGTAGGTCACTTTTTTTATGCTCCAAGACCTTTTGTAAATGATCCTAATGCAAAGCTATTATATCCACACAAGCCAGATTCATCTTTTCCAAGTGGTCATTCAGTTGGTAGTATGAGTATAGCTTTAGGATTAAATAGATATAATAAAGCGCTTGGAACAATTTGCGTAATTTTATCTATATTAATGGGAATTTCTAGAGTATATGTTGGACACCATTATCCACAACACGTTGTTGCTTCATTCTTAATTGTAATTATACTAAACGTACTTTACATAAAATTCTTAAGTAAAAGCGTTCAAAAACTTTATTTTTCAATTGAAAAACATATACCAATTTTAAATAAATTAGTTAAATAATCTAAAACTCTAAAGTTTAAATAAAAGCTAATTTTTAAGTGAATTTTAATTTGTATACTATATAATCTTTAAATTAAAAATCTGTACAAATAAAAATACTTTATCAAAAATTTTAATATCTTTTTGATAAAGTATTTTTATATTTAGAACTAATTTTCATTTAAATATTCTTTAATCTTTTTAAGTACAAAAGTTTCTCTTTTCACCCATGGATTAATTTTTTCTCTTTGATTAAGTATATTTTCATTCTCTCTAATTACCTCATCTAAAGAAATCCATATAGGAGTAAAACCTAGCTCTTCCTCATACTTATCTAAATGTTGTTCTCCTCTTTCTTCAATAACACTGCAAAGATAATAATGAGAAGTCATTTCAAAAATTGTACAACCCATTCTCCTTCTTCTATCTCTTTCAATTAAAACTCCAAATTTTTCTTTAACTTCATTTAATATGTATCCTGTTTCTTCTTGAACTTCTCTTCTTAAGGTTTCCTCTGGAGTCTCCCCTTTTTCAACTCCGCCACCTGGGAACTTATAATCTCCTGTATTAGATTTTACCATAAGTATTTTATCACCCTGTAAAATAATTGCCCTTATGGCAACTCTATAAAACACCTTTTCATCTTTTCCAAACTCTTTCATACCTAGAACTTTATTAAAATACATATCTTCACCCCTTTAATGAAATTAATATATCCATAAATACAAAAAAGAAGGGAGTTTATTCCCTAAACTCCCCTAATAATCATCTGCATTTTAATATTATAATTTTATTCTACATCTAAATACTTTATATGTAAATCAAATTTCCTTACTTTATCTCTTTATATCTCATATTTATGAATTATATAATTATCAAGAAGTCTTCTATTTAAATTTACTATTTTTTAT
Source organism: Clostridium perfringens ATCC 13124 (assembly GCF_000013285.1). GTDB lineage: Bacteria > Bacillota > Clostridia > Clostridiales > Clostridiaceae > Sarcina > Sarcina perfringens. Next base: position 942,346 of record NC_008261.1, on the reverse strand, counting down.
GTTCTAATATTTAGCTTTAACTTAAAATTTCTTTGCAAGTGAAATAGCCTTTTCTATACCTTCTTCTACCTTTTCCTCAACATTTACGCCCATAACATCTAAATTATCTATGGCAATAGTTTCTATATCCTTAATTCCAAAGAAACCTAATATAGTTCTTAAATATCTATCTCCCATTTCATATGGTGAATTATCATATCCACCACCCCTAGATACTATATGTACTGCCTTTTTGTTATTTAATAAACCAACTGGTCCTTCAGCAGTATATTTAAACGTAATTCCAGAAACACTTACATAGTCAATATAAGCTTTTAGTATAGCTGGAAAACTTAAATTCCACATAGGTGCTGCAATTATATATTTATCAGCATCAGCAAATTGATATGCATATTTTAATATTGAATTATTCTTGCTTTCTTCATCTTTAGGTCCAAATAATTTCCCTAAATCATCAGCTCTTAAAAAGTCTATATTCTCTTTATATAAATCTAATGTTATTATTTCATCCTCTGGATTATTTTTCTTATACTCTTCTACAAAACTATCAGATACTTTAAAAGTTCTTGATTCTCCCTCATTTTTTATATTTGCTTTAATATATAATACTTTACTCATTGTATTCACTCCTTCTAATTTATATATAAATTATTAAAAATTCTCTGTTCCAAACTTATTGTTTCTAAAATCCTCATATGCATCAAGTATTTCTCCTAGTGTATTCATAACAAATGGTCCATGTGAAACAACAGGCTCATTTATTGGTTCTCCACTAAGAACTAAAAATAGTGACTCTTCAGTCAAAGACTCTAGTAAAATCTCTCCCTCAACATTTTCAAATACGATAAAATCTCCTTCTTTACATATTTTATCTTCATTTACTTTAGCTTCACCTTTTAATATAAGAATTGCAGTATTAAAATTTTTTGGTTCACTTAATGTAGTATTACCATAATTCTTTAAATTTATATTATAAAGATTTATATTAGTAAAGGTATTAGCTGGCCCCTTTACCCCATTAACTTCCCCTGCAATTATACTTATTTCTCCTTTATCATTATCAAGTTTTAAAACTCCCATTTCTTCTTTTAATAAAGGTTGATATTTAGGTTCTATCATTTTTTTATCTTTAGGTAGATTCACCCAAAGTTGAACCATATGAAAGATACCACCATTCTTACTAAATTCAGTTTCATGATATTCTTTATGCATAATACCTGATGCTGCAGTCATCCACTGAACATCCCCGGGTCCTATAATCCCATGATTTCCTTTATTATCATGATGCTCAACCTTTCCATCATAAGCAATTGTTACTGTTTCAAATCCACGATGAGGATGAGCTCCAACACCTAATCTAGTCTCTGAAGGCTTAAAATAATATGGTGCATTATAATCTAATAATAAAAATGGTGATAAACGCTCCATACTTTTTATTCCTGTTGGTATATATTGAGATACTCTAAATCCATCTCCAACCATATGTGGTTCTGGCGCTTTAAATATATTTTCTATAGTTCTGAACTTCTTCATTTACTTTGCCCCCTTTTTATCTAAAATAATTTTTATCACTAATTAGTGATAAATACCTAAAAATTTTTTATTTTATATTGATGACTATACATTTTTAAATTTTTTTAATATATTCTTCAATGTGATTTTCTCTTCATCAGTTAAGACTTCAAAAATATTTTTAATATTATTAATATGACTAGGTAAAATATTTTCTATAACCTTTCTACCTTCATCTGTTAATGATATTATACAAGATCTCTTATCTTCTGGATCTGCATTTTTTTTCACTAGCCCATCCTTTTCTAGATTTTTTATAACAACTGTTATATTTCCTGATGTTGTTAAGATTTTTTCGATTATTTCACATATTCTCAAGTCACCTTTATTGTATAGAGCTTCCAAAACTCCAAATTGAGCTATGGTTAATCCACTTTCCTTGATTGTCTGAAATTCTTTTTTATGAATAGTATGCTCTGCTCTTGTAAAGACAACCAATGTTGATAATTCTAATTCATTTTCTTTAATTAAATCTTTTATCTTATCCATGCTTTAAATTTATCACTAATTAGTGATATTGTCAACATTAAATATAATTATTTAAATAAAAAAGCTATATCAAACCAAGTAAAGATTTGATATAGCTTTCTCTTATAATCCGCAGTCTATTTCTACTTCATTTTCAAAATTATATTCTTCATTACCAAATACACCATTTAAGAAGTCTGGCATAAAGTATTTTTTACTCATTTTCTTTAATTGGTCTTTATCAACTATATTATGTCTATTTAAAATTTCTTTAGCTGATTTTATATTATTATTCATTGAAACTTGAATAGCTCTAGCCTCTTCTGAATCTAATTTTCCATTTCCATGATATAAAAACTCTCTTAAGCTTATTAAAGAATCTCTAAATTCTTCATTTAATTTTTCTATAGTTTCAATCTCCTCTCTAGAAAGTTCTCCTTCCCCTATAGCTTTCTTTGGCTCAGCATATAATTTATCTTCAATTAAGAAATAAACATCTTCAGATGAATTCTCAAAAAGATTTCCTAATTCACTTACTTCATAAGCTGAAATATTTTCTATATTATCTAAGTTAAACTTATTTTTAAATTCTTCTACAGTAAATTTCTTTATTCTTAATTCTTTCATATATGTATATCTCCTTTTTGAATATTTTAAATCATTAAATCAATATTCTAATCTCTTATTAAAAATAATAAGTTTATTATATCATTATTAATCTAAAATAAGTACTTATATATATAATAATGCACAGCTTCTTATAATTAAAATTGTAAGAAGTTGTGCATTACTACTTGTTTTCAAATAAGTTTAAACCTTTAAAATTTAACTATTAAGCACATCTTTTATTCAGACTCTAATATTCTTGCAGAATCATTTGTTAGTTTAGTTAAAAAATTATATTCCTCTTCTCCAAGTATCTCTTTATAACGATTATGTAACTTTAATCTGTATTTTTTAATATCCTCTTGTATCTTTTCCCCACTCTCAGTTAGATATATATGAGATAATTTTCCCTCTGATCTTCTTTCCACCAATCCATTTATAACTAGTTTATCTATAAGTCTAGTTATTGTAGAGGGCTTCAAATGAAGTTCTTCACATAATTCTTTTTGAGTTATTCCTGGTTTAAATTTCACCCCAAGAAGTATATATACATATGTTGGAGACATTCCTAATGGTTTTAATTCATCTTCAGCTATTTTAGCTGCTATTTTTTTCAATCTGGTTACAGTAAAAAACAAGCACTGGCAAAAATTTTCTTCAAGCATTATATCAGTCCTAACCTCTTAAAATTTTGTCTATATATTATATTAAATATAAATTTTAAAATTTGCAACTGAGTTCATTCCATTATTTTCAAATAAATAAGGTTTTACTACGCTAATATTTAATAATATATCTATAAAATATAAAAGATTGATTTCTATATTAGAATAAGTTCATACCAAGTTAAATTATAAAATATAAAAAGTTGATTTCTATAAAACATAAAAATCAACTTTTAAAAAACTATATTTATTGTATATTCTTATTTAATAAGTAATTGCTCTTTTGCATGAACAAGAGTAGTAAGTAAGTCATTATATGGTGTATTTATATTAAACTCTTTACCTTTTCTTGATACATAACCATTTATATAATCTATTTCTGTAAGACGATGATTTTGTATTAAATCTTGATGCATTGATGGATAGTGAGCGCCAGCTTGGCTTGGATCATATATTGCCTCTATACCTCTTGCAACCTCTTCAACATCTAATTTTACTCCATATTCAGCTGCAATATCAGCAAATTCTTTTATAATATTACGTATAAGTTGTGGAGCTTCCTTTAATTCACCAAATTCTTTAATATTACAATCTAAAATTGTACATCCACTATTTAAAGTTCCATTTACGCAAGCTTTACGCCATATTGAAAATAATACATTTTCACTATAGTGAGCTTTTAATCCAGCATTACTTAATATATCGCAAATTTCTTTTGCCTCTTTTTCCATACTTGGATCAATATTTTGAACTTCTAGGCTTCCACTTCCTGTTAATACAACATGTCCTGGACCTTTTAACCCAGCTGTCCATAAAGTTACTCCCATAAGTATGTTTTTGTTATCAACATATTTTGCTACAGTTTCATTATGTCCTAATCCATTTAATAGGCATAATACTTTTGTATTTTTTCCTAATATACCTTTTATAGATTCTAACATTGGTTCTAATCCCATAGATTTAGTAAATAATATTATTAACTCTGGAATTTCTTTAGCATCTTGAGGTAGCATTGCTGGTATCTTTACTTTTTTAATTTCTCCATTTTCCTCAACAGTTAATCCATCTTTGTTTATAGTATCTACATGATCCTTCCACCCATCTATTAGCATAACTTCATTTCCAGCTTCATGTAGCATATATCCATAACGTGAGCCCATTGCTCCTGCTCCAACAATTGTGATTTTCATTTCAATCAACTCTCCTCTTTTATCTTTCTTGTAAATTAAATATATTTAAAAATTTTTTCATCATATAAATGTATAACTTTTCTACAGAACCATTCAATAATAAATGCTCCTACAAAAGGTATTACAAAGAATGCCATTATTACTCCAAATATAGCATTTGTAGCCCCTGGAGTATTTATAGCTGCTAAAGGTCCAACTAATCCAACTATACCAAATCCTGCACTATTAGGTGTACCTAATATATTAAATAAATAAGCTCCTATTCCACTTAGGATTCCATTTGCTATTATTGGAACTGCTATTATTGGGTATTTTACTAGGTTTGGCATCATCATTTTCATAGCTCCTAATAATACTGATAAAGTAACTCCACTTTGATTTACTCTTCTTGATCCTGCAACTAAAACTGCTGTACAAGCAGTAACTCCTATAGCTGCTGCCCCAGCTCCTAAGCCAGTTATTCCAATAGCTATACCTATTGCCACAGTTGAAATTGGTGAAATAATTAATATTGAGAATGAAACACTTATTAAAATACACATTAATAATGGCTGTAAAGTAGTAAAGTTATTCATTATATCTCCAATTACTATGGTAATCTGTCTTACATAAGGTAACATAAACATTCCTATAATACCAACTCCAGCGCCAGCTATAATTGGTAGTAATAATATAGTTAAAGATCCTAATTTATTTCCTATTAATCTAATAACAAATACAGCTATACAAGAAACTAACATTATATTTATTAAGTCTCCAATACCAACCATTTGTACGCCAGCTTCAGTAACCTTAAATGCCCCTGAACCTAAGAATACTGCTGCTCCAACTATAACTGATTGCATAGCATTTAATTCAAACTGTAATCCAACTAATACTCCCACAAGCACAGGTACTATAAACTGCATAATATTCACGGCATTATAAAAAGTAGAAAATATAGGTGAAACCCCTATTAGCCCTTTAAAAATTGATCCTAATATTGCATTAGGAATTAACCCTACAACTATCCCTGTTGCAGTTCCTGCCAAAACTTTATTTAAATAATCTTTTGGTGTTAACTTATCTTTCTTTGAAACATTCTTTTGTGTCATATCTCTCTTCTTCCTATTATAAAATTTTTTGTTAATTAAAATCTATAACAATACAAAATTCATTAAATATTATTTCTTTAAAAATATTTATTATTCAAAGTCTTTGTTTATTTTTTATCATTTATATTTTTATAGATTCTCATGTCAAACTCCACTTTTTTATAAATTACTAGTAATTTTTTTAAAATTAATTGTTTTAATGTATAAATACATACAAATTTAAGTTCATTTGTATGTACAACTAATTTTTCTGCTATAAATATATCATAATATAAATATAAATTGCAATACATTTAAGACATAAAAGTTAAAAATATAACAAATTATTTTGCAAAATTCACATTTTAAAAATATTTTCTGCACTTTATATAGTATTTAAAGAAAATTACTAAATTTAAAATGAAAATAGAAATTAATAAAAAATATAGCTGTATGAAAATAATTTATAAGTTACTTTCATACAGCCTTTTGTGGTGTTTTATAATAAAATTATTTTATTATCTCTAAAATTTCTTCTATTTTTTTACTTCCAAAGTAAACATCCTTATTGTTTACTATTAGAGCTGGTACGCTCATTATTTTAAATTCATCTTTTATATCTTTAAAATTAGCTAAATCAATCATTTCAGCTTCTATATTTTTATTTTCTTTTGCTATTCTTTGTGCACTAGCTACAACATCAGGGCATAAATGACATGATAGTGATACACAAACCTTAATATTAGTCTTTTTATCTAATTTCTTTATTTCATCAAGTACTCCTTCATTAATACCTTGACCTGGACCACCTAAGTTATATATAGCTAAAATAAATGAATTTAACTCATGTCCTCCTGGAACACCATGAAACTTAATTCCACTATAATTTTCATTTTCGTCTAAAAGTGCAACTATAGGATATTTATCAGCATTTATCTTCTCTTCAATCTCTTTATTTTCGCCTTTATTAAATATCTTAGCATTAATTTTTTCTCCTAAATCTGATATATCTAGTACTAAGTCTCTAAGTTCTATAGATTTTGTATTATTTCTATCAACTATAGAAACTAAAGTTACTTCATTTTCTATTTTGCTTAAAATTCCTTTTAGCTGAGCTCTTAATCCATCATTTAATAGTGAACTTTTTCTTGATATATTTCCTAAATCATTATTTTCATCACTATTTTTTTCTTCTTGAATATTTTCCTCTTCTTCTAAATATTCATCTTCTATACCAAGCTTTTCTTTTAGCTCTTTAACGTATCTCTCTGCTGTAGTGGCAGCAATAGCCCCATCTGATACAGCTGTAACTATTTGTCTTAAAGATTTTGGACGTAAATCTCCAGCAACATAAACCCCATTAATATTAGTTTCCATATCTTCATTAGTTATAATATATCCTTGCTTGTCTAACTCTAAAATATCTTTAAACAATTCACTTTTAGGGGCATAACCAACGAATACAAATATTCCAAAGGCTCCATCCTCTTTTTTTGCTCTGTATTCAAAAATTTCTCCTGTTACATTATTCTTGAACTTAGCATAGTTTACCATGTCTTTGCCCTTAGCTTCAATTATTTCAGTATTAAATTTCACCTCAATTTTAGGGTTAGAAAGAACCTTATCTGCTATAGATTTTGCACAAGTAAATTCTGGTTCTCTAGCTATTACAGTTACCTTTGATGCAAATCTAGTTAAGAATATTGCTTCCTCAGCCGCTGCAAAACCAGCTCCTATTACAAATACCTCTAATCCTTCAAAAAACTGACCATCACAAGTTGCACAATATGCAACTCCTCTTCCTGTAAATTCTTCTTCCCCTTTAAATCCAAGTTGTCTAGGTGCTGCCCCAGTAGCAATTATTACAGATCTTCCCTTAACTAAACCTTTGTCAGTTTTTATTTCCTTAATATCTCCCTCTAAACTTACTTCAAGGACTTCTCCATTCATAAACTTAACTTTAAAATCCTCTGCCTGAGCTCTCATTTCACTCATAAGTTTAGGACCATTTGTATTTCTAGATCCAGGATAATTAGATATATCAAAGGTTTTATTGACTTGTCCTCCTAATTCTCCCTTTTCTATTATCAAGGTATTCATCTTAGCTCTTCCTGCATATATACCTGCTGAAAGTCCTGCAGGCCCTCCCCCAATAATAACCAAATCATATATTTTACTCATAAATTTACGCCTCCTCCTTAGTCCTTACTATTCAAAATATTTTTAAACTATCTACTTTGAAATAACTTAAAAATATTTTAACTTCAATTGATTAGCATTGAAAATTTGCCTAAAACAAATTATTATAAAACTTACAAACAATATGAAGAGAATATCTAGATAAGCTTTAGAATTTAAATTATTACGGAGAAGATATTACGTTAAGAAGCTGAGACTGTTAATTTTTTAGGAATACAATCTCATAAAATTCGATTGCATAAGTTCAAGAATCCAAATTAAAAAATTTGACTTTCACTTAAGTTTCGAAGCTTTAGTAATATCTTCGGAGTAATAATTATTCAAATGACTCCAATGTAACTAAAGTTCCATTGGATAAGTTCAAGTTTCCAAATTAAAATTTGGACTTTCACTTAAAATCTAGGAATTCTCTGAATATGTTTGTAAGTTTATTGTTATATTTTTACAAAACCACTTTATTTATTTTTATTAAAGTTTTCCTATTAAATCTAAACTTGGTGCTAATGTTTCTTCACCTGGTTTCCATTTAGCTGGACAAACTTGATCTCCATGTTCTGCAACAAACTGAGCTGCTTGAACCTTTCTTAATAATTCTTCAGCATTTCTTCCAATTCCGTTATCATGGATTTCATATGCTTTTATCTCTCCTTCTGGGTTAATTACGAAAGATCCTCTTAATGCTAATCCTTCTTCTTCTATCATAACTTCAAAATCTCTTGCTAATTTTCCTGTTGGATCTGCTAACATTGGATATTTAATCTTTCCTATAGTATCTGAAGCATCTGCCCATGCTTTGTGAACAAAGTGAGTATCTGTTGATATTGAGTAAACTTCACATCCTATTTCTTTAAAGCTTTCATAATTGTCTGCTAACTCCCCTAACTCAGTTGGACAAACAAAAGTAAAATCTGCTGGATAGAATACGAATACTGACCAGTGTCCTTTTAAATCCTCTGATGTAACTTCTTTAAATTCTCCATTTTGATATGCTTGCACTTTAAAATCTGAAACTTTTTTGTTTATTAATGACATTTGCATTTCCTCCTTGATATTTATTTTCAATTGATTCTATTTATCATTTATTTCTTATAATCAATAATAATTATTATTTAATAAAAAGTCAATACTTTTTAGAAAAATTTTTATATTATTTTTATCATGTGTGTGCAATCACATTCAGATATTTTATTATGTTTTAAACTAAGGTTGTAGATTTTCACAAAAGAAATTTAATAAGGAGGGTACTTATGAATAAAGAAATTAAACTAAGAAATGATATTTACTCAGTAGGAGTAATTGACAATAGACCTGTTCCATTTCACAGATTAATATTAGAAAAAGGAACTACATACAATAGTTATTTATTAAAAACTAAAAAGCCAACAGTTATTGATACTGTAGATTTAATATATACAAAAGATTTTTTAAATAATTTAAAAGAGATTATTGATTTAAAAGATATAAGTTACATAGTTATTAATCATACAGAACCTGATCATTCAGGTGCATTAGGTGGACTAGCTAGACAAGCTACTAATGCTAAAATAGTTTGCAGTGAAAAAGCCGTATATCATCTAAAAGAATTATATAAATTACATGATAGAGATTTTATAGTAGTAAATGATGGGGATACCCTTGATATAGGAGGAAAAACATTATTATTTAAAATGACTCCTTATCTTCACACTGAGGAAACAATGATTACATATGATGTAGAAGATAAAATATTATTCCCTTGTGATATTTTTAGTACTCATCTTACTGCCAAGGAACACTTCTCAAGTAAATCAAATGAAGATATTACAGAGGACTTTTTAACTTACTATAAACTTATAATGGAACCACATAGAAAATACATTAGGCCACTGATTGATATATTAAAAGATTTAGATATAGAAGTTATTGCTCCATCACATGGTTATATACTAGATGAAAATATTCAATCATATATTGATATATATGATAAATATAGTAAAGAAACTAAAAAAGGGAAAAAAGCTACTATAGTTTACACTACAATGAGAAATGCAACAAAAAAAATAGCTGAAAAATTCAAATCTGAATTAGAAAATGAGGATATTGAAGTTTATATATTTAATGCAGATAAAAGTACTAAAGAAGATATATTAGCTTCAATAAAAGAATCAGATTCAATACTATTTGGTACTTCAACTAAATATGGAGATTTAATAGGTTCTATTGAAGATATATTAAAAGAATTACCTAAATTAGATTTAAGCAATAAACTTTTAGGTGCTTTTGGTTCATTTGGATGGAGTGGTGAACCTATAGAAATAATTCAGGATTACTTAAACTCTACAAATGGTAATGTTTTAAATACCTCATCAATAATAAAATCTACTGGTATGATTGATGTTCATTTCCCAGTAAGAATTAGATTCTCACTAAATGAAGAATCAGAAAAAGAAGTTGTAAGAGCTGCTGATTATATCAGTTCAATAATATAATCGTTAAATTTTAGGAGGAATTAATTATGAAAAAATTTATATGTGATGTTTGTGGATACATTTATGATCCAGCTGTAGGAGATCCTGATAATGGTGTTGAACCTGGAACTGAATTTAAGGATATACCTGATGATTGGGTTTGTCCTCTTTGTGGAGTAGATAAATCTCAATTCTCTGAAACTGAATAATATTATATTAGTAAAAAGCCTAATAAATCATATAGATTTATTAGGCTTTTTACTTTACTCTGCTAAATCTAATAAAGCTTCTATATCCTTAATTATAATTGCCTTATTTCCATGTAAATTTATTATTCCTGTTTTATCAAATTTAGATAGTTTCCTACTTACAGTTTCTCTAGTAACACCACAGTAGTTTGCCATTTGTTCTCTATTAAGTGGTAACTTTACATATATTCCTTCTTCCTTTTCAATTCCATATCTATTCATAAATTCTACCAACACTGATGCTATTCTCACTTCTACATCCTTAGTTGCTAAATTTTGTGCTAAATTCTCTGCTAAGTTTATTCTATTAGCCATCTCTTCTATTATTTTTATTGATATTTCTGGATTTTCTAAAAGTATTTTATCTAAACTTTTTTTATTTAATACACACATCTTACCTGAAGTTATTGCATAAGCTGAAAAATTACTAATATTACTATTAACAAAAAGATTATTTTCTCCAAAGAAATCTCCTTTGGATAATATATATACTATTTGCTCTTTTCCTTCTTTAGTAATTTTACATATTTTCACTTCTCCCTCTCTAATTAAAAAAAGCTTGTCTGATATTTCACCTTCCCTACATAATGTATCATTTTCATCAAATTCCTTATGTTCTGTCATATGGACTATTTTGAATAGTTCCTCATCTGATAATGATGAGAAAATAGCTATATTCCTAGCACATGGTCCTTTATCTGATGCACAATTACATAATCTAATCACAAATTTATACGCTCCTTTTATCTTTTGGTATTTCATATCAATTTTAACAAATGCTATTAATAACTATCAATACATCATAAGTTTTTAAAAATATAGGCATATAATATTATTAAAAACAAAAGTAGTTAATTCTTAAGAATTAACTACTTTTTATAACATTTTAAATCCAAATTTTTAATATACTAAGTGTTATTATATTAAAATCTAAAAAATAATTATTAAAACTCTTCTTTTCCAAAGAATTCAAAATTAATATTATCTTCTTTAACGCCTAAATCTTTTAAACTATTTCTTATACTTTTCATAAATAAAGTTGGGCCACAAAAGAAAAATTCTCCATTTAAAGGCAAGTTATTTTTTATCCATTCTTTTGTTATAAATCCCTCTTCATCAAAATCTTTACCTTTTATATCACTTTCTAATGGCTCACTAAATATCTTTATTTCCTTAAAATTCTTTACTTTTTTAATTCCTTGAACATCTGAATTTAAAGCTAGATTATCTGAGTTTAATACAGCCTCCACAAAGTATACATCTCTACTTTGTTCCTTAGCTCCATATAGCATTGATAAAATAGGTGTTATTCCTATACCTCCTGATAGTAAAACTAAAGGCTTATTACTATCTTCTGTTAATGTAAATTTCCCAAATGGAGGCATTGCTAATATTGTATCACCTACATTAATAGATTCATGAAAATATCCACTTACCTTTCCATTAGGCACCCTCTTTATTGTTAATCTATAATAATCCTTTTTTGGATCACCTGATAAACTATATCTTCTCATTTCTTTTTTTATAACTTCATCATCAGTTTCTATTTTAAGAGGTAAAAATTGACCACATTTATATTCTTTTAATGGTTTACCATCAGTAGCTCTTAGGTAAAATGATTTTATATCCTTTGCCTCTTCTTCTATTTTAAATATTTCTAATTGTCTAAATCCATTCCAAACATTTTCCATATTATCACCTCATTACACTTATCATAAGTTTATAATTATTAAATAAGTAACAATATATGACTTAAATTAATACTTAATAAAACTTCATATATTGTTACTTACAGTTAAACCTATAATTTTTAATTTATATTTTTATATAAATTTAATAGAGTAAGTAGAAACTAATTTATATTTGTACACCGAAATTCTTAATTTATAGGTTTTATATATTACTTTAGGGTTTTATAAAAATAAAAACGAAAATTATAAGTTTATTTAAATATTATATATATCAAGCTATTAATATTAACATCTTAGTCTTTACCTCTCTATTATAAAGTTATTATATCTACAATAATTGCTCTAAAATATGACTGGCATCACATTTAAAAATTATATTTACCCAAAACAAATCTTTGACTTTAATAATATACTATCCAAATACAAAAATTCTAATTCTTCTATACTCATTGGGATTTTTTAAATTAAATATATTATAATTTCTAATAAATCTAATACCAATTAATATTTTTAGACATAATTTATTTAATAATTAAACATAATAAAATAACATATCTATTAATTCTAAGGAGGTTTTAATAATGGAAAAGTTTGTATGTGATGTTTGCGGATATATTTATGATCCAGTTGTAGGAGATCCTGATAATGGTGTGGCTTCTGGTACCGAATTTAAAGATATTCCAGATACTTGGGTATGTCCACTTTGTAAACTAGATAAAACTCATTTTTCTAAAGTTGAATAATTTAGAAGTCTATATAAGACTTAAGAATACATTCTTAGACTAAAACAGTATATCTAATTAGTTCTATTATAAAAATCAAAAGTTTTATAAAGATTATTATTTATTTAAAGGCTATATTTTAAAGTAAATTTGATTGAAGCTATAAACCACTTATTAATAACTAAATCATTAAGTGAGTCTAAAATCAAATCCGACTTAAAAATATAGCCTTGTTAAAAAATTTTAACTTACTAATATATAATACCCTTTTAACTATTCAGCTAAACTAAATAAAGCTTCTTTGTCCTTAACAATAAGACCCTTATTCCCCTGTAACTTTATTATTCCTAACTTATCAAATTTTGAAAGTCTTCTACTTACAGTTTCTCTTGTTATACCACAATAATTTGCTATCTGTTCTCTATTTAGAGGTAAACTTATGTATATTCCTTCTTTATTTTTCTCACCATACTTATCCATAAATTCTATTAATACAGTGGCTAATCTTGCTTCTACATCCCTAGTAGCTAAAGTTTGTGCCAAATTCTCAGCAGAATTTATTCTATCTGCCATCTCTTGTATTATTTTTAATGATATCTCTGGATTTTTTATGAGTATTTTTTCTAAATTCTCCTTTTTTAAAATACATAACTTTGCATCTGTTATTGCATAAGCTGAAAAGTTGCTAATATTATTACTAGTAAAAAGATTATTTTCTCCAAAGAAATCACCTTTAGATAATACGTAAACTATCTGTTCTTTTCCCTCTTTAGTTATTTTGCATATCTTTACTCTTCCTTCTCTAATTAAGAAAAGCTTATCTGATTTTTCTCCTTCTCTACATAAAACATCATTTTCTTCAAAACTTTTATGTTCAGTCATATTAACTATTTTCAACAACTCCTCAGTGGATAATGTTGAGAAAATAGATATATTTTTAGCACAAGGTTCTTTACATGATCCACATGTACATGTTTTTTCCATTTCTATCTTCCTCCTTACTATTTTATTTATCCTTTTTCTTTATTTAATATTCTACTATAAAACTTAACATTTAATAAAAAAAGAAACATAAAATAGTTTCTATGTTTCTTTTAAACTTAAAATTTATAAAATTATACTAATGTTTATAACTGCTAATATCTTGGGAATAATATATTATTTTCTTTATGAATATGTATGAATAAATCTTTTTCTAAGTCGTGTAAATAATCATATAGTAGTTTAAAACTTATGCATCCCCATTCTGGAACTTTATAATCATCAGTTACTTCTGCTAATTCTTTTAATATATCACCAGCAGCTTCATGTTCATTAACTATGATTCTTATATCCTCTTCTATTTCTTTCTTTTCTTCTTTATCCTTTGCTTGGTCATACTTAATCATTAATGGAAATAAAATATTCTCTTCTTTAAGTAAATGTTCTTCTAATTCACATTTTAGCTTTCCAAAAAGGCTATGAACTTTCATTAAAAGTTCTGGACCATGTGAAAAATGTACTCTAAATACCTTAACCATCAATGGATCTATTTCTTTTAATAATCTGAAAGTCTCTGCATGATGAGTTTCAACTATATGATTAATTAAATCTTCTGAAGATTTTTCTCTCCAATCTACATATTGAGAGTTTTCAAATTTAAACTCTTTGAATTCTTTATTTAAATCTTCAACAAATTTATCAACATCAACACCTTTTTCCTTAAGTGCTAATTCTAAACTCTTACTTCCACCACAACAATAATCTAATTCCATATCATTAAATTTCTTAACAACTGCTGGGTAAACAGTAACAACTTCTCCTAAACTATAATCTTTTCTAATTAACTTTTCCATAGTGCTTTCCTCCTAAACTTTTAATTAAATATTTATAACAAACTATTTTTCTATACATTCTTTTGGAGTAAATGGACAATATCCTATGTCATCACATTTTTCTCTCATATTCTCCCAAAGTTTTTCATCTTTTATAGCCTCTAAAGCTGTTGGATATAAAATATAATTTTCTTTAAATATATGATCCTTAAGTTCAAAACAAATTTCTTTAGATAAAGATTGAAGATTATCTTTAAAGTCTTCAAAATCAAGATATTCAACTACTTTTATTAATTCCTTTAATCTTCTCTTTTTTTCTCTTAATTGATCATGTTCTAATCTCATTATTCTTGTTGGACCAGTAATCTCTCTCTTTTCTAACTCTGGAAATAATACATCTTCTTCTCTCTTATGATGAAGTTCTGCATCTAAAATACCTTGTACTATTTCTAAAGCCTTTGAAAATTCTTCCTTTTCCTTATTATACTTATCCATTTTTACTATCTCATTAGTAACTGCTTCAAGATCTTCTAATAATGCTAATATCTTTGTATGCTCTTCAACTAAAGTATCTAAGACATGCCCCCTTGATATATTGCTTTTTAATTTTTCAAGTTCATCCTTAAGAATCTCCATATGTATATCACATAAATGTCTTAATTCACTAGGCTCCATACCATCATCTATTAAATTTTGTTCTGCAATTGATAATTCTAACGGATCAATTGACTTTACAATATCTAATCCTTCTTCTCTTAATTCTTTAGTTATACCTTCTTTATTTATTCTTCTTAAAAAGTCAGTTAACATTTTGATTCTTTCAGAATCAATAACCTTTGCTTGTCCATTTTTTAATATTACTTTTTTATTTTCCATATATAAATTTCAATAGCATAATAAATTTATGCTAACTACTTCCTCCTATAAATAAAAATTTCTTATTATTTATTTGGCTTATCGCCTCTCTCTTATGATGCTATTATAATTTCAAAGTGCTTATCTTAAATATGACCGGGGTCACATTGAAAAAATTAAATAAAAAAACTGTAGAATATTTAATCTACAGTTTTACCTTTTATCTTATTTTCGTCCATACGTAATAAATAATGATGGAACCTTCAAAAATGATTTTCTTAAATTATCCTCTTTAAAAAATTCTGATATTTTTGATTGAATTTTTATATAATTCTCTGCATAAACTTTGTTAATACTCCTATTCATAATTTTAGTATTCAATACTATTATCAATTTCTTTTAATATTTCTACAATATTATTTAAATCATATTGTTCATCTAAATTTGTGAAAAAATACATTCTTCGGTAGTTATTAGATAATTTATCAGTGTTCGAAACTATATTTGATAATACTAAATCATAATTTTTGTTTTTATTATATATCTCTATATTTATATCGAATTTTTTTCTTAAATAATCATTTAAGTTAATAATTTTAGGTATTAAAACTAAATCTTCATTATATGATAATATACCTATAGTTATTGAATTTTTAATTTTTCCATTTATATAACTTAAAGTAATAATTATTACAAATTTAAAGAACTCATCATTTGTCTTATCATAGCCATCTAAATTATGTAATTTTAATAATAAATTTTCAACAAACTTTATCCTAGACTGATTTGAAAATTTATTTAAATAATATTTTCTTGTTATATAGTCATTTGAATAAAAAATTCCTTTAAAGAAATAAAATCTATAACATATACTTAGTATATTTTCTTTTAAAATATTATTTATGTGTATAGGATTTACATATAATTGTTTAATTTCATTAATTATAAAATCATATATTTTATAGGACTTACTATTTTTAAACTCGTAATTTTTGTAAATAAAATCAATGGGTAAAATATTGAAGCTCAATAAAAAACATGTTGTTATATAGGCTAAGTATTGATTTAAACTTTTATTCAAATAAATTTCTTCAAAAAATTTTCTAAAATCTAAGAACAATCTAGTATTATTTAAGCTTTCTATAACTTCTTTATGAAGATTAACAAATTTATAATCTTTTTTAAAAAAGGAAAATCCTTTATTAATGGTAAATAACCATATACTTAACCGATATTTTTGTTTTGAATTTAAAGAGATATTAAATTTTTCATAAAAAAAAACAACTAAATTATTACATAAAAAACTTTCACCATTTAAAATTACTCCAGTATTTATAAAAAGCAAATAAAAAAAATATATAATTTGAATCGGTGATCCTATAAATTTAAATTTTTTTATACATATATCAAAGTTATGTAAAATGTTATTACATTCAATAATATTTTTATTTAAAGTAGATTTACTAATATTCAATTCATTACATATTTTTATAGTACTTAACAGTGATGAATTTTTTTCAAATAAATATTTAAGAAGCCTAAACTTTAAGGAGTTTTCTATTAATTTTGATGTTAATTTATCTAAATTAAAATGTTTATCACATTTTAATAAAATATAATTTTTAGTACATATTATCTGAGTATTTTTACAATTATTACTCTTTAATAAGAATTCGATTTCCTTTATATATGATCTTAATGTAGGGAATGAAATATTTAAATTGTTACACAGATCATTTTTAGATATTTTTCCATTATTAAAACAAATTTTTTTTAATATACTTAATTGAATTCTTTTTGACCTTTCTAATAATTCCTCTTTAAACATTTATACTCCTTTCATAAAGTATTAAATTTTCATTTTTAAGAATCTTTTTAAATTTAAAGTGCTTCTCAAATTTAAATTGTATTGAAAATTTATTTCGCACACAAAAATTTATTTAATCTTATCTAATTACAAAAAAAATTTATGATATTATATACAATTTTTTGTAACTAATTTTATAAAAGATTAAGATATAATATTTTATAACTTAGAATGAAAAGAGCAAATCAAAGTATTAATTTTTGATTTGCTCTTTTCAATTTATTTTAAATAACATCTAACATATTTAAATTAAGTATTTTATTTCCTTTTATTTAAAACCTTACTATTAAAACTATATATTAAACTTAAAGCCATACATAGTGTCCCTATAAGTAAGAAAGGGTACACTCCGATACCGCCAGATGACGGAAGCTTATATATTTTAGCATTTTTAATACTAATAACTTGTCCATTTATACTAGCAAGTGCTTTTACATCATTCTCATTATCTATAACAACAGTATTATCTTTAAAATGGAATAATATTTCTTTTCCACTTACAGTATATCCCTTTGGTGCCTCAGTCTCCTGAATAAGATATTTATATTCTTGTCCTGAATTAAGATTATCCCATTCAATTCTACCTTCATAATTTGATACTTTTTCACTTATTAAATAATAATTTACACCATTTCTTACTAGCTTTTTATCATTTTTATAATTTTCATCATTAGTATAAAGTGAAAATTTTGCTCCACTTAACTTTATTCCTTGATTTATTGCATCTACTTTATCTATGTATACAGCCGATTTCAACTTTTTATTTTTTATACGAATAATCTCTTGATTATTCCACTTTTCTACATCGTTGCTTTTTAATTTATCCCAAGGAATTGTTACTACACCAGTATTATCAACTACAATTGGTCCTATGTCTTCCTTAATTTGTTCATATCCATTAGGAGCAAGAACTTCTTTTAAATAGTAAGTACCAGGTTCAATCTCATTAAATTCTATTTCTCCCTTATCATCAGTTTCTTTTACTAAAGGTTTGAAATTTTTATCATTAGCTTTATTTAATTCAAATTTTGCTCCACTTAAAAATTTAGCATCAGCTTCTAACTTTGCATCATCAGTTTTCTTTATACATATACTATTAACTTTATTACTTACCGTAATAAATTCTACTTCATTTCCATCTTGTATAGCCTTTCCATTATTAATCTTAAAATTAATAAAGTCTTTAGATAAAATATATCCTTTTGGTGGGGTTATTTCTTTTAACTTATACTCACCTTCTGGTAAATACCCAAGACTTACCTCCCCATTTTCTTTTGTTGTAAAAGAGCCTAATTTTTCATTTATAGAATTATAAAGTTCAAATTCTGAATTAGCTAATGGCTTTGATGTTTCACTTGATATCTTCTTTAATTTAACTTCTATTGATGGTCTTTTTCCACTAACAGAAGGTATTACAAAGTCACGAAAAATATTTGGTTCTTTATTATTAGGGTTTAAAACAGTTCTTTTATTAGCTTGATACCAAAAATCCCCATTAAAGTCAGGGTTGCTTGTATTTAATCTTACTTTATAATTTAATTCAACCCATTCATTTTCACCTAAATTTAGTCCTGTAAGAACTATCTGTCTATTTTTTTCGTTATATCCTACTTTTACACCTTCTAATAACTTATTATTAGATGCCGTTAACTTATAATCCTCATTATTAAATTCTCCATTTTTAACAATATAAACCATATCACCCATAGGATCTATAACAGTACCATCATTTATTGAATTCTTTATTTTATCAATAATTTTATTAATAATCTCATCAATATCATCAACATTTTCATTAACAAAAGCCTCAGCAGGACTAGAAGAAATTGATTCTAAGAATTTTTTTATTTCTGGAAGTTCAACAACACCTTCAGCATTATAATATTTTCTATAATCATCCCATTTATATACTTCTTTTTTAAGTTCTATCCCAATAGTGTAAATATTAATGTCCGGATTTTCCTTTTTAATATTCTCTGCTTCTAAAGTAGTTGGAAAACCATTATTCCATATTGATTCATTTTTATTTATTGAACGATTTAAAGCAGAATATACTTCTTCTCTAGAATATATATACGGCTTTTGAGTTTTAGTATTAAAAAAGTATGATGTCCCAAATCCACGTACACCAATACCATTATATTGAGTGTTATAGTCAAAAATAGCTTTTTCATTTCCTCCAAACTCTTTTAAAAGAAAAGAAAATGTTGGTAACCCATCAGTAAGATGAATAATAATTTTTTCATCAGCATCACTATTTTTTAAAAGTTCTATTGCTTTCAATAATCCTTCTTGAGTAAATGTTCCCCCTACATAACCATTATTTCTCTGATTTGGAACAGTAGTAGGTATTTTATTATAAATCTCTTGAATATTACTAGTAAAATTTAGATAACACTGGTTACTTGTATAACCTTTATAAACTGTATATTTATTATCCCCTATAGATCTATCAATTAAATGATAATACCTTCCATCTAAAATTGTTGAGGCATAAGTAACAAGCGCATAACGTGTATTATTAGTATTTAGCTTATCCATAACATTTTTAATTTGTTCTTTAATCTTTATTGCACGATTATTTGTTGTCATAGAATTTGAATTGTCTAAAAGGAAAACCACATCTTTTTTTAAAGATTGATTTTTTTTCCCCTGAATCTTTAGATTAATGTCAAATACATTATCTTCATCTGTTGTATAAGCTTTCTTTGTTAAATATCCTTCATTATATTCTAATGGTTGATTCTTGCCATATACACTTTTGTTTATTTTATTTTTATTGCTTACATTTCCATACTCCCAATTTACTGGCCATGTACCTTGATTATTATCAGTAGTGTAATTAATACTACTTTTATTGTTTAATATTTCATTATTGAAATTATTATACATTTCTGAATTTAATACTTTTTCAACAGACATGCTATCAGACTTTTCTTCTGCTTTTGTTAAATTAGTAGGCAATAAAATACTTAAAAATATAACTGTCATTATTAAGCTTATAATTGACATTAATTTTTTGGTATCTATACCCTTACTATTCATAAATTAACTCACCTCCATATTTACTCCACTTATTAATGAAAGTATAGACAAAATTGTTAAACCTAATATTAAGACACTCCTTGAATAAAATTAAGTTAAGCTAAATAACATATTTTTTAATTTATAATTGTTTTAGCTTAGTAAAAATATTATCACTCTTTTCTTTTTTTAGATTTATCTATTACTATCTTATTAACAATAATAATTGCTATTAAGCTAACTAATATTAAGAGTATATAACTATAAATTTTCTTATTTTTATTAGAATTGTCTATGTCTATATCCCTATTTTTTATCTCTTTGGAATTATTAAAATGGTTCATTCGTTTCCCCCTAACCAATAACCTATGACTATTTACTCCATATGGTGTACATGTAATTAATGTAACAAGGTCTTCTCCTTTTTCTATAGATAGCTGAGAAAGATCTGATGGTAATACAACTGAAATTTTATCAACTTTATATTCAAGCTTTTTATCTAAAACTTGAATATAAAATAAATCATCTTCTTTTAACTTATCTAAATCAGTAAATAAACGTGCATTTGTAAAACCACTATGTGATGCTAAAACTGCATGGGTTCCTTCTCCACCAACAGGAAGCGAAGTTCCTTCAATATGTCCACACCCATTTTCAAGAGCTTCCTTTCCAACCCCATGCCAAATAATTAGTTTTTGATTTATTTTAGGTATTTCTAGAATCCCCATAACGCCATCATTATTAGGATTAAGTAATGAATAATATACATTATCTTTTGAATATTCATTATTACTAAATACATCTTTAACCGTATTGACTAAATGCTGTTTATTATACTCTATTGCTTTATTTAAAATTCTATCTTTTTCAACAGTATTTTCTTTGGAGATTTTATCACTATACTTTACTTCTAATTGATTATTTACATGTTTATTCCACAAGTCGCTAATAGTTGGATAAAAAAATATACTAGCTCCAATAAAGAAAATTAAAAATGAAAAAATTAAACTTAATTTATTATTTTTTTTGCTCATAAAATTAATCACTCTTTTCGTCTTTTTTTAATAAAGTCAAGTAATTTAACTAAAATTAAAGCTAATAATATTCCTCCAATAATACATGCAATTTCTACTATTAAGAAATACGGTTGTACATTTTTTACTTTTTCTTTCTCTTGAATTTCTTCTTTTTTATCGTATGGAACTCTATGACCACGAACTAATAATCTATGTGAGTTAATTGAGTACGGTGTACATGTAAATAAAGTAGCCAAATCTTCACCTTCCTTAATTGCTAATTCAGAAGTTTGCTCTGGTTCAACAACTAATATTTGATCTACTTTATATGCAAAAATTTCACCACATACATGAAAATAGAATAAATCTCCTTCTTTAAGTTGATCTAAATCAGTAAATAACTTAGCACTTGGCAATCCCCTATGAGCTGAAATAACAGTATGTGAGCTCTCTCCACCTACAGGTAACGAACTACCAAAAAGATGACCAGCCCCCTTAGCCAATACTTCATCTGTAGTATAATGATAAATTGGTATGTTAACATCAATTGATGGGATTTCAACACTTCCAATTATTCCATCATTATTTATATTTAGTAATGATTCATACTCCTTATCTTTAACACCATTTCTAACGGAAAAAGCATCTGGTACAACCCCACCAATTAATGTTTCATTGTACTTTCTAGCATCATCTATTTTCTTTTTAATTTCATCAGGTTTTATTTCTTTAACAACATTATCATAATTAGCAATTAATTTATTAGCCCTATATTTATTCCATTGATCACTTATCAATGGATAAAAAGCTATGCTTAATCCAAGTATAAATATTAAAACAATATAAATCTTCTTAACGCCTTTCAATATTTCCTCCTATAGAAAAAATTCGTACTAGAATTACCTAGTACGAATTTATTTAATTACCTAAGTAATATTAATTACTCCATGTAACTCTATACTCTTGATTTTTTCTTACCAAATAAGAAGTGGCTTCCTATAGCACCAGCCATTAAGGTAACCCCTACAAAAGTGAATATATATGTACCCATTCCACCTGTAGATGGTAATTGACTTAATTTTGTATTTTTGATTATTGAAGTTTTTGTATCATCTTTAATTTCTTTAATACTTCCATCTTGTTCATAGGTTGCTGTATATGTCGATGTATTTTGATCATTAATTGTTATACTATAAGTTTTTAAAGTACCTTCTGGATTATATGTAGCAGTAATCTTTACTTTTTGAGGTGTGTTATTTAAAGCATATCCTTCTGGTGCTTTAGTTTCCACTAACTCATACTCACCAGTAGCTAAACCAGTAAATTTTAATTTACCACCATTATCTGAAATTGCAGTAAGTACTTTTCCCGGAGTTCCATTTTTAGGTGTTAATGTAAATTCAGCTCCAGATAAAGGCCCTTCTACCTTTTGACCAGTTTCCATTAAATTTTCTGTTTGTTGATCTAAAACTTTACCAGTTTCATCAACTTTTATAATTTCTCTTGTCACCTTATTTTTATCTTGTCTTGAACCAAATAAATCAGCATCTATACCAAATGTATATTGATAAGTACGATCATGTATCTTAGTACTATCTTTTGTTGTATCTGGATTATTACTATATTCTAAAGTAACATCATTTGTATTTGGATCAAAGTTGTATTTTGCATTATTGTTTAATTTTGCACTATATGTAACAATAACTTCTTTTCCACCATTTTCAAGAATATAATTAGAATTGAAATTTATTTTTATGTTTTGAGCATCTGTTTTTATAAATTCAAAAGTATTTTCTCCTTCTTGAACGACTTGTCCATTTACAGTTACCTTGATAGAATCATCATTGTAATCTAATCCTTCACTTAATTTATCTGTAATAATATATTTCACATTAGTATATTCTTTTGAATATCCTGGAATAAGTGCAGTTACTTTGAAATTAAAATTTTCACCAACAGCTTGGTCTGCACCTTTATTATTACCATTGTATGGATTTTCAATTTCCTTTTTTATAGTAGGCTCTATTTTTTTAGCCCATGCTTCAGTACTATTTAGGTTCCAATTTGTGTTAGCATCAATTAAGCCTTGTTCCATTGAATTATCGCTACCACCTTTATTGTAATAAATACCTAATAACATTGGATTATAAATAGTAGTACCTTTATCCTTAGGAGTAGCTATTACTAACCAATAACCTGCATTTAAATTTGCTGTATAATTTGTTTTATCTTCTCCAGGAGTCATTGTAATTTTTTCATTAGCTGGTAAACTATTTAAAGCATTAGTATCTTTTGCAATTGCAAGAATTTCTTCTTGAGTTGGTTTTGTTGGATCAGCAATTTTTAAATTCCCACCTAAAGCACTATTAAAAACGTAACCGATAAATCCATTCTCATTATAATTTCCTTTTACAATTTGATATGCAGTTACTGTACTTCCTTCTGCTACATTGTGTACTGTTCCTAATGCTGTATCATTATCACTAGGTACTTGTCCAGCAGCTTTTACTACTTTACTTGTTAATGGCGAGCCAAAGCTAAGAAACATAGCAAAAACAGCTAACAATGATATCATTTTTTTGATTAAAAAATTTCTTTTATCCATACTTAATAACCCTTTCTTATTTTTATTTAAATAGATTAAAAAATGTAACATTAAGAATTTGTAGGGAATATTCTAATGTACATTTTTTATACTACCTATTGACTAAACTCAAATAAAAATTTCTAAATAACATTATATATTAAACAATATTTACTATTTATACATATTATATTATTAATTTCAATTATAGTAAGTTCTTTTTTTTTTCTTAAAAAGAAAAAAAAAAGAACTTGAATTGAAATAAATCAATTAGATATTCTAATAAAATTTCTCATAAAAAAAGTATGCAGATTATTTAATTCGCATACTATAAAACTTATTTTTTCTTAAAATTTAATTTTAATATAATGAATTTTTAAAGCTAATATATTTTATTAAAAAGTAATATTCTTAAATACTTCTATTCTTTCTATGGAACAAGCCTTTTTCTATCTCTAGTTATTAAGGTTGCTTCTCTAACATTTTCTAACCCTAAAATTCTTGCTGTTATTCTTTCTAGACCAATAGCCAATCCACCATGTTTAGGCATCCCTAATTTAAATAACTCTAAATAACTTTCATAACTATTAGGGTTAAGCCCCTTATATTTCATATTTTCTACTAGCATTTCATAGTCATGTATTCTTTGCCCACCTGTTGTTATCTCTATTCCCCTAAACAATAGATCAAAACTATGAGTTCCCTTCTCTCCTTTAGGCATTGTGTACATTGGCCTTTTTTTTCTTGGATAATTAGTCAAAAATAGAAAATCACTATTTAGTTTTTCTTTTGCATACTTATATAAAAGTTTTTCTGCTTCTGGGTCTAAGTCACCATCTAAGTCATTTTTATTATACTGTTCTTTTAATATCTCTATTGCCTCATTAAATTCTATTTTAGGTATTTCCTCATATATAACAGGCAATTCAACTTGTAATAACTCTAGATATTCTTTTCCTTTAATTCTTAAAGAGTTTAATATAAATTTAAGTAAATTTTCTTCTAAATTCATAATGTCAAACTCATTTTCAATAAATCCCATTTCTAAGTCCATACTTACATATTCATTAAGGTGTCTATTGGTATTATGCTCCTCAGCTCTATATGCATGACCAATCTCAAAAACTCTTTCAAACCCTGCTCCAACCATCATTTGCTTATAGAATTGAGGACTTTGTGCTAAATATGCTTTATTTTCAAAATATTTCACCTCAAAAACTTCTGTTCCCCCTTCAGCTCCCTCTTTAACAATCTTAGGGGTATGAATTTCTGTAAAACCTTCTTTATTTAAAAACTCTCTAAATGAGTCTGTTATTATATTTTGAACTTTAAAAATAGCATTTATCTTTTTATGCCTTAAACTTAACATTCTGTTATTAAGCATAGTATCTAAATTTATATCTAAAGTTTCTTTATTTACTTCTATTTTTAGCTCTTCTTTTGCCTTATTTATAATCTCTATATTTTCTACTTGTATTTCAAAGGAATTTAATGAATTTTTACTCTCTTTTAATGCTCCTTCAATAGAAACTACAGATTCCACAGTTAAATTTGATAAATCAAGCTTTTCATTTTCAGCAACACACTGAACTAATCCAGACCTATCTCTTATAATAATAAACGTTATAAATTTTAATCTTCTAATTTTATATATCCATCCCTTAATACACACATTTTCATTCAAATGATTTTTTAATTCATTTATTAAACTTCTTTTCATAATTTTTACCTCCAAAAAAATATCCCCTTGAGTAAAAACTCAAGGGGCAAAATAATTTCGCGGTACCACCCTTTTTAATAATGTTTAATTGAATTAAAATAAAAACACTATATAGAATGAGCTCTTTTCTATATAAAAAAAGTACTCACTCCCATAATAGGAGCGAATGCATATATTAATTTATTTAATATTTACTTTATTATAAAAAAATTCTTTGCTTATTTTAATGAACTTCTCATAATTTGAAAACATTGCAGGATGTCCACCTTTTTCAAAAATGTAATATTCACCATGTCCTACCTTTTTAATAAGATCTTTATATGTATTCTCAAAAAAGTCTTTATTATTTAAGCTTAAAATATCATCTTCTCGACTTCCAGTCATAAGTATTTCAGCTTTTAATTCATTTAAAGGTTTATGAAAAAACTTACCTATTTTCTTTTCATGCTCTAAAGTAACTTCAGTATCTTTATCCACTATGCTTTCCCAATCATCTCCATTCATGTATTCATAGAACCCTCTAGCATTTTCATCATTTTTAGAAAGTTCTCTTTCTTTGACTATGTTTTCAGTATATGCTTTTAAAGGTACTTCTCCTTCAAAGCTATCAGTAATCAATTTATCAACTAGATCTGGTGCCTCTAAAGCGGCATTAATTGCTGCTAAGGCTCCCCCACTACTTCCTATTATGTAAACATCTTTATATTTCTTTTGTCTTAAAAATTCAATAACTTGCTCTCCTTGATCATACCAAAAATCTATTGGAAATTTATCAAGTCTATCTGATTTTCCATGTCCTAAAAAGTCTAATAAAATCACCTTATAATCTGATGAATACTTATCAACAATAAGAGAAAACATCTTTGAAGAAGCCGTATTACCATGTAAAAATAATAATGGTCTTCCTTCTCCTATTTCTTCATAATAACAAGATTGATTTTTATATTTAAAATATGCCATACTCAAATACCCTTTATAATACTTTCTTTAAAAATAAATCATTTATAAATAACTTTTATACAATAATATTATAACACAGTTTAGTAAACGATTAACAAAGAAGCTATTTGCCATTATTCACCTCTTAATTTTATTTAATATAAATTATTATATGATATAATATTTTATCAAATCAAAATTATTAATTTAATTTTATGAATTTATAAATATAAAAAAGAAAAAATAATAAATGAATTTAACTAAAGAAAGGAGATAGTGCTGTATAGAAATATAAAAATAAAACGCAAAAATAGTATGAAGAGAATATCTAGATTAACTTTAGAATTTAAATTCTTAGCAAAATCTAATAATTATCTTAATATGTTTGTTAGTTTTATAATAATTTATTTTTTAGATGCAGCTATTTAATCATAATGACAAATATCTTAGGTTTAATATTATCCTTAATACTTATAATGTATCTTGCTTATAAAGGGTACTCAACAATAATAACAGCTCCCATTGTAGCATTAGTAACTATACTTCTTACTACTGGATTAAATGCACATTTAATGGCTAGTTATACTGAAATATATATGTCTGGCTTTGCAAGTTTTATAAAAAATTATTTCCCTCTTTTTATGACAGGAGCAATTTTTGCAAAGTTAATGGAAGAGGTAGGTTATGCTAAATCTATAGCTCACTTTATAACTAAAAAACTTGGAAAAGAAAAATCAATATTAGCCGTTGTTCTTTCTGGAGCATTACTTACTTACGGTGGTGTTTCCTTATTTGTAGTGGCATTTATTCTTTATCCAATTGCCTCTACATTATTTAGAGAAGCTGATATTCCTAAAAGACTTATACCTGGAACAATTGCTCTTGGAGCATTTACTTTTACAATGACTGCTCTGCCAGGTTCACCAGAAATTCAAAATGTTATACCAATGAAATATTTTGGTACAGATACTTTTGCAGCACCACTTATAGGATTATTAGCAAGTATTATGATGCTAACGCTTGGCATGATATGGCTTACACGCCGTGCAAAATCAGCTAAAGCTAAGGGTGAGGGATATGGAAATCATAACGATTCAATGGTTAATGAAAACTATGAAAACTTACCTAGTATATTTAAAGCAATAATTCCTATAATAATAATTTTTATAGTTAACTTATTCTTTTCAAAAGTTTACTATGAAAATATAGATGGAAGTTATCTTAAAGAATTTAATACAACTTTAAGTAATGTTTCTGGAACTTGGAGTGTAATAATTGCTATAGTTTTAGCAGACTTATTTTTAATAATAACTAACTTTAAAAAAATAAAAAACTTAAAATCAGTATTAGATAAAGGAGTTACTAACTCATTTAAACCACTATTAAATTCTAGTGCCATAGTTGGATATGGAAGTGTAATAAAGTCACTAGCTGTGTTCACTCTTATACAATCAGTTATATTTGGCGTTTCATCAAACCCAATAATCTCTGAAGCTTTATCGGTTAACTTAATATGTGGACTTACAGCCTCAGCCTCTGGAGGACTTGGAATATCTTTAGATGCTCTTGCTCCAACATACTTACAGATGAGTCAGGCTATGAATATTTCACCAGAAATACTTCATAGAATAGCTTCTCTATCTTCTGGAGGGTTAGATACTCTTCCTCATAATGGAGCAGTTATTACTACTTTAGCAATTTGTAGTTTAACTCATAAAGAAGCATATAAGGATATGTTTGTAACCTCTGTCCTTATTCCTATATTTACAACAGCTGTAATAGTCTTATTAGTTTCTATGAAATTTGCTGTTTAATACTAAAATTTTAAATATTATTTTTTAAAACTTAACAATAAAACTTACAAATATATTTTTAAAATTACTAGCTTCATATAATAATTATATTAATTTACATATGTTCATAAATCTTAGCTAGAAATTCTGTTTATCATATTTGTAAGTTTTATTTTTATATTTTGATACAGCTCTTTTACAGTTTTTATTCTATTAAAAAAATGCTATTAAGTTCTTTAGGTAAATCTTTTACTATTATCATAATAGGTTTCAATTAGTTAAATATTAACCAATTAAAAACTATCCTTCACTTATCTAGCCCTTGAAGTAGTACCTTCTTGGTTAGTATTCTTATTTACATTCATAATATTATTAATCCTCTACAAGGTCTTTAGTAGCTGGACTTCCTATTAACCTTCCTTTATAATCAAATCTTGATCCATGACAAGGACAATCCCATGTTAATTCATCTGAATTCCAACTAAGTTGGCATCCTAAATGGGTACATTTTGTTGATACAAAAAATTCTTTTCCCTCTTTATTTTTATAAACACCAACCTTCTCACCATTATATTCAATAATTCCTCCATGCCCATTTTTAATATGCTCTATTTCGCTACTTGGAATATATACTTTTTGAGCAATAAAATTCTTAGCTGTTTCAATTAAATCATTAGCAATATTGTTTATTGATAAAGATAAATCAAATCTTCTTGGAGAAAATATTTCTGAAAAATCATTCTCTTTTTCTAATATCATATCTGATATTATCATAGCTGAAACCATAGAACTTGTCATTCCCCATTTATTAAATCCTGTAGCAACATATATATTTGGAGTTTCACTAGAATATCTTCCTATGTAAGGTATTCCATCTATAGTCATACAATCTTGAGCTGACCAATAATATTTTTCCTTTGCCTTTGGATATAACCTTTTAGCAACTTTTCTTAATTCATCATAACTTCCACCCTCTTCATTTTCTCCTGTTCTATGACTTATTCCTCCAAGTAATAATAAATTATTATAAGTTCTGAAAGAATATCCTTCTTTATTAAGGTCTATATACATTCCATCAATTTCACTTGTATTTTCCAAGGCTAAAACATAGGATCTTTCTTGATGCATTTTCATAAAATAATATCCAGGAGCATTCATTATTGGATAATGAGTGGCTACTACTATATTATTCGCAGT
Source organism: Clostridium perfringens ATCC 13124 (assembly GCF_000013285.1). GTDB lineage: Bacteria > Bacillota > Clostridia > Clostridiales > Clostridiaceae > Sarcina > Sarcina perfringens. The sequence goes on along the minus strand of NC_008261.1, from coordinate 912,656 downwards.
TATGTTTCCTCCACTTGTAACTACTAGATTTTCTTTTATTTCTAAAGCTCTAGTATTTTCATAAATAACTAATTCATTTGAAATACCTTTTAAAAATTTAAGTGGATTAAATTGTGCTTGATTATTGAATTTAACAGCTCCATTAATCTTAAAAGGTAAATTTGCTTCCTGAACAAATTCGGCATCAATGCCAAGGTTTTTAGCAGCTTCCACCTCTTCTTTAAGAACATCTACTTCATTTAAAGAATAAACATATGCTGGTTTTTCTTCAAAATCACATTCTATTCTCTTATCTTCAATGATTTCTTTATATTTTTTTATTGCAAGCTCATTTGCCTTTGCATACTGTCTAGCCTTTTCTTCTCCAAACTCTGCTATTAATTTACTATAGATTAAATCATGTTGAGATGTAATCTTCGCTGTGGTATTTTTTGTATTACCACTTGCTATTTCAGCTGCATCAATTAAAACTACATCTCTCCCCTTTTGCTTTAACATATATGCTGTCAATACCCCTGCTATTCCAGCTCCAATAACTAAAACATCAGTTTTTATATCTTTATTTAAAGCTTCTCTCTTTCTAAATTTACAACTTTCACTCCATACAGATTTCATAAGTTCACCTCATTTATTTTTATAATATATAAGATATATTTTGCATATTTACATAAATATATTTAAAATCCCACAAAAATTTTAAAAGATATTATCCCTTAAGAATTAAATTCACACATAATATAAACTAATAACTTATTCTGAAATTATCCTATGTGTTAATGTGATATGCTTTAAAAATAAGCTAAAATTTTTCATATAAACAATTACTAAAAATAAACTGACAACCATATTCAAATTTAATAATTTAGCTAACAAATTTAGAGTTCCTATGCAATTTTAAAATCTAGTTATTAATTAGACCTATATACGAAAATAAATTTAAATTTGGTATTAAGACTAAAATAAAAAATGCTATCTTATATAGTGTTTTAAGGCACTATATAAGACAGCAATTAATTTAAAACATTATATTTAATTATCCTTTATATTATCTTTTACAAATTTTAAGTAGAAATCATAAGAAAATTCTTTTTCATTTAGTCTATATTCTTCATCTAAATCAGGGCCACAACTATTTGATCCTATACCACTTTGTTTATAATCTACAATTAAATAAGTTGCCTCTTCTTCATTCAAATCAAAATTATGATTTGCATTAGTTAATTGATTTAAAGAAAAGTGTGAAACATTAAAGGCAAAGTCATTTTCTGATAAAACATAAACCTTTCCTTTTTCATTATTAATAGCTACTTCTCTACAATAATGATGACTTCCATTTTCTTGAGGTCTTATATAATCTTCATGCATTTCAGAAACCTTAGAATTAAATCTTCCTAAATAACAAGATGAATTTTTATCTACGTAATTTTCATATGGTCCAAATCCAAAGTAACTTACCTCTTCATAGGATTTATTCAGCTTAAGCTCTACACCAAACCTTGGTAAATAAGGTGTTTTCATATTTTTATCCCCTTTAACATGGCATTTAATTAACCCCTCTGAATAGATACTCCATGTTACCTTAAGATCAAGGACTCTTTCTCTATATGGTGGTATCAAGCTTAAATCGCTAGTTATCTCCACCCTATTTGAAAACTCCTTAATTTTACTATTATACACTCTTGTAGTAATTTGATTAAAGCCAGCTTCAATCCACAGATTTTTAATCTTTCTATCATTATCTGTAGGTGCTCTCCAAATAATAAATTTCATTGGATCATCTATAAATGTTTCTCCTAATGCTTGAATAAAATCAAAGGAACCTGTATTTTTATTATAATTATAAATAAACTCATTATTTATAACTTTAATCTTATTAACTGTTTCTTCTACATAAAATTTTTGTTCATTAATATTACCTTTTATGATTTTATCAACAGATGAGATATTATCTACCCCATTTTTTATGATAAAATTGTCAAAGCCTAGAACTTCACCTTTTTCATACAGATGATTATGATTTTTCACTTTATACTGAAATAATATAGTTATAATTTCCTTTGGTAATTCTGATATGCTTAAATCATACCATTTTTCTTCTTTTGCTTTTAAGCTTTCTAAATCTATATCATCTCCGAAAATTATTTCTCCATCTAAAAATACTTTATAGGTAACATCTAAGAATTCACCAGCATTCCTAAAATCAAACATATTTTTAAGCTTAACTCTTTTCTTAACTTCATCAAATTCTATGGCTCTTATAGGTCTATTGATATTTTTATATTCTAATAATCCAGTATGAGGAGTTCTATCTGGGTAAACTAAACCATCTACACAGAAGTTTCCATCATGATTTTCCTCTTCAAAATCGCCGCCATATCCATATGCTTTTTTATCATTAATATTTTCATTAATAAGTATTGCATGGTCACACCACTCCCAAACATATGCCCCTGCAAACTGGTCATACTTTTGTATCATTTCATCATAGTCTTGTAATCCACCTGGTCCATTTCCCATAGCATGTGCATACTCACATAATATTAATGGCTTGTCTATTCCTTTTTCAAAGTAATCCTTGATTTCCTCTATACTTATATACATACGACTAATAACATCAATATTTGTAAAGTCATTTTCTCTTTCTTTGCTAGCATAATAAGCACCTTCATAATGAAGTGGACGTGTAGGATCTAATGCCCTAGCATATTCTAATCCTCTTTCAAAGTTACATCCAAATCCTGACTCATTTCCAAGAGACCACATGAAAATACAAGATTTATTCTTAAAAGGAACTATAGATGAATCAACTCTATCAATAATAACCTTTTCATAAACTTTATCATCAGCTATCATATTATAATTATCTAAATATCCTAATCCATATAGTTCAACAACCCCATGAATTTCAATATCTGCCTCACTCATAACATAAAAACCATATTCATCACATAACTCATAAAAAATCGGAGATTTAGGATAATGAGCTGTTCTTATAGAGTTAACATTACACTCTTTCATTATTTTTAAATCTAGAATCATATCATCATATGTCATAACATATCCCTTAGTTGGATTACTATCATGATGATTAACTCCTCTTAACTTTATTTTTTTATTATTAATTTTTAAAATAGAATTCTCTATTTTAATTTCTCTCATACCTATTCTTTCTTTTATAACCTCATGCTCTGTTTCAATTAATAAGGTATATAAATTAGGTATTTCAGCACTCCAAAGTTCTACATTTTTAATATTGATTTGGATTTTATTATTATCTATATTTCCAGATGCTATCATGTGATTATTAGGATTTAACAAATAATATTTCCCTTTTGGATTTCCTATATTAGATAAAATTTCAAGGTCTAACTTTCCTTCTTTAGCTGAAAAATCTATACTTTGAGTTATTTTATAGTCAACTATTCTTTCCTTTGCTCTTCTTAATATATATACATCTCTAAAAATTCCAGACATTCTAAACTTGTCTTGATCTTCAAAATAAGTTCCATCACACCATTTTAAAACTAAGACTGTAATTGTATTTTTACCCTTTACTAAAAATTCTGTAATATCAAACTCAGATATGCTATGAGATATTTGGCTATACCCAACAAAGTTATCATTTATCCAAAAATAAAAGCAGGAATCAACGCCTTCAAAGTTTATATTATAATCATAATTTTCAGGAAGTATTTCAATTTCAAAATCTCTCTTATAAATTCCACATGGATTGTTTATAGGAACAAAAGGTGGATCAAAAGGAATTGGATATTTTACATTAGTGTATTGATTATAATCATATCCCTTTAATTGCCAAAGAGATGGAACATCAATATTATCTGAAAAACTAATTTGATTTATATCATCAAACTCTTTAACTTTTTGTAAGCTATCAAAGTAATTAAATTCCCATTTACCATTAAGTGAAAAGAAGTTAAGTTGCTTACTTCTATCTTTAATATTTAAAGCTTCATCAGTATCCACAAAAGGAACATAATAACTTCTTCTTGGCATCATATTTACATGCAGTTTAGAAATATCTTCATGGTATTCATTTTTTAATATCATTTTACCCTCCCAATACATTTAAAATAATTATGTATTCATGAAACATGATTATATATTTAAGAAACATACTTCCATATAAATCATTTTTCAAAATAGTTTTTACCCATAATTAAATGTTAATATGTAAATTAATCTTTTAAAATAGTTAAAAAGTTCTAAAATATGTTATAATGTTTCTTATAATCTTATAAATTTTAATAACTAATATATAAAGATATTTCTTTAAAATATTCTTATATTTAGAAGAATTTATTTTAAAATAAAAAGCTTTTATGTTGATAAACTGCTTTGCAAAGCTCTCATGTAAATGTTTAATATAAGACTACTATAAAATTAATTAATTTTATAGGTTAGGAGGTAGAAATGCAAATATTGTGGAAAAAGTATGTTAAAGAAAACTTTGAAATGAATGTAGATGAATGTGGTATAGAACAAGGTATACCAGGATTAGGATATAACTATGAAGTATTGAAAAATGCCGTTATTCATTACGTAACTAAGGGATATGGGACTTTTAAATTTAATGGTAAGGTATTTAACTTAAAACAAGGTGATATCTTTATACTACTAAAAGGTATGCAAGTTGAGTATGTGGCTTCTATTGATGATCCTTGGGAATACTACTGGATAGGCTTTAGTGGTTCAAATGCTAATGAATATTTAAATAGAACTTCTATTACTAACTCTTGTGTTGCTAATTGTGAAGAAAACTCAAAAATTCCACAAATAATATTAAATATGTGCGAAATATCAAAAACTTATAATCCTTCAAGATCTGATGACATACTATTACTAAAGGAACTTTACTCATTATTGTACGCACTTATAGAAGAATTCCCAAAACCCTTTGAATACAAAGATAAGGAATTACACACATATATTCAAGATGCCCTTAATTTCATTAATTCTAATTATATGCATAGCATAACCGTTCAAGAAATTGCTGATTATGTAAACTTAAGCAGAAGTTATTTATATAAAATGTTCATAAAAAATCTTGGAATTTCTCCTCAAAGATATTTAATAAATCTTAGAATGTACAAAGCCACTCTTTTACTAAAAGGCACTAAACTTCCCATAGGTGAAGTTGCAAGTAGTGTAGGCTATAGTGATTCACTATTATTTTCAAAAACTTTTTCAAAACATTTTTCAATGTCTCCACTAAATTACAGAAATAATCAAGTAAATAAAACAAGTATATAAATTTAAAATACAGCTTTAAAACAAAAAAATTTCAAAAATAAAAAGTATAACAGAGGCGTAAATTAAAACCTCTGTTATACTTTTTAAATCTTTTATAAGAATTAAAATTATATGAAATTTATTTTCTAAAATCTCAATTAGACTTTTAATATAATTACTATATTAATTTCACTTAATTTAGTATTAATATCTAAATTAGCTCTTATACTTTTCATATTAATGTTAACCTATTCTTGTAACACCATTTTTTAAATCATCAACTATAGCTTCATATTCTGCCTCAGATAAATTATATCTTCTTAGTAGCATAAAGCTTATTATTACAATGGCACATGGAACTAAAGTCTGTATTAAATGAATTCCGTTTAATGTAAAAGTAGATTGACTTTCATTTGCTGTATAACCAATATACGCTAAGATATATCCACATAAGGATCCCCCAATAGCACTGGCAATCTTACTTTTAAATATATTTAAAGAGAAGATCATTCCTTCTGATCTCTTTCCAGTTTTCCATTCACCATACTCAACACAATCTGCAACCATTGATGTTAAGGTAATATAACCTGCTCCATCAAAAATTCCACTTATGAAGTTTATAACTATCATTAAAGGTAATGAAGAATAGGATAATAAAAATACTAAAAATGATCCAGCTGCACCAGCTAATAATCCTAAAAGAGCTGTATTTCTTTTTCCTAATTTTTTTGTTAAAAATGGTGACATTATTCCACCTAATATACTAGCTCCCATACCAACTGAACTAACTACTGGAATCATCATTTCCGCATTAAAATTATACTTTACATAATATATAGATATTGTATTTTTTATTGATCCACTTAATTCTAAAACTAACATTGATAATAAAACTATTCTTAAAGGCTTATTTGTCTTTAATAGATTTATAAATTGTTTAAACCCTTGCTTTTCCTTTTTCTTTGCCACATTATCCTTAATTTCTCTAATTCCAAAGGCTGTAACCCAAGTAAATATAGTAGCAAAGCAAACATATATTATGGCCACAGTTTGCCAGTTTCCAATTATTGATACAAGCGGAATTGTTGAAGTTAAAATTATAAAATTACCTACATAGGCTACTGTTCTTGCTGATGTAACAATCTTAGTTTTTCCTGACGAAGATCTTGTAATATTGGCAGATAATGACCAATATGGTATATCCATTGCAGTAAAGGATATTCCCCAGAAAATATACGCTATGTATATCCATATTATTTTTCCACTATAACTTAAATCTGGTGCTGAAAAACACATGATTGTTGCTATTCCCATGAAAATAGGAACGATAAATAAATAGGGTCTACTCTTTCCGATTTTAGTATTAGTATTATCAACTATAACCCCCATTATAGGGTCTGTTATTGCATCTATAATTCTTGCCACCAAAAATAAGGTTCCTATGGCAGCTGCCCCTACTTTAAAACTATCTGTTAAAAAGATTAAAAGGTAGGAACTAATCAATGCGTATATCATATTGTTTCCTAAACTTCCCATACTATAAGTAATTAAAGTTTTTATAGAAACATCATCACTTTTTTCTACTTTTTTATTTATTAATGTATCCAAACCATCACCTCTATATTTAAATAATAAAATCTTATAAATACCCGTTTAATTAAACCTAAAAAAGAAATCGATTTCTTAATCTTCGTTTATATTATTGCAAAATTTTTCTATTAATCAAATAGAATTAAGTTTCTAAAATATTGATTTATATTTCCTAATTAAATGCTAGATAAATCAAAAAATTTAATTTTAAATTGACTTTTAAAGAAAATATGTAGTATAATCCTTAATGAAACGACACATGTAGTGCTTTGCACGTAAATCTGATTACGGTACAAAGGCATACATGTGTTTTTTTGTCGTTCAACAATACAAAAATAGTTATTTTTAGAAAATGGAGGAAGGTATTATATGCCAAAGACAAAATTTCAACAGTTATTTTTCGCTTTTTTAACAGTGCTAATAACTGTTCACTTATTCGTATTTTATAATCTTGCTATAGAGATGGGGGGTATGTGTAATCAAGTGTTTATAGACTCTATAAATATAGTCCCAATTGAATTTTTATTTGCATTTTTACTTGATATTTTTATTGCAGGTCCACTTGCATTTAAATTAGCTTTTAGCATTGTAAATCCTAAGGAGGACAAACCTTATATAGTAAATATAGCAATCACATGTTCAACAATTTGCTTAATGTGCCCTATGATGTCCTTTGTTTCAGCTTTACTTTTTAAAGGATTTAATTCAGAACTTATTGCGAATTGGCTACAAAACATTGTAATTAATTTTCCATTTGCATTTTTCACACAATTATTTTTAATACAACCTTTTGTAAGATTTGTTTTTAGAAATGTATTTAAAAATCAATTAAATAATGATAAGTGTATTGTTAATGAAGCTTAACTTATTAAAATATAAAAAAGGCTGTAGTTTAAAACTACAGCCTATAACACTTCAAAATTATCTTCTATTTTGTTGTTGTTTCTTAGCTCTTCTACAAGACATACATCTTGTTGGCTCGTTATCGAATCCTTTTTCTTTGTAGAATTCTTGCTCTCCTACTGAAAATACGAATTCACTTCCGCAATCTCTACATGTCATTATTTTATCTGTCATAAATATTCCTCCTGAAATTAAAGATTCTAAATCGATATAATAATCTCTAATTTACGAGAAACTATTTACCTAAATGAAACTTTTTTGTTAGCATCTTTGCTACTCTCTTATAGTAACATACTATTTACTTTAATGCAATTGTTTTTTAAAAATAATTATTAATAAAAAGTTTTTTGCCATTTTATATTTATCTAATATTATGTAATCTACACTGAATTCATTTAATAAAATCTTTAATTAATGTATAAAAAATACTATACTTAATAATGAAAATATATTAATTAGTTTAGATTGAGGAGTTTATATATGAGAAAAAAAGATATACTTGAATTAAAAAAACGTCTTAAAAAAGACCATTGCACCTTTACTAAAATGTGTGGATGCTATGTCAATGGAGAAAAAAATATTATTTTAAACTTTAGGGAAACTTTTCTTAACTTAGATGAAGATGAATACTTTAAGTATTTAGAAATTGCTAAAAAAGTAATGTCTGGAACTATTGGAAACAATATTTTAGAACTTAACTTTCCACTAAATGATTATCTTGTTAATGAGAGACAAGTTTCTCTTATGCAATTAAAAAATAGTCAATTAAAGGATGATGAACTTCTTAATGATTTTTATAAATTAGTAATAGATAATTATGATTACACAGGTAACTTTTTAATACTTCTTTTCCATGATGCTTATGATGTTATCACTAAAACTAAGGATAACCTTAAGGTAGATGAATCTGAAGAAGTATATGAATATATTTTATGTGCAGTATGTCCAGTTTCTCTTTCTGGTCCTGGTCTTAGATATTTTGAAGAAGAAAATCAAATAAAAGCACGTATTAGAGATTGGGTAGTTGAAGCCCCTGCCAATGGATTTGTATTCCCAGCTTTTATAGATCGTAGCTCAGATGTGAATTCTGTTATGTATTATACTAAAAATGCTAAGGATACTCATCCAGAATTAATGGAAAATGTATTAGGTTGTACTTCAAAACAAACTGCTACTATTCAAAAGCAAACCTTCCAATCAATTATTAAGGATTCTTTCTTAGATGAAGAAAAAGCAGAAAAAGTATTTATGGAAGTACAAGAAAATTTAAATAATATGATAGAAGAACATAACTCTATGTATGAAGATACTCCTGACTGTGAACCTATAGCTTTAACAGATAAAGATGTTCAAAATATATTAATAGAAAGTGGAATTCCTGAAGATATTACTAGCCAGATTGAAAAATCTTATGTGGAAAGCTTTGGAGAAGATCTTCCTTTAGCTGAAAACTTAATTGATAACAAAACTCTAAAAGCAAATGAACAGAGAAAAAAAGAAGAACATCTTGAAAAGCAAGTGGCAATACTAAAAACTAGACTTGAAGAAGTGAAAAAAGAAGCTGCCATGGACAAGGAAGAAGATTCTCTTACAGAAAATGATGATTTAGTTTCTGATGAAACTTTAGAAAGTAACTCAGAAGAAATCTTAGAAAGTAATTTAGAAGAATCTGAAGATAATACTACTATTAATAGTGAATATGATATTGTACTTCAAGTAAAACCTGAAAAAATACCTGAAATAAAATCTCAAATAATTGATGGTCAAAAATGCATAGTTATTCCTATTAATGATGATGAACAAACTACCGTTAATGGATTAGATGATTTAATTTAGATTAGTTGAAAATTTGGTTATATAACTGGAAATTTATTTCCAGTTATATTTTTATCCTTTTCTTCAACTATTATTTTTCACTCTAAATAATGTCATATATCAAAAGTTATTTTGAAATAGCCAATAATTCACTATCCTATAAACTTAAGTATATTCTTACAAAGTACTTTACTTCCTCTCTTTTTTTAGGCAAGTAAAATTCATATTCTATAAAGGCATAATTATCTTTATCCACTCTAAAATATTTATTCATGCTAAGTATATAATTATGAATTTCTTCTACAGTTCCATAAAAATCTACTAAAGCAAACTTTCCCTGTATGCTTTTAAAGGTAATTTTATCTTTGTTCTTTGATTTTTTTAAAAATTTTTCTATATCCTCATTAGATTTTATAAAAAGTAAGTTTTCTTCTTCTATAATGTGTTTATTATCCTTTATTTCATAGAAATAAAAATATGCTTCATCTTTTAATTCTATTAATTTTTTCTCTACCTTAGATTCATTCTCTAAGTCTAAAGCACTTCTTACCTTCACTTCATAGAGTTTTAAATCTAAATTTTCTATATTGACTTTAGAAAAATTATACTGATTTTTAAAATTCATTATTCTATTTATTACTTGTCCACTATTATCTAAGGATTCCTCTAATTTTTTAAGTTCTAGAATCCTCTCTTTTATTATATCTTTTTGCTTTTGCATCAAATTATAATAATCCTCTATGTCCCCATTTTCTATAATCTCTTTGATTTCACTTAATGAAATACCTAAATATTTTATTCCTAATATTAATCCTAATTGCTCTAAATGTCTTATATCATAAAATCTATAACCATTTTCTTTATTAACCACTGGTTTCAAAATTCCTATCTTATCATAGTATCTTAATGTATCTTTACTTATATTAAATAACCTAGCTACCTCACCTATAGATAACTTCATATTCTCACCTCTTATACTCACTATATATTCAATTATATCTCATTAAATTATCTATATGAATATATTTTCAAAATAAGCATTGACATTGGAGTTACTCCACTATTTATACTTTCTTATTGTAGATAAAATTTATGGAAAGGATGATATATTTATGAAAGATGTAATATATAGAGATGTAAAAAAAGAGGATTTATGTGAGTTTGAAAACTTAATTAAAGATGCCTTTAACTTTGATAAGTTTATCCATAATAAAGAGCTTTTAAAAGTAATAACAAGCTCTTATCTTAAGGAAAGTATTTATGAAAGTTCATTTATTAAAGTGGCATCTAAGGGTGATAAAGTTTTAGGATTTATATTGTGTAAAGCTGATGGAGATAAGGCTAATTATAACCATCTTTTCACCCCTTTAAATGAAGAAAAATATCCAACTACTCTTCCTATAGAAAATATTAAAGATGAAAATGAAATAGCTGAATTTATTAAAATAAAAGAAGCTTACTCAGAATTATTAAATGGAAAGGAAAATCTTTTTGATAGTTGCATTAATTTATTTATTGTATCTGAAGAAGCTAGAGGCCTTGGAATTGGAAAAACTCTTCTTAATTATTCTTTAAAATATATGAACTCTATGAACTCCTCTTCTCTTTACTTATTTACAGATGATAGATGTAACTATGGATTTTATAAGAGCCAAGGGTTTAATTGTTTAGATGAAGTAGATGTTTATTTAAAAACTGTAGACTCAAATTTTAAAACATTTTTATATACCTATTCCTATTAAAAGTTCTCTTAAAAATAAAAAAATACAAATGAGGTTAAATCCATTAAATATCTGATTTAAAGTCAAATAAATCCACCTTAAAATTTAGTGATGACTTATAAAAGCTCCTTAAAACTAAGGTGAAATAAAAATTTTATTAAATCAAAACTTACTAAAAAACCTCATTTGTATTTATGTTTTTATATAAATTATATTTTAATAAATTAATAAGTTTTTATTTACTAAGTATAAACCTTAATCTACATCTTCAAAATTCCTATTTAAATATTTAACTGAAGTAACTATTCCATTATCATTAAGAACTAGAGTCGTGTCATAATAATATATGCTATACTCATCTTCAGTATTAAATCTGTATTTCCTACCAATTCTAACATTTCTATTACCTTTTTCATCTAAAAATTCTTCATATATAGTACTGTCATCATGATCTTTCTCCGCTTTACTTATATTTTCTTTAATAGTATCAATATTTTCACCTATTATATTTACACCATCATACTTAACTATATTTCTTTCTATAGAAGCTTCTTTCACCCATGTTTCTTTTTTATTAAATTTAATTACTATACCACCAAAATCGTAAGTTTGATTTCCTAAATAATTAAACACTTCATGGCTAAATTTTTCCTTTGCACTCCATGGCTTTAAATCCCTAAAATCAGATTCTTCCCTTATATCAAAATCAGGATTTTCTAAAAAGTTAGATTTTCCATAATAATAACAATTGTTAGGAGCATTATGATGTACATCCTTAATATCACTATTCTTCATAACAATAGAATTTATAGGTTCATAAAAACTTATCCTTGAATCATGTAATCCATCACTAGAAGCAGCTACTACTAATCTTCCTTCTTTATATGCTAAAGCTTCCACTCTTGAAATTAAAATATATGGTGCTAAAACAAAAATAAACGTTATAATAGCACTTATAAAAAAAGATATAAGAGTAAAGAACAACTTCATTTCTTTTCCTATCTTTTTTCTCTTCATAATTATTCTAATAATTAATATATTCAACATTATTACAAATACAAACTTATCCCAAGCAATAAACTCTATAACACTTTCTCTAAACTCCATACCATAGTTTAATAAAATATTGCTTGAAACCAAATAAACAATATAAATTAAAAAACTTATTATTAAAATAACTCCTGAAGCACTTAATTTATTCCCCTTCATGTAACTCCTCCCCCTAAAAATATAAATAACTTAATATAGCTTAAGTGTTATATTTTACAAATATATTATTTTATTTATATAAATTTGTAAATATATATAAATAAAAAACTACTTTAATAATCATTCCTTTTAATGTAAAATATCATAAAAAGATAAATAAACAATCTCTTATTCAATTAATAATGAAACTATTTATATAAAAATACAAAAGCTGGAGGATATATTATGAAATATGAAGTTATACTATTTGATGCAGATGAAACCCTATTTGATTTTAAAAAATCTGAAAAGAAAGCCTTTAAAAATGCTATGCTTGACTTTAATATAGCATATGACGAAAACTACCATTTAAAAGTATATAAAGAAATAAATACTGCTATATGGAAAGAGTTTGAGCAAGGACTTATTACACAAAAGAAATTAAAAATAGAAAGATTTAAAAGATTATCAGATAAATTAAATATAAATTTTGATGCAGCTAACTTTGCTAAATCATATATGAATCATTTAGCTGATGCTTCTTTTCTATATGAAGATAGTACTGACCTTATAGAAAATCTTAATAAATCTTATAAACTTTCTATAATAACTAATGGTCTTATTTCTGTTCAAGATAAAAGAATAAGACAATCTACTATAGCAAAATATTTTGACACTATAGTAATTTCTGAAGAAATACTAATATCAAAACCTGATCCAAAAATCTTTGAGCATACTCTAAAACATATGAATTTTTCTGATAAGAGTAAAGTATTAATGGTTGGAGATAGCTTAACTTCTGATATACAAGGTGGTATAAACTTTGGTATAGATACTTGTTGGTACAACCCTAACAAGATAAAAAACGAAACATCAATAAAACCTACTTATGAAATTTCTAGCTTTGATGAACTAAAATCTTTACTAATTAATTCATAAATAATAACAAAAAGGTATAGAATTAGATCTAATTCTATACCTTTTAAATATTTGTAAAAGACTTATTCATTTATTATATGGTTAATAGTAGTTGATCCTATATCAACTCCTAAGTGTAATACTTCTTTCATAAACTTCTCACCCTAAAATAAATTATTAATATAATTGCAATTTTCTATATAATAAAACTGCAATTTCGTATTAAATATTATATAAAAACTTCATAAGTACATCCAATCAAAATTTAATGTTAAAGCGTATAAAATATTTATATTTTTACACAACATTCGTTATTATATTCTATTTATTAATGTAAAACTTGCATTTTTTTAAATCAGCGAAGGATTTCCATCAATTATTTTTATATCAATTTAATTTTCTTAAATTTTAATTAACAAATACATATATTAAATTAATTTTTTTTAAAAAATATAAAGCTAAGTTTATTTTTTTGTGATATACTATATGCTATAAAATGAAATTTCAATTATTCATTTCTTGCATATATTTAATTTAGCAAAGTTTCAAATAAATGATTTTCAAGTTATAAACTACTCAAGGAGGCTATTAAACAAATGAAAAAATTAGGACTAGCATTTCAAATTGTACTTGGACTTATACTAGGTATTATAGTAGGAGCTGTTTTTTATGGTAATCCAGTTGTTACTTCATATTTACAACCATTTGGAGATATTTTTATAAGATTAATTAAAATGATTGTCATACCTATTGTCTTTTCATCACTTGTTGTTGGTGTTGCTGGAGTTGGAGATGTTAAAAAATTAGGGAAAATCGGCGGAAAAACAATACTTTACTTTGAGATTGTAACTACATTCGCTATTATAATAGGTTTAGTTGTAGCTAATTTATTTCATCCAGGAAGCGGAGTAAACATTAGTACTCTTGCAACTACTAATATTGATAAATATATGAGTACAGCAGAAGCTGCATCTAACCATGGATTTATGGATACATTTATAAATATTGTTCCAACTAATATTTTTGAATCTCTTGCAAAAGGAGATTTACTTCCTATTATTTTCTTTTCAGTTATGTTTGGATTAGGTGTAGCTGCAATTGGAGAAAAAGGAAAACCTGTCCTTGCAATATGTCAAGGTATAGCTGATTCAATGTTTTGGATTACTAATCAAATTATGAAGCTTGCGCCACTTGGCGTATTTGGATTAATAGGTGTAACTGTTTCTAAATTTGGATTAGCTTCATTAATTCCTTTAGGAAAGTTAATAATTACTGTTTATGGCGCCATGTTCTTCTTTGTATTTTTTGTTCTTGGCTTTATTGCAAAAATATCTGGAACAAGCATTATATCACTTATAAAGCTTTTAAAAGATGAACTTATTTTAGCTTATACTACAGCAAGTTCTGAAGCCGTTTTACCAAAGCTTATGGAAAAGATGGAGAGGTTTGGCTGTCCTAAGGCAATTACATCTTTTGTTATTCCAACAGGATATTCATTTAACTTAGATGGATCTACTTTATATCAATCTATTGCAGCACTTTTTATTGCTCAAATATATGGAATTCACTTACCACTTTCTGCTCAAATTAATTTAGTGCTTGTATTAATGCTTACTTCAAAAGGTATGGCTGGAGTTCCTGGTGCATCTTTTGTAGTACTTTTAGCAACTGTTGGTTCTTTAGGAATTCCAGTAGCAGGAGTTGCCTTTATTGCTGGTATAGATCGTATCGTTGATATGGCGAGAACTCTTGTTAATGTACTTGGAAACTCATTAGCTGTTGTTGTTATATCTAAATGGGAAAAGGAATTTAATGCTGAAGAAGGACAAAAATATATTAAATCAGTTAGTGAAATAGCATAATTTTAATTTACTAAATTATGATTTTATTTAATTATAAAAATAGTCTTAGACAAGTTATATCAATATCTAAGACTATTTTAATATTTCTTTATAATACGGTTATCCCTATGGAAGACAAGGGCTTACCTTTCTGTAAATTTTTAATATTAAATACTATATTAATAAAAGATATACTTAAATTAATAAGTATATCTTTCAAATCAAAATTTATTCTTGGTATAAAAAATATCTATTTTTTATAATTGCAGCTCTTTATATCATTTCTAAACGTGGTTTGTTATATAATTAATATAAAATTGCTTGCTTTCTCCTTCACTAATCCGAATCATGTCTTAGATTATTATACCATCGAAGTGGTCCACTTCATGCTGAATAATCTGAGCAGTAAATCCTGAAAATGTTTCTTTGTGTTTCTTGAAATTTCTATCAAGATATTCTACCTCAATTATTTCATATCTTGTTGTTTTTCTGAAGCCAGTTAAAGATAAGCAACTCTCTTCAGTTTCATAACTTTTCTCTTTTTTTAATATAACTGGATTAACCATAGGAACTATAATATTTCCTATACTAAATACAAGTATGCGCTTTTTAACTCCTATCATATTGGCAGCCATACCAACACAACTCTCTAAATTTGCTCTTAGGGTATCAACTAAATCATCAATAATTCCTATATCTTCTTTAGTTGCAAGTTCTGATTTTTGCCCTAAAAATAATACATCCTTAACAATTGGTCTTATCATATTTATTCCAACCTTTCTAATTTATTGACCTTAATAAGGTCTAAAATTAACAATCTTTTTAAAAAATCATACTTAAAATATAAATGTAATAAACAAATATGTAAATATATTAATTAATATTTAATATATTTATAAAAAATGGTAAAATAAATAAGATGGAATGAAATGGGATTAAAAGGAGTGACTTTATGAGTTTTTGTTGCAAAGATTTATTTCAACTTAAGTATTTTTCAAAAGCAAAATTGTTAGCTGGAGAAAGTGGACTAAATAACCAAATTTCTTTGCCCTATGTAAGGACAACAGAATCTATTTCAAATTGGCTTTATGGAGGAGAGTTACTCTTTGTTATTTATAAAGATAATGATGAAAATCTCTCACTTTTACTTGAAGAATGTATTCAAAAGAAACTTGCAGGTATTGTTATTTTAATTGATGATAAAAATATAGATAAAATAACAGATACCATGGTTGATAGAGCAAATAATGAGGCTCTTCCCCTATTTATAATGCCTTGGGATATAAAATTAATTGATATTATACAGGAAATTTTTCTAAAAATAGAACAAAAAAGAGAGGAAGCAAAAAATGGTAAGCATTTTCTTGAATCACTTCTTTTTTCACAAGATCAATTAAGTGATGATATAAACGCCTTGGCAGAATTTTATAATATAAAGTTAAGACCCTTTCATTATATTTGCATACTGAAAATGAGAAAATCCTCAAATATTCCTTATGATACAGAGAATATTAGCAAGCACATAACTAATTCCTTAGATGATGGCTTAAAAGGGAAAAATTATACTTTAATCCATATGGAGTATGCAAATTATCTATTGAGTTTGGTATTTGCTAATGATTATGAAGAAGCAAAAAAATCCTTAGAATATATTGAATCTGGTTTTAACCTTATGTGTTCTAGATATTCAGAAAATATTGAAATGAACTTAAGTTTTAGCCGCATAAGAGAAACTAATTCTGATATTAAAGCAAGTTATAAAGAGGCCTTTAAAGCTTTGTCCATGATTGATATGTATGATAACGATTCAAAAGTTATTAAATATAACGAACTAGGTATTATAAGATTGTTTATTGAATTAGCTGAAATTAAGGATGTTCATCAATATTGTTATGAAAACATAGGTCCTATTTTAGAATATGATAAAAGTCATGGAATGAATTTATTAGAAACTTTAAAATGCTATTTTAAAAATAATAGACATTTACTAAAAACTTCCCAAGAACTTTTTATTCATAGGAATACTTTACTTTATAGATTATCAACAATAAAAAATCTTTTACAAAGAGATTTAGATGATGCTATGACTGATTTAGAACTTTTTAATAGCATATTGATTTTTGAATTTCTTAATTTACAAAACAAATTGTAAATGTGGACTACCCTTTAAATAAAGATTAATAATTATATATTTAAAATATTAAAATGGACTATATAAAAATTCTACAAACAATTTTTATATAGTCCATAGTTTATTGCAATTAATTGGTAAATTGTATTAATTGGTAACTGATTCTTTTATTTTTATATTAGACTTTGACTTTTCTTTTGCAAAGGATAGTATTAATACTCCTGCAAATATTAATGAACATGCAATTATTTTCATTAATGTTATTTCTTCACCTAAAAGTATTGCTCCAAAGATAACACTTGTTATAGGTTCAAATGTACTTATAACCGCAGCTTCACTAGCACCAATATATTTTATACCCACTTGTAATAATGATAATGCTACAACTGTACATAAGAAAGCAAATATTGCTGATAATCCCCATGCTTTATGTGTCAATGAAGATAATACAAGTTCCTTTGTAAGCATTCCATAGATAAACATACCTACTGTTGAAGCTATTGCTACATAGAATGTTATTTTAAAAGGTGGCTCACTTTTTAAACCACTTTTATCCATAAATATAATATAGAATGCATAGAACATTCCAGATGCAACGGCTAAAATTAATCCTAACAATGTACTTTTTCCAAAAGATGCTGAATTTAACGCTGTAATAAAGAAACATCCTATACCTGACATAGCAATAATTAATGCAAAGACTTTTTGTTTACTTAATTTTTCGTGGAAGAATATTACACAGCCTAATGTTACAAATATTGGGTAAGTAAAATGTATAGGTGTAACTATTCCAACATCTATACAAGCAAATGCCATATTTAACATTAAAGTTGTTATTGCATTCCCAACGAAACCAAGTATTATTAGATCTCTAAGTTGTTTCTTTGTTACTCTTAAATCTATTTTTAAAAGTAAAATAATTACTAATAAAAATGGCAAACTTAAAAAGTTTCTTAAAAAAGTTAATGTCACAGGGTTGCTTCCTTCAAGACCATAGGTCATTGGCCCAAGTGTAAAGGCAAAACCAAAGGTAATTGAAGATAGCATAGTTAAAATAATTCCTTTTAATTTCATAGTATCCCCTACTTTTTCTGCTTAAATTTATCAAATACTAATTTAATATTATTTAAAAGCTTTGTCAATAATTTCGATAATGTTTGGAATAACATCATCAACTATTATTTTTCCTCTTTCAGCTGATGAAGATTTAGCTGATGCAAGTATTCCAGTTTCAGGAACAATATCTTTTTCTATCGGGTATCTATAATAAGTTGCAGGGCTAGCATTTTCTGTATCCATGATCTTATCTTCTCTAACAAGTTCTGGTGCAAAATACATCATTAATGATGTTTCTGTAACTGCAGCGTGTTCTAAAGCCCAACCTGGGAATGGTACTTCATCAAATACCTTATCAATTACGTCAGGTGACATTGGATCCCACCAGTTAGTAAGAAGTAATTGTACTTTATCTCCATATTTTGCAGAACATAAATCCATAGCTTCTACTATGAATGCTTCATTTTCAAAGTGAGCACTTAATATAAATATTTTTGTAAATCCATCACGAACAAATTCGTCTATTATATCCATTACTAAAGCTTGTAATGTAGCTCCATTTAAATCTATAGTTCCTGGGAATAATGGGCCACCACCACTTAATGGTTTTGATTTATATCCATATGATAAAGCAGGAGCAACTACCCCATTTATTTTTTCAGCAATTCTATAAGCAAATCCATTTGCTATTACAGTATCTACACAAGTTGGAAGATGAGGTCCATGTTGTTCTGTAGATCCTATTGGTAATATAATTACATCATCTTTTTTCTTCGCAAATTCTCTCCATGTCATGTTTTCCATTTTTACATTTTCATACATAATAAAGTCCCCTTTTCTTGTCTTATTATTCAGCTTATCTTTATTAAAGATTGATTTTTAGCTAGAACTATAAGAAGCATTTCTACAAAAGTAATCCTTTGCAAAATTAAACACACCTAGAGATCTAGCTAAAAATCAAAACTTCATTAAATGTAGCTTTAATTGAAAATTCTTTATGTGAATTTTGCTATGCTCTCAGTATACAATGAGTATTTTTTGGTGACAATGTACTAAAAATACAAATCTATTTACCAAAATATGTTCTTTATGTGCACAGTAATCTTAAACTATTCTTGTATATTTGATACAATGACTAGATAAATCTTTCATGCTAAACTTTCCTTATTGACAAGTCATTACTAAAAATAATAGAAATTTCAATTTATTAATAATGATATAAGTAAATTTTTTTAGTAAAATACCAAAAACTGAAGGGAGATTATTTAAATGAAAGCTATTTTATTTAAAAATGCTAGATTAAAAGGAAATGAAACACTAGTTGATTTACTTGTTGAAAATGGAGTTTATAAGGAAATAGGTCCAAATCTTTCTGAAAAATATAAAGATGTAGAAACTTATGATTTAAAAGGAGATCTTGTTGTACCACCTTATGTTGATCCACATATTCATTTAGACTATGTATATACAGCTCGTATGCCTGGTGCAAATAATGGAACAGGAACTCTTTTTGAAGGAATTCAAAGATGGTCTGAAACAAAAGGAAACATGACAATAGATGAAATTAAAGAACGTGCAAGAATAGCTCTTAAAAAAGAGATTTTATATGGTACTCAATATATGAGAACACATGTTGACGTAACAGATCCTAAATTTACAGGATTAAAAGCTATTATGGAATTAAAAGAAGAATATAAAGATATTATAGATATTCAAATCATAGCTTTCCCACAAGAAGGAATGTATTCTTATAAAGGTGGAGATGAATTAGTAGAAGAAGCTTTAAAAATGGGTGCTGATGTAGTTGGTGCTATTCCTCACTTTGAATTCACAAGAGAAATGGGAGAAAAATCAGTTAAGAAAACTGTAGAGCTTGCAATGAAATATAATAAATTAATTGACGTTCACTGTGATGAAACTGATGATGACCAATCAAGATTTGTTGAATTATTAGCAGCAGAAGCTTATTTAAATGGAATTGGAGAACTTACAACTGCAAGCCATACTTGTGCTATGGGTTCATATAATAATGCTTATGCATTTAAATTATTCAAACTTTTAAAATTATCAAAAATGAACTTCATATCATGTCCAACAGAAAATATTCACTTACAAGGAAGATATGACACTTATCCAAAGAGAAGAGGTCTTACAAGAGTTAAGGAATTAAATGATGCAGGAATTAATGTTTGTTTTGCTCAAGACTCAATTTCAGACCCATGGTACCCATTAGGAAATGGTAACCTAATGAATATCTTAGATGCTGGTATTCATATATGCCATATGATGTCTGTTGATGAAATTAATAATGCCTTAGATTTAATCACAACAAATGGTGCTAAAACTCTTCATATACAAGATAAATATGGTATAGAAGTAGGAAAAGATGCTAACTTCATAGTTTTAAATGCTAAAAATGAATTTGATGCAATCCTTGAAAGAGTTGGAGTTAACTGCTCTGTAAGAAGAGGAGAATTCCTATTTAAGAGAGAACCAGAAGTAATAGACACAAAAATAACTCTATTAAAATAGTCACCATATAAATTAAAGATTACAAACATATTACGAGAATCTAGATATTCTCTTCATATTGTTTGTAATCTTTATAAAAAATTATTTTGATATATACTCTCATTTTTTCTATATATTCTTTAGAATTCTCTAACTCAGCAGCTTTCTTAATGTTATTTAAATATTATATGTAATTCATCTTTTTGAAGGCATATATTAAAAATTCCTCAGCTAAACTTTTGCTTTTAATATTTTTTAATGCCTCTTCAAAAGAAAACCATTCTGCTTTATCAACTTCCTCATTAATTTGACTTAAATCTTCACTATCTACCACACAAATAAAGTTGCACATTAATGTATTAGTCTTTTCATAATAACTACTCTTCATATATTGATAATCTTTAACATTAAGCCCTGTTTCTTCTTTTATTTCTCTTACTAAGGTCTTTTCTGCATTTTCACCTTTATTAATGTATCCTGCTACAAGTATATTATCTTTTCTTCCATACTGTTGTATAAGTAACACTTTATTTTTATCAGGATTTAAAACAATTGCACTTATAGCTGAACTAAATGTTGGGAAACGAAACATTTCACACTTATTACAATATGGAACCTCCCCCTCATTATTACATTGTTTATTTATTAATTTAGTGCCACACTGAAAACAATAATTCATAGTATTTACTCCTTATATCTAGTATATAGATTATACTAGTTTATTTATCTTTAGCCTCTTGTTCCCCACTACAGTGAGAATTTACCTTTTATTATATTTCTTTTCTATAGCTTAGTCAAAAATATATAGTATAAATAATATAAATCAAATATTAAATATATTTTCTCATATTATTTTTAACAAGATCTTCTTTAAAGAAAATATCAATTTATATGTCCCTAGTTAAAAATATTTTGTTAAAATAGTATATAATATTATATATTCAAATTCTTATTAATACAAAAATTTCAATATTATAGAAGTTAATTGTTGCTAAAAACAAATTGCCTACCATAATAATAATTTATATAATGATTATATTAAAAATTTTGTAGATTCAATTCAAAAATAAAATAACTAAAATGAATTTATAAAATAATAAAAACATATAGAAAGGATTTATTAATTATGATTTTTACTTTTTTCTCTAACTTAGTTCATATTATAAATTTATTAACTATTTTTTATATGATTTTTAAAGAAAATCGTTCTTCTAAAAGTATAATTTCTTGGACATTAGTTTTATTTATATTACCATACATAGGTCTTATTCTATTTTTAATGTTAGGAAGAAAGGTTAATAATAAAGATATTTTTATTATGAAAAAATCTGAACTTACCTTATTTGATAAACATATAAAAAAATTAAATAACAATTCAAATGATAAGTTTAAAATATCTAATCATTCTGATATGATTAAAGCTATTGAAAGTATGGAATACTCACCTTATAGAGATAATGTTGAAACTAAAGTATTTTTTGATGGCAAAGAATTATTTAATGATATTTTAGAAAGCTTAAAGAAAGCTCAAAAAAGTATAAATATAGAATTTTACATATTTAAAAATGATGATATTGGTTCAAAAATTTTAGATATTCTTAAAGAAAAGGCTAAAGCTGGCGTTGAAGTAAGATTATTATATGACTCTGTAGGAAGTAGAACTACC
This sequence comes from Clostridium perfringens ATCC 13124, assembly GCF_000013285.1. Classification (GTDB taxonomy): domain Bacteria; phylum Bacillota; class Clostridia; order Clostridiales; family Clostridiaceae; genus Sarcina; species Sarcina perfringens. Next base: position 890,066 of record NC_008261.1, on the reverse strand, counting down.
AATAGAAAAAAACTTCAATCTGTAATAGATGCTGGTGTAAAAGTTGGTGAATTCTTCCCTTCCCTACTTAGATTAATAAACATAAACATGAACTTTAGAAATCATCGTAAAATAATCGTTATAGATAATGAAATAGGCTATGTTGGCGGCTTTAACGTTGGAGATGAATATTTAGGTAAAGACCCTAAGTTTGGTTACTGGAGAGATACTCATATAAAATTCATGGGTGACTCAGTAAGAGACTTAGATTTAAGGTTTTGGGCTGATTGGAAATACGCTACAAAAGAAGATATTGATTTAATCCACTTAATGGATTATAAAAATGAACAAGCCCCTTCTAAAATGGCTAATTATTCAAAATGTGGTATGCAAATAATATCTAGTGGACCTAACCCTGATAATTTTTATGAAATTAAATTATCATATTTAGAAATGATTCAAAAAGCAAAAAAATATATTTATATACAATCACCATACTTAATTTTAGATGATAGTCTAACTGACAGTTTAAAACTTGCATCTATTTCTGGAGTTGATGTAAGAATAATGATACCGGGTAAAGGTGATCACCCCTTTGTTTATTGGGCAAATCTAAAATATGCTGGAGATTTACTAAACTTTGGAGTAAAAATATATCATTATGACAAGAATGCTTTCCTTCACTCTAAAACCTTAGTTATAGATGATGAAGTATGTTCAATAGGAACTGCCAATATGGATACAAGAAGCTTTGAACTAAACTTTGAAGTAATTGCTATGCTATACTCAGATGAAATAGCAAAAATACAACGTAAACAGTTTGAAAAGGACATGCTTATTTCAAAAGAATTGACTAGGGAAGAGTATCTTAAGAGAGGAACTTCAGTGAAAATTAAAGAATCATTTTCAAAACTCTTCTCAGCTTTACTTTAATATTAAATAAATTTACTCCCTTTACTTTTTATATCTTTTTACATAATAAGATATAAAAAGTAAAGGGAGTTTAAACATAACTATACTTCCAATGGAAACTTTTATTGAAGCCAAAATTTAGTTGCACACAAACCAATAGCTAAATTTTTCTCGAATAGTCCTGTAGTAGAAATGTCCATATAAAACTTACTAACTTCATCACTAAGTTTTTCTTTATGTTTAAACTTACGAAGTGCTAATTGTCTTAAATTCTCTGCTAATTTCATTGTTTCTAATTGAAAATCTTTTCCACTTTCAACTGCATTTTTAAATTCAACTAAGTTACTACGTTCTTCTTCAGAAGTTTGTTCGTTTAGAATTAAATCATAAACTCGTGCTAATAAATTATTTTCTACTAATTCTCTTTTTTCTTTTCTGCTTAATTTCTCTGAATTTCCCATAAAAATTCCTCCTAAAACTCCTTAGGATATTGCATCCTTAATGCAATATCCTTGAAATGTTTTTTTATACTCATAAAATCAAGATATTATAAAAAATAATCAGCATATTTATCATAATTGCTGATTATTTTTTTATATTTATTTATCAATCTTTCTTTTATTTGTTAATAAAATCAAAACATTTAACAGTATAATTTTAACATTAATTTCATATTTTTAGAAGTCTTGCGTTTTTGCACATTTATTGTATTAACTTTTAAATTTTAACTATACTATTCAAAACTTTTACCACTTAATTATTAATATGTTCTATTTATAGTCAGTCAACCATTAATAAAACTTACAAACATATTAATACTATTTGTAAGTTTTATTTTTATACCTTAATACATCTCATTTTCTTTTTTATTCATTTGATTTAAGTGCATCAATCATATTAACTTTTCTTAACTTAACATGCATAAGTATCATAACTATTACTGTGAAAAGTATAGTTATTAAAGCTGAGAATATATAACTTGATATATGTATCTTAGGATACATCATCATAGTATCTGTTTCTGATGTCCTTATTATAAAGGCATGTAAAATCTTTCCTAAAGCTGATCCTGCCAATATTCCTAATAAGGTTAAGATTATATTTTCTCTTAATATATACATTGTAACTTCATCATCAAAGAATCCAAGAACTTTTATGGTTGATAGTTCTCTTATACGCTCAGATACATTTATATTGTTTAGATTGTATAAAACTACAAAAGCTAATGATCCTGCTGATAATATTATTACTAACATTACTACATTCATGTTAGCCGCTGACTCTTTAGTTGTCTTTTCTATTTGTGATGTTATTGTTACATTAACAACGTCCTTGCATTCCATAAGTTTTGAGGATATTTCATCTTCATTGATCTTACTCTTGTCAAAGTTTATAAGATCTGTATTATAATTAGCCTTCTTCCCAAAGACTTTTTCATAATATTCTGGTGACATATACATTGAATGCATAAGGTAATTTTCAGCTATCTCCTTTACTTTCACCTCATGAGGATTATTATTTTCATCCTTAAAGGTTATTGTATCTCCAATGGATACCCCTAAAAGTTTTCCTAACTTTTCATTAATAATAACACCCTCATCTGGAATATCATATTTTTCTCCTGAAGTTCTATCATTTAAAAGTATAAACTCATCTAGCTCCTCTTTATTTTCAGGTACATATAGACTAACTGTTTGCTTATTCATTCCTTCTTTGCTAAAGGTTACTGATTCTTGGTGCATTCTTAAATTATTTTCATATCCAGGTAATTCTTTTAAAGTTTCATTATATTTTTCAATCTCTGTTTCTGTAGGATTATCTCCAAAGACTACCATAGTTTCATATTTCCATAACTTATCAAATTGCTTTTCAACCACTCCAGTATTTGAATCCTTAAGTCCAAAACCAGTAACAAGAAGTGCCATACATCCTGCAATGCCAAAGATAGTCATAAGCATACGCTGTTTATATCTAAATATATTTCTAAATGTTACCTTTTGATTGAAGTTTAATCTCTTCCAAATTGGTATAATTCTTTCTAATAATATCTTTTTGCCTAGTTTTGGAGCCTTTGGTCTCATAAGATTTGATGGCTTATTTTTAAGCTCAACTCTTACAACAAATAAGGCTGCTCCCACTGTACATAATATTGATATTACTAAAGCTTGAATTGTATAAGATGGATAGTAATAAGTATCTATACTAGGAAGAGCATATACACTTGTATAAGCATTGCTTATTATTTTAGGAAGAATGTTGCTTCCAACTAATATTCCAAGTAGACATCCTAGAATACTTGCTAAGGCTGCATATATTACAAACTTTAAGGAAATTTCAAAATCTCCATATCCTAAAGCCTTCATAGTACCTATTTCTATTCTCTTCTCCTCTACCATTCTTGTCATTGTTGTTAAACAAATTAAGACTGCCACTATAAAGAAAAACACAGGTAATACTGATGCAATACTATCTAAACTATTAATAGAATCCTTGTATCCTGAATATCCTGGATTATCAGTTCTATCAAATACGTAGTAATTACATTCATTCAAATCATTTAATGTTGATTTTTCTTTTTCTTCAATTTCTTTTCTTCCTTCTGCTAGTTTTTCCTTATTTTCTTCTATTGCTTTTTGGCCCTCTTTTAACTTTTCTTCTGATTCATCTAACTTCTTCTTTGCCTTTTGAAGTTCTCTTTCTCCTTTAGCTTTTCCTTTCTCAAGAGATTTTTTTCCCTCAGCTAATTCTGCCTTACCCTTTTCTAATTGTTTTTCAGCTTCATAAAGTTTACTTTTACCTGTATTAAATACAGCCACTTGAGTTTCATACTGATTTTTTCCCTCTTGATATTTAGTTATTCCATCTAACAATACTTGTAATTTTGAAGTATTATCATTAATTGACTTAACACTTTTATCTAAAGAATCTGAAAGTCCTAAAGCAATATTTTTATTTTCTGGATTTTTTTCTAAGCCCTCTATTGCTCCACCTAACTCATTTAATCCTAAGTTAGCTACTATACCTTTCCAGTACTGAATCTTTTCAGCTGGTATTTTTTCATTTTCTGAAAGATTATTAACTGTATTTTTTATATCATTAGATAGAGAAGTCATTGTTTTAGATAAACTTTTTAAATTTTCTATTTTCTCCTTTAATCCATTTGTACTTTCCTCTGGATTAATTCCCTGGTTTAAAAATTCTTGTCTACTATTATCAAGGGTAGTTTTTGCATCATTTAACTTTTCTTCGCCCTCTTCTATATTAGACTTTTGATTTTTAATTTCAGCCTGCCCTTCTTCTAATTGCTTTTCACCCTTTAGAATATTGGCTTCTCCTTCTTTAATTCCCTTTTCAAACTCTAGCTTTTTATCACTATATTGTTTTTTCCCTTCTGCTAATTGCTCTTTTCCTTTTTGTAATTCTTTTTCCTTATCTAAAAGTAACTTTTCATTTTCATTTAACTCTTCATAAGCCTTATTAAACTCTTTTTTGGCTTCCCCTTTTATCTCTTCAACTCTTTCTACTTCTCTATTAGAATATAAATCTTCAAGATATTTATTATTCTCTTCCATTAATTCCTTGTACTCATCTCCATAAGCATCAAGACCTTGTACATTCTTAAATCTTACATATATTTCAGTGTAAGCATCCATATTTATATCATTGCTATTTAATACACCAAAGTAATCAATAGTTCCTTTTCCAACAGTGGTTGATCCTCTTGACTCTTTTTCAATATACATTGGACTTTTTACAATCCCAACGATTTTAAACTTACTTTCTTTAAAGTTCTTCATTGTATTTTCATCAGTATCAATTATAAAATCATCACCGATTTTTAAGTTTTTATTAAGTTTAAAAGCTCTTTCATCTAAAGCTATTTCACCACTTTTTTCTGGTAACTTACCTTCTAATACAACTAAATTATTTATATTGTTCTTTCCATCATACTCCATAAACTTAACCACATTGCTCATATTAGTTAAGTTTGCATCTATACTATGAGTACCATAATAAGCTAAAATCTTAGGATTATTCTTAAGTAAATCCAAATCTTTATCGCTTAATCCTAAAGTTGAAATAATCTTGCTATCCATAAGATTTTCACTATTATAAAACTTATTTATGGTTTTATTCATATCTGGGCCTGCTGATTTTATTCCAGAATAAAAGGCAACCCCTAAAAATATAATTACCATTATAGAAAAGAATCTGGCTTTTGATGATAGAATTTCTCTTACTATGGACTTTTTATATGCCTTCATCTAAAACTATTCACTCCTACCACTCTATTTCTTCAACTGAGATTGGATTAGAATTAATCTCAATACTTCTAACTTTTGCATCATTAATCTTAATAACCTTGTCAGCCATAGGTGCTATTGCTGAGTTATGAGTTATTATTATTACCGTAGTTCCTATCTTTCTACATGTATCTTGAAGTATTTTTAAAATTTGCTTACCTGTACTATAATCTAAAGCTCCTGTTGGCTCATCACAAAGTAAAAGTTTTGGATTTTTTGCAATAGCTCTCGCAATAGAAACCCTTTGTTGCTCTCCACCAGATAATTGTGCTGGAAAGTTATCTTTTCTGTGCCCAAGTCCAACTAACTCTAAAGTTTTCTCAACATCTAAGGCATTATTTGAAATTTGAGTGGCAAGTTCCACATTTTCCTTTGCAGTTAAGTTTTGTACTAAATTATAAAACTGAAATACAAATCCAACATCATATCTTCTATACTTAGTGAGCTCTCTATTACTAAATTTAGATATATCAGTTTCATCAATTATTATTTTTCCCTCATCACAGCTATCCATTCCCCCTAAAATATTAAGAGTAGTTGATTTTCCTGCTCCACTTGGTCCTAAAATAACAACAAATTCTCCCTTATCAATAGAAAAATTAATTCCATTATTAGCAACAACTATGTTTTCCCCAATTTTATATCTCTTGTGAACATCTATCACATCTATATATGCCATCTTATTCCTCCCTAAACTAACAATTACATCATAAAAAATTTACTATATACTCAAAGTTATTAAATAGACACTTTGTTCGTTTAATTTTATAATAAATAGTATAAGTTAAGAAAATATGCTAAACAATAATCACATAATTTCTTAACGTTATTAAATGTACATTTAAAATTAATTTGTTGATTTAATAACATTTAACATTAAATTATCTAAATTATGTTTTAAGGTAAAATTTATTTTCAAATTTAGCTTAAAGACAAGTTTTAATATATAGTAAACACTCTTTTAAAAATTACGTAAGTCTAAAAATTTCTTTAAAATCAATAACTTTTTAAAATATATAAACTAAAGGAAATATATTGGTATTATATAAATGAGATGTTAAAAGGAGAGGTATATATGGCTGGTGTTAGTGGAAATCGTAGAACTTTATATACTAAGAAGGTTATTAAGGAAAGTTTAATAGAACTTCTTAAAACTAGAGAAATTCATCAAGTTACTGTTACTGATATTTGTAAAAAAGCTGATATTAATAGGGGAACATTTTATACTCACTATAAGGATGCCTTTGACTTATTTCAGTCTATGGAAGACGAGTTATTCCATCAAATTTTAAAATATATAAAAGAAATTCCTATAGAAGAATATAATAGTTTACTGCTTCTTAAGGTACTTGAATTAATTAAAGAAAATAAAGATTTGTGCAAAGTTCTATTTTGCAATCAGAGGGATAGTAGTATATTAAATCGTATTTTAAATATTGCAGATCAAATAGATGTAATGAAGCTATTTAATAATCATAATTTAATAAATAAAACCATTGCTAATTACTATATGAGATATTCTGTTGGAGGGTGTATTTCAATCATTGAAACCTGGTTAGAAAATGATCTTCCTGAATCTCCAGAGGAGCTTGTCCAAATAATTAATGGTATAAATCAAATGAGTAGCTAAAATATATTCAAAATAATTGAGACTATAGTAAGCTTTCCATAAAACAAAACTTTCTATAGTCTCAACTAATTTCTATATGTTCTTTATTTATCTGTAATATCCATACTCACAAAGAAGCTCATGGCAACTATTTACTTCATCATCAGTGAAAAGTTCGTTGTATTTACTTTCAACAATAGTAGCTTCCATGGTAAGATCTAAACGATTTGCCTTTTGTAATTTATCAAAACCATCTGAAACTCTACCTTTACGTAAAATTTCTTGAACTGTTCTCACTCCACCAAACTTCTCTATTGTTAATAAAAGTCTTTTTTGAGGACAACCACACTCTGTCTCTGCTATTTCACATTTCTTAATAAGCTCTTTTTCAAAATTCTTTTCTAATGACATAATCTTTACTCCATTAATTTAATTTCATTTCCCTTATAATACTATATTTATTTATATAATTCTAATACAAATTCAAAATAATAGAGGGAATTATGAGTTTTTTCATAATCCCCTCTTAGTTTTATTATTTACTTTACCACAAATCAACTAAATAGATAATTATATTCTTAAACGCAATAAATATTTATCTATTTCAATAGCTATTATACTAAAGGTGCATTAATTTGTGTTGTAAAAAGAAATTCATGAAAATGTCCATCATTAATACTAGTTCTTCCAACTACTAAATGAACATGTTTATTAGTGCCTGGTATTGGAATTGCAGGACCAGTAAAAATACATATTCTGTGAAAATGATCAAGAAAATCTGTCTTGTCATTATTAATCTTATGAATATGATTTGTTCCACCATTTATTGGTATAACTTCACCTGTAACACCTGCAACACGATGATTATGCCTATCATCTCCTTCTTCAGCCAATTTTACGCTTTCTCCATATTCATGAACATGTGTCTGTCTTTCTTCATCACAGCATTTCTCACAATGATATTTCATGTGACAACAATCATATTCATTATTGTCATGATAGTCTCTTCTACATTTATAATTTTGATAACCCATTTCAAATATCTCCTCTATACTATATATTTAAGAAATTAATCTAAAAATCTCTTAATATACAATATGTAAATATTAGCTGAATTTGTTCTTATTATTTGTAGAATTATAATATATTTAATTGTTTGGTGTCTTATTTATTTTTAATCACCTCTTCTACTTCCTCAATTTCTACAATCTCACAATTTTCATTATTTTCTTTTTTACAATACTTAATGAAAATTCCAAAAAGAACTAAGGCAAATACCACACCTGCTATATTAGAAAATGTTGCATTTAATCTAAATCCTTCAGGAGCTTGTAATATATATGAACAAGTAACTGCTGACATGAAAACTGCTGGCACTAAGGTTATCCAATAATTATTATGAGCTTTTAACATATAAGCAGATGCTGCCCAAAGCATTATCATTGCTAAAGTTTGATTTGACCATGAGAAATATCTCCATATTATGCCAAAATCAATAAAAGTTAATGCTATACCCACAACAAATAGTGGTATGGCTATCTTAAATCTATCAATAACCTTATCTTGTTTAAGTTTAAAAGCATCAGCAATTGTAAGTCTAGCACTTCTGAAAGCTGTATCGCCTGAAGATATAGGACAAGCTACTACCCCTAATATTGCTAATACGGCACCTACTTTTCCCATTACTGTATTAGAAATAGTATTAACTACAGTGGCTGGTCCTCCAGCTTTTAAAATTTCTTGTAATCCATTTGTATCACCAAAGAAGGACATAGCTGCCGCTGCCCAAACCAAGGCTATAACTCCCTCTGCAATCATTGCACCATAGAATACTTTTCTTGCCTCTGATTCTTTTTTTACACATCTAGCCATAATAGGTGATTGTGTAGCATGGAATCCAGATATAGCTCCACAAGCTATTGTTATAAATAAGAATGGGAATATTGGTGTTCCTTCTGGATGGAAGTTTGCTAATTGAATTTCTGGAATATTATATCCTTCAATTACAATTCCAGCACCTATTCCTACAGCCATTATTAAAAGGCAAAGTCCAAATATAGGATAAATTTTTCCTATAACCTTATCTACTGGTAAAACAGTGGCTGCTATATAATATACTACTATAATAACTATAAATATATCTCTGTCTATTCCTGTTAAAGTTTTTAAAAGATCTGCTGGGCCTGTTAAGAAAACTACCCCAACTAAAATTAATAATACTACAGAAAATATAACCATTATTTTTCTTGGTATTTCTCCAAGATATTTACCTACAAGTTCAGCAACTGATACCCCTTTATTTCTTATAGATAAAACTCCTGTGAAATAGTCATGAACAGCTCCTGCGAATATACATCCAAAAACTATCCATAAAAATGCTACAGGTCCCCATAATGCTCCAGCTATGGCTCCAAATATAGGTCCAAGCCCAGCAATATTAAGAAACTGAATTAAAAAAATTCTTGGCCAACTCATTGGTACATAGTCTACTCCATCTGCCATAGACTCAGCAGGTGTTTCAATTGAATCATTTGTACCAAAGGTCTTGTCCACAAATTTTCCATAAGTAAAGTAGCCCACAATTAATAATACTAATGATAATAAAAATGATATCATTTTTCTCATCCCCTTCGTTAATTGAATTAATTGTTACAATTTAATTATACCCCTTTTAGAAAACGTATTCATAATTCTTTTTTACCATAAAATAGCCTTTTCAGACTGAATACTCTTGAAATTTTAGGTAATAACTTTAAATTTTGACTATTTACTATTTTTTTCAAAGTTGCTTTTTAAAGTTAATTCATTCCTTGTTATTTATGCAGCTTTAATATAATTTCTATCTATATTATTTAAATTTAATATTATACTTTAAAACAAAATCATTTATAATCCTTTAAAATTCTCTATACTATTAGATAAAAATAACCATCTTAGTTTACAATATAATTCTAATAATAAAAAAGTGTATATTAAAAGCTTAGCAAACAAAACTTATTAATAGTCTTTAATAATCCACAAACCACTATAAGTTTTCTTGTAGCCTTTTAATACACACATTATTTTTATAACTTCAATTAAAATTTATTTCCTATAGTATCTAGAAACTCTTTTACAATTTCATTTATTGTATCTTCTGCTTGAGGGTATATTCCAAGGTTATCTAAAAACGCATGATTTACCCCTTCATATCTTATTATTTTTGTTTCTACTCCTGCTTTATGAATAAGCTTACCATAAGCTTCTCCCTGTACTCTTAAATAATCATATTCAGAAACTGCAATTAATGTTTTTTTAGCCTTTGAAAGATTTTTATTAAATATCGGTGATAAATCTTCTCTTCTAGGATCTAACTCTCTTTGTATGTAAAGTCTTTGTACTAAATCCTCACAATTTCTTAAAGAATTAATAAAATTATATATTTTTTCTTCATTATATGGATTCTCATATAAATCTATATCCCAATTAAAAAATGGATTTTTCTCTACAAAAGTAACTACAGGATATACAAGCCCTTGAAACTTTATATTTGAATTTTCATTAGCCACAATTGTTGCTAAATTAGCTCCTGCACTTTCCCCTACTATTCCTATTTTATTTTTATCTATTCCATATAAAAAATTATTTTCTTCAATATATTCAACAACTTTTCTACAATCATTTAATCCTAGAGGATATGGCTTTTCTGGTGCCAAGGAATAATCAACGCTTATTACAATCCCATTAATTCCCTCAGCTATAAGTTTACAAGGATTTTCAGAAACATCTAAGCTTCCTCCAATAAAGGCACCTCCATGTATATAAACTATGCATGGTAAATTTTCTTTTAATCCTTCTTTCTTATAAACTCTGCAATTAACTCCATTTATATTTTCTTTACTCATCAATATATTACTTTTGCAGAGATTTAAATTTAATAATCCCATATTATCTCTCATATCTCCAACTGCTTCCCCTGCAAATACATAAGGATTTCCTGATCTTTTAGGTCTTTTATACTCATCAAAATATTTAATTCTTCTATCTATTCTTGTCCCTTCAACTGGATCTGGTATTGGCTTAACTAAAATATCAACACCATCTTCATTAATAAATTTTGAATTCTCATTCATGGCTTTTATTAAATCGCTTTGGCTCATGTGGTCAAGCTCAAAAGGTTTAAGTCTTTCTACAATATAATCTAAAGAAATATTTTCTACCATATATTCTTCTAATTCTTTATCATAATTAATCTCTTTCTTATATTTAGAAACATCTAGTCTCTTTTCAACAATTTTGTCTAAATCTAAATATCCATCTAAAAATGTACTCTTTTTAATCCAAGAGTTTATTTCATTTCTTACATACTCTAAATTTTTATTTTCACCACTAAATGGAGGTATTGTTGTAAATATAATTCTCGCCCTATTTTTATGAGCAATCTCTATTAATCTCACAAATCTTTTTATAATTAGATTTAAATTTTCCTCATCTTCTTTTAATTTATTGCACTCTAACCTAATTAAGTCATTAATACTATTTACAACTAAAACTAAATTAGCATTATTCTTATTGAAAACCTCTTCATCAAATCTATCAGATAATACTTTTTCAAATTTTATTTCTGAATTATCAGTGCCATAATATTTATGAAATCTTTTTAAAATTCCTAGAGATAAATAAGAATTTTCATCTACTTCTTTTCCCCAAATTACTAAATTTCTAATTCCATGTTCAGTATTAAAATTTGCTTTAGCTATTCCAGTTAAGTTGTCCTCTGTTCCTTTAATACCATTAAAATCTTTTAAATTTTTGTCCATCTAACCTCATATCCTCTCTTTATAAATAAAACTATTAACCTTTTAATTATTTAACCATCTTAAAACCATTTTATTATACCCGTTTAGTTAAAGATGATTTTTTAGCACTATTACTAAGCTTACGATCAATTTATTATAATTAATCTTTATTTAAGTATAATAAAAAACTGTACCAAAACTCAATTATAAAACCTATAAATTAGTATTAAAAAATTTTTATTATCATAATATATAGGTTTTATTAAATTGTTTTGATACAGTACTTTTAAATGAAATATTGATATGAAAATTTTAAATTTGTATAACTATAAATTCTTAATATTTTTAACTAACTATCTAAATATAATTCTTTAGGATATAAGAAATTACTTAAACTCTTATAAATCCTATTTCCATATGAGATTTAATCTCTTTTATATAATTATCTTAAGATTTAATAACAATAAATTAATTAAGATATCCAAATAAGATTCTAAGTTCAATAAAGCAAACTTGAAACTTAATAATACTGTAATAATCCCATTGTTATCTTTCACTTTCAATTAAAGTTTTCATGGTTTCCTTTGTCATTGCACCTGGAATATATTTAGTTATATATCCTTCCTTATTTATAATGAAAGTTGATGGGAAAGCATTTATTCCATATTGATAAACCATAGCTCCATTTTCATCAAGTACAACTGGGAAAACATGATTTTCTTCTTTCAAGAAATTCTTTATATGTTCCTCTGAACCTTCTCTTCCTAAATTAGGTGAAGCTACTCCAAGAATTACAACATCATCTTTATTTTCATTGTATTCTTTGTAAAGCTCATCTATATAAGGCATTTCTCCTCTACATGGAGGGCACCAAGTTGCCCAGAAATTTAAGAATATAGTTTTTCCTTTATATTCACTAAGAGTATGTTTATTCCCATACTGATCATATAAAGTAAAATCTATTGGAGGAATTTTATTTCCCTCTTCTTGCTTCTTATTGTCACTTTCATTTTTACTATCTTTATTTGCACTTTCGCTCTTATTTATCTGAGGGTTATTATTAATCTTTATCTCATTATTCATATTTCTTATTCCACCTACAAGCATTATTAAACCAGCTATTATGATAAAAATTCCACTTATCTTCTTAATTAAGTCCATATGTTTCTTTATTCCATCGAACTTTTTAAATAATTTACCATAGAATAATGATGCTATTATAAATGGTAATATAAAACCAATTGTATAAACTAGTATTAATAAGTTAGACATTAATAAATTTTTTGAACTTGATGCCATTACAAGTACTGATGCTAATATAGGCCCTATACATGGTGTCCATCCAAAACTAAATGTAAATCCTAACACAAAGGCTGATAACGGTGACATATTTTTATATTTAAAATTCAATCTTTTTTCTCTATTTAATATATTTAAATTTATTACACCTAAATAAAATAAGCCCATAAATAATATAATAACTCCACCTAAAATCATTATAATATTCTTATTAGTATTAAAGAATGAGCTTAAAGCACTTATTGATGAACCTAATATAAAAAATGTAGTTGATATTCCTAAAGTAAAGAATAATGTGTTTCTTATTAAAACACCACTTTTAAAATTAGAATCCCTTATATCCTCTACACTACTATTAGATAACATACTTAAGTATATAGGTAGTATTGGTAATATACACGGCGAGAAAATTGATAAGATTCCCTCTATAAAAACAATAAAGAAATTAATATTTTCCACTAAACCTTTCCCCCTTTATTTCTACTTATCCCTCACAGGATAAATTTATGTTTCCCCAAGATATCATCTTCTCTAAAATAGGTAATAACAGCATCCCAGATTCACTTAAATAATAAGTTGATTCAATTATATTATTTATAGTTTTTTTATCATTAATTATTATGTTGTTTTCCATTAATAATTCTAATTGTTGACTTAGCATCTTTTTGCTACATCCTTTTAATAATCTTTGTAATTCTCCAAACCTAACCTTATTATCTTTAATTCCCCATATTATCTCAGCAACCCATTTTCTTCCTAAAATATTTGATAAGGCTTCAACTGGACACTCATAAGTATCATTCTCTACTTTATACATTTTTATCCTCCTCAATTCCTTATAAAACATAATTAAAATTTAACCTAAAATTACTAAAAGTATATGTAAATATTATGAATTTATTTTAAATAAGTCCACATATTACTTATGGCCTTATATTAGCTATTAGTTAAACTTAATAAATTAACTTTTTTCTAAAACAAAGCCATATTCCTAATTAAATCAATATCTTTATTAAATGTGGATTATATACCATATTTCAAAGTAGTTTCTACTAAACAAATGAAAAATATCTTAATATCTAAAAGACTATCCAAAATAAATATTTATATAACTTAATAAGTAATTACAAAGTTTTTTCTATCATCTCTTTTAATAAATTTTTAGGTACAAATCCTACATTTGTAGTAATCTCTTCTCCATTTTTAAATATTTTTATTGTTGGTATATTTTTAACTCCATATTCATAAGCCTTATCCAAATTTTCATCTATATCTATTTTAACTATTTTTACATTATTAATTTCATCTTGTACTTCATCCAAAACTGGTGCTAGCATCTTACAAGGTCCACACCAAGTTGCAAAGAAATCAACAACAACTACTCCTTCTTGATTTAGTACTTCCTTTTCAAATTCATCTTGATTTATATGTTTTACCATTTTCATACCCCCATTTTTAAATTCATATTTCATTTCTAAAACAGAATCTCTTTAATCTCTAGCTTAATTCTATCAACATATAATTTTTTAACAATTAGGCACTTTTTAGTTACCACTTAAATTTAATGTGATATAATACACATTAAATAAAGGAGGTGTTTTTCTTGAAGGTAAATAATACATTCAGTTATAAATCATCTTGCTCCTTGCAAAGATTACTAAGAGTAAGCTATGCTTTGTTTGGAGCCTAATGTATTGAGTTAGCTGAATATAAATTAGGTTCTGTGACACATAGCTTTTAGTATTCTTTGCTTCAATAATATTACGTAAATTAAAGGAGCAAGGAAATGAAATATGTAAAAGCACAAGATGTGTTACCAGAGGAAATCATTGAAATATTACAAAAATATGTGGATGGAAAATATCTTTATATTCCAAGAAAGAATGAAAATCAAAAAGCTTGGGGTGAAAATAGTGGAATAAGAAAAAGCCTTAATGCTAGAAATACTGAGATATTCAAAAAATATAAAGACGGAACCTCCATAAATACCTCTTGCAAAAGAGTACTTTCTTTCTGAGAAAAGTATAAGAAGAATTATAAGTGACAAAAAGAAACTATGCTCATAATCATTACAGAATTAATTATTAGATTGAATACTTATTTTAAAAGATGTTATTATCTCATTAAAGCAGTACTTAAAGTAATAACATCTAAATTTAAAACAAGCTATTAAATAATATGATTATGAATTCGTTACATTTTAAATATAGATGATTATTATTTCTCTACTTTGAGTAATAATAATCATTTTTTATTTTAGTTATTATTTAATTTTATCTATTAATTTAATAGCTAATATATAATATAAAAAAGCAAATTTCTAAAAGGAGGTATATTTTAATGAAACCTTTTATAAAAAAAGAAGATTTTAATTTTATAAAAAAATGCATCACTGATTTACATGGTACCCTAAGAAACTGTACTGATCCTAATATTATAGAAACAAATAAAGCATATATAAATGAAAAAATATTAAGTAGATTTTCAGAATTATCTAATGAAGAAAAAGAATTAATTGATATTATTAAAATAACTGACCCACTACATATTGATAAATATTTAGAGGATTTAAATGAATATGTCTATGGAATGACTGCTATTAAAAGCAATGAAATTACTAAATTATTTAGAAAAGAAAAAAAATTAAAAATTCCTAATTTAGACTTTGAAAACTCCAAAAAAGTTTACTTAGGATGGATTGATGAGGGAAGTAGAAAGTTATTTATAGCATATAACTTAAATGGTAAGCTTACTGGTATGGCATGTAAAATACCAAGCTATAATTCAAGCAATAATCACATTTGTACTCTTTGTAATCATATTGGAAATGATACTGAAGTAACATTTGTTTCAGCACTCTGCAAAACTTCTAATCCAGAGCAAGGAACTTATAGATCTATAGGTTTTGATATTTGCCTAGACAGCGAAAAATGTAATGAAAGAATTACCTCAACTGATAAGCTTGAAAAACTTTTGAAAGATGTTAATAATATAAAAGTATAGGCTAAGAAATCAATTCTCAGTCTATACTTTTTTAAACTCATATTAATTATAACACCTACTTAAATTGGTCTTCACTTTTAAAGCTTTATTTGCTTAATAATAATACTTCATCCCAAGTAGGAATTGACTCTAAAGCTCCTAACTTAGTTGTTGTTATTCCTCCAACTAAATTAGCTAACCTTACTATTTCTATCATGTTTCTATTAGTATTATTTAACATCTGTGCAAGTACAGCTCCCATAAATGCATCTCCTGCACCTGTTGCATCTTTCATTTCTAATTCCTTTGTAGGAACTATTAATTGATAATCTCCTGTGGTTAACATAGCTCCTTTTTTACCTAAAGTTATTATCAAATTTTTACATCCTAAACTTTTAATATAATCCGCTGCCTCTTTAATAGATGTTTTATTACTTATCAATAGAGCTTCTTCATCACTTAATTTTACTACGTCACTATCTTTTATAAAATCTTTACAACATTTTATAAATTCTTCTTTATTATCTTTAAAAAGATTGTCTCTATAATTTGCATCAAAAGATATTAACTTATTATTTTTTAAAGCATATTCCTTTAATTGATAGTATGTTTTCTTTAAACTTCCATCTAAAAATGCTGTAGCACTCCCAAAATGATATAAATCAAACTTTTTTAATTTGTTTTTTATCATATCTAACTCTAAACAAGCATCAGCATCTCTTGCAAAAGAAAAATCTCTCTCCCCATCTTCCATTAACGATACAAATGCTAAGGTTGTATTTCTATTATTTAGCTTAAACATTAACTCTGTATTTATATTATTTCTCTTTAAAGTATCTTCAAGAAAATTTCCAAAAGCATCATTTCCTACAGTTCCACAAAAGTAAGCCTCTGCTCCTAATTTTGATATAGCCGCGGCAACATTTGCTGGAGCTCCTCCTGCTTTTTTTAAAAATCCACTCGTTTCTTTTAAAGATTTTGAAACATCCATAGATATAAAATCTATTAAAGCTTCTCCTGGGCAAATGACTTTTTTCATGTTATTGCTTCCTTTCCAAATTAATTATTACTGCATGTTTTTCTGATATTAAGTTCGCTTATAATCTTGTTATAACTAGTTTTATTTAATTTATAAAATAATAGTACAACTCCTGTAATAACCCACAAAATACCTGGTATAGTTGTAAAAGAATGTTTCATTATTCCTATTACAGCACTATTTTGTTCTTGATTTGCTACATATCCAAAAGCTCCCAAAGCTAATGCTAAAATTGAAGTTCCAAGTGCCATTCCAATTTTATTTCCAAGTGATATAAATGCATACTGAAATCCATCATTTCTTATTCCTGTTTTCCATTCTCCATATTCTACACAGTCTGGAATTATTGCATAAATAGCAGTATTAAATCCTGAAAAGAAGAATTGTGATAATGCTGAAAATGTATAGAACATTACTGGTGAAGTTATTACACTAAATTTATATAAAATTATCATAGAAATTCCTGTAAAAAATGCAAATATTGATGCTGTTCTTCCTTTATTTTTTGTTAATTTAAATAATAAAGGAAAACAAGCAGCACCTATTATAGAAGGAATCATAATAGCTAATGAATAAGTACTAAAAAATTTCACATTACCTTCTACATAAGTAAAATAATATAATGCATTTGCATTTCTTCCATAAAGAGTAAAGCCAAATAGAAGTTGTCCTATAAATGCTAAAATATATGGTTTATTTCGAATTACAGCCTTTAGTTCATTTTTTAACTCTATTTTTTGTTTTTTAGGAATTTTAACTACTTCTTTAGTTTTAGCAAAGCAAAAGATATGACATAATGCAAATATTACTCCATAAAGAATCGCAATTAATAAATATCCTTTTCTATCATCCCCATTACCTAATCCATCAATCAATGGTACCGTTATGATATTTATAATACTAATTGCTATCATTGCACTTACTGAACGTGCAGTATTTATCTTAGCTCTTTCTTCAATATCCTGTGTCATAGCTCCACATAATGTACCATAAGGTATATTTACACAAGTATATCCAAGAACAAGTACACAATAAGTTATTACCATATATATTATCTTAGCTGTAGGTGACCATGCCGGATGGGCCCAAAATGTTAATACCAATATAATTGCTGTCAAAGGAGCTGCAATTAAAAGCCATGGACGATACCTTCCCCATCTAGTATTAGTTCTATCACTAAGTGTACCAATTATAGGATCATTTATGGCATCCCAAAATCTTGAAAATAACATAAGCATAGATACAGCTCCCATGCTTATTCCAAAAACATCAGTATAGAAAATCATTAAAAAATTTCCTACAAACATCCAACTAAAATTACACCCAACATCTCCCATACCATAAGCAATCTTACTTATTAAAGGAACTTTTCCTTTTTTTTCATCTATTTTTATATTTTCATTAACTTCTAACTCCATAAATAAGCTCCTCCCCCATTATTCATAGTTAAATACCACAAAGTTAAACATTTACATGTATATTTTAAAAGAGTGCACCAAGAAATATTTTTATTAATTTTTTGGCACAACTCTTATTATAATTATCTAATTTTTATAACTGCCTTTACTATATCCGCTTTGTTATTAACACTATAATCCATAGCTTTTTGTACATCATCTAAATCAAATTCATTTGTTATAATACCCTTTAAGTTAACTTTTCCACTTGCAACTGCTTCAATTGCCATATTATAAATATGACGATATCTAAATACAGTTTTAAATGTAAGTTCTTTATCTAGCACAAGACTCATTGGTAATGTCATTTCTCCACTCTTACTATATCCAACTAAAACTATATTACTTCCCTTTTTAGCCATATGAATTGCTTGTACTGTTGTTATTTCTGTTCCAGCTGTTTCTATTACTAAATCGCATCCATTATTATTTGTTATTTTCATTACTTCTTCTATAGCATTTTTTTCTTTAGCATTAATTATACCTGTAGCACCTAGCTCTAAAGCTTTTTCCAATCTTTTTTCCATAATATCTACGATATAGACATTTGAAACTCCCATAGCTTTTAATGCCATCATTGATACTAATCCTATACATCCTGCCCCCATTACTACAGCTGTTTGTCCAATGCGAGCACCACCTTGTATTGCAGCATGAAACCCTACTGCCAAAGGTTCAATTAATGCTCCTTCTAATGTTGATACATTTTCAGGAAGTTTAAAACATAAATCTGCTTCATGTGCTACATATTCTTGAAATACCCCATCTACTGGTGGTGTTGCAAAAAATATTACATCTGGACATAAGTTATATCTTCCTGTTTTACAAAACTCACAATGGCCACATGTTTTTCCTGGTTCTAATGCTACTCTATCTCCAATATTTAAATGTTTTACCTTATTACCAACTTCAACTACTACTCCACCTGGTTCATGACCTAATACAAATGGTGGTTCCACTATATAATCTCCAATACGGCCGTTCTCATAATAATGAAGATCTGATCCACAAATTCCAACATAATCTAATTTAACAAGAACTTCATTTTCCTTTACTATTGGAATATCTCTTTCAATCAAATCCATTTTACCTATTCCATTCATTACTGCTACTTTCATTTTACCTTCCATAAATCAAACACCTCTTACTTATTAAAATACTTTTATAAAACATTTTATTAAAGTAATTACATTATTGCATACCTTTTCATTTAAATCAATATTTTTTTGAGAAATTTTTTATAAAATATCTATTTGAAAATAATTTTAAATTATATAAAAAATAAAAAAGAGTTATGATATTAGATTCATAACCCTCTAATATCATAACTCCTAGCTATATTAATTCATAAAAAAATCTATCAATAAATTTCATTGCTATCCCTATTGCAGACGCTTCTTTTTTATATTTTCCAGTATAAATATAAGATGTATCCATATCAAAATTATTATATTTAGTAATACTTTTGTCTAATTGTAATCTATATTCATCTAAAAAGCCACCAATATAGCCACCTATAACAATATCACAATCAAAAATCATTCTTAAATTAGTAATTGTAATTGAAAGATATTCAAGATACTTTTCCAATATTTCTAAATATTTTTTGTCACCATTTCTCGTCATTTCAAAAAACAACTCTAAATCATCATCTGAGTATTTACTTAAAACTTTTGCAGAACAGTATGCATCAACACAGCCATTTTTACCACAATAGCATGTTCTCCCACCTTTTTCTATTATCATATGTCCAAATTCTGCACTTTTGAAAGTTTCTCCCATATATATACTTCTATCTATATAAATAGCTCCTCCAACAGTATCATTAATAGATAAATAAACTGCATCCTTCTTATAAGATGAAATTTCTGCATACGCAGCACTATTGGCATCATTATCAAAACATATATTGTAATTAATAAACTTTTCGAAATTTTTCAAGCTTATGTTTTTAACCTCTAAAATATGAGATCTTACTAAAAGCAGATTTTTTTCATCTATAATACCTGGTATAGATATTCCTACCCCTAATATTTTATCTTCTTCGATATTATTATCAAAAATAAATTTATCTATATAACCTCCAATTGATTTATAATATTCAATTGAATCGCTATATTTAATCCTTATTCTATTACTATTTATCATAATAGCTTTCATATCCAGTAAAACAATATTAATATGATTTTTAGTAATATCAACTCCAATAGAATAGTTCTTATCCCTAACAATAGCTAATACTTTCGCTTTTCTTCCACCTGTTGATTGATATTTCCCAACTTCCTCCACAATTCCTTCTTCGATTAATTCCTTTACATTTTGAAGTACAGTTGGATTACTAATTCCTAATTCCTTAACTATTTCTTGCTTTGATGTTTCATTTTTTTTATAAATAAAATTCGCTATTTTAGCTTTATTTGAAACCTTAATTTCACTATTTTTTAAATTTTTCATATAAATTACCCTTTAATTCTATAAATACTTTTATTAAAATAATTATAAAACTAAAGTATAATATGTTCAATATCAGGATACCTATTTAATAAATAGAAGTATCTATATTTACTCTATTATTAAATATAAAATTATCCTTTTAAATTTTGTAGTATGCAATAAAACCTATTATGCACCATACTATTAAAGCTATTAAAGATTCTTTAGACAAGGCTGCTGGTGAAATAGGTAAAATTAATAAAAGCATAAAAATTATACTTATTACCACTCCTATTCCTGCTAAAATTTTATCTTTAGTGTTTTTAGCTTCTTTTAAAACTATAAAGGAAACATAAAAATATGCAACTGATGCTCCTAAAGAGGACATATCTACAATCCAAATTATTGCTTGTCTCCCAAACCAAGGGGCTATTAAACTTACTATAGTTATGAAAATTATAGCATTGCTAAAGACTCCATTTTTATTTACCTTTCCCATCTTAGAAGGAAGCATTTTATAATTTGCTATAGATCCTAATAATTTAGAACTACAAATCATAAATCCATTTATTCCACTCCATACAGCGGCAGTTAAAGCTATTATAAGTAAAAAGAAGGCCCCTTTGCCTAAAGTACTCAATACAGCACTTCCTGCTGCCCATTCTAAAGAACTTGCTTGTTCTGGTGAATACGCTAAGGCAGTTATAATATTTAATATATTATAAATTAATGCACCCATAACTAAGGAAATCACTGCTACCCTTGATGCCTTTTTCTTAGAAAAGTTTAATTCTTTACTTAATTGTGGAATAGCATCAAAGCCTATAAAAGCAAAAGGTGTTATGGCAAATACTTTTATTATTTGACTTAAATCAAAAGAATATTTATTAATATATGTATTAATAAAATCTGTTCTGTTTCCTTTAATTATCATGCCAACTAAAACAATAAAAGTCATTGATATTAAGCTAAAAATTATTAAGTTCTGAACTTTACTTGTTTTCTTTATTCCATTTAAATTTAATGCTGCAAAAGCAATTATTATTATACTTGATGTTAATATTTCTCCTAGATAAATATTATATCCAGCTACATTATATAAATAACCAAATTCTAAAATCCCACCAAATATCTTCTTGATTACAAGTGGAAATGCAGTTGCATTTAATGGAATCATTGTAAAATAAGCCAAAGTTAAAAACCATCCCACAATAAATCCATGTTTTTTTCCTAAATTATTATAAGTAAAAGAGAATTCTCCTCCCTCTTCATCGTGAGTTTGCATCATTATTAAATAATTTTTTTCAATAATAATTATACATATTACCCCTAAAAAGAGACCTAAGAAAGTATTTATTACCCCAGACTCCTTTAAAAATTTAGTTCCAGGTAGCATAAATGATCCCCATCCAATTATGGCTCCTAAAACTATAGAAAATATATCTATTCTATTTAGTTTAATTTCTTTCATCATTATCTCCATTCATTTAAGAAAATAAAGCTATAATTAGTTTTATTTTATATTAACCAATTATAGCTTTTTAAACTACTTTTTATCTCTATTTATTATTAATTTCTACTTTGCAGCACTTATTTCCCATAATCTTTT
The DNA here is from genome assembly GCF_000013285.1 of Clostridium perfringens ATCC 13124. Lineage (GTDB taxonomy): Bacteria > Bacillota > Clostridia > Clostridiales > Clostridiaceae > Sarcina > Sarcina perfringens. The sequence goes on along the minus strand of NC_008261.1, from coordinate 867,665 downwards.
TATAAACTATATTTCCTAAACATCCACTTGGTACTAAGAATACAAGGAATATCCAACCTGATAATGAAAGATTAGCTATTGGTGTATAAAGTGCTCCTACGTTACATCCATTTGATAATCTTGTTCCAAATCCCATGGCAAAACCACCAACTATGTATAATAAAGCTTCTTTAAAGCTTATTTGTAAACCAGCTTTGAAAGTTTTCTTGAAACTTCCAGCTAAAAGTAATGCAACTAATGTTCCTAATATTATACCAAAGTTTTGTACATTCATTCCATTTGAGAAAAATGGAGCCGTAAACATTTCTACTGGTTTTCCTGCAAAAGTTGCTACACTCTCTGGTGAAACTCCAACAGCTACAAGTGCTCTACCAAACCAGAATCCATAAGGTGTTGATGCTCCCCATCCGGCTTTAGTTACTCCCATTAATAGTATGAATATACCTCCTATTACTAAAGCTCCAGTAGCAAGAGTCCATGGTCTTACAAATAACTTTTCATATGTAGCTTCACTAAATAATTTAAATTCACCTTTTTCTTCATGTTTCTTTTCTTGAAGAATTTCTGTGTCAACTCCAGTATAAGTATTATTTGCTTTTCTCTTTTCTTCATATAACTTTGCTACCCAAATTGTTAAGCAAGCTAAGATAATAGTTACTATTATTGCTCCTAAATATCCTTCTAAACCATCCCATTTAAATAAGTCTGGTAAGAATACACCATTTTCAAATGTTCCTGTAGATATCATTGTATCTTTTACCCAAGATGCTGAATTTTGAACTGGGAATCCTAAATATACACCCATTCCAAAGAATATTAATGTTATGAAAGCACGTGGTAATCCTGTTACTACGTCAGTAAGAACCCCTGATGCACAACAACTAGAGAATGCCATACCAAATCCGAATAATAATCCACCTAATATAAGTCCTAAGTTAATTGGATTAACCCATAAGTCATACTCTGTAGGGTCTTGTCCTATAAAGAAACAAACACTTACTATTGCTGTTCCTACAAATAATATCATTAACATTCTCATTAATTTTGTAGATCCTGTCTTATAACTTCTGTTTACTCCACCAGCAAATCCAAAGAATGATCTTGTAAGAGCATATCCTAATCCTAAGCCTGCAAGTAATCTAAAAAATAGCATTGAACTACCAAGATTAATTTTACCTATTATTATAATTGCTGCTAGTAATATAAATCCAATAATATATTCCGTATATTTCTTCAACTTAATTCCCCCTATTAATTTGTTAATTAACAAACTATTTTATTTTTAATAATATTATTTTTTATCATGGTGTTTTAAAATTAATTAAAACACCATGTATTTACTTTAATTAAAATTATATTCTGTAACTATAGGCTCTCTATCTTGAACTTTATCATTATAGTATTCATAGAAGCTTATTCCCATGAATCCACCTGATACATTATAAATGTTATCAAATCCTAAATGTTGTAATGCTAAACATGCATTATAACTTCTTTGAGCACTTCTACAATGTAAATAAACTGGTCTATCAGTTGGTATTTCATCTAATCTATCTCTTATTTCACTTAAAGGAAGATTTTTGGCTCCTTTTATATGTCCTGCTTCATATTCACTTACTTCTCTAACGTCTATTATACATGCTCCACTTTCAACTAAATCCCTTACTTCATGTACATAAACTTGTTTAAATGTTCCTTCTAAAAGATTTGATGCAACTAATGCAGCATGATTTACTACATCCTTAGCTGTTCCGAAAGGAGGGGCATAACAAAGCTCTAAATCTTTTAAGTCTTCTACAGTTCCACCCATTTTTATTAAGGTAGCTATTATATCAACTCTCTTATCTGCATTTCCTTTACCAATTGCTTGTGCTCCTAAAATTCTTCCTGTTGGAACTTCAAATATTAATTTAAAGTGTAATGGCTCACTGCCTGGCATTAATCCTACCTTGTCTTGAGGTATAACCCTTACAACATCATAGTTTAAGCTTAAATTCATAGCTTTTATTTGACCTTCTGTTAAGCCTGTTGAAGCTCCGTTATAATCAAATATTTGAACACATGATGAACCTATATATCCACTATTTCTTGATGGTCTTCCATGTATATGATCTGCTACTGCTCTCGCTTGTTTTTGTGCGGGTCCCGCTAATGGTAATCTAGATATTGAGTTTGTTAATGAATTATAAACTTCCACAGCATCTCCAACTGCATAGATATCCTTATCATTAGTTAAATAATTTTGGTTAACTTTTATTGCTCCAGTTTGTCCAATTTCTAAACCAGCTTCCCTAGCTAAATCTGTTTCAGGTGCAACCCCTATAGCCATAACAACTGCATCTGAATTTATTTTCTTTCCTGATTCTAATACTACTTTTCCACTTTCAAAAGAGCTTACTTTATCTCCAACTATTAGATTTACGCCCTTATCATACATTTCTTTATGTAAAACTTGAACCATATCATAATCAAATGGCTTCATTATTTGATCCATTGCTTCTATTAAAGTTACGTTATATCCAGCTTCATGTAAATTCTCTGCAACTTCAACTCCTATAAATCCTCCACCTATTACTGATATGTTCTTACTATTATTATCCTTTATAAAAGAATCTAATTTTGCTATATCCACAACATTTCTAACTGTAAATACATTAACATCTTCAATTCCCTTTATTGGTGGTACTATAGCCTTTGCTCCTGGTGAAAGAACTAACTTATCATAGCTTTCAGTATATTCTTGTCCACTTACTACATTTCTTACTGTTACTTCTTTAGCTTTTCTATTAATTGATACTACTTCTGTATAAACTCTCGCATCAATTCTATATTGGCTATAAAATTTTTCAGGAGTCATAAGAACTAAATCTTCATGATTTTCAACTTTTCCACTTAAATAGTATGGTAGACAACAGTTTGAAAAGGATACGTGAGGACCTCTTTCAAACATTATTATTTGATTATTTTCATCTAATCTTCTAAGTCTTGCTGCTGTTGAAGCTCCACCTGCTACTCCTCCAACAATAACTATCTTTTTACTCATTATATTTCCACCTTTCTTAGTGAATATCTAAACAAATTCTCTTTGTTAAATTTTTATCTAATATGTGTGTAATTTAATTACCTCTACTTGATAGTATCATATAACTAGGTTTATACCATAATAAAAGTATGTTATACTTAATAACACTTTGTTATATACCTTGCTTTAAACAAAGAATTTACTTTAAAATTGACTTATATAATACTATTTATTTTTTAATGTTAATTATTTTAACAAACTAAACTTTTAAAATTATCTAGAAAACTTCATTATTTTTATATAAAAGTATGAAATAATAAAAAGACTACCTTTAATATAAATAGTAAAACAATATTTAGGAGGTGAACTCATGAATTTAACTTATCTTAGATCTTTCTATACAACAGTTAAGTGTAATAGTATTTCTAAAGCTGCAAAACAATTGCATTTAACTCAACCAGGAGTTAGTATGCAAATTCAAAAACTTGAAAATGATATAAATTTTAAACTTTTAAATAGAAGTAATACAGGAGTAAGTTTAACAAGTGCTGGTGAAATAATCTTTGAATTTGCTGAATCAATGTTATCCATAGAAGATAACCTACAAAAAAAATTAGATGAATTAAAAAATATTAATTCAAAACTTATTATTTCTTGTTGTAAAAGTTTAGGTGAGCATGTAATGCCTTGCAGTATATATACATTTAAAGAAATTCATTATAAGACTGATATCTCTATGGAAATAGATAATACCTCAGATATATTAAAAAAATTAACTAATCATGAAACAAATATAGGCATTATTCAAGGTAAACCTAGTGATTGTAAAAACTTAGAACTTATTCCATTGATGACTGATAAGCTAGTTTTAGTTGGTGGTAGAAATACTTCATTTAAATCAGTAAATGTTGAAGAACTTTATAAACTTCCTTTAATAACAAGAGAAGATGGATCAGCTAATAAATTATTGGTAGAATCAAGCTTAAAGAAAAATAAAATTAATATAGATAATCTTAATTTTGTTTTATCACTTAATTCTCCTCAATCAATAAAATCTTCTGTATCTTTTGGACAAGGATATTCATTTTTACCTGCAATTTCTTTAAACCATGAATTGAGAAGTGGTGAATTAAAGAAAATCGATATAAATGATTTAAAACTTCCTTTCCAATACTATATTGCACTTAGAAAAAACTATAAATTAGATTATTATGAACAAAAATTTGTAGATTTTCTAACCTCAAAAAAAAGGTGTTTTTGTTACTAATATTGTTTAATTATAAAGAGTCAAGATAAGTCTTATAAAACTTACCTTGACTCTTATTTACTAATATTATTAACTTTAATTAAAAAGCGAGATATAATTTTTTACTATTATAATTATTGAAATTCCTTTTAAGATAGGTTTATTATAACTTTTTTTACTCATTATTTTCTCCTTAGTAATAAATTATACCTCTAAATACTACTTCTCTAATAACTAAAGGTTCTCTAACTCTAAAGTTAAATACATATAGTTTCCCTCTGATATAATTTCTCCATGTTTAACTCTTAATTCTTTTTTAAAAAGTGGACCACCTATAACTGTTGAATGAAATTCACCTGCTTCACCACAAGGATCAATTCCTCTTTCTTCTAACTCTTTAATATAATCAAAGGTAAGAATCCTTCCAAGGTCTTCTTTTTTCATTCCTTTATTTAGGTTAACAGTAACAATTTTTGTTACAAAGCCTAAATTTACAAACTCTTCCACTACTTCTTTATGATTCTTTCTCCAAAGTGGCATACCTAGTCCAAGTCCAATACTATTAGTAACCCTTTCATGCCAACATTCCTCTTCTGGAACATCAATATCCCCTGTAACAAGCACTTCTGCCCCTAAATCTTTTGCTTCTTTTAATTTCTTCACAAAAACTTTTTCATAGTCATCCCAATTTGTAACTGCTGTAAACAAAGGTAATCCAATAGCCTCTGCTTGTGCTTTCAATACAGATGGAAATAGACTATGTGCTCTTGATCTCTCTCCATCTTCCTCCATCATTACAATTATCCCTATAGCTTTTCCTTCTTGCATAGCTTTATATAAAGCTAAAGTACTATCTTTACCACCACTATATGATGCTATAAATTTTTTACCTTTTGCACCATTACTCCATTTTTTCATACTTTACTAATGCTACTAAAAAAATATATTATCTATTAAGTAGCTTCTCCTTCCTTATAAAAAAATAGTTTTTTAAATTAAATTTCCTATAAACTCAAAATTCCTTTAAGTATAAAACCTATCTTTATTAATCATCACTACATACGCAGAAAGAGTTTTGAACTTCTATGTACTCTTCAGGAGTTAAGGAAAGTATGTATTTATCAAAATGATCTTCACTACAAAAATATCCTACTTTATTTTCTATATAATTTTCTTTTGGTTCTTTCTCTAAATCTTTTCCACAATATAAACATTTTTTCATTTTTCTCTCTCCTTTTTATATCTCATGTATTTCATAGCCTATTTATATATCATGCATTTCATAACCTAAGTCTGTATTTTACTTAATTTATACATAAATGCTTTATAAAAAATATAATAATAAGATTTATTTTTATGCATTCCATATAATTTTTCCTATATGTAAATTATTGCACAATTACACTACATATTTCTATATTCATATAAAAAGTTATCAATTAACCCCCTTAACTAATTAGTTTTATAAATTTTTAATTTCTACAAAATTTAACCTCTTTCTAAGTTTAACCTCTTTCTAAATCTAATTTCTTCATTATAAATACTAATAAAAAACACCTAAGCCCATTTACAATAAACTTAAGTGTTAATAATTTTTATTGGTTCTTACTACTATTTTTAGAATATGACATTAAATATTCTAAATGACCTGAATCTTCGTTTTCTTGCTCTTTTATTATTTTAAAATCATGTTTCTTATAAAATTCAACTGCCTTTTTATTATCTTTATAAACAGCTAATTCTATATTTTCATATTTATTTTTAACATATTCAAGTAAGCTTTTTCCTATTCCACGTCCTTGACTTTTAGTGTGAACAAATAAAGCACCTATAAAGTTACTATCTATTATACTTATAAATCCCTTTATTTTCCCTTCATCACAGTAAACAAAAGTTTTAGCCATTGGAATATAAATATCTCTTACAACTTCATAATTTTTCTTCCAATATTCTTCTTCAATAAAATAATGAGCTTCTATTGTACTCTCTAACCATATTTTCATAATATCATCTATTTCACAATTTTTAAGTTCTCTAATTTCCAAAACTCTTTCCCCCATACTATTCCTATAACCTCTTTAAATTATCTAGTTCTTTGTAAAAATATCTTTTTTATACTTTGTATCTTCATTTTATAAAAAATTTATTAGCTTATTCAATATCTTATCTAAAAAAAGTTTTAGCCATTAATTTATCTATTGCAGAATCTCCTAAAAATCTTTTTATTAATTTACATAACTTACAATCAATATTTATAGAGTACTGTTTTTTAGGGTTTTTCTTAGAAATTATTTTTGATACAACTTTAGCTACCTTTTCTGGAGATGGCGAACTAAGAATTAATTTAGTAGAACTCTTTCTAAAAAATTCAAACTCCTTCTTATAAGCCTCAGCATTTTTAGCTTTTGATGCTTTATTAAGTGAATTCATAAAAGGATTAATAAATTCTGTATTAATAAATGAAGGTTGTATTTTCACTATTTTAATTCCACTTTCCTTATTTTCCATTCTAAACCCATCTATCATTCCCTCTAAAGCATGTTTGGATGCTGGATAAAATGACATCATAGGTGTTGAAACTATTCCAACTAAAGAAGAAGTAACAATAATATATCCATATTTTTGTTTTCTCATTTGAGGCATTACAGCCTTAATCACTCTTGCTACTCCAAACAAATTAACATCAAATTCTTCCCTTGCATCATCTATATTTACAGTTTCTAATGCCCCAGCACAGGCATATCCAGAGTTAGCAAAAACCACATCTATTCTAGATTCCATTCTAATTATAGTATTTACAACTTTTTGTACTGCCCTTTCATCCTTAACGTCTAAAAATATTACCTTTCCACCTAATCTTTTAAGCTCTCTCATATTTTCTACTCTTCTTGCAGTACAATATACTATATGTCCCTCTTCTAATAATAATTTAGCAGTTGAATAACCTATCCCCGAACTAGCTCCAGTAATTAAAATAACTTTCTTATTCATTTTATCCTCCTACTAAAAATATTAAATATATAAATCTAAAACCTCACTAAAAATAACCTTTAATAACCATATTACTTACTTTATATAATGAAATTATTTTTCCTATAACAACAAATTCTATACCTATAAACTAAAAAACAATAAATGAATTTAATAAAGCTATCTAATACACCCAACAAAAAATTTAATTTTATTTATAAAAATTTTCCCTAAATTAAAATATTATCTTCTCTTAAGTTCTCCATTAGACTATAAAACATTTTAATTGAACGACTAAAAAGGCATGTATCAAATTATATTTTGATACACGCCTATTTTTTTTACTTTCTCAATCTCATTTTATTTACTTTTTATAGATTAATTCACCTGAGTAAATTTTATTTGTTCTAATTCCTGGTTTGATTTCTCCATTTATTGAGAAGATATTATCTCCATCTAATATTAATGCTTCTCCACATGGAGCATTAAATGGTACATCTCCAATTGACTTCCACTCGTTATTTTTTGAGTTATAAATTAGTACTTTTGTATTCCAAGCAAAATCTTGAGGGTCTCTTCCAAAATACTCTTTCTTGAATTCAGCTAGACTTTCATCTTTTAATGTATTTAAATTTTTTACAGCATCATCATAAACTGCTTTATTAAATCCACCTATAACAAGCATTTCATCTTCATTTAATTTAACTGAATTAGCACCTAAAAGTGAAATTTCTTCACTTCCTATCTTAACGTCAGCTACTTGAGTCCATGAATTATCTTTAATGCTATATTTATACCCATCTGTGTAAGCAATTTTATCTCCACCACTAAATACGTATATATCATCACCTAATAATTGAGCAACAGCTTGATTTCTAGTAGGTTCTCCTGGTATTTCCTTTAATTCTTCTGTTTTTCCTGTTTCAACATTAAATTTATAAACCTTATTACTAGCTTTTCCATCTTGTTTTCCAAGTCCTAAATAAATATCTTTATCTTTTTTAACTGCGAAGCCATCACTAAATGTAAAAGGTAAATCTCCAATATGCTTTAAACCAATTTTACCTTTTTCATCAGTTGTAATAAGAGAAACGTTATTTCCTTCTTCTTTATTAGGGCTTCCACCTACATAATAAATTCCTTCCTCAGTAGTTATGGAACTTCCATAACCTATTTCATAATCTAATGTTGTATGATCTACTTGCTTTAAATCTCCATTTTCATTTTTTAATACATATATATCAGGATAAAGCTTTTTAGCTCCTCCTTTTGCTACTGGCTCCTCTGGAAAGTTAGCTCCACCTCCAACAACTATATAATCTTTTGTTTTACCATAAAGTAAACCTGCTGTTCCTATATTTTTGCTTTGACCTTTTTGAGCCTCTAACGCTCCATCAACAGTCCACTTAATTGAAGTAATTTCTTTATTTTTATTACTACCCTCTGAAGGCTTATTCCCACATCCAGCTAAAACTAATGGTAGTGCAAGTAATACCCCATACTTCCATATCTTTTTCATAATCTTTTACCCCTTTCAAACCATAAAATAATATTTTTAATAATTTCTTATTTATTAGCTCCACTCTCTAAATATTTTAAATTCATTTCAATATAAGACATTTCTTCACTTGGTGTACCCTCATATAATAATCCAATATTTCCATTGCTTAATTCTGTTAAGCAAGAATAAGCATAATAACCTGGTTTAACTAATTTATTATATTTCCAATCAAATTCATATTTAGGTTCACCATTTTCGTATGTTCCAACTTGATTAATCAATCCAATTCTCACAGTACCATTTGATCTACTTCTTGCATTTGGATTTGAGAAAATAACAGCATCCTTTCCATCTATCTTTTGACTATAATTTATAACACTTAGTTGGCAATATGGCTCTAAAACATTAGTATCTTTCTCTACTGTCTCATCCCAAGTAGCTCCCCCATCAAAACTTGTAGCAATATTTAAATATCCACTTAAATTTCTCATAAATAATTTTAATTGACCATTTGGCATTTCTACTACTTGACATTCAGTTAATTGAGGTGCATCATCTGATAAGGTTTTAGAATTTATTATCTTTCCATTTTCTAATTTTCTATTATCATTTGGAGATTCTCCTATTGTCCAATTCTTACCACTATCATCACTATATATTACAGCACTAGATTGTTTACCTTTTTCATTTGTATAGTAAACAGGAACTACTATTCTTCCTTTATGTTCTCCATTTTTTATTTGTATTCCCCTACCTGGAGCTATTCCTAAAAACTTCATCCAATCCTTTTTAACTTGGAAATTAATATTTTGTGGCTCACTCCAAGTCTTTCCATCATCATCACTATATACAAGATTTATATAGCTTGTCCCTTTTGCTTTTAAAGGTGCTGTACTAGAATTTATATTATCTATCTTGGTTCCATTTCTAAATAAATCTCCTAAAGCATTTGTTGTATATTCTGTTTTATTGCCATCTTTGTCATATACTACATTTTCTCTTACAGTAAATTCTTTACCTGATGAATCGTAAAGACATAAATATTCTTTTCCATCAATATTTTTAAATCCACTTCCTAATCCAGCATTCCAAAAGCCATATTTTGAAGGGAAATGAGTTACTAACAAGAATATTCTTCCTGTTTCATCATCTTGAATTAAAGTTGTATCTATAACAGAGGATTTATCAGGATAGTCCATTATTATTTGTCCTTCATCCCAAGTTTTCCCTCCATCTTCACTTCTTCTAACTGCTGTATCTATGTCATTATTAGGCGCATCAGCTCCCCCTTGTCTTCTTGCATCTATTGAAGCTATTAAAGTTCCTTCTTTTGTTTTAAATAAGGCCGGTATTCTGTAATTACTAGAATTTAAAAATCCTGGATGAAATAAATCAACTGGCTCTGTCTTTACAGCTCCCTCTACAAGAACTTCTTCTTTAGCTTTTGTCTCTCCAGTCTTACTAAGTAAATAATCATCGCCTAAAGGTTCATTATATATATTCATAAAACCTATATTGCCCTTAAAATTATATTCATTAGATTGTCCATATCTATTAGTTTTTCCAATAAAAGCACTATCTAAATTTTCTATATTATTTAAAAACTTTGTATTTGTATCTTTAACTTCTTTTATCATTTTTCCATTAAGGAAAAGCTTATAACCTTTATTTTTTTCAATCTTTAAGGCAACAGTATTATCCCCATCATTTAAAGCAACATCTTTATACATATGTACTAGATTCTCAGTTCCATTTTGTGTATTCCCCTCATTTTTTTGATTTCTAAGCTCAAAACCAACTCTTGAATTAGTAACATAAAAATTAAAATATCCATTTTTAGTCTTGCTATTACTTATTCCTAATAAGCTTTGTATTTTAGAGTCCTTGGAATTAAATCTTACAACAATAGTACCTTCATCTAAATTTTTATATTTTTCTAAATCATAAGTAATATTAGAAGCATTTGAACTTTCTAAATTTATATCCTTATATTCTCCTAGTGAACTTAAATTTTCACTATTATTTACTTTAATCTCATACCCACTATTATTTTTCCCTGAGTCTAAAGTACTTCCTTTAACCAATACATAATTACCACCACTTATAACCATAGCAGCTGTTAAAATTAAAGTTATCCCTTTGTAATTCATTTTACATCCTCCCATAAATAATTTTTTATTATTTTGAAATAGTATTAATTTAAAATACTATGACATACGAAGTAAAATTTTTATTATTGTATTTGTAACTTTGGATTTATAACATAGAATATCTTAAATGCTTCTTTTAGTAGAATTTTGCCTTAATTTGAAAAAAGATTTTTACTCTTAGTTCTCCTTAAATCTTTTATGAATATACTTCTTGAAATGCAACGATTAAAATTTGAATACTAAAATATTTCATTTTTATGAAAAGTATTTTCAAAATAAGAATAATTTGAAAATATTTTTCTTATATTTAACATTGTAATCCTTTTCTAAAGAAATTTCAATATAATAAAGATATTTTTATGGTAAGTTTTTCTATAAAATTTTCTTATTCTTTCTTATTATTCTTTAATTATTGATACATAAACCTTATTTCAAAATACTTATTATCTAACCTTTACTGCTATACAAACAATTACTCTTGGAGTTACAGAAAGAAAATATTTCTTAACTCTAAATAAAAAGAAAATTATTTTCGCAAATAAAATTTATTGAAAATAATTTTCTTAAAACTTAAAGGTGTTTTTTTAATTTCTTTTAATTTTAGATACTTAAAAAAATTATACTAAACAAACTCATTTTAAAAACTCTAAGTGTACTAATTTTTTAAATAATATATTTTATTTCACTCATTGGAAAATATTTATCTATTATTTCCATAAAAAACTCTTTTATTTCATGTATATCTTCTTTTTTATAAACATATTTTCCATAACCAAATTGACCATATTTAAAAGTCCTCTTTTCATCATCCATAGGCAATTTATTATCTGGAAATATATCCATTATTATATTTTTAGCTCTTGTAGTATACCTATGGGAAATAACCTCAAAGGTTAATTTGTGTTGTAAATCCCTTGGTAATTTTTCTTTTAAATCCTTTAATAAGTTCTCATAATCCTCTTTCCATCCCTCATATATAAATACCGGAGCAATTATAAATCCTAATGGATAATTAGCCTTAGCTATTTTCACACTGGCATTTATTCTTTCACAAAGAGATGCTGTTCTTCTCTCATAATTATTTATTACAAAATCAGTATTTATAGTAAATCTTACTTCTGTTTTGCCATTATGATTTAAACCTAATAATGAATCAACATCTGTATATTTTGTTACGAACCTAAATCTTGCAAAATCATTATTTGCAAAAAATTCTATTGCTATCTTTAAGGAATTTGTATATGGCTCAACTGGTATAGGATCAGATGTGGCTGAACCTTCAAATATGGTGATATTAGGTTTTCTTTCATCAATATATTTCTGAGCCTGATTTAATATATCCTCTACATTAACATTTATTTTTACATAAGGTTTATCCCCTAAATTAGTATTTAAATAACAATATTGACAATTACCAACACAGCCACTTAGTAATGGTAATTGCCAATGTGCTGATGGTTTACAAGACTGAAATTTTCCTACTCTCTTAACCCCAACAACAATTGTACTCTTTCCTTCTTTATAAAATTCCTTTATATCATCTCCAGGTATATTTTGCTTTATTCTATTATTTTTAAGCTCAATAATCTCTATATCTTTATATTCCTTAAAATAATTATAGATATTTCTTCCCATTTCATAATTTAATGAATTTTTCTCAAATAAAATTCTTTTTGGCTTAAACATAAACATTATCTCCATTCATAATATTTTTTAATTTACTAAATATAAATAAAAAAAATAATAGTAGTAAACACTACTATTATTCTTAATTTTCATATATAAAATGTATTATATTTTAAATGACATATAGAAAATTTCACCTATGGAGTAAATACTATTAATAGTAATAAAAAAAGAGTTGATTTAATACAACTCTTTAATTTATTCTATAATCCTATAACTTCTTTTATTTGATGCATAACTCCATCTTCATCATTATTTTTATGAGTTATAAATCTTGAAACCTTCTTTAAATCTTCATGAGCATTTTCCATTGCATAACTATGATAAGCACTTTCCATCATTTCTAAATCATTTAAATAATCTCCAAATACCATAGTTTCTTTAAAGTCTATTCCTAAAAGATCTTGAATTTCTTTTATGGCCACTCCTTTATTAACTCCTCCAGCAGTTATATCTAACCATATATCCCCTGAAACAGTTACTTGAAGCTTCTCTCTATACTTATCAAAATATTTATTACTATTTTCTTCTGAACCATTAAAATCACACATAGTAACTTTTAAAACTGTATCATCTACTTTTTCTAAATCATCTACTATTTCGCATCTTTCATAGTATTTTCTAACTTCTCCTAAGAATCTTTCATCACTACTTTCAACATATGCTGAATTCTTTCCACATAAAACTACATTTGAATTTTCTATAGTTCTTCCTATTCTTATAAGTTCATTAGCTAATTCCCTGTCTAATCCATTAACAACAAGTTCTTTTTCTTTATAAACAACAAAAGTTCCATTTTCAGCAATAAATAGCATGTCCTCTTTTATATCATTAAACTCTTTAGCTAAAGTATAATATTGTCTTCCACTTGCAGCTGCAAAAAGTATATTTCTTTTCTTTAGTTCCTCAAATACATCATAGAATTCTGGACTTAACTCTTTCTTACTATTTAATAAAGTTCCATCCATATCTGTTGCTATAAATTTTATCATATATATATCCTCCTAAGTAAAAGTATAAATTAAAGTTAATTTTATATATTTAATATAAATTGTAAAATAATTTATTTAAAATAATCAAAGTATAAATTTAGATGTAAAGTATTAAGTCCTAGTATATTATAGAAATATTTCTTTCTTTTAAAAGCTTTAAAATTTCTTCATTAGGCTTTTTATCACTTATTATAAAGTCAATATCATCACATTTAGCAAATTCACAAACACCATCAATATAAAACTTTTCATTTTCAGCAACTAAATAAGTTTTTAAGCTAGATTTAATTATAGCATTTTTCATACTAGCTTCTTCTAAGTTAAAGTTACTTATGAAGTCTTCTACTAAATTTATTCCTCCAACCCCTACAAACGCCTTATGAAATCTATAACTTTTAACATCCTCTATAGCTTTACTTCCTATAGTTCCCCCTAAGTTTTTATTATAAATACCACCAATACAAATTACATCTATAGATGAATGTGAATCAAAAAGTATTGCTATCCTATTCATATTTGTTACTACAGTTACCTGCTTTTTTGTATTTAAAAGCATACTAGCAATTGAATAGTTTGTTGTTGATGCATCTAAAAATATAAAATCTCCATCTTTAATTTCATTTAATGCTAATTTTGCTATAATGTCCTTTTCACCTAAGTTTTTCATTAATCTAGGCTTTATATTATCATCATGAATAGTTTGTCTTTCTAATATAGCTCCACCATAAGTTCTTTTTAATAATCCTTCTTGCTCAAGTTTTTGTAGATCTTTTCTGATCATTCCTTCAGTAACATTAAATTTAACACTTAAATCTTTAACTAAAACTTTTCCATCCTTTTTTAATATTCTTAAAATCTCTTCTAATCTTTCTTCCATAAACATTACAATATACCGCTATTCCTTTACGCTTAAGTAACCCCTTATTAATAAGAATAATCTTTTATTATTTAGTATCTTTTATTATCATTTATTCTTATTTATTATTATATTCTTTTATTTTTAAAAAAGCAATAATGAATAAAAACCTCCGTTGAAATAGCTCTTTAAATCAACAAAGGTTTAAATTAATCTATATAAATAATAATAAACTAACTGCCATAACAACCATTCCTGCAATCAGACCATATATAGCCAAATGATGCTCCCCGTACTTTCTTGCTGTTGGCAATAATTCATCTAAAGATATAAAAACCATTATTCCAGCCACTGCTGATAATAATATTCCTAAAGTTATATCATTAAAAATATTTCTTAGTAAAGTATATCCTATTATCGCTCCTATTGGTTCTGACATACCTGATAAGAAAGAATATAAAAAAGCTTTCTTTTTATCTCCAGTAGCATAGAAAATAGGGACAGATACTGATATTCCTTCTGGTATGTTGTGAATTGCTATAGCAATAGTTATTGGAATTGCTAAGCTTGCTCCTTCTAGTGCAGAAACAAAGGTAGCTAATCCTTCTGGAAAATTGTGTATGGCTATAGCTAGAGCCGTAACTATTCCTGTTCTCATAAGAGTTTTATCTTTAATATCTACTTTTCCCTCTTTATTTTCACCATTATATTCCTCAATTTCATTTTCCACTTCTTCAACACTTCTAACCTCATGAGGATTTTCTTCTTCAGGTACAAATTTATCTATTAAAGCAATTATTGCTATACCAGCAAAGAATGAAATAACAGTAATCCAATTTCCTGCCTTAATACCCATAACCCCAACAAGGGATTCCTTAGCTGTTTGAAACATTTCTATCATTGAAACATAAATCATAACTCCAGCAGAAAAACCTAAACTTACACACAAAAACTTTTTATTAGTCTTCTTTGCAAAAAAAGCTATGCAACTTCCT
This sequence comes from Clostridium perfringens ATCC 13124, assembly GCF_000013285.1. Taxonomy (GTDB): domain Bacteria; phylum Bacillota; class Clostridia; order Clostridiales; family Clostridiaceae; genus Sarcina; species Sarcina perfringens. The sequence continues at coordinate 852,247 of NC_008261.1, read as the reverse complement.
ATTCCAGTAGCTAATCCCGCTAATAAAGTTAATAGAAAAGCCATAAGTACATTATTCATATTATCTCCTCCTTTCATACTTACTCCGTAATCAATTGATAATTATTTTCAATTATAAACTATAACTCTGCATTTGTCCACTTATTTAATTGCTCTCTCCCATAAAACCTTATTTAAGATACTATATTCAAAAAAATAAAAAGAAGGAATTATATCTACTTTATAATAAAGTTTTGATAAAATTCCTTCTTTTATTATTTATACGTGAATTTTTCCACTGTCTTCTATTTCTTCTTCATCTATTTTTATACCTTTTTTGCTTAATCTCTTATTAGTAACACTTCCGAATACGCAGTATATAACAGCCGCTGTTGGAACTCCTACTAACATTCCAATAAATCCAAAGGCACTACCACCAATCATAATTGCAAGCATTACCCATAAGGATGATAATCCTACAGATCCTCCTACAACTCTTGGATAAATTAAATCTCCTTCAACTCTTTGAAGACAGAATATAAATACAATAAACCAAAATGCCTTAATAGGATTTATTATAAATATTAAGAAAAATGAAGGTATTGTTCCTATAAATGCTCCTAAAATAGGAATTAAGCTTGTTGTACCAACAAGAACACTTATTAAGAAAGCATATGGCATTCTTAATACTAACATACCTAAAAAGCATAAAGTACCTATTATCAGTGCTTCGGTACATTGGCCAATAATAAAGCCTGAAAATACTCTGTTGGTAGTTTGTCCAATTTCTAATATTTTATCTGCTATATCTCCTCTAAGATATGCATACATAACTTTCTTTATTTGACATATTAATTTTTCCTTACTTGAAAGCATGTATATAGCTAATACAAAAGCTAAACAAAAATCAATTATAGCTGTTGTTACATCTACTGTTAAGCCAACAAGGTAAGATGCAATTCCACCAAATAAATGAGTAACTGTTTTTAATATTTCTTGCCAAGTATTCATAACCTGATCCCAAACTTTACTTAAAAGTACTGTGGAATCAGCATAATTATTCATATTAACTTCAAAGGATTTTAAATAAGTAGGAATACTTTCTGTAAGTTTAACTACACTTGAAGTTAGTTGAGGAACAACAAATAAGATTATGGCACTTATGGCTCCAACTAAAACTATTATTGTTACTGTAATAGCTAAAGGTCTTTTTGCACTTCTAACCCATGATTTTTTGCTATTTTCTAAATTTCTAAATAACTTTCTCTCAAAAAACTTCATAGGTATATTTAATACAAAGGCTATTGCTATACCTAAAATTAATGGTTTAACAAGACTTGTAATATAACCTAGTCCCCCAAATACTGTAGAGTATTTCATAAATACAAAGTGTAAAATAATAGCATAAGTAACAACTATTAGGGCTCCTTTTAACTTTTTATCATTAAAAAACATATTTTCACTTCCTTATTTTAAGATATTTTTCATCTTTTCAAAAAAATAATTTTATTATTAATGAAAATAACTTATATCTACTTAAATATACCATATTGTTAACTTTTTGTTAATAATATTTTCTTTTATCCTTAATAGAATATGTACTTCTCTATTTTCCTGTATTTTTTAAATATGTTTTTATAAATAAATTTGGAAAATATGCAGCCATCTTCATATAAGTGTACATACTTCTTCCATATCTATTTGTTTTAATAGTTGCTTTTTTTAAGTACTTTTTAACATTTTTATTTTTAAGAACACTTAAAGTATCTTTCTTTGTTTCACTATTTAAATATCCTAATATTTGATACATAATATGCTCACAAGTAAATTCTTTTTCTATAGCTTCTTTAAGCTTTTTATCTAATTTATTTTCATCAATAAATTTAGCTACATCCTCCATTGATTCTACTACAGTTATATTCTTATATATGTCTGGATTATTAGTTAAAGAATCTCCCCTTTGACAATAAAATACTAAACTATCTTCTATTCCTCTAACCTTCTTTGAACTTAAAAGTGCTTTAAATATAAAATTTAAATCCTCTGCTCCATGAGCTCCTTCTAAAAATCTAAGTTTATTTTTATTTAAGAACTCCTTATTGTAGACAAGACTTCCAGTCCAAAGTCTTATTTTATTATCTTTATAAGCATTAAAGACTTCTTCCCCTGATTTTATTTTTCCAAACTCAAAGTTTTGAGCTATATTCACATTTACACTGTCATCCTCTTTGATTCTCTTATAATCAAAAAATACTATATCAGGTTCATTAAACATATTTCTTTCTAAAATCTGAACTAAATTATTCTCTGCAAAATCATCTGAATCTAAAAATAAGATATATTTTCCTCTTGAATAATTAATCCCAATATTTCTAGCAACACTCTGTCCCCTATTTTCTTCACATCTAATCACTCTATGATTTATTTTAAAGTTTTCTAAACAAGCTTCACTTACTTCACAGGTATTATCTGTTGAACCATCATCAACAACTATTACTTCAAAATTATTTGATGTTTGTCTTGATAAAAACATAAGATTTTTTTCAATATACTTTTCTGAATTATATGCAGGAATTACTATACTTAAAAACTTATCACTCATTAATGCCATCTCACTTCAACTCCATTATAGTTTTTAAATTAAGCTTATAAATAGTTTTAAAATTTAAAGTAAAATATTTCTTATTTTATTAGTAGCATAATCAATTGCAACTTCTGTATTTCCATTATTTTTTCCTCCACCTTGAGCTGCAAACTGATTTCCGCCACCTCTTCCATCAATTAAAGTTATGGTATCTTTTAATATATCACTCATATTAACTTTTTTCATATCTTTAGAACTATTAAAAATTAAATTTACTCTATCTCCATTTTTCACTGCAAATAAAACTATTGCTTCATATTCCTCAGTTATTTTATTAGCTAACTTTCCTATATGTTTTGTATCCTCACCATCAAAAATTTCATTAACTAAAGTTATACTTCCTATTCTTTCTGATTTATTTAACATCTCTTTTATCTTATAATCGCCTATTTCAGCTTTAACTTTTCTGTTTTCATCTACAAGATTTTTATTATTTTCTAAAAGATTCTTAACAGCGTTTAAAGTATCACCTTCTCCTGATTTTAAAAGCTTGCATATTTCTCCTAAAATTTCATCCTTAGTGAAAAAGTCAGATACAGCTCTATTTCCAGCTACATATTCTATTCTTGTAGCATTTTTATGCTTTTCCCATCTTCTTATCTTTATAACTTGAAGATCTCTAGTATTTCTTGGATGAACTCCACAACAAGCATTTAAATCTAATCCTACAATTTCAACAATTCTTATTTCTTCATCAGTTTTAGGCAATGCTCTTCTAGTTTTTACTTTCTTTAATTCTTTTTTGCTTGGAGCATAACTTTTTACTTCTAAGTTCTCAAAGATTAATCTATTTGCCTCTTTTTCAGCTTCTCTTATAGTTTTTTCATCTAAAAAACCTACAATATCAACTGTACTTATTTCTTTTCCTAAATGAAAACCACAAGTATTTGCACCAAATAAATCATAAAAACATCCAGAAAGTAAATGCTGTCCTAAATGCTGTTGCATTCCATCAAATCTTCTTTCCCAATCTAATTCACATTGTAGATTTTTCAATTTTTTAGGTTCTTTTTCAAGAACATGATATACTTTTCCTTCTTCTTCATAAACATCAAGGACTTTAATTCCATCAATAAGTCCTAAATCTCCCATCTGTCCTCCCCCTCCTGGGAAAAAGGCAGTTTGGTCTAAAAGAACATGGAATTTTCCATCAATTTCTTTAACCTCAATTATTTCTCCTTTAAACTCCTTTATATATTGATCTTCATAATAAAGTTTTGTCATTTTATATCAACACCTCAATTGTCTTCTTAATAATAAGAGCTTAAACTTAACTTTTATAAAAATTAGCTCTAAAATAAATTATATCATTTATTTATTAAATTAAAACTTATAAATATTTACTAAATTCAAACATCCAAACTAAAAAATTAATGATTATATTAATTCATAAAATTATGAAAAGCCAGAGAATTTTAAAAAACTCTCTGGCTATTTAATAAAATTATTTTAAATCTATTTTAATACTCTCACCATATGGCTCATAATTGCTTCTGTCTGAAAATACAACGGTATAATTATTTCCTACTAATTCTTCTTTGAAATCTATATAGAACTCATTTCCACTTACGTACTTAATATTATCTGTATATCCCCCTTCTTTATTTCCTATAGGTTCAATTTTCTCTCCAGTTTCATTATTTATAATATAACTAGGTGCTCCATATATTGAATACTTAGATTCATAATATAATCTTGTTCCCTTTTCAACACTTTCTATTTTTTTAATTTTAGAATAAATTTCTCCATTATCTAATCTAATCTCTGTTTCTCCATTTAAATTTAATTTTTCTTTAAATTCCTTAGGGAAAGTAACTTCATTAGAATCACCTTTCTTATTCATATCCTCTCTTTGAATATATGGAATTATAGTTAAACTCTTACTATCATCATAGACCTCTTTAAAATTATAACTTGTAAATAGCTTAGAATTTTCATTTTTTTCAATATCTCCAATTCCAGTACCACTTTTTGAATATAAGTATCTTCCTTTATCATCAAAAATAACAAAACTTAAGGTGCTATAATCATGTAAATCCCTTGTCTCTGTAACTTGCAGAACTGTATTTATAGGTGTTTGTATTAATTTATTTAATTCTACACCCTTTAATTCATCTCCTAAATTTATGTTAAGATTTTGTTCTTTTATATTTTCTCTAACTAACTCATCACTTATAGGTATATTAAAATTCCAATCTCCCTCTATCTTAACATCCTCTGTAATATTTCCTAAACTACTTATGTTTATGTTTAAATCAAAATTATTAGGAATTTTTATATCTTCTCCTAATATATTTTTCTTAAGCTCTCCTTTGGCAAACTCTTCATTAGCTATAGAGTAATCTTTAACACCAACATAGGTAAAGTCATCTACCTTTTCTCCTCTACCACCAAACCCAGAACTTATAAAATTATTATTTATTCCTAACTTAATATCTAATAAATCTAGTCCATCTTCTAAAGGCTTATCTGATTGAATAGTATAAAAAACCTCTAAATCTAAGGTATCATAAACAATTTTATTTATTGTAACTCTATACCCATTACTTTCTTTAGTAATATTTAAATCCGAAGCATATTTATCATAATTTTCATATATTCTGCTGTCAAATCTCTCAAATATTTTCCCTAAAATAGGGATGTTTTGTGCATATGTGGGCATTGTTACTCCAAAAATAATAGTTCCTGCTATACAAGCTGCACATATGCCTGAAGCTTTTTTATAATTTCTTTTTCTCTTTCCTAAATTATTTATGGTGTCATCTATCTTTTTATTAATTTCCTCTGGTACTTTCATATTTTCCATTTTTAATCTATTTCTAATATCTTTATCAAATAAATCATCATTATTTTTCATTAATTACCCCTCCATAAAATAAGTTGATTAAAATTTAGTCTAATCTATTAAATAGCTATTTTTAAATACAATTATGTTATATAAAATCTCTAAGCTTTTCTCTTGCCCTAGCCAGTCTTGATCTTACTGTTCCTTCAGCTATATTTAACATTTCTGATATCTCTTTAGTAGACATATCTTCAAAATAATATAATACTGTAGTTATTCTTAAATCCTCGCTTAATGAATTAACTACAGATGTTAACTCAATATTCCCATAGTCATCACTATAGGACTTTTCATTTTCTAACTTATCTAAAAATATGGTCTTTTTATTTCTTCTTAATATCAAATTACACTCATTTATTAAAATCCTTATTATCCAAGTTTTAAAGAATTCATCCTTTTTTAAAGTTCCTATCTTCTCATAAGATTTTATTATTGTATTATGAAGTGCATCTTCTATGTCTTCCTTGTTATTTAAAATTCCCCTAGCAACCCTATAGATACTTAATCTATTCTCATCTATAAGACTTAAAAAGGCATCCTTATCTCCTTTCTTTGCTTGAGAAACCATTGAAGTTTTTCTATGCTCTAAAAATGATAATAACTCCACAACTTTCCTCCTAAATTTTAATAACTTAGCTAAGCTTTATACTTATTAGATGGTTTAATTAATAAAAATGCTCCCTAAAAAAATAATTTTTTTATAATTTAAGAAACTTAACTCAATAAAAAAAGATAAAACTTATAAATATATTCTTAGAATTAATGAAATCTACTAAGAATTATAAGTTTTATCTTTATATTTTATTTTTTATATTATTTTATATATTCTAGTAATTTTGATCGTACTGAAGTCTATATCTAAACTTTTCTAATTTATAGTTTCCATTCTTATCTAGTTCTTTAAGATTATATTTATGATTAAATCCCATTTTCTTATAAAAATCACAGGCCATAGTTGATGATTTAACTTCAACTCTTCTTGCTCTTATATAATATTCATCCCTTTCTATGGTCTCTATAATTTTTTTGCCTATTCCCTTACCTTGAAATTCTGGTAAAACAAATATAGGTAATAATATACTTTCATCTTCTTCCCCTAAAAAACTAGCTATAGCTCCACAACCAACTATTTTATTTTTTAAAACTGCTACATACATATGTGAGTTTTTAGCCATATTCAAAATTTTATTTTCAGTATAGTTAGAAGCTAAATTTCTCATATCTTCTTTTGAATAACCTTTTATATTTGTATCTAAAAAATTTTTTTCAATAAGTTTAGAAACTTCTCCCCCTTCATTTTCTTCAAATCTTCGTATTTTTAAATCCTCCATTAAACAATTCACCTGACTTCCTAAATTAATAATTACCCTAAAATATATTAATTGAGTTTTTTAACTTATTTTAAAATTATACGTCTTTTAGATTTATTTTAATTTCAAACTGTTTTTAAAGTTAAGAAAACTCTCTATTAATACCCAATTTAATGTAAATTTATTACTTTTAGATAAATTTACGAACTTCTCTCTTATGATAAAATTTATTATACACCTTTTCTCTTTATTGTAAACATTATGAAACTAATAGTTTCATGCTACAAATTGAGTATTCATGCCAAATTCATTAACACATCTTATCAAAGATAATAATTTATTTATTTAAAGCTATAACCATAAAAATCTTTATAATATTTAAGCTTTAAATTTAACTGAATTGCTTTATTATTTATTCAAAATTTATTTACATTTTTAATATTTTCTTAATCTCCTAAGGAGATTTTTCTGTTAAAATTTATCAAAAGATAATTAAAAAGGAGGGTTCATTATGAAGGTTATAATTTTTTATGCAAAAACTGGTGGTGGACATTTATCTGCTTGTAAATCATTAGAGGAAAGTCTAAATTCACTGAATATACCTGTAGTAACTTTAGACTCTCTAGAATTTGCAGGTCATCTTGTATCTAAAGAAGTATGTTCTGCTTATACTTATATAGTTAAATCTGTTCCTGAACTTTTTGGTGCTCTTTATAATGCCGGCGAAAAAATTAGTGATCATAATAAAAAATCTATAATTTATAAATTAAATTCTTTTTATGCCGACAATATATTAACAGTCTTAGAGGAGGAACAACCTGATATAATAATCTCAACTCATATCTTTGCTACTCAAAGTATTAGTTATTTAAAGCAGAAAAACAAAATAAAAGCTTTAACAGCATCAATAGTAACTGATTATACTTGTGCACCATTTTGGGAAGAAACTGATTTAGATTATTATTTCTTACCACATAAAGATTTAATAAAAGAATTTGAAGATAAGGGCTTAGACTCTTCAAAACTAATAGCTTTTGGCTTACCTATTGATTCTAAATTTAAAGTAAAGACTCCTAAGGAAAAAGCTAAAGTTAGCTTAGGTCTTGAAAAAAATAAACCTCATATTTTAATAATGGGTGGAAGTATGGGAGCAGGCTCAGTTAAAGATACTACACTTTATATAAGTAAGCATCTTAAAGAATGTAATATAACTACTATATGTGGAAACAACAAAGAATTATTTAAAGAAATCTCTGAAATAGAAAAGTTAAATCCTAGAATTCACGCACTTCAATTTACTCATGAGATGAATGAACTTATGGATTCTGCAGATATATTAGTAACTAAACCAGGTGGCTTAACCTCTACAGAGGCTATGAATAAGTCACTTCCAATAGTAATGATTAATCCTATTCCAGGAGTTGAAAGCGCAAATTGTAACTTTTTTATGAAGCATAACTTAGGTGTTAAGTCTAACTCACTTCATGAAACTTTAAAAATTTGCGAAAAACTTATTTCTGATAAAAATTTCTATGAGAAAATCGTATCATCTCAAAAACTTAATTCTAATATAAATGCCGCAGAAGATATATGTAAATTTTTAATAACAAAATACCATGAAATTCAATACAACAGTGACAATAATAGTCTTTGACTCCTTGAAAAAATTATTGTAAACTTATAAATAAAATCTAAGAATACAGGTGATTCTATTGGCATTTATTATTTTAGGAATATATATTTTAATAAATATAGTTTTACTTCATGGAACAAAAAAAGCTAGAAAAGGCAAAAAGACCGTAACTATAAAAATAATGAGCCTTATTTCTATAATTATGTTTATATTGTCATTGCTAATACTTTTATTTGGTTGTATGTCTTATTTACATCATAAAAACATGCTAAATTTAATAATATCAATTATTTATTTATTTGTTTTAATTTTTATATCCTATAAATTATCATGTTTTTATATAACTGAAGATACTATAATCTATGGATATAATTGCTACAACTTTAAAGATATACAAAAAATAGAAATTGAAAAGGTTAAAAATAAATTTATTATAACAATATACATAAAGGGAGCAAATACATTATATTTTAAGCTAGATTATCTAAAGAAGAAAAAGCTTTTAAATGCTCTTCACGGTAAGGTTCTGTGTATAAATTTATAAACAAAAGACTATCTAAACACACTACAAATATTAATGTGTTTAGATAGTCTTTCTTATTAACTTACTCCTAAACTTAAATTATATAATTTTAATTTAGGCTCAACAAATCTTTCTTCCTTAAGATTATAATTGCAGAAATAATATAAAAATCTAGCTAACTGAATCTCTGCCATATTAAGTGCCTTAATAGCTGCTAAAGCTTGTTCTCTAGTATCATCCTTAAAGGCATCATGAATTAATTCTTTTGCATATTCTGAACTTTCATTACCTAAATATCTACAATAATCATCAAAATCAAGATTACTATTTTTATAATATATATCTAAAACCTTTTTCTTATCATCTTCATTGAAAACATTAATGCCTTCATCCTTTAGAATATAAGAAAAGATTTCACCTTTAGTAGGTACTCCTTTTAAAAGAATATTTTCATCTTTATCCTTATTTTTATCTAATAAAAGAGTTATATCTTCATCTCCCTTTATCCAAGCTTGTGCTAAGTTTTCAAACCTACGATGATTAGAAAAATTTCCTTTTCCTATTTTATTTATATCAAATCTTTTTAATACATTCATTATTTTTTCATTTGGGCTAGCAATGTGATGAGTAACATGATGTGGTTCACTCATATCAGCTAAATAGTGACAAGAATAACTTAAATACTTCATGCATTTTCTTCTCTTACCTTTATCTCTATACTTTAAGGCTTTTCGTCCGAAAAAAATAAATTTACACATTGCTGTTTTACCTTTTCCAATTCTTCCAAAGTAATTATCCTTATCTTCACCATGATAAAAATGAAAAGAAAATAAGGTTACTACTGACCTAAGCATTATATCTGGTTTTCTAGAATATGAGGGCCTAATCCATCCTAAGCTTTTACTGACATTGTAATTAAGTTCAAGTATATCCATACACCATTTAAGAGATTTAGAAAACCACTTATTATTTAAATACAAATTATTATCATTAATCACCATTCTATTTGCTTGTTCTAATAATACATCATGGGTATTAGATTTTTTAAAAGATTTTTTCATAACCTTTGGCATTTTCTTTAATATCTTTTTCATGTTATCCATGACCGTCGCCTCCCACCTAAATACAATTATAGCACCAGACATAGAAAATATTTAACGTTAAAAAAGGCAGTAAAAGCTAAATTTAAGCCTCTACTACCTATTAAAAAGATTTATCTATTTCCCTTGCATATTATTTCTTTCAACAAATCTTCTTATTCTCTTTATAGCCTCCATTATGTCTTCCATTGAAGCTGCGTAACAAGCTCTTATAAAACCTTCTCCACACTCTCCAAAAGCATTTCCTGGAACAGCTAGTACCTTCTCTTCAAGAAGAAGTTTTTCACAAAATTCATCTGAACTCATACCAGTTGACTTTATACATGGGAATACATATAAAGCTCCTAATGGTTCAAAACAATCTAATCCCATACTTCTAAATCCATCAACTAATACTCTTCTTCTTCTATTATATTCCCTTGCCATTTCAAAAACGCTCTCATCACCATTTTTAAGAGCCTCAATAGCAGCATACTGAGCCGTTGTTGGTGAACACATTATTGCATACTGATGTATCTTTTTCATAGCATCTATTAAAACTTTATGAGCACATACATATCCTAATCTCCATCCAGTCATAGCATAAGCTTTAGAGAATCCATTTATTACTATAGTTTTTTCCTTTACCTCCGGGAAACTAGCTATTGAAACATGGTCCTCATCATAGGATAATTCTGCATATATTTCATCAGAAATAATTATTACATCCCTATCCTTTAAAACATCCACAATCTTTTGAAGCTCTTCTCTATTCATTATTGCTCCAGTAGGATTATTAGGGAATGGAATTATTACCACCTTTGTTTTCTCAGTTATGGCCTCTTCTAAAAGTTCTGGAGTTAATTTAAAATCATCACAAGCTCTTAAATCTATTGTCTTGGCAGTTGCTCCTGTAAATGCTGTACATCCCTTATAAGCAACAAAGCTTGGCTCAGGTATTATAACCTCATCTCCAGGACCTACTAAAGCTCTAAGTGCTAAATCTATCCCTTCACTTCCCCCAACAGTAACAAGTATTTCATCCTTTGGATTATATCTAAGAGAAAATCTTCTATTTAAATACTTTGATATCTCTTCTCTTAATTCTATAAATCCTGCATTTGATGAATAGTGAGTATGTCCTTGCTCTAGAGAATAAATCCCAGCCTCTCTAACATTCCATGGAGTTACAAAATCAGGCTCCCCAACCCCTAAAGAAATAACATCCTCCATTTCATTTATTAAATCAAAATATTTTCTAATGCCTGAAGGTGGCATATTTTTCACATTATCTAATATCATATTCTCTAGTATCATATAAATAACATCTCCCTATCATCTGTTTTCTTTTCTCTAAATATTGTTCCATGATCTTTGTATTTTTTAAGTACAAAGTGAGTTGCTGTTCCTGTTACATATTCTTGAATTGAAAGTTTATCTGAAACAAACATTGCTACTTCTTTCATTGTTTTTCCTTCTACAATAACAGTTAAGTCAAATCCACCTGAAGACATTAAATAACAAGCTTTAACCTGTGGAAACTTATATATTCTCTCTGCAACCTTATCAAAACCAACACCTCTTTGAGGAGTTATTTGTACTTCTATCAAGGCTGTAACTGTCTCTCTTCCTGTATTTTCCCAATTTATAAGAGTAGTGTAACCAGCGATTATGCTTCTTTCTTCATAATCTCTTATGGCCTCTCTAACCTCTTCCACTGTTTTCCCTGTCATAACTGCAATTTCTTGATCTGTATACCTACTGTTTTTTTCTAAAACTTCTAAAATTTCTTCCATGACACATTGGCCCCCTTTGTTATTGCTTATTTTCTATTTAAATTGTTTGATTGTGTTTAAGCATATTAATAATAAAAAAGTTCCTTCATCCCTAAAAAGGGACGAAGGAACTACTTCGCGGTACCACCCTAATAAGTAAAATTACTTTTACTCACCTCAGTTAGAAATCTTTAATAGTATGGCTGAAATTTAATAAATTTATTCCTTACTTATTACTCAATTTCTATCCTCTTTAACGGGAGGAAATCGTCTTAATCTAATTAAAAGTTATGTACATCTTAATTTTAAAACATACTTACTAAAATACTCTATTTAACCTTTAGTTCTCAACAAGAAACTCCGAGACTGCTTCAATTAAGCTTTCTTACTAAATCTCACCAAACTTTAGCTCTCTGAAAAGTCCACCTAATTTACTCTTTCTCTTCACTGTTTTTCATGATTTTTTCGTTTTTTATAATTATATACACAAATTTTAATAAATTCAATATTTTTTTATAAAAATTAATGCAAATTTGTTTTTTTATATAAAAATAGGGCTGTATCAAAATAACTTTTAATAAAGCTTACAAACATATTCCGAGAATTACTAGATTTCACTAAGAATTTATAATTATTACTTCGAAGATATCACTAAAGCTTCGAAACTTGCTACGCTTCGAACAGTCTCAGCTTTTTTACGTGATATCTTCTACGTAATAATTTAAATTCTAAAGTTCATCTAGATATTCTCTTCATACTGTTTATAAGCTTTATTATTATGTTTTGATACACGCCCATGCAACAAACTAATTTACATGATTAATACTTAAAGTTTTGTTGTATTTATATGTTTTAATTTCATTTCCATCTAAGTTTTCTTTATTCATGTCTATTGCATTAATTTGATTATTTTCATAGGTATTATAATAATAAATTCCTTTTTCTAAGCACATGCAACTTGTATATTGAGTAAGATCACTTTTTTCTTCTACAGTTCTAGTTGATCCTCTTACCATAGCAACATTATTTAATATATGGAAAAATTCAATTAAGTCTATTGAATCTTTATCATTTTTTATCATTGCATCTCTTAAAAATGCTACTCTTATAAATCTAGATGCAGGTGTAAAGTCCCCTGGTAATCCTACTAAACCAGTTCCTTGACCTAGAGCAGTTAAAGATTGATCTCCTAACTTAAATTCTGGAACTTGATTATATCTCAAACCTACATATTGATTTAAATTTGCTACATGCCAATCAAAAGTAGGTGAATTAGTTAATACTCCAATATTATTATCAAAGACATTTAATTTTTCCTTTGTTTGTTCAACTACAATAGACTTTCCTGTTATATCGCTTATCATCCAATGAAGAGTTGTATTAGGAATATTTTCGCTAATAGGTATATCCACTATATTAGCATTTTTTAATGCTTCCTTTACCTCTTCTACCGAGCTAAAATTAGCTAAAACCCATAATAAGAAATTATATACTGGAATATTAGTTTTACCTTCTATATCTTCTTTAGAATAGCTAACATAAACAGGGAAATTTAAGCCAGCACATCCTAATCCCTTTTCATTCATACCATCTGCAAAGGTAGGATAATCATCAAAAATAGTTCCCATTCCAAGAACAGCATATTTTGTTGTTAATTCTTTTTTGTTTGATTTGTTTACACATTTAAAGTTTCTAGGAATAAATATAATAGATTGATTAAATGAATATTCAATATCCATATTTCTTCCAAATAAATGCAATCCATCTTTTGTTTCTAAGGCTAATCCTGTACACATAAAAACTCACTCCTCATTAGATTTTATATAAGTAAATAATACTATATTTATTTTCAAATTTACATTATACTCAATTATTATATTTCCAAGAATTTATGTTTTTTATTAAAAATTTTATTCTTTACCTCTTATAATTTTTATTAATGAAGCCTTTTTACCATAATGTAAAGTTCCTTTTTTATATAATTTACTACTAAAGAATCCAACTAAAATTATGAATCCAACATTAATAATAGTAGTTATTAAAATTTCCATAAAAGTAACTTTTGATAAAACTATTCTCTCAAACATTATTAAAGGAGAAGCAAATGGTATATAACTAAATACTTTAGCTAAGGTTGATTCAATATTAAACATACAGTTCATTGCAAGTAAGAAGACTCCAACAAAGACTAAGGTAATTGCTCCCATTGATGAATTGACATCTTGAGAACTTGTAGCTAAGGAAGCCACTGCTGCATAAAGCATTGAGAATGTTAAATATCCTAAAAGGAAATAGGCAACAAACGCAAATATTATACTAGCATTTAAATTTAATGAACTTAAAACTTCTAAACTTGTACCTGAAGTTTTAAGCATTATTAAGCCAGAGCCTAGGATTACTGCTATCTGTGTAAGCCCTACAGCACAAATTCCTAATACCTTACCAAAGAAAAGTTCCATTGGTTTAGCCATAGTTATTAAGGTTTCCATTATTCTATTACTCTTTTCTTCTATAACTGAATTAGCAACCATAGAACCAAAAGTAAGAGTTATTATATAAATTCCAAAAACAAGAGCATAAACTAAAGCCATTCTTTCATGTGAAGCATTTCCTGTTTGAACCACATCAAGCTGAGCTGGAGTCATTATATTAGCATACTCTTCTGGTGTTATATTAAACTTCTCCATTGAAAATACAAATTTAGTGTCATTTAAAATTGTATTTACTTTCTTCATTAAAGAATCTCCAGGTAGTTCATTAACATATAATTTTCCTGACACCTCTTTACCTGTTGAAACTTCAAGCAAAGCTTTATAATCTGACTTTCCATTTTCTATTTCCTTTTTAACCTTATTAGTTTCTTCTGAATCTTTGCTTAAAACAACTTTAAAATCATCATCATTTAAACTTTCTAAAGTATTAGAGTCAAAAAATTTATTATTAGCTTCTGTGCTTACCATTATTAAATCTTTAGAGCCTTCCCTATTAAAGAGCCCTACTATTTTATCCATATTAAAGAATCCTAGCATTACAATTAAAGTAATTATTGTTGATATTATAAGAGCTTTATTTCTAATAGTCTCTTTATAGGTAAAAGTAAAAATACTCCAAAACTTTTTCATACTAATCACCTAACCTTTCTATGAAAATATCATTTAAGGATGGTCTTTCAAAATAAAATCCCCTTATATCTAAATCTGTGTTAGTGATTTTTCTTAAAAGTTCTTTTCCTTTTTCTAAATCTTTAAGATTTACTCTATAACTTCCCTTTTTAAATTCTAAAGCTTCAAAACCTAATTCTTTTAAGAAATCTTGTACTTTTTCTTCTCCTTCAACTACAAGACCTTTAATTCCATAATCTTCTTTAATCTTATCAAGATTTCCTTGAAGCATGGTTTCTCCTTTTTTAAGCATTATTATATCATCACAAAATTCTTCCACATCAGCCATTCTGTGACTACTAAAAATTAATGTTTTGCCTTTAGCTAATAGTTCTCTTATTACAGTTTTAAATAATTCCACATTTACAGGGTCTAGTCCACTAAATGGCTCATCTAAAATTATAACTTCTGGATCATGCATTACTGCAACTATTAACTGTATTTTTTGTTTATTACCTTTTGATAGAGTTTCAACCTTTTTATTTAGATACTCACTTATTTCAAACTTTTCAAGCCAATACTCTATGCTATTTAATGCCTCTTTTTTCTTCATTCCATAAAGAGAAGCAAAATGCATAAGTTGACTCTTAACTGTGTATTTAAGATATAATCCTCTCTCCTCTGGTAAATATCCAAAAGCATTTTCATCAAAGCTTAGCTTCTTATTATCCACTAAAACCTTTCCCGTATCACTTGGTAATATTCCAAGTAATATTCTTATTGCAGTGGTTTTTCCTGCTCCATTTCTTCCTAATAACCCTAAAGCCTTTCCTTTTTCAATGACAAAGCTTAAATCTTTTAAAGCTTGTACCTCTCCAAAGGTTTTGCTTATATTTTGAGCCTCAACTCTCACTAAAAATCCCCCTTTTCATTTTGATAAACATGTTAAAATTTACTGTTACATAAAATATTACCATTTTTCACACTATTTTTAAACATATTAAATAATATAGGACTAAAGTATTACTTTTTAACTACTTAATAAATTTTTGTTTCTTCATTGGTATTTTTATTAACAACAAAAAGCTCAAAATTATTAAAATCAATTGAATCTACATCATATAATAAGTCAACTACAAAAAATTCTACAAGCTTAGTATCCTTATTTATTTTATTCCATTCAATAACAGCTTCTACAGCCTTCCCATCAAGCCCCATAATCTTTCTTATTTCATATGTTTTATTAAAATCATTTGATTTTAATTTAACACTATAATTTTCATGAAAATTTTCTATCTCTTCATCTTCTAAGTTTTCAGTAAATAAATTTAAAATAGATCCAAATTCAAAATTTCCTAAATTACTAACAGTTAAATTTATATCATCTATTTTAATTTTTTTTTTAAACGTATATAATTTTCATTACTTAAATTAACAACTCCTTCTTTTTTAATCTCCTTAGTTCCATCAATATACTTTCCAGCTAAGGCATGTCTAATTTTCACTTTTTCTAAGGGCTTTTCTATTGCAGCAACAAAATCTATACTTATTTCTTCTTTAATTTTATTATCAATTACTTTTGATGAAATAATATGTGGTCCAAAACTAAACGCACTATCATATTTAATTATGAATGTAGATAAATTTGCTTCATTTTCCCCTATATAAGACCCATCTTTTCTCCTTATCTTATATTTAGTCAACAAATAATTATCATAAAGCTTAGAATACTCAATTTCAATGTTGTAATTATCAACCTCAAACTCATAAGGAAAACTTATAGTTTCATTTTCTTCAACTAAATCAGTAGAACTAATTCCCACAAATATAATTCCAATAATCACAAATATCCAAATTACTTTTTTATTAATTTTAACCATTTTTAACCTCCTTTTTTCTATTTTAGCATCCTAATAAAACCCATAAATACCAAATAAAAAAAGTTAATACTTTATTCAAATCAAGAATAAAGTATTAACTTATACTTTTATTTTCAACTTTTTAATTTTCTCTAATCTATTTTAATTTATATCTAAAATTACTAATACATATTTAGTCTTACTTTTTATTTAAATACGCTCTATTAAAAATTTAAATATGTTTTTTAGCTATTGAATTATATAAAAAATAACCAAGTAAAACTCCAATTATACTTATCACCCAATAATCTATTCCAATATAAATTATTGGTACAGAAATTAATCCAAAACTTAATATTAATTCTAATATAGGAACTATAAAATAAACTATAGAAGCTATTAGTACACAACCAGCTATATTATTAAATTTTCCTTTTAGAAATGCTGGATAAAATCCTAAAGGTATAAATAAAATCAATCTAATAATTATCCATTTCATAAGATATCCTATAGTTATTCCCCTATTCATTAATTCAATATAACTTTTAAAAGGAATTAAGTCTACTTGAAGATTAACATTTGAGCTTCCTCCAACTTCTATAGGGAATATATACCACCCAACTAGAAATATAAAATAATTAGCAAATAAAAATTTATATAATTCCTTTTTCCAATCTATATTATATTTTATACCCTTTACTTTATAATATATTAAAACTCCACCTCTAATTATTATATACATTGGAACAGCAATAATTATTAAAGCTATCAATTTTATATAATCAAATCTCATAAATATTAAATGAGTAAAAAAGGCTATAAGTATTATTAATGAAATTCCCACTGTATATAGTAGTGGTTTTACCCCTCTTTCCACTACAGTTTTTAGTTCTCCTCTAATTTCATTTATTTCTCCAAATCGTTCTAAAGCAATCTTAATACTCTCTTTTTCACTAAATCCTTCTAATTTTAATTCTTCTACAGATTCTATTAAATGAGTTCTCATAGTTTCCTTTATCTCTTTATTTTCTTTTGAAATTCCATCAATATTCTTATATAAAGAGTCAATATAATTATCTATCTCTCTCATTTTATTCTCCCCCCAAAAAAATATTCATAATACTCTTTAGAAATTCCCATTCACTCTTTTTTTCTTTTAGATAATTAACTCCATCCTCTGTAATTTTAAAATATTTCCTTCTTCCACCACCACTTTTACAATCACCCCAGTATGATATTACAAGTCCTAATTTTTCTAACCTTTTTAAAACAACATATAAGGTTCCATCCTTGACCTCAAAGGCTTCTTTACTGTTTTCTCTAATTAATTTTGAAATCTCATACCCATATAAATCTTTTCCTTGTAAAAGTGATAATATTATACTTTCCACATGTCCTTTTATAATCTCTTTATTAAGTTCCAATATTATCCCTCCCAAGTATAATTATACCATAAAGTACTCTATAGTATAGAATACTCTATGGTATAATTTACAAAAACATAATAAAAAAAAGCTGTATTCCAAATAAGAATACAACTTCTTTTTATATTAACTATTAACTTTATCTGACTTTAAACTTTTCTCTAACTTTTTAAGAGTTATTTGATGAAGATAATATCTATACATTTGAATTATTTCTAAACTATTATATTGGCTTAAGTCATCAATTGTATCTTTATTATTACCATTAAAAAGTAGTCCTAAAGAATATCTTAAATAAACATTACAATAAACCTCAAAATATATAAATTCATATTTATATTTTTCTTCATCATAATCATATTTTGGATCATTACATAAAGACTTCGCTTCTTCTGATAAGCTTGACCATATTCCTACAAAATCATTATAATCTTTTGGAAAGTTTTTTTTCTTAAAAAATTCTTGAAATTTTTCTTCTACTAAAGCTCTTAAACATTTTAAATATCTTACTTCCCCATGTAAATTTTCTGATACAGACATTCTTAATCTTAAGGAATCTCTTAAATCACCCTGAATTTGATCATCTGTAGATGACAAAATATTTTTTATTATTCTCTGTAAATTCTCAATTCTCTCCTTCATAAAAATCCCCTTTTATCCTTATAATAAAATTTATATTCAACTTTAAACTATTCTAACTTCTCTATTCTCATTTGCTATTTTAACCAACTTCCTATATCTATCCCCTACAAACTTTACTATATACACAGCTAAATTTTAACTATTAACTAAACCCTTTTTAAATTCATTTTATAAATACCTATAAATTTTATAATATCTTCTTAAATAAATACAAATAACAAGTAAGTCAATATTTCTCACTATTTTCTATTCCTCAGATTTAAATAAGACGCCTTAGCATATGAACCTCCAATCAAAGTCCAACTATTGTTATCCTTATATATATCTTGCTAATACATAAAACTAAGTAATAATAATATTATTATTTAAAATGCTATTTAAATAAAAGTTTATAAAATTTATGGATTTTATATAGTTACTTAGAGTATATAAATACTTGTAAAACCTAATTAGTTATTTTATACCTAACAGCATGCAAAACCTAAATTTTCTCATATAAGCTATATTAAAATCCACAACTTTATAATATAATGATACCTCTTTCACCTTAAATATTCCTCCTAATTATTTTAACTTACTGTAAACTTATTCTAAATCTAGCTATAACTAAGTTTTTAGTACTATAATTAACCTCAAAATTCATATTCTAACTAAACTTTTTTACCTAAAAAAAGGTACATCCTATAATAAGGATTGTACCTTTTAATAAGTAATACTTCTTTATTTTTTAATTAATTTATTTAATA
This sequence comes from Clostridium perfringens ATCC 13124, assembly GCF_000013285.1. Lineage (GTDB taxonomy): Bacteria > Bacillota > Clostridia > Clostridiales > Clostridiaceae > Sarcina > Sarcina perfringens. The sequence continues at coordinate 832,688 of NC_008261.1, read as the reverse complement.
TTGAAAATACATCTCTTTCCATAAGTTTTATAGCATTGATTACATGACTTACACTTAGGTTTCTTTAAATCTCCTGAATACCATTTATTTATTAAGTCTGGCTCTGCTGTTAAAGGTCTTGAAAGTGAAAAATATTCTATATTTGTATCATTTAATAACTCTTCCATAACATCAAAGTGTCTATTACCACCTGATAAAATTACAGGTTTGTTTATTCTTTCAGCTAGCTTTATAGCATATTCTTTAAAATAAGATTCTCTATCCTTTGAAATAGCAACTTTAGTTCTTGATGGTCCTAAGTTATTTTTCATAACTTCTTCTATGGATTCATTTCCTCCAGTAACCTCAATAGCATCAATTCCTAATTCAGCTAATCTTTCAGCTACATATAGACTATCCTCTATAGTTAATCCACCTTCTTTTACATAGTCTGAAGAATTTAATTTTATTAATATTGGGAATTTTTCTCCAACTTTTTCTCTTATTGCTTTAAATATTTCAAAAACAAATCTTCCCCTATTTTCTATACTTCCTCCATACTCATCTGTTCTTTTATTATAATAAGGAGATAAGAATTGACTTACTAAATATCCATGTCCTCCATGTATCTCAACTCCATCAAATCCTGATTTTTTAACTCTTAAAGCTGCTTCTGCATATGCATTAACTAAATACTTTATATCTTCCTTAGTCATTTCTCTTGATAAAGTTCCTGTAACTTCATTTTTAGTAGTAGAAGGTCCCCATATAACTCTTTCTCCTACATTAAATTCAGTCATAAATCCACCGTATACTATTTGCATTATTATATTAGATCCAAGTCTATGAATTTTATCTGTAAATTCCTTATATTCTGGTATAAAAGAATCATCATATATTCCCATCATTCTTGGATTTGGCTGTTCATTCTCGGTTACAAAAGCATATCCTGTTACTATTGTCCCTACTCCACCTCTAGCCAATTCTTCATATACGTCTGATAATTCATTTGTCATATGACCTTTCTCATCAGCTAAAGCTGTCCATAATGCTCCTCTTAAAAATCTATTTTTCATGTTAATTGTTCCTAAGTTAGTTTTATCAAATAATGTTTTCATATTTTCCTCCTAAAAATAATACTAAATTTTATTTTTTATATTAATAAACTCAGTTTTTCTTTTATTGGAATAATAGTTTATAAGCTTATAAATTTTTTCTCATTATATGAACATAGTATATAAAATTAATATTATTTATGTAAGTACGCACTTTTTAGTAAGTGACCTCTTATAATTATTTGAGTTATAAAAATCATTAATATATAATGTTATCATGGATTTTAAAATAGAAACAAATTTTGGAGATGATAAACTTTGTTGAAATATAAAGATAAAAACTATGTTTGCCTATTAGATTTAGCAATGGAACTTATACGCGGAAAATGGAAGGCAGTTATTTTGTGTCACTTAAATAAAGGGAAAAAAAGGTTTCTTGAACTTCAGAGAATTACATGTGGAATAAGTCATAAAGTATTAACTGAAAAACTTAAGGAATTAGAGGAAGATGAACTTGTTAAAAAGATAGTTTACGATGAGAATCCTCCAAGAGTTGAATATTATCTAAGTGAAAAAGGAAAAGAGCTTGCACCCGTCTTAGAATGTTTGGAAGATTGGTCTAGAAAATACTTTGGAAACTTAGAAACTCCTTCAAAGTAAAACTTTGAAGGAGTTTCTTTTTATTTAATCTTATTTTTTAATGCATTCATTGCCATAATATACCCATATTCACCAAATCCGCTTATCTGCCCAATACAAGCTGGGGCTGTAACTGATTTATGTCTAAACTCTTCTCTTTTGTGAATATTGCTTAAATGTACCTCAACAGTTGGTATTTCAACCCCTTTTAAAGCATCATAAATAGCTATGCTATAATGTGTGTATGCTCCAGGATTTATGATTATTCCATCATACTTTTCAAAGTATGCATTATGAATAAAATTAATTATTTCTCCCTCTATATTGCTCTGGAAGCAGTTTACCTCTAACCCTAATTCTTTTCCTTCTTCTTTTATATAATCAATGACCTGATTAAAATCTTTAGCACCATAGATTTCTTTTTCTCTAATCCCCAGAAGATTTAAATTAGGGCCATTTATAACCATTATTTTCATAATATCTCTAACCAAATTATTAATTTTTTCTTTGGTTAAAATCCACCTACTTTCTCTTTAGGATTTTTAATAGGATAATTCTGAAATAGCTTTAACTATTTCTCTAATAGCCTCTTTAGTAGTACCATCATTTATAATTTCTATATCACTATGCTTTTTATATAAATCAATTCTATCTCTATATAAATTAGTAAGTCTTTCTTTTCCATCCCATAAAAGAGGTCTTCCTTCTGTGTCTATATCTTCCATAATTAAATCTAAAGGTCTGTTTATAAAAACAGTTATAAACTCCTTAAAATTCCCCATATTTTCTTCTCTTGTAACTATTCCGCCACCAGAAGATATAACCACATTTTTTAAGGTTGATAAAAGTTCACAACTTTTACTTTCTAAATCTCTAAAAACCTCTTCTCCCTGAGCAAAAAGTTCTTTTATTTCTTTTCCTGTACTTCTTTCTATGAATTCATCCATGTCTAAAAAATTCATCTTTAATACCGTTGAAAGATCTCTTCCTATGGTTGTTTTTCCTGCTCCAGGCATTCCAATTAAAAGTACTCCTCTTTTTTTCATATCCTAATCCCCTTTTTGTATTTTACCCAACAATATTATTTAAACTTTTAAAATTAATTTTAGTTTTTATTCCTATTTTAAATCAGTAATCATTTATAATAATACCTAGAAATAATTACTGTTTTAAAAAGAAACTCTTAATTTATTAATTATAAAATTAAGTATAATTTAAAAATGTAATCTATACTTATTTTATATCATATTTGGCTAAATTTAGTATTCGAATTAACATTTTCTTATTACAAAATTAACTTTAAAATCTACATTTCAATTCTTCATATATATCTTCTTCTGTAGACTTATCTACTTTTATTCCATTCCAAATCTCTTCAGCTTTAACCCCTTGTCCAACTAACATAAATAATCCATCCACCGTTTTAAGACCATTGTCCTTAGCCATCTTTAAAAACTTAGTTTCTAAAGGATTATAAACTATATCCACAGCAACCTTAAACTTTTTAATTACCTTTTCTGAAACAGCTACTGAATTTATATTAGGATACATTCCACAGGGAGTTGTATTGATTAACGCAAACTCTTCATTAATTTCTTCAAGCTCACCATAACTCATAAAATTAATATTGAAATCTTTAAATTTTTTAAAAGCTTTCTCTCTATCCCTAGAAACCAAAACTATTTTTTTAGCTTTGCTGTCCTCTAAATATTTTAAAATACTTCTAGCAGCCCCTCCTGCTCCTAAAACAAAAAAGCTATTTCCTTCAATATTAACCTTTGCTCTTTCTAGCATTTTACCAAATCCATAATAATCAGTGTTATAACCATAGGATTTTCCATCTTTTATTAAAATAGTATTTACTGCTCCTATAGCTTTGGCCTCATGTGAAATAATATCTAGCTGATCCATAACCTTCTCTTTATATGGTATTGTAACATTGGCTCCCTTTACTCCTAAGCATTTTAGACTTTCTACAATATTATTTTCAAAATCTTTTTTTACAGAAAAAAGATTATATAATCCATCTATATTATTATCTTTAAAAACTTTATTATGTATCTCTGGAGATAAACTATGTCCTAACTTCTCACCTATTAATCCAAATAACTTCAAAACTCCACCTCCTTAATCTTTACAATTTAATTCTAACAAAAACATTGAATAAAGATAAAACTCTTACACTATACAATAATTAAGATTTAAACTTTAATAATAAAACTCCATAATTAATTCATAATTCTATGATTAAATTACCATACAAAACTTATAATAATCTTTTTACATCCCCTGTTGAAAGATTAATAATAATTTTAAGTTTTTGTTTAAATATCCAAAACCAAATACACAAGTTCATGTAAGACACTTAGTTACCCTACTAGGTGTCTTTTACATTTTAAATAGTATTTTATAAAAAGCTCTAGCTTTTTAATCATAGAATATTTACTAAGCAAATTATTTATATATTTTTTACCTTATAAAATATAATAATAAAAATCACTTCTACAACAATTAAAAATGCCCTTATGGCAAAATTAGTAGTAATTAACGTATATATAAGAGTTATTACCATTACCAATTTTAAAAATTTAATCAAAGCTTTAATTTCCAAATTTGATACCCTCTTTTTCTATAGTAATTATTTGTTGACAATCATTATTCTACTCTCTTATCCATTTTCTATAGGGTATTTCAAAAAAAGTTTATGCTTTATTAAAATAAATGGATGTCCTGTTAATTTGACACCCATTATTATTAACATTTTAAAATTACGCTTTTTTATAACATACTAAAATCCTATAATTGACTATTGAATCTCTTAACCCCTCTAAAATATATTTTCCCTCTAATTCCAATTAAATTATGCTCTATTATTTAATTAAGTCCTCTTCTCTAAATAATCCTTTTTCCCACTTAAAATACAATTTTATTTCATTTTACTTAATGAAATTTTCTCTCATACCTATTTTATATTGTTGATATTCTTTACTTATATCCATTAATGCATGAAGCATCTCCTCTGCATAAGGTAAAAGTTCTTTATTTTTTACTCGACTTAGATTTTTCTCTATAACTTGATTTTCCCTATCTTTATGAAAAATTTCCATATTATTTTCTTTTTTGTATCTTGCAACATTCAAAACAACATTCATTCTTTCTTCAAAAAGTTTCATAAGTTCCCCATCTATTCTATCGATTTCTTTCCTACATTGAGCTAACTTGTCACTCAAAATTTCACCTCTTTTCTTTTAACTTCTTTAATCTTTTTTAAGTAAATATTAATTTAATCTAAAACTTTGATAAAGTGAATCACTTTTAAATATTTTTAAATATAGTAGACAAAGATTAATTTTAATTAATATCCCATTCTCATAAAAGTCTACTATACTTTAAACTTTTTATTTTATTAACTCTAATATAGAAATAGCTGCAATGGCTTCTATAACAACTAAGGCTCTTTGAACTATACAAGGATCATGTCTACCATTTACACTTAGAACTTCCTCTGTCATATTTTTTATATTTATAGTTCTTTGTTCTTTAGAAATAGATGGTGTAGGTTTTATAACAACTCTGAATATAACTGGCATTCCATTTGATATTCCACCAGTTATTCCTCCATTATTATTAGAGTATGTCTTAACTTTTTCATATTCTATGAAATATTCGTCATTTGCTTCTGAACCTTTCATATTTGCAAAGTCAAAACCTGCTCCAAATTCAATTCCCTTTACAGCAGGCACTGAAAAAGCTAAATGAGCTATGGTACTTTCTAAAGAATCAAAGAATGGATTTCCTATACCAGCCTCTAATCCTACTATGGCGCACTCAACAATTCCTCCAATAGAATCTCCTTCCATTCTATATGAAGTAATCTCTTCCTTAATTTCTTCTATTTTATTTGTATCTATTACTGGAAGTTCTTTAGTTAAAAGTTCTTCTAAATCTTCTTTCTTTAAATTTAATGCATCAAAAGAAGAATCCTTAACTTTTCCAACTTGCTTAATATGAGAACCAATAGTTATATCTTTTTCCTTAAGTATTTCCTTAGCTAAGGCTCCAGCAAAAACTAAGGGCGCTGTTATTCTTCCTGAGAAATGTCCTCCCCCTCTATAATCATTAAAGCCATTATATCTTATGTATCCTGGGAAATCTGCATGGCCTGGTCTCATTACATCTTTTATTTTTGAATAATCCCTAGATCTTTTATCTGTATTTCTTATTATCATTGAAATAGGAGCCCCTGTGGTGATTCCATTAAATATTCCACTTAAAATTTCTGGTTTATCCCCTTCTTTTCTTTGAGTTGATAAACTATTTCTTCCTGGTGCTCTTCTTTCCATATCTTTTTCTATGTTATCCATATTTATTTTTATTCCAGGTTCTATTCCATCTATTACTATTCCTATTCCTTCTCCATGAGATTCTCCAAATATAGATAATTTTATTTTATTACCCCAAACTCCTCCCATTTCTTTGCTTTTAAAGCTTATTATCTCTAAAAGCTTCCTCCTTTCAGTTAAATATTTTATATATTATTCTCCTTTTAAAATTCCACCTAAGCTCTTAAAATCTTCCCAAAATCCTGGATAAGATTTTTTAACACAATCTGGTTCTTTTATAATAACCTCTTCCTTGCATCTTGTAGAAGCAATAGCCAAACTCATAGCTATTCTATGATCTTTATGACTATATACTTCTCCTCCTATTAATTCTTTAACTCCCTTTATTATAAGGCCATCTTTTAATTCCTTTATATCTGCACCTAGTTTATTAAGCTCTGTACATATAGCATTTAATCTATCACATTCTTTTATTCTAAGTCTTTCTCCGTTTATAATCCTAGTCTCTCCCTTACTTAAAGCAGCAACCACTGTCAAAACAGGAATTATATCTGGGCATTGTGAAGCATCTATAATTGTTCCATTTAAATCCCCATGAATTATACTTAAAGACTCTTCTTGATTTTCTATAAGCCTAGCACCCATACCCTCTAATATTTCAATGCATTCCTTATCTCCTTGATAAGAACTTAAATCTAAATCAAGACAATTTATTTCTGAGCCTAAAGCCCCTGCTGAAAAATAAAAAGCAGCCTGTGAGTAATCACCTTCAACCTTATAATTCATAGGCTTATAACTTTGATTACCCTTTATTAAAAATTCTCTATAATTATTATTTTTTATTGTAACTCCAAACTTTTCTATCATGTCTAAAGTTAAATCTATATATCCTTTAGATTCAAGTTCTGTAGTTATTATTATTTTAGAATCCTCTTTTAATAAAGGAAGAGTAAATAATAAACCACTTATAAATTGAGAACTTATATTTCCCTTAACTTTGAATTCTCCACCTTTTAAGCTTCCTTCTATATTCAAATCAAGATTTTCTTCCTCATAGGAATACTTAACTTCTTGCTCCTCAAAAATCTCATAATAAGTTTTTAATGGTCTTTTCCCTAAATTTCCTCTACCGATAAAATTAACTCTATTATCTTTTATTAAGGAAATCGGAACTAAAAATCTTAAAGTGGAACCTGATTCATTACAATCAATAACTTTATAATTAGAATCCTTTAAAATATTTTCTCCATTTATAATTAGTTTATCTTTTTCTACTTTTATATTTGCTCCTAAAGATTTCATACCTTCCATAGTTGCAATAATATCTTCTGAAAAATCTATGTTAGAAATAACACTTTCTCCTTTGCTTAAAGAAGCACAAATAATAGCTCTATGAGCCATACTTTTAGAAGGTGGTATTTTTACACTTCCCTTTAACTTACTAGGAGTTATAATTACCTTTTTCACTTTTACCCACTCCCTATACTTATTTTCAAATTACACTATAAATTTTATCCTCTGTTTTAAACCAATATTAATTCTAAATTTAAAAACTAGAGAAATAATTAAATTAGCTCTAAATTCCTTTATGAAGCCAAGTTGTTAAGTTATTTATAAAGTAATAACTTTAAATTAATATTCACTTAACTCCCTATGCCTTTATTCAAAAAATTCTACAGTTGTATTATATATATACCCTTCCCCAATATCTTTTAAAAGGATAACATTTAAATTTCCATTTAAATTCTTCTTATCTAATTTTATAGCTTCTCTAGCTAATCCATTATCTTCAATATTAACATCAGTATTTAATCCATACTTCTTTAATAAACTTTCAATTCTTTCTGCTGTTCCTTTTTTAGTAAGATCCTTTTCTTCTGCAATCTTGCTTATCATATTCATTCCTATGGCAACAGCTTCCCCATGAGAATAAGTTTCATAATTATAAATTTGCTCTATGGCATGACCTAAAGTATGACCAAAGTTTAGAATCATTCTTTCTCCTAAATCTTTTTCATCATTTTCAACCACTTCTCTTTTTATATTGCAGCATTCATAAATAATTTCTCCAATATTCTCTTTTAGATCCTCTTTATTTTCAAAGCCCTCTAACTTTTCAAATAACTCTTTACTCTTAATACATCCATATTTTATTACCTCTCCAAGGCCATCATTAAAATATTTTTCTGGAAGTGTTCCAAGCATATTGGGATCTATTAATACTAATTCTGGATGATAAAAGCTTCCTACTAAGTTCTTACCTCTTTCTAAGTCAACAGCTACCTTACCACCAACGCTAGAATCAACTTGAGCTAATAATGATGTAGGTATTTGTATAAAGCTAATTCCTCTTAAAAAAGTTGAGGCAACAAAACCTGCAAGGTCTCCAACAACACCTCCACCTAGAGCTATGATTAAATCGCTTCTAGTTAGTTTAAAATCTAAAAGTTTATTATATATTCCTGGTAATACGCTAAAAGATTTACTCTTTTCTCCTGGTGTAACAGAAATAACTTCAACTTCAAAACCTTCATTTTCTATATTTTTCTTTATAGCCTCTCCATATATATCATTTAAATTATCATCAGTTATAATAGCTACTTTTTTCCCATCAAATACAGTTTTTATGTATTCTCCAAAATAATCTTTTAAATCCTTTTGAATTACTATATCATAACTTTTTTCATCTAAATTTACTCTTAAAACTTTCATTTTTATCACTCCAAACCCTTTAATTTTATGTTTTATAAAAATATTAATTTTATTATGTTATTTCTATTTAAGTATAAATTTAATGGGAGTTTAAACACTCCCACTAAATTAAATAATATTCTATAACTCTCTACCAACAGCCTTTGCGATAGCTCTTAAATCTTCTAAAAGCTTTCCGTACTCTTCTGGTTTAATTGACTGTTGACCATCACATAAGGCATTAGCAGGGTCATTATGTACTTCTATTATTAATCCATCTGCACCTACAGCTATGGCTGCCTTTGATAAAGGGTCTACCATCCATGACTTTCCTGCTGCATGGCTTGGATCAACAATTACTGGTAAATGACTTAGTTTTTTAATAGCAGGTATTGCACTTAAGTCTAAGGTATTTCTTGTATAAGTTTCAAAGGTTCTAATTCCTCTTTCACAAAGAATTACATTTTCATTTCCACCGGCCATTATGTACTCTGCTGACATTATAAGTTCCTCTATTGTAGCTGACAATCCTCTTTTTAAAAGAATAGGTTTTTTTGTCTTTCCAAGCTCTTTTAAAAGATCAAAGTTTTGCATATTTCTTGCTCCAACTTGAATAACATCAACATCTTCAATAAACTTTTCTATCATACTAGTTGACATTATTTCTGTAACTATAGGAAGACCTGTTTTTGCCTTAGCCTTCTTTAGAAGCTCCAATCCTTCAAGTTCTAACCCTTGGAAACTGTATGGTGAAGTTCTTGGTTTAAATGCACCACCTCTTAAGAAACTTGCCCCTAATGCCTTAACTTCTTTGGCTATTTCAGTTATTTGTTCCTCACTCTCTACGGAACAAGGGCCAGCTATTAATGCTATTTTCTTATCACCAATTTTATTTCCTAAGACATCAATTATAGAGTTCTCTGGATGGAATAATCTATTTGCCTTTTTAAAGGGCTCTTGAACAGGCATTATTCTCTCTACATTTTTGTTTGCTTCTACTTTAGCAGGATCTATTTTACTTGTATCTCCAACTAAACCAATTACACACATTTCACTTCCAGAAATTCTTTGAGTCTCAACTCCAAGTGATTCTATCTTTTTTATCAATTTTAAAATCTCCTCTTCCTTTGTTCCTGGTTTTAATATAACTATCATAATTCGCCCTCCTTTTTTATTTTAACCTTTTTATCTAAAATAGTCTAAATGTAAAATTAAACTGTTTAAATTATACTATTGCAAAAAAATAGAACCCACTTTAATGAGTTCTATCAAATAAATTATAATACAATATTACTATAATATTAATATCTATCACGCTAATTATACAAACCCATTAGTTAAAAGAGCATAGTTTTTGTTGCACATAAAAGATCCAGCGCTAAAATGAAAGCCCCAGCTAGAGTAAAAGCTATAAAATTGTGCTACTAATCCCTTTACTAATAAATTTAGCATAACATCCTCCAAAAAATTTTTAAACAGTTATTTCTAAACTTTTTTAAATTTATTATACACTTTGTAATTTCAAAGTCAATAAAATTTAAAACAAAAGTAGTATAAGACTCTATATAAAATCTTATACTACTTGCTTAAAATTTACTTCAATCTAATTAAAATAATTAAAACTTATTATCTAGCAGTTCTAACAGTTATTGATTCCTTAGTTGAAAGTTCACCATTAGAATATTTAGCAGCAATCTTAAAGTTATAAATAGTGTGTCTGTTTAATCCCTTAAATGTAAATTCAGTTTTATCAGCACCTATTTCTTTAACTTTCTTACCATCTTTATAAAGAACATATCCTTCTAATCCATAAGTTTTTTCTGGCTCTTCCCAGCTTACAGTTACATTCTTCTTAGTCTTATCAGTAACCTTAAAGTTTCTTACTGGGTTTACTATAACTTCTTCCTCCTCAACTTCTGGATTTCCAACCTTAACTCTTACTGTATTTGAAGAAACTTTATTTCCATTAACAGTAATATTTACTTGGACATCAGTAAAGCCTTCAGAAGCTCCAGTCATCATTCCATTTTCAATAGTTAAAACTTCTGGTTTTGAAACTTTATATTCAACTTCAGCTTCTTCTAAGTTAACATTTGCACCATTATTCATTAATGCATTTATAGCAAATGGAACGCTTTGTCCAACTTCTAAGTCATGTTCTACTGTATTTAAGTTTACATGAGCTAATTCTGGTGATTCAATTGACTTATCTATTTCTTTAACATAAATATTATCTAATATTACTTCTTTAAATCCATCACCTTTTTCTAAAGTAATATAGTAGTCTCCAGCAAAATCTCCAGTTGTAAACTCGTGAGTTACAGATTTAGTTTTAGTGAAAATATCTTGTGCATAATTTGAACCAGTAGCCTCTAAAGGAATATTTACAATCTTTTCGCCATCTCTATTCTTAATATTTACAGAATATCCTGGAGCAGCATTTTCTAATGAATATAAGAATCCAAATTCATAAGTTTTATTTGGTTCTAATTTGAATGATGAAACATCTGTAGTTAACATTTCACCTATTTCCTTTGGTTGTTGGTTAGATTTTAATGAGAATCTTCCATCAAGTACCCAGTTCATTCTTTGATTAGCATCTATAGATATATCCTTCTCAGCTAAGTGAGATCTATTTGAATGTCCTCTTCCTGGAGATAAATAAAATGGTGATATACCTTCATCTACATTTTCAAAATCTTCGTAGAATACATATCCATCTCTATTAGTGTGTCCTGGGTGATCCCATATTCTAAAGTCATCAACTAGTACAACTGAGTCAGCATCTCCTTCTGAAGCCTTCAAGTAAACATCAGCTGAATTTACTCCTTTAGGTACAGTAAATTCTACTTCCATTCTCACGAAAGTATCGTCAATATACTTAACACCTTCTCCTTGTCTTACTTTACCACCACTTGTTATTACATTAGTGAAATCTTTTCCACCAACATTAACTCCTAGTGTAACTTCTCTATTATTATCATTTTTAACCCATGCAGATACTGAATAAGTTACTCCTTCTTCTAATCCACTTATGCTTTGAGAAATTTTAGCATCCGCGCCTTCATTTCCACTTATTTTAAGAACATCATTACCCAATCTCTTTTGAACACTTTCATTTTCAATAGTTATATGATCTGTATTTTCAGCAGTAGATTCTTTATTCCACTTATCAAAAGTTTGAGAATCAAATCCTGGATCAGCTATTTCTGAGCCATATCCCCAATCCTCTATTCTCTTCTCTTCAACCTTTTCCTTAGTAACTATATAAGGAGTATCTTGTTTTACTTCTAAATTAACCTTTCCATCTACAACTGGTACTTCCTTAACTAAAGTTCTTCCTAGATCTGATAATTCATATAAATAAACTTTGTCATTAGAAGTCCATCCTTCTGGTAAAGTCCATTCTGAAGTAGTTCCTAATGGATTCCAGTGATATATCTTTTCACTATTTGCCTCATCAACAGGATTCCATGGTAAGAATAATTGAGTATCTCCTATACCAGTATTTCCAATTGAATTTTCTGGAGTAGTAGCAACTAATCTATCATTTCTATAGTAATTTATATTAGAGTTTTCTCTAACAGCCTTAACTCCATTTTCAAATAATACTTCATTTTCGCTCATCTTAGTTATTTGGAAATGTTGTAAATACTTAGTAGGTAATACTTGATTATAGAATACTTCTGTACCATAAGCACCTTCTATATCATGTCTAGTTCCCCATCCACCTGATAATAAATGCTTATTACCTTTTACTAATGGATCTGCTAAGAATGAATCTTGAGTATCATTTTTCATAAATCTCATTATTTTACTTGCATTTCCCTTGTTTGGATATGCAGGATCTCCACCCCAGTGAGTCCATGGAACATGTTGCTCTAATGGTCCATTCATTTCTGTTGCAATCATAATTCCATAATCATTTATCTTTTCTCCTAATTGATGAGCATTCCATCCATTACCTGTATAAACGTCAACGTAAATCCATCCTAGCTCTGGTGCATCTTCCATTAACATATCAAGTCTTCTGAATAATTCACCACTAGTTATATCTCCTCTTTGATTTACATAATAAGCTTGGTCTAACCATCCCCATCCTGGAGCATTTTCGTTAACTAATTCAGTTGGATATTCAAACGCATCCATAGTATATTCAGTTGCATTTATATGAACACCTATTTTAGCATTATATTCCTTACCTTGTTCTATTAAGGTATTGAAGTCTTCCTTACCACCTTGTCTCATACCAATATGTCCGCCATAGTCTGGATGAGAGTCGTCATGTCCTTCTCCTTGATATCCTTTATGAAGAACTAATTGGCCAAATCCATCTGTGTAATTTGAAAGCTTTTTAATTGTATCTAATGATCTTAGGAATGGATTTTGAGTGTATCCAATATTAAAATCAATATATGACATTTGATTTTTTATTTCTTCTCCACCTACTGGAATTTTCATATTTTTTCTATATTGAATAGCACCATCTTGCCAATCTACTTGACCATCTTCATTCTCATCTCTTGCTATAATTACTTCTGACCATGGCTTTTCACCTTGATATAGCTTACTTCCTTGATCTGTTGTATCTTGAAGAATTTCTTTATAAGTCCAAGTACCGTTTGAAATTCCAACTTTTTTATAGTTTGTATTATCAGGAAGAGTATCCTTTTCTGTTGTTAATACAACCCTATTTCCACCTTCAATAGTATTATTATTTATAGTAACAGCAAACTTATCATCATTTATAAATGCATAAGTTTTACCCTTAACCCCTGGTTTTGCCTTAGCAACATCTGTAAACTCTTCATTTATGTTATTCCAGTCACCAGTTGTTAGAACAGAGGCTGTTTTACCATTATTTAAACTGCTTACTGAAGCTAAACTATGATTTGGGAAATTTAATGTTTGAAGTTTAACATCTCCTTCTTGAATATCAGTAACTTCCATTCTTAATTTATTTTCATTAACAGTCATCTTTAAAGTAATAGTCATTCCTATATCTTCAAAGTTTAATGTATATATACCTTCATTATTTGCAAATTCACTAGTTACTTTTGGAATTCTCTTCTCACCATTAATTTCAACCATATATTGAGCTTCTAAATCATCTACAGATGCCCCTGATAAAACATCTTCAGTTCCTTTCCACTCATATCTAATAACAGTTGGGAATCTATTATCTAAAACAACTTTCATAGAATCTGATTCTATACTTTGTTCTTGTAATGGACCTACTTCTGGTGCCATTATTCCACCTAATTCCTCAACAACAAGATTATCTAAAGTAACATTTTTATTTCCAAACCATCCAGTTAAGCCAACTTTTCCTCTTACATCTGGTAAATTAGATACTGCAACCTGACCTATTTTCTCTCCATCAACCCACATAGTAATATTTGTATCTTCTACTTTAAGCTTTATTCTGTAAGTTTTTCCTTGCTCTGGTGTAAATGTTCCTGGGAAATTACCATATTTGCCATCTCCAGTTTTCCATACCCAAGAACCATTATCATAACAAACAGCTCCCCACTCAGTTTCTGATACATATCTAAATAATAGACCTATTCTTCCTCCATTATTATCAACAGAAAAATCAGTTTCATAAGTAAAGTTCTTAACCTCTGGAGAATTCATATCAACAGCTATTGATACTCCATTCATAGGTATTTTTACTTTACCTTCTTCATAACTTGGAGATCCTCCTCCTTGTACAACTTGCCAATCTCCTCTTGTTTCTTCTGTTTCAAAATTAGTTTCATAATATGCTAAATCTGAACTTACAGTTACATTAGCTATTGCTTTTACATCTGTACCTTCAACTGTACCTTCAACTTTGAATGTACCTGGCTTTGAATAACTTTCCTTAGGTATATAATTCCAAGAAACATCCTTAATACTAGACATACCATTTTCATGATTTACTGTAACACTTGATGGTAAAATAGGCTTAACTCTTGGATAAGTTTCTACATTTACTTCATTTATTGATACTATAGGTCCCTTATCTATAGTCATAGGAGAATACTTAATATAATCAAATTTGGTAGTTTTAGCATTACCCCATCCTCTATATCCCACTTTACCAGCTTGTAATGGAATTAAATCTGATTCTTTATCATATATAGTTTCAAATTCTCCATCATTTACAGAAACATTAACAGTTAAATGCTTTTCAACAAAAGTAGCCTTAACTGTTACAACATCTCCATTATTTAGTCTTGGTCCTGTAATATCCTCCCAGTTACTTTTATTTTCTATAACCCAGCCAGTACCTGCGTTATAGTTGATCATTCCATAGTTTGACTCAGTTGCTCTGAATATTATTCCAGTTTGAGAACCTCCAACTGTAAATTTACTTTCTAACTCACCATTTTTTATATTAGGCGATTGATCTTCCATAATTCTATAATCTCCATTATTGGTAACTGATAAAAATCCATCAGTTACCTCAACACTTCCTGAGCCTGCTAATTTTGTCCAAGTAATCCCCTCTGGTCTATCATAGTTTTGAATATAAGCCTCAGCTTCTTCATCACTATTAGTTAAAATTTCAGCTGATTCACTATTAATCTCATCTCCAGCTTCATTAACAGGTGTAGCAAGTACTGAAATTGGTAATTGTCCTACAATAACGGCAGCTGCTATTATTGCGGCAATCTTCTTATTCATGCATTTTCTACCCATTTTTCTCCCCCCTAATTTCATGTTAAATGTTTACATTTATAATTTTATCCTTTAATACCAATAAATAACATGTATATTTTCTACTTTAGTATGTATTTTATTTACAGATACTTTATTTAAGATTAAATTATTTTTATAAATAAAAAGAGTTATCTATTCTTTAGATAACTCTTTTTCATATAATACTATTCTTCTTAAAATCCATAATATAAACTATGAACTTATGAAAATTAATAATAAAAATAACCTTAATATAATAGATACTAGATAATCTACCAAAATAAAAGAACTATCTAAATTAGATAGTTCTTTTAAGGGTTAATTGTTGACTATAAGTAAAATATATTCTTTTATAAATATAATTTAATGTATTAATTTATATTGTAAATGCAGATTATATTATTTATTGAAAGCTTTGTTATAATCTTCAATGAATTTTTTCATACCAGCATCAGTTAAAGGATGTTTTACCATTTGAAGTATAACATTATAAGGAATTGTTGCAATGTGTGATCCTGCCATAGCTGAATCTAAAACATGCATTGGGTTTCTAACACTTGCAGATATTATTTCAGTGTCTATTCCATGTAAAGCAAACATTTCAGCGATTTGAGTTACAATTTCAATTCCTGGATTTCCTATATCATCAAGTCTTCCTAAGAATGGACTTACGAATGATGCACCAGCTCTAGCTGCTAATAAAGCTTGTAATGGTGAGAAGATTAAAGTAACATTGGTTCTTATTCCTTCACTAGCTAATACTTTTACAGCTTTTAAACCTTCTTCACACATAGGTATTTTTATAACTATGTTTTTATGTATTTTAGCTAATTCTCTTCCTTCTCTAACCATTTCGTCGCACTCTAAAGCCATAACTTCAGCACTTATTGATCCATCTACTATGCTACATATTTCTTCAATTACTTCTTTAATATCTCTGCCTTCTTTTGCTATTAATGAAGGATTAGTTGTTACTCCAGCTAAAACTCCTAATTTACTAGCTTTTCTTATTTCTTCTACATTGGCAGTATCGATAAATATTTTCATTTCATAATCTCCTTTTCATTACTTTAAAAATATTAATTTGAATTCCATACTTTTCTATTAATCGTTTCCACAGATAGATATTAACATTACAAAAAGAATTATTCAATGTTTTTATTTAAAGTTTACATTTTGTTAATTTATTTTTTCTATATATTATGCTATAATATAATATTTTAGAAATTTAATGTATCATATTCAGTGATTAGAGTATTCCTTATGTAACCTTTATCATTTAAAGTATATACAAATAATACAATTAATCTTCCACTCTTTATTCTGTGTAAAAATCATAAATACTATTTAATATAAGCTAAATTAATCTTCAATTAAAAATCCCCATTCTTAAACCTATTTTCAAAATAACATCTTAAAAATAATATCTTAAAAATAATATCTTATATAATGTTTTAATATTTATCTAAAAATATATTTTAAATGTCCACTTTAAACTAACAAATTCTATTTACCACTCTCATACACCAGCTCCTTTTTGCATAATATTCATTATAAACTGCATAAAATACATGTTTTTATTTATTTTTTAAATAAATATTGCATAAATATACTTTAATATGTATAATTATTAACAAGCAATAAACAATAAATATTAAAGGTGGAATGTATATGAAAAAATTTAATAAAGTAATTTTAGCCTATTCAGGAGGATTAGATACTTCAATAATAATCCCTTGGTTAAAAGAAAATTATGGATGTGAAGTTATTGCAGTGGTAGGAAATGTTGGACAATCTGATGAATTAGTTGGATTAAAAGAAAAAGCTATAAAAACTGGGGCGTCTAAAATATATATTGAGGATCTAACTAAAGAATTTGTAGAAGATTACATCTTTCCTACCATACAAGCTGGGGCAAAATATGAAGGAAAGTATCTACTAGGCACTTCTTTTGCTAGACCTATAATAGCAAAAAGATTAGTAGAAATTGCAAAACTTGAAGGTGCAGATGCTATTTGTCATGGATGTACTGGAAAAGGAAATGACCAAGTTCGTTTTGAATTAGCAATTAAAACTTTTAATCCAGAAATGCAAATTATTGCTCCATGGAGAACTTGGGAAATTAAATCTAGAGAAGAAGAAATACAATATGCTATAGACAATGAAGTTCCTATAAATATTACTTATGAAACAAATTATAGTAAAGATAAAAATCTATGGCATTTAAGCCATGAAGGTTTAGATTTAGAGTTTCCTGAAAATGAACCTAAATATGATAAAATTCTCGAACTATGTAATACCTTAGAAAAGGCTCCTAATGAAGCTGAATATATTACTTTAGGTTTTGAAAAAGGAATTGCAACCTCATTAAATGGTGAAAAACTAGATGGAGTCACTCTTTTACAGGAACTTAATAAAATTGGTGGAAAACATGGTATTGGAGTTATAGATATGGTTGAAAATAGATTAGTTGGTATGAAATCAAGAGGAGTATATGAAACTCCTGGAGGATCTATTTTATATAAAGCTCATAAAGATTTAGAAGAATTATGTTTAGATAAGGAAACCTCCCATTATAAAGAAATAGTTTCCTTAAAATTCGCTGATTTAGTTTATAATGGTCAATGGTTTACCCCATTGAGAGAAGCCTTATCTGCCTTTATATCAAAAACTCAAGAAACTGTAACTGGCGAAATAAAATTAAAATTATATAAAGGAAACATAATAAATGCTGGAATGACATCACCATATTCTTTATACAGCGAAGAATACGCTACTTTTGGTGAAGATGGAATATATGATCAAAAGGACGCTGAAGGCTTTATTAATCTTTTTAGCTTACCATCTATCGTACAAGCTAAAATGGCCCAAAAGTTAAATTAAGGAGATAACTATGTACTTAATACATAGCTAATATTAAAATTAGAGCTAAATATTTTATGCTCTAACATACTATATAAATGAGGTGAATTTATTATGAAATTATGGGGCGGAAGATTCACTCACCAAGTTGATGATCTAGTTAACACTTTTAATTCCTCTATTTCTTTTGATTCAAGAATGTATAAAGAAGATATAATTGGAAGTATAGCTCATGTTACTATGCTTGGTGAAGAAAAAATTATTCCAAAGGAAGATAGCAAAAAAATTGCTTCTGGTTTATATGAAATATTAAATAAATTAAATCAAGGAGTATTAAAAATAGATAACTCTTCAGAAGATATACACAGTTTTATAGAAAGTACTCTTACAGATTACATTGGTGAAGAAGGAAAAAAACTACATACTGGTAGAAGTAGAAATGATCAAGTAACCTTAGACACAAAATTATATTTAAAAGGATATATTAAAATTTTAATATGTGAAATTTTAAACCTTGAAAAAACTCTATTAAATCTTTCTTCAGAAAATAAAGAAACTATTATGCCAGGATATACCCATATGCAAAAGGCTCAACCTATTACATTTGCTCATCATATTTTAGCATATAGTGAAATGTTTAAAAGAGATATATCTAGATTACTAGATTGTTATAAAAGACTTGATGAAATGCCTTTAGGCAGTGGTGCTTTAGCAACTACTACTTACCCTATAAATCGTGAAAAAGTTGCAAATCTACTAGGCTTTTCAAAAGTTACACTAAATAGTTTAGATTCTGTTTCTGATAGGGATTATGCTATTGAAACACTTTCTTGCCTCTCTTTACTTATGATGCATCTTTCTAGATTTTCAGAGGAAATAATCATCTGGTCTACTGATGAATTTAAATTTATTGAATTAGATGATAGTTATAGTACTGGAAGCAGTATTATGCCACAAAAAAAGAATCCTGATGTTGCAGAATTAGTAAGAGGAAAAACAGGACGTGTTTATGGAGATTTAATGACGCTATTAACTGTTATGAAGGGACTTCCTTTAGCTTATAATAAGGATATGCAAGAAGACAAAGAAGCTTTATTTGATGGGTTAGATACTACTCTACTTTCTATAAAAACTTTTAATGGAATGATAAAAACAATGAAAATTAATAAGAGTATTATGAAAACTTCAGCTTCTTCTGGATTTACTAACGCCACTGACGTCGCTGATTATCTAGTAAAAAAAGGGGTAGCTTTTAGAGATGCTCATGAGATTGTAGGAAATTTAATTCTTTATTGTATAGATGAAGGGAAATCTATTGATAACTTATCTTTATCTGAATTTAAAACTTTCTCAAATAAGTTTGAAAATGATATATATAAAGCTATTAATCTTTTAACTTGTATAGAAGAAAGAAAAGTAATAGGTGGACCAAGTATTTCATCTATAAACATTCAAATTGAACATTTAAATAATTTTATACAAGAAAGTAATGAAAAACTTAATCTTCTAAAATAGCACTAAAATATAATAATTAATTTTTATAAATTATAAGATAAATTTAACAAGTAATGCTAATCTATATTTTTAAATATAGATTAAAGTAAAAAAGATGATTTCTACAAATGTAGAAATCATCTTTTATTTTAATTATTCAAAATATCTTTTTAATAATCCTTCGAAAGCTCTTCCATGTCTAGCTTCATCTTTACACATTTCATGAACTGTATCATGTATTGCATCTAAGTTTAATTGTTTAGCTAAAGTAGCTAAATCTTTTTTACCTTGACAAGCTCCGTGTTCAGCATTTACTCTTGCCATTAAGTTAGCTTTAGTATCAGCTTCTACAACTTCTCCTAACATTTCTGCAAATTTAGCAGCATGTTCTGCTTCTTCGAAAGCTATTCTTTTATAAGCTTCTGCAACTTCTGGGAATCCTTCTCTATCAGCTTGTCTTGACATAGCTAAGTACATTCCTACTTCTGTACATTCACCAGTAAAGTTAGCTTGTAATCCTTCGATTATTCTTTCATCTACACCTTTAGCAACTCCGATTCTATGTTCATCAGCGAAAGCTAAATCTCCACTTTGTTCTACGAATTTATCAGCACCTGCTCCACAGATTGGACATTTTTCTGGTGCTTTTTCTCCTTCATAAACATATCCACAAATTGTACAAACAAATTTTTTCATAATAAAATCCTCCTAATATTATGTCTCCATATTTTTCATCCATAGGTTATTAAGAAAATTATCCTACTAAATCTCTTTCTTTATAATCTATAGATTTAATCTGTTAATTTTTTCTTAACCTTTATTAATATTATATAATAATAATTTTCCATTATCAACATATTTTAAATAATTTATACTTTTAATAAAAAATAATCCTTTATCAGTTTTTTTATATTAAAATTTAAGTTCAAACTATTATTTATTGTAATAAAACTATTCATATTTTATCATTTCAATTTTTCATACAAAAAGAAGGGATTTTTATAAAAATATAATAAGAAAACTTACAAACATATTTAGAAAATTAATAGATTTTGCTTCATAATGTTTGTAAGTTTTATAAAAATTTATTTTGATATAAGCCCTTCTCTTAACAAAATAATGATTAGTCTTAAGAATAAATTTTCTAATAAATTAACAACTTCAAAGTCCTTCACTATATTAATCATTTTAAGGAAATATTTTATAATATATTTCGTTAAAAGGCATATTATCTTACCACTTTACCAAAAGGCATAAGAGATAATTTAGCCAACTTTAGTGACTGTATTGCAAAAGGTATTCCTATTATTGTAATAGCAAACATAGCTGCACTTATTAAATTTCCTAGAGCTAATGTAAATCCACCAAAAACTATCCATAATATATTAAGAATAAGATTTCCTGCTCCATCGTCAACAGTTACTACTTCTTTACCAAAAGGAGCTAATTGTAACCCTGCTAATTTAAAACATTGTAATCCAACAGGTATTCCTACTATTGTTATGCACCATATACATCCCCAAAATAACCATCCTAAAGCATTAAAAAATCCACCAAATATCATCCAAATAAGATTTCCTAAACAACTCACTATTTTTCCTCCTTGTATAATAAATATTTAATTTTTATAATAATATTTACTTTGATTATATAAAAAAAATGTTCTATTCTTTCTTAATCTTTTTAAACAAACTAATTTTATATAAAATAAAAAAATCATCTTAATATAGTAATTATTTAAAATTAACCTACCTCCAAATACCCTTTTGATTTTAAACTCCATTTTATTTATATTTAAATTTTATATAATAAAATCAAAAAGTATTTTAAATAAAATATCATCTTTTTCTTTAGAATTCAACTAATTTTTATATATTTTTTAATGATTTATAATCTTTTTAAATTTATATACTAAATTTTTTAATTTTTTTGTTGACATTTTTCTTTTATGTATATATAATAGTTATTGTCAACAGGACATGCCGAAGTGGCGGAACTGGCAGACGCACAGGACTTAAAATCCTGCGGTGCTAACACACCGTACCGGTTCGATTCCGGTCTTCGGCACCAAAACTCTTAAACTTAGTTTAAGAGTTTTTTTATTTTTGACAAAACTAAAAAAGTCCAAACACAAAAGCTCTATTAGAGTATTTTTATTAGATATAGATAAAACAAACTAATTTCACTGCTGTTAGATTGTTTACCTATATCTAATATTTTTTTCTAATAAAGCCTTTTAGTTTCTATCAAATACTTTTTCTTATTAAGGAAATATTAAACCTTCTAAACACATTTTAAAGTAACTCTGTCTAAAGCTCCTTTATACTTATTAAAAAAATATTGAACCATCTAAACTTTAGATAGTTTATATTTAAATACTTAATTTTTATTGTAATTATAGTTATAAATTAAACTGTATTGTTTAAATTCTATCTAAAAATATTAAATACTAAATATATAACTTATGATTATAAATATATTCAAATTTGCTAATTTCTAATGGCTATTTAGCAGTACCTATGTCTTTTCTAAAATACATTCCCTCAAAATTAACTTTTTCTATATTTTTATATGCATTTTCTTTAGCTTCTTCTAAAGTTTTTCCTTTACCTACTACAGAAAGTACTCTTCCTCCACTGGTTACTAAGGTATCTCCTTCTTTTTTTGCTCCAGCTATAAAGTATTCTCCCTTAAGACTTTCATCTATACTTATTTCATAACCTTTTTCATAAGCCTCTGGATATCCCTTTGATGATAAAACAACATTAACGCAATATCCTTCATTCCATTTAATAGTTGTTTCATTTAATTTTTCATCTAGTGCATTTAGTATTATGTCTACTAAATCACTTTCCATTAAAGATAAAACACTTTGTGTTTCTGGATCTCCCATCCTAACATTATATTCTAAAAGTTTAGCCCCTTCTTCTGTTATCATTATTCCAAAGAAAATAACTCCTTTAAAGTCAAAACCTTCTTCTCTTATACCTATTAAAGTTTTCTCTAATATATTTTCATAAAAATCAGCTAAAACCTCTTCAGTAACATATTTATTAGGAGAAATAACTCCCATTCCTCCTGTATTCTTACCCTTATTTCCATCAAATATTTGTTTGTGATCCTTAGCAGATAAAAATGGTAATATTACTTTTCCATCTGTAACTGAAAGTATTGATGCCTCAATCCCTTGCAAAAATTCTTCTACTACTATTTTCTTTCCTGCTCCATTAAATACATCATCTATCATAAATAAATCTAGTGTTTCTATTGCTTGATTTTTATTTTCACATATTACAACACCTTTACCAGCAGCCAATCCATCAGCCTTTATGACCCTTGGATATTTGCAATTTTCTAAATAAATTTTAGCTTCTTCATAATCATAGAAAACTTCGTAATCAGCTGTCTTAACACCATACTTTTTCATAAAATCCTTAGAAAAACTTTTACTACCTTCAAGCATAGCTCCAGCTTTATCAGGCCCAAATATTTTTAATCCTTCCCCTTTAAAAGCATCAACTATACCATTAATAAGTGGCTCTTCTGGTCCTACAATAGTTAAATCAATATTATTATTTTTAGCAAATTTTAATAAATCACAAATCTTAGTAAGCTCTATATTTTCACATTTATTTTCATTAGCTGTTCCTCCATTTCCTGGAGCCACATAAATTTTTTCTACTTTAGAACTTTTTCCTAATTTCCATGCTAAAGCATGCTCTCTTCCACCAGATCCAACTAAAAGTATCTTCATATATAAAAGGTCATATAAATTAAACTTAGTTTAAATAGTTTTAACTTATATAATTAACTATTTAAAATTCAAATTAACTATATGACCTAATTCACCTCCTAAAATCTATTTATTTCTAATGTTTAAAATGTCTAACTCCTGTAAATACCATGCTTATTCCATGTTCATTACAAGCCTCTATAGACTCCTCATCTCTAATAGATCCACCTGGTTGAATTATTGCTTTTATTCCATTTTTAGCCGCTTCGTCAACACAGTCTCTAAATGGGAAGAAAGCATCTGATGCTAATACTGCTCCACCTTTTCCTCTTTCTAAAGCTTCTTTAGTAGCCCAAATTCTATTAACTTGTCCTCCACCAATACCAGTGGCAACTCCATCTTTTACAACTACTATAGCATTAGATTTTACATATTTCACAACCTTCATTCCAAAGATCATATCTCTTAATTCCATTTCTGTTGGCTCTTTTTCAGTTACAACTTTATACTCATTAGCAAGTTTATTATCTTCTCCTTGAACTAATATTCCACCATCTACTGTTACCATGTAATTTTTAGCCTGAGGAGTATTCTTACATTTTATAACTCTTAAATTCTTTTTAGTTCTTAATACTTCTAAAGCATCTTCATCAAAATCCGGTGCTGCTACCACCTCTAAGAAAATTTTAACCATTTCTTCTGCTGTAGCCTTATCTATCTTTCTATTTATAGCAACTATTCCACCAAATATTGAAACTGGATCAGCATCATAAGCCTTTAAATAAACCTCTTTAGAATTTTCTCCTACAGCTACCCCACAAGGTGTATTATGTTTTAATGCACAACAAGCTGTTTCTTCAAATTCACAAGCAACCTTCCATGCTATATCTAAATCCTTTATATTATTGTAAGATAAAGCTTTTCCATTTAAAATTTCAAAGCTATTCATAGCTCCATCAAATTCTGTTGAACTATAATAAGCAGCTCCTTGATGTGGATTTTCTCCATATCTAAGATCTTGAATTTTCTTATATGAAACTGATAGATATTCTGGATATTCCTCTTCTCCCTCTAGTAAGAAGTTAGAAATTGCAGCATCATAAGCACTCATTAAGTTAAATACTTTTCCTGCAAGAGTTTTTCTTAATTTAAATGAAACACAATTATTTTCTTTAATTTCATTCATTACTTTTTCATAATCTTTTTTATCTGAAAGAACTACCACATCTTTAAAATTCTTAGCTGCTGCTCTTAACATTGTTGGTCCACCTATATCAATAAATTCAACCTTTTCTTCAAAGCTTAAATTCTCTCTAACTTTTTCAAAGAAAGGATATAAATTTACAACTACATAATCTATAGTATTTATTTCTCTCTCTTCTAAAGTTTTCATATGCTCTTTATTATCTCTTATTGCTAATATTCCAGCATGAACTAAAGGATGTAGAGTTTTTACTCTTCCATCTAACATTTCTGGGAAGTCAGTTATTTCACTTATCTCTTTAACCTCTATGTTATTTTCTTTTAAATATTTATAAGTTCCACCACTTGATATTATTTCTACATCTCTATCTCTTAAAAATTTTGCAAGTTCTAAAACTCCATCTTTATCAAAAACACTTATTAAAGCTCTCTTTTTCATTAAAAGACCTCCCTAGTTTAATATTTTCACTTTTCCATTATGAATTTCTATTTTTTCTTCGCATAAGTACTTAACAATTCTAGGTAGCAATATATGCTCCTTCTCTAAAACCTTTTTTTGAAGACTTTCTGGAGTATCTTCAAAATTAACTTCAACTATTTCTTGTGCAATAATAGCTCCTCCATCAACCTCATCATTAACAAAGTGAACTGTACACCCAGAAAATTTCACACCCTTTTCTATAGCTGCCTTATGTACATTTATTCCATACATTTTATTTCCACAGAAAGAAGGAATAAGAGATGGATGGATATTAATTATCCTATTTCCATACTCTTCTAAAAGTTTTCCTTTTAATATTGAAAGATAGCCTGCTAGTACAATTAAATCAATATTATTTTCCTTAGCAAGTCTTAAGATTTCATCTGAAGTTTTATCTTCAAACTCTTTTTTAGAAACAACTGATGTTTTTATACCCTGTTTTTCAGCCCTTTCTAAGGCAAAAATACCCTCCTTACTTCCAATAACTAAGGAAACTTCTCCATTTATATTTCCATTGTCTATATTATCTAAAATTGATTGAAGGTTAGATCCACTGCCAGAAGCTAATACAGCTATTTTATACAAACTCCTTCACCTCCAGCATTTATATACCCAATCTCAAAAGCTTTTTCTCCTTGCTTTGAAAGTTCTTTTAAAACTTCCTCAACCTCATCTTCCTCAACACATAAAACAAACCCTATACCCATGTTGAAAGTATTATACATTTCCTCTTCTTTAACTCCAAGTTCCATAAGCTTTTTAAATATTTCTGGAATCTCATAGCTATTTTTATTTATTACTATACTAAGTCCTTCTTTACTTAACATTCTTGGAAGATTTTCATAAAATCCTCCCCCAGTTACATGAGCCATACCCTTAATATTAAATTTTTCTAAAAGACTTAATACAGGTTTAACATAAATCTTTGTAGGAGTTAATAATTCTTCCCAAATAGCTTTTCCATTAAAATCTTCATCTAAGTTTTTAAACACCTTTCTTATAAGAGAATATCCATTTGAATGAACTCCTGAAGAAGCAATTCCTATAAGCTTGTCACCACTCTTTATATCTTTACCATTTATTATTTTATCCTTGTCTACTATTCCTACTGCAAAACCAGCAATATCATAATCTCCTTCTTTATACATACCTGGCATTTCAGCAGTTTCTCCTCCAATTAAAGAGCACTGAGACTCAATACATCCTTCAGCCACTCCCTTTACTAAATCAGAAGAAACCTCAGCTTCAAGTTTTCCACAAGCTATATAATCTAAGAAGAATAATGGTTTAGCACCATGACATAAAATATCATTAACACACATTGCAACGCAGTCAATTCCAACAGTATCAAACTTTCTTTTTTTACAAGCAATATCAAGTTTTGTTCCCACTCCATCTGTTCCAGAAACTAAAACTGGTTTTTTATATCCCTCTGGAAGTTCAACCATGCCAGCAAAAGATCCTAATCCGTTTAATACATATTCACTCATTGTTTTTTTTGCATATTCTTTTATTAATTTTACTGATCTATATCCTTCTTCAATATTTACTCCTGCTTCTTTGTAAGTTAGCATTTAATTCTCCACCCTTTCAAGATTATCCTCTAAAGCTTCCATAGGCGCTGCAACTGGATAAACCCCACTAAAGCATCCTACGCAGAAATTTCTTCTACCTTCAAAACTTTCGTACATTCCTTCTAAACTTAAATATCCTAGAGAATCACAACCTATCATTTCTCTAATCTCTTCTACACTTCTACTTGCTCCAATTAACTGACTTCTGTATGGTGTATCAATGCCAAAATAACATGGATATTTAACCATTGGTGATGCAACTAGAAAATGAACTTCCTTAGCACCAGCTCTTCTTAAAGATTCAATTAAATGTTTGGAAGTTGTTCCTCTAACAATAGAATCGTCTATTAAAATAACTCTCTTTCCATTTACATTAACTTTTAAAGGATTAAGCTTTACAGCTACAGCTCTCTCCCTAATTTCTTGTGATGGTGATATAAATGTTCTTCCTATATATCTATTTTTCACAAATCCAACCTCATAAGGAATTCCTGAAGCCTTAGCATATCCCATAGCAGCTGGTATTCCTGAATCTGGTACAGCTACCACAATATCAGCATCTATTGGATATTCTTTAAATAATATTTCTCCTTGCTTAACTCTTGTCGTTTGAACATCTAAACCATCAATTACTGAATCTGGTCTTGCAAAGTATATATATTCAAAGGCACAGGTTTGACAAACAGTATTTTCTGAATATCTATAACTTTTAATCCCATCATTATCTATAACCACGATTTCTCCTGGTTTTATATCTCTCACAAACTCTGCTCCAATTGTGTCTAAAGCACAACTTTCTGAAGTTAATATATATCCTTCTTCAAATTTTCCTAAGCATAAAGGTCTAATTCCATGCGGATCTCTTATACCTATTAGCTTATCCTTAGTCATTATTACCATAGCGAAAGAACCTTTAACTGCTGATATAGCATCAATTACAGCCCTCTCAATCCCTTTTTTAGCTCCTCTAGCAACTAAGCTTGTAATTACTTCAGAATCAACACTAGTATGGAAAACTTGTCCCCCATCCTCTAAAAGACTTCTTATTACATCTGCATTAACTAAATTACCATTATGAGCAGTAGATATAGGACCAAGTTTAGTATTACTAACTAAAGGTTGTGCATTTTCAACAGTTTTAGCTCCTGCTGTAGAATATCTAACATGTCCTATTGATATATAACCATTAAATTCTCTAAGTCTCTTTAAATCTTCAGCTTCAAAGGCTTCTGTTAAAACACCTAACCCCTTATGAACTTTTATATCTTCTCCATTTGCTACTGCAATGCCAGCACTTTCTTGTCCTCTATGTTGAAGAGCATAAAGTCCATAATAATTTATAGAAGCAACATCTATTGGTTTATTTGCGAAAACTCCAAAAACTCCGCATTCATCTTTGAATTTATCATTTTGTGGATCCATAATATCAAAATTTGGCTTCACCATATTTTCTACTCCTCTTACTACCTAATTTCTTAGTCTATTTAAAACCTCTCTATAGCCATTGATTACATTACCCATATCTCTTCTAAATCTGTCTTTGTCCATTTTTTCTCCTGTTGTAGCATCCCAAAATCTACAAGTATCTGGTGAAATTTCATCAGCTAATAATATCTCTCCATTATATCTTCCAAACTCTAATTTAAAATCTATTAAGTTGATATTTTGTTTTTTGAAAGCTTCTTTTAAAATTTCATTTACTTTAGCAGTTATTTCATAAATTTTATTTAATTCTTCAAAAGTTGTAGCTCCAATTCCTACAGCATGATAGTCATTTATAAGCGGATCTCCTAAAGAATCATCCTTGTATGATAATTCAAAAACTGTAGTTTTTAATTCATATCCTTCTTCAAGACCTAATCTCTTAGCCATACTTCCTGCTGCCACATTTCTAACTATTACTTCTAAAGGAACTATTTCAACTTTCTTACATAATTGATCTCTATCATTTAACTTCTCTACAAAGTGAGTTTTTATTCCTTCTTTATTTAACATCTCAAAAATAAGACTAGTAATTTCGTTGTTTAATACTCCCTTGCTTTCTATTTGAGCTTTTTTTTCTCCATTGAAAGCTGTAGCATCATCCTTATAATGAACAATTACCATATCCTCTTTATCTGTTGCATATATTTTTTTAGCTTTTCCCTCATATAACATTTCTAGTTGATTTACCATTATAATTCCACTCCTTCTCCATTTTCTGCTATAAATTTATGTTTCATGTCGATTCTAAATTGAATTAATTTTTCTCTTAGTTCTGGATATTTTAATGAAAGCATTTGGACTGCTAACATTCCTGCATTATAACTATTATTTATTCCAACAGTGGCTACAGGAATTGATTTTGGCATCTGAACTATTGATAGTAATGCATCCATTCCCTCTACTGCTGCTCTCACTGGAACTCCTATTACAGGAAGTATAGTATGAGAAGCTATAACTCCAGGAAGATGAGCAGCTAATCCTGCTCCTGCTATAATTACTTCACAGCCTTCTTTCTCAATTTTTTCTAAAGTTTCAATAAGTTTTTCTGGAACCCTATGAGCTGATAAAATATAAGCATTATAAGGAATTCCAAACTCTTTAAGAGCATTTCCTGCTCCCTTCATAACATCTATATCTGATTTACTTCCAAAAAATATTGCTACCTTCATTAAAATTTCCTCCCTATATTTTAAAGTTTTAATAATACTTATTTTCTAGATAACCCTAAAGACCTAACTTAATTTTTTAAAGCTATACAGCTATATCATCACATATGAATATAAAGCTTAAAACTCAAGTGAAAATTTAATTTCTTAACTGGTTATACCTGTATTATGAAATATATGCTTTATGAAATTTTTAAGATAGAAATTTATAATCTTCTTAAAAAGTTAGAGATAATATATAATATAAAACCGTAATCTCTTAATTAAGCTAGTCCTTTAGTTCTATCTAAGAAATAATTTAAAACTTATAAACTTATTTTCTAAAATAATCTACACCTGATTTAAATAGTTTTTGATCAAATTCTCCTGGTATGTTTTTATAAAGATTGTCTCCAATTCTCTCTGAATGACCCATCTTACCTAGGATTCTTCCATCTCTACTTATTATTCCTTCTATTGCTAAAGATGAACCATTAGGATTATATGGCATATTCATAGCCATATTTCCTTCTAAGTCTACATACTGAGTAGCTATTTGATCATTTTCTACTAACTCTTTTATTAAAGCTTCTGGTGCAACAAATCTTCCTTCTCCATGTGATATTGGAATACTGTGTACCTCTCCAAGAGAAACCTCATTAAACCAAGGAGATTTCTTAGATGTAATTTTAGTTCTAACTATGGATGACATATGTCTATTTATATTGTTATAAGTTAAGGTTGCCATATCTTCTTCAATATCAATTATTTTTCCGTATGGAAGAAGTCCTAACTTAATTAAGGCTTGGAAGCCATTACAAATTCCAAGTATTAATCCATCTCTCTCATTTAAAAGCTTCATAACTGAATCTTTTATCTTAGGATTTCTAAATATTGTTGCTATAAATTTAGCTGATCCATCTGGCTCATCTCCTGCTGAGAATCCCCCTGGCAACATAATTATTTGAGATTTGTCAATTTCTTTTTTAAGCATATTTATTGAATCAATTAAGGCTTCCTTATTTAAATTTCTTATTATAACTTCACTTACCTCAGCACCTTCTTTTTCAAATGCCCTTCTACAATCATACTCACAGTTAGTTCCTGGGAATACTGGTATAACTACTCTTGGCTTTTCTACCCTTGTTATCTTTGATTTAAGTTTTTCTTCTATATGCATTTGTCCATTATTTAAAATACTAGCCCCATCTTTATCATTATTTATTAAGTCTGAAACGCACTCCTCTTTATCTTCAGTTTTAGATTTAAATACACCCTCAAGTTTTTCTTCATAAGCTTTTTCTAATTCCTTTAGAGAAACCTCAAAATCATATTCTTCACATTTTATAACCCCATCTTTTATTGTGCTTCCTATAACCTTATAATTAGTTCCTTTAAACTCATCCTCAAGGTTAACCCCTTCTTTAACCTCTAATATTAAACTTCCATAATTAAATCCAAAAAGCTCTTCTTTAGAAATATTATTTAATATTGCCCCAATTCTATTTCCTAGTGACATCTTAGTAATTCCCTCTGATACTCCACCAAACTTAAGAGAGTATGCTGAAACCACCTTTTCTTCTCCTATTAACTTATAAAGTTTTTCTAAGTTATTTTTAAATCCATCTATTTCTAAAGTTCCATCTTCTAATTTCTCACCTTTCATAAGAACTAAAGTTGATCCTATATTTTTAAACTCAGGTGAAATAATTCTTGAAGCTTTTTCAAGACCTACTGCAAAGGAAACTAAAGTTGGTGGAACATTTAACTCTCCAAAGCTTCCTGACATTGAATCTTTTCCACCTATTGCAGGTAATCCTAAATCCATTTGTGCCTTATAAGCTCCTAGTAATGCTGCAAAAGGCTTGCCCCATTTTTCTTCATCTCTTAATAATTTTTCAAAGTATTCTTGGAAAGTTAATCTAACTTTTTTATAATCTCCTCCCATAGCAGCTATTTTAGTTACTGATTCAATAACTGAATAAAATGCCATGTGGAATGGACTCCATACTCCTAAATAAGGATTAAATCCATATGTCATTAAAGAAGCATCCTTACTTTCTCCTCCTAAAACAGGGATTTTAGCAGCCATGCCCTCTGCTGGTGTTAATTGATATTTTCCTCCTAAAGGCATAAGAACTGTTCCTCCACCTATGGTTGAATCAAATCTCTCAATTAATCCTTTTTGACTACAAACATTTAAATTTCTTAAAGATTTTAGCCATTCTTCTTTAACGTCACAGTTTTTAACTTCATATGGATAAACACTTGGTGATTTTACTTTTAAAGAAATTTCTTGTTTTGCCCCATTTGTATCTAAGAAACTTCTTTTTATATCAACTATAGTTTTATCCTTCCAATTCATTCTCAACCTATCAGTATCTGTAACTTCAGCCACAATTGTAGCCTCTAAATTCTCATCTTCTGAAAGTTTTATAAATCTATCTGCATTTTCAGAGGAAATAACAACAGCCATTCTTTCTTGAGATTCTGATATAGCAAGTTCAGTTCCATCTAATCCCTCATATTTTTTAGGAACTTTATTTAAATCTATATCAATTCCCCTGCATAATTCTCCAATTGCTACTGATACTCCACCAGCTCCAAAGTCATTACATCTTTTTATCATTTGAGCTACTTCTTTGTTTCTAAAAAGTCTCTGAATTTTTCTCTCTGTTGGAGCATTTCCTTTTTGAACTTCTGCTCCACATTGATTTATTGATTCTTCTGTGTGTTCCTTTGAAGAACCTGTAGCCCCACCAATACCATCTCTTCCAGTTCTTCCTCCAAGAAGTATTACAATATCTCCCTTTGAAGGTTCAAGTCTTATTACATTTTCCTTTGGCGCGGCAGCTATAACTGCTCCTACTTCCATTCTCTTAGCCGCATAATTTGGATGATAAATTTCTGATACTTGTCCAGTTGCAAGGCCTATTTGATTTCCATATGAGCTATATCCATGAGCAGCTCCTAAAGTTATTTTTCTTTGAGGTAATTTTCCCTTTAAAGTTTCACAAATTTCAACTGTTGGATCTGCTGAACCTGTAACTCTCATAGCTTGGTAAACATAACTTCTTCCTGAAAGGGGATCCCTAATAGCTCCCCCTAAACAAGTGGCTGCTCCTCCAAAAGGCTCTATTTCTGTTGGGTGATTATGTGTCTCATTTTTAAACATTAAAAGATATTCTTCAGTTCCCTTATCTGTTTCTATTTCTATATTTATAGAACAAGCATTTATTTCTTCTGAAACATCTAAATCATCAAGTTTTCCTCTTTTTCTTAGCTCCTTCATGGCTATTGTGGCTAAATCCATTAACTTAACTTCTTTATTATTTAAGTTTTCCCCATAAACATAGGCTCTTGAATTTTTATAATCTTCATAAGCCTTTTTAATAGGTTCTGAATACTTTCCCTCTTCTATATAAACATCTTTTATTATTGTTTCAAAAGTTGTGTGTCTACAATGATCTGACCAATAAGTATCAATAACCTTAATCTCAGTTATTGTTGGATTTCTATCCTCTGATTTAAAATAATCTCTTATTAGTTTTAAATCTTCTAAACTCATAGCTAAAGATTTTTCTCTATGGAAATTTTTAAGTCCCTCTTCATTTAAACCTAAAAAGCCATTTAAAATCTCAACCTCATTAGGTTCCTCTAAGTTTTCTTCTAAGACTTTTGAAAGTGGACTAACTTCCCTTGAATCAACAGGATTAATGTAATAAGATTTTATTTTATTTATCTCTTCCTGATTTAAATTCCCTTTTAAAATAAGTACTTTTGATGATTTAACAGGAACTTTTTCCTCCTCAGTAAGAAGCATTATACACTCTGAAGCTGAATCAGCTCTTTGATCATACTGTCCTGGTAAATATTCAACACCAAAAGCTATTTCATCTTGTCCTATTTCAAAATTTTCCTCATATACTCTATCTACTGGAGCTTCTGACAAAATAGTATTTACAGTTCTTACATACTGTTCTTCTTCCATATCTCCTAATATGTATTTATTTAAAACTCTTACATCCTCCAAAGCTTCAATCCCTAAATTATCTTTAAAATCCTTAAGTAATATCTGACTTTCTACATTAAAACCAGCTTTTTTTTCTACAAATACCATTCTAATACCAGACATTTTAATCCCCCATTCAAAATACGAACATTATTAATGATTAAAAATTAATCATTCGTTAATTAAACATTACCACCTTAAATACGTATTGTCAATATTTAAAATTATTTAAAAATTCGTTTTTTAGATGATTTTAGACGTATTTATATTGTTTTTATTAATTAAAGTTCGTATTTAAGAATAAAAATAGAGATATATTAAAAGTCTCGAATAATATTTTTTAATATATCTCTAATATTTTTAGTCTTCTCTTAAAAGATTTATATCCTTTCCTTCTAGAATCTTATTCATATTTCTTATAGAGCACATTTTTCCACACATTGTACAACTATCTTTATGTTCAGGAGTAGATTCTTTTCTATATCTAATGGCTTTTTCACTATCTATAGCTAAAGAAAACATCTCGTCCCAATCTAGTCTTTTCCTAGCATCACTCATTTTATTATCTATGTCCCTTGCCCCAGAAATTCCTTTTGCTATGTCAGCTGCATGAGCCGCTATCTTTGTGGCAACTATTCCTTCCCTTACATCCTCTAAATTAGGAAGTCTTAAATGTTCTGCTGGTGTTACATAACAAAGAAAATCTGCTCCATAAGAAGCTGCCATAGCCCCTCCTATAGCACTTGTTATATGATCATATCCTGGTGCAATATCAGTTACTATTGGTCCTAAAACATAAAATGGTGCTCCATGGCATAATTTTTTCTCTAATAAAACATTAGCTTCTATTTCATTCATTGCCATATGCCCTGGACCCTCTATTATTACTTGTACATTTCTTTCCCAAGCTCTTTTTGTTAGCTCTCCAAGAGTAATTAATTCTTTGATTTGTACAGCATCAGTTGCATCAGCTATTGAACCTGGTCTACAAGCATCCCCTAAACTTAAAGTTAAATCATACTTTTCACATATATCTAATAATCTATCAAAATATTCATAGAAAGGATTTTCTCTATTATTTAATTCCATCCATGCAAAAAGAAGAGATCCTCCTCTAGAAACTATATTAGTAAGTCTTTTATTTCTTCTAAAAGTTTCAATTGTTTCTCTATTTAATCCAGCATGTATAGTAACAAAGTCAACTCCATCCTTTGCATGTTTTTCTACAACTTCAAAAAATTCATCAACAGTTATATCTTTAAGCTCTTTATCATAGAAACCTACTACATCATACATTGGTACAGTTCCTATCATAGCCGTAGAAACTTCTACAAGTCTTTTTCTAAAATCATAAGTTTTACCATAATTACTTAAATCCATTATAGATTCTGCATTCATATCTATTGCTTTTTTAACTTTTTCTAACTCTAATTCTATATTGGCACAGTCCTTTGAAATTCCTAGGTTAACATTTATTTTAGTTCTTAACCCTTGTCCAACACCTTCTGCACTTATACTTTTATGATTTTTATTAGCTGGTATTACAATTTTTCCTTCAGCCATTAAATTCATTAAAGTTTCAATATTAATTCCTTCTTTTTCTGAAACTACTTGCATTTCCTTTGTTATTATTCCTTTTTTAGCAGCATCCATTTGAGTTGTATAATTCATATTAGTTCTCCTTATTTTAATTTTTTAACTGCGCAGTTAAATTAATATAGGATCCTATTTTTTTATAAAAAATAAAAGCTTGCCATAAGGCAAGCTTAATAAACACTTATATAGATACATTTATAACTTTTTAAAGTATAAATATAAATAAACAACAGTTTATGCTTCCCTACGGTAGTACTAACTACATCAGGTTTTAAGGGTTAGATAGATATTATCCTCTCAGCATATAAAATGCACCCCTAGCACTTACGATTAAATATTCACTTTTTTTAAATTATACTATCAATTTTTTTCAATTTCAAGTAAATTTATAAAAATAAGTAATAATATACTTAATAATTATTTAAGCTAAATATAAAAAATATACTAAATTAAAACCAAGTAAAATATAAGTAGAAATTAAAAAAGCTTTAGAATAAGTTCCTATCTCATTCTAAAACTTTCCTAACTATTCCGATTTATATATTATAATTTAAGTTTTCTCTACAAAACAATGGAATTTTAAAAGCCTGTATGACCAAATCCACCGCCTCTATTTACACTTTTAAGTTTAGAAACATCATCTGTTTTTATAAAATTAGCTTTATAATATTTTGCTAAAACCATCTGAGCAATTCTATTTCCTTTTTTTATGTATATAGTTCCATATGGATTTCCGTTCTTATCTAAATAAATATATGTTTTTAATAACTTTTTATAAGCTTTTTTTCCTTCATCCTCATAAGAACTTATATCATGTCCTTTAGATTCTAAATAGTCGCTTAATCTTACTTCAGTATAATTATTTTTTAAATCATCTAATATACTTATATCATTAGCTATCTCATAAGGAAGATTGGCTATATTATAATTATTTTCTAAAATTACTGATATATCACTAACTGAATCAGCATCAATAGTTCCTATTGAGTTTGAAATTTTCAAGTTTGTTCTTAAAGAAAGTCCACTTCTAGCTCTAATTTGAAGCTCCATATTATCAGGAATTGCAAACTTTAACCCTAGTGGAATTGCAACCTTTTCAAAAGGTCTTATAACCATATCCTCTGCTGCAAAAAGGTCTGCTCCTGCGGCTAATGGTGTTTCATATTTAGGTGTTTCTCCATTTTTATCGTATTGAATATATACATCTCTCACTCTTTGTTCTCCCGCCATAAAATTCACCTCCATCTTTAGTAAAAATTATATTTTAAAATCCCCCTATTAACAAATGTGTAAATCATCCATATTCTTAATTGAAAGTTGTATTATTAACATTTTGTTAATATATTTTCTTTATTCTTACATTTACAACTTATTACTTTTATTAAGAATTTTTTTATAGAAAAACTTAATTTTCTATAAAAAAATAACAGGTTTAATCTCTCTAACCTGTTACTTTTTACTTATTTAAAATTATTTTTAAAAATTATTTCTATTCATGTTATATATACAAATTCCAGCAATAGCACCTGTTATAAATACAGTTGCTAAGTTCCATATCTTAAATATATAAACTCCAAAATAATGAACTAACACAATTAAAATTAAAGCTATAACTATGTGGATAATCCATTCCCACTTAGGCTCTATTTTAAAAGCTCCAAACATTTTATCAGTTAACCTTATTTTTTTATCAATTAATCCATATAAAACAGCAAATAGAATTGTTGATATAACAAACACTAATGCTTCCAATATATTTTGTAATAAAAGCATTCTATCCATAGTTTCTTCCCTTTCAATTCATCCTTAATAGCTATATTATACCATTTTAAAGAATAGTAAGTGAACTTTACAATTAAAATTAATATATCATTTAGACTTTAAATCCACCTAATCTATGGAGATAATACTATTCCTTATTTTTAGTCTAAACCTAAAGAATAAACTAATAAAAATATATCTTTTTACAAATTATTTTTTAAAGGAAGCAATTAAAATTCCAATAAAAATTCCATTTATACTTGAAACTACAAAATTTCCAATCCCATAAGGAATACTTAAGTATTTAAATATTATGTAACTTAAAACTAAAACTATTATTGCAGTTATTATAACTATTAAATCATATATAAACTTATCCTTAAAACTTTTATGTCCCCACAAAATTCTAGTATTACTATCCCTAAGTTTATATAAGAAAAATAACACTATAATTATTCCAATAACAGTACTTGTATGTTGAACTAACTTATATATATAAATTTCTTCTCCACCAAATAGTATAATTTTTTGTCTAAGCCAAGTGATATGACGCACAAAGAATCCAGTTTTATGAGTAAATCCATCCCACAAAACATGGGTAATCATTCCTAATAAAGCCGAATATATGAAAACAATTACTTCTTTCCATGAATGCAAGCCAAATTGTTCTGTTCTTAAGTAACCATACCAGTTATCTAAAGGTCTCGGCAAATGACTTATAAGTGGAGATTTTATAAAGTTATGAAAAATATACGCTAATAAAATACATAAAGGCAAATTTAATATAAAAAAGCCTAATATTTGGTGTCCTAAATTTCCATAAGGTCTAAAATTAAGAAAATATATAAAATCTGGAGCCATACTCCCTAAAATTAAAGCTGTAAAATTAAACTTTTTATTCTTTAAAAAAACCACAGCTGCTGGATGCGCTAGGGTAAAAGGCATACTTACTCCCCCTTATTATATTGAATATTATCCAATTATAACATATAAAAGACTAAGTAAAAACGACTAAAATTTTTCTTTTAACCCATTAACATGAAACCTATTTATTTGAATTATTTTTTTGTACTAAATAAATAAGAATATTATTCAAAAGAAATATTATAAAAAATATTATTTTATTTATTTGAGACTGTACTGAAGTTATTGCAAGAAACAAAATAACATTAATTATTAATAACCATAACTCATGCTTCTTTAAAAATTCCATTTTAATTTAAAACTCCTAATATTTCTTCCCCATATTTATTGACCTTCACCTTAGCCAATCCCTTAACTTTCATAAGCTCTTCTTTATTCTTTGGCATTTTATCTAAAAGATCATTTAGAGTCTCATCATTAAAAATGCAATAAGGAGGAAGTTTTTCTTTTATTGCAAAATTTATTCTTAATTGTTTAAGTTTTCTCCTCAGTTCTTCTTTATTTTTATTACTTAATATTTTACCTTCATAAGATTTATTATCTCTATTAAATAAAACCTCATCATTAAAATTATCATTGTTTGATTTTTCTTCACTGTATGCTTCTGACTCTTTTTTTATAAAATCCTCTTCACTTAAGGAGTATTTTTTATAATAATCAAACTCTATAGGTTTATTATTTTCTAATAAAAATTTACCTATTGAATATTCTACTTTATCTAAAACCTTAAAATCTTGCTTTATCTTATGATAGTTTAATTTCTCTTTTATAAAAGATGTTAATTGATCATATTTTATAATTTGTGATTTTATTTCCTTTGGTGCTTTATACTTATTTATTACACTTTTAGAGTTTGCAATTACTACACAAGAATATATAGGGTATTTTTTTATCATTTTATTTTTCTTTAAATAATCAGTTAATACTCTAACATGTCTTTCATTTTGAGCTACTGGACTATATATTCCTTCTTTTCTATAAACTTTTCCTTCTTTATTTTTAAAATATCTTATAAATTCTCCTGAATCATTTACAGTTATATCTCCACTTAAGGCCTTAGTTTCTAAGACTAAAATAAAACTTTTAGTTATTAGAATATAATCCATTTGGGCAACTGATTCCCCGTCCTCTATCCTAATATCATGTAAAGCTAACATTGGTATATAGGAATTTTTTATTTCATAACTAACATTTTTTTCTCCCTCAATACCATAAGTTAAGTACATAATATCTCTATCTATTAATTTCTTTTTCTCACTATAAACTTTTCCACTAAGAATTTTTAAATCTTCTAATTGTTTATTATTCTCATTGAATTCTTTAAGCCATGTAGGGCCCTTTATAGAAGAAATTCCGAAAATAATTTCTTTTAACATTTATATACTACCTCCTATTAACATTTCATTCATATTGTAGCATATTTTGTAACTTTTTGTTAACACTGTATTTTTAAGCTAAAAGCATGTATTTAAAAAGTGTTAGAAACATATTTAGAAATAGTTACTTCTAACACTCTTACTTAATTATTAAAATTACTTATTTAATGTTTTTACTGATACTTCACCTGAATTTAAGTATTCTATTTCACCATTTTCATACTTAACAACCAAAGCTCCCTCATCAGTAATATCAATAGCCAATCCTTTATTCAGCTTATTATTCTTTAAAAAACTTACTTCTTTTCCTAATACTAAAGATAAAATTCTATACTCTGTCATTATGCTTTTATCCTCTAAATTTTCACATAATTCAAAAAGTTCATTTAAAATCTCAGCAACTAACTGATTTCTAGTAATAGTTGGCTTTTCTCCTCCAAATACTGATCCTGCAATATTTTTTATATCTTCAGGGAAATCTTTTGAATCAGTTTTAAAATTCACTCCAATTCCAACAACAACATTCTCAACTCTTCCACTCTCAAAATTTCCTGTTGCCTCTGTTAATATACCGCAAATTTTTTTATCATCTAAAAATATATCATTAACCCACTTTATTTTAGGTCTTTTTTTAGTTAATGTTTCTATTGCCCTACAAACAGATATGGCTGCTGAGGTTGTTATATGTATAGCCTTTGAAAGTTCTATGTTAGGTCTTAAAATAACACTCATATATATTCCTTTGTTAGAAGGTGAAAAGAACTTTCTTTGAAATCTCCCCCTACCTGCTGTTTGTTCCTCTGCAATTAATATGGTTCCATGTGGTATATCATTATCCATTAAAAGCTTCTTAGCTTCTTGATTAGTTGAATCTATAGTTTTATACACCCTTATATAGTTTTCACGGTATTTAGGATTTAAAAATATTTTTATTCCCTCTGCTGATATTAAGTCATTATCCTTTGTTAATTGATATCCTCTATTGGTAACAGCAGAAATATTGTATCCCTCTCCCCTTAAAGATTTTATAGCCTTCCATATAGCTGCCCTAGAAACTGATAAATGTTTAGCCAATTCTTCTCCTGATATACTTCTCTCCCTATTTTCTTCTAGAATCTTAAGTACTGACTCTTTAACCGACATTTAACTAGCCCCCTAATTTATTTCTATTATTCATATTAAAATTACTTTTCTTTAATTAATACTCTCCTTGATTATATTTTTTATGCCTATTATTGACAACCTTTTTTAATATTTAAGTCTACAATATAAATCTCAAAATAATTTTCTATATAAAAAAGGCTAGCAACTTTTAATGTTACTAACCTTTCCATAAAAATTATTTAAATTCTATTGCTCTAATTTCTTTTAATGATTTTAAAACATCCTCATTAATATTTCCTTGTGCTTCTTCTAAGATAGCATAAATATTTCTAGCCTTTTCTAAGATGTTTTTTATGTTTTCATTTACTTCGTATTTTTTATAAACTGCAACAAAATCAAAAATTATTGCCAATGCTCTCTTTAAATTATCTCTTAAATTGTCTTTAAACCCTGGTGTTCCTAAAACATATTCATTTGAAAACACTTTAGGTTCCTCTAAGTATATATTTAATTTTTCTTTTACTAAAGACACAGCATTTAAATAATCATCATTACAAGTTGAAATTAAACCCTCATTAATTTTTATGTCTTTTTCCATTTAAATCATCTCCTTAACTCTTTCATTAGTTCTTTAAAGATAATTAATTATAGTGTTTGTGTGGTTTTTTTATTTATATAAAAAATTTTGGATTCTAATTGATAAAGTACTAAAAATAATAAAATATTTATTCTCAGTAATATGATTATATCCTACAAAAAGAAAAAAGAAAATAATTTTCCAGTTTTCATTTAAATTTTTCTTAACAATAAGAAATTTACTCTTTATTATTTAAGCTTATTTTTTTATTTTCATGTATAATTTAAATAAAAAAACTAGGTGGTGTTTAAGGTGAATTATATTGAAGATATAAAAAATTATATTCCTTTTAACGAACAGGAAGAAAGGGATAAAGAACTATTTTTAAGATGCTTAAATGATTTTCATGATATTTTAACAAGAGATAATACAATTGCTCATTTAACTAGCTCAGCCTTTGCTGTAAATAAAGAAAGAAATAAATTTTTAATGATTCATCATAACATATATAATTCTTGGGCATGGACTGGTGGTCATTCAGATAATGAAAAAGATCAACTAAAAGTTGCAATAAAAGAATTAAAAGAAGAAACTGGAGTTAAAAATCCTACTCCTCTTTTAGATAAAGCTTTTGCATTAGATGTGTTAACAGTAAATGGCCACATAAAAAGAGGAAAATATGTTTCATCCCATCTTCATTTAAATCTTACTTATTTAATAGAATGCTCAGAAGATGAAACTCTTATGCTTAAAGAGGATGAAAATAGTGGTGTTATGTGGATTCCTTTTAATGAAATAAGTAAATATTGCAGTGAACCTCATATGATTCCAATATATGAAAAGCTAATAAATAAGCTAAAAACTCAAAGTAAATTTTAAAGAAATAAAAAAATTTAAGCTATGTTTTAATTAAAACATAGCCTTTAAATTTAATATTTATTATAAAATTTAGATAACTTTTTTAACACTCTCTTCTTTATTTCCTCTTGAATCCCATCTTTTTAAGACATAAGCTGATAAAAATGCAGCTATTAACATAATCCATATTAAGGAGCTTGGGAAAAATAAAACTAATAAAAGTAAAGTAACTACAGCATTCCTTAAAACTGAACTTGTAAATGCGGTTGTAACTATAGTAACTGTGACAACTGGATCAATTGAGAATATTGCTGAAAGAGCATATCCCATTGAAACTCCTGAAAATACTACTGGGAATATATGTCCACCTCTCCATCCAGTAGATAGGCACACCTCTGTTAAGAATAATTTCACCAAACTAATTAATATAAGAATTCTTATTGATAAACTACTCCATTCTTTAACTAACACTTTTACTTCATGCTCTCCTGAAAATAGTGTATATGGTAACCATGTTCCCACTATTCCCAAAATTATGCCTCCAATTAATGCCCTTATTATTTTATAATTTTTTAAAGGTAAAAAAATCTTATGTAGAATTTTCCCATACCCACCATATAGTAATGCCATTAAAATTCCACAAATTATTAGTGAAATTATTGATATTATTTCACTCATTCCGAGATTAAAACTTCCAAAATGAACTATAAAAGATGGTCTATTGTCAATTTGTGATAATAA
Organism: Clostridium perfringens ATCC 13124; assembly: GCF_000013285.1. GTDB lineage: Bacteria > Bacillota > Clostridia > Clostridiales > Clostridiaceae > Sarcina > Sarcina perfringens. The sequence goes on along the minus strand of NC_008261.1, from coordinate 790,368 downwards.
TATTAAAACACCAAATCCAGCAGCCGTTGTTATTGAATAAACTATTGTTTTAATATTCTTTCTTACACTTGAATCATCATCTTCTATCAATGGAGTTAATCCTATTAATGGTGCATGAAATATAAGTCCTATCGTAGCTTCCATACTAAATTCTGTTACTAAACTATCATACTTTTCTAACTCTTTATCCTTAACAATCCACTTTAAAAAATCTCCAACTAAAGTAGAAAGTCCGCCTATAATATTAACAAGAGCAGCTTCAGGTCCTAAACTAGCTCCAAAAAATAGTGTAATTAAAGCAGATACACAAGCCTTTGGAACATTTTTGTAATCTACTCTCTTAGTTTCTTTAAATTCTGCCATAACTTCTGGCATAAGTTTTGGATATTCCCCTAAATATTTTTGACATAATCCTACTAAAATTCCACCAATACTACATACTAATATTGTCCAGTATGGTAAATTAAACTTTCCTGGTAGTTCATTCCACATAAAATGTATTCCTGAACTAACAACATACAAAAAGAGCCAACTAACAGCTCCTACTATCCCACCTAGAACTATTCCATAAAGAATTAAAATTCCTAAACTAAAATATTTTTTCATTCCTAAAGTTTCTCCTTAACTAATCCTTTGTTTTGTAATATTTAAGTATCCTTATTTATAATACCATATATTAATCCCAATAATGCAAATACCACATAATCCACATCAGTTGATATTTTTAATCTCAAAAGTTCATATACCGCATTTATAAACATATAATTAAAATTAAATATACTTAATATCCAAGCAATTAATAGACCCCATAATAATCCACCTAACACTTAATCCCTCCCATATCTCACCAATGTAAAAATATCAATATTTTAAAAGATAACTTATTAATCCTATTAAAGCAAAAATAACATAATAAAAATCTTTTGATGTTTCTATATCACAAACTTCATATATAGAATTTATAACCATCTTGTCAAAGTTAAATAAACTCAAAATTCATGCAACAAATAGTCCTCCTAATAATCTACTTAGCATCCCCTACCCCTGTAAAAATCCTAATTTAATTTTTCCTTTTAAATTTTAATTACTTATTAAAAGTTAATTTTTAATCATTGTATTAATAAAATATGGACTTAATTTAGAAAAATAATTTTCTAAACTAAGCCCATATTTTTACTATTTCATTGGATTTTTAGAAGTTGATGTCCATTGATTATCTCCTGCAGTTTTAGGCTGTCTGTCTTTTGCAGGAACCATGTTAGGATCTACAGTTGTTGATACCCATTGATTATTTGTTGCTGATTTTAATTTTTTTCCCATGACTAATTACCTCTTTCTATTTTTTATTGAAACTTGTTCAACCTTATTTTTTGTAATTATATTTTTTTCATCCTAGGTATTTATTAGAAACTTTAATTGACTTATTTTAAACTTTTGATATATAATATATAAAAACTGAATCATTAAAAGCTTTGATTAGGAGTAGTAATATTACCTCATAGCCTAAAGAGAGTTGTGGTTTGCTGTGACACAATGGTATGAAAATATGAACTTGCCTATGAGCATATGTGTGAAAAAAAGCACATACGGGAAAAACCCGTTATAAAATCGAGTGAGGAAAAGAAATTTTCCTAATAAGAGTGGTACCGCGAATATCCTTTCGTCTCTTAAATTTTAAGAGATGGAAGGTTTTTTTATTTGTTTTTATTTGATTCTAGCAAATAATATTAATTATATAGACTTAGAGGAGGATTAGTTAATGGGTAACTATAGTACTGCCATAGATAAGAAATGGCAAGAAAAATGGGCTGAATCAGGCCTTTATAAATTTGATCCAAATAAAGAAGGAGAGAAACTTTACGTTTTAGAAATGTTTTCATACCCTTCAGGTAGCCAATTACATGCAGGTCACTGGTTTAACTATGGACCAGTTGATTCATGGGCTAGATTTAAAAGAATGCAAGGATATAATGTATTCCAACCAATGGGATTTGATGCTTTCGGTTTACCTGCTGAAAACTTTGCTATAAAAACAGGAATACATCCTCAAGATTCTACAATAAAAAATATAGCTAAAATGGAAGAACAATTAAAAGCTATGGGAGCTATGTTTAACTGGGAAAACGAAGTTGTAACTTGCTCACCTGAATATTATAAATGGACTCAATGGCTATTCCTAAAATTATACGAAAAAGGATTAGCTTATAGAAAAAAAGCTCCTGTAAACTGGTGTCCATCATGTCAAACAGTTCTTGCTAATGAGCAAGTAGTTGATGGAGCTTGTGAAAGATGTTCAACAGAAGTTACTAAAAAAGATCTTACTCAATGGTTCTTTAAAATAACTGATTATGCTGATGAATTATTAGATAAATTAGATGATTTAGATTGGCCAGAAAAAACAGTTTCTATGCAAAAACACTGGATAGGAAGATCAACTGGTTCTCAAGTTAACTTTAAAGTTAAAGATAGCGATTTAAACTTTGATGTATTCACAACAAGAGTTGATACTTTATGCGGAGTTAGCTATGTTGTTTTAGCTCCTGAAAATCCATTAGTAGACGAAATAGTTTCAGCTGAACAAAAAGAAGCTGTTGAAAATTATAAAGAAGAAGCTAAAAAACAATCTGATATAGAAAGACAATCTATTTCAAGAGAAAAAACGGGTGTATTCACTGGTGCATATGCTATTCATCCATTAACAGGTAAAGAAGTTCCTATATGGGTTGGAGACTACGTTCTAGCAACTTACGGAACTGGAGCTGTTATGGCTGTTCCTGCTCATGATGAAAGAGATTTTGCTTTTGCTGAAAAATTCAACCTTCCAATAAATAGAGTTATAGAAGCTAAAGATGGTAGTGAAACTAACCTTCCATTCTGCGAGCACGGTATATTAGTTAACTCAGGTGAATTTGATGGATTAACTACAGATGAAGCTAAAGAAAAAATAGTTGAAAAACTAGCTTCAATGGGTCTTGGAGAAAAGAAAGTTAACTTTAGATTAAGAGACTGGTTAGTTTCAAGACAAAGATACTGGGGAGCTCCAATTCCTGTAGTTTACTGTGAAGAATGTGGTATAGTTCCTGTACCTGAAAGTCAATTACCAGTTGAATTACCATATGATGTTGAATTTGCTCCAGATGGAAAATCTCCACTAGCTAAGAGCGAAGCATTTGTTAATACAACTTGCCCTCACTGTGGAAAACCAGCTAAGAGAGAAACTGATACTTTAGATACTTTCGTATGTTCATCATGGTATTACTTAAGATATCCTGATAATAAAAATACTGAGGCTCCATTTAATCCTGAATTAATCAACAAAATGTTACCAGTTGATAAATACGTTGGTGGACCTGAACATGCTTGTATGCATCTTCTTTACGCAAGATTCATAACTAAAGCCCTAAGAGATATGGGATACCTAAACTTTGATGAACCATTTACTTCATTAACTCACCAAGGATTAATCTTAGGACCAGACGGATTAAAAATGAGTAAATCAAAAGGAAATACAATATCTCCTGATGATTATATAAAAGAATATGGTGCAGATGTATTTAGAATGTACCTAATGTTTGGTTTTGCTTACACTGAAGGTGGAGCTTGGAGTGATGATGGAATCAAATCTGTAAATAGATTCGTTGAAAGAATTGAAAGAATTATAGATACTGCTAGAGAAGCAATCTCAAAAGGTGAAAATAATAAAACTACAATGGATAAGGCTGAAAAAGAGCTTAACTATTGGAGACACAATACTATAAAATCTGTTACAGATGATACAGATAAACTTCAATTTAATACAGCAATAGCTAGAATGATGGAATTCATAAATGCTTTATCTAAATATACTCAAGAGAAAGAAATGAATCTTGATTTCTTAAAAGATGTAGTTTCTGATTATTTAAGATTATTAGCACCATTTGCACCTCACTTCAGTGAAGAACAATGGAGCTTACTTGGAAATTCATACTCAATCTTCAATGAAGCATGGCCAAAATTTGACCCTAAAGCTTTAGTTAAAGACGAAGTTGAAATAGCTATACAAGTTAACGGAAAAATCAAAAACAAAATAATGGTTTCTTCTGATTTAGATGAAGAAGGAATAAAAGCCGCTGCTTTAGCTGATGAGAAAATCATAGCTTCAACAGAAGGAAAAACAGTTGTAAAAGTAATAGTTATAAAAGGTAGACTTGTAAATATAGTTGTTAAGTAATATAATATTAACGTTGCAAATTTTTTAATTGATTAAAAGTTAATACTAATCTTAATAATTAACACTTTTAAATAACAAATTATATATTATACTATAAAAGGTATCTAAACGCTGAGATTTGACTCCGTTTAGATACCTTTAAACTTTACATTGTTATATGATAATTATTTTTATCAACCTTTATTTCTTTTTCAAAAACTTTATAATATTCTGATTCATGTCCTCTTAAATCAATATTGTCCATTAATTTTATATTTTTAACTATATTATTATCTATTGCTTCTAAAAACTCATCTTTATTTCTAACTAACTCTGTTTCCTTTGCAACATTATAATAAGTATATCCAAAGACTCTTTTTTCGTGGATTAACTGATTATTATCACAATTTAAAATTCCACCATCTCTAAATTGCCCCCTTATTTCAATTGGAGAATTTATTTTTATATCTCCTTTTAAATAAACCTTTGAATCTTTTCCTAAAATGTCAAGTCCAACTCCAGATTTATTTTGTAAATCAAGATTATTTAAGGTTACTACTCCATTTTCAACCTTTAATCCATTACCCTTTTCTTGATTATTTACTATTTTACAATCATTAATATGAATATTATTTCCCTCTAAAATGTTTACTGCTCTATTAAAGTTAGACTCTATGAAAACATTTTCTAAAGTTATGTCATCTCCTGATATAGTAATAAGGTTATTCTTATTATTTAAAGTTTCATCATCATCCTTACATACTATATTTAAATTTTTTAGCACAATTCCATCTCCCTGTAGTGTAAAAAAATCTCTATTAAGATTTTCAGCTAATTTAGGAACATAGATACTATATCCTTGACCATCTATTACAACATTTGAACTCTTAATATCTACTCCACTAGAAATTAAATTGCTAAGGTCAATGTCCCTTGATAATTTTATCTCTTCTAAGTTCCCATCATTTATTATTTTTAAGAATTCTTCTGTATCCCCTACTGTTTTTTCTATTCTAAAAATATTATTATATCTTTTACTATGACTTATACTTTGATTTATAACTGAATTATCTTTGTTTTTCTCTATTAAATTTACTTCTTTGCCTAAAACTACGCTACTGGAGAGGTTATTTACTACTATAGCAGTTGCTATTATTTTTGCCACCTTTTTATGTGCCATACTAAACTCACCTCTTCTTATTATTTTTCTTATATTTATATTATGAACTAATTATATCATTTTTTGTATAGGTTTTCAAAAAATAAATTATAGATTTTTTTGACATATCATAGATTTTTTTTAACTCTACTAAAATCTTATAAATTATTAATGTATATTTTATGTTTTTAAAACCATATATACTGAATAATAACATTTAAAATTATAAGAATTTGATCATTATTTCATTAATCAAATAAAATAAATACTATGATCTAAAATTTCTATATTAGTCTACATTATATCTTTTATCATAATTTAGAAGGTTAAAATTTAAATACAAAAAGGTTATAAAATGTTTCATAAATTAAAATCCTTATTACAATTAATATAAGATAATAATTTAATAATAAATCATATTATAACCTAACTTCAAAATTATGAATTTAAAATTTCTAACTAATTAGTAAATCAATTAATAAATAAAATAAATTTAAAACATCTATTTTTATGAATTAGTAATAAAGTTTAAAGAACTTTCCCAAATTCTTTAAGTACCTCTAATACCTTATTCTCCTCCATAGGTGAAAAATATTCAATATACTCACTGTGATTAAATCTTGTAAATAAGTCCTTTGACATATCCATCCACTCTTCTAATATATAAACCCATATTATTTCACTAGTTGGACAACTTAATATAAATGACTCAACTCCAAAAAAGCTATATTCTACAATATCATGAAGTTTTGTTAATTTAACATAGTCTTCAACAACTTTAGTAGTTAATTTATATTCATATATATCCACATAGAAAAAGTCAAAATTTTCTCTCTTAGCTTTAAATCCATCTCCTTTTACTATTCTTATCTTAGGATTTTCTCCAAAGTTTTCTAAGTATAAGTCAATTATTTCTTCACTCATTTCATAGACAACTATTTCTCTTACTTGATCCCTTTTTGCTATTTCCTGAACAAAGTATCCTAATCCTAATCCTAGAACCCCTACCTTACCCTTTGCTCTCTTTATACTTTCAAAAGCTCCTTGAATTTCCTGTGGTGAAATTCTCATCCAAAGCTTTTCTCCTTCATATAGTTCTATAGGACTTTCTTTTAATATCTGCTTATGCTCATATAAATAACCATCAAATTCTTTTTTTTTACTATACTTAATAGTAAAGTTACCCTTTTTGTTCTCTTTTATTTTTTCTTTATATTCTTTTATTTTTTCCTCACAATAATCTATGTTATATGGTATCATACTTTTTCCTTTCTAACCTTCTCAGAAAACAATTTATTTTATTAATATATATTTTAACACAATATCACTTTATATATATAAATATAGTTTTATGATTTAAATCATTAATAATATAAAACAAATTTAACTCTTTTATTTTAATTTGATGTAAGAAACTTCTCAACAGATTTTTCATGAAAAATTTCATATTATTACAAAAATATCACAATTATTTTCTACTTTTTACTATTTATATATAAAATAGAAATTTCCATTTTAAATTCCTACTAAAATAGTCTTGATTTATTTTGTTTAAAATTATATAATTTAATCAATTAATATTAATTATTAATTAATTGAAATTAAGTAGGTGATCAAATGAAAAAGGTAGCAATGAGCGATGATGCTTATATTGAATTTAAAGAGTTCCTAAAATCAAATGATATAGATAGTGATGTTATTAGAATAAACTTTGGTGGGAACGGACCTATGGGCCCTATGTTTTATGTAACTGCAGGAGAAAAAAATGAAGGTGATGAGGTTGAAGTAATAAAAGATTTAACTTTTGTTATTGATTCTTCTTTAATCGATGTATTTTTAGGTTTCTCAATACTTTCTGATGAAGAAAACTTTGGAGAAGGATTAACTCTTGATCCATTAATGAGCGACTATGAAGGTGGCGGTTGTAGTGGAAACTGTGGTAGCTGTGGTAGCTGTCACTAATTATAATATTTCTATTTTAGTGTGATATTATTTTAAAATATATTAATAATAAACTATATAAGGCAATTTTGCTTTAAATTAAAATTTAGGAGGAAATAGATATGTCAGTTGTTAAAATGAGCAATGAAGCTTATACTGAGTTCAAATCTTTTCTACAAGAAAACGGCGTAGAAAAATTTGACATAAGAATAAATCTAGCAGGAGTTGGCTGAGGCGGCCCAGTATTTAATATTGTTCTGGATGAACAATCAGATAATGATGAAGTTGTTAAAATTGAAGATATAACATTCTTCGTTGATAAAGAACTTGTTAAAGATTTTGAAGGATTCACTCTGCTTTCTTCAGATGAAAATGGTGGTAGAGGATTATCATTAAAACCAGTTAAAGAAAGCGAAGGCGGATGCTCTTCTTGCTCAAGCTGTCATTAATTTTACATATAGAGATGGATTTTATTCCATCTCTATTTTTTTATCTTCTCTTAAATTAAAACTCTAATAAAAAATAAATTTAACTTATATAAATATAAATTTTATTAAGTCTTTTAAAATTAATTTAGACTACTTAAAATACTAAGGAAATTTAATTCACTCTTCTTCACTTTATTCTTTAAAAATTTTTAAACTAAATTAAATTTCAATATTTTTACTAATATGGTTGTTTATGTTTAATTTTAGTATTATAATTTAATAAACGCTTTATTTTTAAGGAGGAGAGATAATGAATACAACTCTAGTAAACCTAACTCCAACTAAAGAACAAAGAAAATACCAAGAAGATGAACTAATAGCTTTTTTAGACCTCCAAATGAATACATTTACAGCTAATTCTGAAAATAATGATGAGGCTCCTTCTTTATTAAAAAAAGAGACTTCATTTAACACAGATATATGGATAGAAAATCTATTTAAATTTGGATTTAAGAAAGTTATTTTAACTGCTAAGCTTAATAATGGTATTTGTTTATGGCAAAGCAATTGTTCAAAGGTTAATATAAATACTTTTTCTTTAGAGAATAATTATGATGATTTAGTAAAAAAAGTTAGTAAATCTTGTAAAAAGTTTGGACTTAAATTTGGTATTCATCTTACTTTAAAAGATTATCTCACTTTAAACTTAACTCCTGAAGAATATGATAATTACTACACGTCTCAATTAAAAGAACTTATGACTAATTATTCACAAATAAGTGAAGTTATTATGGATATGACCTCTTTAGATGAATATTATGACTCCCTTGATTTTGAAAGATACTTTAAAGTAGTTAAAGAAATAAATCCTAAATGTATGATATCTAGCCCTATTGGACCTGATGTACGTTGGACATATTATTCTGATATAGAGTCATCTAAAAACTATTTCTACTCTTCTATAAATTTAGATCTTTTAAAAGAAGATTTTAACAACGAAGAGATTAGAAAAGGAAATATTTATGGAGACACTTGGATTGTTGGAGAAAGTATTTACTCTCTATCTGACTGCTTAAACCATAATAAAGATTCATTATCAAATTTAAAACATGTGTATAATAATTCATTAGGAAGAAATACAAACTTGGTATTAGTTTTATCTCCTAATACAGATGGATTATTAAATCATAATGAATTAAGTTTACTTTCTGATTTTTCTAAATATATAAAAGAAACTTTTTCTAATAATCTTATTAAGGGCTCTTCTATATTAGCTACAAATTCATCTTCTAGCGATAGCTATAATTTAATTGATGACTACAAAAAATCTTATTGGATAGCTAATGAAAATGCTGTTAACCCTTATATAGAGATAGATTTTAAAACTATCACTGAATTTAATATTTTAGAAATTAGAGAGTGGATTGCTGAAGGTCAAAACGTAGAAGAATTTAAAGTTTATGCATATAACAATGGTTGGTTTGAACTTTATAATGGTACTTCTATTGGATATAGACATATAGCAAAACTTAATAATATCAAAACTGATAAAATTAAAATTTCATTTACTAAATATAAAAACCCACCTATGATTAATCATATTGGTGCATATTTAGGATAATTTTAATAAATAACGTTTTATAAAATACAAAAATAAATATAAAAAGTGAAAGCTTAAAACTATCCTTAGTAGAGTTTTTTTTGCTTTTTAAAGAAAAAAAGGTTGTATCAAAACTTATATTTAAAACTTATAAATATGTTTTCTTTGTATTTTTCATAAGTTTTATTGATTTTTGTTTTGGTACAACCCTCTTTTATTTCACTATTAAATTAAAATAATTTTTTTGTAAATATAATTAAGTAAAGTTGTATTAAGAATAAAATTCCATTAAAATTATTCTTATAATATAATTGCAATATTTTGTATTTACTGGAGGCGTAAAAAATGAACATAGCTTATGACTTTATAATTGCTTTAATATTAGCATTTGTATTAGTAATGATGAAGCAATATGTTTTTGCATTAATTGTTGTAGTAATCTATGCTTTATACAAATATAATAAGAAAAAGCCTTATATTTTAGCTTACAAAGGTAATGTTTCCTTTAGAAATGGTGAAAGAGAAAAAGCTCTAGAACTTTATAAAAAAGCTTGTACATATAAAAATGCTAGTGATAGCATAAGACTTCAATATGCATACCTTACTCTTTACTTAGGAAATTTAGAAGAAGCCACTAAGCTTCTAAGTGATATTGATTATGATAAACTACCAGAGAGATTAAGAGCTTCTTATACAATGACAGATTCTCTTATAACTTGGAAAAATGGTGATTTAAAAAAGGCTATTGAAAACTTAAAAAATCTTCATACACAATATGAACACACAACTGTTTATGAGACTTTAGGTTATTTCTTAATATTAGATAAAAGATATGAAGAAGCCTTAGAATATAACCTTTTAGCTTATGAATATGATCAAGATAACAAAGTTATAATGGATAACTTAGCTCAATCTTATTACTTCACTGGAAATATAGAAAAGGCTAAGGAAGTATATACTAAACTTTTAGACGAAGATCCTGGAATACCAGAGCCATATTATTATTATGGCTTAATCCTAAGAGATGAAGGAGACACTAAAGGAGCTTTAGAATCTTTCGATAAAGCCTTAACTAAAAGAGAGTCTTATCTTTCAGCCCTTAATAAGGATAAAATTAGAGCTGCTATACAAGAATTAAACATATAGTAAAAGCGGGCTATATAAAAATATAATAATAAAACTTACAAACATATTCTGAGAATTACTAATTTCCCTTAATACTGTTTGTAAGTTTTATAAAAAGTTATTTTTATAAAAGCCCCTTTAATTTTACTTTTCTAAGGCTTTATTAAATTTTTCCTCTATAAATTTTCTTGAATTCTTTATCTCAACTCTGTAGTCACCAGTACCTGTGTACCAGAACTCAGTAACAAATCTTCTTACTCCCATATTATATGATTCTTTTATTATACTTTCAAAATCAACATGTCCAGTTCCAAATGGAATTTCTCTAAACTTACCTGGTTTTGTTTCCTTAAGATGAACAGCCATTATATGACCTTTACCACTTCTTAAATCTTCAATAACATTTTTATTATATTTAGTAGCGGCATTAGTTATATTTCCACAGTCAGGATAAACCCCTAAATATGGTGAATCAATCTTTTTAACATAATTCATGGCTTTTTCAACTGTGTTCATAAACTCAGTCTCCATAGTTTCAAAAGCTAAAATTATTCCTGATCTAGCAGCCATTTCAACAGATTTTTTTAGATTTTCATAAAATAATTTTCTTGTTTCTTCACTACCCTCTTCATAGTAAACATCATACCCTGCTAATTGAATTATCCTAATTCCTAAATCATCAGCTAGCTCTATGGCCTTCTCCATTATTCTCATACCACGATTTCTAGTTGTTTCATCTGCACTTCCTATAGGATATTTTCTATGTCCACTAAGACACATGGTTCTTATTGGAAGACCAACTTCATACATAAGGTCTACTAAAACCTGTCTTTCTTCTTTTGTCATATCAAGTCTTTTTAATTTTTCATCAGTTTCATCTATGCTAACCTCTAAAAAATCAAAATTATTCTCTTTTGCACATTGAAGCTTTTCTCTCCAAGTAAGTGTATTAGGCATAGCTTTCTCATATAATCCAATAAAATATTCCTTCATTTTAATCCGCTCCTTTTCTTAAGCTCCTGTTTGTCCATAGTAAGCATTTGGACCATGCTTTCTTGAAAAGTGTTTATTTAATAAGTCATCAGACATACTATCTACATTTTTATTTGCTAATATTTCTGTGTTATATGCCATCATTGCCACTTCTTCTAGAACAACAGCATTATGAACAGCATCTTTAGCATCCTTTCCCCAAGTAAATGGACCATGATTTTTAACAAGTACTGCTGGAATATTCTCTGGATTCATGTCTTTGAATCTTTCAACAATTACAACCCCTGTATTATATTCATAATTTCCTTCAATCTCTTCTCTAGTCATATCTCTTGTACAAGGGATTTCATCTGCAAAATAATCTGCCTGAGTTGTTCCATATGGCTTTATTCCTCTTCCTGCTTGAGCAAATATTGTTGCCCATCTAGAATGTGTATGAACTATTCCTCCTATATTCTTAAACTCCTTGTAAAGTTTCAAGTGAGTATCTGTATCTGATGAAGGTTTATATTTCCCTTCAACAATATTTCCCTCTAAATCAACCACAACCATATCTTCTGGTTTCATTGTGTCATACTCAACTCCTGATGGTTTAATTACAACAAGTCCTTTTTCTCTATCTATGGCAGAAACATTCCCCCATGTAAAAGTTACTAAATTATATTTTGGAAGAAGCATATTAGCTTCGTAAACTTCTTTTTTTAAGTTCTCTAACATATAAAAGATCCTCCTTAGACTCTTAATAACCCTTATAACAAAATTTATTCTTAAGTATTTAATATTAATTCACTTAATAAAATTTAAAATAAAGCTCTCTTATTAGTTAACAAAGTAAGACAAACTTATTATCTTCTATTAATCAGTAACAATATATAAGGCAGCTTGTCCTAACTCTCTATTTGCAGATATTATTATATCTCTATCATCTTCATTTAAAACGGCAACATTACTTGGTCCAACCCCAGACTCAATAACTACAGTTTCAAACTCTAATTTTTCTTTATCAGTACATTGAATATAAAATAAATCCTTATCGCATCTTCTATAACCACCTATTATAGTTGGAACTCCTCTTAGCTTGCCACCCCAAACAACATGTCCAAAATCCATTTCTTTTGGATACTCATAAATAATTTTATATTCATCTCCATACTTTTTATTTATTCTAAAATGTTTACCATGGAATTCTTCAATAGTAACTAATTCATCTTCACCATCTTCATCTATATCTACAACAGCTACATCACTTGTAGGTCTATCCATTATTTTTTCAACATTCCATTCCTCATCATCACTTTGAGGTGGTGTTACTCTAAATACTCCTTCTTGAGATGTTACTAAACCAACCATTTTTCCATTATGATATGCTCTACAATATCCATGATTTTTAGTTAATCCTTCTTTTATAACCTTAAGCTCAATAGGTTTATTTAAATCTTCTGGAATTTCTCCTACATATATCTTACCTGGATCGCTCCAATCATCTTTAAATTGCTTACTATTACATAAAACTGCTCCTAAAAAATATAACTTTCCATTAGCTTCTAAAATATCGAAACGATGTAAATATGGTAGCTTAAATAATGTTTTTATTTCCCACTTTCCATTTTCATATCTTCCCCATACTATCTCAGCATCTTCTGATTGAAATGTAGGGAAAAATCTTTGAACTGCTAGAAAATCTCCATTTTTTCCTGGGATAGGAATTATAGACATTGTTCCTCCTGGGCCATCCCAAACAGTTGATTGTTTAAAATCATCTCCCTCATACATGAAGCAAGGACCTTCTCCTTCAGTTGCTATAAGTATTTTTCTATCTCCATCAATAACAGTACTACTTGTTGCATAACATCTATGTAAGTCAGTTAAAAACTTCTTTTCTATTTTCATCTTATATTCCTCCTAGATTATAAATAATTAAAATAAAGTCTTATTTATAACATAGTACCTATCTCTTAACACTCTAAGAAATAAGTACTATATCATAACTTTTATATTTATTTGTTTACTATATTTTCTACAATCTTTTCTTCAATTTCTTTTTCTGATAAAAGGTTTTTAAGTCCTATAACGATAGTTCCTGAAGCCTTTGCTTTATCGAAATTTCCTTTTAATGCATCTGAACAGAATACTACATCATAACTTGAAGCTTCTGTTTTTGCTGCTCCTATACTTGTATGATGAATTGATACAGGAATATTTAACTTTTTAAATATCTTCTCTATTTTCATTTTTATAATTTGACTTGATCCCATTCCATTTCCACATGCTGCTATTACTTTTAACATAAATATCTCCTCCTAATTAACACCAATTATTTTTATCTATTTTATTTTGATAGTTAGTACTTAACAAAGTGGTACTAACTATCAATTGATTTAAATCTAATTTTGTACTCTTTCCTTTTCTTTGTCTTCTAAATATCCTTCATAATCTTCAACTAACTTGAAGTAACCCTTTTTATTTTTAAAATATTGAATTTGTGGTATTAAAAGCATTCCTACTACTGCTATTCCAACCCCTACATAAGCAAACTTGTCCATAAGAACTCCAACTACTGGCCATAATGTATCCCAGTCAAAGTTTCCATGCCATCCTCCAAATTGAGCTAATCCAAAATAGTAAGCGGCAAATGCTCCACCTAAAACTTGTATAACTCCTGAAACGAATGGAATTATCATGGCAGCCTTCAATCCACCTTTTCTGTTAGCGAACACTGCAAATGTAGCATTATCAAAGAATAATGGTACGAATCCACTTATTATAAGTACTGGACTTTGGAAAACTACAAGTCCTATTATTGCTATAAATTGACCTACTGCTCCAAATAAGAATCCAATAGTAACTGCATTTGGATGTCCAAATCCATAAGTTGCTGCACAGTCTACAGCTGGTACTGATCCTGGAAGTATTTTATTTGAAATACCTTGGAATGATTCAGTAAGTTCTGAAACGAACATTCTAACACCCATTTGTAATATACTTAAATAAACTGCAAAGTTAAGTGATTTTTCTAGTATGTAAAATAAGAAATTTGTATTTTGATCAAATCCCTTATCGATTGTATGCATTAAATCTGGTCCTAGTATTCCCATAATTATTCCGAAGAAAACAGTCATTAATATACCAGTTGCTACAACGTTATCACTAAATATAGATAAGAATCCTGGAAGTTCTAAATCCTCAATACTCTTTTTACTATTTCCTATTTTTCCAGCTATTTTATCAGTTATCCAAACTCCTAACATTTGTTGGTGACCTATTGCAAATCCACCACCTTCAGTAAGGTCTTGGCATGGTTCAACTGTAAGATTAGAAAATACTGCCCAGTATGTTCCAAGAAGTAATCCTAACATTACTACTACTCCCATATTACTTAAGTTTGGGAAACAGAAAAATACTAACCATAAAGCTGTAGCTGATTGTTGTACCATTACATGTCCTGTAATAAATACTGTACGAACCTTTGTAAATTTTCTAAGTAATACAAGCACTAAGTTAAATAAGAATGCTATAAGTAAAACTACCATCATCATAGAAAAAGATTTTCCTATATTCCCTATAGCCTCTTGAGCCGCCGTTTGTCCAAAATAAGGATCTATAACTGCCGCCTGTAAATTAAATCTATCTTTAAGGCCTGCAAGAATTGGACGGAAGTTACTAACAAGTCCACCTGCTGCAACATTTAAAATTAAATAACCGACTGTTGCCTTTATAAATCCTGCCAAAGCATCATAAAAAGGTCTCTTAAGTAACAAGTAACCAATAAGAACTATAAATCCAATGAAAAATGCAGGTTTTGTCAGAATGTTATTTTGGAAAAACTCCCAAATGTAGATTATAAAATCCATAATACTTCTCCTCCCATATCCCTTTTCTTAACTTGTTCCAATATTATGTAAACTGTTTTAATTTATAACTTAACTGAAAACTAAATAAGATTAGACTTAAATATTTACTATAATTTCTACAGTACTTTAGTTTAAAACCTATCTAAAGCACTGTAGAAACTTTAAAACTTATTTTTTCAAAATCTCTTATACTAATTTTTTAAGATCCTCAACTGATTGAGCTTCTAAAAGCTTTTCTACAATTTCTTCATCTGAAATTAACTCAACCATTTTAGTTAAATTCTTTAAATGTACTTCATTATCTACTGAAGCTAAAACAAAGAATAATTGAGCATCATACTCTTCCCCTTCACCAAAGCTCACTGGAGTATTCGTTTTCATAAAGCATATAGCTGTTTCATTAACTCCATGTCCTTCTTGTGCATGTGGTATAGCAATCTTTGGCGCAATTACTATATATGGTCCATGTTTTTTAATACTATTTATTATTAAATCCGCATACTCTTTTTCGATAACTTTTTCTTTTTCTAAGGGAGCACATGCAGCCTTAACTGCATCCTCCCAATTATCAAAGCCACCATGAAAAGAATATCTACCTTTTTCTATTAATTCTTTTAACATGATAATTTCCTCCACTCTTAAATCTTATAGGAATGAGTTATATGGTAAGTTTATATCTACAGAGAAACAATCATCGAATCCTCTTGGATAATGATATTCTCTCTTATCCTTATCTTCTGGGAATGTAAACTTTCCACCTACTTGCCATATAAATGGTGTAAATTTATATTGTAATCTATATTTTTTCATGTCATATAATGCTAAGATTTCATTTGTATCAGCTTGGAAGTTTGACCATATATCATGATGGAATGGTATTACTACTTGAGTGTTTAATGCCTCAGCCATTCTTAAAATATCTACTGATGTCATTTTATCTGTAATACCTCTTGGGTTTTCTCCATATGATCCAAGAGCAACATCTATTTTATAATCATTTCCATGCTTAGCATAATAATTTGAATAATGTGAATCTCCACTATGATAAAGATTTCCTCCTGGAGTTTCTATTAAATAGTTAACAGCCTTATAATCCATATCTACTGGCATTTTCCCTCTTAAGTCTCCTTCTGGAGGAGCTGTTATTAAAGCTGTTCTATCAAAAGATTCTAAAGCATGTAATTGAATATCTTTTATTTTTATTACATCTCCTGGTTTAACAACTATACATCTTTCCTTTGGTACTCCCCATCCTATCCATTTATCAACACATGCTTGTGGTCCTATAAATGGAACATCTTCTGAACAATTTTTTAAAACTGCAGCTGCAACATTTATATCTATATGATCGTTATGATCATGTGTTGATATTATTGCATCAACATTCTTTATTGCAAATGGATCTAATACAAAAGGTGCAACTCTTAAATTAGGTTGTAGTTTCTTACCTCCACACATTCTTGCCATTTGATGCTCTGGATTTATGTAAGGATTTTTCTTTGTTCTTTTTCCGCTTCCGCACCAAAAATCTATACATATGTTTGTATTTCCTTGAGTTTTAAGCCATATACCTGTACATCCAAGCCACCACATAGAAAATGTTCCTGGTTTAACCACTTCATTTTCTATCTCTTCATTTAACCAAGTTCCCCATTCTGGAAATGTATTTAAAATCCATGATTCTCTTGTTATTTCATTTACTTTACTCATAATTATACCTCCACCCATTTTGATTGTTTTGAACATTATTAAGTTCATTCAATCATTTTATGATTAAATTATATACTGTAATTGTTTTCTTTGCAAGTCTTTTTTGATTGTTTTTTGTTTATTCTTTATTTTTTTGTGCTATTAATCAAATTATTTTCTATTTTATGTTCTTTTTGATTATTTTTGTTCTATTTGCGTTGATTTATACTGTTCTTTTATGTAAAATTATTATAAATAGTAATAAGAAATTTAATGTTATCTATAATAAGCTTCTGTTTTTAATTATTAAAGTTAAATACAACTTCATATTTTTTTAAAATTACTATATACAAGTTTTAGTAACTTTTTCAAATTATCTATATATAACTTAATTTTAGATTTATAATATTCGGAGAGATATTTATAGAAAATAATACCAAACAATATCGGTTAGGAGGCATTTATAATGAAAAACGCAAAAGGCTTTGTTTTTAAAAGACAACAGGCAATATTGAAATATTTAAAAGAAAATAAATTTGCTAAAACAGAAGAATTAGCTACTTTATTAAAAACATCTAATATAACAATAAGAAGAGATTTTCAAAATCTAGAAAAAGAAGGGGTTATAAGAAGAAAATACGGTGGTGCTGAACTTATTGAAGGAGCTTTGAGTGAAGACCCATATTTTAATCATACCAACATTGAAAGAGAAAAAATTAAAGATTCTATAGCTAAAAAAGCTGCTGAATTTATAGAAGATGGAGATAGTATATTTATAAACTCTAGTTCAACTGCAATAAAACTCTTAGAATATATAGAAGATAAAAGAGTTATGGTAATTACAAACAATGGCAAAATATTAGGTATGAATTTATCACCTAATGTAGAGATAATACTTACAGGCGGTGAAGTATATGGAAGAAAACAATCTATGGTTGGTGATATAGCCACTCAGATAATTTCTAAAATAACTGCAACTAAATGTTTTATAGGGGTTAGTGGTATAAATGCTAATACAGGAATCAGTACATCTGTTCTCCAGGAAACCACAGTAAATATGAAGATGCTTGAAAATTGTAATGGGCCAACTTTTGTCTTAGCAGATAACTCAAAAATAGGAATACATCATAATTTTTCTAGTGGAGATATTTCTAAAGTTAATTATGTAATCACAAATGAAATTGAAGATGATAAATCTGAACTTGAAAAATTAAAAGAAAAAGGAGTAAAAATAATATTCTCGTAAAATACTATTTAAATATTTTTATTAAAATTTATAAAACTTAACTAAAAAAGATAAAAGCAATAAGTTGCTTTTATCTTTTTACTTATATAGCTATATATTTTTTAAAGATTTCATATTCTTTTCTATTCTCTAATACTTAATTTTTTATATTAAATAATCCTCTAATTCTAATAAATAAATATTAAGTTATTATTGTATCAACACATCCATTAGCTATAGATTTTTCTTTTAATTCATTCATATAGCTATCTTCTGAGCTTATAGTTCCATGAACCTTTATCCCCTCTTCTCTAACTCCAAAGGGTCTATATTTTATAAGTTTATATCTACATTTATCGCCAATGATTTTAGATACTTCATCCACTGTTTTTTTGCTATTTAGCCCTTTAGCTATAACAGTTCTAACTTCATAAATCTTGTCTAACTCTAATAATTTTTTTAAATTTTCTAAAACTAATTTATTTGATGATTTAGTTAGCCAAATATTTTCTTTTTCATCAATTGACTTAACATCAAGCATAAATTTATCTGTAAGATTTATAAGCTCATCATCTAACTTAGTATTACCATTAGTATCAACAAAGCAAGTCAATCCAAGTTTTTTAACTTCTCTAAAAAGTTTTATTAAAAATTCAGAGTTTAAAGTGCATTCTCCACCACTAACAGTTATTCCTCTTATAAAAAAACTATCTTTTTCTATCTTTTTTACAAGCTCTTCTACTGAATATTCCTTAAGTTTAGGAGAAGACATATGCTCGCATAGCTTTATACATTTATCACAAGAAATACATTCTTCCTCATCCCAAATAACTTTCCCCTCACTAATTGATAAGGCACCTACTTCACAATTTTCAACGCATTTTCCACAAGAGGTGCATTTATTTATAGTTTCAGGATTGTGGCAATACAAACACTTAAAATTACATCCTTGAAAAAATATAACCATTCTATTTCCTGGTCCATCAACACAAGAAAATGGAATTATCTTATTTATTAAAGCCATAATATCACTTACTTTCTAATTTTTCTTTCAAATGCATGACAATTATTCTTTGCTCCCATGGCAAATAAGTCTGTATTATTAAGAACAGCCTCTCCTCTTTCAAGTTTCTCCACCTCTGAACGCTTAGCTAAATATCCAGTTACCCTTACTACATCTGCTCCACTTCCATAAACAGACATGTATCTTATTCCTGAATTAAAGGCACCCTTTATAATATCAACTAAGGCTTCTGGATGATCATTATATGTATCTTCAAATACAAATATATCTCCTATTCCATTATAAAAATATTTATGGAATGGTGCTGATTGCATTATATGATTAAATAATTCTGGTTCTTCTCCAACTGGTATTCTACATCCTGGTGATACATTTTGATCTAAATCAATTCCTACTTGTGCATGAAGAACATAGTGTCCTCCAAAGCAATTTACATGTTTAGCTTCATGTTCTGATACTATTTTATTTAATTTCTCTATTATTCTTAATCCAAGTTTATTAGCTTTTTCTGAATACCCAAATCTATCACTTTGTTTCTCTGCTCCTAATAAAGTATTTACAGCCTCTGCTAGACCTACTACTCCAAACATTCCTGTAAATAATTTTTTCTGAATAAATCCTTCTTTTACTAAAAAATTAGAAGTAAAGAACTGAGTTTCCTCAACTAAAAATCTTATTCTTTCATCAATATACTGAATCATTTTAGTGCTTACATAAGGTAATACATTCTCTAAAAAGTCCTCTACTGAAGTAGCCTTCTTAGCTACCTCATTTAATTTTATTCTTACAAGGGTATATCCACCCCCACCAATATGAAATCCATTATAGCAACTTGCTATAGCATATCTATCTGTTCCAAAGCTTTTCACATCCATTTTATGATTTGCAAAACTAGGTTTAGCTGTACTTAAAGCAACCTTTGCACATAAATTTATAAAACTCTCTGGAGTATTTTCTAAATCATACTTCATACTTAAATTTGGAACTGCACATTGAAGTTCATCCATAGACTCTAGTATTAATCTTCCTGCTACAGTCTCTCTTGGCCCTATATTAGCATGTACAAAAGAATCAGTTAATGTTCTATCTATGTGCTTTAAAAATAATTTAATTGCTCTTTTAGCTTCCCTTTCATCTTCTATAAATGGCTCTAAAAGCTCATCTATATTTCCAAGGTAAACTGGAAATGTAGTTATTGAAGGCACATGCTTATAGAAAATTAATAGGTTATTAGTTGCTTCCCATATATCCTCTGGAACTGAAAGATTTAAAAATTCACATCCCTTTTCCATAAGTAAAGAATAATCTGGAATTATGTATCTAGGCCTAAATGGTGCATTCCCCTCAAAAAGAGTACATATACACCCTTCATCTATTAATTTTTTTGTTTCATCATCAATATTTAACACTTCAATTGTGCTTTCTGCATAAGCAGCTAAATCTTTAATTTGCTGATGATATGTTAATGACCTATCCTTTAGTATATCTAATACTCTGTTCATACTTTTCATCTCCCTTAAAACATACAAGTATATTAATTTAGTATTTTTAAATAAATTGTAAGAAAATCAAACTTAATTATAATTTAATATATTTGAATATAAATTAATTATATATCTTTTATGTAACCGTGTACACACAATGTACACTAAAATAAACTCAAAATAACCATTTGGAAATTTATTTGCATACTAAAAACTTCTTAATTTTATTATTCTTACATAATAAAATTCGACTAAAATACTAAGCTAGCAATTTACTATTCTTATATTTTAGTCGAATTTATTTAAACCTTAAAAAGTATCTATGTAAAAGATGGTATTTTAAAAGAATACATAATAAAAACTTTTACTATGTAATTTGATTGTTTAATTCATTAACAGTTATGGTTTTGCATCCTCTTTCTTTTAAAGCTGATATTACCTTTAATATAGGTGAATTTTCATTAAACTCATATATTTCCTCATTATTTGTGCTATTATTTTTATTCTCTATACTTCCTAAAAAAATATATGGATGTATGAAAAATGCCGTTAAAATTTCATTGCTATAATTTCTAATTCTTCTAGCTACAGTCTCTCCATTATCCTTAACATATCCTAAAGGAGCAGGTACATATAATGTAGACTTATTACTAAAACTTATTAATGGATTTAAGTTCCAATATCCTGCATAAGGTTCAAACATAACTGGGAAATATTGTTCTATTATTTTTTGCTGATTTCTATCTGCTTTATAATGTGGGCTTTCAAAGAAACCTATAGGTATATTTAAGGTCTTAGCTGTCTTTAATGAGGATTCAACAACCTTTAAAACTTTATTTTTATTACTATTAACATTCCATTTTAACTCTACTCCAAGTCCACTTATTTGCTTATTATGTTGATGAGTGTATCCATGAAGACCAATTATAGCCCCTCTATTTATTAAATGATCTAGCATATTTATAAAATGAACATTTTCAAAATTATTATTTTTAAGCAAATCATTATCTATGTTTTTTTCAGGGTTTATGTATCTAGGTATCCAAGCTATGTGAAATACTATATTATTAGCTTTAAAATAATCACTTAAATATTTCATTTTTTCCATATTATTATCTTCAGAAAAAACTCCCCCAGCACTAACATCCTCTATTCTTATTAAAGCAGCTTTTCCTTCATTAACTTTATAATTGCAGTTTATATTATTAGTTTTACCCTGAAACATATAAATTGAGTTTTTATTTTCGTACCAATCATCTCTAGCTTCAATAAGCTCTTTAAAATCATTTATAGAAATGTATTTTTTATGATCTAAATCTAAAACTTCTCCTCTTAAATCTAATTTATCCTTTTCTTTTAAAATCTCTTTTTTCTCTAAATCTATGTAATTTTTATTTGTCTTGCTTAAAACATTATTTCCATCAATTGATACTTGTCCATTTTTCTCTAAATCTTCTAAAGAAATATAATACCTTAAATTCTTTTCATAAATTTTATCACTTAAATTAACTTTACTATTATTTATAAATAAATTTAACCCTTCAATCTTATTTACTTGTCTATCCTTCTCTCCATCAACTTTTAAATACTCTATTTCTTCTCTTTTAATCTTAGAATTAAAAGTTATTTTATTTTCACAAGCTTTTATATCTGTCACTGTATTTTTTCTAAATTTAATTATTTTAAATGTTATAACAATTAAAGCTATCACAAAAATTATTAATAATACTAAAGCCATGTTCTTAATATTTTTCTTCACGGAATTCCCCCTTTATGGATTTTTAAAATATACCTTATAAATTTAATTAAGGATTTACTATTTAATTAAGTTATATTTTTTATAGTTAATAAACCATATAAAAACAATATAGCACATATTGATTTTCAATTAAATCAACATGTGCTATCTTTTTACTTTATCTAGCCCAATCATGAAGATTATCCTTCATATCTTGCAAACCATCCATAAGGGTATATCCATCCCCTTTTTCTTTTTCTAAATGTTTAACAGTTCCAAAAGATTTATTTAAACTTAATTGTTCCTTGCCTGTTAAGACCCAAAGAGTTCTATAATTTATAGGCTTAACCTCTAAATCTTTTTCTCCAACTCCATCTGTAAAATATACAAGAATATGATTTCTCATATTATTTTCTTTTATATATCTAAATACTGGAGAAAATCTTGTTGAGCCATTTTTCTTACTTCTTGGCTTTATATCTTTTATTCCTTTTAAATCATAAACTCTTCTTATTTCATCATCACATTCAATAACTTTTATTTCAGCATTTTTATTTCTTACTATACCTAAAACTTCTATTATTATATTTTCAAACTCTTTATCAGAGATGGATGCTGAAACATCTATTGCTATTAATATTTTTGGAATAGAATTTGGTAATTTTCCTCTAAGGTCTAATCTTTCTGGAAGACGCCTATCTTTTCTTGTTATAGTCTTTCTATAACTTCCCCTTGTTGTAGGAATTATATCCTTTAAAAATTCACTCCACTTTATCTCTGGTTTTTCTTTCATTAGTAAGATTATTTTTTCTAAATCCTTAGGAGCCTTGCCCTTATATGCGTTTATGGCTGTTTTCTTAGTTGTTCCCTCTAAACTATCTAAGCTTATAGAAACCTCTTCCCATACTTCATGGGATTTTTCTTGGCTTACTAAATCACTAGCATTTTTATCATCACCAGTAATACCATATTTTTTTCTTCTTTCAATTGCCTTTTGAATTTCTTCTGCATATTTTTCCATAGGCATATCTGGTTTTAGTTCTAGATTATATTCTAAATTTACATAATCTAGCCTTTTACTATATGGAGGTAAATTCTTTATATACTGATTTATTGCTATATCCATTGCTATACTAACAGCAAGTTTTGAATATTTTCTACTTAAAGCCTTTTCCCTAGCATAATGAGACATCATTATATGATATACTTCATGCTTTAAAAGAGCCTGAACCTCTTTTAAATCACATTCTAATATTATTCTTGGATTAAATACCATTGTGAAATATCCCATTTCTGGTTTAGTGGCTATAGGCCATTTAATATCAGTTCTTATTTCTCTCTTTACATGAATTAAAAACTGACCAAAAAATGAATTTTCTTTATCATAAAGGGAGATTATTACCTTCTCTATTAAGCTCCAAAATTCTCTCTTAAAATCATCTGTTAAAGGCTTATTCTCCTCTTCAGCTTCCATTACTATATTAAGAAGTTTCCTCCTAGTTCTTTCAAAATCCATAAGATTTCACCACCTAGCTATATATCTCAAAGAATGCTTCTAAGAACTTATCCTCATTTAATAAATTTCTATATAATTCTTCTGAGTGATCGCTTTTTATTTCCTTCATTATTCCTAGTCTTAAATCCTTAGGGTAACAAGATAATAAATCTGAGAACACTTCTAATTCTTTATTATAATCCTTTAATCCCTCAAGATAATATAAAGCACTCTTAGCTATTATATACATTCTTGAATGATTTTCACTCATTATTCTTTCTCTAATGTTAAATCCTAAAACATCACTTTCAAAAATTTCTTCATTAGAAATAATAGGCTTATTAAGATTACTTATATATGCTATAAATTCTTGTGCTATTGTTGAGCCTACATTTCCCTTTAAAGCATTATATAATATTTCCTTAGAAAAGTTCTTCTTATTTGATAAATACACTCTATAAGCCTTAGAAACCCTCTCCCAGCTTCTTGGAGTAGCTTTTATTGTTTCTAGTGAATTAGGAGTGTGGAAATATTCAGGGAATGTTGATAAAAACTCTATTATATGTTCATGGATGTTTCCATCTCCCATTGCCCAACTCATCCACTCTTTAAGATTTGAACTAATATCTATCCAAACAAATCTATCTTCTTGGGCTGGATCCATTTCAATAACCTGATAATCACTATCTTCATAGTTATCATATTTATTTGATGGATTCATAGCTGCTAATATATATACATCCTCATTTAACTTATATCCATTTATCTCTCTATTTAATATAAGATTCATAAGTTCTTGTTGCACTGCATGCTCACATCTATTTAATTCATCAATAAATAAAAGAACTTTTTCTCCCTTTTCAATATGATCATCAATTTCCATAAGTTTTACATGTGTAGCATATTTTGTTACACTTCTTTTTACTAAATCTCCTTTAAATAGGATTTCTTTCTTCTCTACCATTGGGAGACCACCTATTTCTCCCTCTTTAAGAAGATTTCCATCTATAGTAATCAAATGATAATTATTTATTCTACTAAGTTCCTTTGCTAAAGAAGTTTTTCCTATACCACTTTCTCCTATTAAAAGAGGTACTTCTCCTGTCATAAGAACTAAATTAACTGTACTTAACGCTTCTTTAAAATCCACTTTAGTGTCCCTTCTTTCTATAAATCTCTCCGTGAAACTTACCTTATAAACTCTCTTGTGAAAAATCTAAAATACTTTCTCAACTAAGCTATATTTTATATTTTTAAATCTCTATTTTTATATTGATAACATACTATCAACTAATATTATCTTTGCTCTTTTACTTCCATATTCTTTGATAAATTCTACTTTGTTCATCTCTAAGACTTCTAAATCGATAAAATCTAAAAGATAGCTTTCATCTACATTCTCTTCTGCAACTTTTTTTGTAAGTATATCAACAACCATATCAACATCTATACTTTCATAAAGATATTTAACAACATTTATATTGTCTCCTATAAAAGTTTCTAAATCTTCATAAGTATAGTTTGGTAAGAAGTTTATTGCCTCAGCATCTTCCTTAACTGAAGTTCTCATTGCTTCTAAAGTAGGATTTTTTATAAATTTAATTGCTGACCAATGATTTTTAACAGCTATAAGCTGAACTTTTGGTGATGGATCTTCTATATATTTTATTGCATCATAATCCTTAGAAACAGCTATTTGTTTTAACTTTTCTGAAGGATTTTTCACAAATTGTATAGCCCACCCCTTAGTTTTAACAGCCTCTTCAACTACCTTTTCTGAAGGTTCCTTAATAAGCTTTAAAGCATTCCATAGAGATTTTACTGCTAATATGCATATTTCCTCTGATGGATTTTCAACATACTCTATAGTAGTTGGATTTCTTCTTACAGCTTCCTCTTTACATTTTTCACATTGATTTTCAACATATTGAATTGTAAATGGATTTTTCTTAATAGCCTCTAGTTGCATCTCCTCTGATGGATTTTCTATTTCTCTTATATATAAAGGATTTTCCTTAATCTTTTTTAATTCTAAATTATCCATAGCATTCATAAATTACACTTCCTCAAATTTATTTTTC
The DNA here is from genome assembly GCF_000013285.1 of Clostridium perfringens ATCC 13124. GTDB lineage: Bacteria > Bacillota > Clostridia > Clostridiales > Clostridiaceae > Sarcina > Sarcina perfringens. Next base: position 764,346 of record NC_008261.1, on the reverse strand, counting down.
TCTCAATAAATGCTCAATCATTTTAAAACTCAAATAATGTGTTGCTCCGTTAAAGTTGAGTAATTTTCTCAACTTTCTAAATTACATTTATTATTATATAACAATTATTATTAAATATAAAGACATAAAACAAAATTTTAAAATAAACAATAAAAATTCTTTACCAAATTAATTTTCCCCTAAATATTTATATAAAAATCAACTTTCACTTAAAATAAAGTTTAAAAATAAAAATGCCACCTTTAAATAAGGTGGCATTAAAAACTACTTTTATTTAAATATTATACATTATACTTATCTATGTCTCTTTGGACAGCTCTTAATAAATTATTAAGTTCCCAAACTTCTCCCTCTTCAATAAGTTTATTTAAACTTATTTGATATCTAGAAGCCTCAGCCACTTTTCCTATTGAAATAAGATTTAATATACTATTCATTATAGTACTTATAATATCTGATTTAACCTCAAATAAAGTTTGAGCATCCTTTATTTCATCTTTTATTTCAAGCATTTCTTCATCTAAAGTAAATGCTGCATCAGCTGCACGTTTTAATTTAAATTGTATGTCCTTTGGCAGATTCTTTTTATACTTATAATTTAAAGAATGTTCTATTGTAGCCCAGAAATTCATTGCTAAAGTTCTTATTTGAAATTCAGCAAGTATATCTTTTTGTCCATCTGCCATATTTATAGGATATCTTATAACCACATGATAGCTTCTATAGCCACTTGGTTTTACATTGCTAACATAGTCCTTTTCATAAAGAACTTGCATATCTTTTCTATTCCTTATAATATTGACAACAGTATCTATATCATCAACAAATTGGCACATTATTCTTATACCTGCAATATCCTCCATCTCATATTGGATTCTATCTACAGGAATACTATATTTATTTGCCTTTTCTAATATACTAGATACCTCTTTCACCCTTCCAGTTACAAACTCGATTGGAGAATATTCATTTTTTCTTCTAAATTCTTTTCTAATACTTCTTAACTTTACCTTTAATTCACTTACTGCTTGATCATAAGGAGTTAAAAAGTCTTTCCAATTTTGTATAGCCATAGAACCACCTATTTCCTAACTCTCTTAGAGAGATTTATTTAACTCTCCTCGCTCATTATACCAAAAAAAGTATTAAAACTAAATATTTCAAAATCTTAATTTTACATGAAACAATGTCTTAATCTAAGATTTTTATTGGATCAAAATTTATAAAATCACAGCTTGTAAGCTTATAATCTATTCCATCTCTCTCTTCATTTAATACCTTGCCCTTAAGTGCCATACCATGAAGATGACCATAAATAACTTTATCAACACCAAACTCTTTAAATATATTGATAAAGGCTGAATCCTCAAATTTCTCATTTGTAGGTGGATAATGTACCATGCATATTATCTTTTCATGACCTGCCTTTTTAGCTTCTTCTAAAGATAATCTTAATCTTATCTGTTCCCTATCAAAAATCTTTTTATCCTTTTGTGTGAATTTATCAGAACCCTCACAAATCCACCCTCTGCTTCCACATATAGCCCAATCTTTATATGTAAAAAAATTATTTTGTATGAACTTTGTATTTTCATACATTTTATTCAATTTAGAAATACTTCCCCACCAATAATCATGATTCCCTTTAATTATTATCTTTTTACCTGGAAGTGCGTCTATCCAATCTAAATCATCTTTACTTTCATCTGATTTCATTGACCAAGAAATATCCCCTGCTATTAAAACAGTATCTTCCTCAGTAATTTTATTATTCCAATTTTCTTTTATCTTCTCATGATGATTACGCCACTTCTCACCAAAGATATCCATTGGTTTATCTGTATTAAGTGCTAAATGCAAATCAGAGATAGCATATAACGCCATATTTCATCACCTTTCATATATCTATTTAGTCTTACATGTAATTATTAGAGAAAATATTTTCTTTAGTAAATAAAATAAATCATCTAAACTAATCTACATTTTGTCAGTAATTTATTATACACTTTTATTAATTATATATACAAGTTTCAAAGTGGTAGAAATAAAACTGGAGATTAAAAATAAAAAGAGTGTAAATAGAATATATTACCTATAATAATTAGCTAATATATTCTAATACACTCTTCTAAAAAAGAATTATGCTAAAACTATTTTATTGTAGTTTTTCTTACCTCTTTTAATTAAAACTTCACCATTTTCAAAGTCAGCTTCTTCTAATGTCTTTTTAAAATCAGCAACTTTTTCTCCATTTAATGATAATCCACCTTGCTTAACAAGTCTTTTTCCTTCAGCTTTTGATGGAACTATTTCAGCTTCAACTAAAATATCTAAAAGTTCTGAACCTAACTTATCTTTTCCCATTTCATAAGTTGGAACATTACTCATGTCTCCACCTTTTCCAAATAAAGCTTCAGCAGCTTGCTTTGCCTTTGTAGCTTCCTCTTCACCATGTACAAGTTTAGTTACCTCAAATGCTAAAACTTTTTTAGCTTCATTTATTTGAGAACCTTCTAAACTTGAAAGTCTTCTAACTTCATCCATTGGAATAAATGTTAATAATTTTAAGCATTTTTCAACGTCTGCATCATTAACATTTCTCCAGTATTGGTAGAACTCGTATGGAGAAGTTTTCTCTGGATCTAACCATAATGCACCATTAACTGTTTTACCCATTTTTTGTCCTTCTGAGTTAGTTAATAATGTGCAAGTCATAGCATATGCACTTTCTTGTGATTTCTTTCTTACAAGTTCAACACCAGCTATCATGTTTGACCATTGGTCATCTCCACCTAGCTCCATTTTACAGTTGTATTTTTTATTTAAAACATAGAAGTCATATCCTTGCATTAACATGTAGTTAAATTCTAAGAATGAAAGACCTCTTTCAAGTCTTTGTTTAAAACATTCTGCTGAAAGCATTCTGTTAACTGAGAAGTGAACTCCAACCTCTCTTAAGAATTCAACATAGTTTTGGTTTAATAACCAATCAGCATTGTTAACAAGTATAGCTTTATCATCTGAAAAATCTATGAATTTCTCCATTTGCTTTTTGATACAAGCAACATTATGAGCTATAGTCTCATTTGTCATCATCTTTCTCATATCAGTCTTACCACTTGGATCTCCAATTGTAGCTGTACCTCCACCAATTAAAGCTATTGGTCTATGTCCAGCCTTTTGCATATGAGCCATAAACATCATTGCAATGAAATGTCCTACATGTAAACTATCAGCTGTTGGGTCAAATCCTATATAAAAAGTAACTTTTTCCTTCTCTAAAAGTTCTCTTGTTTCAGCTTCATGAGTAAACTGTTTTATGTACCCACGTTCCATTAACGTATCTAATACATTAGCCATTTGTTTATCCCTCCAAAAAAATTCTAATCCAGCTTACTTGCTGGTGCTATATTTAGCAATCATATAGTATATAGTATATCCTTTATTATATTAATTCTCAATTGATTTTAAAAAAAAGCTATTTTTTAATTAGATAAATCTAAATAACTAGCCAAAAGCAAGTCTGACTAAAAATATATAAAAAAATAAGAACCATAACTTTTAATTATAGTTCTTATTATACCCATAGTATTAAATATCATAAATCTATATAAAACAATTTATTTTCTAAACTAGCTAAAGCTTAAGCCACATATTTCTTGATATTTTCAGGCATTATTTTCACATCTCCATGAATAGTTACAAATACGTTTACATTAAGTTCTCTGCTCATAAGTTCTATTTTTTTCAAATAATTTTCTAAATCCTCTAATTTTATATCATCCAAAATATTTGCTATGCTATCAATATATATACTTTCTACATCATAATCTCTAGAAATTATCCCTTGTAAAAATCCATAAAATTGATCATAACTCTTTACACAATAATTGTCCATAGGTATAAGTCTAACCTTTTTATTTAACTGAAGCATTCTTTTATTATCATTATCAATAAAAATAATACTTCCTTTAGACTTTTCAATTTCTTCATTAGCTAGTTTAACTAAATTTTTGCTCTTTCCAGCGCCTCTTTGGTTAAAGAATAATTGAATCATCTTTACCACCCCTTAATAATATTTTATCAGGTAAAAACTTACTTTATATATAATATTCCTAATACCCTCAAAATATTAACCTATTGTTCTATATTTATTAAATATAAATTTAGTTATATTTTCTTCATTAACTGTTATAACTTTCACCTTATTAGTAAAGCTCTCCTTTACTTCTTTTCCCCCTAAATTGTAATTCATTTCCCCATCTCTACTGTCTAAGCTTATTATTTTTTCATATATCCACATATTTCTCTTTATATATCCTATACGTCCATCCCTATATCTTTTTACAATTTCTCCTGGACAATATACTGTTAATTCTTTCTTTCCTAAGACTACCTCAACAATCTTATTATATTGAGAGTAATCTCTGTATATCAAAATATTTCTTATAGTATCAATTATTAAGGCTACAGGATATTCATTAGGTACTATTTCTCTTATTTTTTTCTCCATATTTTTCATCATGTCTAAAATATTTCCTCTTATTATAAAGGTTTGTTCTCCACCTAATAAATTTCTTATTTTTATCATATTATGTGGTATATACATACTATTTACATCTGAAAAAACTAATAATCCACCTAGTGTACACATTGATTTTCCAGAGATATTATTTTTATGAATTATATTGCTACTACTAAGTAAAAACTCTCTATTTTCCTTAGATATCTTAATACCCTTTAGATAAAAATATCTTTTTACTAATTCCTCATTTAAAAAGTCTATATTACTATTTACTATGGGGCATGTCTCTAAATTAAAGCTTATACCTTTTTGAAATTCTGATAAAAGCTCTTGTTTTCTCATAATATCTGTAGTTGACCCTCTTCTTATATAAAAGGCTCCATTTTCTCTAATCTGATAAGGCTTTTGATAGCTATTAAATATTACTATTACCAATAATCTTTTTCCATCTAAAAAACATTCCTCTAAACTTATAGGAACAGGCGGTTCAATCCTTGAGGCAACTATTTGTTGAACTCTTTCTTCAGTAATATAATCTGCATCAACACCAACTATTTTCTTTGTTTTATCCTCAACTCCTATTATTATATAACCTCTTCCACCTCTAGAATTAGCTATAGCACATATATCCTTCGCAAGTTCTTTTTTCACACTTTCTGTAAAAAGCTCTATTTTTAATTTAAAATCTAATTTCTCATATTCATTTTTCTTTATTAATTTTCTCAGTTTATTCTCATTCATAATAACCCTCTTCTTCAATAAATATTATTGCCCTTATACCTTAAATAAAATATAGCATAAAATTAAAGCCCATAGAACATTATATTCCATAGGCTTTTTTAAATTGATTGTATTTATAATTTAAGAAACTATTTATTAAATTAGCTCTTAATCTGCATATTAAAAGCAATTTCTACTTAAAATATAGACTTATTTAAAGTGTATTTCCTGTAATTGTTGTGCCATCAATTTCAACATCAACATTAATCTTTAAATTTGTAATGCTTATAGGATCCTTTTCTAATACCTCGTCTGGATATTTTCTATAAAAAAGATTACCAACATTTACAATGTCTATATCACTCTCTTTAAAGCTTTCAAAGAAAAGTTCTAAGTATTGTTTTATTACTGCCTCTTCTTCTAACTCTAAAAGATTTAAAAGTTTTTCATCTACAATGAGTCTTGATTGTGATTCCCCAATTAAACATTTAACTTTTATATCCTTATAAAGAGTTATATTTTCTCCATCATAACTTATTGATGTCTTTGTTTTTGCATTAGATATATCTAATGTTATAAAAGTATTAGGGTCTTGAGGGTTCATAACTTCTAGAGTTCCTCTTTTTAAATCTCCCATTAAAAGATTATAGCTCATTCCTTCCTCTGCAGTTATTCTTCTCACTAAGACCTCATTTTTTAACAAGGCTCCTCCGCTTAACTCTAATCTTTTTTCTTCCATATCATCTCTTATACTTAATGCTCCTAAAACTAGTAGGTTTCCATAATTAGTTCTAAGCTCTAAATAATCATTAGCATCAATAGCTATAACTCTAGGGCTTTTATTCATCCTTTGAACTAAATCATCAATAAAAACACCTAAATATTCTTCATCAACAGTTACATCATTTAAAAGTTCTTCTGGAGAACCAAATAAAACAAACATATAAGGTCTAATCATGAATTCTTGATTTTTATTTATAATATCTATGTACTTTCTTATACCATTTTTAGCAGCCTTCTCTGTAAATATATATCCCTTGCATTGAGTAAAGTCTAACTTACTACTAGAATACATATTTATATCCTTAATAGCTTCTAAAACTGTTTTTCCAGTACCTTTATATAATACTCTTCTTCCTTTATCAGAACTTTCATTTGAACTTCTATAAGGTTTTACACAATCTAAATATATATCTATATTTCCCACTTCATTTTCATCAAATATTAAGCTTGTTACAAATGTAACTCTATTTATATCCTTATAATTATAGCAACCAATAAGCATGGTTGACATAATTATTATGCTTAGTAAACTAGCTATAACTTTCTTTAGGTTCATTTTTACCATCCTTACCGACTATATCTTTTGATATTTCGTCTAATCTTCCTCTCATAATAATGTCTTTAAATTTATATCTATTTAAAGTTCCTAGTGGGAATAAGTATTGATATTCACAACTTCTTAAATGTGCTAAGTGAGATAATAATACAACGCTTATTAAAATCACACCAGGAATTCCAAAAAAGGCAGCTGTAATTACTATTCCTATACTCCAAATCGATACTGCACCATAAAGCTTAGGAATTAAGAAATAACAAACGGCACTTAAGGCAACTACTACAATAGTTATTCTTGAAGCAATACCAGCTCCCACAGCAGCCTCTCCTAAAATAAGTCCTGATACTAAACTCATAGATGTTCCTATAGGTTGAGGCAATCTTAAACCTGCTTCTTTTATTATTTGGAATAATAACATCATTATTATTACCTCTGCTACTATAGGAAATGGAACCCCAGCCCTAGCAACTGCTAGTCTAAAGACAAATAAACTAGGTAAAACTGAAAAATGATGAGTAACTAATGCAACATATATTCCTGGTAAAAACATAGCAATAAAAAATGCTATCCATCTTAAAATTCTAGTAAAACTAGTAAAATACCTATTTAAATAATAATCATCTGGTGTTTGAAAGTTTTCTATAAAAAAGAAAGGTACTGTAAGAACAAAAGGAGTTCCATCTACTATTATTGCAACCCTTCCTTCTAATAGTTTTGCTGCTACCTCATCTGCTTTTTCTGTATATCCAACAGTATCAAATAAAGTTCTATCTTCTCTAAGTTTAGCCTCAATATAATTAGTATCTAATATAAACTTATAATCTAAATTTTTTATTTTTTCTCTGATTTCATCAATTAATTCCTTTGGAGCTTTATTTTTTATATAAGATATACATACTACAGTTTGAGTATCTTCCCCTACATATAAAGGCTCGAATTTCAAATTATGATTTTTTATCCTTCTTCTTAATAATGTAACATTATCCACAAAGGCCTCATTAAAACCTTCTCTAGGCCCCTTTATTACTGCTTCTGTTATTGGAATTCCAACACCTCTTCTTGTATAACCCTTTGTTTCGCAATAAATTACCTTATCAAACTTATCAAAGATTATTACTACATCCCCTGATAATACATGAAGTAATGTATCGTTTTTATCCTTTGACCAATTTGTTATGTTTATATCTATAACCTTAGTCATAATATCATTTTCATCTTTTATTCCATCCTTAACTAAGGTTAATGGTTTTACTATGTACTCACTTATGAACTGAGTAGAACATAAAACATCCATAAAAACAATTGTGGCCGGTCCTAAAGCTGTATCCACCTCCCTATACTTAACATCAAAACTATCTTTTAATTTGTCTTTTAAGAAATCTAATTGTTTTTGCATTCATATATCACCCAAAAATATTATCCGCTAGTATTATGTTTAATATTCATTTTTTTGAGAATACTAAAATTTGAAATTATAAAAGAAATGAGGTGATGTCTTTGGGAAAGCTAACTGCAAGACATTTTATATTTTTTATCATTGCTGCCATAAGTACATCTTTGGTTAACTATACATCCTTATTTATAAAAATAGGTGGAAGAGATACTTGGATTTTCACTATAATCTCTGGAATTATATTTTTCTTTGTAACTTCCTTTATTTTTAGTGTAATCTCAAAGATAGAATATTATGACTTTAAAGAAACTTGCTATATAGTTCTTGGTAAACCCTTAGGAAATATTTATATATTAATATTTTCACTTACTTTAGTCTTAATGTGCATAGAATCAGCTTCTGTAAGCTCATCTTCTATAAACGTTAATATTTTTGCTGAAAGTCCAATATGGTATTGTTTATTGTTTTTCATAATAACTGTATTTTTAATAGGTAAAAATAGATTTAATAGCATACTTATAATATGTATAGTTTGCGTAAGCATTGTACTTGCAATTAATTTATTATTAGCATTATTAAACATTAGATATATAGATTACACACTTCTTCTTCCTATATTTAAGGATAGAAGAATTTCAGAATATATTCTTTGTGCTTTAACTCAATTAGGCTCCTTATCAAGCTTAGCTATAGTTTTACCTATTCTTCCAAGAATAGATGATAAGAAAAACTTAAAAAAAATCTCAATAAACACAATACTTTTAACATCTATATTTTGTGCTTTGTGTGTTGTTATACTAATATCAACCCTAGGTTCTTTGAGGTCTGCAAATGTTTTTTATCCTCAATTTGTTCAAACTCAAAGAATTTATTTTGGTGGTTTTGTAGAGAATGGAAATGTTTTTGTAATGATTTCTTCTACTCTTTCTTGGGTTGTAAAATATTTAATAACTATTTTTTCATTGTATACAATTTGGAAAGATAGGGTAAAATATAAACGTAATTTTATAGCATTAATTTCAGTAATAGTATATGCCTTTTCTTACTTAGCTGCTAAGAATGCCTATACCCTTTTTATACTATTAAGATACTATCAATACATACTTCTAATAGTGCTGTTTATATGCCCTATAATCATATATACACTAGCTTATTTTAAGCGTCAGAAATTTAAATATTTGAAGTAAAAAGTATTGTATTCTTTTTTCTATATGATATAATCAATATATAAAATAAAATTTAGTAGATATGTACTTTATTTCTGTCCTGTAAAATTTATTTTATTAGTTTTATAGTATAGATCTCAAACGTACCTAGTAAATTTTACAGGAGGTAAAAGAAATGGAAGATAAAAATTTAGTTTGTAAAGACTGTGGAAAAGAATTCGTATTCACTGTAGGAGAACAAGAATTCTTCAAAGAAAAAGGATTTGAAAACGATCCAGTTAGATGCCCAGCTTGCAGAAAAGCAAGAAAAGCTCAAAAAATGAATAGATAATTGATAATTAACGCAAGTTTATTCATAAATTAAAAGTTCTGCACTTTGCAGAACTTTTTTCATTTCTATTTCATAAAATTAATCTTATTTGGAAATATTATATAGAGCAATCTAACTTATGATTTTTATACATAATTAAATATAATTTTATTAGAAAACTATATACTCATTTTTTTAATATATTATGGATAGATTTTGCTTTTTATGGTATATTTATGAGTATATAAAAATGAGAGAAAAGGGATGATAAACAATGTCAAATGCTGAGCACTCATCAAACTTTATAAGAAATATAATAATAGATGATTTAGATAGCAAAAAACATGATACAATAATAACTCGTTTTCCACCTGAACCTAATGGATATTTACATATAGGTCATGCAAAGTCTATAGTTTTAAACTTTGAATTAGGAAAAGAGTTTAACGGAAGAACTAACCTAAGATTTGATGATACAAATCCAACTAAAGAGGATACGGAATACGTTGAATCTATTAAAGAAGATGTTCATTGGTTAGGTTATAACTGGAGCGAATTACATTTTGCATCAAACTACTTTGATGAAATGTATAAAAGAGCTCTACTTTTAATTAAAAAAGGTAAAGCTTATGTTTGTGATTTAACTCCAGAAGAAATCAAAGAATATAGAGGTACTCTTACTGAGCCTGGTAAGGAAAGTCCATATAGAAATAGATCAGTTGAAGAAAACTTAGATTTATTTGAAAGAATGAGAAAAGGTGAATTTGAGGACGGTTCAAAAGTTTTAAGAGCTAAAATAGATATGAGCTCACCTAACATAAACTTTAGAGATCCTATAATTTATAGAATTGCTCATGCTAGTCACCATAATACAGGTGATAAATGGTGTATCTACCCTATGTATGACTTTGCTCATCCATTAGAAGATGCTATTGAAGGAATAACTCACTCTATTTGTACTTTAGAATTTGCTGATCACAGACCATTATATGATTGGTTCGTTAAAGAATGTGAAATGGAAAGTGTTCCAAGACAAATTGAGTTTGCAAGACTTAATATCACAAACACTGTTATGAGTAAAAGAAAATTAAAGCAATTAGTTGATGAAGGCATAGTTGATGGTTGGGATGACCCAAGAATGCCTACTGTTGCTGGACTTAGAAGAAGAGGTTACACTCCTAAGTCAATAAGAAACTTCTGTAAAGCTATAGGAGTTGCTAAGGCAGATTCTACTGTTGATTCTCAAATGCTTGAGCATTTCATAAGAGAAGATCTTCAAGAAACTGCTCCAAGAGCTATGGCTGTTATAAATCCACTTAAATTAGTTATAACAAACTATCCTGAGGGAGAATCAGAAATTCTTGAAATAGAAAATAATCCAAAGGATGAATCAGCTGGTAAAAGAGCTGTTACATTCTCAAGAGAAGTTTATATTGAAAGAGAAGATTTCATGGAAAATCCTCCAAAGAAATATTTCAGATTATTCCCAGGAAACGAAGTAAGATTAAAAGGTGCTTATTTTGTAAAATGTAACGAAGTAATAAAAGATGAAAATGGTGAAGTTACAGAAATTCACTGTACTTATGACCCAGAAACTAAGAGTGGAACTGGATTTACTGGAAGAAAAGTTAAAGGAACAATCCACTGGGTTGATGCTAATAACTGTATTCCTGCTGAATTTAGATTATATGAACCATTAATCTTAGATGATTGTGAAGAAAATGAAGGAAAGCACTTCCTTGAGCAAATAAATCCTAACTCATTAACTATATGTAAGGGATTCATTGAGCCAAGTGCTAAAGATGCTAAACCTCAAGATAAATATCAATTATTTAGACATGGATACTTCAATGTTGATCCTAATTTCACAAGTGATGATAATTTAGTATTCAACAGAATAGTTTCATTAAAGAGTTCATTTAAATTAAAATAATAAAAAATAATATTTAAGGGCATGTGTCAAAATATTTTTTAATAAAACTTATAACTCTATTCTATTTATACTGTTTATAAGTTTTATCATTAATATTTGATACTGCTCTTTTTCTTATTTAAATCTATTAATAAATTTTACTTGTATTTATTTTCTCTAATTTAAGTTAAATATTTTCTATGTTCCTTAATCCCCTCAAAAATCTATTATAAATTTCCCATACCTTTAATTTTCAAAGAAATATATACACTTTATTTCTCTTTATTCTTTTTCATAAAAAAATTTTCACCACTTATTGAAAATTATTATCATTTACTATTGACATTATTATCTTACTATTGTATTATAATGACATAAACTAATTGAAATTGATTTTCATTAATAATAAGAATTAAATTTACGAGGTGATATATATGAAAAAATTAAATATTATTTTTTGGTCAGGTTCTGGTAATACAGAAGCTATGGCTAACTTAATAGCTGAAGGAGCTAAAGAAAACGGATTAGAAGTAAAACTTTTAAATGTTTCTGATGCATCTACTCTAGATGTAGAAGGATGTGATGTATTAGCTTTAGGTTCTCCGGCTATGGGATGTGAAACTATTGAAGAAGGCGAAATGGATCCATTTGTTGAAGAAATTTCAGGACTTGTATCTGGAAAACCAACTTTATTATTCGGTTCATATGACTGGGGAACTGGTGAATGGATGGATACTTGGAAAGATAGAATGGAAGGCTACGGTGCAAATGTAGTAAATACATTAATAGTTAATAATACTCCAGAAGGAGAAGACATAGAAAATTGTAAAGCTGCTGGTAAAGCACTTTAAAATTTATTTGAAAGAAAGGTGGAAGAAGCTGAAATGAATAATGATTTCCTTAATCTCTTAGAAACTCTTAACAACGAAAAATATATGAGATCCTTTATATCATATTTAATTTCTCCTGTAATAACAGGGATTAAGCCTTCTTCCACCATTACTCTTTCAAAGCAAGGTCATAATTTATATAAGCTTTGGGATATGTATGGTGAAGATTTCTTAAAAGATCTTAATTTAAAGCACATATTGCTTAGAGAAACTGTAAATTCTAAGGTAGTATTAATTTATGATGAAATAAATTTAATGAATACTGTATATAAAAAATCTTCCATGGATTTTTTAGAAAAACTAGACTATAGATTAACTATGAGCATTGATGAAATATTAACTCATTTAGTTAATAGATATGATTCATTCCATTGTCCTCATGAATTAGGTATTTTTCTAGGAATTCCGGTTAAGGATGTAGAATGCTTTATGGAATGTACTAAGAGCAAATGCCTCCTTTGTGGATATTGGAAGGTATATGAAGAAGAGAAAAAAGCCCAAGAAATCTTTGAACTTTATGATAGTTCAAAAGAAATAATAATGAATCACTTGCTTTCTGGTAAGGATTTAAAGGAAGTTTATAACTTGACAAATAATGTATATAAATTTACTATTTGACTCTCATTGCTAATAAACCACTCAGATTTCTGCCATTATCTGAGTGGTTTTATTTTTTTCTTATTTTTGCTCTAAATTTACTACACCTATAAGTTGCTCTTCATATATGCAATTTATTTTTTAATATACTACTTTAATAAGTAATTATAAGTTTATCCTTTACATTGTAATTATTCATTGCTTGTAAACTTATATCCAACTCCTCTTATAGTTTGAATATATTGAGGATTTTTATCATCACTTTCAATCTTTTTGCGTAAATGTCTAATATGAACATCTACTGTTCTTGTTTCACCTATGTATTCATATCCCCAAATTTTATCAAGCAAAAGTTCTCTAGTTAATATATTGCCCTTATTCTTTATAAGAAGCTTTAATAATTCAAACTCCTTTAATGTTAATTCTACATTTTGAGTTCCTTTTGTTACTTCTCTTGTTTTAAAATTAACTACTACATCACCAAATTTAATTATATTTTCTTCTTTTTTAACATTACTTCTTCTAAGTAAAGCTTTTACTCTAGCCATAAGTTCTCTTATTGAAAATGGCTTTGTTATATAATCATCTGCTCCAAGTTCTAAGCCTAATACTTTATCAAACTCTTCCCCCTTTGCTGTAATCATCATTACTGGAATATCTGAAGTTTCTTCATTTCTTCTAATTTCTTTACATACTTCTAAGCCATCTATTTCTGGAAGCATTAAATCTAAAAGTATTAAATCAAACTTAATTTCTCTTATAAGCTTTAGAGCTTCAGTTCCATTAACAGCAACTTCTGTATCATATCCCTCTTTTTTTAAATTAAATTTTATAAGTTCTCTAATATGTTCCTCATCATCTACTATTAGGACTTTTTTATTTGTCATTCTTGTCCCTCCTTTACCCAAAACACTACCCTATTTTATAGCTTATCACAATATTGAAAACAAAAAAAGATATACCACTTATAGATATATCTTTAAATTATTATACTAATTAAGTCAGACCTAATAAGCTAAATTTTATCTTATTTATATTTTATGTTATTATCCTAGTTCAGTCATATCACCTTTTATGGCATAGACTATATTCTCACAAACATTAGTTATATGATCACCTATTCTCTCTAAATATCTAGCAACAAATATTAATTTAACCCCTTGATTTATATTATTAGAATCTTTGTGCATTGCAGCTAATAAATTTACATAAACATCATTATATAAATCATCAACTATATTATCCTCTAAGGCGGCATCATAAGCTAACTTTGTTTCATTACTATCTAATGCATTTTTTGCAGCATTTAGCATATTTAAACAAACTGATTTCATTTTAGGTATGCCTACCATTCCTGTAATATGCTCTTCATTATCTATTTTTATTGTTTCCATAGCTATATTAACTGAATAATCTCCTACTCTCTCAAGTTCCATAGCTATAGTTGATAAAGCATATACATTTCTTAAGTCTTTAGCCATAGGCTGCTTTAAAGCAGTAAGTTCAATAGATTTTTCAATTATTTTATTTCTTAAGTTATCTATATCATCATCCATTTTTATAACTTCTCTAGCTAGTTCTAAATCCTTATTAACTATTGAATCTACTGATTTTTCTATGGCCAATTCACATAATTCCATCATTTCTTTAGTTTCAGATTTTAATTCTTTTATACTTATTCTTAAATCATCTATACTCATTTACTCTAATCACCCCTTATAATTTTAGCCAAATCTTCCTGTTATATAATCTTCTGTTCTCTTATCTCTTGGATTTGTAAAGATTGTATTAGTATCACTAAACTCTACAAGCTCTCCATTTAAGAAGAATGCTGTTTTATCTGATATACGCGCCGCCTGTTGCATATTATGTGTTACTATTACTATAGTATATTTATCCTCAAGCTTTCTTATAAGCTCTTCTACTTTTAATGTTGATATTGGGTCTAAAGCTGATGTTGGCTCATCCATAAGAATTATTTCTGGATTCATAGCTATAGCCCTAGCAATACATATTCTTTGTTGCTGCCCTCCTGAAAGACCTAAGGCAGAAGATTTTAATCTATTCTTAACCTCATCCCAAATAGCAGCATCTCTTAAACTCTCTTCAACAATTTTATCTAAAACCTTTTTATCTTTTATTCCATGTACTCTTGGTCCATAAGCAACATTGTCATATATGCTCATTGGGAAAAGATTAGGCTTTTGAAATACCATCCCTACTTTAGTACGAAGTGCTATAACATCATCGTCTTTGTATATATCTTTTCCATCAACCTGTATTTCTCCTTCAATTCTAACTATAGGAATCAAATCATTCATTCTATTTAAAGTACGAAGGAAAGTTGATTTACCACATCCTGAAGGACCAATTAGTGCTGTAACTTCATTTTCTTTTATATCTATATTAATTTTCTTTAACGCATGATTACTTGCATAAAATAAATCTAAATCTCTTACTTGAATTTTTGTTTTCTTATCACTCATCTTAATACCACCTTAAATTAATAGTTTGCCTTATTAAATTTTTTAGCTATTAACTTAGCTGAAATATTTAATGCTAGTATTATAACTATAAGAACTATTCCAACTGCCGCTGCTGTTTCTATATCTCCTTTTTCCTTTGTTACAAGGTAAGCTTGAACTGTAAGTGTTCTTGCACTTGAAAAAATTCCTTTTGGCATTTGTGCAACAGTTCCAGCAGTAAGTAATATAGCTGCTGATTCCCCTATTATACGTCCTATTGATAATATTACTCCTGAAAGTATTCCAGGCATTGCACTTGGTAATATTACTTTATATAAAGTTTGAAACTTTGTAGCACCTAATCCTAAGGATGCTTCTCTATATGATTCTGGCACAGTTTTTAAAGCTTCTTCTGTAGTTCTAATTATTACAGGTAAAATTATTATTGATACTGTTAATGAACCTGCTAAAATTGAATACCCCATTTTTAAAGCTACTACAAAGAATATACCTCCAAATAATCCATAAACAATTGAAGGAATACCTGCTAAACTTTCAGTAGCAAATCTTATAAACTTAACCATCTTTCCTTGTTTAGCATATTCTTGTAAATATACAGCTCCCAAAACTCCTATTGGAGTAGCCACTGCTAAGGAAAGTAAAACAGTCCATAAGGTTGTTACTATCATTGGCAATATTCCACCACCGCCACCAGCTGAATAATTACTTGTTAAGAATGTTAAATTTATTTTTCCTATACCCTTTATAAATATGAATCCTAAAATAATTACAAGAATTCCTATTGTAAAGATGGCTGATAACCAAACTAACCCATTTAATATATTATCTTTAACTTTTCTCATATTTATTTACCGCCCTTGTTAGA
This sequence comes from Clostridium perfringens ATCC 13124, assembly GCF_000013285.1. GTDB lineage: Bacteria > Bacillota > Clostridia > Clostridiales > Clostridiaceae > Sarcina > Sarcina perfringens. The sequence continues at coordinate 748,143 of NC_008261.1, read as the reverse complement.
AAGTTTACTAAGTACTAAGTTTAGTATTAATATGAATGTAAATAATACTACCCCTGTTGCAAATAGCATTTCTTGGTGAGTTCCAAATGCATAACCCATTTCTAAGGCTATATTAGTTGTAAGAGGTCTTACACTATCCATTATAGAACTTGGAATAACAGGTGTATTTCCCGCTACTAATATAACTGCCATTGTTTCTCCAATTGCTCTACCTATTCCTAATACTACCCCTGTCATTATTCCTGATTTGGCTGCTGGTACAATAACTTTAAATATTGTTTCAGTTTTTGATGCTCCTAAGGCTAATGATCCTTCTTTATATGCATTAGGTACAGCCCTTATAGCAGTCTCTGATACTGTTATTACCGTTGGTAACATCATTATTGCTAATACTATTATTACAGCTAGCAAACTTTGTCCTTTAGGTAAATTAAATACCTCTTGTATTGTAGGAACTATTATTGCTAATCCAAATACTCCATATAAAACAGAAGGGATTCCAGCTAAAAGTTCTACTGCTCCTGACATAATTTTTGCTATTTTCTTTGGTGCTATCTCTGCTATGAATATTGATGTTAATATTCCCACAGGAACACCTATTAATAAAGCTCCTATTGTAGCACCTAAAGAAGCCACAATCATAGGTAATATTCCATATTTATTTGCACTTGGTATCCATTGTGTACCAAATATGAAATCCCAGAAAGAATATCCTTCTATTATGAAGGGTCTTAATCCCTTATAAAAAACAAATCCTATTATTAAAAGTAAACTTATTACAGCTACTGAGGCACTAATTAAAAATATCTTTTCAGTTAAGCTTTCTATGAAATATTTACTCTTATTATTCTGACTTTTAGCTTCCATATTTACCTCCACCTTAAATTAATCTCCAATAAATATATCTTTGACATTTTTCTTAAATTAATTCTCTTTAATAAATAAGTATTAAGTTACACTTATTAATCCATCTTCTTCAACTATTTCTTGTCCTTCTTTACTCATTATGAAATCTATAAATTTCTTCGAATTTTCATTTAAATTTTCCTCTTTATATACTAATAAAAATGGTCTTGATAGCTTGTACTTTTTATTTTGTACATTTTCAGCTGTAGGCTTTACTCCATCAATACTAACAGCGTGCACTGAATCATCTACATAACTAAAGGATATATATCCTATTGCATTCTTATTTCCTGCTACCATTGTTTTAATACTTCCAGAACCATCTGAAATTTGAGCCTGTGGACTTATTTCTTCTGAATTGAATCCAACAATTTCTTGGAAGGCATCTCTTGTTCCTGATCCATCTTCCCTTGAAACTAATACTATTGGAGTATCTTCTCCACCAACCTCTTTCCAGTTTGTTATTTTTCCTGTATATATATCTCTAATCTGCTCCATTGTAAGGTTTTGAACTGGATTTTCATTGTTAATTATTACTGACATCCCATCATAGGCAATAGGTTTTTCTTTAATTCCAGATTCTAATTCCTTTTCCTTTAAATCTCTTGAAGAAATTCCTATCTCTACAGTTCCATTTATAGCATCTTTTATTCCTGCTGATGATCCTAATTGATTTACCTCAACAGTAATATCTGGCATCTCCTTTTTAAAAACTTCTGCTTCAGCCTCTACTAATGGTCCTACTGAACTTGAGCCTGAAATTTTTATTATATTAGCTCTTGATCCTCCACCACATCCTGTTAATAAAAAGCCCATTGCTAAAATACTGCTTAATGCAATTACTACTCTTCTCCTATTCATTTTTTCCTCCGCTTATATAAATTTAATATACATTTTAAAATCTAATAATTTATTTTTATTTAATTTTATATTTTTGTTTCGCTTACAAGATTAATCTTATTTCTCTTAGGTTAAGTTAATATTATTTCTATGTTAAATCTATGTAAAAAAATATAATAAAAAAATCCTAAGAATATAAATAATCTATTCTTAGGATTAAATGTATATTAAATATATAAGCGAACTATTTTACTTTTATTAAGTGTTCTTTAGCTACTATGTCTTGCCCTTCTTCACTTAATATGAAATCTATAAAACTCTTACCTGATTCTGTTAAATTTTCTTCCTTATATACTGCTAAGAAAGGTCTTGAAACTTTGTAAGATTTATTTAAAACATTTTCCGGTGTTGCTTCAACTCCATCAACCTTTACTGCACTTACACTATCATCAACATAACTAAAAGATATATATCCTATTGCATTTTCATTACCTTGAACTAAGGACTTGATATTTCCTGATCCATCTGATATCTGAGAATTAACAGTTAACTCTTCAGCCTTAAATCCTACTATTTCTTGGAAAGCATCTCTTGTTCCAGATCCATCCTCTCTAGAAACAACCACTATTGGAGCATCATTCCCTCCAAGTTCTTTCCAATTTGTTATTTTTCCTGTATATATGTCTTTTATTTGAACTAATGTTAAATCCTTCACTGGATTATTTTTATGTGTTATTAAAGCTATTCCATCATAAGCTATTTCTACTTCTTTAAGTCCTGCTTGTTTTTCTTCTCCCTTAAGGTCACGGGAAGCCATTCCTATTTCTGAAACTCCCTCCATAGCATTTTTAATACCTGCTGATGATCCTATTTGATTTATTTCTATAGATACATCTGGTTTCTTAGTCTTAAAAGCCTCCGCCTCTGCTTCCATAACTGGCCCCACAGAAGTTGATCCAGATATACTAACTGAATTTGTAGATTTTGCTTCGCTTCCTCCAGAATTACATCCAACCATGGCTGTTGCACCTATAAATATAGTACCTATAATTGCTATTAATCTCTTTTTAAACATATTTAAATTACCTCCAAAATCTCAGTTAATATTGAGTACACTCTTATATTATCTTCTCAATGTTAAAAGGAAATTATGCTAAGGTTAAGTCCATGTTAATAAAAAAAATAAAAAGACTATATAAAGAGTTATTTTTATACAAGTCCTTTTATAATCATTAACACTTATAATAAAAGTTATGAATTAAGTGGTAAAACACTACCTTAATTATTATTTAATATTGTTGGCAACATTTATTAGCCTTGGAAAGGCATATTCAAAGAATTCCTTGTAGCTTTGACAATAGTAGTTTAACTCTAAAGCTGAATCTTCCTTTGAATCTCTGCACCTTCTACATCCACCTTTACAAAGTCTAAACCACTTGCACTTTTTGCATTCTTCATGAACTTTAAATGATAATTTTATAAACTCATGATTTTTATTGGTTTCAAATAATTCTTTCATTGTCATATCCTGTATGTTGCCTAGTCTCCATTTATCTAAAACATAAAAATCACAAGGATAAACACTCCCATCACTTTCCACAACAAACTGACAGGTACATGTCCCATTCATTCCACAAGATGATGACTTTCCTAATAAAATTGTTTCTAATAAACCATCAAAATATCTAATGCTTACTCTATTTCCATTTAGAAAATCTTCATACCAAAAGTCGAATAAATTCTTTAAAAACTTAGTATAATCCTTTGGCTTTAAAGAATAATTATATTTACCTTTTTCCTCGTACAATGGGTCAAGACAATTTATAAATTGAAGAAATTTAAAATCTTTTTCCTTAAAATATTTATATACTTTATTTACATGCCTAGCTGTATTAGAGGTCACAACGCATAATATATTAAATTCAACCTTATACTTTTTAAATAACTCCGCTGCCCTTTCTACCTTACTAAAGGTATCTAAACCACAACAATCTTTTCTATTTAAATTGTGTATTTCCTTAGGTCCATCCATAGATAGTCCCACAAGAAATTTATTTTCACTTAAAAACTTTGCCCAACTTTCATCTATTAAAGTTCCATTGGTTTGCAAACTATTATATATTTTTAAATTTTTATAATTATGTTTTCTCTGAAGCTCCATTAACTTTTCAAAAAATTCTAATCCTGCTAAGGTAGGTTCTCCTCCCTGAAAAGCAAAACTGCAATGTCCATTAGCTTCATTCAAAACCCTTTTGACCATGCTTTCTAAAACTTCATCTCTCATAATTCCGTAGCTCTTAACATTTCTATTATCACTTAAAGAATGATAAAAACAATAAGTGCATTTTAAATTACATCCACTAGAAGCTGGCTTAATAAGCAAACTTAATGGTGGCATCCCAATTCCCCCTCTTACTTTTCCCAATTATAATAAACCTTCTAATAAAGTTTATCATATATACTAATTTCCATTAATAATATTAAGCTTTTGCTAACTCTTCTTTCAAAGATTTATAACCAATCTTTTCATTAATTAATCTTACTACCTTATTCATTTCATATTGATCTCTTCCTTTAATACTATATTCTCTACCATCTTTTAAGAATATAGTAATTAAGTAAACATACTTATTAGCTGTATTAATTATATTAATTTCTTTAACATCATGAAAATTAATCTTTTCCTCTCCATTTACAAAAAGGATAAAATCATTTTTTCTTATAATAAAAGTACTTTTAATACTTTCCTTTGTAACATATATAAACATTCCAAAACAAAAAATAATAGTTAATACTCTCCATATAGTTGATGTAATATTATTAGCTTCTCTTGCCATAACTCCAATTACCATATCAAAAGCGGAAAATATTAATAATACGTTTGATAGCTTATCATATAATAAACTAATAACTTTTGAATCTGTTTTTTTCTTTTCTAACTTAATAGTTTTTAATTTATTATTCCTATAAATAATTAAACCACCTAATATCAAAATACATACAATCAATCTAATAATCATAAATCCTCCTTTGTTCACCCTGCTCAAAGCAAATTATCCATAAAATCACTTAACAAATTATTAATTTTCTTTATTGTATCATTTTTACAAATTAAAGGAAATAACAACTTTATTGTATAAAAAAGTTCACTAGATATAAGCGAAGTAATATTTGAATAAGTGATTAGAATCTATTATTTTCCATATAACTCTATAAAAAAATTCATCATATATAAGCGAAATGATATTTGAATGAATGATTAGAATTTAATTGTTTTTGGAATGAATTTATCCTTAAAAATCTGAAACTGTTTGAAGCGAAGCGAGTTTTTCAGATTTAGATAAATTCATGTAAAAAACAATAAAAATTCTTCATGAAATTCAATAATCTTTAAGCTATATATGATGAATTTTCTATTTTAGAGTTTTAACTCCTATCTTGGGATTAATCCTATTTTCTTTTGCATTTTTCTAAGAGTTTTCATTGCAGCATAATTTGCTTTTTCTGCACCCTTTTTGTATATTTCCTCTAAAGCTTTTTTATCTCCTAATAAAGCTTTAACCTTTTCTTGAACTGGAGCTAACTCTTCAACTATAGCTTCTGCTACATCATTTTTAAATTCAGCATATCCTTTGCCATCATACATTTTTACAACTTCCTCAGGAGTATATCCTTTTATTGCACAAAGAATATTTATTAAATTCTTAACGCCTGGCTGTTCATCAGTATAATTTACAACACCAATACTATCTGTTACAGCTCTTGAAATTTTCTTTCTTATAACGTTAGGTTCATCCATTATTAATATGAAACCATTTGGATTAGCATCTGATTTAGACATCTTTTTGCTTGGATCTTGTAAATCCATTATTTTTGCTCCCTCTTTTGGAACATAACCTTCTGGTATAGTGAATGTTTTGCTATAAGAATTGTTAAATCTAGTACCAATATCTCTAGCAAGCTCTAAATGTTGCATTTGGTCTTTTCCCACTGGAACAAGATCTGCATTATATAAAAGTATGTCAGCTGCCATAAGAACTGGATAATTAAATAATCCTGCCCCTATTGAATCTCCCATTTTCTTTGATTTATCTTTATACTGAGTCATTCTGCTTAATTCACCCATATAAGAATTACATGTTAAAAGCCATGAAGCTTCTGAATGAGCTGGTACATGTGATTGTATAAATAATGTATTTTCATCTGGATTTATTCCTGATGCTATATATATAGCTAAAACTTCTAAAGTTCTTCTTCTTAAATCTGCTGGTAATTGTTTTACTGTTATGGCATGTAAATCAACAACGCAGAAATAACAATCATATTCTTCTTGTAATTTAGTCCAGTTTTTTATAGCGCCTAAGTAATTTCCTAATGTTAAATCACCTGATGGCTTTATTCCACTAAAAATAATTTTTTTCTTATCTTCCATTAGTTTTTCTGATGCTTCTAAAAATCAAATGAAGTATCAGATACACCTCCTTTATAAAAATTTAATTAATCTTTTTATTTCTTAAATAGCTATTTTCTTTTAAAATAAAAAAGTCCTATAAGTCATAAGACTTATAGGACGAATATATCGCGGTACCACCTAATGTTACAAAGAAAATTCTTTGTATCTCTTTCTTGTAACGTAAGAATTACGATTTAGAATACTAAAATTCCTCTAAACATCTCGAAGATCCATTCAACTTAATCATAACTATCATACTCCCAGCAAACATATGACTCTCTTAAAGTTTGTTTTTAAGTTTACTAATTCTTGTCATTGATATTTTATATTAAACTTTAATGTTATTTTATCATTTTTTACTCTTTAGTCAAGATTATTTATTTCTTTTACTTATTATTAAGATGAATTCTATAATTATCCCTTTAATATCCATTTTAACATTAATTTAATATTACAGCTATTTTTTTATCAAATTATCAAGTTTATATTTCCACAATTTTATATATAAAATATTTTTGTTGATTTTTCTTAACATTATGATAATATAGTATTATAACTTTTAAAAATAAAATAAAAATTTAATAAAAGAATATTAGCAAAATACTATATAAAAATTTTTTAAATCAAATTATAAATCAATATATTTTAAAATTATTTATCTCTTATATCTTAAATAATAATTTTAAATGTAAATATTAATTTGATTGTTTAAGAAAGACGGGGTGTATATTATGAATAACAAAAGATCAGATTTTTTAGTAATCGGCTTTGCACTATTCTCAATGTTTTTGGGGGCTGGTAACCTTATTTTCCCACCTTTATTAGGAAGAAATTTAGGTGCAGATTACTATTTAGGGATTATAGGATTTATAATAACTGGAGTTGGAGTACCACTACTTGGTATATTATCTTCAATGAGAGTTAACGGTAAGTTTGAATTATTTGGAGATAAAGTAGGTAAAAAATTCTCATTAATATATTCAATAGCATTATTTATACTTATTGGACCATTATTAGCTATTCCTAGAACAGCAGCTACTACATTTGAATTAGCATTTGCTCCTAACTTTGCAAATATAAATTACTTTGCAGTAATAGTTGTTTACTTTTTAGTTAATTTAATCTTTGTATTAAAGCCATCAAAAGTTATAGATGTTTTAGGTAAATTTTTAACTCCTATATTATTAGCTATATTATTTTTCTTAATAGCTAAGGGAGTTCTTAGTCCAATAGACGCTTTAACAAAATCATATACTCCTGATGCCCTTTCTACATCATTACTTGAAGGATATCAAACAATGGATGCAATTGCAGCTGTTATATTCTCTTCAATAATATTAGGTTCAATAAAAGCTAAAGGATATACTGGTAAAGCTAGCTTTAAATTACTTATTAAAGCAGCAGTTATTGCAATCGGAGGACTAGCAATAATTTATGGTGGATTAATCTTCCTTGGTGCTCATACTGGGGATTTAGCTTTAGATTTATCAAATTCTCAATTATTACTTTTTGTTGCTGAAAGTATTCTAGGACATGCAGGTGCAATATTAATAGGTGTATCAATGGCATTAGCTTGTTTAACAACTTCAATAGGATTACTTTCTGCTGGTGGAAGCTTCTTTGAAAGAGTTTCTAATGGTAAATTACCATATAAATTTAACGTTTTATTAATGACAGTAACTAGTATATTAGTTGCTAGTATGGGATTAGATAAAATAATATCATTATCAGCTACTTTACTTGGTGTAATCTACCCAGTAACAATAGTTCTTATATTATTAAATCTATTCCATAAGAGAATAACTAACCCACTTACTCATAAGGTTACTGTATATGTTACTTTAGTAGTTAGTATATTAATAACACTAGGTAACTTTATACCTGGAGTAGAAAACTTAGTTTCTCTTCTTCCACTATACTCTAAGGGATTTGGTTGGGTAGTACCTGCTTTAGTAGGATTTATAATACCAAGCATTATTCCTACAAGAGAAACTGCTACAGCTTAAAATATAATATCTTATAATATAAGAATATTTATCAAAATTTATATTTGATAAATATTCTTTTTTATTTATAAATCTTTTTTTCACTTTAAACTCTATAAAAAAATATTATTTTTTAACTATAATTTTATGCGCTTTATCTTAAGCGAAAATAACCTTTCTTTAATTTTAATATTTTAAAAATAACATTAATATTATTTTTAAATTTTAACAATCTTATCCATAACTTTACAACTTATGCAATAGAATGCTACAATTGTTTTGTAATTTTAAAAAGGGAGGATGCTTACATTGGCAAGAAAAACTAATAAAAAAAGGAGTTCAAAAAAGCCTGCTAAAAATCGTAAATTAATAATTGCACTTTCAATTATAGGGCTTTTAATAGTTGGTTTAGTAGGAGGGGTAGCTACTTATGGACTAACTATGCTTGGAAAAGTGAACAAAGTTGATTTAAATGAAGACAATTTAGGAATTGATAAAGCGGTAGACGAAAAGCTTTCTAAATACGATGGAATAGCTAACATAGCTTTATTTGGAATTGATGCTCCTGAAGGTACTGATGGTAGATCAGATGCTATAATGATAGCTACAGTTGATAAGATACATAATAAACTTAAATTAACTTCAATAATGAGAGACTCTTATGTGGATATTCAAGGGCATGGAAAAGATAAAATAAACCATGCCTATGCTTTTGGTGGACATGAATTAGCTTTAAAAACTTTAAATGAAAACTTTGACTTAAATCTTAAAGATTTTGCTACAGTTAACTTCTCATCATTACCTAAAATAATTGATTCTGTTGGTGGAATGGATCTAAATATAAGACAAGATGAAATTGATGCAAGTCCTGGTATAAACGATCATATAAAAGATTTAAATAGACTTAGTAATACTGATTGTCCTTTAATAACTTCACCTGGTGTTCAACATGTAAATGGTACACAAGCCCTAGCTTACTGTAGAATAAGATACACTGCTGGTGGAGATGGTGAGAGAACTGAAAGACAAAGAATAGTTTTAAGCAAATTATTTGAAAAATTTAATCAAGTTTCTCCAGCTAAATACCCAACAATCTTAAACGAACTTATGCCTATGGTAACTACTAGTCTTTCATCTGGTGAAATTCTAAATCTTGCAAAAATAGTTGCTTCTATGGGTGGTTCTGGATTAGAACAAGAAAGATATCCTATGGATCAGTATTCTAAAGGTGAAATGATAAATGGTGTTTATTATTTAGCATTTGATAAAGATGTTACTGTTAAGCAAATTCATGATTATATTTTTGAAGATAAAAAATAAAATTTTTTATATACTTCTATATATTTATAGAAGTATTATTTTTGCTTAATACTATTGATTTAAATTAAAATATACTTTTTTTAATTCTATAATATTGATATAAAAATTGGAGGTTATTATGAAAAGAAGGAGAATTATTACAACCCTTATACTAACGCTTACTTTATCCTTGCAAAGCATATCAGTTTTTGCTCAGCCAACTAAAGAAGTATCTAACATTTCTTCAGAAAAGACTGATATAAATAATGGCTGGGTTCATGAAAATAATAATTGGTATTATATATTAAACAATGAAAAAATAACCGGTTGGAAAGAGATTGATGATAATTGGTATCATTTCAATAGTGAAGGAATCATGGAAACTGGTTGGCAATTTATAAATGGTGATTGGTATTATTTAAAATCTAATGGTCCTATGGCTACTGGTTGGCAATTTATAAATGATGATTGGTACTATTTAAAACCTAACGGTCCTATGGCTACTGGTTGGCAATCTATAAATGATGATTGGTACTATTTAAAACCTAATGGACCTATGGTTACTGGTTGGCAATTTATAAATAATGACTGGTATTATCTAAAGTCTAATGGGCCTATGGCTACTTCATGGCAAAAGATAAATGATGATTGGTATTACTTAAAACCTAATGGGCCTATGGCTACTGGTTGGCAAAAGATAGATAACAATTGGTACTATTTAAATTCTAATGGGCCTATGGCTACTGGCTGGAGATTCTTAGATAACAATTGGTACCACTTAAGTGAAAATGGACCTATGACTATAGGTTGGAAAATTTCAGATGATAAATGGTATTATCTTGATGATAATGGTGCAATGGCTCAAGATTCTGAAAAAACAATTAATGGAAACATATATAAATTTGATTCAGATGGGGTAATGATAACTGATAAATGGTTTGAGTCTACTTATGTAAATAAAGATGGAATTGTATTGCACGGTTCTCCATCTAGATCTCATTCATATACTCAATACAAGTTATTTAATTATATGAGTAATGAAGATAATAGGGAATCTGTTCATTATGCGGCTATAGACCTTCACGGTGGAGAAACAACTAATAACTGTGTTTATTTCACTTCTGAAGCCTTAAGAAGAGCTGGAGTTAAAATCCCTCTATATGTAGCTAACACATATCAATTAGAAAGAGAATTACTTTCTAGAGGATGGATAAGATCAACTAACACAAGTGATCTTAGACCTGGAGATGTAGTATTTTCAGGATATAAACATTCATTTACATTTATGAATTGGTATGATGATGATTATGCTTATATAGTTGATAATCAAAAAAAATATTTTGATTCTGTTCTTCATAGAAGACTAGTCTCAGTAGATGACCCTGTTAACGGTACTATAAGAGCAACTCATTTCTTCTATTTACCAGAATAATATGTATAAAAATTTATTTTTAATTTATAAAATTATTAGTAATTATTAAAGTCTATTTTAATTTATATAAAAAAGAGACAAGCTATTAGCTAAAACTTAAGCTAATAGCTTGTCTTTATTATTTCTCTACTACTGATTTAACATAGTCTAATTCTTCTAAATTATCAATTTCATAAATACTATTTTCTGAAATCTTTTCAATGCGAATATCTAACTTAGAAATATTATTCTTTACAATATCATCCCAATATAACTCACTAAAATCGCCATTTTCAACCATGTCTTCAAGTTCCTTAACTATTATATCTGTATCTTTCTTATCCCAATAAGATACTCCACATAATATATAACCTTCATCATCTCCAACTTCTATATCATTTACCTTTAAATCCTCATCAAAGCTAAGTTTCCATTCTCCTTTAAAACCTTGTTTATTGGCAGAAAAATACATTGATGTTTCTGGTTTTTCTAATAAGAAATTTTCTGATATGTAAACATCAGCATCAACCACATAGGTATTCTCTAAATATTCTCTAACTAAATACATAGTATATATATTGTTATATATATCATATTTATCATTATTAACTAGTTTTACTCCGTATTTATCCTTTAAATAATCAAATTTTTCTGCAAGATAACCTGTAACTACAATTATTTCTTCTACTCCTCTTTCTCTTAAAAATTCTATCTGTCTTTCTAAAAGAGGTCTTCCATTAACTTCTATAAGTGACTTAGGTGTATCTAAAGTTAGGGGTCTTAATCTAGTTCCCATTCCTGCTGCTAGTAATATTGCTCTCATTTATTAATCTCCTTTATTATTCTCTCAAAACTTACTTTATATTTCTTTTTCTTTAAAACAATCTAATATTAAGGTATTTACAATCCCATCTTAATTAGTTAAATATTATTGATTTCCTTTATTATATATTTCATATCTATTAAGAACTACACTGCTGTATTAGTAACATTAGTTAATTCTTCTTCATGTGCTGGTTGAGTTGCCACTACAAATGAGCCTATCATAACCATTAAAGCACATATTACCATTTTAATAGTTATATTATGACCTAATAGTACTTTATCAAAAATCATTGCCCATACAACATAAGTTATATTAAGTCCCATTGCTCTTGTTGGTCCTAATTTATGAATAGCTGTATAATAACAAACGTAAGAGATTGTTCCCATTAAAGCTGTTCCTATTATAACAAAAGTAACATTTCCTTTTAAAACTTCAAATACTAATGGATAAGCTTTTAATAAAGGAAGAATTATTACTCCTGAAAAAAGAGCAGATATAAACTGTCTAATTTGTAAAGCTTGCTTAGGACTTATATCTTCATCTTTCATACCATAAGAGCATATTACAGATTCTGAACCCCATCCTAAAACGCTTAACCCAGCAAATAAAAATCCTATTAAGCTAGCTTTTCCCCCATCATTTCCAAATCCTAAAAGAGCTATTCCTAATATACTTATTGTTAATCCAATATACCCTTTTCTACTAATTTTTTCTTTTAAGAATATTGCTGCTAAAACGGCTCCAACAGCAGGATATATTGATGATATAGTAGCTGCATATGATGGTCCTATATAGTTAACAGAAAGTAAATATCCAGTCATACCCATAGGTCCACCAAATATTGATGCTAAAATAACATATTTTGTACTTGGAGTTTTTAATGACTTAAAAAGTTTTCCAACTTGTCTTGTAAAAATCATATAAATAAACATCCATAAAGTTGAAAAAAAATCATGTAAAAATGTACTTACAAAAGGAGCTAACATTATAGCTGACTCTGTATTTATAAATGGAGCCATGGATAATATAACTCCAACTAAAACAGTATCTAGCCCCCAAGCCATAGCAGATATAATTCCACTACCATATCCCTTATAATTACTTTTAAACATACTGCCTCTCCTTTAAATTCATACTTTATTGCCCCATTAAAATTTTATCTAATAAATCTAAGTTTTTCTTTCCTCTATTATATCTATCTATACCATAAGTTCCAAAATCATCGCCTTGAGCCTCTTTTAAAATAGTCCATATGCTCCATAAAAAGTCCTGACATATTTTATAAACAAGAATTCTTATCTTATGCTTATCTTCAATTAAATTGTTAAAATATAGATTTAAGAATAATTCTTCATCATCCTCTGAAAAATCACATTCAATTGAGTGAGCCGCTAAATCCCACATAGGATCATTTAATCCACTGTACTCCCAGTCTATTAGATACATTCTTTCATTAATATCTTTAACAAAATTCTCTGGAACAGTATCATTATGACATGGTTTTATTTCCATTCCATTATCTTCTAAAACTTTTTCTAACTTTAATACTCTTGTTTTTATTTCATAATAATCTTCAAAAAGAGTACCATTAACCTTTTTAACAAGACTCTCATAATCCTCAATTTTCTCAAAAACATTAAATCTATTTTCCATTTTTATCTCTGAATTATGTAAAGTTCTTAATGCCCCTACCACTAATTCCATATTTTCTTTCTTTTTAGCCGTTGCAGGATTAAGAGTTTCCGCTCCCTCTATAAGTTCTGCAATCTTTACTCCAGATTCTTCATCAAAGAAAAGTATTTTAGCATCTATTCCTTCATCTGCTGCTAGTTTAGAGTTTATCATTTCATCTCTTCTATTAATCATAGAGCTTGTACCTAATCCTGGTATTCTTACTATATAAGCTTTGTCATTTACAAAAGCCTTATAGTTTTTATTAGTCATACCTCCTACAGGTACTATTTCTTTAACTTCCTCTTCTGAAACCTTTAATCCATTAACTATAGCACTTTTTACTTGATCTATTTTATATTGCATTTCTTTTCTTCTTATCATAGGTATAATGTGTTTCTTTACTTTTTCATATTGATCTTTATTGTCAATTTCTCCCCAAACAAGGTCATTTATCTTTTCATAACCAACCTTATAATTTCTAGCAACATCTAACATAGTGTACTCATAATTTATATATGGATTTATATTATGTTTAAATTCTTCTAACATCATTTTAAATAATTTATAAGATATTTTGCTTATACCAATCATTTCTCCATCAATCTTATTAAATTGGTGTACATCTTTTGACATTTTAAAAAGATAGCCATCTCTTATTTCAACGAAGGCCTCATCCCCTGATCCACTTTCATTGGTAATTAAAACACAATCTCTATTATCATTTTTAATAATTTGTTCTACAGCTCTACTTTCAAAAACAAGATCATTTTCTACCAATATAAAATCATCATCTATATATTCCTTAGCTAAAGCTAAAGAACTCATTGTTCCTGTCCATTTATAATTTGAATTAGTTACACAAAAAATTGTTGAATCTTTTTCAGCTAATTCTTCATAGTATTCTTTCTTATATCCATTTACTATAACAATCTTCTCTATACCATTTGATTTTAAAATATCAATTATTCTATCAATTATTCTGAATTCTTCAAGCTCTAAAAAACCAGATGGCTTTCCAAAATCACCTTTACCACCAGCTCCTAAAATAACAGCTTGTTTAACTTTATGATATTTATGCTTATGTATTGATAACTTTGTACTCTTAACTTTATCTAATGAATTTTCTAGTAATGCAATTCCTGCCTCAGTTAATTCATATTTAACATTTCTCTTATCTATATCAATTTTAACTATGTATTCTTTAGTCAATAGTTCCTTAAGTAAAGAATTTATTTTACCTAAAGAAATGTTTAGCATTTCTGCTAATCTTCTTTGACTTATATTGTATTCATCATTTATAATCTTTAAAACTTCAATATCATATGATAACATCCTCAACTCTCCCTTCGTTCATTTTTTGAACATTAATATAATATCACAAAATTTTCCTTATTACAATAAAAAAAGTATTAACTTATACTAGATAAGTTAATACTTCTTAAAACTATTTAATAATATTAATTTTAAAATTACTATTTAAATTTGATATTATTGCTAGATATATACTTCTTATTTAAGATTATTTTATATTAAGTATTAATACCAATAATCATCTAAATCATCTTTAGGAATAACTAAAATTTTAGGATTTTTCTTAGGATCTATCCACTTTAATATTTCAATCATTTTTTCTCTAGGCATCGAAACACATCCTCCAGTAGCCCCTCTTCCTAGACAATGTACAAAAATTGCTCCTCCTTTATTTGGAACCTGATTGTGATTATAATCAGTTATTAAAGAATATTCATATTGTCTAGGATAAGAAATTAAATGCTCATAATCTCCACCTGGATTATAATTAATCAATCTATTATATGTAGAATTTTCGCTATTTAAATCCCAATACATATTATTATTAACCTTTATATAATCTAATTTTGTTCCAGGATTATTCTTAACTCCAAAAGCGCCTGTTATGCTCATAACACCAGCTGGAGTAGTATTAGTTGATTGAACTCTATTTTCAATGTAAGCAAGTCCATTAGCTCCTACTCTTCCAGTTGTACTATCAATATTATTCCATTCACCAGAATCATTCTTTTCATAAATTTCTATATTACAATAACTTGTACTCATATTATTTGTCGTTACAACTATTATTTGATTACTATTTTCTAACTTTGGATTTCTAAAAGCTTTTTCATAATGAGCTACCCCATTATTATCTATTCTCCATCCATCAATATATTGGTTATTTATCATTTTCCCATCATAATTAAAGTAATACCAATAATCATTTATTTTGTTCCATTTTGTATCCATAACTCCATTTTCTTTAAGATGATACCATGTATCATTTATATTTTGCCACCCAATTTTCATCTCTCCATTATTATTAAAATAATACCAGTCGTTATTTATCTTTTTCCAACCTATATCCATAGGTCCATTTTCATTTAAGTGATACCATTCATTATTTATATATTTCCATCCATTTTCCATAGCACCACTTTCATTTAAATGGTACCATGCTCCCCCTAGTTCTCTCCATCCAATATCCACTACACCATTATCTCTTAAATGGTACCAACTTCCATTAATATTTTGCCAACCAGTCATCATAGATCCACTATTATTAAAATAATACCAATCTCCATTTATTTTTCTCCAACCAGTATCCATTACGCCATTCTCTCTCAAATGATACCAAGTTTTATTTATATACTTCCATCCTATTTCCATTTCTCCCTTTGAATTAAAGTAAAACCAATCCCCCTTTATATTCTCCCAATCCTTACTTCTAAGATTATTAGAATCAACATAGCTCCACTTATTATTTTCAAATTTCCATTCCTTATTATTAGCTGCTTGTACATTTTCTCCTAATACAAATCCACTACATAAAGTAGTAATTGCACAAGTTAAACTAAATAATTTTATTTTTCTTTTTGTAAATTTCATTATAGACTCCCCTTACAATAATTATTAAAACATGAAAAATTAATTATATATTCATAATTTTAACATAAAATAAATGCTTTGTTAATTATTCTTATAACCATTTATCTAAATTATGTATAAATTAAAATTTAAACAACATAAAAAAACTATATGATAAAATTACTTTTAAAATTCTATCATATAGTTTAGTTATACTTATTTTTAGTTATTTAAAAGAATATTTACTAATCCATTAGCAAATTTACCTGAAAAATCTCTTCTTAATATATCTTGATGTGAATAAGGAACTGGAAATTCTACTAAAACTGATTTAGCTCCTATAGCATTTCCATAAGTTATTACAAATCCACCTGGATATTTATTTATATTTCTAAAGCCAAATTCATTATCAAAATATCTAGCAATGCTAGGATTACCTATTGTTTTGTTTTCCCATCCATGTACATCTAAAAGAACTTTTTCAGTTGCTCCTTCCATAGTTTTATTTATGAAACTATATAAAGCCTTTGCCTCTGGAGAACCTAATGCTGTTGGTCCTGTATAGTTTCTAGCACTATAAAAAGGAGAAAATCCTGTAGGGAATGATCTATTTATATCATTCTTAGTTGTTACTGTAGTTCTACCTGGTCCATTGTTTGTCCATCCATCAATTCTTCCATCTGGATTAGCTGAAGGTATAATATATACACTCCATTCACTTAAATCTATTCCTTTAGTATTATATTCACTTCTTAATCTATTTACTGACTTTTCAGCTATTATTTTAAGTTCTTGTGAATCACCACTCCAAGCATCTTCATATCCATGTACTCCAAACACTGAGAATAATACCTTTTTACCATGTCCTATTCTATAATATTCTAAATCTCTACCCTTTCCACTCTTTCCATATACACCTTCAGTTACAATCTTATTTCCTACTCCATTTTTATCTAAATACCAATCATCTATAACTTTGTTGCTTTCTTTTTCTCCACTATTATTAAAATAATACCATTCACTTTCTATAGTTCTCCATCCAATACTCATAACTCCATTATCATTGAAATAATATGTTGAGTTATCAATATCTTGCCAGCTTGTCTGCATTTTACCTATATTATCAAAGTAATACCAGTCATTATTTATTTTTCTCCAACCAGTATCTGCAGGTCCATTTTCTCTTAAATGGTACCATATATCATTTATATATTGCCAACCTGTTTGCATTTCGCCGCTATTATTAAAATAATATTTGTCTCCATTTATATCTTGCCATCCAGTATTCATTTTACCGTCATCTTCAAGATGATACCATATATTATTTATATGTTGCCAACCTGTCTGCATTTCTCCATCTGAGTTTAATAGATACCAATCACTTCCTAATGATCTCCAACCAGTGTCCATTACTCCATTATCTCTGAAATGATATCTTTTATTTCCTATAGACTGCCATCCTGTTTGCATTTCTCCATCATTATTAAAATAATACCAATCATTATTAATCTTTCTCCAACCAGTATCCATAGGTCCATTATCTCTAAAATGGTACCATATATCATTTATATATTGCCAGCCAACTTGCATTTCTCCATTATTATCAAAACGATACCATTCATCATTTATTTTTTTAAACCCAGTAGCTAAACTTCCATCACTTTCATGATAATACCACTTATCATTTATAATTTCCCATCCATTTTTTATCTCTTTGTTTTTCTTGTCACTTAATTCTACCTTATTGTCAACTTTTACTTCACTAATATTAGTTGTGTTCTTATTTCCTTCAGCATAAACTGTTTCAATGCTACCTAAAGTAACAGAACCTAACAGTCCTAAAGAAAGAACTAATGCAATACTTTTTCTCTTCACTTGTCCACCTCTTTTTTTGAATTAGCGTATAAACTTGCTTATACTTAAATATTACCTTATTACGTTATATTTATCAATATTAGAAATTTATTCTATAATAAAAAGACTGAATTTAATCAGTCTTTTTATTACTGTTTCCATATTCCTTTTTCATCGAAATAATAACTATTTCCATTTATATATTGCCAACCTGTTTGCATTTCTCCATTCTCATTAAAATAATGCCATTGTCCATCTATTTCTCTCCATCCAATGTCCATTACACCATTATCTCTAAAATGATATTTTGGAGTACCAATATTTTGCCATCCTGTTTGCATTTCTCCATTTGAATTAAAATAGTACCAATCATTATTTATTTTTTTCCATCCTACAGTCATTGAACCTGTAGTTTCAAAATGATACCATATATTATTTTCAAATAACCATCCTGTTTGCATTTCTCCATTTATATTAAAATAGTACCAAATATTATCTATTTTTCTCCAGCCAATATTCATTACTCCATTATCATTGAAATAATACTTATATTTACCTATTGTCTGCCAACCCTTTTGCATTTCTCCATCATTATTAAAATAATACCAATATCCATCTATTTCTCTCCAACCTATGTCTATTGTTCCATTATCTCTAAAATGATACCATATATTATCTATACATAGCCAACCTGTTTGCATCTTACCTGATTGATCAAAATAATACTTGTTATTATCTATATTATTCCACCCAGTAACATATTTTCCGTCTATATAATAGTACCATATGCCATTATTTAATTCCCATTTTCCCATAACATTTTCAGAATACTTACCTTCATTTATAAGCTTAACTTTTGATGCATCTACAAAGCCTTTATCATTCCAATCGTATGGACCTGGGAATGCTACTGGTGATCCATTTGATATTACAGGAGTTGTTCTAACTGGATTTATTTCATAACATTCTTTTCCATTGTGATTAATCTTTTCTTTGCTAGTTAAAATTGTTGTAGCTCCTATTTTTTCTACTCTTTCAGTATATAAGCTACCTACATCATATAATTTTTCATTATCTTTATTTGTAACACTACTAGCCCCTGTATAAATGCCTAGCTGATAGTAATTATAATCTTTTAAACCTGCTATTCCTTTTCCACTTGTCCAGTAATCAGCTATATAAGCATTTTGTCCTGCTTTTTCTCCCCAGAATGGATCTGAAGCATATTTAACATTAGCTCCACTACCCTTATTTCCAAGGTATCCTCCAAAATATCTCCAATCTTCTGGATCTGAATATCCTCTAGAAATATAATATTTTGCAAAATCATTTATACA
The DNA here is from genome assembly GCF_000013285.1 of Clostridium perfringens ATCC 13124. GTDB lineage: Bacteria > Bacillota > Clostridia > Clostridiales > Clostridiaceae > Sarcina > Sarcina perfringens. Next base: position 728,678 of record NC_008261.1, on the reverse strand, counting down.
GCCTTCAACAGTTTCAAATGAATTTGCTGATGCTCCTGGACTTGAATCAATAGCATTTATTCCAAATAAATTATTTTTTTGTTGAGCTATTTGAGATGTTCCCCAAGCTGATTCATTAGCCGCTAGTCCTAAAAGTAAAAGAGCATTTGCTCCATATTTATTTTGTGCATCTATAAAAGCTTGTCCAGTTCCTCTTAATTTGCTATATGATTTTGTCTTTTTAGCAATAAAATTATTTAATTCTTCAGCAGTAAATGTTGTTTTACTTCTAAATGGTAAATGCATATAATATGGATAAAAAGGATTATTTGCATTTACGGAATTATTATGATTATCATTTTGTAAATCACCTATTAATGTACTTAAATCTTTATAAAAATATTTGTTATCATAACTATAATATTTTACATTTTCACTTAAGAAATTAGGTGCTGGTCCTATAACAACCTCATATCCACCTTCAGAATAATTGGTAAGATCACTACTTATATAATGGATTAACTCTCCATCTCTAACTATATAATAACTTGGATTTTTTACTTGGTTTAATGGTACTATGACTAAATCATAATTTCCAGAACTAGTATCTTTATTTACCCAACCTTCATATCCTCCAACTTCTATTTTTGCAACATTTCCTCTATCCTCAATTATTGGAACATCATCTACATAACCATGATTAATATATGTAAAGTCATTTGTTAAATTAGGATTAGCATATATATTAGTTATTTCTCCATATCCAGCTGGACTTCCATTTTTATATTTAACTAATCTTCCCATTGATTTTTCTGAATAAGCTACTTGTCCACTATCATTTAAAACAACAGGCATTGCTGCAAAAGTATTATATTTTTCACTTGCATTTTCAACCTTTTTCTCTGCTTCTTCCTTTGTGTTTGCAGAATCTAAAAATGTATATTTCCCATTTTCATGAGCTAATGCTATCTCATACTTACTCTTAGTCTTTGTAACAAGTCTGTTTATAGATTCTTGACCTTCTTTATCCTTTTTAAATTCTTCTCTCTCAATTCCATTTTCATCTTTATAGCTTTCTACATTATCACCTGGAATTGAAAAAAACATATTTGGCTCTTTTACAATTTCATAAGTTTCTCCAACTAAAGTAGAAGACTTATTTTCATCAGACTTATCATTTACATTCTCTGAAGCTAGAACATTAATTGAAGTTACACTTAAAGTAATAACTGTAGCAAGAATAAACTTTTTAATCAATGAAACTCCCCCTTTTATTTTTTATCTTTTTAATTTTTTAGTAAATTTATTTATTATTTCTAATAAACAATCATCTTTAATAACTAGTAAAATCAAGAAATAAACTAATGGGTTTATAATCATTACTGCTAAAGTAAATAGTATAACTCCACTTATAAATTTTCCTATAAAATAAGTTATAGGTATAAATAATAATGATATTGCTAGATACTTCATCTTATCTAGGCTAAAAATGTTAAAATCTAAGTTCATAACAAATTTTATATATAAGTATTCTAATATAATAACGACTATATTAGCTAGCATTGTTGTTATTACTGCATTTGTTCCATTGAAATAACCTGTCCATAATAATGTTACATTTAATATTAGGTTTACTGCTCCCCCTATAAATGTTATCTTTACTTGTTCTTTCTCTTTTCCTCTTATATACATAACCTGATTACTTAATATGGTCTCAAATCCTAAAGTAATTATATATATAGCAAAAACCTTAAGCATTGGTATAGCATCTAAATACTTACTACCACCATATATAAGAATTACCTCTTTAGCTAAAACCAACATACCTATAGCAGCTGGGAAAAGAACTATAAAATACATTTTAGAAATTTTATCTAATAAACCTTTATATTCATCATGATTTTCATTTGCTATATAATTTGACATTCTTGGAATAGTTGCATAAATAACTGTAAGCAACAAGGTATTTATTATGTTACTTATATTTTGCGCTGTTGTATAATAAGCAACAGAATCCATATTTATATACTCTCCTATAAAATATCTATCAAGTTGAGTGTATAATACATTGGCATTTGATAATATAACAACTAAAAACATAGGTTTTATATGCCTTAATAATTTTAAGTCAGAAAAATCAAAAGGTATTCTTTTTCTTATGTATATAAAACTTACAATATTATTTAAAAATGTTGATAAAACTAAAAGAATCATATATTCTTTTAAGTCATTTGCACTTCTAACAAGTATAAATAAAAATACTACATAAACAATTCTAATTATAATAGTTTTTATTGTTATGAAGTCATAGTTTTCTAATCCTTCATTTACCCATTCAGTATAAAAGATATTAGCTAATAAATTAAAAGTTAATATCATACAAGCAACATATATTTCTGTTCCAGAATAGTTAAACTGAACAAATAATACATACCCAATTGTTGTAAGTATATTTGTTATAAAGGTTAGAGTAAATAGACTGGTATATACCTGTGAGAGCTTTTTTTTATCGTCTCTAACTCTACTTATTTCTCTTAAACCATATTGATATACTCCAAAACCTGCAAATATGAAAAAGTATCCATATATTGTTTGGGAGAAGTTTATTGTTCCCATTAAGTCTGGTCCTAAAACTCTTAATACATAAGGACCTATAATTATTGGAACTACTACATTAAAAATATTTAATAAGAATTTAAATATTATATTTTTCGATATTGATTTACTCATAGTTCCTCCTAATTATAATATTCTATCATTACTATGTCTCCACCCTTTAACTTTTCTTGATTTGTTGGTGCTTCTACATAATCCCATTCCTTTATAGGTGTCATATAATTTGGTCCATAATTTTCTCTTAAATAACCATCTGGATTTTCAGGAACTGTATATTCTTTTCCTTTAAACATGATTTTTTCAAGGCCTCTCTTCTTAACAAAATACTTCATTCCTTCAAAGCCAGTTGATACATCCTTATCTTTATAACTAACTTTATTTAGTTTATTATTTTTAAAAGTAAATCCATATGTCCACATAAGATTTTCATCTTTAAAATAGTAAAATATATCAAAGTATAACCCTTTATAGCTATATGTTTGCTCTACTACCTTACCATCTAAAGTAAATTCACGAACTTTTTTTATATTAGCTTCTTTAAAAGCTTTTTCTACTTCTTCAACTTGATTTTCGTAAAACATTCCTAAATCTATATCTAAATCGTGTGCTATAAAATCCTTTTCTCTCATAGCTCCAAGCAAAGTTCCATAATCAAGCCAAAAATGAAGATTATTCTTATCTAAATTTTCCTTTATAGTTTCTAAACAATCTTTAGCATGCTCTTTAAATAAAACTCTTCTTCCTTCTTCTAATTTCTCTTTATGATTTTTCCTCATATTTTTTACTAAATTTGTATTTGCAAAAGTTTCACTCAACATAATATTTCTTACTATGTTCTTTAATTTTCTTTTCACTTTACTCATAACTATCTCCTAAAAATCTCTTATTTCATAAGCAAATTATATTATAAATGCATAAAAGAATTTTATATTTCAAAATTCTTTTATGCTTTATGGTTAATTTTTATATTCAAAAAATCCTTTTATTCTACTTTTAAAAGCAAGCCAACTTCTTTTTGACTTAGTTGTCTTAAATGTTATTAAATATATTAATGATTTTAAGAAATGATATCCCTCAGCCTTAATAAATAATATTAGCATAGAAAAATCAAAATTTGATTTTACCATTGCACCAAATCCTAAACCATAACTATATATTTTCTTATCATCCATATTGCTATTTGAATCATAATGTGGATGATATATTTGAAGTTCTGGATTATATATTATTTTTAGACCCTTTTTACAGTTTTTATATATCAAATCTGCATCTTCACAAGCTCCAAAATATTTACCTGCTCCTAATTGATCATTAAATTTTACAAAGCATTTTTTACTATCTAAAAACATAGTTACTGAAGAACACTTTGTATAAAAGTTATTTTTATTTATTTCTATCTTCTCTTTAGGCCACTCCCTAAGTGAATCTTCACCATTACGCTCAACAATTCTTCCCATTAATAAGTCACAATGTTCATTTTCAAAGTAATTATTAACTATATTAAGGGTATCTACTAGATATTCACAATCATCATCTGGAAAAGCTATTATATCTCCAGTTGCTATCTCTAACCCCTTATTTCTATTTAAAGCTAATCCTCTTTCATTAGATTTTATGTGAACCACTTTTATTTTTTCTTTATATTTACTAATTATGGGCTCTAAGTCTATTTCTTTATTTTGATCAACAATGATTACTTCAACTTTATCCATTGGATAATTTGAATTCATTAGACTTTCAAGAAAACACCCTACTTCATCTTTTCTCCCATAGGTAGCCATTATCAATGAAAATTTTCTAATCATATTCTTTGCTCATCTTTCTTCATAATCATATTTATTATAATTAATAGTGTTAAAGTTACTACTAAATCATTATCATATCCTAAGTATTGTAAACAAACTATGGCTAACATAGGAAATATTATCATAAATAAATTTTTCAATATATTTTTTCTTGTAATAAAATCTTTAAAAAATTGAATTATAAAGGTAATATAAAGAACAATTCCTATTATTCCAAGTTCAAAAAATATATTAAGAAATACGTTATGAAGATTTGATTCAAACCTTCCTAATATATCCTGAATGAAATAAGCACTATATCCTATACCATTACCTACTATAAAATGAGTATCAAAAACGCTTATAATAAATTCTTTCCATATATATAATCTTGTAAAGCCACCATCTGTCATATTAAACTCTAAGTGGAAAAATTTATCAAAAAAGACAAACAGTGCTCCCAAGAATAAAATTCCACTTACTGCATATATACCTATTCTATATTTATAATTTAAATTTCTCATACTATAAAAAGCTAAAAATACTATCGGTATTATTATAGCTACTTGAGCAGTTCTGCTTAATAAAAGTACAACTGTTACTATCCCTAAAATTATAAAACTTATTTTTTCAATTAAATTTATATTAAAATTATCGAAGGCACATATGTAAAGGTATATCATATATATTAATGCAAACTTAGTAGCCCAAATATTCTTATTTTCTGCTCCAATTATATTATGATAACTACTGATTGTATAAGCTGCATCAGAACTTTCTGTTAGTGCGCCACTAAAAAAATCATTAAATAACTTGCCATCAAAATAAATATATATAATTTGTATAAAATTAATCAATATTATAAACTCTAAAAATCTAACTAAAGTTTTCTTATGGAACTTCATATTTGTTCCATCTACAACAAAATATGTTGATAATAGAAAACTCATATTAAGCAAAAGTTTTATAACATTTGAATAATATACAGGATGTTTAAAAATAAAACTTGCTATTATAGTATTTATAACTGTCCATATTATAAATAAAGCTAAAGTAATATTCCATTTTTTTAAATTTATATGTATCTCTTTTTTAAAAATAAGATATATAACATATAATATATTTAGTACAAATAGAGGTATATATATTTTAAAGTCTCTAATAAATATTGAGAATAGCACAAAATATATAAAAAGTTCATACTTTGTGTTTGATTTATTTCTTAAATTCATATATTATCTCCTATATTCAATTTATTATCTATACATCTTCTCATAATATTTTTGATAATCTCCTGATGTTACATTTTCCATCCATTCTTTATTATCTAAGTACCATTTTATTGTTTTCTTTATTCCAACTTCAAAAGTTGTTTCTGGATACCATCCTAACTCTTCTTTTATCTTTGTTGGATCTATTCCGTATCTTCTATCATGACCTTTTCTATCTTCAACATACTTTATTAAGTTTTCAGTTATTTCTTCATCTACATTATCATGTAAGTATTCTATAACTGTTTTTACTATTTGTATGTTAGTTCTTTCATTATGTCCACCAACATTGTAAACTTCTCCAAGTCTTCCCCCGTTTATTACCATATCGATTGCTTTTGCATGGTCTTCAACGAATAACCAGTCTCTTATATTCATTCCATCTCCGTAAACTGGTAAATCCTTATGATTTAAACAGTTATTTATTAGAAGTGGTATAAGTTTTTCTGGGAATTGGAATGGTCCATAGTTATTTGAACATCTTGTTATGTTTACTGGCATTTTATATGTATCTGCATAAGCCTTAACCATTAAATCTGAACTTGCTTTGCTTGATGAATATGGACTATGTGGATCTAATGGTGTTGTTTCCATGAAATATCCTGTTTCTCCTAATGAACCATAAACTTCATCTGTTGAAACATGCAGGAATTTAACTCCTTCTTTCCATCCTTCTTCTGTTTCCCATGCATTTTTAGCACAGTTAAGTAAATTTACTGTTCCTAATACATTAGTTTTAGCAAATACTTCTGGCTCTCTTATACTTCTATCAACATGTGATTCTGCTGCAAAGTGAGCTACATAGTCTATCTCATATTTTTCAAATAAACTTGAAACTAATTCTTTATCACATATATCTCCTTGAACGAATATATGTCTTTCATCATTTTCTATTGATTTTAAGTTTTCTAAATTTCCTGCATAAGTTAATTTATCTAAGTTTATTATTTTTATATCTTTGTATTTCTTTAACATATATAATACAAAGTTAGATCCTATAAATCCTGCTCCACCTGTAACTAAGTAAGTTTTCATTTAATTCTCTCCTAACTTTAATAACTTTTATTGATTTTGTTGATTTTCAAAAAAGCTTTTTAAAGCTTCCTTCCAATCTCTCATTTCATCACCAATTGTACATCTAAGCATCATATTATCTAATGATGAATATTCTGGTCTTTTAGCTGGTGTTTTATATTCTTCTGAAGTACATGGGTTAACAATGCACTTATTGCCAGCTAACTCCATTATTTCTTTAGCAAAATCATACCAAGTACATTCCCCTTTTCCTGTACAATGGTATATTCCGTATTCTTCTGTTTCTATAAGCTTTAATATATGATATGCTAAATCATTTGCGTGAGTTGGATTTCCTTTTTGATCATTAACTACATTTAATGATTCTTTTTCTTTTCCAAGTCTCATCATTGTGTAAACAAAGTTATGTCCCACATATCCATATAACCAAGCGGTTCTAACTATATAATATTTTGAACAAAACTCTTTAACATAATTTTCACCTAAAAGTTTTGTTTTTCCATAAACACTATAAGGTGCAGTTAAATCAAACTCAGTTAATGGTTTTTCACCAAAACCACTAAATACATAATCTGTTGAAACTTGAACTAATTTAGCTCCAATTTCTTCACAAACCATAGCTAAATTTCTTGCTCCTAAAGAATTAACTTTAAATGCAAAATCTTCATTACTTTCACATCCGTCAACATTTGTTGCCGCTGCACAGTTTATTACTACATCTGGTTTTTCTTCATTAAGTACATTTTTAACATTTTCTAAGCTAGTTATATCTAATTTATCAACATCTAAAGCAATAACTTCTGAGTTTTTTATATTTTCACTAACTGAACCTATTTCTGCTTTTCCACTTTTTATTATTGATTGAAGTTCATTTCCTAATTGTCCATTTGAACCTGTTATTAATATTTTCATAGACTTCCTCCTATTAACCTTCATATATAAAAGGAATATCTAATTCTTTTAAAGTTTTTTGTTTCTTATCTTTTTCTGATAAGATTATTTCTTCTATTCCTTCTAAAGGCCATTCTACATTAACATATTTATCATTCCAAAGAAGTCCACTGTCATATTCTGGAGCATAAAAATCTGTACATTTATAGTTAAATACAGCTTCATCAGATAAAACTACAAATCCATGAGCAAATCCTTCTGGAACGTAGAATTGTCTTTTATTTTCTGCACTTAAATGAACACCTTCCCATTGTCCAAATGTAGGTGATCCTTTTCTTAAATCTACAGCTACATCCCAAACCTCTCCTTGAGTTACTCTAACAAGCTTTCCTTGAGTATGTTTAGTTTGGAAATGTAATCCTCTTAAAACACCTTTTTTAGATTTTGATTCATTATCTTGAACAAATTTCATAGTAAGTCCAGCTTCTTCAAAAGCTTTTTGACTATATGTTTCCATGAAATATCCTCTTTCATCTCCAAAAACTTTTGGTTCTATAATATATAAATCTTTTATTTTTGTTTCTATAAATTTAAAGTTACTCATCTTTTCACCACTTTCAATAAATTGTATATAAAGTTCAAAAAAATTTACATAATATAAGAATTTGTTATATTATGTAAATTTATATAATCGTCTAATATCTCTCTATTATTTTTTTTGTTCTAACTCTTCAACTATATCAACTAAATACTTACCATAACCAGTTTTCATTAATGGTTTAGCTAAGTTTAATACCTTCTCTGAAGAAATCCATCCTTTTCTATAAGCAATCTCTTCTAAACAAGCTATATATGTACCTTGAGTATTTTGAACAGCTTCAACAAAGTTAGATGCTTGTAACATTGAAGCATGAGTTCCTGTATCTAACCAAGCCATTCCTCTACCAAATAAATTAACTTTTAAAGTTCCTTCTTCCATATATAATCTATTTAAATCAGTTATTTCTAGTTCTCCTCTTGCAGATGGCTTTAATCCTTTTGCCTTTTCTATTACTGTATTGTCATAGAAATAAAGTCCTGGAACTGCATACTTTGATTTTGGATGTTCTGGCTTTTCTTCTAAAGAAATTACCTTTCCATTCTCATCAAATTCTACTACTCCAAAGGCCTTAGGATCTTGAACATAATATCCAAATACCATAGCACCCTTTTCTAAAGCAGCGGCTTCCTTTAAATTACTTGAGAAGTTTTGTCCATAGAATATATTGTCTCCTAGAATCATAGCTACATTGTCATCTCCTATGAATTCTTCTCCAATTATAAATGCTTCTGCAAGTCCATTTGGTGCTTCTTGAACTTTGTATTCTATATTTAAACCTAATTCACTTCCATCTTTAAATAACTCTTTAAAATTAGGTAAATCTCTTTCTGTTGATATTATTAATACCTCTCTTATTCCAGCTAACATTAATACTGACATTGGGTAATATATCATCGGCTTATCATATATTGGTACCATTTGCTTTGACATTGCCTTTGTTACTGGATATAATCTTGTCCCACTTCCACCAGCTAATATAATTCCTTTCATCTTCTCACCTTCTACCTTAATCCTAAATTTGACTATATACCTTTTTACTCATTGAAGAAGCCATAACAAAACTTCTAGGTAAACTTTCATATTTCTTTCCTAAGAAACTTCCAATAAATCTCGCTCCAAAATTAGGTAATATATTTAATGTAACCTTAAAGTTTTTATCTTCTAATGATCTTTTTAATACATGAATAGCTAAATCTTTACCACTCTTATTCCCTTTATAATTTAGGAACTGTGAGTTTTGTCTAAAGAAAACTCCAGTATCAAAGTATCTTTCATACAATGATTTAAGAGTAAATACATGAGAATGATAAACTTCAGAATCTGAGCAATACTTTATTCTATATCCAGCTTGTATAAGCTTTTCAGCAAAATACATATCTTCATTTATTAAAAGTCTTTTATTGTCATATCCATTTAACTCTTTATATACACTTGTTTTAACAGCTGATGATGCATCTGAATAGAAAAATGTTAATAATCCATATTTATTAATATCCTTTTTAGAAACCACTCTTGATTCTTCAGGATAATTCTTTTCTCTTATATATTTTTCTATAGTATTATTAGTACAAAGTTGTCTACTAAATGAAGCTTCACACTCCCCATCTATAATAGGTTGTACTAAATTTTTAAGCCAAAAGTTATTCTTCATCATTACATCTTGTGATATAAAAACTATAATATCTCCTGTTGACTTAAAAGCCATCATCTCCCTAGTTTTTGAATGTGAAAAATCCTTTGGTTCTATAAGTGTATATTGTAAATTCATATTTTTTAACATTTCTTCTGTTTTATCCTTACATCTAGTTAAAACATATGAAACTTCGACTTCTGTACCCTCTGGTTTTTCTTGTTCTAATATTTTATTGTGTAAACTCATTATATAATTTTCAGCATTATACAATGGACAAATTATAGATATCTTCATCTATACAGCTCCTTCTTTTTTTATAACTGATATAACCGTCTTAAATATTATTTTAATATCAAGCCATAAAGATCTATTATCTATATAGTACATATCCATTTGTACTCTTTCTTCATATGTTGTGTCACTTCTTCCATTTGCTTGCCAATAACCAGTTAATCCTGGTGTAACACTGAAAAGCTTGTCTGCATATTCACCATACTTTTCAACTTCTTTATCTACTATTGGTCTTGGTCCAACAATGCTCATATCTCCTTTAATAATATTTATTAATTGAGGTAATTCATCTAAACTTGTCTTTCTTAAAAAAGCTCCACATTTAGTTATTCTTGGATCATCATCTAACTTGAAATTCTTTTCAAATTCAGCTTTTTGCTCTGGTGTAAAATTATCAAACACCTCTTTTGCATTAGAAACCATAGATCTAAATTTATAAACATCTATATATTTTCTGTCTTTACCAATTCTTTTATGCCCAAAAAATGCTGGTCCTTTAGAATCAACCTTCACCCATATATATAAAATCAAAAATATTGGTGAAAATAATATTAACGCAATTAACGAACATATTAAGTCAAAACATCTTTTTGCAACATTATAAAATAGATAGCTTTTTTCCTTACTACACTCTGATTTAATTGGAATATCATTTATGTTTTGCATAAAATCCCCCTTAACTTTAATCATATTTTTATATTAAAATCTATAAAACAAATTTTTCAAAAACAAAAGCTACGCCATCTTCCTCATTACTTTTTGTAATAAAGTCAGCTTTTTCTTTTACTTCTTCAAAAGCATTTCCCATAGCAACTCCAAGGCCTGCATACTCTATCATATGAAGATCATTTCCAGCGTCTCCAATTGCTATAACTTCTTCTCTTTTTATACCTAAGCTTTCAGCTAGAGATTTAACCCCTTCTCCTTTATTACAAGTCTTACTTAAAAACTCTAAGAAATAAGGAGCACTTCTTACTACAGTATATTTTTCATATACTTCTTCTGGTAACTTCTTAATTCCTTCTTCTAGAACTTCTGGTTCATCAATCATCATTATCTTTATTATTTCTTCATCTTCTTTTATGTCATTATAATCAGCTTCACAAACTTCTATTCCGTTTATTCTACCTTCTAATTCTGTATATTTATTCATCTTAGGAGTTACACAGCCAAAATTAGAAAAAGCATGTATATTAACTCCAACATTTTTGCTTATTTCATATAAATATTTTAAATCGCTACCTTTTAAAGTATCTCTACAAATTACTCTATCAGGTCCAACTTCCTTAACTATAGCTCCATTAAAAGTTAAAACATACTCATCATCATGACATAAATCTAATTCTTCTAAATATCTTTTTACTCCATCTACTGGTCTTCCTGTTGCTAAAACTACTTTTACATTTTTTTCTCTAGCTTTCTTTATTGCTTCCTTAGTTTTTTCAGATACAGTTTTATCTTCTTTCAATAAAGTTCCATCCATATCTATAGCTACTAATTTATACATTAATTCACCTCTTAAACTTTATTTACAAATATATGTTAAATTTTTCTTTATTTTATACTAGGTAATTATATCAAAATTATTATACTATTTCATTATTTTTTGACATATACATTTAAGATTATATCATATCATTGCTTTTTTTCAAATTATTGCAAATAAATTGTAATAATTTGTTTGTATCATTAATATATTATAAAGTTTTTATTAATTATTTTAAGGAATTTAAAATATTGAAATACTTCTATCATGTTGATATAATGAAATTTGTCATTTATTTAGAAATTTTGATTTAATGTATATAATAAATTAATTCTTAAAAACAAATTATTTCTCTATTTTACTTACTGTAAATATATAATTTAATGGGGGGTCAATATGCCAGTTAGAATTGCAATACTTGGTGGTCCAAGATGTGGAAAAACTACTTTAATACAACAACTTTATGTTGAGTTTAAAATCAGAGGCTTAGATGTTGGAGCCGCAACTGAATATAGTACAGAATATCTTAAAGAAAAAGGTATGATAGAAACTATTTCTGAACAATACGGTATTTATTTAGGACAACTTCGTTTAGAAGAATCATTAAATCAATTTGATTATGCTTTAACAGATTATGCAACTTTTGTACCATATATATATGGAAGATTTATGCTAGGTGATAAAAAAAGATCTGAAAAAGAAATTGAAATACTAAAAGATCTTTACCATTTAGCTCTTAAAGATCTTCAAAAGTATGATCATATCTTCTTTGTTCCTAGAGAATTTGGTTATACTCAAGATGGTGTTAGATGGCAAGATGAATCAACTGCCTCTGCAGTTGATAATGCATTAAAGCAATTCTTAGATAGTGAAAATGTTAAATACACAACTATAGAAGGTTCAACTAAAGATAGAGCTAAACAAATACTATCTATTGTTGGATTAGATAATAAAGACGCACTACCTACTATGAGAGAACTTAAAAAGAAAAATTCAAAATAAAATATATAAAATAGGTCATATTAAAGATTAAGAATATGACCTATTTTTTTACTTAAAAGTATTTATTAATTTGATAGTTATTTTATGATATAATAGTCTAGGCTATTTAAGAGATAAAACAATTATTTTCTTAATCTTTCATATTTATATATATTAATGAAGGAAAATAGTTAATATTTTAATATACATAAAAAAATTAAGGAGGAAATTAGATTGAGCGATTTAATTAAGGAAATAGAGAAAAGAAGAACCTTTGCCATCATATCTCACCCTGATGCTGGTAAAACTACTCTTACTGAAAAATTCTTACTTTATGGAGGAGCTATTAGAATGGCTGGTTCTGTAAAGGCTAGAAAAGCTGCTACACACGCAGTTTCTGACTGGATGGAAATAGAAAAGCAAAGAGGTATCTCTGTTACTTCATCTGTTATGCAATTTAACTATGGTGGATATTGTATAAATATACTAGATACTCCTGGTCACCAAGACTTCTCAGAGGATACATATAGAACACTTATGGCTGCCGACTCAGCTGTTATGGTTATAGATGGAGCTAAAGGGGTTGAGGATCAAACAAGAAAATTATTCCAAGTTGCTTCATTAAGAGAAATTCCTATATTTACTTTTGTAAACAAAATGGATAGAGAAACTAGAGATCCATTCCAACTTCTAGAAGATATTGAAAGTGAACTTGGTATAAAATCTTACCCAATGAATTGGCCAATAGGATGTGGAAGTCACTTTAAAGGTGTTTATGATAGAGCTACAAACACAATCCACTTATTTGATGGTGGAAACCATGGACAAAGCGAGGTTTCAACTATAACTGGTGACTTAGAAGATCCTAAATTTAAAGAACTTCTAGGTGAAGATTTACATAATAAGTTAATGGAAGATGTTGAACTATTAGATATAGCTGGTGACGAATTTGATTTAGAGAAAGTTAGAAAAGGAGAATTAACTCCTGTATTCTTTGGATCAGCTCTTACAAACTTTGGAGTTGAGCCATTTTTAAATGACTTCTTAAAACTAACTACTTCTCCACTTCCAAGAAATTCATCAATAGGTGAAATAGATCCAATGACTGAACCATTCTCAGCTTTCGTATTTAAAATACAAGCTAACATGAATAAAGCTCATAGAGATAGACTTGCTTTCATGAGAATATGTTCTGGTAAATTTGAAAAAGGAAAAGATGTTTTCCACGTTCAAGGTGGTAAGAAGGTTAAACTTGCTCAACCTCAACAATTCTTAGCTCAAGATAGAGAGGTTGTTGAAGAAGCTTACGCTGGAGATATCATAGGGGTATTTGACCCAGGTATATTCTCAATAGGAGATACTTTATGTTTAAATCCTAAGAAATTCAAATTTGAAGGTATTCCTACATTTGCTCCTGAGCACTTTGCTAGAGTTAAACCTGTAGATACTATGAAAAGAAAACAATTCATAAAAGGTGTTACTCAAATAGCTCAAGAAGGTGCTATTCAGGTATTTAAAGAATTACACATCGGTATGGAAGAAATCATAGTTGGTGTTGTTGGTGTTCTTCAATTTGAAGTTTTAGAATATAGATTAAAAAATGAATACAATGTTGATATAAAAATGGAAAGACTTCCATTTAGATATGTTAGATGGATTGAAAATGATAATATAGATGTAGATTCACTAAACTTAACTTCTGATACAAAGAAAGTTAAAGATTTTAAAGATAGAAATCTACTTATATTCCAAAATGACTGGGGTATTTCATGGGCTATAGATCATAACCCTGGAATAATACTTTCAGGTGTTGGTAAATCTAACGACTAATACATTATTTTAAAGAAAACACATGATTTTAAGAAAACTCTTAAAGAATCATGTGTTTTTTTGCATTTAACAAGTTAACATTTAGTTCATATTTAAACTAAATATGTGCTATGATAAATTTATAGCAACATTACTTTTAATTAAATAATATCTTATATCTTAAGTGAAATTTAATTTAAAACAAATCTAAAAAACTTAATGAAATTATTAATTTTTTATTAACTAAGTTAATTAAAGTGGTAAAAGAAAGAAGGGAATATATGAAAGATAATATACTTAAAAAGATTAAACTTAATAAACCACTTAGCTTTTTTATTTTAATAATATGGTGTGCAGTTGTAGCATTTTTATTTTTAACTGCCCCTTCCCTATCAAAGCTAGTTAGTGAAAAAGGAGGAATACAATTACCTGATGATTATTCTTCTAAAATTTCAGACATACTCCAATCAGATAATAAATTTAATAGCAAAGATAGCTATATAGCTGTTTTTCACTCAAGTAATAAATTAACAGATGAAAATCTAAAAAATATAAAGGATACTATTGATAGATTGAAATCAAAAGAAAATAGTGATTATATTCAAAGTATAAATGATAGTTTTGATACTCCTCAGCTAAAAAATCAACTTAACTCTGAAAATGGTAAAACTATTATAGCCTTAATGACAGTAAATCCAAAGGATTCCTCTGTAAGTACAATAGAAAAAACTTTAAATGATGAATTAAAAACTCCAGGGGTTGAAACCTATGTTACAGGACAAAGTCTTATAGAGAATGATGTTAATGTGGCTGCACAAAAAGGACTAAATAAAACTCAAACAATAACTGTAATATTTATATTCATAGTCCTTATATTATTGTTTAAATCAGTAGTTACTCCATTTATTCCTTTACTTACTGTAGGAATAAGTTATTTAGGAGCTCAATCTGTTGTTGGGATTTTAGCAGATAAGTTTAATTTTCCTCTTTCAAACTACACTCAAATATTTATGATTTGTATAATGTTCGGTATTGGAACTGATTACTCTATTTTGCTACTTAATAGATTTAAAGAGGAATTAGCTAATGGAAATAATAGACTTGATTCTGTAAAAATAACCTTTAAAACTGCTGGTAAAACAGTTTTATCTAGTGCTACTCCAGTGTTTGTTGTTTTTGCATCCTTAAATTTTATTGGATTTAATTTATATAGAAGTGCCGTAGCTGTAGCAATTGGTATATTATTTTTAATTGCAGCCTTATTTACAATTTTCCCAGCAGTAATGATTATATTAGGAAAGAATATTTTTTGGCCTGTTAAAGGAACCTTTAAAGCAGAAGAAAATAGACTTTGGGCTAAGTTAGCTAATAAAGCATTTAGTAAACCAATTCCTATACTTGGAGCTATATTCACCATACTTTTACTTCCTATTTTATTTAATAACTTTCATCAATCATTTAACAATTTAAATGAAATTGGGGATACTTACTCTGCTAAGGAAGGATTTAATATAATAGCAGATGACTTTGGTATAGGACAAGCATCTCCTGTTTCAATATACATAGAAAATGATGATGATATGAGAAAGCCTGAATATGTAGCCTTAATAGAAAAACTTTCTAATAATCTACAAAACTCTAGTAATGATATAAAATCAGTATTAAGTGTTACTAGACCAACAGGAGTTCGTCTTGATGAAATTTATGTAAATGACCAAGCTGGTCAAGTTTCACAAGGTATAGATAAAGCAAATAATGGATTAAACAAAATAAATGACGGATTAAGTGATGCTAGTAAAAAGATAGATTCATCAAAGAGCAAGTTAAAGGGGGCTGAAGAAGGTACAGCTAAGCTTCAAGAAGGTACTAAAAAAACTGAAACTGGAGTTTCTGAACTCCAAAGTGCTCTTAATAAACTTGTGGAAAGTATTCGTGAGGAACATAATGGAGCTACAGAGTTAAAAGATTCCATAGATGGAGCTTTAAATAAAGTTAATTCTTTAAAACTAAGTAAATCTCAACTTGAAGAAGATTATAGTGCCATAGTTAATTCTGCTAATGATGTTCTTGATAATTTAAACAAAATTGGTTCCTTAACAGGTAATCCAAATTCAGTTAATGTAGATACTAGTAAACTTAAAGAATCTCTTTCATCATTAAATTCTCATTTAAGTGAATATTCAAAGTCACATCCAGAGGTTTTAAATGATGAAAATTTCAAAAAATTCTCTGATGATATTAATAATTTAAATAATAACTCTAATAATTTACAAGGAACTTTTAATAATACTCCAGAGATTAAAGCAATTAACGAAAGCATAGGCGCATTAAAAGTTCTAATAAATACTTTAAATAGCAAAAAGGATACTGTAATAAATGATTTAGATAAATTTAATTCTGGAATTTCTGAAATTGAAAATGGATTAAAGGCTTTAGATAGTGGTCTTGGCAAATCCTTAGCAGGGGGAGAAGAAATTTCATCTAAAGTTCCTGAAATTTCAAATGCCTTAAACCAAATAGCTAATGGTCAATCTAAAATCCAAGATGGTTTCAAAGAATTTTCTGGCCAAATAAATGAATTATCTAATGGACTTGAGGCTGGTTCTAATGGACTAACTGAAATTCAAAATGGACTTAAGTATGCTAACGGATTTATAAATGATTGGTCAAATCTATCTTATAATCTTTCAGGAATTTGTGTTCCAATTGAGGTATTTAGTAATGATGAATTTAAAAAATCCCTAAATCAATATATGAGTTCAGATGGTAAATTAGCAGTAATAAATGTAATTACTACAAAGAATCCTTATTCCAATGAAGCAGTTAATGAAATTCCTAATCTTAAGTCTCTTGTTCAAGATGGAGTTAAAGGAACTAAGTTAGAAAATGCTAATATAGGTATTGGTGGAATGGCTAGTACAACATACGAAACTAAGAGAATGGCTGATTCTGATTATGATAAAGCTTTAATATTTGTAATAGTTGGAGTATTTATTACCTTAATTATTATATTGAGATCTTTAACAATGCCAATTTACTTAATGATTTCTTTATTACTAACTTATTTTACTTCAATAAGCGTAATACAATTTGTTGTCACTAAAATTATGGGCTATCCAGGTATATCATGGATAACATCATTCTTTGGCTTTGTAGTTTTAATGGCTTTAGGTATAGATTATTCAATATTTATAATGACAAGATTTAACCAAGATCTTAATGGTTCTATAAAAGAACGTATAATAAGAACAATGAAAAGTATGGGTGGAGTAATAATATCTGCCGTAATAATCCTTAGTGGTACCTTTGCAGCCTTACTTCCATCTGGAGTATTATCCTTAATTGAAATTTCCATGGTGGTTCTAACAGGCATACTTTTATATGTTGTCTTTGTTCTTCCTCTATTTATTCCAGCAATGGTAAAAATATTTGGAAGGGCAAATTGGTGGCCATTTAAACCAGCCTTATCAAAAGAAGATAAAGCTTTAGATGATTCCACTACTATTGTTACAACAGTGGTCACAACTACTACCACAACTACCACTACAACTAAAAATGGTTCTTCTACCATAACAAAAAAAGAATCCAAAACAACTACAACCAAGGAATAAAATAAATAATATAGAGAAATTTATAGAAAGCTTCTACTTTGCAAAATAAATTTTTATGAAAATAAAGAGACTAAAATCCTAAATTTTACGATTTTAGTCTCTCTTTATTTAAGAAAATATTTTTAAAATACTAAATAAAAAAACTTACCTTTTCATTTAATCTTGTATAAAATTAATATCTTCTATATTATAAAAAATATGGTTAAATTAATCTAATACAAACTTTTCTATAGCTTTAGCTACTCCATCATTTTCATTTGTATCTGTTATGTAATCAGCTTTTTCTTTTAAAAACTCTTCTGCATTTCCCATAGCTACTCCAAGACCTGCAAACTCTATCATACTAAGATCATTTTCACTATCTCCTAAACACATAATCTCTTCTCTGTTTATATTTAATATATCAGCTAAAACTTTTACTGCACGTCCTTTTGAAGTACCTTTATTCATTACTTCAAAGTTACTTGGTGAAGAACTTACAACTTCTAAATCTTCATATTTTTTCAATTCTTCTTTTGCCTTAAATAAATCTTCAAGCTTATTACTATCATTTTCTATACAAATAGCCTTAAGTATATGTTTCCCATAAGTTTTAAAAGCTTCTTTAAAATCTATTCCTTCTGAAAACATTACCTTTTCCTTTGATTCTCCCATCATTTTATTCATAACCTTATAGCCATGCTCTTCTGGAACAATCTTTTCAGAGATTACAGTGTTTGGTGTATTAAAATAGGCCATATTAATATCATATTTTTTTATGACATCATATATTCTATCTAGTTGATCCTCATTTAAAACAGATTCATATATTACTTTATCTTCATCCTTTTCTCTTATAAAAGCACCATTACATGATATTATAGGTGTTTTAACTCCTAAAAGTCCTGCATAATATTTAGCTGATGCAAATAATCTACCTGTTGTTACAGCTACCTTTACGCCTCTCTCTGTAGCTTTTTTTATAGCCTCTTTATTTCTTTCACTAATTTCATGTTTATTATTTAATAATGTTCCATCCATATCTATACATATTAATTTATATGACATAATTAAATTCTCCCTCCAAACTTCCAACTGTCTATTATCTATTTTTTCTTCTTATTATACCATCCTAAAGTATAGTATTTCTTTTTTCAACTTTATTAATTCCACTTTAGATAAATATAAGCTACTTAAAACTTATTAATAATAGTTTTAACAAAATAACACATAGGTTTCCTAAAACTATACTAATTACCAAGCAAAATCTAATTTTAACTTAATAACTAAATTTATTTTGGGAAAAATAAATTTAAGCTAAAAATTTAGAGATTAAAACTCTAATTTATGGCTATATTAATAATTTGTTTTTATTAATGTAACTTTAATTTATCTAATTTAAATTAAATCATTAATCTAAAACAAAACTCAAAATTAAAATTTGAAAGGGGAAATAAATATGAGTAAAAAATATCCTCCAAGAGATAGAGACTTTTATAGTCCAGAAAAACATGATTTAGTTTCTTATTCTAAAACTGGTAAAACTTACACTAAATTGCCAAACCCATTAGAAGATGACATAGTTTGCAACAATATATCCTATAGTGAATTTGACTATATAGAAGGCGATATGCTAGACGACGATGATATTTAAATATAAAAAATGGGATGTAAATTTCTACATCCCACTTTTGTTATAATTAATAAAAATTATATTAACTAAATATATTGAAAATTATTAATAGACTAAATTCTAAAGAATTCAGTGAATGACTTTATACAATCAAAATGATCTTTAACAGCACCAAACTCTCTTATTGAATGCATTGCTAATATTGGAGTTCCCATGTCAACTGATCTTATTGGTAAATGAGTTGATGATATTGGTCCTATAGTTGAACCACCTCTCATATCTGATCTATTAACAAACTTTTGAACATTAACTCCTGCATTTCTACATATCATTTCATAAACAGCTGATGAATCACTATCACTTGTATAGCTTTGTGATGCTGCTATTTTTATTACAGGTCCTTTTCCTAAAACAGGTCTAACTACAGGATCGTGTTTTTCTCCTAAATTTGGATGAACAGCATGAGCTAAATCTGCTGAAATCATAAATGATTCTGATAATGATCTTAAGAAATCCTCTCTATCTTTACCTAAAGCTAGGACTATTCTTTCTAATATTGTTTTTAAGAAATCTGAATCTCCACCTTGTTTAGTAGCACTTCCAACCTCTTCATTATCAAAACATACCATTACATTAGTAGCTTGTGATACCTCAGCATCCATTAATGCTTTAATACCTGCATGAACCATTGATAAATCATCTAATCTTCCTGAAGATATAAACTCTTCATTTAATCCCATTAAGCAACCTTTTTCATATTCATATGGATATAATTCAAAATCAAGAATATCCTCTTTTTCACAATATAATTCTTTTGCTAAAAGTTCAACTAAATAATTACCTTTTTCTAAAGTTTCATTAACAAGTGATAATAAAGGTAATGTATCCTTTTGTCTATTTATTTTATATCCCTCATTAACTTCTCTATTCATATGAATAGCTAAGTTTGGAATTATAAGTATAGGTCTATTTATATTAACTATCTTATTTACTGGTTTTAATGGATTTTTACTTACTAATGATACTCTTCCAGCTAAAGCTAGTGGTCTATCAAACCAAGTATTTAGTATTGGTCCTCCGTAAACTTCTGTATTTAATTTTACATAAGTATTTTCAACTGTAATCTCTGGATTTGGTTTTATTCTAAATCCTGGTGAATCAGTATGAGCACCAATTATTTTAAATCCATTTTCAGCAATATCACCTTTACCAACTCTAAAAGCAATTAAAGCTGAATCATTTTTACTTACAAAATACTTTCCTTCCACTTCTAGATTCCATCTATCAGCCTCTTTTAATTCTTTAAAGCCTTCAAATTCTAAAGTGTCCTTAACATTCTTTACTGCATGAAAAGCTGTTGGACTTTCATATAAAAAATTAATTAATTCATTTGCAATAACTTTTTCCATATGTATCTCACCTTTCTGTATAAAATAGATACTTTTAATTATACTTTACCACAAAATCCATAATTAACAAAATCTTAAAGTTATCCAAAAAGCACTTCCTTTATTCAAAAATTTACACTATTTAAATATATTCACAACTAATTAAACCTTAATGTAATCTTTACTTACATATCCATTCTTAGTACCTGTACTAGCATTAAATTGAACCTTATACCAACCATTTTCCTCTTCTAAAATTTTAACTTTATCTCCTGATAATAAGTATCCAATAACTTGATATGAAGTTCCTGGACCAGTTCTAACATTTAGATTTGTACTTACCCCATATACAGTTCCTTCTTTAATTACACTATCAGTTCCATTATTAGATCCTTCATTGACTATAGTTATATATGACTTTGAAGCATATCCAACCTTACCGTTAAATCTTATTTCATACCATCCATCTACTTCTTTAATTATCTCTACCTTATCATTATTACGTAAAGTTCCTATTACTCCGTAATTACTTCCTGGACCGCTTCTCATATTTAAAGCACTATTTACCTTTACTACCCCTTGTTTATTTACTGATACAGATGGTTTTTCTGGCTCTACTGGTTTCTCTTCATTTGACTCGTTATCTACTACTTTTATGTATTGGCTTGATACATATCCACTTTTTCCATTAAACTTTATTTCATACCATCCATCTACTTCCTTGATGATTTCTACTTCATCATTATTACGTAAAGTTCCTATTACTCCGTAATTGCTTCCTGGGCCGCTTCTCATATTTAAGGCACTATTTACTTTTACTATCCCTTTCTTATTTACTGATACAGATGGTTTTTCTATTTCAATATCCCCATTAGTTTCTTCGTCCTCAGGATTTTCATTAATTATTGATATATAATCCTTACTTACATATCCATACTTCTTTTTAACTCCATCTATATAGTCAATTTTGTACCATCCATTTAACTCTTCATATATTCCTACCACTTGATTTCTATTTAATTTATGTACTATTCTTCCTGAAGTACTTGGACTCTCTCTCACATTAAGAACAGAAGCATTAGTAACTTTTCCCTGCATTTTAGGCTTTAACCCGTCATCTTCTAAGCTTCCATCTCCACCAGAAATTCTATCTTTAAAATAAGGCCATAAACTTGGTCTATCTTCAATCATCATCCTTGAACATGTTTTTCCACTTGCATCTCTATGCATAACAACGTTTTCTGCTGGTATGTTGTATTTATTCATTAGATATTTTGTTAATTCAATTCCATTTTCTAAAGTTTTATCAAAATCATTTCCTTTATTAACACATAGTTCTATAGCAATAGTTGTAGAATTATTTATATTTGGATTATTACCATCTCCAACATGCCACCCCTTCCAAGTATCTTCTAAAGCTTGAATAATATTGCCTTCATCAATTATATAATGTACTGATGCTTTAGCATTTGGATGATTTGCAAAGTAATTTCTATTAGCCATAGCATTAGCACCAGCTTGTCTATTATCAGTATCATGTATAACTATATATTTTGGATTTATAGTAATTCCTTGAGAGTAATTTATATCTATCAATTGTTTGTTTACTTTTATTCCATTTATAACAGGTGTGTTCTCTGTATTTTTTGCATTTCCATTATTAACTTCATGGTAATCCCCAGCTATACAATTACTTTCATTATGACTTTCCTTTTGAACTTCTTCTCCCTTATTTTCATCTGCTAGAACAATTTCATTAAAGCTTGAAATATTCATAGCTAAAGTACACGACAGTAATAAAGCACTTATTTTTCTTCTATTCATATGTCTTTTTCTCTCCTATATTTCATAATTTCCCTATATTAAAAATTCCCCAATTTGCTTATTATTTTATATTCTATTTCAATATTTTTCAATATAAAATATTATGATATAATATAATGAGATTTAGTTGAATAAATTTATATAACTTCTAGGTTTTATTTTTTTTAATCAACTATAATAATTATTTTTTAATTTAATATAAACTTAATTTAAAACTTAATAAAAATGGAGAGATGATTAATATGTTTTCAAATCTTATAATAAAAACCTTCATTAAGGATTACAAAAACACAGAAAATGAAAGTGTTAGAAGTTCTTATGGGTACTTAGCTAGTATAGTTGGAATAATTGTTAATATAATTTTATTCTTAATAAAATTTTCTGTAGGATTAATTTCAGCAAGTATAGCTATAACAGCAGACGCCTTTAATAACTTATCTGATGCTGGCTCTTCTGTAATAACCATGATAGGTTTTAAATTAGCTAAAATGCCAGCAGATAAAGAGCATCCATTTGGACATGGTAGAATTGAATATATTTCAGCTCTAATCGTAGCATTCATGGTAATGTTAGTAGGTTTTCAATTTACCAAATCATCAATTGAAAGAATTCTTAATCCAACACCTGTAACCTTTGAAGTAATTCCTTTTATTCTACTTGTAGTATCAATATTCTTTAAATTTTGGTTAAGTAGATTTAATAAATTAACAGGTAACAGAATAAATTCTTCAGCTCTTAAGGCTGCTTCAGTTGATGCTTTAGGGGATGTATTTACTTCAACATGTGTTGTTATATCATTTTTAGCTGCAAAATTTACTACTTTCCCTATTGATGGATATATAGGTGTTATTGTTTCACTAGCTATTCTATATGCTGGATTTACTTTAGTAAAAGAGACTATAAATCCACTTTTAGGAGAAGCACCTGATCCAGAGCTTGCTAAAAATATTAGAGAAATGGTTTTATCATATGATCATATAATAGGAGTTCATGATCTTATAATTCATAACTATGGTGTAGGTAAATGTATGGCTTCAATTCATGCAGAAATACCTTCTGACATAAATGTTATGAAAATACATGATATCATAGATATGGCTGAAAGAGAAATTTCTAACAAACTAAAGATTTATTTAGTAATTCACATGGACCCTATTTGTCTAGAAGATGGTGAAATAAAACAAGCTAAAGAAGAAATAGACAAAATAATTAAATATAACCCACTAATAGAATCAATGCATGATTTTAGAATTGTTGGTCATGGAAATAAGAAAAATCTTATATTCGATATTGTTGTTAACCCAGAAAAACTAAGAAAAGTTATGTCTGAAAGTGAGTTAAAAGAAGAAATTATAAAGGCAGTAAAAGAAACTCACCCTCAATATAACTGCATAATAACTATTGATAAAGATTTTACTTGTTAAAACAAAAAGTAGCTATGAATTCTCATAGCTACTTTTTTATACAAACTTGAGAACTTATATTAAAAATATTTAAAACTTATTTTTTCACAGTCCCCTTTTTATTAATTATTTTTAAAGTAATCTGATCTTATTATCTTAGTTGATATATCATAAGATTGTTTAACATGATTTAATTCATCTTGAGATTTAGCCTCTCCTACTACTTCACCACCTGGAAGTGCTACTATATTTCTATTTGTATTTAAAAGATTTCTTCCTATTACATTTCTTAAGCTACCATCATTAACCCCTAAAAGATATGAAACTGTTGGCATAACATCTATAAGTCCACCTTTAGTTTCTATTGTTTTTCCTTGTATTGATGGATTATAGATTATAAGTGGTACTTTTTTCTCATTAAGCTTCCAATAGTTACCATCAAAATTAACATCTTTTAATTGATCTTTATAATATTTATTTGGACCGGCATGATCACCATATATAACAAATACAGTATCATCAAATCTACCTTCTTCTTTTAGCTTGTCCATAAACATTTTAATAGCTTCATCTGTATATCTTACTGTTTTAAAGTATTGTCCTATAAGAGTTCCTTCTATTTCACTAGGTATTTTTATTGTTGTATGTGCATCATCAATCTCAAAAGGACCATGATTTGTTAAAGTAACAGTAAATAGATAGAATGGTTGTTTTAAATCCCCAGCCTTAGTAGCTAATTGAGTTAAGTAACTCTTATCTGAAATTCCTAATCCAATTATTTCATCTTCATTAAAGTCATATAATGTATATGAATTTTGGAATTTTAGTAAACTGTGGTGTACTTCCCCCCAATTCCAACTTCCCGCTACTTCTGGATGAGCTGAAACTGTAGTATAACCATTCTTTTCTAATATAGATGGCAATGTTGTTAAAGTTCTACTTGGATAAGCAAAAGATGTAGCAGTATTAGTTATTGGTAACATACCTGTATTAACCATTAAATCTGCATCCGAACTAAATCCAGTTAAGTTTTCTTCATAAATATTAGGGAAATAATATGAATTCTTTAGTATTGAATTTAATGTAGGAGTTATCTCCTGTCCATCAATTTTTTTATTTATAACAAAATCTTCTAAAGATTCAATTTGTAACACAACTAAGTTTTTGCCTTTTAATTCCCCTTTATATTGATTGTCTGGTAAGTTTTCATAATTTGCATCAAGCCAATTTTTAACTTCTTGTTTTTCTTCATTGCTTAATTTTATATCCTTATCAAGAACTAATGTCTTATAAATATCAAAGAAATGATATCCTAAAGGAGTAGCTCTGAAAATTCCACTAGTTGGTGTCCAAGCAACCCTTAAAAATCCTTTTTCTCCATTAGTTATATCCTTAACATCATATAAATAGTATTTTCCTAAAACACATCCACTTGGTACTAAGAATGTTAATAAAAATGCTATAACTCTATATTTTACCTTTCCAAAATACCAATCCTTAGTGTACTTTCTAAATAATATGTAAAGTATAGGTAATAATACTAAGTCTATTATAAATAATAGCATCCTACTTCTAAAGAAGATAAGATCCTTATTTAAAGGATTAAATAAATCTGGGTAAATTAAAAACTTTATTGATGGAAAAGTTCCATACAGTCTGTAATAAAGTAAATCAAAAATTAAAAGTGCTGAAATTCCTAAGTCTACAATATATAGATAAATAAACTTTCCCCATCTTTTAAATAAAAATCCAAAACTTATGAATATTAATGGGAATAAAAGATATATTATCTTATAATCTATTAATCCATATACAAATCCTAAATTCAGCTCCATTCCACTATTGCTTTTTAGCATTGTACAAAAAACAGTTATCTTAAATACAAGTAAAATATAAAATAAAATTTCTAAAGGAAACTTTTTAAAGAATCCACCTATTTTACTTAAAAGTCCATTACTTTTAGCCATAAATCTTCTCCTTTCTAATATAATTATTAAATAAATATTTAGTTATTACTCTATTATTATTGCATTTTTTGAATCTATTACCAAGTAAACTTTTTACATTTTAATAGAAATAATATATTAAATATTTTAATTAAATCAAAATAATTGTTATCTTTTTAATAACTTACCCTCCTAATATTAAAACTAATAAAACATATGTAAAGCTATTAGCTAAATCCTAATAAAAATATAGCTAATAGCTTTAAATTTAATTAATTATTTTTAAAATAATTTCCTTGTATAATCATATCTGCAATATTAAATGATTTCTCTAAATGAGCTTTTTCTTCAGGTGTTGGATTTCCAACTATTTCTCCATTGTTTAATATGCTTGCATTTCTATTAGTATTTACTAATACTCTTCCCATTGCTGTACTATCAAAAGTATCTCTATTAAATCCTAAAAGGTATGCTATAGTTGGTAAGAAATCTATTTGACCACCTTCTTTTGATATAGTCTCTCCATTAATACTTGGATTGTATATTAAGAAAGGTATTTCCTTTTCATCATCTTTCCACCAATCTCCCTCTAAAGGAGCATCTTTTATTTTATCTTCGTAGAATTTATGAACTCCACCATGATCTCCATAAATCATTATTACAGTATTGTCTAAAAGACCTTCTTCTTTTAATTGATTTATAAATTCTCCAATAGCTTCATCTGTATATCTAACACTTTGGAAATATGCACCTAACATATTTTCATTTAAATCTTCTGGTAAATTTAAATATTGTTTATCCTTAGGCATATCAAATGGTCCATGACTTGTTAATGTTACTAAGAATGTATAGAAAGGTTGTTTTTGACTCTTTAATCTTTCTCCAACCTGTCTTAAATAAGATTCATCTGACATTCCAAGTCCTATGATTTCACTTTGATCAAACTGATGAGCGTCCCATATTTCATCAGCTTTAAATGCCTTATGAACCTCTGCCCAGTTCCAATTTCCAGGAACCTCTGGATGTGTTGAAACTGTTGAATATCCCTTACTCTTTAATATTTTCTGTAAAGTATTATATTCAGCCCATGGATACCCAAATACTGTAGTTCCTTCTCTAACAGGAAGTATTGATGTATTAACCATTATATCGCAATCTGAACTTGTTCCTGAATTGTTTTGTTCTTTTATATTATCAAAATATAAACTATTCTTTAAAAGTTTATTTATGTTTGGAGTAATCTCTTGACCATAAACTTTTTTACCTATAACAAAGTTTTCAAGAGACTCAACCTGCAAGGCTATAACATTTTTTCCTTGAAGCATACCTTTATACTTGTTATCTGGTAAATCTTCTTTGTTTTCATCAAACCAAGTTTTAATTTCATTTTTTTGAGCATCAGTTAAAGTTTCTTTTCTGTTAGCATAATAATAAATATCATATCCATGATATCCTAATGGACTTGAATCACTAATTGTTTGAAAAGGCGCCCATGATATTCTTAAAAAACTTTTATCTGATTTTCTTTGAATATCTATATAGTAGTGTGATACCCCTATTACTGTTGCACTTATTCCAAAAAGGCATATAAATGCAATTAATCTAGTTTTTATATTATTTTTGTATTTAACATTTTTTAAACCTGTAAAGTTATAAACTAAAAATAATATTATAAAATCAACTATGAACACTACATCTACTTTAGCTAAATTAAATAAGCTCTTTCCTACAGGATTAAATATTCCTGGCTCAATTATATGTCTTATTGATAAAAACGTTCCATTTACTCTGTAATACCAAATATCAGCTACGAATAAAATTGTTACTAGAATATCAATAACTATACCTGCCCACATTCTTCCTTTACCTTTAAATAGATAAACAAAACTCGCTATTAACGTAACTATTGCTATATGAGCCCACCAAGCAGGGGGAGTAAAATACATTAAGTCAAAATTAATTCCTCTAGACCCTGGGGTTCTAAGCATAGATAAAAGTAACATTGATTTTATTTGAAGTGTTATCACTAAGAAAATAAAAACCCAGTTACACTTAAAAAAGCTTTTTACTTTTTCCTTCATAAAATTTCCTCACTATCTTTTTATATAATATTTACTTAAATATTATAACATTTACAGTAAAATTTTCATTAAAAAATAATTAATATTTATTCAATAATCAATTTTTATTTTAAAATACAAAAGAGGACATAAAGATTTTTGTCTTTACATCCTCTTTTTGTACTAATTAATTTATTTAAAAGAGTAAATCTATTAAGATTTAATCTCTTAAAGGCATTTATAAAACTTTTGATAAAAAATCTTTAGTTCTTGAATTTTTAGGATTTTGAAATATCTCCTCTGGAGTACCTTCTTCAATTATTCTTCCTTCATCCATAAATAATATTCTATCTCCAACTTCCTTTGCAAAGCCCATTTCATGGGTTACTACAACCATGGTCATTCCATCTTTAGCTAAAGATTTCATAACTCCTAAAACTTCTCCTACCATTTCAGGGTCCAAAGCAGATGTTGGCTCATCAAAAAGCATAACATCTGGTTCCATAGCTAAAGCTCTTGCTATAGCTATTCTCTGTTTTTGTCCTCCTGAAAGTGAATTTGGATAAACATTCTTTTTATCTAAAAGACCTACCTTTTCTAATAATTCACTTCCTTTTTTTACAGCGTCACCATTAGAAATATTTTTTATTTTTGTTGGTCCTATTGTTAAATTTTCCATAACTGTTTTATGTGGGAAAAGATTAAATTGTTGAAAAACCATTCCCATCTTTTCTCTTATTTTATTTATATCAACATTTTTATCTGTTATATCTTCCCCTTCAAAATTAATTACCCCTGAAGTGGGTTCCTCTAATAAATTTAAGCATCTTAAAAATGTGCTTTTTCCTGATCCTGAAGGTCCTATTATAACTACTACTTCTCCCTTTTTTATTGTTTCATTTATATCTTTTAAAACCTCATTTTTACCAAAACTTTTATATAAATTTCTAACATTTATCATGATTTACTCAACCTCTTTTCTACATAAGACATAACTCTTCCTAAACTAAAGGTCATAACAAAATAAAACATTGCTATAACAATAAGTGGTTCAAAACCTTTATAAGTAGCCCCTGTAACTATTTTTGATGAATACATAAGTTCTGCTACTCCAATTGTAGATGCCATAGATGATTCCTTTATTATGGCAACAAACTCATTTCCTATAGCAGGAAGTATATTTTTTATAGCTTGAGGAAGTATTATAAGTCTCATAGCCATTCCTTCTGCCATTCCTAAACTTCTAGCGGCTTCTAATTGTCCCTTATCAACAGCATCTATCCCTGCTCTTATTATTTCTGAAACATAAGCTGCTGAATTTAAGGAAATAGCAATAATACATGAAGGTAAAACCTCTAATTGAATTCCAAAGGAAGGTAATCCAAAATAAACTATATATATTTGTAATAAAAGAGGTGTTCCTCTTATAACTTCTACATAAGCAGTAGAAATAACCCTTAAAATTTTAACTTTAAATATTGAAAATTTGGAACGTTTCATAAAGCATAAAATTGTTCCTAATAAAGCTCCCAAAATAACTGTTATTGCTGAAATTATTAATGTCCATTTAGCACCTTCCAAAAATACTGGAAAATACTCTTTTAAAAAACTGAAGTCTAATCCCCCCATAGTATTGCCCCCTAATTATTAAAATTAATTTTATTCTTCTTTCTTTTGATATGGAACTAATTCAATAGCATCATTTGTAAATTGATCTATCTTTCCACTTTCTTTTAACTCTTTAATTGTAGAATTGACTTCATCAACTAAGTCTTTATTTCCTTTTTGTATTGCTATGGCTGAACCACCCTCTGAGTTTTTAATCACCTCATCTGCAACAGCTAACTCAGAATTAACCTCTGAAGCTATTTTAGCAACAGGAAGTTCAGTAATTACAGCATCTAACTTACCAGTTTTTAATTCTAAAATTAAAGTATTTACATTATCTAAAAGCTTAACATCGGCTCCTTCTATTCCTTTAGCTATCTCTGCTTGAATAGACCCCATTTGAGCCCCAACTTTTTTTCCTTTTAAATCCCCAATTCCTTTTATAGATTCTTTATTATCTTTATTTATTAATATTCCTTGCTCTGCTTCATAATAAATATCTGAAAAATCTACTGCTTCTTTTCTTTTTTCATCAGGAGTTATTCCTGAAATCCCCATATCAATCATTCCATTTTTAACAGATTGAATTATAGCCCCAAATTCCATCTCTTTAATTTCTAAATCAACCCCAAGATTTTTAGCAACCTCTTTTGCAATGTCTATATCCAACCCAACGATTTGGTCTTTTCCATCTTTAATTATATGGAATTCATAAGGTGCATAATCAGCACTAAGACCAACTACTAATTTTCCACTTTCTTTTATCTTAGCTACCTTATCATTAGATCCATTTTCTTTAGCAGTTTTTGCCCCACATCCTGCTAAACTTAAAGTCAATCCTCCAATCATAGCCACTGACAATATCTTTTTAAATATATTCTTTTTCATATATATTCCCCCTAATATTTATTCGCTCATTGCTCTCTTCTTGAATAATTATACATTATTAATGAATAAAAATGCAATATATTTTTTTAATATAAATATATTGCAAAGGTTGATTTTTAATATAAAATTATTTTTAATAAGCATTTTATAACTATATACTCATATAGAAAACATATTCATTAGTTATTTAATTAATTTTAATATATTTTATTTTCAAATTTATTATTTGATTCTAGATATCCCTTTTGTGTTTTTATACATTTTATTCTTATGTTAAACAAATTTTATACAGCAATAAAACTTAATCTCCTTTAGTAAAACAAAAAGGATTTTATAAAAGTTTAATAATAAAAGTTACAAAGAGTATAATGAAAATATCTAGTTTAAAAACTCTCAAAATATGCTTGTAACTTTTATTAAAATCTATTTTTATAAAATCCTTTTAAAAAGTAAAATTATTTAAATTGTATTTCTTTTAATCTATGAAGCGCTCTAGTACTCATTATATATTTTATTAGATCTTCATTTTCATCCTTTAATGATCCATTATCTACAATAATAACCCCATCAAATTCTAATCCCTTTGCAAAGTAAGATGGTATTATAACATTTCCACCTTTATATAATACATCTTCGTTATCAAACTTAACTAAATGCACTTTATTACTTATAAGATTATACACCTTTTCTAACTCTTCTTTGTCCCTTGTTATAATAGCAATACTTTCTAAGCCTTCATTTGAAAATTCTTTTAAAGACTCAATAATGCTTTCTGAAAGTTCTTCATCATTATGGAATTCAATTTCCTCAACTGGTTTACCATGTCTAACTATAGGAATTATTCTATCTTCATCAAGATATTTATTTGCATATTCCATTATTTCATAAGTACTTCTATAACTTTTATTTAGGTTATAAATATCTGGATTTACATCATCAAATATTTTTCCTAGTTCCATCATAGGAGCTAAGTCTGAATATTTAATAAGTCTTTGATTTACGTCTCCTACAACAGTAAAATACTTAGTTCCTGTTAATTCTCTTACAACCTTAAATTGAAGTGGTGAATAATCTTGAGCTTCATCTATAACCACATGTCTATAATCTTTTGTTGCTTTTTTACCTTCTAATTTTATTGCTAAGTATAATATTGGTGCTAAATCATTTATTGTATATTCTTTTTTATTTCCATTAAATCTATCATAGATATCTAAAACATCTTCTCTTGAAATCCAACTATCTAACTTAGCTCTTGAATCCATTACTTCCTTAACAATTTCTCTTATTCTTAATTTTCTTCTAAATTCTAAGTTATTTTCTTCAATTAAAAGTTCTTCAGGAGTTAATTTTTCCTTTTCTTTTCTTAATTCTTCATTAAGCTCCCAAACTTTTTCGTCTCTCTTATCCTTTATCTTAGATAATATTATTCTCTTAATTTTTTCACTTCTTCTGAATAAAGGCATATACTCATAATGTTTATTAAACATTTCTTCTATTTCTTCTTTTGAAATAACTAAATCACCAAAGTATTTTACATCTTCAACATGGAAATAATCCTTATCCATTTCTTTTACTAGGTTATCTAAATCTTTAATTATCTCATATGAATTTTTATATTTAGCATCCTCTATAAACTCTTTATCCTCTGAAAGTATTTTTTCTAAATACTTATCAAAACTCATTATGTATAATTCACTATCCATTTCTTTTAAAGCAAAACTAGCAAAAGTCTCCTGTTTTACTCCTACTTCCCCAAGACTAGGTAATACTTGTGAAATATACTCCATAAATATACCATTTGGTCCTAAGATAAGAACTTTATCTTCTAATTCTTTTCTATAGTTATATAAAAGGTATGCAACTCTATGAAGAGCTATTGTAGTTTTACCACTACCTGCTACTCCATTTACAACTATATTAGAAGTTCTCTCTTTTCTTATGATTTCATCTTGCTCTTGTTGGATTGTCATTATTACATCTTTAAGCTTATCAGAACTGTTATTACTTAGAACCATTTGTAAAATATCATCTTTTACATCTATGGCTGAATCAAAAACTCCCTTTAATTCTCCTTTTTTAACTATAATCTGTCTTCTACCTTCTATATCACATTTTATAGGTCCATCTGGTGATGTATAACTTGCTTCTCCTAAACTACCATGATAAAAAAGTGAAGCCACAGGGGCTCTCCAATCTACTATTACAGGCTCATAGCTTCCCTCTGGAGTTACTCCAAATCTACCAACATATAAAGTATCCTTTTGATCAAACTCTAAATCATTAAAAGTAACTCTTCCAAAGTAAGGTGATTCCTTTAAGATTGTTAATTCCTTTAATTTTTTATCTATTGTAGTAAAGGCTTGTTCTTTTACATATCTTTCATGGTCAAAGTACTCTATTAATTTATCTTCATCATCTTTATATTCTTCAACTGCATTTTTTCTATAATCTAATATATATTGTGTTACAAATTTTCTTTTATTTATATATGAAAGCATTTCTTCATTTAATATATTAGAAACTTCCTCTAATTTTTTCTCTTCAACTAAAAATTCTATATCTTTTTTATCAGTCATTAGAATCTTCCTTTCTTACTTTCTCTATTACATTATACCCAATTATAACATTAACTTTCCTCTCATTAAAAATACAAATGAAAAGTCAAAAAGTGCATGAAGCATTTTTAACTTCATGCACATTTTATCATCTTATAAAATTATAGTGTATATTATTTTAAACTAACACTAAAAGTGAAATAGAAAATATTTTTTTCTATATTTTTATGCGCCTTATTTCTATTCACCGTCAACTTTATTATTTGTAGAGCTATCATCTTTCTTTTCTTCTGTAGCTCCATCATTAACATTAGATTTAACTTCTTCATTTTCTTTAGATGAATCTAAAGCATCATTGTTAGCTTCATTATTAGCTCTTGCTAATTTTGCAGCCTCTTCTTGAGCTTCGATCATAGCTTTTAATTCATCTTGTTTTCTTTGCTCTTCTTCTAATCTTAATGCTTCTTCTCTAGCTTTTTTGATTGCTTCTTCTTTTTCTTTTCTCTTAGCTAAAGCTTGCTCTCTTAGACTTTGAATTTCTTTCTTAGCCTTTTCATCAGCTTCTCTCTTTTCTGGATATTTACCATAAACTATTTCCATGAATTCGTCACCCATGATAGTTTCTTTATCTAAAAGAACACCTGTTATCTCATCTAATAACTCTCTATTTTCAATTAAAATCTTAATTGATTTTTCATGAGCTTTTTTAATAACTTGTAAAACTTCTTCATCAGCTATGGCAGCAGTAGTTTCTGAACAGTTTCTAACTGGTCTTCCATCTAAGTATCTATTACTCATAGCTTCTAAAGCCATCATATCAAATCTCTCACTCATACCATAAATAGTTATCATATTTCTAGCTGATTGAGTAGCTCTTTCAATATCATTTGATGCACCAGTAGTTATACTATTAAATACTACTTCCTCTGCTGCTCTACCACCAAGCATAACTGATATTTGATCTATCATTTCTTCCTTAGATACTAAGTATTTTTCTTCCTCTGGAAGTTGCATTGTGTATCCTAAAGCTCCCATTGTTCTAGGAACTATTGTTATTTTATGAACTGGGTCAGTATTATTTAATAAAGCTGCAACTAATGCGTGACCTACTTCATGATATGCAACTATTTTCTTTTCTTTTGGTGAAAGTATTCTATCTCTCTTTTCTTGACCCGCTATTATAACTTCAACAGCTTCGTCTAAGTCTTCTTGAATTACAAACTTTCTACCATGTTTTACGGCTCTTAAAGCAGCCTCATTAACTATGTTTGCTAAGTCTGCCCCAACAGCACCTGGAGTAGATTTTGCTATTTCTTCTAAAGATACATCATCTGATAATTTAACGTCTCTAGAGTGAACCTTTAATATTTCCTCTCTACCTATTAAATCTGGTCTATCAACAATTATTCTTCTATCAAATCTACCTGGTCTTAATAAAGCTTTATCTAAAACTTCTGGTCTATTTGTAGCTGCTAAAATAACAACTCCTTTTGAAGAATCAAAACCATCCATCTCAGTTAATAATTGGTTAAGAGTTTGTTCTCTTTCATCATTTCCTTGAATAGCACCATCTCTACTCTTACCAATAGCATCAATCTCATCTATGAAAACTATACATGGAGCTTTTTCTTCTGCTTGCTTGAATAAATCTCTTACTCTCGCAGCTCCCATACCTACAAACATCTCAACGAAGTCTGAACCTGACATAGAGAAAAATGGTACTTTTGCTTCCCCTGCAACAGCCTTAGCAAGTAAAGTTTTACCTGTTCCTGGAGGCCCTACTAATAAAGCACCCTTTGGAAGCTTAGCTCCTATTTCTACGTATTTTCTTGTATCATGTAAAAAGTCTACAATTTCTACTAAGGATTCTTTAGCTTCATCTTGACCTGCAACATCTTTAAATGTTATTCCAGTCTCATTTTCAGCATAAAGCTTAGCATTATTTTTACCAAATGACATTACTCCGCCACCCATTTTATTATTCATTTTAGAGAACATCATTCTACCAACAAAGAATATAAGTATTAATGGGAAAACCCATGACATTAATAAACCTAAAAGTTGATAGTTTTCTGGTTTAGTTACATTGAATTCTACCCCAGCTACAGTTAAATCTTTAATTAACTCTGGTTGAGTAATACCAGCAACTGCTGGATTAGTTGTATATAAGATTTTCCCTTTTAAATTACTGCTATCTGAAGGTGTTATCTCAATTTGATTTCCTGAAAAGTTTACTGATTTAACTTCTTTTTTATCTAACATTTGCATGAAAGTACTATAATCTACTTTTTCGTATAGCATTTCATCTTTAACCATATTAAAGGTTAATAATATACCAAACGCTATAATACTATATATGACAATATATTTAAGCATTTTTTTATCTTTAAACATACATCATTCCTCCTTCTCTAACGTTTATTTTACAAATCCTATTCTATCAAAAGGATATACTGTTAACTGTGCCTTTGCTTCTATGTCTTTTCCATCTATATAAGGATTGCTCCAATATCTAGCATCATCACTATTATTTCTATTGTCACCTAACATTAAAAACTTTCCACTTGGAACATCAAAAGACATATCAGTTTTTCCACCTTGATATTTTACATAGTCTTCTTCAAGTTTATTTCCATTTATATAAACTGAACCATCACTTTTTATTTCAACATGCTCACCTGGTAATCCAATGACACGTTTTAAAAGTGGTTCTTTTAATTCATCAGAATTAAAAACTACTATATCTCCTCTTTTGATATTATTAGGATTATATATTTTAGTAACAAATAATTGATCACCAATCTCTACTGTAGGCATCATTGATCCTGTAGGAACTTTTATCTTAAACAATAAAAATTGATGAATCAAAGCTGCTAATAGTAAAGCTGCTAAAATTGGTATAATCCAATCTAAAAAGAATGATTTCTTCTTTGTATTACTAGAACTCATTACTATTCCCACATACCTTTCATCAAATCTTCTATTTCTTTTTTTCTTTTTTCTGTAAGCGCTTTATCCAAGCAAAACTTACCATCTTTGCCTTTAACTAAAACATCCCCCTCTTTTACGTCACCTATTACGTCATCTTTTTTTAATTCTAAAATATTTTCTTTTTCATCTTCACATACAATAAAATGTCCTTCTATTCTATCTACTATTATTTTTTTCATTTTATACTCCTTGCTCCGAATATTAGTATGAGAAATCTTTAAACTCAATTTAAAATTATTCCTCAATAATTTTAGAATTTTTTACCTTTAATAATCTTAAAGTATCAAGTATAAGTATATCATAAATTACCATAACTTTGTAAACTTTAATTCATACTTTTTCCCTCAAGTTTCATAAATATTTCAATATTATTTTATCAACTTATTGTGTCTTTTTTATGTCTTTCATTATTAAATATTTTTCACTTTTAAATAGTAATATTTTGAAACAATCTAATTTATTAAATAATTTTTGATTCTTAATTTTATTAAATAAATTTATATAATTCTAAAAAAATTATATTCTACTATATTCATTATTATCCTTCACTTTTATTATATACTTTAATACATTATTCTAAATACTTTTAATAAAAAAAGTTGTATAGTTTTTTTACCATACAACTTTTATATTAATTAAAAACATTCATTTCTAAGCAAATCTTCATAAGTTTCTCTTTTACACATAACTTTTGAAATTCCATTACTTACACTTACAACTGCCGCCTTAGGAATTCTATTATAATTATTAGCCATTGAATGTCCATATGCTCCTGTAGACATTATAGCTAATATATCTCCAGTTTCCATTCTAGGCATCTCTATGGAATTTAAAAGTACATCCCCTGATTCACAGCATTTTCCCGCTACAGTAACTATCTCCTTAGAATTATCAAAAACTCTGTTAGCTATTAATGATTCATAATTTGCACTGTATAAGGCTGGTCTTATATTATCACTCATTCCACCATCTACACTTACATATTTTCTTATATTAGGAATTTCTTTTATAGCTCCTACAGTATAAAGAGTTAATCCTGCATTCCCTACAATACTTCTTCCTGGCTCTATACTTAATATAGGAACATTCATATTTAACTTTCTGCATATTTCATCAGCTTTATTTATTATAACTGAACAATATTCTTCTATTTCTTTTGGCTTATCTCCTTCAGTGTAATATATACCAAATCCTCCACCTAAGTCTAATTCTTTTATTTCATATCCTAAGGTTTCTTTTATATCATTTATAAGATTTAGCATAATTTCTGTTGTATCTTCAAAAGGTTCTAAGTCAAATATTTGCGAACCTATATGACAATGCAATCCATTAAGTTCTATATACTCTAATTCCATTGCTCTTTTAATAGCGTCATAAACTGTATCACCAATTACAGGGAATCCAAATTTTGAGTCCAATTGACCTGTTTTTATATATTCATGGGTATGGGCCTCTACTCCAGGAGTTATTCTCAAATAAACTTTTTGAACTCTTCCATATTCTTGAGCTATAGAATTAAGAACTTCTAGTTCATGAATATTATCAACTATAAATCTTCCAATTCCTAATCTTACTCCTAAATCTATTTCATAATCAGATTTATTGTTACCATGGAAATATATTCTTTCTAATGGGAAACCTGCTTTATAAGCAGTATAAAGCTCTCCACCTGAAACAACATCTAAATATAAATTTTCTTCATTAACTAAATTGCACATGGACATATTTATAAATGCCTTTCCTGCATAGGTAACTCTGTTTCCTCTTTCTTCACACTTCATAGCATTATAGTATCTTCTACAATTGCTTCTCACTAACTCTTCATCAATAACATATAAAGGAGTTCCATATTCCTTGCTTAAAGCACTTGCTTTTACTCCTCCAACATATAACTCATTTTCTTCTACTTTCATTGATCCAAATAATTTCATATCTTTTCCCTCCACAAACTTTTTTAGTGGCAGAGTATAAAAGTATGCAAAGCTACCGACTCTCCTGGCATTTAATTCCAATAAATAAAAACAGCAAAGGAACACCTTTGCTGCCTTAATCGCAACTTAGCGTACCTTGTAGCACTCCACTTTTTTCAAAGTGACAGTTATATGCATATTATACATATACCCAGAAATATTAATCACCATTAATATCTCTTCGGCCATAATCCCTTTCATCATACATAAAACACTTGTCAGCTACTTATGACTACTCTTAATTACGGCACCTCTACTTTGGTCCTATTTTCAAATTATTTATGCTTTTATTATATTAATTATTGTTTATAATGTTACTAAAAAATCTCAAATAATGCAATAGTATAAACTAAAATTATTAATAAAAAAATTTATACATTACAATTATTTCCTTCACATCTAAATGCATTAGTACCTTCATAACCTATTTCTTTTAAAACTTTTTTTACCACTCTTTTTCCTATGCTATCCTCATTTAATTCACAAAGAGCATCCTCTATATTGTACCAAGCAGCTCCTTCTACTTCAGTTGATTTCTCTATTTCTCCTGATTCATAATATGCTAAATAAGTTAGCATAAGTAATTCTTTTCCCTTTACAAAATCACTACCTAAATATTTTATATCTTTAACTGTTATTCCTGTTTCTTCTTTTACCTCTCTATAAACAGTTTCCTCTGCACATTCATCTACACCTACATATCCAGATATAAGAACTTTAGAATTTTCATATATATAACTTTGCTTTAAAAGAATTATCTCATCACCTTTTATTACAGCAACAACAATACAAGGCTTAGGTAAATCAAAAAACATCATATCATGTTTACTGCAATAAGGTATCATTCCCTCATCCCAGCTATTCTTTAACTCTAATTTTTCACCACATAACGGACAATATTTAAATTTCATAATTAATTTCTTTAGTAAAGCAAATATATTACCTTCTATAATTTTTTATTTCAAATTTATCTGATTCTAAGTTAAAACAAATATATTTTCTTCTGTAATTTCTTAAAATCACCATCTATAACTTATAAAAATTCGCTATTTTAGATAAGAATAGTAATATATAAATTAAGCTAACTAAAGTTCACCACCTTTCATATTCTCAAATACTTATCATATCTTTTCTATAAATTCAACTTTAAATAATAAATTCTAACTTTAAATAATAAATCCACTAACATTAACTTAATATTTAATATTTTGTGTTTTATATTTTACATATATTTATAATTTTAATTCTATAAACTAAAATTATGATAATAGATGCCTTAACTTATGCTATTTAGACTTCTACCTTTCAATTCTATAAATTAAACTTATAAAACTATTTCTACAGGATTAAGTAACTCAATTTCCTCTTCAGTAACTTTGCAATTATATGCAAAGATATCTACTCTTTCTTTTTTAGCTAATCTCAATGCTTCCCCAAACTTAGGATCTGTTTCATCATTAGGAGAAAACTTATTTACATTATCTATCTGTATTAAAAAAATTATTCCTGCACCCATTCCTAATTTTTTAATTTCAATCAGTTCTAATATGTGTTTCTTTCCTCTTTCAGTTGGAGCATCTGGAAACCTAGTCTCTCCATTTTCCTCTAAAGTTACCCCTTTTACTTCTAAAAAGTATGTATTTTCATTATCATCTTGTAATTTAAAATCAAATCTAGAATTTCCAAAAGTTTTTTCTCTACTTATATTATTAAAATTTACTAACTTTTCTATCTTTTTATTTATTAATGCCTCTTCTACAACTTTATTAGGAATCTGAGAATCTATATTTATTAAAACCTCACCCTTATAAGCTGCAATTAAATCATAAGGAGTTTTTCTATTTGGAGTAGTTCCTTTTCTTAAAAGAACTGTACATCCTTCTTTTAAAATCTCTCTACACCTTCCAGTGTTAGGAACATGAACTAATAACTCCTCATCATCTAAAACTACATAAGCTTGAAATCTATTTGGTCTTCTTAAAAAAATAGCTTTTCTGATAACACTATTGTACTTCATCTATGGTAACCTCTTCATATATTATTTAACTTTTAATTTTAGTTATAAATTAATAATTTTTTTATTCCTTATCTATGTTAATTAAAAACATGAGTCTTTTTCAGTTAATAAAAAAACATAAACATTTCCCTTTTATGAATTAATAAAATATCTTTTTTTCTACATTCCTTGTTATTATATTCTACATAAAAATACTTTTATTAACAAGGTTGAAATGAAGAAGATATGTAATTTGATTCTCTTAGATCCATTTAAAAACATTATTTTGTTTCTCAAATTGACTGAGAACTTATTTTTATTTGAACAAAAAGATTTTTTCTTATATGTCTAAAACTTATTTAAACACACTGTCATAGCCAGTTATTTTCATCAAACAAAAAATTTTATAAATAAAAAACTCGATAAGCATTGCTTATCGAGTTAATGGTGACCCCTAGGGGAATCGAACCCCTGTTACCACCGTGAAAGGGTGGTGTCTTAACCGCTTGACCAAGGGGCCAAACTAACCTGGCGACCACCTACTCTCCCACACAGTCTCCCGTGCAGTACCATCGGCTTCTAAAGGCTTAACCGTCGTGTTCGGAATGGGAACGGGTGTTACCCTAAAGAACATCATCACCAGATGTTTGAAAAAACTTTGTTCTTTCAAAATTGCACATATTTAATTTACTATATTTGGTCAAGCCCTCGATCTATTAGTATCGGTCAGCTGAACATGTTACCATGCTTACACCCCCGACCTATCAACCTTGTGTTCTTCAAGGGATCTTACTAGCTTACGCTATGGGAAATCTCATCTTGAGGTTGGCTTCACGCTTAGATGCTTTCAGCGTTTATCCATTCCCGACTTAGCTACCCAGCTGTGCTCCTGGCGGAACAACTGGTACACCAGAGGTCAGTCCATCCCGGTCCTCTCGTACTAAGGACAGCTCCTCTCAAATTTCCTACGCCCGCGACGGATAGGGACCGAACTGTCTCACGACGTTCTGAACCCAGCTCGCGTGCCGCTTTAATGGGCGAACAGCCCAACCCTTGGGACCTACTTCAGCCCCAGGATGCGACGAGCCGACATCGAGGTGCCAAACCTCCCCGTCGATGTGGACTCTTGGGGGAGATCAGCCTGTTATCCCCGAGGTAGCTTTTATCCGTTGAGCGATGGCCCTCCCACGAGGTACCACCGGATCACTAAGCCCGACTTTCGTCCCTGCTCCACTTGTGGGTGTCGCAGTCAGGCTCCCTTCTGCCTTTGCACTCTTCGAACGATTTCCGACCGTTCTGAGGGAACCTTTGGGCGCCTCCGTTACTTTTTAGGAGGCGACCGCCCCAGTCAAACTGCCCACCTAACAATGTCCTGTGACCAGATTCATGGCCGCCAGTTAGAATTTCAGTACTGTCAGGGTGGTATCCCAAGGTTGACTCCACCAAGGCTGACGCCCTGGTTTCCTAGTCTCCCACCTATCCTGTACAGACAATACCAAAACTCAATGCTAAGCTACAGTAAAGCTCTACGGGGTCTTTCCGTCCAATCGCGGGTAGCGAGCATCTTCACTCGCACTACAACTTCGCCGGATTTACAGTTGAGACAGTGCCCAAGTCATT
Source organism: Clostridium perfringens ATCC 13124 (assembly GCF_000013285.1). Lineage (GTDB taxonomy): Bacteria > Bacillota > Clostridia > Clostridiales > Clostridiaceae > Sarcina > Sarcina perfringens. The sequence goes on along the minus strand of NC_008261.1, from coordinate 686,829 downwards.
ACGCCATTCGTGCGGGTCAGAACTTACCTGACAAGGAATTTCGCTACCTTAGGACCGTTATAGTTACGGCCGCCGTTTACTGGGGCTTAAGTTCACACCTTCGCTTGCGCTAAGTGTTCCCCTTAACCTTCCAGCACCGGGCAGGCGTCAGCCCCTATACATCAGCTTACGCTTTAGCAGAGACCTGTGTTTTTGCTAAACAGTTGCTTGGGCCTATTCTCTGCGGCCTACTCTCGTAGGCACCCCTTCTCGCGAACTTACGGGGTCAATTTGCCGAGTTCCTTAACTGTAATTCTTCCGCCGGCCTTAGGATTCTCTCCTCACCTACCTGTGTCGGTTTGCGGTACGGGCACTACTTCTCTCTCTAGACGCTTTTCTTGGCAGCGTGGAATCATGTACTTCGGTTCCGTAGAACCTTCCCCATCACGCCTCAGCATTATGAGAGCGGATTTGCCTACTCTCACTGCCTAAACGCTTAGACTAGCATCCAATAGCTAGCACACACTATCCTCCTGCGTCACGCCATCGATAATAACGATGGTAGTGGTACTGGAATATCAACCAGTTGTCCATCACCTACGCCTTTCGGCCTCGGCTTAGGTCCCGACTAACCCTCAGCGGACGAACCTTCCTGAGGAAACCTTAGGTTTTCGGCCTGTGGGATTCTCACCCACATCTCGCTACTGATGCCAACATTCTCACTCGTAACCAGTCCACCGCTCCTTACGGTACGACTTCAGCCCGGTTACGACGCTCTCCTACCGCTTGAACTTAGTTCAAGCCCGTAGCTTCGGTGGTAAGTTTAGCCCCGTTACATTTTCGGCGCAAGATCTCTCGACTAGTGAGCTATTACGCACTCTTTTAATGAATGGCTGCTTCTAAGCCAACATCCTAGTTGTCTTAGAAATCTCACATCCTTTCCCACTTAACTTACACTTTGGGACCTTAGCTGACGATCTGGGCTGTTTCCCTTTTGACCACGGATCTTATCATTCGTAGTCTGACTGCCGAGCTCAAAGTATGTGGCATTCGGAGTTTGATAAGGTTCGGTAAGCGCTATGCCCCCTAGCCCATTCAGTGCTCTACCTCCACTACTCATACTCGACGCTAGCCCTAAAGCTATTTCGGAGAGAACCAGCTATCTCCGGGTTCGATTGGAATTTCTCCGCTATCCACAGCTCATCCCATGCTTTTTCAACAGCAACGTGGTTCGGTCCTCCACGAGGTTTTACCCTCGCTTCAACCTGGCCATGGATAGGTCACCCGGTTTCGGGTCTACGGCATGCAACTAGTCGCCCTATTCAGACTCGGTTTCCCTTCGGCTCCGTACCTTAAGTACTTAACCTTGCTACATACCGTAACTCGTTGGCTCGTTCTACAAAAAGCACCTCATCACCCTCATAAGGGGCTCTGAGCGGTTGTAGGCACACGGTTTCAGGTTCTATTTCACTCCCCTCCCGGGGTTCTTTTCACCTTTCCCTCACGGTACTGCTTCACTATCGGTCATCAGGTAGTATTTAGCCTTGGGAGGTGGTCCTCCCTGCTTCCCACAAGGTTTCACGTGTCTCGTGGTACTCTGGATCATAACTCGTGGTCTTCTCGTTTCACTTACAGGACTATTACCTTCTACGGTGGAACTTTCCAGTTCTCTTCAGTTACAATAGCCTCCACTTTTATGTTATGTCCACAACCCCGGAAACAAGTTTCCGGTTTGGGCTCTTTCCCTTTCGCTCGCCGCTACTAAGAAAATCGATTTTTCTTTCTCTTCCTCCAGGTACTTAGATGTTTCAGTTCCCTGGGTTACCTTCATTAAGCTATGTATTCACTTAATGATACATGGGGTTTCCCATGTGAGTTTCCTCATTCGGAAATCTTCGGATCTCAGGCTATGTGCGCCTACCCGAAGCTTATCGCAGCTTATCACGTCCTTCATCGGCTCCTGATGCCAAGGCATTCACCATGCGCCCTTTGTAGCTTGACCTATATTAGTTATAGTTCTCATTTTACAAAGAATAGAAATTGGTTTTGCCAATTTGGCTTGTTGTTTCTATAAATTAAATTATGTGCAATTTTCAAAGAACAATTTTGAGAGATAGTCTCTCAAAATTAAACAGAGATATTATCCAGAATTCATTATCATCTTAGTTGTCCTAAGATGTATTCCTTAGAAAGGAGGTGATCCAGCCGCAGGTTCTCCTACGGCTACCTTGTTACGACTTCACCCCAATCGCTGACCCTACCTTCGGCCGCTGCCTCCTTACGGTTAGCTCACGGACTTCGGGTATTGCCAACTCTCATGGTGTGACGGGCGGTGTGTACAAGACCCGGGAACGTATTCACCGCGACATTCTGATTCGCGATTACTAGTAACTCCAGCTTCATGTAGGCGAGTTTCAGCCTACAATCCGAACTGAGACTGGTTTTTAAGTTTGGCTCCACCTCGCGGTATTGCATCTCTCTGTACCAGCCATTGTAGCACGTGTGTAGCCCTACACATAAGGGGCATGATGATTTGACGTCATCCCCACCTTCCTCCTGGTTAACCCAGGCAGTCTCGCTAGAGTCCTCAACTTAATGGTAGTAACTAACGACAAGGGTTGCGCTCGTTGCGGGACTTAACCCAACATCTCACGACACGAGCTGACGACAACCATGCACCACCTGTCACCTTGTCCCCGAAGGGATTTCCTCGATTAAGAGTAATGCAAGGGATGTCAAGTGTAGGTAAGGTTCTTCGCGTTGCTTCGAATTAAACCACATGCTCCGCTACTTGTGCGGGTCCCCGTCAATTCCTTTGAGTTTTAATCTTGCGACCGTACTCCCCAGGCGGAATACTTAATGCGTTAGCGGCGGCACGGAGGTGTTGAAACCCCCACACCTAGTATTCATCGTTTACGGCGTGGACTACCAGGGTATCTAATCCTGTTTGCTCCCCACGCTTTCGAGCCTCAGCGTCAGTTACAGTCCAGAGAGTCGCCTTCGCCACTGGTGTTCTTCCTAATCTCTACGCATTTCACCGCTACACTAGGAATTCCACTCTCCTCTCCTGCACTCTAGATAACCAGTTTGGAATGCAGCACCCAAGTTGAGCCCGGGTATTTCACATCCCACTTAATCATCCGCCTACGCTCCCTTTACGCCCAGTAAATCCGGATAACGCTCGCCACCTACGTATTACCGCGGCTGCTGGCACGTAGTTAGCCGTGGCTTCCTCCTTGGGTACCGTCATTATCTTCCCCAAAGACAGAGCTTTACGATCCGAAAACCTTCATCACTCACGCGGCGTTGCTGCATCAGGGTTTCCCCCATTGTGCAATATTCCCCACTGCTGCCTCCCGTAGGAGTCTGGGCCGTGTCTCAGTCCCAATGTGGCCGATCACCCTCTCAGGTCGGCTACGCATCGTCGCCTTGGTAGGCCGTTACCCCACCAACTAGCTAATGCGCCGCGGGTCCATCTCATAGCGGATTGCTCCTTTGGTTAAATGATGATGCCATCTTTCAACATTATGCGGTATTAATCTTCCTTTCGGAAGGCTATTCCACTCTATGAGGCAGGTTACCCACGTGTTACTCACCCGTCCGCCGCTAATCCGTTTCCCGAAGGAAACTTCATCGCTCGACTTGCATGTGTTAAGCACGCCGCCAGCGTTCATCCTGAGCCAGGATCAAACTCTCAATTTAAAAGTTTAATCTATACTCATATTACTTATAAAAGAATTGCTGGTTTATGTTAATATCTTCTGTTTAATTTTCAAAGACCATTTCTTCGTCGCCCTCAAGCGACTTCCTTAGTTTATCATCACTTCGAAATCTTGTCAACAACTTTTTTCAAAATATTTTTTTAATTTTTTAATTAAATTTAATTTTGAAAATGAATTGTTTGTGTGTCTCTCAACGACGAGATTTATCTTACCATATATAACCCCATAAATTAAGCTTTTTATAGTCATTTATACAAATTAAATATGTTTTTCTTGTTTTTTCTAAATAATTCTTTCAAATAACTACATTGATACACTTGGGTAAGTTTTCTTTTATTTATTGTCTTATTATGTAGAAAAAAACTACATTTTCATAAATATCAAATTATAAAGCAAAGTATTAAATTTATTTTTTCTTTATTTTAATTACAATAAATCATTATTATATGTCATTATATTCACTTATTTTTATAATTCCATCATTTATACTTAATTTATTTATTATTTCACCAACTTCTATATAGTTAGGTAATTCAACTCTATATATAGCATTTTTATATTGTGCAGCTTCATTGTTATTTCTCCCCAAAAACTCTATGCTTTTTATCTTTACACCTTTTTGAGTGAAAATCTTATCTATAAACTCTAAAACTTGTGAATCTTTCTCATATATTATTTCAAAACATTTTTCTCCAGCCTTGGTTATAAATTTAGATTGAAACTTCTTTAAGCTTACTAAGGTTAAGAATATAAATAAAAACCCTAAAATGCCTAAGTTATAATACCCCATACCAATAGCTAAACCAAGACAAGCCACAACCCATAGTGATGCAGCAGTTGTTAACCCTTTTACTGATCCTTTGTTTTGTAATATTGTTCCTGCGCCCAAAAAGCCAATTCCCGAAATGACCTGAGCTCCCAATCTAGCATAATCAATTTTTATTACACTTCTTATATAATAATTATCTTTTATGGCTTCGAACACATCCTGACCTAATCTTATTTCTATTAAAGAAACTATAGCTGCGCCTACACAAACTAATATTTGTGTTCTAAATCCAGCAGCTCTATTGTGATACTCTCTTTCATAACCTATAACCCCTCCAACTATTGTTGCTAATAACAACCTTATAATTATATCTTTAAAACTTAAAGTTAATCCCATAATAAACTCCTCAAATACTTTAAATGAACTTATTATAAGATATGCTAAATAAATGTTAAAATATTTAGTCTTAATTCATATTAGAATATTTTTATTTTAGAATTAATTTAAACAACATATTTATATAAAGTATGTTATTAAATATAAAATAAATATTAACCTACTTATTAATCTCTACACTATTAAATATTCTTTAACCTATAAAATAGTTGTTAAATTCTAAAAAATATAGGCTTAAATATATTTAGATTTTTAATCACTCTAAACATACTTAAACCTAATTTACTTATTTAAAAACTTCTATCTAAATATATCTAATTTTAATTTATCTGCTATTTCCTTTAGAAGTTTCATACTAGCAACACTATTTCCTGGTACATCTAAGGCTGGACTAAATAATCCTATACCACATTTATTAGGAACTGAAGATAGTATTCCTCCTCCTACACCACTTTTAGATGGTAGTCCAATATGAACTGAAAAAGCTCCTGATTCATCATATAATCCGTAAGTAGTCATTAATGATTTAACAACAGTAGCTGTTTCTACAGAAAATAATCTTTCACCATTCCAAGGCATAACCCCTTCATTAGCTAATACAGCACCTAATCTTGCTAAATCCTTAGCTGTAACTAAAACTGAACATTGTTTAAAATATGAATCTAAAATATCAGTAACATCACCTTCCATGATTCCATTACCCTTCATATAATAAGCAAGAGATCTGTTTATATCACCTGTTTCTCTTTCTGATAAATATATTTCAGTATCTAAAGTAATTTCATCATCATTCATAATCTTTCTATAAAAATCTAAAATTCTTTTAAAACGTTCTTCATCATTTTTCCCTTTAAGTAAGGATACTACTTTAATAGCTCCTGCATTAATAAATGGGTTTGATGGTTTATTTTTATGATTTATTTGCATATTCATAATTGAATTAAAAGCAAATCCAGAAGGTTCTGTTCCAACTTCTGAAAATACTTTTTCTATTCCATTATCTAATATAGCTAATATTAATGTAGGAACCTTTGATATGCTTTCAATTGCAAACCTAACATCATATTCTCCAGCTGAAAATTCTTTATTTTCTTTTAAATCATAAATACAAACACCTAATTGATCTGGATTTACCTTTGCAAGGGCTGGAATATATGTAGCTACATGTCCTTCTTTTGTATATCTTCTATTAGCTTCTACTAAAGCATCTAAATTTATATCCATATAAATCACCTCTAAATTTATCTTCTAAAAATATTATAAACAGTTAATAATTTCAAAATCAAAACTCAAAAATTTTACTTCATATAATTTTTCTATAGGTTATTTACGAATTTAATTTTAAAATTAAGTTTATTTTAAAACAAAGTAGCTTTTAACTTATACCTAATCCTAAAAGTGTATTTTTTATGAATTTATTTACTTTTTATTAACTTATAGTATTCTTTAGAAAAACTTCAAAGAATACTATAAGCTATTTATAAAAATACTCTTATAAAAAAATTAGAAAGTGACTTATTTGATTGACTATAGTTTTACCTCTTCCCTTTTACTCAATGATGCGAGAGTTGAATCATGAGAAAAATTTATTAAATTACTCTTACTTACTCCTATTTTTTGAGAAGTATATATTCCTGTATGCCCTGAGAAGATATAACTTATTGCACACGCCATAAATAAATATGGTGCACCTCCTACTCCAAACATCTCTATTCCTAAAACAAAAGAAGCAATAGGCGTATTAGTTGCTCCTGCAAATACACCTACTAACCCTAAAGAAGCTAAAAATGAAGGTGATAAATTTAATATTCCTGATAATGTATTTCCTAAGGTTGATCCAATAACAAATAAAGGAGTTACTTCTCCCCCTTGATATCCAGCACCTAAAGTTATTGATGTAAAAATAAGTTTCCCTAAAAAATCAAAAGGTGATACATGTCCATCAAAAGCTTCTGATAATAAAGGAAGACTTAAACCTAAATATTTTCTACTTCCTACTAAATAAACTAATAATATTACAATACATCCTCCTACAAAGCTTTTTAATGAGGTATTCTTAAACTTATTAGAAAATAGACCTTTTAATTTATGTGTAAGTTCACTAAATAATCTACTAGCTAGTCCAAAACAAATTGCTGAAATTATTACTTTTAAAATAATAAGAACTGAGATATCTGGCACTCCCAAAACCTTATAATGAGAATGATGCACTCCTAAGATTTTAACAACCTCATTTCCAACAATACTAGCAAAGAAACTTGGTATTAAAGCTTCATAACTCATTTTACCTAATACAGAGACTTCTAATCCAAATATAGTTCCAGCAAGCGGTGTACCAAATATAGCTGAGAATCCTCCACTTACCCCTGCCATAAGCATTATCTTTGAATCTTCCTTATTTAATTTTAATAACTTTCCTATAGTTTCTGCTATACTTGCACCAATCTGTACTCCAGTTCCTTCCCTACCTGCTGATCCTCCAAAAAAGTGAGTTACAACTGTTCCAAAGAAAACTAAGGGAACCATGCGAAGTGGTACATCTCCACAATAATTATTTATATTTTCAATAATTAAATTATTACCTTTTACTGAGTTCCTTCCAAACTTATAGTATAGAAAGCTTACTAAAGCTCCACCAATAGGAAGTAAAAATAAAACAAAGCCATGATTAACTCTGTAATCAGTTGCCCATTCTAAAGATTTTAAAAATATAGCTATTACTCCTCCTATAAAAATTCCTATTAAACTTCCTATTAATAGCCACTTTAAAAATGTCTTTCCTAGAAGAAAGGTATTATTTCTACTTATATACTTTAAATATTTCTTAGATTTTTGCTTCATTTATATTCTCCCTTCATTGATATTAATAATTTTTGAGCAAAAAATAACTCCTACAAAATATAAGCTATATAAACATATAACTTGTATTTTGTAGGAGTCATTAGCATAAAGCATTTAATGGCGAACTCCATCGCCTATAAAAATTACTTAAAAATAGTAACATAATTATAAATAATTGTCCATATTCAATTTCAAATCATACTAAGTTAATAACTGGTCATTAACTAATTTACTTAGAAAATATACATTGATAATAAAAAACTCTTATAAGGATTAAAATTTTTTTCAAATTCTAACTAAGATATAAAATTTCAACTTATAAAAAACTTATAATTACTTAAAACTACTTATATTAATTTACTGAAGAAATTATATTTCTAATCTAAAATAATATCCTCAATAACCTTCACACCATTATCAAGCATAGAGTTTAAAAATACATAATTCATAAAATTAGCTTTATGCATAGGCATATCAAATGTATCTACAAGTTTTTTTGGTACATATATCTCTCCATCTTTATTAACTCTATTAAACTCTGCTCTTAAGCTTATAGCTAATTGATAAATACATATATCTGTACAATCTCCTACTATTATTACATTGTCTATCTCTTCTTTATTTAATATGAAATTCTCCTCTAAAAATCCATTTGTTGAATTTTTCTTTATAACTTCTATTCCCTCTAAGTTCAACTCATCAACAAGTTCCCATTCATCTGTATCTTTCATACAATGCTTAGGATATGCTTTTAATTCTATTGAGTCTTCTGTATGATAATCAGTAAAGGCTTTAACTCTTATTCCACTATTTAAAGCATAATTTGCTAAATTGCTTATTGGACTTATTAACTTCTCTATTCTATCACTATATAAAGCTCCTTCTTTAGCAAATCCTTTATTTATATCAACTATTAAAAGCATTGTTCTATTCTTATCTAAACTTTTTAAATCTAAACTTTCTAAAGATTGAAGTCTTTCATAAATTCCACTTATCATTTCATTACTTTCACTTAATAATAGTTCTTTAGTATCCACGATTTAAATCCCCCTATATTTTTTTATATTTATTTTATTATGTAACCAATTCATATCTTTATCAATAATTATAGATATTTTTAACATTTAATTAAAGAATTGATTCTTAAGAAATTTTTAAAAATTACATAAAATAATTTCCTTTATTATATTTATATAACATGAACTCTCATTTGATAAATTGATTTTAAACCCATATAATCAAAGAGTAATTTATATTATCAAATGTTAAATCTTAAAGAGAAGGAGGGTACATATTGAATAATTTTTTTAGAAACAATAAATCATATATAAAAATGGTATTAGTAATAATAGTATCTTATCTATCAATAAAGTTAATAGATAATATTCCTAGTGTTATGTCTGCTATTCATACAATTTTAGCAGTACTATTACCTTTTTTATTAGCATTTATTATTGCCTATATATTAAATCCAATTGTAAATTTATTTAGCAAAAAATTTAAATTATCAAGAGGAATTAGTATAGTAATAACTTACTTAATATTTGTAACATCAATTTCACTAGCAGCAACTTATTTATTACCTAAATTATATACAAGTTTAATTGAGTTAATAGATAATATACCTGCATTTACTAATTATGTACAAAACTTATTTACAGAAATAATGGCAAGCTTTAAAGTTCCTGAAGGAATAAACTCTTATTTACCTTATGGAGATACTAATAAACTAATAACATTTATTGGTTCTATGGTTACAGTGTTATCAAACTGGTTACTAGATGCTGCCATAAGCTTAACTAGTTCTATAATAAACTGGATATTTGGATTCTTAATTTCCATATATGTTTTAGTAGATAAAGATAAATTCTTAGCTCATAGTAGTAAGGTTACAAGAATCGTTTTTGGTAAAAATCTTGGAAACGAAATATTAGAATTTGTAAAGATACTTAATGAAAAAATAGGAACTTATGTTGGAATAAAAGCAATAGATTCCTTAATAATAGGTGTACTGGCCTTTATTGGATTAACAATAATGAAATCTGAGTATGCACTTTTATTATCAGTAGTAGTTGGTATAACTAATATGATTCCTTACTTTGGACCATTTATAGGTATGGTTGTAGGATTCTTTATAAATGTATTTATAAGCCCAATGAAAGCAGTTATTGTTTTAATATATCTTTTCATATTACAACAATTTGATGCTTGGTACTTAGATCCAAAACTTATAGGAAACAGAGTTGGTCTTAGCCCATTTTTAGTAATCCTTGGAGTTACCCTTGGAGGAGCTATCTATGGTCCTATAGGTATGATACTTGGAAGTCCAGTTATGTCAGTTATTAGAATCTATACTTTAAAATTAATTAAAAAATTTGAATATAGAGCAGAATAATAAAAAGAAGTTGTATTTAATACAACTTCTTTTTATTACTTAAATATATTTTAAATCAAATTTAATTTCATTATATACTCATTTATATTTATATTCCTATTTGTTGATTTTATAGATTTTTTTATTAAATTAGATTTTTTTATTGCTACAGTAATTGGCATATGACAGTCATTATCCTTTTCAAAATACATAAGTATTTGACCAGTTAAAACATTTCCACCAATATCAACCATAGGCTCAATAGCTTTTATATTCTTATTTATATGAGTGCTTACTATTATATTAACTCCCTCTTTCATCCCAATCTCTATAAATCCATAATCCTTTGAAATATTAATAACTTTCCCCTCAATTGGAGAAAATAAAAATTCATTATGTGAATTTAAACTAATTATTTCTTCTAAATCCTCTAAATTAAAAGCCTTGTTTAAAACAATATAATCTAAAACATTTCCCTCACTTGGCGCCATAATATAAATTTCATTATCTGATTTATTTAACATATATAAACACCTCTTGTTTTTAAAATATTTAGACCTTATTAATTTATATGTTTTCAACTTTTAAATTATAATTCTATCTACACTTATCTTAATTAAAGAATATCTTAATAAATTATCTTTTTCCTTTATAATAAGTTATAGAATATATAATTCATAAAAAGCCAAATTCAATCACAAAATCTTTTATAATTAAAATTTTTGATATAATACCTTGTAATTTTTGAATGTTTTTTATTGATTTTGATTGTTTTTGGTTGTATAATTTAGTTACAAGGTTTTAGGAGGTTATTATGTTAAGTGAAAAAAGACATGAGATAATATTAAACTTATTAAAACTAAAAGGTTTCGTTAGCCTAACTGAATTGCTTGAAGCTACTGAAAGCTCTGAATCAACTATAAGAAGAGATTTAAGTTATTTAGAATCTATAAATCTATTAAAAAGAGTTCACGGTGGCGCTAAATCATTGGCTAATGTTTCAAAAGAATTAAGTTACAACGAGAAATCATCCAAAAGCATTCACGAAAAAAGAGCTATAGCAAAATATGCAGCTTCTTTAATAGAAGATGGCGATTGTATTTTTGTAGATGCAGGCACTACAACATATGAATTAATCGATTACTTAGAAGGAAAAGATATACTTGTTGTAAGTAATGGCTTATCTCATATAGATACATTAATCCAAAAAAATATTAAGTGCTATGTAATAGGTGGAAATATTAAAATTTCTACAAAAGCAATAACTGGATGTGATGCATTAATGTGTCTTTCAAAATTTAGATTCGATAAATGCTTTATTGGTGCTAATGGAGTTCATCATACCTATGGACTTACTACTCCAGATACTGAAGAAGCAATATTAAAAGAATGTGCAATAAATAATTCTAGAAAAGCTTATGTATTAGCTGACGACTCTAAATTTGGAGAGATTTCAACAATAAAATTCTCTGATATTAACAAATGTGTAATAATAACAAACGAAAAACCTAAAGATAATACATATGATAAAAAAACTGATATAAAGGTGGTTGATATTTAATGATTTATACTCTTACTCTTAATCCATCTATTGACTATGTAATAGATGTAGAAAACTTAGAGCTAGGAAAAGTAAACAGAACAAGTAAAGATTTTAAATTTCCTGGCGGAAAAGGAATTAATGTTTCAAGAATTTTAGGAAATCAAAAAATAGATAATATAGCCCTTGGATTCCTTGGTGGATTTACTGGTAAGTTTATTGAAGATAATCTAAAGGCTTTAGGGGTAAAAACAGAATTTATAAAAGTAAAAGGTGATTCAAGAATTAATGTAAAAATTAAATCTAACAAAGAAACAGAAATAAACGGAGCTGGTCCAATGATAACATCTGAAGAATTAGACTCACTGTTTAATAGATTGGATCAATTAGTAGAAGGCGATATATTAGTTCTTGCAGGTAGTATTCCATCTACTCTTCCTAAAGATTTATACCTTCAAATACAAAAGAGAGTTTCTAAGAAAAATGTAAAGGTTGTAGTTGATACTTCTGGAAAAGCTCTTTTAGAAGCTATAAAAAATAAACCTTTTTTAATAAAACCAAATAATCATGAAATTGAAGAAATATTTGATGTAAAAATAAATTCTGAGAAAGAACTTATTAAATACGGAAAAGATTTAGTTTCCCTTGGAGCAGAAAACGTAATAATCTCTATGGCTGGAGATGGTGCTCTATTAATAAATAAGGATGGTGTATTCAAAGGAAACGCACCTAAAGGAGAAGTTAAAAATTCTGTAGGAGCTGGCGACTCTTTAGTAGGAGGTTTCTTAGCAAAATATGTTGAAACTAAAGATTTAATTGCTTCCTTCAAAAATGGAATAGCCTCAGGAAGTGCTAGTGCATTTTCTCTAGATTTAGCTCTTGCTGAAGATGTCAATAAATTATTACCAATTATAAAAATTGAAAAATATGAGGAGGTTTAAAATATGAAAATTTCTCAATTATTAAGTCTTGACACAATAAAACTTAACCTTGCTGCATCTAATAAAAATGAAGTTATAGATCAATTAGTTGATGTTTTATGGGATGCTGGAAAGTTAACTGATAAAAATCTTTATAAAGAAGAGATTTTAAAGAGAGAAAGTTTATCTTCTACTGGTATTGGCGAAAGAATAGCAATTCCTCATGCTAAAACAAAGGCAGTAAAAAATGCATCTTTAGCTCTTGGTATATACAAATACGGTGTAGATTATGATTCACTTGATGGTGAACCTGTTAATATAGTATTTATGATTGCTGCTCCAGCTGGAGCAAATGATGAGCATTTAGAAACTCTATCTAGACTTTCAGTACTTTTAATGAATCCTGATTTCAAAAATGGACTTTTAAATGCTAAAACACCAGAAGAAGTTATTTCTCTTCTTGATAAATTTGAAGAAAATGAAGAATCTGATGAAACTCAAGCTTCTAATGAAGCAGAAAATAATTCAAATAAGAAATATATCTTAGCTGTTACAGCATGTCCAACTGGTATTGCTCATACTTATATGGCTGCTGATTCACTTAACAAAACTGCTAAGGAAATGGATGTACATATAAAGGTTGAAACTAATGGTTCAACAGGAGTAAAAAATAGATTAACTCAAGAAGACATAGATAAGGCTGACGGTATAATAGTTGCAGCTGATAAACAAGTTGAAATGGCTAGATTCAATGGTAAAAAGGTCGTAATAGTTCCTGTAGTTCAAGCTATGAAAAGACCTCAAGAATTAATAAACGAAGCATTAAGTGGCTCTGCTCCAGTTTATTCTCATTCTGGAGATTCTTCTAATCAATCTTCTGGTAAGACTGAAAGAAGAGGATTTTATAAACACTTAATGAATGGTGTTTCAAATATGTTACCATTCGTTGTTGGTGGTGGTATATTAATAGCTATATCATTTATGTTTGGTATTCACTCAGCTGAAATAAATGATCCTACTTTTAATCCAATAGCTAAATTATTAAAAGATATTGGTGGGGGAAATGCTTTCTTCCTTATGATTCCTGTTCTTGCTGGATTCATTGGATCAAGTATAGCTGATAGACCTGGATTTGCACCTGCTATGGTTGGTGGTTTAATTGCTGCTAACAGTGGCTCTGGTTTCCTTGGTGGATTAATCGCTGGTTTCCTTGGTGGATATGTAGTTGTATTATTAAAGAAAATATTTAGTAAATTACCTCAATCATTAGAAGGTATTAAACCTGTTTTACTATATCCTCTATTTGGTATCTTAATAACTGGTGCCCTAATGTACTTAGTAATTGTTGGCCCTGTAACTGCTTTAAATAATAACATAGCAATATGGTTACAAAACATGGGAACTGGAAACTTAGTTCTTCTTGGAATAGTATTAGGTGGAATGATGGCTATAGATATGGGTGGTCCTATAAATAAGGCTGCATTTACTTTTGGTATAGCTATGATAGCTTCTGGAAACTACTATCCACATGCTGCTATAATGGCTGGTGGTATGGTACCTCCTTTAGCTACAGCTTTAGCAACTACTTTCTTCAAAAATAAATTTACTAAAGATGAAAGAGATGCTGGTACTACTAACTATATAATGGGATTAACTTTCATAACTGAAGGAGCTATTCCATTTGCTGCGGCTGACCCATTCAGAGTTATTCCTGCTTGTGTTATAGGTTCAGCTATAGCTGGAGGATTATCAATGGTATTTAAAATAGGTTTACCAGCTCCTCATGGTGGAATATTCGTAGTTCCAGTAGTTGAAGGAAATCCTCTTTTATATCTTCTATCAATATTAGTAGGCTCTATTGTAGCTGCTCTAATAATCGGCTTCTTAAAGAAACCTGTAAATGAAATAAATAAATAAGTTAATATATAAAATAAGTCTTAATAAAACTTACAAACATATTCCGAGAATTACTAGATATTCTTTTCATACTGTTTGTAAGTTTTATTTTTAACTTTTTATAACTAACCTTTGGATTTTAAGTAATTAAAATTTAACTACTAAGCAATAAGTTAAAACCACCTGAAAATAGGTGGTTTTATTTTTTAATAAATAAAAAAAGATTAGATAGAAATTCTTTTTAGAATTCTATCTAATCTTTAATTAAAATTTTCTATTATATATATACTTACTTTTTCAAACTATAATACAAATTTAAATATTTCAACTACTATAGCAGCTATGCATGCGCTTATTGGGATTGTTAATATCCAAGCCCAAACTATATTCTTAGCAACTCCCCACTTAACCGCTTTAGGATTTTTAGAAGCTCCAACACCCATTATGGTAGTTGTTATTATGTGAGTTGTACTTACAGGTGCATGGAACATAGTAGCTATTCCTATAACTCCAGCTGCCCCAGTTTGTGCTGCAAATCCATTAACAGCGTTTAATTTAGCAACTCCACTTCCCATTGTTTTAATTATTTTTTGACCACCTATTGAAGTTCCTGTTGCCATTGCAATTGCACATAAAGCTATAACCCAAGTTGGTACTTCAAAAGTAGATAAAAATCCTCCACTTAAAAGTGCCATAGTAATTATACCCATTGATTTTTGAGCATCATTACCACCATGGTTTAAAGCCATTAATGCTCCTGAAACCACTTGTAATTTTGAGAAAATTCTATTTACAGGTCCTGGTTTGCATCTTCTTAGTGCCCAGTTTAATAAAATCATAAATATGTATCCAACTATTAAACCTATAATTGGTGATAATATAAGCCAAAGAATTACTTCATCAAAAAGAGTTCCCCAACTTACTATGTTTATTGAATGTGAATAAGCTATTCCTCCACCTATTAATGATCCTATTAAGGCATGAGAAGAACTACTTGGAATTCCAAAATACCAAGTAATAAGATTCCATATAATAGCTCCTAATATAACTGCTGCAATAACCCATAGAGGTATTTTATTTTGATCTACTATACCATCTCCCACAGTTTTAGCAACTTCAGTTCCTAAAAATGCTCCAACAAAGTTAAATACGGCACATAAAGCTATGGCAGCCTTAGGTGAAAGAGCTCTTGTGGAAATTGATGTAGCAACTGCCGTTGCAGTATCATGAAATCCATTTATAAAATCGAAAGCTAATGTTAAGAGAATAATAACAACTGTTACAGCTAAAGTACTAGACATACTTCATCACTACTCCCTCAACTATATTGGCTACAGCCTCACAACTATCTAAAGTTGCCTCTAAGAATTTATATATTTCTCTCCATTTTATTATATCAAGAACTGGAGTTTTTCCATCTTCAGCAAATAATTCTGATATCATTTGTCTATAGAAAATATCTCCTTTGTTTTCTATTTTATTTATTGAAATTACTCTCTCTGTAATTTCTTTATTTTTCTTTTTCATATGCTTAAATTCTTCCATTAGAGATACTAATTCTCTTGATGCATCAACTATTAAGCTTCCTAAAACTTTAGCACCTTCTTTAGATTCATTTATGTTGAACATAGTGAATCTATGCATAGTACTTTCTATTGAATCTAAAATATCATCCATTCTTTTTGTTATAGAAAATATATCTTCTCTATCAATAGGAGTTATAAAAGAATTGTTTAGTTCTTCTATAAGTCTATGAACTATTTCATCTCCTTTATGTTCTAACTCTTCAACTCTAGCCACGTGGCTTGTTTTATTTTCAAGATCCCCTAAGGCTTCACTTAATATTACTGCTGCTTTTTCTACATTTTTTGCTTCATCGATAAACATATCATAAAATTTATCGTCTTTAGGATTTAAATTAAACATTCGTATTTCATCTCCTGGTTCTCATTATGAATTTTTATTGAACAAATCTAGTATATCATAATATTTTTTTAAATTTAACATTCAATTGATTAATTAACTTACACTTAACACAGAATGTATCTTTATCCATTTATTATACAAATTCATCTTATTTTATTTAATTTAATTAAATAAATTCTTTTAAATACCTATTATATTATTAATTATATGTAAATCCACTTAACATTGTATTATATATAGCTCAGCACTTTATTAATATTTTATTAAAAACATGTAATTATATTTTATTTTAAAAGCCTTTTAGCCTCTAAAGCTCTTTGTATTATGGTTATAAATATTATTAAGGAAAATATATTTGTAACTAAATTTAATTTTATAGATGATAGTAAAATCATAAGTGAAAAACAAATAAATCCTTCTGACCTTTCTGCAAGTCCTGCTTGGTATCTAAAAGACTTCATACCATTATTTTGAGCTAAGGCTCCTACTGTTAAAAATATGGTCATAGATATTAAAATCATCATTGTTAATATTAAAAGATATAATCTACTATTTTGAAATTTTAAAGCTAAGACAAATATTATGCTAAGTTCAACAATTCTATCAAAGGTTATATCTAAAAGTGTTCCAAAAGGGCTAGTTAAATTCTTTTTTCTTGCCATAGCACCATCAACAGAATCTAAGTATCCTGATATCCAAAGAAAAACTACTGATAAAATCAATTTATCGAAATAAAGAAATACAGAACTTAAAACTCCTATAATTAGAGCTATTATACTAACCCCATTTGGTGTTAACCTTAACTTTAATAATGTATTAGCACCTAAATCTATTATTGGATTTACATACTTTCTTCCATAAGTATCTAACATTATTTTTTTCTCTCCCTCTATTTTAAACTTTCATTTGCTTTTATTTTTATTAGATAAGTATGTGAACTACTCTCCACTTATAAAGATGGGATCTCCTTAATGAATATACCTAAAAATACAAGGTTCCCTAAGCTTATATGGTAGTTCCTACCCCAATTTTAAATTAACTCTCTTTTCCTACTTTATTTGCTAATTTAATTCTATTTATCCATTGATTAATTGTGCTTATATTTTTTTGACTTTTAGCCTTGCCATTAATAACATCCTCATTAAAAATAAAGTCTAATATGTGTAGTGCATTTTTATCTGAAGATTTAAAGGTATTTACGCAGGATTCACAGTAAGAAACTATATTTTCACATTCTGTAGAATTAGCTCTTTTATTTTTTTGACTTAGCCATAATTCCTTATTTGTAACTCCTACCATTCCTCCACAACCACAGCATTCAGTTTTACTTCTATTCTTCTCAAATTCTACTATTTTAATTCCTAAATCTTTAAGTATGCTTCTAACAGCTTCATGAATCTGTTCTTCTTTTTTTATAGGACATGGATCATGCAAGGCAAATTCTTCTTTTAAATCTGAATATTTGTTTTTTAGTTCCTTTGGCACTCCAAATTCATTTATAACTTCCCAAAGTGTTATTACTTTAATATCTTTAAAAGCTGATCCAAAAGTCTTATAACAATTTTCACAGGCTACTATTATTTCATCAACTTCCTTGATTTTTAGATTATTCTCTATATCATTTAAATTGCTTTCAAATAATTCTAAGTTTCCAATATCCTTTGAAGGTTTTCCACAACATTTTAGAAGTATCTCTACTTTCCCTAAATTTTCTATTAAGTAGTCCTTTATTTTAAAAATAATTTCATTGTTATATCCACTTAAGCTACAACCTGGAATAAACACTCTTTTTATTTTCTTATGATTATTTTTTGATGTTAAAAACTTAGAAAAACTACCTTTTTGATGGTTTTGAACAACCTTTAAATTAAATTTCTTGCTAGTATTTTTTAAATTCTCTCTATAAGATTTTATTCTTAAATTTTGAAACATCTCTTTTAAGTTTATATCTTTTGGACATGCTTCAGTACATGCATTACAAAGCATACAAGAATATGCAATTTCATCATAACTTATTTTATTCTTATCTATATCTCTTAATATATTTTTAGGACTCTCTCCAAAAGTATTCATCATTGGACATACCTTGTAGCAAAGTCTACAATTAACACAGTCCTCTAAATTTTTCTTTAGTTCCTTATTTGTCATTTTTACCTCTTTTCTCATTCCAAACTTTTTTCCCTACATATATTGCTATACTTAAAGCAAATAAAATTAAAAGTCCACTCATAAGTAATTGTGCTCCCCCAGTAAGCATACCACCAACATAAGAATATACTATTGTGGCAGGTAATTGACCAATACCTGTAGCAATGAAAAATGACCAAAAATTCATTGATGTAAGTCCTGCAGCATAACTAACTAAGTCAAAAGATATAAAAGGTAGCAATCTTGCTATTAGTATAGTATGTTTACCATACTTTTCAAAGAAACCATCTATATCCTTTAAAGCAAATTTACTAGTTAACTTTTCAACGGCATCTCTTCCTAAGCCTCTTGCTATATAAAAACATAGTGCTGCCCCAGCCATGGCACTACTCCATGATAATATAGCACCCTTAACCCATCCAAATATAGCTGCATTACTTAAGGTTATTAAAAAAGCTGGTATTGGTGCTATTACAGATTGAAGTACCATTAATAAAAATGATGTTATAGGTGCCCATATTCCAAAAGATAATATATATTCCTTTATCATATCTAAATTCATACTACTTAAGTAAAATATCATCTGATTTATTTTACTATTAGCAGTTGGAACAAAAAAATACACCAAAAAAGCTACTATTAAAATAATTAAGGTAGCAACCCAAGG
This sequence comes from Clostridium perfringens ATCC 13124, assembly GCF_000013285.1. Taxonomy (GTDB): domain Bacteria; phylum Bacillota; class Clostridia; order Clostridiales; family Clostridiaceae; genus Sarcina; species Sarcina perfringens. The sequence continues at coordinate 667,651 of NC_008261.1, read as the reverse complement.
TTTAACTATTTTCTTCAAATTATTACCTCCATTTAAATCAAAATTTCATTATTAAGTTTTAAGTCTAATTGGCAAACCTTAAATTCTTAGTTTAAAGTCACTAATTAATTATATAGCAAAAATTCTAAATAACTATACTGATTATTGTAAATTTAAATTTTAATTTTATTTTAACTAAAAAAGCAGACCTCACTAATAGTGACATCTGCTCTTATTTTAATAATCTTATTTTCTTTTTTAAATGCTAATAAATTTAGCCCTTAACTCCACCAATGTTAACACCTTCTGTTAACTTCTTATGAACTAGTGAGTATATAACCATTGTAGGTACCATTACTATAACTAATCCTGCAAATAATGCTCCCCAGTCAGTTGCAAACTTTTGAACTTCCATTAAGTTTTGTAACCCTACTGGTAATGTCTTTTTATCTGCATCTGTTATGAAAGTCATTGCCATAGCATATTCATTCCAATAATTCATAAAGTTGAATATCATTATAGTTATAATACCTGGTTTAGCTAATGGAACTACTATCTTTGTTAATATTTGAAGATTAGTACATCCATCTATCATTGCTGCCTCTTCATAATCCTTTGCAATCCCCTTCATAAATCCACTCATTATATAGATTGAGAAAGGTAAGCTTAGCACTGCATATACAAGAGCTAATGCAAATAAATTATTTAACAGTTTCATTTTTTCTAATATTGTAAATAAAGGTACTATAATATATACTGGTTGAATAAATAATCCTGCCATAAATAGATTCTTTATAAAACTACATCCAAAGAACTTTTGTCTAGCTAAAACATAAGATGCTGGTACACTTAAACATAGGGATAAAACCATAGCTATTATAGTAACTAATATTGAGTTGAAGAAGTAAGCTCCCATGTTAGCTTCTGTAAATGCAGTCATATAGTTAGCAAACCCAAAACTTTTTGGTAAGGCCCATGGACTTGCATAGAATTCTTTAGTAGTTTTAAAAGAAGACATTATTGTCCATATAATTGGCACTATAACTAAAATAGTTGCAGCTATTAATATAATCCTTAATAATGTATTAGATATTACTTTTTTAGTTTTGTTCTCAGTATCTAAACCTACATTTTTTCTCTTTTTAGTTTCTAACATGTTATATCACTCCCTTCTGTTGTAATCTTTTTACTCTCTTTTCTTCCCTTGCATCAGAGTCACTTAATTTATTGATTATTAATGCAAGGATCATAGCAAAGGCAAATATAGTTACCCCAACTGCCATAGCATATCCATATTGAGAATTTGTAAAGGCTTGTTTATACATATATGTCAATAAAACCTCTGATTTTCCATTTGGTCCACCCTTAGTCATTACAGTTACAAAGATAAAGCTTAGATTTAGTGCCCCTGTAATAAAGAATGCAAAGGTTACTCTAACTACATCCCATAAAAGTGGTAATGTTACATATCTAAACTTTTGCCAAGCTGAAGCTCCTTCTAAATAACAAACTTCATAAAGTGAAGGTGATATTCCATCTAATCCAGCTATATAAATTACCATATAATAACCAACAGCTTGCCATACCATAGTTATAACTAATGCCCATAGAACTAATTTTGAATCTCCAAGCCATGCCAGACCTGCTAACTTATCTAGTCCTATCATTTCAAAAAATGCTTTAAGAATTCCTATTGATGGGTCATAAACATATGTAAATAAAACCCCTATAACAACCATTGATAATATATTTGGGAAAAATAGTATAACTCTGTAGAAATTCTTTTCTTTTAACTTACTTTGAGTTATTACTACAGCTAAGAATAAAGAAAGGGTTATTGTTATTGCTGGAAATAAAACTATTATGAAAAATGTATTCCCAAATGCTTCCTTAAAATATCTATCATTTAAAAGTGCTTTAAAGTTATCTAACCCCACAAATACTGGTTCTCCTGAAATCCCACTCCATTCATATAAAGACATCATGAAACCTTTTCCAATTGGGTATAACATAAATATTGTAAATAGTATAAGTGCAGGCAACACACACATTGCTAAAAATATTTTTCTTTTATTACTGTTCATGAAATTTCACCCCCTATAATTTTAAAGAAGGAGAAGAACCTCCTCTCCTTCTCAATAAATTTTATTTTATCTTAATAATTATTCAACAACTTCTTTAGCAAGAGTTTGTGAATCAGATTCTAAGTTATTAATCCATTCATCAACTGTTAATTCTTTATTTATAATACTTCCTACTGGTCCAAATAAACTATCATTTCTAAAATCTAGTTTAGAGTTTGTTGGTTTAAATGAAAGTGGAATTGGTTTAGCACCTTCTTCAACAAACTTATAAGACTCATATCCTGATGCATCTAATGAAGATTTAGCTTTTTCAACTGCTCCCTTAACTGGAACTACAGCCTTAGCTATTTCAGCATTCTTTTGAACCATAGCATCTGTATATTGGAATGCTAAGAATTCTTTTGCTAATTCAACTTGATCTGATTTAGCTGGGATATACATTTGCTCTATTGTAGTAGTTACATATGGAGTATCCCCTTCTTTAAATGCTGGTGGAGCCATAAATCCAAACTCAAATCCTTCTGGTATAGCATCTTTCATTTCTCCTTCTAACCAGCTACCACATGGTAAGAATAATGCTTTTCCATTTAAGAATTCAACTTGTGCTTGAGTATGAGTCATACCAACTGTTCCATTAAGAACCATGTCCTCATCAGCCATTCTTTGGAATACATCTAATGCTTTTTTAACATTTGGATCTTTCCAAGCACCTTCTTCATAGTTGAATATCTTTTCTACAGCTTCTTCTCCAGCTGCACTAGCTAACATTGGGAATATTACAGCCTCGTTATATCCTGGCGCTTGTCCTTGATAAGTATAAAGAGCTATTCCCTCATCTTTTGCCTTCTTACCTAATTCAAAGAACTCATCCCAAGTTTTTGGAACTTCCCATCCTTTTTCTTTGAATAATGCTTTGTTATACCACATACCTGTAACATTATAGTAAAGTGGTGCTAAGAATACTTTTCCATCTCCATATGGAGTTGTAAGTGGTGTATCTAAAAATCCTGGTAATATTTTATCTTTTAATTTTTGTCCTGGATTATCTGGATCTTCTCTATCAAATACATCACTTAAATCTACTAAAGCTTTATCCTTTATTAAAGCATTAGCTATACCTGATTGGTCATTTGTACTTAAGTATATAAAGTCAGGTGTATTTTCTGATGATAATTTAGGTCTTATAATATCACCTATTTTAGGATTAGCTTCCATCTTAACTTCTACATCTGGGTGCTCAGCTTCAAAGGCATCTATACAAGCATCCCAGTAATCCTTACCAAATCCACCTTCAAAAACAGCTATTTCTAAAACCTTTTTCTCTCCTGAACCTTCAGCTTGTTCAGTTGATGGCTTTTCATTATCTTTTGGTGCCTCTTCTTTATTTCCACATCCAACAAATGCAGAGGCAGCTATAGCGGTAACACATGCAACAGTTAGCATTTTAACTAATTTTCTTTTCATAAACTCTCTCCTCCAATACCCTTACTCATTTCTTGTAAACATTTTCTTCTCATATTTATAATACTTCTTATTGGAATTTTTTTGAATATAAGGATTTTACTTAAACATGTACTTTTTTTACAATATCAATCCAAAATAAAAATAATCTATATTTATGACAAAACTTTATTACTATAATCCTTTTTAAACTTAGATGGACTTACCCCATAAAACTTCTTAAAAACCCTGTTAAAATAAAACTGATCTGTCATTCCAATACTGTTAGCAACCTCTTTAACTAAAGTATCTTGCTGTTTTAATAATTCCTTAGCCTTTTTCATCTTTACTTCATTTATAAAGTACATAAGATTTTTTCCTGTTTCATTTTTAAAAATTCTACTTAAATAACTTTCATTTAAATTCACAGCATTAGCTACCATAACTAATGTTATTCTCTTATCAATATTCTTTTCTATAAACTTTATAATCTCATTAACCTCTTTTTTATAACTAAGCTCTTTGCTCTTTATATATCTTTGATTGATATAATCTATTAAAATAGTTGAATTATTTATTAATTCCTCTATATTATCACTCTTTAATATCTTTCCTTTTAATTCTTTTATACAATTTAAATCATCTTGTACATACTCATGATTCTCTATTAATTCGCACATAAAATTTACATAATTTATTAAAGCCGAAGGTTTTACATTCATATTAGAACATCTTCTAGCAAATTCTTTTATAAGTTCCTTATTAGCAGAAATTTCTCCTAACTCTATATTCTCTAAAATTGCATCGGTTACTTCCTTTCTGAGCTTAATAGCATCACCAAACCCCAAAAATTCTTCACTTATTATTAAAAAGTTTTCTTTTCCATAAAACTTTAGACTAAGAATTTCCTCAACCTTTTTAAAGCTCTCTTTTAAGCCTTTTACACTTTCTATCCTTTTTATTAAGACAGCACTAACTTTAATATTTAAATAAAGCATTATTAAATTCTGTATATTTATTGTTTTTATCTTTAAACTATTAAAATCCATCTTAGATATAAAAATATACTTATGATTATTTATTGGGATAATCTTAACTCCATTTACACTAAATTCTTCTTTTATTATGTTTTCTATAGTAATAGCCAATTTATTTTTATCCTTAATTTTTTCCTCATAAATCTTTTTATAATTATCTATATAAATACAGGCACCAGTATAATATTCACAATTATCATCTAAAAAATTAATCTTTGGAAACTCATTTAAAAGTTCTTCATAAGATAGATCATCCTTTAAGTATTCCTTTAATAAAGAAATCTCGGCTAATTTTTTTGTTTTATCAAATTCATTTTTAAACTGAGCTTCTTTCTCTTCTTCCTCTTTCCTCTCTTCTAAACTCTCCCTAAATTTATCAATTATATCTTCTAGTTCCTTTGGTCTTAAAGTTATTTTTAATAAATAATCATCTGCCCCCTTTTTCATTGCTTCCCTAACTAATTCATACTCCCCATGATTGCTAAGAACAAGTATCTTACCCCTAAAATTCTTTTCTTTAAGCTTATCAATTAATTCAATTCCATTTAATCCTTTCATTTTAAGGTCCGTTATAATAAGATCAGCACCATTTTCATTTAGTATATTAAGAACTTCTGAGCCATCTTGAGCTAATCCAACTATATTAAACCCATGAGATTCCCAGTCTATTATATTTCTCATAGCAATTCTAACTATTTTTTCATCATCAGCAATAATAACCTTGAACATAAAAAATTCCCCCTATATACTCTTAGGAATTACTATTTTAACAATAGTTCCTTTATTCACCTCACTGTAAATAGTTGTCCCATAACCTAAGCCAAATGTTAACTTTATTCTCTCATCAACATTATTCCATCCAATACCTGAAAGTTTATTATCTTTAACCTTTTCTTTACTATTAAACCCCTTTCCGTTATCCTTAATCGATATTAAAATATTTTCTTCCTCTGACATAATTTTAATAATAATCTTTTGATTCTCCTTATTTTCATCAATTCCATGAATTATTGAATTTTCTACTATTGGTTGTAAGATAAACTTTATAACTTTATTTTCTAATAAAAGTTCATCTACTTCATACTGAACATCAAAGGAATTACCGTATCTTATCTTTTGAATAACAACGTAATTTTTTATATTCTCTAGTTCTTCTCTAATAGTTACAAGTTCATTTTTATCTATAATTGTATTTCTTAATAATTCTGCTAGGGAACTAAGCCCCTCGCTTACTGTATAATCTTGATTCATTAAGGCTGTCCACTTTAAAGAGTTCAATGTATTAAAGAGAAAATGAGGATTAATTTGTGCCTGTAACATCCTTATCTCTAAATCCCTTTTCTCAACTTCTTGTAATTTAGTCTTTTCAATTAATTCATTTACTCTTTTTAACATAGAATCAAAATTATCAGAAATAACACCAATCTCATCTTCATAAGTATCATTTACTAAAACCTTTAAATCCCCCTCAGATACTCTTTTCATCTTATTTAAAAGGTTATATAAAGGTACTTTAATACTTGAATATAGAAAATATGAAAATATTAATACCACTAAAGTGAAAAGTAATCCTATTATAGTCATTTCCTTCCTTAAACTTTGAATATCAGCATTTATAAAATCATAAGGGGTCATTGAAGCTATATACCAATTAAATCCCTTTAATTTTCTATATGTAGCTACATAATTTTCTCCATTTACCACTATACTCCTTGCTGTATCCTTAGCCCCTTTATCTTTAAGGAACTTATTTAAATCTGTCTCCTCTAATATAAAATTACTATTTAAATTATTTTCAGAAATTATTATGTTATTCTTATCATCTATTATAAAAATTTCACTGCCTTTACCAATATTAAAAAGAGAAAAAGAAGAAGCAAAAACTTCACTTTTTATAGCCATGAAAACATATCCCACAATACTATTATCCTGCTTCACTGGAGTTACTATGCATATGTGAGGTTCATTATTTAAAATTGTAGAAAACCAAAATAGTCCATTTTCAGATTCATCTGCATACCTTTCTATATCTTCTCTCTTAAAATATTTAAAACCTTGCATATAAGTGACTTCATAATCCTTTGATATTATTTCAACCTCTGCTAGATTAGGTAAAAGAGAAAGTTTTTTAGACAAGTAATCATTCATATACTTTAAAAATCCATTCTTTTCTTTTCCATCCATAAATTTGTAATTTATAAGATTATTAGCTATTTCTTCATTCATTGATAATTCAATAGATGCTCTTTCTAAGAATTCTTTATTTTTGTAAATGTCTTCACTCATGATAGAAAGCATATTTTCCGAATAATTTATTGCATTATTCTTCAATGCATTGGTAGCCTTTTTATATAGGAGTATGCCTAAAATACTACTACAAAAAATTATTCCTACAGAAAATGATGCTATAAGTCTATTTTTAATAGAAGTTTTTCTAAGAAAATTTGATATTCCTCTTAAGGTATTTGTTATTTTCTTTATTATTTTCCTCACTCCTTAGTATAATTTCTATATTCTTTTTTAACATTTTATCATATATGGTATTTTTTTGAAACTAACTTCCTAGGCTAAATATTTTATTTTACTAATTTTTACAAAAATTATATAAAATTTAAAAAGACCCTTAGTGAAAAACTCACTAAGGATCTATATATATAAGGGAATTAAAAGAAAAAGCTTATTTATTTATATTTAACCATCTTATTTCCATTGGAGCTAAAGTTAAAGTTTCAACCTTAACACCATTTATATATGCATCTGTAATTTTTTCTTCTTGAGTATTATTTATTACAGCCATTTTTCCTACTTCTAAGAAGGCAGCACACTCAGTATCTATATTAGTTACATAGAATTTTTTCATCTCATCTTCTTTACTTGCAGCCCAATAAATTGCTCTTAATAAAATTCTGCAATTCTCTGGAGTATATGGGAATCCTGCAAAATAAACGCTTCTACCTTTTCCATATGTGTTTACAGCACAAGTAGTATCTCCTCTGAAGTTATTCTTTAAGCAATGGCAATTACCAAAGTCCATTCTTAAAACTTGGTAACTATCCCCCTTTCCATAAACGCCTTTCATCCCCTCACCAAAATCAATAGCTTTTTCACCAATTTCTTCTGTTATAAAATGATGTGGATTTAATTCATTATATTTTCTAGTGCTTAAACTAAATCCAACTTCCTTGTCAACTCCTAAAACATCTGCTAACTGGAAGAATTTGTTTTCATAATGTATTGCAGTTGGTTCTCCAACTCCTATAAATCCTCCACCATTATGAACCCATTTTCTAATCATAGAAACTAATTTAGGATTTTTCCAATACTCTCCACCACTCCAAGCAGTATAAGCATCTCCAGCATTTATAATAACTCCAGTATCCTCTGGAATTCCATTTTCTAATATATCATCAAAACTAATAAATTCTACCTCTACAGGCATACCACTTAAACATTCAACAATTCCAGCGTATGAATATATTTCCTTATACCAAAGAGCATGAGCTACTTGTTGAGTTTGCCAGCTTCTTAATTTACCCCAACAGTTTAATACACAAATCTTAAATGGGGCTACATACGCCTTAGTTCCTTTTATAGTTTCATGAATTTCTCTAAACTCATCACATATTTTTTCAACTTGCTCAACAAACTCTGGGAATTTAACTGCAAGTCCTAAATATCCACCATATCCTATTCTATCTAGTGGACTTCTTAAAATAGCTCTTCTTGCTTGTAACCAATTCTCCCTTGCTTCCCCAACAGGGTCTCCTGTTTCATTAAATACATCTGGGAAAAAGTATGGTAAAAATCTTCCTTCTGTATATTTAACTCCTGGAATATCAGCTATCATTCTCATAGTTGTTCCATTACCTACTGAACCAACCACTGCATCTAATCCAATGCTTGGGAAATACTTTCCATAAGGCTCTGTACCTATCCAGTTATCCCCTAAAAACATCATTGCTTCTTTTCCATTTTCATGACATAAATCCACTAACTCTTTAGCCATTTTTGAAACATGTTTACATTGAAAATCTATGAAATCTTTATATTGTTTTGTTGGAACCCTAAATGTTGAATTATAATAACCAGCATCAACTATATCTTCTGGTCTTAATTTATATCCTTTTTCTTTTTCGAATTGCTCTAAAGCTAAAGGACTCACTGATGAACTATATCCAAACCAATCAACAAATTTCTCCTTAGCAACCTCGTTAAAGCATAATGTAAAGTGATAGAAGAAAGTAGTAAATCTAACTACATCTACTTCTGGATTCTCATCAATCCATTTTTTTAAAGCTTCTTTAACATGTACCCTAGTCTTAGCCTGTCTACAGTCATATGGCATTTCATGAGGTTTATCTCCCCAATCATTAGTTATATGATTATACATTTGAGTTGGATCCCAAATCATATAAACTAAGAAATTTACTGTATATTCATGATAAGGTGTAGTTTCTTCTACTGTTAAGATTTCACTCTCTTTATTAAAATTCCATTTTGAAGGATCTACAACTTCACCAGTAGTTCTATCTATAACTTCCCACCATTCTTTTTCATCATGAACCTTATCTATTTCAAATTGCTCAGAATAATATCCAGCTAATATTTTTATTTCAGTTTTTTCTGATTTAGCAATAACAGGCTCTGACATTAAGTAAAGTTGTTGTAATTCATCTTTATTTTCACTAGCCCATTTTTGATCACTTCTAACTGTTAGGTATGTAGAATATAGCTTAACCCCTAAGTCAACTATATCCTTAGAAAGCTTAGTACCATCACAATCTCTTAAGGCATCAGCTCCCCATCTATCTATAATACTCTTTATTTCTTCTTTCATGTTAGAATCAGTTGGTATTGTAACTCTTCCCTTTAACTCTCCCATAAATTTCTCCTCCATTTCCCTCAATCTAAACATTTAAAGTCATGTATATTAATATAACCTTTTTCTTACAGTTTAATATTAACATTTGTCAATTAACGTTTACATGTAATTTATTTACTAAATCATTGAAAATTTTGAGTATATTATTTTTAATGATAATTTATAATTAAAAAGTACTTTATTAAAACAAAAAAACTTACAAACCTATTCTAAGAACTCCTAAAAGTTCTCTTCACATGGTTTGTAAGTTTTATAGACGGTTATTTTAATCCATTTCCTTTTTAATCTTATTAAAGGTTTAATAATTTAGCTGTTACATCTTCTAAAGAATTTAATTCATTATCTAAATTTTTTATTTCTTCCTCAGCACTTGGTGTAAGGTTTAAAAGAATAAGACCTGAAGTTGAACATGTATTTTCAGTAGCTTCGTGTAAGCCTATTCTAGTATGTATTATACAACCATATTTAGTTAGTATTTCTTGAACTCTTGGTGCTGCAACAGTTCTAGGTGATATTTTGATAGCCATTATAGTGTACATAATAAATCCCTCCATAAATAATAATCTTAATTACATATTAGCATATATTAGTAAATTTTTCTTGCATAATCTTTAATTATTATTTACAAAAAATAATTACAATATACTATATTTCTTATTATTACTTCATTTAAAAAATTTCAAATAAATAATTATTTTATAAATACATCTGTGAAAGAAACAACACTATAAAATTTCTCTCATCTAAAAAGTTTCTCCCCTTAATCTTTTTATCCTCTTTATCAAATATGAAATCAAACATACTACTTCCTCCAATATAAGTTCTTCATATGCCATTCTATCCACATTTATTAATATTAAACCTAAGAATATTATGTTATTTCAAATAAAAAAATATTATATAATGTTTATATATTAAGATTTAAAGGGGTGTTTTTATGAATAATTTTTTTAAACATACACTAGAAACTCATACACCTCAAAGTATGAGTAAAATTACATCTTATATAAGAGAGGATATTAAAAATAGTAATATTGAAAATGGAATTGTGGTTGTTTATTGTCCACACACTACTGCAGGTATAACAATAAATGAAAATGCAGACCCTGATGTTGTTAAAGATTTAATTTATGGATTTGAAAAAGTTTATCCAACTAATGATCATAAATACAGACATTTTGAAGGCAATTCACATTCACACCTTAAAAGTTCTACAGTTGGAGTATCTCAGCAATTAATATTACATAGAGGTAGATTAATCTTAGGTCAATGGCAAGATGTATATTTCTGCGACTTTGATGGCCCAAGAAACAGAACTTTTTATGTTAAGATTCTTGAGGGATAATATTTAATTAATTTATTATTAATTATATTTTCAATAATATTCATCCAAAATTTTCTGTTTTTTAGTATAATTTACTTAAATAATTTGTTTTAGGGGGAATATTATGAAAATCAATCACAAAATAACATCGATTGTATTAACACTTGGACTAATATCTTCAAGCATATATACAATCAATGTAAATGCAGAAACACTTAATTCGAAAATCCAAGTATCAAACTTAAATTTATCTAACTCATATAACATAAAAAATGAAAATTTAATTAAATCTTCTAAAGAAGGTTGGATTAATACAAATGGAATATGGTACTTCTATAAAAATGGAATTATACAAACTGGTTGGCTAAATGATAATGGTATTTGGTACTATTTAAATGAAAATGGCTCTATGGCTACAGGTTGGTATAAAGTTGATTCTAACTGGTATTATTCAAATTCTAACGGAGTTATGCAAACTGGCTGGCTAAATGATAATGGCAATTGGTACTATTTAAATGACAATGGTTCTATGGCTACAGGTTGGTATAAAGTTGATTCTAACTGGTATTATTCAAATTCTAGCGGAGTTATGCAAACTGGCTGGCTAAATGATAATGGCAATTGGTACTATTTAAACGACAATGGTTCTATGGCTACATGTTGGTATAAAGTTGATTCTAACTGGTATTATTCAAATTCTAATGGAGTTATGCAAACTGGTTGGTTAAATGACAATGGTACTTGGTACTATTTAAACGACAATGGCTCTATGGCTACAGGTTGGTATAAAGTCTATTCTAAATGGTATTATTCAAATTCTAACGGAGTTATGCAAACTGGCTGGCTAAATGACAATGGTACTTGGTACTATTTAAATAGTTCTGGTGAGATGGTTACTAACACAATTATTGATGGTTGGAAAATAGATTCTAACGGTATAGCAACGCCATTAAAAGATGAAAACCATTCTATTGTATATGTAACTCCAAACGGTAAAAGCTATCACTATAGCAAAGATTGTACAGCCTTAAAAAGAAGCTCTTCTATCCTTAGCATGAGCCTTAATGAAGCTATAAATAAAGGAAAATCTGATCCTTGTAACTTGTGTGTTAAATAAACAAACTTTAACACTAAGTTTATTTAAATAGTTATTCTTAATTTTAAGATAAATACTTTTAATTATAAGTTCAAGCTATAGAATCTTTAATTTTATAACTTGAACTTATATGCTTAACTTGGAAAGTTATATATTCTCTAAAAGATTTGCCATTTCAATGGCTGCCATAGCTGCATCAAACCCTTTATTCCCAGCTTTAGTTCCGGCTCTTTCTATAGCTTGTTCTATATTCTCAGTTGTTACTATTCCAAAGATAACTGGTACTTCAGTATCTAAGCTTACATTAGCTATTCCTTTTGATACCTCTCCACAAACATAATCATAATGACTAGTAGCTCCTCTTATTACTGTTCCTAAACAAACAACTCCAGCATATTTTCCTGACTTAGCTAACTTTTTAGCTATTAATGGTATTTCAAAAGCTCCTGGAACCCAAGCAAGGTCTATATTATCTTCCTCTACTCCATGTCTTTTAAAAGCATCTAAAGCTCCATCTATAAGCTTTGATACAATGAATTCATTAAATCTTCCTGCAACTATAGCAAACTTTTTATCTTGACCTATTAAATTTCCTTCTAAAATCCTCATTCTAATCTCTCCTTTAAACATTTTTATACTTCAAGTATTTTTTTAATTCTTCGTATCTAATATTGATACTTTTTTATCCACTTTTAATCTATCTTTAAATCTAAAATTTTAAATAACTCTATAAAATTACTGCATTATTAAATGGTGCATTTTCTCTTTCTTAGTTTTCAAATAAAACTCATTTTCCTCATTACACTTTATTTCTATAGGTACTCTTTCTACTATTTTAAGTCCATATCCCTCTAAGCCAGTTATTTTTTTAGGATTATTAGTCATTAACCTGATTTCCCTTACACTTAACTCTTTTAAAATTTGTGCTCCAACGCCATAATCTCTAAGATCTTCTGGAAATCCTAAAGCTATATTAGCTTCTACAGTATCTAATCCTTCATCTTGAAGCTTATAAGCTTTCAACTTATTTATAAGACCTATTCCTCTTCCTTCTTGTCTCATATAAAGTAATATCCCTTTTCCCTCTTCATTTATTTTTTCCATAGCCCTATGAAACTGCTCTCCGCAATCACATCTTCTTGATCCAAAAACATCTCCAGTTAAGCATTCTGAATGCACTCTTAATAATACTGGCTCCTCTGATTTTATCTCTCCTTTAACTAAAGCCACATGATGCTCTCCTGTAAGTTTATCTATAAACCCAATAGCCTTGAACTCTCCATATTTAGTTGGCATATTAGTTTCAACAACTCTATAAACAAAATTATCTCTTTCTGTTCTATAAGCAATTAAATCTTCTATAGTTATTATTTTCATATTATGACTATTTGCAAATTCTAATAATTCATCAGTTCTAGCCATAGTTCCATCATCTTTCATTATTTCACATATTACCCCAACTTCTTTTAATCCAGCTAACTTTGCTAAGTCAATTGCCGCCTCTGTATGCCCAGCTCTCTTTAAAACGCCACCATTCTTAGCTATTAAAGGGAATACATGTCCTGGTCTTCTAAAATCCTCTGCTTTACTTTCTTCATTTATTAATTCTTTAATTGTATGAGCCCTTTCAAAGGCTGATATTCCTGTAGTTGTATCTTTATAATCTATAGATACTGTAAAGGCAGTTTCATGATTATCTGTATTATTTAAAACCATAGGATTCAATCCTAAATTTTCAGCTATCCTCTCACTTACTGGAGCACATATTAAACCCTTTCCATAAGTAGCCATAAAATTTATTTTTTCTCCAGTAACAAGTTCTCCAGCCATAACTAGATCCCCCTCATTTTCTCTTCCCTCATCATCAATAACAATAACCATTTTCCCATTTTTTATATCTTCTATTGCCTCTTCTACTAAATTAAACTTCTTCATATTTTTAAGGAGATAAAAATCCCCAACACCACCTTTCAAGAATTTTTAAAATTATTAGATATTGTTTTTTGTAACTAATACATCTACTTTGTAAAATCAAACTTAATCTAAAACAATATATAAAAATAAATATTAAATTTTAAAATACAATTTAAATAAACCCATTAATAGTTAAAAACTCTTCTGTTAAAACAGACTTTTTCTTTCTACTATCTTTTTTAAATCCTAAAAGCTTTTCAACATACTTACCAATAGAGTCACATTCTATATTTACTAAATCACCAATTTTTCTTTTAGTTAATGTTGTCTCTTCCTGGCTATGAGGAATTACTGAAACTTTAAAACTTTCCCCTTTAACCTCTGCAATAGTTAAACTTATTCCATCAATAGCTATAGAACCTTTATAAACTATATATTTGCTTAATTCATATGAAACTTTAATTTCTACCCATATTGCTTCCCCCTCATCTTTAAAAGAAATTATTTCTCCAGTGGAATCAATATGGCCAGTTACTATATGTCCATTAAATCTGCCATTAATACTCATGGCTCTTTCTAAGTTCACCTTACTTGATTTTTTTAAGTTTCCAAGATTACTTTTTCTTAAGGTTTCTCCCATAACATATGCAGTAAAATAATCTTTTCCCTTAGTTGTTATAGTTAAGCAAACTCCATTTGTTGATATACTATCACCTATCTTTGTATCCTCTAAGACCTTATTAGCTCTTATTTTCAGTAAAGATGATTTTTCATTTTTATCTATGCTTATAACTTCTCCTATTTCTTCTACAATACCAGTAAACATATTATTCACTTCCTTTTTCTATTAACTAAGGCCACATTCAATTAAAATATCCTTATCAAAATTCTTCAAATTTACTTCAGGAAATTCAAAGGCGTCTAAAACATTTCTTATTCCTTCCCCTTCAACAGGAGTAATAGCATTTTTTCCTCCAAAAACTTTTGGTGCAACAAAGGCATATATCTTATTTACTTTTTTATTTTCTAAAAAAGTAAAATTTAAATTTCCTCCTCCTTCAATAAGAACTGAATCAATATTTTTTTCTTTTAAACACTCTAAAACCTGATTAATATTAATTTTTCCTTCATCTAAATTTACTTCTATTACCTCTATACCTATATCTTTTAATTTTTCATTTTTTATCTTATCTTTTTTATTTGTTGTAAAAATTAAGGTTTTTGACTCATTTTGATTTTTTAATATTTCTGAATCTAAAGGAATTCTTAATTTACTATCAAGTACTATCCTAAAATGCTTTCTTTCTAACTCTTTATTTTTATTAAGTCTACATCTTAAATCTGGATTATCCTTTAAAACAGTATTTATTCCAACCATTATTGAGCTATATTTATTTCTTAAGGAATGAACAAACTCTCTTGATTTTCTATTAGTTATCCATTTTGATTTAAATTCCTTAGTTGCTATTTTTCCATCTAAGGTCATTGCCCATTTAAGTGCAATAAAAGGTCTGTTTTCCTTAATATAAAAATTAAATATCTCATTTAATCTAATACATTCCTTTTCTAAAACTCCTACCTTAACCTCTATGCCTGACTCTCTTAAAATTTTAATACTCTTTCCTGATACTAAAGGATTTTGGTCTAAGGTTCCAACTACTACTCTCTTAAATTTATTTTTAATTATGGCTTCTATACATGGAGGAGTTTTACCATAGTGACAACAAGGTTCTAAGGTAACATATATTGTTGCTCCCTCAGTAGATTTAATAGAACTATTAATAGCATTAATTTCAGCATGATTTCCTCCAAAAAACTCATGATATCCTTGTCCTATTATTTCTCCACCCTTAACAATAACAGCTCCTACCAAAGGATTTGGATTTACATATCCCTCTCCTTTTCTAGCTAATTCCAAAGCTTTTTTCATAAAAAATTCATCCAAGTTATCCTCTCCTTCCAAATTCTTCTTTAGAAGTACCTAATAAAAAATAAAAGCTCTGAGTAAATTTAAACTCAGGGCTTTTATTAGTTATCCAAGTAATTGAAGTTATTTAAATAGAATCTTAAAATTTTAATTAATATATCTAAAAATATTAGGCTTAATAAAATTTAAAACTGGTTTAAATAAATCCTTTAAATATATTTCTATATTTCTAAAAATAAAAATTTTAACCAATTCAAAATAATTAATAACGATATAAATAGTATAAAAAGTAAAGCTCTGAACAAAAAATGTTCAGAGCTAAAGATTCTAAAGCACAACAATCCATTTAATATGCATATAAAACATAATAAAAAGATAACTTATTAGATATTCTTCTTTCATCCAGACTTTACTGTCGGCCTCGGAGTTTCACCGAATCATGCTAAACTAGCTCGCGGGCTTTACCGCCGGTAGGGAATTTCACCCTGCCCTGAAGAATTTTTATTAAATTATATCTATAAATTACCATTTAAACTTTTTCATGTCAATTCAGTATTAAGTTTATAAAATCTAATTCTCACTATATAATCATCACATATTCTTTATTTCCTCAATAATGCTACTTTTTATATTATCCATTGGAAAAAGTGTGCCTGGACATAAAGTATCCACAACTTCCCTGTGTGGAAGTATATCTTTTATTGGATATTTTAAGCTTAAATAAGTTCCTAGTTTAACAAGTGAATTTTTTTGTGCCTCTTTTAAACCCTCTTTTTCAAAGTTTCCTTCAATGCATATTCCTAAGGTATTATAATTTGCATTTTTTGCATGAGCTCCTATTACATTTTCATCTCTACCTTTATAAATTGTCCCATCCTCCCTTATATAAAAATGATATCCTATTCCACTCCATCCATTATCTAAATGAAACTTATGAATATCTTCTGGAGTTTCTGGTGAATCTGTTGCTGAATGATGAATAATTAATCTTTTAGGTGAATTCCCCTTTTTAAGCCCGCTTCCCCATTTATAATCAACTTCTTTTATATCTAATTCCTGCCTCATTTTTTCTAACTCTCTACTTGAAATATTCTTTTTATAAGCATCTCTATAACTCTCATCTTTATTCATTTTAGAAAAAACAAAGAAAATACTTCCACCAATAATCAATATAATACTAATTAAAAATATAAGTCTTCTTCTAAAAATCTTTTTTCTTCTCTTTGATAAATTAATATTCTTAATTTTAGTATGCTCCAACTCTGCTCTTCCCCCTTTTATTTTTTTAATATAGCACCCCAATATTTCAGTTCCTATTTTAAAATATTAAAAAACACCATAGTATTTAAAAACCTTATATGTAAATAATAAACAAAATCCTTTTTAATCTCTACCTTATTTTTAATAATTTACATTTTGTTGCCTCTATAATTTTTTATTTCATACTTAAAATATTTTAAATCCTAACCTTAAATTATTATGAATCTTACTATACACATAAAAATAAACTTTTATTTTAAATAAGCTTTTTTTTAAATTTTATAATTAATTTCTTATTTAACTAATATTATGTATAGATAAGTTTTTTTGGAGGAGGTATTTAATATTGAAAAGATCATATAGAGATATGGCCATAATAAGAAAAAGACTTTCGTTTATCCTAGCATTTATTATAATTATGTGTTTTATACTAAGCATTAGATTATCTTATGTAATGATAGTTAAAGGACCTGAATATGCAGAACTAGCTGTTGAACAATGGACAAACGAAGTTAAAATATCTGCAAGAAGAGGAAAAATACTAGATAGGGATCTAAACGAGCTTGCTGTTAGTTCTAATGTTTATAGAGTTGACTTCAACCTAAATGCAATTAGATCTTATACAAAGAAAACTGGAAAAACTAATGAAGAATTAGCTTTAGAAATTTCTAAGGTTCTTGAAATGGATAAGGATACAGTTTTAAAAAAATTAGAATTTAAACTTCCTTCTGGAGCTCCTGCTGGTGCTGCAATCCTTGCTAGAAGAATAGAAAAGGAGAAAGCTGATAAAGTTAAAGAATTAGAAATACCAGGAGTAATGGTTTCTCCAGATACTCAAAGATACTATCCTAATGATAATTTTCTTTCTCATGTACTAGGTACTACTAACTCTGACGGTGTTGGACTAAATGGTATTGAGCTAAAATATGATAGAGTTTTATCTGGAAGTCCTGGATTAAAAATAACTGAGATGGTTAAAGACGGTGCTGAATATCCTTATACTATTTCTAGATTTACAGCCCCTGTAGATGGCAAAGATGTAGTCTTAACAATTGATGAAAAATTACAATACTTTGCTGAACAAATCGCTGAAATAGGTTTAGTACATCATAATGCTGATGCAGCATCAGTAATAATAATGAATCCAAACAATGGTGAAATCTTAGCTATGTCTAACAAACCAGACTTTAATCCAAATAAACCTTATGATGGGGCTGAAAATTTTTCTGGAAATACTTCCTCAGATAGAATTCAAAAAATGTGGAGAAATAGATCTGTTTCAGACTCCTTCGAACCTGGTTCTATTTTTAAGATAATAACAGCTTCCGCCGCAGTCCAAGAAGGGGTAGCTGGTAAGGATGAAACCTATACCTGTAGTGGTGGTCTTCAAAAAGGTGATAGATTCATTAAATGCTGGAAAAGAGGTGGCCATGGCACTCAAACCTTTGAAGAAATAATACAAAATTCATGTAACGTTGGATTTATGAATTTAGGAGAAAAATTAGGTGCTGAAAAATTAAATGAATATATTAAAAAATTTGGTCTTGGAAAAAAATCCGGTGTAGATTTACCTGGTGAATCTCCTGGAATAGTTAAGAAAACAGAAAATATAACAGATATGGACTTAGCAACTATTTCTTTTGGTCAAACTAATACTGTTAACCCAATTCAATTCATGACTGCAGTTAATGCCGTTGCCAATGGTGGCACATTAATTCAACCCCATGTTGTTAAAGAAATAAGTTATATAGATGAAAATAATGATAGAGTTATAGATGAAACCTTTGTCCCTAAAAAAACAGAAAATTTAATAAGCAAAGAAACTGCTGATCAAATAAAATTAGCCCTAGAAAACGCAGTAAAAAATGGATCAGCAAAAGGAGCTTATAAAGAAGGATATGGAGTTGCTGGTAAAACAGGTACTGCCCAAAAAGTTAATCCTGAAACTGGTGGATATGGTGGAGGATATGTAGCTTCCTTTGTTGGTTTTGCTCCTTATGATAATCCACAAATATCTGTTATGGTATCTGTTGATAATCCTAAAAATGGAGAATATTATGGTGGTAGAGTTGCAGCACCTTTAGCTGGAATGCTACTCCAAAATATATTTAACTATATAGATTTAACAGAATTCCACTTAGATGAAAAACTTCCTGAAAAAGAAACTGTTATAATTCCTGAAGTTCGTGGATTACCTATAAATGATGCTACAAGTATGCTAAAAGAATTAAGTATATCTTACGAAATAGAAGGTGAAGGTGAATTTATAGTTGAAAGTAATCCTGCTCCTGGCTATCCAATATCTCCTGATACAAAAATAACTTTAATAGCTGGTGATAGTTCAAACTTAAATAGTGATGTTATAATTCCAGACTTTAAAAACTATTCTAAAGAATCTGCTGAAAAACTTCTTAATCAGTTAGGTCTTATAGGAGAATTTGTTGGTGAAGGACCATCTGTAACTAAGCAAAGTATTTCACCTGATGAAGTTGTAAATGGAAATTCAAAAATTACATTAACCTTAGGATATTAAAAAATTGTTAATGTAAAATGTATACATTCCTTATTTAAATAATTATTTAATGGTTAAAATTATTTAATTTCAAAATATAGGCTTAAATATTAAAATTATTTAATTCCATTTATTTGACATTAAATGCAAAAAGTTTTATAAATATTTTGTAAACATTATTAACTTTTTTTAAAAACTGTTTGATACTTAAGTGGCTTTCCTAAATTAGCCTTTACTACATCGAAACTTTTTCCTTTGCTATTTTAGGTGTTAAACATTATTCAGTCAATGAGAGTACATAAGTGCTCTCATTTTTTTATTTAAAATAATTAGTAATTCTAAAAGAGGCTTATATCAAAATAACTTTTAATAAAACTTGCAAACATTCTAAAGCTCATCTAACTACTCTTTTTATAATGTTTGCAAGTTTTATTATTATATTTTGATACAGCCTCATCACCATTTTAAAGCTATCTTCTTGCAAAATCTACAAACTTAAATTTATCTGGTCTATGTCTTGACTCTGTATATTGAAATAATTTTCTTCCTTCTAAATATGTATAACTTTTAACCACAGCTACCATATCATATCCTCTTAAATCTAAAAGTCTTTGATCTTCCTCAGTAGCAGTTTGTACTGTTATCTCTTTTTCAGCATAGGCTATTTTTAACCCTAATTCTCCCTCTATATATTTATATAAAGAATCCTTGCATATTTCTTCTGTAAGTCTTGGAACAAACTCTGCATTTAAATAGTCCTTATCTAAAATTATCTTTTCACCATCAATATTTCTAACTCTTACTACACTCCAAACATATTTATTAGGAGAAACCTCTAATTTTTTCATAAGGCTATCACTAGGACTTTTTAATGTTAATTCCTCTAATATAGTTTCGCACTCTTTTCCTAAGCTATTTTCAATCTCTTTAAAGCTCTTTATACCTGACACAGGAAAATCAAATTTATTCATATCAAGTACAAAGGATCCCTTACCTTTAGATTTTTCAATATACCCATTTTGCTCTAATAAATTTAAGGATTTTCTTACAGTATCCCTAGATACATTATATTCATCCATAAGTTGTGATTCTGAAGGCAATTTAGTATTTGCTTCAAAAATTCCACTATCTATTTTTCCAACAATATCATTATATATTTTTAAATACTTACTAGACATATTTTAAACTCTCCCCAACCTATAATTATAACTTTTACTACTTTTAAAACTTTGTATAATAAATAACTCAATATTTATTATTACCTATAAATATTAAAATTCAATTATATTTTAACATAATAGTAAGTTTTAAGTGAATTTCAAAAAAATAAAGGAGTTGCATCTTATTTAAAATACAACCCCTTCTTAATTTGTAATATATAATTGATGCGCAAAGTATATCTTTTATACTATTGAAATCTCAAATTTTTCAATTATTATATATTACTTTTCTAATTTATAAACTATTGATTCATATGGTCTTAACTTTAAACTTAATAAATCTAATGTACTATCCTTATAATTAGATATTAAAATACTCTTATTGTAATTTTCTAGCCCTTCAATTTCCTTTGATAAATCTACTAAGCACTCTTCTCCATAGAAGTTATTTATAACAAGTAACTTTTCACCATTATAATTTCTTTCATAAGCATAAACTTTAGGATGATCTTCTAAAAACTGAATGTAATCTCCATAGGCTATTACATCTTCATTCTTTCTTAATTCAATAAGTTTCTTATAATGATAAAATACAGAATCCTTATTTTCTAAAGCTCTTTCAACATTTATTTCTCTATAATTATTAGCAATATTTATCCAAGGAGTTCCTGTAGTAAACCCAGCATTTTTTTCTTCATTCCATTGAACAGGAGTTCTTGAGTTATCTCTTGATTTGCTCTTAAGGATTTCCATTATTTCTTTTTCATCAATTTCCTCTTCTTTTAAAATATTGAAATAGTTTATTGATTCTACATCTCTATATTCTTCAATACTTTCAAAACCTGGATTTGTCATTCCAATTTCTTCTCCTTGATATACATAAGGAGTTCCACTCATCATATGAATTGAAGTCGCTAGCATTTTTGAAGATTCATTAAAGTATTTCTTTACATCTCCAAATCTTGAATTAACTCTTGGTTGATCGTGGTTACACCAAAAAACAGCATTCCAGCCTCCTCCATTAATCATTCCTCTTTGCCAATTATTAAAAAGTTTTTTTAATTCAATAAAATCAAAATCCATTAAAGACCATTTTTGACCATCTTTATAATCAACCTTTAAATGATGAAAATTAAATACCATTGATAATTCTTTTTCCTTAGGATTAGAATATTTTATACAGTTTTCTATAGTTGTTGATGACATTTCACCAACAGTTACTATTTCTACATCTTTACCAAAAGTTCTTTCATTAAGTTCTTTTAAATACTCATGTATTCTATGCCCATCAGTATAAAATCTTCTTCCATCTCCTTCATAATCATTTTCAAATTTTTCTGGCTTAGAAATAAGGTTTATAACATCTAATCTAAATCCTTTAACCCCTTTATCTATCCAGAAATTCACCACTTTATAGATTTCTTCTCTTAATTCTTTATTATCCCAGTTTAAATCAGCCTGTGAAACATCAAATAAATGTAGGTAATACTCTCCTAGCTCCTCAACATACTCCCAAGCATTCCCTCCAAACTTTGAAATCCAATTTGTTGGTGGTTCTCCTTTTTTTCCTTCTTTAAAAATGTAATAATTTTTATATTTTTCTTCGCCCTTTAAAGCTCTTTTAAACCATTCATGCTCTGTAGAAGTATGATTAAAAACCATATCAAGCATAATATCTATATTTCTGCCTTTAGCTTCTTTAACCAATTCTTCAAAATCTTCCATAGTTCCATATCTAGGATCAATTTTATAATAATCTGCTATATCATATCCATTATCTTTTTGAGGAGATACATAAAATGGAGTCATCCAAATATAATCTACTCCTAAATTTTTAAGATAATCTAATTTTTCAATTACTCCTCTTAAATCTCCAAGACCATCTCCATTTGAATCCTTAAATGATTTTGGATATATCTGATAAACAACACTTTTCTTAAAATCTTTCATAATTCACACCTCACACAACTTGTACGTATAAGTTATTTTAAATATATTCTAATTCACTCTTTCTGTCAACACTTGTTAAATTTTAAATATAATTTCTAATTATATTTAAATCCGTAATTTAATAGATCTTACCTAGTATTTCATGTGTTATTTCACCTAAAATCTATATAAGCAAAAGGTGGAGTTACCCCCACCTTTTTATATTATTTTGAAGCCATATTAGCTAATTTTGTCTTTGAGAACACTATTGTTAAGATGAATGGTACAACTATTGCTATTCCCATTGCAACTAAATACATTAACATACTAGATGATTGCATTGATAAGATTGCTGGTAATCCACCAACTCCTACTGAGTTTGCCATACATCCCATTGCCATTGAGAACATACCAGAAACTCCTGCTCCAATCATAGAAGCTATGAATGGATATAGATATTTTAAGTTAACCCCAAACATTGCAGGTTCAGTTACCCCTAAATATCCTGAAATACATGCTGGTATTGATATTTGTTTTTCATCTTCATCTTTTCTATTTACATATATCATAGCTAAAACTGCTGATGCTTGAGCTATATTTGATAATGCAATTATTGGCCATAAGAATGTTCCACCTATATCACTTATAAGTTGTAAATCAACTGGTAATAAAGTATGATGTAATCCTGTTATAACTAATGGTGCATAAATCATTCCAAAAATTCCTGCAAATAACCATCCAAATGATGATGTTAAGCCTGCCACTATAGCTCCTGATATTACGCTACCTATTTTCCAACCTATAGGTCCTAAAACAGTGTGTGCTAATAATACTGTTGGAATTACTGAGAAAAATGGTACTATTATCATTTGTATAGGACCTGGTGTAATCTTCTTAAATAATCTTTCTAAGTAAACAAAAGTGAATCCAACCATGATTGCTGGTAAAACTTGTGCTTGATATCCTATCATTGGAACTTGAGCAAATCCAAAGTCCCAAACTGGAGCAGCGGCTCCATTACCTGCACTATATGCATTTAATAATTGTGGAGATACTAAAGTTATACCAATAACTATTCCTAGCATTTGATCTGCTCCCATTTTCTTAGCAATTGACCAAACAACTCCTACAGGTAAGAAGTGGAATATTGCCTCTCCTATTAACCATAAGAAACTATGTGTTCCTGCCCAGAATTGAGAAATTTCAACTAAACTCTTAGTTCCATCTTCAAATAATTTCATATCTCCGATTACATTACGGAATCCTAATATAAGACCTCCAACTATGATAGCTGGTATTAACGGAGCAAATATTTCTGCTAAGCCTGCAACTGCTCTCTGAACTATATTCATATTCTTCTTAGCAGCCTTCTTGACTTCTTCCTTACTTTCTCCAGATACTCCAGTCTGTCCAACAAAATCATTATAAAAAGTTGCAACTTCTGGTCCAATTATTACTTGAAACTGTCCTGCTTGTGTAAAAGTTCCTTTTACACAAGGAATAGCTTTTATTTTTTCAACATCTGCTTTGCTTGTATCATTTAAAACGAATCTCATTCTTGTAGCACAGTGAGTAACTGCAGCTACGTTTTCTTTTCCGCCTATGTACTCTGTTAGTAACTTTGCATCTTTTTCAAACTTACTCATCTTTTTCCCTCCATAACTTGTACGTATATCTTATGGCTTTATACTAACATATACGTATATGTTGTGTCAACCTTTTCATTAATCCTTTTCAAAAGTTTTTTATTTACTATTTTTATCATTAAATAATAAAATATTTAACTTATAGTTAGTAGTTTAAAAATAATTAATATACAAGTTACTAAAATATTTATAAGATGAAATTAAACTTTAAAATTTAAAACTATCAGAAATAAAAAAGAAGCCAATGAAAATTACTATAAACTCTCATTTAACTTCTCTTTATAAAACTATTTTAGGTTAATATATTTTTTATTTTAAACTTAATAAATTAATATTATAAACCTTGTTTATTCTAAATTTATTTCCTTAGAATATAATATAGTTTCTCTAGGATCATGAAAATAATCTTTTCCATTTTCATCTACAAATGGTTTATAAATTTCAACTTTTATTTTTTTAATATCTTCACCTTCCTTAGCAATAGTTGATAAGTATTCTCCATAACTAGATAATTCTTCTCCACTGCTTGTTCTTAATATATTCCCTTTTTCATCATAAACTCTTACCCAGTAATTATTCTTTTCTCTGTCATAGCCAGTAGTAACTAATTTTAATTTAATTGGAGTTGCTATTACTTCTTTAATACCAACACCCTCCTTATTCATATCATTAACTTCTATACACTTAGATAAAGATTTATCAACTTTTACTGGCACTTTAAAGTTCCAAGTTCCTTCTAATACATTATCTTTATCTCTCTCACTATTCCATCCTTCTTCAACTATTGAATTGAAATTTATTATAAATTCAAATTCATCTGGAATCCTCATGTTTAAGCTTGTTAAATTGTACTCTTCTACTCCAACAAAAGTATGATCATCTATGAATCTTCCTTCTAATCCTGAAACTCCACTATTATCTAACTCACTATCTGTAAAACTTACTTTAGCTTCAGCTCCGTAATCTAATTGCATTTGTTCAATTTTTTCTGCTTGTTCTTTAGTTATGTCATAATCTTTCACAGGATCATATTTATATTTTATATATTTAAAAGGTTCTTTACTTTCAATTACATAGCTTACATATAAATTCTGTCCATCACAAAGAATCTCTGACAAAGTTATTCCTACCCCATTATTAGAGACAGTCTGATTAACTTCTGTTGCATATTTTGAGTAATCCCCTTTATTCCATATTTCCTTTTGTA
Source organism: Clostridium perfringens ATCC 13124 (assembly GCF_000013285.1). Classification (GTDB taxonomy): domain Bacteria; phylum Bacillota; class Clostridia; order Clostridiales; family Clostridiaceae; genus Sarcina; species Sarcina perfringens. The sequence goes on along the minus strand of NC_008261.1, from coordinate 642,254 downwards.
TTCTTTCAAAAGCATTCTTGATTACTGGAACCCCATAAGCCAAGGTGGTTGTACCAACACCAATTCCAGTAATTATTGCAAGTCCTGCTGCAATATTTTTAAATACTTTCTTATACCCTTTACCTTTTATTTTATTTTTCTTTTTATCCTCATGAGCCATATTTATTGCCTCATCTATAATATCATCTAAATTATTTGGTAAATTTATCTTATCTAAGTCTTTTTTATTCATTTAAATAGCCCTCCTTTAAAACCTCACCTAAAGCTTGTTTTGCTCTTCTTAAATAAGTTTTAACTGTGTTTTCTGGAATTTCCATAACCTTTGAGATATCTTTTATTTTCATATCATTAAAGTACATCATGATTATTACTGTTTTATAATTATCATTTAATAAATCTATTGCATTATATAAATCTAACTTTTCCTCTGTAGATATTTCACATTTTTCTTTTCTTATCGGTGTACTTTCATCCAACATTTCATTTTTTCCTTTTTTCTTTAGAAAATCAATTGATACATTTATTAAAATTCTTGTAATCCATGTGTTAAAAAACTTTGCTTTTTTTAATTTTTCAATATTTAAAAAGGCTCTATATACGGTTTCATGTATAACTTCAAGAGCATCTTGCTCATCTTTAACATATAGAAACGCCATTTTATATAAGTATTCTTTATTGTTTTTTATAAGGATTCCAAAGGATTCTTTATTTCCTTTCATTGATTCTTTTATTAACTTAATTTCATTTAATTTATTTTTTCTATCTATATCTAGATATGATATACTCATAGTTTTTTCCATCTTTCCCCTCCTAGCAAAAACTTTAACATCGATGTCTACATACATTAGTCTTTTTAAGTAGCTAAAAAGTTTCAAAAATTTTCATTTTTTATTTAAGTTAGGTTTTATTTAAAAAACTTTCTAAAATAATTTTCTTTAAACATACTCTCACTAAAAACTATAATAATTATAAATTAAGCAATAAAAAAAGCATATTAAGACTTATATAGATCCTAATATGCTTCTTATAATTTTTATTTAACATATAATAAATACTCACTATTGTTCTATTAAACCTTCTCTAATTAAGAAAGCTTTAGCAACCTCTTCTGGTGATTTACCTAATACATCTACTTCATAGTTTAAGTCAATCATTTTTTCTTCATTGATCTTACCACTTAAAGAGTTTAAAACATCCTTTAATTGTGGATATTTTTCTAAAGTCTTATTGTTAACTATAGGTACTGCACTATAATTTACAAAGAATTTCTTATCATCTTCTAAAGTTTTTAAATCAAACTTTTTAAGAAGTCCATCTGTTGAGAAAGCATCTATAGCCTGTGATTCCCCATTTGATAATGCTGAGTATCTAAGACTTCCATCTAAAGATTTAACATTTTTGAAATCCATGCCATAGTAATTCTTTAATCCAACTAAACCATCTTGTCTATTTTGGAACTCAATAGTTGGAGATAATACAAAGTCATTACTGTACTTTGATAAATCTGATATTGTATTTATCTTATACTTATCAGCTAATTCTTTTGATATAGCTATATTATAAGTATTATTAAAACCTAGGGGTTCCATTACTGTTAACCCATGTTCCTTGTTCATATTTTCTTTTATGCTATTATAATAATCTACACTATTATCAATATTATTTTCTTTCATAACATTAACAAGTAATGTTCCAGTATAATCAACATACATGTCAACATCACCTTTTTCAAGTGCTCCAAAGGCAACTGATGTTCCTCCTAGATTTAGCTTTTTTTCAACTTGTAAATCTGTTTTATCCTGAACTAAATCTGCATACATATTTCCTAAAATAAGTTGCTCAGTAAAGTTTTTTGATCCAATAACCACTTTATCTTTTTTACTTGATATAAATGATGAAATTCCCATAAATAAAATAGCTATTATCATTATTACACTTATTATTTTAAGAACAAAAGTATTTTTCTTTTTGTTATCATTACTTAATCCCTTTGGTGTAACAGCTACCTCTATTTTTCCGAAAATAAAGTCAACTATTAAGGCTAAAATACAAGCTGGTATAGCTCCTGCTAAAATCATATTATTATTTACCGTTTGAACTCCTGAGAATACTAAGTATCCAAGTCCACCGGCACCAATAAAGGCTGCTAAAGTCATAAGCCCTACGGCTGTAACTGCTGATATTCTTATACCAGACATTATTATTGGCAATGCTAATGGTAATTGTATCTTAAATAAACTTTGGTTCTTAGTAAGTCCAATTCCCTTAGCAGATTCTAATACTACTGGGTCTATGCCAGAGATTCCTGTGTAAGTATTTTTAACTATTGGAAGCAATGAATATACTACAACCATAAAGATTGCAGGTGTACTTCCTATTCCTAATATGGGAATAAGCAATCCTAGTAAGGCCATAGAAGGCACAGCTTGTACTAAGTTTACAAATCCTATTATAGGCTTTCTTAAAAACTTAACCCTTGAAACAAGAATTCCTAAAGGAACTCCTATTAATATAGCTATTCCTATAGCCGTAATTGTTAAATATATATGTTGAACTAATAAATCTAATATTTGAGTTTTCTGTGAAATTACATATTGTAATAAACTATTCAAATATATTCACCTCCATGTCTAAAAATTGGTCGCTTAATATTGAAAGTAAACTACTTCTTGTTATAAGCCCTACCAATTTTTCTTCTGAGTTAACAACAGGTATAAATCCTACTGAGTTCTCATTCATTACAGTTAAAATATCAACTAAACTATCATCTTCATTAACTCTTAGTGGATTTTCACTCATAATTTCTGAAAGTGCTCTTGATTTTTCATTTGTAATTTTTATATCTTTAAAAGTAACAATACCTTTAAGTACATTTTCTTTATCAATAACTAATAAACTATCAACCTTATTACTTCTCATTATTTCGATTCCTTGTAATATGGTTCTAGCACCTTTAACAGATACAGGATTTTTTATCATTATATCCTTTGCTTTTATGAAGTCAGGATTATTCCAAACCCTATCTGATCCTATAAAATCTCTAACAAAATCATTTGCTGGATTTCTAAGTATATTTTCTGGAGTATCATATTGAGCTATTTTTCCTCCATTCATTATGCATATTTTATCTGCTATCTTTAAAGCTTCATCCATATCATGAGTAACAAAAATAATTGTCTTTTTAAGTTCCTCTTGAATATTAAAAAGCTCTTCCTGAAGTGAAGTACGAGTTATTGGATCTAAAGCACTAAAGGGCTCGTCCATTAAAATTATCTCAGCATCTGTAGCAAAGGCTCTTGCAAAACCTACTCTCTGTTGCTGTCCTCCACTAAGCTCTGATGGATACTTATTTAAATAAATTTCAGGATCCAATCCAACCATATTTAAAAGGTCTAAAGTTGTCTTCTCTATTTTTTCAACATCTTTGCCTTTCTTTAGTCTTGGAATAAGCTCTATATTTTCCTTTATTGTTAAATGTGGAAATAATCCATTATTCTGAATTACGTATCCAATATTTCTTCTTAATTCAATAGGGTTTTCCTTGGCTAAAGATTTCCCATTTATAAATATTTCACCAGAAGTAGGTGTTATTAACTTATTTATAAGTTTTAAAGTAGTTGTTTTACCGCATCCACTAGAACCTATTAAAACAACTAGACTTCCTTTATCAATAGTTAAAGAAATATTATCTAGTATCTTTCTGTCCCCTATTTGTTTAGATACATTTTTTATTTCTATCATAAAAATCCCCCTTTTCTTCTGACAACTTTTATTTTTTAAAAAGTTGTTAGTTCATTGTAACACGATTTTAAGTTAAATTCAAATTTTAATTTGTTTAACCTAAAATTTATTTCATATAATTTATTAAATACTAAATACTATGTTAGTCTCTATTAATGGCTATATTACTATATTAATAAGCTTTTAAAATAGTATTTAAAATAATAAAAAAACACCATTATATAAAACAGTGCTCTACATAATAAAATCTATTTATTTTTTGCCTCATTTAAAATATTCTTTACATCTGTACTAGTTCTTCTTTTATTCTTTTTACTTTTACTAAATTCATTACAAATATTATATATTAACAAATTTGTATCCTCCTTTTAATTTACATTTTAAATTAATTCTCCCTATATAGAGAATTGAACTTTCACTTAAATTATAGACATAATTTAATATTTATATATCAAAATTTTTATTTTTTTCCTTTAATTCACAGGTTTAATTATAAGTATTAAAAATCATCTAGTTTCTCTTTTGAGTTAACAACTAGTATGAATATATTCTATTTTTTCAACAAAAATTAAACTAATCAAATATCACTCTAAATCAACTTTAATTAGCTATAATATATGAAAATACATATTATTAATTTTTCCCGTAGTAACTTTTTTATAAATCTTAAATAAATAGTCCTATGATGTAAAACTATCCTGAATTAATAATATACTTTTAAATTTTTTACTGGATTTATTAAGAATATTTTAGGTGTTATGTTTTTATACCATTTATCATGTTTTTAGAAATTTTAAAACATTAGTATAAAATAATTTTGTACCTATTGAAGTGAAAATCCTCTTTACGAAGTGAATTACAATTTACCGTTATTGTAATTTAAATATTTTATCTCTCTTCTATACCTTTTTAAACCTGAGAATAAACTCTAAACTTTATTTTATTATAAAAATAATTTATTTCTATATTCTAATTTCAGCATTTAAACCCACAAGCTGAGAGTTAAGTATAACATATAAAAGTAAGAAATACAAACATTCGTTCTCTTTTTAATTTATAATACTTGTGTAAAAAATATTTTTTCTTATATTTAAAATATTTTTTTCTTATATTTAAAGTAAAAGAATTTATCAAAGATCATGAATAAAACTTACAATTAATATGTTATGTACAGGTAAGTTTTATTAATAAATCATTTTGATAAATTCTCTTAAAAATATTTATGAACCTAAAAATCAATCTTTAAATATAACCAAATTTAATTTTCATATAAAATTTTCTTAACCAAATAAAATACTTTTATTTTAACCTTTATTACTAAAATGTATGTCTTTTATTACATTATCTATTTTTTCAACAGCCTTATCTTCAGCCTTAAATTTTTCTTCTATGCTAAAACCTGTTCCATCCACTAATAATTGATGGAATTTTTTTATTCCTAAGAATTTCATTATATCTTCAACATAATTTAAGCCTTTATTAAATATCCCTTTAGTAAGCCAAGGAATTTCTCCCCCTGAAGATTGTATATACACCATTTCTCTTTGTTTATCATCTAACAAGCCCTTAACCTCTTCTGGTGTTACTTTAATTGTTATTTTGTTTTGGACAACACAATCTATATATTCTTTTAATGGTGCTGGAAAAGATAGTGTCCATAAAGGGGCTGCTATTACGTATAAATCTGCATTTTTAAATTGCTCACTTAACTCTATTATTCTTTTTACTTCTTCCTTTGTCTTTGCATCTATACTAGCAGTCTCACAATCCACCACAGAACTTCTTCCTGAAAAATGCTTATGCTCTAATCTAGGAATAAAGTCTTTGTATAAGTCCACTTCCTCTATTTCAAACTCTGGATTTAGTTCCACAAATCTACTTATGAAAGCTCTTCCAATAGTCTTACTTGATGAAAGCTTCTCTGGCTTTGAGTTTACTGTAATATAAAGTAACTTTTTCATATACTCACCTCATTTAATTTTTCTAAATTAACTTCTTTTTCTTATCTTGTGATTTTTTTAGTTTTTTATTAATAATTATCTAATTTTAAATAAGTTTTTATTTTTTAGCCAAAATAAGTTTATATTATTAAAAATACTTACCCTAAATCTTAAATTTCATTGATAATACTTATCACTTTATTATTGACAAAAGAAAAATCAAAGAGTATATTTGAATCACAACCACCCCCTAGGGGAGGTAAAAATTTAAAAGGAGGAAAACTGTTATTCCTTTCTTTATAACAAGGGAATATGTCAGCTATAATTTTTATGATAAATAAATCAATTAAAATAAAAGGTATGAGTTGTGCCGCTTGTGCTGCTAGAATCGAAAAAGTTCTAGGTAAAATGGATGGCATATCAAAAGCTAATGTTAATTTGGCAACTGAAAAATTAAATTTAGAGTTTGATGAAAATAAAATATCCTTCAAAGAAATAGAAGAAAAAATAAATAAGCTAGGTTTCTCAGTAGTTAGAAACTTAAAGAAAGAATCTTTCAAAGTTTCTGGAATGAGTTGTGCTTCCTGCGCATCTAGAATTGAGAAAGTTTTAAATAAATTATCTGGAATATATAATGCTACTGTTAACTTTGCTAATGAAAGCCTTCAAGTTGAATATGATGAAGATGAAATTTCCTTAAAAGAAATTAAAGAAAAAGTAAAGAAACTAGGCTTTGAACTAAAAGGAAATAATAAGTCTACTTCCTTTAAGGTAGAAGGAATGACTTGTTCAGCCTGTGCAGCTAGAATTGAAAAGGTAACAAGTAAAATGGATGGTGTTGAAAGTTCTAATGTTAACTTCGCAAATTCTACTCTTAATATTTCTTTCGATAAAGATAAAGTTTCTGCTAATGATATAAAAGCAAAGGTAGAAAAATTAGGATATAAACTTTTAGATGCATCTCAAGAAGATGAACATGAAAAAGCAAAAGAGAATGAAACTAAAAGAATGAAAAATAGACTTATTGGCTCAGCAATATTCACAATTCCATTATTCATAATATCAATGGGACATATGGTTGGCCTTCATTTACCTAATATAATAGATCCGATGCATAATCCCTTAAACTTTGCACTTATTCAATTACTTCTTACAACTGTGGTTATATTCATATGTAGAGATTTCTTTATACATGGTTTTAAGAATTTATTTATGAGAAGTCCTAATATGGATTCCTTAATAGCTATAGGAGCTGGTGCTGCATATGTTTATGGATTATTTGCAATATACCACATTTATATGGACGATAGTAACTATGCTATGCAGTTATATTTTGAATCTGCTGGAACAATACTTACATTAATAAGTTTAGGTAAATACTTAGAAACTTTAACTAAAGGTAAAACTTCTGATGCAATAAAAAAACTTATGGGATTAGCCCCTAAAACAGCCACTCTACTTGTAGATGGAAAAGAAAAAATTGTATCTATTGATGAAGTTAAAGTTTTTGATTTAGTACTTGTTAAGCCAGGTGAGAAATTGCCTGTAGACGGTAAAGTTGTAGAAGGATATACATCAATTGATGAAAGTATGCTAACTGGAGAAAGTATTCCTGCTGAAAAAAAAGTAGGAGATACAGTCTTTGGAGCTAGTATAAATAAAAATGGAAGAATAATTTATGAAGCTACAAAGGTTGGTAAGGATACTGTAATCTCTCAAATAGTTAAATTAGTAGAAGATGCCCAAGGATCAAAAGCTCCAATTGCCAAATTAGCTGATACTATTTCAGGTTATTTTGTACCTATAGTAATATCTTTAGCAGTAATTGCAAGTTTAGCTTGGTATTTCTCTGGTGAAAGTAAAACTTTTGCACTTACAATCTTTATATCTGTATTAGTAATTGCTTGTCCATGCGCTTTAGGTTTAGCTACCCCAACAGCTATTATGGTTGGTACAGGTAAGGGAGCTGAAAATGGAATACTTATTAAAAGTGGTGAAGCTTTAGAAAGCACACAAAACTTAAATACTGTTGTCTTCGACAAAACAGGAACTATAACTGAAGGAAAACCTAGGGTTACAGATATTATTTGTGAAAATATTTCAAAAGATGAACTCCTTTTATTAGCAGCCTCAGCAGAAAAAGGTTCAGAACATCCTCTTGGAGAAGCTATTGTTAGAGATGCTGAAGAAAAAAATATCAAACTAAAAAATGTTTTAGATTTTGAAGCAATACCTGGTAAGGGAATTAAGTGCTCTATTGAAAATAAATCAATTTTATTAGGTAACTATAAACTTATGAAAGATAAAAATATAAATCTTAAAAATTTATTAGAGACTTCTGAAGAACTAGCTTCAAAGGGAAAAACTCCTATGTTTATTGCTATTAATGAAAAAATAGCTGGTATAATCGCCGTTGCTGATACTGTTAAAGAAACAAGTAAAAAAGCTATAGAAACCCTACAAAAAATGGGACTTGAAGTAGTAATGTTAACAGGAGATAATTTAAAAACAGCTAAGGCTATTGCAAAAGAAGTAGGTGTAGATAGAGTTATCGCTGAGGTTCTTCCTCAAGAAAAGGCTGAAAAAATTAAAACCATTCAAGATGAAGGCAAAAAAGTCGCTATGGTTGGTGATGGAATAAATGATGCTCCTGCTTTAGCTATTTCTGACATTGGAATGGCTATAGGTTCAGGTACTGATATAGCTATGGAGTCTGCTGATATAGTTCTAATGAAAGGTGATATATTACATGTTGTTGGTGCTATTCAATTAAGCAGGCAAACAATGAAAAATATAAAGGAAAACTTATTCTGGGCCTTTGGATACAATACTTTAGGTATTCCAGTAGCAATGGGAGTTCTTCATATATTTGGAGGCCCATTACTTAATCCAATGATAGGTGCCTTTGCCATGAGCTTTAGTTCAGTATCAGTATTATTAAATGCCTTAAGACTAAAAAAATTCAAACCAAACTATAAATAAGCTTTTAATTTAAATATATTATATTTAAATTAAAATTATAAACCTTTAAAATCCTTAATCACAAAATAAAAAACAGAGTCTAATGGACTCTGTTTTTTATTTTAAATTAATATTATTTATTAACTTGTTCTGCTTCAACAAGTACTAATGGAACTGATTTATCTTTTAAGAAGTCAAATATTTCAACGAACTTATTTCCATCATGGTTAAATCTATTATCCATAGCATCTTTATCTACTTCTAAAGTAACTTTTAAATCTGCAGCACTTGTAACTTTATCAGAATCTTCAGCTTCAGTATAAAGTGAGTCTAACTCAAATTCAAAAGTTTCATTTTCATTGATCTTCATTGGTAATTCAAGCTCACCTAATTCAAATTTTAAATTAAATAAATCATCAAAAAGAACAGCTTGGTCACCAATTGTAGTAACAACTTTTCTAGCTACCTCTGGATTTAATTTAACTGATACTTTTTGCTTTAATGTACCTGAATTAGCTATTACAAATTCTCTTTGGAAACTATCTCCTGGTCTAACATTTTTAAAATGTTTAGTTGATTTTTTATTTATTATTTCTGATGTTTCATCAACAATATTCCATCCATCAGAAATCTCTTTTACATCAACATCTAAAGTACCCATTGTTAATTTAATTCCTGAATCAACTTCTGCTTTATCTGAGAACCAAGCATATGATCCAACTGCTCCTACCATTAATGTTCCGGCTAATAACATACCTAATAATTTTTTCTTCATAAAATTTCTCCCCCAAACATTTCAAATTTTTTATATATACAAAATGTATGATTACTTTAATAATCTACATAAATATTTATATTCGTTTACATTACATAATATTACTTATTTTTTACTTATTTACATTTATTTTTAAATTTATTCATTACCTAGCAGTTCTTATAGTCTTACTTTCTTTAGCTGAAAGTTCTCCATTTGAATATTTAGCTGCCACTTTAAAATTGTAAATAGTATGTCTATTTAATTTTGAAACCACAAACTCTGTAGATTCAGCTGGAACTTCTGATAATTTCTTTCCATCTTTATATATTACATATCCCTCTAACCCCTCAGTTGTTATTGGAGCATTCCATGTTAATTTAACATTTTTCTTATTTATTTCTGGAATTTCAAAATTTTGTACTGGATTTACTACTATCTCTCCTGAAGCTTCTTCATTAATTTTAACTTCCTTACTTGAAAGTTCTAAGTCATGAGTATTTCCATCTCCAGCTCCTACTAAAGCTGTTGTTAATCCTAAAACTTCTAATTCAGAAGAAATCTTTGGAGTTAAGTTAACTTTTACTAGATCTGAATCTTTTTCTATTTCATTCCCTAAAGAAGCTACTAATATTCTAACTTTTCCTGGTTCAACTTCTTTACTCTTTACAAATAAAGAATCATTAAATGAAGTAATTTCATTTAATATAAATGCTTCTGCATTATACTCAAATAAATATTCTGCTGAATACACTTCTGTATCTCCATTTAATCCTTCAATTCCTAATATAGCTTCAAATGCTGAGCCAACTTGAACTTCATCATTAACCTTTATGGTTGAATTTCCAACAGTTGTTTTTAATTCACCAATCTGTACATTAATTCCTGTATTATCTAATCCATTGAAAGTTGAAACTTTATTATAAACAGTATTAAGTTCTAAAGTATTATTTTCTTTAAGCTTTATTTCATAATTTCCTTGATTAATTCCTTCTGGTATAGTTCCTTTAAATATAGCTGAGCTCTTCCCTTCATAATTAACCATATTTAGTGGTACATCTACTCCACCTATATCTAAAGTTATCTTTCTATCTCCTATGATACTAACTAATTGATTAAAGTTTACTTTTATTGAAACTTCCTCTCCAGAATTGTAAGCTAAATCTTCATCTAAAACTTCAATTGATTGAACTGAAGCTGATGGTGAATCTTCAGAAGCATTAAACTTAAGGTAATTTAAATCAAATTCAGTATATGCCATTCTGCCTGCCCCTTCACCCTCATAAAATAATCCTAGGTTTCCATCTGGTAACTCTGTTAAACAAGAATAAGCAAATGAACCTGGCTTAACTGTCTTATTATAAATCCAATCAAATTCATATCTTGGTTCTCCATTGTCATAAGTTCCATTCTCATTTATTAAGCCAACCTTAACACTTCCATTTACTCTACTACTTGCGTCTGGGTTTGAGAATATAATTGCATCTTTACCATTTATTTTTCCACTATAATTTATAACACTTAATTGACAATAAGGCTCTCTTAAAGAAGTATCTTCTGGAACTTCATCATGCCATGTTGCTCCTCCATCAAAACTAGTTGCAATTCTTGTATATGAACCAGTATTTCTCATAAATAATTTTAGTTGTCCATTTGGCATTTCAACTACTTGGCACTCTGTCAACTGTGTTCCTGAAGAAACTGTTTCAGAGCTTACAGAAGCTGTATCTATTGGAGATTCTCCCAACTTCCAAGTTTCACCAAAGTCATCACTATAAATTACAGCACTTGATTGGAAATTATTTTGATTAGTATAGTATATTGGGAATATTAATCTATCTTTATGCTCTCCATTTTTTATTTGAATTCCCTTTCCTGGTGCAGTTCCAAAGAATTTCATCCATTCTTTCTTAAGCCCTGGATTTAAATCCTCTGGTTCACTCCATGTCTTACCATCATCATCACTATAAATCATTTCAATATGAGCAGTTCCAACTGCCTTAAGTGGAGAATTGCTTAGTAAGGCATTTCCAACTTCTTCTCCATTTTGAATAAGGGTTTTATCATTTTTCATTACATAATCAGTTTGATTTCCTTCTGAATTATAAACAATTCCATCTTCTCTAACTGTATATTCATTATTTTGAGCATCTTTTAATATAAAATAATATTTTCCATCAATTTCTCTATATCCACTTCCACCCTCTGTATTAGGGAATCCATAACCTTCTGGGAAATGAGTTACTATAAGAAATATTCTCTCTTTTTCAATTCCATTCTCTTCTATGGTAGCTGACATAAGAGAAGTATCTATAGCTGCTGATTTACCTGGATAATCTAATATTACTTTTCCTTCTTCCCATTCTCCATTTACTTCTTTTCTTCTTATACCTACATCTATGTTATTATTAGGAGCATCATGATCTCCGTTATTTCTAACATCTATAGAAGCTAAAACCGTTCCTTTTTTAGTTGTTTCTAAAGCAGGAATTCTATATCCTCTTGATTCTAAATATCCAGGATAGAATAATTCTACTGGTTGTGTTTTATAAACATCATCTGGCAATAAACTATCTTCTAATGGTGCTTTAGTTTCTCCTGTTTTTCTTAACAAATAATTATCACTTACTGGTTTATCATAAATATTCATAAAATCTATATTTCCTCTAAATAAATACTCATTATACCCATTTGCTCTATCAGTTTTACCAATAAATCCACTATTAAGATTTATTGCATTTAAAAATTTAATATTTGGATCTGATACCGTTTTAACCAGAGAACCATTTAAAAATATCTTAGCTCCTATTCCCTTTTCTATTTTTAAAGCTAAAGTATTTATTCCTCTATTGAAAGTAACATCTGCACTGTGATGTACATTAAAATCTCCATTTCCTTCTTGTCTTCTAAGCTCATATCCTACTTTTCCTCCACTTACATAAAGTGAAAAATAGTTATTTGCTTTATTTCCATCACTTAAACCAATTAAACTTTGAATTGAGGTATCATTCATATTAAATCTAGTGACTATAGTTCCTTCTTCTAGTGAGGAGAATTTTTCTAAATCACCTGTTATATTTACCCTTTCTTCCTCCTTAGTTATTTTTAAGTTTCCATAGTTAGCAATTTCATCTACTTCGCCTTTGATTTCATAAACATTTAACTCTGCTATTGAAGCAAATCCACCAACACCTTGAATTGCAGTTATTTTTATCTCTTCTGCATCAATAGGAGAATCAAAAGTTACAGTTTTAACTAAATTATTTTCTTCCCAGGTTCCCTCTGCAACTAAAGCTTCCACTCCATTATTAATAGCATGAATTTCATACTTAGTTATAAATCCATTGTTTCCACTTGTTCTTGGTGTAATAGCTATAGAACTAACTTTTCTAGAACTTCCTAAGTTTACTGATAAACTCTGTGGAAGCGCATCACTCCCATTCCATTTTGTATGCCACATAGTATTTGTATTTCCATCAATAGCACTTGAAGCTGGATCTTGGCCCTCTTCTGAAGTTGCACTAGCTGTCATTTCTGATTGTGGAATAGCAGTTTCAATAATAGCTTGTCTATCTTCTATAATAACTGCCTTATGATTTACATTAGGATTAGCTTTTACTAAATATCCTCCCATATTAGAAATAACTAAACTTGCAACAAGCGTAGCTATAATTTTTTTACTTTTCATTAGCTCTCCCCCTTAAAATAAAATGACCTTATATTATGTATACGTTTAAATAAGCTTTAATATTACTAAAATTGTATGAAATACAATTTATACTACCCAAATTTTATATTTATCTACTAATTAATAATAACTTTCCCTAGAAATAAGTTATAATTAAGTTAAGAACCATATAATAAATACTAATGAAATAAATTAGGAGGGGTAATTATTGAAAGAACTTTTTGTAGGTTATTTGATTGTAATAAATTTAGTGGCAATAATTCTAATGTATATAGATAAACAAAAAGCTAAAAAACATCAATGGAGAATAAGTGAAGATACCTTAATAGGCGTTTCTATAATAGGAGGAGGAATTGGAGCATTATGGGGAATGCATGTTTTTCGTCATAAAACAAAACATGCAAAATTTACTATAGGTATTCCTTTAATAATAGCAATTCAAGCACTTTTAATTCTTTACTTTATTAGATAAATACACAAAAAGAACTGTATCAAATTAACCTTTAAAAAATTCTAAAACTATTTTTGAAAGAGTTACTAAATACTCTCTCATTAATTTAAGAAATTTTTTATTAGCTTTTGATACAGTTCTATTTTCTTATATTTAAATATCTAAGAATTCTAAATTAAATTTAACTTAAAGTATATTTTGCATAAATTGCAATTAACTTTAAAAATCTCTAAATATACCCTTAACTAAATTGATTAAGAACTAGTTTTAATTTTAACTAGTTTTTTAATACATATCCTAAATTTATCTAAGGCTAATCTAGCTTAAAATCATTTTATTTGTTATTTGCTACTAATAACATCTCTCTTAAAACTTTACAAGCCACAGCCGTTGATGCTCCTGTTTGGTCATACTGTGGTGATAATTCATTAATATCAAATCCCACAATATTTAACCCTCTAAGTTTTAATATTGAATTTAGAAGCTCATTAAACTGAATTCCACCTGGTTCTGGTGTTCCTGTACCTGGGAATACAGATGGGTCTAAAACATCTAAGTCTATTGTTACATAAACAGGTTTATCTTTAACCATTTCTAAGGCATAATCTAAAGTATCACAATTAAACTTATTTGTATAAACGTGATCCTTTGCCCATAAAAATTCTTCTTTTTCACCAGAACGTATTCCAAATTGGAATATTTTATTATCTCCTACTAAATCCCAAACTCTATGTATAACAGTAGCATGAGATAGTTTTTGACCTAAATAATCTTCTCTTAAATCTGCATGAGCATCAAAGTGAATTACATGAACATCAGGATATTTTTTAAATACTCCTTTAAATGCCCCTAAAGTTACTAAATGCTCTCCACCTATCATAGCTGGTATTTTCCCATCTTCAACAACCTTAGTTGAAAAATCCTCTATTAAAGCTAATGCTCCCTCTGAATTTCCGAAAGGAAGCTCTATTTCTCCTCCATCGAAAATATTAAAATCATAAAGATCTAAATCTTGATATGGACTATAGCTTTCTAATCCCCAAGATTCTCCTCTCATCACTTGGCTTGCAAACCTAGTACCTGGTCTAAAAGAAGTTGTTGAATCAAAAGGAGCTCCAAATACAACTATGCTTGATTCATCATATTCAGCTTCACACCCTATAAAAGTGCTTACATTTCTATTCATCAACATTCTCTAGCATCTCCTTAACATAATTAGGTAATGCAAAACATCCTTTATGCAACTCAGTGTTATAATATTTAGTTTTTAATCCTAAATCATTCCACTTTTCTATATCAGCATTTAGTGGATCATATTTTTTTGATGCAAAACCAAATAGCCAATGTCCTGATGGATAAGTTGGTATATGAGCTTGATAAACTCTACATACTGGGAAACATTCTTTTATTCTCTTATGAGCTCTCTTCATTCCCCTTGCATACTCTTCATAGTATGGGCTTTCATGTTGATTTACAAGTATTCCATCTTCTTTTAAGGCCTTAAAGCAATTTCCATAAAATTCTCTTGTGAATAAACCTTCTCCAGGTCCAAATGGATCTGTTGAATCAACTATTATTAAGTCATATTTATTTTCAACTGAGCGTACAAATTTTAATCCATCTTCAAAGAATAAACTTACTCTAGGATCATCTAATTTATTAGCTGTTTGAGGTAAATATTCTCTACAAACATCAACAACTAACTTATCAATTTCAACCATGTCTATTTTTTCTATAGTTTCATATCTTGTAAGTTCTCTTACAGTTCCACCATCTCCAGCTCCTATAACTAGTACATTTTTTATATTAGGATTTGTAGCCATTGGAACATGAACTATCATGTCATGATAAATAAATTCATCCTTTTCTGTTACCATCATAAGTCCATCTAATGTGAAGAAAGTTCCAAACTCTTGAGATTTAAAAACATCTATTCTTTGGAAATCGCTCTTTCCACTATAAAGTTGTTCATCTACTTTGATTGAAAAACGTACCTTGTCTGTATGTTCTTCTGTGTACCATAATTCCATAATTTAAATTCCTCCTAACAATCTAAAACATTTATATATTCAATTTCCATATCTTCAGGGCCTGTAACTAAACTTCCCTTTTTCTTAGAATACTCAATATAGTCTATAGTCTCCTTAGTTATAAGCTCTCCTGGGGCAAGTATTGGAATTCCTGGTGGATAACACATTACAAATTCTCCAGAAATTAATCCTTCACTTTCTCTTAAAAGAACCTTCTTCTTATCAGCATAAAAAGCCTCTTTTGGCTTAACCTTAACTATAGGATCTATATATTCGTGGTCAAAAATATCTTTTTTATCTTTTTCATGAATTCTCTTAATCTCACTTAAAGCTGAAACTAATCTCTCAATGTTATATCTAGTATCTCCAACTGATATTATGGCAAGAATATTAGCCACATCTCCAAGCTCTATTTGAATTCCATAATCATCTCTTAATATGTCATAAACTTCTATTCCAGCAAGTCCAGTTTCTAAAGTGTTTATAGTAAGTTTAGTTACATCAAAATCATAAATATCATCACCATTATTTATTTCTTTTGAGAAAGCGTAATAACCACCTATCTTATTTATTTCTTCTCTTGCATATTCAGCTATTCCAACAACCTCTTCAAATATTTTTTCTCCATTTAAAGCTAAATTTCTTCTAGCAATATCTAAAGAAGATAAAAGTAAATAAGAACCACTAGTTGTTTGTGTTAAGTTTATTATTGTTCTCACATAATCTGGCTTAATTCTATTACACTTCATAAGTAACATAGAACTCTGAGTTAATGAGCCTCCTGTTTTATGTATGCTAACTGCTGCCATATCTGCCCCTGCCTCCATAGCTGATACTGGAAGTCTTTTATCAAAATAAAAATGAGTTCCATGAGCTTCATCAACTAAGACATACATATTATTTTCATGAGCTAACTTAACTATTTCTCTTAAATTAGAGCAAATTCCATAGTATGTTGGGTTATTAACAAAAATAGCCTTAGCATCTGGATTTTCCTTAATGGCTTTTTTTATATCTTCCATTGCCATTCCTAGAGAAATTCCAAGTCTACCATGAATTCCTGGATTTATATACACAGGAGTTACCCCTGTTATTATTAAAGAATTTATTGCAGATCTATGCACATTCCTAGGCATTATAATCTTATCTCCATCTTTGCAAACACTCATTATCATGGCTTGTACAGCTGATGTAGTTCCATTAACCATGAAAAATGCCTTATCAGCACCAAAGGCCTCAGCTGCTAATTCTTCTGCATCCTTTATTACAGAAGTTGGATGACAAAGATTATCTAAGGGTTTCATTGAATTTACATCTACTGAAACACAATCTTCACCTAAAAATTCTCTTAATTCTGTATTTCCTCTTCCTTGTTTATGACCTGGTACATCAAAAGGAACAATTCTTTGATTCTTGTACCATTTTAATGCTTCATAAATAGGAGCATTTTCTTGAGAAAGTCTTTTCACAGAAATCCCTCCTTTTCTTAATAAATATTTACACCACCGTATATTTCAATCATCTCTTTTGATATTCTATCTCTTATTTCTCTTCTATCATTTGGAGATAATTCATATGGATCAGAATTAAATAAATAGTTATTTAAAACTATATCCTTAAGCATCATCTTTGTATGGAATATGTTAGATTGATAAACATTAACATCCATAGCATCGTATTTTTTTAGGGTCTCTCCATCTATATAATCTTGAATAGATTTTATATCATGGTCTATGTAGCATTTTCTACCATCAACATCTCTAGTAAATCCTCTAACTCTATAATCAATAGTTATTACATCTGAATCAAAACTTCCGATTAAGTAATCTAGAGCATTTAATGGAGATATTTTTCCACAAGTAGATACATCTATATCAACTCTAAAAGAAATTATATCGTTATTTGGATGAAATTCTGGATAAGTGTGAACTGTAAGATGACTTTTATCTAAATGTCCAACTACACTATCTCTAAGCTCCAAATATGAAAGTTCTCCTTTATTACATGATGGGTCAATTAGTGCTACTGGTAATGCCTCCTCTGTTATAAGAACATTTACACTAGCTCCCTGAGGTTCATAATCTTGTTTTGAAATATTTAGGACATGAGCTCCTATCATTTCTGTAACATCACAAAGAATCTTTGTAAGACGTTCAGAATTATACTGCTCGTCTATATATTTTATATAGTCTTCCTTTTCTCTCTCTGTTTTCGCATAACAAATATCATAAATATTAAAACTTAGTGTCTTAGTAAGATTATTAAAACCATAAAGGCATATCTTTTCTTTCAACCCTAACATCAATCCTTTCTTTAAACAACTTATTTAACCGCATAAATATAAATTTTGAATTTATTATATATCACCATTTTATTTTTTTCTATAGCAAATTCTTTCTAACCCTTATCTCAAGCTAGCTTCAAAGGGCATCGTTAATATTTCGGTAACAAAAACTAAGTAAAATACTTAGTATTACTAAACCTAATATTTAATAAAACAAGCTAAAAAAGTATTTAAATATGCCCCTTGAAAGGAATTTTTAGTAAAAATCAAAAAATCCAAAAAAACCTATTTATTAAGTTTTTTTGGATTTTGTAAATATTTTGTTAACAACTATACATTATATTCTTCAACTATAGCTTTAAATTCTTCACTATTATCCTTAATCCACTCTTCAAAAGTTGAATTTTTAGCTTCTACAGCCTTTGCAACCTTAATTAAGAATTCTGGAACCTTGTCTTGAAGTATATCTCCATAGTAATCTCCTAAACGAGTTTCGCCTATTCCTAATTTTCCACCAAAATGTAATTCAAATACATTTGATAAAGCATCACAAACTTTTTTCTTTTTACCAGCGAATCCTATATCTCCTATTTCATGCATACCACAAGAATTTGGACATCCTGAGAAACGAACTCTTGGTAATGTTCCTTCCTTAATTGAATTTTCTTTTAATAATTCTACAAACTCTCTTAAAGTTTTTTGGCTTTCTAATACTCCCATTTGACATATTGGTGTACCTATACAAGAAACACTTCTTTCAGCTAAAGTCTCTCCTCCTTTACCTTGAGTAAAGTCTAAGATAGCCTCTGCTTCTTTTCCATTTAAATTTCTAACATATAGATTTTCATCCATACCTAATCTTACTTCTACTTCTTCTATTTTCTCTATTTTTTCTATTAATTCTTTTAATACATCTAAGCTTAATTGTCCTCCAACTGGGTGGAATAAAACAGTATATAATCCTTCTTGTTTTTGAGGTATTAATCTTTCATGTTTTATATTAGTTTTTTCACCTTTTTTACTATATTTTATATCTTCAACCTTAAGGTCTAATCCACCTTTAGCTTTCACTTCTTCTAAGTGTTTTCTAAAGCAATTTTTAAACTCTTCTTCGCCCATTCTCTCAACAATATATCTTATACGAGCTTTTCCGTGATTTTTATAATCTCCTTCAGCTACAAATAAATTAGTCATAGCTTCAAGACAATATAATACGTCCTTTTCATCTATTAACTCATCAAATTCAACAGATGTTCTTGGATTTCTTCCTAATCCTCCACCTATGTAAAGTTTAAAGGCTCTCTTACCGTTATTGTCCACAGCTAAAAATCCTAAGTCTGTAACTGTGCAATGAGCTGAATCCTCCTCTGTATTTGAAAATGCAGTTTTAATTTTTCTTGGTAAATTATAAGTATATATTTTACTCATATAATGTGCATTAGATGCTAGTGCATAAGGAGTTACATCAAAAGTTTCTCCTATTTGAACTCCTGATAAAGGATTTAAGGCTACGTTTCTTGGGAAGTTTCCACCACCGCCTCTAGTGTATATTCCTTTAGTTAACCCTTCTTGCATTATGTCGCATACAGCATCTATTGATATTCCATGTAATTGTATTGCTTCACGAGTTGTTAAATGTATTTTTTCTAAGTTATATTTCTTAGCCCAGTTATATGCTTCTTCTAATAAACTTAATCCAGCAACTCCTGATGGAACTCTTAATCTCACCATGAATTCTTTTCCTCCACGGTGCGCATAAACTCCCATGCCTCCTGATGCCTTTTTAAATTCACCAACAGTCATTTCTTTATTTAAAAACTTATGTCCTTTTTCTCTAAATTCTTCAATTTCTTTTGATAAAATATCATTTAATGTATTCATTTTATATCACCTCACTAAAATTTTATGCCTCTAAATTCCATTAGTAAACAATTGTTTCTTTATATATAATATAAGTAATTACTTATATTAAAACACCTTTTAAATCAAATTTTTTCTCAAAACTATTTTTTTTACTAAATTAAATTTTATGCTTTTTGTAAACAAAAATCTTTCTTTATTTACAATATTTTAAAATTTATTTTTTTATTATATAATATATTTATAAAATTTATAAGGAGTTGAATTTTATGGGAGAGGAAAAAATAAAGAAGGAGTTATTAGATCTCTATAGTAAATGGAGAGTTTCTGAAAAAAGCTTTTTTGAAAAATTAAAATTAAATCATGATTTTAAAAAGTTAGAAAAAGAGCAAATAAAACTTATAACAAAGAAATTTTCTGAATTCGCTAAAATTGATACACCATTGACAGAAAAAGAAATACTTGAATTAGAAGAATATTATAATAATACATTTATTTAAGGAGATGTTTTTCATGAGCGATAATAAGTTAAAAGAAGATTTAGTAAAAGTTTATAAAGAGTGGAAAGACCTTGAAAAGAAAGCTGGCAAAAAAATTAAACATCATCACGAGCTAAAAAAAGAAGAAAAAGAAGATGAGATCCAAAGATTTTCAGACTATGCAGGATTGTCAGTTCCTATAACTGAAGAAATGCTTTTATACTTAGATGAAGAATATTTTAGAGTTTAAAAAATACTTAACTTAAATTAACTAAAATAAATTTAAAATAAAAATTTTTAAGATACAAAAAAGACACATTATTTTATTAATGTGTCTTTTCTTATATAAAACTTAAATATCCTAATTTAATTATTCAAATCTTCTTAAAGAGATTTAATTTTAATATCATTTTATTCCATCATAGCTGTAATCTTTTTGCTTAATAGTAATAGTACTAAACCTAATACTATACTTACTCCAGCTATTGAACCAAATAGTTCTAAAGCTCCTAGTTTTTCAACAAATGATGCTATGAATCCTGATAAGTAGTTTGCTACTCCGTTACTAGCAAGCCATACACCCATTAATAATGAAGCGTATTTAGCTGGTGCTAATGAACTTACCATTGAAAGTCCTATTGGTGATAAACAAAGTTCTCCCATTGTGTTAAATAAGTAAGTTCCTACTAACCAGAACATACTAGCTTTAACTGCTGGATTTTCAACATTTCCACCTAATGACATAGTTGCGAAAACCATTAATAAGAATCCACATCCTAAAACTATCATACCCATAGCCATTTTAGTTGGGATTGATAAATCCCCTCTTTTACTGTTAGCAAGTGTAAACCATAATTTTGAGAATAATGGTGCTAATATTAGTATAAATAATGGGTTTATAGATTGGAAGAATGCTACTGGTACTGTCCATCCAAATAAACTTCTATTAGTTGCATTTTCAGCAAATAATGTTAAAGTTGTACCTGCTTGTTCAAATCCTGCCCAGAAGAATACAACGAATGATGCAAGTATTAATATAACTGCAACTCTCTTCTTCTCTTGCTTAGTTAAAGGTTTCTTTTCTTTTGCAACATCTTTTTTATTTTTTTCTCTTTTAATTTCACCAACATGTGCTAAGTATTTTGGAGATAAAGTTATAAAGATAATTTCTCCTAATATTATACCTATACCTGCTGCTAAGAATCCGTATCTAAATCCATAGTGAAGTATTACTTCTCCTGATTTTGTAGCAAAAAAGTTTTCTGCTAATAATCCACATATTATTGGTGCTATTAAAGATCCTAAGTTTATTCCCATGTAGAATATTGTGAAAGCTGAATCTTTTCTCTTGTCACCATCTTCATATAATTGACCAACTATTGTTGATATATTTGGTTTAAAGAAAGCATTTCCTACTATTATGAACCCTAATCCTAAGTATAAAGCCCATCTAGTTTGCCATCCAAATAAAGTTAAGTTACCTAAAATCATTACTGCTGCCCCAAGCATAATTGATTTTTTCTGTCCTAAAAACTTATCTGCTATTTCTCCACCAATTATTGGTGTAAAGTAAACTAAAAAAGTATAAGCTCCATATATTCTAGCTGCACTAGGTACATCATATCCTAATCCGCCAGTCACAAATGATGCTGTTAAGTAAAGCATTAATAAAGCTCTCATTCCATAGTAACTAAATCTTTCCCACATTTCTGTGAAGAATAAAAGGTATAGTCCTGCTGGATGCTTTAATCGTCCATTGCCTTTTTCTACCTCAAAATCAGTAGATTTAATTGCCTCTGCCATTTTATATTGATCCCCCTCTTTTAATTATGACCTCATTCAAATTATCAATTTATATGAATTTATCATTAAACTTATTATTTCGTTAACACATTTTTAATTATAAATACATTTTTACTTGTAATCAAACTTACTCTTAACAAATTATTGCAAGTTTCTTAATAATTTGATTATATTTCCTCTTAAATACTCCATTTTTCTATGTGTATCATAACAACACAATTGTTTTTTATAGAAAAACATATGCTTAAAACTTCTATATCTAATAGAAACATTTTAACAAACTACCAAGTTTAATTGTCGAATTTTATCACTTTATTAATTTTCCTTATTATACCTCCTTAAAAAAATCAAAATAAAAAAGCAGCCTATTTATAATAAACTGCTTTAAAATGAATATCTTAAATTATCTTCTTTCAATTCCCTTTTCATTTATCTTCCTATTAGCTACTCTCTTTAAGATTTTAAAGACTACACCAAAGATAGGAATTCCTATTAACATTCCTATTATTCCAAATAAACTTCCTCCAACTATCATAGCAAACATAACCCACAGGGCAGATAGTCCTATAGAACTTCCAACAACCCTTGGATATATTAGATTTCCTTCTAATTGCTGAAGAACTATTATAAATATAATAAACCAAAGAGCCTTAATAGGATCTATTATTAGTATTATAAATGCTGAGGGTATTGTACCTAAAAAGGCTCCAAAAACAGGTATTAATGCTGTTACCCCAATTACTACGCTTATTAATAAGGCATATGGCATTTTTAAAATTATCATACCTATAAAGCATAAGACTCCTATAACTAGTGCCTCTGTGCACTGCCCTAATATGAATTTAGAAAACATTTCATTACACATATTACCTAGTTCTATAATTCTATCTGCCTTATTTTTACTAACAAAAGCATATATTATAAGTTTTAGTTGACTTATTAAGATTTCTTTACTTGCTAGCATATATATAGCTAAAATTAAGGATAAAAAGAAATTTATTACTCCATAAGTTATTCCTAGGGTAAAGTCTAATAAATAACCTAAGGAGGTTCCTACTATTTGACTTGTTACCTTTAATATTTCTTTCCACATATTTAGTAACTCATTAATTATATTTTGCATCATAACTTGTGACTGTGAATTATTTATTGCATTCACCTCTAAAAACTTTTCAAATTGAGATAAGTATTCTGGAATACTATTCATTAAAGTTGAAATACTACTTAATAATTGAGGAATTACAAATAATATAAATAATGTTATAGCTAATATAAAGAAAAGAAATGTTAAAGTTATTGAAAAACTTCTTTTCATTCCTTTAAAGAACTTACCATTTCCTAAGTTTTTTTCTATTAATTTCACTGGAATATTAAGAATAAAAGCTATGGCTATTCCCCATATAAAAGGCTTTAGTATTCCTAAAAACTTATAAAGAAAGTTCATAATATCCTTTATATTTATAAAAAAGAATATTAAAAGTATTATATATGTTGATAAAAAAATATAATCTTTAATTTTATTATTTTTAAACTCCAATGTTTTTCCTCTCCTAAATAAATTTATAAATATGTTATAGTAATTTTTTACTATTTTATCCTTATATTATTAACTTAATTAAAAAATATTAATCTTTTCTACATTAAACTTTGAAAAATATTATTAAAAAAGTATATTTTCATATGTATAATGATTATATGATTTAAATAAGAAATATATAGTTTACTTATAAACCAATTTAAGGTATAATTTATATAAAGTTTACAATTGAACTATTCAAGGAGGAAGGTTAATGGATTTAAAAGCTCTTAATCCTAATGGAAATGCTTTTTTAGTTTCTTTTACTAAAGCCAAAAAAACATATAAAAAATTTATTTCACCAACATTAAATGATTTGGGATTAACGCATAATGAATTTGAAATATTAGTTTTCTTACAGGAAAATTTAGAATATAATACTGCAAAGGATATAGTTGAATTTTCTGGTCTTTCTAAGGGATTAATTTCAAGATCTATAGAAAGCTTATTAAAAAAAGAAATGCTATCAATAAAAAAAGATGACAAAGACAAAAGAATATTTAGATTATACATATCTCCCTCTGCCAATGAAACACTTAATGTTTTAAACAAAGTAAGTAATAGATTTTTTAAGTTACTATTAGAAGATTTAAAAGATGAAGAACTTATGTTTTTTGATGAAGTTTTAAATAAAATGATTAAAAATCTAAATAACTTAAAAATCTAATTAGGCTATAAATAATTTTAAAAATGGGTCTGTATCAAAATATAAAAAATAAAACTTACAAACAATACTGTTTGTAAGTTTTATAAAAAGTTATTTTAATATACGCCCATTTTGTTATTTAACTTCATTTATATGCTTAAACATAGCCTTTATATTTTTTACATTACCATACACTGTTACCTTATCACAAACTTCAAAAGTATAATCAGGAGTTGGGAAATTAACAAACTTGTCTCCTTTATCTATATTTAAAACTTCTATTTCATTTGCTTTAAGATCACTATCTCTTATGCTCTTTCCAATAAGTGTTGCCTTGTTTGAAAGATATATTTCATAAACTCCAAAGCCTTTAGTGTTAGTTATTAAAGTTAAATGCTTTGAATTAATCTTGTCCCAAATTTTAGATTGAACAATAAATTTCTCAATTTTATTTTCAAACTTTTCTAATAAAGAACTTTTATGAAAGAACAAAACAAATATAATAAAAAGAACAATTACAGCTATGGAACCTACATCTATAACACTACTAGTTATTATATTTACTGCAAAAGATATAATAGTTGCTGTACTGGCATAACTAAATCCCATAAGCCAAATAGCAAGCTTTCTTCTAGTAGGATGTTGAACTATTATCTCACTTTCTTTTGTTGTGAAACCTGTTCCTGTCAAAAGAGATGTAACTTGAAATCTGGCTTTTTCTATTGGCACCCCTGTAAGTCTAAATAATATAGCAAAGAAATCTACTATTATTAAAAATATCATTAAAAATAAAATAAATGTAAGTACTAAAACCACAAGTACCTCTCCTTCCCATTAACTATTTAAAATTATTATCTGATAATACTACAATATAGTAATTTTTCTTGTTGTTCATCATCCAATTTAATATGTTGTTCTTTAATATTACTTAAACTTTTATCCTTCTTTTCACATTCAGCTACTTTAAACACAATACCTAAAAGCAACAAAATTACAAGCAAAACTTCTCCAGCAATTAAAATCATCCTAAAAAATTTCATAATGCCTCCTAATATAGAGATTTATAAATTTCCTCCATATCTTTTATTTCCATAGATACATAATTATTTTTAAGTAATCTTTGTTGATTTTTCATTACACTATGAGAAAATTTTTCAATTTCATCAATTGTCATACCATATTCTTTTAAATTTTTTCTTCTAATAAGATTATTTAATAAGTTTTCTAACTCTAAATAACAATCCTCTTCCTTTGCATTTATAATACTGCTTATTAATTTTGTTAATTCGCTAATTTTTCCATCACCATTGTTTTTCTTGTAGAAATTTAATACTGCCATTAAAAATTGATAATTTGCCTCTCCATGAGGAACATGATATTTTCCTCCTAAAGGATAAGATAAGGCATGAACTGCACCAACTCCTGCATTTCCAAAGGCTATTCCTGCATAATTGCTTGCAATTAAAAATTTATCCATTATAGTATTTCTATACTCTTCACCTTTTTCTATTATCTCTTTATATCCACTTAAAATCATTTCAATTGCTTTAAAAGCAAATAAATCTGTGTAAGGAGTAGAGTTTGGAGATAAAAATCCTTCTATACTATGTATTAATGCATCAATAGAACTATAAACAAAAGCTTTATAAGGCATTGTTTTACAAAGTTCAGGAATTAAAACTCCTTTATCTGCATAAAGTTCATCTACTGCTAAACCTAACTTAGTATTTTCACTCTTTATTTCCACAATAGATATGTTTGTTACCTCACTACCAGTACCACAAGTTGTAGGAACTATAATAAGCTCCTTATCTCTTATTATAGGAAGTTCTCTTTTAAATAGTTTCTTTGTACTATCTACATCTTTTAAAGCTAAAAGTTTACCTACATCTAGAATTGATCCTCCACCAATAGCTATAACTCTATTAAAATCTATATTTTTTATATCTTTAAAAATTTCATCTATAATTTCATCATTAGGTTCATTGAAATTATATTTGTCCTTTAAGACATAATTACATTTTAAATCTAAAGATTTAAAACTTCCTTCATATATTCTTCTGTTTGTAAAAACTAGGTCTTTTTCATTTAAATTTAATTCTTTTGCAAATTCAGAAGAAGTATCAAAACCTAGTATTTCCGTATTTAAACTTAAAAGTTTCATCTTAATCACCTACTAAATCACTAAAATATTTTAACTAATCGTACCTATAAAAATTACATGAATTAAAACATTCATTTATTCTTTAATTTTTATTCACAACAAATTAATAATTTTATTATACTAAATTTTATATTTTTTCTACAACCAAAAGTATTTCCAATAAATATTTCATAAATTTCTTTATTAAAAACACACTAAAAAAATCTATAAATGTTAGAAAAACAAATAACATTTATAGATTTTAATTATCTAATTCATATAAAACTTATTTTATAAAAATTAATTTAAAAGTTTATTTCACCATTTAAAATTAATCTACTTGTCTTAATAATCTCTTCATAACATCATTAACCTTAGCTATTCCAAGATCTTCATGAGCCATTACCATTATTAATTTTACATCATTGTAAGACATATCCCATTTATATGATCTTATATCTAATATAGCATCTTCTGGCATGTATTCAAATATCATTCCAGCAACCTCTTCTGCTAAATCTAAATAATCTTCAAATAACTCTTCATCATTTAAATCTTTAAGATCAGAATTCTCTTTCATAAGACCTCTTAAAATATCCATATCTATGCTTAGTTTAAAAGCAATTATATCTTCTCTTTTTGAGCTCTTACATAAATCACTTACAACTTTAGCATCAGTATTAAGTTCTATTTCTTTTTTTATTTCTTCACTATCTAACACTCTGTTTCCAAATGCAACGTACATGTAAATTACCTCCTTAGTTGTTTATAACTCTAAACCATATTTAACACAAATATATTTAATTAAAATTATTATTCTAAAATCTACCTATATATTTATATCACTTGTTAATGTATTATTACAAGTAATATTTTTTTCTCTTGTTTAAAAAATAGTGATTTTAAGTTTCAACCTAAGATAAAGTTATATATGTATCCTTACCTTAATTATGATACTAAGAAAATAACTTTTCAATAATTCCTGTATGTTCTAATAATATATTTATACCTATAAGAATTAATATAACTCCACCTACTATTTCAGCATAGTTTTTAAATATATCTCCTAATTTTTCACCTATTATTACCCCTAAAAAACATAAAACAAAAGTTATAATACCAATTATTATTATAGTTTGAACTATAGAAATACCTAAGAATGCAAAACTAACCCCAACTGCTAAGGCATCAATACTAGTTGCAATAGCTAATACTGTAAGATTTTTAGCACTTAGCTCCTCTTTGCGTTTCATATTAGCAAATTCTCTCTCTTTATTTTTGCTAACTTCCATTGATACTGCAACCTCAGCTTTTTCTTCATCATCTTCTTTTAAAGCTTCAAAAATCATTTTTCCCCCTATGAAACCTAATAATATAAATGCTATCCAATGATCAAAGGCTTTTATATAATCAGCGAAATATCTCCCAGCTCCCCATCCTATTAAAGGCATAAGTGCTTGAAATCCTCCAAAGAATAAAGCAACTTTTAATGCATCTTTAGCTTTTACTCTAGTAAGGGTTATTCCCTTAGCAACTGATACGGCAAAAGCATCCATAGCAAGGCCAAAACCAGTTAAAACAATAGATAAAATACTCATAATATATCCTCCTACTTATAAAAACTTTATAAAAAAAGACCTATATGCAGCAAAAAACTGCATATAAGTCTCGCTATTTAAGATTAAGCCAGACCAAAGCTCTTTGGTCAATTTGTTGACTTAATCACTCATTCAACTTGAGCTAACTACTCCCTCATATGGAAACAAAGTTTGTTAAACACTTTAAAACTTTATCATAAATATTTGCATAAATCAATGGTATATTACTATTAAAATTTATTAACATAAATATGTTCTTTATATTTTACTCCAATTTAAGTAAATTTATTTCACTAATTTTATATTTATTTTTATATAACATCTTAAAATATCCATAACAAAATTTTATGAAAATTATAATTTCAATTAGTGTAATATTGATTTTTTATATGAAAAGTTAAATTGACTAACTCTTAAAAATTCATTTCTTATTAAGAAAATTAAGGATAGAGATTAATTTACTATTTAATAAATTTATCTCTATCCTTACATAACATGCTTTGACTTTTAGGTTTATGAACTTAATTATTTGCCACAAGATTTTTTATGGCATTTAACTTTATTAGCCATTTTTTCTTCTTCTTTTCTTACTTCGGCCATTTTTTCTTTTTCTATTTTCATTGTATGTTCTGCATCACAATGACTTATTCTATGGTGTTTTGACATATAAAATCCTCCTTATTTTTTATTGCATAGGTAAATTTTTATATTAAAGATATTGGATTAAATTTATCCTTACCTTTACCACCATGTTACTCTGAAGCTAGGTCTTTGTAAAAATTAATAAAGTCTCATTTATTATGATTTAAAGTTGAAATTTCTTATTTTACCTAATACTCAATATATTTTCTATGTATTAAGCCATATCCTGCACTATTTTTAAAAACCCTCTAAAATAAAAATAATTCTAATAAACTATTATTTATTTTATTAGAATTATTATCTTTAAAGCATAAAAAAATTAAGAAATTTATAGTCTAAAACTATAAACCCCTTAATTCTCTACATTTCTACCATAATTTTATTTTAGGTTTTATTTTAGATAGCTCTTTACTTCATACTTAAAGTTCTATCTAAAATCAATACTGATATATGCTATTCTTATTTTTAAATATTAAAAATGAAATAAATTAAATAGCACTCTTATTTACAGTGATTATAGTTTCTTCTCCAACTTGTGAAAGCTTATATTGGTATCCATCTTTTTCCCATGAATAAACTTTAGAATCACCATTTTCCTTATCCTTGCTAATTTTCGGCTCACCTAATACCTTCTTTATGTTTTCTAATATATTTTCTGGCTCTATTCCTTTAAAGTGAACACTTACTGCACTTATATTTTTTGAATCATCAAGTTCTAGTATTAAGTTTGCATTATAATTAAACATTCTTGTAGAATAGCTTGAGGAAACAATAACTTTTTTTCCTGCAACCTCTTCTATATTTTCATTTCCAGTTCCCTTATTTTCTGAAACCTCATTGTAAGTCTTTCCTACATAAGTTCTTAAATCATTAAAATCACTTTGATTTTCAACACTTTCTTGAACTTTTGAATCATTACTACTTGTATTGGCCTTATTATTTGATCCAACACACCCAACCAGCGATGTAACTAATAAAGAGGTCGTTAAAATACTAGCAACAATCTTTCTTTTATTCATTTTTTTCTCCCCCACCTATTTTTCATGTGTTTTTTTAAATGCAAATGTGTATGATTTGCATCTTCATCTAATTATAGTATAGTTTCCCCAAGGAAAAATTACAAAACTTATTTTTAAGCTCTTTTAATTAAGAAAATATACTATAAACAAAAATATTTTATTTATTAAACTTAAAGGGAGCTCCTACATATAACCAACTGTTCTCATAAAAAAGTGTAAACCATAAGAAATTAAGAAAGAAAATATACCATAGGGCATTTCCTCCTGTAAATCCCTTAAGTCCAATTAGTGAAAGTAATCCTAAAAATCCTAAATATCTATGCTTGTTATATTCCACACTATCCCCTCCTAATAAGTATTTCTAATATAATTATACTATACAAATCAGGAAATATTTTCTATGAAACTATTTATTTATTAGCCTAGAGTATATTTATATTCAGGTCTCCCAACATTCCCGCTAGTTAGTGTTACATTTACCTTTTTAACATCCTCTAAGTAATCCATATATTTTTTTATTGTTACATTGCTTATTTTTAACTCATAGGCTATTTCTCTTAGTGTCCAAACCTTCCCTTGGTTTTCTTTTAAAAACTCCATTATCCTATCTAAAGTTTTTTGATTTAATCCCTTAGGTAATTCAATCTTTTCCTCTAAAGATTTTGAAATAACATCTATATCCTGCTGACTTAAAGCCTCTCTCTTATTTAAAAGATTATTTTTTTGTTTATACTTATTTATAGCCTCCTCAAACCTCTCAAATTCAAAGGGCTTAACTAAGTAATCAGTTACCCCATAAGCAAAGGCTCTTTTCACCTCTTCAACACTATTGGCAGCAGTTATCATTATTACATCAGTTAAATACTTCTTGTATCTTAAACTTTTTAATATATCAATACCATTTTTCTTAGGAAGATATACATCTAAAAGAATTAAATCAATATTTTCTTTATCTAATACCTTTATTATTTCCTCTTCAGTTTGTACTGGTCCTAATATATCTTTAAAGCCCATATTTTCTAAAAATCTTTTATTAATAAGAGCCACCATTGGATCATCTTCTACTATAAGTATTTTCTTTCCCATTATTTTTCTCCTTTTAAAATAGTTATAATAAATATTTTCTCTTCATTGAATTCCTCAATATCAATACAACCATCATAAAGCTCAACTCTATTCTTAACTAATGATAATCCTGTTCCTCTTCCTTCTCCCTTTGAGGAAACTCCTAATTCAAATATTCTTTCCTTTATATTATTATCTATAGGTTTCCCATTATCCCTAACTTGCAATTCTATCTTTTCATCATCTTCATATAAAGTAACCTCAACTTCCTTGTTATAACTACTTGAACATACACAAGAATCAAAAGCATTTTCTATTAAGTTACCTAAAATAGTAACAATATCATAGGAATCAACATAATTATGATTTCCAAATAAAAATGATTCCTCTGTTAGAATAAAGTTTACTCCTCTTTCTTTAGCAACTAACTCTCTACTTAAAAGTAATCCTCTCACGTAATAATCCTCTACGTTTGAAAATTTTAAAGAGTTATTTTCATGAACCTTTTGAGTTTTTAATATGTATTTTCTAGCTTCTTCATATTCACCTAGTTGAATTAATCCTAAAATTACATGTAGATTATTTCTAAATTCATGGACATTAGCTCTTAGATTCTTAACAACCTCATCAACTCCAGTTATCTCTTTTGCAATTTTTCTAATATCATTTCTATCCATTAAAGTTATTACAGAACCTAAATATTCACCCTTTTTCATAATAGGTTGTATAGTTACAAATACCTTCTTCCCCTGAAGTATAATTTCTTTCATTTCTACAGGTTTATTTTCTTCTATATAAGGTAATAATTTTTTCAATACCTTATACTTTGAAAACCCATCTATAAGCTTATAGCAATTATCATTTATCTCTGTTATTTCATTATTTTTATTTAAGGCAATAATACCTTCGCTTACTGTATTTAATATTATCTTTTTTTCTTTATATAAGGCAGCAATTTCTTCTGGTTCCATTCCCAAAATTGCCTTTTTAACCTTTCTAGCAAAAAGTTTAGATATTAATATAGTAATTAAAAAAACTAAAATAAAAAGTCCCATATATTTTATTAAAGTCTTATGGGTTAAAAGTTGAATCTCATTATAATATTTACCTACCATAATAAAACCAACTTGTTTTCCATTGTACATTACAGGTTGAAACCACCTTAAAGTTTCTCCCATAGAGCCCTTCATCAAAGAATAATAACTACTTCCTTGTGTTAAAACCTCTTTCTTATCCTCATTAACAAATACCTGTCCTATTTGCTTCTCATCTAAATGAGAATACTTAACCCCTCTCATATCAGCAACAACAATAATATCAACATCATTTATGGCTTCAATAAAATGTTTGGTATATTCTTGTATTCTTGAGTTTATTTCTCCATTACTAAGATCCTCCTGAATAAAAGGAATCTCACTTATACTAAAAGCAGTCTCTTTTAAGGTATTTCTTACATCTTCATCCATATATGAAAGCTTATCTTCTATAAATAAAGTAAAAGATAATGCTAGTGGAATGAAAGTTATAAGTATAGCCCATAATAATATTTTATTTTCAAATTTTACTTTCATATTTTTCACCACCGTGAAGGAATTATATCATATTGTAAAGATTACTCCAATTCTATTTTTAACTTTTCACTAATCTTTTTTCTAAACCCATATTTTCAACTTTTTTAATTTTTAAATATATTTTAGATTTAAATTAAACTTAGGAAATCTCATAAAAAAAGAGTATATCATAATTTATAGCTCTAGAAAATATAGATTATATTTTCTTAAGAACATAATTATTGATATACTTCTTTTGTTAGTAAACTTATTTAATTTTAACCTTAATTAAAGTAATTTAAAGATACTCTATTTATTATGCTATTGCATTTTTACAAGTATTTCCCTCTAAATACTCCTTTAAGTTTTCATATGATATTCCTATCATATTTCTTAAAGCCTCATCTGTATATGAACCCATATGAGGAGTTACTAAAGCTCTTGGGTATAAGCTTATTAATTTTTCATATGATTCATTTTCTAACTTTTGTCCCTCTAAGTTTTTGAAGAATACTGCTGACTCACCTTCTAAAACGTCAGCTCCAAATCCACCTAATCTTCCTTCTTCAAGAGCTTTTACTATAGCTTCTATATCTTGTAATTCTCCTCTTGCAGTGTTGATTATAATAGCATCATTTTTCATTTTTGATATGAATTCTTCATTTATCATGTGATAATTTTGCCCTTTTATATATGGCATATGTACTGATATTACATCAGAAACTTTTAAAACTTCATCTAAAGGCATAAATTCAACTATTTCCTTAGCAGCATCACTTTGGAATACATCATATGCTACAACCTTAGCTCCTAGCCCTTTAAATAATTTAGCAGTTGTTAATCCGATTCTACCTGCTCCTAATATTCCAACTGTACAGTTTCTTATTTCTTTACTAAACATAAATCCATCTACTACAAAGTTTTTATTGCTTGTTCTATTAGTAGTGTATGCTGTATGTCTTAAAAGCATCATAGCTAAACTCACAGCTAATTCTCCTATAGCATTTGGTGAGTAACCTGGTACTCTAGCAACTTGTAATCCTAAATCCTTAGCAGCATCTAAATCAACATGGTCAAATCCAACAGTTCTAGTTAAAACATATTTAAGACCCTTACTCTTTAATAGTTCTAAGTTTTGTCTATCAGCCATACAGTTTCCTCTTACCATTATAGCCTCAGCCCCTATAGCTTCCTCTACATTTTCATGGTTTAAGTTTTTTTCAACTAAAGTTAAATCATATCCGAACTCTTCATTTAACTTATGGAAGTATGGTACCTCTGTTTCTCTAACTCCATAACATACTAATTTTATCATACGAAAAACCTCCTCTTTTCCCCATCTTTTTATTTTATTTAAATCTCTATTTATCCTTTTAATTTAAATTTCTAATTAAATTTTTCATATTAAATATAAGTGAAATAATATTTGAATGAGTGCTTAGAATTTCATTTTTTATGGAATAGATTCAGCGTTAAAAAGCGAAAACTGTTTGAAGCGAAGCAAGTTTTTGAGCTTTAGCTGAATCTATGGAATAAAGAATAGAAATTCTCCACGAAATTCAATAATTATTGAACTATATTTAATATGAAAAATATGTTTTTAGTTTTAAAAAGTTTGTTAGTTTTTAAATGCTTATATTATTAAGCGAATAATCCTATGTTTTTGATTATTTGTAATATTACTATCCAGAATGGCATTGCTACTACGGCAACCACTGTTGATAGTAATGAACAGTTTGATGTTAATAAAGCTTCCTTATCAAAACTTATTGCGTAAGCTGCTGCCACTGTAGCAGTTGGAGTAGCTAACATTATAACTGTAGTAGCCATTCCTTCAAATGAAACTGGTAATATACCTGTTTTATTTAATACTACTAATAATCCTAAGTTTATAACTGGAACTAATATTATTTTTATTAAACTGTAAACCCAAGGTTCTTTTTGTCCTACAGCTTGCTTAAATGGTACTTCTGCTAAAGTAATACCTATAGCTAACCATGCAAGTGGTGAACATAATTTATCTAAGTATGTAAGTGGTTTATATAACCAAGGTAATGTTTGATCTATTCTTAAGAATGCATAACTCTTATCACCTATTTGAACTTGTGGTAACATACCTTGGAATAACCATATAAATAATCCTAAGAATGTAGCTATAATTACTGGATTTAGTAACATTTCTTTTAAGTTTTTCTTTAAGTTTTCTTTGTCCATTTTTACACCTGACATTTTGATGTATCCATATGAATATAAGAAAACTCTATATGCTATGTTAAATATTGATGAGTACATAGCTCCAACTGAACCATAAACTGCTTTAACTATTGGAACTCCAAAGAAAGTTGTTGATCCAAATATAGTAAGTACTCTAAATACGTCTTGCTTGTCCCCTTTAACTCTTGCAAATATAAACTTTGTTAATACAATTAATAATATGTAAATTACAAATCCCCATATTAGAATATTAATACCTTCATGTAATTCTTTTTGATTAATATCTTTCATGAATGAAGTAAATGCTAATGCTGGAATTGCAACTGTTAATACAACCTTAGTTAATATTTTAGATGCAGCCCCTGTTAATATATTTCTTTTTCTAATATAAAATCCTAAGAATATAATTGCTATTGATGAAAATATTGCACCTATGATTGCATTATCAGTAAGTGTTTTTTGAATGATTTCTAACATTACTAACCTTCCTCCTATTTTGTGTTTTTTTTAACATTTAAAGTTGTGTTGATTTTTGTCGAAATTTCTTCTCACAAGAATTATTGTACAAGCCTTGCCCTTTTCAAACAATTTATTTAAGTTTTTAAATAATTATTTAAGTTATTTAAGTTAAATATTTAACAAAATCAAAATTTATTAAAAGCTAAAAAAAGTCCTCAAAACAGCTTTATAAGCCATCTTAAGAACTTTTAACTATAAAATTATTATTCTTTTTATTTAGAAAGAAGTATGTATCTTACTTCATCATTAAAAAAATCCTTTGTTAATTGTTTAATTATCAACTTAGAATCTAAGGATATGTATTCTTTTAAAGCATCCTCTATAAGAGCTATCTCATTTAAATTTATTCCTTCTTTGCTCATTAATATTAATTTAAATAAATTATCTCTCTGTATTTTAGAAAACTCCCCTAAAATCCTCATAATTACATCTCCTGAAAAATCCTCTCCCTTAACCTTTCCAAGAGTTAATTTAGAGTTAGCTATTTTTTTTCTATATTCAGTCCATTTATCTCCTAAATCATCCTTTAATAATAGGAAATCTATTAAAATATGAATAAACTCATTTAAATTAACATCATAATTATTTAATACTAAAGAGCACTCCCTAAATCTTGAATCTATATTAGTAACTTTATTAAATATAATCTCTTCATTAAATATTATTAATATCTTGTCCCAATTTATATACTTTAAAATTTCACCTAATTTATTCATGAATGAAGTTATAAACAATTGATCCTTATTAGCATCTTTATTAAATAAATCAAAAAAAATTATTTTAATTTCTTCATTTTCACTATTTTTATTTAAATCAAGTAAATCCTTAAACCTATTTGTATCATTTAAATAAGTTTCATTAAATTCTTTACTTCCTAATGAATAAAAGTTAATTACAGAACCTCTTTTACTTAGATAAATCCTATTAAACTTCTCTTCACTAAATCCATTTTTATATTTTTTTCTATTACAAATTTCTTTATAATCTAAAACCTTTTTATTTAAAGAATATTCCTCACAATTTAAAACCCTAAAAAGCCCCTCTTCTCTATGACTTAAGATTTTATCACCAACATATAAAAACCTAAACTTCATAAAAAAACCTCACAAATTTCACTTTTAATACCTTATTTTCATTAAAATTATTTAATAAAAACCTAGGCAATAAAAGCTATTAATAATTATTTTATCTCAGCTAAATATAATTATATCATATTAGATTCTTTGCATTATGTAATAACTAAAATTATATCTATCAAACTAAATCTTTAAAAAGTTATCTTAAAATAAATTTCTTTAAATTAAATAAGTTACTTTAAATTAATATCTTACTTTAATTACTTTTAATTTATTAACTTACTTTCAATTAAATAAGCTACTTTAAAATAAAAAAAATATAGCTGATACAAATTTAAAATTCTTAAAATTCATATCAGCTACATTATTCATATATTTTATTTATACTATTTTTAAGAAAAAATACTTTTTAACACTATTTAACCAAAATAATTTATTACATACTTCTATAAAACTCTAATTTAAAATAACTTATTCTAAAATCTCATAATCTTAAATTTTAAGTTTATATTTCTTATGAAGCACTACTTTGTTCAAATTGGCTATTGTAAAGGCTTGAATAGAATCCACCTTTTTCTAGAAGCTCTTCATGATTTCCTTGTTCAACTATATCTCCATCCTTCATAACAAGGATTAAGTCTGCATCGCGTATAGTAGAAAGTCTGTGAGCTATAATAAAGCTTGTTCTTCCTTCCATAAGTTTTTCCATAGCTTTTTGTATTAAAAGCTCTGTACGAGTATCAACTGAACTTGTAGCCTCATCAAGTATTAATAGCTTAGGGTCTTTTAAGAAAGCTCTAGCAATTGTTAAAAGCTGCTTTTGTCCTTGTGATATATTACTTGCTTCTTCGTTTAAGACCATATTATATCCATCTGGTAAAGTTTTTACGAAATGATCAACATGGGCAGCCTTAGCAGCTTCTTTAACTTCAGCATCTGTTGCATCTAGTCTTCCATAACGTAAATTCTCCATTATAGTTCCATTAAATAGCCATGTATCTTGAAGAACCATACCAAATAAGTTACGTAAATCAGCACGCTTAAAGTCTCTTATATCATGACCATCAATCTTAATACTTCCACTGTTTATATCGTAGAATCTCATTAATAATTTAACTATTGTAGTTTTACCTGCTCCTGTAGGTCCAACAATAGCCACCTTTTGCCCTGGTTTAACATCTACTGAGAAATCATTTATTATTATCTTATCTTCATTATATCCAAAATGAACATCTTCAAATTCAACTTCTCCTCTTATTTCTGAAGGATCTACTGAATTAACTGGATCTTTAACCTCATCCTCTTCATCTAAGAATTCAAATACTCTCTCAGCAGCAGCCGCTGTTGATTGCATTATATTTGCAACCTGAGCCATTTGAGATATTGGTTGGTTAAATGAACGTACATATTGGATAAATGCTTGTATATCCCCAACTGTTATAACACTTTTAATTGTTAACCATCCACCAAGTATTGAAACTAAAACATATCCTAAGTTTCCTACAAAAGACATGATTGGCATCATCATACCTGATAAGAATTGAGATTTCCAAGCTGATTTATATAAAGTGTTATTTAATTCATCAAAGTCTTTAGTTGAAGCTTCTTCTCTATTGAAAGCTTTCATTATATTGTGTCCACCATAAACCTCTTCTACTTGACCATTAAGATGACCTAAGTATTCTTGTTGAGATTTAAAGTATTTTTGAGATTTCTTAACAACTAAAGATATAAGAACCATTGAAACTGGAAGTATTATAAATGTTGCTAAAGTCATAATCCAACTTATTGAGAACATCATTATTAATACTCCAATTAAAGTAACCACTGAAGTTATTATCTGTGATAAACTTTGATTTAAAGTTTGGTTCACTGTATCAACGTCATTTGTAATTCTTGATAAAACTTCTCCATTTGTTCTTGTATCAAAATAATTAAGAGGTAAAGTATCCATTTTTTCTGATATTTGCTTTCTTAAATTATAAGAAACCTTTTGAGCAACTCCTGACATTATAAAAGATTGTATAATCCCAAATAATGAACTTACTAAGTATAGAGCTACTAAAATCATTGCTATATTTCCAATGTATCCAAAATCTATAGAAGCATTTGGTACCCCTGTTATCTTTTGAACTAAACCTTCAAATATTTTAGTAGTGGCTTTACCTAAAATCTTAGGTCCTACAATTGAGAAGGCAGCACTTCCTATAGCAAATAATATTACAATAGCTATAGATAAACTATAAGGTTTTAAATAAACCCCAAGCTTTTTCATTGTTCCTTTAAAATCTTTTGCTTTTTCAACGGCTCTTGGGCCTCCGCCCATTCTACCCATTTGGCCGCCCATTCCGCCTTTTCTTTCTTTACTCATTACTTAGCTCCTCCTTTGAAAGTTGAGATAAAGCTATTTGCTTATAAACCTCACAATTTTCTAGAAGTTCTTTATGAGTTCCCTTACCAACAATCTTACCTTCATCAAGTACGATTATTTGATTAGCTCCCATAATTGTGCTTATTCTTTGTGCAACTATAAGCATTGTGCTATGTGATGTTTTCTCATTAAGAGCTTTTCTAACAGCTGCATCTGTTTTAAAGTCAAGAGCTGAGAAACTATCATCAAAAATATATACATCAGGATTTTTTACTAAAGCTCTAGCAATTGAAAGTCTTTGTTTTTGTCCACCAGATACGTTAGTACCACCTTGTGAAATTTCCTCTGCATATTTTAAAGCTTTAGTATTTATAAATTCAGAAGCTTGAGCAATATTTGCAGCCTCTTCTAATTCTTCTAAAAGTGCATCCTCATTACCATATTTTAAGTTACTTTCTATAGTACCTGAGAATAATATTCCCTTTTGAGGAACATAACCTATTTTTTCTCTTAAATCATGTTGAGAAACTTTTCTTATATCTGTTCCATCAACTAAGATTTCACCTTCTGTAACATCATAGAAACGTGGTACTAAATTAACTAAAGTAGATTTACCACTACCAGTTCCTCCAATGAAGGCAGTTGTTTCCCCAGGCTTTGCAGTAAATGAAATATCTTTTAAAACATATTCCTCTGCACCAGGATATTTAAATGAAACATTTTTAAATTCAATATATCCTTTTTTATTTTTATTAAACTCATCATTCTTTTCAGGGTCTTTTATGCTTTCTTTAGTTTCTAAAACCTCAGCTATACGTTGACCTGAAACTGATGCTCTTGGAAGCATTACTGATACCATAGATATCATTAAGAATGCCATTATGATTTGCATTGTATATTGAATAAATGCCATCATGTCCCCAACTTGCATAACTCCATCATTTACATTATGAGCACCAACCCATACTATAAGAATAGTTATAAGATTCATTATAAGCATCATAAGTGGCATCATTCCACCCATTATTCTACTAACAAAAAGATTTGTTCTAGTAAGATCTTTATTTACTCCATCAAACTTATTCTCTTGATATTTTTCTGTATTAAAGGCACGGATTACTAACATTCCTGTAAGTGATTCACGAGCTACTAAGTTAAGTTTATCAACAAGCTTTTGAACTAACTTGAATTTTGGAATAGCAAGTCCAAATAAAACTATTACTAAAGAAAGTATAGCAGCTAAGGCTACAGCTATTATCCATGACATTCCAGTA
Organism: Clostridium perfringens ATCC 13124; assembly: GCF_000013285.1. Classification (GTDB taxonomy): domain Bacteria; phylum Bacillota; class Clostridia; order Clostridiales; family Clostridiaceae; genus Sarcina; species Sarcina perfringens. Next base: position 602,570 of record NC_008261.1, on the reverse strand, counting down.
TCTGTTTTTACAACTCTAAAAATACCTCCTAGGCCTAAGATAGGTGCATAGAAAACTATTCTAAGAAGTAGAACCATAAGAGTTTGTATTTGTTGAATATCATTTGTACTACGAGTTATAAGGGAAGCTGTTGAAAATTTATCAAATTCTGCATTTGAAAATCTAACAACTTTTCCAAAAACTTTACTACGAAGATTTCTTCCAAATCCTGCTGCCACTCTTGCGGCTATTAATGTTACTGATACTGCTGCAATCATACTTCCAAAAGCTAAAAGAATCATTATTCCTCCAGTTTTTAGTATGTATTGACTTTGTATCTTCTCTATATTCATGCCTAAATCAGTATATTGAGCTTTAATAAAAGTAGCCGCTGTTTGAGTAACCATACTCTCTGGCATACTTTCAAATTTCTCATTAATTTGCTTAAGCATATCATTCTTTTGTGCCTCTGGCATATTCTTAATCATAAAGAATGGATCTGTATTAGCAGGCATTCCTTGTATTTGTCCTTCTTTAGGAGCACTTTCTTCCATATTAGCCTTGGAATTATCAGAAGCTCCTGTAAGAGATGAATTTCCCATTACTCCTTGTAGGCCTTTTTCTTCAATTCCACCTACAACTATCATTGCTTTACCCATAATAGGATTTAATTCATTAATTATCTCTTTATCTTTAGTATTTAATTTACAAATATTCTCCTTCTCTAAAGCTGGATAATCTTTTACATATTCATCATACTCACTTTGAGAAAGGTTACCTTTATCTAACAATGTATAATTGCTTTCTACTTTTTCTTTTTCATCTTTGCTCATAAAAAGTGTCAGTTTATCAAATTCTGATTTACTAATTACTTTTGGAACAGCATTTTCTATACCACCTTGCTGAATTCCTACATTGACTATGTTTGACATGTAATCTGGTAAAGATAAATCAAACATTGCCTGAGCAAAAAGAAGTACTATAACAGCTAAAATTGATGCCGTAAATGGTTTTAAGTATTTAATTAGCTTTGACATGTATTTCCCTCTTTTCTTTTTTTAATTTATAATGTTTTAAATTTATATTGTCTTTGATATTAAGTTAATTCTAAAAATATGTTTAAAAATAAATACTCACTAAAACAAAGTTTTCAAATCTATTTCTTTATAAATAGTTATATTTTAATATTAATTATATTTTCATAACTATTCTATGTCAATAACTATTTTTGGTGTATAATAGTTATATATGGTTATAATATAAAGTGTTTTGCTACAATACTAAAAACTTTTAAAATTTATTCATTTATTATATTATACATCAACTAAAATTTATAAACTTAATACAATAGGAGGTAAAAAATGAATACCCTAGAAAATTTAATGGGAGCTACAGAAGAACTTTACACATTATTATTGTGTTTAAATAGAAAAGTATTTAGTCATGATGATATTATTAAAAGATTGTCTATTCCTCCATCACATGCCAAAGTTATATTTCATTTACATTGTGGTGGGGAAGCTTCTGTTTCAGAAATAGCCAAAAATTTATCTATATCAAAATCAAATATGACTCCAATTATAGATAAACTTATTCAAGAAAATTTAGTTGAAAGATTTACAGATCCTAATGATAGAAGAATCATCAGAGTTAGAGTAACGGAAAAAGGGCATGAATTTTGTTTAAAACAAAGAGAAAAAACTAAAAAGCATCTTGAAGAAAAAATATCATCCCTTTCACCAGAGGAATTAGAAAGAATTAAAGATTTAGCCAAAGAACTTAATAGCATTTTTTCTAAAATAGAATAAAGTGGCTGCTAGAGCTATATCAAAATATAAAAATAAAACTTACAAACATATTCAGAGAATTACTAGATTTCTCTTCATACTGTTTGTAAGTTTTATTAAAAGTTGTTTTGATACACTCACTTCATAATTTTTATTATATTAAGCCTAATTCTAATAAGGCCTTATATATTCCTTCATTTGGAACATTTTCTGTTTGCTTATATGCATGTGGTATTAAAGTTTCATGGGCATCTCCCATTGCTATTCCATATTTAACTCTTTGGAACATTTCTATATCATTTTCTCCATCTCCAAAGGCATAAGTATCCTTATCACTTAATCCTAGCTCCTTTATTAAATGTTCTATTCCATGAGCCTTTGTGCACCCTCTTCTATACATATCATAAGATGAATGTCCTGGATGTTGCATAAATACAAATTCATCCTTAAATCTTTCAAATATGTCTTTAAAATCATCCTTATTATTATCAACAATAACAAGCTTATTTGCTGAAAGCTCCTCTTCTGTCCAATCACCAGTAAAACTTTCCTCTGGAAGAGAAAAATTTTCTACCATTTTTTTAGCCACATCATTATTTAAAACATAACTTGTTTTTTGTCCTTCTAAAATAAAGTTAATATTATGTTCAACGCAATAATCCATTATCTCTTTTAATTTCTCTAATTTTATATCATCATTAAGAATGACTTCATTATTTAACTCTATATATGTTCCATTAGATGCTATATACCCATCTAACTCTAATTCCTTTAATCCATCATCAACAAAGCTCATTGGACGTCCTGTTGCAAGAATTGTTAAATATCCATTTTCTTTTAATTTTTTAATTGCCTCTTTAGTTTTATTTGAAGGTTTATATAGCCCTTTGCCGCAATCAATTAATGTACCATCTACATCAAAAAATACTATTCCTTTTAAATTCTCCATAAATGCACCCTCCTCCTTTTAATAATTACTATGATAACATACTTTTTTTCATATTATAAATCTTTTCAACACAATTAAATGAAATATAACCCTGTATAAAAATATAAAAATAAAACTTACAAACATATTCTTAGAATTACTAGATTTTAAGTGAAAGTCCAAATTTTAATTTGGAACCTTGAACTTATAGAGTGGAACTTTAGTTACATTTGAGTCATTTGGATAATTATTACTCCTAAGATATTACTAAAGCTCATCTAGATATTCTCTTCATACTGTTTGTAAGTTTTATAAAGGCCTATTTATTTGTTACCTATAATAAATATTATATATTAATCTCTAAATTAAACTCTTTTATTATATGCTAAAAATCTTTCCTACTAAGTCACTTATTATTACCCATATTGAGAATTCGTTTCCTCCATATGTTTGAATGAAGTTTCCTACAGTTCCACTTACTAAATTTAAGGAAATAGCCGCTAATACCATTAGGATTATTCCTCCTAAAGCACTTGTAATTATAGCTGCTGGCCATCCACCTCTTGCATTGGCAAAAATAGCTCCTGGGGCAACATCAAAATAACATGCAACTACTAGTGGTATAAGAGCAAAGGTTAATACTCCTGATGCTCCTAATAAGAATAAAGTACCTATACTTGTTATAAGTGCTATTATGAATCCAATTAATAAAGCATTTGGTCCATATGGGAATATCATAGGAATATCTAAAGCTGGAATTGAACCCTTCGCTAATTTATCTGCTATACCTTTAAATGATGGTATTATTTCTCCTAAAATCATTCTTACCCCTGTTAAAAGTATTATCATACCTGCTGCAAAAGTTATTCCTTGAATTAAAGAATAAGTAATAAGTGGCTCACTTCCATATATAGCTATTCTACTTTCTTTTCCTATAAATAAACCAACTATTATATAAACTATAAACATAACTATTGCCGCTGTTATATTTGTATCTCTAAAGAAACTTAAAGACTTTGGAAGATTTAAATTTTCTATATTTTTATCTTTTTGTCCAACAAGTTTTCCTATATAAGAACCTAATAAACAATATATTGAGGCAGTATGTCCAATAGTAAAACTATCATTTCCAGTTACATACTTAACATGTTTTCTTAGTATATATGGGAATATTGTTATAACTAAAATATACATAATTAATGTGAATATGAATAACTTTAATCCACTTACATTATTTTCAATACCAACAGCTAAGAAAAGCATTGGATACCAAAATAATATATTTCCTGTTAAGTATATAGTCTTAAATCTTGTATATCTAGCAATAATTATGTTGATTACAAATCCGCAAAGAAGTATTAATCCAACATAGCTTCCATACTGACCTAAAAATACATTAAAATCTCCTAATGTACTATTACTTTGAGTGTTAAATAATCCTGAAAAGGCATTAGCTAAAGGAGTAATTGAAGAAACTACTATATCTACTCCCTTAAGTAGAATTACCATTCCTATTATTCCTTTAAATATGCCTTTTAAAATAGCATCTATTGGTTTTCTTTGAAGTATTAAACCAATTGCTACTACAAGCCCCATAAATAAAGCTGGATTTCTAAAAAAACTTACACAAAAATCTAATATTTCTTTCATTTTTAATAATTCCTTTTTATTTAATCTAATTTAATTTTTCTTAATTTCTTATAGCTTTTAAAATCTTTTCCTTTACTTCTTCTTTATCCATAAAGTTTGATATATAAACAAGTTTTCCACTTACTTGCCCTTCTATCTCTTTTCCAATTTCTTTTGATGTTAAAATTAAATCTGCAGAATTTCCACATGCTGAAGTCATATCAATAGCTTCAACCTCACCATTTATTCCTTCCTCTTCAAGAATTGAATCAACTGTCATTTTTAAAAGTAAACTTGTTCCAACTCCAAATCCACATACAGTCATAATTTTCACCTACATCCCCTCCTCTCCATAATAGTATATAGATAGCTTTAAATTTCAAAAGATCCTTTTAATACTTATCCCTTAGAAGTCAATTCATCTCTTAAAACTTATCTACAAATAAATATTACTTATAAAATATCCTAATTTAAAATATTCTATAAGTTACTTTTTGAAAAGTTTAATAAATTACATAAAAAGCTCCATTATCTCTTCTTTATTTTGAGCATTTTTAATTTTATTAACAGAATCCTCATTTATTAAAACCCTTGCCAAATCTTGTAAAGCATCTAAATGACCTGTATTTTCCTTTGCTCCAATAACAAAAATTATTTCTATTGGATCATTATCCTCATGACCAAATTCAACTGGATTTTCTAAAGTAAGCATGCTAATACAATCTTTAAGAACATAATCACCTGGTCTAGAATGAGCAATAACTACCCCTGGCATAATTGCCATATATGGTCCTAAGTCATTGATTTTCTCTAAAATGTCTTTTACATATTCCTCTGTTATACTTCCATCTTTTAAAAGAGGCTCCGCAGCCAATCTAACTGCCTCTTCTTTGTTAAAAGCTTTAGCCTTGAGAATTATATTATTCTCATTTAATAAATCCCTAATAAAATTCACCAACTTTCCTTACGTTAATTTAACATCATACAAACAAAAACCCCTAATTACTTTATAAATATGTTAAATTTACCTAAGTATATTATCATTCCAAAGCATTTAAAGTCAATTTTAAAGTATATTTAAGTAAAATAACCCTTTTACATACAAAATAAAAAGGTAAATATTTAACCATCTTAAATTTAATATCCCTATAAAATTAAATTTTACTTAAATAAAAAAATATCACATTTATATACCAACTATTCTTTATTAACTAGAATAATTAATATACTATAAATGTGATATTTATAATTCACTTAATAAAAGATATTTTACTTTCTTAAATTCCCCTCTAAACTTAATCTTTTCTAAAATATAAATTATATTAATTTAAAGCTGCTATATTAGCTTCTATTAAAGATTTTATGTTAGAAAAATATAAGCTATATCCTACATTATTTGGATATATTCCACCCTTAGTTGTTAATTTAGCATAAGGGGCTGGGTCCTTTGTAAATACTGTAGCCATATCTAAAACCTTTATATCATTATCTTTTCCAATGTCTTCAATTAAATTTGTGTATTCATTTTTCTTTCTAAGAGAATTCTCTATTATAGGAACTATAGAGATATTTTTATTTCTTTCCTTTAAATTCTTAATTATTTTTTCATAATCTTCTTTGAATTCATTAGGTTTAATTTCCTTTTGATCATTTTCACCAAATATTATGTAAGCTAAATCAAAATTATCTTTATTTTTCTCTAGTTCCTCTAAACCTACTTTAACTGTAGCTTTATCTTGTGATAAATTTGTTATATTAGCCTTTGATTTATATGTTTCTTCTAACCATTTAGAAAGACTACTTGTCCAATTACCACTTTCATCTGTTTTTCCTTCACTAATTCCTACACCATTACCTAAAACTAAAATATTGACTTCTTCACCTTTTTTAATTTTTTCATAAGGATTTGATGTGGTCGCTTGCTTTTTATTATCTTCAGAGTTATTACTTGAATCTGAGCTATAAATTTCCATATTTTTAGCTAAAGTCTTCTTATCCCTTATGGTTCCAACAGCTATAACTAATGCTAAAGCTATTATTAAAATTATTATTGAAATATCTAGAACCTTAGATTTACTTCTACTAGAAGAATTTCTTTTAGGATTTTTAACTCTTCTTCCATTCTTCATATTTTTCCTCCATATTTTTATTTGTGAGATAAATTGTTATATACTATATATTTTACATAAAAATTGGTCTTTTTTACAGTATAAATTGCAATTTATATTTATAATTTATGAACTTTAGCCAAAAATTTCTAAAATAATCTTATAAATATTCTTGCTTATTTTATCTAAAATACAAACTTAACATTTCATATATAAACTTACTTCAAAAGTATTCTTTGAATCTTTAATTTCAATATCTCCATGATTTTTATGCACTGCTTCTTTTACATTTTCTAAGCCTATTCCGTGATTTTTCTTATCCTTTTTACTAGTTAAAAATTTGTTGTTTCTCTTTTCAACTTTATTATTCTTTGAATTAATTACCTTAATATAAATTTGATTTAGATAAATTCTAGCACTAACCTGAATAACCTTTTGAATCTCTTTATCATTTATTTTTTCACAAGCTTCTATAGCATTATCAATTAAATTTCCTAGGACAATGCATAAATCTAAGTCATCAATCTTTAGCTTCTTGTTTATAATAGTATCAAATCTTATATTAATTCCTTCTTTTTTACACCTCTCACATTTATCAAGACATATAGCATTTATAACCTTATTGCTACATATATTATTATCCTTATTTGTAACAATCCTCTCACTTAAGGATTGTATATAATCATCCATATTCTTATAATCTTTGTTTTCTAAAAAATACTTAATAACACTCATATGATTATTCATATCATGAAGAGCTTTTCTCGCCTCACCATAGTTATTAATTACCTTCTCATAATAATTTTTTTGATAATCTAATTGTTTCTCCAAAATATTTATTTGAGAATTAGCCTTATATTCCTTAAACCTCTTGTATGTAATAAAGTGTATTATTGCTAAATTAACAGCTATACTAATTGTACTTATATTAACTCTATATACTAAACCTGCATTTAATGCAATATTATCAAAAACTTTTTCAGATAATAAAACAGCTATTCCAATTGCAAATACCAGTTTAGTTTGTTTTTTTATTGTTAAGTCATTTACATTTATAATGCACTCTTTAAAGAAGTTTACTATAAATACAACTACTGTAATCATTAATATTAAAAGTATTATGAAGCAAAGAAACATAATATTATTCATGATTTTCAACACTTCTAAATCAAAAATCATAACTGAATATATAAACATTAGTATGTATTTTCCCAATGAAAGATTTAATAAATATATGGAAGACATTAATATAGAAGTTGTATTTTTTTTATATAAATATACATAGTATATATATATAATTAAAGCTTCAAAAAAACAGGAAAGCTCATTAATATAAAAAATATAATTAATAAGTAAAAGAAAAAAATTTAAAATAATTGTAGTGAACACTCTCTTTTTCAGATCAATTTTCTTGTCTAAATAAAAAAAGCTAGAAATACCAATAAAAGAAATATATATTATATAAAATAATTCTATAACATTCCGTACGTACATAAAATTACATATCGCCTATTCTATTCATTAAGAATGTTTTTAACTCTTTTTTATAAACTCTTCCAACAGGTATTTCAACGCTATTTTTTAATATAATTTTATTTTGCAAAATAGAATCTATATGTGAAATATTAACTAAATAACTCCTATGGCATCTTAAAAAATTTCTACCTTTAAGTTCTTCTTCTAATGTTGCTATTTTCATATTGAAATCTATACTCTCTTTTTCTAAATTGGCAGTAATTGTCTTGTTATTAACCTCAAAAAATAATACCTCTGATAGGTCTATAAAATTAGTTTTTCCATTTATATTTATTGCATATCTAGATGGGCTAGTAAAATTTAAACTCTTTATAGCTCTTAAAAATTCTTTTTCTAATTTTTCAAAAGAAACAGGTTTCATTAAATAATTTAATGCTCCCACATCATACCCTTGAAAAACATACTCCTCACTTCCAGTTATCAAAATAGCTTGTATGAACGCATCTAATTCTCCAATTTTTCTTAACAATTCTATTCCATTCATTTCATCCATGAGTATATCGCAAAAAACTATACTATATTTTTTTGTATTTCTTTTATATACATTTAACAAATCTACTCCTGAGCAAAATTCATCAATGATGACATCCATATTATTTTTATTGCATATTTTATATAACATATCCTTTAATATATTGCGCTGGACTTTTTCATCATCGCATATTGCTATATTTAACATAATTTTACCTCCATAACATTATATTACATATAAATTATAATAATTATTCAAAATTTATTCAATTATTTCACAAAAAATATATATTTTCAAATTATTATTTAAATTAATATTGGTAAAATCACATTGATTTTTTAAATTTCTTTAAAATCATCAATGAAATTTAAATTTCTCACTATATTAATTTTTAATTATTATTCTAAAATCATATTTTAAACAAGAAAAAATTCTATTTTAATTTAAATAATTAAAATAGAATTTTAAATTATTAATAGTATTTAACTTACCCTTCAAAAACTCCAAATGAGTTTTCTATTTTATCCTCATCATAAAAACCATTATTATTTTTCATTTTATTTTTTATCACTATATTTATGTCATTATTATCTTTGTCTAACGTAAATTTATAATTATTTTTTTCAAGTTTAATACCATTTACCTCTATAGTACTTAAATCAGAATTTAAACTATCTAACTCTTCAATCTTATATTCTCCGGCTACTAAATAATTTATAGATAAATCTTTATTATTAGATATATCTGTTTTCATATCTTTTATATAAAATTTCATAACTGAAGACTCTCCATTTGGAAATACCTTCAAATAATATTTACCCTTTTCGCCACCATTAAGACATATAGTGAACGTTTCATTATTATATTTATCTTTTAAATCACTATTACCATCAAATTCTTTACTTACACTAATAGTTCCTTTTTGATAAGGAATAGTTACTTTAGGTATATTAAATTCTTCATTTTTTCTAGTTTTTTTAGAATCTAAAGGATCATAAAAACTTATAGCTGCTTTTGTATTTGTAGGAATATTTTCACCACCATAATACTTATCTTTTAATCTTATTTTAAACTTTACCTCCATACCACTATAATTCACTGTACCTAAATTCCATGTTAACTTTTCTTCTGAATTTTCGCTTGTAACTTTAGGTTGTCTAATATTTAACTCTTTTTTAAACTTAGAATCATTATCATCATTTAAATTAGTAGCTATAGATGTTTTCCCTTGTCCATAAGCATTCTCTACTATTTCAAAATTATTAGGAACTATATCAGTAAGAACTGCATCATCCATAATTCTATTTTCATTAATGATATTCATTGCTATGTCATTATAAACCGAATCTAACCTATTACTATCATCTGTGATAAAATATGATCCAGAATTATTTATGCTTTTTATAAAATCTTTAGCTATTTTTTTTTCAGAATCGAATCTTCTTCCAGTAAATAATCCAATAGAATAAAAATTAACTTTATTTTTATCCAAAAATCCTTTTTCATAAAAGTATTCCTTGGTATGAGGAATTATGTACTTCTCTATATAATCAAGGCTTGGATATTCTCTAGTTTCTATGTTCAAAAGTTGAATTGGCAAACCATCTGTAAAAAAAACAACATATTTTTTATTATTTGAATTTCTATCATCTAATTTTTTTTTAACAAGCTCTAAAGCAGCTTCAATATCTGTTCTTCCATAAGCTGTAATTTTATCAATTTTACTTTTTACAGTTGAATACTCACTAGTGTAATCACATAAAACTTTAGCATCATCAATGGATCCTTTAATAAAGTATTTTTCATAACAATTAAATCCATTAAAATCACAATATCTCCCTATATAAGTTTTATTTTCTCCTGAAAATTCTATTAATGATATATTCGCTCTATCTCCAAATGAACTTTCAATATCATCTAAAAAATTTTTCATAGCTCTTTTTAAAGTTGGCATTTCATATTCCATACTTCCGGATTTATCAGCTACCATAATAATATCTACAGGATTTACTATTGATCTCTTATTTCCTTTAAGTTTTAATGATATTTCATACTCCTCATTTCCTAAATCTGTAGCTGTTTTAAGTAAATCAACTTTACTTTTAGTCTGCACCCAATTTGAATCTCTCTCTGACTTATTTACATTTACTGCCTTAGTTACTTTATAAGGGAAATTTAAACTTAAAAACATTGCAACTAAAATCAATATTATCTTCTTACTTATCTTCATATTAATTCACCTTACTTTTTTAATTACAAATTGATTCCAAATAATTTTTAACATCATTATTTATCTCATTCCATTTTGATGAAATTTCTGATTTCTTTGGTGCAATTGCTTCTACATTTACATCTACCACTAATCTTTTTCCCTTATATCTCCCTCTTTCATATTCACTTAAACCATTTAATTTTAAACTTACTGAACTTAATATTTCTGAACTATAGTTACTTTTATTATTAGTAGTTAATGAATCCTCATATCTACTTGCTGCATCAAATTTATTATTTTTTTCTGCATCAATATCATCTTTGCTTCCATTAGGCAAAACACTTGAATAATAATAATACCCGTCTTTTCCATCTATCCAAAGATTACCTTCATTCTTATCTTTATTACTTGAGTCTACTATATTTTTTAAATTTAAAGTAACTAAATTAGTATCTCCAGGCCAAGGATTTCCATCTTCATCAATCCATCTAGGGGTTATACTAACTCTGACAAGCTCACCATTATCTCCAGTATTCTTCACTTTTACATTTTTACTAATTTCATTTCCATTCCAAGTTTCATTTTGTTTAAACCTCTCAGCAATCTTAACACTAATACTTCCAGTTCCAAAGTTGTTTACAACATTATCTGAAGAAGTAAAATATTTAGCAAATACTGTAATAGAAAATATACTGGTAATAATAATAAATCCTATTAAAACCTTAAAAAATCTATTTTTCTTCACATCAATTACCTCATCTATAAATACTAATTTTTTTCTTTTCTCTTACTATTTACTATTGCTAGTAGTAAAAAAGAAATTATTATTAATACTAAATATATTCCAACACCAGTATCACCAGTATTTGGAACAATTGTTTTTTTATCTATCTTATCCTTAATATTAATTACATCATTTTCTTTACAGTTCTCTATATATAGTGAACTATCTTCTTTTCCATAACTATCCTTGACAGCAGTAAAAATCCAATCAACTTGCGCTTTCTTATTTTTGTATTCATTTCCTGCTTCTTTTCCAGGAAACTCTGCAAAAGCCTCAAGTTTTTTAGACTCACCTGGCTTTACTTCTCCTAAATAAATGTTATTTTCTAATCCATTCTGCCCACTAACAAATCCATCATATATACAATTCCCATCATATATTACCTTAAGTTCTATCTTCTCTAATAAATCATAACTTTCCTTTTTATTGATTCTTTCAGCTCTCATAAATATTTTATAAGAATCCTTATGCTTGTTATTTAATAAAATATTTCTTTCAAGCTTATCTCCTGGAAGAATATTATCTGACCATAAAAAGGGCTCATCCCCCTGAATGAATACTATACCATCAGCATTTCCTTCTAATTCAACATTAGGGGTTGCAAATGTACTTGCAACCCCTGGCTTACATATTATTAAAAGAAATACCATAGTAAATAAAAAGGATTTTATTAGATTCTTCATCCTTTTCACTCCTTGCATCATGGTTATAACTTAATTTAAAATATTACTTATTTATGTGCATTAGTGCCTGCACCTAAATCTTTTATAACTTGTGGTGCATCTTTCCAAGAATCATTTACTGCACCATTAGCAGCTTGTACACCTTCTGAATCAACAACTACATCAAATTTTAATCCTTTAAATTCATTTGTAGTATCTTTTGATAATGTAACACTTTCTAATAAGTTTGCAGTTTGTCCATCTGGATTAACTATTCCATTATAGTAATAATATCCATCAGAACCTTCTATCCATTTTCCTTCTTCAGGCTTATTAGAATCAGTTAAGTTATTTTCAAAGTTTAAATTTATATTCTTTGTATCTAAATCAGGCTTTTCCTCTCCCTTAGCATCTTTCCATACTTTTTTTATCTTAACTCTAATTAATTGATCATATGTAGCTTTATTAATTACATTAACTTGTTTTGTTACCTTATCTCCTGGTAATGTATTATCAGCATCTTCCTTATTGAAAATTTCATGTATTTTTATTCCTGAATTTGGATTGCTAGGATTATCTGTACTTGCTGTTGAAAATGGGTTTGTTACAGAATCACTTGATGTAAACCAAGCTAAAGATCCTCCTATACTTCCTACTGCTAAAACACCGGCTATACATAAGCCTATTATTTTCTTCTTACTCAATTTAAATTACCTCCCAGTTTATAAATTATTTATATTATTCTTATAATTTAAATCTAACTTTTCTTTCTTGCTCCTAAAGATTTATTGAATATAAAATCAATTAAGATAATAACTACAAGTAAACCTATAAATATTAACTTGTTTTTTTGTAAGCTAATCAAAAAGCTACCTAAATGTGGCACTTGAAAAATAACCTTCCCAACAAGTAATTTTTCATCTAAAGGTACAGGATCTTGAGTATTATTTGCATCACCTTTTGTTATAAATTCAGTTTTTCCATCACTATTAACTATGTCTATAGCTCTATGAGTTGTAACATTATTAGTTATGTCACTTTTAAAAGTTATAACATCATTTTTCTTCACCTCATTTGGTAATGTTTCCTTTACAACTACCAAATTTCCTGGCTTTATAGTAGGACTCATACTTCCAGTTAAAATATCATAAACTCTATATCCTCCTATACTAATTCCAGAATCACTTTTCTTAGCAAAAAAGCCTAGAAGTAAAAATGCTATAAGTATAGTTAAAAAACTATAAAATAAAATATTATAAAAAATTTTTATACCTTTTTTCATAATTATTCCTTTTCTTCCTTTTCAACTTTACAGATATGTAAAATATTGTTTGCAGATTATTTATAACATCTTAAGTAAATCATCTCAATACATATAGCGTGAATTGCATGTTTTATTACGTAAATGTAAATTTTTAAATATAAAAATCTATTGTTGTATTAACTAATAAATTGGTGTAATATTGAAATTATCGTAGTTTTATTGGGAAAATTTAATTCGTTGTTTAGAGGTGAGTATTATGAAAAATTCATTAAGAATTAAAAAAATAATAAGTTTAATTCTATTAATTATAATTTTCTTTTGTGCAATGAAAATATATCAAAAACGTTTAGGATATTACACTGATTCAAGAGATTATGATAACTTAAGAAGTCTTTCTCCTCTATCTGATTCTTCTGTTAATAAAAGTCCAGAGGAACATAAGCAGGATGCAGAAAGTGAAAAGAACTTAAAAAATATTAATCCAGACTATAGATTTTGGATAAAAGTTGAAGGAACTAATATAGATTTTCCAGTGGTTCAAGGAAAAGATAATGATTTCTACTTGCATCATAACTTTAACAAAGAAAAAAGCTTCTCAGGTTCAATTTTTGTTGACTCAGAAAATAATTTAAATGATGATTCTAATATAGTTGTTTATGGTCATAACATGAGAAATGATACTATGTTTGCTCAAATTAAACATTTTAAAAATGAAAATTTCTTCAATGCAAATAAATATGTAACTCTTTATAGAGAAGGAAAAAAATCAACATTCGAAATTTTTTCAGTTTACCAAGAAAATGCTAAGGACTTAGAATCTGAAATAAAAACAAAATTTTCAAACAAAGAAGATTATGAAAAATATTTAAAAGAACAAGAAGCAAAATCACTATTTAAAAGAGAGGGCATAGATTTAAATTCTAATGATAGAATCTTAACTCTAATAACCTGTGGATATGATTTTGTTAATGCTAGAATAGTAGTGGTAGCAAAAGAAATTGATTAAAGGCCTATTAAGGTGATATATCAGAATATAATAAAACTTACAAACATATAAAGGGAATTACTAGATCTAGATATTCTCTTCATACTGTTTGTAAGTTTTATAAAAAGTTATTTTGATACACGCCACTTATTAGTTATTTTAAAGTTTTTCTCTTTAATCTCCAAAGTTTTGAAACATAATCTCCATAAAGTTCTGGAATATTTAAACCTATATACATAAGCTCATCTCCACTAAGGATTGTGTCTTCTCCTATTATTTCATACTCTGAATCCTTATCTAAGGCTGTAAGTTTTAAATTGCTAAAGCTTTCATTTACTAAAGCCCACTGTCTAACATAGCTTACAACAACCTCATTCTTATCTTCTGAAATCATCATCCATGCAACTTCATTACTATTAAATGGACTCTTTAATCTATACAAAGCTCCAAATTGCACAGTTTCTCTAATTTCTTTATATAAACTTATTTGTTCCTTTAATTCTTCCTTTTCTTCCTCACTTAACTTAGTTATATCAAGCTCATATCCAAAATTACCTGCCATAGCAGATACCCCTCTAGTTTCAAGTGGAGTTGTTCTATTAGCTTGATGATTAGGAATTGCTGAAACATGGCATCCCATGGAAATTGGAGGATAAATCATAGAGGTTCCAAACTGTATTTTTAATCTTTCTATGGCATCTGTATCATCGCTTGTCCAAGTTTGAGGCATATAATAAAGTATTCCTGGGTCAAATCTTCCACCACCACCTGAGCAGCTTTCAAATAATACATTAGGGAATCTACTTGTTATTTCCTCCATAACCCTATATAATCCCAAAATATATCTATGAGCTGTTTCTCTTTGTCTCTCTGAAGTTAATCCTAAAGAACCCACCTCTGTCATATTTCTATTCATATCCCACTTAACATAAGATATATTAGAACTTTCAAGAATTTTGCTAACAGATTCTATTATATAATCACATACTTCTTTCATTGATAGGTCTAATATTAACTGACTTCTTGCCTGTGATCTAGTTCTTCCTGGAATATGAATACACCAATTTGGATGTTTTTCATAAAGTTTACTAATAGGTGAAATCATCTCAGGCTCAAACCATAATCCAAACTCTAACCCCATATTATTTATATCTTTAGCAAGTTTACTAAGTCCACCCTTTAATTTTTCCTCATTAACAAACCAATCTCCTAAGGAACTTTTATCATCATTTCTATTTCCAAACCATCCATCATCAAGAACAAAAAGTTCCATTCCTAGCTTTGAAGCTTCCTTAGCTATTTCCTTTATCTTAACCTCATTAAAGTCAAAATATGTGGCTTCCCAGTTATTTATAAGCACAGGTCTTACCTTATCTCTATAATTTCCTCTACACAATCTCTTTCTATAAAGATTATGATAAATTTGAGACATGCCATTTAGTCCCTTTGAGGAATAAACTAAAACTACCTCTGGTGCTTGAAACTCTTCTTTTGACTCAAGTAACCATTTAAAATCGAAAGGATTTATTCCTATTTGAGCTCTTGCATTTCTATACATATCAACTTCCACATTTGCTAAGAAGTTTCCACTATAAACTAAGTTAAAGCCATAAACATCTCCATATTCTTCATTGGCATCCTTACTACATAGAGCCATGAAAGGATTTTGAGCATGGCTACTTGCCCCTCTTCTACTTTCAATAGCTTGGCTTCCACTTCTTAAAGGATTTCTAAGAATATGTCTCTCTCTTCCCCAAGATCCTGAAAGCTGAATAAAATCAAATTCATCAGTTGTAAAGTCTACATTGGCACTTAAAACTCTCTCTATATTTATCTTTTCATCACTATTATTCACTATCTTTAAACTTCTTGTAATAGAATCAAAGTTTTCAAAAACATTATATGTTAAGATAACCTCTAAGTTTTTTAAAGAATCAACTAAAGTTATTTCTAGGGAAGTAGCCTCTTCCTCACTTTCAACATACACAGCTGGTAAACCTGAAAGTCTTTGCTTTCCTTCGTAAATTCTATGTGACTTATATCTTAAATCAGTAGCTGATGTACCATCTTCATATTGAAACTCTAAGCTTGGACTTCTTAAATCAGTAGCTCCAAAGGTTGGACACTCTTGAGGTATTAACTCTAACTGAAATCCACTTATATTATCAGTATCAGCTGCAAAGCTTCCAAAACCTCTTCTTCTAACAAAATACTCTAAGTTATCAGCTTTTAACTTTCTTCCCCAATACAAATGACTTAAATGTCCTGTCTCCATAACCTTCAAAACATAACTTGTATTCTTTGTCCTTAGATGAAAAGTTTTAAAATTCTCATTATAATTTATACTCATAATTCTCATAAAGTTATCTATTAACTCTTTCCCCCTATATTAATACTAATATTTTGTATGAACTCTTCTAAATTGATTTTAACTTTTAAAGAAAATTTAACCTTTTAAGAAAACCTTAACAATAGCTGTTAAAGGCTATACATAAAAGTCTTAATTAAACTAAATTCATTATAAAAAGTTAAAGCAAAAATCTAAATAGTCTACATACAAATTATCCTTTAATAGCATTATATAGGTAATTTTATTAAATTTAAATATATAACTTTTAATAATTTAGATAACATTTAAAATATTAAAAAGGAGTTATATCTAAAGTTAATAAACTTACTTTAAATATAACTCCTCACTTTACTAAATAAATATTTATTTAGTAATATTAGATCCCTGTTTTACAGAATTTCTTTTATTTAAATATTATTTAAAACAGCCCTATAATTAATTTTTTAAAGTACCATTAGAATTAAATTCATAAAACTTACCATCAATATATCTCTTTTCTGTAACCATGAAACCATTACCTTCATCAAAATAATACCATTGTCCACCAATCATCTTCCATCCAGAAGCTAATCTTCCATTTGATTCAACATAAGCCCATTGTAAATCTGGTGAGTATTCTAAATTCTTAAATGACTTCCATCCTTCTGAAGCATCCCAAGATCCATCTTCATTAAAGAAATGTTGAATATATGGTTTATTAGTTTTATAATCCCATTCCTTAATAGCACCTTTAGCCATAACTTTATTTTCTTTGTAGAAATAATACCATTTATTATTTATCTCTTTCCATCCTTCAGCCAAGCTTCCATCATTATTTATATAAGCCCAACATGTCTTATTACCTTCATCTTGCCATGAATGCCATCCTGGATTAGTAACCCATGCTCCACTATTATCAAAACAATAATATCTTTTATCACCATTTGAATAAGTAACTGCAGTTGAACCTTTTGCCATTTTTCCATTTTCATAGAAATAATACCATGTTCCATTTATATTTTGCCAACCAGTTGATAATTCATTATTTGAGTTTATATAGTACCAGTCATTATTATATTTCCCAATATGATTAACCCAACCTTTTTTATATTGTAGAGCTCCACTATTATCAAAATAATATAGTTTTGTGTCATAAGTGTTTTCATCAAACATATATTTAGGACCAGTTGCCATTACTCCACCGTCATTAAAATAATACCAAATTCCATTGATTTTTTGCCATCCTTTTTGAATAATACCATTATTATCTGTATAGTAATATTCTCCATCTTTATTCTGGCTCCAACCTTTTGCTATCAATCCAGATTCATTAAAGTAATATTGGTTTCCCTCTATTTCAGTCTTTCCTGTACTCATAACTCCACTCTCAAAGTAATATTTGTTTCCATTTATTTCTTTAAATCCCTCTGCCAATTCACCATTATCATCAATATAACACCAAATATAATGAGAATTATATCTATCTTTGCACTTATGCCATCCTTTTGAAGTATTTAATGCTCCACTTTCATCAAAGAAATAATTTGCTTCCTTATTTCCATTAAACCCATATATAGAAATTACTCCAGTTTCCATTAAACCATTATGAGGTTCAAAATAATAATATTTATTATTTATCTTTTCTAATCTTTTTTTACATAATCCAGTGTTATCTGTATAACACCACTTCTCTCCATCATATAAAGTAACCTTATGCCATCCTTCACTAGTTACTAAAGCTCCACTTTCATTAAATAAATATGTTGGTAAATCTACTTTATAACAACCATCTTCGACTTCATTTTCAAAAATAGTACTAGTTCCTTTACACATTATTCCATTAGGTGCAAACCAATACTTATTTCCATTTATTGTTTGCCAACCTGTTTTAGCTAAACCATCTTCTCCAAAGTAATACCAACATGGCTCTCCATCTACAGGTTTAAGTTCATACCATCCTGAATATCTTCTATATGCACCATTCTTATCAAAGAAGTAAATCTTCTCTTTTGAACTATCTTTATCAAATATTCTAGTTGGAGCTGTAACCATTTTTGCATCACTATTAAAATAGTACCAAGTTCCATTGATTTTATTCCATCCTAATGCTGCCTTTCCACCATTCTCAACATAGTACCAATCACTAAATTCTCCATTTATATGGTTAATCCATCCAGTTCTATTAGTTAATCTTCCATCTTCTTCAAAATAATATACATTAATACCTAAACACATATCATCTTGGACTTTTGTAGGACCAATAGCCATTCCATAATTAGGATTTAAATAATACCAATCACTTCCTGATTTTTTCCATTCATTAACTAAAGACCCATCTTCATTTAAATAATACCATTTTTCATTTATTTTTTTCCATCCCTCTTTTTTAAATAAATCTCCATTATTATCAAAATAATAGAACTTAGGGTTTCCTGTAACACCTTCAACATTAACTATTCCAGTAGCCATTTTTCCATCACAATAAAAATAATAATCCTTACCATTAATTGTTTGATAATCTGTTTTTAAAACTCCATCTTCATCTATATAGAACCAAACTTTTTTATAATTATTATATTCATCATATTTACTAAACCAGCCTTTTCCTTTTAACAAGGATCCATCAGAAGTAAAACAGTATATTTTTTCCTCATGATTAAAGTAATCATAAGTAGTTTTTTGACCAGTTGCCATAGCCCCTGTTGTTTCATTAAAATAATATGTCTTTCCACCTATTGTTTGCCACTTAGTTTTTAATGAACTATCATCATTGAAATAGAACCAGTCATCATTTAATTTTGCCCATCCTTTTCTATTTATTAATTCTCCATCTTCTCCAAAATAATATAAATCTAATTTTTCTGGTCTATTACCTTGTATTAAAGTTGGTCCTATACTCATGTGAGAACTAAAATAATATGTCTTTCCATTAATAGTCTTCCACCCATTTGCTAAACTATTATTATTGTTGAAATAATACCACTTACCATCTATCTCTTTCCAACCATTTCCTGTTACTAAACTTCCATCTTCATTAAATAAGTAAACTTCATAATTATCCCCGTTACTTATACAACTTACTCCCTTTGCCATTCCATTATGTTCATCAAAATAATATGTTTTACCATCTATTATTTGCCATCCACTTTGGACTTCACCTTTATTATTTATGCATATTTTTCTTTCACCACCCCAAGTTTCATGATAAGTATGAATACCTGGTTCAGTTATAAGGACTCCATCTTCATTAAAGAAATATACTTTGTATTTTTCATGATTTAAATCATCATATACTCTTACACATCCTCTTAACCTACCGTCATACTTATTAAAATAATATGTTTTGCCATCTATTATTTTCCAGCCATTTTCTAAGCTATTATCACTATTAAAGTAGTACCATGTACCATTTACTTCTTTTAAACCATTGCCTTTTACCAAGGATCCATCTTTATTAAATAAATAAGTTTCCTTTTTATCCCCACTATTTACTTCATAAACCCCATTTACCATTCCATTATATTTATCAAGATAATATGTCCTGTCATCTATTGTTTTCCAACCTTCTAATAAACTATTATCATTATTAAGATAATACCAATTTCCATTTATCTCTTTCCATCCAGAACCCTTTACTAAAACTCCATCTTTATCAAATAAATATGATTTATTTTTATCATTCTCATTTATTTCATGTACCCAAGTTACCATACCATTACTTTCATCAAAATAATATGTCTTACCATCTATTATTTGCCATCCACTTTGAACTTCACCTTTATTGTTTACGTATATCTTTCTTTCTCCACCCCAATTTTCATGATAAGTGTGAATACCTGGTTCAGTTATAAGAGCTCCATCTTCATTAAAAAGGTACACTTTGTATTTTTCATGATTAGAATCATATATTCTTATACTTCCCTTTGCTCTACCACTATACGTATCAAAATAATATGTTTTACCATCTATTGTTTTCCAACCACTTGCTAAGCTATTATCCTTATTAAAGTAATACCACTTCCCATCTATTTCTTTTAATCCAGTGCCTTTTCTTAAAACTCCATCATTATCAAATAAATATGCCTCTTTTTTATCACCATTATCTATTTCATGAACATTAGTTAACATACCATTATATTGATCAAAATAATATGTCTTACCATCTATTGTTTTCCAACCATTTTCAACTTCACCTTTATTGTTTACATAGACCTTTCTTTTTCCTCCCCAAGATTCACAATAATCATGAATTCCAGTATCAGTTACAAGAGTTCCATCCTCATTAAAAAAATATGTTTTATAATATCCATTCTTAGTATCATATACTTCTTTCTTTCCAGTTGATACCTTTCCATTTTCAAAATAATATGTTTTACCACCTATTGTTTGCCATCCATCCTTTTCATTTTCATCAGTTACACTATTATTTTGGCTTTCTGTACCTACTGTTAATGCTTGTCCAGATTCATTAATATTTATGTAATCACTTTTTAAAGCTTTATTTTTATCTAACTTACTTTCAGATTCCTTATTTTCTCCTTTTATTTTCTTGCTTTCTTCATCTCTTTTAGAAGTTTCATTATCTTTACTTTTTACTTCTACTTTCTTATCTGTATTTATTTTATCTTCATTATTTTGATCAGATTTATTTTCTACTTCTTCTACAGTATCCTTTTTATTATGAACTTTTTCTACATTTTCATCTTTAACTTCTTTGGAATCTTTGTCTTTACTATCTTTATCACTTTTAATTTCCTTTACATCTTTATCACTAGACTCTAATTTAGTAGACACCTTGTTATTATTATTCTCTAAACTTTTATCTTCATTGATTTTTTCTGTTTTATTTTCAGCATTCTTTACAAAGTTACTTTCAACTTCTTTTATATCTTTTTTTTCATCAGTTTTTAAATCTTTATTCTTAACATTTGTATCTTCTTGCGTATTTGCCTTAGGGCTTTCATTTTTTAATTGTTTTCCATTATCCTTAATATTATCTACATTAGCAGTAGCTGTAACCCTTACTTCTTCAGCATAAACTTTCTTTCCATTGCTTATTACAAAGCTAGATATAGTAGTTATACTTGCTATAGCTACGGCAATAGCTACTTTCTCTCTTACTTTTTTCATAAAACACCTCTATTAATCCACTCAATTTAACTAATATATTAAAAATTTCCAAATATTATTTTAACATTTTATTTAAATATTGTAAATAAAGTTAATTATATAGATATTTTCCGTTAATATTATTATAAGTAATATTATTACATATAAATTCAATAAGAAATATATTATGATATTCATTTAAAGTAGATATATAAAAAATTCTCTCTAAAAAATCTTCTAATTTATAATCAAACAAAGTCATAAATATCTGTAAAACTGGTGGATTGCAATAATTTTATAAGAACTTATTGTCCCCCCCCATAGCAGGTAGTTTTATTTATTCTAAATAAAAAAAGTTCTACTTAAAAAAGTAGAACTTTTTGTGGTTGCGGGAGCAGGACTTGAACCTACGACCTTCGGGTTATGAGCCCGACGAGCTACCAGCTGCTCCATCCCGCGTCATTAAATTGTCTCTCTGACTTGTATTAAGTATATTCCTAATTCTCTAATAAGTCAAATGTTATTTTAAGAAAATATTTTTTATTTCTATATTAAATACTCTTAGCCTACTTATAGCCTCAATAAAAAAATTACTTTTTATTTTATAACTTAAATATCTTTCTTGGTATTATATCTAATTTAATAATTTTAATATAAATATAATATCACCAAACTCCACTTAAAGTATTACACATAAGATCATTTACTTCAAAAAATCTTTTTGTATTAGGAAAAACTAAGGATAATATAACCTGGGAACTCTCTATGAATAAAGACATAAAAAAGCAAAATTTCAACACTGTATTTAATGAAGGTACATATAAATCCTCTTTCAGCTTCTTTTTATTATGTAATTCAAAGCTTTCTAAAATTTTATTGATTTTATCTATAATACCTTTTCCTAAAGTTAATTTTTCTTCATCTATACTATAAAAATAGCAAAGAAAAAATGCCATTGGACTTAACATAATTGAATTCCCTATCAGCTGATAAATAACATCTCCCAATCCTCCTTGATGGTATATTTGCTTTATGCTCCACAAAGGACTAAGCCAAACTTCTGGTGGATTATAAACAAGCTTATTTCCCCAAGCTATGGTAAGTGGAAAATAGACCTTAGAGGCAACTCCAATTAAGTAAATACAAAATAAATCAAAAATAAATTCTTCATTAGAATATATTTGCTTATATATGTATTCTTCCTTAATTATTCCTTTAATTTTAATTGCTCCTCTAAATAAACAAAAGAGTAAAATTCCTACTACTAAAAATGTGTTTTGGGAAATAATAATCATAAATTCTCCTTTTAATTCTAAGCTTTAATTAATATATTATTTAAGTTAATGTTGATTTCTAAATACAGTATTAATGCTAAAAAACTTCTATTATTCATTAATATAATCTTATAAATATTCTTTAGAAATCAGAATCTCATAAAATAAATAGCTTTATATTACTTTATTAAGTATAGCCTCTTTATTTTTATTTTAATCAAATTAATCACAAAAATAAGCTGTATCAAAACTCCTTAAACCTCTTACAAATCTAGCTAAAAAATAAATGAAATTAATTAGGGATTTATAAGTTTATTTATAAGTTATTTTGATACAGCTTTCTAAAATTAAGCTTCTGTTACAAGCTCTTCTTCTTTATCCTTTTTTTCTTTACCATTTGCTTCAGTAAAGATATTTTCTGTAGCAGATAATTCTCTTAAGTAATCAATAAACCCATCTCTAAGATCTGGTCTTCTTAAAGCATACTCAACAGTTGCTTCTAAGAATCCAAGTTTATCTCCCACATCATATCTTCTTCCTTCAAAGTCATAAGCATACATAGCTTCTTCGCTCATAAGCTCTAAAAGTGCATCTGTTAATTGGATTTCTCCACCTTTACCAGGTTTTGTGTTTTCTAATATATCAAATATTCTTGGAGTTACTATATATCTTCCTAATATAGCAACATTTGAAGGTGCTTCTTCTGGTGATGGCTTTTCAACTAAGCCTTTTACTTTATAAACTCTACCTTCAATGTGTTTTCCATTAACTATTCCGTATTTAGAAACATTTTCTTCTGGAACAGTTTGAACACCTAATACACTAGTTCTATATTCGTTATAACAATCAATTAATTGCTTTAAGCATGGCTTTTCTTCATTATAAACTACATCATCACCAAGTAATATGGCAAAAGGCTCATCCCCTACGAAAGTCTTAGCACAATAGATAGCATGTCCAAGTCCTCTTGGTTCTTTTTGTCTTATATAATGGATATCAACCATATCTGATATATCTCTAACTAAATCTAAAAGTTCAGTTTTCCCTGACTTTTCAAGTTCCATTTCAAGTTCAACATTACGGTCAAAGTGATCCTCAATTGATTTTTTACTTCTTCCTGTAATAACAAGTATTTCCTCTATACCTGAAGCTATAGCTTCCTCAATTATGTATTGAATAGTTGGCTTATCAACTATTGGAAGCATCTCCTTAGGCTGTGCCTTTGTTGCAGGTAAAAATCTAGTACCAAGACCTGCTGCTGGTATTATAGCTTTTCTTATTTTATTGTTCATCCTCTTATCCCCTTGTAAATCAAAATTTTAATATTAAGTTCTAATTTAAAGTGCCTTTGATTTTGAAATAGACCTGTAAGACCATCTTAATAAGCAATTAGTGTTGCATTATATACGTAAGAATAATAGCGTTAAGAAGCTTTTATTGTTTGAGCATAGCGAGTTTAAAAGCTTTAGCTATTATTCTGAAGTAGCTAATAGCAACTCTTTACGAAATTAAGTTAGGTCTTTAAGGTAATTTCAAAATCAAAACTAGCTAAAAATAAATCTTAATATGAAGTTTATTTAAAGTTTTTCATTCCAACGCATTGCCATTTCCAGAAGTCTTTGCACATGTCCTCTAAGTTTTTCTCAGCCTTCCATCCAAGTTCTTTTTCTGCCTTTGATGGATCTGCAAAACTTATAGCAATATCTCCTGCTCTTCTATCTACTATTTTATAAGGTATTTCCTTACCTGATGCCTTTGAAAAGGCTTTTATTATATCTAATACAGAATAACCTTGTCCAGTTCCTAAATTATATGTACTAATCCCAGAACCATCCTTTAACTTTTTCATAGCAGCTACATGTCCTCTTGCTAAGTCTACAACATGTATATAATCCCTTACACCAGTTCCATCTGGAGTGTTATAGTCATCTCCAAATACTCTTACGTAGTCTAATTCACCATCAGCCACCTTTGAAACATAAGGCATAAGATTATTTGGTATTCCATTAGGTAATTCTCCAATTAATCCACTTTCATGAGCTCCAACTGGATTAAAGTATCTAAGAAGTACAATATCCCATGAATTATCTGATATATATATATCTCTTAAAATCTCCTCTATTATAGCCTTACATCTACCATATGGATTTGTTGCAAATCCTGCTTGAAGACCTTCATGTACAGGTACTATTTCACTTTCTCCATAAACAGTAGCTGAAGAACTAAATATAAATTTCTTAACATTATGATTTCTCATACTTGTTAAAAGATTTAAAGTCCCAATAATATTGTTATTATAATATTCTAAAGGTTTTTCTACTGATTCCCCTACTGCCTTAAGAGAAGCAAAGTGTATAACAGCATCTATTTTTTCATTTTTAAAAACCTTATCTATATCTTCAAAATTTACTAAATCGCCTTCATAAAACTTTATACTTTTTCCTGTTATTTTTTCAACTATATCCTTAACTTCTTTTTTACTATTTATTAAGTTGTCAATAACAACTACAGAATTATTATCGTCCTTTAATAATTCTATTACTGTATGACTCCCTATATAGCCAATTCCACCAGTTAATAATATATTCATTAACACTTCTCCCTCACCAAAAAATTACAGCTTAAATTATAGCATAAATTTATTTAAAAATTCAAATTATATACTATTTATATAGCAAATTCCCCCTTTATTGCTTTAAATATACTATTATTTTTTAATACCTCTTTTATTATTTTTAATACTCTATCTTCTCTAAAAATATCATTACTTACTACAAATGTCTCTTCTATTATCTCTTCTATTAAATTTCTTCCCTCTATAATATCATCTTTTAAAAGCTCTGCAGCTTCCTTCCATTTCAATAAGTTATCTTCTCTTATTAAAATCTCAACTTCTTCTATTATTTCCTCACTTATACTTTCCATAATATATTCTATTGATTTTTCAAATTCTAAAATATTTATATCCTTTCTTATTTTATATGGGTTTAATAAAAAGGTCTTTATACTATTTTTTATTGAAGTTTCTAATAGTCTCTCTGGACATAGGCTTTTATACTCTCTTCCTCCAAAGTTATAAGCCATTCTTAAAGAAAATTCTTTAAGATTTTTATCATAGCTTCCTCTTACTCTTCTTATAAATTCTCTCTTAACTTTCCTGTTAATTCCTAAAGATAAGATTGCTAATCTTCCATATTTATAAGATGGGTTATACTCATTTATTAAGGAACTTTTTTCTTTTATTTTATTTATTAAAACTTCTTCACTTTGATTTATTATTTTTTCTATCTCCCACTTATTACTTAATACCTTTTTCTCTTCATCACAAGGAAATATTACTCTCTCCATTATTAAATTTAAATAATACTCTTCTCTTCCCCTAATTATTATTGAAGGCTCTTCCTCTCCTAATTCCTCCAATAAATTTTGAAAGTTATCTTTCAAAAAAGAATTAAAAATATTAGGCATATGATATGCCTCTTTTTCATTTAATCCATTCATAAAATTACTTTCACTATTATCAAATTCTGAAGAAAAATAATCCTTATAAATAGGTTTTTCATAAATATATATATTAGTTTTACTTAAATATCCATTTATAATTAAGTATTTTAAAACTTCTAAATTTCTTTCAAAAGCCTCTTCTTCACTATTAAAAAGCCATATTATCTCATCACTACTAGCTAAATTTCTTCTAGTCTCATAACTTAATAATTGATTCCTAAATTCATTAATGTTTCCACTATAATCAGCTAAAATAAAATCCTTCTCTTTATTATGTAAAATTTCTTCTCCCATAAAATTTCCTTCTAATCTTATATCACTAAATATTAAATTGCTGTTATTAGGATTATACTTCTCATTAAAAAGACTCTCTAATATATAGAAAAACTTTGATTTTAATTCTTCTTGAGATTTTTCTTTATAACCTATATGAAAATAAATATAAGCTAGCTCTCCAATATTATCTAAAGAATGCTTATCTAAATCCTTATTACAAATCAAATTCCCCTTAACTAAAAACTCATTATTAAAAACATAACTTTTTCCACTTTTTCTTTCCCTAAACTCAAGCTTATATTGAAAAATATTATCCAAACTATTTATCCTAAATAAAAACTCTTCCAAAATCCTCTTAAGATCTATTTTTTTATTAATAATGCATTGTGAGTATGGAGTTCCGATAAATTTAAACTTATTAGAATCCTGTTTAAAAATCACTTCAAAATTTGGCGCTCCTATATTATAAAAAAACTTATTTACCAATTTATCTTCTTTTGCTTCATTAGTATTTTTATATCCTTCACTAAACTCCCCAATTGATCCTATAAGATTAGAAATTAATTTCTTTCTATATCCATAATCCCCACCTAATAACTGAATTTTCTTTTTAAATTCAAAGTTAAATCTAGACCTAATCTCCTCTTCCGCAAAAACTTCAAAGGATTTATCACCTTTATGGATTAATTCAAATTGTTCTAATTCAAGCAATTTAAAAACATCTTTTAATTCCTCTTCTAACTTCTTATTAATATTATTATGAGAAATTCCAATAAATTTTTCTAAAATACTTTTTTTAGAATCATAATAAAACTCTTCTATAAAATGAGTATTATCAAAAACAATTTTCATAGATTTCTCACTATATTTTTCTAAGCTTTTTAAAAAGCCATAATAATTTTCATAACAATCACTATTATTTATAATACTCTTAATTTCATTAAGAAACTTGTTAGCTGCTTCATAATCCTTTCCTACATCAGCACCTAAACTTTTAGTTATAACTCTTCCATTTCCCTTATAATCCTTTAAAATAGGGTGCTTAAAGTTTACTGTAAGAACCCCCTTATTCTTTGGTTCTAGTAATGAAACTCCCTTTTCTCTTAACTTATTCATAAATTCACCTTCCATAATCCAAATAAAAATAGCTAATATCTTAATCCTTAACTAGAATATAAACAAAATTTAAACTAAAATATAAACTAATTTATATTTAAATTATAATGAATTTATATAGGCATATTGCACTCACAGCTTAATATTAATAATAAATTTAAAGCTTATAGATTTAATTCTCCCATATTTTAAAGCAACATAAATTGTAGATTAAACTATAAAAAACTATTAATAAAAATTATTTCTTTACTCTATTTATAAAAATACTACTTAAAAAGCACTACTTATTTAAAATAAAAAATAGACAATTCTCTTCTAAAAAAAGATATTGCCTATTTTAATAATTCATAAAAATCTTATCCATATTAAGTTTCTCCTATAATTTTTTCCTTTGATCTTTATAGTTAAATCATATTATTCAAAGTTTTTCATTTCTTCTCTAAGCTTTTTTAGTATTCTTTCCTTTCTCCATCTTGCTTTTGAATAGGTTGTAATATGCTTATGCTCTTGGCAATATTTCTGAAAGTTTCCTCTATCTTTGTATACATAAAGTATAAATTCCCTATCGCTTTTTGAAATATTAGCTAAAGCTTTTACGAAAGCTCTCATTTTTTCTCTCTCAACATATTCATCCTCTATGGAAATATCATCCTTAATGGTCTCACCAATAGTAATACCTTCCCCTATAGGACTATCTAAACTTGAAAAATCAAGTCTATTCTCCTTCTTCTTACACATAGTTCCAAGTTTATTTTTAACATTTGTACTAATAAAAAATATAAACTCAGAACCATGATCCCCATCAAATTTACTTATGGATTCAATAATAACACTTCTAGCTATTTGCTTTAAATCATCAACATCATAACCATTAATAAAAAACCTAGTAGAGTATTTATTAATTAACCCTTCATAAATAGAAACAATCTCAGCCATAGCACACTTATCACCCTTTTTACCCATAATAATTAACTCATTTAAAGCTTCCTTATTTCCCTTTTCCCCTAAAAGTCTAATTTCCCTAGCAGTCTTATTAATAAATCTTTGCTTCTTTTCTGCCATACCTAATTATCCCCCTTAAAATGCAGAATTTTAAAATACCTATTAATATACCTAGTTATGTTTTTAATTTCAAATTAAATAGTTTTATTTTTCATAATATATAAAGTTATGTTATTTATTGTAAATTCATCTTATCATTTAAACATTTACATTTCAACAGAATAACAAATGATTTTCTATTTTTTAACAATAAATACATATTAAAACCTCTTCACTATTTAAATATGCTTTAGTAGGAGAAAAAGCTGTATTATTATGTTAAGTTTCTTTAAATATATCTATAATATTCCAAATTCTACTCTTATTAAATAAAAATCCAGTAGAGAATTTAAATTAACTCTCTACTGGACTCTATTAATTGAAATTATACAGTAACAATATCTTTTTCAACTTCTTTTTTGAATAAAGATTCTTTTTCTGATAAATTATTTAGATATTCAATAAATCCTTCTCTAATCTCTGGTCTTCTTAAAGCATATTCAACTGTTGCTTCTAAGAATCCAAGTTTATCTCCAACGTCATATCTTCTTCCCTCAAAGTCATAAGCATACATTGCTTCTTGTCCCATAAGTTCTAGAAGAGCATCTGTTAGTTGGATTTCTCCACCTTTTCCAGGCTTAGTATTTTCTAAAATGTCAAATATTCTTGGAGTTACTATGTATCTTCCTAATATAGCAACATTTGAAGGTGCTTCTTCAACAGATGGTTTTTCAACCAATCCCTTAACCTTATAAACTTTTCCTTCAATATATTTTCCATCTACTATTCCATATTTAGAAACATGACTTTGTGGAACAGTTTGAACTCCTAATACACTAGTTTTATACTCATTATAACAATCAATTAACTGTTTTAAACATGGTTTTTCCTCATTATAAACTACATCATCCCCAAGTAGTATAGCAAAAGGTTCATCCCCTACAAAAGTCTTTGCACAATGTATAGCATGTCCAAGTCCTCTTGGTTCCTTTTGTCTTATATAATGAATATCAACCATATCTGATATATCCCTAACCAAATCTAAAAGTTCATTTTTACCTGATTTCTCAAGCTCCATTTCAAGCTCAACAGACTTATCAAAGTGATCCTCAATACACTTTTTACTTCTTCCTGTAATAATAAGAATCTCTTCAATCCCTGAAGCTATAGCTTCCTCTATTATATATTGAATAGTTGGCTTATCAACTATTGGAAGCATCTCCTTAGGTTGAGCCTTTGTTGCAGGTAAAAATCTAGTACCAAGACCTGCTGCTGGTATTATTGCTTTTCTTATTTTCTTATTCACTTTTTATATCCCCTTTTAATTAATTTATTTTAATATATTCTTATCTGTATTATTATATATAAAAAGCAGTCTATAATTTATATATAGTATTTTTCAAAAAACAACCTAACAAGTTCATAGAAATTCTAATCTAATATATTTTTTCATACTATTTGATAAAAAACTTAACCTAATACTATTTATACATCTTCTCATAATATTTTTGATAATCTCCTGATGTTACATTTTCCATCCATTCTTTATTATCTAAGTACCATTTTATTGTTTTCTTTATTCCAACTTCAAAAGTTGTTTCTGGATACCATCCTAACTCTTCTTTTATCTTTGTTGGATCTATTCCGTATCTTCTATCATGACCTTTTCTATCTTCAACATACTTTATTAAGTTTTCAGTTATTTCTTCATCTACATTATCATGTAAGTATTCTATAACTGTTTTTACTATTTGTATGTTAGTTCTTTCATTATGTCCACCAACATTGTAAACTTCTCCAAGTCTTCCCCCGTTTATTACCATATCGATTGCTTTTGCATGGTCTTCAACGAATAACCAGTCTCTTATATTCATTCCATCTCCGTAAACTGGTAAATCCTTATGATTTAAACAGTTATTTATTAGAAGTGGTATAAGTTTTTCTGGGAATTGGAATGGTCCATAGTTATTTGAACATCTTGTTATGTTTACTGGCATTTTATATGTATCTGCATAAGCCTTAACCATTAAATCTGAACTTGCTTTGCTTGATGAATATGGACTATGTGGATCTAATGGTGTTGTTTCCATGAAATATCCTGTTTCTCCTAATGAACCATAAACTTCATCTGTTGAAACATGCAGGAATTTAACTCCTTCTTTCCATCCTTCTTCTGTTTCCCATGCATTTTTAGCACAGTTAAGTAAATTTACTGTTCCTAATACATTAGTTTTAGCAAATACTTCTGGCTCTCTTATACTTCTATCAACATGTGATTCTGCTGCAAAGTGAGCTACATAGTCTATCTCATATTTTTCAAATAAACTTGAAACTAATTCTTTATCACATATATCTCCTTGAACGAATATATGTCTTTCATCATTTTCTATTGATTTTAAGTTTTCTAAATTTCCTGCATAAGTTAATTTATCTAAGTTTATTATTTTTATATCTTTGTATTTCTTTAACATATATAATACAAAGTTAGATCCTATAAATCCTGCTCCACCTGTAACTAAGTAAGTTTTCATTTAATTCTCTCCTAACTTTAATAACTTTTATTGATTTTGTTGATTTTCAAAAAAGCTTTTTAAAGCTTCCTTCCAATCTCTCATTTCATCACCAATTGTACATCTAAGCATCATATTATCTAATGATGAATATTCTGGTCTTTTAGCTGGTGTTTTATATTCTTCTGAAGTACATGGGTTAACAATGCACTTATTGCCAGCTAACTCCATTATTTCTTTAGCAAAATCATACCAAGTACATTCCCCTTTTCCTGTACAATGGTATATTCCGTATTCTTCTGTTTCTATAAGCTTTAATATATGATATGCTAAATCATTTGCGTGAGTTGGATTTCCTTTTTGATCATTAACTACATTTAATGATTCTTTTTCTTTTCCAAGTCTCATCATTGTGTAAACAAAGTTATGTCCCACATATCCATATAACCAAGCGGTTCTAACTATATAATATTTTGAACAAAACTCTTTAACATAATTTTCACCTAAAAGTTTTGTTTTTCCATAAACACTATAAGGTGCAGTTAAATCAAACTCAGTTAATGGTTTTTCACCAAAACCACTAAATACATAATCTGTTGAAACTTGAACTAATTTAGCTCCAATTTCTTCACAAACCATAGCTAAATTTCTTGCTCCTAAAGAATTAACTTTAAATGCAAAATCTTCATTACTTTCACATCCGTCAACATTTGTTGCCGCTGCACAGTTTATTACTACATCTGGTTTTTCTTCATTAAGTACATTTTTAACATTTTCTAAGCTAGTTATATCTAATTTATCAACATCTAAAGCAATAACTTCTGAGTTTTTTATATTTTCACTAACTGAACCTATTTCTGCTTTTCCACTTTTTATTATTGATTGAAGTTCATTTCCTAATTGTCCATTTGAACCTGTTATTAATATTTTCATAGACTTCCTCCTATTAACCTTCATATATAAAAGGAATATCTAATTCTTTTAAAGTTTTTTGTTTCTTATCTTTTTCTGATAAGATTATTTCTTCTATTCCTTCTAAAGGCCATTCTACATTAACATATTTATCATTCCAAAGAAGTCCACTGTCATATTCTGGAGCATAAAAATCTGTACATTTATAGTTAAATACAGCTTCATCAGATAAAACTACAAATCCATGAGCAAATCCTTCTGGAACGTAGAATTGTCTTTTATTTTCTGCACTTAAATGAACACCTTCCCATTGTCCAAATGTAGGTGATCCTTTTCTTAAATCTACAGCTACATCCCAAACCTCTCCTTGAGTTACTCTAACAAGCTTTCCTTGAGTATGTTTAGTTTGGAAATGTAATCCTCTTAAAACACCTTTTTTAGATTTTGATTCATTATCTTGAACAAATTTCATAGTAAGTCCAGCTTCTTCAAAAGCTTTTTGACTATATGTTTCCATGAAATATCCTCTTTCATCTCCAAAAACTTTTGGTTCTATAATATATAAATCTTTTATTTTTGTTTCTATAAATTTAAAGTTACTCATCTTTTCACCACTTTCAATAAATTGTATATAAAGTTCAAAAAAATTTACATAATATAAGAATTTGTTATATTATGTAAATTTATATAATCGTCTAATATCTCTCTATTATTTTTTTTGTTCTAACTCTTCAATTATATCAACTAAATACTTTCCATAACCAGTTTTCATTAATGGTTTAGCTAAGTTTAATACCTTCTCTGAAGAAATCCATCCTTTTCTATAAGCAATCTCTTCTAAACAAGCTATATATGTACCTTGAGTATTTTGAACAGCCTCAACAAAGTTAGATGCTTGTAACATTGAAGCATGAGTTCCTGTATCTAACCAAGCCATTCCTCTACCAAATAAATTAACTTTTAAAGTTCCTTCTTCCATGTATAATCTATTTAAATCTGTTATTTCTAGTTCTCCTCTTGCAGATGGCTTTAATCCTTTTGCTTTTTCTATTACTGTATTGTCATAGAAATAAAGTCCTGGAACTGCATACTTTGATTTTGGATGTTCTGGCTTTTCTTCTAAAGAAATTACCTTTCCATTCTCATCAAATTCTACTACTCCAAAGGCCTTAGGATCTTGAACATAATATCCAAATACCATAGCACCATTTTCTAAAGCAGCGGCTTCCTTTAAATTACTTGAGAAGTTTTGTCCATAGAATATATTGTCTCCTAGAATCATAGCTACATTGTCATCTCCTATGAATTCTTCTCCAATTATAAATGCTTCTGCAAGTCCATTTGGTGCTTCTTGAACTTTGTATTCTATATTTAAACCTAATTCACTTCCATCTTTAAATAACTCTTTAAAATTAGGTAAATCTCTTTCTGTTGATATTATTAATACCTCTCTTATTCCAGCTAACATTAATACTGACATTGGGTAATATATCATTGGCTTATCATATATTGGTACCATTTGCTTTGACATTGCCTTTGTTACTGGATAAAGTCTTGTACCACTTCCACCGGCTAATATAATTCCTTTCATACCATCCTCTCCTATTCCTTTATAATGTTTTTATAATATTCCTCTATGATTTTTTCATGATTTTTCATTTCAAAAACATATTTATCTTTTATTATATTTTTATTTATCTCTTCAAGAATCTCTCTATTATAAATTAAATTCTTTATAGTTTCTTTCATTAAATCTTTTTTAATTATAATTCCAGTTTTATTATTTTTAATTAAATCTTTAGAACCAACAGTATCAGTTGCAATTATAGGAATTGCATTACTGAGGCCTTCGAGTAAAGTAAATCCAAAAGTTTCTTTCCATAAACTTGGTACAATTAATATATCATTATTTTTCATGATACTAGATAGTTCTTTTTGCATATACCTTCCATTTAAATGAATATTTTCATTTCCAAAATCAATTTGGTAATCATTTCCATATATATTTAATTCCCATAAAGAACTATTTATCTCTTTTAAAACATTTATAAGATATAAACAACCTTTATATTCATCTAATGACCCTAAAAAAAGTATTCTTAATTTTTTATTCTTAAAATCTTTTATTAATCTATTATCTTTAATACTTGAATGTGTTATGGAAATAATATCACCATTTGTTTTACAAAACTTATTATAAACATCTTTTGTTATACTACTATTAAAATGTAATTTATCAAATAGATTTAAAATTTCTATATAATACCCTCTTAATTTTTCATATTCCGAATTTTTTTCTAACACAGAATCTCCATTTAATACTTTATTGCTTTCTTTTTTTAAATCATTTTTCTTTACATTTTTTCTAATATACTTAATTATTGATGATTCTTTAAATGTTCTATAAACACCTGATTGCATTATCTTAATTTTTGTTATACTATATGAATTTTTATTACATTCATAGCACATATTTAAGCAACCATTACATTTTAAAAAATTAACTTTAGGACATAATCCATAATAATCATGAGTAGTAAATATAATTTTTATTTTTAATTCTTTCGCTGCTCTTATAAATTCAATTGGTAAACCCATAAGTGTATGAATATGTATAATATCTGGATTTATAGTATTTAAAAATTTTAAAGATTCTTTCCTACAATTTTCTATAGGTTTTATAAATTCATCAATATTCTCTACACCACCCATTAATGGAACTGGTTTAGGATTTAAAATCTCAAAAACTTTAATATTTCTAAATTTTTTAAATTTTTTTATTTTAAATTTATTATTTATAGTATATCTTCCAGGAAACAACAAATAAATTTCCTTATTTTTTGATTGCTCAATCATTAAATCAGTACTATATTTTGTTAATCCTCCGCTCCTATATGGCGGTAACCCTAAATTATAATGTAATATTTTCATAAAATTCCTTCTTAAACTAAATATATTTTTCAAGTATTTTCAATATTTTCTCAGCTTGTTTCTTTCTTGTAAATTTAATTTTATCTTCAAAATCAAAATTCATTTTCAGTAATTTTTTCATTGAAAGAACTATACTATTTATATTATGTTTTGAACACACCCCATATTTACTATTTATTAAATTTATTAGTGGCAAGTCTTCAGTAACAGCCAATATTGGTTTTTCAGCTCCAATATATTCAAAAACTTTCCCTGGTATAGCATACCCACTCCCTTTTATATGTGTCAAAATAACCGCTATATCAGAATTTATTAAATATTCAACAGCTTTTTCATGAGTAACTGTACCAATTATATTAATTTCTATATTTAAATTATCTATATCTAGTTCCTCTAAATCTTTTTGAGCTATATCATCTAGATAACCTACTATATTAAATACTATATTTTTTGATTCTTCTATTGAAAATTTATTTAACGCTAATATAAAATTCTTTATGTTTCTTCCTTTATAAATAGATCCAATATGGGCCAATGTTAATTTATCTTTTTTTAAATTTATTTTATTTAAATTTTCAAAAAGTTTTTCATTATAACCATTTTTAATTATACTTATTTTAGTTTCATTAAAGTTGTCTTTATAATAATCATATATACCTTCTGATAATACTATTAACTCATCTGATATATTTAACATTATTTTTTCAGCTTTTTTTAAAACAAACTTAGGATTTCCACCTCCTATATTATGATTTAAAATGTCCCTTACTTCTGTAATAATTTTAACATTTGATAGCTCTTTCTTTATGCACTTTGCAATATATATTGGATATAAATCTGGTACCGTTATATAAACTAATGTTATTCTTTCTTCTCTTATATAATTAATAATTTCATTAATTGTATCTGAGTTATCTTTTAAAAATTTTAATTCACTCAATTTATACCCTCTAGCTAACTTAATTAAAAAACTTTTTTTTAAAAGACTTTTTAATTTAAAATACTTTTCTTTATAATTATTTGATTTAAAAATACTTTCTCCAGTATAATATTTAAAGTTTTTTATACAAAGATTACTAGTATTTTCACCAAACTTTTTATCATTAATAACTATTACTTTATATCTTTCTTTATAATATTCCATTAACTCTTTATATCTTACAGAAGCAACAACTGGTGCTCCCTCAATGTAATCTGATATGTAAATAAAATTTTTCTTCATATTAATCCTTTCTTCCAAATAATTCCTCATCTTTTATATTAGATAAAATTATTCCATATATAATCCAATTAGTTGGATTAGAAAAATATCCACCAGCTATCTGATAAGAAAAAATATATATTATTAAAGATAATTTCAAAATTGAATTATTAATTTTAGCAGAAATTAAACACTTTATTAACAAATAAACTAAAAAAACAACTGCTAAAACCCCAAGTTCTGTTATTACATACATAAATGAGTTAGCTATAACTTCTACCAACCCAAAATTACTGTATTCTATAATAAAATTATCGGTGTTTGCATTACTTAAACCAACACCTAGTAAATTTGTATTTTTCAAAGCATTTATCATAATATTCAAACCTATATCAAACCTATAATTAACTGAACCATCTTCTCCTGAAATTATACTCAATCCTCTTTGAACTATATAACTATCACTAATTTTATAAAAATTAAGATATATAATAACTATAGAAATTAATATTATAGAATATGCAATTAAAAGTTTTTTATAACTATTTAACTTAAAACTTTTAAATAGAATAGGAATAAGCGCCAACATTAAACTTATAATAGCTCCATAAGCAGATGTTAATGATAAAATTATACTTAAAAATATAATTATACAAAAATCTTTCTTGTTAATTATTTTTTTTGTATATATTTTAAAAACAAATATAATAATAATAATAGCAACTTGAAATCCTAATTCACTTGGCTCATAATAAAAAAATCTTAATCTAACTTCTTCAAAAGTATTTACATAATCATTAAGTCTCCATAAAATATTATTATTTCTTAATATTAAAGCAAATACTAATATTATAAAAAATATATATGATATATTTTTTATAATTTTATTTATATTTATAAACTTTATTTTTTTAATAATATAAAATAATAAATTAAAATTTAATATCAATTTAAAACTTGATACAAAATATCTAATTAAATCTATTGAAGTATTAAGAAATATAATCTGTATTCCAGTGTAAAATAATATAATATAAATTACATATAATAATTTAATTAGATATTTTTCCTTTTTAATTAAAGATTTTATTAAAAGAATTAAACTTAAAATATAAAATAAGTCTAAATTTGCTGATAACACTTGTTTAAATACATATATTAAAGATACTAGCACTAAAGTTCTCCTTTTTTTAATTTATATTTTCCATATTCAATAGGAATGTTTAAAACTCCATTTTCTTCTTTAATTACTTTTCCTTTAGGTGTTATTATTTTATTATATTTATCTGATTTTATCGATATATTTTTAAATTTATAGTCTTTTAATTCTTTTATATTAAATTCAAATGTATCATTTTCTATAGTTAGTTTCAAGTTATCTCTATAATATACATAACTAGCCAATTCTGAACATGTACAAAACCATACATTTTTATCATGCAAATAACTAAATATTTTAATTAAACTTAGCTTATCATCATATATATTTGGTGTTTGTCTTCTTCCATCATCTCTAGCTGGTGAAATATGTTCTTGTATTGAAATAACTAAATTATTTTGTAATAATTTATCTATTAATTTCAACTTTCTTTTTATAAGTAAATTTGGAAAGATTTTTTTAATACTTTTCTTAAGAAAATTTCCATTTAAATTATATATTCCAGTTAATAATCCACCATTAACTGTTGTCGGTATATCAATCACTTTATTTTTCCCAAAATATTTAACATCATTATTTGTAATAAAATTTTTATCACCTCCATTAAAATTAATTTTCATACTATTCTTTTTAATATCATCATATACATCTAAGTTACAAAACCTACACCACCAAATAAATCCAGATTCATCTATACTTTCATCTGAAAACTCATTGCTTATATATCCACAATATTTACCCCCTAAAGGTAATTGCCCAACTGCGTCATTAAATATACTTACTCCTAATGATATTTTATCTAGTGCTTCATTTAAATCTTTAAATAGTGCCCACTCTTGTATAAAATCAGTATTTTTAATTCCAACTCTCCCATGATTTGTGCCATGATAAGCTAATTCATATTTTTTACAGTTATGCAATTCTCTAAAGAATTCTTTAGATTTTTCATCAAAATTTATTGCTCTAGATATAGACTTTATTTTAGAATTCTTTATCATTCCTACTCGTTCTCCAACTGGTACAAAAAAAGTTGTTTTTACATTCTCAAACTTTTCTAAAATATCATTTTCTAAATATGTAATTGATGATTTTTCATGTCTTTTAAAAAATCCCCAATCTTCACCAATATCTAAACTATCATTGTTATTTGAATCAACCCATACATTAGCCAAATCATCTATCATAAATATAACAGGAGATATTGCATTTTTATACCATTTACATATTTTCATTCTTTAGCACCTTCTTCTTTATTAAATAAATTATTTTATAATAAACTTTTTTATCTATTATTTTTAAATAATTAGTTATAATTGCCCAAATTAAAATTATAAAAATACATAATAATAATTCCATTAATAAATTAGTATTGTTATATGTTAATATAAAATAACTTAAATATAATATAATGCTTATTACATAAAACTTTACTATATTTTTATTAAGATTATATCTAAATTCACAACATCTTTTAGAGACTATTTTAAATAAAATATTAGATAAATAATATGATATTATTGTTGCTATAGTTGCCCCATACATTCCTGCAAATGGTATTAAAATAAAATTTAAAATTATATTAATAATTCCTGATAAAATCATTATATAACAATCAAATCTAGTTTTATTGCTTATGTAAATTCCTAAACTATAAAATTCACTTTTTCCATAAATAAAATATGAAATAAGTATTAACGGTATTATTTTATAAGCATTTATAAATTCTACTGGTGAAGTTATAATTATTATTAATTTTCCTAATATAGAAATCATGAACACAACTGCTATTCCAATAATATTATATTTATAATACCATTCATTTAATTTTTCATTAGCATCATTATCTCTATATATTTCAAATTTAAAAGGAGTAAATACCTTTTTAAATGGTAATATAAATAAAGGATCTATAAGTGTCCCAAATTTATACCCTAACGAATATATTCCTGTTATAGATAAACCTGAAAAAAATTCTAAAATATATCTATCAGCTAAATTTAATACAATTGCGGAAATTCCTGAAGGTATTAATTGTATACTATACTTCAACATATTCTTTAACATTTTAAAATCAATTTCTAATTTAAATTTATTAATATTCTTAAATATTAAAAATGCTAATATAATACAATTACTTATTACATATCCTTTATACATTCCTAAAATACCTTGATTAACTATTGCTACAAAGTATACTATTAATGTTAAGTTCAGTATTAGCTTAAAACATTCTAACTTAACAACAATTTTAGCTTCATAATTCATTGAGTATTCTAATATCATTAAATATATAATTTGTTCTGTAGCACATCTTATCAAAAGCAAGAAAAAAATTAAGTTTAAATTTTCCAAAGAAAGTATTTTATTTATATAAAATTGTGATATAATCATGTTTACTATTATAAAAACAATTGAAAATATAATTGAAAAAGTTAATGTAGTATTCATCAATCTTTTTTTTTCTAATTCATTATATGTTTTATAGAATCTTATATATCCAGAATTTATTCCTAAAATAATAAATACACTTATTAAACTAAAAAGCATATCTATTAAAGCTAATTGACCATATCCATAAGTTCCTAATTTGTTTGTATAGAGTGGTATAAATATAAAATTTATAGATTTTGATAAAATTTGTCCGAAAGCATATATAAATGCTGCATTTTTAACCTTTTTCCCCATACTACACCTTCTTAAGTAAATTATTGTATAATTCTAAAATATCTTTAGAACTATCTTGTATTTTTATATTATCTAAACTATTTTTATAATAATCATAATTATTCTTTACATTATATATAATATTAGCTAATTCTTCATTATCATGATATAAAATAGTTCCATTTGGTCTAATACAAACATCAGTGGCAATAGCAGGTGTTTTCATATATATTGATTCTGCTAAAGAAATACCAAATCCATCTACAATAGTTGGTCTGACAAATAAATTAACTTTTCCAAATAAATCAAATATTTCTTCATTTATTGGTTCATAAAAAAATATATAATTTTGTAGTTCATTATCTAAAACTTGTTTTTTTATAAATTTATAATATTCTTTTTCCTCAATAGATTGATTATTTGATTCCATAATAATCATTAGCACTTTTATATTTTCACCTTTTTCTTTAAGCTTTTTAGTTGCATTAATCATAGATTTAAATCCATATAATTCCTTACCTTCAAAAAACCTTATATTCCCACTCATTAGTATTTTAAAATCATTGTTATTAAAAAAACTTTTTAAATTTGGTCTTTCAATATTATTCTCAGAAATACATGGAAAAATAAATGGATTTATATATTTAAGTTTATCTCTATTTTTTACAATTTTATCAAAGAAATTCAAATTATTTTTATCAACAAATATTGTTGCATCTATATCATTTAATGTTTTTATTAACATTTTTCTTATGAAAATATTTGAATTTTTGTATTGATTAACCATACTTTGTCCATGAATAGTTAAAACAATTTTTTTCTTAAAAATTATCTTAATTAACCATAATAAGGATCTTATATACTTATTTATTGTATGAAAATGAATTAATTCACTATTATCTTTTCTTA
The DNA here is from genome assembly GCF_000013285.1 of Clostridium perfringens ATCC 13124. Taxonomy (GTDB): domain Bacteria; phylum Bacillota; class Clostridia; order Clostridiales; family Clostridiaceae; genus Sarcina; species Sarcina perfringens. The sequence goes on along the minus strand of NC_008261.1, from coordinate 561,289 downwards.
ATAATTTAAATAAATTTTTATATCCATTTAAAGGAATTATATTTTCAGATATATTAATATATGTTTCCTCATTTAAAACTTTAACTTTTAATCCATTATTGTATAAGAATCTTTTTAATCTTTTAATATGTATAGATATACCCCCTATTGGTGGTGGATATGGTCCTATAATAGTAATTTTCATATTAACTCTCTCCAATTTAAAATATAATTAAATACACTGAATAAAGAAATTAATCTTTCCTCTACTGGTTTTTCTTAGCTCTTTTACTATCCTTACATCAACATCAAATCTATCTTTATATTTAGATTTAAATGCTAAAATTATAGAATTTTTATCATTATCCTCAAATTTTTCATTAACAATAACATCAACATACAAATGTCCTATGTTTTCTTGAATTATTTGTCCAGCTAAAATCTTATTTATTACACAATCTAGTATTTTATATGATCCTGTAAAAACTATTTTATTACCTAGTTTATCAATAATATACTCTTTTTTTCTACCTTCTATCTTATTAACCTCTAATTTTCCATCTATAAAATTAAAATCTTTAACTAAATCTCCGGTTTTATATCTAATGAAAGGCATAACATAATTGTTATAGCCAGAGCAAACTATCTCAAAACTCCCATCATCATTTTCTTCTAATTCAACGTATCCATAATTCGGTATAAAAGTGTATTTATTTTTATTGTTTAACTCTGCTAAGCAACAATGTTCCGTATGACCATAAAAATCAAATATTTTAGCATTACAAAAAACTTTTTTAAAGATATCTATTTGCATACAACTTAAATTTTCTGATGCACAAATTATCAATTCTACATCCTTATTTTTTAAATTCATGCTAATCATCTTATTAGCTAATAATTCTAAAGCACTTGGATAGGCCTTTATGCACTTCGCCTTGTATTTAATTAATTTTTTTATGTAGAAAATACAACTTACATCATTAAGCATATAAGTAGACATAATAAGATCATTTGTTCCTCTTTTTTTTCTCCAATATATATTTTTAGCTTTTTTTTTATCTATATTTCTTACTTTATCTCCTCTTAAAATTATTGTTCTCATATCTTTTTTATATCCATTCTTGCTAAATATATAATCTATAAATGCATTTTCTCTAGCTTCATTATAATATTTAAGACTTAAAAATTCTAAAGGCTTGCCTGTACTTCCACCAGTGGATAATTTAATTAATTTTGATTTATTATTCTTAAATTCATTTGATATAAGATTATTATAATTTTCGTTTATTATTCTTTTATCTAATAAAGGTATTTTTTTTATTTCAGATATATTTTTCATATAATTAGGATTAAAGTTTATTGAATTAAATAAATTATTGTAATATGGTACATTTTCAAAAGCATATATTAATAATTTTTTTAATTTTTTAAATGAAAATTCTTCTATTTCACTTGAATTCATTATCTCAAATCTTTTTATTTCATTAATAGTATTCTTATATATTTTTTTATATTTTCTACTTTTTATTAATTTCTTAAAAATTTTATTATTAAGAAATTCTAATGGAGCAAAAAATATTTCTGGTATTTTATCTACAAAACTTTTATACATAATACTCCTTTCAATCAATCAATTTTAATTTTAAGCTACAAAAATTTTCTTTTGTCGTAAAAGTAATTCTCTTTGTATCTTCTAAAACACCATATCTCGCAGAAAATTTACCAACATCAACACAATATTCCATATCAGTTACTATTTTCACTTTAGAGTCAATTATAATTTCATTATTTATAATTTCAACACAACAATTTTTAGCTAAATTAAAATTGATAGTTTTCTTATACTTTTTATTATCATAAAATATATCATTTAATAGTAATATATTATTTTGTATTTCTATATTCCTCTTGTGAACAATTCCTTTAGATTTAAAATATCCATAATGCTCTCCACTAAAAAAAGTTTCATTGAAAACTAATTTTTTAGAAAAAGTTCTTTCCTTTAAAGCAAATAAATTATCAAAATCAATTAAATTCTGCTCCTCATTTTCTATCTGAACTGTATTATGCATACATGTACTTCTAAACTTATTTCTCATTTCATAGTTAGAATTATACACATAAGTACCAGGATCTATAAATATTTCCTTTCCATCAATACTCAATATAAAACTTAATTGATCATTATGACTATGAGCACCTTGCCCTCTAAATGATAGTTCCCCACATCTTATTAATAATTTAAATCTATTATTCTTTAAAATATAATATCCACCATAATAATATTGAGTTATATTATTAAAAAATTTCTTTTCTAATTTATCATTTTCCTCAAATACAAATTTACTATCATAATATTTAATTTTTTCATTTCTTATAAAATTATAATTTTTACTACTATAACCATTAAATAAGTCTATAATATAATCTATACAATACTTTTCTTTTGAGTAATAATTACTAAGTATTATAAATCTACCATCATCATTATCACCTAATAATGGAATTGTATTATCTTGATTTGATATATTATATAAAAACTCTACCATTAATTTTAATTTATTATCAAACTCTTTACTAAATCTATATCCATTTTTTTTTGCAAATATAGCTGTAAATAAAAATAGTTCGGTTACTAACTTATGATAAGAAGTTGACCCCTCATAGCTACTTCCATCATTATTCACTTCATTCTTCATTTCATTCTCTATTTCTTTAAAAGAAAATTCTAACCATTTTTTCGTTTCATTGTTAAACCCTTTAAAATATATTGCTATCCAAAATAGCCCACATATGTCTGAAAGATAATGGTTAGACTTAATTCCATCAACAATTTCTAAATTTTCAAATATAAACTCTCCATGCTTATATAGTATACCATTTATATTAGGAATTTCTTTTTTTAAACTTTTACTTTCTTCAAAAAATTCTAAAGAAGTAATTATATTTACTGCCCTTATTGCTACCTCCATAGCACATGTCCAATTTACTGACATTTTATATGGGTTATTTTTTTTCCAATCATTTATTATTGAAACAAATTTATTAACAAATTTTTCATTATTAGATAATATATATGCTTCTCCAATAAAAACCAAATGATGTAATCTAGATATTTCCCAAGGTATCTTTACATCTGCCTTAAAATTTTTATCAGTTAATTGTATATTTTTATAATATTTATTTTTCCAATAAAAATTGTTTAAATAATCTTTATTCCACTCTATTTTATTATCTGTTTCACATATTTTTATCCCTAAAAACTCTAATTTATTATCTAATACTTTATTAGCTATATTAATTATCTCAGTTTTATAGCAAATATTTTTTCTTAAAATATTATTATCTAATAGTAATCTTTTTTTACTGCTAACAAACTCTAATTTATTATATAACTTTTCCTTAGTAATAAGGTATTTTAAATATTTAAATTTTTCATATAGTTTTTTCTTTATTTTTATATATAATATATTAAAACCATCTTGTTTCAGTATTTTTATAATTTTAAAAAACATATTTTCACCCAAAATTTATTTACTCCAATTATATCCTTCTTTAAATACTCCATTTATAAACAAACCATTTTTTTTAATTTTACTATTCACCAAAGAATTTGCTGATATTACTGTGTTTTCTCCAATAAAACTTCCTTTTAAAATAGTAGAATTACATCCTATCCATACATGATTATCTATATATATATTTTTTTCTTTAACATTTTTAATACCTTTTTTTATCAAATAATGATAATCTGTATCTAATATATTTACTCCCCATGAAATAGCACATTTTTTTCCTATGTGAATATTTTTTAAACATACAATTTTAGAACACTCATTTATATAAGAGTCATTATTTATTTCCAATTTAGCTCTATTTGCAATGACAACTTTACATCCTTTACCTATAGAAACATTTCCATCAATATTAAGAATACCACTCTCATTTATCTCCAAAATTGTATGTACTAAAGTATTATGTTCTATTCCTATCCTTAGAACTCCATTTTTAACAATTATTTTTGACCCTTTTTTTAAATATATTTTGCATCTCTTTCCAACTAATATTTTAGATTTAAATTTTATTGAATACCAAATAGTTTTTAAAATAGACAATTTAAAAATTTTCATAATACCTTCCTATTTTAATAATTAAATAAACTTTCATATAAATTAATTATACTATTCCACTGATAACTTGATATAATTCTTGCTTTTGCTTTTGAAGATAAACTCTTAATATCTTCTTCACTTAAATAATCAACAGAATCTATAAGCTCAGCTAAATTTTTATTTTCCTTCGAAAAATATAAAGCTCCATCTTCTCCAACCTCTTTATTAAAACCAACTTCTAATAATAAATTCAAATCAGTGCTTGCTAAAGCCTCTAATAAAGATGGGTTAGTTCCTCCCACTTCATGTCCATGAATATAACCATATGCGTCTTCTCTTATCTTTTTTAATATCTCTTGATCATAAACCGTTCCTACAAACTTTATTCTTTTATCTAAATTAAATTTAGTTTTTTCTAAAAGCTCATTATAAAATTTATTTTTTTCTACATTTGTAACTATAACTAAGTCTTTATTAGTATTTGATTTCATAAATTCTGTTATTACAACCTCATAGTTATTTTCAGGAACAAATCTTCCTACTATCAAATAATATTTTTTCGGTAATACATTTTGTTTTTTATACCAATCTAAAAGTTTATTATCATTATCTTTAATAATAGATTTTTTACATTCAGCACCATATGCTATAAATGTTGTATTAGGATTATATTTTTTATAATCTTCTTTTATATACTTTTCTATATTTTTTGAATCACATATTAATAAATCAGCATTTTTCACCATTAGTTTTTCAGAAATTTTCCAATACTTTCTTATTAGATAATTCCATTTAGCTCTCTTCCATTCATGGCCATCTGGATTAACATAAATCTTTACACCTAATTTACTAGCTCTTTTTTTATACTTAGATAAAAACGGTCCTATTCTGCAAGCTAATATATATATTAAAGCATTTTTTATTTTTGTCTATGTAATCTAAACACATCTTTAATGCTCTTATATCATAAAGTACTGCTTTTCCAGCACCTAAGTTAGGAACTTTTACATTAAAACATCTTGCCTCATTATATGTAAATTCATCAAAATTATTACTTAGACATGAAACATGATATTTTATATTAGTACTTTTTTTATTACTTGTTAATTTGTCTACAAAAGTTTCAAACCCTCCATAATTAGCAGGTATACCTTTAGATCCAATTATAAAAATATTTTTCATTTATTTTTCCTTTCTATAACTTATATATTCCATTTAAATTTCTCAATATATTTTTAGTATCAAAAATTAACTTTCCCTCAAGCATGTCTTTAAATTCTTTTATATGATCATGTGCTACAAGAACTACTACCAATTCAATATTATCTAAAAACTCATTAAAATTATTATATTGATTTTCAAATATTTTTTCTTCTATCCAAGGATCATATAGTTTTATTCCTTTTACAAAATATCGTTCTAATTTTTCTAATATTTGAAGTGTTGGACTTTCTCTTAAGTCATCAACATTTTCTTTATATGTAAGCCCATATAAACCAACTTTTGATATATCAGTTATTCCATTTTCATTCATGATATCCCTTATTCTATCTATAACAAAATCCGGTTGTGAATCATTAACCTCTCTAGCAGCCTTAATTATATTTACTATTTCAGGATAATCCCCCACTAAAAACCACGGATCTACTGATATACAATGTCCTCCAACTCCTGGACCTGGAGTAAGTATATTAACTCTAGGATGTTTATTAGCTATATTTATTAATTCATAAACATCCATATTCTCTTTTCTACATATTCTTGAAAGCTCATTTGCAAAAGCTATATTTATATCTCTAAATGTATTTTCAACAACTTTTGAAAGTTCAGCTGTTTTAATATCTGTAACAACTATCTCACCCTTACAGAAAGTTTCATACCATCTTTTAACTTCATAACCTATTTCAATATTATCAGAACCTATAGTTCTTGAGTTATTTTTCAACTCATTAACCATATTTCCTGGTATTATCCTTTCTGGAGCATGTACTAAATGTATATCCTCTCCAATTACAAACCCTCTATTTTCAACTATTGGCCTTACAAACTTATCCATAGTACCTGGAGAAACTGTTGATTCTATTACAAGAATTGTCCCTTTATCACAAACTTCTAATACACTTTCTACTGCAGAAATAACATACCTAGCATCTAATTTTTTGCTTTCTTTTATATATGGTGTAGGTACAGTTATTATGTATTTGTTAGTTTTAGCATACTCAGTTGAAAACTCTATTCCTTTATTTAAAGCCTTCTTGTATAAGTTATACAGCCCATCTTCTTTAAAAGTAACTCGTCCATTATTTAATGTATTAACTATTTCTTTGTTATAATCTGTTCCTATGACTTCAATTCCTGCACTTGCAAATGATAATGCTGTTGGCAAACCTATATATCCTAATCCAATAATATTTAATTTTTTCATTTTTCTTATCCCCCTAGTTTAAATTTTCTAATATTATATCTATAATTCTTGAACAAGCTTTTCCACCTCCGTAAGGATTATCAGCCTGTGCCATTTTTTTATATAAATTTTCATTATTTATTAATTCATTTGTTATATTAAATATCTTATCTTTATCTATTCCTTCTAATTTAACAGTTCCATCTTTTACCGCTTCTGGTCTTTCTGTATCTGTTCTTAAAACTATAACTGGTTTACCTAAAGCTGATACTTCTTCTTGAATTACACCTGAATCAGTCATTATTAAATAAACTTTATTCATTAAATTTGTAAAATCTACAATCCTAATTGCTCTATCAAATGAATTCTTTCTTTATAGCTATCAAAATACATATGTGCTAATTCTTTTATGCTAGAATTATTATGCATTGGAAATATAACTTAAACACTGTTATTTCCCTTTGTTAATTTAGTTATAGCCTCAAAAATATTCTCCATTAGTTTTCCCTAATTTTCTCTTCTATGAGTAGTTAATAAAACAATCTTTTTATTTTTAAAATCTATTTTATTTAACACATCTTGTTAAAATTTACATCTATCATCAATAATACTTAAAAGCACATCTATAACAGTATTCCATGTAACATAAATTTTTTCTTCACTAACACCTTCTCTTAATAAATTCTCTTTATTAGTATCTATATGTGAAAAATGCAAATTAGTTATAACTCCCGTTAATTTTCTGTTAGCTTCTTCAGGAAAAGCTGATTATAATTCATAACTTCTAAGCCCTGCTTCCACATTCCCAATAGTCACTTTATTATAAAATTCAGCTAAAGCTCCATTATATCTAAATCATACCGGGGCTTTATACTAGAAATTTCCAACACAGAATCTAACATTTCTCTATGTTATGCTGTTACACAAACTATAGATTCAAATCTATTATCTTTTTCTAAAAATTTAACAAGTGGAGCCATTTTTATAGCTTCTTGTCTAGAAGAGAATACACTAATTACTCTTATTTTATTCATAATCATCATTCCCTTTAACTCGCACTTTCATCTCCAAAAAGCACAAAAAACGTTTTAAAAATTAACTTTATATCTAGCCAAAAATTTCTATCATGGACATACTTTATATCCAGCTTCATCCAATCTTCAAAATCTATATCATTTCTCCCCATAACTTGCCAATAACATGTTAATCCCGGCTTCACTTCTAGCCTTTCTAACATCCAGGGTTCAAATTTAGCTACTTCCTTTGGAAGGCTTGGTCTAGGACCAACTAAGCTCATTTCACCCTTAAGAATATTTATAAGCTGAGGAAGTTCATCTATACTAGTCTTTCTTATAAACTTTCCAACCTTAGTTATTCTAGGATCATGTTTCATTTTAAACATAGGTCCTGACATTTCGTTTTTTTCCATAAGCTTAGCTTTAAGCTCTTCTGCATTACTAACCATGGATCTAAATTTGTACATATTAAATTCTTTACCATACTGTCCAACTCTTTTTTGTGAAAATAGTACGCTACCCTTGCTATCTTCAATTTTTATAGCTATTGCTACAATTAAAAATACTGGACTTAATATGATTAATCCAAAGCTAGCTCCAAGGATATCTATTAATCTCTTAAAAAACAAGTATATTCTATTTCCTTGGTCTGCTTTTATATATTCTTTTTCTTCTTGAACCTTCTCCATAGATTCATACATCAAGCTTTCCTCCTAACCAATAATTTTGATATTAATCTCTATATAACTTATCTAATAAATTTTGCATCTAATATTAATAAAATAACAATTAACATAAACACTATAACTCTTAAATATTATTACTTTTTTTCAGTTTTTTTACATCAAAATTGACAACTTACACTTCTAAATTAGAGGTGTTAAGTTGTTTTATTTAAATATTAATCTTTTTTATAATAATGATAGTATTTTCCCCTTTGATTTTCCTCTCCATTAAATACTGTTCCTATTATATTAGCATTAACTGCCCTTAAGCCCTTTACAGCTTCAATTACAGCATCCTTTTTTGTATATCCATACTTTACAACTAGTATTGTTCCATCTACCTTTGTTGAAAGTATTTTTGAATCTGTTACTGCATTAACTGGAGGAGTATCTAATATTATGTAATCATATTTTTCCTCTAATTGAGTTAAAAGATGTTCCATAGCTCTTGAAGCTAACATCTCAGCAGGGTTTGGAGGAACTAATCCTGAAGGTAGTACATGAAGTCCTGATTCATGTTTGTAAACCACCTTAGAAAATTCAACATTTCCAATTAAAAATTCTGATAATCCTCTAGAATTACTAATTTGAAATTCTTTATGTACAACTGGTTTTCTTAAATCACAATCTATAAGAATTACCTTTTTTCCATCTTGCGCAAAGGAAAGAGCTAAGTTAGCACTTGTTGTTGACTTTCCTTCTCCTGGCTCAGAACTAGTAATAACAATAGATTTTACTGGATTATCAAAGGAAGAGTATTGTATGTTTGTTCTTAAGGTTCTATAACTTTCAGCTGCCACTGATTTTGGATTATTTTCTAATATTAACATCTACTTTCCCCCTTATTTTTCTATACTATCGTAATCTGGAATAGCTCCTATTATAGGTAAATCTAAAGTTTTTTCCAGTTCTTCTCTTGATTTAAAAGTATTATCTAAGTATTCTATTAAAAGTACTACTCCTACTCCTAACATAAGTCCTAAAACAAAAGCAATAAGTATATTAAGCTTCTTATTTGGACTTACTGGATGTTCTGGAAGTTGTGGTTTTTGTATAACTTGTACATTTCCATTTGGAATAAGTTCCTTAGATTCCGAAATAAATTCATTTGTTATGGCCTCTGATACCTTTAAAACTTCCTTAGGATTGCCTCCCTTAAAGCTTAAATCTAATATTTGAGTATCCGCACTTGGAGTAACATTAAGATTATTTAAAATCCCTCTTATTTGATTTTGATTATAATCTAAGTTAGCACTTTTAACTGCCTTAGTAACTAAGTCTGAAGTCTTTACAAGTTCTGCATAAGTCTTCATAAGTTTTTGATACATCATAACATCATTATTATTATAAGATGCATTTTCTTGAGTAGTCTCTTGCTTACCAATGAAAAGCTTAGTTTTTGCCTCATATTGTGGTTTTATAACAAAAAAACTTAATATTGCTGAAACTAAGGTAGCAGCTATAGTTATTAGTGCAATTAGTTTCCATCTCTTCTTTAAAGCATAAGCAATTTCTTGTAAGCTTATAGTATTTTCTTCCATGAATCCTCCTATTACTTTATTTAGTTTTTTATTTTAACAAATTAATCTCACTTAACTATAATATACTAAAATCCTTCTTTCATAAAGCCCCCTGTAATTTCTATTTTTTCTTTTTTTCTTATTTTAATGAATTATTTTTTAATAAATACCCTTTGTATTTTTAAAAATAATTAAAATATCCCTCAAAAAAATGTTTAAATTTGTATATACTTTATTTGTAAATTAGTTATATTGAAAAATATAGCTTATTCCCTCTTAAAAATAACATTTTTTTCAAAATAAAAAGTTTTCATTCCCAAATAATTCTACTTATTTCTTATAAAATCACATTTTGACAAATAATACATTTGACTTTTTTCAACAAATACTCATAATTATGAATTTTTTGTTAACTTTATTTTCTTATAATTTTTAAAGTATTTTATTATATTCATTTATTTATATATTATTAGTTTCAATTCATATAAATAAAATCATTAATTATATACAACTTTTATTGTTATACATCCTAAATCCTCTTTTACTGTCTTTGAAAGCTTAACATTTAAGTTTCCCCAATTAAACTTTTTGTTTTTCCACTTGCTATTTTCTAAAGAAATTCCTAAATTGTTAGAAATCCAATGTTCATATCTCTCAAATTGATATTTTTCTAAGTTATCAATGCTTCTAAGATCTATTTCCTTTGGTCTAATTCCCTTAAACTCCACATCAACAAAAAAATCTAACCCCTCTACATTAACAGGCTCTAAAAGTTCAAATTTATTTCTGTCCTTAAACTCTGAAACTGTAAACTCATAGTTCTTTTTTAAATATCTCTTAAAAAAATACTTATTAGTTCCCCTTTTAAGATTTTTTTTCCCAATTTTAACTGTTCCTTTACATAAACTCATAATTCCACCTACTATCAATATTATTTTATTGAAAACATCTTGCTTTCTAATAAATCTTTCCTTTAAATACACTTAATTTTATTTTTATTTCATATATTTTATTCCCTATTGAAATATATTTTCATATTATCAAATCATAATATTTAGGTAAATTTAATTCGTTTTACAATTTACAACATGTTTATTCTTAAATTTAATTTTTTCATTTTATTTTTTAAATTACACTAGACTTTTTAAATAAAGTTTATATTTAGTTTAAATCTTTAATACTGTAGAAATTTTTTATTTATAAATTATATAAAAAATATTATAACTTCCTTTAAATTCAACCTTTTCATTTAAGTATATCTCTAAAACTTTTTTAAAGTTCTATTATTATTATTTAAAGCCTTATTTAAATCTTATATATATTATTAAAAATCTAATAAAAAATGGCTTGTACCAAAACTCACTATAAAACTTATAAACCTCTTCCTTAAACTAATTAATATAAAATCTTCTATATTATTTTTAAATATAAAAAGTGATATATTATCGCTCTTTAGGAATCTATAAATTTTATTAAGGAGTAACTTTGGTACAAGCCTCTTAATAATTTAATATATATTTTTAATTATTATGGATATTTAGCTTAAGCATATTTAATATACTTTTCTTAAAAGCTAATTTTATATACTTTAATCAATACAATATACTTCTTCTAAAGTTAAGCTTTATACTCTTTAATTATATCTATAAAGCTCTAATTCTAACATAGTATATTTACTCTAAAATTCATCATTTACTTTATCTATATCTTTAATAGTTTCATCTAATTCTTCATTGCTTTCCTCTAATTTTAGTCTTCCATAGATAACTTTATTTACTACTAAAGCTATACCTATTCCCATTACTATAAAAGCTATTCTCATAGGTACTGAAACTCCTGGTTGGAATAAAATCATTGCAGCCCCTAAAGAACTCATGGTTATGAATATCATCTTTATCTTATATTCCTTGATGAATGTGTAAATATAACTTAGGATAAGTAAAACTATACTACTAAACTGTTGTGGTACAATATAAACAAATATTAATACAAATATTGCTGATCCTATTAAAGTACCAAAAAATCTTTCCTTAACCCTAGTCTTAGTATCATCAAAATGTGGTTGAGTTATTGACATTGCAGTAATGCTTATCCACATTGATTTTTGAAAACCAAGTATGCTTCCAAGTAACATAGCTATGGATACAGCCAGTGCCATTCTTAGTGAAAAGTTAAATTGAAGGGTGTTTTTATTCATAGTTTTTATCATTTCACTTATATTCATATGATCAGAGTCATCTTTTTTTCTATGACTGAAGTAATAAACTAAAGCTATTAATGCTCCTCCAACAAATAATGCTATAAGTCTTCTTGGCAATTCACTCCATGTAATAGGAGTTCCTTCTATAAATACATAACAAAGTATAAAAGGTAAATATGCCTTTGTTTCCATAGCGTTAGTAACTAAATATGAAACTACAAATATGCTTATGAAATTTACTACAAAGCCTAAAAATGGATTTATTGAAGCTATTTGACTTGAAACTCCCATAAGAACGAAAGATAACACTGTAGTTATAATAGCCTCATTTAATTTTAAACTTAAATGAACATCTACAAACATAAGCATTGCAGTTATGGCGCATACCCCTACAAGACTATTAGCACTTCCAAAGACAGCTCCATATAAAGTAACAAAGATAACTATACCAATTATCAAGATTAAATTACTTATAAGAATCTTAGGTTTTAAATTCTTTTTTATACTTTTTATCATTCTCTCTATTCCTCTTTTCCATCTAGTCATTTCTTCTGTCGAGCATTATACCACATTTATAAATTTTAGTGAAATAAGTTTTTTAGGTAAAAAATTATAGTTCAAAGCATTTTTTTATTACTTTGAACCCTTATTCATTACTTTATTAATATCTCTAGTGTCTTTAAAAAACTTTTTTTACAACTTACACCAAACTATTATATAAAAATAGATTACTTTAGAGGGTTAGAAGCAACTCATAATTTAGATAAAAATTCAAATTTTAATTAATAAAAATAAGACCAAAAATATTTTTAGTCTTATTTTTTCACCCATTTATGTTTAAAATTTGACCAGTTTTGCATCTGATATTTAACTTTTTTTATTTAATTTTTATACTTTACTTGTATATATAATGGAATTTTGGAGGGAATAAAAGAAAAACTATGAAAAACATATTTATATTTATTTTATTTATAGCAATAGATTATTTTCTTTCTATTGGATTATTTATATCTTTAAACTTTATATTTTTTAAAATTAATAGTATTAAATTCAATCAAGATTATAAAAAATATAATTTTTACTTTTATTTTTTATCAAAGCTTATTCCTGTTTTTTTAATTTCTATATTTATTATTAAAAGTGCTAAATTTATTGGATTAGTTTATTTATTATTTTCAGTTATTTATAAAATTATAGATTTTATAAAATTTTTGAATTATTTTGATAAAAAAGATTTCAAATAAAATCAATTTGAAGAGTAACAAAAGGTGTAACAAAATGAAATTAAAAAGTTATTTTGTTACACCTAAAATTTTATATTTTACATGAAATTTTAGATTAAACAAAACAGGGAACAATGAAAAATTAAAATTAATCAAAGCCCCCTGTAAAAATCCCCTATGAAATTAATTAAATATGTGTAACTCTTTAAATTACTTTTTCTTAAAGCTTATTATGGCTTTGAATAAATCACCATCTACTTCTATATGAAATTTTCCACCTTGAAGTTCAACAAAGCTCTTAACTATTGCAAGCCCTAATCCTGAACCCTCTGTGTTACGAGATTTATCTCCTCTTACAAATCTATCTGAAATTTCATTAATATTAAAGGTTATTTCATCTGCTGAAATATTTTTTATGATAACATCAACATTTTCTCTTCCCTCTTTAATATCTATATACACCCTTGAATTAGGAAGAGCATATTTAACTACGTTGATTATTAAATTTTCAAATACCCTGTAAGTTCTTTGTCCATCTAGTGGTAAGATTACTTTTTCCTCTGGCAATGAAAGTCTCATATCTAAACCTGCTTCATTTATTTTATCATCTAATTCTAAAACTACTTGTTTCATAAGATATGAAATGTCCACATCCATTATATTTAAATTTATATTTCCAGTAGTAGCTTTACTTACTTCAAATAAATCTTCTATTAAGTGTTTTAACCTTTGTGATTTTCTCTCTAAAGTTTCTAAGTAAGCTTTCCTTTTTTCCTCATCTTCTTCTCCTTTTAATAGATCAACATAAGCAATTATTGATGTTAATGGAGTTTTTAAATCATGAGAAACATTTGATATAAGCTCTGTTTTCATTCTTTGACTCTTAACTTCTTCATCAACTGCTGCCTTGAATCCTTTTTGGATATTATTTAATTCATCTCTCATTGGATTAAAGAAGCCACAATCCTCATCATCCTTAGAGTCTAAGTTTCCATTTGATATTTCCTTGGTCTTTTCTAAAATTTTGTTATAGTCCTTTTTCCACTTATCTATATATTTTCTACCAAAGTAGAATAAAATTCCTGAATATATTACTACTCCAAATATTCCAAAGAACCAAACTGAACAAAGGATTGATACAATGACAAAGTTTATTCCTAAAATTATTAAAAGAACCTTATCACTATTCTTATTTAAATCTATTCCTTTAATATAGTTTATGAATTTTCTTAAGATAAAAAATATAAAGTCTTTTACTTTATAAACTAATAAATGCTTTCTTATATAATTTTTAAATCCAATATTAAATATATATTTTACATAGATTACTTCAAAGAATACAAAGCCATATATGACCATCCAATAAAGCACATTAATTATATTAGTAACTATATCTAAATGTGGTAAGCTAGTCATTTTTAGAGCTTCACTTAATCCTCCTTGAAGTGTTGGAATTATTATAAGTCTTCCACTTTCAATTGTGAATGCTAGCATAATTGAAGCTATTATAAAGTTAATCTCAAAAGGAATCTTTAAAAACTTATTAAAACCTAAAACCTCTCTTGTATATTTAAATGGAATAAGTAAGGCAAGTAAACAAGTGACTATTATTCCAATCATGATAAAAGGAGCACTAGCACTCCCAAGTGCCATAATCTTATGATTCATTTCACTATAATATAAGTTATCTTGATATTCTAAAGTTTTTGGTACTGCATACACATAAGTCATATTTTCTATGGGTTTTGCTTCATACTCATTGTGATATGCAAAATACTGTGAATCCATATCTAATAATAGATTGCTTACCCTTGGGCTATCCTCCCCATAAATTTTTTCTAAAGAAACCTTGCCTCTATTGTTATACTTAAGTACCATATAAAATCTATAATAATTTTCTAAATCACCATTTTCAATATATGAACCCTTTGCTAAGGCTTCAAGCAACCAATTTTGATCTCCTTTGGTTTCATATACTGTATTCCCCTCTTCATCCATAGCATATACTCTTAAGTTTCCTAAAGAATGTACTTTATTTATAAGTTCTTTAATATAGGAATTTAACTCTCTCTTATCTTCATTTAAGTTATATTCTGGACTCTCTTCACTATTAGATATATTTTCCCTTTTTAAAGTGAATAAATCCTCTATAGGATTTAGTTCTTTATCATTTTCCTCAGCTTTTTTCTCTAAATAATCATAGTAAATTCCATAGTTTGTATTTATTATTTTTTCTCTAAAATTATAATTATCAAGTAAACTATAACTTGTAATATAGTTTGGAGCATTTTTCTTTATTATAGGATATGATAATAATAAACATATAGATATAATTCCTATTAATATTAAGGTTATTATTGTAAAAAACCACTTTGTTTTATTAGTTCTATTTTCCTTATTAACTTGTAAGTTTTCCTTATTGCTTTTCGATTTTATAGCCAACTCCCCACACCACCTTTAAATATTTTGGATTTTTTGGATCTATCTCTATTTTTTCTCTTATATTTCTTACATGGACCATTACAGTGTCTGTGTTTACTGCATTTTCATTCCATACTCTTTCATATATTTCCTCTGCTGAAAAAACTCTTCCTGGACTCTTAATAAGTAATTGAAGTATTTTAAATTCTATAGGAGTTACTTTTACTACATCTCCATCTAATATTACTTCTTTTCTATCACTATTAACTTCTAATCCACCTATGGCATAAGAATTTGTTTTCTTCTCATCCTTTTTTACCATGTTTAAGTATTTAGAATATCTTCTTAATTGAGAATTAACTCTTGCAAGAAGCTCTAGTGGATTAAATGGTTTTGTTACATAATCATCTGCTCCAATATTAAGTCCTAAAATTTTATCCATATCTTCTGATTTTGCTGATAACATTATTATAGGAAAGTCATAACTTTCTCTAATTTTCATTACCATTGTTGCTCCATCCATTTTAGGCATCATTATGTCAACAACAGCTAGATGAATCTCTTCTTTTTCAACTATTTCTAATCCTTCTAAGCCATTACTTCCTTTAAATACATTGTATCCTTGATTTTTTAGATATATTTCAATAGCCTCTGCTATTTCCTTTTCGTCTTCAACAACTAAAACATTATACTTTTCCATCTCTTTATTACTCCCTTTTTTATTACTATATTTTTATTAGATACCATATAAAACTTAGCTTAATTTTATTTTTAAATTTAGCTATAATTTAATTAGTGTTGATTTTAAATCTCTCTTAAAGACTATCTAATCTTATAAGCTTAAACTAAAATATTTCTCTAATTCTTTAAATTTTATCCAATAATTTCAATATAATAATATCATAGAAAGCTTTTTCACTGTTAGAAACATAGCCTTTCCTTAACTATTTCCTTATATTCTTTAAAGTTTGTTAATACCTCATTGTCTATATTTCCAAAAACATCTGCTGAAAACTGTATTTTTGTAAAAGGAAGTGGTATGCCATAGTTGTCACTTTTATTTTTTAATTTTAACCTCTTTGAATGCCGAACCTTTATTCCAACAAAAGGTTTATTTGAATCTTTTGCTAAGGAAAAGGCTATTTTCTTTGGCTCATGTAATGGACCTATGGGACCATCTAAAGCTAAAGCAACTAAGGAGTCCTCCTTGCTTTTTTCCCTTAATTCCTTAATAAATTCTTTCTTATGAACATCATCTGGCATTTTAAGAGCATTAGCTCCATAAGAATTAAGAATATATTCTATATACTCCCCTCTAGAGTCATCTGTAACAACTACATTTACATCTAACTCTTGATTTTTTTTAACTTTATAATATCTATTTAATTTTTTTAATAGAAGATTCATAGAATAACTATTTTCCTTCCAAAAGCCTAAAATACAATTATCCATAATCTCATCATCTATCTCATAAAAATTTTCAAAACTTACTGTACTTGTCTTTAGTACAAAGTTTAAATATCCATTGTAAACACGCTTAACTACCGCCTTCAATTTAATTATCCCCCTAGCCTTTATTCTATTTATAGATTTTCAAAAACACCTCCAATTTCTATCCTAAAAATTTTAATAATTCCTCTCCCAAGAAATATCCTGATGATATTAAAACTGTATTCCATATAAAAATGCCTAAAGTTGCATAAACACTATACTTAAGAAAATTTAATTTCAAAACTCCTGCTGGTATTGATATTACTGTCCTAGCCATTGGAATTAGTTTGCTTATTAAAATTCCTGTATAACCCTTTTCTCTTAAATAATCAATTTTGCTATTTACAAAGCTTTCGTGACTTGGAAATTTATTTAGATATTTTTTAAGAATTAATTCTCCTCCAAATCTTCCTATGCAATAAAGTATCCAACTTCCTATTAGACCTGCTATTACAGATACCAAAAGTGCTGTTATAAGACTCATTTCACTTTTAGAAACTAAAACTCCAACTGCGGGCATTATTATTCCTGCAGGAAGCCCCGGTAAATTCATATATTCTAAAAGAATAATCACAAATAAAAATAAAAGCCCGTACTCTGAAAAATAGTTTGTTATAGTTCCAAAATCCATACCCCTTACCTTTCAATTTTAAAATTTTATTTAATCTATATTTTTATTAATTTTTGATTTTAACTTCCCCTCCTAATCTAACTTAATTTTCAAGGGAATTTCTATTATCTAAATTGTTAATTGCTTTCTTCTCATTTGCTACACTCTTATAATAAACTTTAAAAATAAAGAAACTCCTCAGATAAATCTAAAGATTTTCTAAAGAGTTTCTTAATATTTTTTGATTTTAGTTAGTAATCTTAAAAGGACTTATTTTTAACTTCTAAAATTTTAGGTAAACTGATTTTTATATACTTTTTTATTCTTAATAAATCTCCCTTAGTTCTTCCTCTATTTTATTGAAAATTACATTTAATAAATTTTTATCTACATTAATGTGTTTTGATGAAATTCCCCAATTTGAGTAATTTATAAATAATATAAGACATCTTATCTTGCTTAAAATTATGCTCTGTTTATACACTAAATCTTTAAGCTCTAAATTTTCAGCAATTAATTTATTTTCCATTAACTTACACTCAATAAGGTTACAATCTAATAGAAGTTTAATTGTATTTTCATTATATTTCTCTTCATATAATATGCTTTTTAACTCATAAAGAAGTTTACTTGTTAATTCTAAATACCTTTCCTTTAAATCATATATAGAATTTTTTATGCTCTGTGGGAAAATAATCTTGTTAATTCCTAAAGCTATTACTATTCCTATTATTACAAATAAAAATCTATAAAAGGCTAAGTATCCAACTGTACTTCTAGATAATCCAAAGCTTAGAGTCATAAGTGCTGTGCATACAACCTTTTTCTCATAATCCTTTTGGACAAAGTAAAGAAACATTAATATTAATAGAAGTAATTCTAAAGGAATAATATGCGGGAAAAATGTAAATATAGAAATGTAAATTATCACTCCTATTATTGTCCCTTTGAATCTTTTTATTGCTTTTGTTAAGGTTTCTTCTTCATAGGGCTGTATAACCACATAAACGCTGGTAACAATCCATCTTCCCTGAGGTATTTTAAATAAATCTACTATAAACATTATTAGAGAAACTGCTATTGCTAGTTTTAAAGAATAAGCTACCCTTAAATGTTTCATTTTTAAAGAACTATTTCCTATTAGTAGCTCCTTAAGATTAAATTTTACTTTAATTCTCTTCCTTGATTTCTTCCTATTATATTCATATAAATTATTTATATTTTTCTCTAAAAGTCTTATAAGTTCAGTGCATTCCCCTAAAAAAGCATATTCTTTCTCAGTCCAATTATTTATGGTAGAATCCTTATTTAAATCATCCTTCTCCTCATTAATACAATCCACTTTTCTTTCTAAAAATAAAGTTATGTTTTCTAAATCATGATTTAAACTATTTAAATAGTCTATTACGTCTTTAGATTTATTATTAATTTTGCCAACTTTATTGATTATTGAATTTATTCTTTCTAATATAAGTACAATATTAAAATAAATATCATCCTTATGATTTTCTATAAATTTATTATTATTTCTTCCTTCAATCAAAATTAATAATTTTCTTAATTCGCTATCTATATAGATATTTTCCTTTTCCCTATAGCTTTCATTTATTATATGACAGATTTCCTTCTGAATATTTCTTATAGATCTTATGATTATATTATTTGAATTCTTTTTGAAATTTCTTCTATTAAATAATATGTGAATTCCAATAATAATGAAAACACCTACCCCCATAGCCACTAACCTTCTTGGCAATTCATCCAAACTAATAGAATATTCCCACATATACACATATAATAATAGAAAGATATAGGAAATAACATTTTTAAATTCCGTTGTATATATAAATGATACTGTAAAAAGTATTAAAAAGTTTATTATTAATCCAACAAATGGATTTATGGCGGATATATAGGCACTTATGGCCAAAAATAAATTTAATATGAGAAATATCATAGACTTATAAATTGGATATGAAGTTAAATCTAATCTTAGAAAAGCATAGGACGCCATTGCTATTATTAATCCTATAATAGTGTTTTCCACTCCAAATATTGTTTTGTATAATCCCATTAATACTACAGATAAAACTGCAAATATTAAAGGTAGTTTAAATATTTTTATATTCATTTGTTTAATTGTCATTGTAATTTTCACTCTTCTTATCTTTAATTAATAAA
Organism: Clostridium perfringens ATCC 13124; assembly: GCF_000013285.1. GTDB lineage: Bacteria > Bacillota > Clostridia > Clostridiales > Clostridiaceae > Sarcina > Sarcina perfringens. The sequence continues at coordinate 541,407 of NC_008261.1, read as the reverse complement.
ATTTATAATAATAAGTATTATAAAGTCTAGTATAATACTAGAGTAAAGTCTTTTTTAGAAAGTGAGCGATTATTTTAATGAATAAATATTTTTCAATTGGTGAAGTTTCAAAAATTACTGGTTTGTCCATAGATAGACTAAGAAACTATGACAAAATAGGATTATTAAAACCTTCTTATATTGATCCTAATAGTGGATATAGATATTATTCAGAAAATAAATTTAGAAAATTAAGGATTATAAAATATCTTAGAAAAATTGGTACTCCCTTAAAAGAAATTGATTTAATACTAAATAAAAATATAGATTCTCAGGAATTTGTGAAATTTCTTGAACTTAAAATAAGGGATATTGAAAAGGAAATTGAAAGTTTAAATATGATAAAAGAAGATATAAGTGAAATTAAGCATACCTTTGAATGTAACTTTAAACTAAGCAACATAAATTATATTCATAAAAAGTATATTAATGAAAGATATGTAGTAAAGAAAAGCCTAAATAGAAATATAAATTTTGTTGTTTCCCATAGAGAGCAAGTATTTTCAAAGTTTAAATCAGAGATAAATACTTTAGAACCTCCTCGTTCTCTAGAAAAAGGGCTATATTTACATAGCTTAGAAGACCTAGAAAATAATAATACAGAGGTTTATATGCTTCTAAAAGATTATGAAAATATACATAATTTCATTATACCTAGTGGTAACTATTTATGCCTTTCATATAAAGAAAATGAACGTGATAAAGCTATTTTTAAATTAAAATCCTATATTGAAGAAAATAATATTAAAGTTAAAGGTCCAATTTTAAATTTAGTCCTAACAACACTTCCAAAAGAAGAATTCCAATTTCAAATTTTAATTTAAAAGAGAATTTAAAATGTAGAAGATATACTAAGCTCGTAAAATACTTTCTTTTCATACAAACTTTTATATAAGATTTACAAACTTCGCTATGAGATTTTAAAACTTCTATATAATATTTGCAAATTTCTCTAAAATTTAATAACTAAAAAAATAGGGAGTTTTGTTTTTACACAAAACTCCCTTAATTAAATTTAACTTTAATTATTTTTTTTAACTAAATCTACTATAGCTCTATCTACATCATCTCTTGTATCTTGAACTAATTTTACAGTTAATTTTTCTTTTTGTCTAACTATTCTTCCAGCTTTTTCTATGGCAGCATTTAATACTTTTAATGAATCTCTTGTGTAAACAGTAATTTTCTCAGATAATCTTTCACCATAAGCTATATCTTTTAATAAAAATCTATATTCTTCACTTTTTAGAATCTCTTCTATTTCTTCTTCTCTAGATTTCTTCTCTTTAACTACTTCTTTAGCTTTAACTGGCTCCTCTTTCTTAATCTCTTTATTTTCCTTCACTTCTGGAACTATTACTTCAACCTTAGCTGGTTGTTCTTTAACTTCTTCTTTTTTCTCAGTATTAGACTCTTTCTTAGCTTCCACCTTAGCTTTTGATTTAACTGGCTTCTTAACATCACTTAGCTTAACTAAATCTACTATAGCTCTTTCTAAATCATCTCTTGTATCTTGAACTAACTTCATAGTTAAATTATCTTTATCTTGGAATACTTTTTTAGCTTTTGCTAATTCAGTTCTTAAAATCTTTAATGAGTCTTTTGTGTATACATCATTTCTATCAACTAATCTTTCACCGTAAGATATACTCATTCTTAAGAACTTATACTCTTCACTTTTTAAAAGCTCATCCATTTCTTTAGCCTTAGGATCTTGAACTTCCTCTTTCTTAGCCTCTACTTTTTCTTCTACCTTAACAGGCTCTTCTTTAACTTCTACTTTTTCTTCTGAAGCTTCAACAGGTTTAACTTCTTCTTTTTTCTCAGTATTAGACTCTTTCTTCACTTCCACCTTAGCTTTTGATTTAACTGGCTTCTTAACATCACTTAACTTAACTAAATCTACTATAGCTCTTTCTAAATCATCCCTTGTATCTTGAACTAACTTCATAGTTAAATTATCTTTATCTTGGAATACTTTTTTAGCTTTTGCTAATTCAGTTCTTAAAATCTTTAATGAGTCTTTTGTGTATACATCATTTCTATCAACTAATCTTTCACCGTAAGATATACTCATTCTTAAGAATTTATACTCTTCACTTTTTAAAAGTTCATCCATTTCTTTAGCCTTAGAATCTTGAACTTCCTCTTGCTTAGGTTCTTGTTTTTCCTCTACTTTAGCTTCTTCAACTTTAACCTCTTTATTCATTTCAGGCTTAGATTCTACCTCAGTATTAACCTCAGGCTTTATTTCTTCTGAAATTCCCTCTTTTTTAGCTTCTGGATTCACATTTAAATTTTCTTTAGAAATCATCTCAGTTTTTTCTTCAGATTTAATCTCTGGTCTTACTTGAAGATTAGTTTCTGGATTTTTCTCTGATTTTACTGCTTGTACAATTTCAGAAGTTACTACTTGGTTTGTTTCAGCCTTTGTAACTGAATTCATTTCAGTTTTAACTTCATTCTTTGCCTCTTTTTTAACTTCTGATTTCACTTCAACCTTATTATTAGATTTTGTTTCTTTGTTTATTGCTGGTTTTACTTCTGAAGTCATATTAGCTTTAGCTTCTTCTCTTTGCTTTTGTGCTACTTTAGCCTTAGCCCCTGAAACAACCTCTTTTTTAGCTTCTTTTTTAACTGAAGATTTTTTCTCTTTCTTATATTCAGATTTAACTTCTGATTTTTTGTTTGCTATAGTCTTTGAACTATTCTCTTTCATAGTTCCTTCATTTAAGAACATGCCATAAACATATCCTTTTTGTCCGTTTAACTCAATCTTATACCAAGAACCTTGTTTTCCAAGTATGTTAACCTTAGTATTATTAAGTAATCTATTTATTATTTCAGCACCTATTCTAGGCTCTTTTCTTAAATTTAATACTGTTGAAACATTAGTAACATGTCCCTCTATATTTTTCTCAATTAATTTATCATTAACAGCAGATTCTACTAAAGTGAATTCATTAGCATCTACATACCCTCTTAAGCCACTTTGAGTAATTACTTCTACTGTTTTTCCATTCATATTTAATATTTGTAACATAGTAAATGGATTTGCATAGCCTAAAATTTCTCCATTAACTTTTTTCACTGAAATTTTATTATTAGCTACAGCTTTTTGCTCTGATAAATTTACATTGTAATTATATCCTTTAGTCTCTTTGACCTCATCAGCTTTCGCTGTCATTCCATATGATACTGAACTTGTTACTATCGCTGCTGATAGTATAAAAATACTTAATTTTTTTCTTTTCATCTTTTAATTTAACTCCTTAAATATAAATTTATAATTAGTTCATCTATATTTATGCTCTTTAGAGAGGTCCTACAATTCATTACCTTACTAAAAATTATATAGAAATATAAATTTCAAATAATTTTTTAGTACAAAAATTTTATATTTAGTTAAATGAATTGCTCTGGTAGATTAGATTATCTCATAATAGAAAATGATTTTCAAATATTTTTTAATAAAAAAATAAAGAATTATTAATATAAATCTTATTATTTAAATAAATTTAATAATTTTAACAAAAAAATCACATGTAACTTTTAGTTACATGTGATTTCATATAATTCAATAGGCAAATCATCTGGATCACTAAAGAAAGTAAATTTACGTCCTGTAAATTCATCTATTCTTATTTCTTCCACTTTAATACCTTTTTCCTTAAGCTCTCTAACCTGCTTCTCAATATTTTCAACCTCAAAGGCAAGATGTCTAAGTCCACAGGCCTCTGGATAGCTTGGTCTTTTAGGCGGATTTTTGAATGAAAATAATTCTATTTGTGAATCCCCTATTTCCAAATCAAGCTTATAGGAATCCCTTTCCTCTCTATAAACTTCTCTTATAATTTTTAAACCTAATAAGTTTACATAAAAATCTTTTGATTTTTTATAATCTGAAGCAATAATTGCCACATGATGTATCTTCTTTAAATTCATTTATTTTCCCCCTAAATTCCATGAATAATTAAACTATTTTTTCATAATACCCTAACAAATTCTTCTCCAAGCTAAAATCTAAAATAAGGCTAATTTAACTTAGAATCACAATATTAATGAGTTCCGTGAACTATTTTAAAGCCTTCTTTTTCTAAAATTCTCTCATGTTTTTTTAAATCATCACATTTAGATTCTATGCAGTGAGATATATGTATTGTTTCTACGCCATTCTTTTTTAATTGCTTTACTTTATGTGTCCAATTTTCTCCTTCAACTAGGGTATCTTTGCAACCAGCGCAATAAAAGAAACTAGCTAAATCTTCTTTATTTTCTCCATAAATACTAAAAGCAGCTGTTGAATTATTATATGCCTTAAAGCATCCTGATGCAGCACATTTTCCTATTACTTTTCTGCATGCCATTATTGCTATACTCATTAAAACCATTCCTTCCATCTATTTATACAAAAGAAATTATATCATAAATTATATATAAAGACTTAAAAAAGCAACAAAGCCTAAGCCTTGTTGCCCATATATTATGAAATTTAAAGTGGTCAATGTAATTATATTTATTTTAAATTAAATATATCTGATTTTTTAAAACTCTTTTTTATTTCCTAATAACTACATTGCTTTTTTGAATATAGCTATTACTTCTTCTAAGTTTCCTTTTCTTGGATTTGTTAATGAACAAGCATCATTTAAAGCATTAGTAGCTAAAGTTTCAAAATCACTTTCTTTTACTCCTAATACTCCAAGTCCCTCTGGAATTCCTATAGTTTGTGATAATGATTTTATCATATCTATGCAAAGATCTGCTCCTTGCTCATCAGTTAATCCTTCTATGTTTCCACCCATTATTTTAGCAATTTTAGCTAATCTTGAAGCACTTGTAGATTTGTTATATTCTTGAACATGAGGTAATAATATTGCATTACATACCCCATGAGGTAAGTTGTAGAATCCACCTAATTGGTGAGCCATAGCGTGAACATATCCTAAACTAGCATTGTTAAATGCCATTCCTGCTAAGTATTCAGCATAAGCCATCATATCTCTAGCTTCCACATCTTGTCCATTTTCAACAGCATTCACTAAATAATTACTTATAAGTTCTATAGCTTTCTCTGCACAAGCATCTGTTATTGGTGTAGCAGCAGTTGAAACATAAGCCTCTATAGCGTGTGTTAAGGCATCCATACCAGTAGCCGCTGTTAATGATTTTGGCATAGCAAGCATTAAAATAGGATCATTAACCGCTATTATTGGTGTTAAATGCTTATCTACTAAAGCCATTTTTATATGTCTTTCTTCATCAGTTATAATAGCGAATAAAGTCATTTCACTACCAGTACCAGCAGTTGTATTTATACCTACCATTGGTAATTGAGGTTTTTTAGATTTATCTACTCCCTCATAATCTTTTATTTCTCCGCCATTAGTAGCTAATAAAGCTATTCCTTTAGCACAGTCATGAGCTGAGCCTCCACCTAATGAAATAACAAAATCACATTCTTTTTCTTTTAATAATGCTAAACCATCATTAACATTTTTAACTGTTGGGTTTGGTTTAGTTTCATCATATATTGCATATTCTATATTCTTATTATCTAAAACATCTGTTACTTTTTTAACTATTCCTATTTGACCTAAAACTTTATCTGTTACTATTAAAGCTTTTTTAAATCCTAATTCTCCAACTTGATCACCAGCGTCTTTTAAGCAATCTGCTCCCATTAAACTTATTGCTGGCATAAAAAATTTATAACTCATATATTTTTCCTCCAAGTCTTTCTATTAAGTATATTCTCAATATTTACTTTCACTTTATAATTTAATTTTAATTTATCGTTAAAAATTTAACTAATCCATTTTTTTAAAAAATATCTCATTTTTAAATCGACAGAAATTGACAATACTATAATAAGCTTTTATATTATTTATTATGAGGTGAGAATTTTATGGATAGATTTGATAGACAACTTGAATTGGCAGATGGTATAGAAACTGAATATTTAAGAATTCTATATTACACCTTTGAGAAGAATTACAAAGATACATATAAGTCTTATGAATATAAAAGACTATGCACTATAGTTGATGGAGAAAAAAATGTAAGAATTAATAATGGTGAGAATATCATATATGATTCATCTAAATATATGCTTCTTCCACCAAACTCAAGTGTGGAAATGAAAATTGAAAAACCTACTAAAGCCTTAGTTTTAGAATTAAATGAAGATTTAATAAATACAGTTTCAGAAAAACTATCTTATGAATTAGATGTAGATTTAAATAAATCTATATTAGAAAAACCATTTTTTAATGAAAATAATGAATTAATAGAATTGACTACTAAAAGAATTGTAGAGACTGCTACTAAAGATACAAATAATAAAGAATTTTTACTTGATTTATATGCACAAGAAATAACTTATAGCCTATTAAATACTAAGGGAGCTAAAGATATTATTTCTAGTGATTTTAATAATCCAATAAATCGTTCTATTCAGATAATGAAAGGAAATCTTAAAAATAATATAACAGTTTCAGAAATTGCTTATGACCTAAATATGTCTCTTCCAAGCTTTTCTTCAAAGTTTAAAAAAGCTATGGGAATGACTCCTAATGATTACCTTACAAGCTTAAAACTTAATGAGGCTGCAAGACTTCTTAAGTTTTCATCAGTTACAGAGGTGGCTTATGATTTAGGATATGAAAATATTTCTCACTTTATAAAATTATTTAAAAAGAAGTTTGGGTTAACACCTAAGCAATATTCCTTAAAGTATTCTGGAGAAGTCATACAAATTCAGTAGAAAATAAAGGGCTTTATAAAAATATAAAAACAAAACTCACAAACCTATTCTTAGAATTACTAATACTCTTTTCATAATGTTTGTAAGTTTCTATAAAATTATTTTTATATCTGCCCTTATTTTTATAGAATCATAACTAAAGTTTAATTACCTCTACTTTATAGCCATCTGGATCTGTTACAAAATAATATGTTGCAGCTCCATCTGAAAGACCTTTCATAGGTGTAACCTCATATCCTAAAGAAATATGTCTTTCTCTTTCAGCTTCTATATCTTCTACCCCGACAGCTATATGACTAAAGCCATTCCCTAAATCATATGGCTTTTCTTGATCATAGTTATAAGTTAATTCTACTTCATATCCATCTTCTTTATCTGAAAGATACACTAAAGAAAATTTATATTCTGGATAATCCATTCTTCTTGTTTCAATAAGTCCTAAAGCTTCCTTATAAAACTTTAAAGATTTATCTAAATCTTTTACCCTTATGCATGTGTGTAACATTTTGCTTGCCATTTCATAACCTCCATATTTCAAATAATACTTTTTGTTTTTTATTATATATTATCATATGTATATTTACATATCTCTATATAATTTCAAATAACACTATATTCTTATAAAACAAGTATTATAATTCTTTTCTTATAAATTTATTTAAGGAAAACTTGTAAAAAACAATTAATATAAATATTGATATTACTGCTAATATAAGTACCACAAGAGGTAATGAATTTAAAATATTTGAAACATCATAATTTATATTTTTCATAAATTTTTCTACTAAAGCAAGACCGATTATTAATATAAATAATGGAACGCTTCTTAAATAAGATACTACACTGCTCTCTGGGTATATAATTGCCATACTAAATGTTATTGATGCATATATATAGAAAATTATAAATGTTAAAAGTAAATTAAATGGATTTACAATGATTTTTTCTCCTAACATAAAACTTACACCCATACCTACTAATATATTTGGTAAAGAAAATATTAAAAAAATTAATATAGGTAATATAAAAGATGTGCCTACTACACTTCTTGCATCAATTGGCAGTGATCTTAATAATTTATTTGTCATTGCTCCTTTATTAGTATTTTTTGCAATTATAAAATTAACACTAATCATTGAAGCTAACAAGGTAAAATAAATGAAAACACTATTTATTAAAAAATCATATCTATCTTTCGGTAAGTCTATAAAAAAAGGAGAATATCCAAAAGTCATTGTAAGGATATAAAATATAAATATTACTCTTATATTTTTTAAGTCTTTAATAATTAAATTTTTCATATTAACTCACCTCACTTTTTTTATAAATATTTAGAGACACTATTAATGATATTATTAGAGCCAGTATTCCAAATGCTAAACCATAAACTCCATTAGTAATATTAAATAATACTTGTAAATTTTCATTTTCAAGAGAATTAAATAATATTGAACTAATCATCATTATTAAAATAGTAAATATTATATTAACCACTCTATAAAATTTATGACTTATAATCATATATACTGGTAAAGTCAGTGATACATAAAATAGTTGAACTATTATATTTGGAAGAATTGCTCTTAATGTTAATGTAAAATCACTTCCTGAAATTACTCCTAAAATAGTACAGAATAAATATAAAAATAAATTAACTACTATAATATAAATTAATGTTGATAGATATTTGCTATAAATATAATTTGATTTTTTATTTGGTAAAGAATTTAAGTAAATATTAAATTTACTTTTTCTTTCAACTTCAATTGGTATTATCGTCAGATAAAATACAATAAAAGTTCCCATAGTATATAAATAATTCATTCCTTGAGTTAACGCAAAAGTAATGCCTAAAAAAAGAAACACAATAATTGAACTCTTGATATATTTCTTTTGTATAAAAAAATCTAACTTAAGTAATTCTTTCATACTACTTCACATCCTTTTTAGAATAATAAACAACTATATCATCTAAAGTAGCCTTTTCAAAAATAATTTTTTCACCGAAAAGTTCTTTTAATTTTCTCATATTGTTAGTTAGTCCTTCAAAGTTATATCTTGTTTTTCTTAATCCTATTAATTCTTTTTCTAAATCCTTATTTAAAATATCTAAAGGCCCTTTAACTAAAAAGTATTCTTCTAATAACAAGTCTTTTTCTAAGGAAAATTCAACTTTTCCTTTGTTTAAAAAGGTTATATAATCAGCTAATTTTTCAAGATCCGTTGTTATGTGAGTTGAATAAAGTATTGATACTTCTTCCTCACCTATTATTTCAAATAAAATATCTAAAAGTTCACTTCTAAAAACAGGATCTAAGCCTGATGTTGGCTCATCTAATATTAAAAATTCTGCCTTATGAGATAAAGCTAATGCCAATGAAAACCTCATTTTTTGTCCCTTTGATAATTGTTTTAGCTTTTTATTTTCATTTAACTCAAATTTTTCAAGATAATACTTAAATTTTTCTTCATCCCATTTTGAATAAAATTTAGATATTATTTTTTTATTTTCTTTTATTGTAAAATCTTCAAAAGCACAACAATCATCATAAACAAATCCAATTCTATCTTTTATTGATATTTCATTTTTCTTTATGTCTTCACCAAAAATATATATTTCTCCACTATCTAAATTTATTAAATTCATTATGGCTTTTATTGTTGTAGTCTTTCCTGCTCCATTTGGCCCTATTAATCCCATTACAAAACCTTTAGGAATATTAAAGCTTACATCTTTCAAAGAAAATCCTTTATAATTTTTACTTATATTTTTTATTTCAAGTACATTTTCCATATAAACCTTCCTCCTTAAACCTATACCTTATCTTTATAATTCCTTTAAAGTTTTAAGCATTCCAACTAAATCATTAAAATTTAGTCCTATGCTATTTGCAATATCAATTGCTTCTCCTAATTTTTCTTCTATTTCTCTAAGCTTTTCTTCCATTAAAAGTTCTTTATTTTGCTCTGCAACATAAGATCCCTTACCAGGTAAAGTGTATATAAAACCATCTCTTTCAAGTTCTTCATAAGCTCTCTTGGTTGTGATTACACTTACTCTAAGCTCAGAAGCTAAGCTTCTTATTGACGGCAATGCTGAATTTTCCTTTAAATCTCCAGATAAAATCTCATTTTTTATAGCTTTAGCTATTTGTTCATATATGGGTACCCCTGAAGTGTTTGAAACTACTATATTCAAAAACTCACCTCTTTCTGTGTATATACTGTATATATTCTATATATACAGTATATACACTATTTTCATATGGTGTCAATATATTTTCATTGTTTAATTTTTTATTTTTCAAAGTATCTTTACTTAAAACCTTATAAAATAAAAGCTACGTATAAAAAATCTTTTTAATACATAGCTAAAATTAATTTAAAGTTTTTACTATTAAGATATTAGAATAAGAGACAAAAAAAGAGGTGCACATAAATGTGCACCTCTTAGGTTTATATAATTATTTATTTTCTTCTATTAATTCTTCGATTTTACATTTGCATCTAGCACCACAACAAGCACCAGTTCCTGCTCCTGTTTTTTCTCCTACTTCTTCAAAAGAAAGAGCTCCGTTCTTTACTGCCTCAACTATTTTTTCTTCTGAAACACCTTTACATAAACAAACATTTGACATAATAAAATTCTCCTCTCGTTTTACCTGAATATTATATATTACTTATCTCTAAATTCATCATTACTATTAATTAATAATCTTTATTGTTTAAATAGATAATAACAGATAAAAACTCTTCTTGCACATGCTAAATTCTTTTATTTTTCATCTTTAAAAGCTATTATATCAAATTAAATCTATATTCCTTTATTATACTAAGGTTTTCTCTTTAAACACTTCAATTCCTATTCTATCAATAAAATCTCCTAATTTTTCTCCAGCCTCAGCTTCCCCTTTATAAACCTCAAAGATTTTATCAACTATTCTTAAAGCTTCCTTTTCATCTACATCCTTTATAAGTATGTCTGCCATTCTTGGATTATGACCTGCTGACCCTCCTGCCGTTACTAAAAATCCTGTTTTATCAGCTATAACTCCAACATCTTTTGAATAAACACTTCCACAGGCATTTCTACAGCCTGCTACTCCGATTTTAGTTCTACATGGCATATCCATATGCTTATATTTATTTAATAATTTCATACCTGTACCTATGGTATTAAATTTTGATCTCTTACAAAAACCAGCTGGACACATTTCCACATTTTTTACTGAGTTTTGTTTTTTAACAGCAGGCTCCATTCCTAATTCATCCCATATTTTAGGCAAATCTTCTCCCTTAAGATTTGTTATTAAAAGTCTTTGACCTGATGTAATTTTAATTACCCCATTATACTTTTTAGTTACCTTTGCAATCTTTTCTAATTGCTCTGGATTAATAAATCCTCCTGGAATATGAGGAGTTATTCCAAAAGTTCTTTTTCCCCCTCTAACCTTTTGTAAGTTCCCATAATGAGTTCCACTAACCATCTTAGGTATTCCTATTCCTATACCATCCATTCTTAAAAATTCCTCCTATATATTAAATGTAAAAATTTCAATTTATAAATTAATTTTAGTATACACTAAAAAATATTTTTCAGAAGTAACTTAGGTTACTAACCTAATAATATCAATTAAAAACTAAAGTTTTCCAAAATATATTTAACTATATTAGATAGTCCCTTACTAACCTAATATTAATTTAAAAATAAAAGGTATGAATGAAAATAAATTTTAATAAAACTTATTTTTAATTCACACCTTTTATTTTTCACCAATCTCTTCATATATACTATTTTAATTTATAAAACTAACACCTTAACTCATTAATTGAAGCAGCTTTTATTATTTTTCCTTCTTTTAACTCTATAAATTTATTTGCTAAAGCCTTTGCATCACTTCTATCATGAGTTACAAATATAGATGTAATTCCAGCTTTTATAAGAATCTCTTTTATTTCCCCTCTTATTTTTTCTTGAAGATCTGCATCTAAGTTTGAAAAAGGTTCATCTAATAAAAGTACTGATGGCTTGGGTGCTATAGCTCTCGCTATGGCTACCCTTTGCTGCTGTCCTCCACTTAATTCATATGGATATTTATCTTTATGTTCCACTAAATTAACAAGTTTAAGCATATCCATAGCTATTTTTTCTTTTTCTTCCTTATTTTTGCCCTTTAGTCCAAACTGAATGTTTTTTTTCACAGTCATATGAGGAAATAAAGCATAGTCTTGAAAGACCATTCCAACTCCTCTTTTTTCAGGCTCAACAAAATTATTATCTGAAAAAACTATTTTCCCACCAATTTTTATTTCTCCTTTATATGACTCTTCTAAACCAGCAATTATTCTAAGTATTGTACTTTTTCCGCTTCCACTTTCACCTAGAATAGATAATATCTCTCCCTTTTCTAAGCTCATATTAAAATTATCTATAATATCATTCTTAGACTTAGGATATTTAAAATATAATTCTTTTATTTCAATAAACATTACTAATCCTCCTTGTCAGCAACTTTATATAAGAAATATATAGCCACAAAACTAACAAAAACTATTATTAGAGATGGTATTGCTGACTCAGGTATCATCTCATCATTGGCATACTCAAATACCTTTGTTGATAAAGTATAAAAGTTAAATGGTCTTAAAGTTAAAACTAAAGGTAATTCCTTTATAATATCAACAAAAGTTAAAGCAAAAGCTCCTAAAATAGCAGGTTTTAACATATGTATATCCACTTTAAAGAATGTTTTAGTAACCCCATATCCTAAAGTTCTTGAAGCTTCAGTAAATTTATTACCTATCTTTTCAAAGCCACCCTCTATATTTTGATATCCTATTGCTAAAAATCTTATTACATAAGCAAATACCAACATTATTATACTTGTGCTTAAGGCTAATCCTTTTATTTTATTATCAATATCTACAAAAAATAAGATCATAGTTATGGCAACTACAGCCCCAGGAATGGAATATCCTATTAAAGTTACTTTTGCATATATTTTTGATAATAATCCACTTCTAGTTCTTACATAGTTTGCTACTATTAAAGCCATTATAACTATAAGTAAACTACATCCAGAGGCAAGTATTACTGAATTAAATATCATACTTAAAAATTGACTATAATAGATATTTTTATAGCTAGCAATTGCCCAAGCTATCATTTGAAGTACTGGTATAAGAAATCCTAGTGAGAATATTATTAAAACATATAATGTAACTATAAATTTATTAAAACCTTTAAGATTTTTTCTCTTTATTGGTCTAACCTTTGTATTAGTAAAACTATATTTTTTTCTTCCTCTTAAGGCCTTTTCTGACGAAATAATTATAAATACTACTACCATAAGTATTCCTGCTAATCTTATGGCTGAATCCACATCCCCTAAGGATATCCAACTTTTAAATATAGCTGTACTAAATGTTTGTACACCTAAATATGATACAACTCCATAATCACTTAAAACTTCTAAGGCTATTAAGGTTGAGCCTGCTACTATAGCTCCCCTACTTACAGGTATGATAACTCTAAAGAATATTCCTATTGCACTGCTTCCTAAAAGTCTTGCACTTTCTATTAATCCTGCCGATTGTTTTTCTAAAAATGTCATTGTAACCATATAAACATATGGGAATAAAAACAATGTAAATATAAAAATAGCTCCCTCAATAGACATAATATCAAAGTATTTTTGATTTAATTCTACCCCTAAAATATTTCTAAAAAATCTCTGTATAACGCCAGTATAGCTAACCATTCCTGAATATGTATATGCCCCTATATATGGTGGTATAGCTAATGGAAGTATTAAAGCCCATCTAAAAAATTTCCTAAATGGAAAATCATAGGCAGATATAAGCCAAGCTAAAGTTACCCCTATTATTATGCTTAATAAAACAGTAAAAAAGACTACTATTATAGATGTAACTATATAATCCTTTAATAAATATTCTTTTATGTGATACCATGTTTTGTTTGGTTTTTGAAATAAATGAATAATTATATCTATATTAGGAAGTACAATCATCAAACTGATGATTGTACTTAAAAGTGCCCACCCATTAAATTTAATTTTTTTCATTATTTCCATCCTACTTGATCAAAAATTAATGTAGCCTCTTGTTTTGATTCTCCTAAAATTTCATAGTTTAAATTTTGAACTGTAAATTCTCCCCATGATTTTTGTAATTCACTCTTACCAACTTTAGTATTTAAAGCAAACTCTCCATTTTCGTCAACATATGCTTTTTGTGCTTTTTCTTCAGTTAAATATTCTAATAATGCTACTGCATTTTCTTCATTTTTAGCATTCTTTGTAACTGCTCCAAAACTTAAATTTAAATGAGTATTTTCTGGGAATAAAACTCCTATTTCCTTACCAACTTTAGCTTCTTCTGCATCTGATGAAGATATCATCTTTGCAATATAGTATGAGTTCATTATTCCAACATCACCTATTCCAGCCATAATAGCTTTAGCCTGATCTCTATCATTTCCTTCTGGTGTCCTAGCAAAATTATTAACAATACCTTGAGCCCATTCTTTTGCCTTTTCAGCCCCATCTAATTGAATGAAAGATGAAAGTAAAGCATTGTTATATGATGAACTTGAACTTCTTGTTAATACCTTTCCTTTAAATTCATCCTTAGTTAAATCATTATATGTTTTTATTGTTTCTGGATTTACCTTTTCCTTATTATAAACAATGATTCTTGCTCTTGAAGTTAATCCAACCCAGTTTTTCCCTCTATATTCTGAAGGTATATTTTCATTTATTTTTTCTGATGATATATCCTTTATTAAATCTTTCTCATTAAGTTGAGCTATATTTTCTGCTCCAACAGTTAAAAATACATCAGCAGATGTATTATCTCCTTCTCTTGCCATTCTCTCAATTAGCTCATCACTTTTTCCATCAACTAAATTTACTTTTATCCCTGTATCAGATTCAAAATCTTTAAATAATTGCTTATCTATATCATAATGTCTTGATGAATAAACATTGACAACTTTCTCTCCTGATCCAGTTTCTTCTGCCTTAGCTTCCTGATTTTTTTGTCCACACCCAGCTAAAACTCCCATAGATACTAAAGCAGTTAATGTTAAGGCTAATAATTTTTTTCTTTTTAACATTTTCTTTTCCCCCTTAAATTTACAAATAATTAAGTTATTTTTTATAACAACTTAAAAAATTCACTTTATCTGTATGTATATTTAATAAATTTAAAAACCTCAAGATAATGATATCGGTTATCATTTTTAAAGTCAATGATTTTTAGTATTATTAAATAATTATTTTCATTTAATATATATTATCACCTCTTTTCGTTAACATTATATCCTTTCTAAATTTAATAAACTTAAAGGGCAATGAACTTATTAGCTCATTGCCCTATTATTTATAATTTTAATTGTTTAATATAACATCTGAATTGAAACTAGTTGAATTATTTAAATAAATTTTTAGTTTTTCAATTCTCTTCTTATTTGTTTTACAAACTTGGAAAGAAAGATTGTCATATTCAACCATTTGATTTTCACTTTGCGGAATATTTCCTATTAAGTTAACAACAAAACCACCAATAGTCTCTATATTTTGACTTTCAAGATTTAGGTTTAAATAATCATTTAACTTATCTAATGTTAATAAACCATCAACTACATAGGTATTATTATCTATTTTATCTATATAGTTTTCTGAATCGTCATACTCATCTAATATATCACCCATAACTTCTTCAATTAAGTCTTCTATAGTAACAATTCCAGAAAAACCACCATATTCATCTATTATTACAGCCATATGTTGCTTACTATCTTGAAGCTCTTTAAATAAATCATCTATAGCTTTATTTTCAAGAACAAAGTAAGCTGGACGTATTAATTGATCTAATTTAATGTTATCTACTCCAACCTTTACAACGGCTTCAAAGAAGTCTTTTAAATAAAGTATTCCTACTATATTATCCCTAGTTTCATTATAAACAGGAACTCTTGAAAATTGCTCACTTATAAGTTTCTTAGCAATTGTTTCATTTGGAGTTGTTGATTTTATAGCAAAGACTTCTCCCCTAGGAGTCATAACTTCTTTAACAACTTTATGATCAAATTCAAATATATTATCTAACATATCCTTTTCAGTTTTATCGATTACACCACTCTCTTGTCCAATACTTATCATGGATTTTATTTCATCCTTAGATACAGTTTCTTTATCTTCAGACTTATTTAAACCTAATATTTTTATAAATAAGTTTGTTGAAGCTGAAAGAATCTTTACAAATGGTGTTGATATTTTAGAAATAACATTGATTGGTCTTATAGCCATTAAAGCAATTTCTTCTGGCTTTTGTAATGCAATTCTCTTTGGAAGTAATTCTCCAAAAACTAAAGTTATATAAGACAAAAGCACAGTTATAAGTATAACTGATATCTCATTACCATAAGGAATATTTAGCTTGTACATGAATTGCGCTAGAGTTTCTGAAATGCTAGTGGCTGCTGATGCACTGGCAAAAAATCCTGCAAATGTTATTCCTATTTGAATAGTAGATAAAAAGTTGCCAGGTGATTTTAAAACCTTTTTTAATAAAAGGGCTTTTTTGTTCCCTTTCTCTGCAAGCATCTTTATCTTAGATTTATTTACAGATACCATTGCCATCTCTGCAGCTGCAAAGAACGCATTAATTAAGATAAGAACTAATATTAGAATAATTTTTGGTAAAATACTGGGACTCGGGTCCATTCTTTAACTCCTCCTCTAAAAAAATGAATTTTCTTCTTTATCTTATAGATTAATTTGAAATAAAATGTCATATAAGATAACCAATTTTAGACCATAATACCACACTGGTACCTTTTATTCAATTATATAATATGCACAATTTAGCCTAAATTATACTAAATAAATAATTTAAGTCACTTATCTTATTTATTACATATATTTGAAAAATAATACTATAATATTTAACTTTTAAGACCTTTTCTACATATGATAAAGAAGGCAAATTTAAGCTTTAATATTAAGTAAGGTGATTTATTGTGAAAGAAAATTTGAATCTTTTTAAATTTCTTTTTGGAACAACGATTCTTTTATGTTGTTGCAGTAAAGATATAATCTTAAATTCCATAAGATACACAAAAACAACTTTTAAAGCTAAAATTCACAAAAATAAATAAAATAAGTTTCTGTAAGATAAATATATTAACTAATAATTATTATTGATTTTTTTATACTATATAGTATAATTTAATTAAAAGATATGAATAATTTATTGGGAGGTATGGATTATGAGTTTAGCAAAATTAATAGACGAAAAAAGAAAAGCTAAAGCTAGAGCTGAAAGAAATAAAAAAGCTAAAGTTGCTGTAACTGGAGCTGCCGTTGGTACATTAGCAGGAGTATTAGGTGGTTTACTATTTGCTCCTAAATCTGGAAAAGAAACAAGAAATGATATAAAAGAGGGTTCAAAAAAGGCTGCTCAAAAATTAAATGATAAAAGTGTTGAGTTAAAAGAAAATTTAAATACACAAGTTGCAAAAGGAAAAGAAAATATTTCTGATGCAAAAAGTAAAATAAAAGAATATCTTAATAGTAAGAAATGTAAAAACATTGAAGAGGCTGTAGAAGAAAACTTAAATGTTCCTGTTGAGGTTGCAGATGAAGCTACTTCTTTAGAAACTGAAGAAGTTAAAGAATCTAACTAATAATTATGTATATAGATTTAAATTTTATTTACCTATTATTAGCTTTATTAGGTTGTGTGGCTATTGTTTATTTGATACTAACATTAAACAAAGTTTTAAAGTTAGTATCAAATATAAATAGTCTTTTAGATCAAAATAAGGACAACCTTACTAAGACTATTAACGATTTACCTACAATAGCTAATAATGTGAATGATGCTTGTCAGAACATTAAGGATATATCTGATGTTGCAACTGAAACTACAGCTGACTTAATTGTTGCTAAAGAGAATATAGAATCTAATGTTGAAACAGTTAAAGAAATTGCTAAGATAATTAATCAAGTTTTCTTTAAAAAATAAAAAAACTCATTCCAATCTAAATCTTTTAAGATTTTTTTGGAATGAGTTTTTTTAATTATCATGATCTTTCAAACCCTAAATTCTCAAAAAGAACTATAGATTTATCATTATAAGCTTCTAAATTAATTCTAGTAGCTCCTTCTACATCATCAACCATTTTATATGCCTTTGATATAAGAAGTTTGCCTAAACCCTGCTCTTGATATTTAGGAAGAAGTGCTAAATATTTAATTTCTTGAACTCCCGCTTCCTCTGAAAGGCTTGGAACAATCATTATGGTTCCAATTCTCTCTCCATTTTCATTTTCAAGAAATACGCAACGATTTTTAAAATTTCCTTTTAAGCTATTTTCCTCTTTAAAAATCATTCTAATTGCTAATTGATAATCTTTAAAAACACCTGCTGAATACTGAATATATGCCCAGTTGTTCTCATCACCAATTCTAAAATCAGTAAATCTATATCCATCAGGCAGGGAAGTACTATAAATTTTTTCTAGTTTATTCTTTGCTTCTGAAGACTTTTTACTATTTTCTTTACTCTCCATTTTCAATCCTCCCTATAAAGCTTTATATTAAGGTTTTAGCATATTCCTATTTCTCTTATAATTTTACCCAATAATTTCATTTTATTAGTTACAACAATATTATTTTATATAACTACTTATACTAAATTATAGAATTCTTTTTGTAATATTTCCAGTAACTTATTCTTCATTTCTCCCCATTAATGCTTATATTAGATATATATATCCAATATATCCACTAATAATATATTAGATAAAAAATAAGCCATATTAAAACCCTTAAATAAAAGTTTTAATATGACTTTTAATATTTTTCTATGTCTTAAAGTATTTTCGAAATTACTCTAGATCTACATTTAACTAAAAATAAAAATTCTCCTAGAACATAGACCAATATTTAATATAATGTTTTTCCTGTTGAATCAATATATGAATATGTTCCGTCCTTATCTACTAAAATAACATCCTTTGATATAACTCTTATATCATTATACTCTTCTTCTAAAATTACACTTCCGTCCTCTTTAAGTAAACCTTTTTTCCCCTCTTGATTCACAGAAACTATTAATCCACTTGGATAAACCTCTAAGGCTGAGTAATCTTTCTTTTCAAGATTTTTAATTTCTTCACCCTTAGTATTTATAACAGACATATATTTTGATTCTCCATCTAATATATCAACTACTGCTAAGCCACTATCACTAAATCCATTTATAGATACTTTATTCTCAAAGTTTATCTTAGTTTCTACTTCTTTCCCATCTTTATCAATTATTATATGCTTATTATCTTTTCTAGCAAAAGCAACCCCATTATTCATTGCTGTTACTCCATCAAAGTCTGGCATTATTGCCCAAGATCCCTCTTTATTTAAAAATCCTATCCCAGACTCATCTAATCTTGCTGGAGCTACCCCCTCATTCATAGATCCAACATAGAAATATTCTATTGGCACTATAATTTCTCCTTTTTCATTAAGTGCTCCACAAAGATTACCCTTTGATACAGGAATGAATCCTTCATTTATTTCTCCTATTGATGTGTATTCACAAGGGATTATTTCATTTCCCTCAGCATTTAAAAGACCATACATTTTATTCTTTTTAACTAATATATATCCCTCTCCAATATCCTTTATAATTTCATCATATCTTCCTGGTTCTACAATAACTTCACCCTTAGTATTTAGTATTCCAGTAGTTTTTAAAGTTTTACCAGATTGAGCTAAGCTTTCAATTGCTTCTGTAGTATTTTCATTAGTTAAAATCTCATTAGCTAACTTTTCATATCTTATAAGATTATTGTTTAAAGGTGATAATACCCCATCTTCTTTTTCTACCAAGGTTTTACCCTTCTTGTTTATTATCTTGTAAGTATTTCCCTCCTTAACTCCAGCCATTCCATAAGAAAACTCACTACCTTTATCAAATTTAAAACCTATAGATTTTTTTCCCTTTTTATCTATATAAGCAACTTTTCCTTCATATCCTTTTTCCATAAATATTTCTCCATCTTCAGTGACTCCAAACATACCTGGTTTAGAATTGCTTAAAGATATTGAAGATTTATCTTCTGTTATAATATAAAGTTCATTATCTGAATCTTCCTTTGCACTACTTGTACCACATCCTGTTAATACTGAGGTGCATAATATGGTAGCCATAGCCATGAAGCAAATATTTTTTAGTCTCATACTAAAATCCCCCTTTAAATATCTACTTATTATTAATTAAACACTCTCTTTAATTTTCCTTCCAAAATATCACAGAATATATTTTATGTAAAGTTATACTTATAAACATATTTTCTTCTTTCTTTTGCCCCAAACATATATCCGTGATTATTTATTAAAAAGTTTAATGTAAGATGATTAAAAGTTTTAAAGGAATCAATATTGCATATATGTCCACAATTTTTTATTACAACAATATCTTCTTCTGGTACAAACTTTTTTATAGTAGGAAGAAAAACATGGTCTTGATCTCCCATAATAAAGATTTTCTTTACATTATTCTTTACATACTTATAATTCTCTAAATGTTCCCTCATAAGCTCAACCCATCTAAAACATTCATTTTTATCTAACTTTTCAGCAGCCTTTAAAAATATATTTCTTGAAAGCTTATGATTTTTACATGGCATTGACATATAAGCTACAATTTTATAAAATATTTCCCTTGGAATAATATTCTTTGTAACTAAGGCTAAATTCAAGAAAAATTTAGACTTTAAGTTCATACCTACAATTCCTCCCCCTAATATCATAGAAGAAACTCTATTAGGGAAATATTTTTCAAATTGCATTCCAACTATAGTACCAAGGGATATACCTAATACGTTTACTTTTTCTATATTTAACTTATCTAATATCTCTACAATATCTTCACAAATATATTTAAAAGATATTTCACCTTTAGTTTTTTTCATGTTTTTCAAAGTGTGATTTTGTGAATTTCCATGGCCATGAAGGTCTACTAAAAGTAAGTTATAATTTTCTGACAGTACATCTATTTGCTTTTTAAATATATTTAAATTTCCACCTATTCCATGAAGCATCAGAATCCATTCTTTATCTTTATGGAGATATTTATTATTTACTACTTTATAATATAGCATTTATATTGCACTCCTTAATATTCTGATTTAAAAACTTTCACATTCATCTTATGAGTTAATAGCTTACTCTCTTTAGCAGAAAAATTTTAAGTCATATATTTTTAGGGGTATCAAAATAAATTTTTATTTATTATTTTGATACAGTCCCTTTTAAAGCTATTTTAAATTACGTCTAATTATGTTTCTTAAATTCTATCACCTTTTCACGCCCTATATTCTACTGTCTATGGATATTTGAATAAAATTTTACACAGCATTAACATTGTTTAAACCTAAGCAATATTACCTTATTGTAATCAAGGTTATTTCAGGTCTATTCATAATTCTCATTTTTAAAAAATCATTTCCAAGCCCTCTACTTAAAATCATAGATGAATCTTTTTCTATGAAAATCCCCTTTTTTCTCTCCATTAAGTTATTAAATATATATCTATTTATGGCTCTAGTATATCCTGAAAAAGTAATGTCACTTCCCCACTTTACATAGGCCTCAAAATTTATTACATCATTTGCTAGCACAATATTAAATTCACTTCTATTAGGACTTCCTAATTTATTTACTACATCTTCTTTTGAAAATATCTTTTCCTTCTTAAATCCTTCTTTAAGAGAAAAAGACTTTATTTCATCCTCTATGTAAATTCCATAAATATTTAACTTATCTTCCTTTTTTATAAGTGAAACCTTACTATTATTTAAAAGTATCACCCCTATATCCACTAACCCCTTTAAATAATCTCTATATTTTTCATACTTTTTCCCAATTAAATTTTTGCATCCTTCTATAGAATAATAAATTGGATAAAAGCTCCTTAAATTTTTGCATAGTTCTAAAAAAACAAAATCCTTATCTAAGGATGAAGTTAACATATTCCCAGTTGTAACAATAATATCTGGTTTTAAAGAATTTATTTTTTCTATAAGCCTATAATTTTCACTTCCAAAGGTTTTTCCATATAAATTATTTAAATGTAAAATCTTAAATCCTCTAAAGGAATTAGGAGTTTTTCTAGTAAATAATTCATATTCATTTATAAAAATACTATTATTTTCATAGACTAAATAAGTGGTAGCAGCAATTCCTAAAATTGAAGTTATCTTTGCCAAATCTGAAATCTCATTCATATGAATACTAATCCTTTAAATTTTTGCTCTTATATTTTATATATGAATATAAAAATATAATTAAAACCCCTCAATTTATTTACTTTTATTTCTTTTATTTCCAAATATTGGTTTTTATGGTATGATTATCTTAAGATAGGAGGTGTCCTTGTTGCAAATTTAGTTAAATTTAATGAAATATAGTACCTAAGGCAACATAATATATTTATGAATTTATTATCTGAAAGCAATATATCTACATTAAATAAAAAATCACACTTAAAAATAAAAAATTTAATACTCTTTTCTGTAATAGTTTTTTTAGGCTCTTATTTTTTAACCAATTACCTAATTTTCAAAGCTTATATTCCTACTGGTTCTATGAGACCTACAATAATGGAAGAAGATGAAGTAATTGTTAGTAAAATTTACACTAGTATAAATAGAGGGGATATCTTTGTATTCAGTCATGAATCCTCCGAAGAATTGCTTATAAAAAGAGTTGTTGGTCTTCCTGGCGAAAAAGTTGAATTAAAAGATGGGCTTTTATATGTAAATGATGTTTTTATTGATGAACCTTATGTGAAAAATAATGAGTCAATGAATAAAACTTTTTATGTTCCTGAAGGAAACTACCTATTTTTTGGTGATAATAGAGCAAGATCAGAAGATGCAAGAAGATGGGAAAACCCCTATGTTCCTAAAAAAAATTTAGATGGGAAAGCTCTTTTTACTGTATACCCTAAAGACAGAATTGGATTTTTAAAATAAATCTCTATTTTAAGCTATTGTTGATTTTCAATTAATAAAATTAGTTAAAAATCAACAATAACTTAAAACATCTCTAAAACTTTCATCTTACTTTTCATTTATAAAAACAATCGTCATATAAATTGCATATATGCTTAAAACCAGCATTAATGCAGTAAAGACTGACATTAGCATTTTCATCCAATATATATAAGATGAATTTTTCTCTAAATTTTCATTTACTTCCTCTTTTATCTGTTTAACACATTGATTTACTTCTATTTTTTCATCTTCATTAAGTTTCGCTCCATTTTTTTCATTATTTTTGGATAAAACATATTTTTCAACTTCAGGTAAAACTTCTTCTATGTTATATCCCTTAGTATTTGCTAAAACATCTAAAGTCATCATTTCTTCTGGAGTTAAAGAATTATATTTATAATAAATATTAGGAACTCCTGTTAATTTCTTTTCCTTAATATAGTCTCTATATACCTTCCCTCTTTTAACAACTTTAGAATTTATATCCCAACTTGAATTTAAATAATAAAGATCATAAACTCTAAAAGTTATAGGTACCAATATTAAAATTAATAAAAATATTTTTGCTAGTATGCCAAACTTTTCATTCACCATAATAAAGCCTCCATTAATTTTCAATATATAACAAAAAGTCCTATAAGCTAAGGGATACTTATAGGACAAATGCATATATATATGAAATATAGGGAAATTAGGTTTATGCTTTAACCTGTTAATATTATATTAACATACTGTTACTTATTATTCAAGTATTTTTTCAAAAATTAAACATTTTTTGATTCTAATTCCTATAAATAAAGGAAGTTTTTATTTAAGCTTTCTTTTCTATATTTCACAAGTGAACTACTCTCCACTTATAGAAGTGGAAGCTTCTTGGTCAATATACCCAACGGTACAAGTTTTCTCAAGCTAACCCCGTCGCACCAGGGGTTTATACAAAACTAATATATGACTAAAACCATATTTTAATATAGAAGATTATATGTTAGTTTATGTGAGGACTTTGGAATCCTTCTCTCTTTACAGAATGTTTTTTTGCTGTTCTATTATGATTTTTTCCTTCTTCACTAGTTATTGGAGTTTGAAAGTTACATTTCTCCATTCTTGCTACCTTATTATCTGGTTGACTATCCTTTGGCATAAATATATTCCTCCTTAGTTAGTTAAATTCAATTTTATTTTTCTCATAAAAAGAAAATATTATTATGGTAAATAATGAAATAACACTAATATAAATATTCTCTTTTAAATTATAAAATTAAATTTTTTATGTATAATAAAGTTTTTTATCTTTAAATTATTAGTATAATATCTTCATAAAAATCTACAAAATAATTAATGTTTAAGTAGAATATATTTTTCAAACAAATTTTATTTTAAACTATATTTATCTTTATAAAATATATCAGAAGAATCCTTATATACTCCAATTACTAATACTTCATCAAATCTTTTTAATTCCATTGCCTCCTGAGCTTCCATATCTAAATTTTCTCCTTCTTCACATAAGTAAGCTATGGCATAAGCTTCTCTATCATTAAAGTTAACAGTGTCTATTATAACTGGGAATTTAACTATGTCCTCTCCTATTAACATATCTACTGACCTAAAGGCATCAGAAATATCCTTAGCACTTTCACCTCTATCTCTAGCCATATTTATAAACCAATTTTCATATTCCTCTATGGTCTTCTTTGGAACTTCAAAATCTTTTAAGGTTTTATCATTATAAAAATAAGTTTTTAAATCTTCTTTCTTTATTTTCGTATTACTATTTCTAAACTGTTTATACTTATCTTTCGATTGTATTGTTATATCTCTTTTCTCATTTTCTTCAACTTCAATTTCATTATCAATAAAATTTATGGCAATTTCATTTCCTTGTGCTCCACAAGCTATTAAGTTACATACTAAGATTATATTTATTAAAATTAGGCTTACCTTTTTCATAAATTCACCTCAGTATATTTTTACCTTTTTACCCAAACTCTATTCAAATAAAAAAACTCAAAAGAAAAAGCTTTAAAAATAATAAAAAGCTGTATAAAAACAACTATAAAACTTATAAATATATTCCGAGAATTACTGAATTTCGCTAAGAATTTATAGCAATTACTCCGAAGATTTTACTAAAGCGAAAAACTCCCTTCGGTCAAACAGTTTCGCTTCTTAACGTAAAATCTTCTACGTAATAGCTTAAATTCTAAAGCTTATTCAGATATTCTCTTCATACTATTTATAAGTTTTAATGTAAGTTATTTTTTATACAGCTTATTAAAATCTATAAATATATATTTAACTTAATTAGAGGATTATTAAGAGTAATAAAATTTTATATTTTAAACAACACTGGAGATAGTATTAAAGAGTATAACTCTTTAAAATAACCACTAATTAAGTTAAAACAAGCAAATTTATTATTTTTTATTTATAACTTTCTCATAGATAAAGTGTGAGAATAATGAGTTTGACCATGCAAACCAATCTCTTGTAAACTTAGTAGGGTCATCTACATGGAAACCTTCATGCATATATCCAGTCCCTGCATCAGTTTCTTTTAATAATTTAATTAACTGATCTATTTCCTCTTGATTATTTGTTGTTAACCCTTGCATTGATAAAGCTATGTGCCAAATATACTGGTCTGGAGTATGTGGACTTCCAATTCCTTTAGCAGCTTTTCCTTCAAAGAAGAATCTATTATTTTTGCTCAAAATAAATTTTCTAGTATTTTGATAAACTTCATCTTCAATTCCTTTGTACTCTAAGTAAGGAATTGATAGAAGGCTTGGTACATTAGCATCATCCATGAAGTTATAGTTACCCATACCATCAGTTTCATATGCATAAACTTCTCCAAATCCTTCTTTATAAACTTTTCCATGCTTTTCTATAGCATTATCTATTTCTTCTCTTAAACTATCAGCTTTTTCTTTAAGCTCTTCATCCTTATAAACCTTCTCTGCAATTTCTGAAATATATCTTAAGGCAACTACAGCGAACATGTTTGCTGGAATTAAGTATCCATATTCACAAGCATCATCACTTGGTCTAAATCCTGACCATGTCATTCCTGTGTAAGTAACTGGAGTTCCTAATCCTTCATGGCTTAAAGTGTCAGTTACTGAACAATTTAATCTTTGGAAGCTATAATCTGATTTTTCTCTATGATACTGCTCCACTCTCCATAAATCTATTATCATATTGAAAGCTTTTTTAATATCATCATTAAAGAAAGTTTCATCACCAGATTCTTTCCAATACTTATGTATTAATCTAACTGGATAACATAGTGAATCTATTTCATACTTTCTTTCCCAAACCCAAGGGCTATCCTTAGTTATATCATTGTCCCATTTTTGTCCATTAGGCTCTTTATTAAAGGCATTTGCATATGGATCTATGAATATACATTTTACTTGTCTATTTATTAATCCAGTAAAAATAGCCTTTAATTCTGGATATTCCTTAACAAATGGTAAGTAATGCTCTACTTGAGAAGTGGAATCCCTAAGCCACATTGCAGGAATATCACCAGTAATTACAAAGGCATCTCCCTCTGAAACCTCTACAGTTGTATCCATTGTATTTATAAAACAATTATAAAATAATTCTTGTAACTTCTTGTCCTCTATTTTACCTGATAAATCTTTACCAATTTTTCTGACAATCTCTTTTAATTCGTTAGTTGATAAACTCATTTTCTTTACCCCCAAGTTCAAGTATTTATTATTTAGCTATTTTCTAAAGGAAAACTACATTTTTATTTAATGTGATCCTTAAGTGATAATTAAAACTTAAGTAATTTTTTAATCAACACTAATTAAAAACTAAATTTATTTAAATTCTATGCTTTACTATTTAACTAAAAGTTGACTTAATTTTATAGAATTCCTAAGCAACTTCAGATACATTGTATACCATTTCATTCCTGTAATAAATATACTTTTTTAAAGTTCTTTATGTTTCTAAAATTTATCACTTAAATCTAGAAACTAGACAAGTTCAGAATAAACAACTTATAAATAAAACTTATAAATATATTAATTAATTCTGTGAATATATTTATAAGTTTTATATGAAAGTTTTGATACTATCTAGATTAAAACAAAAGAGCTAAAAGATTTGAAAATTTATTTTAAATTCCTAAAAATCTTTTAACTCTCATATTATTAAATTCTCATATTTAATTCTTACGCTCTAATATTCTTAAGTAAAATTATAGCTTTTTAGCTATTAAAAACTTTATTTTTATTCCTTGTTTTGAGAACATTTCTTCATGCTCTGTTACTACATTGTATTCATATCCACTGTTATGTAGATCACGAGTTATGTAAGTTATCTCAAAATTACACTCTTTAAAATACTCTAAAGATTCTTCAAAAAGCTCATCATCATCAGTTTTAAAATGGATTTCTCCACCATCAACTAAGAAATCTCTATATTTTGTTAACTGTCTTGTGTGAGTTAATCTTCTCTTCTTGTGTCTATCTTTAGGCCATGGATTACAGAAGTTTATATAAATTCTTTCTATCTTGTCATTGCTATCTAATATAGTATCTATTAAAGCAATCTCTTGAGGCATTAATTTAACATTATCTAAGGCTTTATTTTTCTCCTCATATGCTTTTTCTATATTTCTTTTAGCTAAAACAAGAACTTCATCTTTTATGTCTATTGCTATATAGTTTATGTTTGGATGATCAGAACCATGTACAGCCATAAATGTTCCTTTTCCACATCCTAATTCTAAATATATTGGGTTTTCTGTATTTTTAAAAGTATTTTTCCAATTACCTTTATTCTCTTTTGGATTAGCTACAAAGAAGTCACATGCTTCTAATTCTGGTCTAGCCCAAGGCTTTCTTCTCATTCTCATCTTAAAATCCACTCCATCCTTTAGTTTCAGAATTATTATACAGATTTATATGAAGTATATCAACCTTAGGCTTTTCCTAATCTTCTAAAATTTATATATAATCCCTAATTACCTCTTAAAATAATCTTTCATCTAAAAAAATCAACAAACCTTTAAACAAAAGTCTATTATAAAAATTATATAATTTTAAAGAACTCCTTTGGAATATAATTTATAAACTGACTTATTTCATTTCTATGTCCATATTTTCCTTGAGAATTATATGTTATAACTAACCTTTTCTTTGCACGAGTTATTGCCACATAAAATACCCTTTTTTCTTCTGATAGATTTCCCTCTTTAATAGACATATAAGAAGGAAATGTATTATTTTGAATACCTGCTAAAAATACAGTATCAAACTCTAAGCCCTTTGCTTGATGCACAGTTATTATTGGTATTCTAGGCTTTTTAGTTCTATTTATTATTAAAGATTCTAGCTCTCCATTAGAAAGACCTGTTATTCTTATAATATCTAACAAGGCATCTCTATTCCCTTTACTCTTATCATCTAAATCTCTAAATAAAGCATATAAATCTCTTAATCTATTTAACTTTTCTTTGTTTTCATCTCCAGCATACATACTCTTAATATTAAAGCCATTCATTACACAGGCAACTAATTCGTAAGGTCTTTTACTTTCTGCTATTTGAAAAAGCTCATTTAACTTTTTACTAATAGCCGTAAATGCTTTTAGATGTTTTGACATTAAGGCCATTCTTTCCATTGAAGTTGGAATTATCTTTTTATTTATTGCCCTAACTAGAAGCTCACCTGTAGCAATAATATCATCCATAGCATCATGGCTAGGCTTATGTTTAGTATCATAAACCTTACTTAGATTTTCTAACTTATAATTTATATTTCCAGGATAAAATCTTCTATATATATCTAAAGTATCATAAAAAGTTTTAAACTTAGGCTTTCCTAAATTATTTCTTTCAAGCTCACTACACAGGATATTTATATCATATTGAACATTGTGACCTACTATTATAGAATCCTTAGAATACTCCACAAATTCCTTTAAAACTTTTTCTTTGTCTTCTCCAATTCTTTGAAGCATTTCATCTGAAAAACCATGAACATAATAGGAATCCTTAACTGGTTTCTTATTCTTTAGAAATTTTTCAAACTTATCTACTACTTCTCCATTTTTATTTAATTTTATGGCTGCTATTTGAATTATCTCATCCTCTGTAACATCAACCCCTGTACTTTCCACATCAAAAACTATTATATTCTCTTTTTCAAACTCATTTATTAGTAGTGAAAATTTTTCTCCATATTTTAATACAAGAGGATCTATATAATCTGCTAATCTTATGCCAACCTCTTTGTACTTATAAGATTCTATAGTCTCTAAGGTTCTCATACCAATTCCTGTTGGAAGTCTATTGACTATTCTCTTTAAACTTAGTGAATCATATCTATTAGCTATTAGTTTTAAAAAGGCTAATATATCTTTAACTTCTTGTCTCCTAAAAAACTTAAATTGATCTACAAGTATAAACTCAAAATCTGATCCCTCATATCCACCAATTTGATAAAGCTCTTCACTAAGTCCTATATTATAGTTATTATCCCTTGTAAGAACACATACTCTTTTTAAATCTTCACCCTTTTCACATAGCTTATTTACATAATCAAAGATAAACCTAGCCTCTTCTCTTAATCCTCTAGTTTCCTTTAATAATATTTTCTCACCATCTTCTTTTGATTCTGCTAAAATACCATCTTTATACATAGTAGAAACTTTACTAGAAAAAGCATTGTTCAAAAATTCTAAGGAAGCTTTATTTAAATTTTTGGTTGCCCTATAATTCTTAGAAAAAACAATTTCTACAGGATTATATTTTTCTTTAAATTTATTAAAAATTATTTCTGGATCAGATCCACGCCAACTATATATGGTTTGAAAGAAATCTCCACATATAAGAACATTGTTTCCTTCAAAAATCTTCTCAATTATTGAATACTCTATAATGCTTGTATCCTGAACCTCATCTATATTTATATACTTAAATTTATTTTTAAGAGCCCTAACAACTTTTTCATCCTTAAATAATTCCTTAGTAAGTATTATTAAATCATTAAAGTCTAAAGCATGGTCCTCTCTAAGCTTAGAATCATATAGTGTTACTAATTCATGGCCATGAAATTTAATATAATTTTTAAGATTTAAATTTAAGTTTCCTTTGTTAGTACAAACTTGATTTATTTTTTCTTCTCTAAATTTAAAAATTTCATCAATTACAGTTTTATATTCATCTAAAACTCTATCCTCTAAAGTTTCTATTCTTGCTCTTTCAACCTTTATAAAATCAATAACCTTTTGAATTTGCATATTAGTAGCCATTAAATTGCTTGTAGCATAGTAATAACTTAATTTACTTATAACTTCTCTACAATCATCTTCATCAAATATTGTGAAATCTGAAAAAATATCTGTATTTCTCTTTGCATAAGTTCTAACTACATCAAAGCAAAAACTATGAAAAGTTCTTATGGTTATATCCTTAGCCTCTCCCCCAACTATTTTCATTACCCTATCACTCATCTCTTTACATGCCTTATTGGTAAAAGTGATACATAAAATTTCTGAAGGCTTTGAATTTCCATTTTTTATTATGGAAGTGACTCTCTCTGCTAAGGTATTAGTTTTTCCTGTTCCAGCAGAGGCAAGCAAAATAATATTATTTTTTTGTTCATTTACAACCTTTTGTTGCTCTTCATTTAAATTAATCATAACAGCCTTCCTTTCCATATAAAATTAGCTAAAAGTTTTATTTATATGTTATTAATTTTAAAATAAAAATCTTTATAAATAAAATTATATTCTTACATATAAAAAGGTTAGTTTATATTTATTATAGGCATAATTATGTATTTATTAAAATCTATGAACAATTGTTATATTTGATATATTTTTAAAAATGTAATAATTCCAAAAATTTCACAACAAATTTTATAAAATGTAAAACCATAATAAAATAAAAAAAAGGCGTGTATCAAAATAATTTTTTATAAAACTTACAAACATTATGAAGAGAATATCTAGATGAGCTTTAGAATTTAAATTATTACGTAGAAAATATCACGTTAAAAAGCTGAGACTGTTCGAAGCGTAGCAAGTTTCGAAGCTTTAGTGATATTTTTGAAGTAATGATTATAAATTCTTAGCGAAATCTAGTAATTCTCGGAATATGTTTGTAAGTTTTATTATATTTTGATACAACCCCTTTTTTATTATGAATTAAGCTTTGCTACTTCAAGCTCCTTTTCTCCTACACTTTCTTTTTTCTTAGAATAAACTAATTTATAAAGGACAATTCCACAAATTAATCCTATTACGCAAAGTGCTATCATTGATAAGAATATAAGATTATATCCCTTTATTCCTGGATGTGAATCAAGAAGTCCTCCATAGTAAGAGTTTATAAACATATCTGGTACATATCCTATAAATGAAACTATACCAGCTGCAATACCTGTATATTCTCTTGGAACTCTAACTTCATCAAGTGGCGCAAAGAACACACCCTTCATTCCAAGTAAAATTATTGATAAGATTAACATATTAATAAGTACAGGTATTATAAATGCACTTTTTCCTGGCATAAATACATATACTAAAGTGAATATTATTGATAAAGTAAGTCCTATTATCATAAATTTAATAGTTGAATGCATTTTATCTGCAATAACCCCTGATATAGGTGGAGCAAGCATCATAATTACATAACTTCTTATTATTCCTATAAATGCTCCTAAGGCTACTGACATACCAAATATTTCAGTTACATAAGGTGTTAAGAATGCAAGTCCTGAAAATGCTGCATAAGTTGTAAATACTAAGGCTGCTACTAACCAAACTTCTGGCATTTTTACAACCTTCTTTATACCATGAACAATATCTCCTCTTGTTTGTTTATTTATTTCCTTTTCTTCTTTAGAATCATCTAATAAGAAATAAGCTATAATTCCAATAACTATAAGTGCTACTGAGTAAAATATTATTATTGATCTAATTCCTAATAAACCTTCTCCAAGTTTTGCAAGCATTCCTAAGGCTATAAATGAAACAACTGTAGAAGCTGCTCCTCTACCCCCTTCTAAAATACCAAATAACTTACCTTGCTCTGAACTATCTCCAAGCATTCTGACAGCCTTAACCATAGTTGGCCAAAATGTAAATACTGTTGTTATTGCCCAAGCTCCATTTATGATTAAACATACTGTGTATGATGGTATTGTTGCATACCAAAATCCTAAAAGCCCTGTGGCTATAAGAGAAAATGGAACTAGTATCTTATAAGAAAATTTATCTGCTATAACTCCACCAGGTATATATAGTAAAAAGTTAACTATTCCATACATACTTGTTAAAAAACCCATTTGAAAATTTGTTAAATGAAAAGCTTGTTGCATTGGTATATAAAAAACCTCTCTTAAATAAGGTAATCTATAAATAATTCCTCCACCAGCACATAAAACTAAAAGAGTAATCCATTTTTTAGCATTATTATTTTTCATCCCTTTCTACCCCCTCTTTTGTTATTTCATCTACCATAGTTAAAATTTTATCTCTTAAATCTCTATAAAAAATAAATTATTAAACCCTTATTATATTTATTTATTTTTATTTTCTAAAACTTCTTTTAAAATATTAGGATAATTGGTTATTATCATATCAACGTTTAAATCTATCATTTTTTCCATATCTTTTTTCTCATTTACTGTGTATACATTTACTTGTTGAAAATCTTCATGGGCATCCCTAACTATTTCTTCTGTTATACTATTAAATTCAGGATGAAGTGCTGAAGAACCAACTACCTTACAATAATTATGTGGTTCAAAAATACAATCCCAATAAAGTATTCCTGTTTTTATATTTTTATTAAGTCTTATACATTTTCTTATTGAATAGTGATCAAAGGATGATATTATAACTCTATCCTCAAATCCATAATTCTCTATTTCTTTATATACCTTTTCTTCTAAACCTTCATAATGTATGATGCTATTTTTAAGCTCTATATTTATAAGTTTGTCATTATCTTTCATAAAATCAAAAAACTCTTTTAGTGTAGGTATTTTTTCTCCCTTAAATTCATCAGAAAATTTTATTCCAGCATCTAAGTTACATAATTGTTCATAAGTAAAGTCCTTTACATACCCACTTCCATTAGTTGTTCTATCAACTTCTTCATCATGAATTACAACTGGAACTCCATCCCTTGTAAGATGAACGTCCATTTCTATACCATCACAGTCTGCTTCTATTGCTTTCCTAAAAGCTATCATAGTATTTTCTGGATATAATCCACTTAATCCTCTGTGTGCTACGTTTAATATTTTTTTCATAGTTATTCCTCCTATACTTTTTCGATTATTACTGGAATTATATTTGAAGTTTATAGTTCCCTAAAAATAAATAAAGCTCAACCTAAATAATTTTAAGTTGAACTTTCTCTCAACATCTCTTAGTCTAACTTAATTTTGTCTTAAATGTTTAGTTACAATTTCATTATAACAGTTATGAAAACATTTACTAAAAATTCAAATTTATTCATATGTTAAAAAAAGGTACTATTTTCTTAAAATTTTACCTCTGAAATTATGTATGATTTTTAAATAATAAAAAATCTTTGTATTTTTTATTAAAATTTGTATTTTTAATACAATTTTCTAAAGAAAACTCATTGTTATAAGGACATAAAATAAATTTTATGAATTAGAAATATTATTTTATCTTTCTTTAATTTCTAAAGTATTCTAGTAATTTTTTTCTTTCCCCTAAAAATTATTCTAAAAAAATAAAAAGTTCCTCTTAAAAACAAAAATAGTACAAGTAACTTTTATTACTTGTACTATCTTTCTTAAAACTATTTTCTAATACAATATTATATAGTTAAAACAGAATTAACAGAAATAATTTAATTTATATTTTCCAACAAAATATTATATTATTATACTAAAATCCAAATTTTACTTTCCACAATTAAAATTTTAAATCACTTTACATAGTTTCTATTTCTAATCCAAAATGATCTGATACAACTTCTTTATTTTTTCCATTAAATATAACCCTACTATCATAAACTTTTGTGTTCCTATTAGTAAAAATTATATCTATTCTTAATTCTCCAGTGTTATCTTCCCATCCAGCTATATTTTTATTAACTGTAACACCAGAATCCTTATTTTCCGCTAAATTATAAGTATCAATTAACCCATTACTCTTAAGAAAATCATATCCTTCATTCTTTAAAAAGGCATTATTATTGAAATCCCCCATAAAGAAGGCTCTATTTTTGCTTTCCTTAGCATGTGCAAGTAAGTTTTCAACCTGAAATGTGAAGCTTTCCTCTTTATCATGCCACCATCCCATGTGACAAGAATAAAAATCTATATTTTCATTTTTAATATCTATTGTTGCTTTTACTATTTTTCTTGATCTCCAAAAAGTTTTACAGTGACTTTTTGATATATAAAAGCTTTCACTATTTACTATTTTATGCTTAGTTAATATGCACAAACCTTCCTCATATATATCATATCCAATATGAGAGTAATCCCAAACTAGGTGGTATTTTTCTCCACCTAGTTTGTTTATTTCTTCAATTAATACTAATCCATAATTATCTTCTTTTAAATTTCCTTCTTTAATACTAGCCTTAATACTTTGACTAGCCTCTTGAAGAGCTATAACATCATATTTCTCTTCAACTATTGTTTTTGCTAAGTATTTTATTTTGTATAATTGTTCTTCCTCTAGCCAAGAATGACAGTTTAAAGTAAGTAATTTCATTTTTAATCTCCTAAATACCTAAGATATCTTGAATATCTGATTTTAATACATCTGCTTTAGGACCATATATAGCTTGAACCCCTTTATCTTTAACTATAAGACCTAAGGCTTTATTATCTTTCCAAGCTTTTTCATCTCCAACCTTTTCAATCTCTTTAACAGTAACACGAAGACGAGTCATACAAGCGTCTACATCTACTATATTTTCTTTTCCACCTAGTAATTCAATAGCTTTAACGGCTAATTCATCCATTGAAGCCTTGCTATTTGATGAAGCTTTGTTTGTATTTTCATCTTCATTATCAATATAATTACCCATACGTCCTGGTGTAGCTATTTTGAATTTCTTAATTAAGAAACTAAATACAAAGTAATTTAAGAAGAAGAATACTACTGCAACTATTATAAAGTTTATTAAATCCTTAGTTAAGCCTGCATTTATCATAAGTGGTGAACGAGTTATAAGCTCTATGAATCCAAAAGCATGAACTCTTAAGTTTATTATATCAGCTATGGCAAATCCTAAACCTGCAATTACTGCATAAACTACATATAATATTGGTGAAATAAACATGAACATAAATTCAATTGGTTCAGTTACACCAGTTAAAAATACTGCTATAGCTGCTGAGAAAAATACTGATTTATATTTTTTCTTCTTATCTGGATCAACATTTTTATACATAGCTAATGCTACACCTATTAATGAAGCACTTGAAAGTATTACTTGTCCTGCTTTGAAACGAGCAGGTACCACTGACCCTATAAGTTGATTGTATGAAGTTATATCTCCTGCTTGCTTAAAGTTATTTAAATCAGTTATCCAAGCAAGCCATAATGGATCTTGTCCTGCAACTACTTGTCCTGCTGTTGGACCTGTAAGTATATGATAAACTCCACCAAGCTCTGTATAGTTTACTGGAACTGTAAGCATATGGTGTAATCCAAATGGTAATAATAAACGCTCTAATGTACCATATAAGAATGGTGCTATTATTGGAGCTGTATCCTTAGATGTAGCTATCCATTGACCAAAAGTATTTAATCCGTATTGTACAAATGGCCATACAAAAGAAAGTATTATTGCTGAAATTGTTGAGCCTATTATAACCATGAAAGGTACAAAACGTTTACCATTGAAGAATGCTAATGCATTAGGTAATTTATTATAATTATAGTACTTATTATATAATGCTGCTCCTAAGAACCCTGAAATAATACCAACAAATACACCCATATTAAGTGCTGGAGCACCTAACACTGAAACAAAGTAATCTTTAACTAAAAGTGTTTGCCCTGTAAAGGATTGAACTGTAGCAGTTGAGTCACCAGCTAACATAGCATTGCTTACGCTAAATATTACACCAGTGATTCTATTAATAAGAACAAATGCTATGGTACCTGCAAAAGCTCCCCCAGCACGTTCTTTAGCCCAAGATCCTCCTATTGCAACGGCAAATAGTAAGTTTAGGTTACCAATTATTGCCCAACCTATATCCTCCATAACTCTCGCTATAGTTTTTATGAAATCTACATCAATGTAAATTCCCATTACTTTACCTATTGAAATCATAAGTCCGGCAGCAGGCATTACAGCAACAACTACTAATAATGCCTTACCAAACTTTTGCCAGAAATCAAAAGACCCTAATTTAAACTTCTTCATTCTCAAAATCCCTCCATTTATTATTCTTATAATATTCATTCCAAGGTTATTGGTTATATAAACTCCAAATATTAAATTTTTTCTTTATATAGATCTAGCTAAAATACAAAACTAAAAATCAATCTTAAGTTTATTTTAATCTTTTTATATTTATTTTTATTTAATATAAAAACCTCTAAAAAAACTTAGATTACATTCATTTCTAAAGTTTTAATTTAAATTTTTAGAATTATTATAAATAAAAATATAATAATCTCTTTAAGAAAGCTTATATACTCTGCATTCATAAGGTTTTAATGTAAACTCTGTTAAGTTTTTATGTTCACAAACCTCATAATTGTTAAGAATTAAATCCTTAGAATTAAGTTTTTCTTTCTCATACATGTACTTGGCATTTTCTCCAGTTAAATTAGCCATTATCAAGAACTTTTCATTATTTAAAGTTCTTGTATAAGCAAAGATATTTTCATCCTCTTCAAGGATTAAATCATATACACCATAGATTAAAGCTTCATTAGACTTTTTAAGTTTTATAAGCTTTTTATAGAAGTTTAAAACTGAATTTTCATCCCTTTCTTCAACTTCTACATTTATTGTTTTATAATTTTCATTAACTCCTATCCAAGGTTTTCCACAAGTAAACCCTGCATTCTCACTTGAATTCCATTGCATAGGTGTTCTTGAATTATCTCTTGAAGTTACCCAAGCTTCTTTTAATGCTATTTCCTCTGAAACACCACTTTCAATTCTTTCATTGTAAGTATTTATAGTTTTAACATCATCATACTCAGATATGCTATGATATTTAACATTTGTCATACCAAGTTCTTGCCCTTGGTATATGAAAGGGGTTCCCTTTTGTAAGAAATAAATTGCTCCAAAAGCTTTTGCACATTCAGTTAAATATTCCTTGTCATTTCCCCAAGTTGAAACAACTCTAGGTATATCATGATTTTCAATGAAAAGTGCATTCCATCCTTTACCTTCTAAAGAATTTTGCCAATTTGTTAAAACATCTTTGTATGCCTTCACATCAAATCCTTGTCCCTCTTCATAATTCCAAAGATTAAGATGCTCAAATTGGAATATCATATTAAATGTCCCCTCATCTTCAGCTACCCAGTGATCAGCTTCATTGGCACTAACTCCATTTGCTTCTCCAACGGTAACTATATCGTACTTTGAAAAAGTTTCTTCTTTTAGTTCCTTAAGATGAGAATTTATTCCCTCTACATTCATATGTTTTTCAAAGGATGAAACATATTTAAGTCCCTCTGGATTATCCATATCCTTAAGACCCTCTTCTTTTTTTATGTGACTTATGGCATCAACTCTAAACCCATCAATACCCTTATCAAGCCACCAGTTTATCATCTTATATAGTTCATTTCTTACCTCTTTATTCTCCCAGTTTAAATCTGGTTGCTCTTTAGCAAATAAATGCAGGTAATACTCTTCACTATTCTCACAGAATTCCCAAGCTGAACCTTTAAATATACTTTCCCAGTTATTTGGTTCCTCATCCCCTTTACCTTCTCTCCAAATATACCAATCTCTTTTAGGATTATCCCTAGAAGCTCTTGATTCTATAAACCATGGATGTTCATGACTAGTATGATTTATTACTAAATCTATAATAAGTTTCATCCCTCTATTATGAACCTCACTAAGCAATTCATTAAAATCATCCATAGTTCCAAATTCATCTAAGATATCTTTATAATCACTAATGTCATAACCATTATCATGATTTGGTGATTTATACATTGGACATAGCCAGATTAAATCAATACCTAAATCTTTTAAATAATCTAATTTAGATATTATCCCTTGAATATCACCTATACCATCACCATTAGAATCCATAAAGCTCTTAGGATAAATCTGGTAAGCAATTAATTCTTTCCACCACTTTTTATTCATATTTTCTCCTTATGTTTACGTATATTGATTGAATTTTAAATTCGAACTATGTGCAAACGTTTGCCCACAATTCAAAAAAATTTGTTTTTTAGAATCACCTAAAAAACAGATTTTAAAATAAGGCTAAAATCCAAAGTTCACTAAGCTCCTTTGAATTAAGTCTCTATTTTTCCTATTGGCTATCAATTCTAAGATTCCAGCTTATTCAAGCTGTCATCAAGAATTGCTAAGCACTAGATAAATTCGGCTAAAATTCAAAGTTCGCTAGGCTCCTTTGAATTAAGTCTCATTTTATATTTTTATAATATCAGATAATTAAACCCTTTACAAAATTGATTTAAGAGAAAATTTATATTATTTTCTCTATTTATCTTTTATTTTCTCTTATATACTTAAATTCTTATGCAAACGTTTGCCCAAATTCCATGAGGAATTCTATCCTCTATCAATTAATTCAGTATCTACTATACAATATTTTTTTCTACCTACTAAATTTCCATTTAAATAATCTATAAGCAGCTTAGTTGCCTCATACCCTAATTCTCTTGCATTAATATCTATAGATGAAATTGGTGGATTTTGATATTTAGTCATAGGTGTATTGTTAAAACCTACTATTTTTACTCCTTCAATTCCATCTTCATTTAAAAATTTATTTGCCCCTAAAGCAAGTAAATCATCTGTTGTAACAACTATCTTAGGAGTTCTTTTTGATATTATCTCCCTCATAGCCAAATACCCACATTCTTCTGAAAAATCTATCCCCTCAATAACCATAGTTTTATCATAATTTAAATTATTTGCCTTAAAAGCATCTTTAAATCCACTTAATCTATCTTTGGAAACATTCCAACTTTTCTTTCCCCCAATAAAAGCTATGTCACTTTGTCCATCTTTTATAAATTTATCAACTAATTTAAACATTGCTTGAAAATTATCATTATCAACCCATAAAATATCCTCTTCATCTGGTCTTCCAATAACTACAAAAGGGAAATTTATGTCTTTTAAATATTTTATAGTCTTGTCCTCTTCCCTGACAGATAATAAACATAATCCTTCTAATAGATTATTACTTGAAAATTCCTTTATAGTCTTTAGTTCGTCCTCATCATTTTTACTAAAAGCATACATGATATAGTATCCATTTTCCTCTGCTGACATACTCATACCTCTCATTGCTTCTACGAAAAAAGGATTTTTAAATGAATCATCTGCCTCATTAGGTAAAACTACACCTAATATTTTTGTTTTATTGTTAACAAGACTTCTAGCTATTGCATTAGGTTTATAATTTAATTTTTTTATAGCCTTATTTACTTTTATTTTAGTTTCTTCACTAATTTTGGGGCTATCAGATAAAACTCTTGAAACAGTTGAAGGGGCTACATTGGCTTCTCTAGCCACATCTTTAATTGTAACTTTCACAAAATCACTCCTTCACACTTTAAAATATACCATAAAATCCTTCTGCAATCTACAAAGTGATTTAATTAAGAAATACCACTAGCTTAGCTAGTGGTATTTTTTCACTATAAGAATATTCATTAATTTAATTTTATTATTAATGAAACTGAATTTATATTTGTACTTAATTTTTATAATAAAAATTATCTACATAAATTTTAAAATGTTACTAAAAAACATATCAGAAATTATAGATCCTACATTTTTGAAAACAAACCACATATTTATTAAAGCAATAACAACCAAAGCTGTTGAATATATATATATAAGTTTTTCCTTTAATATTAATAAACTATTTAATAAACTATACATTAATATTATTAATAATATCATGCTAAATACTTTTAATATCACCCATGGTATTACGCCTAAAAACAAAACTATTGCAGCTATTATCTCTAATAACATATTAAATGTTGAAATTGTAAGCATTATATCCATAGCATTTGTTTTATCAATTTTATCCTTCATGAGGGATTTAAACAAAATATATATTATTCCCAATAAGAGTACATAATTAATAATATAGCTTCCTAAGTTTAAAATGTAAACTTTTTGCATAGGTATAGAATTTATTATATATTTAACCAAACCAGAACCATAGGTTTTAAAAGAAAAGATTGTTATTAATGGTGTAATCAATGAAGTTATTATAATATATATTAATTTATTTTGAGATGATAATTTAATTGCCTCATTTTTCACAGTGCTTATCGGATTACATATTACTTTTGTTATAAGTTCTTTGATTTCTATTGCACTTGTTTCTCTTATTTTATTATCCATATCTGATTTACATTTACATCCACACTCTGGACAAAAAACTGATTCATTTGGTATCTCCTTACCACATTTAGAACAATACATAAAATCACTCCTTATCTCTCATTAAACATAAACAATTTAATTCAATTTATTTAAATACCTCATATTAGTTAATTCATAATTTTTACTTGTATTATTAAACTTAAACTCATAAATTGAATTAAACACCTTTTCTTTTTCTTCATTATTTTGTTTTATATTGTATTTTTCAATAGTCTCAACAGTACCACTTAACTCTTGTTTATCTAGTATATTGATTTTTTCAACACTTACATCTAGCAATTCTTCTTTTATTCCATCATCAAAAAATTGCTTAATTACATTTGGCTGTGATTTATATAACTCCTTTCCTGGATATAAGTATTTTTTTATTGCTCCAAAATCATTATTATTAACTGCAACAGTAAAGTTATAAGTATAATCTTTTACTAAGTTTTCAACACTATAATATAAATCACTATAATCATCATTAAAACTAATTGAATTTTTCTCACTTTGATTTGCTTGTTTGTTATTTTTTACTTCATACTCATATAATTTATTATCTAAATCAATATATAATTCACTTCTTTCTCCTACTTTAATCTCATCAGATTTTAATACACTATCCCCTTGTTTAATTTCAATACTAATTTTTGTATCTTCTAAAATTGGTCCTAAGTTACTCATTTCATCAACTTTTTTTCCAGTATTCTTACCATTAACACATACTATAGCATCTTTTGATTTTTCACTTGTTTTTAAGGTAACGTACTTAAGTTCATTCCCTATTTCATAATTAAATTCATTATTATGAATACTTTTATTTTCTATAAAATCAATAGTTTCAGATTCTTCTAAATTAACAAATTCACTATCAAATTTATATGATAACTCATATTCTCCAGGAACAAACGGTCCCGCCTTGAAACTAAAGTCATCTTTATCTGATTCACATATTTCATTGTTATTTACAAAAAATTTAACTCCTGAAACATTTGAAGTTACATTTATAAATATAGGTTTTACATATACCTTGACCTTATTTAACCCTAAAAAACTCTTTTTTGAATTTTCAATATAAAATATTTTTTTCTTTTCATCACTATTTAAATTAAAAATATTGATTAATGCATCATTTTTATTAATGGATTCAGCATCTTTATTAATGGATTCAGCATCTTTATTTAAACTATTTATTGTTTCATCTAACTCCTTTGGATTTTTATTAAAATAATCAATTATAACTTTTGCGCTTTCTTCATTTATTTGTAAAGCTGAACTTTCTGTCTCTAATGAATCAATTAATTTTTGTTCATCATTCTCTAATATAGCAACTTTAAAATTTTCAATAACATTTTGAGGATTACTCATGTAATTTTTTAATTGATTATACGAAAAAAATAAAATAATTATTAAAATTATAGGAATTAGAATAATCTTATTCCCCCTCTTTTTCTGAGGCTCATTATTATTCTTTTTTGAATTGTCATAAGAATTATTTTCACTTTTTGAATCATTTTCTTGAAGTTCTTTTAATTCTTCTGTTGAAACTTCTAAGTTTTCTTCTTTATGGCTTTTATCATCCGTTGTTGTATTATTATCTAAATTCTCATCAACATCCTCTATTTTTGCTCCACACATTAAGCAAAAACGATTATTTCCTTCAATGGCTCTTCCACAAGATTTACACTTTCGCAAAAAATCCCCTCCAATGTTTTATTAATAAATATATATACTCTCTAGCATTCTATTAGCTTTTATACTTAATTGTTACACTCAACTATAAATCTTTTGAAATCACACTTTTTCATATATATAAGTGAATTTAATAATATTTTTCTATTTGTCTTGGGATTTTTTGAATTTTAAATTAATATTTTTTTCAACAAAAAAAGCTACACCATTATTTGATGTAGCTTTTAAAATTATTTCATTAGTTTACATATATCATTTGTGAAGTCTACAGGATCTTCAATGCTTAAACCTTCAACAAGTAAAGCTTGGTTATAAAGTAATTTTGTATATAGGTTAAATTTATCCTTATCATTTTCAAGGGCATCCTTTAATGAGTTAAATACTTCATGATTTGTATTAACTTCTAATACTTTTTGTGCTTTAACTCCTTGATTATTAGGCATAGCACTTAATATTTTTTCCATTTCTATTGAAACTTCACCTTCTGAAGATAAACATACTGGATAATTCTTTAGTCTACTTGAAGCTTTTACTGCACTTATTTTTTCTCCTAAAGCTTCCTTCATAGCTTCAAATATACCCTTGTTTTCTTCATTTTCCTTTTTGTTTTCTTCTTCTGATTCTATTCCTAAATCACCACTAGATACTGATTTAAATTCTTTTTCTTTGTAGTTCATAAGCATTTTTATTGCAAATTCATCTACATCCTCTGTGAAATAAAGAATTTCATAGCCTTTATCTAATACCATTTCAGTTTGTGGCATTTTCTCTATTCTTTCATTTGATTCACCAACAGCATAATAAATATATTTTTGGTCTTCAGCCATTCTTTCAACATATTCAGCTAGGCTTACCATTTTCTTTTCTTTAGATGAATAGAACATTAATAAATCTTTTAATTCATCTTTATTCATACCAAAATCATCATAAACTCCGTATTTTAACTGTCTACCAAATGATTTATAGAATTTTTCATAACTTTCTCTATCATTTTTCATCATAGATTCTAATTCATTTTTGATTTTAGTTTTTATATTTTTAGCAATACGGCTTAATTGTCTATCATGTTGAAGCATTTCTCTTGAAATATTAAGTGATAAATCTTGAGAATCTACTATACCTTTTACAAATCCAAAGTAATCTGGTAAAAGCTCTGAGCATTTTTCCATTATTAAAACACCATTTGAATATAATTCTAATCCTTTTTCATATTCCTTAGTGTAATAATCATATGGTATATTTTCTGGAATATAAAGAATTGAATTATAGCTTATCATACCATCAACACTTATGTGCATATGTCTTAAAGGTTTATCAAATCCAAATCTTTTTTCAACATAAAAATTATTGTAGTCATCATCAGTAAGTTCATTTTTATTTCTTCTCCATAAAGGAACCATGCTATTTACTGTTTCTTCTTCTACATATTCTTCATGCTCATTTTCTGTTCCCTCTTTAACTCTTGATTTAGTAACATCAAGTTTAATTGGATATCTTATAAAATCTGAATATTTCTTAATTAATGATTTTAATTTATATTCTTCTAAAAATTCATCATAATTTTCATCCTCATCATTTGCTTTTAGGTGTAAAATTATATCAGTTCCAAAAGAATCTTTTTCAGCTTCTGAAATTGTGTATCCATCCACTCCATCTGATTCCCATTTATATGCTTTATCTGCTCCAAAAGCTTTTGTTATTACTGTTATCTTATCTGCAACTAAGAATCCTGAATAGAATCCAACTCCAAACTGTCCTATAATATCAAAACCATCTTTGATTTCATTTTCTTTTTTAAACTGTAAAGAACCACTCTTAGCTATAACCCCTAGATTCTCATCAAGTTCCTTTTCTGTCATACCAATACCTTTATCTGATATTGTAAGAGTTCTTTCTTCTTTATTTGGTTTTATTTTTATATAATAATCATCTTTATTGAAAGTTAATGAACTATCTCCTAAAGTCTTATAATAAACCTTATCTATTGCATCACTAGCATTTGAAATTAATTCTCTTAAAAATATTTCTCTGTTTGTATAAATAGAGTTAATTACAATGTCTAATAGTCTTTTTGATTCTGCTTTAAATTCTCTTTTTTCCATTTTGAACTATTCCCTCCCAAAACAAAAAACTTTTTGTTAGCACTCTAACAACTTGAGTGCTAATCTCTATTTTTATATATAACACTTTTTGAAATTAATGTCAATATTTAATCCAAAATGAGGTTTTAACCTTTTTAATATTATTTTAAATAGCAAAATGGGTGTATAAAATTAACTTTTATCTCCCCTACAAATATTATAAAAATAATATTTCTTCAGGTTTTATAATTAATTTAATACACCCATAAATTTAAAGTCAAACTCCTATATATTTAATTTTCAAATAAAAAGTCTTAAATATTTAAATATGTACTTATCAAATTGATATGCACTTAAATTTCACTTCCACAATAAGGGCAATAATT
The DNA here is from genome assembly GCF_000013285.1 of Clostridium perfringens ATCC 13124. GTDB lineage: Bacteria > Bacillota > Clostridia > Clostridiales > Clostridiaceae > Sarcina > Sarcina perfringens. Next base: position 496,751 of record NC_008261.1, on the reverse strand, counting down.
ATAATCTCCCTCTGCAGTTTTTCCACAGTTAGGACAAACTTTTTTCACTGCTCTTTTTCCATAAACTTGCCCCTCTTGAATAAGAGTCATATCTTCTAGATTAACTTCATTAATTTCTCCATTTTCTATGGCTTTTCCCTTTTCCTTTGAAATTTCATATATTGAGTTACATCTTTTACACATAACATAATACTTTTCATTCCATCTAAAAATAGGAATAAAGAATATATGAAAATACTCATAACTCTTTATTAAAGCTCCCATAGTTCTTGTTGAACAAGTTTTGCAATATATATTTTCTAATTGTTTTACTTCTTTTTGTTTATTTTCAATTCCAAATATACCAATAAAAAACATGCCATTCTCCTATAAATTTTATTATTACTTAAATATCATATTAGGATATATTTTTTTCAAAAATTCATCTGTATATTTCTTATCAAGAAATCTATCTAATGCATTTTTAGCTTTTATCCCATTCATCCTTGCTACTTCTCTCCTTACAGCTAAAGATGATATTATGATATCTGGTATTAAAAGTACTAAAAATATTACTGTGATTATTTTTACTGTTTGAAAAGAAAATAATCCCATAAACTTATCAAATAATGGATAAATATCCCTTAAGAAAAATACTCCAAGAATTCCCCAAAAGACAGAATATTCAACGCTTGTTCTTCCATGTATGCTTAGAGCTTTACTATTATACTCCCAAGAAACACTACCAAACACCTTTTCTTGAACCCAGGAGCATAAATATTCAAAGGCTCCTCCAATAATTGCACTTATAAAAAATATTATTATTCCATTATAATCAATAAATCTATAAAGTAATAATGTAAGAGCAACTCCTCCTATGCCATATACAGGACTAATTGGTCCATAAATTAATCCTTTTCTACTTTCAAAGTGTCCATTTCTTACATAACACCAAATCATTTCTACACAATATCCTAAAATAGATCCAATGGTAAATATCCATATTATTTTATAAATATTTATGGTATTACTTATCTCCATACTATCTCCCCCTATATTAATTTATATAATAATATAACTTCCATAAAAAACTTATCTATAAGTGAATATTAAGTATTTTGATTAACCGTCCAAAAAAACACTTGCTTTAAATAAATTAAAGTAAGTGTTTTTTAACTTTTATTTTATTCGTATCCATTTACTATAACCTTAAGTTCTCCTGTGTGTGGATCAATTACAAGTCCATGCACATTTACATCACTAGGCATTAAGGGATGATTTTTTAATGATGTTACACTTTCTTTTACAGATTCCTCTACACATCCAAATCCATGAAGCCATTTTTCCACATCTATTCCACAATGTTTGATAGTTAAGATTGTCTCCTCTGATATCCCCCTATCTTCCATTTTGCTTATCATATCTTTAGAATTTAAATTACTCATACCACAGCCATGATGTCCTACAACTAAAACATCTTCTGCATTAAATTCATAAATAGCAACAAGTATACTTCTAACAATACTTCCAAAGGGATGCATTATTGTAGCCCCAGCATTTTTTATTATCTTTGCATCTCCATTTTTTATATTCATAGCTTTTGGCAATAACTCAGTAAGCCTAGTATCCATACAAGATAAAATTACTAATTTTTTCTCTGGCTTTTTAGTTGCTTTATATTTCTCATATTCCTTATTTTCCACAAAACTCTTGTTAAATTCTAAAATCTCTTCTAGTCTTCTCACATTCTTTTCCATACTAAATACCTCTAAATAATATTTATTATTCTTTTAAATTAATTATTTATACTACTATACCACAAAGATTTAATTATATCCTAAAAAACTTTTTATATAAAAAAATTGATTTAAAGTCTTTACTCTAAACCCACTTAAAAATTCTCTCTTTATCACTTCTTATCTTCATTTAATTATACAAGTTGATATATTAACTTATCTATTATTGTTTAATATTAATAAATAATACCCCAGTCCTCATATCCCTTATTTATTATATCTAGATATCTTTTATCTGGAGTTTTATCTCCTTTTTCATTCATAACATAAGCAAAAGCTTCATATGAAATTCCATTTATATCTTGTACAATAAGATCAATCTTCTCATATAAATCTGGATATTCTTCATACTTATCTAAATTCTTTAAATCATTTAGAGAAATTTCATAAATTGCACCATAAACCTTTTCACCTTCACAAGGTATTATATCTGCATATTTATTATAAACTAATTTATAATTATTAAGATGTACACTTATCATAGGAATAGCTTCTGGACATCTTTTTTTCATTTGATCTAAACATAAATTACTTCCATAAGCAAAATAGACCATATACCCTCCACCTTTTCTTAAATATCACTACATATTATTCCATAATAACTATAATACGTTAATTAATTTTAACATAATATAGCAAATTAACTCTACCAAAATTTAAATTTCAGTAAAGTTAATTTCTTTGTTTTATAAAAATCTATGTAATATTGCCAAATACTACTTCTTGATAGATTTAATATATGATCTATATTCCTATTTTAATATCTTTTAACACATAAAATAGGAATATAATTTTTAACTTATAGTTTTAATAAGCTTTTTACACTCATCTTCAATTTCTTCTATTGATTTGTGAATGTAGATTGCATTTCCACAAGCATATATATTTTTGCTTGAAGTTTCTAAATTTTCATCTACAGCTGGACCAGTTGTACTTGGATTTAATTTAAGTCCACTTCTTAATGCAACTAATCCATCTGAAATCATTGGATAAGCAAAAATTACTGTATCACATTTTATATTTTTCTTTTCATCATCATTTTTTATGGTTACAGAGCTTACTCTTCCTTCTCCATGTATAGAGACAATTTCATATCCAGGGTATAAATTTTCACTTAAATCAAAAACTTCATTTTTATTTTTATCTGTTATGATTCCAGAAACCTTAATATTATGCTTTTTTAAATCCTCTTGAATCATATAAAGAGTGCTATCTCCTACTATGAAGATATTTTTTCCTGGAACCATATTTTTAATTCCAAAAATCTTTTTAGCCATTCCTACAGTTAAAACTCCTGCTGTACGATCCCCTGGAATTTGAACTGCATTTCTACTTTTTTCTTTTCCACCATTAGTAATTATTATGTTTTTACCTTTTATTTTCTCTACACCATATTCACTGCTTGTACAAAGTATTTCATTTGAATCTTCTATTTTTAAAACCATAGTGTTTAATTTAACATCAATATTAAGCTCATTAAATTCTTTTAATAAACTTTCTTTATATTCTATACCTGTTAAATTACCCTTTTCGCTTATATTGTAATCAGCTGAATTTAAAGCTCCACCTAAAATTGGATCTTTCTCTACTAAAAGAATATTTTTTATTCCGTCCTTTTTACCATTAATAGCTAAAAGAAGACCTGATGCTCCTCCACCAATTATAATTAAATCATATTCTCTCATAGTCTTAATCCTCCTTAAAACCAATTACTGGTGAACCTTCACTATTTTTATTTATATCACTTATGTCTATTCCTAGTTCTCTACTTAGTATTTTGCTTATAGGAAGTGTGCATCCAATCCCTTGACATCCTCCCATTGAAGCTCTAGTTCTTCTCTTAATAGCATCAACTGTAAGAGCTTTTATAGGTCTATGAATAGCTTCTACTATTTCACCTTCAGTGACAAACTCACACTTACAAACCATATGTCCATATGCAGGTTTTTCCTTTATTAATTTATTTTTTTCTTTTAAAGAAAGTTCTGCAAATCTAACTATCTTCTCCCTAGTTTTTTTGAAGTTTTTCTTTTCAACTAAATCTAATCTTTCTTTAATCATATTAACCACATATACTCCTATTGCTGGAGCTGCAGTTAATCCTGGTGAATCTATTCCTATAACATTAATAAAGTTTTTAGCATCCTCTACTTCTTCTATTATGAAATCTCCACCTTTAGTCTTAGGTCTTATTCCTGAGAATGTATTTAAAATTCTAGCTACTGGTAATTCTTCAAGGGATTTTTTGCTCTTATCTAAAATTTCATCTATACCCTCTCTAGAGGTTTCTAATGTTTTTCCTTCTACTGCATTAGGACCTACTAAAAGATTTCCTTCTGCCGTTGGAGTTACTAAAACTCCCTTACTTAATTTATTTGGAACTTGAAATAAAGTTTTATTAATCATAGCTCCTGCTACTTTATCAAATAAACAATATTCCCCTTTTACAGGATTTATTTCTCTCTTAGTCATGCTTACAAGATTATTTAAGAAAGCTCCTTCTAATCCTGATGCATTTATTATAAGTTTTCCATTTACTACTTCTTTATTATTTAAAGTTACTTTATATCCTTCAGATATTTTTTCTATACTAGTGACCTTTGAGTTTAATTTAAATTCAACTCCATTTTCTGCAGCATTTTCTGCTAAAGCTATTGTCATTTCATATGGACTAACTATTCCAGAGGTTTTTACATTTAAAACTCCAACTATTTTTTTATTTAAATTAGGTTCAATGTTTAAAGCTTCTTCTCTAGTTAATATTTCAAGGCCTTCAACTCCAAGCTTTTCTCCATTTTCTTTTAAACTTTCTAAAGTCTTCATCTCTTCATCTGAAAAAGCTAAAATAAATGCACCATTTCTTTTAAAAGGAAATTGTAAATCTCTTGATAAATCATCAAAGATTTTATTTCCTTCTATGTTTAATTTAGCTTTTAAAGTACCTATTTTTTCATTATAGCCTGCGTGTACTATACCACTGTTTCCCTTTGATATTCCCTCTGATACATCACTATTTTTTTCAACCACTAAGACATCTAAGTTATATTTTGATAATTCTCTAGCTATAGAGCATCCAACTACTCCAGCCCCTATTACTATAATATCTCTCATACCGTATCTCCTTTTAAAACAAATTTTACTTTAATAAAAGATTATATTTTCCAAGTTAACAACACTTTTACTAATAACTTTATATACCTAAAACTCTCCCTAGCTTTAAACGGAATTTAATAAAATATATTAAGCTTGTCTACAATTTTAAAGTACAAATTTTCTTATAGCCTCTGCAACGCCTCCATGCTTATTGTCTGATGTTACATAGTTTGCAAACTCTTTCACTGAATCTATAGCATTTCCCATGGCAACACCAGTTCCAGCCCAAGTTATCATTGATAAATCATTTTCGCTATCACCTATACACATTACTTCCTCTTGAGAAACACCTAAATATTTTGCAAGCATTTGAACAGCTTCTCCCTTTGAACTTCCCTTTTTCATTATTTCAAAGTTATCATCCCAAGAAGAAACAACTTCTAAATCAGTTGTACAAGCTATTAATTCTTCTTTTGCTTCTTTTAATTTATCTTTAAATTCTTTTTCTACACAAACACCCTTTAATATTTCTCCCTTATACTTTTTGAATGCTTCATCTAAATCCTTAACAACCTCTAATCTCACTTGTTTATCTTTAGGTAAAGTTTTATTTAAAACCTTATAAACATGATTTTCTGGTAATTCTACTGTTGAAACAATTCCCCAGTTTGTAGTTACATATGTAAATAAATTATTTTTCTTAGTTATTATATTAAAATCCTCTAAATCACTTTGTTTAAGAGGATTATTATATATTTCTTCGTCATTTACTCCTCCAATATAAGCTCCATTACTAGCTATAATTGGAGTTTTTAAACCTATTGTGTCTGAGTACATTCTTGCACAATCATAAATTCTTCCTGTGGTTATGGCTACTATTGCTCCCTTTTTTACAGCTTCTTTTATTGCATTTTTATCTTCTTCTGCAATATTTTGCTGATCCATAAGTAAAGTACCATCCATATCAATGCATATTAATTTTATACTCATACTAAACACTTCTTTCTTTTGTATATTATTTCTTTCTGCATTTTTATTATAAATCTATGTCCTAAATAAGTTAAATACTTGTTTTTTATAATTATAATAATATTTTACTTATATATTTAATAATAAAAATAAATTGATTATATAAAAAACATAGAAATTATTGAAAATTCTATGCTTTTAGGCTTTAAATATTTTTATTTTATTTCCACATCTTCAAAAATTGTATTTGCACTTGTCCATTGTTGAAATCTAATCTTTACTACAAGCCCATATAGACCAAAAGTTATTACAATAAGTATCCACCAAAATATCCAATGTCCTATTAATTCCTTAGGATTACCTATAAATTTTAATCTTTTCCCACAAATAACTGTATGTTTACAAGTAGCTTCATACTTCATGCAAATAATCCATGGGTATGCCAATCCTAAAGTTAATATTCCTAATAATAAACATTTCAAATGATGAACAATTGAATTTTTAAATGTATTATCAAAATATGAGTCATATTTTTCTTTATTTAAAATAATTGATGATTTATAGGCCATTTTAATTCTCCTTTCCTTTATTAATATTATTCCTTACCTAAACTTCCAGATTTTCTAAATATATTATAATTTATTTAGAAAACTTATCAATAAAGTCTAATTATCAATATTTCTAAAATAGATTTAAATATAAATCATATGAAAAATATATAATTAAATATTAATCAATATCTTAAAATTAATGCATATATGTAAAAAGCATAGAAAACTTTTTAAGTTCTCTATGCTTCTTTATATAATATTATTTTATTTCTGTACAAATTGGAGTACACTGTCCACAGCTACCCATTTGTCTAATCTTATTTTATTCCCTGCTCAAAGGCAAAGAATTTATTTTCATCATATTTTTTTCTAATCTCTCTTAGCTTGTCCTTATTTTCTCCATAATATTCTTCTTCATAATCCTTAAGGTCTTTAAAAGGAAAGTTTATAAATGATCCAGTAGTTATGCTTTCTATGTATTTAAAATTATTTTTAATCCATTTTATATTTTCTTCTGCAAAGATATCATCTTCCCAAACAGATTGTATTCCCATAATAAACCTTGCATCTCTATAGTAAAAAGCTGATGAATTCTTATGAACATCTTTTACTGCGCCACCTAGGCCATAAAAGGATATGGCAGTATAATATGCTCCCTCTGCTCTATTTGAAACTATATCTATAAGTTTCTCTATTTCACAGTTATCATAATCTCTAAATACAAATCTTCCTGTTGATTTGTATTTTTCATAAGGAGGATGACTATATTCAATCTTTCTATTAGCTTCTAAAACTCTCATATAACTTAAATTAAAATTAACCCTTGTTGGTAACTTAAATGGAAGTAATATTTCATTAGCTTCTTCTTTATGTCCATAAAATAATCCTGTAATCTTAACTCCAATTCCCTTATCCTTTGAATTGTAGATAGCTGTTTTTAAGTTCATTCTCCTATCTAAGTTCTTGAACTTTTTTTGTAATGTTCTTATTACATAAACAAGTTCTTCTTTTTCCGCATTAGGGTAATCTATATCTATTAAAGTTGCCATTTCTATTTTTTGAGGAATTTTAAAGGTCATTGAAATAACTACTCCAAAATTTCCACCTCCACCCCCTTTGGCAGCCCAGAATAAATCAGAATTATCATATTCATTAGCTATAACAATTTTCCCTTTGCTATTTATAAACTTTACTTCTAGAAGATTGTCGCATCCAAGCCCAAGTAATCTACTTGAATATCCCCAACCTCCACCAAGAGCAAAGCCTACAACACCAACTGTAGGGCATCCCCCTCCTGGAAATGGATATCCTAAAACACCTAAGGCTTCATATATTTCTTCATTTTTAACGCCACCTTCTATAGTAACTTTCATATTTTCTTCATCAATGATTATATTATTCATTTTACTTAAATCTATTACTAATACATCATTTCCTATGGAGTATCCTTCATAGTTATGACGTCCAACTCTTATTCTAAATGGAATATTATTTTCTTTAGCCCATTCTAAAGCATTTTTTACATCATCAATATTATTACAAAAAACTATCCCTAAAGGATATTTTTTTATAGCTCTATTCCAAGATTCTATACTTTTTTCATACTCTATATTTTCTCTAGTTACTAAATCACCAGTAAATTTAGAAAAATCAACCTTTTCCATACTCTCACCTTCTATAATAAATACTCTATTTAATGATGATATCATAAGTTCTTTATTTATAAAATAAAAAAAATAAGTGAAAGATTATAACTTTAGTTAATTTAACTAAATTAATCCTTCACAACTTAATTTATATAAGAGAGATTTCATTTGAATATATTTGTTATCTATAACCATGTAATTAAACTTCTTATGTTTTTCTAAGAACTCTTATAGTTAACCTAAAAAATTCTTTCCTTTATCATCATATGTTTATTATTACAAGTTAATCATTCCCACAAATTATAAAATTAATTATAAATCAGTTGATTCTTCCCAGTTTATATTACAATCAAATACCTCTGATTTATAAAAATCATCATTTTCCTCAATCATTTCAATAAGCATTTTAGCAGCATATTTTCCCTCTTCATAAGTTGGTTGATCTATTGTAGTTACAGATGGACTTGCATACATTGTCCAATCCCATTTATCGAATCCAATTATTCCAACATGATTTGGAACATCAAATCCTTCCATTTTTACAGCCTTAAAAACCTTTTGAAGTATTTTACCATTTATAGCAAATATAACAGTTTTCTTATTATTGCTTATATTTATTTTAAGCATCTCAGCAATTTCATCAACCTCTGTATTTTCATTTATAATTTCAATAAAACTTTTGCAATTTATCTTATTTACAGCATCTTCAAAACCAGTTTTTCTTTCCATTCTTGCTGCTAATTTATCTGGAGCTTCTGTTACTAAAATAAACTCTTCATATCCCTTTTCAGCTAACTTTAAAACTGCTTCATAGACTATTTCGTAGTTATTGGTTTTCACCCATTTTCCAGTGTACCTTGAAGAAACACTATCTAATACTACGATTTTCTTACCCTTATTTTTTATTGCTGGATATAACTTGTCAAAATTTTTAGTAGGTTGAACTATAAAGCCATCAACCCCCATATCTAGCATCTTTTTAAAATACTCTTCTTCATTGTAATAATCTAAATTAGTGCTACCTACTAATATTTGATAACCCTTTCTTCTAGTAATCTCCCCAATTCCTTTAACTATATTACTACTAAAAGGATTTGTTATATCTGCAACTACAACACCTATTAAATTTGATTTTTTTAATTTTAAACTTCTTGCCATTATGTTTGGACTATAATTTGTTTCTTCAATAACCTGTTCTATTCTTCTTTTTGTATCCGGGGACATTTTATCAAATTTACCATTTAAATAAAATGATACCGTAGTTTTTGAAGTTTTAGCTTTTTTAGCAATATCATTTATGGTTAACTTAGCGCCTTCATTTACCACAATTTACCTCCTTATAAAAAATAGTTATTTATCTTATGCTTTCAAACGAATTATTTCTCTCTTGTCTTTAACTCTATGCACAACAATAACCTTACCATATAAAGCCAAATCGTCATACATATATACCTTAGCCCCTTTAAATGTTTCTTTATTAAATATTATAACAGTATAACTCTCATTTTCGTTTATTACAAATTCTTTAGTTATTGCCACACTTGTATCAATCTTTTCTTTTGAATTATATTGTACAATACTAGGATCCTTTATTTCTATACTTTTTAAATTCTGCCCTAAAATTATATCATAGTTCACAAAATTATTTTCAAAAGTACCTTGTGTTACTATCTTTTTACTATTATTTATACTATTATAATTTGTTGAAATTAAAGTATTTTCTATATATTTCTTATCTACATTGTTATTATAAATCTTAATTTCACTTTCTTTATTTACACATCTAAAATAACCCTCTTCTTTAATCACCTTAACCTTATAATCTAAATTATAATAATTTTTGCATATATGCTTTCCACTACATCTTATATCATTAACTATTACCCATATATCTGGAGATATAACTAACACCTTTCTAATAACCGTATATGGTGTTCCATCACTTAAAGTTGCTAAATAAGCCATTTCAGCATAAGCTATATTATCTTTTTCATTAAAATAATTTTTCATAACATCTGGATATTTATTATATTTCCATGAATTCTTAGGAATAGCAAAAGGAGAATCATCAATTACAGATACATTATGAGCCTTAACAGATTTTAAATATTCCCTTAAAAGATCACTTTCAACATAGGTATACCTACCTGAATCTATTAAAAATGGTTCTCCACCATAATGAATTGAAAAATGGCATAAATCTGAATGTCCATGTCCACTTCCAAGAGTACCATTTTGTAAATAAGTAAAACTTGCCTCTTTGTCCCATCCACTTCTTATATAAATATTACCAGAGTCTATAAAGGACTTATTAAGCTTTGTAATTTCCTCTGCATCCATATTTGTATATTTTAAAAATCCATCTCTTCCAAACAATAATATACTGGTTAAATCCATAGTTTCATATGCTCTAAATTTTAAATGAGGATCATTAAATAATATAGATGCCCTAAGAAGAACATCTCTAATATCACTTCTGTCACTGTCCCCTTGAGCAACTTGAATTGAATTTGAATCTCCACAGTAAACTAAATATTTAGCCATAGAATGTATTTTTTCTAAGAACTCCTCATCTAAATCAACATTAAAATACTTAACATAGTGTATAGTTGCCATAGAACAATTTAGTACTTCAATATGATACATTACAGACTGCTCCCAATGTGAACCATCTTCTAAAACTTGAAGATTTATTTCCCTGTATAGTTCCTCAAGTGCCCACTTATATAATTCCTCATCCTCAATAAATTCTTTTAACCATAGTGAGCAAGTAATTATTGCTGTTGTCTGTAATACTCCCCAATTGCTAAGAACATATTTATCAATATAAGATTTTTTCAAATACTCTAATTGTTCTTTTATACTAGAAATTATTTTTAATATTTCTTCATCTTCTAATTTATTTTCATGAATCAAGTGTAAAAGAGACTTCATCCAACTAAAACATCTTATTCCAGTATCTATTGTTCTTATTGTTGGTCCTCCACACTCCTTTATTTCATTCTTTTCAATCCAATTAAATATTAATTCCTTTAACTTATCTAAATATTTTTCATCATTACTAAAATAATAGGCTGCAATTAATTTTTCAAAGTATTCATGTCTATTAAGCATAAATACCCATTCCTCATCTCCATTAGGAGTAAAGTTCCAATCTAAATCTCTATTTAAATATGGAATTTTACATTGTTCCATATCCCATTCATCATCAAATATAAAAGAATTATTAAGAATTAAATTAGAACCTATTAACTTTTTATCTACTTCATTCTTACAATTATGATTTATATAATACCTTACAAACTCAGCATCATATACTTGCATATACTCATTAACCTTTGCTTTTAATCCCTCTATTTTATTAGAATAATTACTCATAATATCTCCACCTTATAAATAAAATAAAGACCACTTATATTAAGTAGTCTTCTTTTCAAATTAATATTTTATTATCCATGAAATTCGGCATTTATGCCACTTACTCTAATAAGTATTATTTTTATTAAATATTCTGCTTTTAATTTAAAACGCCCATAATACTTTCTTTATCGATTTCTATTATAACGCCCTTTGAAATTTCTAATTTAACTATATTATTGTTTATTCCTTTAATTATCCCATATATGCCTGATATAATAATAACCTTGTCTCCTGGTTTTAATTTTGATAAATAAATGTCTCTAGCCTTTTCTTGCTCTTTCATTCTTTTTTTGTGTATCATTGGTGAAACAAAAGATATTATAATAGTATATGTAGCCAGTACTAATATTATTAACCAAAGCACTCTATCATTCATAGTTAACCAACTAAGTCCTTTCTACAAATAACTGATGACATTTCAGGTAATTTATTTAAAGCTTCTTCAATAACTCCTCTATGATTTTCATTGTTTTCTAATACTAATGTATTCATAACAACTTCTAAAATACAAGCTACTGAAACTCCACCAACAACATATTGATTTTCTGATTTTTCATTTAATAATATTTCTCTTGATGTTATTTGGAAAGGTGCTCCCCCTGTTATATCTGCAAAAACAATTAGATCATTATTATCTTCTATGTAGTTTTTAACTTTAACAGTAAACTCATCATGAGTTAATTCTCCATTTAAATTTATTGCATCAATATTTTCTTCTACTCCAGTTAGTAATTTTATTACTGATTTTATCCCAGTTGAATATTCTCCATGTCCTACTACTAATATTTTCATCTCTTAATACTCCTAATCTTAATTTATTTTAGAGAGTAGTATTTTAAAATACTACCCTCTACACATTTACTAAGCTAAAATTTTTAAAACTGATCCTAAAATACCTACTACTATTGTTAAGATAACTAAATGGTAAGTTGTCCATTTACGTTTCTTTATAAGGTAGAATATAAGTATTGTATATAATGCTGGTAAAAGAGCTGGTGCTATTTTATCTAACATTTCTTGTATTGATACAACTTTTTCAGCTCCATCTGGCATTTGAGCTGTGTATTTATAAGCAATTTGTATTTTTGTGAAAGAAACTGCTAATCCTGATATAACAGTAACACCGATCATACTAGCTACAGCAGAGATTTGAGCCATTTTTTCACTTAAAACATCTATAATACTAGTTCCTAATTTATAACCATATATACCTGTTAATAATTTAATTGTTAATAATATAGCGTTCATAGCTACAAAGAATAATATTGGTCCAGCTATTAAACCATCTTGAGCTAAACTAGCTGCTATTGTTGAGAATAATGGTGCTAAACAGAATTGTGAAAGTGAATCACCTATTCCTGCTAGAGGTCCCATTAATGCAAGTTTTATTGTTCTAGCCTCTTCAGATGATCTTCCTGAGTCAAGCATTACTAAATGTAAACTTGTGATGAAAGGAAGAAAGTGAGGGTTAGAGTTAAAGAATTCTACGTTTTCACCTAATGCTTTCTTAAAGCCTTCTTCATTATTTCTATAAATTTTCTTTAAAGCAGGATATAGTATATTTGCATATCCTAATCCTTGATAGTTACCATAGTTAAATCCATTCTGTAAAAAGAATGCTCTAAGAGATGTTTTTATATAATCACTTTTGGTTAATACTCTAGATTCCACCTTCAAATACAACCTCCTCATCATTACTATCGCTTGAATTGTTAGAATTATTTCCTCTGAAATGTTCTATTAAAGCGAATATTGCTCCTACAAAAGCTACTCCCATTACTGGTAAGTTTAAGTATCCTATACATACATATCCTAATAATACAAATGGTATAAGTTCTGTTTTTGCCATTATTGATAATATCATTGCAAATCCTATTGCTGGTAACATTTTACCCGCTACTGATAATCCACCTATTAACCAAGCTGGTATCATTTCTACTGCTGCTTGTAATCCAGTTGTACTAAATGCTCCTGCAAATCCAATAATAAATCCTACTATAGCGAATACCCAAATAGTTGCATTAGCACCTATTTTAAATTTAATCCAGTTTCCTTCTTCAATACCCTTATTTGCAAATTGAGTTAAACCTGTTGCAAATGTATAAGTTGCTGTAATTAAGAATTGGAAAGCTACTGCGAATGGAAATGATAAAGCAAGTGCAGTTGCTGGATCCATTCCTTGACCTTTCATAGTAATTGCCATTAATGTACCTATAATTCCTGGTCCCATTGGGTTTGGTGGCACTGTTCCACCAGCTCCTACTCCAAAGCCCATGAAAGCTATTTCTGAAACCGCCCCCATAGCTAATGCAGTTGGAATATCACCTAAAATTATTCCAACTCCAAAAGCTAGGATAATACAACGGTTTGTATAAAGTCCAAGTAACATACCTGCTAAACAAAAGGCTGTCCATAACCCTATTAAAATACATTGAATTAATGTAATTTCCATATAATATTACCTCCGCTTTTTCTAATAACCCTTATTAAATTTATTTACTATAGATATTTAGTTATATCTACTTGCATTGCTCCATCGTCACCTCTAGGTGTTGTTTTTGTATTAAACTTAACATTATACTTTTCTGATAATTCTCTTAATGCATCTTTATCTTCTTTTCCTAAGAAAATTGAACGAGTAACTTGCTCTTTACCTTCAGCATTGTGTATATTTCCTATGTTTATTTCTTTAACTGGTACTCCACCTGCAATTAGTTTTAATGCATCCTCTGGAGTTTTACAAACTAAGAAGATTTTTTGTTGTGGTGATGCTTTGTGTATTAACTCACAAGTTTTTTGTATTGAGAAAAATCTCATAGCTATTGATTTTGGTACAACAGTTTTCATTAATGTTTGTTGTATTTTATCTTCACTAGCAATATCGTTTGCAACTATTACAGTATTAACTCCTAATGAATTTAACCACATTTGTCCTTGTCCATGAATTAATCTTTCATCAATTCTCATCATTTCAATATTTACGCCCATTTTTCAACACTCCTTTTTACCAATAAAGGTTCCAATCTTTATAAAATCTTATTAAGGCTTCTAAGAAGAAATAATCTCCCCATATGTTTCCTTCATCTACACCTTTTCCTGAATGCCATGAATATACTCCATGTAATAAAACCGGTTTTCCAGGTTCTATTTCAGGATTCATATAATTTTCCATTAATGATCTTAAAATATTATGCATTGCATATTTATATACTTCTTTATTTTCGTCAACTTCTGGTAAATATTTATTCATTTCATGCATACCACAAACAGCTATTGCTGCTGCTGAAGAATCCTTTGAATGATCATCACCATCATTGAAAATCAAATCCCAATAACAAACGTTATCCTTAGGTAATCTATTTAAGAAATAATTAGTCATCCCCTCATAAAGATTAAAACAACTTTCATTTCTTGTATATCTATAATTTAATGGAATACCATAAACTCCCCAAGCTTGTCCTCTAGCCCAAGCTGAATCATCACTATATCCTTGTCTAGTAACTCCTCTTAAAGGTTTTCCAGTTTCATTATCCATATAGAATGTATGGAATGCAGATGCATCATCTCTTATAACATTATTACAAGATGTAACAAAATGTTTATTTGCTATGTTTCTATACTTTGCATCTCCTGTTTCATCACTAGCCCAGTATAATAATGGTATATTTAATAAACAATCTATTATAAATCTGTAGTGATCTTTGCTACCTAGCTCTCCCCAAGCTTGAATAAACTCACCTTTTTCTTGGTATCTAGAAATAAGTTTATTTGCAGCTTTTATTGAAGCTTCTCTTGCATCCTCAGAGCCTGTTAATTTATAACCACTTACTGTAGCTAATGAATATAAGAATCCTAAATCATGATGATCTAATTCTATATCTTTTTCCACTCTGTTTTTAAAAGATGCAACATTTTTATCTGCTAACTCTCTATATTTTTCATCTCCTGTGTACTCATAAGCAAGCCATAATAAGCCTGTCCAGAATCCATCAGTCCACTCTATATTTTCTATAATTCCATACTGATTATTTTTTGTTGCTGATGATGGAAATTTTTCTTTGAAATATTCCATATTAGCATCTATTTGTTTTATAACTAAATCAATAGCATTTTTAACCTCAGCTCTAGTTAATAACTTAGTTTTCAGAAATTCATCTTTCTTTGCAATCTCTTCAACTCTTATTTCCTTAATCATAAATACCCCTCTCAAATTATCTTAAGACATCCATTGGAATATTATCCATATCATCAAAAGTTTTATTTTCTCCACACATACCCCATATAAATGTGTAATTGCTTGTACCTACTCCAGAATGTATTGACCAACTTGGTGATATTACACACTCTTCATTCTTAACAACTAAATGTCTTGTTTCTGTAGGTTCTCCCATTAGGTGGAATACTCTTGTGTCTTCGTCCATATCGAAGTAGAAGTAAACTTCCATTCTTCTTTCATGTGTATGGCAAGGCATTGTGTTCCAAGCATTTCCTGGTTCTAACATTGTTAGTCCCATTAATAATTGACAACTTTCACATACATTTGGATGTACATATTGATATATTGTTCTCTTGTTTAATGTTTTGTTGTCTCCTAATCTAACTGGATTAGCCTTTTCTATATCAATCTTAACGGTTTCATATTCCTTATGAGCTGGTACTGAGTTAACATATAACTTTGCTGGTTCTTCTGGATTTACTGATTTAAAGCTTACTTCTTTATTTCCTTTTCCAACATACAAACCATCTTTTTCTTTTAATTCATACTCAGTTCCATCAATAGTTACGATAGCTTTTCCGCCTATATTAATTATTCCTAGCTCTCTTCTTTCTAAGAAATAATCAACACCCATCTCTTTACCAGCTTCTAATTTAAGCTCTTTATAAACCGGTTTTATTCCTCCGAAAATTATTCTATCTACATGACTATATACAAGTTCTATTTGATCATCTTTAAATATGTCTTCAACTAAGTAATTTTCTCTTAATTCCTCAGTATCATATCTTTTTGAGTCCCTTGGATTATTAGCATATCTAGTTCTCATAATTTCCTCCCACCTTTTATTAAAACGTTTTACATAAACTGTTTTACTAACTTATATTTTTATTATATTATCCTAAAATATTATTGTCAACGTTTTCTTTTTCTTTTTATAGTTTTTTTACAACATTTATACTTCAATAATATTTAATTACATTTATAGAAAATTTATCTATTTACACTACCTAAATTCTTATTATTAATTAGATCTAAAACCTCTTCCTTTGAAGAAATACTTACATCTCCAAGCTGAGTTTGTTTTAATACTGCAGCAGCTGTTCCAAACTCTATAACATGGGATAAGTCCTCCCCTTTATTTTCAATTAGAGTTCTTATAACCCCTGCGGCAAAAGCATCTCCTCCACCAATTCTTGAAATCATACTAAAATCATATTTTGAGGATTTATATACTCTTTCCCCATCATAAAACACGCCTTGTAAAGTATGATAATTATATGGTGTTCCAGACCTTAAGGTAGTTACTATATTTTTAACTTTTAAATCTTCAATTGTATATCTAAATCTTTCAATAAAATCCTCATCTGAAAGTTCTGTAGTTGATGCATCTAAAACCTTAAAAGGCTCATCCTCTCTATTTAACCAACCAAAGCATAAATAGGCATCTTGGACTACAGGCTTCATTATTCTAACAAACTCCTCATAACTTTCAAACAATTTTGATCTATAGTTTAAATCAACACTTATCTTTATACCTCTTTTTTTAGCCTCATTAACTAATTTAAGGGCAACTTCACTTACTTCTTCAGATAAACCAAAAGTTATTCCAGATATATGTAATAACTCAACATCTTTAAATAAGCTTTCAACATCTATATCTTCATATTGTAACTCAGTAATTGAAGAATGTTTCCTATCATAAACAACCTTAGCTTTTCTAGCAGAACATCCTTCCTCATAATAGTATAGTCCAAGCCTATCCCCTTTTGAAATTATGAAATCACAATCAACATATTGTGATTTCAAAAAAGATTTCGCAAAGTTTCCAATTTCATTATCAGGTAAAGCTGTTAATACTCTAGTTTCAATTCCTAAATTACTTAATCCTACTGCCACATTTACTTCGGCTCCACCAAAACACACATTAAAGCTATTTGCTTGTCCTATTTTATTGTTGTTTGGAGGAGTTAGCCTCATTAACATTTCTCCCAATACTAAAACTTTCTTCATTCTCTAACCTCGTTGCATACGTAATTTTTTAACACGCTCTATATATTTTCTAGTTTCTGCCTCTATTTTTGCAGGATCTTTTAGTTTTATAATAGCACTTCCAATACTAACTATATCGCAACTATTATTAAACCATTCATCCATATTTTCAAAGCTAACTCCACCAGATGCCATTACTGCAATACCTTTTATAGGAGCCTTTAAATCTTTTACTATAGTTGGCTTGAAAGCTGATCCTGGGAATAATTTTATTACGTCTGATCCACATTCTCTAGCTTCCTTAATTTCTCTTGGTGTAAAACATCCTGGAATATAAGGAATTCCATATCTATTACATAGTGTAGCTGTTTCTTTATCAAAGCTTGGACTAACAATAAATTCTGCACCTGCAAGTATTGCAATTCTAGCTGTTTCAGCATCTAAAACAGTACCTGCTCCAATAACTACTTCTTCATTCTTATCTTTAATAAGCTCTTCAATCACCTTATCTGCATTTGGAATAGTAAATGTAACCTCTATAATATTACATCCTCCCTTTATTGCAGCCTTTGCAGTTTCTATACCTTCATCTTTTGTATTGGTTCTAAGAACCAATACAAAAGCTTCATTTATTAAATTTGTTAATGTTTTTATTTTCTTTATCATCTCACTAACCACCCACCGTCTATAGCTAATATGTGTCCATTTAAGTAATCAGATGCTTTACTTGATAAGAATACAACTGTTCCCATTAAATCTGAAACTTCTCCCCATCTACCTGCTGGTATTCTTGAAAGAATTTCTTGGTTTCTAGCTTTATCTGCTCTAATTGGTGCAGTGTTAGCAGTTTTTATATATCCAGGTGCAATAGCATTTACTTGTATATTTAAATCTGCTAATTCATTAGCAAATGCCTTTGTTATTCCTGCAACTCCATGTTTACTTGCAGTGTATGGAGGAACAAATTTTCCACCTTGGAATGATAACATAGATGCTATGTTTATAATCTTACCATATCCTTGCTTAGCCATTACTTTAGCAACTGCTTGTGATAAATAGTAAACTGAATTTAAGTTTATATCCATTACAGCTTGCCAATCTTCATCTTTGTACTCAAGTAATGGTGCTCTTCTTATTGTTCCTGCATTATTTACTAATATATCTATTTTTCCAAATTCCTCTAAACAAGTTGATACAACCTTATCTCTTGTTTCTTTTTTAGTTAAATCTCCTTGTACAAATACAATTTT
The DNA here is from genome assembly GCF_000013285.1 of Clostridium perfringens ATCC 13124. GTDB lineage: Bacteria > Bacillota > Clostridia > Clostridiales > Clostridiaceae > Sarcina > Sarcina perfringens. The sequence goes on along the minus strand of NC_008261.1, from coordinate 477,842 downwards.
TCTTCCTAATGATTCAACAATATTTTTTACCTCTTCAGTATTGTTATCAAAAGTTGTTACTAAAACATCAGCACCTGCTGCTGCAAGAGCTTCTACATAAGCCATTCCTAATCCAGTGTTTCCACCAGTTACTATAGCTACTTTACCATCTAATTTAAAAAAGTCTAAAGAAAATTTCTCCATATTCATCTTAATCCTCTCCTTTTATCTTAAAATATCCATTGAGATATGATCCATATCATCAAAAGTTTTATTTTCTCCACACATACCCCATATAAATGTGTAATTGCTTGTACCTACTCCAGAATGTATTGACCAACTTGGTGATATTACACACTCTTCATTCTTAACAACTAAATGTCTTGTTTCTGTAGGTTCTCCCATTAAGTGGAATACTCTTGTGTCTTCGTCCATATCGAAGTAGAAGTAAACTTCCATTCTTCTTTCATGTGTATGGCAAGGCATTGTGTTCCAAGCATTTCCTGGTTCTAACATTGTTAATCCCATTAATAATTGACAACTTTCACATACATTTGGATGTACATATTGATATATTGTTCTCTTGTTTAATGTTTTGTTGTCTCCTAATCTAACTGGATTAGCCTTTTCTATATCAATCTTAACGGTTTCATATTCCTTATGAGCTGGTACTGAGTTAACATATAACTTTGCTGGTTCTTCTGGATTTACCGATTTAAAGCTTACTTCTTTATTTCCTTTTCCAACATATAAACCATCTTTTTCTTTTAATTCATACTCAGTTCCGTCAATAGTTACGATAGCTTTTCCGCCTATATTGATTATTCCTAGCTCTCTTCTTTCTAAGAAATAATCAACCCCCATCTCTTTGCCGGCTTCTAATTTTAATTCTTTGTAAACCGGTTTTATTCCTCCGAAAATTATTCTATCTACATGACTATATACAAGTTCTATTTGATCATCTTTAAATATGTCTTTAACTAAGTAATTTTCTCTTAATTCCTCAGTATCATATCTTTTTGAATCCTTTGGGTTATTAGCATATCTATTCCTCATAAACTCTCCTCCTATTGTTAAAACGTTTTATATAAACTGGTTTACCAACCTTACGTTAATTATATAATTCCTTACTTATATTGTCAACGCCTTTAATCACTATAAATTATTTTTTTCTTTTCTTAGTAAACATTGTTCCAACAGTAGCTAGAAGAACACCTATTGCTCCAAGGCTTAGATTACTTGCTCCTCCAGTGTTAGGTAGCTTTTCAGTATTATTATTTGCTTGTGGATTTTCCCCTTTATTTTCTTCACTTTCTGGTTTTGTTGATTGATTTTCTTGATCCTCTGGTTTAATCTCTGGTTTATTCTCTTGATTTTCCGGTTTATTTTCTGGCTTGTTCTCTTCCTTTTCTTTAACTAAAACATTAAGCTTTTTCTCTGCTTTTTTCCCATTATTATCACTTACTTCAAAAGTAACTGGATATGTCCCAGGCTTTGTAACTTCAAATTGATCATTTAAAGGAATTTGATTATCCTTAATCTTAATATTTTTAGTTAAATCTCCATCCTCCTTATCTTTAGCCTTAAGTTTGTGAAGAGATTTATCCCACTTATCTCCTACAAATAAATTAGCATCTTCTCCTTCTATTACAGGAGCTTCATTTTTAATTTCATTATTATTTTCATTGTTTCCATTATTTTTGTCGCCTAATTTTACAAGAAGCTCTAAAGGTGCCCCTGAAAGGTTTTCTGTGTTTGCATCAAATTTTATTTTTCCATTTTCTAAATTTATATTTGATATTCTTTTATCTGATTTTATTACTTCCATTGCTGGTTTATTTATTTCTATAGAAAGATTTTTTTCTAAGAAAGTTGGATCTGACACAGCTATGCTTAAGGTATTATCTTTATTTTCTTTTATTATTATAGATGATTTTCCTGTTGATGTTATATTTCCAGCAGTATTTTTTCCCTCTTTCCAGAAGTTAGCTGCTTCAATATTTAATTTTTTATGCTTAACACTATGAGCTACATCATCATTTTGAATAATTTCAACATTTGGATTCTCAGAATATTCTTTTACCTTATCCTCAGTCTTATTTGGTAATAATACATAACTATATTTTTGATCTTTTATAGCTTTTCCATGATCTATATACATAGTTAAGTAATTATCTTTAACCACCTTATCTGCTTCTGGTTTAGAAGAGTTTACATTAATCCAATTACCTTCTCTTTCATCTTTTATTAAATTAATATTTGCTCCCTCTGGGAAATAATATCCTATATTTGATCCACTTACATTTCCTTCTAAGTAAGCCCATTTTGCATTATCAACTTTATCTTTTTCTTTTAATTTACTTACTCTTTCTTTTCCATCTACTATAAATTTATTTGATCCATCACTTTTTATCTTTCTATTTTCAACTATTGTTTCAGTTTCAAAATCTTCTGGATTAGTTATTCCTGAACCTAAGGCAACTATTTCATCATCAAACATAAACCAAGATTTCTTAGCTTTTAAGGAATCGTACTTATTATCTATTTCCATTCCAGCTACTCCGTAAGCTCCTAACTTACTTCCACCAGACCAATTACTCTTTCCTAATTCATAATAAATTTCATTTTGTTGTGATGCTCCTGGATCTAACCCTGGTAATATTTCTTTTGGTTCTCTTTTTCTAGTGTCTACAGTTGTACCTGGCATTCTATATGGATCTACTGTAGCCCAAAAATTTCCTGAGAATTGATTTAAATCATTATTGAATAAATAAGTCATTCCATCCCCTTGGAACCATGGTGTTAAATTTTCCTTGTTCATGAATTCATATTTACTAATTCTACTTGAACTTCTTGATATACCTAAAGCGAAGTTCTCTCTTTTATGAACAGTCTTGTCCATACTATTTAATGCATAATGCTTATCACCTTCTTCTAAAGGTTTTATATTGTCATTATTCATAATTCCATAGAATTCACCTATTACATTAATTGACTTAAATCTTGCTCCAAAATCTAATACACTCTTAGCTTCTGTAGCCCATTTTTTAACTAGAGCATTTATTTCACTAGCCTTATCTCCATCAGAAATCATTCCAATTTTAATCATACCTTCAATAATTCCAGATGCTTGTAAGTATCCATTAGCATTATATCTTGATATTGCTCTTCCTCTAACCATGTCCATAACGTATCCTTTATATATAATTGGATTGAAACTCTCAAAAATCCACTTATAAACGTTATCTTTACTTTCAGATTTTATTGACCATGGAGTTTTTTCTAATAAAAACATTATATTAGATATTTTCTCAATAAGAACATTTCCATATGAACCTGTGTATGCTACCATTCCATGTTGAAGATATGAACCATCCTTATAGAATCCATCCCCACTAGTTACATAATCAAAAACTCCAACTATATCCTCTGATGCTTCTTTAATTTTTTCTGGATCATTCTCATTGACACCTTGCAATAACTTATTCATACATACATCTGCTAAATTTGCTCCTGTATGATATTTACTTCCAGGCTCAATACTTGGTAAGAATTTTTGTATTGCATTCATATAATTTTTAACTTGTTCTTCAGTTAAATCATCATACATTAAAACAACAATATTATTTAATCTTGCTGGTATTCCAATCATCCAATCCCACCAGTTGCCATACTGGTCAATATTCTCATTGTAAGCATTTTTATTGATCCAGTCTAAGGAATATATTATCTTATTTTTCAAATCTTCATTTTTGTAATACTTATTATTAGGTAAGCTATATGCCATAGACATTGTTACTAAGTTATTGAACATAGATGTTATTCTAGCTGGATTTTGTTTATAATCTTTTAAATCTTCCCAAAGCCATTGAGCGTTAGGATCCATATTAAGTTTTGCTACTAATTTGTCTGTATTATTTGTATAACTTATTATCTTCTTAGATATTGTAGCATTACTTGTATCTAAAGAAGAATTACCTACTAAATCCTCCTTCCATCTTAATCTAATGTTTTTAATATACTCAGCTTCGTTGTCATATTTCACTACCTTTTCAGAATTATTTTGACTCTTATTTTCAAGTGCCAAAACATTCTCATAGGAAGCTCCCATAACCATACAACTTACAATTGCCGTTGATATAAGTCTGTTAAGTTTTTTTCTAGATTCTTTCATAAAATCTCCCCCTTATTTTTGTAAACGTTTATAAACGTAACAAGACTATTATATCTTTTTAGTGAATTTTTTGTCAATAAAGTATTTATTTTTATAAATACCTAATTATTTTCAAAAAACACTTAGATATTTCATCTACTTTAATAATAAAGTAATATTAATTTGAGGGTATTTATATTTTAAATTAAGATAATTATTATTTGAGCTTACTAAATTATCGTTCAATTTAAATAAACACTAAAACAAAAAAGAGCCACATAAAAACTAGTAAATAAAGCTTATTTTCTAGTTTTTTATGCAACTCTTTTCCTAATTATATTAATGAATTATCATAAAAGTTTCCCATAACCTCAACAGTTGGTTGTATATTTACAAATGCTTCTGGGTCTATATCCATAACATTTTTCTTAACAATTAATAATTCATGCTTTGAAATTACTGTGGTAATTGAGCTTAATGGTTCATTAGTATATCCACCATAAAGATTTCTACCAATTGTAACTCCTCTCATTTGACTCTTAATTAAACTATCAACAACCTCTTTTTCTTTTTTAGTATAAATTGTTACTGTAAGCTTGTATTGTTGAATGTAAAATAAGTCTATAACCTTAGTAGTTACGTAAATTGAAACTAAGCTATATAAAGCTAATTCCCATCCATAAACTAATCCTGCAACTAATAATATTATTCCATTTACTATAAATCCTAGTTGACCAACTGACTTTCCTGTCATTTTTTGAACAACTAAAACTATAATATCTGTACCTCCAGTAGAGAAGCCTGCTCTAAAGCACATTCCAACTCCAGCTCCCATAAGAACTCCTCCAAATATGGAATTTAAAAGTTGGTTATTAGTAACCGCTCTTGTTGGAATAACCCCTATAAAAAATGATAATGAAATTATAGAAAGAAAACTATAAAGGGTAAATTTCTTTCCTAATTTTCTATAGGATAAATAAGCAAGTGGTAGATTTAAAATTAAAACCCATGTTGAAATATCAATGTTTATATTGAAAAAATCTCCACCGATAGATGATAATAGCTGTGATACTCCTGTAACACCTGATGAATAAATATGTGCAGGTGTTAAGAAAAAGTTAACCCCAATTCCAGCTAAAGCCCCAAAAAGAATTATAGCAGTAATTCTGTAGGCTACCTGATAAATTCTTCCGTTCTTTTTATTCACTGAATTCACTCCGTTCAAAATTATTTTTTCATTGTAAATTATTGCTTGTGATTTTGCTTAATTTATTATATCACCAATAAAATTCTTTTAAAGTGTTTTATTTACTCTTTTTGCAATTTATGATATTTTGTGCTTTTTAATATCTATTTGTTATTTTATATACATTTAAGTTTAAATATTAATATTCGATACTAGTTTATTATTTGTATCTAAAGAAAAAATTTACGAAACAAAGTGAATTATTCTCTATTTTATTTAACTAACTTCTAAAACTTCTTCTTTATTCTTTTCAAGAAATGATTTTAAAACTAGTCCTAATCCTAAACCAAATAGGGCTGGTAATACCCATCCTAACCCCTCTGAATAGAAAGGTAAATTTTCAAAAATTCTATTTAAAAATTCTATATTAATACCTGTACCACTTAAAGCATGAATAACACTAACTATTGTTGTAAATGCTATGGTTGTAGTATAAACCACTGAGTTTCCTTTTATATATTTATCTAACATTGCTAAGACAATAAGCATTATTGCCATAGGATAAATTGCATTTAAAACTGGAACTGATACTGCTAATATTTTATTTAATCCCATATTAGCTAAAACCATACTTGTTAATGTTAATATTCTAACCCAAGAAAGATAATTTATTTTTTTAGTCAAAGTTTGAAAGTATTGGCTACAAGACGTAATAAGACCTACGCAAGTTGTTAAGCAAGCTAATGTAAATATTACTGCTAACAAAATAGCTCCTGGTTTTCCAAAAATATAAGTGATTATATTACTAAGAGTTTGTGCTCCATTTTCAGTTAATCCAAATCTTCCACCACTAGTTGCTCCAAGATGAGCAAGCATTGAATATATTACTATTAATAATCCTCCAGCAATTATTCCTGCTTTTACAGAGGTTTTCACAACAAATTTTTCTTCTTTTACTCCCTTAGACTTTATTACAAGTGCTATTACAATTCCAAAGTTTAAGGCAGCTATTGTATCCATAGTCATATATCCATCTAAAAATCCACTTATAAATGGTGATTCTTTATAAACTCCTGTAACCTCTCCATATGCTCCTAAAGGTTTAAAAATACTTGCTACGAAAATTAATCCTATTAATACAAGTAAACTTGGAGTTAATACTTTCCCCATTCTATCTACTAACTTTGCTGGTGATAAAGATAGCCAATATGCAACTGCGAAAAATACAAAAGTATATATAAATAATGCTAAATTATTAGATATAAGTCCTTCTGGTAAAAATGGCGCAACTGCCATCTCAAAGGGAAGACTTCCTGCTCTAGGTATTCCTAAGCCAGGTCCTATTGAAATATAGATAAGAACTGTGAAAAACGTTGCAAAGACAGGATTTACTCTACTTGCTAATGCATGTAATCCTCCTGATTTTGCCACAGCAATTACCCCTAGTACTGGAAATCCTACTGCCGTAACAAAAAATCCTAAAATAGTAATCCAAGTAGCATTTCCAGCCGCTTGCCCTAAGAATGGTGGAAAAATTAAATTCCCTGCTCCAAAAAATAATGAAAATAACATTAAACTTACTAATAATAAATCTTTTCTTGATAAATCTTTCATAAACAATGACCCCATTTCTTTTTTATTAACTATATTTTTTCCGTAAAAATATAGTTTTTAATTATTTAATCGCTATAAAAAATTATAATTTCTCCTTCTATGTCCATAAAAAAACCTCCTTTAAAAATAAAAAATACCCCGTCCCTATAAAAGGGACGAGGTTTAATCGCGTTACCACCCTAATTCTATAAATATAACCTAAAAAAATAGATTTAATTTATAGCACTCTTAAAATACGTACTAAATAATACGCTTTTCCTATAACGGTGAAAATCCGATAAAACTTACTAAAATATAGCTTCAGCTTTACTTCTCCGAGATGATTTTCAGATATACCTTGAACATTGACTTTCAGCAACTTGTCAACTCTCTGTGGATCAATAAATATGCCCTACTTTTTCTCTTCATAGAATTTAATTTTGAATTTATAAGTATATTATCTCTTATTTTTCCAGCTGTCAACCTTAAGTGTATTTTTTATTTATTTTTTATTTTTTCCCATAATACATTAATAAAAAATAAATTATACCGAATTTTCTTTTTCAATTTAAAATAAAATTTAACTAAAAAATTTTTTCTAAAATTATATTAATACATGAAAATAATAAATATTTTCGTGGAATATTTATTTTAAACTATCCCTTATAAAATATAAAAAATAAAAGGTACTGTATAAAAATAAGTTTATTACTATATTTTCATACATACCTTTTATAATCTTATATTTTAATATATTATTTAAAAAGTTTTTTATATTTACGACCTATTTTTCCTGTTAATAAATTTCTTAATTCATCTACCAATGAATCCTCTAAATCAATCTTTCTTATTATTGAAGCCTGTCTTCTGTTGAAATATATTATAAAATAGTTTTTAGTCTCTATTACCTCATAAAATTTATAATATTTGATTTTGCTTTTACCTTTAAATGCTGTGCTTTTAATAACTAAAATATCCTCAAAAAATTCTAAAGTTTCTATGGATTTTAAAATACCAGATTTATCAGCCTTTTCCCTTTCCCTACTTTGAAATTCAATTTTCACAACTATTGCAAATAAAGTTATGATTAATAATATTAACCAATAAATTAAAAAGCTTTTTAATTCAAAAATCCTATTATTATAAGAAACAAATCCAGCCATTAAAGCTGTAATTACTATAATAGCAGGAATTGTAAATTTCTTTCTTAAGAAAGTTGCTATGTACAAAAATCTACTATAATCTTTTTTATTTATAGATGTCTTTATTGTGAATAATTTTTTGTCACTCATACCTTGCTCCTTACCTCTTCCATTAGTATATGTAGAATATTTTATCAAAATATATAAAAGTAATAAATACAAAAATCATAAAGTCAGATAAAAATATATAAAAAGAAAACCTATAAATATATCTAGAAAATTATATACTCTTTTTTAAATATTCTCTTTATAATATTTATAAGTTTATCTTAAATTTCTTTTAATATAATTATGTATTACCTGCAACAAACATTACATGGATCACTTTTACCACTTTCAGCCTGTGTTCCACTGTATATTGTTTTACTTCTTTTTAAGGTTGTACAATTAGATCTTTTATGATAGCTTTTTCCACCACTTGTCCAATAAACTATTTCTCCTGAACCAGCTGTTTTAGGTGTTGAATCTCCTGAAGAATTAGCTAAATTTGATGGATCACCAGAGGATTTGTTTGTATTCTTACTGTTATTATTTGATGTGCTATTACTATTTTCAACCCCTTTATTTTTAGAGTTTTCTTCTGCTTTTTTTGATTCTTCCTGTGCGATTTTCACTTGTTCCTCTTTTTTAGCTCTTAAATTATCTAACTCTTTTTGTTTATCTTCTACCTCTTTACTTAAGGTATTATTTTCATTTTGTAATTTATCTATTTCTTCCTGAATTGATTTAAGCTCTGTATTATTTTTTAAGGCAGGTATTTTATATTCTAACTCATTAACTTTAGGAGCTACTTCATTAAATTCCTTTGAATAATCTTTAACCATAAGATTAGGCGAAATCCCTAAAATCAATGCTAGTATAAGAGCTATTTTATGAGTTTTTATAAATTTTATAATTTCTTTTATCATATGCTCCTACTCCTAATTCAAACTTTGTATTTCTTTATTTAATGAATTTAATTTATTTTGTAAATCTTCATTACTTTTAGTTAAATCTTCTTTTTTAGAATTTAAAGCATTGGTATCCTTACTTATTTTTTCATTTAAGGAATCATACTCTTTTTGAAGATTATCATACTTCTCTTTAATAAAAATATATTCACTATGTGTTTTATAAACTCGTGGCTGTAAAAAACTAAATACAATAGCAAAAACCATAGTAAAAATAAAGAAAGTTCCTATTTGTTTAAGAGCTCTTATTACAAAATTCTTTTTAACTTTTTCATCTGTAATTTGCATTTTTATCCTCCTCTCAATACCACTAACATTTTATAATAATTTATACATATTTTTATTATAATATACTTTTAAAACTTTTTTGTAATAAAATGGATTGTACAATTTACTTTTTTTATAAAACTTCTTTTATTGTCTATAATATACTAATTATAAAAAAATGAAAAAGGTGCATCTAAAATCTTAATAATGTAAGATTTTATGCACCTTTTTTAATATTATATCTCTTAAGGCTTATAATAATTAACTTCTTCTTTAAGTTTTTCTATTGATTTAACTTTTATTTTACCTGAATTATAATCAAGAATTCCTTCTTCTATTAATTGATTTATTATTCTATTTATACTTCTAATATTAGAACCTACCCCTTCAACTAATAAATCCTTAGTAATTCCTAAATTATTTTTATGAAGTGTATTTAATATTATGTACATTACCCTATATCTTAAATTATAAAAGGCATTAACTCGTTCTCTTTTGCAACATTCATAATTTCTCTCTGCTATAAGCTTACTTATAAATAATGAAAATTTATTATCTAATTCTATCCACTTAATAAAAGATTCTTTGCTTATCTCTAAGGTCTCACATTGTGATAGAGCCTCCACTGTAGTAACTACTTCCTTATTAATTAAGGCTTCTAGTTCACCAAATATTGTAGCTTCACTATCAATATCTTCTAGATATATAGCTCCTGTAAAATCACAATGATATGTTTTAATTTTTCCCTTTAATAAGATATATACAAAATCACAATTCTCATTTTGAACTAATAACTTTTCTCCATATTTAAAACTTCTATTCTTTAATTCTTTTTTAATTTCCTTTGGACAGTTATTTATAAACTCTATTAATTCATAACTCTTCATACATAATCACACCCATAAAAATAGTTTTATCTATTATAGTGTTAATTTATTTTCTCCTTGCTCCTTAAAGCTTGCATACCATTCTAATAAACCTGATATTGATAAGATTAATTGAATAGCAACTAAAATTAACATTACATAGTATCCATTTAGTATATATATAATTATAAATAATATGTTACTTAATATCCATAAAATCCAATTTTCATATAACTTTTTACTTAACCAATATTGGGCTACTAATCCAAGTACTGCAGTTAAACTATCTAGAATTGCATTTTGAGCATGTAATATATTTATTTCTACATATCCCCAAACTGCCCAAGCTGCCAATATAATTATAGTCCATAATATCTGTCCCTTTTTAGTTAACCCTGATGTTACTACATTGTCCTCTTGATCTGAATTTTTAACCCAATAGTACCAACCAAATATGTTGAATCCAACTTGGAAACATGCTAACACAGCTAATGCATATAATCCAGTATTGTAATATATGTATAAATATGCTACTACTGTTATTATCCCAAATATAAAATTGGACACTTTTTCTCTAGATAATAACCAAACATTTATTATTCCTATTACTGAAGCAAAAATTTCTATAATACTTGAGTTTATTGAAAATCCCACTAATAAACATATAGCACATGCTACTACAACGAATATTGGGCTACAAGTATATGAAGTGAATTTTTTCATTAATTCCATAAATAATATCCTCCTAAATTTAAAATATTTCTCTTAAAAATTCTTTATAATCATTTGTTCTTGATAGCAAAATACTAAATATTTTTTATCTAATATCTCTTTAAAAATTCTTTTACTATACTTGTACACTTCTCTGTAATACTCTGGAAATTTACCATAGCTTCTTCATGAGTTATTTCAGCTTCTGAATAAGCGGCAGCTAAACAAGGTACACCAGAAAAACCTAATACTTTTATTCCACAATGATTAGCTACTATAACTTCTGGAACTGTAGACATTCCTACTACATCTGCTCCTAAGGATGCAGCCATTAAGGTTTCCACTGCTGTTTCATAACTTGGACCTGAAAACATTGCATATACTCCCTCTTTTAAATTTATATCTAAATCTTTAGCAATATTTTTAACTTCTTCTCTTAAATCTTTGTCATAAGGATAAGCTAAGTCTGGAAATCTTTCACCAAACTCTAATAAATTCTCTCCTCTCAAAGGATTATCTCCAGTGAAGTTTATATGATTTCTTATTACAACTAAATCTCCAGCTTCAATAGATTCTTTAGCCTGTCCTGAACAATTAGTTACTACAAGAGTTTCAACTCCTAAAAGTTTCATTACTCTAATAGGTAATGTTATCCTTTGCATTGAGTGCCCCTCATAATAATGGCATCTTCCTTTCATAGCAATAACTTCTCTACCATGTAACTTTCCAATTATTAAAGTTCCTTCATGCCCAGCAATAGTAGGTACTGGGAAATTAGGTATATCCATATATCTATAATATTCTGCCTCTTCTATTTCATTTGCCAAATCTCCTAATCCAGTTCCTAAAACTAAGCCTATTTTAGGAGAATATTTACTTTTAGATTTTATATATTCATAAGCTTCTTTAATTTCTTTTGATAAGTTCATTTTAAATTCTCCTCTCAATGTATTTCTTACAAGCTTATTATCAAATATTAAGTAAATGTTTTCAAGGACATTTGTCCAAGACTTTCATATAGGTTTTATACTAAAAAATATACCTTTCAAACTAAAAGTATTTTTAAATTAATAAAAAATCCTTAGAAATAAGAGATATTTCTTTTTTTCTTATACTTATTTTAAAATTTCTTAATACAAAGTAAAATCCTTACATATACTTCCATTAAAAATAATTTAAAAATAAAATAAATTTATTATAGCGAACAATATAAACTATTGATATTTGAATTTTTCGTGATATAATAAGTGTATTAAATTTTAACTCGTATATAATCGGTAATATGGTCCGAAAGTTTCTACCTGCTAACCGTAAAATAGCAGACTACGAGGAGTTGTACTATAAATTCTAGTAATTCTAGTTTTAAAGCAACACCTCTAAAAAGGTGTTGTTTTTTTATTAAGTATAACTTCCTAAAAGTTATAAGAAACCTTTCTTTATATGAGTTTTAAGATTTAAAGTATATTATTCCAATAAAAAATTCTCTTAAAATACTTTTAATAGAACTCATATTTTTTATTTTAAAACTTATAGGGAATTTTTATTTTGGATATAAATTTAAATCTTAATATGTAAATTCTAAAAAACTATAAGGAGATGAAATTATGGAAAAGCAAAACTTAAAAAACACGGAAGTTAACTTAATCTATGGAGTAGATGATGATTTAGATTTGCCCAAAAAAGTTCTCTTTGGACTTCAACATATATTTGCTGCTTTTGGTGGAATTATAGTAGTACCCTTAGTTATTGCAACTTCTCTTGGCTTTGATAGTAAAGTAACAACAGCCTTAATAAGTGCTTCTATACTTGGTTCTGGACTAGCTACCATTATTCAAGCTAAAGGAGTTGGAAAAGTTGGAGCAAGAGTTGCCTGTATTATGGGTACTGATTTTACCTTTGTATCCCCTGCAATTTCAGTTGGTTCAGTTCTTGGATTACCTGGAATAATTGGAGCTACAATACTCGGATCTTTATTTGAAGTTATTTTAAGTTTCTTTATAAAACCTTTAATGAAATTTTTCCCACCACTTGTTACAGGTACCGTAGTTGCCTTAATAGGATTAACTCTACTTCCTGTATCAATTGATTGGGCCGCAGGTGGTGCTGGTTCAGCTAATTATGCTAGTTTAGAAAACTTAGCTGTGGCTATGTTTGTATTAGTAATAACTCTTTTACTTAATAACTACGGAAAAGGTATGATTAGTAGCGCCTCAATACTTATAGGTATAGTTGTAGGATATATAGTTTGTATTCCTCTTGGACTAGTTGACTTTACTCCTGTAAAGGAAGCAAGTTGGCTATCATTCCCTAAGATCCTTGAATTCGGAGTAACTTTTGATGCTAAAGCAGTTATGGCCTTTATACCTGCTTACTTTGTAGCCACAATAGGAACTGTAGGATGTTTAAAGGCTATTGGAGAGACATCTAATATTGATATTGGTGATAAAAGAGTGGCTGCTGGAGTATTATCTGATGGTGTAGGAAGTGCCTTAGGTGGACTAGTAGGTTCTTGTCCTAATACTTCTTTTAGTCAAAATATAGGTATTATTTCTCTAACTAAGGTAGCTAGCCGTCATGTGGCTGTAATGGCTGGGATACTATTAGTTATCCTTGGATTCTTACCTAAAGTGGCTGCCATAATAACAGGGATACCAAATCCAGTTCTAGGTGGCGTAGGTATAATGATGTTTGGAACAGTTGCGGCAGCTGGTATTAGAACACTAAGTAATATAAAACTTACAGAGCGTAATCTTTTAATAATAGCTATTTCTATGGGACTTGGACTAGGAGTTACATTTAGACCTGATGTAATTCATAACCTTCCAGAAGCAATTAGAATGATCTTCTCTTCTGGAATCTCAACTGGAACAATAGCTGCCCTAATCCTAAATGCAGTATTAAAAGAAAGTCCAACATCAATGGAATTTGAAAATATGTATGATGAAGAAACAAAGGCTAGTTAAAAAGTTTTAAAGTTAATAAATATAATAATCTTAACTATTCACTATTAATAAATAAAATCTAATTAAAACTAAATATATTTTTATTACATAATATACAAATAAAACTTATAAATAAATTCCGAGAATTACTGAATTTCGCTAAGAATTTATAGCAATTACTCCGAAGATTTTACTAAAGCGAAAAACTCCCTTCGGTCAAACAGTTTCGCTTCTTAAGGTAAAATCTTCTACGTAATAGCTTAAATTCTAAAGCTCATTCAGATATTCTCTTCATATTATTTATAAGTTTTATTTTAGTTTTAATATAAACAAGTTTTTAATCTATATATCTAAAGTTTTTCATGCTTATGTCTAATACTTTAAAGGAATGGGTAACTGACCCTGTTGATATAAAATCAACTCCTGTTTCAGCTATTTCCATAATGTTATCTAAGGTTACATTTCCTGAAGCTTCTACCTCTGCTCTATTGTCTATTAACTTTACAGCTTCTTTTAAGGTTTTTATGTCCATATTATCTAACATTATTATATCTGCCTTTGCTTCTAAAGCCTCATTTAATTGCTCAATGCTTTCAACTTCAACTTCTATTTTTCTAACAAAAGGAGAATTTTTTCTTGCTAGGGAAACTGCATTCTTTATTCCACCTGCTGCCTCTATGTGATTATCCTTTATCATAACCCCATCATTTAATCCAAATCTATGGTTAGTTCCTCCCCCAACCTTCACTGCATATTTCTCAAAAATCCTCATATTAGGAGTAGTTTTTCTTGTGTCTAAAAGCTTAACTTTTGTTCCTTCTAATCTTTCAACAAATTCTCTAGTAAGGGTTGCTATTCCACACATTCTTTGCATATAGTTTAAAGCTACCCTTTCTCCCATAAGAATTTTTTTTGCATCTCCAGAAACCTGACCAAAGTGCTGCCCTTTTTCAACTTCCTCTCCATCATTTACTGAAAAATCAACTTCTACATCTCCTAAAATCTTAAAGACCATTTTGAAAACTTCTGTACCTGCTATTACCCCTTTTTCCTTAGCTATAATATCAACCTTAGCTATTTTATGATCTAATACTACTGACTCTGTTGTTATATCTCCATATTGTAAATCCTCATTAAGAGCTCTTTTTACATTCTCCTCCACAAGTAACCAATTCATCCTTAATATCTCCTCTCAGCCTACAGATTTCATCAATTAATATTTTCCTGTTTAACAATCTGTATTTATCTAAATCTTCACATTCTCTCTCTTCTATAATAAGCTCTAAATTATCTATATAACTATTAATTTCTAAGGCCCCTCTTCTTGAAAAGACTAAAGCTTCTAATAAAGAATTACTAGCAAGTCTGTTAGCACCATGAACTCCTGTGCAGCTTGTCTCACCAAAAGCATATAAATTTTCCATAGAAGTTTTTCCATTTAAATCAACCTTAATTCCTCCCATGAAATAATGCTGGGCTGGGGCTACAGGTATTGGCTCCTTACTTATATCAATTCCTTCCTCTAAGCACTTATTGTATATGTTAGGGAACCTATTTTGTAAAAAACTCTTTTCCATAAAGGACACATCTAAAAACACATTATTAGAATTTGTTTTTTTCATTTCTTCATATATTTTTTTAGAAACTATATCCCTTGGTAATAACTCATCTACAAATCTTTCTCCATTACAGTTTATGAGTTTTCCTCCTTCTCCCCTAACAGATTCAGAAATTAAAAATCTTTTTTCCTCTGACTTTTTTGAGAAAAATGCAGTAGGGTGAATTTGTATATAAGAAAGGTCCTTAATTTCTATATTATTTCTAATTGCAACCCCTATGCTATCTCCAGTTATGATTCTTTCATTAGTAGATTTTTTGAATAAACCACCAATTCCACCTGTGGCTAAAATCACAACTTTAGCATAAATACTTAAAGTCTCTCCATCTTTATTAAATAAAGCTCCTATACATCTATTATCCCTATGATATATATCAACCATTTCACAATCTTCTATTATTTTTATATTTTTTCTTCTTTTAACATTTTCTAAAAGAATATCTTCAACATGCTTTCCAGTGATGTCTTTGTGATAAACAATTCTATTTATTTCATGTGCCCCTTCTTTTGTAAAAAGAACTCCATTTTCATCCTTTTCAAAATTAGCCCCTAAATCAATAAGTTTATTTATATTATCCATTGATTCTTCAACTAAAACCCTAACAGAATCAATGTTATTTTCATACTTTCCAGCTTTTAAAGTATCTTCAATGAATGACTGGAAATCTTCTTTTCCTCTAGCTACTGCAATCCCCCCCTGAGCTAGGGAAGAATTGCATAAATTAACTGACTTTTTTGAAACCATAATTATTTCTAAATCTTCTCTTAAGTTTAATGAGGCATATAGTCCTGCTACCCCACTTCCAACTATTAATACATCAGCTACCCTTTTCATAGTTTTAGCCCCCAAGTTTATGCATATTTTTTAATGAATTATATGCCTTTAATCTTAAATCCTCATCTATTTCAATTTTATTTTCCATTTTTAAAAGACTTTCATAAAGATCCTTTAAGGTAGTCATTTTCATATTTCTACAAACCATCTTTCCATATGGAATATAAAATTCTTTTTCCTCTCCATTTTTTCTCAACTGATGAAGTACCCCTTCTTCTGTTATTATAATAAATTTTTTATTTGAAGAATTATTTACAAAATTTATTATTTCACTAGTACTTCCTATGAAATCAGAAATATCTCTTATCTCCTTACTACACTCTGGATGAGCTACTGTTAAAATTCCTTCATGCTCACTTTTTAATCTTAAAATTTCTTCTTTTTGAATAGCTTCATGAACTATGCAAAAGCCATTCCATAATATAAACTTTTTATCCGGTGTTTTTTCCTGAATATAAGACCCTAAATTTCTATCAGGTAAAAATATAATTTCTTTTTCTTCTAAATTATTTATTATGTTCTCAGCATTAGATGAAGTACAGCAAACATCAGATAATGCTTTTACTTCAGTTGAAGAATTTATATAGCAAACAACCTTGGCATTTGGATGTTCCTCTTTCAATTTAGCTAGTCCATCTGCTGTAGCCATGTCTGCCATAACACAGCCTGCTTCCATAACTGGTAATATAACCGTTTTTTCTGGTGAAAGTATCTTTGCACTTTCTGCCATAAATTTAACCCCACAAAAAACTATTATATTTTCTTCACAATCCTTTGCTATTTTACTTAAGTAATATGAATCGCCTACATAATCAGCAATTTCCTGTATTTCAGGAATTTGATAATAATGTGCTAATATGATAGCCCCCTTCTCTTTTTTTAACTTTAATATTTCATTCCTTATATCCATTTTGTCTCCCTCAATTTATGTATTTTAATTTATAATATCACCATATTTATACAATTTCAATAAAATACGAATATTCATTAACATTATATATATATTGTTTTCATTTTGTTAATTATAATAAAAAAGACTGTATAAAAACACCTTAAAAATAAAGAAGCTATACCAAAATAATTTTTGATAAAACTTACAAACATTATAAAAACAATATTTAATAATTCTCCAAATATGTTTGTAAGTTTTATTATTATATTTGATACAGGCAATTTATTTCTTAGTTCTTATACAATCCTTATAAATAAACTTAAATTATTTATTATAATGCTTTATTAAAGCTTGAGTTCCTAAGTCCCCGAAACCTTCTCTTTCTAGATCCTCATAATTCTCTAAAACTTTACTTAAAATATCTAAATTCACATTATCAGCTAAAGCTTCCTCCTTAGCTAATTTCATATCTTTGATGAAATGTTTTATAAAGAATCCTGGTGCAAAATCCTCCTCTAAAATTTTAGGAGATACTAATTCTAGTTGCTTACTTCCAGCAGCTCCAGTAGATACTGAATCAAGCATTTTTTTCACATCTAATCCTTTATCCTTGGCATATGCCATAGCTTCACAAACCCCTGATATAGCCCCTGCTATCATTATTTGATTTGCTAACTTAGTATGTTGACCAAAGCCAGCTTTTCCCTCATAGTGAATATTAGTTCCCATTGCTTGAAAAATAGGTAAACAAGCTTTATAATCCTCTTCTTCTCCTCCAACTAAAATAGTTAAAGTCCCATTTTTAGCTCCAATATCTCCACCTGTAACGGGAGCATCTAAGGCTTTTAACCCTTTTTCTTTTGCTTTTTCAAATATTTCAACTGCTAACTTTGGACTTGATGTTGTCATATCAATAACATAAGTTCCTTCTTTAACATTTTCAAGTATTCCATTTTCTTCAAAATAAACTTCTTCAACATCCTTTGGAAAACCTACTATGGTTATTACTGCATCACATCCAGAAACACACTCTTTTATAGTGGGATAAAAATTTGCTCCTTCTGAAATTACATCTAAAACTTTTTCTTTATTTCTAGCAAAAATAGAAACCTCAAAGTAATTTTTCATAAGGTTACGAACCATTGATTTTCCCATTATTCCTACACCAATAAAACCTATTTTCTTCATAAACTCTTTCCTCCTAATATTAAATCCACTTAATTTAGCTATAAAAACTTTATCTATACCATAACAACCTGCATTTAGTCTTTCATAGTAAAATAAATAATTATATTTATTCTAGACCTAAGAGCGTGTATCTAAATAACTTTTTATACAGCTTACAAACAGTATGAAGAGAATATCTAGATGAACTTTAGAATTTAAATTATTACGCAGAAGATATCACGTTAAAAAGCTGAGACTGTTTGAAGCGTAGCAAGTTTCGAAGCTTTAGTGATATCTTCGAAGTAATGATTATTTAAATGACTCCAATGTAACTAAAGTTCCATTGGATAAGTTCAAGTTTCCAAATTAAAATTTGGACTTTCACTTAAAATCTAGTAATTCTCGGAATATGTTTGTAAGCTGTATTATTATATTTCCATACAGCCTATTTCTCTTAAGATTTCAATAAAAACATCTTTAATTAGACTTTATTTATCAAATAAGCCTCCACCATTGTTGCTCTTTCTTCCCCCTTGAGCAAAGCCAATAGTTTTTTGAGCTCTAACATTAGCTTTAGTATTCTTCCCTTTATTCTTTTTTTCTTCTATTAGTTTTTTCATCATTTCCATGTTCTTGTTCATTAAAAACTTCTCCTTTTAATTTCATAATATATAATAAATTTTAATATATTCTTTAAAAGAAATCATCCTAGTTTAAATAGATATGTTGCATATTTTAAACAAAACTTAATTTTTAAATTATCTATTATTTAATCTTAACATTCACTATTTCAGGTCTATTAAATAATCTTGTTATTTTAGTACTGTTTCCAAGACCTCTACTAATAATAAGTTTATTTTTATTTCCATGCATTCCTTCAGTGTATTTAGGAAAGATTCCTTGTCCAGGTGCAATTAATCCTCTTTTTACTATAGGAATTCTAAATTGACCTCCATGTGCATGACCAGAAAACATTATATGAAAATCATATTTTAAATATTCAGCCTCAAAGAGTTCTGGATAATGACTTAAAACAATTTTTAATCCCTCTAAGCCTTCTAATCTTTTAAAAAGTTTATGAGAATCCTCATATGCATAGCTTCCATTAATTTTTTTAAGTGAAGAATGTAAATCTCCCTTTGGCTTTTCAAACATACCTAAAATATTCACTTTAACTCCATTTAAACTTAAAGTTATAATTTCATTTCTTAAAACTATAACTCCCTTTGACTTTAAACTTTCAAAAATATATTCAGCTTTTTTGCACCTCTGTTCATTGTTTCCTGAGATATAAACAACTTTAACACACTTACTTAAGTCACTTAAAAAATCTATTACACCCTCCATATTTTTAAGACTTGAATCTATCATATCTCCAGTGGCAACAACTAAGTCTGGCTTCTCCTTTAATATTGACCTTTTAAGTTTTTCATTATTTTTTCCAAACTCTTTTCCATGAAGATCTGATAAATGAACCACATTTATATCTTTCCCAATTCCACAATCAACTTCATAATTAGTTGTACTTATTCCATTGTTTTCATAATAAAAAAATCCTGTTACTAAGGTTATACCTAATGCGCCTAATAAAATCTCCATAATATCACACCTATACTCTTAATTAATTTCAGAATAATATTTTTATTTATCTTATTAATTTTTATTAAATTTGGCTCTTTATTATTTTTAATTTATAAAATTCTAAGGTTTTATATACTTATAATCTTATAAAATATTTTTATTCTATCACAAATAATTACTTAAGTCTTTAAATATATTTTAGTTAAAATAAGCATAAAATTTTTTCATATAAATACAAATAAATTTATAAACCTTGTATACATTAAATTCATTATTTGTTAATATTTTAAAGTTTAACTCACTTTTATACACAACTAAAAAAATTTCATATGAAAACTTTTAAATACTATAAATGTTAAATTTGTAACAAATATTTAAAGTGCTATAATTTTACATAATGAAAGGTAAATTATTATTTGGCCAAATAATATATTTTTATTCTAAAAATTTAATAGTTAAATTTATATTGTTTAGGAGTGATTTAAATGAATAAAAATCTTGAAGCAAACAGAAACAGGACTCTTTCTGAAGGAATACATAAAAATATAAAGGTAAGAGCACCTAAAATTGATAAAACAGCTATAAGTCCTTATGATCGTTATTGTGATGGCTACGGAATGCCAGGGGCTTATGGTAATGGATATGTATCAGTTCTTAAGGTTTCCGTTGGTACAGTTAAAAAGACTGACGATATATTACTAGATGGTATAGTTTCTTATGATAGAGCTGAAATAAATGATGCTTATGTTGGACAAATTAATATGCTTACAGCTTCATCATTCTGTGGGGTTGCAGGTCAAGTTTGGGGACATGATTTAGCAACACATGATTCAATTGCTAATGATGAAATCAAACCTTTATATGAATTAAAACAATTTGATGGAACTCCACTTAAAGTTTATGATGCTAAACCTTTATTAGAAGCTGGTATAGAACTTTTCGGTACAGAAAAAAATAGACGTTTTACAACTGCTCCAGGTGCCCATGTAATATGTGCAAATAAGAGTGCTACAGCTTATAGACCAAAGGAAAATAGACCTTTAAAAGAAGGAGAAGCTTATGGTGTATGGTCATTTATAGCCTTATCACTATCAAATGATAGAGATCACTGTGCTGATTTATTCATAGAAGATGCAGGACTTTGGACAAAAAATGATAATCCAGAAGACTTAAAGAAATTCCTAGAAGATCATAGAAAAGCTGTAACTTGGTCAGTAGTTGAATGCGGTAGAGATTCTCATGTTGTTTTTGAAAGAACTTACATAGGTTTTGCTTATGTAATAATGAAACCTGGTGAAATTGGAAACGCTTTAACTTGCGCTCCTTATGTAACCTTAGCAAGAGATGCTGTTCCTTCTGAAGGTTTCCCAAGTTTAAATAGAATTTCTCTTTCTCAATGGTTAGATGATATGAATTTTGATTCTTTAGTTAATCCTAGTAAAAAATAATCAATAATAATTTCTTAAAACAAAATTATTCTAGGAGGAGTTATTATGAATGATAATAAAAAATTAGGTGTAATTGCTCTTGCTGGGGTAGTAATTAGTGCTATGCTGGGTGGAGGTGTTTATAACCTTCCCCAAAACATGGCCCAATCCGCTTCTGCAGGTGCAATATTAATATCTTGGATAATAACTGGGATAGGAATTTGGTTCATAGCTAACACCTTTAGAATCCTTGCTGCTGCAAGACCTGATGCCACAACAGGTATATATACCTATGGTGAACTTGGTTTTGGGAAATTTACAGGATTTTTAATGGCCTGGGGATATTGGATATGTAACTCTTTTGCAAATGTTGGCTATGCCGTACTTTTAATGGATTCACTAAACTACTTTTTCCCACCTTACTTTAAAGGGGGTAATAACTGGCTTTCAATAGCATGTGGATCTCTTGTCCTTTGGATTATATTCTTTATAGTATTGGCTGGTGTTAAACAAGCAAGTGCTTTAAATGTAATAGGAACAATAGGAAAATTATTACCTTTAGCAATTTTCTTACTAGTTTTATTATTCTCATTTAGATTTTCTACATTCTTTACTGACTTCTGGGGATTAAAAACAGTTGCAAAAGTTCATGATACAAACTTAGGAGGAATATTGCCTCAAGTAAAAAGCACAATGCTTGTAACCTTATGGGTATTTACTGGTATTGAAGGTGCCGTTGTTGTTTCTGGAAGAGCTAAATCTCAAAAAGATGTTAGTAAAGCAACATTTTTAGGATTTATTACTTGTCTTTTAATTTATACACTACTTTCATTATTACCACTTGGTGTATATTCACAAGGAGAAATTTCTAAAATGGCTCCACCATCAACAGCTGCAGTATTAATGGATTTAATAGGAAACTGGGGAAGTGTAATAATGAACCTTGGTGTAATTATAGCAATATTAAGTTCTTGGCTTATTTGGACTGTAATGCTTTCAGAATTACCTTTTGCAGCAGCCCAAAGCGGAACATTTCCAAAAATATTTGCTAAAGAAAATAAAAATGAATCACCTTCATTTTCTTTATTAGCATCAACAATCATTATGCAAATAATATTAATACTTGTTCACTTTGCAGGTAATGCATGGAATATGATGCTTAGTATAACAAGTGTTATGGCACTTCCTTGTTATCTTGTTTCTACCTTATATTTATTTAAGATAACATATAAAAACGAAAACTATCCAACAGATATATTTGCCAAAAGAAAATATGCAATGATTACTGCCATATTAGGATCAATTTATGGTGTTTGGTTAATTTACGCTGCTGGAATCAACTATATGCTTATAGCTATAGTTATATATGCTTTAGGAATTCCTGTATTCATAAAAGCTAGACGTGAAACTAGTCCTAATGAAAAAGAATTTACTAAAGTTGAACGTTACTTTGCAATAGTTTTGATAATACTTGCCTTAATAGGCTTAGTATATTTATTTAAATTTATGTAAACTACTCACATATCAAAACCCTATCCAAAATTTAAAAGACTTTGGTCCATTTTGAGATATTGATTTATTAATCAAGCTTCAAAATTCACCAAAGTCTTTTTTAACCTTCTTACATTTATAAAAAAGTGATTTGTAAAAATAACTTTTAATAAACCTTACAAACATATTTAGAGAATTACTAGATTTTAAGTGAAAGCCCAAATTTTTAATTTGGAATCTTGAACTTATGCAATCGAACTTTGTGAGATTGTATTCCAAAGAAATTAACAGTCTCAGCTTTTTAACGTAATATCTTCTCCATAATAATTTAAATTCTAAAGCTCATCTAGATATTCTCTTCATATTATTTGTAAGGTTTATTATCTTTATAAGAAAAGCTATATCAAATATAAAATTTGATATAGCTTTCAGATATTCTTACAAATTATTAAACTAATTTATTTAGAACTGATTCACCAATTGTTCCTTCTGGCATTTTTAATCCAAAGTTATCAGCAATTGTTGCTCCAATAGTTGCAAATGTTTTTGGAGTTTCTAATTGTCCATGACCTTTCATTGATGGTGAATAAGCTAAGAATGGTACATACTCACGAGTGTGATCTGTTCCAGTGTATGTTGGGTCATTACCATGGTCAGCTGTTATTATTAATAAATCATCTTCATGTAACTTTTCTAATACTTTTCCTAAGTTAACATCGAATTTTTCTAATTCTTCTGCATAACCTTGAGGATTTCTTCTATGTCCCCATAAAGCATCAAAGTCAACTAAGTTAACAAAGCAGAATCCAGTAAAGTCTCTATCCATTATTTCTAATGTTTGTTCCATACCGTGAACTGAACTCTTAGATTTATTTCCTTCTGTTATTCCTTCTCCATCAAATATATCTTTTATTTTACCAACTGAAATAACATCAAAGTTGTTATCTTTTAATTCATTAAGAACTGTTCTTCCATATGGTTTAAGAGCATAGTCATGTCTATTGCTTGTTCTCTTGAATTCACCTTTTTTAGTTCCTAAGTAAGGTCTTGCTATGATTCTTCCAACTTTCCATTCATCTTTAAGAGTTAATTCTCTTGCGATTTCACAGCATCTATATAATTCTTCTAAGCCGAAAGTTTCTTCTTGACCACAAATTTGTAAAACTGAATCTGCTGATGTATAAACTATCATATCTCCAGTTGCAATTTGGTGTTCTCCTAATTCATCTAGGATTTCTGTTCCACTAGCACTCTTGTTTCCTACTATTTTATGACCAGTTCTTGCTGTTAACTCATCTAATAATTCTTGTGGGAATCCAGTATCTGTGAAAGTTTTAAATGGCTTAGTTATGTGTAAGCCCATCATTTCCCAGTGTCCTGTCATTGTATCTTTACCAACACTTGCTTCAGCCATTTTAGCTTGGTATCCTATTGGATTCTCAACTGGAGCTACGTGTTTTATTGGGTGTAAGTTTGCTATACCCATTTTTTGAAGATTAGGTATATTAAATGTGTCTACTGATTCAGCAATGTGTCCTAATGTATCAACATTAACATCTCCATATTTTTCTGAATCATTCATTGCACCTATTCCTAATGAATCTATTACTATTGTAAAAATTCTTTTATATTTGCTCATTGTTAAAACCCCCTAAGTGTATTTCCGTATCTATTATAATTTTTAAGATTTTATCTTATGCATTAAGCTTTAATTTCCCTAATAACTAGTAATTCTAAAGCTAAATCAAAAAGATTTTACTAAGAATTACTAAGCTATTAGATAAATTTATAGGTCTCTTAAGCTCCTATGCATTATTTTTCATTTTATCTTCTTTAATTAAGTTTCTTATTCCTTCTATTCCTGCTTTTATTGCAAGTTCTGTATCATGTACTTGAGGATTATCAAGTCCTTCTTTTTCTCTTTCTTGGTTAGCTATAGTTAGGAAAACAGCTCCAACTCTTACTCTTAAATAGCTTCCTACTATAAATAATGCTGCACCTTCCATTTCTGATCCTAAACATCCACATCTTTTCCATGCTTCCCATTTGTTTAATAAATCATAGCTTACAGGTTTAGTTTCTGGTGAGTGTTGTCCATAAAAAGAGTCCTTTGATTGAACTACACCAGTATGATAAGGAACTTTTAATTCTTTTGCTCCTTTAACTAAAGCGTTTATTACATCTAAGTTTGCTACTGCTGGGAATTCTATTGGAGCATATTCTCTTGAAGTACCTTCTGCTCTTATAGATCCAGTTGCTATTATAAGATCTCCACCTTTAACGTTTAAATCTATTCCTCCACAAGTCCCTACTCTGATGAAAGTGTCTGCTCCACATTTAACTAATTCTTCTAATGCTATTGCAGCTGATGGGCCACCAATACCAGTTGAGGTAACGCTTACTTTTTCTCCATCTAAATATCCAGTATATGTAACATATTCTCTTTTATCTGCTACTAACTTAGCATTGTCTAAGTATTTTGCTATTTTAGCACATCTTTTTGGATCTCCAGGCATTATTACGTATTTTCCAACTTCTCCTGGTGCTACGTCTATATGAAACTGTTTGTCTGAACCTTGTGTATAAATCATTTACATTTCCTCCTAAATCCTTGTTTCCTTATAACAATTTTAAACTTGTCTACTTAGTTGTCTATTTTATATTTATATAATACTACACTTTCTAGAAATTATCAAACGTTTACAGAAAATTTTTTAAATTATTTGTTGGTTATTAATATAAAATCTTTTATAATTTAAGTAAATAATACTTTGTCCTACCCCAACTTGTTTGTAACTTGTCTATTTTTAGGAAGGTGATTATAAATGGAAATATTAACTGTAAATAAACATAAAGAACTCTTATATGTTACCGTATACGATAAACTTTTTAAGATGATTAACGAAGGAACTTTCCCTGAAAATAGTAGACTTCCTTCTGAACCGGAACTAGCTAAAAGATTAGGTGTTAGTAGAAGTACACTTAGACAAGCTTTAGCCCTGCTTCAAGATGATGGATTAATAAAAAACATTAGAGGTAAAGGAAATTACATAATTAAAGAAAATAAAACTGATACAACAGGTTTAGAAAAAATAGGACATCCAGTATATAAGTGTTTAGATGTAGAGACAAATAATATTGAATTAGATTTTAAAATAGATCCACCCTCAGATTATTATAAAAAGATATTAGGAGATAGTTCTGTTGCAACGGTTTGTATTGATAGATGGTATTTAAATGATAATTTAGCTCTAGCTTATTCTTACACAATAATATCTATTGAGGCAATTTCAAAATTTAATATAGATCTATCAGATAAAAATAATTTATTGAAATTCATTGAAGAAGAATCTTATAAAGAATGCTCAAAGATAAAAAGTACTATTAAATTCACTACATCTGGTAACTTCGTAACTAAGCGTCGCCCAATTCCAGATGAAAGTCAATTTTATTTAATTGAGGAAGCTATATATTCTAATTCAGAACTTCCAGTTATTTTTAATAAGCATTATCTCCCAATGAAACACAGCACCATAAAAGTAAATCCTATGAAATAATATTTCATAGGATTTATTTTTATTAAAATGCTGTAAAACCACCATCTACTGGCATAAATATTCCAGTTACATTACTTGCTTCTGGTGATGATAAGAATAATATGACATCGGCAACTTCTTCTGCTCTTGCCACTCTATTTTGAGGAGAAGTAACTTTTCCTGATACTATTCCCCCTTCAATTTTAACTCCTGCCTTTTCAGCAGATTCCCTTTTATTTTTCAAAAATTCTAAAGCTTCATGATACATTGGAGTATCTGTAGTTCCTGGATTCACTGCATTTACTCTTATACCATATCTAGCATAATCCAATGCCATATTTCTAGTAAGTCCATTTAATCCATGTTTAGATGTTACATAAGCAGAATGTCCTGGAAATCCAGTTAAACCTGCAACAGAAGAAACATTAACAATAGCTCCTCCTTTATTTTGCTTTATCATCTCTTGAATTCCATAATGAGAACAATGAAATGCTATCATTATATTGCAATCTAAAACATTTCTAAACATCTCTTCACTCATCTCGTGTACTGGTGCTGGTGTTCCTGTAATTCCAGCATTATTTATTAAAATATCTAAGCCACCAAATTTTTTAATAGCAGTATCTATTACTTTCTTACAATTTTCTCCTTCTCTTAAATCACATATTAAAAACTCAACATTAGAAGTTATTTCTCTAATTTCTTTTAGAGTTTCTTTACTCATCTCTTCTTTTCTATCTGCTAAAACTAATTTAGCTCCTTCTTTAGCTGCTCTTAAAGCCACAGCCTTTCCTATTCCTCCAGCTGCTCCTGTAATAATCATTACTTTGTCACTAAATCTTCCATCAATTATTTTACTCATAAACTTCTGTTATTAAAAAATATATTTATATTTTTTAATAACAACTCACCTCCAATAAACCCATTATATTATTAAGTAATATATACTCTAATAAATCTAATGTCAACACTTCTTAAAAGGGCTTATTTACTTAGATTTGCACATTTTTATAATAATATTTGTCTCCTAACATATTTAAAAATATAACTCTTTATTAAAGTTCTTTTATTAATGAATATTTCTAATAATTAGACCAATAATAAACTTTAAAATATTTAATTATAAATTTATTAAAATGATGATTTTTTTCAATTATTTGAGAAATACCTAGAGGTTATCGTAATAATAAAGTAACCTAAATTTTACTTTTTTTATGATATACTAAATTATTGTAAACAAAATTTATTAGTAAGGAGATTTAAAAGATGAGAAAAATAAAACACAAAGGATTTCTAATAGCTCTAGTTTCTGCACTAATTATAAGTTCATCTTTCATTGCTTGTGACATGAAAGGTAACAAAAGCAATGTGGAAAGTGAAAAAGCTAATTTAGAAAATAATACTCAAAAAGATGAAGCTTCTAGCAATAAGGAAAATCCTACAGATAATACTAGTGAAAAATCAAATTCCAATGCTGAAGCTACTAATAATAGATTTGAAGGGTTAAAAACTACTTCTGAAGATATGAATATTCCTGTTTTATGTTACCATGATGTAACTCCAAACAATCCAAATAATAATGAACTTTTAGTAAACCCTGAAAAATTCAAAGAACAACTTCAATATTTAAAGGATAATAATTATACACCTATAACTTTAGATGAACTTTATGATTATCTAAGAAATAATAAACCTATTCCTGAAAAATCTGTTGTTATAACTCTTGATGATGGATATAAAGGAAACTATGAATATGCTTATCCTTTACTAAAAGAATTCAAATTTCCTGCTACAATATTTGTAATTTCAAATTATGTTGGAGCACAGGATTATATGACTGCTGATCAATTAAAAGAAATGTCTAATAACGGTATAGAAATAGAAAGCCATACTTTTAAACATGATGACTTATCTACATTAGATGAATCTAAACAACTTGAAACTCTAAAAGATTCTAAAGTAGCTTTAGAAAAAATCATTGGAAAACCTGTAGATTTTGTTGCTTATCCTTTTGGAAGATATAACTCTAGTACTAGAGTTGCAGCAGAAAAAGCTGGATATAAATTAGGTTTTAATTTAAATGGAAACTTTACTGACAGAAAAGACAATAATTTTAACATGGATAGAATTTATGTTAGTAATAATGATTCCTTACAAAAATTTGAAAGTAGATTAACTGGTAGATAATTTTTTAAAGCTGTAACAAAATAACTTAAATATAAAATTTATAAATAATCTAAAATAGTATATTTATAAATTTTATTATTTAAACTTTGTTACAGCTTTTTTATATCCAAATCATTAATTACTTTATATCGAAAAACAATAAATATTTATTGATTATTTTTATTTTTGATGATATACTATGCTAAATTTAATAAGTAATTATTTCTTAAAACAAAAAAATTATTGTTAAATTATATATAATGAAAAGGAAGGAAAATTTTATGAATTCCATGTATGATGTTGCTATTATAGGACTTGGCCCTGCAGGCTCTACATTAGCACGATTACTTTCTAAAGAATTTAATATTATTGCTATAGATAAAAAATATACTATTAACAATGGTTTTCAAAAGCCTTGTGGTGGATTACTTTCCTCCCATGCTCAAGAAGCCTTTGCAAAATTTGATATGACTATCCCTAAAGATATTTTAGTAGATCCTCAAATTTTTGCTGTTAAAACTATAGATTTAGATAGTAACTTAATTCGTCACTATCAAAGATTTTATTTAAATCTTAATCGTCATAAATTTGACTTATGGTTAAAATCCTTAATTCCTAGCAATGTTGAAATCCATAATAATTCTACTTGTTCAAAAATAGAAAAAGTTACTGATGGCTATAAAATTACTTTTTTTGAAGATGGATCTGAACACATAATAAAAGCTAAATATTTAGTTGGAGCTGATGGTGCTAACTCTATAGTTCGCCGTACTATTTATCCAACTAAGAAAATTCGAACTTATATGTCTATCCAACAATGGTTTGCAGAAGAACATGAAAATCCTTTCTACTCCTGTATATTTGATGAAGAAAATACTGATTGTTGTTCTTGGTCAATTTCTAAGGATAATCAATTTATTTTTGGTGGTGCCTATCCTTTAAATAATCCTAGGGAGAAATTTGAAAACCAAAAGAAAAAGTTAGAAAAGCTTGGTTTCAAATTTGGTGAACCATTAAAAACAGAAGCTTGTTTAGTTTTAAGACCTTCTAAATATTCTGATTTCTGTTGTGGAAAAGATAACGCCTTCTTAATTGGTGAATCTGCTGGTTTTATTAGTCCAAGTTCCTTAGAAGGAATAAGTTCAGCAATAAATAGCGCAAATTACCTAAGTGAAATTTTAAATTCCAATAGTAAAAACCCTAATAAAAAATATAGATTTAAAACTTTTAAAATTAGGCTTAAAATATTTTCAAAGTTATTTAAATGTCCTTTTATGTACAATAGATTTTTACGTAAGATTGTTCTAAAAAGTAGATTGCAAAGTATAAGTATAATTTCAAGTAAAAAGTAAAGAAGCTGTATTTATACAGCTTCTAAAAAATAATTTATTTAATATCATTTTTTATTATTTAACTGTTTCAACGCTTGTTTTAATTTTTCAGGTATAGGTACTCCTAAGGCTGCACAATTTTCTAATATACTTATACCCTCATTCATTATATAGAAATAAGCTATAAGTGTTCTAAACATCCAAGTTCCATTATCTAGTAATCTATCTAGCATAACAGCAACTAAAAGAACAACTAATATAAGACCCTTCTTAGTTATTCCCCTTAATCCTATATTCGAACATAATTCCTTACTTTTACACCCCTTAATTACCCCAGTTAAATAATCTAAAAAAATAAATACTAATAAAGTTATTAGTGGAATATCCCATGCACCAAATATCCAAGTGAATAAAGTTCCTAAGGATACAATCCCCCACTTTATATAATTTATTATATTCTCCATAAGAACTATACCTCTTAAACTTAATTTAACTTTTGTTACCTATATCAATATATAATATTTATAATTCTCTTTAATTGTCCTTATTTTTCAAATATACTTTCACTAATAATATTTAATTCATAATCACATTTTAAAATTTTTAAAAGAGTTTAATTAATTCTCACCTTAATAGAACTTATACCAAAAAAATACATAAAATTTATATCAAATTCCCTAAATATTTATTGATTCATCTTCTCTTAATATAAGAACTATAACTAAATCTTTTTAACAAAGTCAGCCTTAACAAAACCGTTTTTACCATACTTAGTTGTTATTCTATACCATCCAATATAATCTGAGTCTACCCAATCAATTCTAAATATTTCTCCATCATCTATAATTGCAACTACTTTTGAATCTGTAGTTCCTCTCTCCCTTACATTTAAGAAATCACTTACATTGTAGGTGGTAGCCATTTGAAATTTTTCTACATATTTAGAACTTACATATCCAGTAATATTTTTGTATTCAATAAGGTACCATCCTAAATAATTAGAATCTACCCACTTTATCATAAATTTCTCTCCGGCTGGTATCTTCCCTATAATCTTAGAGTCTATCTCCCCTTTTTCTCTTGTATTAAGATAAGTTGATACATTCTTAGTGGTTGCATTATACAATTTAAAATTATTTTTTACATCTAATATTTCTTCTTTAAATTCATTCATATCACAATTTCCTGATACACCAGCTACATTCCCTTTATCTGAATATTGAAACCCAATCCAACTACTCCAAACTCTATTATCCTTTGGTGCTTTTACTCCATATTCAGCTATCCAAAGGGGATAAACTCCTAATCTATTATCTAAATTATTATTTGCAAAGCTTGTATAAGTGTAAACAACAACCTCTCTATTTGTTATCTTTCTTACTTCTTCTAAGAATTCTATACACAAGGTGGTTAGTTCATACGCACTTCTACCCTCTGTAGTTTCAACATCTAAGGCTAATTTACAATCATAATCAGTAGCCCCTATCTCATTTAAATAATCAATAAAATATTTAGCTTGTCTTTTTGCATTTTTATTAGGCTTAAAGAAATGATAAAAACCAACCTTTAAGCCCTCAGCTTTTGCTCTTTCATAATTTTGTTTTGCATATGAATCCTTAAAATAGTCTCCCTCTGTTGCCTTAATATAAACTACTTCAATCCCCTCATTTTTTACACTTTTAAAATTTATATTACCTTGCCAATTTGACACATCAATTCCATTTAAATTATTACTATTTCTTCCTTCCATAAATTACTCCTTCTTTTGTATATTTTTTTATATTACATTCTATGATTTTCTTTACTAAAGCTACATAACTTTAATTATTCTTTTTAAGTTTTTATTTATTAAACCCTATCTTCATAATATAAAAAGTGAGTCACTTAAAATTTGTAAACTTATATTTTATTTTTAAAAATTATTTGACAGAAGCTTATAAAAGATATAAAATTAATTTATACAATTTAATTGTATACAATTAAATTTAACAAAACAGATTTAGGAGGATTTTATTATGAAACAAAATGAAAATGAAGTTTTATTAAAATTACAACAAGGAGAATTAGATGCAGTTCTTGTTTATAGAAAACTTGCTGAACTTGCTAGTTCTGAAGAAGAAAAAAATGTTTTATTAAGCATAGCAGCAGATGAAGGAAGACATGCCTCAATAATAAGAGAATATTCAAAAGAGATTTTAAAACCTTGCAATAAATCATCTGAAGAAATAGAAGCTGCTTATAAAAACTTAGGTAAAGAGAAAGTTTTTGAAATGCTTATAAATGCTGAAATTAATGGTGGCCCAGTATATGAAAAACTTGGAGAAGAATTCCCTAGACTTAAAGAAATAGCTAAGGATGAAATAAAACATGGTAATTTATTAAAAGTATTAATAGGAAAAAGCAATCTAAACTAATTTAGATTGCTTTTTCTATAGTGTTAAATATATATCTAGAATAAATATCCCTAAAATACAGCCTAGTATTTAAAGTTTATTTAATTTACTTCTTTACTAGCAAACTGACTATTATAAAGACTTTCGTAATAACCACCTTGCTTCATTAACTCTTCATGAGTTCCCTGTTCAATTATATTACCATCATTCATTACTAATATTAAATCTGCACTTCTTATAGTTGAAAGTCTGTGAGCTATAACAAAGCTAGTTCTATCCTTCATTATATTTCTCATGGCCTTTTGAAGTAATAATTCTAATCTAGTATCAACTGAACTTGTGGCCTCATCTAGTATTAATATAGCTGGATCTTTTAAAATTGCTCTAGCTATAGTTAAAAGTTGCTTTTCTCCCTGAGATACATTTGAAGCCTCTTCATTTAATAACATATTGTATCCGCCAGGTAATGTTTTTATAAAATGATGAACATTTGCAACCTTTGCTGCCTCTATTATTTCTTCTTTAGTGGCATCAAATCTACCATACCTAATATTATCATAAATAGTTCCATTAAATAGCCATGTATCTTGAAGAACCATACCAAACATAGATCTTAAATCTTCACGTTTCATATCTCTAATATCAACACCATCTATTTTAATTGAACCCCCTTGAACATCATAAAATCTCATTAAAAGATTAATAAGAGTAGTTTTACCTGCTCCAGTTTTTCCAACAATGGCAACCATATGACCACTTTTGACATCTACGCTTAAATCTTTTATAAGTGGCTTATCTTCCTTATATCCAAATTTAACATGGTCAAAAGTTACATCTCCCTTTGGCTTCTCAATTTTTATAGCATTATTAGGATCTTTAACCTCTTCTTCTTCCTCTAAGAATTCAAAAACCCTATTAGCGGCAGCCACTGCTGATTGTATTGCTGATGATAATTGAGTTACTTGAGATAAAGGCTGATTTATTTGCCAAATATAACGTATAAATGCTTGAAGATTACCAACGGTAATTCCACCACCTATAGCTATTATAGAACCTACTACCCCTACCACAGCTATTCCTAAATAAGTAACAAGACTTATTAAAGGTGACATTATACCTGATATAAATTGAGCTTTAAACCCTGTTTCTCTTAACTCTTCATTTACCTTTACAAATTCATTTAAGGCATCATCTTCTTTTCCATATAACTTTAATTCATTAAAGCCTGTGTACATTTCTTGTACTTTTCCATTAAGATTTCCTAAGGCCTTTTGTTGACTATTAAATAATTTCTGAGATTTAGAAACTATTATCTTTGTAATTAAAATACTTAAAGGTATTATTAATGTTGCAATTAATGCTAGCTTAATATTTATTGAATACATCATTATCAAAGCTAATCCTACAGATAAAAATGCATTTATTACCTGTACAAAACTTTGCTGCAATGCATTAGAAATGGTATCTACATCATTAGTGATTCTACTTAGTACATCTCCATAACTATTACCATCAAAATATCTTATTGGAAGTCTATTTATTTTTTTCTCAACTTCATTTCTAATATTTTTCATGGTATTTTGAATTGCATTAGTTAATAAGAAACTTGCTATAAGAGTTGATCCTGTACCACCTGCATAAACTAAAAATAATAAGATTAATACCTTAAAAATATAATTAAAGTTAACTGAAGCTCCAGAAACTCCTCTTATAATTCCCTCAAAATCCTTAGTTAATTGAGTTATTATTAATCCTTCTGTTCTTGGTGCTATAGCAGTGAAAACAGCTGCTGAAATTATAAATAAAATAGCTCCTAAAAAAGCCCACTTATACTTACCAACAAAAGGAGAAATCTTTTTTACTACTGATTTAAATTTATTCATTTGCTAACTCCTCCTCTGTAAGTTGTGATGTTGCTATTTCATGATAAATAGGACAATTTTTTATTAATTCCTTGTGAGTTCCTATTCCAACTACTTCCCCTTCATTTAGAACTATAATCTTATCTGCATCCATTATAGAACCTATTCTCTGAGCCACTATTAATACAATGGCATCCTTTGTTTCAGCTCTAAGTTCTTTTCTTAAGATTGCATCTGTTTTGAAGTCTAAAGCTGAGAAACTATCATCAAAAATGTATATATCAGGCTTTCTAACTATTGCCCTAGCTATGGAAAGTCTTTGCTTTTGTCCACCAGATACGTTAGAACCACCCTCTGTTATTATCTCATCAAATTTATTAGGCTTATTTGAAATAAATTCATAAGCCTGTGCAATTTTAGCTGAATCCTCAACCTCTTTATACTCTGCATCTTTCTTACCAAACTTTATATTATTTGCTATGCTACCAGTAAATAAAAGAGTCTTTTGAGGAATGAAACCTATTTTTTTACGTAGATATTTTAAATCATAATCTCTTACATCTACTCCATCTATTTTTATACTTCCCTTAGTAACATCATAAAACCTTGGAATTAAGTTTATAAGTGTACTCTTACCACTACCTGTACTTCCTATAAAGGCAATAACTTCTCCCTTTTTACCACTAAAGGATACATCTTTAATTACAGGCTCCTCTCCATTTGGATAAGTAAAAGATACATTTTCAAACTCTATTGTTCCCTTGTTTTCTGTATCCTTTATTCCATTTTTAGGACTTTTTATTATTGGTTCTGTATTTAAAACTTCCATAATTCTATTAGCAGAAACCTGTGCTTTTGGATACATTACAAAAACCATAGAAAATAGCATTATTGAAAACATTGCATGGAATAGATATTCAATAAAGGCAACTAATTGACCAACTTGAAGTGTTCCTACATTTATCATCTTACTAGATATCCAAAAGATAACTATAATAGCGATATTAAGTAAGAAAAAGAAAAGTGGTTGAGATATTGCCATAAGTTTATTTAACTTTTTAGCCACCTCTGCATAGGATTCATTTGTTTCATCAAATCTCTTCTCCTCATACTTTTCATTTCCAAAGGCTCTTATTACCCTTATACCAGTTAAATTTTCTCTAGATATTCTATTTAACTTATCTAACCTTTTTTGTAACTTTTCTGATAAAGGTTCAGAAGTTTTAGCTATTAATATAACCCCTAAAATTATTATAGGAATTACCACTGCTAAAACTAAAGATAAGGAAAGGCTTGTTTTAAGTATCATTACTAAACTTATAGTAAACATAACTGGTGTGATTAAAGCCATTTTTAGAAGTGTGTTTGTAAATTGTAAAATAACAAAAGGATCGTTTGTAGTTCTTGTTATCATAGAAGAAACTCCAAACTCATCATATTCTGTATGGGAAAACTCTTGAGCTTTTTTAAATATATCATTTCTAATATCCTTAGTTATTCCAGTTGAAATCTTAGATGAACAATATCCAAGTAATATTGTTCCCATAACACCAACTATAGAAATAACTACTATTACTAGGCCCATTTTTTTGATATAAGAAATATCATTATTTATTATTCCAATATCTATAACTTTTGCCATAATAGTTGGAATTCCAAGCTCAACTAAAGCAAACCCAAATACTGATATAACATTTAAGATAAAAATTGATTTGTAGTTCTTTAAATATTTTAGTATTAGTTTCATTTCTATATACCCCTCCCTTTCTCAAAAATTTTATAATGTAATTATTAATTATACCAAAACTAAATCTTTCTCATAAGTGTATTTTTAGTTATTTATATGTTAATTTTGTTCATATCCTTTAATTAATATATTTAATCTTAAGTTTATAAGTTCTATTAAATATTATTATACTAAAAATATATTTTTAATATTTATAGTATAATATTTTAAATTTTATCCATATTGATTTATATTATATTTTAGAAATATTTAAAATACCAAAATAAAAAATAGACCATAATAACTGCCCCCAATTTTTAAGAGGTTGCTATTTATCATGGTCTATTAAATATACTTACTATATTATATTTTTATTTTAATCTAAGATTATTATGCTTATAATCCTAAGCACTTTTTACTTAGATAATTCCATATTCTTTTAATAATTTTTCTATGTCAGTTCCTGCTATTTGTTTCATTACTTTTCTCTTTGCTAAAGGTGGTAAATCAAGTTTTGGTTTTTCACCATCTAATAAACATACTCCAGCATTTAATAAGTAACGAATATCATATCTTGATGCATATACCTCAGGTACTCCCTTTTCAACTCCAGTTAATACATATACTGCTTCCATAGCTGTACGTCCTGAGTATTCAATAGTAAATACTGTATCTCTTCCTGGATCATCTAAAGTTTCTGCAAATTGTCCAAGGAAAGCAAAGTTAACTGCATTCTTAGGAACAACATAAGGTCTGTCTCCAAATTCACGAGGCATAAATTGTGAAGTTATAAATGGCATCATTACAGGAATTGCTGTACAAGACTCAGCAAGTTCTTCAATTTCATCAACTGGAACGCCTATATGGAATAACCATTCCTTTGTAATTTCCTTACCAGTACAATCTCTCATAGGTTTCTTAATATAATCACCATCAACATCTGAGAATAATCCATATACCCAAACTACTACATCTTTTTCTGGTTGGCCATAATATTGTTCTTGACGATTTATAGTCCAACTCATTAGCCATGAGGAATCCACAGCTGTAACTATTCCTCCTGTTACAGTCTTTCCTCCATATGGTGAACGTTTAGTTATTTTTTCAATGTATTTTGGTACACGTTCATCATGACAAGTTACTGTACAAGATTCCCAGTTTGATTTTTCAGTGTCTGTACAGAATTTATCTGGATGTCCAAATTCATCTGATTGTTTAGCAATATTTCTCCATAATTCCCAGCATCCTTGTGGTTCTTTATTAAATGGAGCAGGAGTATTATCATCACCATATCCTGAACCTTCTGTCATAGAACCATTAGTTATGAATACTAAATCATTTTCAGTTAAGTTTACAGAAATATCTTTTCCGTTTTTATCCTTAGCAACTATTTTTTTAGCCACCTTTTTATCATCGCTTATGTCGAATTCTACATTTTCAACATGTACTCCATATTCAAACCTAGCCCCATTTTCTTTTAAGAATTTAACCATTGGTTTTACAAAAGATGTATATTGATCATGTCTTGAGAATTGCAGTGCTGAAAGTGTTGGTAATCCACCAACATGGTGTATAAATCTATTCATATATAATTTCATTTCTAAAGCACTATGCCAGTTTTCAAAGGCAAACATAGTTCTCCATAATGTCCAAAAGTCTGTATTTAAAAGTTCTTCAGAGAATATTTCATCAATTGATTTATCTTGAAGTTCTTCATCTGGTATAAGAACAAACTCTGCTAATTCCTTAGCTAAATCTTGTCCTAAATTAAATTTAGCGTTGTCATATCTTTCTCCATTTTTATGAGTT
Source organism: Clostridium perfringens ATCC 13124 (assembly GCF_000013285.1). Lineage (GTDB taxonomy): Bacteria > Bacillota > Clostridia > Clostridiales > Clostridiaceae > Sarcina > Sarcina perfringens. The sequence continues at coordinate 440,159 of NC_008261.1, read as the reverse complement.
ATACGACAATTACTATAGTTTGGATCATCATAATTTGTGTAGAAGAAATGATCTAATACTGTCATATTTGGATCTTCAGTAGATGGAAGTGAACTAAATAAACCCCATAAAACTTCAAAGTGATGTCCCATTTCACGTCCACCACGAGCTACATAACCTAGATTTTGAAGTACTTCTCCATCTAAAGAGCCTCCTGGAAGATCTAATTGTTCAAAAAATGTTATTTTGCTACCATCCATATGTGCATCTCTAATTAAAAAACATCCTGCTGCTAATGCACCTATTCCAGTACCAATTAAATATGCACTTTTATTTTCAATTCCTTTAGGTTTTCTAGCATGTACTAATGCATGATAGCTTCCATTTGTTAAAGTAAGTCTGTCATCATGTGTTTTAAGTTTCATAAAATCCCCTTCTTTCTTAAAACTAGCTATAAGTTTTCAAAACAAATCTTAGCCTTTTTAAATCAATCCTTGATTAATAAGTTATAATCTTATGAATATAAGATTTTATTTACTAAGTGTAAGTTTTAAAAATAACTCTAACTTCCTTTAAATCTATAATATAACCTTTTACCATATATTTCATTAGATAAATAAGGGGAGTGTTCAAAGTTCAAACACTTAAACACATCTGACTAAAAATTAGGCATAACTCTCTTTGTGCCTAAATTTCTAAAGATTTCTTAAAAGAGTTAAAAGATTTTTATTAATCATTAGGGTATTTCCTGATTAATTTATTAATCCTATAAATTATTTCTCACCAATTTTATTAAACTCTTCACTACGCTGAAGTGATAATTTTATATTTCCATCAAATAATTTTCCTATTCTTCTTATGATGGCATCTGGATCTTCCTTCATTCCAGAAGAAATCCATTGAATTACCATTTCTGTAAGTGCACATTGATAGAAAGTTGCTATTAGTTTCATGTCATATTCAGAAGCATTTATTCCATGGCTTAACTTCTTAACATACCTCTCCATCATGTTTCCTGAAACATTGTAAATATAATTAACTAATTCTTCCCTCTGCATTGAATTATATACATGATAAATTACTTTCTTATTTCCTAAGGCAAACCTTGTTGCTAGTACAAAGCTTTCCTCCCAAGACATAGTGTCATTATATTCATCTATAACATTTTGAAGCTCAGTTTGAAAAAGTTCAGATAAAAGCTCATACATATCTGAATAATAATAGTAGAAAGTATTTCGATTAATTCCACAAGCTGATGCTATATCTTTTACAGTAATCTTATTTAGCGGTCTTTCATTTAACAACTCTATAAATACGCTACGAATCATTTTTTTAGTATATTGCTGAGCCAAAAGAATCTCCCCCTTTTGATTTCTATTAATAAATTATAACATTAACTTTATATTTTTTCATAAAATGGATATTAAAAAAGTACATATCAATTAAGACATGTACTTACTATAAAATTAATTATTTTCTTTTATAAATAATAGGATCATCATATCCAAAGGTTCTTTTTCCATTGACCTCTATAGTTTCAGATACCTCTAATTGTTTTTCTGAAAAACGTTCAAATAAAGTAAATTTCATAATAGGAGAGAAGTTACTAACACTTCCACCTTCCCAGAAATTTTCTTTAAACACATAAAAAGCAGGAGTAAATTTTTCAGATATTTTAAGATCTGAATAATCTATTAAATTCATATTTTCATAATTAAAAGATTTTTTATCATAACCTTCTGGAATTTCATAAGAAGTAAGCTTTATTCCTTTTGTTTCTTCTGTAAACAAAAATAGATGTGGTGATGCATGTGTTTTACCATTAGAAGTATAATAGCTTTCTTCTAAAAGAAATTTCCCTTTAAAATTTTCCGGCAAATTTTTTATCTTATTATTACAAATTGTATTAACATGTTCTGCAAATGGGAAATCCTTAACTCCATTATTTTCAAAATCCTTGAATTGTTCAGAGTTATCAAAATTTCCAATTAATAAGCTTAAAAAACAATCTAAATTACTCATATTTTACCTCCATACAATTTAATAATTTTAAATAACCAATTTAATTAATTATACTATTTTTTTCCCTTACTGTCATTTACTTATAATAACTCTAAACTTCTTTTCTTAACCACCATATTAAATTTTATGGAGAGCAACTTTTATTAATAATATTTCTTAAAAATAATAATTTTCTTACTTTTCCTAGTAAATAAAATAATGCTTACTTAAGATATTTTTTAATATAAAAATAGACATTGAATTTTTGTATTCAATGTCTATTAGTTTAGTAATTAACATTTAAAATTATCGAACTAAATTTCTCATTATTTCTTTAACTTTTTTATTATTCCAATTTTTGAAGCCCCTTAATTGTATAACTTTTTATTTTTATCTTCTTTCTCTTTATCCTTTATAAAATAAAAAATTCTCGTTCTTTATTTCTTATATAATTTTATTATTAAAAAAAACTGTATACTCTACTGCATTACTTTAACCTTTGAAGATTCTTCTTTAAATTGTTCATATGAATTTGCCCAATCAAACTTAACATAGTCTTCACTATTTTTTGATACTACTTTAAAATGCTCTTTTCCACAATGTATTTTGAATTTTTCTACTTCCGATAAATCTGCTTCCTTTTTATCAAATTTTGTTTCAACTATAAAATAAATTTCTGCTTTACCATAATTATTTTTGTAGACTACAGCCCAGTCTGGAGAATAGTTTCCATAAGGAGTTAATATTACAAACCCTCCCTTTTTAATCTTAGTAAAGAGTAATATATTAGGATCATTTTCTAAGGATTGTGCAAATTCTAATTCTTTTTCATTATCAAATTTATAATACTCATTAATAGCCTTTCTTTTTAAGCTATTTGCTTTATAAGTTATAATTTTGGGGTCATTTAATTCTGTTGCATTAATCTCATCTATTGAAAATATAGTCTTACTATCAAACTTATACCCATTTAAAAGTTCATAAGATATTTTATCTTTTACTTGGTGTCTTATGAATATTTCTTTTATTATCATCATTACATCATCTAAATAATCTTGACTATTTAATATTTTTCTATTTTTAATTTCTTTTAATATTTTACTTATAGTCATTCTCGGCAATTCTGTACCAACCATTATATAATTTATGATTTCAAAATCACTTTTAACTTGGATATTTTCAACTACTTCTTCTGTTATAAATTCAGTAGACTTTTCAAATTTAGCTTTATTATTTTCATCAATATAATGCATACCTTCACTATGCTCAACTATATTGCTTATTTCCTTACAATGAAGAGTATTATTTATTTCTTTAATGCAATCTTCTATGAAATTATCTTTATTAATATTAATTTTATATATAGTTTTTTGAGCTAATCTTTCATTAATTCCTTTTAATAGCCTTTTAAAATCAGCTTCCTTAACATATGATTGCATTTTATTTTTAACAGGGGTTAAATCACCATTTTCAATATTAATTTTCTTAGAGCCTTTGCTTTTCATTTGGTTTACAAATTCTTTTCTAATATTAGCTGAGTGTTCTTTTAAAGTTTCATTTTTAAACTGAATTTCACTAAACTTTTCTTCAGCATCCTTTTTAAGAATATCATTTTTATCTATAAGTCCATTTTCTCTTAATTCATTTCTAAAAGCAGTTGTTAATTCTGATGTTATTTTTTCTATTGGAATCCCTGCTTTTTTGAATACTATATTTATAACATCATTAGTTACTTCATCCTTGTTAAATCCTGATTCTTCATCATAGCTTTGTTGAAGTTTTTCACTAAAGTGATCATAACTATCATTAGCCACCACAGTTAGAACATTTAAACTTTCATCCTTGCATCTATTCCCCTCTGTATCAACAGGAAGTCTTAATCCCCTTCCTATTTCTTGCTTCTTAGCTATTGAATTGCTACTATTTTTTAGGGTACAAAGAGTAAATACATTAGGATTATCCCACCCCTCTCTAAGTGCTGAGTGAGAAAATATAAATGCAAGAGGCTCTTCAAAAGAAATTAATCCATCCTTTTTCTCTAAAATCAATTCAATACCTCTTTCAATATATTCTTTATCCTTAGCTTTTAAAGAAATTGAAGAATCATTTCCATCCTCATTCCATCCCTCAATTTCTTTAACTATTGTACTTCCTTTTTTCTTATCAATAGCAAAATATCCTTGTCTTACTTTCTTAGTGTCCTTATATTCTTTAAAATAATCTGGATACTTTTCAAAAATCTTATTGTAAGTAGGGTCAGAAATTACTTCATTATAAACTGAATCAAATATTTTTAAATATTCTCCATCCTCTCCATCTTCTCCTCTTACCTTACTTACCCTATCTATAAAGAATAAACTTAAAGCTTTTATTTTCTGCCCACTTTCAAGAAGATTAAATTGTTGTTCTAAATGAGATTGTATGGCTATTTTCATTTGAATTCTTACATTTTCCTTTTCTGAAAATGGACTTAAACAATCCCCTTCATTTATTTCAACCAGTCTATCTGAAGTTTCTATTTTTAAACTCTTTCCTTTAAAAGGATTCTCAGCTATTCTAAAATTTCTATATTGAGGTAAATCTCCTGATAACTCAAATATATTTCCATTACTATCTTGTCTAACCTTAAAAGTTTTCTTAGTAATTTCTTTTCCCTGCTCAGCATAAAAAATTTCAATTTTTGCATATAAATCCTTGGTAAATTCTAAATATCTTATATAAGGAAAATCTGTTGGAACAAGTTTATTAACAGTTTTAACTTTTATTCTTTTAACAAGCTTGTCTCTATATGCAGCATATGAATCCAATTTATAAGTGGGATTTATAATCTCATTATGAGTAGCTGAATATCTTAGTGTAAATGTAGGTTGAATCTCATCTATAGCTGATAAAGAAGATGTTCTTTTCTTACTATTCTTACCCCCATCAAATTTTTGTGGTTCATCAATTATAACAACTGGATGAAGTTGTCTTATTTCATCCCAAACACTTATATTTTCAGTATTTTTCTCATGATCTGTATTTCTAAGAATATTAGTATCCTTATTAAAAGCTTGAGTATTCATAACTAAAATACTTAAATCCTGACTATCAATAAATTTCCTTCTAACACTTTCTGCAACATCTTTAAGTTTAGAATTATAAATGAAAACATGTTTTGATATATCAAGTCCATCAAATTGTTCTGAAAAATGTTCATTAAGCATTTCTATACTCTTTTCTACTCCCATTCTAATAGGAACAGTAGGAACTACTATAATAAACTTTTTAAACTTTCCATCATACTTCTTATATAACTCTAAAATAGTCTTTAAATAAACATAGGTTTTTCCTGTACCTGTTTCCATTTCTATGGTGAAGGTTAATGTATTATTATCTGTTTCTACCTCATCATTTAAGATTAATCCATTATTAGATTGAATCTTTCTTAGATTATCTCTTAACTTTTTCCCATTAGAAATTTGATTATTTCTTCTATCAACAATTTCTCCTTGCAACTTTTCTCTAATTGCATTTATAGTTCCAGAATAAACAGAATTATCTATACTTTTATCAACATCACTAAAAAGAGAAACTACTGAATCAATTGCTTTATCTTGATGAGGCAAATTCTTTTCAAACTTAAACTTAACACTCTTACTCATAGCTTGTCCCTCCTATATCCAAAGAATCTTTTGATTCTTATTTCTAGGATTCTTCTCTTTAATCAAAGTTCTAAGTAAATTTATAGTATTAGTCTTTAAGTTAATATCATCATCAAAAGCACTATCCCTAAAAACAATCCAAGATAAAGAAGTTTCAATCTCACTTATCTTTCTAACCATTTCCTTAGTTATATTTTCCTCAAGACAAACAAGAATTGTATATCCAACTAAATAAGTCCTATCCCCTATGTAAGCTAACTTCTCTATTCTCTCAGTTAATTCAATATCTTGTCTCTTAAGCATCATTTCATAAACAACATCTAAATCTGTAAACCAAGGATTAAAATCTAATCTATCCTTATAAGATTCATTCTCTCTAAGTTCTTCCTGTGTTATAATATCCTTTTCTTCTACCCCATCATTAGACTTAATAGCCTCACTAATCCACCTAATATTAGTATCAGAAACCCTAAATACCTTAAATCCAATATCTAAACTCTCTATTCCTTCTTTATCTTTATTTTCTTCCTTAATTTTTTCTCCTGCTCTTCTAATTCTTTCTTTACCAATTTCACAAATATTTTTATAACCATTTTTATATGCTTCACTTTTCTCATTACATAACTCAGGTAATTGAACCATTATAAACTTACGATTTCCATTATCCTCTGAATTTAGTTGCATAACTGCATCAGCTGTAGTAGCACTTCCTGAGAAGAAATCAAGAATTATAAATTCTTTTTTTCTATAAGAAGCTATAATTTTCATTATTAGCTTAGTTGGTTTAGGATATTCTATCAAACCTTGAATTCCCATTAGTAATCTCATCTCATCATCAGCATCTTCATTTGAGCTCCATCCACTTTCAAACAAATCTTTTAGATTTAAATTAACTGAATTTTTATCTTTTCCAACTCTAGGCAATAAATCCTTTAATGCTTTATATCTAACTTCACTTACTATTCTTCTTATATATAAATCTTGTGTTAAATACAACTCTCTATTAATAGCATATTCATACATTGCCTCTTGACTATATCTCCAATTACCCTCTATAACTAATTCATTAGCTAACTTTCCATCTTTAATTATTAAATCTGAATGTAAAATTAAATTCATAGTGCCAGATGATATAATACTGCCTTTATTTAATATATAGTCCTTTTCTTTAAATTTACTTATAATACCTTTTGGTATTATTCTTATTTCTCTTTTATTACTTGCATTTACACAAGGATATGTTTCTTGATTATCATTTATTTCTCCAATTAACCCATCAAAATAATCCTTAACCTTCGAAAAAACAAGTATATGCTCTTTTATATTTGTTATAGACTTTGCTAAAAATGACCCTTTTTTCTTTTTCTCCCATACTAAATTAGCTATAAAATTCTCTTCCCCAAAGATTTCATCACATATCTTTTTTAAGTTAACTACTTCATTATCATCAATAGATATAAGTATAACTCCATCATCACTTAATAAGTCCTTAGCAACTTTTAACCTTGGATATATCATATTCATCCAATCAGAATGATATCTTCCACTTCCTTTTTTACTGGCTGTTAATCTTTCATTATATTCATCTATTGAACCTTCTAATTTTTCATATTTTTCTTTATCAATTTTAAAGTTATCTTTATATATAAAGTCATTTTCAGTATTATATGGTGGATCGATATAAATCATCTTTATTTTTCCATAGTAAGAATTTCTTAAAAGCTTTAAAACCTCTAGGTTATCTCCTTCTATATAAAGATTTTGTGTTGTTTCTGAATCTTTGCTATCTTCTGAAACGTATTTTAATGTTTTACCTATTATATCTTCATTAGCAGTTTTTATCGCTTCTTTTTTCCCTACCCAAGTCATGTTATATTTTTCTTTTTCATCTGTTTCTGCATATTTTCCAAACTCATTTAGTAATGCTTCAAAGTCTACTATTCCATCTTTAACTGCTGATGGGAATACTTCTTGAAGCTTGTCTTTAAATTCTGCTATAAATATTTGTTTATTATTCTCTACTTTATTTAATATTCCCACTGGTACTTTTTCAAAATTACTCATTTATTACTCTCTCCATATCCTCATAAGCCCTTTTTAAAATCTGTTATTATTCCATATTTACACTAAATATATATAGTCATACATAGGCTTCGCTTTAACAAATGCTTTAATTTGTTTTTTTCAATTATGTCATAAGAATTAAATAACATATCATTTGGATTAATATCAATTTGGAACTCTCTAGAAATTTCATGATTTGAAGGAATACTCCTAGTATCCCTAATAAGAAAATTAATATCTTTAACATTACTTAGATTCTTCTCAAGAAGAGAAAAAACAGACAAAGTTAATTTATCATTAACTATATTTATAAAAGAATTTTTCTTCTTCTTTAAAACCGTATTTATATTATTTACTAACTCTATATTTGAATTAATAAAAGAACTCATCTCAATATCCTCTCTAAAATAAGTTTAATATAAACTTATTTTACTATTATTACTTATTTAACCATATAAAATTATATCAAAATAAGAATAATTTAACAAATAATAAAACATCTAAGAATCTACACTTTCTTAGATGTTTTTACTTTTTTATCAAAAATAATTATATAATCTCTTATGTGAAACATAAGTAAGCATATCTTTATAATGTTAATTTATATATTTTCGCTTCCTAATAATGGCTATTGATTAAAAATCTAAAAATGAGTTTTTCCACAATGTGCTTTTATCATTAATCTCTTAATATGCTCTAATTCTCTTTCTTTTTTTTCATCAAACTCACCAAAAGTACAATCTTCATAAGAATATCTTAACTTATTTATTGAAAATAATTCTAAATAATATTTAAACCTTGTTATTACATCATCGATATCAAAACTTCTATACTCCTCAAGTGCTCCATCATTATGTCCATAAAATAATATATTGAATGTAGTCCTTATATATCCATTATAATACACATGATAATATTTTAAATCACTTAATAAATTATCACCAAAAGAAAATAATTTATTTTGCTTAGAACTAACTTTATTTCCCACATTAGTACAACTACCAAATATAGTATAAAACTTATCCTTTCCAGTTTTAAATTGAGTATTTATTATACACTCTCGTATAACTTCGAAAATTACCTCATCAAAATTTTCAAAATAAGTTATTTTATCTTCAATAAATATTGTCTTATTTATTGCATAATCTAAAAAATCGCTCATATCTAGATATAGCATACTTTCTCCTGCTAACAATGTTCTTAAGATTAAACTATCTAATTTTTTGAAACTATCTTTCTTATCTTTAGACTTTAAATTGTTTACTTTTTTACAATTTTCACTTAAAAATCTATAGTATTTTGAATCTTCAACTCCATATATAAACAAATTTTTCTTACATCTTGTGATTGCTGTATAAATTAATTCATCGCTTATTTTTTCATCACTATCTTCATCTAAAATTAATACTAAATTGTCTATTTCCAATCCTTTAAAGCTATGAATAGTACTTATTTTAAGTTTTCCACTATTCATTTGAAAATTATATTTTCTCGCTCTTCTTATTTCTATTAACTGTAAATTTGAATTTAAAGAATCTTTTATCTTTAAATATTCTTCCTCTTTTTCAAAAGTAATTTCACTATTTATTAAGTATGTATTTCTTAAATCATACTCTAGTTTTCTTAAACCTTTTATATTTCCACTAATAAAACAAATTTCATTATAACCAATTCTATTTTTTTTAGCATATTCTCTAATATCTTTAAATATTTCAATATATTCTAATTTATTCATACAATTAAATACTATATCTTGTCTTAAATTAACACCTAAATTTTGTTCAATGTTAAAAGCTAATTGTTCATTAGCTACCTCAATTTTATCTAAATTATATTTTTCTTTTAAGAATTCTTTTTGAAATTCACATGCTAATTTTGAAATTTCTTTTCCAATTCTAAAAGATTTATTTAATTCATTCCATCTTCCCGGTATATTAGTTGTAATTTTTTTGTCTTTATCGATTTCTGCCCTATGATATATATTTTGCTTTTCATCAGCAAATATTACAAATTCACCATCTGGTGCTAAAAAATACTTTTTAACTATATCAAACCATTTTTTATCATAATCTTGACCTTCATCTATGAATATAGCGTTATATTTTTTAATTTTATCTTTTATACATTCTAATGAATCTACAACAGAATTATAAAACTTATCTTTATTAAATTGATCTAACTCTGCATCTTCAAAATCATCCCATATTATTTCTCCATTATACTGATTTATTTTTTGATAAATAAAAAGATGAAAATGATTTATTTCAAACTTATTCCAATTAAAATTTTCTCTAATTATACTTATTCTATCTCTAATATAATTTCTTAATGTTATATTAAAAGTTAATATAAGTACCTGTGAGCCAGTCCTTTTCACTGCATTTACAGCTCTTCGAGCTAAAATTAAAGATTTCCCACAACCTGCTACCCCTTTAATCTTACTCTGTTTATTATGTGAACTTTTGCAAAGTTCTAATTGACTCTTGTCAAAAGTTAAATATTGTCCCATATCCTCAGTATGTATTTGAGGCTTCAATAAAATTAATAATTCCTCATAAATATCTTTATCAAAAAGTACATTTTTTATATCTTCAGCCCAAGATTTAATATCTTCTATAATATGTGAATTATTTCCCCATACTTTTATATAATTTAATGTCATTGTGTTTTCAAGACTAAAATACTGTTTTAAATAATTTTCTGAATGCAAATGAAAATATACTCCACATTTAACAACACCATAATAATTTTTATTGTATACTTTCCTTTCTATAAGCTTATTACTATAAAAGCCAAATAAATTTTTCTTATATTTCTCTACTTGTTGAAAAGGAGTTCTTAACCTTGTGCCATTCTTATTAAGATAAATTTCTTCCATTTTATTTGGATATTGTCTTAAATAAGTATAATGTTCTAAATTCCAATCTTTAACTTCAATTATATAAACACCTACATTAGGCTTCATTATAATAATGTCTGGCTTATCTCCATTTAAAAACGGCTGAAAATACACTTCATAGCTATCATCTAAATTTTCTTTAAGGTATTTTATTAAATATATCTCACCATCTTCTGGATAAGGTTTACTATTTTCTATTTCATCTATACTTGGTACTAAATTTGCCATACTTATCTCCCACCCTATTTAATATTTATACATCTAATTATAAAACATTTCCATTTTTTCAACAAATTTAATTATCCATATAAAAAAACTTTTAAAACAAAAAAATTATAAGGTCTCTATATATAATCTAACCTTTTTCATATTAATTCCCTACACATTTTTTTCATGCAAAAACACTCCAAAAGATCTTCTTTTCTTCCTCCAGAGTGTACTTATTTTTTCTTTTTATTTCCTTGTAAGCTATCCTTTAAAAATCTATTCTATTTCAACTTTCTTGGTTCCAGTTAAGCTTTCAGGGTATTTTTTCGAGTTTTATGTCTCTTTACAATTGTACTCCCCCCAAAAAGTCATACCAAAACATCCCCCTCAAACTCGCTTGTCTTGGTACACTCCCCAAATTATCGAACTAATTTTCTCCCCTTTTTCTCGTGGTTTTCATTACCCTTTTTCTTTTTCGACTTTTAGAGATTTCCGTAATTGTCTTACTTCTTCTCCTTTCTTTTCTCTGTCTAACCCTTATATCTTCTAAAATAAAAACCCTCCAAAGGCTCTTTTTTCTGCCTTTAGAGGGTACTATTTTTTTGATTTTTTATTAAGTTTTTTGACTTTTTGTAAATGCAAGCAGTTTTGTGACTGGTTTTAAAAAAGTCCGTCAACTCCAAAACCATTGGTATCACTGAATTATGACTGACCTTGCCGGACTTTATATATTTTCTACTCACTATATATACAATTAAATAAATTTCATTTTTTTATACTATTTTTTTAATTCCCTATATATAAAGAGTAAAAAAAGTTCGTCAATTCTAGCACACCCATTGATATCACTAAAAAAGCTCTGGTTTCAACTCTGTCATTAGTCTGTCACAACTCAGTCACACTAATAAGTTTAAACTTTACAATTATTTTTTTATTAACTTAGCTACATTTTCTACGTGAGATGTATTAGGAAACATATCCACTGGTTGAACTTCTAAAGTTTTATAGCCATTCTCTTCTAATATTGCTAGATCTCTTCCTAAGGTACTTGGATCACAGCTTACATATACTATTTTTTTAGCATTTATATTTGTTATGGCATCTAGTAATTTTTTATCGCATCCTTTTCTTGGTGGATCTACTACTACCACATCAGCTTTTACTCCCTTATTTATTAAGTCTGGAATCACCACTTCTGATTCTCCAACGAAGAATTCTACATTCTCTACTTTATTTTCCTTTGCATTTATCCAAGCGTTATCTATGGCCTGTGGAATTATTTCTACTCCATAAACTTTTTTAGCCTTTTGTGATAGGAATAATGTTATTGTTCCTGTTCCACAGTATGCATCAAATACCTCTTCATTTCCTGTAAGATTTGCATATTCTAAAGCCTTACCATATAAAACCTCTGTTTGAGTAGGATTTACTTGGAAGAATGATAATGGAGATATGTTGAATCTAAAGTCTCCTATGTAATCTGATATTGTATCTTCTCCCCATAGAGTTTTACTTTCTAAACCTAATATTACATTAGTTTTCTTTGAGTTTATATTTTGTATAACACTCTTTATTCCAGGAATATTTTTAACCATTAAGTCTACAAACTCTTCTTTATGAGGAAGTTTTTCTCCATTTGTAACTAAGACAACCATAACCTCATTAGTTGTAAAACCTCTTCTTATCATTATGTGTCTTACTATTCCCTTTTCATCATACTCACCATCTACATTATATGGTCTTATATTAAATTTCTCTATCCACTCTCTAGTAAGTTTAACAACCTTATCTCCTATTTCATCTTGAATTAAGCAAGATTCCATGTCGATAATATCATGACTTCTTGGAGCAAAGAATCCTATTTTAACCTCTCCATTAATTAACCCTATTGGTAACTGAACCTTATTTCTATATCTCCAAGGCTCTTCCATTCCTAAAGGATATTTAACTATGCTAGGATCTAACTTTCCAATCTTGCTAACACAGTCCTTAACTCTATCCCATTTAAAATCTAATTGTGCCTTGTAAGAAGCGTGCTGAAGTTTACATCCACCACATCTTTTATAAATAGCACAAGGGGGATTAACTCTTTCCTCTGAAGCTTCTAATACTTCCATAAGTTTTCCATAGGCAAAATTTTTATTAACCTTAACTATTCTTACTTTAACTTTTTCGCCCTTTAAAGCTCCCTCAATGAAAATTGGGTATTTATTATCAATTTTAGCTATTCCTTCACCCTCATATCCTTGAGAGATTATATCAAAAATATATTCTTTATTCTTTTCAACCATCCACTAAAACTCCCTTATGTATATTTAATCATCTATTCTCTATGGTTTATTTAAAAACCTAAATTTCATTTATATTAGAACAAATCACTTTAATTTCCTCTTAATATAAAAGCTATTTTTTAATACTATCCTAAATTCAGTATTTTTACTAATTATTATTTTAGTTAATTACACTAAAATACAAAACGAACTAAATCATCATATTAAGTTATTATATAAACTTAACTAATAACTAACTTTTAAAGTTTATCATATGAAATTACCTTTTACAACGCACTATTAATAAGCTTTCTCTACTAGATTAAGTTAAAATACTCCTAACTTCCTCACCTATTATCTTTATTCCCTTTTCTATCTCTTCCTCAGAAAGCCTTGTAAAACCAATCCTTAAGGTATCTCTCTTCTCTCGCCCTTTAATATTATGTTCCTCTAAAGAAAATACTCTGTTTTCTTTTTCTAGGTAAAGATCATTATCTATATAAAATAAATCTCCAGGCATAAAGAGAACTCCCCTATCATAGCACCTTTTTAAAAGCTCTCTTGTATCAACACCTTTTATTTTTAAGAACATATAAAGTCCACCTTCGCCCCAAATTTCTGCCTCTTTAATATATTTCTCTATAACCTTCTTAGTAAATTTATATTTTTCCTTATAAACTTTTCTAACTTTCTTAATATACTTTTCAAAGGCTCCACTTATCATGAAATCATAAAGAATTCCTTGATCTAAGAAGGAAGTATGGATATTTCTACATCTTTTTACGCTTTCTAATATCCCTATTATTTTCTTATCTCCATATACCCATCCTATTCTTAAACCTGGAAATAATATTTTAGAAAAACTTCCTATATATATTACACCATTACTTTCCCTATCTAAGGATGCTAAAGGAATAGTTGGAGAACTTTCATATAAAAGCTCCTCATTAAAACCATCTTCTATAATAGGAATACCAGCATTTTTTAAAATATTATAGACCTCTTCTCTCTTTTTAATAGATGCCACAACTCCTGTTGGGTTATGATATGAGGGAATTAAGTAAGAAAATTTAATCTTTTCCCCAAATTTTTTAATTTTTTTATTTAAATCCTCTATGTCCATGCCATCTTTGGTCATTTTAACTCCAATAATATTTAGTTTGTGAGTTTTCATTATTTTTAAAGCTGTATTATGAGTTGGATTTTCACAAAGTATATAATCTCCCTCTTTTGTAAATGCAGAAAGGATCATATCTAGTCCCTCTGTAAATCCATTAGTTACTATTACTTCTTTTTCCTCTGAATAAGCGCCCTTTTCCTTCATATAATCCTTTAAATAATATATAAAAGGTTTATATCCCACAGCATATCCATAATTAACTATTTTATGTTTTTCTAAGGCAATTCTATTAGAAAAGGATCTCTTTAACTCCTCAATATTAAAAAGATTTCCTGGAGGAGCTATACTTTTAAAAGAAATCATTCCCTTTTCCCACTTCTCTTCACTTTTTATAATATCTAAACTTTCAGCTAATACTCCATATTCATTAGTTTTATACTTCCAATCAATATTCCACTTATTATCCTCTTTAATTTCAGAGTTTTCTTTTTTAATTGATGAAACTTTAGTAGACTTTTCATTAGAAAATTCTTTTTTTACAAAGGTTCCCTTACCTTTTATGGTTTCAACAAAGCCTTCACTTTCTAAAATTTCATAAGCAGACATAATAGTATTTCTTCCTATTGATAAAATACTGCTAATCTCTCTTGAGGAAGGCAGTTTACTTCCTTCTATTAAAACGCCCCTATTAATAAGCTCTCTAATATACCTTGCTATTTGTATATATTTTTTCTCATTTTCATTAAAAGTTAAATTTTTAAACATAACTTCCTCCAAAGTAAATTCATAAAAAACCTTTCTTTTAAGATAAAACTTATTTTTAATTACATAATTTTAAAAATTAAATAAAATCTCTTTTTGATCCACGCTTTCAACATTAAACTAAATAAATTCTATCATATATGTTTTTATTCAAACAACTATATCCATTCATAGATTCAACTTCCAGTATAAATAAAAGCATTTTTACACATTATATATACTGTTGGTAGTTCCAACAAAGAGGTTCTTAATTTAAGGAGGAATTTATTATGAAACACAATTCAAGTATCGGATGTACAGTTCATGAATGTAAGTACCATTGTAATGAGGACAATTATTGTACTCTAAACAAAATAGAAGTTGTAAAGCACACTGCTGAAGCATCTTCTACAGAATGTACTGATTGTGGAAGTTTCGAAAGAAAATAATAAATTTTCACTCTAACACTAAAAAGGAGGCTATAATTTAGCCTCCTTTTCCAAATTTTTATGTTGAATTATATTATTTTAAGCATTACTTCATTAAATCTCTCACCCAAATTTTACAACTTAATTTTTTTCTATTTTAATTACATAAATGAAGAAAATAAGCTTTAAATTCTTCTAAAACTTTTTAATTACTATTAATATTTTAATTACATAAGTGGAGCAAATACTCTTATTATAGACCTTAAAATTCTAGTAGGAACTTTAACCTTAGCACAATCTTCTAAAGTTATTCTTTGACATTTTTCTAAAGTTTTTAAGAAATCATCTTTTATCTGTCCTACAGATTTAGTTTTATATAGCCAAACTCCACATTCAAAGTGAAGATATAAACTTCTATAATCCATATTTATAGTACCTACTATTCCTATTTCATCATCAGATACAAAGGTCTTTGAGTGAATAAATCCTGGAGTATATTCATATATCTTAACACCAGATTCTATAAGTTGAGGATAATAGGCCCTTGTAACTATATGAGCATACCATTTGTCCTCAATATGAGGAGTAACTATTCTAACATCTATTCCACTTTTAGCAGCAAGAGTAAGCGCTGTAACAAGTTCATTATCAATAATAAGGTATGGAGTATTTATATAAACATAGTCCTTTGCCTTATTTATAATATTTAAATATACATTTTCCCCTACTATTTCATCATCTAAAGGACTATCTCCATAGGGCTGAACATATCCATCACTTTCAAATTCATCTTCATGATGAAAATATGGGTAATATTTTTCATACTGCTCTTTTCTTTCACTATAGAAATTCCATATTTGAAGAAACATAACTGTTAAATTCCAAACAGCATCCCCCTTTATCATTATGGAGGCATCCTTCCAATGTCCAAATCTAACAATTTCATTTATGTATTCATCAGCTAAGTTTATTCCCCCAGTAAACCCAGTATGCCCATCTATAACAGTTATTTTTCTATGATCACGGTTATTCATTCTTAAGGATAAAAGGGGCACAAAAGGATTAAATACCATACATTTAATTCCCTTAGCCTCTAAAACTTCATTATACTTATATGGTAAAGTTCCTAAGCATCCCATATCATCATAAACGAATCTAACCTCTACACCTTCTTTAACCTTTTCCTCTAATATTTCTAAAATAGAGTTCCACATAACTCCTTCATGTACTATGAAATATTCCATAAATATGTAGTGCTTTGCCTTTTTTAACTCTTCCTTTAACCTTTCAAAAAATACCTCTCCAGGAGATAAATACTCAGTTGTAGTATTTTTATATACTGGAAACTGAGAGTAATCAGCTATGTACCTTGATTGATTAGCTATACTTTTATCTTGTTCTTCTAACTCATCTAAAACTTTTCTATCATTATATAATAAATGTGCTGTTTCATCATAAGAAGCTTTTATTTGTTTTCTAAACTTTTTGCTTGTCTTATTTCCACCAAATATTAAATAAAATAATCCTCCAAAGACAGGAACTAATAATACAGGAACCGCCCATGCTAATTTATAGGATGGATTATCTTTTCTACTAACAATATAAATAAATACTACTATACTAATAAAGATAAACAGAAAATATACATATATGAAATCTTCGCTTACTTTCCATATTGCCCCCATAAGTATAACAAACTGTATGAATATAAGAAATCCAACTATAAATGCTCTACTTAGTAGTTTTTTCAGAAATTTTTCCATTTAATCCTCCTTAACTTTATCAATCCAATTTACCTCTTTAATTTTTTATATTAAAAAAATCTTCTTAATTCTTTTAAGAAATGAGATACTAAATAAATTAATGTCTAATATTAATTTAAACCAGATTTAATTCTAATAGTAAAACTATTATCTCTAATCTCCTACATAATATTAGTCCATTAACTCCCATCCCTTTATAGCTACCTTATAATAGAGCCATCTAGGTGTAAACTTGCTAACAAAATATAAAAATTTATTACAAAATCCAGGAATAACTATTACCTTTAATTTCTTATTTATATTTTTCAAACTTATTTCCACCACTTCTTTTGTACTCATCCATCTTACAAAACCTTTATTTTGCAATTTACTCTCTTCCATGTTTAACTTACTATGAAAATCTGTTCTAGTAAATCCAGGACAAAGGCATTGAACCTTTATATTATTCTCTAAAAGTTCCATGGCTAAACATTGAGTAAAACTTATTAAGAAAGCCTTTGTTGAACAATACATTGCTGAACTTGGAAATACGTTAAATCCAGCCATAGAGCTAACATTTATTATGTATCCCTTATTATTTTCTTTCATCTTCTTGCTTAAGCTATGACAAAGTTTCATAGTAACTAACATATGAACCTTTGCCATATCATACTGCTTACTATACTCATCCCTTGTAAAGGAATCATCAGCTCCATATCCTGCATTATTCACTAAAAATTCTATGTTATCTTTTTTCTCTAATCTTTTTATAAAATCATCAAGTTTATTATCATCAGTTAAATCTAAAATTTCTACATGTGTCTTAACCTTAAAATTATTCTCTATCTCTTCTGCAACAGTTTTAATTTTTTCAACTCTTCTACCTACTAATATTAAATCATATCCTTTTTTAGCTAGTTGAAAAGCATATTCCTTCCCTATTCCACTAGTTGCTCCAGTAATTACAGCAATCTTACCTAACTCATTCATTTTACTCCCCCTTATATTCCACAAATAATTAAACTATTTTTTAATAACCGCCTAACAAATTCTAAATATCAAATTTAAAATAATAATTTATTTTAAATATTTATTTTCTTATACCTTTTTACTTAACACAAGATTTTTATCATCATACTAATAAATATATATAATAGTTCCTTTAAGTACTTACTATAAAATATCATTTATTTAATTAATTTTGAAGTGATTTATATTAATTTCTTAAGAATATATTTTACCATATAATTAAAAAGCTAGAACCTAAAATTTAATATTTTAGTTCTAGCTTTTAATAATTATTTTTTATAAAAAGTTTCACATTCAGTTGAAGTAGATGTTGTAGCTTCTGGTCCAAAAACTTGTATATCAGTAGAAGTACAAGTCATTCCAACATTATATGTACAATTCATAGCATAGCATTTTATTTTATGATCTACATCTTCCTGACTATCTAGTGCTTGCATTATTGTTCCAGCATAATTAGTATTAAATGCACTTTTAATTGCATTAACAAAGGTTCTTGGTGCAAAGGTATTGCAACAGGTTTCTTGTTTATTCTCTGCACTCTCTCCATCAACTTCAATAGTCAAAGCTGAACACATTCCATTAACATAGTTAACACAATTATGAGCTGAACATGCTAATCTTGTCATATTCAAATCCTCCTCAAAATATTATTTGAGGTTATTTTTTGTATTTATATTAAATTTATACTATAAAACTATATTAATCTAATAATTTTAAATAAAAAAAGAAGCACTCGATGGTATCAGTCATCAAGTACTTTTTCATCTTGGAATCAGTTGCCATTTGATTCTACTTATATTATTTCATAAGCACTATCTAATATACACTATTTTCTTTTACTTGTCATAAAAATATTGTTAACTTTTTGTTAACTATATATTTTTATAGATTTTATTTAATATAATTTATTTTTATCTTCATTTTATTTTAAAATATTTACATTTTTAAACTCTCAATCTTTTATTAACATTTTATTAACAATTAAACTTCTTTAAAATCTACTCATTTTTCCATTTAAGATTATAATATTTTATCTAACTTTATAACCTTTCAAAATTTATATTTTTAATTAATAAAAATATAAACCAAAAAATTTTTATATTAAACAACAAAAACATACTCTCATAAATATTTAAGTAATGAGAGTATGTTTTCATAAAAAAATAGGTAGAATAATCTACCTATTTTTATAATCAGTTATAAAATTATTTTACAACTTCAACTTTTACTATGTTAGTGTTTCCTTCGTTAGCTGGTACACCTGCAACAACTACAGCAGTGTCATTAGCTTTAACGAATCCAGCATTTTTAGCTATTTCAACAGCGTTTTCCATTGTAGCATTTTCAGCAACAACTGGGTAAACTCCGAAGCATAAAGCAACTTTCTTAGCAACTCTTTCATTTGGAGTTACAGTAACGATTGGTGCATCTGGTCTGCATTGAGATATTCTCTTAGCAGTAGCTCCTGATTGAGTTAATGAAACTATAGCAGCTGATTTTAACTCGTGTGCAGCATTACAAGCAGCTCTTGAGATAACTCCTGGTACAGCTGGTATATGTTTTTTAGCTTTTGATGAAGCTAATTCGTAGCTTAACATTTCTTCTGATTTAGTAGCTATTTTAACCATAGTTTCAACAGCTTCTACTGGCCAGCTTCCGTTAGCTGACTCACCACTTAACATGATAGCATCAGTACCATCTAAGATAGCGTTAGTTACGTCTGAAACCTCAGCTCTTGTTGGTCTTGGGTTTCTCATCATTGAGTCTAACATTTGAGTAGCAGTTATAACTGGTTTTCCAGCATTGTTACATTTTTCGATGATCATTTTTTGAACTGAAGGAACGTCTTCCATTGGTATTTCAACACCAAGGTCTCCTCTAGCTACCATGATACCGTCTGAAGCTTCGATGATAGCATCTATGTTATCAACACCTTCTTGGTTTTCGATTTTTGAGAATATTTGTATATCAGCTCCACCGTTAGCAATTAATACTTCTCTTATAGCTTTAACGTCTTCTGCTTTTCTTATGAATGAAGCAGCAACCATGTTAACGCCCATTTCACAACCGAATATTAAGTCAGCTCTATCTTTATCAGTCATAGCTGGTAATTTTATTGATACTCCAGGAACGTTAACTCCTTTGTGAGTTCCAACTAATCCAGTGTTTCTTACTACACATTTAACAGCGTTTCCTTCTACAGATACAACTTCTAATCCAACTAAACCGTCGTCTATTAAGATAGTATCTCCAGCTTTAACGTCTTTAGCTAATCCAGCATATGTAACTGAACACTTAGTAGTGTCTCCTATTACGTCTTCTGCTCCAGCATATATAGTAAATTCAGTTCCAGCAGTTAATTCAACTTTGCTTGGCTCGAATTTTCCAGTTCTTATTTCAGGTCCTTTAGTATCTAATAATATAGCTACTTCTTTACCTAATTTTTTTGATATTTCTCTTACTTTAACCATTCTTCCTTTATGTTCTTCATGGTCACCATGTGAGAAATTGTGTCTTGAAGCGTTCATACCTGCTTCGATTATTTTTGTTAAGATTTCTTCGTTTTCACTAGCTGGTCCGATAGTGCATACTAATTTTGTTCTTCTCATTTAAAAAACACTCCCTCGTAAAAAAATTAACCCTAAGTTTAAAATATATAATAAATAATAAATTTAAAAAATTTATTATGTCATTAACTCAAATTATTTGTTTATAGCGTTAGCCATTTCGTAAAGACTTTCGTCAAAGCTTCTTTCTATATCTAAAGCTTCATCTATATCCATATCGAATATTCTATTTTCTTTAATTCCTATAACTTTTGAAGTTTTTCCTTCTAATAAAACTTCTACAGCTTTAGCTCCCATTCTTGATGCTAATACTATATCATCAGCAGTTGGTGATCCACCTCTTTGGATGTGACCTAAAATTGTAGCTCTAGTTTCTATACCAGTTACAGATTCTATTTCTTTAGCTAATTCAGCTGATCCTCCAACTCCTTCAGCAACAACTATTATGCTGTGAGTTTTTCCATTTGTTCTACCTTCTAAGATAGTTTTGATTAATTCATCTTTATCAAATGGCATTTCTGGAACTATTATAGCTTCTGCTCCACCTGCGATACCAGCATATAAAGCAAGGTCTCCACAGTTTCTTCCCATAACTTCTACGATAGATACTCTTTCGTGTGAAGTTGATGTATCTCTTAATTTGTTTATAGCATCTACTACTGTGTTTAATGCAGTATCAAATCCTATAGTGTAATCTGTGTAAGATAAGTCGTTATCGATTGTTCCTGGTAATCCAACAGTCTTAACTCCTAATTTTGAAAGAAGTTTAGCTCCCATGAATGATCCATCTCCACCTATAACTACTAAAGCTTCAACACCGTAAGCTTTTAATATTTGTGCAGCTTTTTCTCTTACTTCTTCTTGTTTGAATTCTAAACATCTAGCAGTTCTTAAGATTGTACCACCTCTGTTTATGATTTCTGAAACAGATTTTCTATCCATTTTGAATAGTTCTCCATTTATTAATCCAGCGTATCCTCTTTGAACTCCCATTACTTCAAGTCCATGGTGTAAAGCCATTCTTGTAACTGCTCTTAAGGCAGCGTTCATTCCTGGTGCATCTCCACCACTTGTTAAAACAGCAATCTTTTTCATAATATTTTCCTCCTCTACACCACTTGGGACAAACTAAGTCCCAACAGTGTCAAATATTACCCACATTTTTAAGATATTATTTATATATGTTAAATGTTTATCAATTTTAAACTATTTTAAATTTTATTCTAATTTAAATTTTATCAAAAATTTAAATACCCTATGCAACTTTATTAATACTATTCTACCACAATTAATTGTACTTAAAGTAGTGCTTATTTTCAACCTTTTTGTGTAGAATTAAAGAAAAAAAACTCGATATATGATAATTTTTTCAATTATTATTATGCTCTAAAATCTTTTTAATATTTAATTAAATATAAAAAATTCTAAGTTAAATTTCACTATATCTCATCCTTAAAACAAATCATAAATTTTAATATAATAAATTTATGCACTTATTTTAAAAAAATTTTATTTTTTTTAATTTTAAGAAAATTTACAAATTAATTTTAGCACTTTTTAAAAAAAAGTCCACTTTTAAAAAGACTGTTACTAGTGCTTCATTTAAAATATCTCCCTCAAACTCAATAAGTAATCGTTAATACCCATTCTATTAAAAAAATATTTTATACTCTAGTTTTCCTTCTAAAGTGGACATTCATTTCCTATTTTATTTAGTTTTAACAAATTTTAAGTTTAATATTATAAGATTAAATTTCAATCTTTATGAAAACACTTAAACTTTTCTTTCATCTCTGAATTATAATATTAACCTTCAACTACTTTTACATTTCCTTCTCCAAATTTGCTAATTAAAAAGTCTATTACATCTGTATCTAAATCAACCCACATATCTCTGTTTAATCTAAAAGATGCTTTTTCCTTTGCTGCAAATATATAAACTGGAGAATCACCTTTATATTGTGATAATAAAACTCTTAAAGGCTTAACTATCATATTAGCTTTTTCTCTATCTTCAACCTTTATATACACCTTTGAAGAATTTATTAATTCTAGTGGTTGTATATCTTCACAAAGTATTTTTGGCTCCTCATCTTCCTTTAGAGAAACTCTTCCTCTTATTAAAACAAAGGAATCCTCATTTACTAGTGCATTACATTTTTCTAAGGTTTTAGGGAATATAACACATTCTAAATAACCAGTTAAGTCCTCTACCTTTGCAAATGCCATAAGAGTATTATTTCTAGTTACCTTTCTAGAAACATTAGTAAGAATTCCCCCTATAATCACTCTAGTTCCATCAGTTAAAGAACTGTCTAAGACTAAATCTTCTAATTCAACATTTTTTTGCTCATTTAAATTCTTTTGAGCTTCTATTATTTTTTCTATAGTTATTGATGTTTGCTCCTTTAAAGGCTTTTCATAATCATCTAGTGGATGACCACTCATATAAAGTCCTGTCATTTCCTTTTCCATAGCAAGCATATATTTCTTGTTGAATTCCTTTATGTTTGGGTATCTTATTTCTAAGTTTGATTCACTCTCCTCTTGAAGTGCTCCAAACAATGACATTTGCCCATCTATGTTTTTCTTTCTCTGAGAATATACTCCATCCATTATTTTTTCAAAAACAGATAGTAATTGTGATCTATAAACCTTTAAGCTATCAAATGTACCAGCTTTTATTAAACTTTCTACTGATCTTTTATTTACAATACTTAAGTCTATCTTGTTGCAAAAATCCATAAGGGAAGTGAATCTACCCTTTTCATCTCTTGATTTAGCTATGTTTTCTACAACATTTACCCCTACATTTTTTATAGCTCCCATACCAAATCTTATAGTATCACCCTTAACTGTAAACTTAGTATAACTCTCGTTTATATCTGGTGGTAATACCTGAATTCCAAGCTTTTCTGCACTTCTTATATATTCAGATACCTTATCACTGTTACCCATAACAGAGTTAAGCATAGCAGCTAAAAACTCTACTGGATAATATCTCATAAGATAAGCTGTCTGGAATCCTATTACGGCATAGGCAGCAGCATGACTTTTGTTAAATGCATAGGATGCAAAGTCCATCATAGAGTCAAATATTTTGTTAGCTGCCTCAGCTGAAATACCATTTCTTAAGCAACCTGGAACCTCTATATTTCCATTTTCATCTTCAATTCCATATATGAAGTTCTTTCTCTCTTCTTCCATGACCTTATGCTTTTTCTTAGACATAGCTCTTCTAACAAGGTCACTTCTCCCCATGGAATATCCTGCTAATTTTCTAACAATCTCCATAACCTGCTCTTGGTAAACCATAACTCCATAGGTTACATTTAATATGTTTTCAAGTTCAGGAACTATATATTCTACTGACTTTGGATCCCTTTTACCACTTATATATCTTGGTATTTCTGCCATAGGACCTGGTCTATATAATGATATTCCCGCTATGATATCCTCTAAACAGTCTGGCTTAAGCTCTTTCATGAAAGAAGTCATTCCTGCTGACTCTAACTGGAATACCCCTACTGTATTTCCTTCACCAATCATTTTATAAACTTCTTTATCATCAAAGTCTAAATTATCTAAATCTATTTCTACTCCTCTGTTATACTTGATCATATCCACAGCATCACGCATAACAGTTAAGGTTCTAAGACCTAAGAAGTCCATTTTTAATAAACCAAGTTCCTCAAGGGTTGTCATATCAAATTGAGTTACAATGGATTCATCATTTTTTTGAAGTGGAACATACTCAACTAAAGGCTGAGAAGCTATAACTACTCCCGCAGCGTGAGTTGATGAATGTCTTGGAAGCCCTTCTAGCCTTCTACTTACATCAATAAGTTCTTTTACTCTCTCTTCAGTATCATATATTGTTTTAAGCTCTGGATTTAAATCTAAAGCCTTATCTATTGTTACCCCAAGAACTGTAGGTATTTGTTTAGCTATTCTATCAACCTCTGCATAAGTGTAATTCATAGCTCTACCTACGTCCCTAATACACGCTCTCGCTGCCATTGTTCCAAAAGTTATAATCTGTGATACATTATCGTGACCATACTTTTCAACAACATAGTCTATAACCCTTTGTCTTCCCTCATAACAGAAGTCAGAATCTATATCTGGCATACTTACTCTCTCTGGATTTAAGAACAATTAGTGTTTATCTACAAGCTCTTTATCTTGTACTCTGGAAGTTTCCTTCATTTTAATCAAGTAGTCATTTCTACTTCAGTTTGGACTATATCATCATATTGAATACATTCTTTTTCCTATGCATATATAATTTAGCATCGGTATACATTAACTTATATAAATTCAAAATCGAATTCTTTTCGTATATTTTAACATACCAACACTCATGAAACTTTCTAGAATCTTTAACTATTTTTGCTTTTATACTTTTTTGATTTAATAAATTTGATAATTGCTTAGCCATGTTTATTGATCCTGTAGATATACTAACATTTAAATATTTATACTCCTTAATATCTCCATTAGACAGTTTATTCTTTGTTGTATTTATATACACACTTCCATCACCATCAAATATTCCTCGTATAAAATCACCAATAAAGCTTTCTTCTACATTCAACAAAAATACATCTTTACTTTTTCTTTCAGTAATACCTATTTTCTGTATAAACTCAACATCATATTTATTTGTGGTTATAAAACTATAGCTTATTTTTGCATCTTTGAATTTTTTACTCTTATATTCATATATCTTTTTATTTAAGCAATAGCTCTTATTTAAAAACTTAATTATCTCTAAGTCTGTTGATGTTATTGTTATTTTGAATCTTTTACAATGTTTATCATAACTTAAACATCCATCTGAAATTATTAAGCCTAATATATAAGCACTAATTTCATTTATACCTTTATCAAATATACTTAAATCTTCAATTTTTCTTAAAGTTGTATTGTGTGAATTTGCACAACTTTTTGAACAAAACCTTTGCCCTTTTTTTCTAGTTAAAAATTCTTTTGAACACTTTTCACATATATACTTATGCATAGATTCCTCCAAAATAAAAGTCTTACTTATATTTTGGTTTGCTAAATATATTTATATTCAATATGTCGGGCACTCGTGGAAAAGATTATTGCTTAGCTACTCACTTTTCTAGTCTCTGAACCTTTCTAGTACTTTTCTGCTATTCCTAGACTCGGCTGCTGATTGGCATATCTTTCGACTTAGCTTCCCAGCAATTCACCCGATTTAAACAGCGCATCTTAATTTACGCTCGAAGAGTAAGCTGTATTTCATAGGGTCTATTTTTGTTATTCCTAAGGTATAGGCAACTAAGGCTCCAGCTGCTGATCCTCTTCCTGGACCAGTTGGTATCCCATTATCATTGGCATACTTAATGAAATCCCAAACTATTAAGAAGTAATCAACATATCCCATTTGCTTGATTACTCCAAGCTCATATTCAAGCCTTTCTATATCTTCTTTTACTTTTTCATTATTCTCACCAATTTCATAAACCTTATCTATATCATATATTCCCTTTTCCTTAAGAGGCTTAAGTTCTTCTAATCTATCTATAAGACCATCAAAGCAAGTCTTTCTTAGATATTCAAAAGGCTCTACCCCTTCTGGAAGTGGGAACTTTGGAAGCTTTGAAACATGGAATTCATAATCAAAATTACATTCTTCTGCAATCTTTAATGTGTTTTCTAAAGCTTCTGGAACGTAATCAAACATATCCCACATTTCCTCTGGTGATTTTAAATAGAATTGATCAGAAGGGTATCTTCTTCTATTTGGATCATCCACAGTTTTTCCAGTTTGTATGCACATAAGTATGTCATGTGCCTTTGAATCTTCCTGATTTATATAGTGAACATCATTAGTTGCAACTAAAGGAATATTAAGTTCTTTAGCTAACTGTATATTTACCTCATTAACCTTTTTTTGCTCTTCTATTCCATGGTTTTGAAGTTCTAAGTAAAATCCATCCTTAAATGTATCTCTATAGAATATTGCAGCTTCTCTCGCTTTATCTATATTTCCATTTAAAATAGCTTTTTGAACTTCTCCTCCAAGACAAGCACTTAGGGCTATTATTCCCTCTGAATGTTCTTTTAAATATTCTCTATCAATTCTTGGTTTATAATAAAAGCCTTCAATAGATGCTACAGAAACAATTTTCATAAGGTTCTCATATCCCTTTTCATTCTTAACAAGAAGAACTAAGTGATATGTTTTATTATCTTCATCATTGCTCTTTATCTTTCTAGACTTAGGCACAACATAAACTTCACATCCTAAGATAGGTTTTATTCCTTCTGCCTTAGCTTCTTTATATAAGTCAACACATCCATACATAACACCATGGTCAGTTAATGCTATACTTTCCATTCCAAGTTCCTTTGCCCTTTTAATAAGTGGCTTTATTTTTCCAGAACCATCAAGCAAACTATACCCAGAGTGTAGATGCAAGTGACAAAACTTCTTATCCTCCATTTCCTTCACATCCTTTCATCTAATATTGTTTCTATAAAATATTTTTAATCATATATAAAATGCTATTTTTTAAGTTTAAATCTTAAAAATAATCTCTATTTTTTTATTAAAGTAAACACTTAAAAATTATGTTTTAAATTAAGTGTAATATATTAATTTTACCATATTAAAGAGAAATACACTAAGAAAACTTTATTGTATTAATTCTAATTATTAACCTCTCAAGGAAAAATAATCTTTTTATACAAACATATCTAAATTACCATATTAATTGATTTATACTAGAACTTTACTTAAATTAATTTCTTAAAATTAATCAATTTAAATAGTTAGCTAAATTAAAATTTAAACTAAATTAAGCCTATATTAAAAATAAAATTTTAATATAGGCTTAATTTCTTATTTAAAACTATTTTTTGCTGAATCTATAGATTCTTGAACTTTAACTCTAGCATCATATGCAGATTTTTCAATGTCTTTCATTGCACCAATAAACTCATCTTTAGGCATTGCTAATATTTTATTTCTGTTAGCGTCTAAATCACTTTTAACAGTGCTTATAGACATTTTTAAATTATCTATGCTTTCAACTATCTTTCTATTTGCATCATTAACTTTTCCATCTGATGGAGAAACTTTGCTGTTAAGTTCATTTTTTAGATTTGTAAGTTCAGTATCTAGGTTTTTATAATATTTTTCATATTCTTCATAAGTTGCTTGCTTAGTATCCTCTGTTACCTTTGAAAAATCATATTCTGTACCTAAATTTACATCACCAATATAAGTTTTTATTTTTTCTTCTAGCATTGTTTTATATTCTGCTGGAGTAGTTGCTGATAGTCCTGAGTTCTCTGTCATTTCATTAGTCTTCTTTGTACATCCAACCATACCTATAATTCCAAAGATCATTACTCCTACTAAAAGCCAAATTGTCTTTTTAAAATTTCTTGCCATATTAATACCTCCACTTAAAATAATATTTTTTCAAAATTATCTTCCCCATAAAAACAAATTAATATTATTCAATTTGGTAGGTATTTTTTTGCATAAAAAAACTTTTAAGTTTTTTAACAGCAAATTTAATATTCGCTGTTAAAATAATTACTTAAAAGATTTTAAAAACTCTGCTAGAAGTTGCCTGTTCTAAGCTCTTCAGCTATTTTTTCAATTTTTCTTAATCTATGATTTACTCCTGATTTTCCAACTGGTGGTTCAAGCATTTCACCAAGCTCCTTTAAGGATTCCTCAGGATAAGTTAATCTAAGCTCTGCAACTTCTCTTAAATTCTTAGGAAGCCTTGCAAGACCTATTTCTCTTTCTATAAGCTTTATACTCTCAACCTGTCTAACCGCTGCATTTACAGTCTTACTAAGGTTTGCAGTTTCACAGTTTACAAGTCTATTTACATTATTCCTCATCTCTTTCATGATTCTAATGTTTTCAAGTTCTAAAAGTGCAGTGTGAGCTCCTATTATATTTAATAAATCTACTATTTGCTCTCCCTCTTTTATATAAACTATATAACTATTTTTTCTTTGTATCACCTTAGCTTTTAAACCAAAAGTATTAATTAGCTTTCCTAGATCCTCTGCATATTCTTGAGAGTGAGTAACAAACTCTAAATGGTAAGTTTTTTCTGGATTACTTATACTTCCTCCACCAATGAAGGCTCCTCTAATATAAGCTTTTTTCTTTTCTTCTGTATCAACTAAATTCTCATCTATATGATAGTCTAGTGACATTATTCCATCTATCTCTCTTAATATACCTGTTATTTCAAGTAATTTTTTTACTCCCATTTCTTCAGTTACAACAACCATATAAATATTATTTTTCTTTAAGGAATTACTTTTTTTAACCATAAGCTTTGCATGTATGTCGAAGTAATCCTTTAATATAGTAAACATCAATCTTGCAGATGCAGGATTTTCTGTTGTCATTTTGAAGCTTATTTGTCTACCACTAAAAGCAAGTGTACCGCATACTTTCATGATAGCTGATATTTGAGCAAGAGCTTCCTCTTTTGATATATCAATATATCTACATATTTCTCCCTTTACTTTTGCTGAAAATGACATGGCTACTCCTTCCTATTTGAACCTTCTCTTTTCTTAATTCTTTGTGATAAATATATATACTCTAAAATTTTCTTTCTATCATATAATAAATGCTTTTCCATTACTGTTTCAATGAGAAGTTGTGCTAAATAATCAGAATTATGTCTTATATAATCCCCTTTAACCTTAGTTAAATCTCCATCAACAACACATAGTCCCATCTTTTTAAGCTTATTAATATCAAGTTCTACAAGCTCAGAATTTTTATCTAAATACTTTTCTTTTAATTCTTCTGAAATATCTTTAGAGTTTGCAATTATACAGTCTACCATATCTTTTCCACAATGATCTAATATAACTTGAACATGGTCAGATACCTTAAATCCATCAGTCTCACCTGGTTGAGTCATTATATTGCAATTATATATTTTAAATGCTTTACTTTTCTTTATAGCTTTACTTATATCTTTTACCAAAAGATTAGGTAATACACTAGTATATAAACTTCCTGGTCCTAAAACTATAGCATCAGCATCTTCTATAGCCTCTAAAGCCCTATCTAAAGCCTTAGCATCCTCTGGTATTATCTTTAATTTTTTTATTGGACTACTTTGGTCTATTACTTCCTCTCCTATTAGAGATTCCCCTCTTACCCTATGTCCATTCATAAGTTCTGCTTCTAAAACCATATTTTCTAAAGTTACAGGTAAAACTTCACCCTTAACGGCAAGTACAGAACTCATTTTTTGGACAGCATCCTCAAAATTTTCAGATATTCCATCCATAGCCGCTAAAAATAAATTACCAAAACTTTGGCCCTTTAGTCTACCATCATTAAATCTATATTGCAATAATTCGTTCATCAAAGGCTCAGTATTAGCTAAGGCTAAAATACAGTTTCTTATATCTCCAGGTGGCAGTATTCCTAAGTCTTCTCTAAAATACCAGATCCGCCCCCATCATCTCCAACTGTTACTATAGCCGTTACATTAGATGTATAGTGTTTTAATCCTCTAAGCATGGTGGAAAGGCCTGTCCCCCCACCTATAACAACAATCTTTGGCCCTTTAATTAAAAGTCTATCATCTTCTATTAGGTCTTCTAAATCATCTTCTTCAATAGATAAATTTATATATCCTTTATTAACTAATGAAACCACTGACTTCACGCACCAAACTATTGATTTATATCCTACTAACCCAGAAAAAATTATTAGTATTATAAATACAGCTTTATCATGAATGGTGGTTAAATGCCTCTCATCAATTAACTTTGCAATGGCAACAGCCATTGTAATTATAGATGCTAAAGCCAAAAAAATGTATCTTTTAACTCTGATACCAGGCTTAAGCATTTTTTTCATCATCATAGTTTTCTATCTCCCCTATTTATATCCTCATTAATATCTCTATGCTCTAAGGTAACATGGAAGTTCTTACATAGAAGGTCTTTATATAAAGCATTAGCTATGGCTACTGATCTATGTCTTCCCCCTGTACATCCAATAGAGATAATAAGTTGTCTCTTTCCTTCTTTTATATAATTAGGGATTAAGAATTCTGCCATATCTGAAAGTCTTGATAAAAATCCTTTTGTTTCTTCTTGAGCAAGAACATAATTTTTAACTGGTTCATCTTCCCCTGAAAATGGCTTTAACTCTGGAATATAAAATGGATTTGGTATAAATCTAACATCAAAAACTAAATCTGAATCTGATGGAATACCATACTTAAATCCAAAGGATAAAACAGTTATTGAAAGATTTTGCTCAACTGGCTTACCATCTCCATATAAAAGATTTATTTTTTCTCTTAAATTTCTTATAGGATAATTTGAAGTGTCTATTATATTATCAGCTCTATCCTTAAGTTCTCTAAGTCTCATTCTTTCTTCACTTATACCAGTTATTATTCTTCCATCTGGTGAAAGCGGATGACTTCTTCTTGTTTCTTTAAATCTCTTAACTAAAACCTCATCAGAAGCCTCTAAGAATAAAATTTCGTAATTAAAATCATTAGCTTTTAAATACTCTATACTTTCAAATAAATCATCAAAGAATATTCCGCCTCTTATATCTATTACTAATGCTATTTTATCTATTTTACCTTCACTTTGAACACAGGCCTCTGCAAACTTAGGTATTAACTTTGGAGGTAAGTTATCTACGCAAAAGTATCCTAAATCTTCTAAACTTCTTGTTGCTTCTGTTTTTCCAGCCCCTGAAAGTCCAGTAACTATT
Organism: Clostridium perfringens ATCC 13124; assembly: GCF_000013285.1. Classification (GTDB taxonomy): domain Bacteria; phylum Bacillota; class Clostridia; order Clostridiales; family Clostridiaceae; genus Sarcina; species Sarcina perfringens. The sequence goes on along the minus strand of NC_008261.1, from coordinate 408,694 downwards.
ACAAATCTCATATTATCATCTCCTATAAATCTATAATCTGTTTAATAACTTCAAAACATAAGAAATGCTTTAATCACTTAGTAATTAAAGCAAACAAACTAATTTCTTAAATAGATTATAACATAAAATAAGTCAATTATTACTTATTTTATAAACCTCTAATTTTATATATTTTTCTATTTTCTAAGTAAAGAATTTTTATATTATGATACGGCTAAAAAAAGAGTATGCACATGCATACTCCTTCTTACTAATCTCTACCAATTATTCTAACTTCAGTATGAAGTTCAACATCAAAATTTTCTTTAACTGTTTTTTGAACATGAGCTATAACATCTAAGACATCCTTAGCTGTAGCTCCACCTTTGTTTATTACAAAACCTGAATGCTTTTCTGAAACAGCAGCTCCTCCAATTGAGAAACCTTTTAATCCTGAATCTTGAATAAGTTTTCCAGCAAAATATCCTTCTGGTCTTTTAAATGTACTACCTGCTGATGGATATTCTAAAGGTTGCTTACTCTCTCTTCTGTTTGTAAGATCATCAATCTTATCTTTTATACTAGCATACTCTCCGCTTTCTAGTTCAACTGTAGCCTCTATAACTACATATCCCTTTTTCATAACTATTGAACTTCTGTAACCAAGTTCTAATTCCTCTTTAGTTAAATTTTTAATATTACAATTTTCATCAATTACTCTAGCTGATTTTATTACATGTGCCATTTCTCCATCATAAGCTCCAGCATTCATAAATACTGCGCCTCCTATGCTTCCTGGTATTCCACATGCAAATTCAAAGCCTCTTAAATTATTTTCTAAAGCAGCCTTTGATACATCTTTTAATAAAGCTCCACTCTGAGCTGTTACGCAATTTCCCTCTGTTGTGATCTTGTTTAACTTGTTAAATTTAATTACAACTCCAGAAATGCCACCATCTTTAACTAAAATATTAGAACCGTTACCTAATATAAAATAAGGTACATTATATTCCCTACAAAGTTTTAAAGTATTAACTACTTGTTCTTCATTAACAGGAGTTACTAGTATATCTGCTGGTCCTCCTACTCTAAAATAAATATGTTCGCTCATTGGAGAATCCACAGTAATATCTTCTTCATTATAAAATTCACCTAATAATTTATAAAACTCCATGTATTGATTCATACCCAAACTCCTCAATTTTAAATTTAATATCCTAATTTAATAGTATAAATTAATTCTTGACATATTTTCAATATTTAGTACAAATTTTTTTATTTTCCTATGCCATAATATTATATATATTATCCTAAGTCAATTTCTGTTAATAAAATTAACTTGAAAAATATTGTTTTATACTCTCTGCTGCTCTTTTGTCTATCCCTGGTGTATCTAATAATTCTTCCATAGATGCCTTTTTAATATTATCTATACTTCCAAACTTCATAAGAAGATTTCTTCTTCTCTTTTCCCCAATTCTAGGTATATCTTCTAATATGGAATGTAAGGTTCTTTTATCTCTTAAACTCCTATGATATGTTATGGCATATCTATGAACCTCATCCTGAACTCTAGTTATTAGATTCATAAGGCCTGAACCCCTTCTAATGAGGATTTCTTCGTTATTGAATATAATTCCTCTAGTTCTATGTTTATGGTCTTTAACAAGGCCACAGACAGGAATTTCTATACCAAAGTCCTTTAGAACCTCTAAGGCTATGTTTACTTGCCCTTTTCCCCCATCCATCATTATCAAGTCTGGGAAAATACAAAACTTTCCCTTTGAGTATTCTAAATTTCTCTCTTTTATTTTATTTACTTCCTCTAATCCATGAGAAAATCTTCTGCTTAATATTTCTCTCATACTTTCATAATCATTAGGACCTTTAACACTTTTTATCTTAAATCTCCTATAATCTGAATTTTTTGCTTTTCCATTTTCAAAGACTACCATGGTTCCTACTGAGTCTACACCCTGTATATTGGATATATCATAAGCCTCTATTCTAGCAGGCAAAGAATCTAATCCTAAAACATCTGCCAGTTCAGTTAAGGCAGACTTATTTAACTCTTTTTCCTCAACCATTTTTTCTTTAAATTGATCAAGCATTATCTTAGCATTATTTCTAACCATATCTAAAAGATTCTTTTTATCCCCCTTCTTAGGGACTTTTATCCAAACCTTAGATCCTCTTTTTTCTGTAAGAAACTTTTCTATAAGCTCTTGATCCTCTATTTCCTCTGGCACATAGATAGTCTTAGGTATTTGTGCAGTTCCTCCATAAAAGGATGCTATAAAGGAACTTATTACCTCTTTAACTGGATCATCACTAATATTTTCAATCATAAAGTGCTCTCTGCCTGTAACTTTTCCCTCTCTAACAAAGAAAACTTGAGCACATCCATCTTTTTCATCAGTATATAAGTCTATAAAATCCTCATCGCCCTCTTTTACAGTAAACATTTTTTGTTTTTCGCTAATCAATTCTATGGCCAAAATTCTATCTCTAATTTTAGCTGCTTTTTCAAACTCTAATTCTTCTGCAGCTTTTTCCATCTCTAATTTTAATTTTTTTATTATGGATGTGTCTGTACCATTTAAAATGTTTATAATTTCATCTATCATTTCCCAGTACTCAGCCTTAGATATATAGCCAGCACAAGGAGCTTTACAAAGGTTAATATGATAATTTAAACATGCTCTCGTAGGCTCTCCACCTTCCACAATGGCCTTTTTACAGGTTCTTAATGGGAATAACTTCTTTATAAGCCCCATAACCTCATAAACGGCTGTACCATTGGTATATGGTCCAAAATATCTATTTCCATCCTTAGCAAAATTCCTTGTAACATAAACCCTTGGAAAATCCTCATTAGTGGTTATTTTTATAAAGGGATAAAACTTATCATCCTTTAAGGCTATGTTATATCTTGGACTGTATTTCTTGATAAGATTACATTCTAAAATTAATGCTTCCATTTCAGAATCAGTAACTATGTACTCAAATTCAGCTATATTCTTAACCATAGCTCTAACTTTTTCAGAGTGATTCTTAGAGTTTTGAAAATATTGCCTTACTCTATTTTTCAATACCTTTGCTTTTCCTACATAAATAACTTCTCCAAGAGAATTTTTCATTATATAAACTCCTGGTTTATCAGGCAATATCTTTAATTGGTGTTGAAAATCAAACATCATTATCACCTCGCATCTTTTATTATAAAACTTATTTTTATAAATTAAATAACATTTATGTAAAATCACTATAAATTAATACGCCCTAACATACTATTTCTCATAGTAATATTAGGGCGATTATTTTTTTATTAAGTATTTAGTTATATTCTATAATTATTTATTAAAATATGCTTGCATTACCCTAGCTGTAACAGGGGCCGCCACCTTTGAACCTGAGCCACCATTTTCAACTATTGTTGCAACAGCTATTTTAGGATCATCAGCTGGAGCAAAAGCTATTAACCATGCATGAGAATTTCCATCAGGAACCTGTGCTGTACCAGTCTTAGCTGCCACATTCATTCCTTTAAAATATCCCCAGTTATCATTTATTCTATCTTTTGCAACGCCTTGCATATATTCATTTATGATTTGAGCTTGTTCTTTGCTCATAACTGTATCTTTTTTAGTTGAGCTAAACTCTTTTACAGTATCCCCATCTTTATCCACAACTTTACTAACTATATAAGGTTCCATTCTAACCCCATTATTAGCTACTGTTGCTGCAACCATTGCCATTTCAATAGGACTTGATAAAACTTCCCCTTGACCTATAGCATCATAAGCTATAAGTCCTTTGTCAACAGTTTTTCTATCTGGGAAACTTCCAGAATAAGCTTTAAGATTTCCTAAATATAAATCTTTATTAAATCCATACTTTTCTGCTGTCTCTCTTAGTTTTTTGTTTCCAAGCTCTTCTCCAAGAATTCCTCCAAATATTACGTTACTTGAAACTGATAAAGCTTTTCTTAAGCTTATATTTCCATAAGCATTTCCATTTTCATTTGGTAAATCTTTTGTACCAACATTTATAGAACCAGTATCATTAAAAGTTCTTTCAGTTACCCCTGGAAGATTTTCTAAAGCAGATGTTAAAGTTACAACCTTAAATGTAGATCCTGGAGGATATTGACCATTTAAAGCTCTATCAACTAATATGGCATCCTTAGGATTTCCATTAGGGTTATTAGCAATTTCATATGTTTCTTTCATGTTATTAGGATTAAATCCTGGCTTTGAAACACTGGCTAACACCGCTCCAGTCTTAGGATCTAAGGCAACTACAGCCCCTCTATTAGCTCCTAAGGCTGCATAGGCTGCCTTCTGTAAATCAGTATCTAAAGTTGTTACAATACTATTTCCTACTTTTTTATCACTTTCATTTCTTTCTTTAAAATCTTTTTTCAAGTTAAATGATTTTAAGAAAGCTTTTAATGATACATTTTCATAAGTAGTTAACTCTTTTGAATATGCTCCTTCTAATCCTGCATTTCCATATATTCCACTAGCATATCCAATTGGATGAGAATATATTTCTCCATAAGGATATTCTCTTTTTTGAGTTAAATCACCACTTTTAGTACTTTTAGCTAGAACATTTCCATCTCTATCTTTTATTTCTCCTCTTATGACCTCGTTCTGAGCAGCCATAACAGCAGAGTTGCTATCCATCTCAGCTATCTTTGGAACTTGTATTAATTGGAAGTAAGCTATATAACTTATAAGCCCTACTAATAGCACTAAATAGACAAACATAACTTTTTTTATACTTCCTGATAAATCTTTTTTCTTTGCCATCTATCTTAGTCCCTCCTCTGAAATTTTCTGAAGTATTCCTAAGGCGATGAACACTGTAAGCATAGATGTTCCACCATAACTAACTAAAGGTAAAGTTATACCCGTTAATGGAATTACTGCAAATACTCCTCCTATAATTACTAAAACTTGAGCAACTATAAGTGTACTAAATCCAACAGCATTTAATTGTGAAAATGGATCATCTGTATTTAATGCCGCTCTTATTCCTCTATAGAATAATAAGAAATATAATAATAGTAATCCTATACCAAAAACAAGACCTAACTCTTGTGCTATTAATGTAAATATGAAATCCGTAGATGCAAAAGGTACTAATTTAGGATAACCATTATAAAGCCCTGTCCCAAACATTCCACCTAAAGACATGGCATAAAATCCTTGAACTATCTGATAACTTTCATTGCTAGCATATTTCCAAACATCTTTCCAAATCATTACTCTTTTTTTAACATGGCTAAACAAGAAATAACTTACTGTTCCACCTAGTGAAAATAATACTAATCCAGTACCAACATACTTCCAATTACAAGTAGCTATGTAAAGCATAGTTATAGATACAAAGAAGAACATAAGAGCTGATCCTAAGTCTTTTTGTAAAACCATAAATCCTAAAGAGTACATTACAACTAATGCAGGCTCTAAAAGTTGTTTAAATTCATATTTTATATTATCTTTCTTTTCATACTTCATTAAAGCAGATGCTAAATAAAGTATTAAAAATATTTTACCTATTTCAGAAGGTTGAAAACCAAAGCTACCTATATAAACCCAGTTTTTTGAACCATTTACAGTTTTACCAATAATCATAGCCATAGCCATAAAAATTAAAGTACCACCCATATAAATATACTTATACTTAGCAAAACTTTTTAAATCTGGCATAACTATTACAATTCCCATATAAAGGGCTATTCCCAAACTAAACCAAACTAATTGCTTAATTGCTAATTTAGGATCTAATCTATAAAGAACTGCTATTCCAACTACAGCTAAAACCGATGCAAAAATAAGCATATATTTATCCCCATCAGGATAAAACTTTCTTATTATAAAATGTGAAAACCCAATAATAATTATTAATATACCTGCTATTATAAAAGCCATTTTGTCTATAGGAGTTTGCTTAACAGCTATATTAGTAAATAAGGCTAAGCATAAAAGATAGACTAATAGCAACATCCTTTTTTCATACTTTAAAGTAGTATTCATCTTATCACCTCTTTTATCCTATAACCTTAAATACGGTGCTTCCCATTCTTATTTGATCATTTACTTTTAATCTCACTCTTCCCTCTACTTTTGAGTCATTTATAAATGTACCATTTGTACTTGCTAAATCTTCTAAATAAAAATCATTGTTTTTAACATAAATTTTAGCATGATATGATGATACAAACTGATCATTTAGCACAATTGAATTATCTTCTCTTCGCCCAATAGATATAGTACTCGTCACTGGTATAACCGAGCCAATGCCTAGAGTTCCATTAGAGATTGTCTTTAAGACTTCTAATCCATGTGCTTTCTTTCCAGGGGCTTTCTTCTTTTTCCCGCCTTTAACATCTTTATACATTATCTTTAATGCATAATAAATTATGGAATATAGTATTACTATAAATATTATTCCAAAAACCCATGTCATTAGTTTCGAAAACATCACTTCACCTCTACATATTTTATATTTCTTTTATATTTTACTTTATTTAATAACTTGATTATACAATAAAAGATTACAATTTCATAATCATAATTAAAATCCCTAATTATTATATCATCTAAAAAAGGGAAAATTATGATATTTATATTTTTATTTTACTTCTTTTTATATTTTTCTAACATTATTTTAATTTTATAACCATTAACTTACTAAATTAATATAATATCTATGAATAAAATATAGCTATCAGAATTTATAGCCATAAATTCTGGTAGCTATTTAAATTAATCTATTCTTAAATAATATATTTACTTTTTCAAATTATATTCCTTATTAAAGATATTTCTTTAAATATTTACCTGTATAGGATTCCTTAGCCTCAGCTATTTTCTCAGGAGTTCCTGTGGCAATAATAGTTCCACCCTTATCTCCGCCTTCTGGACCTAAATCAACTATATAATCTGCACATTTAATCATATCTAAATTATGTTCTATTACTATTACTGTATTTCCTCCATCAACTAATCTTTGAAGTATTTTTACAAGTCTATTTACATCGTGTATATGAAGGCCTGTTGTAGGTTCATCTAAGATATATAAGGTTTTTCCTGTACTTCTCTTAGATAATTCATAAGCTAATTTAATTCTTTGAGCTTCTCCACCTGATAATTGAGTTGAAGGTTGACCTAATCTTATATATCCTAAACCAACGTCCATTAAGGTTTGAAGCTTATTTTTTATTCTTGGAATATTTTCAAAGAACTCTAAAGCCTCCTCAACAGTCATGTTTAATACATCGGCTATATTTTTCCCCTTATATTTAACTTCTAAGGTCTCTCTATTATATCTTTTTCCCTTACAAACTTCACATGGAACATAAACATCAGATAAAAACTGCATTTCTATCTTTATTATTCCATCTCCACTACAAGCTTCACATCTTCCACCCTTTACATTGAAAGAAAATCTTCCTGGTTTATACCCTCTCATTTTAGCTTCTTGAGTTTGTGAGAAAAGCTCTCTTATTATATCAAAAGTTCCAGTATAAGTAGCTGGATTACTTCTTGGAGTTCTTCCTATAGGACTTTGATCTATATCAATAATCTTATCAATATTTTCATATCCTGTTATTTCTTTAAACTTTCCTGGTAAATCCTTAGCTTTATTTACGATTTTATTTAATCCTTTATAAAGAATTTCATTAACTAAAGTACTCTTTCCTGATCCTGAAACTCCAGTAACCATAGTTAAAGTTCCTAAAGGAAATTTAGCAGTAACATTTTTTAAGTTATTTTCCTTAGCACCCTTAACTGTTATGAAATTTCCATTGCCTTTTCTTCTTTCCTCTGGAAGCTCAACCTTTTTAGCTCCAGTTAAATACTTACCAGTTAAGGAATTTTCATTTGACATTATTTCATCTAAAGTTCCTGAGGCAACTATCTTTCCACCATGTTCTCCAGCTCCTGGCCCTATATCAACTATGTAATCTGCTTCTCTCATAGTATCTTCATCATGTTCTACTACTATAAGGGTATTTCCCACATCTCTAAGTTGTTTTAATGTGGATATAAGTCTATCATTATCTCTTTGATGCAGACCTATTGAAGGCTCATCTAAGATATATAATACTCCCATAAGTTGAGAACCTATTTGAGTAGCCAGTCTTATTCTCTGAGCTTCTCCCCCAGATAAAGTTCCTGCTTTTCTAGCTAAGTCTAAGTAATCTAAGCCAACATTTATTAAGAAACTTAATCTAGATTGAATTTCCTTTATAATTTGACTACTTATTATCTTATCTTTTTCTGAGAAATTTATTGAGTTTATAAAATCTAACTCTTCTCTTATAGCCATGCTTGTGAATTCAAATATATTTTTTCCTCCCACTGTAACGGCTAAAGCTTCTGGCTTAAGCCTTGCACCCTTACATTTAGGACATGGATTATCACTCATATATTTTTCTATTTCAGCCTTCATGGTATCTGAGTTAGTTTCCATATATCTTCTTCTTAAATTGTTTATTTCCCCCTCAAAGGAATGATTATATACAGCCGTTACATTTTCTTTTGTATATGTAACCTTTAATTTTTCTGGCTCTCCATACATTAAAACCTCTTGAACCTTCTTAGGTAAATCCTTATATGGAGTGTCTAAATCAAAGTTGTACTTTTCCATTAAAGCTTTAAGGACGCAATAAGTCCAAGATTCTTCCTTCATTCTTGAGTCTCCCCAAGTAGAAATAGCTCCTCCTCTTATGCTTAAATCCTTATTAGGAACCACTAAATCCTCATCAATTTCCATTAAAGTTCCTAATCCATCACATCTTTCACATTTTCCAAAGGGTGAGTTAAATGAGAACATTCTTGGTGCAAGTTCATCTATACTTATACCACAATCAGCACAAGCAAAATGCTCACTATAAAGTCTATCTTCCTCCCCTATTATATTAACTAAAACTAATCCTTCAGCCATTTTAAGAGATGTTTCTATAGAGTCTGTTAATCTACCTTCTATTCCGTCCTTAACAATTATTCTGTCAACTACAGCTTCTATATTATGCTTTATATTTTTTTCAAGTTTTATCTCATCTTCTGTTAAATCATAAATTTCTCCATCTATTCTAGCCCTAACAAAACCTTGCTTCTTAATATTTTCAAGAACTTTTTCATGAGTTCCTTTTCTTCCTCTTATTATTGGAGCCAAGATCATTATTTTACTTCTCTCTGGCAATTCCATAATTTGATCTACTATTTGATCCACAGATTGCTGAGTGATTTCTTTTCCACACTTAGGACAATGTGGCACTCCCACTCTTGCATATAATAATCTTAAATAATCATATATTTCTGTTACTGTCCCTACAGTAGATCTTGGATTCCTAGAAGTTGTCTTTTGGTCAATAGATATAGCAGGTGAAAGTCCTTCTATGGACTCAACATCTGGCTTATCCATCTGTCCTAAGAATTGTCTTGCATAAGATGATAAAGATTCTACATATCTTCTTTGTCCTTCTGCATAGATTGTATCGAAAGCTAGAGAACTTTTACCTGAACCTGAAAGTCCAGTAAAAACAATAAGCTTATCTCTAGGAATTTCTAAACTTACATTTTTTAAATTATGTACTTTTGCACCTTTTACTATTATCTTATCCTTCATAAAACTCTGCTACTTTAACTCTATCTCAAAATATCCATATTAAGAAATCATATTCTCCATATAATAACTTATTATATGAATCTCTCTTTCATAAAAAGTTATATTTTCACTACTTCAAAAATTATGTTTTAACTTCTTACTTTTAAATATTTTGAGTAGTAGCTTCTCCCTTCTTTTATATTTTTAAAATTTATATTTCCTTTAAAATCTGTCTATCCCACTTAATATATCTCTATAATTTGTGCTTAATATATAGATTATAAATATTTAGTAATATATCCCTTGTACTTTATATTACTATACCTCTTATAAATATTGAGTTTTATATTTCTTTACATAACTCATTATTCTTAAAACTACCTTTATATCTTATAAACCTTTGGTTTATAGTAATAAGATTACGAAAATCTAAATAACTTCATATATTATTATGTCTCTAAAATTCGTGTATTATCTAAGAAAGTACACTAAGATTTCTCTAAAGTTATTTAAGTAAATTCAACATATTACCCCCTCAAACCAAACATAAGTTCGCATAATAATATTTTAATTCTCTATCATTTATATGTCAAATTCTTTTTTTATAATAATTATTATCCTTGATTATTTTCTTAATTTTCAGATAATTCAGAATAAATCTCCATATTTTTCATATTATTATAATAAGAAAACTTTTAAAAGCCATCTCATTTAAACATTAATATTAATTTTTTACTTTTAATAAATACTTCTCCAAAACAAAATCTATTATAAAAAAATAAAGAGTGGTTAGCATGAATTTGCTCACCACTCTTTTATAGAATTTAAAGTATTAAGGCAATTTTATTGTTAATTCAGTAAACATTTTACATATACATCTATTAACAAATTCATTTTATCATGTATACTATAGGTATAGTTATGACATATGTCTTATAATATTTGCTTTTATAGGAGGTAAGCCATTGTTATTAGTAAAAAATGAAGAAAAGCTACTTGAAGTAATAAATAAATACGAACTTAATTCCATATTTTCACAAGAAATTATGCCCTTTTTAGAACTTCATATGTTTAAAAAAAATGAGCATATATGCTTTATGAATGAAGAACTTAATTACCTTTACTTTTTTGTTCATGGCAAAGCAAAAGTATACAAAACCTTACCTAACGGAAAGTCTTTACTTTTGGAATTTTATGAACCTGTCCAATTAATAGGTGATTTAGAATTAATATCTAAGATAAAGGCAAACTGTAATGTTAAAGCATTAAAATCTAGTCTTTGTATAGCTATTCCTATACAAGCTGTAAATTCAATAGCTCTTAAAGACCTTAATTTTCTTATGTACATAACTAAAAACCTTTCAAACAAACTTGCAAAATGCTCTGTAACAAGCTCCATAACTATTACCTATCCACTTGAAACCAAACTTGCTAGTTATCTTTTAGCAATGAATAGTAATAATATAATTATGATTGATAATTATTCAAATTTAGCTGATTTATTAGGTACAAGCTATCGTCACTTAAACAGAGTTTTAAATAAATTAGTTGAAAAGGGAATAATTTTAAAAGATAAAAATGAAATAAAAATTCTTAATAAAGAAGAGTTAGAAAATATTTGTGTAGACTTAAATTAACCATAATAAAGTAAAAGAACCCATTTATATTTAGATAATAACTATTTATCAAAATATAAATGGGTTCTTCTTTTTTATACTGTTTTATTAATTTTTTCAATTTTAATTTTTAATCTATACTTATTAACTATAAAACTTACTATAAATAATACTATTGACACTATTAGATTATTTAAAAATCCAGATATATTAAATCCAATAGTAAATATATCGGCTATATATACTATAAATGCATTTACTAGAAAAAGAAATATTCCAAAAGTAAGAACTGTAATTGGCAAAGATATAATTTGAAGAATCGGTCTTAAAGTAAACCCTAGTATAGTAAAAATTGCTGAAAATAGAACTATATTTAGCACACTTTTTGCTTCTCCAAGATTAAAAAGGTAAATTAATATCAATACCACTACTAGATTAATAAAAAAATTACTAATTATCCTCTTCATTTTTCCTCCTATACTAGTTTAATCTTTATACTTATATTTTCTTTTCCTAAACTTAAATCAAGAATTTCACTTTCTTCACACGCTCTAAATTCCTTTAATGCTTCTAAACCACCATATAGATAATTAATATAATTTTCTAATTTTCTTAATCTAAATATCCACTTTAGAAAACTTAATAAATCTATAATATCATTTAAGATAAGATTAATCACAGCAATAGGAAGGCTAATTCTTAACCAGTTAATACTAGGTAAAGTTATTTTTATATAAACAAAATTTTTCTTAGTCAACATAAATTTTTACTATAACTTTTCCATCATCTTTATTGTTTATATCAACATCACAGATAGTTGGATCATCTAATTCACCATTTTCAATTTCTTCAATTACTTTTTTAAAGTCAATATCCTTTAAATTAACTCCACCTTTTTCAATATTATTCATAGCATCTTCTGGTATAAATTTAGTAAATCCACTAGCAACCTTTATTAAACTTAGAGGAATACTTAAATTAACTTTTACTTCCTCATTTTCAACTTCAACTTTAACTTTAAGTGTTTTGTATATCTTTTTCTTTATAACAAACTCTTCTTTATTTTCCCCTAAGGCATTTAATAATTTCATTCCCTCTTCTGGACTAATCTTACCTTCACTTATCATCTCTAATATTTTTTTCTTTTCATCCATAAAAATTCTCCCCCTTTATTTTAATTTCTCTAATTCCTTTAAAGCTTCACTAGATGTTATTTCTCCTCTATCTAGCTTTCCAAGTATAATCTCTCTCTCCCTTTTTTTATCCTTTTTTTCATCTTCTAATTCTTTATCTTCAAACCCTAAAGCTGTTATTAATTGATTTAATCTACTCTTTACAGTTGGATAGGATATATCTAGTTCTTTTTCTATTTCTTTTATACTTCCTTTGCACTTAACAAATATCTTTAGAAAATATTGCTCTTCTGGAGTTAAATTACAAAAATCACAGCCCTTAAATTCACCTTCAATTTTAGTTTTGCATTTTTCACATTCTAATTTAACTATTTTTAGTTCACTATTACACACTGGACATTTGCTTGGTCTTACGTATCTCAAAAAAACACCTCCTTTTATATACATTATACTATCTTAAATTAATAAAAATCAATATATAAATTAATTTTATTAATTTATATATTGATTTATTTAATATAAATATTAATTATTTTAAGTTTTGTTTTTGTTTGTTTAAAATAAACATTAATTTTCATTGCAATAATAATTCATTGCCTCACTTAAAAAGTTAGTAAATCCTTCTCCATATTTATCTATATTCTTAGTAAACCTTTCATCATAAATATACATATCTGCAAGCCCTTTAAATATCTCAATACTACATTGGTAGAAATTTTTACTTATAAGCATTCTCCACTGATGAACTAAACTCTGAACCTCTTCATCTGAAACCTCTCTATCCATGAGTTCTGCTAAATTTTTATATAAATCATCTATTTCTCCCATTATATTATTCCAGTCTTCTTTTGAATATTTACTTGTTTTTTCCTTTGACTCCTTATAAGCATCACTTTTTCCATACTTATTTTCTACTTCTTCCTCATAAAGTTTATTGTGTTTTTCTATATCAAATCCTTCAAACATCCCTTTTTTGTTCATTATAAATTCCCCTTCCATATCTTTAATTGTGTTTTCTATGGTCTCAACTATTTTATTTAATCTATTTCTCTTATCTATTATGAATTGTTTTTGTGTCCTTAAAGTTTCCTTTAAGTCTAAATTTTCATTACTTAAAATCTCTTTTATTTCTTTTAAAGAAAAATCTAATTCACGGTAAATTAATATCTGTTGAATAAGCTTTAGATCATTGTCATTATATAATCTATATCCAGATTCACTTATAGCTGTAGGTCTTAAAAGTCCTATTTTATCATAATGATGTAGCATTCTAACTGATATTCCTGTTAATTCTGAAACTTCCTTAACTCTATACATATAACCACCTCCTGGAATTTATATTACTCCCTAACACAATGTTAGAGTCAAGGAGAAAATATTAATATTACTAATAAATATATCCTAAAATAAAAAGGTTACACTCACTTAATATGAATGTAACCTCTTAACTAAATTAATATACTTTCTATTTTTTAAATATTATTATCCACTTATTTCTATATCTTTAGTTAAATTAACTACCCAAACCTTTGATAAAACTCTAGGCAATCCAAAGATGGCTTTAACTATTTCTTCTGAATAAGTAAATAATACTAACATATATATTGGAAAGCCATTTATTGCTCCAAAGAATGTTAATGGTATTGATACAAGCCACATACAGCCAAATTCTAGTGCAAAGGCATACTTTGTATCTCCTCCACTTCTTAATATTCCTACAATCACTAGAATATTAAATGATTTTAAGCCCATTAGAACTCCCATTATTACAAAAATTTTGCTTAAATCTCCAGCCATAGTTGAAGATGTACTATAAACTTTAAGTAATATTGGAATACTTAATATTAACATTCCTCCTAAAATACTTCCTACAACAAAAACTATCTTAGAAAACTTATTAGAATAATCTATAGCTCTATCAGTATTATCTGCACCAAGCTCATTTCCAAGCATAATAGCTGCTCCAGTAGCTATACACATAGCTAACATTATAAATAGATTAGCTGTGCTAGTTGCAATCTGACTTGCTGCTATTGCTGATGTACCAACCATTGCATAAGCTACAGAGTATGAAACCGATCCAATAGCCCAAGCAAAGTCATTTATAAATATAGGCATTCCCTTAGACATATAAACTTTGAAAAAGTCTTTATTTATTCCTCTAATATCATTTATATTAAACTTAATAATATAATCTTTATCTTTTAAAATAACATATCCAACTAATAATAAACATTCTATTATTCTAGCAAATACAGTAGAGATAGCTGCTCCCTTAACACCTAACTCTGGGAATATACCTATTCCAAATATTAAGCAATAATTAAATATAATATTTATAATAAGAGAAGCTCCACTACAAAACATTCCTAGTTTAGGATTTCTCACAGCCCTAGCCCCTGCACTTATTACCATGCTCAAGGCTGTTAAAGGATATGAAATAGCAATAACAACTAAATAATTTTTACAAAGTTCAACTACTTTTGGGTCAGTAGAAAAGATTCCTATTATAAGCTCTGGAAAGAAAAATGCTAAAACAAAGAAAATAAAACTAAATCCCACACATAAAATAGTACTTAGTCCCATAACTTTCTTTATACTTTTTCTATCATTACTCCCATAAAATTGAGATATGAAAAGTCCTGTAGCTCCTGTTAATCCTATTAATCCCATATTAAATAAGAAAAACACCTGATTAGCCACGCCAACAGCTGCTATAGATTCCTCACCTAAACTACTTATCATAACTGTATCAATTACATTTACAGAAGTTGATATAAAGTTTTGAACTATTATTGGAATACATAAAACTAATAATACCTTATAAAATTCTCTATCTTTACCCACTAGCTTCTTTTTTAGAAATAAAGTTACTCCTAATATAATCAAAGCTGTAACAAAGAAATAGACTCCAAAATACATTGGTGAAAGTCCAAACAAAAAATCTCCCCCTAATTCATATATTTTATTTAAAAAAATTTATCTAAATGACTAAAGAAATCATTAGATAAAAACACTATATCATAATAACATGATTCTTAATAAGAAATAAATCTCAGTAAAAATTATTCAATATAAAAATATAAAGTACTACATGTAAATCCTCCACCAGCTTTTAAAATCTCTGAATAATCCAAATAAAACACTTCAAAATCAGCCTTTTTTAATATATGAAACACTGTTTTATTTGAAGTTAATATTCTCCCATCACCTAAGGCTACTATATTAGCTCCTAGTTCTTCAGATGTCTTTTTATCAATGTTATAACAAGTTTTTATTCTCTTTTTAATTTTATCTTTATCATATAAATAATCACTAATTATACATTGATTCTTACCTAATATATTAAAAACACAATCTAGATGAAGCATCTTTTCCTTATTAAAATTTATTTCTATAATTTCATATCCCATATTATATTCATTTATATATTCTTTTAGTTCCTTAATCGCTTCTAAGCTAGTTCTTTTGCTTAATCCTACAAAGATGTAATTTTCATATACTATTACATCTCCACCTTCTATTTTATTTTCCATTCTATATACTTTTAAGTTATGATTTTTTATATACTTTTCTAAGGCTTTAGTTTCTTCTATTCTCTCTTTGTTGCTCATACTAGAAATAAACAATGTATCCCCTATAACAAAACCTACATCCCTTGTAAAAACTTGATTCTCCCCATATATAGGTTCTAAAAGTTGAACTTTAACCCCTTCTCCGCTAATTAAATTTATAAAATTATTGTATTGTTCATACATTAAAGGATAATTTATTTGTACCTTCCCCTTAACTTTAAAATTACAAGGATAACACACTATTACAGTTTTAAGTTTTCCATATCCCTTATTATTTCTTATTTCCATACTTTCACCTCATTTTATACAAAATACTTATTACTTATTATTTGAAAATTATTATTCATATATCCTAGTAATTTATTCTTACTAATATTAAATAAAAAACTCCATGAAAAAGTCTTTGCACTCTTAGGTGGATATAAAAACATTGTTGTATTCTTTTTATATATTTAAATAAGGACTATGTCACTCTTGACATAGTCCTCCTTACTTTTCATCACAAACCTAAATTAACATTATTCTTTTCTTAAATTATTTATAGTTAATTTAGTAACTATAAACCTTATTTTTTCATAGGAAACATCCTCTTCTAGATTTTCCTTAATAGGTTTTAACTTGCTATACCCAACCTTATCTATGGCATCTAAAACCAATTCTTCTTCTCTTTTTGAAAATAAGGAATCAAAATCTATTTCAAAGTCTATTTTATTTCCCTCTTCTAAATATTGCTGAATATGAGAAAGCACTGTAGTAATAGAAAGTTCTCTTTCCTTTGCAATAGTATGAAACTTATCCCCTTCTCTAAGCATATCTATAGTAATTTCAAAAGACTTTTTCTTTCCATCTTTACCATTACCTTTTTTAAACTTTTCTTCTAGCTCATCCTTATTAATTTTTAATCCAGATTCCCATTGAACCTCAATATTGTTCACTTTAACATATTCCTTTATTACATTTAAGAACTGCTCTCCATACTTAAGTATTTTCTTTTCACCAACACCACTTATTTCTGAAAGTTGGCTCTCATTTACTGGTATTCTTACACTCATCTCTTTAAGTGTATTATCACCAAATACTATATATGGAGGCACCCCTTCTTCTAAAGCAATTTCTCTTCTTAAGCTTCTTAATAAATCAAACAATTCATTATTTTTAGATACTCTCTTAGCTTTTATCTTTTCCTTAAACATAACTTTTTCATTACCCTTAAGAATATCTATGGAACTTTGATTAAGTCTAACTACAGGGTACTCCCCTATATAATCTATATATCTATGCGAAATTAGAGTGTTTATAAAGTCCTTAAGCCCTTCTTTAGAATAATCCTTCATTATTCCATAAGTACTTAGCTGATCTAAGCCTAATTCAATTATCTTCTTATTTTTTGAGGCCCTTAAAACATCTATTATTACTCCTATTCCAAAGGGTCTTTTCATCCTATAAACACAGGAAATAACTTTTTGAGCATCTATTGTTTTATCAACTAATTCTCCTTCCATTTCACAATTGCTACAATTATGACAGTCTTCCTCTAAGTCTTCTCCAAAATAATTAAGTATAAATCTTCTATAACATCCATTAGAATAAACTAAATCCATCATTGTTTGTAACTTACTTAATTCATTTATCTTTCTTTCAGGATTTAAGGTTCCAGTTTCTATTATATATTTCTGTGTCTGAACATCTCCTGGTGAAAAAATAAGAATACACTCTGATTTCTCTCCATCTCTTCCCGCTCTTCCTATTTCCTGATAATATCCCTCTATGTTTTTAGGCATATTATTGTGAATTACATATCTTATATTTGGCTTATCTATACCCATTCCAAAGGCATTAGTAGCAACCATTACACTTACCTTATCGAAAACAAAATCCTCTTGATTTTTCTTTCTTTCCTCATCTGAAAGTCCAGCATGATATTTTGTGCATCCTATTCCTCTTGAATTTATAAGCTCACATAAGGAATCTACCTCTTTTCTAGTAGCACAATAAATAATTCCAGAAACATCCTTATTTTCTTTTAAATAATCTAATATATAGTGAGCCTTGTTAACTCCCTTTTCTATTATTATTTTTAAATTATCCCTATCAAATCCAGAAACAAAAACCTTTGGATTATTAAGCTCAAGTAATTTTACAATATCTTTTCTAACTTCCTCTGTTGCAGTTGCTGTAAAGGCTGAAACTACAGGTCTTTTTCTTAAAAGATTTATAAACCTTCCAATAAATTTATAACTACTTCTAAAATCATGCCCCCATTGAGAAACGCAATGAGCCTCATCAACAGCCACCTGTGAAATATCTATATTAGAAACTAAATTTAAAAACTCCATAGATTCAAGTCTTTCAGGTGCTACATATAATATTTTTATATGTCCATCTTTAACACTTTGAAATATATTATTTATCTCTTCATTACTAAGAGTTGAATTTATATATGCTGACTCTATTCCCATGCTATTTATGGCATCAACTTGGTCTTTCATAAGAGAAATAAGTGGTGAAATTACAACTGTAACCCCCTCTAAAATCAATGCAGGAATTTGATAACAAATTGATTTTCCTCCACCAGTTGGCATTATAGCTACAACATCATTTCCACTTATAATCTCATTTATTATTTCCTCTTGTCCTTTTCTAAACTCACTATATCCGTAAAAACTTTTTAAAATCTCTTTCGCTCTTTTCAATATTTCTCTCCTTCCAATTTATAAACCAACAAAATTATTTGCTAAATACTACTTATTTTCATTCTCTAAATTAAGTAAACATTCCTTTTTACTTAATCCCCCACCATATCCTGTTAATGATCCATCTTTTCCTATAACTCTATGACAAGGAATTATTATAGGAATAGGATTTTTATTATTTGCTCCTCCTACAGCCCTAACAGCCTTTGGATTTCCTATTTTCTCAGCTATTTCTTTGTATGAAACTGTCTCTCCATAGGGAATATCCCTTAAAGCATTCCATACCTTTCTTTGAAATTCAGTTCCCTTTGCTAAGTCAACCTTTACTGAGAACTCACTTCTTCTACCACTAAAATACTCTTCTAATTCTATTTTACACTTTTCTATCTCTTCACTAATAAATTCTTCTAAACAATTATCATCTTCTACAAAATTAATCTCTACTATATGTCCATCTGACTCTATTATCTCTAAAATTCCTATAGGAGAATTGTAATATCCCTTTTTTATTAAACTTTCCTTCATAAACATCATCTCCTTTTTAATTATTTACACATATTAAACTAAAATTAACATTATAAATATCTAAACATGTATTTATTATCTCTAGATTAATAGTATTCGGCTAAATACATAAATTAATTATACTATATATTTTTCATATAAAATTTTATATATTCTACTAATAATAATTGTTATAACCATAACTCTAATGATTTTAAATAAAACTTCTAAAATATAAAAATAAGGCAAATAATATCTAATATTACTTGCCTTACTTTTATTATTTACCTACTATTAATTTTTAAGCTTGCCTTTTTTTCTATATAACTTATTCTATACTAATTTTGTGATTTATATTGATTATAATATTCAGATAACAATTCTAAAACTTGTTTTGCTATTTTCTTATATGCCTCATCTGGCAAGTTAGCTTCAGATACACGCAATATTCCTGGTGCTGCTCCAAAACCTACTCCCTCCATTAAGACTACTCCATTTATCTCTGCTAAACGTAATAAGAAATCAATAGGTTCAAAGTTTTCCTTTAGATATTCCTTAAATTTATCATCATATAAATCTCCGGCTAACTCATAAATATCTATTAATGAATAGTATTTAGCATTTTCTCTACTATCATCTTCTTTAATTCCTAGGGTATAACATAAATCATGATATCTCTCTCTTACTAATTTTTTAGAGCTTTCTATATATGGATCTCTGCCCTTAGTAATCAATGAAGTTAAAGCAAATAAAGCCATTTGAATTTGTTGAGGTGTTGATAAGCCTGAAGTATGATAAAGGCCAACTGAACGACTATCTGCAACAATCCTCTCAATAAATTTAAACTTTCTTGGTTCAAAAGTTACAAGGCCATATCTTTTATCTAAATCCTGTAATTTTTCCTCTGGTAATTTACTTATTAACTCATCAAAAACATTATTTTCATTAGCAGCTATTAATCCTAATCTCCATCCTGTTACACCATATAATTTAGAGAAGGAATAAACTAATAAGGTATTATACGGTACTACGGAATATATAGTCTTAAAGTTTTCAACAAAGGTTCCATAAACATCATCAGTTATTATCATTAAATCCTTACGTTCTTTAACTATATCAGCTATGTGATTTAAAGCCTCTTCACTTAAAGCCTTAGAAGCTGGATTTGAAGGATTTACAAAAAATAAGGCTTTAATCTCCTTATCTCTTAACTTGTCTAATTCTGAATCCTCTATAACCCAATTATTTTCTTCCTTTGAAATTAAATCTACTTCAACCATCTCATAATCTTTTAATTCTGGTATTTGTAAGTAAGGTGTAAATATTGGAGTGTTTATAGCAATCTTATCTCCAGCTTTTATTAGTCCATTTTCTTTTAATGAATTAAATATATAGCATATAGCTGCTGTTCCCCCCTCTGTTGGGAACACATTGGTTTCCTTGGCTAATTTTACTCCTCCAAAAAGTTCTTTTTCTAAATACAATTTTAAAATCTTTTCTGTATTTACTAAGCATCTATTTGGAACTGGATAATCATTTCCAATTGCTCCATCCACAAATTCTTTAACTAATTCATCTTTATTAACACTTAAAGTTTTAATGCTATAATCTATGGCATCACGTAAAAATTTATCTACTTCATGACCCCCATTTAAGAAATCCATTAATCTTTCATATATACCATCTAAATTGGTGTATCCAGCTAAATTTCCCTCATGTATAGTTCTTCTTGATTCAAAAACACCAAATTCCACTATTCTACCTAAGGCTAGTCTTCCTTCAGTATTTATCCAGTTAGGATTTCCTCTTCCTGCATTCAAAAATTTATTGTGCTTTTCATTGTTTTTAGCTAACTTTAACATCTTGCTACTAATTTCAAAAGCTCCTAATCCTTCTAGCTTTTTTTCAAGATCTTTTGTTATCATGAATAACCACTCCTTATAGTAAATTATCCCCAAATGGTTTATACCTTTATTTTAACACTTTGTTAACTTTTATGGTTAAATTCCCACATTATTTAAGCATAATTTTCCTATAAAGATAAAAGTCAATCCCCTTAATAATTACTATATTCCACTAAGATTTTAGAATTATTACTCTAAACATCCTTCTAAAAATTATATAGATATTCTCTTTATACTATTTGCAAGTTTTATAAAAAGTTGTTTTTATATAGAACCTTATCCTTTACTTTTGGTATAGCCCTATAGTATAAAACTATTAATAAAAAATATTATTCTCCAGCTACAGAAAGTTCCTTAATAATAATACTTGGACTACCGTATCCTGAAGTTACTCCACTTTCCTCTAGGTCATTTCCTACCTCTTCAATATTATTTAGTAAATCAAAGAAGTTTCCTGCAATAGTTATATGTTTTATTGCCCTAGTTAAAACTCCATTTTCTATTTTTATCCCCTCAGCAGCTAAGGAAAAATCTCCTGTTACTGCATTTGCACCTGAATGAAGACCTGCTAAGTCTATTATATAAATTCCATTTTCCACATAACTTAAAAGCTCTTCAAAGGACTTCTCTCCTTCTTTTATATAAAGATTAGTAGGACTTGCTTTTACTGTAGATTTAAATCCTGATTTAAAGCCATTTCCGGTTGGATTAACCTTTGACTTCTTCGCAGTTTTTAAACTGTGTAAAAACCCTTTAAAAACTCCATTTTCAATTATATTTTTAACTCTTGTAGGTACCCCCTCATCATCAAAGGAACAAGTTGAAATTCCTCCCTTTAAGAAAGGATCATCCACAAGGGTAACTTTATTAGACGCAACCTTCTCTCCAATTTTATCCTTTAAAAGTGTTTTATTTTCTTGAGCTATATGACCTAAGAAATTATCTTCCATAGTTCTTATTAAGGAAGCCATAACCTCTCCATCTATAATAACTTTGTATTTACCTGATTTTATGGAAGTAGCTCCTTTTTTTCTTAAAGTATTATTTATTGCTTTCTTCATTAATTCATCTATATTAACATCATTTAACTTAGTTGAAACCCTAGAAACTCCATCTACAATCATATTTTCTCCATCTTTAGCTATAGGAGAAATTGAAGCTTGAACAATAGTTTTCTCTTCTTTTAAATCAATTCCCTCTGAATTAACTATTACTCTCTCTAGCTTAGCTGTATTAAATTTAGTGTACTCACTTTTTATTATTTCAGAATTTATCTTTGATGGCTCAGTACTTAACTTTAAAGCCTTTTCTATTTGCTCCTTTGGAGTTAAATTACTAATATTTTCATCATAGGAATTTACTTCTACATACTTGGCTTTATCCCCCAATATAAACTCCTCATCTTTACTTTCTATAAGTTCAGCACATTCCATTGCTTTTAAAAGTAAGATTTCTATTGATTCCTCATCTAATTTCTCTGTATATGAGTATCCCATTTTTCCATTATATATACCTCTAAAAGAAACTCCTATAGATGTACTTAAGCCGTATCTTTCAACTTCTCCATTAGATGAAGTAATATTTAATGATTCACTTTTACCATAATATAATTCATATTTTTCAAAATTAAGCTCCTTAGCTCTATTAAATAATCTTTCTTTAAAATCCTTAAATTCCATAATAACAAATACCTCCTATCTTCCCCCAACTGTGATTTCTTTAACTCTTAAAAGTGGCTGACCTACGTTAGTTGGGACTGCTCCACTTAAGGAACCACAAACTCCTTGCCCATGATCTAAGTTTTTTCCAACCATATCTATGTTCATTAAGATATCAGCACCATTTCCTATTAGACTAGCTCCTCTTACAGCCCTATCAATCACTCCATTTTTAACTAAGTATCCTTCAAGAACGTTAAAATTAAAATCGCCAGTTATAGGATTTACTGATCCTCCACCCATTTGCTTAGCATATAATCCATTTTCTATAGATTTTATAATTTCCTCATTATCATCTTCACCATTTGCTATAAAGGTATTTGTCATTCTTGAAGTAGGAGCATATTTATAAGATTCTCTTCTTCCACTTCCTGTAGAAGGCATACCCATTCTTCTTCCATTAAACTTATCAATCATATATGATTTAAGTATTCCATTTTCTATTAAAACTTTTCTTCTAGTTGGTTCTCCCTCATCATCTATATTTAATGAACCCCATGCATTAGCTATAGTTCCATCATCTATTGCAGTAACCTTTTTAGAAGCTATTTGCATGCCAAGTTTATCACAGAATATAGAATTTCCTTTAGCAACAGCAGTTGCCTCAAGAGAATGACCACAAGCTTCATGGAATATAACCCCGCCAAATGAATTTTCAATAGCCACAGTCATCTTACCCGCTGGGCAATAATCTGCATGAAGCATTGTTACTGCTGACTTAGAGGCTTCTTTTCCTAAATCACTTAAATCTATAGTATCAAAAAACTCAAATCCCATAGATGCCCCTGGAGATCTTGTTCCGGCTTGATTATCTACTCCATTTGAAGCTATGGAACTTATGGCTATTCTTGATCTTATTCTTCTATCTTCAGTAAATAATCCTTCACTATTAGCAATTAAAACCCTTTGATCCTCATCCTTCATAGTAACTGTAACTTGAGCTATCTCATGACTATATCCCTTTGCCCCCTTATAAGCTTCCTTCATTTTCTCAATTTTCTTAGCTGAACTTATAGATGAAGGAACATATAAAATAGGATGAATATTGGTATTTATTCTTTCAACTAAATTTAAATTAACTGTATGTCCATCTATAACGTCCCCTAAAGCTAAAGCCGCCTTTTTAGCAGTATTAACTAAACTCATAATGGAATCGTCATTGGTATATGCATATATGCACTTTAGCCCTTTAAAAATTCTTATACCAATTCCATAATCTTTTCCTGAAATAATATCCTTAACAGCCCCTGAAGTTAATACAATATTATTATTTAACTTTTCTTCAACAAAAACTTCTGCAAAGTCTCCTCCTGCACTAAGAGCTACAGAAAGTACTTTTTTAATAGTATCTTTACTTAACATAAAATCACTCCCCAAATTAATAAACAATTATCTTTAATAAGATTATGCCTTGTTTTAAATATTTAATTCTATTTTAATTGTATAAACATGAAAATTATATAATTAAAAGAAATATTATCATTATAAAAAATTTTAAATTAATTAGCTTTTTCAATCCATCTTAAAGTTATCATCTATTTACATAAGATTTGAAAAGTGACATACAATGTTAATTAGCTTAAAATATAGGTTATTGAACTTATTTTTAAATTAAAGGAAAAGAGGAATTAATGTGAGTATTACTAAGGAAAGATTCTTTAATGAATTTAAGAAAGATCAAGCTACATATGATGAAATTCATGAAAATATATTAGATGGGGTTAATATAGGTGGGGCTAATTTTATCATATTAATGTGTGCCATAATAATAGCCTCTGTTGGTTTAAATATGAATGCTACTGCTGTTATTATAGGTGCAATGCTTATTTCTCCACTTATGGGACCAATAATAGCCATCGGATATTCAGTAGGAATTTATAATTTAAAACTTTTAAAAAAATCTGCAATTATACTAATAATAGAAATATTCATAAGTATAACTACTGCCACTATTTATTTTTCTTTAAGTCCAATATCCAGTGCAGGAAGTGAGATTTTATCTAGAACCGCTCCTAATATATGGGATGTAATAATAGCTTTTACTGGAGGAATTGCAGGAATAATAGGTATAACTCGTAAAAAATCAGGAAATATTTTACCTGGAGTTGCCATAGCAACTGCCTTAATGCCTCCACTTTGTACAAGCGGTTATGGTTTAGCAACTAAAAACATTCATATATTCTTAGGTGCAGGTTACTTATTTTTTATAAACTCATTTTTCATAGCACTTTCAACCTTACTTGTTGTGAAATTTATGAAAATACCAACTAGAAATACTTTATCAGAAGTAAAACAAAAGAAACTAAAAAAAATGATCATAGTTTCAACTATTTTAGTTACTATACCAAGTTTAATCTCAGCAGCAACTATGGTTAATAGCTTTTTAAACAATGCTAATCTTAGTAACTTTATTGAAAATGAAATGCCTTCTGAATATATTCTTAACAAGGAAATAAACACAAAGAATAAAACAATAGACTTAGTTATAATAGGTAACACCATAGATAATTCAGAGGAAGAAAAATTACAAGAGGCATTAAAATATTATAATTTCAGCGGATATAAACTTATAATTCAACAATCAACTGATAATTTCCCTGAATTAAAAATGTATTTAGATAAAATTAAAGAACAGGATTCTGGTTTTATAGGTGATTTAGAAATAAATAAAGGAAAAAATAACTCTAGTATCAATAATAATGTTACATCAGCATTAAACTCAGTTACTTCATCATTACCAGGAAAGTTTGATGATATAACTAAAGTTTACAGTGGAGTTTTAGATAATGAATTACCTGTGTTTATTATAAATCACTCTAAAGATTACATTGATAAAGATGCTATTAATGCTTATATTCTATCTAATCCTGAATTAAAAAATGCTAAGATTTACTTTGAAAAAGAAGATCCAAATAAGGAAAATACAAAACCTCAATAGCTTTTATATTAAGGAACTTCTAAAAGGTAATTTTAAAAAACAATTTAAAAAATGATTCTAAAAGAAAATAGGAAATTTTAAACTTCATAATATACAACACAAATAAAGAGCTACAAAAGATTTTAAAATAATTTATGAGTTCTAAGGGTTTATAATCCTCTTTAAAAAACTTATAAATTTTAAAAAACTTTTATAGCTCTTTTTATTTATATAACTTAAAAGACTTTATTTCATTTTAAATATAATCAAACTAAAAATAATTAAAAACATACTTTTATTAGCTTTATAACTCTTTTAATTTAATTAATTCTAAAATAAAATCCCTATATTAATTATCATTGTTTTTATTGATTAATGAATGCTTTCTTCCATAAACTAAGTAACTTATGATTAATAAAACTAAAACCACAATAAATATTTTCCATATTTCTTCTGATAAATTACTCATTAAAAATAAGCAACTAAATGCCCCTAGTAAAGGAATAAATGGTACCAATGGAGTTTTAAACCCTCTTTTTACATGAGGATATTTTTTTCTAAAGGCTATTAAAGATATACAAACTAAAGTATATGTTAATAAAAAGGCTATATTAGCAAAGTTAGCTAACTGTCCTAGATTAAAAAATCCTGCTAATAAGGCACCTATTATACCAACAGTCCATAATGCTGTATATGGCACATCTTTTTTATCAACTTTACTAAAGAATTTTGGTAATAATCCATCTCTACTCATGGCTAAAAGTATGTGTGATGTTGTAAAGTTACCTGCAAATATTACGGCAAGGATTCCTATTACAGTTCCTAAGGATACTACAAAGGCAACTCCCCTTTGCCCTACTAATTTTAAAGCATAGGATAATGCATCACCAACATTTAAATTAGTATATGAGGTTACTCCTGTTAAGACTAAGGAGACAGCTATGTATATAATTGTGCATATTACTAAAGAACTTATAAGACCTAATGGTAAAGATTTTTGTGGATTTTTAACCTCTTCAGCAGCTGAGGCCGTTGCATCAAATCCACAATAAGCAAAGAATAAAGAAGCTGTTCCAGTGACTATACCCTTAACTCCAAAGGGAGCAAATGGATGCCAATTACTAGTATTTACATGAAAAACTCCAACTCCTATGAATAAAGCAATAACTGCAATCTTTATAAATACCATAATATCATTAACCTTCTTACTTTCTTTAGTACCTAAAGATATTACAAAAACTATAAATAAAATTGATATCATTGCTGGTAGATTTACTATTCCCCCTTCACTTGGAATAGCTGTAAATGTCTTTGGTAATTTTATTCCTAGAATATCTAAAAGACTTAAAAGATAAGATCCCCATCCCGATGCTACTGTAGCTGTAGATAATGTATATCCAATAACAATGCACAATCCTGATATATATGCAATAATCTCACCTAAGGAGACATAAGTAAATGAATAAGACCCTCCAGCACTTGGAATACTTGAACTAAATTCTGCATAGCATAAAACAATTATAGCCGCCGCAATTCCTCCTCCAATAAATGCTATGGAGGTAGCTGGCCCAGACTGTTTAGCTGCAACAATCCCAGTTAAAACCATAACTCCAGTACCAATTACTGACCCAACACTCATTAGTGTTAAATCCAAAGCACTTAGGGTTCTTTCCTTATTTTCATTTGCTTCGCTAAGTATTCTTTTTAAGCTTTGCTTTTTAAAAATCTCCATAAATTAATCACCCTTTTAAATTTAGTAAATTTTGCTTTATACATTATATGTTAACACTTTATTCATCATTAAGAAATATTTTATTGAATAAAAAAAGGCTGCATCTAAATAGATACAGCCTAATCAATAATTTATAATATTCATTTTAAGTCAGGGATTTTTAAAATTTATATTATAACTTATTAGCTAATTAATTTTGATTTATAAATTTCAACTTAAATACATTGTTTATTCTTTCTTTATCTAATTTCAACTCTAATATTATGGCAGCTATAATTATTAATATAGCACCAACTATTTGCTTACCATTTAATACTTCTCCAAAAATAAAGAAAGCAAATATACTTGATAGTACTGGTTCCATAGAAGCTAATATACTAGTAACACTAGCCTCTATGTATTCAGTTGATTTTATATAGAATGTATTAGATATAAATGTACTTAAAATACCTATAGATAATATATTTAATATGACCACCCCAATATTAGGTGCATTTGCAATTATATCAAATGATTCTTTAAAATCTGTAAATAAACCTATAAATATACTTGCAAATATATAGCCATAAATAAGCAATGTGTCTTTTCTATAACCACTAAAAAATTTAGGAAATATTATTTGAAAAGCAAATAAAAATCCTGTTCCTAATCCAGCAGCTATTCCTATTGCACTCATATTAAAATGTCCTAAAGACATATTTGAAACCATTATGCATCCTACTAAAGTTAATAGGATAACAGATCCCTTTTTCATATTGAACTTTTCACCAAAGAATAATACCCCAAAGATTGTTACCCATATTGAGTTAGTAAACATCAATACTGTAGCTACAGATATAGGTATATATTCTACGGACAAGTTATATCCAATAAAACATAAGGCAAAAGTTCCTATTCCATATAATGCTGAAATAGCTAAGCCTCTTGGATCTATCTTTAAAATTTTTCTATCAGTTATCATTATCCAAATAAAAAAGCAAATAGAAGATAAAAAACTTCTACTAAAAGCTATAAACATTGTGCTTAATCCCGCTTCATATAGGATTCTACTGCTTATGCCCATTATGCCCCAAAAAACTGTCGCTATTAAAACTAGACTTATTCCCTTCTGCTTATTGTTCATTACAATTCCTCTTTTTCTAAGTTTTTAACACAAATTCTATTATATACTTATTAAGAAAATTTAAAAGCTCCAAAAATGACATTTTACTTTTGTTAACTTTCATTTTCTACCCTATTATATAATTTTAGTTGTTATATCTTAAAATTGCTCAAATTAGCTTATAATGTGGTTCTTGATTAAAATTAAAAACTTTTTACTTTCTTAAAAGTTGTCAGTTCTATATCATTTTTGAATGAAAATTTTAATAATTATTCAACACTAAGTTTATAAAATTAATTTTTTTAACACTTTCATAAAATAAATCAAAGCTCTATATTTTTATAAAGAAAAAGAAGCTGCATCAAAACTAATAAATAAAACTTATGAATATATAAAACTTCATATTATTTTTAAGCTTTATTTACATGTTATTTTGATACAACTTCTTTAAACAATATCTTTATATTTATTATGTAACTAACTTATGTGCTAAAAGTTTCTATAAATTATTTAAAGTAAACTTTATTATCTTCTAATTTATCTATTATTGCAAGAGATTCAACTCTTACCCCTAAATCTTCTAAAACTTTTCTTCCGTCTTGGAATCCTTTTTCTATAACTATTCCTATTCCCACTAACTCAGCACCAGCTTGCTCAACTAAGTCTATCATTCCTTTAGTTGCACATCCTTGAGCTAAGAAGTCATCAATTATTAAAACTCTTTCACCTTTATTTAAGAATTGCTTTCCAACTCTAACTTTGTAATCTTTTTTCTTTGTAAATGAATGTACATTTGATTCATAAACATCTTTATCTAAATTTAAACTTTCAGTCTTTTTAGCAAAAACTACTGGAACATAATCAAAGTATTGAGATGCTATCCCTGCAATAGCTATTCCTGAAGCTTCTATTGTAAGTATTTTATCTACTTTTTCACCTTCAAATCTTTTTCTAAATTCCTTACCAACCTCATTAAGGAATTTTATATCCATTTGGTGATTTAAGAAACAATCAACTTTAAGTATGTTTCCCTCTCTAACTTTTCCTTCTTTTAATATCTTTTCTTTTAATGCTTCCATCTTCCTTTTCCCCCTGCTATAAAAATTATTTCATTATAATAAATAACTCTGTTTAGAATTTTCTCATTGAATCTATTAAAGCTCTATGTAGAGGCCTACTTTACTACAAAGATAATTTCTATAAAGCATATTAAAAAGAAAGCTTTATTAAAGCTTTTACATAGTAATTTTATATGAATTAAAAAAATTCCTAAGCCAAAAAGCCTAGGAATATATAATAATCTCACAAAAAAATATAGAAATCACCTATATATTCGTAGTTAGGATGTTTACGGCCTCCTAGTAGAAACACTCAACCCATATCGTCGAGCATATACGATATACTTATATAAGTACATATTAAGTTATTAAATAGTATTATAACTACTTATTCTTTCAATGTAAAGTTTTATCACTAAAAAAATTTTAATGAACATAAGAAACATTAAATAACCTATTTAGTTTATTATATCTTAGAAATGAAACATTACTAATTTTATATTTTCTAAAAATGAAAACTTTAAAACTTACTCTGATAATTTTAAAATAGAGTTATTATATATATAATCTTATTTGAAATCTAGTCTTGGAATAATCGTCCAAACTCTCCTAATACGCTACCTTCCCCAACATCTCTAGATCCTGGAACTTGAGGTGCAGATGAAACAACCTTAGATGCAAGTCTACTAAATGGTAAGCTTTGAATCCAAACTTCTCCTGGCCCTACTAAACTTGCAAAGAAAATCCCTTCTCCTCCAAAGACAGCATTCTTTATTCCCTTAACATACTCTATATCATAATTTACATCCTTTGTCATAGCAACTAAGCATCCTGTATCCACTTTTAATTTTTGTCCTGGTAGAAGTCTCTTTCTAATAATAGTACCACCAGCATGAATAAAGGCCATACCATCCCCTTCAAGTTTTTGAAGTATAAAGCCTTCTCCACCAAAGAACCCAGTTCCTAATTTTCTTCTAAAATCAATTCCTATACTTACTCCCTTAGCTGCACATAAAAAAGCATCCTTTTGGCATATAAGTTTACCACCATAATTTCTTAAATCTACTGGAATTATCTTTCCTGGATATGGTGAAGCAAAGGCAACCTTTTCTCTTCCTACTCCCATATTGGTAAAGGCAGTCATAAATAAGCTTTCACCTGTTAAAACCCTCTTAGCAGCTCCTCCTAACTTTCCAAAAAATCCACCTGATCCACTACTATTGCTTCCATCACCAAAAATAGTTTCCATTTCTATGCTACTATCCATCATCATCATTGCTCCAGCCTCGGCAACAACAGTTTCTCTTGGATCTAATTCAATCTCTACAAATTGCATATCATCTCCAAAAAGTTCAAAGTCAATTTCATGTGAATTCATCATATACACATCCTCCAATAAATACATCTATTCCAACACTAAATCATAATTTTATTTTACATACTATCATAGAATATATAACTTCTACAATAAAAATATTCTAAGAAATAAAGACCTTATTATTCTTTTCGTAATTACTAAAGCCTTTATTCACACATCTTTATATAAGCTCATAGTATTTATTAAGAGGGTTTTCAAAATCTTAATAAAATCATAGTATTTTCGTAATAAAAACTTATTGACAGACAACTCAAAGAGATATAATATGATATTAAACTTAATAATATTTAATATCTATTGTGTTAAGAGGGAGTAGTTGCAAGCTATAATATCAACATCGCGGTTAACGAAAAGTTACCTGGTATTATACACCAATTTGGTTACAAGACTTTTAATATAATCTAAGGAATTTAAGGTATTTTATGTACTATTCCTTAGATTATATTAGGAGTCTTATTTTTTTGCCTCCTATACATAGATATTATTTGTTAGAAATTATCCTTAATCAATAATTTATATTAAAGAAAGGAGACAATAATATGAAGAAAGTTTATTCAAAATCAAAAGAAGAACTTTTTAAAGAACTCGGTGTAAACAAGGACGGTTTAAATGACACTGAGGTTAAAAGCATGGAAGAAAAATATGGTAAAAATGAATTAGTTGAAGGTAAGAAAAAATCTACTTTCCAAGTATTTCTTGATCAATTTAAGGACATGCTAATAATAATTCTTATATGTGCTGCCGCTATTTCAATGTTTTTAGGAGATATTGAAAGTGCCTCTGTTATCATATTCGTATTAATAGTAAATGCTACTCTTGGAACTATTCAGCATCTTAAAGCTGAACAATCATTAAGTAGCTTAAAAGCTCTCTCCTCACCTTCTACTAAGGTGCTTAGAAATGGTGAAAGAATAGAAATAGACTCAAAGGATGTAGTTGTTGGAGATATTATCTTTCTTGAAGCTGGAGACTATGTTCCTGCTGATGGTAGAATTCTTGAAAACTATAGCTTACAAGTTAATGAAAGCTCATTAACAGGAGAATCTGAAAGCATAGTTAAAATGTCTGAAATAATAAAAGGAGAAGAAATTCCTATTGGTGATAGAAAAAATATGGTCTTCTCTGGAAGCTTAGTAACTTATGGTAGAGCTACTATTTTAGCAACAGCCGTTGGTATGGATACTGAAATAGGTAAAATAGCTCAGTTATTAAATGATACTAAGGAAAAGAAGACTCCTCTTCAAGCTAACTTAGATAACTTTGGTAAAAAGCTTGCAATTGGAATACTTGTTATCTGTGCAATAGTATTTGCTCTTAGTCTTTATAGAGGTGAAGCTATTATAGATGCATTCATGTTTGCAGTTGCCTTAGCAGTAGCTGCTATCCCAGAAGCTTTAAGTTCTATAGTAACAATAGTTCTTTCTTTAGGAACTCAAAAAATGGCTAAAGAAAATGCCATCATAAGAAAATTACAAGCAGTTGAAGGCTTAGGTAGTGTATCTATTATATGTTCAGATAAAACTGGTACATTAACTCAAAATAAAATGACCGTTAAAAAGATTTTTGTTGATGGAAAAGTAATAGATTCAAATGAATTAAATTTAGAAAAGAAAATAGATAATGATTTATTAACTATGAGTTTACTTTGTAATGATGCAATTACAGATTGCGAAAAAGAAATAGGTGATCCAACTGAGGTTGCCCTTGTAAACTTAGGTGATTTATACGGAGTAGATGAACTTGTTCAAAGGGATAAATTTAAAAGACTTGGTGAAATTCCTTTTGATTCAGATAGAAAACTTATGAGTGTTGTTTATAACATTCATGGTGAAAATATTATAGCTACTAAGGGAGCTGTTGATGTTCTTCTTAAAAGATCTACTAAGATTGAAACTTCTGAAGGGGTTAGACCTATAACTAAAGAATATATAGCTAAAATAGAAGAAATTAACCAAGAATTCTCAAAAACAGGTCTTAGAGTTTTATCTTTTGCATATAGAAATATTGAAAGTAGAACAGATATAAAACTTGATGATGAAAATGACTTAACCTTCATAGGTCTTATATCAATGATGGACCCACCAAGAGAAGAATCTGCTGAAGCCGTAAGAGCTTGTATAGAAGCTGGAATTAAACCTGTAATGATAACTGGTGACCATAAAATAACAGCTTCTGCCATAGCAAAACAAATAGGTATATTAAAAGATGAAAGTGAAGCTATTGAAGGTTCTGCTTTAGATAAAGTTAGTGACGAAGAACTTAAGAATATGGTAGAACACATTTCAGTATATGCTAGGGTTTCTCCAGAGCATAAAATAAGAATAGTTAGAGCATGGCAAGAAAAAGGCAATGTAGTTGCCATGACTGGTGATGGTGTCAATGACGCCCCTGCTTTAAAACAAGCTGATATAGGTGTTGCAATGGGTATTACAGGATCTGAAGTTGCTAAAGATGCCGCTTCTATGGTCTTAACAGATGATAACTTTGCAACCATAGTAAAAGCTATTGAAAATGGTAGAAATATTTACTCAAATATTAAAAATGCTATTAAATTCTTATTATCTGGTAATACTGCTGGTATATTATCAGTATTATATGCTTCCATATTAGCATTACCAGTTCCATTTGCTGCGGTACACTTATTATTTATAAACCTTTTAACTGATAGTTTACCTGCAATTGCTTTAGGTCTTGAACCTCATAAAAAAGAAGTTATGAAAGAAAAACCAAGAAAAGCTAATGCTTCTATATTAACAAAAGACTTCATTACAGATGTATTATTTGAAGGTGTAGTTATTACTATTGTTACTATGATAGCCTTCCATATTGGATTAAACCAAGGTGGACCTCTATTAGCAAGTACAATGGCCTTTGCTACTTTATGTTTATCAAGACTTGTTCACGGATTTAACAGTAAATCTAAAAAACATGTAGTATCAAAAGAATTATTCTCTAATAAATATTTATGGGCTGCATTTGGTGTAGGATTTGTACTATTAAACATTGTTCTTTTAGTACCTGCATTTGAAGGATTATTCCAAGTTGCTCCACTTACACTTAATAACTTATTAACTATATATGGATTATCATTATGTACTTTCATAGTTGTTCAATTTGTTAAATTTATAAGAGAAAAATTTACTGAAAATAAAACAAACACTGTTCAAGAATCAAATAAAGAAAATAGAGCAGCTTAATTATAGTTTTCTATAGACCATGCCAATTCGGTATTAGCATGGTCTATATTTATATCTAATAATACCAATTAAGAATAGACAGGAGGATTATTTTGCATGGAGTTTTTAGGATCTCTATTAACATTTTTAATTGATATTGTAGGTTCCTTTGGATACTTTGGAATCTTATTAATAGTTGGGTTAGAATATGCTTGTTTCCCATTACCTAGTGAAGTGGTTTTAACCTTCTTTGGTCTTAGTGCATCTCAAGGAGAATTTTCACTTATTGGAGTTATAATATTTAGTATTATAGGTGGATTATTAGGTTCATTAATCTGTTACGCCATTGGCTACTATGGTGGTGTCCCTCTTCAAGAATGGTTAGGACGTAAATTTCCAAGCAGTCAAAAAAGTATGTTAGCATTAAATAAATGGTTTAAAAAATATGGAAAGCCAGCTGTATTGCTAGCTAGGATAGTTCCACTTACTCGTACATATGTATCTTTATTAGCTGGCGCTGAGAAATTCAGCTTAAAATATTTCATCTTATACTCTTCTTTAGGTATAAGTATTTGGAACATTTTTTTAGTTTCCTTAGGATATTTTATAGGTGATAATCTACCACTTATAAATTCAATAATGGAGAAATACACCTTTGTCACTTTAGCTATTTTAATTATTGCTGTGATTATTTTCATTTATCTTAAATTTTTCAAAAAAGAAAAGAACACATCAAAATAATTATAATTAAAAAGACTATGCTAAAATCTTATTTCTTAGTTTTAGCACAGTCTTTTTTTAATTAAATAACAATCTCAACTTTTATTCTAAATTATCTATTTCACTACTTATTATTCATTTAATCTTTCTTTAATTAAATAATAGTTTTATCAATTATGATAAAATTTATTTTTATTCCTTTGTATATTTTTATTAAATAGTAGTGTTAGCACTTCTTATTCCTTTATAGAAAAGATAGTAAGTTAACATCATATATGGTTGTAACCAAAGCATACCTATTCCAAAAGTAAGGAAAGATAATATCATCCATCCTATAAAGCTTAAGTTCATAACTATATACTTCCATCTATATCCCTTAGTTATATTAAAGCTCATTTCTATAGCTTCCATTACTCCAACACCCTCATCTTCTGTCAATATCATAGGTACAGGGAATAATATTGCCTCTATAAAAAATCCTAAAGCAACTAAAATAATAAGAACTACAATAAATACTACGATGCTTTGACTAGCTATAAAAGCAACTGAAAATATCATTGTAAATATAATCCAACCTATTCCTACAACTAATCCAATTAAAATATCACATAATAAAATTTTAAGAGTAGTCTTGAAACTTATTAAGCATTCTAAGTATTTTACTTTTCCCTCTGTTTCATTTAGCTTAATACAATACTTTATAAAGCTTCCAGTTAAAAATGTTGAGATTAGTGCAATTATAATCCACCCGAATACAGGTATTGGAGATAATAAAAAACTTAATAAAAATGTTGAAACAAAAAATAACAAACATGCTCCTACAGCATTTTCCCATCTTCCTCTTAATAATTCTTTGGCTTTTAGTTTACACTCTACTCTATCAGTCACTAAATAGCGCCTCCTAAAAATTGATTGCTTAATTAAATACATCTAATTACTTTTATATTATTCATAACCTTTAAAAATTAACACAAAAACTTAAGGAATATATTAAAATATAAATTTCACTTTATTATCTGATATAATTTAAACAATAGGATTCCTATAAAACTATGATTTAGGTAATAAACCTTTTAAATCTATTACTAATTATAAAGTTTATCTCTTTACTAAACCAAGATTTAAAAGAACCTAATTAAGCTAATCTTAATGAGGATTTCTATAAAGCTTTTTAATAAAATATAATTTAATGAAAGGTATAAATTTATGAGAAAAAAATATTTTATATTAACCATTTTAACCATGATACTTGGTCTTTTATCTAGAAAATTCATGTCCTATGTTCCTAGTTTAATAGCACCATACTTAGGTGATGTCCTTTGGGCAACTATGGTTTATTTTGGCTTTAGATTTCTACTTCCCAAACTAAATACTAATACTTCTTTTTTAATCGCTATTCTTTTCTCCTTTGGAATAGAATTTAGCCAAATATATCAAGCAAAGTGGATTAATAATATTAGAGCTACAACCCTTGGCGGCTTAGTTCTTGGACATGGCTTCCTTTGGAGTGATTTACTTTGTTACACCATAGGGATATTAATTGGATCTTTTATAGACAGACTTGCTTTTATTAAAAAAAAGCTCTAAGGTAAGCAAAAAACCTTAGAGCACAGAAGAGGTATCTACAATAGCAACCACTATGTGATAAATAGCTTTAAGTTTCTATCTTTAAGCTATTTATTATCTTATATTCAAATCTTTCTTAAAATATTCCTATTTATATAATACCTCTCCATTTAACTTCAAAGTGCTTCCTTTAGTTACATACTTATCTTCTCCAACATCAACTTCTACTTTCATATCTGAAATCATCTCATGAATTTCAATATATCCACCATCGCCAATTCCATAATTATATGAAACAATAGAAATTATGTTTTTTCTAACAGATTCCATATATTCAAACTTTAAATCATTATCTAATTGTTCAAATTTATCATTACCCTTTGCTATAACAGTAGAGTTTCTAAATCCCGATAATTTATAACTTGATATATACTGATTTAATCTTGAATCTCTAATAAAAGTTTTTATTTCATATGTATTTTTTACTAAAGGAAATGTAATAATAATTACTATTATAGTAGTAATTAAAATTCCAATTAACCATCTAAAACTTCCCTTTGCCCCTAGTTTATTAATTAGAAATTCTCCTTTAAGCAGATCATAAATCCACCATATAATTAATATTAGAAGAAAGCAATCTATAAATAACCATGTACTCATAAAAACCCCCTTAATGTTATTCTTTAGTTAGCAAAGTTAAACCTATTTAAAGGCCATACTGTTATTTGAGCTTTTCCTAATATATCATCACCATCTATATATTTATCACTCCAATACCTTGCATCTTTGCTGTTATCTCTATTATCTCCTAATAAAAGATATTTGTCTTCTGGAACTTCAAAATTCATATTCACTTTCCCACCTGGGTATTTTATATAAGGCTCATCTAACTTTTCATTATTTACATTCACTGTTCCATCCTCTTTTATTTCCACCTTATCTCCTGGTAATCCTATTAGTCTTTTTATCATTCTTTCATCAAATTCCTTTGAATAAAAAACTATCATATCTCCTCTTTCCATCTTAGATAAATTATGTATTCTTGTAGCAAAAAGTTGATCTCCCGGCTCAATAGTTGGTGCCATGGATGGAGTTGAAACTACTATTTTAAAAAGTAAAAATTTATTTATAAGAAGTGTTAATACTATTGCTGTAAAAATAATAACTACGTACTCTTTTAAATTTTTAGACATTTCTATTCCCCTTTCTAAACCTAATTTTTTATTATAATTAATTACATCTATTATATCATTAAATACATTTTTTTCTTTAATTTCTTTTAAAATACAAATTATTTCCCTAAAAATTAATTTTAATTAGATAAATATGTTAAACTAAAAATAAATTTTATTTTTTAAACAAATTGTAAACAAAACTTTCTCATTAGGTCTATGAATTTTTTGTGAATATGTTATTATTAATATGAACCTAGTCCACAATGAAAATTAATTTTCACATATTAAAGTAAATCCAAACTTTAGATTTCTTTTAATATATGAAAACTTCAACTTAAGGACAGGCTATAAAATTTTATTCTAATTTAAGAAAGAAGGTTTTTTTATGCCTAAATTATTAATTCCAGCTATTATATTTATAACATTAGCACTAATATTTTATACAATTGGTGTTTGGAGCGAGCATAGAGCAGGTATATTAAAGAAAAAACATGTAATAATCTTTTGGTGTGGTTTAGTATGCGATACTCTTGGAACTTATACAATGAGTAGAATCGTTGCTGCAGGAACTGACAAAGGTATTACTCCAACTGATTTATTAATACATCAATCAACAGGTATGCTTGCTATTATTTTAATGCTTATACATGCTGTTTGGGCAACAATTGTTTTAAACAGAGGTAGTGAAAAAGCAAAAGCTATATTCCACAAATTTAGTTTAGTAGTTTGGTTCATATGGCTTATCCCATACTTTGTAGGTATGTATATCGGAATGACATCATAATAAAAAATACTCCTTTTAAACTAAGTTTAAAAGGAGTATTTTTATTGTTAAATTTTATATGCTAATTAAATTTTTAATTTATTTTATTCACAAACCTTACCTGGATTTAAAATATTATTTGGATCAAAGGCTAATTTTATTCCTCTCATAATATCCATTGTGGCCTTATTTAAGGATTCATTTAGATATAGTCTCTTAGCTAAGCCTATTCCATGTTCTCCTGAAACTTGTCCATTAAGTTCTCTTTGTTTTCTATAAAGTATTTCCATGGCTTCATTAAGTTTTTTATGCCATTCATCCTCTGATAATTCATCCTTTAATATATAAATGTGTAAGTTTCCATCACCAGCATGTCCAAAACTTCTTATTCTAACATTAAGTTTTTTCTCTACTTCATTAGTGAATTTTACAAACTCTGCTACCTTATTTCTTGGTACAACAACGTCAACTTCATCTAAATCACTTGTTGATGCCTTTATGGCTTCTAAGAAAGCTCCCCTAGCTGACCATATTGATTCTTGTCTTTCTTCTGTATCTGATATAAATACATCTAAAGCTCCTTCTTTTAAACATATGTCAGCTACTTTTTCATAATATCCTTCAACCTCTTCCTTTGAGTTTCCATCAAAGCTTAATATTAAATAAGCATTTGATGAATTATCAGGAAATTTCTTTCCTAAGAATTCCTCTGCTGAAATTATTAAATCTCTTTGCATAAATTCTATAGCTGTAGGAATATTCTTAGATTTTATTATTTTAGGCACTGTTTCTATGGCACTTTCTAAATCATTAAATGGAACTAAAAGGCTTATTACCTTCTTTGGAAGTGGTAATAGTTTTAATACTATTTTTGTTATTATTCCTAATGTTCCTTCTGATCCAATAATTAAATCTTTTAAGCTATATCCTGAACTATTTTTAACAACTTTTCCACCAAGCTCTAAGACTTCTCCACTAGGAAGAACTACTTCCATTCCTCTTACATAATCCCTTGTTACTCCATATTTAACAGCTCTCATTCCTCCTGCATTTGTACTAACATTACCACCTATGGTTGCTGTTTTTTCTCCTGGATCTGGTGGATAAAATAAATCATGTTCCTCAACAAATTTAGCTATTTCCATAATAAGAACTCCAGGCTCAACTGTAAGAGTTAAGTTATCTTCATCTAACTCTAATATTTTATTCATTCCACTTAAATCTAATAAAATTCCTCCTAGTATTGGAACTGCTGCTCCAACAAGTCCAGTACCAGCCCCTCTTACTGTCACAGGAATATTATTATTATTTGCATATTTCATTATTTCTACAATTTCATCTCTACTCATAGCCTTAACAACAATATCAGGCATATGCTTTTCTGAACCTAACTCATCATGAGAATAATCTTCACTTATTTCTTCTCCAATAAATACTCTTTCATTATCATTTATTATTCCTTTTATAAATTCAATTCCACTTTCATTTATTTTGTTATAACTCATATTAAAGCACCCCTTCCCCTTTTATTTTTTCAATAAGTTTAGGAACAATTTCATAAATATCACCAACTACTCCATAGTGAGCAACCTTGAATATAGGTGCTTTTTCATCTTTATTTATGGCAAATATATAATCTGCATTGTTCATTCCTGCTACAAACTGAATAGCTCCAGAAACTCCACAAGTTATTATAAGTTTTGGTCTTACTGTTCTTCCACTTAATCCCACTTGTCTATTAGCATCAGCCCATCCATTTTCTATAAGAGGTCTTGTAACTGCAAGCTCTCCACCTAATAAATCAGCAAGCTCTTTTATCATTTCTAAATCTTTTTCTGATTTAACTCCTCTACCAGCTACTACTATTATCTCAGCATCTGATATACTGTGTTCTTTAGGTTTCTGTTTAATTTCTTTAACTTCTATATCTGATTTTAATTTATCCTTTTCTATTTCAAAGTACTTAATTTCTCCAGTACATTCCTCATTTCTTTCAGGAGCAGACATAACTTTATATCTAACAGTTGCCATTTGAGGTCTTGAATTTGGAGTTACTATTTGTGCCATAATATTACCACCAAAGGCTGGTCTTATTTGAACTAAATCTGTATTTTCTTTTATATCAAGTATAGTACAATCTGCTGTAAGCCCTGTTCTACATCTAGCAGCTACTCTTGGGGCTAATGATCTACCTAATGTAGTGGCTCCTACTAAAATTGAACAAGGTTTAATCTTGTTTATAAAGTCATAAAAGACAGCTGTATATGGCTCAATTCTAAAGTTTTCAAGCTCTTTATAATCATATACAATAACTTCGTCTACTCCATAGTGTAAAAGCTCTCCAGCCTTATCTTTT
The DNA here is from genome assembly GCF_000013285.1 of Clostridium perfringens ATCC 13124. Classification (GTDB taxonomy): domain Bacteria; phylum Bacillota; class Clostridia; order Clostridiales; family Clostridiaceae; genus Sarcina; species Sarcina perfringens. The sequence continues at coordinate 368,002 of NC_008261.1, read as the reverse complement.
ATTCCATTCCCCATAAATAAACAATAAACTTTTTGATTAACCTTATCAGCTAATTCTCTAGCTTTTCCTATTAGTTCTAAGGTAACTGGATGAATTTCTCCATTTACATGGTCAACATAAACGGCTATACCTTTCCATTCATCCTTATTTACTAAGACCTTATTCTCATCTTCAACAAACTCAAAGGCTCCCTTAGGTCCTTTTCTAACACATACCTTACACATTCTACAACTTGCATTTATTTCAACTTTCCCATTAACTATTTCCATAGCTCCAAAGGGACAAATTTTTATTACACTATTTACATCCTCTATTTTATCTTGATGAACAACTAATCTTCCCATAACTCTTACCCCCTATATAAATTTAAGCTCTCTTAATTTATCTTCCATTCTTTCACTTAATTCAGATGAATCTCCTGTCCAAATCTCATGGTCATCATTATTGCTTGGTGGAAATATTCTTTCAACTTGAGTTGGTGACCCATTTAAACCATATTTTTTCTCATCTTTATCTTCAAAATCATTTAAAGATATTACATTTATTTCTCTTTCATCTGTTTCAAGTTTCTTTTTATAGGAAGGTAATCTAGGTTGAAAAATATCTTTATCTACAGTTAAAAGACAAGGATATTTTACTTCTAGTACTTCTATTGTATTAGGCATATCCATTTCAACTTTAATAAAATCATCATTAACATCTAATATTCTTCTAACATTAGCAACATGAGGAATTACTAAATATTCAGCCATTTCAGGTCCAACCTGTGCTGTATCTCCATCTGTAGTTTGTTTTCCACAAAGAATAATATCAAAATCTCCACATTTTTTAACCCCTTGTGATAATGTATATGAAGTTGCTAAAACATCAGCCCCAGCAAATTTTCTATCTGAAACTAAGGTTCCTTCATCAGCTCCCATAGAATAAGCCTCTTTTATTACTGCCTTAGCTTGTGGTGGCCCCATACTTATAACTTTTATATGTCCACCTTTCTTTTCTTTTATCCTCAATGCAGTTTCTAAAGCATATAAATCATAAGGGTTCATTTTAGAATCTACTCCGTCTCTCTTTAAAACCCCTGTTTTTTCATCAACCTCAACCTTTGAAGTTCCTGGAACCTGTTTAATACAAACCATAATCTTCATAAAAATCACTCCATTCCCTTTATAAATCCTTTAATTTTTAATACTTTAATAATTGAGACTTTAATTAATAAACATCAACAAACGTTTTCAAAAATTACACAAAAATTAGGCTTCCTAAATAGCTTATTAAACCTAATAAAATTACATATACTATACATACTTTTAATGTTGAATTTAATATCTTTCCTTCTTTACCAGCTAGTCCTGTTGCCGCAGTGGCCACAGCTATGCTTTGAGGAGATATCATTTTACCTGCAGTTGCCCCACAAGTATTTGCTGCCCCTAGCCATGCTGGGCTTATTCCTAAAGAATTTGCCGCCTCAGCTTGAAGAGAGCCAAATAATACATTGGCGGATGTATCACTTCCTGTTACAAAGGTTCCTAAGGCTCCAATAAAAGGTGCTATAAAAGCATAAAATGAACCTGTTATCATAACTAATACTGTTGCTATAGATGCAACCATTCCACTATAACCCATGACCTTAGCTAGAGCTATTATTGCAAGTATGGTTATGGTAGATTTACTCATTTGTTTAATCGTCTTCAATAAAATTTCTACCATTTCTTTAAAAGAAGCTTTTTGTATAAACCCTCCAATAAAAGAAGCTATTAATATTAATATTCCAGGAGTTGTTAACCATACAAAAGTATATGGTTTAGCTCCCACACCAGTATATATACTAACTGATGTCCTTACTTCGCTTAATTTATTATATAAGCCTGGAAATAAAGGACTAATTCCTATTATTATGACTAATATTAATATAAATGGTGAAAAGGCTACTAAGACACTTTTTAATTCAAACTTTTCTTCTCTTTTTGTTTCTTCATTATGTTTATAGAATTTTTTTGCTATAAAAATTGTAACTAATAAAGAAACTATTGATCCTAAAACTGCTGGTAATTCAGGGCCTAAAAATTTTGCTACAAGGACTTGAACTATGCCAAAGGAAAGACCTGAAGCTAAAGTTATACCAAAGACTCCTTTTATCCCCTTTAAACTTTTTTCAGTTAAAGCTACCAAGGCAAATGGAATTAATACCACAAAGAGAAATAATTGTAGTACTACATAATAACTTAAGGATTCTATAGGAATTCCTGATACATTAGCTAAGGTTATAACAGGAAGACCAATTGCTCCAAAGGCTGTGGGAGTTGTATTAGCCACTAAGCATATAACAGAGGCAAAAAAAGGATTAAATCCTAAGGCTGCCATTATTCCAACTGGAATAGCAACGGCCGTTCCAAAGCCTGCCACAGCTTCTAAAAAGCCCCCAAATCCCCATGCTAATATAAGAACTAAAATTCTTTTGTCATCACTAACACTTATTAACATTGATTTGATTACTTCCATGGCCTTTGTGTGAACTACTAAGTTATAAGTAAATACTGCCGCTATAATAACTATCATTATTGGCCATATTCCTAAAGCAATACCTTCTAAAGCTGCCGTTAAGGAGTCTATAGTAGGCATTTTCCAAATAAATATGGAAAGTAAAATGGTAATTATTAAAGCTATGGGACATATTTTATGAGCTGGAATTTTAAGAACTCCTAAGCCTATAATTAGGATTATTATAGGTATAAGAGCAAGAAAAAACATAAGATACGTATTCAATTCTTTCACCCCTCATAATAACTTTTATACCATAAAAAAATTTTGGTATGACCAATTTTCTTTTATAAAATATAGCATATTATTTTAATATGCTATATTGATATTTATTACTAAAAGTCTCTTTTTATACCCTAATTTAACCTTATACCTTTTAGATATTTTAGTCAATTTTTACAGTTATTATATAGGCTTATAATAGGTTAAAATTCACTTTAATTTTAGATAAAGTTTCTATTACTAAATATTTTCCTTTATTAATTGGAAATGCTCTTGCATATGTTTATATGCAGAATAAGCATCTCTATTTTTTATAGCTAAATATATTTTTTCATGAAAATCTAATAGCTTTCCTCTATTTCTCTCATCACTTAAAATAGCTCTTCTTCCTTCACTTATAAACTTATCAACTAACTCAGATACCCCTTCTAACAAATTAGTTATAAGTACATTATTTGCTCCTTTAACAATTATGCTGTGAAATTCGCTATCAATTTTAACATTCTCTTCTTCATCTCTAGATGTCTTAAACCTCTCCACAAGTTCACCAAGCTTTTTTAATTCTTCATCAGATATTCTCATTACAGATAAAAATATAGTAGACAATTCTAAAACTTCTCTTAATTCAAATATATCTTTATTTGTTCCATTTTGAAGCATAAATACTATTGAAAGCGGTTCTAATAATACATCATCAAACTCTTCTCTTATATAATTACCTGCTCCCTGTCTACTTTCTATTAATCCTACAACCTCTAAAGCTCTCATGGCTTCTCTTATAGAAGTTCTACTTACTTGAAGCTCTTCTGCCATAACTCTCTCTGTAGGAAGCTTATCTCCTTTTTTTATCTGTCCTACTCTAACCATTTCTTTTATTTGATCAACAACCTGCTCATAAACTTTCATGTTTTTAACTGGTTTAAACATCCTAACAATCCTTTCTAAATAAAGCCTTCTAGCTTTTCTGATCTTCTATATGACTTGTTTATTATATCTTTTGGATAACCTATATATTCTAGTAATTTTATAGCATTTCTAGTTTTAGATACTCCTCTTTTTAGCTTATAATCAAAGCTTAATCCATTCTTGCTATCAACATTTTCGCTAAAATAATAAAACTCATAACATTCTTTTAATATGTCAACTAATTCTCTATCATGAGTAGCAACTATAGAAATACTGTTTTTATTATTGATATAAGTAAGAATTTCTGCTGAAGCTGATATTCTCTCTATTGGATTTGTCCCTCTAAAAATCTCATCAATTGCACAAAATACTGGTAAATCTTTATCTAAGGCTCTTATTATTCTTAAAATTGATTCTGCTTCAGCCATGTAAAAACTTTTACCAACACTTAAATCATCATTTGGACTAATTGAAGTAACTATATTAAATATTGGCCCTTCATATTTTTCTGCTAAAACAAAATTAAAGGCTTGAGCAAAAAGCATATTTACTCCTAACATCCTTAAAAAAGTTGATTTACCTGACATATTAGTTCCAGTAAGAACAATTCCTCTCTTACTCATGTTTATGGAGTTAGCCACTGGATTTTCTATAATTGGGTGTATTCCATTTTTTATTTCTAATGTTGTTTCTCTTATGAATTTAGGTCTAGTTATCTTATCCTTTTTTTCTTCTTCATAACTTCCAATAGATATTATTGCTTCCATTTCACCTAATGTTTTATAAAGGCTTAAAATTGAATCTTTATTTTTCTCTATTGAATCAGCAATTTTATAATATGCAGTTTCTTCTAGTAAAAATAATACGGATATAAATTCAAATACTCCACCCCACATATTAATAAAGCTAATCATTATAGTATTTCTATCTATTGATTTTAAATCTTTTAAGTTTTCTCTTATCTTTATATTAAAAGACTCTAAATTTTTATCATTAATTTTAACTATCTGCTTAGATGCCTTTATTACTCTTCTTAAATACATAAGCCCATTAGCCTTAATTCTGTCTCTTTCCTTACTATTTATATAAATATTAACGAAGGTTACAGCCATTAAGCCAAGCATTGCACTTACGCTTACAAAGATTGCAGTAAGTATTAATATTAAAGGTAATATCTTTCCTGTAATTGTATAAAAATAATATTTAAACTTATTAGATTCTATTAGCTTTTCATTAATCATATCTAACAAGCTATTCTTTTTATCTCTTCCTAACTCAAAAAATATCCACATAATCTTAAATCTTACTTCTTCGTTTTCTTTAAAGTACTCTATTTCTTCTCTTCTCTTATTTAACTTTTTTTCATCATTTAGTGGATTTCTAAGCATTGAATAAAGGGAAGCTTCTCCTAAACTACTATAATTTCTATCTAATTTTGAATAAACCTTATCTAAATCTAAATCATTCCATGTTTGTTCATCTATATGGTATTCTTCTTTTTCGTTCATATCATATAGTGTTCTTATAGCTTTTAGGTTTCTCTTTTTATCCATTTCTACTGCATAGTCATGCTTTAATACTTTTAACAACCTCTTATCCATATAAAACTCCTTACCCTAAAAAAATTTGATGGTTTTATTATATCTTCTTTTACAATAAAAGTGAAATTTTAACCAATTATGATATAATTTATAAACTTTAATTTAAAAAAACTTATATGATAAGTAGTTATTAAAATATATAAAAATTTAGCTTTCTATTAAAACTTAGTATTAAAAAGTATAAAGTTTAAAACTTTAAACCCAAGTTCAAATACTTCATTTACATCAACTTGAGAAAAATCATGGCCACTATTTTCTAAGGTAAGTATTTGAATATCATTACCCATATCCTTGCTCTTATTATATAAGTTCATTGAATTACTGTATGGAACCAATTTATCTTGACGTCCATGAACTATTAAAGTCTTTGGTAAGTTAGGCTTAACATAATTTATTGGACTATATTTATCCATGTATTCTGTTATACTTTCTTCCCCTCTTAATTGCTTTTCAGTTTTCTCTATTGAATTATTTAAATCCCATGAAGCCATAGTCATGTCTAAGGCACTAAGTTCAGTTGGTCCAAAGAAATCTACAACATATTTAACCTTTGATGGATAGTTAGAGAGTTCCTTATCATCAACAAATTCATCTTCCCCACTATATGTGGCTAACAAGGATAAATGTGCCCCAGCAGAAGCCCCTATAACTCCTATTTCATCAGTGTTAAATCTATAAGTTTCTTTATTTTTATAAACCCATCTTATGGCATCCTTAACATCTGAAGCTTGTTTCTTAAAATCAACCTTATCAGTAGCAAGTTCATACCCTACACTTATTATGGTATATCCTTCTTTTCTAAAGGAATCTAAAAGAGGTGCTATAAGATCTGGTATTTCTTTGTTTCCATAAACCCAACTTCCTCCATGAACATAAAGAATTACTGGTGACCCATGTCTTAACTTCTTTTCTGGTCCATAAATATCTAAAGTCTGAGCTTTTCCATTAGTATCTTTATAAACTACATCCTTAAAATCCATATCCTCACTCATTTTAATGTTCTTTAAATCCTCAATACTAGGTGGATTTTCCTTAAACTCTAAATACTCTTTTCCTATGTTTATATAAAAACCTATTTGTCCTCTAAAATAATAAGCTAAAGCTCCAATCATAATTATTAAACTTAGTAATATAACTCCTACTACTTTTAAAAATTTTTTCATTCTCTCCCTCCTTATAATTTAAATTTTTCCTATACTTCATTTAAATAATAACCTTAAATCAGGGTAAATACACAATTATACTTACATCTATTTTAAATTTTTATATATTTAAAAAGAACAAATTAAAACTTTTAAATTTTAATTTGTTCTTTACTAAAATAATATCAAATATACTTATTTTATTATTTATAAAAAGGTTACGTTTTTATAAATTATTATATTATAACCTTTTATAAGCCTCTAATCCTTTTTTCATAAGAATTTTATATAAAATTAAGCTTACTATTAACAGAATACTTATGTCTATTAAAAATACTATTATTGGACTTTTGGTAACAATTAAACCTATATTAAATCCTCCTATTACTAAGCAAATTAACATTACTAATAAAGGTTTAAAATTTTTACTATATAAATTCTTTGTATCTGTCCATTCTAACTTAGGTGATAAATAATCTAGAATCATTCCCCATAAAGATATTGCGACTATGGTTCCCATTTGTACTAATAAACTCATTACGATAACCAATGGAGATGCCTTTAAATAAATTAATATAGCTATTCCCAATATAAGTGCTAATCCATTTACTATGAAAGAAACTATAAGCTTAGATTGAATCTGTACCTTATAATCTACTGGAATATATTTCGATATAAATATTTCTTTTCCTTCTCTACTTAAGGCTGTTGATGCAACTGAGTTACCTGCTATGGTTAAGGCTGTAACTATAAAAGTCGCTGCCATTATTATTGTATCCTTTGCTAACTGAGTATCCCCTGCTAAAATATTTCCTTTAATAAAGAAAATAAATATAAATATAGGCATATAAACAATCATAACAACACAGTTTATAAAGTTACTGGGATCTCTTAATATTGTTCTAAGCTCTCTTAATACCATTGCTTTTCTTACTGAACTCCTTACAACAACCTTATCCTTATTATTTTCTAGTATATTCTTTCTCTCACTATATACATTTAAATTTCTACTTAGTATCTTTTTATACATTAATTTTCCTAAGAAATATGCAATTATTAAAGCTACTATTGATATAAGAATTAAAAGGCCTAAATTTAATAATCCCTTTAAAGAATTGCTATAAAGTAATGCTTTTACACTAAAGGTAGTAGTTATGAATATTTTGTTAGTTAAATCCACTAATGCTGTCTTATTTTTTAATGCCACTGAAACATTCTCTGAATTTAATCCTGTTGAATTTAAAGAATATACTCCTAAAATTAAGACTATTCCTAATGTACCAAATATTATTTTAAAAGCATTTTGATATTTAGATACATTTATGAAACTCATTAAAATCATAGTTATTAATATGCAAAATATTACTATTATAATTGGAGCAAATAAATAAACTGGAATAATCATAAGAAAATAAGAAAATCCCATTTTAGCATTTAGCCCAAAAGATATTAAGGGAATTATTGTAATACTTAAATAGATATACATATCCACTAAACATGTTATGAATTTTCCTATCATTATTTCACCACTTTTAAATGGTAATGGCATTAAGGGTTCTATATCCTGTGAAAAGAAAAATGAATCTAAAATATCATAAACTCCTAAAACCAATAAAGTTAGTGATCCAATTAAAAATATAATTGAAAGAAGATATCCTTCTTGTCCAATACTAGCAAAGTTAGGGTACATAGAATCTATCATATTAGCTATAGGTGTAGATATTCCTATTATTATTAAGATATACATAACTATAGCTAGATTTCTAGATTTTATGTTACTAGAAGCATTATAAAAAGAGTTTCCTATAAAATATTTTAATAATAATTTAATTCTATTCATTTTCAGTAATCTCCAAGAACATTTTTTCTAGTGATTCATCACCTTTAAATTCTTCTTTTAACTCTTCTAATGTACCTACAAAAATAAGTTTCCCTTTTTTTATTATGCCTACCCTATCACATAACTTTTCTGCAACTTCTAAGACATGTGTAGAAAATAATACAGTATTCCCTTCACTTGCATGTTCTCTCATCATCTCTTTTAATATGTATGAGGATTTTGGATCTAATCCAGTTAAAGGTTCATCTAATATCCAAATACTAGGCTTATGAATTAAAACACCCATTATTATTATTTTTTGTCTCATTCCATGAGAATAACTTTGAATTTTATCTCCCAAAGCATTAGTCATTTCAAACCTCTTAGCTAAGTCTTTAATCCTTTCTTCTCTATCTGATTCACTAACATTATAAACGTCTCCCATAAAATTAAGATACTCTATACCTTTATATCTTAAAAACATATCTGGACTATCAGGAACATATCCAAATTGCATTTTAGCTTCTACAGGATTTTTACTTATATCAATATTATTTATTTTTATTTCTCCCATAGTAGGCTCTGTTATTCCTGTGATCATACTTATTGTAGTAGTCTTTCCAGCTCCATTTGGTCCTAATATACCAAATATCTCACCATCTTTAATTTCTAGATTTAAATTATCTACAGCTTTTACTCCCTGTGTGTACTCCTTATTAATCCCTTTTAAACTAATCAATATTCCAATCCTCCTTAACCTTTTAGTAACATTATTTTAACACAATATATATACATATTATAGTTTTAAATACAATTTTAACCACCTAAATCTTAATGCTTAATAAAGTCTTTAATTTTGATTTATCTTTAGACAAAAATTTCATATAAATATATGCTCTATTTATATGAAATAATAAAAAGAAGCTTGATAAACTTATATAAATTTATCAAGCTTCTTTTTAAATTATATTTAATTAAGATTCTCTAGCGTAAGCTATACCTACACTCTTAACTCCTACATGTACACCTATAACTGCACTTATTTCACCAATCATAGAGTCTAAATCTAATTCTTCTTTAAGTCTCTTAGCTAAATCCTTAGCTTCATCTTCAGCTAATATATGACATACAACTGCTTGTTTTATTCCTTTTTCCTTTAAATCCTGTTTAACAACTTCTACAATCTTATCTATTGCTCTCTTTTTAGTTCTAACTTTATCCATTACAACAACAGCGCCCTCTTTAACTGTTAGAATTGGATTTATCTTAAGCATTTTTCCAAATAAAGCTGCTGCTCCACCTATTCTACCACCTTTTTTAAGGTTCTCTAAAGTACCTGGAACAAATATTATCTCTGATTCTTCTATAGTATTTCTAACTATTTTTGAAACCTGGTCAAAATCTTTTCCCTCTTGAGCCGCCTTAGCTCCTTCTAACACACCAATTCCAAGTGCCATTACTGAAGTTTGAGAGTCTATAAGATCAATCTTAACATCAGGATATTTTTCTAAAATCATATCTTTTATTATATGTGATGTTGTGTATGTTCCACTTAATTTAGATGATATAAACGCTGCGACTATATCATGACCATCCTTAGCAAATTTTTCAAAAGCATTATAAAACTCATCCATTGGTGGTTGAGATGAAGTTGGAAGTTTATCACATTTAGCTAATTCATCATAAAAAGCTTCACTATCTATATCAACTTCCTTATAACTTTCTCCATTCATTATAACGCTTAAAGATACTATCTCTACTCCGTACTTTTCTGCTAAATCTTTTGGTATGCAACTAGTGCTATCTGTAATTACTTTAACAGCCATATATTCCTCCTAAAACTTAAATACATTCTTTCAGCTCTTTTAGATTTCCCTATAAAATTAAACATTACCATCTATTTAATTAACTCTAATAGTGCCTTTAATTATATACTTATGCTTTTTTTATTTGTATTATATTTTATCTCATTTTATGTTTATTTTTATAATCTATTATCCATTTTAACATCTAATTTAAATTTGTAAAACTCTTTTCAATACAATAATTACTTTAATAAACATAATTATGTAAATACATCTAAAAAAATCTTTATTTAGAGTTTTCTTTTAAATCTTTTATTATATCTCTAAGTTCAGCAGCTCTTTCAAATTGAAGATTCTTAGCTGCTTCCTTCATTTCTTCCTCATATTGCTCTATAAGTTTTTCTACTGGAATATCTTTCTTAGCTGCCTTTTTAACTTCATCTTCATAGTTTTCTTTTTCTTCTGAAACCTTAGTAGCTTCAATTATATCCCTAACTCCTTTTATTACAGTAGTAGGGGTAATATTATGTTCTTCATTATACTCCATTTGAATAACTCTTCTTCTTTCAGTTTCCTTAATAGACTTATCCATAGATTTTGTAATATTATCTGCATACATTATTACTTTACTTTCTGAGTTTCTAGCGGCTCTACCTATAGTTTGTATTAAGGAAGTTTCAGATCTTAAAAATCCCTCTTTATCAGCATCCAATATTGCAACTAAAGCAACCTCAGGTATATCTAAACCTTCCCTTAAAAGGTTTATACCTATTAATACATCAACCTCTCCAAGTCTAAGTTCTCTTATTATCTTCATTCTTTCTAAGGTATCTATATCTGAATGCATGTATGTAGCTTTAACATTTAAGTCTTTTAGATACTTTGTTAAATCCTCAGCCATTCTCTTTGTAAGAGTTGTTATAAGAACTCTAAATCCTCTTTGTACAGTTCTTTGAATCTCACCATAAAGATCATCAATTTGTCCCTGTATAGGTCTTATTTCAATTACAGGATCTAAAAGTCCTGTAGGTCTTATTATTTGTTCTGCTACCACTTTAGAATGATCTAGTTCATACTCTCCTGGAGTAGCACTTACAAAGACTACTTGATTTATTTTGCTTTCAAATTCACTAAATTTAAGAGGTCTATTATCAAATGCACAAGGTAGTCTAAATCCAAACTCAACTAAAGATGTCTTTCTAGATCTATCCCCAGCATACATTGCCCTAACTTGAGGTAGTGTAACATGGCTTTCATCTATAAACATTAAGAAATCCTCTGGGAAATAATCAAGTAAAGTTTGAGGTGGAGTTCCTGGCATTCTTCCATCTAATATTCTTGAATAGTTCTCTATTCCTTGGCAATATCCCATTTCTCTAATCATTTCTATATCATAATTTGTTCTCTGCTTTAACCTTTGTGCCTCTAATATTTTATCCTCAGCTGTAAGAACTTTTAATCTATCTTCAAGTTCATCTTCTATTACCCTTATTGATTTTTCTAAGGTTTCCTCAGAGGCAGCAAAGTGAGACGCTGGAGTTATACTAACATGTTGTCTTTCTCCAATTATATTTCCTGTAAGAACATCAAACTCTCTTATTCTATCTATTTCATCTCCAAAGAACTCAATTCTAATACCCTTAGAAGAGGAAGATGAAGGAATTATATCTAAATTATCTCCTCTTACTCTAAATGTTCCCCTTGCAAAGTCTATGTCATTTCTTTCATATTGTATTTCTATAAGTTTCTTAATAACTTCATCCCTATCTTTAATCATACCTGGTCTTAAAGATATTGTAAGCTTTTTATACTCTTCTGGATTACCAAGTCCATATATGCAAGAAACTGAAGCAACTATTATTACATCTCTTCTCTCTAAAAGTGCAGAAGTAGCTGAGTGACGAAGTTTATCAATCTCGTCATTAATAGATGCATCCTTCTCTATAAAAGTATCTGTTTGAGGCACATAAGCCTCTGGTTGATAATAATCATAATATGAAACAAAATATTCTACTATATTGTCGGGAAAGAATTCCTTAAATTCAGCACAAAGTTGAGCTGCCAATGTCTTATTATGAGCTAAAATAAGGGTTGGTTTTTGAGTTCTTTCTATGATATTTGCCATAGTGAATGTTTTTCCTGATCCTGTAACTCCTAAAAGAGTTTGCCCTCTATTACCATTTTCAATAGACTGAACTAAAGTATCTATTGCTTTAGGCTGATCCCCTGTAGGTTTAAATTTTGATTGTATTTTAAATTCTCCCATAATTTTTTCCCTCCTAACTATAAAAGGCTGTATCTTAAAACACTTCTCACCTTAATAGGTGAATCTTAGATACAGCCAAGTTAACCATTATTTATTTTTTACTTCTTCATCCTTACTGGCTTTTTTCAATTTTTCTAAAAATTCATCTATCTCTTTATCAAAGGATATTCCCTTAGGAACTAACACTATGCCAAACTGCTTTCCTCTATCCTCGCCTGTAATTGTATGCTTCTCAATATTTCCATTATTTTTTCTTATTTCAAGATCTAAACCATAAAAATTTCTCTTTATTGCCATAAATACTTCTTTTTCATTCTTAGGGATTTCTTCATTAATTTTAACTATTTTATCTCCACTTCTTAATCCCTTCTTGTATGCAATAGAATTTGGTAAAACATCTAAAATGCATATTTCATCATCATTTGAAAAATATAAAGGCTCTCTAAGAGACTCTAATTTTAGTTCCATTCTTATTCTAAGTTCATATAATAATGGAATTAAAATAATTAGTGCAATAGTAAAAACAAGACTTTCTTTTAATAAATAAGCTAATATTATAACTACTATACCATATGCAATATTAATTAATCCAGATGTTATGGTCTTACTTCTTTTACTTTGAGTAAACGTAGTTCCTTCATATGAAGTTGCTCCATAAGCCGCTAATGTTCCTAAGGCCGCAACACTCATTAGTGCTCTTGCTTTATCTCCATTAAAAAATGGTAACCACTGTGGTAAATCTTTAACTTCATTAATAATTGAATTTCCACTATTAGCTCCTAAAACAACTAATAAGCATAAAGGCAGTGCCCAAAATCTTTTAAAGCCAAATCCACCTACTAACTTTCCATCCTTTTGAGTAAAGATAGGTAAATAACCTTTATCTCCATCTATCATTGCTAAGATACCTTCAACTATTGAAAAAACACCTATTAATACAATAATTGAAGTTAAATTAATAGAAAAACTAAAGCCCCTTCCAAAATATTCAGTATTTTTACTCACTAAAACTCCTATAACCCCTAGCAAGGCTGCTATATAAGGGAATTTAAGAAATCTATTTTTATATAAAACAGAAAATACTGATACTGTTAAAATAACATCTATTAAAGAACTATTTTCAAAGGTTACTCCTAAAATACTTAGTAATAAACTAGCTATTAGCCCTCCTAATATACCAATTAATATCTGAAGTAAAGTCATCTCAAGAGGAGATTGAATACTCCTCCCAAGCATTAACTTTTGCATAAAAGCTATCTTCCTATTTTTAAAATAAAATATTATAGCTATTACTATTAACATTAAAGACAAGGTAGGACTTACTAATGCATAAGATATACCTCTTATATTTTCTATAAGTAAATTCATTTTAAGTCCTCCAAAAATTTATTTATTTTATCTTTTCTTGTATGATTTCTAAGGCTTTTTCAAATTGAGGATCAGTACTTCTTGAATATGTCTTTTCTTTAAGCTCTTTTGAATATTCAACTGTAACATCTGGTCCTATACCCTTTTTGTGAATATTTTCTCCATTTGGAGTATAGTATTTTGAAATAGTTACCTTTAAAGCTGTACCATCTTTTTCTTGACCTATCTTATCTAAAACAACTTGAACTATTCCTTTACCAAAGGATGTTGTTCCAACTAGAGTTCCTAAATCATAATCTCTAATAGCTCCCGCAACTATTTCTGAGGCAGAAGCAGTACCTCCATCAATTAAAACTACTAAAGGCATTCCCTGTGCAATTCCGCCCTTAGATACACTTTCCTCTTTATTACCATACTTATCTATTGTAGACACTATAACCTTATCCTTTGGAACAAAGTTTGATACTAGGTCTACACATTCTTTCATAAATCCTCCTGGATTTCCTCTTAAATCAAGGATTAACCCCTTCATACCTTTCTCTTCTAAAGCTTTTAATTGAGTTTCAAAGTCTTTAGCTGTTCCCTCATCAAAAGCTAAAACTTCTATATATCCAATATCTCCATCAATCATTTCACTTTTAACGTTAACTGTTTTAATTACATCTCTCATAACATCAACGTCAAATTCGCCTTTACCTTCTCTATATAATGTTAATTTTATATTTTCTTTTGTAGTACCCTTCATCATTGAAACGGCTTTATCCAATTCATTTCCTGAAACTGGTTCTCCATTTACTTTTAAGATAATATCTCCAGTTTTTATTCCTGCTTTTTCAGCTGGCCCTCCTTGAATAGGAGAAATTACTACTATCTTACCATCCTTAACAGCTACTTGAATCCCAATTCCCATGTAGTTTCCTTGACTTTTTTCTTTAAAATCTGAAAATTCTTTTTCATTCATATAATATGTGTATTGATCACCTAAAGATGAAACCATACCCTTTATAGCACCTTCAGCTAATTTACTATCATCAATATCTCCATCATACCATCTATAAAGCATTTCCCTTACTTCTAATACCTTTTTAAAATTTTCTGTATCATTTACCTTTTCTAAGGAAGATTGAACTGCACTTACACTAGTTATAGGTAAAATACCAAAGGCAGTTAATCTATTCCCTGCATATACAGAAACACCAATTATTAAAGTTAAGGCAACACCTATGGCTAAAGCTCTGAATCCTTTTTTCTTCTTAAGATTTTTAATAATATTATTATATTTATTTTTTTCATCCTTATTGCGACTCATAAAAACCCACCCTTTCAAAAAAAAGCTTAAAATACGCTATATTTAAATAGTTTACGTATTTTAAGCTTTTTATATTCTATATTAGATATTAAACGTCTAAGAATTTTCTTAAAGCTATTATACTACCTATTGCACCAATAACAATACCTGCTAGTATAAACTGCCATGACATTGTTGTTAAAACATACATTGGTTGTACAAATTGTGGCATATATAGTGATGATGAAGATACAATTTTTCCATATAAGAAGTTATACCCTGCGAATAATAAAAGTGTTGAAAGAATACCACCTACAAGGCCGATTATAACCCCTTCTATTACGAAAGGCCATCTTATGAACCAGTCAGTTGCCCCAACGAATTTCATTATTCCTACTTCTCTTCTTCTTGAGTAAACTGTTATCTTTATTGTATTTACTATTAGGAATAGTGATACACCTACGAATACTACACCTAAAACTAATCCTACTGTATTAATAACTTTTACAAAGGAGTTTATAGTACCTATAAGCTCTTCGTCATTACCTACATCTTCTACACCAGCCATAAATTTATCATTAGTTTTCATAGCGCTTTCAACGCTTGAAGCTACTTCTGGGCTTTCTAATCTTACTATGTATGAAGCTGGTAATGGGTTATTTTCTTTGCTATATCCAGCTAAAATCTCTTTATTATAATCACTTGAACCTTCCATCTTTGCAAAGGCTTGATCTTTAGATTCAAATTCTACTTCTTTTACTCCTTGAACAGTCTTAAGTTTTGCTTCAACTGCATCCCTTTGCTCTTGTGTTACGTCATCTTTAAGGAAAACCTTAACCTCAACTTTGTCTTGAACATCTGTAACCCCATTTTTAACATTTAAAGCAGTTAATAAAAATGCTCCAAATATAAATAATGTAGTAAGAACAGTTGCTATAGAAGCTATACTTATTGTTCTATTTCTCTTTAAACTTTTGAAAGCATCTGATATGAAATATCCTATAGTACTAAACTTCATATTCATATCCTCCTTTCTGAACATCACTAACTACTTCACCTTTATCTATAGCTATAACCCTCTTTTTCATTGAGTTAACTATTTCTTTAGCATGAGTAGCCATAACTACTGTTGTTCCTGCCTTGTTTATATCATCTATTAATTCCATAATTTCTTTAGCTGTTTCTGGGTCTAAGTTACCTGTTGGTTCGTCAGCTATTAAAACTTTTGGATTATTAACGATAGCTCTTGCTATTGAAACCCTTTGTTGCTCTCCTCCTGATAATTCAGTTGGGAACATTTTATATTTATTAGATAATCCAACTAGTGATAATACCATTGGAACTCTCTTTCTTATTTCTTTTGGTGAAGCCCCTACTACCCTCATTGCAAAGGCAACATTTTCATAAACATTAAGAGTTGGTATTAATCTAAAGTCTTGGAATACCATTCCTATTTTTCTTCTATGATAAGGTATTTGTCTTCTTTTTATTTTAGATAAATCTTCGTTTCCCATAACTATGTTTCCAGTTGATGGTTCAACTTCTTTTAATAACATTTTTATGAAAGTTGACTTACCAGCACCACTCGGTCCAACTAAGAATACAAACTCACCTTTATCAATATTTATATTGACATTTGTAAGTGCTTTGACATTCTTATTATAGACCTTGCTAACATTCCTAAATTCTATCATTGTTAACACTCCTTAATAACTTTTTTCTACTCAACAAATTAAAATCTAAACAAATATTTAGAAAATATATATATAAATTTACCCGATTGCTATCAACACTAATCTATTTTACTATTTTACCCTACTTTTCTACATTAATCTACTTAATTTTTGTTAATATTTCATACCTTAATGTAAAGCATCTTAATTATATCATAACAAAGTTCTACATTTCTACTAAATCAAGAAAACCTTCTCCAAAGACTTCTTTAGAATCATTTACTGTTATAAAGGCTCTTGGATCTATTTCCTTAATTTTCTTCTTAAGACTTATAAACTGTCTTCTATTTACTACTACATAAAGTATTGTTACAGGTTCCTTTGAATATCCTCCAGTACCTTCTATTTTAGTACATCCTCTTTCAATTTCTTTCATTATTACCTGAGAAATCTCTTCACTTTTTTCACTAATTATTAAAAGTTGTTTACATGAGTTAAAACCTTCTATTATTTTGTCAATCAATATTCCCATTATAAAAACACCAATTAATCCAAATAAGGCTTTATCAACTCCAAATACTAGAAGTGCACATACTACAACAACACAATCTGCACATAAAAGTGATTTTCCTATTTCAATATGTAAATACTTATTTAATATTTTAGCTACAATAGCTGTTCCCCCTGTTGAGGAATTTTGGCTAAACACTAATGCTATTCCAAAGGCTCCAACTACGCTACCAAAGATAGTAGCTAAAAGCATATTTTCTGTTACTGCAAAAGTTGGTAAGAAGCTTTCTATTAAACTTATTGTTATGGATAATCCAAAGGCTGCATATATACTACGTCCTCCAAAGCTTCCACCTATAAGCCAAAATGCTAAAGCAAATAATATAACGTTAGCAACATTCATAAACATTCCTTGTGATATACCTGTTATCTTATTAACAACTAAAGCTAAACCTGATACTCCACCAGCAGCAATATCATTAGGATAATAAAAGTATTCTAAAGATATAGCTAAAAGAATTACTCCTAAAGTAATTATTCCATACTCTTTTAATGTTTTCATACTAATCTTCATTTTAAAAACCCCCTCTTAAATAGATTTATATTTAATTTGCTCTCCCCATTTTAAATTAATTATTAATTCATCATTTATATTATTGCCCTCAATTTTTAATATTAACATTTATATTCATATTTTGGCAATAAAATTCAAATTAATACTTTTTTTGTATTTTTATGTATAAAGAAAAAAGCAGCATGAGAAAAATTACTCATGCTGCTTCTTTTTTATATCTTATAGATTATCTTTTTAAGCTCATTGCTTTCTTAGCAGCCTTAACTGCTTCTTCTGAAGTTAATCCATAAGCCTTTAATAATTGGTCTGGTTTACCACTTTCTCCGAATGTATCTTTAACACCAACTCTAACTACTGGTACTGGATATTCTCCTCCAACAACCTCAGCTACAGCTGATCCTAATCCTCCGATTATATTATGCTCTTCTAATGTAACTATTGCTCCAGTTTCTTTAGCAGCTTTTAATATAAGCTCTGAATCTATTGGTTTAATAGTATGAATGTTTATTAATCTAGCGTTAATTCCTTCTTTAGCTAAAGCTTCAACAGCTTCTATAGCTACATCAACCATTATACCTGTTGCAAATAATGTTACATCATTACCTTCTTTTAATTCTATACCTTTTCCAATTTCAAATTTGTACTCTGGTCTATCATTTATTACATTAACTCCTGCTCTTCCTAATCTTACATAGCAAGGTCCATTGTATTCAGCAATAGCTCTTATTGCAGCTTCTGTTTCAACTGCATCTGATGGGCATATTACTGTCATGTTTGGTATACTTCTCATTAAAGATAAATCTTCTATAGCTTGGTGTGATGCTCCATCTTCACCAACTGTTAAACCAGCATGAGTAGCACATATTTTTACATTTAATCTTGGGTAACATATTGAGTTTCTTATTTGCTCAAATGCTCTTCCAGCAGCAAACATAGCAAATGTACTAGCAAATGGAATTTTTCCACAAGTTGATAAACCTGCTGCTACTGACATCATATTTCCTTCTGCAATACCCATATTTATGAATCTTTCTGGACATGCTTTTTTGAAATCAGCAGTTTTAGTTGATTTTGAAAGGTCTGCGTCTAAAACTACTATGTTCTTATTTTCGTTAGCTAAAGCAGCTAATGCTTTTCCGTATGCTTCTCTAGTTGCTATTTTTTTCGCCATTAGTTGTCCCCTCCGATCTCTTTTATAGCTTGCTCACATTGCTCTTTAGTTGGAGCTGTTCCATGCCAAGCTGCTTCATTTTCCATAAATGAAACACCTTTACCTTTTACTGTGTTACAAACTATGCAAGTTGGTGCTCCTTTTGTACTCTTAGCTTTTTGTATAGCATTTATTATTTCTTCATAATCATGTCCGTTTATAACTATTACATTCCATCCGAAAGCTTCGAATTTCTTGTCTATTGGACATGGACTCATTACTTCTTTAATGTCACCATCTATTTGTAATCCATTGAAGTCAACGAAAGCAGTTAAGTTGTCTAGTCTGTAGTGAGCTGCTGACATAGCTGCTTCCCAAACTTGACCTTCTTCTAACTCTCCATCTCCTAAAATAGTAAATACTCTGTAATCTTTGTTGTCTAATTTACCAGCTAATGCCATACCTACAGCCGCTGATATACCTTGACCTAAAGAACCAGTTGACATATCGATTCCTGGTAAGTCGTTCATATTTGGATGTCCTTGAAGGTTTGAACCAAATTTTCTTAATGTTGTTAATTCTGCTGGATCAAAATATCCTCTTCTTGCTAAAGCACTATATAATACTGGTGCTGCATGTCCTTTTGATAAAACGAATCTATCTCTATTTGGATCCTTTGGATTTTTTGGATCAATATTCATTTCATCGAAGTATAAAATTGTTACTATATCTGCTATTGATAAAGATCCACCTGGATGTCCTGATGCTGACTCAGTAAGCATAGTTACTATGTCTTTTCTTATAACCTTAGACATGCTTTTTAACTCTTGTATCTTTTTGCTCATAATGACCTCCTGTACATTTATGTAAACTTTTTTAAAATATTGTTTTACCTTTTTGCCAAGTTCATTCTATCACAAAAAATTGATTTTTCATATAGTAATTTTTTATTTATGCTAATCTTTTTGTGCTTTTTGCTTTCATTAAGAGTACTCTAATACCCTATTAGACTACTCTATTTCTCTTTGATTTTTATGGCTTAAACTGATCTTTTTAATATTAAAGACTATAATAGTATATCCTGGATAAATTTTTATATGAAAAAGTTTTAATTAGAGTATCACATTTATAGCTTTAATACTATACAGAAATTATATCGATTACAGTTAATTATTTTTTTAAATTTTATATATTATTAGCTAAAAAGTATTGAAAAATTCCTTTTTAAGAGTAAAAAATTAAGGCTATGATTAAATATTTAATCATAGCCTAAGTTATCTAATTATTGTAAATTCAAACTTATTAACAGAGATTTATTTACTTTTTTCATATCATCCTCTGTCATATGTCCAATTTTCTCTTTTAATCTCTTCTTATCTAAAGTTCTTATTTGTTCTAAAAGAACAACAGAATCTCTATTTAACCCATATTCCTCAGAAGAAATTTCTACATGTGTAGGCAATTTTGCCTTATTTATTTGTGAAGTTATAGCCGCAACGATTACAGTTGGACTATACCTATTTCCTATATCATTTTGTATTATTATGACTGGTCTTATTCCCCCTTGCTCTGATCCAACAACTGGACTAAGGTCAGCATAAAATATATCCCCTCTTTTTACATTCAAACTAGCCATTTATATCACACTCCGCAAAGCCATGTCTCATATTCTATTTGATCAAAGTATTCTACAGAAGTTCCTTCTTCAGCATATTGTGAATTTATTAAAGCCATAGCCTTATATCCTTCCTTCATTGCTTCGTAAAAGTCGTCTTCTTTTTTGTCCTCACTATATGTTATTATATTTCTTCCTTTTAATTGACTAAAATTTTCGATTTTCTTTTCTTTTTTTGAATCTTGTTTATTAATCTTTGATACTGACATGTACATCACTCCTAAATGCAAAAAGAGTTATAAAATTATGTATAGATTATATTACAAAATATGCCACCTTGTCAAAGATTTCATCTTATGCAAATGATATTTTTTGACATAATATTTATTATTAAATTTGTTTACTATTATTTTTTCTTAATAAAATATATTAAATATGTAGAATTATACTTAAATATAAATAATTTACAACATCTAATATTGTGATTGCTAAAAAAAGCAATCACAATATTAATTTTAATTTTTAACTTTACTAAAGTTATTAAACTTTATAGAAACACTTTCTGAATCATCCCTATCATAAATTGTAGCTTCTTTAGGAACTTTTTTCTTTGCATCTATAATCATTACTTCTCTTGAAAAATTTTCATTCCCATTTAAATTTTTAAACTCTAGTATTATTTCAGACTTCTCATTTTCATCATTCCACTTGTAAGTAAATTCATGTTCTTCATTACATAAATCCTTTAATTCATTTATGAACATAAATCTATAGAACTGATCATAGTCTCTTCCAACTTCATAAGTCTTTTCATCTTTAACGTAGTTTATTATTATTTTGTCCTTTTCAAATAATTGTTCTCTATCATCTAAAACAATTTTTGTGCCAACTTCTTCGTCATAATAAATTCTACCTTTTTCTTGGAACTGACCTCTAGAATTTTTAACATCATATATTATTTCTGTTTCATAAGATTCTATAGAAAACATATCTTCCAATATATCTTCTGGTGTTAAATTATAAGTTCTTTGATAGATAGCTAGTCCACCTATAACCCCTAAGATTATAATTAATAGTATTATGAGTATGGCATTTCTTTTACCCTTCATGAAAATCCTCCCAATGAAACCTTATACCTTACATACTATTAATTAGTAATCCTTTTTATTCTAAAAGCTAATCAATTCTTTAATTTTATTAGGAATATTTTTTATAATTTCCATAGCACTTACTGTGAAATTCTCCTTGGATAATTCATCACCTATGTATCCATGTATATATGCTCCTAAAATAGCCGCATCAAAACTATTTACTCCTTGAGATATTAATGAAGTTATAATTCCTGTTAATGTATCTCCCATTCCCCCTGATGCCATAGCACTATTTCCAGTAGGATTCACAAATACTTTATCCCCATCAGTTATTATTGTATTATAGCCTTTTAATAGAACTGTAACTCCATTTTCTTTTGCAAAATCCTTAGCAATTCCAATTCTATCTCTTTCAACATCTTTAATCTCTATACCTAATAATCTTGCCATCTCTCCTGGATGGGGTGTTAATACTATGTCCCCTTTAAATTCTTTTAAAATGGATTTTTTTCTCTTTAACACATTGATTCCATCTGCATCTATGACAAGAGTTCCACTATAAAGATTGCATATATTATTTAACACTTCAAATGTTAAATCATTATTACCCATACCTGGACCAAAAGCAATTACATTTGCCCCACCAATAAATTCTTCGTATTCTTCTTTAGAATTATATGTTCCTGTCATTCCTTCGTTTAACTTAATAGATAATTCACTTTGAACATCTTTATGAGTAAAAACTGTAACCAAACCAGCTCCAGTCTTTATGGATGCTTGCCCTACCATGTAAGCAGCTCCAATAAACCCTTTATGTCCAGCAAATATCAATGATCTTCCATATGTACCTTTATGACCATATTTATTTCTATAAGGAAATTTATTTCTTATGTACTCTCTATCTGTAAATCTCATATTATCTGAGTTTTTATAAACTATACTCTTAGGTATTCCTATATCTACAATTTTTAAATCGCCTAAATATTCAAAGCTTTTGTAATTTAAAAATCCTAATTTATAAACCTGAAAACTTATGGTTTCATTAGCCTTAACAGCTATTTCACAAATACTACCATCATCTGAATTTATCCCTGATGGAACATCTATAGAAACTGTAAATTTACTATTTTCATTTATACATTTTATAGTCTCAAAATATATTCCAGAAATCTCTTTATTAAGTCCAGTTCCAAAAATACCATCAATAAGTATTTCACTATTTATTATGTTATTTTTTAGTATCTCTAAATCCTTATTATTAGAGATACCATTTATATAGCAACCTAGCTTTTCTAATATAGTAAGATTAGTTTTATAATCTACAGACCCCTCTTTTTCTTTCTCTAATATATGTACGTAAACTTTTTTACCTTTATTTAATAGATGTCTTGCAATACCTAAGGCATCACCACCATTATTGCCTCTTCCAGAAATAATAGTAAAACTTTCTTTAGTTAAATCTATATTTTCTAAAAATTTAATTATGGCATTTTCCATTAAAACTATGCTTGGCATATTAAACTTTTCTATATAATCTTTGTCCATATTTCTTATGCTATTAGAACTACATATTTCCATAATATTCACCCTCCAAAACAGAATAGGCAATTGCACTACTATTATTATGAGAGATACTTAAATGTACCCTTAGTGAATTATTATTTTCAACTAATTTATTTCCTATTAAATTTGCACCATTATGCAAAATAACTTCAGGTTTTCCTAATTCATTTCTAAGAATTTCAATATCTTTAAAAGAGAATCCCCTTATACCAGTTCCTAAAGCCTTACTTACAGCTTCCTTAGCAGCAAAATTTCCAGCTATAACCTCACTATTCATGTTTCTACTAATAAAATAATCTATTTCTCTTTCAGTAAATAACTTACTTAAAAAATTTTTATTATTTTGAATAGCTTGTCTAACTCTTTCTATTTCAATGATGTCTACACCAATACCTATTATCATAGAGATCCTCTCCCTTAATCATTAATATATTTATCTACTATGATACTACTAGAAAGCAAAATCAGCCACACAGTTATCAACGTCTTCACCTATAACATCAATTAGATGTATAGGTGATACTTCGTACTTATGCAATTTCTCCACTAAGACTTCTACCTTATCTTTATTTGGAGATATCTTATCAACTGAATCTCTTTCTATATTAATTAAATCTGAATCCTTAAAATCTTTTCTTTCAACTTCTATTCCATACACTGTTGTTCCCTTAAAACAACTTTCTATTAATCTATAACAGAATTTGTAACATTTATCTTCTAAATTTATTTCCTTATACAGATTTTTTACGATTTTCATTTAATTTCCTCCCTATTTCCCCTAATCTTATATAAATGTAAACCTTAATCACCTTTATCTTATCACCTTTATAAAAAAAAACATGTCAAATCATGCACATATAAACATATTTTTTATCGTTATTTAACGACATAAGTCTCTTAATAGAAACCCAAATTTCATTTTTTTTGTATTTTTCTGTGAAAATTTCTTCTTTTTTATCTTTATTTTTTTATCTTTTCATAATTTAGTAATAAATTTTATGAAAACGATGTAAATTCTATAATTTATCCACTTATTATGTAATTAGTTATATTTATGAAAATATCTAATTATGTAATAATTCTTCCTGTAATCGTTATACATAAATTAAATATTAGGGGGATTTTTTATGACTAACAAACAAAAAATGCGTAAGCGTAGAAGGGCTTTACTTTGTGTTTTTGCAGCATTTGCATTTTCTTTTAATCCTTTAGGAAAGATAGCTTACGCAACACCTAAACAAGATACAAGTGTTGTAAATTATGTGAAAACTCAAGAAGAAACTTCAAACTCAATTCAGAATCAACCAATCTCATCTTATTGGTATCCAGAAGATTTATTAAAATGGAGTGCTAACAATGATAAAGATGCAAAATTTAATAAAAGCACAGTTCCATTAGCAAAAAGAGTCGAAAAGGATAAACTTGATACTATTAATGACACTCAAAATAAAGATGTTAAAGTTGTAGCAATTTCAATAATGAATGCTAATACTAGTGGCAATCCATCACAAGGTTCAAATAAATTTAGTGCTAATACATTCTCTTATTGGCAATACATAGATAAATTAGTTTACTGGGGTGGATCAGCTGGAGAAGGATTAATAGTTCCTCCAAGTCCAGATGTTACTGACTCAGCACACAGAAATGGGGTTCCTGTTTTAGGTACTGTATTCTTCCCTATGACAGCTCATGGTGGAAAAATGGAATGGTTAAATAAATTCCTTGAAAAAGATTCTAATGGAAACTTCCCTATAGTAGATAAGTTAATTGAAGTTGCAGAAAACTATGGCTTTGATGGTTGGTTCATAAATCAAGAAACAGAAGGAACTGAACAAGAACCTTTAACGCCTGAACATGCTAAGCTTATGCAAGAATTAATAAAGCAATTTAAAGCTAAGTCTAATGGAAAATTTGAAATTATGTGGTATGATTCCATGACAAAAGATGGGGATATGGATTGGCAAAATGCTTTAACTGATAAAAATGAATATTTCTTATTAGATGGAGATAAAAACAAAGTTGCTGATAGTATGTTCTTAAATTTCTGGTGGACATATAATAGTTTAAAAGATAAAGATTTATTAAGAGTATCTAATGAAAAAGCTAAAGAAATAGGAATAAACCCTTATGACTTATATGCTGGAATAGATGTTCAAGCAAATGGATATAAAACTCCTCTTAGATGGGCTCATTATCAAAGAGATGACCAAGCTCCATTTACTTCATTAGGTTTATATTGTCCAAGCTGGACTTATTTTGATGCTAAAACTCCAGAACAATTTCAAGAAAACGAAAGTAGATTATGGGTTAATGAACATGGTGATCCATCAAAGGCAACTAATGCTCAAGGAGTTGATTGGAGAGGAATTTCAACATACTCTGTTGAAAAAAGTGCTGTAACTAGCCTTCCATTTACAACTAACTTTAATATGGGTAATGGATATGATTTTTATGTTGATGGTAATAAAGTATCTACTCAAGATTGGAATAATAGAAGTTTAAATGATATAATGCCAACTTACAGATGGGTTATTTCAAATGAAGAAAATAATAATGTAAAAGCTGACATAGATTATACTAATGCTTACTATGGTGGTAACTCAATTAAACTTTCTGGTTACCTAGCTGAAGGAAAAGCTTCTACAATAAAACTTTATAGTTCTGATTTGACTTTACCTGAAGGTGTACAATTCACTACTACTGCTAAGGCTAATGGAAATACTGTAGATATGGATTTAGTTCTTACATTCCATGATGGTACAGAAACTACTATTTCTGCTGATAAGAAACTTGGTACTGATTGGACTAAACTTACTTATGATGTTTCACCATATGTAGGAAAATCAATTAAAACTATTTCTTATAAACTTTCAAGCCCAGTATGTGTTGATAACTTCTCTGCAAACTTAGGTAATATAACAATAGAAATTCCTAACTCAAGTTCAAAGGTAAATATATCTAATTCTAAATTAAATGATGTTGACTTTAAAGATGGAATATATGCAGGAGCTAGACTTTCATGGAGTCCTGAAGGAAATTCTTCTGATGTACATCATTATGAAATTTACAGAGTTATGAATGATGGAACTAAAGTTTTACTAGGTGCAACTCCTAATACAAGTTATTATGTTAGTGATTTAAGAAGAAATGATAAAGAAACAAATACTAATTTTGAGGTAATTGCTGTTAACAAAAACTATAACAGAGGAAATAGTCAAAGTATAAATATGGAATGGCCTGCTTACCCTGCTCCAACAGCATCATTTAAGGTTTCAAATACACTAATAGCACCAGGACAATCAGTAACCTTTACTAACACTAGTTCTGAAGTTACAGAAGAAATCCAATGGAAATTCCCAGGTGCTAAAGTTGAAAGTAGTACAGAACAAAATCCAACTGTTACTTATGAAAAGGAAGGTGTTTATCCAGTAACACTTACTGCTAAAAATTCTTCTGGAGAAAATGTGGAAACTAAAACTGAACTTATAACTGTTACAAATGCTGCAAAAGATGGTTTAGTAAACTTATCACTTAATAAATCAGCTACAGCATCAAGCTTTGTAAACGAGAATGAAGCTCCTCAATATGCTTTAGATGGAAATGTTAAAACTAAGTGGTGTGCCGTAGGCTCTGCTCCTCATACATTAACAATAGATTTAGGAGATATTAAAACTATAGGAGAATTAGAAATAAGCCATGCAGAAGCAGGTGGAGAAAGCAGTGGTATGAACACTAAAGCTTACTCTCTTGAAGTTAGTAATGATGGTGAAAACTTTACTCCTGTATTAAATGTAGATGATAATACAAAGGCTATAAGCAATGATGCTTTCCCTGTTACTAAAGCTAGATATGTTAGATTAAATATTATTCAGCCAACTCAAGGTGCAGACTCTGCAGCTAGAATATACGAGGTTGCTGTAAAGGGATTAGATGGAAATGTGGATTTACCACCTGTAATAAACCCTGATGATTCAAATAAACCAGTTGATCCTGATAATCCAAATAATCCAGACAAGCCAAACAATCCTGAAAGCCCAGATAATCCTGGTAATACAGATAAACCTGTTAATCCTGATCAACCTGGCGATTCTGAAAAACCAGAAAATCCAAACAAACCTGGTGATACAGAAAATTCAGGTGAAAAACCTTCTGAGCCATCTGCTTTAGTTAGTAAAGAAATTACTGAAAATAGTGCTTTATTAAGTTGGAAGGCTCCTGAAAAAGTAGACTTAATTAAAGAGTATGTTATTTATCAAGATGGAAAAGAAATTGGTAGAGTTCCTGCTGACAAAACTCCACTTGAGTTCTTAGCTAAAGACTTAAAACCTAATACTAAATATAACTTTCAAGTATCTTCAATTGATAAAAACGGAAAAGAATCAGATAAAATATCATTAGAAGTTACTACAAATAAAAAAGATAATGGAAATTTACCTAATACAGGATCACCTATAGGGGCTGGTGCTTTAGCTACTACTGGAATTGCTTTATCATCTGCTGGTGTTTATTTAACTTTAAAGAAAAAAAGAAAATAAATAATGAATTATAAATAAAAATCAATTTAAAATAGCCATACTTTAGTATGGCTATTTTTACTTCTATCCATATATGTTTTTACAGTTT
The DNA here is from genome assembly GCF_000013285.1 of Clostridium perfringens ATCC 13124. Lineage (GTDB taxonomy): Bacteria > Bacillota > Clostridia > Clostridiales > Clostridiaceae > Sarcina > Sarcina perfringens. The sequence continues at coordinate 340,248 of NC_008261.1, read as the reverse complement.
ATACCAAGGGTTTTATGCAATTTTTAACTAAAACTTATTAAATATTCATGCTAATTTTCTGAAAATTCTCAATTGTTTTTTAGTTTAAAAATCAGTTAATAATGCCCAATTTCTATTTACTTTTAACCCTAAAAGTGTATAATTAATAATATCAAATAATAAATTTTATTAATTGATATTATTAATTAATTAAAAGGATAATTACACTTTTTTATATCATTTTATCAAATATTTATAAATTTGTTTAACATAGTGAAATAATTATTGGTAATTCTATATAAAGCTAATTTGTACTTTTAATTAATTTAATATCATTTTAGGTTTATGTATAAAATAATTCTTAATTTATAAAAAATATTACATTTTGAAGGGAGGTAGCTGCATATTATTCTACAAAAAATATGTAGCGTATGTAGTGAAGCACTTAAATATTAAAGACGATTTATTTTGGGTAGGAGCATTAGATCCAAACCTTAGAGTATTTGACATAATAATGTACACACCTTACGGAACAACTTATAATTCATATGTTGTAAAAGGTAGTGAAAAAACAGCAATATTTGAAACTGTAAAAGCTGAATTCTTCGATCAGTATATAGCAAGATTAAAAGACTTAGGTGTAGAACCTTCAGAAATTGACTATATCGTTGTAAGTCATACTGAGCCTGACCATGCTGGTTCTATAGGTAAAATATTAGAATTAGCTCCAAAGGCTAAAATAGTAGCGTCACCTATAGCTATTAACTATATAAAAGAAATAGTTAATGGAGATTTCGAATCAATCCCAGTTAAAGATGGAGATTCAATTTCTTTAGGAAATAAAACTTTAAAATTCATGTCAGTACCATTCTTACACTGGCCTGATACAATCTACACTTACGTAGAAGAAGATAAAACTCTTATCACTTGTGATTCATTCGGAAGCCACTATTCTTGTGAAGAAATGTTTGATGATTTAATTCCTAATGAAGAAGAATATATGGAAGCATTAAAATACTACTTTGATTGTATAATGGGACCATTTAAACCATATGTTTTAAAAGCTCTTGATAAAATAAAAGGATTAGACATAGAAATAATCTGTCCAGGTCATGGTCCAATCTTAAGATCTAACCCATATAAAGTGGTTAATCTTTATAAAGAATGGAGTACTCCAGCTCCAGCTAAGGAAGTTAAAAAAGCTTCAATATTCTATGTTTCTGCATATGGATATACTAAACAATTAGCTGAAAAAATAGCTGAAGGTATTAAATCAACTGGAAACTTAGACATAAATCTATTTAATATAATAGAACATGATATGACAGAATTAGTTGGCGAAGTTGGTTCATCAGATGCTATATTATTTGGTTCTCCAACAATCGTAAATGAACTTGTTGAGCCAGTAAGAGATTTAATGGCAAAACTTAACCCTGTAATTCATGGTGGAAAAATAGCTGGTGCCTTTGGTTCATATGGATGGAGTGGTGAAGCTGTTCCTAGAATAGAAAGTAGATTAAAAGAATTAAGAATGAAAATGCCTGTTGAAGGTTTAAGAATTAAATTTAAGCCATCAGAAGAAGAAGCTCAAAAAGCTTTCGACTTTGGTGTTGAAATAGGAAATGCTTTAAAATAATTCTTAACTTAATTATACTAAATATACATTAACCAAAAAGTAGTAAGTAACTATTTGCTTACTACTTTTTTTATATTAAAAGTTATTATCTACTCTATCATGATTAAAATTAACACATTTAAAATCTTCTACAGATACTTCTACAATATATCTTCTCTTCCCTTCAGTATCTTCAAAGCTTCTTGTTATAAGTCTTCCACTAACACTTAAAAGATCTCCCTTTTTTAGATATTTACAAGCTATCTCTGCTTTTTTCTCCCACATTATTATTGGAATAAAATCTTTTTTTCTTTCTCCTGTGGAAGATTTAAAATTTCTTGCCACAGCAATTGTGAATTTTGTATATACCTTCTCCCCACCCTCTACATATCTTAACTCTGGATCCTTTACTAAACGTCCTAATAAAACTATTTTATTCATTTAATATAACCTCCTAAAAAATTCTTACCTGTTATTTTAACCAAAAAAGTGAAATTTATTCAAAATTCATATTAAATTTCGTTTATTTTAGTAAAACTTTTACTTAAAATAGTATATAATGTTATTAGAATAAAATTTACTGGAGGTATTAACATGGCAATTTTAGTTTGTGGTGGTGCTGGCTATATAGGTAGCCATATGGTTGCAGAATTAATTGAAAACAATAAAGAAGTTGTTATCTTAGATAACTTCGAAAAAGGACATGAAGATGCTATTCTTAGCGGAAAACTTTATAAAGGTGATTTAAGAGATAGAAAAATATTAGACAAGATTTTCACTGAAAATAACATAGAAGCTGTTATTGACTTTGCTGCCTACTCTCTTGTTGGGGAAAGTATGACAGAACCTTTAAAATATTTCAATAATAACGTTTCAGGAACTATAAGTTTATTAGAGGCTATGAGAGATCATAATGTAAAATACATAGTTTTCTCTTCAACAGCTGCTACTTATGGAGAACCTGAAAATATTCCTATATTAGAAACTGATAAAAATCTTCCTACAAATGCTTATGGAGAATCTAAGCTTCTTGTTGAAAAGATTTTAAAATGGTGTGATACTGCTTATGGAATAAAATACACTGCTTTAAGATACTTCAATGCTGCTGGCGCTCATGTTAACGGAAAAATTGGAGAAGATCATGCTCCTGAAACTCATTTAATTCCTTTAATATTACAAGTTGCATTAGGAAAAAGAGATAAAATAATGATGTTTGGAGATGATTATGATACTAAAGATGGTACTTGTGTAAGAGATTATATCCATGTATCAGATTTAGCATCTGCTCACTCATTAGCACTAGAAAGATTAATGAATGGTGGAGAAAGCAGAATATACAATCTTGGTAATGGTACTGGATTTACTGTAAAAGAAGTTGTAGAAGTTGCAAGAAAAGTAACTGGCCATCCAATCCCAGCTGAGGTAGCTCCTAGAAGAGCTGGAGACCCAGCTATATTAATAGCTTCATCAGATAAAGCTATTGAAGAATTAAATTGGAAACCTAAATTCAATTCATTAGAAACAATAATTGAAACCGCTTGGAATTGGCATAAAAACCATCCAAATGGATATGAAAAATAATAAATGATAATTATAAAAAGAGTCATTTAACCCTTAAGGTAATGACTCTTTTTTATTTCTCTATAAATCTTTTAATCTATTTTTTTCAGCTAAAACAGCATTTATTTCTCCACCTAAAATTAATATCATAGAAGTTATAAACATCCATGTCATAAACATAAATACTGCTCCCAAACTTCCATATAATCTTGAGTAATTACTAAAATTATTTACATAATAGGCAAAAATATATGAAATTGATATCCACCCTAATGTTGTTATGACAGCTCCTGGAATTACTTCAAGCCATCCTAGCCTTACACAAGGAGTTGCATTGTATAAAAACATAAAAAATAATATCATTATTAAAATAACTACTACATATCTTAACATATTCCATATATAATATATAAACTCTGGATGCTCTAATACTTTCATAAAGAAATCCCCTATTACATCACCAAATACAAATAAGAATAAAGTAGCTATAACAATTAAAGCTAATAAAATTGTGTATATCATAGAAATTAATTTTAACTTTATATAAGATCTAGTCTCTTTAACTCCATAGGCCTTATTCAGCCCCTTTATTACGGCTTTAAATCCTGAAGATGATACCCATATGGCTAAAGCTATACTTATCCATAATAATCCTGTTTGTTCTCTGTCTACTATTTCAATAACAGTACTTTGAATTAGATTAAAAGCTTCTGTTGGCATTACATTACTCAATAAATTAAGAACTGCATCACTATTTAAATGACTAAATCCTACTAAGGTCATTAAGAACATTAGAAAAGGAATGAATGATAATACCATATAATATGCCAATTGAGCTCCTAATGCAAAAATATCGTCATCTCCTATTTTTTTTATAAACATAACAAGAAATATTACGGTTTTTCTCAGAAAACCTTTTGATTTCTTTTTCATAAATTGCTCCTTATAAATAATACTAATTTTATAATTAACTATAGATATATTAATTATACACATTTATAATTAATATGTATAATTAATAAAAATGTAACTTTTTTGTTAATCTATAGGAATAAAATTATCCTAGTAAATTATGTAAAATTTTAAAGGGCGAAGGTTGGTGAAATTAATGTCGCAAGGCAAACATGCAAAAAAGAATGATTCTAATAGTCAAGGTAATACACCTAAGAAAAAAAGTAAAGTAAAAATAATAGTATTAACATTATTCTTCTTATTACTTATAGGTATAGGACTTGGAGCTACATATGTTTACTCAACATTAAATAAAATGGATATAAAGAAAATAGCTCAAGATGATAAATCTTTAGGTATTGATGAATCAAATAAAGACCTATTCCAAGATGGCATTTTAAATATAGCTCTTTTTGGAGTAGATAGTAGAGAACATGATAATGTTGGACGTTCTGACTCCATAATAATAGCTACAATAGATACTAAACATGATAAAATAAAACTTACATCTCTTATGAGAGATAGTTATGTTGAAGTTGATGGACATGGTAAAACTAAATTAACTCATGCTTATGCTTATGGTGGTCCTACTTTAGCATTAAAAACAATAAACGAAAACTTTGGATTAGATATAAAAGACTATGTAACTGTTAACTTTGATAACTTAGCTGAAATAATAGATGATTTAGGTGGAGTACCAATAAATATAAAACCTTATGAAGTTAAGGAAGTTAATAATTACGCTAAAAATGTTGCAGAAATTGCTGGAAGAGAATATACGCCAGTTAGTGAAGGTGAACAAGTATTAAATGGTGCCCAAGCTGTAGGTTACTCTAGAATTCGTTACGTTGGTGATGGAGACTATGAAAGAACTGAAAGACAAAGAAATGTTCTTGATGCAATCATAAAAAAACTTTCCGCATTAAAGCCTTCTGAATACCCTGAAACAATAAAAAAACTTTTACCTTATGTTGAAACAAACTTAACTCCATCTAAAATACTTAGTATTGCTACTTCTGTAGCCTCAACTGGTATTCCACCAGTTGAAAATATGCGTTTCCCTCTAGATGGATATTGTAAAGGTGAAATGATTGATGGTGTTTGGTATTTAACATTTGATGAAGCTAAAACAAAGGAACAAATACAAGACTATATATATAAGGATGTTAATCCAAAATAATATATTAACTAGCTGGAAAATAATCTTAAAAGATTGTTTTTCAGCTTTTTTACTATAGAGAATTAATGATATAATTATTTTAAAATATACTACTCTGAAAGGATGAGATTATGATTTATACTCTTGAAAATCAACACTTAAAAATCTCTTTAAGTAATCATGGTGGCGAATTACATAGTATAAAGGGAAAAAAAGATAATACTGAATTTTTATGGTCTGGAGACGAAGCTTATTGGAAATATCATGCTCCAATACTTTTCCCTATAGTTGGTAAAGTATTTAATGGTAAATACACAGTTGATGGTAAAACTTATGAACTTCCTCAACATGGATTAGCTAGAGTTCGTGACTTTGAAATGATAGAACAAACTAAAAACTCAATATCTTTTGAACTAAAATACTCTGAAGATACATTAAAAGTTTATCCTTTTAAATTTTCACTTATAATAAAATACACTTTAAATGATATAAATTTAAGCATAGACTATATTGTAAAGAATTTAGATAATAAAGAAATGTATTTCTCAATTGGTGCCCATCCAGCATTTATGTGTCCTATTGAAAATGATAAATTTGATGATTACTACTTCGAATTTAATGAGAAAGAAAATGCAAGCATAATGCAATTAGTTGGTCCTGGTTATTTCTCAAAAGAAGAAAAACCATATTTAAAGGATGAAAATATAATAAATCTATCTACTGATTTATTTAAAAATGATGCTTTAGTTTTTAAAAATCTAAAATCAAATAAAATTTCATTAAAATCAAAAAATCATAAAAAGTACCTAGAATTTGATTTTGGTGAATTTCCTTACTTAGGATTATGGACAAAAGATACTGGTGCTCCATTTGTTTGTATAGAACCTTGGTTTGGACATGCAGACTTTGATGGATTTAATGGAGAATTTAAGGATAAAGCTGCAATCCAGTCACTTATGCCTAATAAAGAATTCCATTGTAACTATAATATATCTTTCTTTGAATAAAAAATAAAAAAGTTGAAGCTTTATCTTCAACTTTTTTATTTTTCTTCTTTATGATATCCATTAACTATTTTTTGCACTACTTTCTTTACTACACTTGCTTGTGCTATTAATGTCATAACAGTTAGGAAAGTCACTATGCAATCTCTATCTTCTTCTTTTATATCAGAAACCTGTATTATTTCTTCTATTTTATCGTTATCAACTAATGGCACCTCTAAGAATCTTTTTATGCTCTCTTCTTGTACTTCTCCGAACATCTTATAAGCCGTTTCCCAAGATATTATATCATCGCTTCTATCATTAATATCATTAAATGCTAAAGCAAATACTTTTTTGATCTCATCGGTTTTTAATAGGGGTCTCATATAACTTAATAAAACCAATTGAGCTAAGTGCACCTTAGTATATCCACGTTTTTTCCCATCTTCCGGCTTTGATATTACCTCACTTTTAATATAGTTTTGCACTATATTATTAGTAAATTTATCTTCCGTAAACTTATCATTTAGATAGTCTATAACCTGTGAAAGAAATAAATCATACTTTGGCAAATCATCATAAGAAACCATACTGTTTTTTGACATCTCTTCTGCCAAAACTTTTATTTGTTCAGAATTAAAATTATTAATATCCATAGCACACCTCAAATTTCGTTTTAAACCCTTATTATGTATTATATAGTATTTATAATCACATTACAAGTTAATACCCTCTATTTTGTTTTACATAACTTAAATTTATAAACAATATATAGAATAAATCATATTTATTACAAAAGTTTTTTATATTTAATACTATATAAGTAAAATATATTCAAATTTTTTTGAAAAACTTTAAATATATTTTATCTATTAATGTATTTTTTTTATTAAAAAGTAAATATTTCATTATAAATTTTTAAATTCATATATTTTACCCTATTTTCTTAAATAATAATAAACAATATATTAATTTAATCATAGAATATTATATAAATTAAATAATTTTCTATACGACATTTTTATTATTTTTTTCCAATTTTATTTTTAAATATATATTTCATAAGTTAATTGTTATTTTCTAAGTATAAATTTATATTAATATATCAATATTTATCCTTTTTTTTAACTTTTTGTCAAACAAAAATTAGTCTATTTATGTAAAATAAATTAATCTTTACCTTGACTTTTCAAAAAAATGGTAGTATATTTAATATATAATTGATTGAGAATAAAAAAATTGTAAACAAACATTTTTTTTGACAAAACATATTGACTTAATATGACAAGTTTGTTAATATTATAATGCGTTTTGTCGAAAGTTGTAAAATGCAAGGAGGAAGTATAATGAAATCAACAGGTGTAGTAAGAAGAGTAGACGAATTAGGAAGAATAGTTATTCCTATAGAGTTAAGAAGAACATTAGATATAGCAGAAAAGGATGCTTTAGAAATCTATGTAGATGGAGAGCAAATCATATTAAAGAAATATGAGCCAGCATGTATATTCTGCGGAGATGCTAGAGATGTTGTTAACTACAAAGGTAAAAACATCTGCCAAAAATGTTTAGATGAATTAAAAAAATAGTAATTAACTTATTTAATATAAATAATTAATTAACATTTTAACCCTAACCAATAATAATTTTTAACACTATATCCCCTATGAAGTGCTTTATTTTTATTTATCTATATTTTAATAAATATTTTCTTTAAATTACAATTCTTTAATTTTAAACTAGTATTCTTTATTTGTTAATCCTAATCAAATAATTATATATGCTAAATTTCCCTTTAGATAAAATATAACTTTATTAAAAGTTACCACATATAAGATTTAAATATTATAATACTTAAATCTTATATGTTAACCCTAAATATCTAATGAAAATTTATATATTTCTGATTTTGCAACTCCTCTATCCTTTGCTACTTGTTTTATAGCATCTTTTTTCTTCATTCCTTCATTATCTATATAATGTATTATATGTTCCTCTATAGACATGCTAATCCATTTTGAAGTATTTTCTTCTTCTATTTCTTTATCTGTTTTTCCTGATATTACACAAACAAACTCACCTTTTGGAGCATTTTCTTCAAAATGAATTTTTGCTTCCTCTAAAGTTCCTCTAAATATTTCTTCATGAAGCTTAGTTAATTCTCTACATATAGCTACTTTTCTATTTCCTAACCCTTCTTTTAAAGTATCTATAGTATCTAATATTCTATATGGTGATTCATATATTATTATTGTTTCTGTTCTATCCTTTATGTCTTCAATAAAAGATCTTTTATCCTTATTTTCTCTTGGGAAAAATCCCTTAAACATAAATTTAGTTGTATCTAATCCAGAATATATTAAAGCAGTTGTAAAAGCTGTTGCTCCTGGTAAAACTTCAAATTCTATACCTTCTTCTATACATTTCTCAACAACTACACTTCCTGGATCTGATATTCCTGGAGTTCCAGCATCACTAACTATAGCAACTGAAGTTCCTTCTTTAACTCTTCTAAGTATTTCTTCACCTTTACCTTGCTCATTATGCTTATGATAACTAATTAAAGGCTTTTTAATCTCAAAATGATTTAAAAGCTTAAGTGTTTGTCTTGTATCCTCAGCAGCTATTAAATCAACATTTTTTAAAACCTCTAAGGCTCTTAAAGTTATATCTCCTAAATTTCCTATTGGAGTCGGTACTAAATAAACTTTACTCATTTTTATTTACTCTCCCTTCCATATATCTTATCTATTTCTTCACTATATCCACCTTCATCTTTATACACATATAAAGGTGCTTCCCATTTTAAGAAAGCTCCGCCGTCTCTTTGACCTTCTACTAAAACTATGTTTGCAGCTTTTTTTGTATTAGGATGAACCATTCTAACCCTTTTAGGCTCTATTTTATATTTTCTCATAAGACAAAATATATCAGCTAACCTTTCAGGTCTATGTACCATATAAAGTCTTCCATTATCCTTTAGAAATCTTCTACTTACTGCTATAACATCCTCTAAATTACACATAATCTCATGTCTAGCTATAGCAAGTTTATCTTCTGGATTTACAATACCTGCATTATTTAACTTATATGGAGGATTTACTGTAACAACATCAAATTTAGGCATTAATTTATTAAGCTCTTTATCCTTTAAATCGCCACATACAAAAGATACTTTATCTTCAATATTATTAATCTTTGCACTTCTATTTGCCATTTCAGCAAATTCTTCTTGTATCTCAATTCCAACTACTTCTTTAGGATTTTTTTTTCCGTAAATAATAAAAGGAATTATTCCTGTACCTGTGCACAAATCTAATACAGAATGTTTTCTGTTAACATTAGCAAAATTAGCTAGTAAAACAGCATCCACTCCAAATCTAAACCCTTCTTTTTTCTGAATTAGATGTAATCCATCTAACTGTAGATCATCAAGAGTTTCATTTTCGTTAACTAAAGTTAAATCCAACTCTTTTAAAGTTTTATTCATACTTCTTCACACTCACCTTTATTGTAATCAGTAGACCTGTAAAATCAGTAAATAAATTAAGGTCTCTTTAATTGTTATAGTCTATATTATAGCATATACTCAAAATTCTTAACCTTTTATAAAAAAATATGCCAAACAGCTATTTCTACTGTTTGGCATAAATATATTTTAAATTATAATATTCTTCTTGCTGATGAGAAATTATATATAGGTCCTACTATTACACCAACACCTGGTCTAGCAGCGTGAATCATTTGTCCACCACCTACATATATTCCAACGTGTCCTACACCATTAGTAAATACTAAATCTCCTGGTTGTAACTGATCTCTTGATACAGGTCTACCTTGATTTATTTGTGTATAAGTAGTTCTAGTAATTTCTCTACCTACTGCATTTCTATAAACATAACTAGTAAATCCTGAACAGTCAAATGAATCTGGACCAGTTGCACCAAATACATATGGTCTTCCTATAAACTGATATGCATATGATACTACTGCTGAAGCTGCCCCTTCACTTGGAGGAGCTACTGTGCTTCCACTATTTGATGATGAACTTCCATTACTAGTTGAAGATGAACTTCCACCAGAATTAACATCTCCACCTCTGTTAGGTGCGCTACTTACTGCTTCTTCTGCTTTTTTAGTTTCGATTAAATCTTTAGCTTTTTCTATAGCTTGAACAGCTTCTGAATCTACCTCTGGAGTTTTTATTTGATTTCTTAAACCTCTTAAGGCTGTCACAGCTTGATTTAAATCATTTACTGAACTATTTGAATTTATTTTAGAAGTCCATGGCTCAATTAACTGTCTTTCTAATGGAGCTAATTCTCCAACAACTTTTTCTTGCTCAGCTTTCATATCTTTTATAGCGCCTTCTTGTTCAGCTTTCATTTTGTTTAACTCATCTATTTTTGATTGAGTTTCTGAATTAAGCTTATTTAATTCGGCAGTCTTATCTTCTAATTCTTTAACTTGGCTATCAAGCTTTTCCTTTTCAGAAGTTAACTCATCAATAACTTGCTTATCCATACCCATTACTTTGCTTATAGCTTGTACTCTTGATAAGAAGTCACCAATTCCATTAGAATCTAATAAAGCAGTTAAGTAGTTTGCTTGTCCACCACTTTTATATGTTGCTCTTATTCTTTGACCTAAAACTTCTTGTTGTTTTTCTATTTTCTTCTTTGATTCCTCAATTTGAACTTTAACTGTTGAAATTGATTCCTCTGTTTTAGATATTTCTTCTTTATTTTTTTCTACTTGAAAAAATAAAGGTTCTATTTTAGCTGATAACCCATCTATCTTATCTTCTAACTCTCTTATCTTACTATTTATATCTGCATATTTATCTTGACTTTGTTCCATTTGTTGCTTTTGATCATCTGTAAGTGGAGTTGCGAATACACTATGTCCTACTCCAAATGTCATTGTAGCAGCAAGAACTGTTGAAATTATTTTTTTCTTCATATCTACTTGCTCCCATTTAATGAAAAATAGGAACTCATCCCTCCCCTATGTTAAAAGTTTTACACTTATACATTATAGCATTTGAAACCTTTTTGTAACAATATAAATTTGTCATTTTTTTGTTAAATAAATATATTTTTTTCACTTTTTTTACACTTTTTTAACTTTTTCTTACATATATATACTATTTTGAGATTTTATTTCCAATTAATTTCTGAACAATTGACCCACCTATTATAATAACTACGAAAGCTATTTTTATTGAATTTCCATTAACAAAGTTATCAAGTACTCCTAAAATAGTTCCTAAAAATCCTATAAAAATATTTCCTATTGCATTGCTTTGTATGTACTTAGCACTATATTTCCCTGCTTGATTTTCTCCTTCAAATCTTTTTTTGTTTGCAAATAATACTATTCCAACAACTATTAATAAAAAACTAGCTGCTAGCATAACAATTGAACTTATCTTCATTTGTTTCACCTCATCTTTTAATTTTTAAATTACTACTTAACATTATAACATCCTCACAGAAATATAATATATTTTAAGTAGAATATAATATTTTTTAATTTTTTAAACTTTTTTTATTTTTTTTGTTGACAACCTTATTATTTTCTCATATAATAATAAATGTCGCCGGGGTGTGGCGCAGATGGGAGCGCGCGTGGTTTGGGACCATGAGGTCGCAGGTTCGATCCCTGTCACCCCGACCAAAAGGAATTGCAACAGCAATTCCTTTTTTATTTTATATAAGATTTTAATATTAATACTCCAGTTAAATCTATTTAGACTTAACTGGAGTATTATTTTTATTAGTAGATAATTTTAATATAAAATATATAATCTACTTTAATCTTATTAATAAATTATATTCTTAAACATATTTTTTATTCTAAATTATCATTTCCCTCTTCTTTAATACTCTTTGCAAATTCTTCTTCAAAGTACCTATCTTCCTTTGCGGCTGCAGTAAATAAAGCCATATAAAACATCCATATAAGTGCTAATATCCCAGTTAATATAATATATTTCATTATATATCTCCCTCTTTTTAAATTAGTATCTACTTAAAATACTTTCCAAAACATAAAAATTTATACACTCCACTAATACAATTTGAATTTTTGTACATAATAATTTTATTAAAATGATTGTAGGAGGATTTATTATGAATAAAAAGTATGACTCTTTATTTAAAGAACTTATCTCTTCATATTATTCAGAAGATAACTTTGATGAAAAATTAAATGATATAGTAAAAAATAATTTTAATAGTAAAGAAGATGCTATTGATGTTCTTTCATCCCTATGTGGAGTTGATATAGATAAAAACTCAGATAATATTGCTTATGACATAAGAAAAGCTATAACAACACACAAAATCAAAAAAAATATAGTTGATAAAGTTTCTGTATGTACAAAAAACTGTTCAAAAGAAAGTAAAGGTAAATGTCAAAGCCTTTGTCCATTTGATGCAATACTGACTGATCCTATAGATAATAGTAAATATATAGATCCAAATCTATGTCAAAATTGTGGTATATGTGTTCAGGTATGCGAAAGTGGTCACTTCTTAGATAGAATTGAACTTCTTCCTATTATTGATTTAATAAAAAATAATGAGACTGTAATTGCCGCAGTAGCTCCTGCTATAGCTGGACAATTTGGTGAAAATGTCTCCTTAGATATGCTAAGAGAAGCATTTATAAAAATAGGCTTCTCAGATATGATTGAAGTTGCATTTGCCGCTGATATGCTTTCAATTAAAGAAGCTGTTGAATTTAATCATCATGTAGAAAAAACTGGAGATATATTAATAACATCTTGCTGTTGCCCTATGTGGGTAGCCATGTTAAGAAAGTGTTATAAGGATTTAGTAAAGGATGTCTCCCCTTCTGTTTCACCTATGATAGCTGCTGGGAGAGTAATAAAAAAATTAAATAAAGATGCTAAGGTAGTTTTTATAGGTCCCTGTATAGCTAAGAAAGCTGAAGCAAGAGAAAAAGACTTAGTTGGTGCCATAGATTATGTCTTAACCTTTGAAGAATTAAAAGGCATATTTGAAGCATTAAAAATAGATCCATCGTCTATGAAAGGTGTTCCCTCTATAGAATACACCTCTAGAGGTGGAAGGCTTTACGCTCGAACTGGAGGGGTATCAGAGGCCATAAATGATGTGGTTAAAGAACTCTATCCTGATAAAGCTAAGATATTTAAGGCAGTTCAAGCTAATGGAGTTAAAGAATGTAAAGAACTCTTAAATAAAGTTCAATCTGGTGAATTAAAAGCAAACTTTATTGAAGGTATGGGATGTGTTGGAGGATGCGTTGGTGGTCCCAAAAGAATAGTAGATCCTAGCATAGGTAAAAAACACGTTGATGAAGTTGCTTATAATTCTCCAATAAAAGTTGCTACTCATAGCCATACTATGGATGAAGTCCTATTAAGATTAGGAATAAATTCATTAAAGTCTTTTGAGGATAAAGAAAAAATATCTATTTTTGAAAGAGAATTCTAAAAAGTATTTACTTATAAGCTTAATATTTAACCTTACCTTCTATATAATTTATATGTTAAACTGTATTGGGGGTGAGGCAACAATGCTTAGCAATATAAAAGGTGTAATCTTTGATTTAGATGGAACTTTAGTTGATTCAATGGGAGTATGGGCTAAAATAGATTCTGATTACCTAACTGATCTTGGTCTTGAAGTTCCTAAAAACCTTAAAGAAGAAATCACTCATTTAGGCTTCAAAGAAGTTGCTAAATATTTTAAGAAAAGATTTAATATAGCAAGTTCAGAAGAAGAAATAATGAAAACTTGGCATGATATGGCCTATGTAGAGTATAAAAATAATATCAAACTTAAATCTGGTGCAAGAGAATTTCTTGAGCAATTAAAAGAATCTAACATAAAAATAGGATTAGCTACTAGTAACTCTTATCCTTTACTAGAAGTTTGCTTAAAATCAAATGATATCTTTCATTTATTTGATTCAATAACAATAACAGGTGAAGTACCTAGAGGAAAGGATTTTCCTGATGTTTACTTGTTAGCTGCTGAAAGATTAGGCTTAGAGCCTAAAGAGTGTGCAGTCTTTGAAGATATCTTACCAGCAGTTAAAGGAGCTCTTAGTGCTGGAATGAAAGTTTTTGCCGTAGAAGAACATACTGTTTCTGAAGAAGAAAAATCACAAATTAAAGAAATTGTACATGAATACATAGATTCATTTAATGATTTACTTGTAAATTAATATTATACTTACATAATAAAACTATAAAAATTAAACTACATAATAAAAAGATAAATTACTTATGTAGTTATAATAATAAAAACTCAATTTAAAACTTAGTAATGTTTTAAATTGAGTTTTTTTGTAAAATCTATTTTATTCTAGGTTTTTAATAGCCTCTTTTATTAATTCAGCTCTATTATCCCAGGTATTTTCTTCAGCTTCTCTTCTTAAGATATTAAAATATTCTTTGTTATCTACTTCTAGCTTTAATGCCTTATCAATATTTCTTATAAATTCATCATAATCCTTTGAAATCAAACAAGATTCATAATTTTTACACTCATTTATATCAGTAGTTACTATGGGCTTTTCTAAAGCCATATACTCAAATATTTTTAATGGTGATGTAGAATCAGTTATATCATTTTTTATAAAAGGTACAATACATACATCAAAATATCTTGAATAGTTTATTAAATCTTTATAATCAATCATACCAAGATAAGATATATTTGAATAATCTTTTAGATTACTTTGATCATAAGACCCATCATAATCCATTCCTATTAAAACTATTTCGTAATCTTCTCTTTCCTTTGCTAATTGCTCAATTAATTTATAATCAAACCACTTAGCTAAAGCTCCATAATAACCTATTATAGGCTTTCTCTTATTAACTATAGGCTGAATTTTTTCACCTATTTCATTTCCATGATTTTTAAAGTCTTCTAAATTAACAGCATTAGGAGCTAAAATATTATTTTCATTTTCTCCCCTAAATTTATTTGCAATATCTTTTAATTTTTTTGCAGTTGAAACAACTAATACATTTTCTTTATCTCTCAAGAGTTTTTCATGATCCTCTATCATTTTAGAAGTTATGTTATATCCACTTATTTCACTAGATAACTCGTCTACAAAATCATATATGACTTTAAAGCCTTTATCCATATATGTTTTTATCTTTTCGTAATCAACTGAGTTTAAACATGTAGCATAAACATGTACAAATTTAGGCTTATTAATTGATTTTATTGCCTCAAAAAATGCCACATTTAAACTATACATATCTAAATTAAGAACATATAAATTGTCCTTTATCTTTTTAATTGAATAAATGTTATCATTTTTTACATCGCTTCTATATATATATAATACTTTCTTTTTACTTAATGCCTCTGCTAAATGTTGAGGTCTTTGCTTCATTTCTATATTCCATCCAAAGGAAGCATGAAAAACAATAATTTCATCAAAGTCTTCTAATTCCAATATGCTTTTAATCTTTTCATAAAAACAATTAAATTGTCCCTCAAATAATATTGAGCTTATAGCATCATCTATATATTTAGATGTCTTAGAACATAATTCATTGAAATTTCCTGATAAAATATCTTCTTCGGTTATTTTATTCTCATAGTATGCTGTTTCTTCCCCATCCTCATTAATAACTTTAGTAAGTTCTAATCCAGAATATATAAGTTCTTTAAGCTTTAAATTTTCTATAAGCCAGTTATTTAATTCCCTTTTCTCTTCATATGTAAAATCTCCAATATTCTTTTTTAACATAACTTCAAAAATATTACTCATAAGAATTCTCCTTATCAAAAGACTTTAATATTTTTCATTATTAACATCTTTTCACATAATTAGTACACAAAAGAGGATATAAGCCATATAAACTATGGTCATATCCTCTATTTTTTATGTCCATGTAGAATCTAAGAATACAAAACCTTCAGACTCTCCTTCATTTTTAACCTCAAATGAAACTACGTCTTCTTGTGTTTCTAAAGCAACAAGATTTTGGCTTTCTGAAAATATAGCATCTAAATAATAAATTCCTTCCTTAACATCTAGAGAATCAATTTTAAAAGTAATTTTATTTCTTCCCTTTTTCCAAGGTATAGTGAATTCATCAACATTACTATTTACTGAGAATATAAACTGATCTGCATTTCTATACTCACAAGGCTCTCTGTATGCCTTTCTCATTTCAATAGTAATACCAGCATTTTTAACTGATGGATTAAACACCTCATATTCAACTAAAAATTCTATAGATTCGCCCTTTTTATAAACTTTTTTATCATCTAATATTTCCACATTGATAAGCTCAACAAACTTACCTGTTTCAAGCTCTTCTTTATCATCACTTTTCATAAGCTTATCATAATATTTTTCAACTATATCAAAGGATGGTCCAATATCAACTACTCTTCCTTTTTCAAGCCATATAGCTCTTTCACAGAAGGTTTGAACAGTTTCAAGGCCATGTGATACATAAAGAACTGTTTTACCAGCCTCTTTAAATTCATTAAACTTATCCATACATTTTTTTTGGAATCCAACATCTCCAACGGATAATATCTCATCTACAATAAGTATATCTGGATTAATATTTATAGCAACGGCAAAGGCTAATCTAGCATACATACCGCTTGAGTAACTTTTTACTGGTTGATTTATAAATTCTCCAATATCAGCAAACTCTATAATATTATCCTTTACCTTATCAATTTCATCTTGAGTTAATCCCATGAGACTTCCATTAAAATATATATTTTCTTCTCCAGTAAGCTCTGGATTAAAACCAGTTCCTAATTCTAAAAGAGAAGATACTCTTCCATTAACATTAACTTCTCCTGATGATGGAAATGAAACTCCTGTTAATATTTTTAACAAAGTAGATTTACCAGCACCATTATTTCCAATGATACCTACTATTTCACCCTTATTTACATGAAAAGAAACATCAGTTAAGGCTTTAAACTCTTTAACTTCTTTTTTTGCAAAAGGATTTATTATGTTTCTTATTCTACTTGATTTTGAATCATAAACTCTGTAATTTTTACAAAGATTTTTTACTTCTATTGCCTTTTCCATGATTTCTCCCCCATTAAGAGTTTAGTATAAGCTCCTTAATGTCCTTTGCCTTTTGTCTCCAAGTATTTTGATTACCTTCTTTTCTAAGTAATTCTATATATTCCTTAGAATTCTCTAACTCAGCAGCTTTCTTAATGTTATTTATGAAATCTTCATGTGAATCACTTACTAAAGGTGATTCATATTTTCTACACTCTGGTAAAGCTGTTGTAACTATAGGCTTACCTAAAGCCATATATTCAAATAATTTTACTGGTGAAGTAGCTTCTGTTATTTCATTTACCACAAAAGGAATTATAGAAACATTAAAGAACTTAGAATATGTTGGAAGTTCATTATAGTTAACAGTTCCTAAATAATGAACATTGTCTAATTTTAATATTCCGCTCTTTCCTAAGGATTGATCATAATCTATTCCTATAAGAACTATTTCATAATCATCCTTAAATTCTTCTGCAAGCTCTTTAATTAAATCATAATCAAACCAACTAGCTAAGGCTCCAAAATATCCTATTATCTTTTTCTTACTATTAACAATATTTTTCATCTTATCAGGAATCTTTTTGCAATCAATATTAGCAAAATGCTCATATTGAACTCCATTAGTTACAAGAGCTAATTTATTTTCTCCTCTTAACTCTTTAGCTTCTTGATAAAGCTTATCTGCAGTAGTTACCACATAAACTTTTTCTGTATCTTCAAGCATTCTCTTATGACTTGCTTTAATTTCATCTGATATTTTAAATCCAGCAATATCATCTGATAAATCATCAACATATTCATATATTATTTTAAAGTTTCTATCTGTAAATTTCTTTAACCAACTGTCATATTCAACAAATGAAGTTGAATATATTTGACCAAAAGCAGGAACTCCACTTTGAGATACTATATCTATTAAACATTCTTGTAACCAATATAGATCTGTGTTAACTAGATAAAGATTTTCTTCCATCTTCTTGTAAGTTTTAATATCCTTATCAACATAAGGTGATGCTTTATAAAAATATAAAACATTTTCCTTAGCTAGGTTTAAAGCTATATGTTGAGGTCTTTGGAACATTTTAACCTCAAATCCAAAGTAAACATCAAATATAACTATAGCATCATAATTTCCATTCTTTATTGCACCAGTTATTTCATCAAAGAATACTTGTTTTTGATCTTCATGTCCTTTTTCTCTATATTTAAGCAACATTGGCTTCAATATAGGTCTTAATAAATTTTTTAAACTTCTTTTTAAACTCATACTATTACCCTCTCACTCTTAAATGTTTTTTTCAATTAATCTATCTAGTATAGCTGCCTTTTCTCTCCAAGTATTTGCTAGAGCTTCTTCTTTTAGATAGTTATAATACTCATCTTTTTTATCAAGAGTTAATGCAAAGTCTAGTTTTTCTATAAAATCTTCATGGCTTTTTCCTATTAATACTGACTTATACTTTCTGCATTCTCTCATATCAGTAGTAACTATAGGATGGCCCATTGCCATATATTCAAAAAGTTTAACTGGACTTGTAGACTCAGTTATATCATTTAATAAAAATGGTATAGTTGATATTGTGAAGTATTGAGAATATTGATTTAATTCCTTATAATCAACAATACCTAAATAATGAACATTTTCAAGTTCATCTATTTTACTATCTTTAAAGCTGTTATCATATAAAAATCCTATTAATACAATCTCATAATTAGGTCTTTCTTTAGCTACTTTTTTAAGTAATTCATAATCAAACCATTTTGCTAAAGCTCCAAAATATCCTATTATAGGATTTCCTTTGCTTACTATATCTTTTAATTTTTCTGGAACCTCATCACTTCTATATTGCCAATGATCATATTGAACTCCATTTGTTATCATTGCAACATTTTCTTTTCCTCTAATCTCTTCTATTTCTTCTATAAGCTTATCTGCTGACCCTACAGCTATATTACTCTTATCTTCTATAATATTCTTATGTCTATCATATACAAAATCAGGTAAGTGTCCTGATATTTCATCTGAAAGTTCATCTATATATTCATATATTATTTTAAAACCATTATCAATGTATTTCTCTTTAATATATTGTTCATCTAAATAAACATCTGTTGAATAAAGAGATAAGAATTTATGACCTTTATACTCCTTAAGAAGATCAAACATAGCATTTTGTAAAGCAAAATTAGCCATGTTAACTAAGTAAAGTCTATCCTTCAGCTTTTCAACAGTCTTTACATGCGGATCAAACTGCTCTGAAGTTCTATAGAAATAAAGATATCCATCATCAGTAAGCTCATTTGCCATATGTTGAGAACGTTGGAATAAAGGAATATTCCATCCAACTCTTGAATCAAAAACTACTACCGCTTTGAATTTCTCTTTTTTTAATATCTTATGAAATATAGCATTAGCCTCTTCATAATTTTTTCTATAGGTTAATGCATTATTATCTAATTTATCTTTAATACGTCTTTTTATATATCTTAAAACTCTCTTTATAACTTCTATTAAACCATCTTCTTTAAGAACTTCCGTTGTTCTCCTAGCAATTCTACCTACGCTCATACTATTCCTCCGATTAATTACCCCAAGAATGCCCCAGTATTAAGAAACCTTCTCCTCTATACTTGTCATTCAAAGTAAAACTATATCCATTTATTTTTCTATATACTTCCTCTTCACCATCTCTTAAAACAAAGTCAATATAATAAACTCCAGCAACTAAGTTAACCTTATTTAAAGACACTTTTAACTTATTAACTCCTAAATTAAAAGGAATATTTTTTATATTATCTTTACTATTTATACCACAAACAAACTGATCATTTCCTCTAGTTGTACCTGGCTCATAGTCAGTTTTTCTAAACTCTAAAACTATGTTAGGGTCTTTTAAGTCATTTGAAATAAGATCATATTCAACCTCTAAATCTAATTTTTCAAGATATTCTACATTTTTTGTATTAGATTTAACTGCTATACTATTTATTATGTCACTTTTATGATCTTTTAATTGTTCTATATTAGCAGGATTAAAATTTAAATTATAGTATCTTTCTACTACAATTACGGAATTCCCATCATCTACAACTTCACCTTTTTGAAGCCAAATTGCTCTGTCACAGAACTTTTTCACTGTTCCAAGTCCATGAGAAACATAAAGTATTGTTTTTCCCTTTTTCTTAAATTCATTGAATTTTTCCATACATTTAACTTGGAAACCAACATCTCCAACGGATAAAATTTCATCAACTATTAATATATCAGGGTCTACATTAATAGCAACGGCAAATGCTAATCTAGCAAACATACCACTTGAATAATTTTTTACTGGTTGCTCTATAAAATTACCTATATCAGCAAACTCAAGTATATCCTTTAATTTTCCATCTATCTCTTCCTTAGTTAAACCATTTAAACTACCATTAAAATAAATATTTTCCATACCAGTAAGCTCAGGATTAAATCCTGACCCCAATTCTAGCATAGATGCTAATCTTCCATTTATCTCAATCTCTCCAGAAGTAGGGAAAGCCACTCCTGTTAGTAATTTTAAAAGTGTTGATTTACCGGCCCCATTATGACCGATAATACCAACACATTCTCCCTTGCTTATCTCAAAAGAAACGCCCTTTAAAGCATAAAATTCTTTTATATTCTTTTCTTTACCAAAAGCATTCGCTAATCTTTCAGATCTCTTTTGATATAACTTATATTTTTTAGTTAAGTCTTTAACTCTTATAGCAACAGACATATTCTGTACCTCTCTTTTTATAAAACATCATCAAATTCTGGTCTAAATTTTTTAAATACTTTAGATCCAAATATGAATAATATTATAGTTACTACCCAGAAATAAACTCCATATGCTAAACTAACTGTATGTGTTCCTAAATATGCGTCCCTAAATAAAACAGCTAAGTAATATAAAGGGTTTAATTTTAGTATTTTCTCAATCCAAGGCATACTAGAACCTACAGGCAATTCTCCTGCTTGCCACATAACTGGACACATCCAGAATAAAAATTGCATAAATACAGATATTCCATGTAATATATCAATTGACATTACTACCCATGTAGATAGTAATCTTGATAAAGCTGCCAAAAATATTATAGTTATGATAATGGCATAAATCAATTTAGGTATATTTATTAGATTTAAGTTACCATTGACTGCAAATATTATAAAACTTATTACTAGCAAAATTAAAAATGTGTAAAAACTAATTACTATTCTTATAGTAGGTAATATTTCTACAGGGAATTTAACCTTTTTAACCAAAAAGGAATTAACCCTTATGGAACCTGCGCCTGACATAATTACATCAGAAATAAATATCCATGGTATGTATGCTGAAACTAGCCAAACTAAATAATTAACCTGTACATTTGAACTAGTTGTTCTCATTCCAGTTGAAAATATCATCCAGAAAACAGTTATCATAGCTAGTGGTCTTATTATCGCCCAAGCCATACCTAACTTAGAACCAGCAAACTCTTTTTTAAATTCTTTCTTGGATATGCTAAATATCATTCTCCAATGAGAAAAAATACTTTTCTCAATCTCAAGCCAATCCTTCAAGTTGTTCACCTCTGCTTATCATCTATTTTTTTGTAAAATAACTAAACCTAATTATACCACAAATACTTAATAAATATTTATACATTTCTCTTACAAAGTAGCAAAATATACTTCTTATTTAAGCCTTTTCTTAAAAGCTACAAATATAGCTAATACTTCTTTCAATAAACTAACTTCATATAAAATCCAAATTCACTAAAAACTATTAAATATAAATACTAGATATATAAATTAATCTTAATTAATAATAAAGTTACTAGGACATTCTTATTATTCTAAATTCTAAAATATAATTTAGAATGTATATTTTTAATACCTTCTAATTTTAAAAATATATAAATTAAGTTTATTAAAAATCTCTAACTTAAGTATTGTCATTTATACATATTACTACACTAAAAACAATAAAAAAAGTTAGATATAGAATAAAATTCTACACCTAACTTTTTAATAGAGTCTTAAATTAAGCTAATTTAACTCCATATTTTTCTCTTAATTCTTTTATTAATTCTAAGTATTTCTTTTGTTGTCTTTCTTGAATTAACATATTAACAACTTGCTCTTTAACATCTTCAAAAGCCTTAGTTTTAGCTTCTGTTTTGTCTTCAACTTTTATTAAGTGATATCCAAATTGAGTTTTAACTGGAGCACTAACTACTCCTAACTCTAAGTTAAATGCAGCTTCTTCAAATTCTGGAACCATCATTCCTTTTGAGAATGAACCTAAGTTACCACCTTGTTCCTTTGAAGGACAGCTTGAGTATTTGTTAGCAGCATCTTCAAAAGTTATTGAACCTGAAGCTATTTCTTCTTCTACTTTTTTAGCTTCTTCTTCTGATGCAACTAAGATGTGCTTAGCTGTTACAGTTTCTAATTCAACGAAGTTTTCTTTATGCTCTTCGTAAAAAGCTTTTGCTTCATCATCTGTTACAGTAACTGATGATAAAGTCTTTTTCATTACCATTTGAGCTAATAATTCTTTAGCAAATTTATTTAATTGATCTTTAAACTCTTCAGTCTTATCTAATCCAGTTTCTTTTGCAAATTCAGACATTAATTCAAAAGCAATAGCTTGCTCTAAAACTTGTCTTTTACCTTCATCACTAGCAAGCATAGCTTGTTGTTGAGCTGGGTATCTTGCTATTATCTCATCTATATAGTCTGAAGTTATTTCTGTATTTCCAACTGTTGCTAGAACTTTCTTTTCCATATATATTATCTCCTTTTTAATTAAAGTTTTATTTTCCTATACTTCATATATTAACATACATTTAATGAATTAAAAAGAAATTCTGAGTATTTTCCTAATCTATAAAATAAGTTTATATTTTAATAATATATAATTAAAAATTTCTTACTTATAAATTTTTTCTCTTAAAAATCAAGCTCAAGTTTAACAAACTAATACTACATATTTTTTATATTCTTAAACCTTAAGATTTTAAATACTAACTTTAAGGTTTCTAACACTTAAAATTCAAGTTAATTTCTAATTTCTAACTTCTAACTTCTAACTTCTAACTTCTAACTTCTAACTTCTAACTTCTAACTTCTAAAAAAATTATAATTCACCCTATAAAGTTAATCACTAAAAACTTACAATTCACACTTTAAATTTAATTATTAAAAACTTTAGTTTATATTCTAAAATTTTTATCAACTAATAAAAACTTATAATTCTTATTTCTATAATTTTCTCCCTAAAGTTCATGTTAATTACTAAAAGACAATAAATTTCTCCTCTAAAATTCTAATTTTTATATTTAAATTTTATACATATGAATATCTCTCTTCCACTTTGTTGATAATGAATAGTAATTATTATATAATATATATAATTTAAAGGAGGGATTCTTATGTCAATTGAAATAAATAAATTAGCTCCAGATTTTAAGCTTATGGGCTCTGATGGAAAAGAACATTCACTAAGTGATTACAAAGGAAAAAATATAGTTTTATATTTTTATCCTAAGGATAACACTGCTGGTTGTACTACAGAAGCTTGTGATTTTAGAGATAACATACAAAACTTTCATGATTTAAATGCAATTATTTTAGGTGTTTCTAGAGATTCCTTAGCATCTCACGATAAATTTATTACTAAATTATCACTTCCATTTGTATTACTTAGTGATCCAGATGAAACAGTTTGTAAATTATATGATGTAATAAAAGAAAAAAATATGTACGGCAAAAAATATATGGGTGTAGAAAGAAGTACTTTCTTAATAAATAAAGAAGGAATATTAATAGAAGAATTTAGAAAAGTAAGAGTTAAAGGACACATAGAAAAAGTTCTAGATAAATTAAAAGAAATAAATTAAAAAATAAAATTAAAAGAGGATCTTAATAAGATCCTCTTTTAATTTTCAACATAAGTTCAAAATATAAATTCAAAGTATAAATTAAAAATATAAATTATATTCTTATTTTACATTTTAATAATCTCATATAAAAATATTTTTTATGCTCTATAAAAAATAGCCTTCTATGTATGTAGAAAATAATTATACTATCACTAAAACTTTTCTATATTTAATAAAAACCAGGTTGTATTGATACCTAGTTTAACCGTTCTACCCTTAAAATATATATTTGTTTAATAAAAACAAATATATATTTTTTTTATTCTTATAGTCTTCTTATTGTAATATAACTATTTTATAGATATTTATGACTTATTCAAATCTCAATATAATATTATAACTTCTTATTTAGAACTCCTTATTTTAAATAAGAGTTTGAAATTTATGTACAAAAAAAGCTTAGTGAATTATTCACTAAGCTTTTGGTGGCTCGAGCAGGAATCGAACCAGCGACACGAGGATTTTCAGTCCTCTGCTCTACCGACTGAGCTATCGAGCCATAAAATAAAAACCTGGCGACCACCTACTCTCCCACACAGTCTCCCGTGCAGTACCATCGGCTTCTAAAGGCTTAACCGTCGTGTTCGGAATGGGAACGGGTGTTACCCTAAAGAACATCATCACCAGATGTTTGAAAAAACTTTGTTCTTTCAAAATTGCACATATTTAATTTACTATATTTGGTCAAGCCCTCGATCTATTAGTATCGGTCAGCTGAACATGTTACCATGCTTACACCCCCGACCTATCAACCTTGTGTTCTTCAAGGGATCTTACTAGCTTACGCTATGGGAAATCTCATCTTGAGGTTGGCTTCACGCTTAGATGCTTTCAGCGTTTATCCATTCCCGACTTAGCTACCCAGCTGTGCTCCTGGCGGAACAACTGGTACACCAGAGGTCAGTCCATCCCGGTCCTCTCGTACTAAGGACAGCTCCTCTCAAATTTCCTACGCCCGCGACGGATAGGGACCGAACTGTCTCACGACGTTCTGAACCCAGCTCGCGTGCCGCTTTAATGGGCGAACAGCCCAACCCTTGGGACCTACTTCAGCCCCAGGATGCGACGAGCCGACATCGAGGTGCCAAACCTCCCCGTCGATGTGGACTCTTGGGGGAGATCAGCCTGTTATCCCCGAGGTAGCTTTTATCCGTTGAGCGATGGCCCTCCCACGAGGTACCACCGGATCACTAAGCCCGACTTTCGTCCCTGCTCCACTTGTGGGTGTCGCAGTCAGGCTCCCTTCTGCCTTTGCACTCTTCGAACGATTTCCGACCGTTCTGAGGGAACCTTTGGGCGCCTCCGTTACTTTTTAGGAGGCGACCGCCCCAGTCAAACTGCCCACCTAACAATGTCCTGTGACCAGATTCATGGCCGCCAGTTAGAATTTCAGTACTGTCAGGGTGGTATCCCAAGGTTGACTCCACCAAGGCTGACGCCCTGGTTTCCTAGTCTCCCACCTATCCTGTACAGACAATACCAAAACTCAATGCTAAGCTACAGTAAAGCTCTACGGGGTCTTTCCGTCCAATCGCGGGTAGCGAGCATCTTCACTCGCACTACAACTTCGCCGGATTTACAGTTGAGACAGTGCCCAAGTCATTACGCCATTCGTGCGGGTCAGAACTTACCTGACAAGGAATTTCGCTACCTTAGGACCGTTATAGTTACGGCCGCCGTTTACTGGGGCTTAAGTTCACACCTTCGCTTGCGCTAAGTGTTCCCCTTAACCTTCCAGCACCGGGCAGGCGTCAGCCCCTATACATCAGCTTACGCTTTAGCAGAGACCTGTGTTTTTGCTAAACAGTTGCTTGGGCCTATTCTCTGCGGCCTACTCTCGTAGGCACCCCTTCTCGCGAACTTACGGGGTCAATTTGCCGAGTTCCTTAACTGTAATTCTTCCGCCGGCCTTAGGATTCTCTCCTCACCTACCTGTGTCGGTTTGCGGTACGGGCACTACTTCTCTCTCTAGACGCTTTTCTTGGCAGCGTGGAATCATGTACTTCGGTTCCGTAGAACCTTCCCCATCACGCCTCAGCATTATGAGAGCGGATTTGCCTACTCTCACTGCCTAAACGCTTAGACTAGCATCCAATAGCTAGCACACACTATCCTCCTGCGTCACGCCATCGATAATAACGATGGTAGTGGTACTGGAATATCAACCAGTTGTCCATCACCTACGCCTTTCGGCCTCGGCTTAGGTCCCGACTAACCCTCAGCGGACGAACCTTCCTGAGGAAACCTTAGGTTTTCGGCCTGTGGGATTCTCACCCACATCTCGCTACTGATGCCAACATTCTCACTCGTAACCAGTCCACCGCTCCTTACGGTACGACTTCAGCCCGGTTACGACGCTCTCCTACCGCTTGAACTAAGTTCAAGCCCGTAGCTTCGGTGGTAAGTTTAGCCCCGTTACATTTTCGGCGCAAGATCTCTCGACTAGTGAGCTATTACGCACTCTTTTAATGAATGGCTGCTTCTAAGCCAACATCCTAGTTGTCTTAGAAATCTCACATCCTTTCCCACTTAACTTACACTTTGGGACCTTAGCTGACGATCTGGGCTGTTTCCCTTTTGACCACGGATCTTATCATTCGTAGTCTGACTGCCGAGCTCAAAGTATGTGGCATTCGGAGTTTGATAAGGTTCGGTAAGCGCTATGCCCCCTAGCCCATTCAGTGCTCTACCTCCACTACTCATACTCGACGCTAGCCCTAAAGCTATTTCGGAGAGAACCAGCTATCTCCGGGTTCGATTGGAATTTCTCCGCTATCCACAGCTCATCCCATGCTTTTTCAACAGCAACGTGGTTCGGTCCTCCACGAGGTTTTACCCTCGCTTCAACCTGGCCATGGATAGGTCACCCGGTTTCGGGTCTACGGCATGCAACTAGTCGCCCTATTCAGACTCGGTTTCCCTTCGGCTCCGTACCTTAAGTACTTAACCTTGCTACATACCGTAACTCGTTGGCTCGTTCTACAAAAAGCACCTCATCACCCTCATAAGGGGCTCTGAGCGGTCGTAGGCACACGGTTTCAGGTTCTATTTCACTCCCCTCCCGGGGTTCTTTTCACCTTTCCCTCACGGTACTGCTTCACTATCGGTCATCAGGTAGTATTTAGCCTTGGGAGGTGGTCCTCCCTGCTTCCCACAAGGTTTCACGTGTCTCGTGGTACTCTGGATCATAACTCGTGGTCTTCTCGTTTCACTTACAGGACTATTACCTTCTACGGTGGAACTTTCCAGTTCTCTTCAGTTACAATAGCCTCCACTTTGATGCTATGTCCACAACCCCGGAAACAAGTTTCCGGTTTGGGCTCTTTCCCTTTCGCTCGCCGCTACTAAGAAAATCGATTTTTCTTTCTCTTCCTCCAGGTACTTAGATGTTTCAGTTCCCTGGGTTACCTTCATTAAGCTATGTATTCACTTAATGATACATGGGGTTTCCCATGTGAGTTTCCTCATTCGGAGATCTTCGGATCTCAGGCTATGTGCGCCTACCCGAAGCTTATCGCAGCTTATCACGTCCTTCATCGGCTCCTGATGCCAAGGCATTCACCATGCGCCCTTTGTAGCTTGACCTATATTAGTTATAGTTCTCATTTTACAAAGAATAGAAATTGGTTTTGCCAATTTGGCTTGTTGTTTCTATAAATTAAATTATGTGCAATTTTCAAAGAACAATTTTGAGAGATAGTCTCTCAAAATTAAACAGAGATATTATCCAGAATTCATTATCATCTTAGTTGTCCTAAGATGTATTCCTTAGAAAGGAGGTGATCCAGCCGCAGGTTCTCCTACGGCTACCTTGTTACGACTTCACCCCAATCGCTGACCCTACCTTCGGCCGCTGCCTCCTTGCGGTTAGCTCACGGACTTCGGGTATTGCCAACTCTCATGGTGTGACGGGCGGTGTGTACAAGACCCGGGAACGTATTCACCGCGACATTCTGATTCGCGATTACTAGTAACTCCAGCTTCATGTAGGCGAGTTTCAGCCTACAATCCGAACTGAGACTGGTTTTTAAGTTTGGCTCCACCTCGCGGTATTGCATCTCTCTGTACCAGCCATTGTAGCACGTGTGTAGCCCTACACATAAGGGGCATGATGATTTGACGTCATCCCCACCTTCCTCCTGGTTAACCCAGGCAGTCTCGCTAGAGTCCTCAACTTAATGGTAGTAACTAACGACAAGGGTTGCGCTCGTTGCGGGACTTAACCCAACATCTCACGACACGAGCTGACGACAACCATGCACCACCTGTCACCTTGTCCCCGAAGGGATTTCCTCGATTAAGAGTAATGCAAGGGATGTCAAGTGTAGGTAAGGTTCTTCGCGTTGCTTCGAATTAAACCACATGCTCCGCTACTTGTGCGGGTCCCCGTCAATTCCTTTGAGTTTTAATCTTGCGACCGTACTCCCCAGGCGGAATACTTAATGCGTTAGCGGCGGCACGGAGGTGTTGAAACCCCCACACCTAGTATTCATCGTTTACGGCGTGGACTACCAGGGTATCTAATCCTGTTTGCTCCCCACGCTTTCGAGCCTCAGCGTCAGTTACAGTCCAGAGAGTCGCCTTCGCCACTGGTGTTCTTCCTAATCTCTACGCATTTCACCGCTACACTAGGAATTCCACTCTCCTCTCCTGCACTCTAGATAACCAGTTTGGAATGCAGCACCCAAGTTGAGCCCGGGTATTTCACATCCCACTTAATCATCCGCCTACGCTCCCTTTACGCCCAGTAAATCCGGATAACGCTCGCCACCTACGTATTACCGCGGCTGCTGGCACGTAGTTAGCCGTGACTTCCTCCTTGGGTACCGTCATTATCTTCCCCAAAGACAGAGCTTTACGATCCGAAAACCTTCATCACTCACGCGGCGTTGCTGCATCAGGGTTTCCCCCATTGTGCAATATTCCCCACTGCTGCCTCCCGTAGGAGTCTGGGCCGTGTCTCAGTCCCAATGTGGCCGATCACCCTCTCAGGTCGGCTACGCATCGTCGCCTTGGTAGGCCGTTACCCCACCAACTAGCTAATGCGCCGCGGGTCCATCTCATAGCGGATTGCTCCTTTGGTTGAATGATGATGCCATCTTTCAACGTTATGCGGTATTAATCTTCCTTTCGGAAGGCTATTCCACTCTATGAGGCAGGTTACCCACGTGTTACTCACCCGTCCGCCGCTAATCCGTTTCCCGAAGGAAACTTCATCGCTCGACTTGCATGTGTTAAGCACGCCGCCAGCGTTCATCCTGAGCCAGGATCAAACTCTCAATTTAAAAGTTTAATCTATACTCATATTACTTATAAAAGAATTGCTGGTTTATGTTAATATCTTCTGTTTAATTTTCAAAGACCATTTCGTCGTCGCCCTCAAGCGACTTTCTTAGTTTAGCATCACTTAGAAACTTTGTCAACAACTTTTTTCAAAACTTTTTATTTATTTTGTTAAGTTGTTTGTGTGTCTCTCAGCGACGAGATTTATCTTACCATGTATATTGATTTAACCGATTTTATAATACACCTTATTTTCATTATTATTCCTATAATTCTTTATTTTCCTTAATTTTTCTATATAATTCTTACATTGATACGCTGGGATAAGTTTTCATATAATTTATTGTATTAATATGTAAAATAAAAGGAATACTGTAAAAAAGCATTCCTTTTAAAAAAATTTATATTGTTTTACTTACTATTTTCTTTTAAATCTTTTGCTTTTTAATCCAATTCCAGCTAAAAGTGATAGAGACCCTAATCCAAAAATGAATTCTTTACCAACACCTGAACCTGTTTGTGGTAATTCATCTTTATTATTATCATCACTATTACCTAAATCCTCATTATTTTCTTCATCTTCTTTATCCTCATCTGGGCTTAGAGGCTTATCCTCTTTATTATCTTCTATCGAAAATTCTGAAATAACATATTTCTGTTTAAAACATCTTCCTTTTTCATCAATAAGTTCTGAACTTGTTATTTCTATGCTAGTTAATTCAGCTTTATCAATTGCCTTAAATTCTAAAATGAAATTAACTTCATTAGCCTTAAGAGAACCCTCTTCTAAATTTATTAAAACTTCTAAAGTATTATTATCTATAATATTAGTTTGTAAATCTCCACTAAACTCTACCTTACCATTAATAAATTCTAATTTTTCTCCTTGAAATTTAATCTTGGCTCTATATTTACCTGCTACTATTTCATTAAAATCACTTAAATTAAACTTTACTTGAAAATTATCACCTAAATTTATTTTTTTATTCATACTAATGTTAACATTTCCCAAGCTATTGATGTTTGTAATGCCATGTCCATAATCGTAATAATTAACTTCAGTATTCATAGTTCCATCATTATTTAAACTTGGAATATCTACTGGTAACTTTCCCTTAGGCTCTACAGCTCCAAAAACAACTCCCATAGATGCTGGTATATTAGGTCCTGAAGATTTAGTTGGAAACAAAGTATCTCCTTCTGTTGGATCCATTCCTTTAAATCCATATGCAACTACCTGTGCCTTAGCGTTATCATAAGCTGCCAAATCATATGGATTTCTTAAACTTATTAATACAGTATCTTTATTCAACTTATTTCCATAATCAATTACTGACCTAGGTAAATCTCTATTCCAAGCCCCAGGCTTTAAGTGGTTAGCATTACTTGACAGAGAAGCCACTATTATATAATCAGAACTTTCTATTTTTTCTTTTAATACATCATCAATTATTCCTATGTTATTGTACTCATAGGTGTCTAACTTAATATTATTTAAACTATTTTCATGTATAAGTCTATTTATACCAAACTTCATACTATGAATTTGACTTTCATTTGGCGCTATTAGTAAAACTTTTTCTCCTTCTTTAGGATTTAGTGGAAGTATATTCTCCTCATTTTTAGTAATAGTAATTGCTTCCTCTGAAATCCTTCTTTCTATATTTCTATTTTCTACAGATCCAACAGTTTTCTTAGCTTTCTTAATCTTTTCCTCTAAAGATGCATTATTATTTTTTAAATCAATTATTCCTCTATCTATTTTTAGTTTAACGATTCTTTCAGCCGAATCAGTTATTTCCTCTTCTTTTATTTCTCCACTTTTAATAGAGTCTAAAATCCCATTTACTATATAATCTAATTTTTTAACATCCTCATTATTTCTTAATATAGTAGGCATAAGAATAATATCTATCCCTGCATTTATAGCCATTTTTGTTGACTCTAATTCTCCAAAATGATCTGATATAGCTTTCATATTCATTGCATCAGTTATTACAACACCATCATACTCCATTTCTTCTCTTAAAATTCCTTTTATAATATCATCTGATAATGTGGCTGGAATTGATATTTGGCTTCCATCTTTTTTTGATATAAAAGTATCTTTCTCTATTTGAGGAAATTGTATATGAGCTGTCATTATCATATCTATACCATTTTCTATAGCTATTTTAAATGGTTTAAGTTCTGTTTCCCTGAGTTCTTCAATAGATTTATCTACCATTGGCAAACCATAATGTGAATCCGTTGCAGTATCACCATGACCTGGAAAATGTTTTGCAGTAGCAGCAACTCCTTGATCCTGAATACCCTTAGCAATATTTTTTCCTAACTTCCCTACAAGTTCTGGATTACTAGAAATTGATCTTACTCCTATAACAGGATTTTCCGGATTATTATTTGTATCTAGAACTGGAGCAAAGTCTACATTTACTCCTAAAGCATTTAATTCTTTTCCTATTACGTAACCAGCATCATATGAAGACTTTTCACTTCTAGTGGCACCTAATGCCATATTACCAGGTAAGTTAGTTCCTTCTCCAAGCCTAGTTACTATTCCACCCTCCTGATCTAAAGTTATAAGTAATGGTAAATTTCCATCTTCATCATTTATAGCTACCTCTTGTAAATCATGTATTAAAGTAGTTGTCTGAGATATCTCCTTAACATTTTCAGCAAAAAGTATAACTCCACCTAAATCATATTTATCTATGACCTCTGCAACTTCACTATTTATTTCTGTTAAATCACTTGGTTCTTTAGCTCCTTCTTCCTGCCACATTCTAAAATCAGGCATTATCATTTGACCAAGCTTTTCTTCTAAAGTCATGTTAGAAACTATTTCTTTTGCCTTACTATAAGAGTCAGTTGCCATAACCTCTTTATTACTAGTAAAAATAGTAGCACCTATTGAGGCTACAGTTAATATTGCAGCTAATTTCTTTAATAACATAAATTCTCCCCCTAAATTAAGCTATTTTTTCGTAGCTATTTAAAATATTCTTATAATTAATTTAATAATTAATTTTCCCCAGTATATGTATACTAAACTTCTCATATAATTATTAATTAAATTTACTAAAATATTCAAAA
The DNA here is from genome assembly GCF_000013285.1 of Clostridium perfringens ATCC 13124. GTDB lineage: Bacteria > Bacillota > Clostridia > Clostridiales > Clostridiaceae > Sarcina > Sarcina perfringens. Next base: position 307,604 of record NC_008261.1, on the reverse strand, counting down.
AAATAATATCTATAAATATACATTTAAATATTTATTACAGTTTACTTTTAATTATGGAATTCTAACCATTTTTTTATTGATTAATTGCAACTATTTCAATTTAAATTATATTTAGCACCCTTGTTATAAGAAATTATTAAGTATAGAATTTAATTATGATTTTGACAAAATTTATTTTTATATAAGGAGGTAATTAAATGGCTGCTGAATTTAATAATGATTGGGATGATTTATTAAAAGATGAGTTTGAAAAGGAATATTACTTAAATCTTAGAAAGTTTCTTATAAATGAATATAAAACTCAAAAAATACATCCAAGCATGTATGATATATTTAACGCATTAAAATTCACACCTTACAAAGATGTTAAAGTTGTTATTTTAGGTCAAGATCCATATCATGGACCAAACCAAGCTCATGGATTTAGCTTTTCTGTTAAACCAGGAGTTCAAACTCCTCCATCTTTGAGAAACATGTTTAAAGAATTAAATTCTGACCTTGGATGTTATATACCTAATAATGGATTTTTGGAATCTTGGGCTAAACAAGGTATCCTTTTATTAAATACTGTTTTAACAGTTAGAGAAGGGCAAGCAAACTCTCACAAAGGTAAGGGTTGGGAAATATTCACTGATAGAGTAATTGAATTATTAAACAAAAGAGAGGAACCTATAGTATTTATTCTTTGGGGAAGAAATGCTATTTCAAAAGAAGCTTTAATAACTAATTCAATACATAAAATAATAAAATCAGTGCATCCAAGTCCCCTATCTGCTACTCGTGGATTCTTTGGTTCAAAACCTTTCTCTAAAACTAATGATTTTTTAGTTTCAATAAATAAAGAGCCTATAGATTGGCAAATACCTAATATATAACCAAAACTTTATACTTAATATTAATGATTATTTTAAGTTTACATTGATTTATATAAAACTCTTTATCAGTACCTAATCTAGCTTTTGAAATTGCAATTTTAAATTTATATTGATTTATATAAAACTAAATTGATTTTTAAGGAAACTTTACACCCCTAACTTAATATACTCTATTAGGAGTATTAATTAAGTTAGGGGTGTAATTTTATGAAAAATTATAAAGATAATGATGAGAATTTTAAATTAGTTCCTATGAACATGAAATGTAATCAAGAATATTCTTTTATGCCTATGAATAAATTCAATTCAAATTCAATGAATCTTAATCCTATGATTAATAAGAATTCAAATCATAGTTGTTGCTGTATGCATAACTACGTAATGAAACCATCACCTTACAATAATAATTATTATGAAAATCAAATGTTTCCTCAAAATCATACAGATAATATGATGGTAAAAACATTAATAACAGTAAAAAAGAAATCAGATCTATTTGATTAATCTATATGTAGTGTATATCTCTACATATATTAAGCCACTACTAGTATATAAATTAATATTATACTAAAGTGGCTTTATTTGTTTCTTTTTTATTACGATTACTGTAATCATCTATTCTTTTAAAGATTTATATTATATAATCTACTTAAATTTATTATTATTTTAAAATATAAAATAAATTAATCTTAAAATATATTTTTATTAAGGAGTGTTGCTATTGTTGAAAAGGTTACCACAAGAATACCTTATACATTCAATTTTATATATTTCTTTTATTATATTTGCCTTTTTTTTAGAAAGCCCTAAAGAAATACTTAATGGACTTTACAATATAATTTCAAATTCAGACATATTAATAACAGATTATATAAGTATAGGTGGTTTTGGAGCAACCTTAATTAATAGTGCTCTTTTAGGCTTAATATTTATATTTTTATTTTATATAACTGATACGAAATCTACAGGAAAAAGCATAATGTCTTTATGGTTTTTAACTGGTTTTGGAATGTTCGGTAAAAATATAATAAATATATGGCCTATAGTTTTAGGTACTTTTATATATTCTAAAGTGAAAAAAAAGCCCTTTAAAGATTACTTAGTTATAGCATCTCTCGGTACTGCTCTAGCCCCTACAGTAAGTCAATTTTCGTTTTTTCCAGAAGTTCATCCTATATCTGGAGCTATTATGGGTGCATTAGTTGGAATAATAGTAGGATTCATTCTTCCTCCAATTGCTAAAAATGCATCTAAGATTCATTCTGGGTTCTCTCTTTATAACGTTGGCTTTGCTGGAGGAATTATAGCTATAGCAGTAATGTCTTTAATGAGAGCCGTTGGACATGACTTTGAGACAAACTCTATATGGCATAAAGGAAATAATATATTATATATGCTATTTTTATTTACTATAAGTGCTTACTTCATAATTTGTAGCCTTATACTAGATAAATCAAAGAAAAGTGTTCTGAAAGATCAAATAGGAATTAATAAAGAACATGGTATTTTCCCTAGTGACTTTTTTTCAATCTATGGTAGTAGTTGTTATTTTAATATGGGAGTACTTTGTATATTCTCAACGCTTTTTGTTTTACTTATAAATGGTGATTTAAATGGTCCAACTATTGGAGCTATTTTTTCCATGGCAGGCTTTGGATGCTACGGAAAAAATTTAGCTAACTCTGTTCCATTAATTATAGGAGCTTCATTAGCATCTTTAATTAGCATATCAGATATAAATTCTCCTGTTACAGTAGTTTGTATATTATTTAGTACGGGATTAGCTCCTATTTCTGGCTACTATGGTTGGCCTTATGGAATAATAGCAGGATTTCTTCACATATTTATGGTTTTTAATATTGGTGAATTACATGGAGGATTAAATTTATATAATAATGGACTTGCAAGTGGCTTTGTAGCCGCAATTATTGTTCCAGTTATAGAATCTCTTCAAGTTACAAATACAAAAAATAATTTAAAAGATTCTTCTAAGAGACATCCTATTAGTTTAGGAATAAAAAAAGAAGCAGATTAATCTGCTTCTTTTTTCTTTACATTTATAAATTTTATATTAAAAGGGGCTTATAGTTTAAGTAGGGGGAAATTAACACTATGTTAATTTTATACTATAAACCCGAACAAACTCATTTATATATTAATTGATTAACTTTTTATCTGATTTAATCTTAGCTCTTTTTACTAAAGTATAAATAAGAGAGGCTACTATTCCAGTTACTCCACCTAAGGCAAAGCCAAACTGAGGATTATTAAAAATAGCTCCTAAAGCAAGTCCTATTAAAACTCCTCCCGCTATACTTTTAGCAAGATATTCACATTCTTTATCACTTAATATCATCTTCTCTAACACCTTTACCACTCCCAACAAATTCCTTTAACTTAATTATACAAACTACTTATTACAAAGTATTTACATTGAATTTAAGCATTGGTTACTTTTGTAAATTAGATTTTATCTTATGTTAGAAAATAGATATTATTTTAAATAATATCCTAATATCATATGACTTAAAGTCTTATATCATTTAATAATATTGTCATTGTAATATACAAATAATATTACAATATTTATAATACACACCATTATTTATTGCTTTGGTTGTTCTATATATAATATTAAGACATTCATCTTACTTTGTAAAGAGTTATTTTTTACTGTTTTAAAAGATTAATTATATATATTAAGAGTTATTTCTAATCATTTCTATTGTTTTTATAAATTTCCTACTATTTTGGTTCCATGTAACTCCCTAGCATTGGTATAATCTTTTAACTCTAAAAAATTATCTTTAGTAACTCCTCCACCTGGAAGTATTATTATTTTATCTTTAGCATGTTCAACTAATTCTTTTAAGGTATCTTTATTTTTAAAAGCATTATCTAAACCACCCTTTGTTAAAACCCTATCTACTCCTAAATCTATAAGCTTACCTAAGGCATCAACCTTATTTTCTATTTCATCAAAGGCCATATGAAATGTAATGCTTAAAGGTTTAGCTAACTCAACAAATTCCTTTGTTGTTTCATAATCTAAAGTATTATCTTCCTTTAGAAATCCAAATACTACTCCTGTTACCCCTATATCCTTACAAAGTTTTATATCATTTTTCATTATGTTCAATTCTTCTTTAGAATAAACAAAATTTCCTCCTCTTGGTCGAATAATTACATTAATATCTATATTAATATCCTTTTTACATTGAAGAATTGTTCCATAGCTTGGTGTTGTTCCCCCTTGAGCCAAGTTATCACAAAGCTCTATTCTATTAGCTCCTAATTCCTCAGCTCTTTTTCCTTCCTTATAATTTCCAACACATGCTTCTAACTTAATTGTCATACTCCTCTCTCCTCCTCAGTAATATTTTTTATTGATTCCAACTCAGTGTTTTCAAGATTACAATTCCCAGATCTTCTCTCAAAACCTTTAAAATCAAAATTTAAAAACATTAAACTAACATTTTCTTCTCTTAATATCTCTAAGATTTTTATATTTATTTCTTCCTTAAGCTTTTCATATTTTAAATATTCAAATTCATCTGTGTAGAAATATATAAAAACTCCAAAACCATAAGTTGAAAGCTCATTAAAACTTACTATTATCAAATTTTTATCTATTTTATCATGTTTCTTTAGCATATTTTCTATTTTATTAACAGAATTTTTTATACTTTCTATTGGTGTCTTACAATCCATAGTAAATTTAAAATGAATTCTCCTTAATTTTCTTTGAGTCCAATTTATTATGTTACTATTAGCAAGTTTTGAATTAGGTACAGTAGCAATTGCCATGGAAAAGGTTCTTATCCTTGTACTTCTAAATGTAATCTCCTCAACAACTCCTTCAACATCTCCAGCTTGTATCCAATCTCCAATAGAAAAAGGTCTATCTAAAACTATTACCATTCCCCCAAACAAATTTGAACAGGTATCCTGTGCAGCTAAAGCAAAGGCAACTCCACTTACACCTAACCCAGCAATAAAGCCAGTTAAGCCAAATTCATTTGCAATTATAATTATTCCAACTAGCAATATTATCAATCTAATAATTATAGAAATAAAAGGAAATACAATAGTATTACCACCATCATTTTTATGTAACTTAGAATAAAGTAATGAATTTTCTAAAGTTAAGTTATAGGCAAAATATATAAATGACACTATTATTCCTACTCTTAGAATCTTATATGTAGATAAAAAATCTATACCTAAGGAATCAAGATTTATAACTTTAAATATTGAATATATTCCAACAAAGGATACAATAAGCTTTAATGGATTTTCTAAAGCTCTAACAATATTATTATCTAAGTAATTTTTAGTCCTTCTTGCCCCTCTCATTAGTAACTTAAATAGATTATTTATTAGTATTTTATTTATGATTAAAACAATTATCATAATAACAAGAATTATAATAATCTCTTTTATATTGATAATTGTTAGCCTTCCTAAAAGTCTTTCTAATTCCTTCATAGCACACCTCAAAAGATATTCTTCTTTTTATCTTTTCCTGAAATGACTAATTTATTTTAAATTTAAATATAAAAATAAACCTAGATAAAATATTTTTTATATTTTATCTAGGTTTATTAATTTCCACTTTTATACTATTTCATCAAAGTATTCACTAACTTCTTGATTACTTTTCTTTATGCTTTATTGAGGTATATGACTTTTTATATAAGACTTTACCTCTTCTGGACGAATATCAAGGATAACTGCAAACTCTTCATTTATTAATTTTTCCGCAGTTTGCATAATCTCATCGTCGCCCTTACATGCCTTTTTACCATCTAATTTTCTTTTCTTTTTATCTAAATATATACTTCTTATTAATACAATTAAATCATCACAATTTCCACTTCTAAGCATTGTTTTGAACTCATCATTTCTTTGTCTATCATTATCTATCCATAAAGTTTCCGTCTCTGGGATACTATTTATAATGGAATTTACATCCTCCTTAGAAAGAAGAGTTCTCATAGAAATTTTCTTATTATCAACTGGAATTTTAATTACTGTCTTCTTAGGATACTTAGAATAGACTGGACTTAATACATAATATTCTTTTTCAATATTATTCATAAGAGTTTCTTTAGTAATATCTATAACCTGACAAACCCCAACGGTTCCATACATTATATAATCATTAATTTTAAACAATAAATTTTCACCTTCCTTAAATTAAAATTTTGCTTTCATCTCATCATTAAGAGATTGCTCTTTTAACTCAAGTAGTTAGCACTATACTTTTCTAAAATAAAAAAAGTAGTTTTAACAACTGGAATTACGTCATTAAAACTACACGCTGTATACTTCTATTTTACCACATTAAAAATATTTAATGTAAGGAAATATTTTATTTTTAAAATATATATGATTTTACTCAATATCAATTTTCATATCTCTATAATAATATTTCATATCATTTTCATTAATTTCTCTTAATACTCTACATGGATTTCCTACAGCAACTACATTAGATGGAATGTCCTTTGTAACAATACTTCCTGCTCCAATTACTGAATTATCTCCAATATTAACGCCTGGAAGTATCACAGAATTTGCACCAATCCAAACATTATTTCCTATATGTATAGGAATATTATATTGAGCTTGTTTACTTCTTAATTCTGGATGTATAGGATGTGTCCCTGCTGATACTGTAACATTTGGGCCAAACATCACATTATTTCCAACAAATATATCGCAGTCATCAACCATTGTTAAATTAAAATTAGCATAAACTCCATTGCCAAAATGTACATTTTTTCCTCCCCAATTAGCATGGAAAGGCGGTTCAATATAACAATCATCTCCTATTTCAGCAAACATCTTCTTTAGTATTTTCTCCCTTTTATCCTGTTCTGAAGGTCTTGTTTTATTAAAATCATAAAGTAACTCTAAAGCCTTCATCTGTTCCCTCATCAAATCTTCATCATTACAATAATAAAGTTTTTGGCCATACATTCTTTCTCTTATTTCTTTCAAGTCCATAATCTTCTCATCCTTTTATAGAATTCGTATTTTTTAAGTTCTTAATATAAATTTTATAAAAAAACTATATAGTATCAACATAAAATTCTAAATTTATTTAAGATATAATGTAAATTTTTATTATGAATTAAAATACAAAATATTAATAAAAAATCTGCCTCTTAATTAAATATAAGAATCAGATTTTACTTAATAGCCTTTTAATTTTTATTAGAAGATATATAAGTTTACTTAAAATATATTTTGCATTTTAATATATTAATTTACATTATCATAGGCATCTACTAAATATTTTTCCAAATCATATAATTCATCTATAGAATTAATATATACCCTTGATTCTCCTATTCCCTTTGGAGCTTGCTCAATCTCCTTATTAGGACAAATATTTTTTGCGTATTCTACAGGTAATTTAGTCATTACATTTTTCTTACTAGCATCTAAATTAAATCTAATAATCCATCTAGTTGTATTCCTTAAATACACAGAAAAATAGTTTGTAGTATCTTTATAATTAATCTCTGAAATATCTCTATTATTTTTCTCTAGTATATCTTTAACTATATTAAAACCTTTAAGTTCATTCTCTGTGGTTATTATCCCCTTCTGAACTTTATTTCCTATTTCAATTTCAGATAAGTCTTCTCTATTAACACTATCATTATTTATATTTTCTTCTTTTTTTATAGTTAATGTCTCTTGTTGATATAACCCCTTACTAACTATATCTAAAACTGCATTTGAAATTGCTTTTTTTACAAGTGGTCTAAATCTCTCAATCACATTGGATGTTATTCTCATTTCACTAAAATCCTTTACTATGAATCTTACAAAATCATCACTTGGATTGCTAAAAAGTCTTCTTAAACTTTCATTTAAAGTAGAAGTATAAACTAATTCTTCAGCATAAGTTATTAATGAATCCTTATCAAAATTTTCTTTTCTTAATTTATTTAAACTTTCTATATCCGATTCTTTAATCTCTAGTAAATTTATATTTAAAAATGGAGTATCATCCATTACATTATTTGCATTTAAATCAGTAAAAAATTTATATTCAATCCCATTAGTTAATATAGCAAGCTTAACTTCTTTTGTTGAATTGAAATATCTCGCTAATTGTGCATCATGATTGTTTAAATTTTCATTTACTGATTTTGCTTCTATAAATATTATTGGTTCATTTTCTTTAAATAAAGCATAATCAACCTTTTCGCCTTTTTTTATTCCAAAGTCAGCACTATATTCTGGTCTAATTTCAATAGGATTAAAAACATCAAATCCTAATATTTGAATAAATGGTATTATTAATGCTTGTTTTGTCATTTCTTCATTAGTGATATATTCTTTTCTCTCTTTTACCTGAACTGATAATTTTTGAATGTCATCTTTAAAAGCCATTTTAAACCTCCCCTTAAATTAACCTCTTTAAATAATATGTATTTGTTACTCTTTTATTACACTAAGCTAGTTCATCATTTTAAAAATTTAAAGCTTTAAATATATTTTTATATAATTTATTTTTATATTTATAAAGCTTAATTTTTCTATCTCTTGGCATATTAAAATTAAGAGTCTTATAATTGAATTATAAATAAATATTTGGAGATGATTTCATGGATGATAAGATAAACAAATTAAAAGAAATAATAAAAAATAGTAATAACATAGTTTTCTTTGGAGGAGCTGGCGTGTCAACTGAGTCTGGAATTCCTGACTTTAGAAGTGCTAATGGCTTATTTAATGAAAAGCTTAATATTACTTTTACCCCTGAACAATTAGTTTCTCATAGTTTTTTTGAAAGATATCCAGAAGAGTTTTTCAACTTTTATAAAGCTAAACTTATTTATCCTAATGCCAAGCCTAATGATGCACATATTGCCTTGGCTAAACTTGAAGAAATGGGAAAATTAAAGGCTATAGTCACTCAAAACATAGATGGACTTCATCAAATGGCAGGGAGCAAAAATGTTTTTGAACTTCATGGTTCAGTTCTTAGAAACTACTGTGTAGATTGCCACACTTTCTATGATGAAAAATTTATTCTTGAATCAAAGGGTGTTCCAAAATGTACTAAGTGTGGTGGAATAGTTAAACCTGATGTGGTTTTATATGAAGAGCCTTTAGATGATAATGTTATTAGAGGTGCTATTGATGCTATTTCTAAAGCAGATACCCTTATAATAGGCGGAACTTCCTTAGTTGTTTATCCTGCTGCAGGGCTTATTAACTATTTTAGAGGAAAGAATTTAGTTTTAATAAACAAAAGTTCAACTCAAGCTGATTCTAAAGCTGACTTAGTTATAAATGACTCCATAGGAAAAGTATTAGGAAAAGTTATTGATTAATTTTTATTGTACTATAAATTTTTTGTTAAAAATATCCAAAAGATTATTGTTTGATATATACTTAATAAAAAGCATTATTATATATTACTTTAAATAAATTTAATTTAGGTATATTAAGGGGTTGGGTATTAAACAAATGTTTATTCAAAAGATTTTAAGTTACAAAAAAATTTTTAAAATTAATATGTTATTTTTAATACTATGCTTAGCTATAAATATTATCTTATTTAAAAATTTACCGAACAAAATTGCTTTACAGATAGTAGAAAGCGGAGAATTAGGTAATTATATTCCAAAATTATTTTTTATATTTTTCACACCAATAGTAATTTCTTTAATAACTTTTTATAATTATATGAAAACTGAACTTAGGGTTTCACGTTCTATAGTACCAGTAATAGTTCTGTTTATTCTTAATATAATTATTTTAATAACAAATTTATTTGCTTAATAAAAAAGAGACTATTAATTTTTTAATAGTCTCTTTCTAAGTTTATTTAACAAATTTCTATGTAGTATTCTTAGTTAGATAATTTTATCCTTGAGAAACTTGTTGTTTTACAGTAGCTACTTCTTCTGGAGTTGCTTGTTGAGCAGGGATATAGTATCCTTTTTCTTTTGCAATTTTGAAAAGAGCATATTGACGTACTTCATCTTGGTTTCTCATGTTTTGTATAGTTTCTCTTAATTCTTGATTCTCACATTGAGAAATTATACCACCATATCCTGCTAAACTTGCATTTATTCCAGCAAGATAATCGCTTATCATTTCTTTTTCTTGCATGTTAATTGCCTCCTATCCTAAAAATGACATTAATTTTTCTTTACTGTTTTTAGCATCTTGTGCATCTTTTTTTAACATATTTTTTAATGTTGGATCAGTACATTGTTCTGAGTAACATTCAAGTTTTTTCTCAATTGTACAATGAGCTCCTATTAAGTGACGAAGATTTTGTAATTCTAATTCATTTAGATTAGCCATAATAATCCCTCCTAACATTTTAAAATTCTCTATTAGTTTAAGCTTTTTTTTTTAATTTATTCATACAAAATTATGTAATTAATCTTATGTTTAAACAATATATTATATTAAACACTAATATAAAGGAGTAATTTAATTTGATCTTTTTATGTATTTTTTTAATACTATTAGGTGTGTGTGCTGTTGCCTTTGTACTATATCAATGCAATATTAAAATTACTGAATATAAAAGGCAAATTTTAACTTTAAATAATCAACTTTCAAAATATAAAGATACAACTTATAAAAAAAGTAACAATGATTCCAAAAAAAATTTAATAATAAATTTTAATAAGCCTGAATTTAAATATGGAATTACACTACCTTATACCTCAATTTTCATAGCTCCCTCTGAGGAATCTATTGCTATTAGTAAAATCAAAGAAAAATCACAAGTAAAAATTATTGATGAAGCTGAAATAAACAATGAAATTTGGTATTATTCATTGTTAAATACAGAATCAAAAATAAATTGTAATGGATGGATTAAAAAAAGCCAATTTTCAATGCTTATGGAAGATACTAATAATATTATTGGAGAATAAATATTTACTTTTTAAACTTAAAACCCCCACTTCATTCTAAAAATGAAATGGGGGTTAAAAATAAATTTTATGTTATTTAAGTTTCTCAGTATCTTCTCCTAATAATATTGTTTTTTCACTTGGAATAAATTCACCGGTATTATTATTTCTACCTTGTAAAAAATATCTTTCATCAGATTTTCCCATAGTTTCAATGGCTTTATCACAAAGCTCACCAATCTTTCCACCTTTACATCTATTTATAATTAAGCTAACCTTTGTATCATCAAAATCTGATAGCATATAATAGTCACCATTACTATCTCCTCCAGTGATTACAGGGCCTTTATTATGAGTTGGAACTAAAAATTTTTTAATAGTTTCTGTCTTACCTTTTCCTTGAGTTTGATAATACTCTGGATTTAGTTCAGCCTTTATTTTACCATCATCTGTTTTTAAAAGTTCCATAGCATATATATTTTTAGATGGTAATTCATATCCGTACTTAGGATTTGTTGCAAATTCCCTAACAACGTCAATGTAAGAAGCTGAGCATACATAAACATCAATACCATTTTTCATTAAAGTTTTATATAAATTTTGTTGTTCTTTAATAGTTCTTAATCCTGTATCAAATGTAACAGAAACAATTCCTGCTTTTCCTGGAATCTCTTCACTACTAGTCCACGTTTCAACACCTAACTTTTCATTTAACCAGTAATCATTAGACTTTTCAGTAAGTTTAGCAACCTCCTCAGAAGTCATTCCTTTAAACAAATAAGTTACCCATGGATAACTTACATCTGAACTAAATGATTCTCCAATTGCACTATAAAGATATCTAAGTTTTGCTTTAAAATCCTCATACTCTTTTTCTTTTTTTATTTCATCCAAGGATTTATTTCCTTTAAAACCTTTATAATTTTCATATAGATATGTATAATCACTAACAATATCCTCTGTAATTAAATCAATATTAACAGGCTTTCCCTCTTTATTATTGCATTTCTCAACAAAGTTATCCTTTGGAATATTAGTTTTCATAACAGTATCCAATTCTTCAGGCGTCATTTTAAATTCTAAATTCATCAACTGATAAGCAAGTAATGCTTCTTCAACATCATTCATTATTGTTGTATTATCCCAATCAAAAACAGCATAAGGCTTTTGATTTTCATCATAATTTTTACTATCCTTTCCATATTCCTTTATAACATTTACTAATGCCTTATAATTATCAGGGTCCCAGTTTAACTCTTCTAATCCATATTGAACTTTTCCATCAGCTTTTTCTTCTAATTTTGTCTTTGAAGCCGTTGAATCCTCCTTTACTGAACTACTTCCACAAGAAACTAAAGAAACTGTAATTAATGATGCTAAAACAATACTTAAACTTATTTTTTTATTATTCTTCATAATATCTCCCCCTTTAAAATTTTTTAATATCCTTACAAACCATAATTTAAATATAAAAATAATCCTGTATATTAATTTTATTAAAAACTTATAACTTATTGATGCTTTTATAAATCTAAACGTTTTCAATAACTTTATAGTTATTATATCAAACTTTTTATTTAATAAATACTCTTTTTTTGAATTTTTATGAATATATTTTATTTTTTATTAACATTTTTAAATATAGTTTTCTTTAAAAGAAAAAGTCTATATCAAAATTTAATAAAATTATCTTGATATAGACCTATATTTAATAGCTTATAAATTAACATCTATCTTTTGAAGAATGAAAATAATCCTTTTTTCTTCTTTTTAACTTTTTGTCCTTGGAATACTATCTTTTCATTATTTAATAAAGCAAGTCCATTAGCTTCAAATCTTCTACTTGCTCCTCTGCTTATACTATTTGCAACTTCACAAGCTTCCTTTAAGCTAGTATTTCTATTTCCATTACTATGAGCATCAGATCCAATAAAGCTATATAGATTATTTTCTAAGAATAGCTCTGCTGTTTTCTTTACTTCTTTTCCAAATAATCCAGTAAGACTTCCTCCATTTAACTGGAATAAGTATCCCTCATCAATAAACTGATTTATTTCCTCTGGATTATTTATGAAATCAACATATCTTTCTGGATGAGCAATCACTGGAGTTATTCCTTTTATTTTAAGTTCATATATTTCATCTATTGCTTTTTGAAAATATATTTTATCCATAGGGAATTCTATAAGCATATATCTTGATTCCCCTAAGGTTCCAATATCTCCAAGCTTAAAATCCTCTAATATGTAATTATTAAAGAATACTTCTTGTCCTGGATAAATTTCAATATTTAAATTATTTTCCTTAGCTAGCTTATTTAATTCTTTAACTTTATCTTTTACACTGTTATAGTTTTCTGTCCAATATCCCTTAAAGAAGTGAGGAGTTGCTATTATTTTCTTAGTTCCTGACTCTTCTGCTCTTTTTAACATTTCTAAGGACATTTCTAAACTTTTTGAACCGTCATCTATATTAGGTATTATATGTGAATGTATATCTATCATTGCTTTCCTCCTTAAAATAAATACCTAAAAGGAAATCTATCTTCCTCTATAGGGTTTAAATAATTTTTACTATAATATAAAACCCTTTACTAATCTACTCTTAACTTTCTATTTTTTACATGAATATTTTACCATAATACAAAACCAAATAATACATTCTACATACATATATTTCACAGGAAATATTATCTTCATAAAAAACAAATAGCTGTATCAAATTATATTCTAAGAAATTTATTTTTTAGAATATATTTAATACAGCTAAATTAATTTATAAACTCAATTTTTCTTTTTTAGTATTTAAAGATTCAATTTCTAAATTCATATTTTTGATTTCTTCATATAAGGATTTTATTTCTTCATTTCTATACTTTAATTCCTCTTCATAAAAAGAGTTTATCCTATAATTCAAAATCATTACCAAATTTAGAATAGACTCAGAAAAAGTTAATTCTTCACTTTCCTCTTTTTCTTCATCCTTTGCTAAATCACATTTTATTTCATTATATATCTCTTTTATCTTATAATTTGATATATCATATGATAAAGCACTTTCTATATTTTTAAAGGCCTTATTTTTCTCATCTATTATCATATATAATAATGCTAATAGAATTTTAACTTCTATTAATTCACTTCTTCCTTTATTAATTTCCTCTAAAACCTCTATTGCTTGTGAATAATTTTTATCTTCTATTAAGTTTAGTGAATATATATATTTTTCACTTATTAGTTTAAAATCATCACTTTCTATATCTTCTATAAATTCAGAAGCCTTATTATCTTCACATGAAACTTTCAAACTCTCATTCCAATATTTCTTAGCTCCATAAAAATCGCAATACATATATTTTATTATCCCTAAAAGATTTAAAATATCTATATTTATATTTCCAGAGCCATAAATTTTTTCTAAGAGCTTTTCTCCCTCTTTCAATTTTTTATTTAAGATTAAATCTAAAGCATTATTATAAGCACCTTCTAAAGCTTCTTTACTATTTTTCATAAGAAATGCTCCCAATATTAATTTACGAAATCAAATAAAAAGTCTGTAAGTTCTTCATCTAATTTCATAAGTGCCATTTTATCATTATCTACTATGGCATCCTTCATATCACTCATAATTTCTTGAAGCTTTTCTCTATCGGCACTTGGTAGCATAGGAATTTTTCTTTCTGCTAATCTAAAGTTAGGTTCTACTAATTTAAATAAATTGGCTGATTTCCAAGGTACAAGTTCATTATTATTTTCATTACTTGAAACTACCTCTTTAAGATCCTGAATCTCTTCTTTTGAAAGGCCTTTAGTAGACATTATTTTAGAAATTTCATCTCCAGTAGAAAGAATTTCTGCTGAAACATTTAAAATTCCATTTAAATCATAGGTAAAGGTAATATCTATTTTTTCTTTACCAGTATCAGCCTTTGGTATTCCTGATAATATAAATTCATCTATTAAGGTATTATCACTAACATATCTACTTTCACCTTCATAAACACTTACTAATACTTCTGTTTGATTATCCATGACTGTACAATATCTCTTTGTTACATTTGCAGGTAATTTTGAATCTCTATCAATTATAGGATCAAATATTCCTCCCTTTAATGCCACTCCTAAAGTATAGTTGCATGTATCAGTAACTATTATTGTACCTGAATCTCCAACTGGAATATCATTTTTAATAGCAGCTTGTACTGAAGCCCCTAAAGCCACAGCCTCATCTGGATTTACTCCCCTTGCTATTTTTCCTTTAAATCTTTTTTCAAGCATATTTCTTACATAAGGTATTCTACTAGAACCACCAACTAATAATACTGTATCTATCTCATTATCAGTAATATTTGCATCCTCTAAAGCCTCATTTACTATATCCTCAGTAGAATCTATTATCTCTTTAACATTAAACTCAAATTCTTCCCTAGTTAATACCATTTCTAAGTTTATTGGATTATTATCTTTGTCAGCACTAATATAAGGAAGTACTATTTCAGCCATCTTAGATGTGGATAATGTTTTTTTAGCTTCCTCTACCCCTTCTTTAAGTCTCGCCAAAATTCTACTATCTGAGGTATCTAATTTTACACCTGTTGATTTATTAAATTCATTTACCACATGGTCTATTAATTTATTATCAATATCTTTTCCACCTAAATAATTATTTCCTCTACTTACCTTTACATCTAAAACTCCATTAAACATTTCTAATATAGTTACGTCAAAGGTTCCCCCTCCAAAGTCATAAACTAGAATATTACCGTTTTTATCTAGGTTGTCTACTCCATAAGCCATGGCAGCCGCAGTAGGTTCATTTATTATTCTTTCTACTTTAAAACCAGCTATTTCCCCAGCATTTTTTGTAGCTTTTCTTTGTATATCATTAAAATTAGCAGGGACAGTTATTACAGCCTCTTCTACTTCTTCTCCTAAAAAATATTCAGCTACTTCTTTTAATTTTTTTAAAATTAGCGCTGAAATTTCTTCTGGTCTGTATTCTTTCCCTTGAATTTGTATAATATTTTCTGTTCCCATAACTCTCTTTACTTCAGCAACTGTTAATTCAGGCTTTAGTAAAATTTGATTTTTAGCTTTCTTTCCAACCTTTATTTCATCTCCTTCTATAGAAACCACTGATGGAATAGCATGTTCATCTCCTTCTTCAATATTTCTTATTATGCATGGCTTACCATCTTTTACATAAGCTATTTCTGAAGTTGTTGTCCCTAAATCAATTCCTATTATTCTTCCCATTCTATATCCTCCTTATTTTTAACTACTACTACTTGAGCTGTCCTCTCAACTTTTCCCTTGTATATGTATCCAAACTTTAAAACCTCGTTTATCTCATAATCTTTTCTTTCGTCATTCCAAATAGTACTAACACACTCATGTAAGCTTTCATCAAAAAAAGTTTCTTTCCCATCAATAAGAAGGATATCTACATTCACCATTGCCCTTTTTACTGTGTTTAATAGATTATTCATAGCCTCATTTAATACTTCATTGTTAGATTTTTGGCTAAAATCATAAATATATTTTATATTGTCCACTATACTTATTATGCTTTTAACTAATCTCTTTTCTCTTATTTCTAATTCTTTGTTTATTCTTTTACTTCTTAGCTCTTCTTCCTCACTCTTTTTACTTATATAGGTTGTAATCCATTCAAGGCTACTAGCTATTTTATAGACCTCTTCAATATATCCTTGATTCATATTTTCATTTTGTATGGCTATTTTTTTTATAAAATTTTTTATTTCTTTTAATCCTCTATCCTCTTCAAATAAATCTATATACTTTTTTTCTTCACAAATATCCTTTAAAGCCTCTTCATAATTCAAATTAGTACCCCCTTATTTTATTTATCTCTAAAACTATTTATTACTTTTCTAAATAAAATTTTTACGGGATTCCCCTCTCTCCTATTAGAATAAAATTCCTTAGGTACATTCTTTTCCTCTTTTATTTTCTGAACTTTGCTATATCTACCCAAGACCTTATCACTTAACTTTCTTGTTTCTAAGTACACATTCCTATAATCATTTTTTAACTTCCCAATTGATTTTACTAATTCATCATTTTCAAAGTTAAAGTTATTAAAAAAGTTTTGATTTATTCTTTCAAAATCCCTATTAAATTCAATATCATCCTTTAAAAATTTGCTTACAGCATTATAAAATACTATCTTTTTAAAATCTTCATTTATACTCTTATCCTCATAAAGCCTAGATAGTTCTAAAAAACTACGCCTTAAATCCATTATCTTTTCTAAGGTTTCCATATCTTTTTTTTCATCTATTAAAACTAAAGCTGTTGATGTAAGTCTAACTCCATTTTTAAAATGAAACTCTTTTAAAATTCTATCTAATAAATTTAATATTGAACTTTTTACTTCTTCATAATTATCCTTTAAAATGATTCCGCTTAAAGCTTCACACCCCTTATTAAAATCATCTTTGCAATCTAATCTATCTGATAAATCTAAAAACTTAAGGTATAACTTATACTTCTTTGAATTTATATTTTTATTTTCTAAGCCATCCTTTAAAACCTTAATAGCCTTTGTATAATCCCTTAATTCGCTTTCATTGTAAATTTCAAATAACTTTAAGTAAAAATCTACTTCTACATTTTTTAAATTCAAGCTCTTTTTAAGGACACTCTCTAAATTTTTAAGATCATAATTATCTCCATAGGCATTTATTAAAAGCTTATAGTATTCTATATTGTTAGGTTCTCTTATAACTAATTCTTTTAATATCTTAGAACTTTTTTTATAATTTCTACCTCTCATTAAACATACAGCTAAGTCCTTTTTAACCTTTGAATTATCAGGGTATTTTTTAAGAACTTTTTCAAAATTCAAAGCTGCTAAATCATATTTTTCACTTTTAGCTAAATCAATACCTTCATTAAGTATATTTTTTATTTCAATATCAAAAGTCTCTAAAATATATGCATCCCTTTTAGACTTGTCTATTAAGGTTTCATAGGCATCCCTTATAACTCTATATTCCTTTGGAAACTTTTCTGGTGGATATTTTTTAGTCATATTAAAATAGGCATTTTTAACTTCATTATCAGAGGCATCTATCTGAATATTTAATTCTTTAAAATAATCTATCATATAATCCTCCTAAAATTAATTAACGATATATCTCTATACCATAACTTTATTTCAGTAAAACTAATAATATTCATTGGTAAGCCTATTTTATTTATAAAACTTAGAATACTCTAGATTAGAACTATTTTTTTACCCATAATTATATTTATTTTAATTTGACATAAATTACTTATATTAATAAAATGTTAATGAATTATTTGATAAAAATAACTAATAATTCAAATATTATATTAAGAAGCTTTCGGAGGTTTATATGACGCATAGACCTATGCTCAATAAGATAAAACTTTTTTTTATAGTTCAAATTATATTAAGTTTTTTAGTTTTGGCAGGAACATTAATTTCTATATTGGTAATACCATCACACTTACCAGACTACTTTATATGGGCCATAGCCTTTTCATTTTGGGTTTTTCAATGTGGCTTTAGTACAATCTTTGCATTTAGATATAGAATTTCTAAAAGTTCTCTAAGCACCATAAAATTAAGCTTTATATTAATTGGAAGCATACAAATTTTAATAACCTTAGCAACAAACTTGTTTGGTATATTTGACCTTCCAATTTTTAATACACTAATAATAAAAAACTTTCAATTTTTAATATTATCATTGATATTTATTGTAATGATTTATAAACTTATAAAAGATATGCTTAAGTATAGGGTTTTAAAGGATTATATTATTCGTGATTCATTTTTTACCTTTATACCTTTTGCTTTTATTATTTATAAAAATTCTAAATACTTTATATCCTCAATATATTTCTTAGATGATTCAGTATATAGTTTGGCTCTATTAAATATAAACAGCTTAAGGATTTTTTTAGAAGGATTTCTTATTATATTGATCTTTGTAAAAACTATTTATTTAAGAGGAAATAAAAAGAGTAGTTTTCTATTATTAATCTACTTTTATGTTTCAAATCTTAACTGCTATATAGTCTCATATTTTAATAGTAAGTTGCTTTTTTCTCATTACTTATATCAAGGTATTGGAATCTACTTTATATGTCCAATATTATTAATGCTTTCTATATATCATTCAATTACAGAACAAGAAAAAGCTCCAGATCAAGTGCTATTTGATGATTCCTATATGAATATAAATAACTCATGGATAAGTATTACTATTGGAATTTTCCCAGTATCCTTTTCGGCTATAGATATAATTTCATCTTCTATAGCAAGTGGTGATTTTAACGGCATAGAAAGCTTAGTAATTATACTTCTTGTTATGATTTTACTAGTATGTAGAGATGTTATATTAAGAAAAGATAATCTAAGATTAATTGCAAGTGTTAAGAGGGCTAATGAAATAGACTTTTTAACTAATATGTATAGTAGAAATTATTTTTTAAAGAAACTTGAAACCATAAATACTGATTATGCACTTTTCTTTATAGATATAAAGAGCTTTAAGGACATTAATAATATTTTTGGACATGTTGTTGGTGATAAGGTATTAGTAGAAGTTGCAAATAAATTTAAAGAACTTAAACTACTTCTAGGTAAAAATGTTTTCTACTGTAGATATAGCGGAAATGAATTTGCCTTAATCTCTAAATTAGATCAAGTTGATCTTATATTAAAATTTTTTAGAGACCTTGAAAATATAAAAATTCAACATAACTCTGATTTAATACATATAAACTTTAATATTGGATATTCATTAAATGATTCAAATATTAACTTAGACTTACTAATTCAAGAAACAGATTATGCTCTAATGAGAGCTAAGAAGCTTAAAGGTCCTAATAACTCTATACTTATGTATGATGATAATTTAAAAACTGATTTAGAACATATGAATATATTAAAAAAGGATTTTAAAAATGATCTTTTAACAGGTAAGTTTCATTTAGTCTTCCAACCTAAAGTTTGCGTAAAAACATTAAAAATAGTTGGTTTTGAAACTCTACTTCGTTGGAAACATGATAAACTAGGTGAAATTTCTCCTTCTAAGTTTGTACCTATAGCTGAAAACTTAGGTGAAATTTCTTCCCTTGACTTATATGTTTTTAAAAAGTCCTGTGAATTTCAAAGATGCTTAATAGATAAAGGAATAAAATTAAAGTGCAGTGTAAATTTATCCTTAAACACTTTAAAATCCTATGAAAAAATCAATGAAATTCTAAATATTTATAAAGAATATAAAATTCCAAAACATTTAATAACAGCAGAAATATTAGAAAATGTATCACTAAATAATAATGCTAAAACAATCTCTTATATTAATCTTCTTAGAGAAAATGGAATTTGTATATCCATAGATGACTTTGGTACAGGCTATTCTTCTCTTAGCCAAATATCTAATCTGTATTTTGATGAATTAAAGATTCCAAGAGAGTTTGTAATAGATGCAAGAACCCCTAGTAAATTAGCTGTTATTGAAGCAATATCTATATTAGCCAAAAAATTAAAGGTAACCTCTGTTATTGAAGGGGTAGAAAATTATGAAGACTTTAAATTATTTAGTAGTTTAGGATTTGATATTGTTCAAGGATATTATTTCTCTAAACCCTTAACTAAATCTGAAATAATAGATTATATAAAAGTTAATATTAATAACAAAATAAGCTAGTAACTAAGTAAGTTTTCACATTTAAATAAGAAGAAAAAGAGGCCGTATCAAAATATAATAAAACTTATTTTGATACACGCCCTTTTTCTTTATTTATATACATATCTTTCATATTTTCCAATGATTTTTATAAGTAAAAAAATTAAATGCATAATTCCTAAAATTAAATTTCATACTAAAATAGCCACTATTTAGAAATTTTCCTAACTTTAATACATCTTGAAATCTCAATTAAATATGGTAAAATTAACAAGAAACTGAAATTATTGTAGTTAATACTATTACTACTATGATATTTTCTTTAATTACAATTATAGAGTGCCACAAGACATTCTTTATATTTTCAAAAATTATAATCATTTAAGCTATATGATTAAATCTTAAATAACTTAGGAGAAATTATATGAATACTACTAAAATAGCTTTATTTGATGTAGATAAAACATTGATACATGGTGATTCCATGTTTTATTTACTTAAATACACAATAAAGAAAAAACCTTATTTATCCTTTCATTTACCTATATTATTTATAAAATTATTAGGATATAAGGCTAAAATAATAACTACTACCAAAGCAAAAGAATCTATGTTTTATACCTTAAATTATCTCTGTGAAGGTGATTTAAGTGACTTTTTTAATACAATGATAAAACCTAAGATTTATAAAGATGCTTTGACTAAAATTAAAGATTTAAAAAGTAAAGGATATTATATATTATTGATTTCAGCATCTCCAGAATGTTACTTAAAATATTTTGAGGATGAAGATTTTATAGATGGTGTAATAGGAACTAAATTCGAATTTATAAATGGCAGATTTATAAACAAAATAAGTGGACTAAATTGTAAGGGTGAAGAAAAGGTCTCAAGAATAAATACATTTTTACAAGAACATGATTTGATAATTGATAAAGAAAATTCCGTTGCTTATTCTGACTCTTTATCAGATGCGCCAATGTTTAGTTTAGTTAAGAATGCATATCTTATTAATAGCAAAAGTTCAAATCATGAATATGAAATATTAAAATGGAAGTAGGTAAGAATTTTGAAGAATAAAAATTTAAATAAAGGGATAATTTTAATATTTTTCTCCGCACTCTGTACTTCTTTCGGACAATTATTTTGGAAAATAGGGGTTGATTCTAATCTCTTTCTATTAATTATAGGTTTTGTCCTATATGGCATAGGAGCTCTTAGTATGATATTAGCCTTAAAATTTGGAGATCTTTCAATAATACACCCTTTAATGTGCACAAGTTATATATTTGCATTAATTAATGGTAGCTTATTTCTAAAAGAACATATATCATTAGTTCAATTATTAGGAATTATAGTTATTATTACTGGAGTTATTTTTATAGCAAGAGGTAAATCTTATGAATAATATATACTTAGTTTTTCCCATAATGACATTCTTCGGTGCATTAGGTGGTTTCTTTTTTAAAAAAGGTGCAGAAAATGTAGATAACTTCTTATCTCTTATATTTAATTTCAAAATTTACATAGGTGGTTTTTTCTATGTAACAGCTGCTATTTTAAATATATTTGTACTTAAATATCTACCTTATAGCATTGTACTACCTCTTACTGCCATGACTTACATATGGACTATGATCTTAGCCAAAATAGCTTTAGGTGAAAAAATAACTAGTAATAAGATTATAGGTACAATATTAATAATTTTAGGTTCTCTACTAATAGCTATATAATAACCTATTTAGAAATTTTCTATAAAAATAAACTTCTTTATCAACCCTTTATTTTTATAGATAATTTCTTTATTTTTTGGTTTTATAAATAATTTATGAGACTAATGAAATTTATAATAAAATATATGGATTGGAGACTTTTTGATGAAAAAAAATGTAGCGCTCAGTAGTTTTTTAAACATATCATTGAAATTTTTATTTCTTTTGATATTAGTAGAAAGCATTGTTCATAGAAATTTATACTATAAATTTTCAATTACTTCATTAGTGCTTTCTATTATAGCAATAAGCTTAGTAATATTTGTGTATTTTTATTTAAAGAAAAATTATAGCAAAAAACTATTATTTATTATTCTTTTATCCGTAGGACTAATATTTAGAGTCTTATGGTTTCTAAATTTAGATAGTATTCCTGTAGGTGATTTTAACAGGATGTTTATATGTGCAGGTGAATTTCTAACTGGAAGTAACTATATGTTTAGAGGAACAAGTTACTTTGCAAGATTTCCACATATGACAGCAACAGTACTTTATTTTGCCATAATAAGAAATTTTTTTAGTAACCCCTTAATAGCTATCCGAATTATAAACATATTACTTTCAATGTTTAACATAATTTTGCTTTATATGATTTCTAAAGAAATTTTTAAAGATGAAAAGAAAAGTTTTTGGGTTTTATTAATAAGTGCCCTGTATCCACCTATGATATTATATAACAATGTTTATTGTTCAGAAAACTTAGCTATGCCACTTTTATTGCTAAGTGTACTTATGTTCTTTAAATCAATAAACAATAAACAAAATTTATTATACTTATGTCTATCTGGAATCTTTTTAAGCTTATCTCATTTATTTAGACCTAATGGATATGTTTTTATAATAGCTTACATAATGTATTTATTTCTTTATTTCAAAGAAAACATTACTGTTAAGCTTAAAAATATTCTAGTAGTATTAGTATCATTTATAGTTCCTTTTGTTTTATTTAGTACACTGCTTATTAAATTAAATATAACTGAATATCCTCTTTGGCATGGTACAGAACCACCAAGTATTTCTATGCTAAAAGGAACAAATATAACTTCTGGTGGAAAGTGGAATGAAGAGGACTTTAAAGTTTTTCATGACTGTGATGAAAACTATGAAAAGGCTGATAAAAAGGCTAAAGAAATAATAAAAGACAGATTAATAAATACTCCTAAATTAGATCTTGCTAAATTCTATGTTTCAAAATTTTCAAACTTCTGGAATAATGGAAGTTTTGCTGGTGATTACTGGTCTGAAGCTGGATTAGATGAAGCTTATAATAAGGAAGATTACCTAAAAATGCTAGGAAAAGAAAATGGAAATATGACTATAAGAATCAGTGAAGAAGGAGTATTCTATATTCAAAGTTTCTACATTATACTTCTTGCATTATCATATGTTGGATTATATAAAAATAAGTCAAAAAGAAAGAACTTAATTGATCTTCTTTATATACTTTTTGGTGGTATGTCACTACAGTTATTACTCATAGAAGCTCAAGACAGATATTCATATCCTTTATCATGGATATTTATAATTCTTGCCATGACTGCTTTTAATCCAAAAGAAAATGAGGAGGCGTTAGATTATGATTAAATACATAATCAAACTACTTAGACCAAATCAATGGATAAAGAATCTATTTATATTTGGCCCAATAATTTTTTCAAATAAATTTTTAAATATTGATATTCTAAAAAATAATATACTTACCTTTATAGCATTTTGCTTTATATCTTCCACAGTCTACATAATGAACGATATTGTAGATGTAGAAAATGATAGAAAGCACCCAAACAAATGTAAAAGACCTATAGCTAGCGGGAAAGTTAGTATTCCAGCAGCAATATTAATTGGCATAATTCTTTGCCTAACCTCTTTAGCTATAGCCTTTAGCTTAAAATTTTCTATATTATTTATAATAATTGTTTATTTAATAAATAATATATTTTACTCATTTAAAATTAAAAATTTAGTTATTATAGATGTCTTCTCAATAGCATTAGGATTTATTTTTAGAGTATTAGCTGGTAGTTTTGCTACTGGTGTCCTTGCATCAGATTGGATAATTTTATGTACATTATTTTTATCTTTATTTTTAGGTTTTGGTAAAAGAAGAAATGAAGTTATTTTTTTAGGTGAAAATGCAAGTACTCATAGAAAAAATTTATCAAAATATAATTTGGAATTTTTAGATAAAGTAATTAATATATCACTAACTTGTACAATAGTCTTTTATTCTATATATTGTATTTTAGGTACATCAATAAGATTTTTTATTTTTACAGACATATTGGTAATCTGGGGAACAATAAGATACTATTATTTAATGTATTCCAGTAGTGAAGGAGAAAGCCCTACTGATTTAGTTCTTAAAGATAAACAATTAATCTATTTAATATTAATATGGGGAATTTTTTGTATAATCTTACTTAACTTAAATAATTATAATTTTTATTATTAATATGAGTATTTAAAAACTATAGGAAGATTTGTTTTACACAAATCTTCCTAAAAAATTTAATTTTTTCTTTCCTTTATTGCTTTTTCTAAATCTTCATTGCTAAATACCATACGCACTTCAATTCTTCTATCTTTCTTGGTTTCTTCTATATTATATTCATCATATCCCCTATCTCTTTCCTCTTTAGAAGCATAGTTTTCAAACTCAGACATCCCTGAAGCTTTAAACTTTTCTCCATGTAAATTTTCAAGTTCACTATCCTCTGGCATCATTTCATTTAAAAAGCTTATTGCTCTTTCAGTGGATAGCTCTCTTCCATGAATTGTGCTTCCTGCAAAATCTGTATGCCCTACAATCTCTATATAATCTATTTTTTCTTTTATATCCTCATTAGATAGTAACTTAAAAAATATATCTCCAAGTTCAGAGGCTAATTTCTTTCCATCTTCCTTTAAAACTGAACTATCACTATCAAAAAAAGTTTCTGTTTTTATATCAATTTTTCCTTCTTCTCTGTTAAAATTCATTACCTCTTCATTAACTGCATATTGATTTAATTCTCCTTGAATTTTATCATATACAGTTTCTCTTTCTACAGCTATATTATCTACAAAAATACTTGAAATTCCTATTGAAGTAAGTAAGATAAAGAAAAAAACTAATGTAACAGTAGTCATTATGTCAACAAAGGAAGGCCAATAAGAAGGTACTTCTTGTTCTGTCTTATACTTTCTTCTCCTAACCTTCATTTTTAACACCTACCAATCTCTTTACTATCTTTTTTCCACCCTGAATCTGCCTTTCCAATTTCTCTATTCCTATTAGTACTTCTACTTAACTCCTCAGTTGCTAGGCTAATATCTCTTAGAGGAACATTTAATTTATCAACTATATTTGATGAAAGTTCTTGAGTTTCTCTTTGAAGAGCATAGTATATACCATTTGCAACTTCATTTTTCATATTTGAAACATTGCTTGAAAATTTATTTATTCCTCTTTCAAATTCTCTATATCCATCATTTAATTTTGAAATTTGATTTGAAATAATTTTATTATTTCTGCTTTGCTCATCTTTTATAATATTAAAGACATCATTAAAGGTATTATATCCTCTTCTCACCTCATTACTTTGAACCTCTAATCTCATACAAAGCTTATTTATTTCTCTCTTATTATCATTTATAGCCTTTGATAGTTCATTTACACTCTCCTCAAGTCTAGTAGATTTATTAAGGAATTTATTATTTGTTGAATTTACAGAATTACAAAACTCTGCACTTACCCTACTAAACTTTTCTAAATCTTCCCCAAAGCTTTTTATAGGTGTTTTTATTCCCATAACTGAAACTCTAAAGTATGATACAATATTCTCTAAATCACTTATATGTTTATTCATTCCATTAAAGGTACTTGTCATATCTACGGTGTTTTTATTTATGCCTTCAACTAAATTATTTATTCCCTTGTTAAATAATTCATCTAACTTTATTGAAAAACTTCCTAAAGCTTTATTCATAAAATCAGTAAGTACATCTTTATCTGATTTTATATAAATAGAAAATAATATGTTATCTAAATAGTCTTCAAAAACATCATAAAAATCCTCTTTAGCTCTCTTTAAATTAATGTTTAGACAATTTAAGATGATAGAACCTATTACCCCTACAATACTTGTCCAAAAGGCACTAGACATACTTCCTAGAGGCATATTCATACTTCTTGAGAAATCAGCCATGCTCTGTGTTCCAGAGGATAATATACCTGTTGTTGTCATAATAGCCACAGTAAGCCCTAAAAATGTACCTATAAGACCTAAAGCTATTGAAATAGATGGCAGTATATTTGCAATATTTTCTTCTTTTAATATTCTCTTTTCTATATTCTTTTGAATTATTACCTCTGTATTAATATTATATGTTCCTTTAATAGCACTCTTTCTAAAATCATCTGCCATTGCCTTTAACTCTGAATTAAGAAATTTAAGTTCCTTTTGATCTTCATTATTTGAAACATTAATCCACTCACTCTCATTAAAAGCATTTAAAAGATTCTCATACTTTTTCTTAACCCTCATATTGTAGATAAATCCTAGGCATATAACTATTAAAATTAATGTAACACCAATATACCCTAAAATATTTTGAGTTAAAAAAGATTTTAATATGTTACTTATTGTACTCATTATAAAAAATTCTCCTCCCCTATTAATTAATCTTTATATGAAATATATGATTACAAATAGGTTTTTATAATGAATTTCCATAATAAATAAAATAAAAAAGCCTTATGAATACTCAAGTTACCCTTGATTTCATAAGACTTAATTTTAAATATTTCTTAAACTATAAACTATCTATATAAAGAATAAAGGCTGAAGAAATTATTCTCCAACCAAATCCAAAATAAATACTAACACGCTATAAGTATTTACTATATGTAGACAGTATCATATTCTGGTTAAAAATTCAATAAAATCTACATATTTTTCTCTATTCTTTAAAAATTTTTATCATTTTATTGAATAAACTGGCTGTAACACCATAAAAAATCATAAAAATCTGCCTATTTCTCTTGTCTTAACTTTAGAAATTAAATAAATTTATATTTCATTAAAGCTCTGTTTCCATAAATCTAATTCTTCTAAATGCTCATCAATTAAAGAATCTTTTATGTACTTAACTCGCTTTCCCTCTGCACTTCTATATTTAGTTTCACATATCTTTACTAAAAACTGCATTATTCCATCATAACATTTCATAACGTTTCCTATTCTATAGCTACGCTTCTCTATATTGCAATCCCCATATATTAGCCTGCTGCTTTGTATCATAGGTATGAAATCTCTAAACCGTTCCTCTATTGCTTCCCCTAAATTAGTTGCAGAACATATTAATTTATAAATTCTTATTAATTTAAGTTTATCATCCTGTGCACATTGTGATATCTTTTTCATTTCATCTCTTGCAGATTGTATTTCCATAGTTTCTTCATCTAAATTTTTATTTATTTTGTTTATCTTAAAGACCTTAATAAAAGGATTCTTTATATTTTTTATAATAGACTTTTCATCATAATCTATCAGTAGCAGTTCTTTAATAGGTCGTATATTATAATCATTTATTATATATTCACTACTGACTTCTTCTCCTAAAGTAGCTTTTATACTTTGTCTTTCTAAAATACTCATATTCTTAGCATATTTAGGTACTAGTGTTTCTAATATATATATTTTTTCTTCGTTTATTTTGTTAACTAAATGCTTTATGTCCCTATTTTCATTCTTTAACTCTTCATTATATTTTTCTTTTTCACCATAAAATAATTTCTGAAGTTCTAAAGCCCTATTATATGCCTCGTCAAAACCTTTGGTAAACATTTCTCCTCCTGAATAAAAAATTAAAACTAATATACGTCCCTATATTTATTATATATCACAAAAGAGAAAGTTCTAAGTACTTATAACAATTTAAATATAATAAATATTTAATTTTCTTGACTTTAATTATATATTAACGTATAGTTAAAGAGTAGTAGATACAATTTAATGACGCGGGATGGAGCAGCTGGTAGCTCGTCGGGCTCATAACCCGAAGGTCGTAGGTTCAAGTCCTGCTCCCGCAACCATAAAAGGTTCTGTAAAACAGAACCTTTTTTTATTTTTATTATAATATATGTTTAAAAAAGCTATATCAAAACAAATTATTAAAATAAAGTTTTGATATAGCTTATTTTTTAAATCTAACTATATTTTATTTTTCTAATCTTTTTAAATCTCTTCTAATATCTTTTTTTAATTCCTTGTATTGTTTTTTGTACTCTATAGCCTCTTTCTTTAACTCTCTTATCCATTTTTCAGCTATTTGTTCTTCATGAGTTTTAAAATGCTCATATTTCTTGTATTCTTTTAAAGCCTCTTTTATTTTTTTATCTAATTCTTTAGAATCAATTAAATCTTCGCATTCCTTACCAGTTAGATCCTCATACTCTCTATAAACTTCATATAAAGCTTTCATAGCTTCTCTTTTAACTTTTTCACCTTTTAAATTATTTAATAATTTTTTTAATATATTTTTATGTTCTGCTAACTCTTCATCCTCACCATCTTCAGCTAAAGCAAGTAACATCTCTAATTTCTTTTTAGTATAATCTAATGTAGTATCCTCTAAGGCATCTTCTATTCCATATTGTTTAAGAAATTTTCTAAATTCTTTCATATCTGCTGCATCATTAAATGGTATAAATTCTTCTACTTCAATATCTATTATTTCTTTACTCATTTGTATTACCTCCTAAGATAAATACAAATACTATAGTTTCAATGTAGACTTTCTCTACACTCAAGCCTTAGTATTTATATAATTATTTATTAATTATAATAATACTAAGACTGTTTCTTTTAAAGGATTATAATCACTAGTTATTAATCTCTCTATTTTAATCATTAAAAATCTTACTTTTTTTATATTTTCAATCCATACCTTTAAAAATAATTTAATAATAAATAAGCTTTCTTAAATTATTTTTAAGTTCTACACATTTGCCTTTACATTTAAATCTACACTTTTAGATTTATTATTAAAAACAACTTTCAATAAAATAGGGGTTACTATAGTTGTAACCACAACCACTATTACTACTGGTGCTAAAAATTCTGGCAGCATAAGTCCCATTGCAATTCCTTTATTTGCAACTATAAGTGCCACCTCACCCCTTGATATCATTCCTGTTCCTATTTGAATAGCTTCCCTATTACTATACTTACATAGTTTAGCTCCTAAGGCACATCCTAAAACCTTGCTTAATATAGCTACTATAAGTAATAATATTGCAAATATGAAAATAGTTTTTGTCATAGCTGTTAATTGAACTTTTATACCTATACTAGCAAAAAATATAGGAGATAATAGCATATATGACAAGGTTTCAAATCTTGAGTTTAAATATTTACTTCTATTTGAATCAGATATTACTAGACCTGCTATAAAAGCTCCTGTTATATCTGCAACCCCAAAGAATTCCTCAGCACAAAAAGATAATAATAAACAAAATACAAAGGCTATTATTACAAATCTTCTTAAATCTCTCTGATATCTTTCATCTAATTTTATAAATGCCCAGTGGAATAGATATCCTGCAAATCCAGCAAAAATAAAGAACATAACTATTTTAGCTAAAACTATTATTACATTAATTGATGGATCTGCTAAGCTAGTTGTTATGGTTAAGGCTATTATTCCTAAAATATCATCAATAATAGCAGCTCCTAGTATTGCATTTCCTGCCCTTGTGTTTAATTTTCCCATTTCCTTTAAAGTTTCTACAGTAATACTAACTGAAGTGGCTGTTAATATAATTCCTATAAATACATTTTGCAATATTGTATTAACATCATTTCCCTTATTAAATATACTTGCAATAAAAAATCCTCCTGCAAGAGGAATTATTACTCCAAGTACAGCTATTATAAATGATGCTTTGCCAGTTTTCTTTAATTGATTAATATCAGTTTCTAAGCCAGCTGTAAACATAAGTACTATAACACCTAATTCTGCAAGCTTTTGAATAAATTCTGTCTCAGATAAAACATTTAAAACAGCAGGTCCCAAAATAACCCCAGCTACCAAAGCCCCAACAACCTGTGGCATTCTAACCTTTTTAGTTATTAATCCAAATAGTTTAGTACTAATAAGAATAAGTGCTAAATCAAATAAAAACTCATAAGATAGCATTACAAATCCTCCTACTCAAAATATACATTAATTTACATTATAGTTTTATTTTGTAATTTTTTCAATCCTATTTATAAGTAAATTCTTTAATATATTGATTTTATATAAGTATTAATACACCCCAAATTATTTATATTATTAATAGGAAAAATTTTACTTTACTTATTCCAATAATCAAAAATATGAAATTTACTCTTTAACAATAAAATTAATATAGTACAATTAATAAGTAACCTTTTATGCTAAAATTAAAATTGCTGCTAAATTCTAATAAAGGGGGAATAAACAGTTATGAAAATTTTAGTTGTAGATGATGAAGTAAGTATTTTACAACTCATAAAAATGAACTTAGAAATAGAAGGTCATGTTCCTATAACGGCTGAGAATGCTTTAGATGCATTAGAATTAGTAATAAAAGAAAAGCCAGATATAATAATTTTAGATGCTATGTTACCTGATATAAGTGGATTTAATTTAATCCCTAAAATAAAAAATATTGATGATATACCTATAATAATGCTAACTGCAAAAAGTGATATAAATGATAAGCTTTTAGGGTTACAATTAGGTGCTGATGATTATATAACAAAACCATTTAATAGCACTGAACTAATTTTAAGAATAAATATAGTTGGCAAACATATTTCAAGTGATTCAAAGAAAAAAGTAAAGGATTTAACCGTTGGAGATTTAACCTTACTATTAGATGAAAGAAAGGCTCTTATTAAATCTGAATATATAAACTTAACCTTTAAAGAATTTGAAGTACTAAGATGCCTTTGCCAAAATAAAAATAAAGTTTTTTCAAGGGAAGAGCTTCTAAATAAAGTTTGGGGATATGATTTTGAAGGAACAACTAGGGCTGTGGATATTCTAATTCAAAGACTTAGAAAAAAATTAGGTCCCTGTCAAAATTACATAAAAACCTTATATAAGGCTGGTTATAAACTAGATGAAAAATAATAAAATACAAATAAATTTAAACTTAAAACAAAAAATTATTTTAACTAATTTATTAATATTAGCTCCTATAATAATTTTTATCTTCATAATAACTTATAACGCTTTAAGTAAAAATTTAATAAATAACTCTATTGAATATTTACTTGATAAAAGTAGAACAACAGAATCATATATACTTAATCTACTTTCATCAAATGATTCTGGAGATAAAGAAGATATTATTAGAGATAATGCTCCATTTATAGCTTCAACACTTAGTGAAAAATATAATGTGAGAATACAAATAATTAGTAATTCAGCCCAAATAATATATGATTCTTCCTCAGATGAAGTCTCATTATTTGGTTCAGATATAAATGAATCCTTAGATGGGCAGACTGCTTACATAGTAGAAAAAATAGATAACGTACCTACTCTCTTCCTTTCTAGTCCAATATTTTATAAAGGAAAGGAATATGGTGCAATTAGGCTTATATTAATAAATACAGAAGCCTATGAGATTTTAAGAAATACCTTAACCATATTTATTATAAGTGGTTTAATAGCCATAGTAATTGCCATCTTTTTAATAAATACTTTTGCTAAAGAACTAGTTAGTCCTTTAATGATTTTAAAGCAAAAGTCTAAAAATATTTCTGAAGGAAAATTCAAAGAGGAATTGCATATAACAAGTGGAGATGAGGTTGAAGACTTGGCAAACACCTTTAACATAATGAGTGAAAACCTTGATAAATATATAAATGAAATAAAGTCAGCTAAGCTTCACCAAAAAAAGTTTTTTGATAATGTATCCCATGAATTCAAAACCCCACTTACTGCCATAATTGGCTTCTCTGAAATAATTCCTAAGTTAAATGATAAGGAAAAAATAGTTCAAAGTTCAGCTCTTATAGAGAAAGAAGGGAAAAGACTTTTAAATTTAGTAGAAGAAATACTTCTTTTAGCTAAAAGTAATAAGAATACCTTTGAAATTGAATACACCTATATAGATGTTAAATCCTTAATAGAAGATTGTCTAAAAATATTAAAAATAAAACTTGATAATTATGATATTAAGGTTTATAGAAATTATGAATCCTTTTTCATATATGGAGACCATGATAAAACAAAACAAGTCTTCATAAATATAATAGATAACGCCATAAAATACAGTGGTTGTGAAACTCTTAGTATATCAACAAAGAGATCTCCAAATAAAATGGAGGTCATTATAGAAGATGATGGTACAGGTTTTATAATTAAAGATGAGTATGTTAATCCTAAAGGAAATGGACTTGGAATAAAAATATGTAAAGATATAATGCAAAGTCAAAACTATGGTTTCAACATAGAAAGCGAATTAGATGTTGGTACCAAGGTTACACTCTCCTTCTCTATTGGTAAAAATAATGAGATTAAGGAGGAGGATTTTAATGAGTAAAAATTTTAAAAACACACTTGCTATTTACTTATTTTTCATAGTAATAATACTTGCTACCTATATCTATTATTCTAGTAATATATATGACTCATTAACAGTTGTTAAAAGTTCACAAGAGAATAAGGGAGATTTAAATATTAAAATACCTGATAAAATAATACTTTCAAACCCTTATTTAGGAACTACAGTAATATCAAATAAATCTGAACTTAATGAATTGCTTCAGTATTTTAATAAAATATGCCTTACTAACTCAACTAAAGAAAATGCTTTACCTTTAGAAAACACCTTATTTATATCTGGTGAAATTCATTATTTAAATGGAGATAAAACTCCCTTTGAAATATCAAACATATTAAAATTAGACGGTGAAAGTTATTCTAATAACTCCTCTTTAATAAATATGCTTAGAAATAATCTAAAGGATGCATTTTATACTGTTAACAACCTTGAATCCATATTATCAAGTCCTGATAATCTAATAACCTATAAAGAGGATGGAACTATGAAAAATCTATCAAAGGATTCTAAATCTCTTTTATTAGAGGACTTTAAGTCCTTAAGACTTATGAATGATAATAAGGATTTTTTAAAAACTGATTTAAGTGAAATACCTAAACATCATTTAACTTTATATAGATATGCTAAAGAAGGAGATATCTCCATTAATACTTTTTATATAGATGTTTATAAGGACTACGTGATCATACAATATCTAGGTGATGAAAATGGTAAAAATATTTATTTAAAGGGGAATTTAAATGAAGAAATTTTTAAATAAAAAAATCACCATAATATTAACTATTATAATTCTACTATTAATAGCCAAATTACATATTATAAAAAAAGAAAAGGCTTTAAGTACATCTAACATGAACCATATAGTTGTTTATGGCTCTCTTAGAGAGGAAGAGGGTAAATATCTTCTTGAAAAATTTAAAAATAAATATGATTGTACTTATGAATATATAAAGCTTCCAACGGAAGAAGCTGTGCAAAGAATATTAGACACCAGGGATAATCCTCAAGGAGATATCTTTATTGGGGGAAGCTGTGATGGATATGAAATTTTGAAAAAGTATGATGCCTTAGAAGAATATAACTCTCCCTGGGCTAATAATATTCCTGCAAAATACAAGGATTTAAGAGGATATTGGACTGGTTTTCAAATAACTCCACTATCAATAGGAATAAATAAATCTCTATGGCAAACACATTTTGGAGGTTCTGTTCCCTACCCTAAGAAAATTGAGGACTTATTAAACCCAGAATTTAAGGATAAAATAATACTTCCTAATCCTCAAACCTCTGGTACAGGATATACCTTAATGGCATCACTTTACCAGGAGCTAGGGAAAGAAAAGTTTGAAACATTTATAGCTAAGCTTAATGACAATGTATCCTCTTCAACCATAAGTGGATTTAACTCAATTCAAAGGGTTGCCTCTGGCGAATATCTTATAACGGTTAACTTTCTAAGTGACCAATTAATAGCTAATAGATCTTCAGACAATATAATTAGCATAGTCCCTGAAAATGCTGGTTGGAATGTAGACTCTATAGCTTTAATCAAAAATTCTAAACATGAAAAAATAGCTAAAAGCTTTATAGACTTTGTATTATCAAAGGAAACCTCAAGTGACTTATCAAAGTTCTCTAAGGCTATTTCTACTAAGAACTTTGACACAAATCAATTTAAAATATATGATAAATATAATTTCTATCTCGCTGCTGAAGATAGGGAAAAAATAATGCAAATACTCTATAAAAATAAAGAGTAATTTAAATAATAATAACTTATATGTAAGTGAAATTTATTTAATAAACATCATAGGATTAAAATTAATTAAAATCTCTTAAATGTTACATTTATGAAACATTTAAGAGATTTTGTTGTTTAATTCTTATTTTATTATTAATAAGTAAACTGTTTTTTGAAAACATTAACACGTATAACACATATAACTAGGAGGATTATAGAATGTTTGGATTTTTTAGCCCAGCTCCAGCAATACCTAGACTTCCAAAAGATAAGGTATCATCAGCATACAAAGCATATCGTATTCGTATGTTCCTTATGATATTTATTGGATATACAGGTTACTACTTAGTTAGAAAAAACTTTGCTGTAGCATCACCATATTTAATTGATAACTATGGATTTTCAAAAACACAAATCGGACTTATAAGTATGGGACTTGCTGTATCTTACGGTTTAAGTAAGTTCATTTTAGGAAATTTATCAGACAAATCAAACGTAAAGAAATTTATATGTTTTGGACTTATTGCATCATCAGTATTAAGTGTTCTAATGGGATTTGCTCGTACAGTTCCAATATTCTTAATACTTATGGTATTTAACGGATTCTTCCAAGGTATGGGAGCTCCACCATGTTCAATAGTATTAGGTAAATGGTTCTCTCAAAAAGAAAGAGGACTTAAAATGGGAATATGGAATACTTCTCATAATATAGGTGGAGGTTTAATCGCCCCTATAGCAACTTTATGTTTATTAATATTTGGACAAAATCATTTCCAATCAATATTCTTTGTACCAGCAATAATATGTACAATAGTAGCTTTATTCTGTTATGTAATTGGAGCTGATACTCCAGCATCTGTTGGATTACCTCCAGTTGAAGAATATAGAAATGATTATCCTGAAGTTAAGGCTGAGGTTAATCCAACAACTTTATCTTCAAAAGAAATAATGGTTAAATATGTTCTTAAAAATAAATATGTTTGGTACTTAGCACTAGCTAATATCTTTGTTTATTTAATAAGACAAGGTGTTGTTAACTGGATTCCTATATACTTAAAAGAATCAAAAGGATTCTCTGCTGCTAATGCAAACTGGGCAATGTTCTTATTTGAATATGCTGCAATACCAGCATCAATATTACTTGGATGGCTTTCAGACGTTGTATTCAAAGGAAAGCGTGCTCCACTTAGTATCTTATGTATGATCGGTGTTATATTTGCTACAGTAGCTTACTGGCAAACAAGCAGTACATTAGTAACAATGATTTCTGTTGCATTTATAGGATGCTTCATATACGGACCTCAATTATTAATAGGAATGAACTTAATAGACGTTGTACCTAACTTCGCTGTTGGTTCTGCTACAGGTTTCTCAGGACTTTGCGGATACCTTCTTGGTGAATTCATGGCTGACTTCGTTTTAGGTATGATAGCTGATAGCTTTGGATGGAACGGTGCATTCATATTTATCATAGTAGGTGCATTCATTGCATTACTTCTTTTAGCTTTAACTTTAAAGATAAAGAAAAATCCACAAGTTGAAGATAAGATAGCTTAATATTTTAATCACAATATAACTAAATATATACATATATAAATCAGATAAAGGAAACTAGGAGGCTCCCCCTTTCTAGTTTCCTTTTTTATTATAGAAATTAAAAATTATAAATATTTTTAGAGAATCACTGATTTTATCTAAAAACATATAAATTTTATTATCTTATATGTTTTAAAGTGCTTACTGGATGTCCTTTTAAAAGTCTATTTCCATCAGTATATCCTTCTTCTCTTCCTTCAAGCTCTTTAATTAATATTTTTCTTAAGTAATCTATTCTCTCTTTATACTCTTCTGAATCTATAAGATTAGTAAGTTCCTTTGGATCATTCTCTAAATCAAAATATTGTTCTTCCCCTC
Organism: Clostridium perfringens ATCC 13124; assembly: GCF_000013285.1. Taxonomy (GTDB): domain Bacteria; phylum Bacillota; class Clostridia; order Clostridiales; family Clostridiaceae; genus Sarcina; species Sarcina perfringens. Next base: position 271,121 of record NC_008261.1, on the reverse strand, counting down.
TTTGAGAAAACCACAAAAACTTATCTCTCTTTGTTACAATGTAGTGGTTAGAATCCTCTCCAAATGAATGTTCTCCATGAATATAATCTCTCCAAGTAGAATTTCTTTCCTCTATTAAATTCTTAAGGCTTAATCCTTCTACTGAATCAGGTATAGAAATATGAGCAAAGTCTAATAAAGTTGGCATAATATCTCTTAACTCTAAAACTTCATCAAATACTTTTCCTTTTTTCCCTTTTAATAAGTTTCCTGGGTCATAAATAAAAAATGGAACTCTAGAACTTCCTTCATAAGGAATTCCCTTTCTAAACCAATTATGATCTCCCATCATATCTCCATGGTCAGAAACAAATAAGAATATTGTATTATTTAATTCCCCATACTCTGATAAGGCTATTAAAAATCTCCCTATTTGATGATCAATATGAGTTATTGACCCATAATAAGCAGCTTTAGCTCTTTTTAATGCCTTCTTATTAATTATTCCCTTTACACAATTTATATCTTTTCCTCTATTTTCTTCATCCTCTTTATTAGCCCAATCTCCCATTAAAGGTTCTGGTAAATCCTCATCCTTATACATATCAAAATAAAACTTTGGTGGATCTAAAGGGGAATGTGGTCTAACAAAGGACATCTTTAAAAAGAATGGCTTACTTGGATCTTTTCTTCTTAAAAAATCTATTGATTCATTAACCACCCAATTAGTAGGGTGTAAGTTTTCCTCATATCCCCAAGGTCTAGATACCCACGAATTGCAATCAAGTCCTATATCTATTAAATCAACATTATGCCCTTTCTTTTCTCTAAACCACTTTAAATAATCATCACATTGTTCAATTTGAGTAGATGCTTTTCCTTCTTTATTTCTGGCAAAGTGTAAATACCCATCATGTAACATAATATTATGAAATCCACAAAGATTTCTCTCTGGATAAACATGCATTTTCCCAATACATTGAGTATGATAACCAGCTTTTGAAAATTCTGAAGCTATGGTATTTTCATAATTCCATGAAACTCCATCTTCATACCCAACTCTTCCATGAGATTTTTGGCTCATGCCTGTTAAAATAGATGCCCTAGATGCAATGCAACTTGGAACTGCTGTATAAGCATTTTCAAAGTTATATCCTTCAGTGGCCATCATATCTAAGTTTGGAGTTTCTATAAATTCATTTCCATTAACCCCTAGACAATCTCCTCTCATCTGGTCAACCATGATTAACACAATATTTGGCTTCATATTTAATCTCCTCCCATTTTTCTCTTCATTTATACCAATTTAAATATATTATAACTTTTTCATTCTAAAATGTAGATTATCTATTTTTACATATTTATTTATTATTTTTAGGCTCCTTTAAACAAAGCCTACTTTTAAAATATCTATAATGAATATCTTCCTATTAAAGTTTCCACCAAGCAAAATATACTCATCTTATAATAATTACTCTCTTAAATAAAAAAAGATTATATCAAAACTTAAAATAAAACATATAAACAATATATTTATAAATTTTATTTTAAGTTTTGATACAACCCTTTAATTTTATCCTATTTATTTTCCTCTAATAATTTTTTTATTTCTAATCTACAAGCAAAACAGCCATAAGTATTGGCACCTGTCTCTTTTTTTACTTTTTCATAAGTATCTGCTCCATTTTTTATTGCTTCTATTACTGTTCCTTCTGATACCTTTTTACATCTACATACAATTCTATCTTTATCTATATTACCCATTCTAAAAATCTCCTTAAGTTAAAAATATATTTTTAGCTTACCACATAACTCTTCAATATATAAATAAAAAGATGCATCCAAACAAGAAATATTTTCCCTATTTAGATACATCCCTTTTTTTGCAAAACTATTTAAATATATGTCTTATATATTCCTTTGGATTATATATAAGTATTCTAGGTCCTGAAAACTTCATTACCTCTTTAACTTTTTCTCTCATATCTTTTTTATAACAATGAATAGGGCACTTTTTACAAGAACTTTTTTCATTTCCAAACTTACAATAAGTTAATCTCTTATGAGCATACTCTTCTAACTCTCTACATTCATTACAAAGTTCCCCATTTAAACTTCCATGTTTCTTCTTACAATAAAGCTTTATCATTAATGTTATTATCTCTTTTTCTTTATCTATTCTGTTCAACAACCTCACCTACTTTTACGGTTTTAATTCTAAAGATAAAATAATAGAATTTAAACATCATTAATATTACTATAAATATTTTTAGATGAATACTCTTTGATAGTATCAGTGGAAATAATAACATAATGTCCGCTGTAAGTAGTATAGTTAATTTAGTTTTTAAAGTCATAGCCCTATTTTTCTCAAAGCTTTCTAAATGATTTTTATATATCTTTGTCCCTTTGAACCACTTATCAAACTTGTCTGATCCTTTAACAAAACAGAATGCTGTTAATAATAAAAATGGTGTAGTAGGTAATATAGGTAAGATTATTCCTATTAACCCTAATCCTAAGGAAATAAAACCTAAAATAACATAAAATATCTTAAGCAAGCTCATGTTTCACCTCTTCACATTGAATTAAATTTCCCTTATTAATTCTAAATACCTTTTCACATACCCTAGTTGTAGACTTTCTATGAGTTATAAGTATAAGTGTTTTATCTTTTAAATATGTTCTTATAGACTTTAAGATTATTCCTTCATTTAAAGTATCTAAGTTACTTGTAGGTTCATCTAGAATTACTATTTCACTTTCTCTTAGGAATACTCTAGCTAGTCCAATTCTTTGCTTTTCTCCTGAAGATAAGTTTCCTCCTAATTCTCCTACTTTTGTTTTATATCCATCCTCTAAGCCCATAATAAACTCATGTATTCCCGCTTTCTTTGCAGCTTCTTTTACTTCATCTAAAGTTGCATCTAGCTTTCCTATTTTAATATTGTCTTCAATACTCATATTAAATAGACTTGTTTCTTGTCCCATTAAGGCCATTTTCTTTCTTAACTCTTTTGTCTGAATCTCTTTTACATTCTTATTTCCTAGGCTAATTTCACCCTTTGTAACATCCCAGAATCTCATAAGTAATTTTACAAAAGTACTCTTTCCAGTTCCACTTTCTCCAATTACAGCAATCTTGTCACCTAATTTTATATCTATGTTTACATCTTTTAATACATTTTCTTTTCCCTTATATGCAAAAGAAACATCCTTATACTCTATGTTGTTTCCAACTTTCATTCCTTCTCCTAAAACTTCTTCTACAGAAGGCTTTTCATCTAAAATATTAAAAATTCTTTGAGCTGAAGCAAAAGTTAAAAGAAGATTGTTAGATAGATTACTTAAGGCTACAACAGGTCCAAAGGAAGATGCTATTAAAGTAACCACAATTATTAACCCTCCAATTGTCATAGTTCCTTTTAAAACCTCTAAATAAGCAACATATAAAGCAATAAGTATTGTTAACATTATGATTAAATCACTAAAGGCTCTTATTATTCCCTCATGTTTTTTTATAACCTTTTGCTTCTCATTTAATTCTTCAGAGAATTTTTTTATATTCCCTCTTCTTTCATTACCATTGTTGAAAATTAAAACCTCTTTAATTCCTCTAAGAGAATCTAAAATATAAGAATTTGTTTTTCCGAATGCTTCTCTATATTGAACACCAGCTTCTTTTCCAAAGCTACTACTAATATAAGGAACCCCAAAACCTATTAGTATATAACCAATTATTCCAACTATACCTACCTTTACATTTATACTTAAAAGTATTAATCCCATTATGGTGTTAGTTATAATTGCTATACTGATTGGTGCTATAGTATGAGCATAAAAAACTTCTAAAAGTTCAATATCAGAAGTTATCATAGAAATTAAATTTCCCTTTTCCATTCCTTCTAATTTAGCTGGCGCAAGTTTTCTAAGAGCTGAAAACACTTTGTCTCTTAATATAACTAATATTTTAAAAGCTATATAGTGTCCACTTAATTGTTCTCCATATCTTAAAGGTCCTCTTAATATTCCAAGTACTATCATTAAAATAAGAGCTGTTTTAAATGAAAAACTTATAGTGCTATCTATTAAACTTGATATTGCTACACTTCCAAGTACAGTTATTCCTATAGCTGCTAAAAATCCTAAAACTCCCATAAATACTGTTATAAACATTACAGGGGCAAGAGGCTTAAGCTCTACTATAAGCCTTTTCATTATTGAAAAACCTGATTTTCTCATTTATATAACACCTCCTACTTCTAATTCATTTTGATAATTTACCATGCCATAATATTTGTTCTTTCTTTCCATAAGATCCTTATGACTTCCCTCTTCAACTAGAACTCCTTTATCTAGCATATAAATTCTATCTGCATTTTTAACATTAGCAAGTCTATGAGAAATAACTATTACTGTTTTCTCTTTTGATATTTCATTTATAGATTTCCAAATCATATTTTCACTTTCAACATCAATATTTGAAGTTGCTTCATCAAAGATTATTACTTCTCTATTTGCTAATATAGTTCTAGCTAAAGCAAGTCTTTGCTTTTGTCCTCCTGAAAGCTTTGATCCACCTTCACCAACTTCTAAATCTAATTTTTCCTTTTTAGAATTCACAAAATCTAAAAGGTTAGCCTTTTTTAAGGCGTAATTTATCTCTTCTAAAGTTGCATCCTTCTTAGCTATTAATAAGTTATCCCTAACTGTTCCATTAAATATATAACTGTTAGTTGATATTATGGATACCCTATTATAAAGCTTTGAAAAATCAATATTATTTATATCAGTTCCGTTTAAAGTTATCTTTCCTTTTGAAGCCTTATAGTTATTTAAAATCAATGAAGCTATAGTACTTTTTCCACTTCCACTTTCACCAACTATTGCTACATAGTCTCCTTTATTTATTGATAAAGATATATCCTTTAAAACTTCTCTTTTTCCATCATAAGAGAAACTTACATTCTCAAGAGAGATGTTTGATATTTCATTAAGATTACTATCTGAAGAAACCTTGCTTTCATCAGCTTCTAAAACTTTGAAAATTCTATCTGCAGCAGCTATTCCATTCATAGCAATGTGGAAATATGATCCTAATAATCTAAGAGGTATGAAAAATTCTGCTGATATTAATAAAATTACTATCATTCCTCCAAGGCTTACTGTTCCTGCTCTAAATTGTAATAAAGCCACTATACTTCCAAGGGCAGCTCCTCCAAAAGCAATTAAATCCATAACATTTATTGAGTTTAATTGCATACTTAAAACTTTCATAGTTATCTTTCTAAAGCTTTCAGCCTCTTCATTCATAAGTTCATGTCTTTCATTATCCATATCAAAAACCTTTAATGTTGTAAGCCCTTGAAGGTTTTCTAAGAATGTGTTTCCTAAATCTGAATACTGTCCCCAATATTCCTTTAATATTTTCTTTGCTATTTTCATTATTAATATTATTGATATTGGTATTAAAGGCAGACAAAGTATAAATACTAAAGCTGCTTTAAATGAAATAAATGCTAAAGCACAAAATAAAGTTAAAGGCGCTAAAATAGAATATATTAACTGAGGTAAGTATTTACTAAAATAAACCTCTAAAGCCTCCACCCCTTCAACAGCCATTTGAACAATTGAAGATGTAGAATCTACCTTATCATATCTCATTCCAAGTTTTAAAAGCTTCTCATATATCTTATCTCTAAGGGTAATCTTAACCATCTCTGAAGATTTATATGAGAAGTGTCCACTTAATAAATTCACACAAAATCTTACACCTAAAAGACCAACTAAAATTAATACTTTTTTATTTAAGTTTTCAATATTCCCTAAACTAAAAAGTTCCTGAATGCTAAATCCAATAACTATTATTGTCATCAGATTACAAATTACAGAAATCCAATTCATTAAAACAGTTAAACCTATGTATTTCTTAGATTCCTTACACAAGTTTAAAAGCCTCTTGTCTATCATCATAATTCCTACACCATCTTTCTGAAGTTTATAAAGTTTATTTAACAAATAGTTTTTGGTATAAAATAAGTCTCTCCAGTTTCCTTACATTTGTTAATAACACCATTAACCTTATAAACTTCCTTTAATAAATTTTCATCTATTACATTCTCTGATTTTCCCTCTTTTACAATTTTTCCATCTTTCATGACAACAATATTATGACTATATTTAATTGCTTGATTTATATCATGTAAAACCATAACAACAGTTAGCCCATTATACTTATTTAACTTTTTTACAATCTCTAATATTTCTATTTGATGAAAAATATCTAAATAAGTTGTTGGCTCATCTAAAAATAAAATTTTAGGCTTTTGAGCTAAAGCCATTGATATAAAAGCTCTTTGTCTTTCTCCCCCTGATAAATTCATAACTCCCTTATGTTTTAAATCATCAAGTCCTGTACATTCTAAAGCCCATTTAATTATGTTTTTATCTTCCTTGTTGTTACTTTTAAAATATCCTTTATGAGGATATCTACCATAGGCAACAAGCTCCTCAACCTTTATATCCTTTGGCACACTATTTTGTTGATGAACAGTTGCTAAAATCTTTGCTATATCCTTATATTTAAGATTGTTCATGTTTATATCCCCCAAATAAACATGTCCAGTTTTACTTTTATTTAAAGCACATAATAGACTTAGCAAAGTTGATTTTCCACTTCCATTAGGGCCAATAATAGTTGTTATTTCTCCCTCTTTTATATCTATATTTAAATCATTAATGATATTTTTTTCTCCCTTGTAATTGAATGATAATTTTTCCCCTCTAATCATCTACATATCACTCCTTCTTAGTAGATATAAGAAGAACGGTGCTCCAATAACTGCCATAATTATTCCTGCTGGTATTTCATATGGCTTTACTAGCATTCTTCCTATTGTATCTGCAAGTAAGACTAATGCTCCTCCAACAAATATTGAAAAAGGAATCAAATATCTATGATCAGAGCCAATTAATATTCTACAAATATGTGGTACAACTAATCCAACAAAGGAAATAATACCTACAATAGCCGTTGATACACTCCCTAAAAATACAGCTACCACTGTTATGAGAATCATTTGTAAATCTGAATTAAAACCTAAACTTTTTGCATTTTTATTTCCTAAAACTATAACATTACATGATTTAGCTAAAATTAATGCAAAACCCATTCCTATTATTGAATATAAAAATAAAATTTTAACTTCATCCCATGAAGTGGCAGCTAAGCTTCCACTTATCCAAGATTGTATATTCCCTGCACCTACGCCACTACCTATAGTTAATATTTGTGATAAACCTCCTAAAAGAGCATTTATAGCAGCCCCTGCAAGGACTATTCTCATAGTATCTAACTCTTTTTTATAAGCCATTAAATACACAACTATACAAGAAACAAGCCCTCCAAAGAAACCTACTATTGGTCTTATTGATCCTGAAGCTGGCATAAATATTATGAATATTAATGATACTAAGCATGCTCCAGAAGATATTCCTGTTACTTGAGGATCAGCCAAGGGATTTCTTATTACTGCCTGAAGTAATACCCCTGCCAAGGCAAGATTTCCTCCAACTAAAGCAGCTATAATGACTCTCGGCATCCTTAAATCTTTTATTATTCCTATATTTCCTTCATTACTTCCACTTAAAAGACCTTTTATTAGTTCACCAAAACTTATATCAATACTTCCTAGCTTTAAAGAAACTATCATTAAAATTAAAACTATTAATATTGATAAACCTATATATAAGCTTTTTAACTTATTATTTTTCACCATATATTATTTCACCTAACTTATCTAAAGATTCTATTACTTTTAGGTTTGCACTCATACCAAAGTACCCGTTTTCTAAGTAATAGACCTTTCCTTCTTTAACAGCTTCAATTCTGCTCCAGGCTGGATCTGAAGCAAATTTTTCTTCAGCCATTTTTTTAGCTTGTTCAGGCATTCCATGAGTCATAACTAATACCATATCTGGATTTAGCTTTACTATTTCTTCATTGCTATATGAAACAAATGGCTTTTTATCATCTTTAACTATGTTATTTGCTCCCACCTTATCCACTAAGTTTCCTATGTATGATGAAGGAGTAGCAATCATCATGCTTCCTGGTGCTGCAAATACTAATAAAACATTCTTTTTTTCTTCTTTAGATAAGTTCACAAACTCATCTTCCTTAACTTTAAGCTCATTTAATATTTCATTTGCTTTTTCTGTCTTATTAAATCTTTCACCTAAAGTTGATATACTTGTTTTTAATCCTTCTAATGTAGTTAAATCTATAAATTCACTAGGTATATTGTTATCAGTAAATAGTTTTTTATAATCTTCTCCTAAGGTATCTACAGATACTACAACATCTGGATTTAAAGATTTTATTATTTCTAAATCTGGATTCATGGGATTACCAACTTTAACCGCATCTTTAGTACTTTCAGGCAAATCATAAGAACTAGTTGGAACTCCACTTACCTTTACTCCTAATTCATCTAATATTTCTGTTACAGCAACAGAGGTTGCCACAACAATCTCTTCTCCATTTTCTTTTTTTAAACTTTCCTTTGATTCTCCAGAGTTATTTGAACATCCCATAACTCCAAAGCCTAAAAGGCATATTAAACTTAAAGCTATACCCTTTTTTAAAAACACTATTTTCCCTCCACTAACCTATTAATTTTGCTTTAACTATGTATCTGTCTTTTCCTCTATTTGTACATGTAACTATGGTCATTGTTTTCTCATCTAAATTTTGATTCAAAACATCAGTATCACTAGGTGATGTGACAAAAATCTCATTAATTTCATACTGAAATATATCAGTTAAAGTTGTGATTTTTATTTCATCTCCTACTTGAAGCTTGTCTATATTTCTAAAGACCTCATTATTTATAGTATTTCTATGTCCTGCAATACTAAAATTTCCATTTTCGCCTGGCATAGCAGTATTTTCAAAGTGACCAATGTTATTTTCTAACACATCTAAGGTACTACCCTCAGCAATAACTGTATGTACACCTATTTTTTCTATATCTATTAAAGCTATTCCATCTCCATTTTTTATTTCTTCTAAAGTCTTTTTCTTCTCTTCTTCTGAATAATTAAACTTTTCCTTAAACTCTTCTAAAGTTTTTTTCTCAACACTACTTTTATAAAGTTTTCCTATAAGAACTGTAGAAACTATAACTAAACCTAAAATAAATAATCCTTTAGCTAGTTTATTTCTCATTTTACTTTTTCCTTTTAAATATTACTAAGGAAACTATTAAAGCAACTATTATAATTCCGCCACCAATATAAATGAACATATTCTTATTATTTGCTAAACCTGTTGCTTCGCTTATAGCATCTTCACTTTTTCCAGTTTCATCAGAAAGATTTTCATTGCTACTTTCCTTGTTTTCCACTTTAGGTGCTTCTAACTTCTCAACAAGAGTTAAAGTATCAAACTTTGGAATCACCTTAAATTGAACATCTCTTTCCATAGGTCCTACATATATTTTCGCCTCTAGCTCTGAATCCTTATTAGGAACCTTAACTTTTAGTTTTATAGTTCCATTCTCTTTATCTTCTTCAACAATCTCAGCATTTCCATCATTACCATCTACTAAGATTCTGAAATTTTCCATATATTCTGTTCCTGAAAAACCTATAGTATATTCTGTTTCATCCCCTAAAATTTTAAGCTGCATAGTGTCATTTAAATAGCTTCTAGACATTGACATCCCTATATCTGAATCATGATAAACATCATTTTTAACATCATATATTCCATTTTCTAAGTTTTCATTTGCTAGTACATCAACACTTCCAAAAACTCCTGTTAAAGAAATAAAAATTGTCAACATAACTAATAAAACAGGTTTTAAAAATCTCATCTAATTTCCCTCCATTTGTTTAAAAATAGTTTGAGAGGAAATCCTCTCAAACTAAACTGCTTTTACTCTTCTCTTTTTCTAATAAACATAGAAGCTCCCATCATTGCCATTCCTAATAATGCAACTGAGTTTCCTCCTATTGGTGAACCAGTCTGTGGTAAGCTTGATACAGTAAAGTCTTTTACAAACTTTTTAGTATCTTTTAAAAGTTCTACATTAAACTCAACATTTCTTCCCATTGGTATTACATATAAACTTACTTTAATATCTGCATCTAAATTAGGAATTTCAAATCTTAATTTAATTGAATCACCATTCTTAGATACAACTTTATAGTTAGCATCTTTACCATTTACAGTTATCTTGTGGTCTTTCATAAACTCTTGACCAGTAAATGTTAATGTTAAATAAGTTTTTCCATCAATTTCTTCTAAGTCAGATATTTTGTTTAAATATTTTCTTGCCATATCAACACCAGTCTGACTTTTATGAACAACTTTGTTTTCTATTGTGTAAAGTTTTCCCTTAGTAACTTTATTTTCTGTAACTGTACTGTTTCCTTCGTTAGCTGAGCTTCCATTATTAGAAGAGCTTGTACCGTTACTTTCTTCTGATTTATTCTCTTCTTCTATTGCAGGTTTGTCCTCTCCACTAACTAATTCTAAAGTTCCCTTATTAAGTATTGTTTTAAAGCTTACATCTCTACCCATTACACTTACAAAGGCTGTAACAACTATATCAGCATCAAGACTTGGTATCTCAAAAGATATTGTTCTATCAGCTTCATTTGGCGTTGCTACCACATCTTTACCATTTACAGTTATTCTAAAATCCTTAAAGAATGAGAACTGCTCTTCATTAAACTTTAGTGTAAGAATTTTTTTATCATCTTTTACCTCTAATTTACTATTCTTAGATAGAGCTTTTCTTGCCATATCATTTCCCACATCTTGATTTCCATCACCAATGTATGAAACATCATTTTTTATGTTATAGATACCATTCTTTAATTGATTTGCATCTACTATTTCTCCTGAACTTCCTTCACTTTCATTTTCTTTATCTTCATTTGCACTTCCATTGCTTCCTGAGTTAGTATTTCCTGAATTATCTTGATTTCCACTATTCTCATTTCCACCTGGAATATTCTCACTATCTTCATTACCAGGCTTATTATTATCTTCTAAATTATCTTCTAATTTCTTAGCTGTATCATAATTTAAAGTAGTTTTAAAACTAACTTCTTTCCCCATCATACTAACTAGTGTAGATACAACAATATCTGAATTTAAATCAGGTATATTAAACTTTATAGTTCTATTATCTTTATTTACTTCTGCTTCTACTTTTTCTCCATCAACTGTTACATTGAAGTTCTTTAAGAAAGCATATAATTCACTATTAAAAGTTAATGTAACTGTATTTTTCCCATTTGATATATCAATTCTTGAATCATCTGACAACACTTTTCTAGCCATGGAATTTCCTGTTTCCATGTTTCCTTGTCCAACATATTGAACTGTATTCTTAAGGGTATAGCTTCCATCCCCTAAAGTTGTTTTTTTATTAACTGTAACATTTACTGTTTTTTCATCAAATTGCCCTGATGAATCTGTAACTTTATAAGTTATTGGATATAATCCAGGAATCTCAGCTTTTCCATCTTTTATAAATGATGTATCTCCACTTATCTCAACTTTTAAATTAGAATCTTCCTTATCAGTTCCAATAACTCCAGATAATAAATCAATAGCATCACCTTGAGTAACACTAATATCCTTAGCATTATTTATAGTAGGTGCTTCATCTAATAAATTAACAGTATTCATATCATTAACTAAGAAAAGCTCAACCTTTCTTCCCATCATTGTTATGAATAATCCTATTTTTACCTTTGTATCAGGTGATGGTACTTCAAATGTTATTGATTTATCATCTTTATTTTCTTCTATCTTTAAAGCTTCTCCTCCAGCGCTAACTTCAATATTGTTCATAAATCCATATAAACTACTATTAAAGTAAACAGTCATTAATGTTTTGCCATCTTCAATCCTAAACTTTGTTTTTTCTCCTACAGCATTTCTTGCCATATTTTCGCCTGTAGAATTTCCTTCTTCAACATATGAAGTTACATTATTAGCTTCATATATTCCATCTCTAAGTCCTTCTGAACGCACAATTGCAGTTCCACTATTTATATTAGTGGCTGCATATACAGTATCCGCTCCTACTCCAACTAACATAGATGTTACAAGTGCATAACCTAAAATTTTATTAATTTTCTTTCTTCCCAAAGTTAATCCCCCTTTTGACTTTCTTTTCCTATTGAAAATGATTATCAATAATGTTAACATACTTATATTATCATAGATTTTTATAATTGTTTTTCTCTATATTAAGATTTTTTTTAATATATTAAGTTTAAAAAGGAGGATTTTGTGTGATTTTTTTAAAATCAGTTCTTATAGATTTTTATAACTGCTGTGAAATTCCAATAAGAGCTGTAGATAATAATATGAATATTCTTTCTGAAGTGGGTTACTCTTCTTTTTATGATTATATATTTAATGACTTGAACTTAAATAGCAAGTTTGAGCGCTCATATTTAAAACATGATCATAATGACTCACTAATAATTACCTTTGAAAATAATATATCTTTTTATTCATTGTTTAATTATAAATCAATTGATAAAGACTTAATTTTCATAATAGGTCCCCTATATTTAAAAGAAGATTTAAAAAATTCTAATGATGATTTAGAACTTTATAAAATACCTTTAAAGACTAAAAGTTGTCTTAAGTATTATAATTCTCTATTGAAAATAATCTTAGATGAAAAACTTAAAGATAATTTTTCAATTTCATATTCTCCTTATGTAGGAAGAGCTATAGATTTTATAGAAAAGAATTACGCAGAAGAAATTACTATAGACTCTCTTTGCACAGAATTTAAAATAAATAAGTCCTACTTCTGTAATATATTTAAAAGCGAAACTGGCCAAACATTTATAAACTTTTTAAATAATTATAGAATCGAAAAGAGTAAGGACTTACTTAAGGATCTTGACCTCTCACTTTTGGATATTGCACATAAGGTTGGATTTAGTAATCAAAGTTACTACTGCACAGTATTTAAAAAATTTACTGGTCTAACTCCCTTAAAATACAGAGAGGATAACTATAAAAAAGGTTTGTAAACTCTTTAAAGTTTACAAACCTTTTTATAAAACTATTTACTATAAATTATTTACCTATTAATTCTACAGTTTCCTTAGCTATCATTAATTCCTCATTTGTTGGAACAACATATGCTTTAATTTTTGAATCAGCTTGTGATATTTCTGCAAGTTTTCCTCTAACTTTATTTTTTTCTTTATCTAAAGTTAATCCTAAGAATTCTAGATCTTTTAAACACTCTTCTCTAGTTTCAGGTGAATTTTCACCTACACCAGCAGTAAATACTATTACATCTACACCACCCATATTTACTATAAATGAACCTATTTCAGCTCTTATTCTATAGTGGAATATGTCTAATGCTAATTGTGCACGCTTGTCCCCTGTTGAAGCGGCATCTTCTATATCTCTAAAATCTGAACTAACTCCTGATATTCCTAAAACTCCTGATTTTTTATTTAAGGATTCAGAAACCTCTTCTATAGTATATCCACATTCCTCAACTAAAAAAGGAATTATTGAAGGATCTATATTACCTGATCTAGTTCCCATTGGAATCCCAGCAAGTGGAGTGAATCCCATAGTTGTATCTATACACTCTCCACCTTTTATTGCTGATATACTTGCACCATTTCCTAGGTGGCATGTAATTATTTTTAAATCTTTTATATCTTTTCCCATAGTTTCTGCAACCTTATGAGATACATATTTATGTGAAGTTCCATGGAATCCATATTTTCTAATTTTATGATCTTTATATAAAGCATAATCTATTGCATATATATAAGCTTTTTCTGGTAATGTTCCATGAAAGGCTGTATCAAATACAGCTACCATTTCTTTATTTGGCATAAGACTTTGACATGCTCTTATTCCAATTATATTTGCTGGATTATGTAGTGGAGCTAATTTACTACACTCTTCTAAGTATTTTATAACTTCTTCATTTATGATTATTGAAGAAGAGTATCTTTCTCCCCCATGAACTACTCTATGACCTACTGCTGTAATTTCATCAATAGATTCAATAACTCCAACCTTTGAATCCACTAAAGTGTTTAGAACTATATCTATAGCCTCTTTATGATCTTTTATTTCTTTTTCTAATATATATTTTTCTCTCAATTCATTTTTTTGGACTAATCTAGATTGATCAAGTCCTATTCTCTCAACTATACCCTCTATGATATCCTTTTCATTAGCCATATCAATTAATTTATATTTTAATGATGAACTTCCACAATTAATTATAAGTATTTTCATTTTTATCCCTCTCCTAATCTCAGTTAAATTGATTTAAACCTTTAACCCATGCCAATCTTAAGATAAATTTTATATTCTAATCTAATATATTTCAACCTTAAACATAAAAAGATTTTGTAAATATTTTCGCAAAATTATTTTATTTCAAAGAAAATAATATAATAACTCCAAATTAGGAATTTTATGTAACAAATTACTTCATAATCACTTTATTAATAATAAAAATAACTTCTATTTTTTTATAAATACTTCTATTAATAACCATATAAATAATTTTACAAGATTTATTTTGAAAACCTATTATCTAAAACTAATAATAAATATATAAATCTCTTTTACCAAATTTAAAATCTTTTTAAATATTAAATCAAAAGAGCTTATTTATTAAGCTCTTTTGATTTTAATTTAACTTCTCTCTATTTTAACCTTGCTTCCACCTATTCCTGCCTCTGCCGGTGTTAATATAAGCTTAACTGGAACTCTGTTTTTTATAGATTCAACGTGGCTTATTATACCTACAGATAGTCTTTCGTGATGAAGTCTTTCTAAGGAACTCATAACCACATCTAAAAGATTATCATCTAAAGTTCCAAAGCCCTCATCTAAGAAGAATAATTCTAAAGGGGCTGTTCCTTTTAACTGAATTTGTGATGAAAGTGATAATGCTAAGGCTAAGGAAGCTAGGAAGGTTTCTCCCCCTGAAAGAGTTGAGGCATCTCTCTCTGCACCTCCATTTTTATAATCTCTTATTATAAACTTACCATTTTCATCAACCTCTAATCCATAAACTCCATTAGTTATATCCTTAAGCTTTTTAGAGGCCTCTATGGATATATATTTTAATTGATTTGCTGCAATAAATTCTACAAACTTCTTTCCTTTAAACAATTTTTCTAAATCACTTAAAAGAGCAAGCTTATGTTCTTGTTTAGCTTTAATATGAAGTATATCCCTTTGTTCTTCAAGTTTTTTCTTTATAGACTCACTTTCAGTAACAAGTCTAATTTTTATTTCTTCAACTTCCTTTAATTCTTTTTCAGTATTATTTTTCTCCTGAAGAACCCTTGTCCATTCTTCTTCTGTTAAACTCTTTCCATTTAACTTTTTAATTAATAATTCTATATTTGCCCTAACCTTAATAAAGTTATTATGGTATTCTTCAATTAATATTTTTAATTTTTCCTTTTCATCCTTAAATAAAATCCCCCCTTTAACCTCTAATATTGTCTTAAATCCTTCTTCCTCTAAAGCTAAGTTTACTTTTTTCTCCTCATTTTCTTTTCTAAGATTTAATGAATTTACTCTTTCCTTAGTAACAGCCATCTCTTGATTCATATTATTAAAGGCTTTTTCTAGTTTTTCTTTTTCCTCACTTAGATTTAAATAAGCCTTTTCTATATAATCAATCTCTAATTGTAAATCTTCTAATAAGCCTTTTATATCTATTTTTTCAATAGGTAAAGCTTCATCAATTAAGCCCTTTAAAGCTCCTTTAATCATTCTTTCCTTTTCTCTATAAACTTCTACTTTACCATCTAACAAGGATTTTTGACTTAAGTAATTCTCCTTTAATTCATCTCTTTTTTCTCTTAATTCATCCTTTATCTTATTTGATTCCTCTAACTGAGTTCTTAATATTCTAATCTCTTTCTCTAATAGATTTTTTTCTTTCTCTTTTTTTAATATCAACTCATTTTCTAGTTTAATATCCTCAATCTTTAGTTCATTTTTTATGGAATTAAGCTCAGAAATTTTTAATTTTAACTCCTTATCTAATTCTTTTACCTTTGAAGCTATTTCTTTCTCTCTAACTATTTTTTCACATAAAATAACCTCAGCCTTATTGAAGATATTTTCTAAATTATTTTTCTCTTCCTTTAATTTTTCTAAATTTTTTTCTAGATTTTCTTTTTTAAGATTAAACTCCTCTATTTTATCTTTTAAGGTATTAAACTCTTCTTCTAAGGATTTTAATCTTTCCTCATTAACTTCTCCTACTTCTTCTATGGAAATATTTAATTCCTCAATTTTCTTATTTTCATATTCTAAAGTAGCTTCTATTTTTGAGAACTCTAAAATAAGCTCTTTTAGTTTTTCTTCCTTACTTTCTAATAAAGTTGTTTTTTGATTTGATTCATCTAAATTAATTTTCTCAACCTTATTAAGTTCATGGTGAGTTGATCCACAAACTGGACAACACTCCCCGTCTACTAAATTCTCTCTAAGTTTATGAGCTAATTCTTCAACCTTAACCTTATTTATATACTCCTTAAGCTCTCTTACCTCTTTTTCTAATAATAATTTTTGATTTTCAAAACCTTTAAGTTTTTCTTCAAAGTTATTTTTAGTCTTTAAGGACTCTTCTAAAGAATTTTTTATCTCTTTATATTTATTAAGCTTCTCTCTATACTCTCCAAGTTTTATTTGTTTTTCTAAAATAGAATTACTATCCCCTGGTGTTTCCTTTAAAAGACTTTCTAGTTTGTCCCTTGTCTTACCTAAACTTTCTATCTTAACTTTTAAATCCTTCTCTGACTTTTCTTTATCCTCTGTAAGCTCTTTTATATATCTCTTTAATTCAGCCTCTTCACTCTTTATCTCATTAAATTGTTTATCTAAACTTTCATAAGAATTTAAAATAAATAATCCACTATTAATCTTATTTTTAAATTCTTCATGGACAAAAAGCTCTTCTTTTCTCTCTTCCTTCTCTTTTAATTCTTCATTTAATCTCTTTTCATTTTCTTCTATAGAATTTAATTTAGTATCACATTTACTTCTATCCTCAAAAATCTTCTTGCAAGCTTCCTTTAATTTAACCCCATCAGCCTTTATTTGAAAAAGTATCTCTCTTTCCTTTTGGCTTTCTAATAACTTTTCCTTCTTTAATCTTAAGTCAGGTAATTTTTCTTCCTTCTTTTTAGCAACCTCTTCAAACTTTAGCTTATTTTCTTCTCTTAAATTTATAAGTTCCTCTAATTTCTTATTTAACTCACTAAATTTTAAATCCTCTTTATTTATTTCCTTTAAAATATCTTCAAGATTATTTATAAATACTATTACCTTATCCGCCTTATTTGAAATTTCAACCCTTTCTTTAAAAGATTTTATTTCCTCACTTCTACTTACTAAACTCTCTTCTTCAATTCTTTTGTCATAAAGTTCTTTTTGAGTATTCCAAACTTTTTCCGCTTCCTCAAATTCTTTTTTTATCTTATTTAATAACTCTTCTTTACTTTTAATACTTAAGTTGATTTCCTTAATTTCTTCTTCCTTTGCTTTTAAAGCTTCTTCGCTAATTCCCTCATATCCCTTTAATTGTCCTTCTAAGACATTCATCTTATCTTTTTCTTTTCTTATTTCAAAACTAAGCTTACTAGAAAGATCATCACCATATTTTCTAAGATTAAATAATCTCTCAAGCATATTTCTTCTCTCTTTTCCTTCTAGCTTAAGAAATTCACTAAACTTTCCTTGTGGAAGAACAACAGTCCTCATAAAATCATCTAATTTTAGCCCTATAATCTCCTCACACTTTGAAGTTACAGCCTTTGCCTTTTCCTCTAGTACATTTTCAACTCCGCCTGTTATATCAATTATCTTTGAACTTTTATTTCTTATTCCGCCACTTTTATTATCTCTTTTAAATTCCCTATCAACTCTATACCTTTTTACTTCATTACCTGTTATTTGAAACTCATAACTTACATAGACACCATCACAGTTAGTATTTATATAGTTTGAGCTTTTTCTTGCAATATCACCATATAAAGCAAGGGTTATTCCATCTAGAATTGTAGATTTTCCACTTCCAGTAGGTCCAAAAATACCAAAAAGCCCTCTCTCTGTTAACTTATCAAATTCAACAACTTGCTTATCTATAAAACTATTTAATCCCTTAACCTCTAGCCTAATTGGTTTCATTTTCTTCATCCCCTTCCTCTTTAACTATATTAAGTAAAAGCTCTAATAAATCTTCCTCTGGCTTAACCCCTCTTTCCTTTTCATAAAAGTCAGTGAATAATTCTTCAAAAGATTTTTCTGAAAAACTTCTTTCATCATTCTCCTCTTCATCTAGTGTTATCTTAGGAATAATTTCAATAATATCCCCTTTAAGCTTCTTCATGGCCTTTATTTCATCTTCTCTTATATATCTATCTGTTTTTATTTCTAAATAAACCCAACATTCTCTATCTTTATTTTCTTCACATTTGTAAATGGCTTCATCTATGCTATCACACTTCCAAACTTCTATAGGCTTGTACACATCAAATTTTATTTCATCTATATTTGCTTCCTCATTTGCTTTAACATCTACAATAAAACACTTTTTTTCAAAGCTTATTTCTTTTTTATTATATTGAAGTGGTGAACCTGCATATCTTATCTTTTTATTAGTTCCTGGTAGAATCATAGGCTTGTGTATATGTCCTAAAGCAATATATTGAGCTTCTTCTGGGAAACATTCCTTATCAACAATGAAACTTCCTCCAAGCTCTATATTTCTCTCTGAACCAGTATTTTCTGCTCCCGTTGCAAAAAGATGAGATACCACTAAATTAATTGTATCCTCTTTAAAATTTCCTTTAAGAGAATCAAATAAAAGCTTTATTCTATCACTATAACTTTTTATTCTCTCACAAGTTTCATCCATTGCACCATATAAAACTTCATTTAATCTCTTTTCACTTGGATATGGAACAGTTAATATTACAGACTTTTCTCCATTTATATCTAATTCAATAAATCCTTCTCCTGAATTTAAAACTTTATTTCTTCCATATTCCCCTACTTCAACTATACTCTTAGGAGTTCCAACCATCACTATACCATGTTCTCTTGCTAAGGGACCTGCAGCCACTAATCTTTCTGGATTATCATGGTTCCCTGAAATAACTAAAGTCATCCTCTCTCCATTAGCTGATATCTTTTTTAAGGTATCATAAAACATTTTTTCTGCCCTAGCTGGAGGATTACTAGAATCATATACATCCCCTGCTATAATAACTAAATCTATATTATTATCCTTTACTATGTGAACAAAATCCTCTAAAAATCGTTCTTGCTCATCCATACGACTTAATCCTTCTAAATTTTTTCCTAAATGCCAATCAGCAGTGTGAAGTATCCTCATTCCGCATCTCTCCTAACACCTTTTTAAATTTATAGAAACTTTCCTCTTTACATAAGATTATTTCTAACTTTAATCCTTATAAACATTATACTAAACCCTATTTATATTTAATAAGATTTTGATAAATATTTTATAGCATAAATTGCTATTTTAAATTTATATTTTTTATAAAATTCTAGTATTTTTATTAATAATAATTATTCTCAAATAATTATTAGCTTAACTTTCAAAAAAATATATATTTTATTATCAAATTGTATAAAAAATAATTATTTTATGAACCTAATTCGTAAAATATCTTATTTGATGATGATATTTTTAAGTAGTATATTAAATTTATAAAAGAGATATTAAAACTTTAACATATTAAAATTTTGAATAGATTTACGAGGTGATTTTAATGAACTCATTTATGATGGATATAAAAAACAATAGTAACGATTTACATGCTGTAGCTGAAAAAACAGGATTCTTAAAAAGATTATTAGAAGGAAAAGCTTCTACTGAAAGCTACGCTGAATATCTTTATAATCTTTACGAAGTTTATAACGCAATAGAAGTTAACTTAGAAAAATGCAAAGATAACAAAGTAGTTAAAGACTTTGTACTTCCTGAAATTTATCGTGCTGAAGCTATACTTAAAGATTTAAAATTCTTATTAGGAGAAAACTTAAATACAATGAAACCATTAGCTTCTACAAGAGCTTACGTTGCTAGAATAAATGAAATAGGCGAAACTGCTCCTGAACTTTTAGTAGCACATGCTTATACTAGATATCTTGCAGATTTATTTGGTGGAAGAACAATCTATGGTATGGTAAAAGATTTATATAAAATAGATGAAGAAGGATTAAATTACTACAAATATGAAACTTTAAGTGATGGACCTGAAATGAAAGGTTTCGTTATGAACTATCATAATAAACTTAACAATATTGAATTAAATGAAGAAATGAAAGAAAGATTCATAAATGAAGTTGCTAATTCTTATGTTTATAACATAGCAATTTCAAATGAATTAGACTTTATAAGATTTAATAGATAATTTATACTCCTAAAAATATATTAGAAAAAGGGATTATATCAAAAACTTAAATATAAAACTTATAAACATCTTGAGAATTATTAAATTGAAAATCTATAGTGCTTACTCCCAATGTTATATAATCTATAGAATGGCTTGAATCTCATAATTTCTTAAGATACATTTTAGAAGTTTTGTTAAGAAGTTACTTTGGTATAAGCCCTTTTTTATATGACTTTATCCTTTAATTTCATATTTCTTTTAATATAAATACTATATAAAATTAGAGCTATGGAGTATCCATAGCTCTTTCCCTAGTAATGCCACCCCATAGTTCTGCCCAAAACTATGGTTTTTATAAGGTCTTTTCACCTTATATACTTCCCTAATTTTAAAATTTATAAACATAAATTCATTATTATTTTTAATAGTTAATTTATTTACTAAAGAAATTTAATTTTTAGCATAGTATATGTTACTAAAGCATACCTTATTATCTATGGACATACCTTCTTTTTAGTTGATATTTGTCGAAAGAAAATTTATAATATATTTTGCTTTAGTAATAAGTAATAATTTATAGGAGGTTTATTGATGAAGTTTGATCTTAGTAAGATGTACGAGAAGCTTTTATCTTGGATTACAACTAATGGCTTTAAATTAGTAATTGGTTTAATTCTACTTTATATTGGATGGAAAATTATCAATAAAGTAATTAAGATTTTAGCTAATATAATGAAAAGTAGAAATGTAGATCCTACATTAACATCATTTGCAGAAGCTTTTTCAGAGGTGTCTCTAAAAGTTCTTCTAGTTATAACCCTAATGAGTTATGTTGGATTTGATATAGCTGGACTAGCAGCTCTTATAGCTTCAGCAGGTTTAGCAGTTGGACTTGCCTTACAAGGAAGTTTATCTAATTTTGCTGGTGGAGTAATAATTCTTTTATTAAGACCTTTTAGAGTTAATGATTTTATAGAAGCCTCAGGATATTCTGGAACTGTTGAAAGAATAACTGTGTTCTATACTCATCTAGTAACGCCAGATAACAAGGAAATACTTATTCCAAATGGTACACTAGCTAATGGAAGTCTTATAAACTATTCATCAAAGGATACTAGAAGAGTTGATTTAGTATTTAGCGTTGGATATGATGACGACATAATCAAAGTTAAAAATGTTCTTTGGGATATTATAAATAAAAATGAGTTAATTTTAAAAACACCTGAAGCATTTGTAGGTATAAGCCAACATGCTGCAAGCTCTATAGATTTTACTGTTAGAGTTTGGACTAAACAAGAAGATTATTGGAAGGTTCATTTTAGCTTATTAGAGGAAGTTAAATTAAGATTTGATGAGGAAAACATAACTATTCCATATCCTCAAATGGATGTAACCTTAACTAAATAAAATATAATAAAACAATAAAAAGCCTAAATTAAATGAACAAATAAACACATTTAATTTAGGCTTTTATCAATCCTACCACACTAAATCTTAAATAATTATCTTAATTTTATAATAACGTTTTCAAGTGCTTTTGTCAATATCTTTTTCAAAATATTGACAAAAATTATTTTAAATATTTTTAATATAAATATTCATCTTCTATATAATTAGTTAAATTATAATTGCTTAAAATATTATTATTACTATCTAAAACATCTTTATTATTCATATAAAACTCTAAATTTTCTTTGCTAATTATATTAAAGTTTAAATCAGCAAAGTACCATATCTCTTTGTCATCTTCACCGAAATAACTACTTACAGGCATTTCAACAAATTTATAATATATATTTTTATTTATATAATATGGTTTTTCAACATCAAATATTAAGCAAGTATCTTCAAAAAATCTTTTTGAGGTTCTTATAGGTTTTAAAATATATCCCTTTTTATTGCTAAAATCCTTATTTTTATCTAAAGGAAGCTTTTTAGATTTTCTAAACTGAATATAGTATTCCTTACCTGCTGACTCAATACTACGAACATCTGGTGAAAATTCATTATTTTCTAAATAAATATTTAGAAGCTCTACTTTCTTTTGATCTACACTTAAATCCTCTAAATTCTTTATTGGTTTATCCCTAAAGCTATCCTTATTTGAATCTATGCTATTTTCTATTTCTAATATATCTTCTTGAACATTTTTATCTTTTAAATCAAGGTTTTCTTCTTTTATTATATTAAGCATAATTTCTGCATTTACTAAATCTCCATGATTAATATAAGTTTTTGCCTGAAACACCTTAGCTTCTAATCCCTTAACTCTCTTATGCTTAAATTCCTCTATTCCAAAAACTGATATTCCAGCAACCAAAACACCTATTATTCCTACAGCTAGGAATCTTTTCATCTTTATCCCTCACTTATCTACTTTGTATCTTTCTATATTTTTTATTACTTCTTAATCTCTAATTCTCTTCAAACCTCAAAATTTTATTATAATATCCTAATTGTTCACTTTCAATAGTTCTGTTTATTACAACAAATTGTATATAAAAATAATACAATAACACTTTTCAAAATTAAAATAAAATTATTAAAACACTTATTTAATCCTTAAGATTTTTTCATAATATCTCTAATTATCTATTTGTTATATATCTCTACAAAATTTATTATATTAGAAAAAAAGTTATATTTATATAACTAAATTTGTGTTATAATTAAGTAAAATTTATAGATAATGCTAATTAAACTAAGAACTTTCAAAAATTGTTCTTTTTCACCTTTATGAGAATTGTAACAAAATTTATTTGTCCAAATAATAATATAGTATGTAGAAGTTAGCATAATTTATAAATTTAAAGCTGGTATAAAAATACCAGCTTTTTTATTTAGCAAAATCAAAGTTATCTTCTTTAAACTTTTCCATAAGTTTATTGCTGTTACTTATTAGTCTATTTAACTTTTCATTTTCAACTGAATTTTCTTTTAAATCAACTCTTATGTCTTCTAATCCACTCTCTTTATCTGCTAATATTTTTTCTAATTCTCTTATGGTTAAAAGCTCATTTTCAAAAACTCCAGACTCCTTGGCCTCTTCAATAAGCTTTTCTTCTAAAACTTTTATATTTTTACTTATTTCTAATTTATTTAGTTTATACTTCCATGTATCTAATGAGAAGAAGTTTTTAATAATACCCCTATCCTTAAGACTATGCTCTTCTGACACCTCTATGAGATTTTTTTGGTTAATAGCCCTTATATACTCTTCATAAGAATTAAAGGATTTAATCTCCTCAGACTGAAGAGCCTTCTCTTTAAACATATCCCATTGAGATTTTATAGCATTTTCAGTATTATCTTTTTCAGCTACGAATTTTCTCTCATTTGTTAATAATAACTCCCTTGCCTCTTGCACTTCCTTAAGATTTTTTTCTAAGTTATTTTTTTCTGAAAGTATTTTATCATATTTCTCTTTTTCTTCTAACCAAGCTTGAACTAACTGATTATAGTATATTTTTTCTCTTCTTTCTTTTCTTAATATTTTATTTGATATGCTTATTTCCATTACAAAAATAGGCACTAAATTCTCTCTTGAAATTTTAAACTCCTTTAAAAGAATTACTAATAATAAAGGACCTATATAAGCTCTTAACATATCATGTCTAGTTCTAAATTCATAAAAATCAAAATCTTTTTGAAAGGCTACATAAATTGAAAAAACTGATCTTATAACAAATTCAGAGCTCTCACTTATTCCACAGTCTAAGGCAGCTTTTAAAAACTCCACTTGATTTAATCTTATATTTTCCTTAATTGCTCCCTCAGATATATCTGTAAAATTCATCTTATTTAATATGATTTTTCTCTCATCTAAAGGTATTGTTCTTAAAACTTCATAAATTATATCAGAAACCTTGTCTTTATTATCCTCTTCATGATTTATTTCAGCTGACAAACTATTCATTATTACTATTAAATAGTAATTTATTATAGCCTCTAATTTATCTACCTTCCCATTAAATCCATTACGGCTTTCAATTATAAAATAAGCCTTTTCAACTATACTATCTAAAGATTTATCAAAGGTTTCCTTATCTGCAACTGAGGCCACTGGAGTATTAGTAAGCTTTAATAAAATATAATATAGCTTTAATTTTAAAATCCCGTCAGAATATTTTTTTAAGTCCTCTACCTCTTTTTCAATAAACTTTAAAAATTCTTTCCTTTGAGATTTCAAAAATATACTTTTAGATTTATTTAAGAAAATACTACCTAAACTTAAACTCTTCAAAAAGGCATAGACAACCCTAAGTTCATATCCTTGTAAGGATAAAAACCCCTTATAAAAGTCTGGATATTTATTATTACTTTCTTCAGCAGATTGATCCTTCTCTATATAAGTAGTAAGTTTAACTTGAAGTTCTTTAAAACTATTTAAAACTTCCTGAAGCTCTAACTCTTTCTTCTCTAGTTTTTCTGTAAGCTCCTTCTTTTCTTCCTTAACATTTCTTAAAAGTTCCTCAAGCTCTTCTTGCTTTTTTTCATCATCACTATTAGTTTTTATTTGTTTTTCTAGACTTATAATAAATTTTTCCTTATTTTCAAGGACCTTTTTATCTATTGCTAAGTCACATTCACTCTCTTTTATGCTTTCTGGAGTAATGAAACTATAATCTGCCTCTAAGCTCATCTCTTTAGTTACATTTTTTAAGTACCATATTAAAATTTCATGCACTTTCTTTAATGCTAATAATGTACTATTTTCTTCTAAATTGCTATCTATTTCTTTATTAGCACTTTTCTCCCCTTTAATTCTTATATATTCCCCATACTCAATTATCCAACTTGGAACATATTCTTTTAAATTATTTAAGGTATTCTTAAAATTAGCTTCTTTATCTCTATTTATTTCATATTTTTCTTCAAGCTTAATTAATAGGTCTTCCACAACCATTCTTAAAGCGATATATGTTAAAGCTGCATGGGTCTCCCATGCCTTTTCAGCATTTTTCAATAAATCATAATAGCTTTCAATACTTGTTTTTAATATAAAATCAAAATTTGTACTTTTTTTACTCTCCATACTTTCCCCTCTAAGCATATATATTGTTTAATGCTTGTTATCTTTAAATAAATCAAAAATACCTTTTAATAATACTTGAGCTTTTTTGTCTTCAAGCTTTTTAAATTTATTATTAATGTATTTTTTATTAGCCTCAACTTTAAGATTAACAAAATCTATATCTTTTTTAATCTCTTCAGTAACAGTTTTATGTTTTATTATGTAAATATATTCTTCATAGCATAAATTTAAGTTAGAAAATGATTTTTTAATTATGAGTATTAGAGCTACTATTAACACTACTCCTAATACTGAAATCACTCTAGCCATATTATTATAATGCTGATTATAATTGCTAATTAAACTTACGATAAAATCACTAGACATTATACTGTTTAAATTTTCTATAGCTATTAATATTGCAAATATTATAAAATAAATTATTCCTAAATACTTAACTCTTGTATATACTAACCTTTCAAAGTTACTTTTCTCCTCAATATTAATATTTATGTTATCTATAGATGACATAATTTCTCTTATTCCTGACAATATAAAAATCATAGCTATTATGCACATAACATATACATCTAATGATTTAGAAAGTCCATATGCACTTCCAAAAAATTTATAACTTATTACTCCTAGTGTGGTATATCCTATTATAATTTTAAAGTCACCCAGTATAAATTTCTCTTTTATAATTTTTATCTTTGTTATAACAAATATGACAACTATGGCTATTATAAACTTAACTATAACTTCTCTATATAAAAATATCTCATTAAATATAATTTCAAATAAATTTTTATTATTTATTTTAGAATTCATTCTCCCTAAGGTATCTATTAAAATAAATAACATTGGAATTAACATTATTAATAGGGATACTTCCTTATAATTATTAAAGTTCTTTCTTTCCATTGCCATGGTAACACCTCCATTCACAGTTATTTTATAAATATTTTGTGAATTCCTTATTATATTATATACCTTTAATTTTTAGGTTAAAACATTTAAAATATAAAAAAGTTATGAAATAATTACATATCTCATAACTTTTAAAATATTAATATACAATACTATAATTATTTAAAGTTCCAATTAATATACCATCTAAATAAATATCTCCATTCTTCTTTATAAATCCTCTTCTTCCTTCTATATATATAGCTCCACTTGGTTTTAAAATTCCTGCATACCTACCATCTAAATATACACAACCATTAGTGTCTACTAAGCCTCTTCTATTGTTTAAATAAAACTCCTTAATACACGCTTTTTCTCTCCTTAACATATATAACCTCCATTATATACTTCTTGTTGTAAGATTATATTATTCTTTAAGATTAAATATTACAAAAAAGGCTTAGAAAAACTTTTCTAAGCCTTAATAACTATTTATTATCTATAATTATATCCTTTGGTTCTATATCCTTAATATCTTTAATCTTTCTATAGAAAGTAAGATCTCCATTAAATAAAAATTTGCTGACAATACTTTTATTTATTAATACCATCATAAGAAGTGGTAAACATACTCCAATTATAGTAAACATTATATACCCATAATTAAATACATCCATAAATAAAGTTGCAACTTGTTTATGTAAATACATTATTACAAGAGAGTTAGCTCCAATTATAGTAAATAATTTCTTATACTTAAACTTACTAATCTGATAGCTTAAAGAAAGTATAAAAATTGTTATGGTAACTGGCATTAATATATCAAAAATAGGATCCTTATAGTAAGAGTATTTTATATTTAAGTAATAGTATATTCCAATACTACTATTTAGTATAAACATAGCTACTACCCCTATACTTGATAAAATTAATGTAGAAGTTTCTTTAAACACCCTTTGTATATTTAATTTAGTTATATAGTATCCTAATGCATAGTATGGCAATGTTATTAAAACAGTATCTAAATTCCAAAATACAAATTGATTTTCAGTTATCTCAGTTACACTTGATGGTATAAAACTCATAGAATATATGTGAGCTAATATATAACTTAATATACACACAAAAGCTAACTTCTTAGATGTTAATCTCTTATTTAATTGATCAAATACTACCTTTGTAACAAACATTACAGGTATAAACCAAAATACTCCCCATGTGGCCTTTCCACCATATGCATATTTGATAATTTCATGTATTAAATCACCTAAGGAAAAATTCCCATGATAATACATAATATAATTAAAACTAATATCTATTAATGAAAATATAGCATAAGGAACAAAAAACTTTATTGCTTGCTCCTTTATGTTCATTCCTCTTTTATATAACATTCCACTTATTATAAAAAAGGCTGGCATGTGAAACCAATAAAGATAATAAGCATTTTCAAAAGGCGAATGACATAATACAACACTTATTATAAGAAGTCCCTTTGCAATGTCTAAATAATCTAATCTTTTCCTTTGTTTTAAAACAGTATTCATATTACTTCTCCTAATTTAATCATTAATATAATGTAGCTATTACCCTATATTTATATTTCCCATAATTTATATAAATATGAAGATATCTTAAAAAATTATAATTTTAAAATACTCCATTAATCTTTTATCATATCTAATATAATACTTTTATATTTTAAATATGATTTAAACTCAATATGAATTTATAATTAAATATATAAATTTTATAATTAAAAATAACTTAATATTACACTATTTTTAATTATATTGTATTTTTAATATTATATTTTTAACTTTTTTGTGAATATATGCATATATCTGTGTTAAAATCTAATATATGCTATAAAATATAATTTTAATAACTCTTATATTAAGGAGATTTAAAACATGGATAACCCAATATTTTTTCATATTTTTAATGATGATAAAAATAAATTAGAAACTCAAAGAATAATAAAACTATCCATTTTTATAGTTTTCTCTATATTTTTTATATTGCTAATAGATTTATCCTATAAAGTGCTTATTAGAAAAAATATAGAGTTTATTCCTGGTAATTCTATGCCAAGTTTCTCATTAAGTTTATCATTAATATTAGGAACAATGGCATACATAAGTTCATTAATATACTATTCAAGCACCAAAAAAGATGATTTTTTTATAATCTCTTTAATATATATGAATTTATCTGTAGAACTTTTAATTACTAAAGGACATAACCTAATAATATTCGATAAGTTTATTTTTATACACGCAATATTTAGGATAATTTTGCTTTTTTATGTTGCCTTTAATAAGAAAGGAATATCCCCTCTTATTACTAAACATAAAATAATTACATCAATAGTAGTTTTTTTATTTTCAGTTATAACACCTATGATTAACTATAGAATTTTTTCTAACAATTTATTTGCTAAAGATATTTATTTTTATGCTACTTTAATGACTATGATTATTATCCTATACATAATCGCTTGCATATTCTTATCAAAGAAATCTTTAGATGATTGTGAGTTAATATATTCATTTATAATTGCTAGTATTCTTTTAATAGCCCTTAGAGGATTATATTGGATTTGTGAAGTACTTCTTCCAAATATAACACTTTTAAAAACCAATAATGTTGTTCTTCTACTTACCATACTATCATTTTTATTGGCTATAAGTGGAGTTTTTAATGAAATTACAGCTAAAAACAAAAGAAGCTCTTTACTACAAAATGAACTTCAAGTTTTTTATCACTTAGTTGAATTTAATACTAGTAGTTCTATAATTTTATATGATAATAAAAAGAAGGTTATATATACAAACAAGACAATAAGAGAACGCTACTGCAAATCAACTAAATTAAAAGATCAACTTAAAGAGGTAGAAAAATTATTTGTAGATTCGATTTTTATAGATGACTCTGAAAAAAATGCTACTAAAGCACTTTTTAATAAGGGCAACTGGGAAGGTAAGCTTATTTTAAAAAATGGCAAAATAGTAAGTGCCTACATACAGATATTAAATGTTGAAAATAAAAATTATTTTGCTGTAAATTTAAAAGATATAACCGAAGAATATACCCTAACAAAAAATATTAAAAGAAATGAACAATTATTAAGTTGTATAAATAATAACGTACAGGATTTAATAATAAGTGTTGATAATAATGGTTTAATTACATATGTTAATGATTCTGTATTAAAAACATTAAATTATACCTATGAAGAAATTATAGGAATGCCTATAATAAACCTTTTAGGTAAAAATGATGAGATATTAAATCAATTAAAACTAGAAGATGAGGAAGATAGTATTAAATGTAAACTTGTTGGTAAACATTCCTTTGTATATGTAGAATCTATAATTAGAACTTTAAATGATAATAATGAAATTCCTTATGGAAAAGTTATAGTTGCAAAAAACTTAACCTCTAAAAAACGTCTTGAAAATTTAGCTATAAAATTTAAAGAAGCTAAGGCTTATGAACAAATAAGAAATGAATTTTTCGCCAATATATCACATGAGCTTAGAACACCACTTAATATTATCTATTCTACAATACAGTTATTAAATTCTAAGCATGAAACTGACCCTATGGACTTTAATAACTTCTATGATAAATATAAGCAAGGTCTTAAGATAAATTGTTATAGAATGCTTAGACTTATAAATAACCTTATTGATGTTAGTAAAATTGAAGTTGGATTTTTAAAAGCTGATTTTACTAATAGAGATATAGTATTCCTTGTAGAAAATATAGTATCTTTGGTTATTCCTCATTCTGAAAATAAGGATATTAATATAATCTTTGATACTAATGTTGAAGAAAACATAATAAAATGTGATCCTGTAAAAATTGAAAGATTAATTCTTAACTTACTTTCAAACGCAATAAAATTCACCCAAAATCATGGTGAAATATTTGTAGATTTAAACATCTCAAAGGATTGGGTTAAAATAAGCATAAAAGATAATGGAATTGGTATTCCCAAAGAAATGCAAGCATCAATTTTTGATAGATTTGTACAAGCTGATAAATCCTTAAAAAGAAGAAATGAAGGTAGTGGAATAGGTCTTAGCATTGTAAAGTCTATTGCAGAACTGCATGATGGTAAAATTGAACTTATAAGTGATGGAATAAAAGGTTCAGAATTTATAGTATGGCTACCAAATGTAAAATTAAATTACACAGAAGAAAGCAATAATTTAGTTGATTATATAACAGATGATAAAAATATAGAGTTAGAGCTTTCTGATATTTATGAAGTACATTAAGAAAATACTTATGAAAATACCTTTTTGAAACAACTTATTTTCTTATAAATTTAAAAGCTTTATTATATTAAATTACACCCCGCTAAGTAAACACAGTATAAAATACTGTTTAAAATCTACTTAACGGGGTAATTTTTTTATGCAGTACAATTTTCTTTTATCTTGATTGCACTAACCTCATCCCTAGTTAAAGTTTTTAAATTATTATAATTGATTAAATAAAAATAATTGTATAACTTTCTAAGCTTATTTAAATAATCGTAACTTCTTTCTGGTATATCAAAACTTACTTTTGTCTCATCTCTTTCATCTGCATATTCAATTTTAAAATCATCTACTTGAGGAAATTTTAAAAGCCCCTCAAATGTTATTTGTCCTCTTACAAACTGATGTCCAGAACAAGAATATAAAGTTTTTATATTAGGCTGAGTATTTAAAAAAATTATTAAATCCTTTAACTCAACATCTATAGCTAACCTACTATTAAATCCGCACTTTTCTGTCTCTTCCTCACTTAAAAGAACTGATCCCCTTCTCAATTCTCTCATATAATAATTGTATGCTTGTATTAAATCAAACTCATCTTCAGAAACCTCTGAAACCCTCCCCCTAATAAATTCAGGTAAGTCTCCTTGTTCTCTTTCTAATTTCAACTCAGTTACTATCTTAAGTGCTTTTAAAACCTCTTCATTGGAATAATCCTTTAATAAATTCTCCATTTTAAATCCCCCTAAATTTTAAGAATAGTTACCCTACTTTTAATAACAACTTAGCATATTCCTCATATTATGCATATTTTCAACTTAATTAATAAAACTATAACCTTATAAAAACTGACATATTCTATATATCAAAATATTTTTACTATTTTATTATTTGCAACTATATTCATACTAATATTAATGAATATTTTAGTGCTAATTCTAATGGTACCTAATAAATCTTTTATTTTTCACATATGAATCAAACTTAATTAATATAAAGCTTGTAATTTTAATTATCAACTCTACTTTACTATTTCTTCACTTATATATTATTATATTTTCGACTTCATTTTGTAAATATTTACCATATAATTAGTATATATGTTTTCTTACAAAAAATAAAATCGTATTTTAGCCCATTTATTCAAATTAGATAAAATTAAATCTCATTTTCTTTCATTTTGGATTTAATTGTAAATATTTTACATATCAAACAAAAAGAAAAGTTATATCAAAAATATACACCTTTGATATAACTTCTCTTAATTATTTATCTTAAAATTTATTCTTTGACTTATAATCTTATATTCTAACTTATTAAACTTTCTCTAATCTCTCTTATTTCAACCCTATTAGAATCATAGTTGGATGTAACCTTAAAAAAAATCTAAACTTACATTCTCTACACCACCCATTTTATTTAACATATTCTCAATGGTTGCTGCACAGGATGCACATTCTATTTTTCCTATTATAAGTCAAATATATATTCTTTAAGTCTATGTCCTAATTTATCAAGCTTAAATTCTAATTTATTAACTTTATTATTAATATACTTAAAGAAAAACTCATAAAAATTAAATTTTTAAAAAAATTCATTAATTCTAAATTCGCTTTAAATTGCTCAAAAATCAACTTTTGAACCCTAAAAAACAACAGATCTAAATAACTTTATACTATATACAAAGCTATAAACATCATTAGAATTTCGATTTATTATGATAAAAGCATACATTATTCTAAAATAACCTTAAATTTATTAAAGAATTTTAAAAATATAAACATCAGCTATAAGTAATTTTATATTGTCTATAAAATTACTTATATAGTTAAATGATTAATATATAAAAATTATCTCTTATTGCTCTAAAATCACTTTGAATTGCTTAAAAAAATAAATTTCTTTAAACCCTCCAAAACAATAGATCCAAATAACTTTATATTATTTATAAAATCACTCACATCATTAGATCAATAATATTTTTATTTTAAATAAGCTAAAAATATTACAGTAATTATTCTAAATTCGCTTTAAGCTACTCAAATAAAAAAATTTGAATCTCCAAAAACAACAGATCTAAATAATTTTACCTTAATAAAGTTAAGTAAATCATTAGAATAATTTATTAATATAGAGCATCCTAAATTTGCTTTTAGTGATTCAACTAAACTAAATTGAAACTCTAGAAACAACAGATTTAAAGAACTTTATATTATAATAAAACTAAATACATCATTAGAAATATAATATTTATTTATCTATTAGCTTATTTAGTACACTTAATATCTCTTCAATTTTTTCATCTTTAGATTCATTATTTTCGAAAGCACTCTTAACACAATTATGCATATGTTGTTGCAATATTAATTTATTAGCTTTCTTTAATAATGCTTGGGAAGCCATTACTTGATTTGAAATATCTATACAATATCTCTCATCTTCAATCATTCTGATTATTCCTTCAATTTGCCCTTTTGCTGTCTTCAAGCACTGTAATGCTTTCTTTTTCTCTGCATTCATGTTCATCGCTCCCTATACATTTCACATACAACCCCCACTGGGTGTCTGTAATTATATAATAACTCTCTACTTATTTTATGTCAACATACTTTTGAATATTTTATGAACACAATTAACATTTAATTAATATATTAGATTTTATCAAAAATATTTCTAATAATTTAACAGATTATAAATCTATTTCTAAAATAAATCTTTTTATAAACCTATTTTTCAAAAAGCTCTCCTATTCTATTCTTTCCACTTCTTCAATTTTCTACTTCTTCAATTTTCTACTTCTTCAAATTTCCACATCTTATATTTTTCCACTTATTCTATTCTTTCCAATTATTCTATTCTTTACAATTATTCTATTAATTCAAAGAAAACCATCTATTTAAATATATAGTATATTAATACTTATCTATATTATATAAAAAAATAAAAGAAGATTCACACTATATTTAATATGAACCTTCTAATTTATATATAAAACAAAATAATATCTCTAAAATATAATTATAATTTTAATATAATATTGAACCTTCTTTTATATAAGTATTTTTATCTATATTGCTATTTGCCAGTATTGTAGTATTAGCTTCAATATAAGATCCCTCTTTAACCATTACATTACTATCAATATTACTATTAAAAGATATAAAAGAATAATCTCCTATCTCAATATTATTTCCTAAAGAGCATTTTTGTTTTAAAATAACATGTTTACCTAGCTTAAATCTTCCTACACTAATTAATCCTGGATATATTATAGTTCCCTCACCAACTTCTTGTTTATTAAAAAAAGTAACATCCGGATGAATAATTGTAGCAAATTTTATTTTGTTTTTTAACTTATTTTCTATTTCTTTTTTTAATTTACAGTTGTCTATTGCTATAATCGTAAATAATTCATTTTGGCTTTCTAATTTCTTAAAAAAATAAAACTTATCTTTTTTTCTACCTTCAAAATAATTAAACATTGAATCTATAGATCCAAGAACACTATATCCCTCAATATTACTTCCTGCTTCATCTTTTTTAAGACTTATAAAGCCTAACACATTCCAAGTATTTCTTTTTGAATTTATAGCCTCTATTATTTTAACAACCTCTTTTCCTATGTTTTCAGTTCCAATTATAACAATATCCTTCATTAAAACACCTCACTAAACTAATTGTTTAAAGATCTATATCAAAACGCTCTTATTTATTAATAATATAATATCAATTCAAAATATTAATTAACTTATTAAATCATATTAATTTAAATATTTATTTATTCTCAATTATTTTTACAATTTATGTATATTAATCCATTATTTGTCCATAATTAAAATATCCACGATTAATAAGTAGATTAATTCTTAGTTTTAAAATAATTAATGATACTTCCCCAACAATATATCCTTAATAACTTCCCCTTTTATTGCTATGAACTAAGAAACTACTTATTGTGGATTTAAAATTAAAAAAGGAATATTTATAAAATTTATTTATATAAATAAATTTTATAAATATTCCTTTTACTTTTTTATCTTATTCATATTCATCTTAGTTCATATTAAAAATCAATTTTAATTATGACTTTAACTATAGTATTAATAAATATACAATTAAATTACGATTTAATTGTATAAAAAAAGCTTAGTGAATAATTCACTAAGCTTTTGGTGGCTCGAGCAGGAATCGAACCAGCGACACGAGGATTTTCAGTCCTCTGCTCTACCGACTGAGCTATCGAGCCATAAAATAAAAACCTGGCGACCACCTACTCTCCCACACAGTCTCCCGTGCAGTACCATCGGCTTCTAAAGGCTTAACCGTCGTGTTCGGAATGGGAACGGGTGTTACCCTAAAGAACATCATCACCAGATGTTTGAAAAAACTTTGTTCTTTCAAAATTGCACATATTTAATTTACTATATTTGGTCAAGCCCTCGATCTATTAGTATCGGTCAGCTGAACATGTTACCATGCTTACACCCCCGACCTATCAACCTTGTGTTCTTCAAGGGATCTTACTAGCTTACGCTATGGGAAATCTCATCTTGAGGTTGGCTTCACGCTTAGATGCTTTCAGCGTTTATCCATTCCCGACTTAGCTACCCAGCTGTGCTCCTGGCGGAACAACTGGTACACCAGAGGTCAGTCCATCCCGGTCCTCTCGTACTAAGGACAGCTCCTCTCAAATTTCCTACGCCCGCGACGGATAGGGACCGAACTGTCTCACGACGTTCTGAACCCAGCTCGCGTGCCGCTTTAATGGGCGAACAGCCCAACCCTTGGGACCTACTTCAGCCCCAGGATGCGACGAGCCGACATCGAGGTGCCAAACCTCCCCGTCGATGTGGACTCTTGGGGGAGATCAGCCTGTTATCCCCGAGGTAGCTTTTATCCGTTGAGCGATGGCCCTCCCACGAGGTACCACCGGATCACTAAGCCCGACTTTCGTCCCTGCTCCACTTGTGGGTGTCGCAGTCAGGCTCCCTTCTGCCTTTGCACTCTTCGAACGATTTCCGACCGTTCTGAGGGAACCTTTGGGCGCCTCCGTTACTTTTTAGGAGGCGACCGCCCCAGTCAAACTGCCCACCTAACAATGTCCTGTGACCAGATTCATGGCCGCCAGTTAGAATTTCAGTACTGTCAGGGTGGTATCCCAAGGTTGACTCCACCAAGGCTGACGCCCTGGTTTCCTAGTCTCCCACCTATCCTGTACAGACAATACCAAAACTCAATGCTAAGCTACAGTAAAGCTCTACGGGGTCTTTCCGTCCAATCGCGGGTAGCGAGCATCTTCACTCGCACTACAACTTCGCCGGATTTACAGTTGAGACAGTGCCCAAGTCATTACGCCATTCGTGCGGGTCAGAACTTACCTGACAAGGAATTTCGCTACCTTAGGACCGTTATAGTTACGGCCGCCGTTTACTGGGGCTTAAGTTCACACCTTCGCTTGCGCTAAGTGTTCCCCTTAACCTTCCAGCACCGGGCAGGCGTCAGCCCCTATACATCAGCTTACGCTTTAGCAGAGACCTGTGTTTTTGCTAAACAGTTGCTTGGGCCTATTCTCTGCGGCCTACTCTCGTAGGCACCCCTTCTCGCGAACTTACGGGGTCAATTTGCCGAGTTCCTTAACTGTAATTCTTCCGCCGGCCTTAGGATTCTCTCCTCACCTACCTGTGTCGGTTTGCGGTACGGGCACTACTTCTCTCTCTAGACGCTTTTCTTGGCAGCGTGGAATCATGTACTTCGGTTCCGTAGAACCTTCCCCATCACGCCTCAGCAT
The DNA here is from genome assembly GCF_000013285.1 of Clostridium perfringens ATCC 13124. Taxonomy (GTDB): domain Bacteria; phylum Bacillota; class Clostridia; order Clostridiales; family Clostridiaceae; genus Sarcina; species Sarcina perfringens. Next base: position 234,676 of record NC_008261.1, on the reverse strand, counting down.
TATGAGAGCGGATTTGCCTACTCTCACTGCCTAAACGCTTAGACTAGCATCCAATAGCTAGCACACACTATCCTCCTGCGTCACGCCATCGATAATAACGATGGTAGTGGTACTGGAATATCAACCAGTTGTCCATCACCTACGCCTTTCGGCCTCGGCTTAGGTCCCGACTAACCCTCAGCGGACGAACCTTCCTGAGGAAACCTTAGGTTTTCGGCCTGTGGGATTCTCACCCACATCTCGCTACTGATGCCAACATTCTCACTCGTAACCAGTCCACCGCTCCTTACGGTACGACTTCAGCCCGGTTACGACGCTCTCCTACCGCTTGAACTAAGTTCAAGCCCGTAGCTTCGGTGGTAAGTTTAGCCCCGTTACATTTTCGGCGCAAGATCTCTCGACTAGTGAGCTATTACGCACTCTTTTAATGAATGGCTGCTTCTAAGCCAACATCCTAGTTGTCTTAGAAATCTCACATCCTTTCCCACTTAACTTACACTTTGGGACCTTAGCTGACGATCTGGGCTGTTTCCCTTTTGACCACGGATCTTATCATTCGTAGTCTGACTGCCGAGCTCAAAGTATGTGGCATTCGGAGTTTGATAAGGTTCGGTAAGCGCTATGCCCCCTAGCCCATTCAGTGCTCTACCTCCACTACTCATACTCGACGCTAGCCCTAAAGCTATTTCGGAGAGAACCAGCTATCTCCGGGTTCGATTGGAATTTCTCCGCTATCCACAGCTCATCCCATGCTTTTTCAACAGCAACGTGGTTCGGTCCTCCACGAGGTTTTACCCTCGCTTCAACCTGGCCATGGATAGGTCACCCGGTTTCGGGTCTACGGCATGCAACTAGTCGCCCTATTCAGACTCGGTTTCCCTTCGGCTCCGTACCTTAAGTACTTAACCTTGCTACATACCGTAACTCGTTGGCTCGTTCTACAAAAAGCACCTCATCACCCTCATAAGGGGCTCTGAGCGGTTGTAGGCACACGGTTTCAGGTTCTATTTCACTCCCCTCCCGGGGTTCTTTTCACCTTTCCCTCACGGTACTGCTTCACTATCGGTCATCAGGTAGTATTTAGCCTTGGGAGGTGGTCCTCCCTGCTTCCCACAAGGTTTCACGTGTCTCGTGGTACTCTGGATCATAACTCGTGGTCTTCTCGTTTCACTTACAGGACTATTACCTTCTACGGTGGAACTTTCCAGTTCTCTTCAGTTACAATAGCCTCCACTTTTATGTTATGTCCACAACCCCGGAAACAAGTTTCCGGTTTGGGCTCTTTCCCTTTCGCTCGCCGCTACTAAGAAAATCGATTTTTCTTTCTCTTCCTCCAGGTACTTAGATGTTTCAGTTCCCTGGGTTACCTTCATTAAGCTATGTATTCACTTAATGATACATGGGGTTTCCCATGTGAGTTTCCTCATTCGGAGATCTTCGGATCTCAGGCTATGTGCGCCTACCCGAAGCTTATCGCAGCTTATCACGTCCTTCATCGGCTCCTGATGCCAAGGCATTCACCATGCGCCCTTTGTAGCTTGACCTATATTAGTTATAGTTCTCATTTTACAAAGAATAGAAATTGGTTTTGCCAATTTGGCTTGTTGTTTCTATAAATTAAATTATGTGCAATTTTCAAAGAACAATTTTGAGAGATAGTCTCTCAAAATTAAACAGAGATATTATCCAGAATTCATTATCATCTTAGTTGTCCTAAGATGTATTCCTTAGAAAGGAGGTGATCCAGCCGCAGGTTCTCCTACGGCTACCTTGTTACGACTTCACCCCAATCGCTGACCCTACCTTCGGCCGCTGCCTCCTTGCGGTTAGCTCACGGACTTCGGGTATTGCCAACTCTCATGGTGTGACGGGCGGTGTGTACAAGACCCGGGAACGTATTCACCGCGACATTCTGATTCGCGATTACTAGTAACTCCAGCTTCATGTAGGCGAGTTTCAGCCTACAATCCGAACTGAGACTGGTTTTTAAGTTTGGCTCCACCTCGCGGTATTGCATCTCTCTGTACCAGCCATTGTAGCACGTGTGTAGCCCTACACATAAGGGGCATGATGATTTGACGTCATCCCCACCTTCCTCCTGGTTAACCCAGGCAGTCTCGCTAGAGTCCTCAACTTAATGGTAGTAACTAACGACAAGGGTTGCGCTCGTTGCGGGACTTAACCCAACATCTCACGACACGAGCTGACGACAACCATGCACCACCTGTCACCTTGTCCCCGAAGGGATTTCCTCGATTAAGAGTAATGCAAGGGATGTCAAGTGTAGGTAAGGTTCTTCGCGTTGCTTCGAATTAAACCACATGCTCCGCTACTTGTGCGGGTCCCCGTCAATTCCTTTGAGTTTTAATCTTGCGACCGTACTCCCCAGGCGGAATACTTAATGCGTTAGCGGCGGCACGGAGGTGTTGAAACCCCCACACCTAGTATTCATCGTTTACGGCGTGGACTACCAGGGTATCTAATCCTGTTTGCTCCCCACGCTTTCGAGCCTCAGCGTCAGTTACAGTCCAGAGAGTCGCCTTCGCCACTGGTGTTCTTCCTAATCTCTACGCATTTCACCGCTACACTAGGAATTCCACTCTCCTCTCCTGCACTCTAGATAACCAGTTTGGAATGCAGCACCCAAGTTGAGCCCGGGTATTTCACATCCCACTTAATCATCCGCCTACGCTCCCTTTACGCCCAGTAAATCCGGATAACGCTCGCCACCTACGTATTACCGCGGCTGCTGGCACGTAGTTAGCCGTGGCTTCCTCCTTGGGTACCGTCATTATCTTCCCCAAAGACAGAGCTTTACGATCCGAAAACCTTCATCACTCACGCGGCGTTGCTGCATCAGGGTTTCCCCCATTGTGCAATATTCCCCACTGCTGCCTCCCGTAGGAGTCTGGGCCGTGTCTCAGTCCCAATGTGGCCGATCACCCTCTCAGGTCGGCTACGCATCGTCGCCTTGGTAGGCCGTTACCCCACCAACTAGCTAATGCGCCGCGGGTCCATCTCATAGCGGATTGCTCCTTTGGTTAAATGATGATGCCATCTTTCAACATTATGCGGTATTAATCTTCCTTTCGGAAGGCTATTCCACTCTATGAGGCAGGTTACCCACGTGTTACTCACCCGTCCGCCGCTAATCCATTTCCCGAAGGAAACTTCATCGCTCGACTTGCATGTGTTAAGCACGCCGCCAGCGTTCATCCTGAGCCAGGATCAAACTCTCAATTTAAAAGTTTAATCTATACTCATATTACTTATAAAAGAATTGCTGGTTTATGTTAATATCTTCTGTTTAATTTTCAAAGACCATTTCGTTGTCGCCCTCAAGCGACTTTCTTATTTTAACATCTTTAAGAAACTTTGTCAACAACTTTTTTCAAATTTTTATTTGATGTTTTGTTGCCGTGTCTCTTGCTGACGAAATTTATCTTACCATTTTAACCATATTTAATTTAATACTTCTCTCTGTTTTAGATAAAATATATTATTATTTCTATATTTTTCTTTAAAATACTTACTTTTTCCTATATAGATACACTAGGTAAAGTGTTTTAAATAAAATTTACATTCAATATACTTTTCTGTATAATATTGTATTATTTTATACTATATTTTTAGATTATATAAAAAATACGCTTACATTTTGCATACAAAAATAGATTTTCATATTAATTTATATATAATTTTCTCTATGTTTTTTAATTAATAAATAAAAATATATTAAAGTGATTAAATGTAATTTACTAAATAATAAATAGAAAACACTTATTTACTATTAAATATAATCACATAGATCTATTCTCCAACTAAGTTTAAATTATTAGCAAACTCCTCTAGACTATATTGAGCATAGTCTGTGTTAATTGCTTTTTTACCTATATCAGTGTAGTAAGAAGCATAAACTGATATTATTAAAAATGCAAATAAAGAAAAAACTACACTTTTCCTAAAATACTTTATAAAGACTACTCCTACTAATACAGATATGGCTAACCATAAAATTTCTGAAGACACATCTATCTTTAATGAATTTATAACTACCATGCATTGCATTATGCCAAAAAATAAAATTATACCAGCTAATAATAAAAATACTGTTATTATGGCTGAAAATAGATATGCTATGACCATATTAAAATAAGAATTACCTGTAAAGTCTTTTTTAGTTAATATATAAGAAGCAATAAATACATTTATTATTGCAAGCAAAATTATTCCTTTATATGTTTCTAAAATGAAGTTACCAAAAAAATTAACAAGACTCTCTAAAAATAATGTTGCTGTAATATCTCCATTATAAATTCTAGCCTTAGATAATTCATCAAACTCTATTCCTGATATTTCACTCATAAAGTTTAAAACTACCATTCTCATTATTATCATAATTAAAACAAATAATATTATTTGAGCATTTGCCTCTTTTAAATATTTTTTAGATGATTTTCTAGCCATAAGAAATTCCCCCTCTTTTATAATTCACTTTAATTATTGACAAGCAGTATCAATCTTAATCACTAAAACATATAATCCAAAAATATATTTATATTGATTAATAAAACTCTAAATTAATATTTAGGTAACTATTAATAAACATATCCCTAATTTAAAATAGGCATATTAAGATTATTTAAAATTAATCTTAAATATGCCTGTATAAAATAAATTAATATGAGGTAGCTTTTAATCAATTATCTATTTGCTCTTCTTTTTTGTGTTGATATTTAAAATTTCTAATAGTCTAACAATAATTTAATTATATTAGATTAAATTTTATCTTAAACCAAGTCTTAGTTATTCTTCTAAACAATTTAAGAATAAGGTATATACTTAAAAATCATCCATATATTTAAATTTACATTTTGCATTCATCCTTAAAATTTGCAAAAAACTTTACATAAATATTATATTAATTTCTTTAATAATAAAAAATATCTTATTTATACTTATTAATGTATTAATTTTACATATATTATTGTTTTTGTAATATAATAATCTTTTTTTACCATTTATTAACCCTTTATTTAAAAGTTAACTTAAAATTTTCAATTTTTTTGTGGATATTACTAAGGGTTTTAAGGTATAATTTGTTGAAATTACTATAAAACTCTCGAAAAATATATTAAAGATAGGTGATTAAATGAACAAACTTAAAATTGTATCTTTGTTTATGAGTAGCTTTTTAATGATTAGTGCTTTTTCAGCACCATTAATAACTAAAGCAAATCCCGAAGTTAATAAATTACAAGAGGAGAAAAAACAAATTACAGAAGAAAAAGAAATTAAAAAGGGAAAGCTCGATGAAATTAAAGATAGCATTGACGCTAAACAAGCTGAGCTTAATTCAGCTCAAGCAAAAGTTACTGAATATGAAGAGAAGATAAAAACTTTAAATAATGAAATTTCTTCAACTGATTCAGAAATAAGTAAAGTAGAAAAATCAATTGAAGAAAATACTACTGAAATTGAAAAAGCTAAAAAAGAACAAGAGTTAAAGCAAGAAATATTAGGTGAAAGACTTAGAAACGTATATAAATCTAACTTAAACGATAAGTTTTTATATATGATTCTTGAGTCTAAAAACTTTGGAGAATTATTCTCTAATATAGCAAATATAAGAACTCTTGTTAAAACAGATAATAAGCTTATTGAAGAGATTGAAGCTTTAAAAAATGAACTTGAAGTTAGACAAGCTGAACTTGAAACTTCTAAATCTACATTAGCTAGCAAAAAAGCCGAACTTCTTTCTAAAGAAAAAAGTCTTAATGAAGTTAAGGCTGAACATGAAAATACATTAAATACTTATAAATCTCAATTAAACGAATTAGAGGAATTAGAAGCTGAAAAGAATGCTGAACTTAAAGAATTAGCAGATAGGGAAGATGAAATTGAAAAGGAAATTCAATCATATTTTACTAAAACTCCAAGCACAGCATCTCCAACTAGTAATTCATCAAGTGGATTTATAAGACCAGTTGCTTCTTCTACCATAACTAGTTCATATGGTCCAAGAGTTCACCCTGTAACTGGTCAGTATAAAGTTCATACAGGTGTAGACTTTGCAGCTTCAACAGGAACTCCATTTGTAGCTGCTAAAGATGGGGTTGTAACCGCTGCTGAATATCATCCTGCTTACGGAAATATGGTTATAATAGATCACGGTGGTGGATTCAGTACTCTATATGCTCACGCATCTCAATTAAAAGTTTCTGTAGGTCAAAAAGTAAAACAAGGACAAGTAGTTTCTTTAGTTGGTTCTACAGGATATAGTACAGGCCCTCATGCTCATTTTGAAATAAGAATTAATGGACAACATGTAAATCCAATGGATTATATTTAATAGAAAAGATAGTCATTTGACTATCTTTTTTTATTTACATAATTATTAATTAAATTTCTATAAGAATAATTTTACATATCAATTATTGATTATTAAAAGATATATATTATTAATTAAATACTTGATTTTAATGGAAACATAAAATATAATGAAAGCGTTAACACATTGATAACCATTTTAATACTTTGTACATTTTTATGTAACAAATGAAAGGATGAGATTATGAGAAACTCAAAAATTACAGCAATTGTATTATCAGCAATAATAGGTATTGGTGTTGGAACTGGAGGTACTTTAGTTTACGAAAACAACCAAGAAGCAAAACAAATCTCTAAGTTAGAACAAACAACAAAGGCTAATGCAGTGGAAGAGATTGTTAAAGGAAATGTTTTAGCAACTTTATGGCAACAAAATTCTGGAGAGGTAAAGGCTTTAAGATATGAAGCATACAACTCTGGAAAGAGATATGTTGATGAATTAGTGAAAGAACCTACTGCTAAACCATATGCAGTTACCTTAGATATTGATGAAACAATAATAGATAATTCACCTCATGCAGGGTATGAAATAAAGCATAATGAATTATTCTCAAAGGAAAACTTTGGTGAGTGGGTACAAATGGCTGATGCAGCTGCAATAGATGGAGCTAAAGACTTTACTGATTATGCTAAAAGTAAAGGATTTGAAGTTTTCTACGTTTCAAATAGAAGTGAAGAAAAGGAACTTGATGCAACTATAAAAAACATGCAAAAATTAGGTTTTGTAAATTCAGATAAGGATCATATACTTTTAAAAACAGATACAAGTAGTAAAGATGCTAGATGGGATAAGATAAAAGAGAATTATAATCTTGCAATTTATTGTGGAGATAACTTAGGTGACTTCCCTGATGGATATGATAATAAGTCTAATGAACAAAGAAGAGAAATAGTAGATAAAGAAGCTCAATTCTTTGGAACAAAATACATAGTGCTTCCAAATCCAACTTATGGTGATTTTGAAAATGCCGTTTATGGATATGACTTCAAAAAATCTCCAGAACAAAAACTTGAAGATAGATTAAATAGTATAAAGTCATTTAAATAAACTTTAATTAATTTAAAGAAGTTTAATTATACATATTATGAATAAAAAATCTATATTACTAATGTAATATAGATTTTTTTATTATAATATATGTTAACAAAATCCAAGTCTTAAGGCCCTTAAAATTAATTGTAATAATCATAATTCAATTGTTTTTCATAATTTAGAGTTAATAATATTTATATGCTTTATAACTTTTGAAATTAGATATTATTTTTTCTTGATTTATAATATTCTTTTAGTCTTTCTCTTTGCTCTTTAACTATAATTTCATCAATTATATTGCTAAGTTGAAGAACCTCTTGAGTACATCCATATTTCTGATATAAACCTGCTAATAAATCTTTTAACTCATTTGTAAACATTTTATCATACTCTCCCTTTTTAATCTTTAATATCATCTCCTATTAAAACATCATATTTCTTACCTATAAAATTTTAATTACTTAGATAATTTATTAAAATCATTTATATTTAAAGAGAAACCATAACTTAAGATAATAAATCATCCTTTAACTATATTCTAAAATTATTTAACTAATTAGTAAATAATTTTAGAATTACAAAATTCGACCATGAATATTTATTAATTTATTATGAGTTTTTATACTATTTATCCTTTTTTAACCATAACTTATTAATAAAATATTAAATTGCTCTTTTATCTTTTTAATTATATTTCATATTTTACCAATAAAAACCATATTTTTGTCCTATAAAAAATTCTTTATCTCAAAAAGCCACTTGTTTTTGTAAAAAAAATACACTTTTAGTTTAAAATTTTAAAACATTTTCTTTACAATATTAAAATCTATATAAAATTAGTATGAACTTTTAAAAAAATAAATTTTTATATAATTATTCTTATACTAAAATACTATTATAAATTAATAAAAGGCCTATACCAAATCAATTTGGTATAAGCCTTTCTTGCTTAATTTAATCTAACTTAAATATTAATCATTAAAAATTTTGTTTTTCCAAGAATTTATTGTCTTTCTAGCCTGTCCAATAGTTAAATCTAACTCATCAAATACAAATCCATCCTTCTCTTTTAAAATCTCCATAAGATGTCCGATTCTAGGTAATCTTAAGTTAACTTTTCTTATAACTTCTTTTTCAGCGAATACCTCTTTAGGATTTCCTTGTAATATTACTCTTCCTTCTTTCATAACAAAAACATTATCACAATATAAAGGAACAATATCTATATCGTGAGTTGCTATTATTATTGTTATTCCAAGCTCCTTTTGCATTTCTACTAATAATTTCATTATCTCTGAAACGCCCATCGGATCTAAACCTGCCGTTGGTTCATCTAGTATTAAAACTTTTGGCTCCATAACTAGTACCCCTGCAATAGCTACTCTTTTCTTTTGACCAAAGCTTAAACAATGAGTTGGCTTATCTTTTAAGTGTTCTATACCCGTTCTTTTTAATGCATTATCTACTCTTTTTCTTATTTCATCTTCTGGTAGTTTCATATTAACAGCACCAAAGGAAACATCTTGGTAAACACTTGCTGAGAAAAGTTGGTTGTCAGGATCCTGAAAAACAATTCCTATAGATTCTCTAAGCTTCATTATTCCTTTTCTTGAATAATCTATAGGTTTATTGTCAAAAAGTATTCTTCCTGAAGAAGGCTTTAATATACCATTAAAGTTTTGAAACAAAGTTGATTTTCCAACACCATTTCCACCTAATATAGCCGTAACCTCTCCTCTTTTTATATTCATATTTATACCTTTTAGAGCATGAGTTCCATCTGAATAATTATAATTAAGCTCTTCTACTTTTAATATATAGTCTTCCATAAAATCCTCCTACTCTACTTAATAAATATAGCTATTCCTATAAAAATAAGATTAATTATTATAGTTATAATGTAAATGTAATTTCTTTTTTGAACCTGTTCTTCTAGAACTTTAAGTTCTCCATTATATCCTCTGGCTTCTAAGGCAGTATATAAATCATTAGCTCTCTTAAATGAACGTATAAATAGTGTTGATGCAAGAGCACCTAAGGATTTATATGATGTTTTTATATCTCTATATCCAAGTCTTGAATTTTGCGATATAAACATCATTTCTGAAGTTTCTAAAATTATAAATATAAATCTGTACACTAAGCTTATTAACTCAATTAAAAAACTTGGTACTTTAAGCTTAGCTAAAACTGATATTACATCTATCATTGGAGTGGTTAAGGATATAAAGTATAAGCAACTTAAAGATCCCATTACCTTAAGGAACATATTAAGTCCTTGAATAATTCCACTTTTTGAAACTCCAATCCATCCATTAAAAAGTTTAAATGATACTAAAAATGTATCCTGTTTTAATGAATAACTCACAACAATTGTTAGGATACCAATTATTAAAAAAGCTATTGGTACCATCATTAACTTTATAAAAACTCTTATTTTTGTTCTTCCTACTTTTGTTATTAAAAAAGTCATAATACTTATTATAAGCATAGAAACAATAAAATTATTTGCCCAAAGACAAACGCACAAAGTAATTAAGGCAAAAAACATCTTTTCCGCTGGATTAATATTTTTTAACTTAGATGCATAAGCATATTTATCTATGTTTATCATTTACTTCGTCGTTCACTTTCTTTTTGCCTTTTAGATATCCTAATCCAAAGCCAATTACCCCTGCACCTATTGCAGCTTGAAGAGCAAATAATAAACTTTCTATTTCTCCACTAGCTGGTTCAAATAATGGTGAGAACCATGGTTCATAGTTTTCATCAATTTGTGTTATTGCTTCTTCTGCTTGATCATCAGATCCACCAAACTCTCCATTTTTAGCTACAAAGAAAGGTATTATTGTAATAAATACAACTAATAATAGTAATATCACATTAGTTAACACTCTTTTATTTTTCATTATTTTACCCCCTTTGAAAAAATGTTAAGTTCCATTAAATCTTCTTTTGCATAATTTTCTATTGTATTAAAGATTATGACTGTTAATATTCCTTCACTTATAGCTAGAGGAACTTGAGTAACAGCAAATATACCCATGAATTTCATAACTGATGCCATAACTCCTCCAACCTCTGCTGGGAAGGCTAGTCCTAATTGAACTGAAGTAACCATGTAAGTTGCTAAATCTCCAAGAGCAGATGCTAAAAATACACCTAACCATGTTGGTCCATTAAGTTTTTTTACTAATTTATAAAGTCCGTATGATACTAAAGGCCCAACTACAGCCATTGAAAAAGTATTAGCTCCAAGAGTAGTAAGACCACCATGAGCTAAAAGTAATGCTTGGAATAAAAGTACGATAAGTCCTAAAACTGATGCTGCTGTAGGTCCAAATAATATTGCTGCAAGACCAACTCCTGTAGGATGTGAGCAACTACCTGTAACTGATGGAAGCTTTAATGCTGAAAGAACAAAAGCATAAGCTCCTGCCATAGCTAATAAAATCTTTAGTCTTGGATTATTTCCAACCTTATTCTTAATAGAGAATAATCCTAATACTATAAATGGTATAGTTATAACTCCCCATGCTATACACCATTTAGGTTGTAAAAATCCTTCCATGATATGCATAGCTGAAACACTTCTTGGTATTAATAAGAACATTAATAAAAATCCTATAAATACTTGATTCTTTTTTGACATAATAATTCTACTCCTTAAATTATATTTTTATTTTGTATTCCCATTTATCATCTTTTTATTTTAAGATAAAATTTGATTTAACTATTTCCGCATTAAATAAAACAATATGTACTAAAAATATTTCCCTTTATAACACTTAATCTAAATATGAATAACTTTAATTTCTAGTTAAATCAGAACTTTAGTCTTAGAAATAAAAAACCCCTAGACATTGCGTCTAGAGGTTATAAAAATTCTAAAAAAATATAACTTACCAAAGCACAACACCTCCTATTTCCCGTAGGATCTTGATGTTTTAAAAATAGGCAGGTCTTCTGGCTTAAGTATCATCACTTTTTGTGGCCTTCCCAAAATATTATATTCCAGTGGCTTAAAGTACAAAAAGCTCCTCTATTACAGCGGCGGGACCGCGTGGGATTTAAACCCAACTTCCCTTTTAATATATAGTTACAAATGTAACTATTTAACCTATTTCTAAATATTTAATTTTACAATACTTTAACATTATATAGCATATGCATTGCATTTACAATTAAACTCTATAGATTTCTTTAGAAAATATGCTATATATAAGGCTTTCGGTAATTTTTAAACATATACTCTTGTTCATAGATTATTATAAAATATTAATTATTAAGAAACTTATCTGTTTATCATATAAATTTAAGCTTAGAACTTATCTTAAATTAATCTGACTCTAATAATATTTCAAAAAAAATTTTTATTAAGTTATGTTTTAAATTAAAAGGAATCATATTAGATACAAATAATCATTTTAAAATACTAATCTTTAAAATTCTTAGTATTTCAAATTTGATTTTAAGTATCTTTATGATTCCTAAAAAATTATAAATCTAATTTATTCTTATTAAATTATCTTAATTTAGTATTCTATGATTTATAAAACTTATCTCATATTCATCAATAGATCCATCTTTATTTAAATCAAGAGAAGTGTTAGTACTTCCAAAGTTTTTAGATACCATTGCTAAGTCTCCTATATCAATCTTTCCATTGCCATTAAAGTCTCCTGTACTTTCTTCTATTAATAAAGAGTTAAATCTTGCTATTGCACCCTCTAAAGATTCCTTAGATGAATTTATTTCTTCTTCAGTAGCATCTTCCTTGTTAAATACTTCTTCAGCCTTATTAATTTCAACTGTTAATCCATCCTTAGCGCCTTTATGGTATTCACCAACATTAAATCCTTCTACAGCTTCCTCTAGTAAAGATTTACCTTGATTTATTAATTCACCTAAATTTGTCTTATCAACCTCTGGTGTTTCCTTTACTAAAGCTTTTATTGAAGCATCTAAGTCAATTACTATTTGATTTATTTGATCTTGAGTGTAATCAGCTTTATTTTTGTTAGCTTCATTAGCTGCTTCTAAAACTTCACTAAATAAAGCCCATGACTCAGCTGTATATTCTCCTTCAACTAAAGAGTTTCCTAGAGTTAAAACTTTATTGAAATCTTCAAAATCAGTTGCCCTTAAAGCTAATCTTTCTTCTGCTTTATTTAGATTTTCTAAAGCCTTATCTATTTTCTTTTGAGATGAATTAGAATCATCTAAAATATTCCTAGCTTCGTTTAATGCTTCTTTTAAAGTTTCAAAGCTACTTAAAGTGTATTCATCTCCACTTAGATTTATAAGCTCATCATATTTTGCCTTTAAGGAATCATTTACTGGGAATTCAAACTCTTGGTTTAAAGTTATTATTTCATAAATATTTGGTGCAACATCTGTCCATTCAATTTTTATCTCATAGATATTGTTGTAATCACGATTAATAAATTCATTTAAACTATTACTTAATGTTCCTAATTGAATCCATTGATCAGTTACATTTTCACTGCCATCACCAACTCTAGCCATAACCTTAGCATTTGAAATTGAACTTCCACTTTGAACTATTGTAACCTTTCTAACATCTGTTTTTTCTGATAAGCGATAAGTTATACTACCTTCAGAAATTTCACCATTATTGGTATTAGGCTTATATGAAGTTGTTAAATTTCCATCTCTTAAATTACTTGGAGCAAAGCCTCTTTCCTCAATTGGATTTGAAATATAAGTTGGATCATTAACTGTAGGGATATATTCTCCATTGTTTATCATAAGTTCATTTATAACTGTCCAACGATGTCTATATGGTGCAGTAAATAATATTCTTACATATCTAGCCTTTTGATTTAAATTATCTCCTTCAACATAAGCACTATCTATTGGAACTATTCCACCTGATTGGTTTCCATGTTTATATCCATTTTTTAATGGTGTAGAGAACATATCATCTACTCCATTTTCTACTCCATCTCCAATATTAATAGCGTCTGTCCAAGTTTCTCCATCTAAAGATAATTGAATTTTACCATCTCTTACATGGTCAACTTCAGTATCTAATACAACATATTTTAAATTATCCACAAGAATTTCTTGTCCTAAATCATAGACTATAGTATCACCTGTACTAGGTGCACCTAGGAATTTAACTCTTGTTTTTAAATCTCCATCTACAGCTTTTTTAGCTCCATCATCTCCAACATAAGCATCTACTAATGATGGTTCATAAACTTCATTTGAATTAACTTCAAACTTAGTTAAATTAAAATTAACAGCTTCATTACTTGTATTAATTAGCCTTACGTATCTGCCATCTTCTAATGTATTTTTATCTGTTATCTCAGTCCACTCAACACCATTCATAGAGCTTTGAAGTTTTAAGCCTGTGTCATTTGAAATTTCAAGATTAATATTACTTAAATCTTTAATACGATTTAATTTAACCCCAATATATTCTCCATGATTTAAGCTTAAGTCATCTATAGGTATCAACTTAGTTACATCTTCTTTAGCTAAAGATAATAAATCTAATTCTGTATTTGTATATACATTCTCTTTATTTCCCGCACTTTCTAATTCATCACTAACTATTGCAAATTCTGAGAAAGTAAGCCACTTATTGATATTTTCCATATTAGTAAGTCTTATATATTTAGCTGAAATAGGCGTTTCAAAGGATTCTTCTATAACATCTTTTCCTGCTGGAGCACCTGTTTTATCATATTCTTTTATAGTTGTCCAACTTTCATTATCTAATGAATATTCTAGTTTGAACTTATTCCATTTATCAGAGCTTCCTCCTCCATTTTTACCTATTACAAATCTAATTCCATCAAGTTTTATTTCTTTTCCTAAATCTAAACCTATAAATTCTCCTGCTAAAGATGTATCCCCATTAAGAGTTTTATACCATACACCAGTATTATCATCTCCATCTAAAAGATTAGCTTCATTTCCTTCATAAACTTGCCAAGATTCACTTCTTATTAAACTTGGATTAAACTCTACACCTGAGTTTGAATCCTCTTTCTTATTTACATTAATATCTCTAACCCCGAGCCAAGTATTCTCTCTTGCCTCTGTAGCTATTAAACGAACTCCTCTAACCTTTAAATCTAAATTTTCTACTTTTATAGCTCCAGGCATTGTATATTCAACACCCTCTTCTAAATCAATCCATTCTCTTCCGTCAACTGTATATTGAATCTTAGCCTTTTGCATTGTATCGTTAGGATTTGAATTTGCTCCCATTAAGAATTCAACATTATTTAAAGTTATAGGATTACTATATTTAACTCCTACATAAGTTCCAACATCTATTCTATTTGGATTTTTATAAACTAATTCAGTACTAGCATTATTATCAAAAATATTGTCAGGATTTCCTGTTGGGGCATCTTGTCTATTACTTATATAAGTTGCTATTATTCTATTTGGATCAACAATAGAGCCTATAACAACTGATAAGTTTTGACCCATACTCTTTATAAATGGAACGATATGTTGAACTCCAACCTCTGCATACTCAGTATGGTCTACATAATGGAAACCATAAGTTTTTGATTTTTCAAAGGCACTTTGTGCTTCTGAATAATTAGCCCAAGCAGCTTCATCGTCTCCTTCTTCTATTGCAATTGCTGATTTTAAATATCCAATAGCAGCATCCATAGTATCTTCCCAGCAATTTAACCAATAAATTATTTGATCTCTTGTTCTCTCATTTCCTGGATTATTTTTATAATACTCCGCAGCCTTTTGAAGGTTTGTAAATTCTTCTATTAATTCTAAAGCATCTTCTTTAATACTTGCCCCACTATCGTACTTTTGCTTAAAGGCCTCTAATTTTGGTGCTAATTCAACAGACTCTTGTAGAGGTCTAACCCTTCCGTCCATATTTTGATTTATCATATGCTTGCTTATTTCTCTTAAAGCAAGTGAAGAATTTGTTTCCTCAGCAGTTCCATGATCCATATACTTAAATGAATCATTCCAGTTTTCATCGGCTTCTTCTTTATTGTCCCATATATTCCAAGCATAATCTGCTATAGCGAATAAAGCTGACTTATTAGCTTCTGCTTGTTGCATTGGGTTTAAAACTATACCATCTATCTTACTTGGATCAACTCCTGGATGTAAGAATGTATCATTTCCTCCCATTATTAAATGTTGTTTAGAGTTATCTGAACAAGGCCAGTTAATCCAGAAGAATGGAGCTCTTCCTGGGTGACCCTCAGTAGAAATATTATTCATGAAATTATTTGCAAAATTTTCATCTACTTCTCCCCAAATTCTACCTCCAGTCATAACTATACTTACATTATCTTCAGCTTTATTTAACTCTTTTAATTGTGCAGAACTTCCATTTCCATAGTAATCTGATGGACAGAACATTAAATCGGTTTTTAAATCTGGATAAGTTGATTGTTGTTCTTCTAACCATCTTGTTAAATCTGTAAGAAGCTTAACATACATACTAGCACCTTGAGCCGGTGCTGAAGCATCATCAGCTAAAATAGCAAACTGTCTAACATCATTCTCTAAAAGTTGAGTAAACTTTGCCTTTATTACTCCTAAATCATTTTGATAATTTTCTTCAGTATCAAACCTAACTGGATTATTCATAAATGGATGTAAGGCATATACATATCTATTTTTAGTCTCATTCCCCATCTGAGCTAACTTCTTAATTTCAGATAATTTTTCTTCTGGATATAAATCTCTCCACTTGCTATTATGATAAGGATCATCTTTAGGTGCGAATACATATTGATTTAGTTTGTAATCCCCACCAAATTTCATAAGTTCTGCCCTATCTTCATTAGACCAAGGATTCCCATAATATCCTTCTATAAATCCCCTATGAGCAACTTCTGCATAGTCATCAGCTCTGAAATTCTTAATTTCATTTCCCTCTTCTAACTGATTAAATACATGTTTTAAAGTAGTAACTCCATAGAAAGCACTATCTGTATCCTCCGCAATTACTCCAATTACTCCATCCTTAACACTTACTATATTGGCATCCATTTTTTCATCAAAAAAACTCTCATCATGAGGAATATTTTTATTGAAATAATTATCAACAACTCCTCCTGATTCATTAATACCTACTAAAAAATTTGTCTTTCCTGGCACTATTTCATTTGAGACAGTGGCTTCTAAATTACTAGCTTCTAAAACTTCATCAACCCGCTTTTTAGTGTAAGTATCAATTCCATCATCATATACAATATTTATTTCATCACTTATTTGAAATTCTCCGCCACTATAACTTATTTCTTGTGGCTTTGGATATATTTCATAAAAGTTTTCTGTAATACCATCTGTTGCAAAAACAACTAAATTTGATGGTAAAACACTAATTGTCATAGCTGCCAATACTGTAGATGTAATAATCTTTCTAATGTTCTTATTCATAAACCTTCCCCCATAAAGTCATTTTCATATTATAACTAAATTGTAATTGTTTCCCAACAAATAGTACATGTATTTTATTTACTTCTTATGTTAATAAACCAATTTTTTAATAAAAGTAATTAGTATCTTTATTTTTTCTTTAGAAAGATTTTAGGTAAATTTAATGTCTTTGTAACTCACATGTCATCCACTTAAACTATTTAATTGTTAAAATTTTGTGTATAATCATATTATAGGAAAGATTACAACAGGGGGGATTAAATTGAAAAAAGGAAATGTACGTACTTTAGATGGAATCATTTACTCCTTATTTATTTTTATGACTATAGTTACACTCTTCATAATATATAGGGATATTCCAAGCAATGCAGTTCTTAATTTTGTTACAGCTTACGCCATATTTGCAATACTTATTCCTTTATACATATTAGTAAGAGTCCTATTTACAGTTAAACATTTTACTTTTGAAGAGGTAAAAAAAGAAGGAGTTAAATTCTTAATGTTTTTTATAGGAATCATGATGCTTAATTTAGTTGGTGATTTTTTATTACCATTGCCAGACTTAAAATTAAGTAAAATGTTACCTTCCTCATTAGGCTTTGCTTTTGGAATAACTTGTTTTGATATAGTTTTATCTAAAAGAACAAAGTAAAATAGGTCACAGCTTTATTACTGTGACCTATTTTTTATTAAATTAACTTTAATTAATATAAAACTAAACTTTTTATTTAACTTTAAATAAAAAACCTTGTATCTCTTATAAACTATAGATATTACTAATATACTAGCTCTCTTACAAACTTATTTTAAGTTCTTAATTATTTAATAAGATACAATTTTAATCATTAAGAATTGCACTAGTAGTCTTGATTTTCTTTTCAACAGCTTCACTAAACATTTCTTTAATTACCTCTGTATATAATAAATCTAATAAAAATATTTGTGGTATTTTTGATGATATTGATCCTGTCTCAAAGATTGTCTCAGCTGATGTATATGTCAATTCATAATCAGATAACTTTCTTAATGGATTATCACTATCTTCTGTTAAAGTTATTATCTTTGTACCATTTTCTTTAGCTTGTTTTACAGTTTTTATTACTTCTTTAGTAGTACCTGAGTTTGAAATAGCAACTATTACATCATCATCATTTGTTATAGATGACATAATAACCATCGTATGGCTATCAGTTACTGGTACTGTTGTAAATCCAATTCTCATGAATTTATAGTTTATATCTGTGGCAGCTATTCCTGAATAACCTATACCTATGAAATAAACTCTCTTAGCATTCATTATTAAATCTCTGCATTTGCACATTAAATCTAAATCAATCTGCTTAACTGTTTGCTCTAATATATTAATAGATGATTTTAACATCTTATTTGCAGTTTCTGTTACACTCTCATCCCTATGAACATGCAAGTTTATAATACTTGTATTTTTTTTGTTTGAAATCTCTTTTGCTAAAGTAACTTTAAAGTCTTGGAATCCATTAAACCCCAACTTCTTAGTAAACCTTGTTATGGTAGCTTCTCCTACTCCTGATTCCTTAGCTATTATAGATATTGATTTGTATATAATATTGTCTAAATCTGACTTTATATATTCAATTAATGTCTTTTCTGACTTAGTTGCTTTAAATTTTGGATTTTCTAATTGTTCTAATATTCCCATAAAGTACCTCTTACTGTTTTAATATTTTGACTCAATTCTATGGTTATATTAAATACTTATAAATAATTTAAAACACTCTAAAACTAAGTCAAATATAATATTTTAAGTATATCATTCTTGTCATATAAGCTCCATAATTTATATAAATTATATTATTGTCCTTTATTTCAAGTAAAATTACAAAAGATAACTACTTATTAAAATTCTCTTTAAAGTTATAATAAGCGCCCTTCATTCCTGCAGTATTTTTAAGCTTTGCAAAGGCTATTTTAGTGTTATTATAAACTGATTCTATTAAGTATTTTCTTAAGCTATTTTCTATTAAAGGTCTAAACACCTCTTCTCTAGCCATTATTCCTCCACCTAAAACTACCACTTCAGGATTTATTAAATAAACAATATTTGAAATTCCTAAAGCTAGATTATCAGCTAATTTTTCAACTTCCTCCTTGCATATTAAATCACCATTTTCATAGTTATCTAATACATATCTTCCATCTATACTACTAGGTTCAACGCCTTTTCTAAGTGCTACATTTTTAACTAAAGCACTTGCTGATGCAATATCTTGAATATTCTCTCCATTAACCATCATATATCCAATTTCTCCAGCTGAATTGCTAAAACCATGTAGTACTTTACCATCTATTATTAAAGCTCCTCCAATACCTGTTCCTATAGTCAAACAAGCCATTGAATGAGTTCCTTTACCAGCACCCCCAAAGAATTCTCCTAAAGCTGCACAGTTTACGTCATTTTCAACGAAACAAGGCAAATTAAACTCTTCTTCTAATATTTTCTTAACTTCAACACCAGTATAATTAGGTATTGTTGGACCAGCATAAACTATTTTACCTTCTTTAGGACATACCATTCCTGCTGTTGATACACATATTCCACTTATGTCATTATTAATCTTAATCTCATGAATTATATCTTTAACTTTATCTATTATACTAAGTCCACCTTTATACGCTTCAGTGTCTCTATCATTAGTCTCTAATAATGTTCCATCTTCATTTATAACTCCGTATTTTATACTAGTTCCGCCTATATCTATAACTGCAAATAAACCCATACATATCACCTCTAATAAAATTATTATTCTCTAAGTCTATTATAAACAATAAAGGTTGCATCAAAAATAACTTAAAATAAAAATTACAAACCTAAATAATTCTAGCTCCTCGGTTTATTACTTTAAGCTTTGATACAACCTCATAAAATAAAATACTATAAAATTACTTTATAAATAGCTTTCTTTACATCTGAAGGCTCATTATCAGCCTTTAAACAAGTCATGTGTATATCTTCTGGATAACAGATAAGGAAATCTCCTTCTTCTAAAACAACTGTAGAATTTTCTTTGCCATCAAAAGATAAGAAATCATCTTTTTCAACAAACTCTTTAAACTCTAAATTTTCTTTAAAGTTAAGATCTATTCTTTCTCTTCCACTAAAAACCACATGAACATCTATATATTTTTTATGACCTTCCCAAAAACGATCTTCCTTATTTTTTGTAGTGTAATTAACTCTATTAAAGAACAACTCTTCGCCTTTTATTTCATGAGTACCTGGTTCAAACTCTATTACATTATTATTTTTTGCATGTAGTAAAGCTTCCTTAACAAGTTTTGGTAGATAATCATAACTTTCTAAGTTTATTAAATTGCCGAATATCATTTCATTCACCTCTAAAACATTCAATTTTAAAGTAGTGCTGATCTTCAGATAATTTTAAATCTATCTAAAAATCAACACTTACTCTAATTAAACATTATTTTTTATTTATATTAACTATTAGCTATTTCACTTTCATTGTAGTAAACTGTTGCTTCATTTAAAGTTTTCTTATCAACTAATTGAGATTGAGTCATTAGTGAAACTATCATTCCAACTATAACTGAAACACCTATTGATATGATTGAGTATGACCAGATACTTACATCGAATCCGCCATATTTACATACTACAACAGCTATTGCTGATGCTATAAATCCAGCATATGCACCTGCTTTTGTAGCTTTTTTGAAGAATATTCCTAATACGAAGATTCCTGCTAAAACTCCAAGAACAAGTCCCATAAATCCGTTAAACCATTCGTAAGCTGAGTTTACTCCACCATTTGCAAGGATTACTGCCATAATTATTGAAGCTATACCAACACCTAATGATATATATTGAGCAACTTTTGTTTGCTTTTCCATTGACATATCTTTTGTTATAAAGTTTTGGATATCTAAAGTCCAGCTTGTTGCAACTGAGTTTAATCCAGTTGAAAGTGTTGATTGAGCTGCTGCATATATAGCTGCTAAAACTATACCTGTTATACCAACTGGTAATTGGAATGCTATATATGATGCAAAAATTTGGTCTTGTTGAGCAGTTTGTAATAACTGTGGATTTTGATTATAGAAAACATATAAAGCTGTTCCTATTAAATAGAATACAGTTGCTACAAATAATGATAATACTAAGTTACCATAAGTCATTTTCTTTAATTGTTTTATATCTGTAGTAGTAGTAAACCTTTGCACTATATCCTGACTTGAGATATATGATGAGAAAGTATTTAATCCTCCCCCAACTATTAATAGGAATACACTTGTTTTAAATATATTTGCATTGAATATTGGCTCTTGTGAAGATAGGAATTTTCCTCCTTCAGTTAATTCATGCATAATAGCTCCAAATCCACCATTGATTGTTGAAATTAAGAATATTAATGAAAAAACGATACCTGCTATAAGTACACAACCTTGAATGAAGTCTGTCCATAAAACTGACTTTAATCCACCTGTGTATGAGTAAATTATTGCTATTACGCCCATTGCTACTATAAGTAAATAAACATTTATTCCTGTAAGATTTGCTAATACCATTGATGGTAAATACATTATGATTGCCATACGTCCTATTTGATAAATAATGAACATTATAGCTCCAAGAATTCTAAGCCCTTTATCTTTATATCTTATTTCTAGATATTCGTAAGCTGTATCTATATCTAGTCTACTATAAACTGGTAAGAAATATCTTATTGTAAGAGGTACTGCTACAAACATACCAAGTTGAGCAAACCACATTATCCAAGTTCCCTTATAAGAGTTACCAGCTAGTGATAAGAATGAAATTGGACTTAATAAAGTTGCAAATATAGAAACTGAAGTAACCCACCAAGGGATAGTTCCGTCACCTCTGAAGAACTCTTTACCTTTCATTTCCTTCTTAGAGAACTTTAACCCTGCGTAAAGAACAGCTCCTAAGTAAACAACTAGTACAACTAAATCAAACTTCGTAAACCCTTGCATACCAATTCTCCCCTCTTTAATTTTTTATGTAGGCTAACTTTTTTAAGTTAGCCTACTATTTCATTTCTCTTAAAAACTCACTATACTTTAAAACTTTTAATTCTTAGAAATATTTTTTATTAATTTCCTTAGCTTTTGCAATCATTTCTTCAGTAGCTTCTTTCATAGGTTGTCTACAATATCCTGCATCAACACCTTGCTCTTGAAGAATTAATTTTATTGTTTGGTAAAGACCATTATTTAAGATATCAGTTATTAAATCATTAGTTACATGTTGAACTTCTAAAGCAGTTTCAATGTCACCTTTTTGAGCAGCTTCAAAGATTTGTCTTGCTCTAACACCGTTTACGTTGAATGTTGATCCTATAGCTCCATCAACACCAAGTACTGTAGCTGGTAACATCATTTCATCGAATCCAGCAAATATTAATTTATCTGGGAATGCTTTTCTCATACGTTCTAATAAGTAGAAGTCTGCTGCTGTGAATTTAACACCGATAATCTTATCGTTTTCAAAAAGTTCAGCAAATTGCTCTATTGACATATTTACTCCTGTTAAGAAAGGAATTGAGTAAATTATAAGTTTATTGTCAACAGAATTTATTATTGTTTCATAGTAATGTTTTATTTCATTAAAATCGAATTTATAGTAGAATGGTGTAACTGCTGAGATTGCATCATATCCTAAATCTGTAGTAAATTTAGCTAACTCTACAGCTTCTTTTAAATTAACTGATCCTACTTGAGCTATTAATTTAACTTGTCCTTTTGCTTCGTCCATAGCAATTTCAAATATTCTTTTCTTTTCATCAGTTGAAAGCATGAAGTTTTCTCCAGTACTTCCGCCTACATAAAGCCCGTCTATTTTACATACATCAATATTGTGTCTGATTATTTCTCTTAAACCTTTCTCATTGATGTTTCCATCCTTGTCAAATGAAACTAATAATGCTGAATAAATACCTTTCATTGTTTTTCTCCTCCCAAAATCCTTTAAATATTTGATTTATTTTAAAATATCAGTAAATCTCTTAGTTATTTGTTGTGGTCTTGTTATAGCCCCTCCAACCACTGCTGAATATGCACCTAAATCAAGTGCTTTCTTTAGTTCTTCTGGAGTGTTTATTCTTCCCTCACAAATAACTGGAATTTTTACCGTTTTTACTAACTCTTCTAAAAGTTCAAAGTCAACACTGTTGCTTTGCTTAGAATATGGTGTATATCCTGAAAGTGTTGTAGATACACAATCAAATCCTAATTTTTCTGCTTCAATACCTTCTTCTAAAGTTGATATATCAGCCATTGCTAATCTTCCTTTTGCGTGAATAGCATCAACTAAATCCTTTACATTTTCACCATTAGGTCTTTTTCTCTTTGTAGCATCTAATGCTATCATTTCACAATCTGTTTTTAAAAGCTCGTCCACTTCCTTCATAGTTGGAGTTATATAAATTTCTGAATCATCGTAATTTCTTTTTATTATTCCAATGATAGGAAGTTTAGTAACTTCTTTTATTTCATTAATATCATTAACGCCTTGTGCTCTTATGGCCGCTGCTCCACCTTGCTTAGCTGCTATAGCCATCCTTCCCATAATAAAAGAACTATGCAAAGGTTCATCTGATAAAGCTTGGCAAGAAACTATTAAATTTCCTTTTACCACGTCTAACATTTTATCACCTTTTTCTGAAAATTATTTTCTTTATGTTTTTATTGTAATCCTTTTCCCACAGAATTTCAATACTTTTTGAAAATATTTTTCTATTTTATGGTTCTTAGTTTTTCCAAATATGCCTACAACCTATGTTTCAAGCCATTTTTATTCATATTTTTTTCACTTTTATTCCTATAATTTTTGTTTTTGAAAATTTATTTCATAAAAAAAGAGCATGTATCAAAATATTTTTTATTAATATATATTGATACAGCTCATTTTAATTTAGAAAATTATATACTTTATTCTACCCATTGAATTACTTCACTTTTTGGAAGTCTTGATTTCTTTCTGTTAGGATCTTCTTTCCTATATCCAAAGGCTATTAAATATGTTAATTCATATTTTTCTTTATCTAAAATCCCTTTTTTAGCTAATATTTCTTCTACCTTTTCTTTATCAAATCCCTCAATAGCACATGAATCTATTTCTCTCATAGCAGCTGCTGTCATCATATTCCCTAATGCTATATAAGTTTGTCTTTTTGACCATTCAAGTAATTTTTCATTTGTTTCATCAGCTTCTAACTTTCCAACTTGGAAGTTTTTTAATACATCTTTTATTCCTTCAAAAAACTCTTCTGAAACACCTTTTGTATTAATCCAAAGGTTTCTAATATAATCTGAATCATATTTAACTTCACTTCCTGCCTTTGTTAAAGCAATTACAATATGACTTGTTGTTGAAGCTTGTCTTTGAAATCCCCAAGATACTTCTGAAATTTCTTTAATTAATTCTTTATTTTCTACAATAAGAAACTTCCAAGGCTCTAGTCCAAATGAACTTGGAGATAATCTAGCTGTTTCTGCAATCATCTCCATATCCTCTTTAGGTATTATTTCTCCTGTAAATTCCTTTGTAGCAAATCTAAAATTAAAAATATCTATAATATCTTTTCTATCCAATTTCATTATTATATCCTCCTATTCATGTTGATTTATTATTTTTATGTAATATTATTATTTTCTAATTATTAAGATATTATTATTTTATTTATTATACCATAATTCTTATCTATTTACTCAGGTATATAATTAAAAATACAATATCTAAATCATAGTGTATTTCTATTTAAATCTCTTTAAATTTCAATTGTAATTTTATTGAAAAAGAACTAAAATATAATAAGTATCATTGGTTAATCGTATTCAAATGAAAAATATTTTGCTTTTAATCAATATACTAAGGGGAATTATTGAGAACTTTTTAGGAGGTGATTTTTTGATAAAAGTTGAAAATTTAACTAAGGAATTTAAGATTCGTAAAAAAGAAAGTGGACTTAAAGGAGCCTTTAAATCGCTTTTTTCTAGTGATTTTGATTCAAAAACAGCAGTATCAAATATTTCCTTTGAAATTAAAAGTGGAGAAATCGTAGGTTATATAGGCTCTAATGGTGCTGGTAAATCCACAACCATTAAAATGATGACAGGAATACTAACCCCATCCTCTGGTCAGGTGTTAGTAAATGGACGAGTTCCCTATAAGGAAAGAGAAAAAAATGCTAAAGATATTGGTGTTGTTTTTGGTCAAAGGACTCAACTTTGGTGGGACTTAGCTCTATCTGAGACCTTTACAATATTAAAAGACATTTACTCTATTCCAGATGAAGTATATGAAAAAAACATGAACTTCTTAAATAAGGTTTTAGATTTAGAAGAATTCATGACAAGACCTGTTAGAACTCTTTCTCTTGGACAAAGGATGAGAGGAGATTTAGCTGCCTCTTTGATACATAATCCTAAAATACTATATCTAGACGAGCCTACCATTGGACTTGATGTAGTTGTAAAAGAAAAAGTAAGGACAGCCATAAAAGAAATAAATAAAGAATTTGGAACAACTGTCATACTAACTACTCACGATTTAAGTGATATTGAGGAATTATGTAAAAGAATAATTATCATAGACAAAGGTACTAAGATATATGATGGAAGCTTAGATGACATTAAGAAAAAATATGGTTATATGACAACCTTAGAAATTCAAAGTAAGAAAGATTTTAAAACCTTACTAAACATTAAGGAAATTTTAAAATCTGAAAGTAATATACCTATTGAAACCTTCTCTAGTGATGATTTAAGTGAACATATTGAATCTGGAAAGCTTATTATAACCTTTAATAAAAACAAAATAACATCTTCTAAAATTATTTCAAAGGTTATTGAAAGAGTTGATGTTTTAGATTTCTTATTAAAAGAAAGTAGCATTGAAGATATTATTAAGAAAATCTATAGAAATGAGGTGTAGCTATGGATTTCTTTAAAACAATACGAGTTTATAGTTCCTTTGCTAAGGGTACTTTTAAAGCTCTTTCATCTTATAAAGCCAATCTACTTATGGGGCTAATAGGACAATTAATTATGATAAGTGTTACTTATTTTCTTTGGATAGCTATTTACAGTAGCTCTCAAGAAGGAATTATGAATGGATTTACCCTAAAGGAAATGCTTACTTATGTTATGATTACACTTTTAATCGGAATAGTTACCAGTAATGATATAAGCCAAGAGATATCCTTTGAGGTTAGAGATGGATCAATTTCTACAAACCTGATTAAACCTATAAATTATAGACTTAGAATAATCTTTATAGGCATAGGAAACTTTATATTTTTCTTTTTAACACTATTTTTGCCTGGCGCAATTTTAATTAGCACCTACGCAATATTAAATGGAATAAATATTAACTTAGCTTCAATATTAATATTTTCAATTAGTATTATTTTAGGATGTTTAATCAATATTTATTACTCTTATATTTTTGGACTACTATCTTTTAAGTTTTATAACATATGGGGAATAAGTCAAATTGCTAGAGCTATTATAATGCTTGTTTCAGGGGCAATGATCCCCCTTACATTCTTCCCTGAAATAGTTCAAAAGTTATTTAACTTTTTACCTTTTAGTTCAATTATATATACTCCAGCTATGATTTATCTTAACAAATTAAGTTACGCTCAAATAGCTAAATCCCTTGGATTACAACTTATATGGGTAGTAATTCTTATGGTATTATCTAAAATTATGTGGAATAAAGTAATTGATAAATTAACTATTCAAGGAGGTTAGAATTATGAAAAGATACGCTAGAATATATGTGCAATTTTTGAAGCAATACCTAAAGACATTACTTGAATATAAAGAGGATTTCATATATGGTATTTTAGGATTTTTTCTAGTTCAAGCTACCTCTATAATTTTTATTTCTCTTATATTTAATAATGTACCCACCCTTTCTGGATGGAGTTTTTACGAAATAATCTTTATATATGGATTTTCTCAAATTCCAAGGGGAATTGATCACATATTTACTGATTATTTATGGATTTTTTCTGGTAGAAGCATAGTTCGTGGAGAGTTTGATAGATATTTATTAAGACCTTTAAACCCACTATTTCAAGTAATAGCTGAAAGATTTCAACCTGATGGTTTTGGAGAACTTGTAGTTGGATTTATTCTTGTGGTTTATTCTGCAATAAAGCTTAGTGTAAATATTACTCCCCTTTGGATTATAGGCTTTATAATTGCTATTATGGGAGGAACCTTAATCTATACAGGAGTTAAGCTTGCTACAGCCTCCATAGCCTTTTGGACTAAGACAAGCTTTAGACATGTTCAAATGGCCTATGGATTAAGTGATTTCTCTAAGTATCCTATAAGTATTTACCCTGGTGCTATAAAATTTTTATTAACCTTTATAATTCCCTTTGCTTTTACAGGATACTACCCTGGAACATATCTCATTGGTAAGGAAAGCTTCTTCATGGGAGTTATACTAACTTTAATAGTAGGTATTTTATCAATAATTGTATCATACAGAATATGGCTTAAAGGGGTTTCATCTTACGAAAGTTCTGGAAACTAAAGATACTAAGCTATAGTTTAATATATAGTTCTATAACTCTTATAAATAGACTATGAAATAAAGTAAATATACTAAGCTCTAGTGTAATTATACGCTATTTCATGCGGTTAATAACATAGTGTAAAACTTAAAAATAAACTTTAAGATTTTAAAATATAATTTATGTATCATACTTAAATATAAAAAAGTAGCATAAGCTACTATATAAATTAGTTATTTCTCATATGATGCTTAAATAAACATAAAAGTAACTTTCAATAAAATTATCTTTTAGTATTCATATAATAAAAAGAGGCTTACCTTATAGCACATAAAATGCTATAAGGTAAGCCTCCTTTTTATCTCCATCCTAATTAAAATTTAAATCTATATTAAAAGCAAACTTAATTCATACTTTTACTATTATCATTTAAAAATTCAATTACACTTTTAAAGGTTTTTCTAGCTTCTTTAACTGAAAATTTAAATTGATATTCATGCCAAAGTCCTTTATTTTCAAAAAATCTTGAAACAACCTTTACTCCTAAAGCTCTTAAAGAAGATGCTAACTCTTTTCCTTGATCTACAAAGGGGTCAATATCTCCCACAGTTATAAAGGTACTTGGATAATTAGGAGTTATATATTTAATAGTAGCTAGTTCATCTATTCTTTCATAATTTTCAAAATTGCTCTCCCCAGTTAATGCTTCCATATAAGTTTTTATACCTGGAAATTTAGTTGCCCTTAGAGAATCCATATTATATAATCCACAAAATAATATTACTCCCCTTAAAAACTTATTTGTTATACTTGGTTTTAAATTCATTTTATTAGATATTTCCTCATTGCTTATAATTGCAGCTAACTGGCTTGCCATCTGAGCCCCAGCAGAATCTCCTCCAATAAAAATATTCTCTCTATCCCCATTAAACTTTTCTGCATTTTCAAAGACATATTTTAAAGCTTCATTACATTGAAGTATTTGACTTGGATATTTATATTTTGGAGCTAAGGCATAATCTATATTAAATACGACAAAGCCTTTATTAGCCAATGTCATCATATAATTCTTAACAGTCTCCTTACTATTAGCTATATATCCCCCACCATGTATCCACATTAATATTGGCGCCTTTTTATTAAGATTCTTAGGATAATATACATCTAACTTATTCCCCTCTAAAATTGATGATTCATAAGCTATATCTTTCTCTATTACTAGGTTACTAACTATCTTATCAAAGTTCTTCGGCTTTGGAAAAACTCCCAATTGAAAGACTGCTTTATAAATTTTACATGCTAAATTGCATTTAGCTATCTTTTCCACAATGGCTGATAATAAATCTATAGTTCCTACATATAATTTCTTAAACCACATGTTAATCACCTTCTTAAGTCTCTTTTCCCTTATAATATATTTTGCTTACTATATAAAATACATATTTATTGTATTACATAATTAATTAATTTAAAATTTACCTTTTTACTCTTTTATCATCTTAAAGGCAAAATAGCTTTTATTTCTTTAGTAAAAAACTTAAAACATTTCAACTTAATTATAAAAAACTATATGTAACATAAATAATAATAAATAACTTTAGATTATAAATAGTAATTACTTAAATAATTAATTTTTTACTTATAGAAGATTCTAACATTTTTAAAAGGCTATATCAAAACAATTTAGTAGTTTTAATATAGCCCTTTAAATTTAAAAATATTATGTTTACTCTACATAAAATTTATCACTTATTCCATTTTCTAAAACCTGTTTTGCATGACTCTTAGCTAACTCTAGTGAATGTAACTTTGCACTTCCACATTGTAATTCATTTGCTGCTGGTATTTCTTCTTGCTCTAAAACCTTAGATAGTGAATACTCTAAAGCCTCTATAATATCTTTAACATTAATATCTCCAAAACTAGTTAAATAAAAACCTGTTTTGCATCCCATTGGTGATATGTCTATTACATCATCTAATTTTTCTCTCATAAAACCTGCTAAAAAATGTTCTAATGTATGCATTCCCTTATCACTTAAAAGTTCTTTATTAGGTTGTACAAATCTCAAATCAAACTTTGAAACTATATCTCCTTTAGGTCCAATCTTTATTCCTGCTTTTCTTACATATGGTGCCTTAACCTTTGTATGATCTAATTCAAAACTTTCAACTTTAACCACTTAACACATCTCCTTCGAACTATTCTGTTTATATTTTTACTTATTTTATTAAACAATTTAAAATTCTATTTTCTTTAATATCTATTAAAAAAGATCTGTACTAAAATACCTATCTCCTCTATCTGGAAATATTGTTACTATATTGCCCTCCTCTATCTTCTCAGCTAATTTTAATACTGCTGCAAATGCCGCTCCTGAAGAGGAACCAACTATTAATCCTTCTTTTTTAGCTAATAATTTTACCGCATCAAAAGCTTCCTCATCATTTACTTTTATAACATCATCTACTAAGCTCATATCCATAGTTTCTGGAATAAAATTGTTTCCTATTCCTTCTATTTTATAAGTTCCACATTGTCCACCACCAATAATAGAACCTACTGGATCAGCTAATATTCCTTTTACTTCTGAAATATTTTCTTTTAAGAATTTTAATACACCAGAAATTGTTCCTCCGCTTCCTGCTCCAGCAACAAAATAATCAATTTGTCCATCTAATCCATCATATAATTCTCTACCAGTAGTCTCGTAATGAGCTAATGGATTTGCCTCATTTTTAAATTGATTTAATGATAATGAATTAGGAATCTCACTTAATAATGAATTTGCTAAATTTATAGCACCTTCCATCCCCTCTTCTTTAGGAGTATTTATTATTTCAGCACCTAAAGCTTTCATTATCTTTTGCTTCTCTATAGAAAATTTATTAGGAACTATAAATATTATTTTATAACCTTTATTAATAGCTGCCAAAGCTATTCCAATGCCTGTATTTCCAGCCGTAGCCTCTATAATAGTGCTTCCAGATTTAAGTTTTCCTTCTTTCTCAGCTTTTTCTACCATATATATTCCAACTCTATCTTTACAACTTCCCCCTGGACTAGTACCTTCTATTTTGGCATAAATATTTACTCCTTCTTTGGTACTTATATTATTTAGTTTTAATATTGGAGTATTTCCTATTAAATCTCTTATATCATTATAATATTTCATTTTTATCACCAGCCTTTACTAAAGCTTGTTGTATATCTTCTAAAATATCCTCTTTATCTTCTATACCAACTGAAATTCTTATTAACCTATCTGTTATTCCTATACGTTCTCTAAGTTCTAATGGCATAGCTGCATGAGTCATAGAAGCTGGGTGACATGCCAAAGATTCTACTCCACCTAAGCTTTCCCCAAAGGTTATAAGTTCTAAACTATTAAAGAACTTCTCATAATTATATTTCTTATTTAAAGTGAAAGAGATTATTCCTCCAAAGCCTGAAGCTTGTTTCTTTTGTATATCATGTCCAATATGAGTTTTAAGTCC
This sequence comes from Clostridium perfringens ATCC 13124, assembly GCF_000013285.1. Taxonomy (GTDB): domain Bacteria; phylum Bacillota; class Clostridia; order Clostridiales; family Clostridiaceae; genus Sarcina; species Sarcina perfringens. The sequence continues at coordinate 203,792 of NC_008261.1, read as the reverse complement.
TGGATAATATACATTCTCTATCCCCTCTAAATCACCTAACTTTTCAGCTATAAAATTAGCATTTAATTCATGTCTATCCATTCTTACTGATAAAGTTTTGATTCCTCTTATTAGTAAGAAGCTATCAAAAGGTTGAAGTATTCCACCAGTAGAGTTTTGTATAAAGTGTATTTTCTCTCCAAGCTCTTCATCTTTCACAACTACAAGCCCAGCAACTAAATCACTGTGCCCCCCAAGATATTTAGTTGCTGAATGAATAACTATATCTGCCCCAAGATTTAATGGATTTTGAAAATATGGAGTCATAAATGTGTTATCTACTATTGTTAATAAATTATACTTTTTAGCTCTATCTGATGCTATTTTTATATCTATAACATCTAACAGAGGGTTTGTAGGTGTTTCTATATAAATAGCTTTAACACTATCGTCAATTTTTTCTTCAATATTTGTAAAGTCATCAATTATTTCATATCCTATACCAAAGTTAGAGAATATCTTATCAATTACTCTAAATGTTCCACCGTAAAGATTATTAGTAATTAATAATTTATCTCCACTTTTAAATAAACTTAATACTGCAGTAATTGCTGCAAGACCTGATGCAAAGGCAAACCCTCTTTTTCCATATTCTATATCTGCAATTAACTTTTCTAATGATTCCCTAGTTGGGTTTCCTGTTCTTGAATATTCATATCCACTATTCTCCCCAAAAGATCTTTGCTTGTATGTGGATGTTTGATATATTGGAATATTTACTGCCCCAGTTTTTTCATCTATACTTATACCCCCATGTATTAATAAAGAATTCTTCTTCATAACTACATCTCCTTTTATTTATTGCTCTAAATAATATATTTAAATTAATTTTTTCACATGCTACTATTTTTTAGCTATTGCCATAAAAATACCTGGTTCTATCACTTCCCCAAAGGATGATTCTCCACGGGCAACTAATCCCGTATTTTTTATACTTATATTCTTAAATCCCGCTTTTTCAAACCAATTTATTAATTGATCATAGTTAAAACCTAGCCAAGTATCAAACATTTCCTCTCTAGCCCACTCTCCCTTGTGTTCTAACACATCAGTTATGACCACTTTGCCATTAGACTTCAATACTCTATTCATTTCCTTAATAGCTTTATCAGGATTAGCTACATGGTGTAATGCCATATTCATAAAAATTAAATCTATGGAATCATCAAAGAGTGGAAGATTCTCAAGTTCTCCTTTTATGGGATAAATATTATTTATCTCATTTTCCTTGGCAGAACTATATAATTCTTTTAGCATGTTCTTAGATGAATCCAAAGAAAAAACTATATTAGCTTTCTTTGCAATACCAAGACTTATAAAACCTGTACCTGCTCCTAAATCAGCAATAACTTTATTACTAATATCCACAGACTTTATTGCCATTTCTCTTAATTCATCCTTAAAATAGTCTACTCTCATTTTATTCCATTCTTTAGCTATGGAATTAAAATATTTTACTGAATTCATTTTATTAGCCCCCTAATTAAAATTTAAATAAACTATATTTTTTAAATTGATTAATTTTCAAATAATGTAATAGGATACATTGGCATTAAAACAACTATATAAAGCAAATTTAAAATAAAAAAACCTCGTCTCTATAAAAATCTATAGAGACGAGGTAACTCGCGGTTCCACTCTAATTCAGATATAAAAGATATACCTGCACTCAAAATTTAGCACTAACATGCCTAATCACTATAACGGGTGATCCCGGAGAACCCTACTAAAAATTTCGGATTTCTGCTCCAAAGTGCACTTCACATTTCTTCTAAATAGAAAACTCTCACCATCATTTTCCTCTCTGTGATTTTCCAAAATGCTACTTTACTTTTTCAATGCATTTATATCCTAGTATTTCTATCTGAAAACTAGCAATTTTTATTAAATTTTAATATAATTCATATTAAAAATCAATACCTTTTTGAATTTATTTTTAAAAATTCATTAACTCTCTTAAAATAAAATCTCTTATGCATAGATTTTTTATTACTACACAATATAAAATCTATATTTAATACTTTCTATAATCACTCTTTTAAACTAAGTTAATATAAATTATTAAAAATTGACTTTCTATACCAATATCTGTTACAATTTGTTTATTATTTTAATAAAAATTTTTATTTTTAGATATGGAATATTAATAAATAATTTGTATTAAATTAGTTCTTATAAACTTATATTAAAATTTAAAAGGAGGAAATAAGATGTGGAAAGAATTTAAAGAGTTTGCCATGAAAGGAAATGTAATAGACTTAGCTATTGGTGTTGTTATAGGTGGTGCTTTCGGAAAAATAGTAACTTCATTAGTAAATGATATTATAATGCCTGTAGTTGGTAGCTTAGTTGGAAAAGTTGACTTCTCTAACTTATACATAAACTTAAGTGGACAACAATTTAACTCATTACAAGAAGCTCAAGCTGCTGGTGCTGCTACTATAAATTACGGACTATTTTTAAATAACTTAATTAACTTCTTAATAATAGCATTTTCTATATTTATAGTTATAAAACAAATAAACAAGCTTAAAAACTTCACTAAGAAAAAAGAAGAAGTTAAAGTTGAAGCTACAGAAAAAGATTGTCCTTATTGCTATACTAAAATAGACATAAAAGCTACTAGATGTCCTCATTGTACATCTGTTTTAGAAGAAGCTACTAATTAGTCTTCATAAAAATACATAAAACTTATTTTAAAGAAAATTTAAGGCTGTATCATCCCTCTTAAAACATAGAAATTATAAAAGTATTTTTTATAAATTCGATATTTGAGCTTTGATACAGCCTCTATTTATACTATTTTAACCATTGTTTTATTTGTTTTGTAAGTTTATTGTGTAATTTCCAGTACCTGAGTTTTCAAATTGATAAACACATAAGTAATATTTACCTGGATTTAACTTACAAGTGTTACTTAATTTATTTCCATCTGCGTTAGCGTAATCCACATAGTTACTTAAATCATCAGCTGAATATAATAACCAGTTCATTTTTATATTATCTAAGTTTTCAACTACTATGTTTAAGTCACTTGGATTTTGTATATCTATGCTATAAATATCCTTAAGATCATCATTGCTTAATGTTCCAACTATTTTGCTATTACTATCTACCTTCATAGCTTTATCAAAATCATTGTTATTTTCAACTTCTTTTATAGCATCCTTTTCTGTTTCTTTAACTTCATTTTTAAGTTTTCCTTTTACATTTACTGTGTAAGCTCCTGATTGATTATCATAAGTATATACACTTAAGTAGTATCTTCCAGGCTCTAAAGTCTTTTCACCCTTTAATTCTGTTCCATCATTTCCAGTTGCATATAAAACATAATTGTTTAGGTCTCCCTCTTTATAAAGTGTCCAAGTTATTCCTACTGAATTTAAATTATTAAGAGTGATTTTAACATTGCCTTTTTTAGCTACATCAAAATAATATTTATCTGAATAATCCTCTTCTGATAAAGTACCCTTAACTAACATATTAGATTTAGCTATTTGGTTAGCCTTTTCAAAATCATTGTTAGGCTCGCTTTCATTTATAACTTCAACAGGTTTATCTTCTACTACTTTTATCTTTTTACTTTCAGTATTTATTCCACCGTTATTATCTGTAACTGTTAATTTTACTTCATATTCTCCAGTTTTATTATATTTATGAGCAGCTTTAGCCTCATTAGATTTTTCTCCATCTCCAAAGTCCCATTCATAAGCTTTAATTTCACCATCTTCATCTTTTGACTCTGTTCCATCAAAGTTTATTTCTTCTTCAACTATTACTGAAGAATCAGATTTTATAACAGCCTTAGGCTCTTTATTTACATGAACATCAGTATTTGTATCTGTATTCATTCCATGGAATACAACATCATAAACATAGTTACCATTTTCATCTACTTTATGGTTTACAAAGTATGCAGTAACAGTTTTATACCCATTCCAGCTCTTTTTAGATAATTCTTTTAATATATCATTTAACTTAGAATTCATATCTTTCCAGTCATTTTCTTCCCCTTGGCTTCTTTCCCCTACATATGTTCCTCTCATATCGTAAGTAGTAAAGAATTGAGACTTTTCAACATTACTAGAAAGATCTTTTATATTTGAAACTTCTTTTATATCATTAGTTATTTCATTTATATCCTTAGCTTCATGTCCATTTACATATTCATCTGAAACTAAAGGAACATCTAAGTTGTCAATATTATTTAATAAAGAATCTATATAGTCTTGATATTTATCATTTAATCCGTAATCACTACTCATTGATGCAATATAATCTTTATAACCAGATACATCATTATTCTTTATGTAATTTGTCATCTTATTAAACATTCCAATGTTATTGTTGTACATGTAGTTTGATAAAGCAAATCCATAATTATAGAAATCCCATGAGCCATATTTAGCATGTAATACATCATATAAAGACATCCTATTATTTCTATCGTAAGCTAATCCTTGTGTAACTGATTTTCTTGGTTTTATTCCATCAGTTCTAGTTGAACCTGCAAAGAACTCTGCTGTTCCTTCTTCATACCAAGTTAAAACTCCCTCTTGATAGAATTCTCCTTGTCCCCACATTCCAGGAACTACATATCTACCTTGAAGATAGTGAGTAAATTCATGACGGAATAATTCTTCTAATGTATATATACTTTCCTCTGGTGTTCTTTCATAAGTAAAGAAAGTTCCTATGTTTTCAATATATATACCACCATTATCAGTACTAAATCCATTTATTATACGATTTAACTTATACTCTTCTGGTGAGTTATAAATAACAACAGTTAAAATATCATCTGGATTTCCCTCTTCTAAAGCCTTATCATTTTGAACTACTCTCATAAATTGAGCCTTAACTTCCTTTGAAGCCCAGTATAATCTTTTTATCTTTTCTTCTGTTACTTTATCACCAGCTTTTACTACAAATTTGCCATCATCAAAAGTATATGTTTTTGGAAGATATTTTTCCCTTGCATCTGCTTTTATCTTATTGAAATCTATATCATTTCCTGATGAATTTTTGCCACCAAAATTTAAATCTAAATCATTGGCAGCTTCAATATATTGATATGATAAATAAGGATACTCCTTCATAGCTCTTTCTAAAGCTCTTTGAGATATTGATGGGTCTTCTCTAAACTTACCCATTCTACCTGTGTAATATAAGGCATTATTTACAAACCAAGCATTATCATTATTTAACTTATCACCTATTGTACATAAACTTTCTAATCTTTCCATATATGGATCTATTCTATTATAAAACTCAGTGTTTTTAGCATCATATCCCTTAGTATTGTATATTACTGAATTAGTGTAATAATCAATACCTTTCATAAGGTTGAATACTGCATTTCCCTTGCTATAGTTCGAACCATACTTATCTATATTATCTTTAAAATCACTTAAGACATATATGCAATTATTAATAACTTCTGGATCTGCTGAAGCATTACCTATAAGTCTTCCTAAAGCCTCAACAACTCCATCTTGCGCCTTTGTTCCTAATCTAAAATTACTATTATATTGAATCGCTTTCATAGCTGGTAAACACTCATTTTTTAACTGTGGTGTATTTAGGTATGATAATTGTTTATTGTAAAATCCTAAATAATATCCAGCTCTTAAAAACTCAACTAAAGTTGGAATTCCCTTATCATCATCTGCTGTATAAGTTCTTCCACTATCCTCTAGACCATATATTATAGCTTGTACACGATCTCTATTACTAAAGAAAGTATATGAACCATCATTAAAATTAAATAAGTCTGGTACGTTTTCATAACTTATTGTTTTTATTAATTCAACTAGATCACTATAATTCATTCTGTTAAGTTCATCGAATGTATAGATCTTGTTGTTTCTTGCTCTTGATGGAGCAATACTAGGGCCTAATGGTCTATTATTGTCTGTAGCTACCTCATTATTTAATTCTGTTTTAGAAATCTGATCAGCATTAATCTCTCTAGTAATCTGTCCATTATTACTATTCTCTATTTTTTTATCAGCTGCAAATACTTTAAACGAGCTATTAAATAAAATAAATGCTGCTAAAGTAAAGGTAGCTGACCATCTTTCAACTAACTTTAGTTTCGTTAGCTCTCCCCTTTTTAAGTTTTTCTTCATGTTTAAATGCCTCCTCTATCTTAAATAATATTTATATAAATAAAACTTTGCTTATTTAAGCTGAAGTTTTCTTATATACATAATTTAAAATAACCTTACACATTTAAAAATCATTCACCATTTGTTATTAATTTAGTAACTTTTTTAATTATAACATAAAATTTGTAATTTTTTATATGTCATTTCTAAATAATCCTATTATTTTTTATTTTTATAGTTATTTTTTTAATACATTAATAACTAAAATTAAATGTATTATTATTCCAGTTAATCATACAAAAAAATATTACGGTGATTCAATGTACTTTATTGGCAACTCAGTAAATTACATTCTTCACCGTAATATTAAAAAAGTATTTTTTAGGTAATTGTTTAAGACCTTTTATAAACTAAAATATCTTTGTATTCCTTACTACTGTTAAAGTGTAAAAAATATAAAATATTTTAGTCTATGGATTTTTTGTATAATGATTAATTATACAATGCAACATTTAAGCTATTAATATTTATTCTTAACTCTTTGTAGAGTTAATTGCTTTAATTAAACTCTTAGGGAGTCTAGTTCCTTGAATATTTGCTGAGTAGCATTAACACTTCTACATAAAACTAGAATATGATTTTTTTTAGCTACTGTTCCAGCTATTCTTCCATCACCAAGCCTGTCTATAAACTCTCCAATCAAACTAGCCATACCATCTAAAGTATTAACTGATATGAAATATTCTTGCATAGATATGCTTCTTACAGAACTCTTAAATATATTTTTAAACTTTTTTATAAACTTGTCTTCCTTTGTAACTATATATCTATGCTCATGATTTTCAAAACTTTTTCTAATTATATTCATCTCATGAAGATCTCTTGACAAAGTGGCTTGAGTTACATTTATTCCGCATTCTTTTAACTCAATTATTAATTCTTCTTGTTTACAGATACATTTGCTCTCTATTATATCTAATATTACTTCATGCCTTAAAGATTTCTCTAAATTACTCATAATATCTCCTTTGCTCCCTTTAACCCTGTATGTATGCTATATAAACAATGAAATTAATATATATGGGCAATTTTATTTAACTATTTTTGTTCCTGATTCTCCTCTTAAAGCAGCTTTAGCATTAGTTAAAGATGCAATTATAGCTACCTTTTTGTCTCCGCTTAGTACAAACTTCTTACAAGCTTCAACCTTTGGAAGCATACTTCCTGGTGCAAATTGACCTTCTTCTATATATTTATCTACTTCTTCTAAATTGATTTCTTTTAAAGCCTTTTGATCTGGCTTGTTGAAGTTTACACAAACTCTATCAACTGCTGTTAAGATTAATAATGCATCTGCATCTAATATTTCAGCTAATTTTTCAGCAGCAAAGTCCTTATCTATAACTGCTGGAACTCCTTCTAATCTATCCCCATCTTCTACTACAGGGATTCCACCGCCTCCGCAAGCGATTACAATAAAGCCACTATCTACCATAGTTTTTATAGCTTCTTTTTCTACTATATCTACTGGCTTTGGTGAAGCTACAACTCTTCTGTATCCTCTACCAGCATCTTCTTTCATAGTATATCCTTTATCTTTTTCTAACTTTTCTGCTTCCTCTTTTGTATAGAAAGAACCTATTGGTTTAGTTGGATTTTTAAAACCAGGATCATTTTTGTCAACGATTACTTGAGTTGTAATTGTATCTACTGATTTTTCAATTCCTCTTTTTAATAGTTCCTCTCTAATTGTGTTTTGAAGGTGATAACCGATATAACCTTCTGAAAAAGCACCCACTACATCAAATGGGAATAATGGATTTCCATTATCAACTTGATGAGCTAATTCAATACTTGCTAATATTTGTCCAACTTGAGGACCATTTCCATGAACTATTGATACCTCATGTCCATCTTCTATTAAATCAGCTACAGATATAGCTGTTTGTCTACATGTTTCTAATTGACCTTCTGCACTTTTATCCTTTGAATCCTTTTGTAATGCGTTTCCGCCTAATGCTAAAACAATTTTCATAAGTCTTTTCCTCCTTCATCTTTCTAACTTTACTCTCTAAGTTTCCATTTTATTTTTAATCTAAATAGTTATTGTTCCGTTAAATAACATTACTATTGCTATAATTGCTATAACTAAAACAATTATTGCTAGTATTTTTTCTTTTCCTACAAATACTTCTGCATCTTTATTATTCTGTTTCTTACCAATGTAGAAGAATATAATTCCTACTGCATATAATATGAAACATAATAATAAATATTTAAGTCCTGCTGCATAGCATAGCCATATAGCGTAAACGGTTGCTATTCCACCAAAAATTTTATCTCGAGTTCTTCCTGTAGGATTTTTATCGTAAGTTTCACCTGTTAGTGCTAACTTAAATCCATACATAGCACTTAAAAGATAAGGTACCAATATAGCTGTACTAGCTACAGAGTATAAAGCTTGATAAGTACTGCTTGCTACTAAAGTTAATATTAAAAATGCTTGTACTAATAAATTAGTTATTATTAATGAACCACTTGGTGTTCCCTTTTTATTTAATTTAGCAAAGACTTTAGGTAATACCCCATCCTTAGCTGCTACATAAGGAATTTCTGCTGCAAGTAATGCCCATCCAAGAAGTGATCCAAATAATGAAATTATCAATCCTAAATTTATAAGAACTGCTCCCCATTTACCAACTGCAAATTCAAGAACATATGCCATTGATGGGTTTTCAAGACCTGAAAGTTTAACTCTGTCCATAACTCCAAGTGCCATTAATGTTATTAACATATATATTATTAATGTTCCTATAAGACCAAGTACTGTTGCCTTACCTACGTCGCTTTGTTTCTTAGCTCTTCCTGAAACAACTACAGCTCCCTCAATTCCTATGAAGCACCATAATGTTACTAGCATAGTACTCTTTACCTGTGTTACAATTCCGCCTAAATCACTTGTACCCCAAAATTGGAAAGTAAATTTATCAAAATTAAACATAAATAATGAGATAACTATAAATAAGAATATTGGAACCAACTTAGCTATAGTAGTTATAAGATTTATAAGTGCTGCTCCACTTACCCCATTTAATATTAGTAATGTAAATGCCCAAAGTAATACTGATGCACCAATAATAGATGCTACGTTATTTCCTGCACCAAACATAGGTAGGAAGTAACCTACTGCTCCAAATAGAAGTACTGAATAAGATACATTTCCTATCCATGCACTTAACCAATATCCCCAAGCTGAATTAAATCCTATGTATTCTCCAAACCCTGCTTTCGCATAGCTATAAACACCACCTGTTAATTCAGGCTTTCTGTTAGCTAAAGATTGATAAACAAATGCTAAAGCTATCATACCAATACCTGTTATAATCCATCCTATTATAACTGCTCCAGTACCAGCTCCCCTTGCCATATCTGATGGAAGGTTAAAAGCTCCGCCACCAATCATAGAACCAACTATTAAGGCTGCTAATTGAGCAAATCCTAATTTTTTTGGTTCATTATGTTGCTCTGCCATATAACTTCACCCACTTTCATATTATTAAAAACAGGGCAGCATTTATAATACAATGAAAGGAAAATTCAGTTATTAAAATTAAATAATTTAAATGCTAATTATTCCTTAGATGATATTATAAATACGGCCCCTTAAGAAAATTTATTATCTTCCAGCAGTTGCTACCATTACTGCTTTGATTGTATGCATTCTGTTTTCAGCTTCATCAAATACAACTGAATTTTTACTTCTAAATACTTCATCTTCAACTTCTCTTATATCAAGACCTAATCTATCCATCATATCTTTACATACTTCTGTATCTTCATCATGGAATGATGGTAGGCAGTGCATGAATAAAGTATTCTTATTTCCTGTTTTATTCATCATTTCTCTAGTAACTTTGTATGGAGTTAATAATTTAACTCTTTCTGGATATAAGCTTTCATCTTCACCCATTGATACCCAGATATCAGTGTAGATAACATCTGCACCCTTAACTGCTTCATCAACATTTGAACTAAATTCTATAGTTGCACCAGTTTCTTTTGAGTATTCTTGCATTTCTTTAAGAATATCTTCATCTGGTTTTAAGCTATCTGGTCCAAGAGCTACAAAGTGCATTCCCATTTTAGCTGCACCATACATTAATGCATAACTCATATTGTTTCTTGTATCACCAGTAAATACTAATTTGATTTCACTTAATGGTTTATGTGCATGTTCTTCTATTGTTAAGAAGTCTGCTAATATTTGAGTTGGATGGTCAGCGTCAGTTAATCCATTCCATACTGGAACACCTGCATGTTTAGCTAATTCTTCAACAGTTGATTGTTTGAATCCTCTAAATTCAATACCATCATACATTCTTCCAAGAACCTTAGCAGTGTCTTCTATTGATTCTTTTTTACCCATTTGTGAGTTAGTTAAGAATGTTACATGAGCACCTTCTTCAGCAGCTCCACATTCAAAAGCACATCTTGTTCTAGTTGAAGTTTTTTCAAATAGTAAAACTACATTTTTACCTTTTAAGCTATCTCCTAATATTCCAGCTCTCTTTTTAGCCTTTAAATCATGAGAAAGATCTAATAAATATCTTATTTCTGCTGGTGTAAAGTCTTTTAATGTTAAAAAGCTTCTTCCTTTTAAGTTAACTGCCATTTTTAATTCCTCCTAATATTAAATATTCTTACATACATTATTTTGTAGGTATGAGAATATTAACTTTTTTTTAAATTTCTAATAGTAAATTACTAGTTAAATGTTATTTTATAAATCTTCTCTTATTAGAGGCATTGACATACATCTAGGGCCCCCTCTACCTCTTGATAATTCAGATGAAGGTATAACGTGTAATTTGATTCCTTCTTTTTCTAATATTTCATTAGTTACATAGTTTCTTGAGTAAACTACAACTTCTCCAGGAGCAATAGCAAGTGTATTTGAACCATCATTCCATTGTTCTCTAGCAGCTATTATTTCATCTCCGCCACCACATTTTATTAATTTAATATCTCTATCTAGATATTTCTTTAATATATTTTCTAAAGTATCAACTTCTTCTGTTACAAGTAGTTGTCCATCATTTTCTGGATCTTTAGTTAATGCATAAACTTCTAAAGGTCCTACTATACCAGGGTGAACTGTAAATTTATCATAATCTACTTGAGTAAATACTGTATCTAAATGCATAAATGCTCTTGATACTGGTATTTTAAATGCTAATACAGTTTTAAAACTTGTATCTGGATAGTAAAGTAACTTTTTCGCTAATTTTTCAACTGATGCTGAATCAGTTCTTTGTGATATACCAACTGCTAAAATTTCTTTTGAAAGTATTAATTCATCTCCACCTTCAAGAGAAGTTTTATCATTTCTATTAAACCAGAATGGAATATCCTTTCCTTCAAATCTTGGATGATGTCTAAATATGTATTTAGCAAATATTGTTTCTCTATTTCTTGTATCTGTTCTCATGTGGTTTAATGTAATACCATGTCCAATTGTTGCAAATGGATCTCTTGTAAAATAAAGATTTGGCATTGGATCACATACAAATGGATATACATTATTTACTTGGTCATATAATGATTCTCTGTGGTAATCTTTAAGCTCTTCCTTTCTTACCCCAGCCATCATCTTATCAACCATTGCTTTATTATCACTAAATGAGTTGAAGTATTCTATTAATGCTTCTTTTAATCTTTCGCTTTCAACTCCAGCCTCATCAATAAATTCACTTATAAATTGTTGTTTAACCTCATCACTAGTTTCTATTGCCTCAGCAGCAAGAACTTCTAAATAAAGCACTTCTACTCCTGCTTCTCTTAAAGTTTGTGCAAAAGCGTCATGTTCTTCTCTTGCAACTTTTAAGTATGGAATGTCATCAAATAGTAGTCTATCTAATAGATCTGGTGTTAAGTTTTCAATTTCTTCTCCAGGTCTATGTAATAGAACTGTTTTTAATCTTCCTATTTCAGAAGTAACATTTAATGCTCTGTCATCTCTCATAATATACCCTTCCTCCTTTTAACTTTTATAACTTTGTAGGTCCTTGTCCGTCCCACACCTATATTATACACCCTCAACAAAACGATTACAAACCATAAAATGGGAATTATTGTATATAACTTTTTATTTTTATTCAGAAAAAATATTATTTAATAAACCGGTTAATCAAGCAAATTTTGTAAAATCCATATATTACAATTGATACCAATAATTAATTTTTATTGAATATATGATGTATATTTGATGAATAATATTTTTAAAAAATTTTAATATTAAACCCTTTTCATGATAAATTCTCCCTTAAATTTAATATAAATATTTCAAATTCTTCTTACTTTTTCTATAAATTCTTATCTTAATAAATAATAAAAGTTATATTTTTTTAGTTTAATCTATTCTTAAAAAAACTATTGATAAAAATAAAAACAGGTAAGTTTTCACTTACCTGTCTAATATAAAAAATTCAATTTTGACTAAAAGTATTCAGCATTACTTTTTTCTTATTAATCTATTAAACTAAATACAAATCTTATTTATATATTAATATCTATTTTATTTTCTTCTAACTATTCTAACTCCATAAGGCTCTATTTCCATTTCCTTAGCTACCTTTTCACCAGTTACCATATCTGTTAAATCAAGATCTTTAATGTCTATTGTTTTTTCCTCTGATGAGAAGTTCATAAAGAATACAAACTCGTTCTTTTCATCCATACGAACTTGAGCATTAATTCCCTTTGGTAAGTCAATTTCTATAGCTCTCTTTAAAGTTAACTTCTTAGCTAAGCTTGAGTAGAAATCTGATAAGAACTCATCATTATTTCTAAATGCTATATAGTAAGCTTGTCCTTCTCCAAAGTTGTTGCAAGTTAAAGCTGGCATTCCTTTGTAGAAGTCTGTTTTGTATGTTGCAAGAACTTCAGCTCCTTCTGAGTGAATTAAGTCACAGAATATTCTAGCCTCATATTCACCTTTCATTCCTAAGCTATTGCCTTCTTCAACAGAAACATAGTTTACATCTTCATCATAAAGTGCATCTAATTCTTCTGCCCAGATTCCTGTAACTTTCTTTAATGGGCCAGGGAATCCTCCTAAGAAGCAAAGGTCATTTTCATCAACAATACCACTCCAGTAAGTTGTTACTAAAGTTCCTCCATTTTTAACGAATTCCTCTAATCTTTCTCCAACACCTGGTCTTACCATATAAAGCATTGGTGCTACAACAACCTTATATTTTGAGAAATCGCAATCCATGTTTATAACATCTGTTGGAATTGACATATCCCAGAAAGCTTTGTAGTGCTTTTGACAAGTTTCAAAGTAATCCTTTTGCTCTATTCTAGGACCTTGAGCATCATTTATTGCCCAGTAGTTTTCCCAATCGTAAATAACAGCTACTTGTGGTTCTACAGAAGTTCCTATTACATCATCAAGTTTTGATAGAATTTCTCCAACCTTAGTTACATCTCTAAATACTCTTGTATTTTCATGTCCACAGTGATCAACAACAGCTCCATGGAACTTTTCTGATGATCCTCTACTCTTTCTCCATTGGAAGTATTGAACTGTATCTGAACCATGTGCTACAGCTTGAAGAGAAGATAAAACATGCATTCCTGGACGTCTAAGTTTTGCAACTGGTTGCCAGTTTGTTGAACTTGGAGAACTTTCCATCATCATAAATGGCTTACCATTTAAAATTGCTCTATTTAAGTCATGAACAAATCCAATTCTACTTCCTTCGTGGTCATCTGTTCTTTCACCATGCCAGTAAGGATAGTTATCCCATGATACAACATCTAAGTAAGGAGCAAACTTCCAGTAATCTATTCCTCTAAATAATGAAATATAGTCATGGAAGTTAGTAGTTACAGGAATATCTGGTGTGATTTCCTTTAATATGCTTCTTTCATGCTTGTAATAATCTAAAGTTTGGTGAGTAACAAATCTCATCCAGTCTAAGTTTAATCCATGAAGAGCTGGTTCTCCATGAGGAGCTGGCGCTTCTATTTCATCAAAGGAAGCATATGTATGGCTCCAGAACTTAGTCCACCAAGCTTTATTTAATTTATTTATATCATTATCATATTTCTCTCTTAAGAAATCTCTAAAAGCTTCTTCACATAAAGGACAGTAACATTGACCTTCAAACTCATTTGAAATATGCCATAAAATTAAAGCTGGGTGATCTTTATATCTTTCAGCTAATAATCTGTCTATTATAGCAATTTTCTCTCTATATATAGGAGATGTATAGCAATGGTTATGACGCTCTCCATATAAGTTTCTTACTCTGTTTTGAGCAACTCTTAAAGTTTCTGGATACTTATGAGCCATCCATATTGGCTTAGCTCCACTTGGTGTAGCAAGTATTACATAGTTTCCATTCTTGTGCATTAAATCCATGATTTCATCTAACCATTCAAAGTTAAACTTACCTTCCTCTGGCTCTAACATTGTCCATGAGAATATGCCTACAGCTACAACATTTGTATGAGAAAGCTTCATTAATCTAACATCTTCTCCCCATATGTTAGGCATATCAATCCATTGCTCTGGGTTGTAATCTGCTCCATGAAGCATTTTTGTTACTTTAGAACTTATTGGTCCATAATTTTTCAAAATAATCCCTCCATCTTACCAAGTTAATCATTTTTTTCTCTTATTAATCTATAAAGCAAATTGTGTATTTCTAAATAAATTTATAGTTATAGGAATAAGCTATATTTTTATAGCTTATTCCTTAATTGATATCTTTTATAATTTTGTCATTACTTTAATTAAGCTATTTCTGAAACCTCTTCTTGATCCCATTCATTAGCTACAGCTTTTCCAACTTTCTTTTCATATTTTCTCCAGCATATTTCAGCAAAACCTAAGAAGAATACTAATCCTAATACATTGTATAAAAGTATAAATACAGGATTTGTTGCTCCTTCTGCTAATGTTCCATTAAAGTAAGCTGCAAAGTCTTGTGGAGCTGGAATTGAAGATATTACAAATACGAATACGAATAAAGCAAGTAATAGTACTCCAATTGCTATTCCAAAGTTTTTAGATCCAACTTTAAATGATCTTTCCATATGGTCTTTCTTAGCTCTTAATACAATGTATCCAACTAAGAAGAATAATACTGGAATTAATGAAGTTGAAGCAGTCATGTTTATTAACATTTCAAGTAAGCTATCAACTGAACCTATTCCTAAAGCTGGTACTAATAGTAATACTGTTACTATTACAGCTTGTACATATAAAGCATTTACAGGAGTTCCTTTTTTATCTGTTTTAGCAATCCATTTACCAAAGATTCCTTCAGGAATTTCAGAGAATAATACTTTAACAGGTGCTGCAGTCCATAAAACTAATGAACCTAAAGAAGCAAGCATCATTATGAATCCAACTATGTTAGTTATTATGTTACCTACTCCATAGTTTGCACCTAATATTGCAAAGGCATCAAATAAACCATTTGAGAAATTACCTTGTAATACTTCTGAAGGTACAACTAAACCTACTGAAACAGCTCCAAGTGCATATAGACCACCAACTATAGCAGTTGAAATTACCATTGTTCTTATGAATGTTTTATTTCCACCCTTTACGTCTTTAATATATACACCTATACTTTCAGCACCACCTACTGCTTGTAAAATCCAAGCTAAAACCATGAAATATGACCAGTTAAACTTAGGCATAATAGTTTCTGCTGTGAATTCTTGAGCTGGAGCTTTTCCTAAGAATAAAATAACTCCGAAAGATAATACTATGAATCCTAAACCTAAAATTATTCTAGCTACACCAGATATACTTGTTATTTTTGAAATCCAAGATACACCCTTAGTAGAAATTATAGTTACTGCCCAGAATAATACTATTGATATAACAGAAATTAATACTGTTTTTCCATCAAATACGTTTCTACCAACAAAGGTATAAGATGCATAAATTAATATTTTAGGTAATAATGAAGTAAAGAAGAACAAGTTAACAAAGAAATAAGACCATGATCCTAAGAAAGCCCATCTTGCTCCTAAAGATTTCTTTATCCAACTATTTATACCTGATTCAGAATCTGAACTAGCTGAAGCAAACTCACCAATCATCAAAGCAAATGGTAAAAAGTAAAATACTGTACCAAATATGTATGATGGTATTGTAGCTAGTCCAATATTTACACTACTATCAATTATGTTTCCGAATGAAAATACCGCCGTAAATGTCATAAGCATTAAAGCCCCTGAACTAAGCGACCTTTTTCTCTCACTCATCTTAAAAATCCCCCTCATATTTCATATTTTAAGTATAAAGTTTCCTTAGGAAACGTTTTCTGACATTATAATATCATTTTTTGTAGAAATGTTAATGTACAAAATTTGAATATTTAGTAAAAAAACTATAATTTTACTAAATTATTTTACTAAATCATCCTTAGTTAAAATATTTTTAACATTAAGTATTATGCATAATATTTATAAAAAGCTCTATTTATTAATAAATCACATAAAAATATTGTTATTTTTTAATATTTTATCATTATTTTCTAAATAAATTAACTTATTAATAATCAAATGCAACCACCTCTTTTATTTCTTTAAGTTTTTTAGTTAAAGTTTACTCTTTATTATTTATTAGGGGTTAAACTTGATTTTCTGTGAATTATATTGAAATTTAGTTTTTTATTTATTATTATCCTTAATAATTTATTATAATTTATATTTTTTTGATTTTATTGGAAAATAATTTTGAAGAAACTTTATAATTAATTGTTTTTGAAGAGTTTATGTAGAAGTATAGCCCATTAAACGATCACTAAAATTTTTACTTATTAAGTATTTGCTATAACTAAAGAAGAAAATTCTTTAAAAAGTATTTTTCTACATTTAATTTTAGAAATTATTAGTAAGCTAAAATAAGTTAAAATTAAATTTTTAGAATAGAATTATATAAAAAGATATGTATTAACTTTAATTAGCTTTTATTTACTTTAATTAAAATAACTTTGTAATTTAAAATTAAAAAATAGAGCTATAATTTCCTTAATGAATCATAACTCTATCTTCTTTAAATTGTATCCCCTTACCCCATCCTCGCTTATTATTAATAGTCATATGGTTGTAAATTGTAATTCTTAAATAGTACCCATGTAACTTGTTTGAGCATAAATTATAAAATAAGTATCTGCTCCTAGATACATGTATAATCACCTTTTTCCCCAGGTTAGGATTTATGACCTCCTTAATAAAAGCTACCAACATTTAAACCTCTATTTAATTAATCTATTATCTAGTTTAAACTAGGAATAATTAACTTTATAATTTAGATGCTTTTATTCCATTAAATCTATTGTCCAGTTTAAACCTTGCAGTTTAGTGTCTAGTTCTCTATATTCCTTAGAATATTTATTTATTTCTCTCTGTAATTGATCTACCTTCATTGCAGAAAATATTTTTATTTCAGTTTGAGAGTATCTATTTACTTTTACTGTAGCTTCTTCAGCTATTTCTTTTAATATGCTTATCTTCTTTCCAAGCATATCTCTTTTTACAATCAAATCAGAAATACTTTCATTATTACTAGTTATGTAATTACTATTAGTTTTATTAATCTTTAGAATTAACCCCTCTAATTCACTTACTTTTAACAGTATCTCATCATATAGTGTATATGGGTTCTCAGAGGGTTTCTCACCTTCTTGAACTAGTAAGTTTTGATTTATTCTATTTTTTAAACTCATTAATTCTTTTTGTAAATCTGCTCTTAAAATCAATGCCTCAGCTAATTTCATTTTAATTCCTCCAATAAAAATTTTATTAAACTCGGCTTCATAAACACTTTTTAATTCATATGAATCTAATACATGTAAACCAAATTTATTGTATAGTAATGTCCAAAACAAATCTAATATTTACTTTATTATAACTCTAAAATATGAAATAAAAAACTGATTTTAGACTAGCTAAAATCAGTTTTTACTTTAGTTTAATTGTAAGTAATACTAGATCCAGGGTATAAAGTTGTTCCCCATATTGAAACATTTATATTATTTGTTAATGGAACATCATATTCACTTATAACATCTCTCCACCATTCCCAAGCAAGGCCTGTACACTCTCTTGCTTTTATTCTTATATTTCTTGCATTAGCTTCAAGAGGTATTACTGTTGAATAGTGAGCTGTTTTATCTTGATAATTTCCATCCCATGTTTTATGAGTTAAAACTTCATTTCCTTCTTTGTCATATGAAACTTCATCCCAGGCTACTTCAAACTGTGCAACATAGGCTCCACTATGATCTAAGTTTATTTTTCCCTTAGAATACTCTGTAGAAGTTGTTTCTATATAATCTGTTTTATTGTGAACAGCAGCAACTGAGTTATCTTTTAAGAAAACACTAGTATAAGATATTGGATATGCTGGGTTTTTTGTACTAAAAGTTGCATTGTCTTTAATTACTTTTCTTATTTCATCAAAGTCTTTAGTTACAACTTTGTTATGTTCTTGTGCATCTCCTCCTAAAACTACTGCTGTGAAGGAACTATTTTCATAAATATCTTTATATTGTTGACTATTTTTTATATCAGTGTTCTTTATAAGAGCTTTGAAAGCAGCTTGTACATCTTTACTACTAGAAGTAGTTTCTAACTTAACATATATTGTTCTTCCATAAGCTACATTTGAAACCATAAGTGGAGGTGCTTCATTACTTACTCCCTTTTGTTTTAAATCATTAAATGTAACACTGTCATCAAAAAGATCTGATGGATTCTTAGGTAAATCTGCACTTACTGTATAGAATATTTGTTTATATGCTAAAATCATAACTTTTTTCTCATTGTTTGCTACTGCATTAAAGTCTACTCCAAGTGAGTTTTCAAGGACTTTAGCATTAACATTAAGGGCACTTGATATTTGTGATTTACTATAAACCATAGATTCTGAATATTGAGTTCTTGCTGGTAAAGTATGTGTAGATGAATACTTTTCATTCCACTTAGATACTAATTCATCAATTGCTCCAGAAACTTTTCCATAGGTTGGATCATCAACCTTTATACTATTTTCGCCCTTTAATCCTGGTAAATCTATATTAATGTTAATAGGCTTTCTTTTTACCATTAAGATTGTAGGTCTATTTTCCACAAATGCTTTATCTGCAAGTTGTAATGCTCCTGGATATGTACGGTCATTTACAGAATCAATTATTGATATATCTACTGGTGATGTTGTAAGGGATCTTTTTTGACGTTCTACAACTATAAATTTATTACCAGCTTTTTTACCTTCCTTTGGAACAAAGCTTTCAATTTTATCTCCATTACTAGCTAAAACTTCATTTCTATTGTAACTTAAACTTGATATTCCAGAATCAATACTTTGATTTTTATCTGTTATATCCTTTGAGAAACTGATTACTGGTTGAGAAAACAGACATAAAGCCATTGCAATACTTGCTATTAATTTTGTTTTCTTAAATCTTATCATAATATAAATCCCCCTTTTTTTAATTTTCCCCTCATTTGTTAAGTTCATAAATCCTAAAAACTTTATACTGCTTTTAAGTTTTAAAAACTTAATAGGGTTTAAAAGACTTATTATTTTGAACTTTAAGTAAACATTTTCATCTAACTTTTTAGTAAATCTTAAGAGTTAAGATTATCTTAAGAACATTATTTTTTGAGTAAACATAGCTTAAATAAACTCTAATTTTTTCTTTTCCCTAAACTCTCTCTAAACTTAAAATCAAGTTCAGAAAATATTCACTTAATATTCATTTGTAATAAGTACCCTTAATATATCAGAGGAAATAATCTCATTCAATACTTTGTGCAGAACTGGGCTTTAATCGTGAATAACTGGGATTCCAATTATAATATGAGTTCCATTTATGGAATTTGAATCCACTAAATTTTTTTCTATTAATTAAAAAAACCTTCAATTTTTTTGTTATTTTTATTAACAAAAAAGATTTTAAATTTTATTTTTTTACTAAATTTAAAGATTAAATTAAAAAAGGGGTGCACCAAAATATATAAAGTTATTTTGATACATCCCTAATATTATATTTTTAATTATTCTACCTCTAAATCATTTCCACGTATCTCATCTACTGTATGTATTTTGTAGTTTTTAAATAATAAATACCCTAGGTATCCACTACCTGCACTTACAACTACACAAGCTAGAGAAGCCATTAATACCTTAAATGCTGGGTTATATGCAAACATTACAGCAAAACCAGCAATAGGGGTAGCTGTCCCTGGAGACATATTAGTAAGTCCCATTAAAACTATTATAATCCCACATAAAGCGCCACCAATAAAATTAGTTACATAAATAGGAATAGGGTTAGCTGTTATTATATCCGCCTGCGTTAATGGTTCTATGGCAACTGATATTGTGTCTTTTTTGCTTCCAAACTTCATTTTTTGGAATAAAACAAAATTTAAGAAAGATGAACCAAAAACTGATAATGCTCCTATTGCCATTGGTGCTCCTGTTAGTCCAAGCATAGCTGTTAAAGCCATTGAACTTAAAGGTGCCGTAGCAACTACAGTTATAATTCCTCCAAGTATTATTCCCATTGTTATTGGATTAGAATTTGCTGAAGCTATTAAAACCTGTCCTATTTTTAATAAAGTAGAATCAACTACTGGTGCTGTAAAATCACCTATTATTCTTGTAAGAGGCGTAGCCACAACTATTATTACAATTAAATCTAAACCACTTGGTAATTTTTCTTCTAAGAATTTAACCACAAATGACATTAAATAACCTGCTATAAATCCTGGTAATATTCCTAATCCTGAACATGATAGTCCTATTAAAACTGAATAAACTGGTGAAACTCCTAAAGCTAATGGTACAAGGATTGCTGCTGCAACTCCTCCCAAGCTTCCATTAGCATCTCCAACCTTCTTTAAAAACTCTATATTTAGAACATTTCCAAAGAATGATGAGTGAAATGCCTCAACTAAAAAGCTTGCACAAGCTGCTCCTGCCAATGCTCCCATAGCCTTCATTCCATGTGGTGCCTTATAACTAAATAAGGTAAACAATCCTAAAACTATTAATAAAAGTCCTGCCCCAATTAAAACTTGCATAAATTTTCCTCCTTAGTTTTTAAAAAACTTTTCCTTTAAACGTTTACTAATTGATTTATAATAAAATTTATTATTACCTATTAAATTTTTAAACTTACCTTAATTATTTGCTTTTCATATATAACAATATTAATTTATAAATATTCTTTAAAAGTTTATGTATAAATTATTAAAGTTATTTTATATTTTATACTAATTTTCAAAAAAATCAAACATTTTTTAATAAAAAACAAAAAAAACTGATTTTTACATAAATAAAAACCAGTTTTTTTCAGTTTTAATTTGTAATTAATACCTGATTTAAAATACTTTCTAAGCACTTCATATTAAGCTAATTTTAAATCTTACCCAGTATTCCCTTACGCATATATTTAATGAAACTAATTATGTATTAATAATACTTCATTTTTCTAATATATTAATCTCAACTTTTTTTTACTTTCTGAAAAATTGAGAGTTAATCTTAAAATAATTTTATATATTTTCAACTAATTTTATGTCCCATAAAAATACTTAAGAGATAAAACTTTCTTTATTTTAGTTGAAATGCTAATTTTTTTAAGTTATATTTTAGATGTAACATTTACATATTTTAATAAAAAATATTTTATCTATTTATAAAAATTTGTAAGTAATATATTAAGCAAATTCTAAATGGAAAGGTTTAAACATGTTTAAAGAAGATTTATTAGAAACATCTGAAAAAATTCAATATAACATTTTTAAAAAAGTATATGTAAATAACGGGAAGATTAATAAAAATGATTTATGCTCTGATTTAAATATATCATTACCAACTTTAAAAACTCACTTAAAGAAAATTGAATACTTATTAAATAAATATTATAAATCAAAAGTAAAAATATCCTCTTCAAAGGACTTTATTTTTTTAAAGTATGAAACTGGAGTAAGCCTTCATTCTTTAACAACTTACTACATAGAAAGTTCTCTTAAATATAAACTTTTAAAATTTTTCTTTATTAAGCACACCAAAAAATTTACTGGAATACAAATTTGTAATTACTTTAATATAAGTTTAGCAACTTTAAACAGAAAAATATTAGAATGTAATTCACTTCTAAAAGAGTTTGATATATCTATTAAAAACTATGAACTTACAGGTTCTCAACTTCAAATATCTTATTTTTATTATTTATTATTTTGGAATAACAGAATAGATATATCTTCTGTAGTATCAGCTAACCACAACATAACTGAAGTAATTGAAAAAACTTTTAATATCACCTTAAAAATTAGTGAAAAGTATCCCTTATATACTTGGTTAAAAATCTTAATGATAAGAAAAAAATTTTTTGTTGAAGATTTCTTTAAGGATGAATTCACCAAAAAGAATTTAAGCATATTAGAAAACACTGAAATTTTTATAGAGCTTAAAAATTTCTTTGAAAAAGATTCCTTAAGTAAGTCCTCTAGTACATACTTAGCATACTCTACTCTTTGCTTTATTTTAAGTTTTAATATAATCCCATATGAAGTTATTAAAGAATTTTCTACAGTTAATGAAAGTACTCCCTTTAAGATTTTTTCTTTAATGACTGAGGAAATGAGTAACTTATACACCACTCACCCTAATAACTTCAATAATGAAGTGAAATTGCATTTACTAAGTTTATGCTTTAAAAGTTACTTCTTTAAGGGAATTTTTTATTCAAACAATAAAATTGTTACAAATTATTATTTAAATGAATTCACAAGTGATTCTAGAGAAAAATTTGTTAATGACTTATTATTAAAAATTAACTCTTTATATAAAGTAAAATATTCCTTTGATCCAGATTACTTTAAACTTTGCATAATATTAACATTAAATTATCTTAATGGAGTGTCCAAACATTCCCTTACTATAGGTATTTTATCTAGAATAGATAGTTTGATTCTTAACACTACTATTGACTATTTAAGAAAATTTTTAAGAAGAAAATTTGATGTTATTGTGGAAGTTTATGATGAATATAAAAAAGAAAATTATGATCTTGTAATTACAAACTTCGATCCTAAGTACATACCAAAAAACTATAATAATATTTATATATTTTCAAATTTAGCAGTACAATATGACTTAGGTAATATAGTTAAAATACTAAATGAAATAGAAAAAACTAAATTTGAAGGATAAAAGAAAAAGGGCTATATAAAAACAATAAGAAAAATCACAAAAATATTTAGAGAATCCTTAAACCTCTGTAAGAATTTGTAATTCTTATTTAAAGTTGTTTTGATACATGCCCTTTTTAAAATTAATATATTTTCATAATTTAAAAATACACTATCTAATTTTAATAAAAGAAACATATTAAAATTTTTTCTTTAAAGATTTTTACATTGCATTTAGCAAGCCTCTTACTTCCATAAGAGCAAAACCTAAGAGATTTTCCCCCTTCCAAGCTGTAGGGTCTTCTATATTCTCATCCTTTGCACCCATTCCTATTCCCCAAATAGAGTCATATGGACTTGCTTCAACTATTATTTTATCTCCTGTGCTTAATAAAAACTCCTTAAGATTTTCATCTTGAGAAAACTTAGCTAAGTTTCCACTCTTAACAATTTCATATTTTTCTCTATTCCAAAGCTCTTCATTGAAGTTTTTAATCTTTCTTCCTAAGTCTTTTATTTCTTTTTGATTTTCAACAGATAATATTTCTTCTAAGGTTTCATAATCCTTAAATAACCTTGCCTTTTCAGCCATCATATACTTCTCTGCACAGTTATATAAAACTCCATTAACTGTAAAATCAGAAAGGTACCATTGGCTAAAACAAGCCTTAGTTATTTTTTCATTTTTATTTTTTGTATGTCCCCAGAAAAATAAAAACTCTAGTTTCTCTCCACTTTTAAACTTCTCGCAAACACCTTCTATAGAATATCTCATAATACCTCCCCCTTACCTTACTTATATTCTAAATTAACTATAAAACTTTAAATAGACTTTTTTCTTAAAATAACTTCTACTCAGCACTTATATTAAAGACCTCTGAAGCCTTTCCATTGAACATATTATCATAAAATTCTATTTCTAAATTATTTGATTCATTGTTTAAGGCAAATGACATATTAGCAGTACACTTTTTCCCCTTACTAATAGCTTGAGGATATTTTTCAGCACCAGCTGGGTATGTTTCTAAAACATTTCCTGAAGCATCATAAACTTTAAAATTACTATCAAATACATATAAGTTTTCTTCGTCTGCTATATTTTCGTAAGTATATTCTATTACAACAACCTTTTCTGCTTCTTTTTCAGAAAATTGATTTCTTTCATCTGTAAGTTTTACATTATCTATGGTTATGGCCATTGATTTAACTCCATTTTCATCATTTATATAAGCCGTTTCTCCAATACTTAATGGTCTTTTATCTTCTTCAGTTTTTTCATTTATCTTATTGTCCAAATTTTCTTCAGTTAATTCTTCATTAAGAGTTTCAACTGCCTCACCCTCTTTTTGAAGAGCAACCTTTTCAAACTCTAATAATTGGTCATATCTTTCTTTAGTTAAATTAACTCCTGAATTGCTGTTTCCTAAAGCAATTCCTCCAATAATAAAACAAATTATTCCTATGGCTATTTTACTTGTAAATACTGATTTTAACTTTTCTTTATTCATATTACCTCCAAGATTAAATCATAAATTATATTTTAATATCCATATTTACAATATTAACCATTTAATTTTTCTTTAATACATATAACCCCCCTATCATTAAAATATTTTTATATTTTAAAACTTAATTTCAAATAATACTTGTAATTAATAAACTCTTATAATGTTTCTTAAAAAATAATATTAACTTAAAGTAATATAAAAAAAATGGAGTTATTTAAAAACTCTCATACAAAATTATAAATTTTATATATGAATTTTTATAAATCTCCATTTAAATAAAATATTAAAGTTTTTCCATGTACTTAAAGACATCTTTTCTGAATATAACCCCTAAAGCACAAGCTATTAAGGCTATTACACCAATAATTATTACTCCTACAATATTACCCTCTGCTAAGTTTGCTCCCATAAAAGAAGATGCAACTAAGGCTGGTATTCTTCCTATCATAGAGAATATTATAAAGTGTCCTATTGTTATGTTACTTAAGGCACAAACCATAATAAGTGAATCCTTAGGTGCTCCTGGTAAAAAGAATAGTATTACCAATATAAGCTTAAACTTAGGGCTATTTAAAATCTTTTCTAATTTATCATACATATCCTTAGGTACAAATCTTTGTACTAGCTTCTTTCCAAACTTTTGACATATGTAAAATAATATTGCAGATCCAACTGCTATGCCGAAAAAGGAAAGTAAAGTCCCTCCTAAGGCACCAAATATATATCCCCCAGCAGCTTGTATAACCTCTCCTGGAATAAAGAATATAACAACCTGTAATATTTGAAATACAAAAAATATTACTGCTGCCCAAGGACCAAACCTTTCAAGATAACTCTTTACAACTTCACCATTAGTAATTAATTTATAAAAAACCATTATATGCTCTCTAGTTAAATAAAGAGTTATACATACAAATATTAAAACTATTATACTTAAAATTATTAAACTCTTCTTCTTCATAAATAAACTTAAATCTTAAATTTTCCTCCTTAAATAGTTTTTAAATTCTATTTTAAATAAGTATTTATTCTATCTATTATTTTTCTAAAACAAAGAACTATTTAAAATAAAATTATTTTCTAAAGTTAATATAAATTAAAATTATATATAATCTAACTTTAACCATATTAACTCTTTTTTATGTAAATCACTTGCAATTTTTTACATACATTATAACCTATAATCTTAAACTTATATATTATAATAATCTTAAATTTACATTACATTCTTATTTAATATCAAATTATCATAAAAAAAGAAGATATATCAAAATATCTTTTAATAAAACCTACAAAAATATTTATAGAACCCTATAGCTCAATATTACTGTAAGTTTTATCATTAACTTTTGATACATCTTCTAATAATTCTATTTAAATATATAAAAAACTTTAAATTCTTTAAATTATAAAATTTTACTATAAAAAATCAAGTCTATTTTTCATAGCATCTTAATATTCTAATATAATGATTTGCCTCTCTTAAAACATGATCAGAAAGAAGTGGTAATATTAAGGATTTTATATTGCAATTCATTATTCCCTTTGTACCCTCTTCCTTGAAATCTCTTAACCTAGTTGTTTCCTTTAAGGTTTCATGAGTAACATTATCTATTGTCACATTGGTAACATTATTTAGTTGTTGAATTAATTCATTAAACTCAAAGGCAAATTCATGAGCAGTATTTATTAATTCATACTCACTTGGATCTAATAAACCTCTTATAAATAGTGAATGTTCCATCATAATTTCATTCCAAAAAGCTTCTGTCTTGCTAATATTCACCTCATCTATATCTCTATTGCACTCAATATCATCTATATATGAACGATATAATTTAGCTTCTTCTATGGTATGTTCAACAAGTGATGGATAATTACTTGTGAAAATCTTACAACATAATACATCATCTAAAATTTTCATCTTAAGATCTATTAATTCATCTATTAATTTAATAGCCTTATTGTTAATATCTTTTACACAGCTTGCCACTTTAGAATCAATACCCTTTTTAGGAGCACACATTAAATCCTTTTCCATTGTTGTTATTTTAGAATTAATATTGATTCCTGTATAATGCTCTGTTTTCTTTTCTGTCTCTAAAGTATAATCTGTAAAGACTTCTCCTGAATCTACTATGGATTGTCTAACCCTTCCCTTACTTAGTTTAACTACATCAAATAAAAGTTTTTCAAGATTTCCCTTGCACTTATCAAGTTCCTTAGCTAGTTTTGAATTCTTAGGTCCTAGTCCTGCCTCTAAAAATATGGCATGCTCTTTCATAACCCTCATAAAAAAAAGATGTAATTCTAATGATGAGGTAACATATTTTTCTCTAGATATCATAATATTCTCCAATTTAATTTTTTATATATTATACTCTTAAAGGAATAATTGTGTTCTTAAGTGCATAGTTATCTACTCTTATTTTTCCCTTTAAATTTCATAATTAAAAACAATAAGAAAATAATTATTAGCACTGAAATTAATATTATAACTATTAGTATTAAATTTTCATTTGAATGATTAAAAGTACTTATTTCCTTTTGAACCTGCACTTCAGTCCTTTCACTTAAATCAGTTCTCTCTCCCCTTACTAATAAACGTTCAGTATTAATTCCATAAGGATAACAAGTTAGTAAAGTTACATAGTCCTTATCCTCTGATATTTTTAGGTCATCAATTTCATCTGGGTGAACAACTTTTATTTGATTCACTTTATAAGCAAG
The DNA here is from genome assembly GCF_000013285.1 of Clostridium perfringens ATCC 13124. Classification (GTDB taxonomy): domain Bacteria; phylum Bacillota; class Clostridia; order Clostridiales; family Clostridiaceae; genus Sarcina; species Sarcina perfringens. Next base: position 176,167 of record NC_008261.1, on the reverse strand, counting down.
ATCCTTTTTTAAAATATGTAAATAAAAAACATCTCCATCTTTTAGCTTGTCTATATCAGTAAAAAGTTTTTGATTTGCTAATCCAGTATGAGCTGATAAAACTGAATGAGTATTTTCCCCTCCCACAGGAAGTGATGTCCCCTCTAAAACTCCAACACCTTTTTTTAAAATATCAACTGAACTTCCATAGTATATAGGTAATTTAATATTTATACTAGGAATTTCTATGTACCCTAAGACATCCCCTTCATGAATATTTAAGTAATCTGGCAATTCATTTTCAGCAGTTCCATTAAATAAATCATAATTATACTTATTAATATTTTTTATTAAATCATCAACTTCTTCATCCTTAACATTATTTATCTTCTCTGTATAATCAGAAATTGTAGAAACTGCAAATTTATTATTTATGTAATTAGAAAAACTAGGATATAACAAAAATCCTAGAGCAATAAGTGTAATCAAAATTAAAATAGAAAAATATATTCTTTTTAGCCTTTTCAAAAATCTAGTGCTATATCAAAGTTCATTAATTATAGGTTATTTTGATATGCACCAACTCACCTCCTAAAGTTTAATTAACCTAAAAGACGCAAATCTTCATGTCATAAAAAAACTTCTTTTTATAATTTAAATTAAAAAGAAGTTTTTATTTATATGCTCTGTATCAAAATACTTTTATAAAACTTACAAACATATTCCGAGAATTACTAGATTTCGCTAAGAATTTATAATTATTACTTCGAAGATATTACTAAAGCTTCGAAACTCGCTTCGCTTCGAACAGTCTCAGCTTTTTAACGTAATATCTTCTACGTAATAATTTAAATTCTAAAGCTCATCTAGATATTCTCTTCATACTGTTTGTAAGTTTTGTTATTGTATTTTGGTTTATAGCTCTGTATTTAATTTTTAAGTCTATTTTTAAGTTTAGTTCTTGGTTTTTCTGCTATTTTCAAATTTAGTGTAGCCAAGTCCTAGTATAGATAAAACACAAACTATACTTAATAAGATAATGGCTATTTTTATAAATCCTGTATTTCCTAATCCTCCTGTTGATGGAAGAGAAAATCCAGCGTGGTTTTCTATTTGAACATTAAATAATATATTTCCATCATTCTCTGAAATATCATTTATTATTTGTCCTGCTTTATTTCCATTAGAAATCTCTATAGTTGCAGCTCCTGTGTAATTTCCAGACTCATCTTTATTAGCTGTAATTGTCACTTCTACTGGATTTTTTAATAAGCTATATCCAGATGGAGCTACTTCCTCTGTAATAAGGTACTTTCCTTCTTTTAAGCCTACAAATGTTGTAATTCCCTTTGAGTTAGTTACCCCATTTCCACTTAAAGAAACTACTTGTCCTTTTTCATCATATGTATATTTAGCTACAGTCTTTCCACCTGCATCTTTTACTGAAAACTCAGCACCTTGTAAAAGCTTAGAATTAAGCTCTGAATCAACCTTTGTAATTCCAAATCCAAAAGTATAAGTAGTAACCTTATCAGTTAATTTTTTATAACTATCCTTAACATGTGGGTTATTTGTATAGTCTAATTGTATGTTGTTAGTATTTCCTAAGTTTTCTTTATTACTAATAACTGCATCCTTATTTAATGTAGCTTGGTAATTTAAAGTTATTCCAGTCTCTGCATAAGCTTTTATATTATCATAATTAAAGTTTATTGTAATAACTGTTGATCCATCTCTTTGCTTTTTTACATCTACAGTATAATCATTGTCCTTATCAAAAACTTTATCTCCTGAAGTCACCTTAAAGCCAGTTTTCTCATCATATGTTAATCCCTTGCTCATAGTGTCAGTAAATTTGTACATTATATTCTGTGCATTCTTTTGATAAACTGGTATAGAAGCTTTTACTTCGTATTTAACAACATCTCCAATATTCTCAGATGAAGTTTTAACTCTTTGATTCTCTTTAACTATGTTTTTTTCTAATATAGGAGTGTTATCCTTTGGATTAATAGTTACATCATAATTCCATGAATCTCCTGAAACTTGAGGAACTGAAACTATTATAGGTGTTGAAGCAACTGCTGCCCCCTCTGAATCACTTGAAGTTTCTGTAACTAGGTAATAACCTAAGTCAACAGTATTTTTTTGTCCATCTGTAAGTTCTTGTCCACTCTTTTTGTTATCAAGAATATATTTATGTAAGTTAACAGCAAACTCTTTTACTTCTTCTCCACTTAATTTTTGAATTGATTCTTGGCTATAAGAACCATAATTAGAATTATTAAAGAAGTCTTTTAAATCACTATTTACTGAGTATTCATATGCATCCCCACTTTTAGTTGCATCTAATAACTTATATGCAGTAAAGGTAGCACCTTTTTTTGATATTGTGATACTTCCCTTAATAGGAGCATCTTTAGAAATTGATGGCGTAGCCGCAAATACAGGTATTGATGTTGTAATAAAAACAAATATAAACACCATTATAAAACTAAACTTTTTTAATATATTATTTTTCATTTATTAATTCTCCCTTTCTTTTAAAACAAATTCTGTAGTACTAACTAGGCTTAATACAGCTGCTAAAAGTGTAATTCCAATGAATGAAAATTTAGAAGTTCCACTGCCCCCTGTTTCAGGTAGTATTATTCTTGGAACATTTTCAACTGAAATATCGTATGTATTTGTTTCTGTATTTTTATTTAAAATTATTTTTTCACCTTGTTTTCCAACTCTATAAAAACTTTCTTCAAAATCTAGAGTTATATAAATATCATCACTTAATTTATATCCCTTAGGAGCCTTAACCTCTTTTAATATGTATTTTCCATAAGGCAAATTGTTGATTTTAAAAGAGGCACCATCTTTTGATGGTATTAACTTTCCGCCCCCCATTGGATCTAATTCATAAACTTTTAAATTTTTATTATAAGCAAATTTTATTGGTTTTTTTGGATTTTCCTCTTTAAATAGTTTAAAGTTAGCACCTAAAATAGGCACTCCCTTTTCATTTATTTTATGTATTGCTAAGTTTACAGTAGTCTTTATAGGATTTCCTTCCCATGGCACCTTAACCACCTTACTATCCTCATTTACAATAAACTGAATAGGAGTTTTGTTTAGCTCATATCCCTCTGGCGCTTTTATTTGTTCTAAATTGTACACTCCATCAGGTAATTCAAAGCTTACAGGCTCTCCATTTTCAAATGTAAACGTTTTTATTTCTTCATTGTAAATATCCCTAACAGTTTCCCCTTCTTTAGTTGTTAACTTAAAAACTGCTCCTTCAAGTAAGCTTGGATCATCATACTCAGCAGATAGAATAAATTCCACTATAGGATTCTTTCTAGTTGAAACCTCATTAGTTGGATTTCCATTTACATATGCAATATTTTTTACTACTTCCCCTGGCCCTACATTTTTCATACTTGCTTCTATGGTGATATATGCTGGCTTTTTAGCATCTATATCTCCATTACTATTTTTAATAACTAATTCCTTTGTGTTTTCATCAAAATCAGTTATAAATTGATCTGTAGCCGTAATCTTAATATCACTTAGTCTAGGATCTAATTTATCAATAATATTTAAAGTATCCTTAAAAAAGTATCCATAGGAATCAAACTTAATATCATATTTAATTTTTTGGTCATTAGGATTATTTTTAACTTTTGTCTTATCAACATATTTATAAACATTTAATGCTCCTGCATCCTTTGATAACTTTGAATAATGCTTTGAAGGCAACTCTTTATCATCATCATAATATAATTTAGCATCATTTAAATATCCACTTTCAGTAGAAGTAATACGAGTTTCATAAATAACTGTATATCTCTCATATCTTATGTCACCAAAATTTATTTCTAAATGTTTGGTATCAGCCTTTATTCTATTACTCTCCCAAAAGTCCTTGGTAACATCACTACTTCTTTCATCATAGTAACCCATTCTTTTTATGCATATACTATTTACATCTAAAGCCATGCCCTTTGGAATATTATCAAAAAAATCAGCATTACTTAAATAACTTCTTGTATTTGGATTTACTCCATCACCTAAATTTATTTCCACAAAATATTTTATAGGTTTATTCCTGTCTACTATCTCTCCATAATACTCTCTTCCTTGCTCCTTATCTGTAGCAGCTGTTGGTAAATCAGCAGTCTTATACATAAGAGGGTATTGTCCACCAGAACTAGGATGGGAATATTCTTCTCCTGTTATATAAACAGTGCTTGGCTTTCCATTTAAATCAATACTAATTGGGTAACTTACTCCCTTTCTAATATTGCTATTTCCCACAAATCTTATAATCATATATCCTGTTACAGCTTTTTCTACATTTTCATTAAAGGTTAAAGTTACCACTCCATCCTTAACATCAAAATCCTTAAAATGCTGATCAGGACATTTAGGCTCTATGTCTTTAAATATATCTGGCAAACTGATAACAATTTTATCACCATCTTTAAGCTTATCTTTATTCAAAATCTTATAGTCAATTCTTAAATTATTGCTTATGTCTTTAGCCACAGTATTACTCTCAAAAGTAGTGCTTGTAATTTCAACAGCCCCATCATTTTGAACTGATTTTGATTCTTCTCCTAAAACAATGCTTCCAGGGAAGATCATAATTACTATCATAGAAATAACAACTGACCATAAGGTAAATATATTGAAATTTTTACTATTCTTCATAAAATAAGCCCTCCTCTCTTAAAAAATGGAAAATAAAAAACCGACTATATTTATAACTTTTTATAAATATAGTCGGTTGCATCACTAACTCAGCATATTCCAGATGCCCAAATACAGAATATACATCAACGTTTCTATAACATTTTAATATTTACTAATTATTTCTTAAAATTCATTACTTTTTAACACTTAATTTTCAATTTGTATTTGTATGTTACAGTATTTTAAAAAAACTGTCAAAAAACATTTTTTTACAGCAAATATTATTTGTTAATTATATTAAGTTTTTATTTTTAAAACAATATATTTTGCATATATATTTTATTAATTTAATAAATAAATTTTGATTTTTTTATACTTTTAATATAGGGTTTTATCAAGGTTTTAACGCTAATTTTATATTTTAAATTTAAAATATCCTTAAAAAACTTCCTCTAAATTTAATTCCTTAATATATTTTTTTGGAACATAATTACAAAGCCATACATTATTTTTAGATAAATAAAACTTAATTCCATCATTAAACATACTCTCTGAATCTACTTCTAAAATAACTAAATCACCATGTCTTTTTCCAACAATACTTGCAGTTTCTATATCCTTTGATAAATGAACATAATTTCTTTCCTTCTTTATAAGTCCATTTTTCAAAATTGACTCTAAATATTTTCTTCCAGTACCATGATATAGAACCTTTGGTGGCTTAATAGGCTCTAAGCCTAGATCTACTTTAATTGAATGACCTTGATTAGCTCTTATTTTGCTCTTATCCTCATTGAAAGAATATCTACCCTTTGAATCTTCTCTAACTATTCTTTCTAAATCATCCATGCTAAATCCTTCATAGGACTTATTTAGCCCCTCTATCAAATCTAATACACCTAAATATCCATGCTCATCTAGTTTTAATCCTATTTCTTCTGGCTTATGTCTTAGTATTAAACTTATGTATTTACTTATCTTTGAATCATTATTTTTCATTCCACCAATCCCCTTACTCTCCTATGATATTTCTAACTTATCCTAATAAAGAATAACAAAATTATCTCCAAAAATAAATTTTACATTATTCATAGGATTCTCTTCTTAATAAGAAAATTCTATCATAAATAGAATCTTTTTTACTGCTTAGACCATGTAAATTTAATCTCTAAAAGTATTGTGACAGACTTGTACCAGACTTTTATAAATCCGTCACATGCCTTAAACCCTTGATATAACTTACTTAGAAGGACCTATGACGGACTTTTTTCTATTTCTATGTATACATGTATACTATATATTTTTTTATCTATATATTTTATTATTTTTTTCTGTATACTACAGAAAAGGAAAAAGTCCGTCACTTCCGTCAAAACCATTGATATCACTAGAAAAACTCTGGTTTCAACTCCGTCAAAAATACGTCACAACTCCGTCACTAAAGGATAAAATATTAAAATTTATTTGTATTTTTTCAACTCATCATCTACCTGCTTTTGAACCCTTTCAAAGGAAATTTTTTTATCTTCTCCATCTAAAGTTAAAAAACTCTTAGATAAATCTTCAACAGTAGATTCTAATGTATTCATGAATTGTGTATACGCAAAATCAAATTTAGGATCATTTTCATCTTTTCCAAAAACCAAATACATTAATTGCTCAATCATCTGATCCATTCCCCATAATTTTAGATGAAGTAATTCATGTATAATTACTGGCTCTAAATTATTTTCCTTAGGATTATAATTATTTATCATCACTATAGCCTTTTTATCTGTCATATCAATTTTAATATCACCAGTCTTATTCCATTCTTGATTAATTAATTGAAGTTTTATATCCCAATCTTTTAATCTAAGCCTTTCTTGCCATTTTCTTAAATACTTTTCTATTAAATTCTCATCAAAACCCATTACTAATTCCTCCAATATTTATCTTAAACTTACTCTATTATTCTTTATATTCTCCTATTTTTTGTTATTTACAATATATACTATATTTTTTATTTATATTAGGTTAACATTATTTTTTCTGTATACTATATGAAAAAAAGTACGTCACTTCTGTAAAAACCATTACTATCACTAAAAAATAAAATAATAATATTAAATAAATTTAATAAAAAGCTATGAATTTACTCATAGCTTTTAATATGTTAAAAATTAAAATAATATTTTTATGCTCTTTTTTTAACATTATATTTATTACATAAGTTTTCAAAACCTTTTTCCCCAACTTCTTTAGCTGTTTTCAAATCACATTTTTCCTTAAGTTCCTCAATCATATTTGAATCAGCATAAAATTGCACACATGTTTCTTTTGCTTTAAAATAACTAGAATTATCTTTTATGAATTCTTTTGTTAACTTTTCAATTTCTCTAATGTTTTGAAGTATATAATTTCTATCACCATAAGCCATAACTTCAGCAATACAATTTTTATAGTGATAACCACTTTCAGTAAGTTTATCTAGTTCTTTTCTTTTATAAACAATATAATCATTTATATATAAGTCAAAACCCTTTTTCTCATATTTATCTTTATCATCTTTTTTGTATAAATTTATTATTAAGTTATCGATTTCTTTTTTTGCTATGAATTCTCCGTTAATTAAATATGGTGATATTATCTTCTTATCTTCCCCCTGTTTTATTGTTATTCTTAAATTTGTATTACTTAACTTCTTACTGAATATTTTAGATAAATACTCTATAACTTCATAAAAAACTATCTTGTTAATAATATCGTTCTTAACATCCTCTTCTAAATCTGTTATATAGATAGTAGTTCCAAAAGTGGTTTCAATATTTGCTTTATGTTTTTCACTACTGAAAAAAAGTTCACTTTCATCCATATCAAAATCTAATAATAATCTTCTAAAACCATATTTAGCATTTGATTCTAAATTTATAGCATTTCCAAATTTAAATACAGCTTTTTTAATTCCAATTCCAGAATCCTCTCCAATTCTAAAAATATCCTCATCTGAAATTGATTCTTTAAATCCACCACTATTATCTTTAATAAGTATTAAATTTTCGAAAATTTCTATAGTTATATCACAATAATCACTATTATCATGAATACTTTCATAAGCCTTTATTGAATTATCAACAAGATATGATATAGCTTGTCCATAATTTTCACTTCCAGTTATAGCCTTTCTTAAGTAATGTTTATCTACCTTTACTTTATATTTTTTATTTTTCACGCTATTACCTCTTTTATATTATTCTAATATAAAGTATGCAAAAATTTTTAAACTGTTACTTTTTTTCATGATTTAATTTATATTATATTTTAAGATATAAAAAATTTAATTTCTTAATTTTCTTTAATTAATTTCACAAGTTTTACTGGTATTATATAATTTTTATCTTATAATGACTTTTTATATATAATTCAAAAATTCCTTATAATTTTGATATTTTGAATTATATATAAACAAAAAGCTCAAGAATAATTCTTGAGCTTTTTGTTTTTTATATTTATAAAACAATAATAAAAATATTAAAATTGATGTTTGTTATCTATTTTTTAAATTAGACTTATTTCTTTAAGTTAAAAAAATCTTTCTAAATACTTTAAATACTAAACTTGCTATTAGTACAAATCCACTTAATTCAGCTACAAATCCCATAAATTCAAAAAATGAAGATGTTATAAGTCCTAAAACAAGTAAAAAACCTGAAAACAACATTATCTTTGATGATAAATCATTTGATTCTGCTAATGCTCCAACAACAGCTATAGCTATTACTATTCCAATTATCCACCACATAAAAATCCCCTTTCTTCTTTTGTATTTTGCTATAAAATTATTTATCAAATAATTAATATTCTTTTCATATTTATACTCAAATATATTATCACGTTTGTTTTAAGAAATTTGTCTAAATTTGTCTTATTATTTTTATAATATAATAAATTCAAATCATTTTCTTTAGAAATTTAAAATTTTTATATATTTTCTTCTATAAATTTTTATTAAATTCTAAAAAATACTATTACCCATATCTAAAATATAGGTAATAGTACTGTTAAATTAAACTTATATAAAACTCTTCTGTTGGATTTTCATTCTCTACTAATAGCATTAACTTTTCATATGTATTATTATAGAACCCATTATCTTTAGCATATTTAATTGCTTCTTCATAAGTTAACTCAAAAATATTATCTACTATGTTATAGTAAAAATCATCATTTAACACACCAAAGAAATATTTAACTGCCTCTTTATAGGTCATTCTTGGTTCTTCTTCTAAATGACATTCTTCATCTGTGTAATATCCATTTCTATCATTCCATTGAAGAAATTTTGTTATTTTAATTCTATCCAAATCACTACTCAATATTTCACCTTCTTAACAACTACTAATTAAGTTCATAATTATTATATATATTCATAGTTTTATTTAGATACTATTATTAATCTATTCCTAAATATTCTTTTTTAATTTTATATACATACTCTTCTCCAACTTTATTAAAAATTTCTAATAACTCATCATATGTATCATCATCTTGTCCTATTTTATCCCAAAGTTTTTTGCCAATTAAAACATTACTATCATTATCCATATCAAATAACTTATATGGTATTGAATGTGCTAATTTATAAATTTCTCCTTCACCAGCTGGATTATATGGTAATGCAAAATATGCTTCTGAATTTTCTTCTGCTGTCATTAATCTTAGCATATCTTTTTTAGCTGTTTCAGTTTGGTCTAAATTAGGCTTTACTGTTTTTAATGAATAATATTCTTCCATTCCATTTTCACGTTTAATATATAAATCAAATAAAACACTAACTTCTTGATATCTATCTGTTTCTAGTTCCCTTAAAAATTCTAATTCTTCATTTATAGTCTTTACTTTATTAGAATTATCTTTCACCTTTTTCTTAGATGCATTTCTTTGCTTTCTTTGTTTTTCTAATATATTATCTATCTTTTCTAGTTGCCAAGAATTTAATTTTATTGATTTTGTATATTGATTTTCTGCTATCGCTCCTGAACCCTCTGCTATTATTTTAGCTATTTGCTCAAATATGCCTTGCCCCAAAGATGTAACAAATGAACGTTCAAATTTAGAACCCTTCCAAACTTCTATCGGTACTAATCTATATCCAAAAGGATTTTTATTTTTTATATCTTCCTCATTAAATGGCTCTTGAATTGTTCTTTTTTCTAAGATTCTCTTCATTACTTCTCTCAAATGCTCTTCAACTTTATTTTTAGTTTCAATGTTCATATATATCCCATCCCTGTTATTGATTGTATTTATCTTATATTATACATTAAAACTAAGAAAATAAGAAAAAAAGTAGGAAATTAAATCCTACTCATATAAGATATCTATTAATTTTTCACCTAATACTTTTGCTAATTTTACTGGAACTGCATTTCCTATCTGAGTATATTTATTATTAATTGTTCCATTTATTTTATACCCTTTAGGAAATCCTTGGATAGCGATATATTCCTCTATACTTAAAGGTCTATCTTCATACGGATGCCCTATATTTGTACTTTTTTGTATTGGAGATGTCAGTAATGTAGGACTTGGTTCATTAGCTTTTATTCTTCTAAAATATCCTGTTTTACCTCCACCTGATTTATATGCTCCCCCCATAGCCTTTTCAACTATATCCTCATTTAAATCTCTCCAATTACCTCCACCTTTAGGTATTAACTTCATATATTTTAATCTTTCCTCTGAATACTTAACATAATTATGTTTTATATCTCCTAACTCTTGTATTACATCATTAACTGTAACAAATGGATATTTTCTTCCTACTCCATGAGTAGGATTTGGAAATTCATATACTTTGTTTAAATCTTTTCTTATTCCAACAAAAATTACTCTCTCTCTTTTTTGAGCAACTCCATATTCAGCTGAATTAAGCACTTTATATACAACGTTATAATCTTTGACTTGATTTAATAAATACCTTAATGCACTTCCATTTTCCTCATCTTCATCTAATGGCGGAAAATCTTTTCCCCTTTGATTTAAAGGACGATGTTTTAATGTTGCTGATAATAACCCCTTTACATTTTCTAATAAAAATGCTTTTGGTTTTACCTCTTCAATTAATTCAATGAATTTTAACATAGCCTTTCCTCTTTCATCCGAAAAAGCTTGTCGTTTACCAGCTGTACTAAAACTCTGACATGGGCTACCACCAAATATTAAATCAATCTCATCATTATAATTTAATCCTGCATCACTATATATTTTTTCTTTTGAATAATCCATAATATCTCCATTTACTACATTAAATGTAGGATTATTTTGTTTTAATGTCACACAGTATTTTTCTTCTAATTCTACACTCAATTTTACATCAAACCCAGCTTCATGTATTCCTATATCCAATCCACCAGCGCCTGCAAAAAATGAAATTGCTATTTTACTCATTTTCACACCTCTTGAAATATTATGTCTTTGTAATTATATCATTTTTATTGAAATCGGTCCACTACTTTCTTGAATTCTCTCCAAATAGTTCAATTATATTCATAACGAAAAAACTATACTTTCATTTTCAAAGTATAGTTTTGATTAATTACTTTTTAAAATCCAATTTTAGTAAAAACCTCCGTTATTTATTGTACGGTTCACTTTTAATTATTCTAAAAATCTATAAATTTATATTAATATCCACATCTCCAAACATAGTTAATTTTATGATAAATAATCTACACTTAGCAAGTATAACTATATATAATTAATAATATATTATATTTAAATCATCTTTTCCACCAACAATAATTCTATCAATCTTCTTCAAAAAATTTTCTCTTGTCATTTCTTCAAGAGGTAAGCACTTTATTTTCTCTTCTATATCCTTTATCTCTAACTTATTTCTTATCTTATAACTTTCTATTTCTTCTAAATTTAAAATTTTACTTTTTATTTCTTTTATTTTTTCGTCAATAAGTTTCAAATTATCAGCTAATATCTTAATATCAATTAATTCTTTCCCTTTTATAAATTTATCTAATATTTCATTTTCTTTTAATTTTAAATCAATTAATTCTTTATTTAATCTTTCTTGTTCTTCATTAATTTCTTTTTTGCTTAACCTTTCTTTTTCTTCAAGCTCTTCTTTTAAGTAAACTATTTCTGTCATATATTTAAGTCTTATTTTTTCGTAATAATTTTTTCTTTCTTTTTCTATATAATCATCTAAAATACCTATGTTGATATTTTCAGCATCACAAGACACCTTACCATTCTTCTTTTTATTAGAACATATAAGATATTGGTTCCTTTTAGGCTTTTCACTTATCTTTCTTTCAACAGCTCTACAATAATTTGCACCACATTTTTTGCACTTCACTTTACCTTTAGTGTCATATGTATTGGAATTTATACCTCTATTCCCATGTAAACATCTGCTTTCTAAAGCCCTCTGAACTTCTTCCCAAAGTTCTTCTGAAACAATAGGCTCTATTCTATTATTTTTTTGTATAATCCAATTTTCTTTTTTTACATATTTACTTTTAACACCAGTAAACATATTCTCATTACTATATTTATTTCTAACATTGTATCCTTTGTACTTTGGATTAACTATTAATGTTTTTATTGTACTACTACTCCATAATCTATTTTTCTTAGTTCTATATCCTTTTTCATTAACTATTTTTGCAGTCATTTTTAATCCATTAGTCAATGCTGTTTTAAATATAAATCTAACAATCTCAGCCTCTTTTTTATTTATTTTTAAATAATTCTTTTCTCTATCAAAGTCCCATCCAAATATACTATTATTTCTTATTGTATTATCTAGTATAGAGATTTCATTTCCTCTTTTAGTTCTATTAGATGTTTCCATTGATTCATTTTCTGCCATTGAAAAAAACATCTTTAATACAGTCATATCATTAGGATTATTACTATTTTTGCAGTTATCTAAAAAATGAACATTAATTTTCTTATAATCCCACAGAACTCTTAATATATCTATTATTGCAATATTTCTACTAAATCTTGATGTATTTATAACTACAATTTCATCAAATATAGGTTTTCTAATATTATCAGCTTCAAATGTTATTCTTCCATCATTTAATTTACATATATTTAAACCTGCATCATACATAAGTCTTTTAAAACCTTCTCTATTAAAACTTACCCCTGTTCCAGTATCGCTATAAATTATTAAGTCTTCCTGTTTAAACTTTTCTCTTAATAAAGTTTCCTGTTGAATTAATGAACTCTGTTGGTCATCCTTATTACTTGATACTCTTATATAACAAGCTAATCTTTTCATTAAATTACACACTCCTATATTTTAATTTTTTATAATCTATGTGACATCTATGTTAGTATGTGTCATACTATGACACTATTATTCATGTAAAAAAATTATTTTATAAATTATAAAAGTATATATTTAACATTTAAGGTTATAATAAAATATAAAATTCATTTATATTTTTGGAGGTATTAAATGGGTAATCTCGTAAATAGAGGTAGATTAGCAACTTCAATTGATAAGGATCTTTTAAGAAAATTAAACTTATTAAAAGAACAAACTAGAATTGATAGAAGTAAACTACTTGATGAAGCTATTGAATTGCTTCTTGAAAGACACAATTTTAAAGAAAATTAAAAGCTATGGCTTTTAAACCATAGCTTTAATTTATTTATTATACAATTTTTAAAGTCCAGTCTTCACATGACCATACGTCTGTTACTAAGTCTCTATAGAATTCAGGTTCATGGCAAACTAAAAGTATGCTTCCCTTATATTCTTTTAATGCTCTCTTTAATTCATCCTTAGCTTCAACATCTAAGTGGTTTGTTGGCTCATCTAGGATAAGTATGTTTGTTTCTTTGTTTATTAACTTGCAAAGTCTTACCTTAGCTTGTTCTCCCCCACTTAATACTGCTACTGAGCTTTCTATATGCTTAGTTGTTAATCCACATTTAGCTAGGGCACTTCTTACTTCGTATTGAGTGTATCCAGGGAACTCTTGCCACACTTCTTCTATACATGAATTATAGTTTGCTTCTTTTATTTCTTGTTCAAAGTATCCTATGCTTTGGTAGTCTCCTGTTTCAACCTCTCCACTTATTGGTTTGATTAATCCCATTAAACTTTTTAGAAGTGTTGATTTTCCAAGTCCATTAGCTCCAACTAAGGCTATTTTTTGCCCTCTTTCCATTCTTATGTTAAGCGGCTTACTTAATGGCTCATCATATCCTATAACTAAATCTCTTGCTTCAAAGATTAATTTACCTGAAGTTCTTCCTTGCTTAAAGTTAAACTCTGGTTTTGGTTTCTCAGCAGCAAGTTCAATTCTATCCATTTTATCTAATTTCTTTTGTCTAGCTCTTGCCATACCTGTTGTAGCAACTCTGGCCTTATTTCTAGCAACGAAGTCTTCAAGTTTAGCTATTTCAGCCTGTTGTCTTTCATAAGCAGCCTCTAATTGCTTCTTGTTAGCTTCATATACTCTCATAAAGTTATCATAATCACCTGTGTATCTAGTTAAAGCTCTATTTTCAACATGGTATATTACATTTACTACACTATTTAAGAATGGAATATCATGTGATATTAAAATAAATGCATTCTCATATCCTATTAAATAGTTCTTAAGCCAAGCTATATGTTCCTCATCAAGATAGTTTGTAGGCTCATCTAGAAGTAATATATCTGGTGTTTCTAATAAAAGTTTAGCTAATAAAACCTTAGTTCTTTGTCCTCCACTTAAATCAGTAACATCCTTATCTAATCCTACATCTCTAAGACCTAATCCAGCTGCAACCTCTTCAACCTTTGCATCTATCATATAAAATCCATTATGATCTAACATATCTTGAATTGTAGCTGTTCTTTCTAAGGCTTTAGTCATCTCATCCTCTGACATTTCACCCATTCTCTCATAAAGACCATTCATTTCAACTTCCATATCAAAAAGATATTGGAATGCTTCTCTTAAAACTTCTCTTATAGTTTTACCTTTCTCAAGCTGAGCGTGCTGATCCATGTAACCAACTCTAACCTTGTTACTCCATTGAACATCTCCCTCATCTGGCATAAGTTTACCTGTAATTATGTTCATGAAAGTTGATTTACCTTCTCCATTTGCTCCTATAAGTCCAACGTGCTCCCCCTTTAAAAGTCTGAAAGACACATCTTCAAATATAGCTCTATCTCCAAAGCCATGATTCATATTTTTAACTATTAAAATACTCATTTAACTTCCATCTCTCCTTATCTAAAAATATCTATAAAAATAATCTCATAAAATATATGAACTCAAAATACTATCCCTTAACAAAAAAATTTATTTTCTAAACTAAACCTCATATTATGTAAAATACTAAATATTTTAAGCTGGAATTTTTATTTACACTCACCTTATCCATATAAAGAAAATAATTTGCTTAACTATAAAAAATAACTTCTTTATACAGAACTTATATCGATGCAAATAGCTTCCAACCAAATAATCAATTCTTAAAGAAACATTTGACTACCAACAAATAAAATTAAAGCTAAAAAGCAAATTCCAACTATATTATATAGAACTGACATCTTAGATGATTTTTTCTTATTTAATCTACTTACTCTGCTTTCTACCATTTCCCTATTCCACCTTTCAAAAATTTCAAACTAAAATATATATTAAATAAACTTCTTTTTAAACTCTCTAATATACATTATATATAGTATATTATCTAACTTTAGTTTTTCAAATATATTTTTCTTCCTCTCCATAAAATTTATCTCTTTTTTACTTTCAGTTTACTAAAAGCTTTTTAGATTCCTCATAAATTCCCTCAATAAACTAATATATACATCTTTTTAAAATTTGTTCTTAAAATTTAATATTAACTTAAAATAAAATCAATTATTTTCTTAATAGTCCATTTAAATAAAATCAACCAATTTCTTAAGGGTGTATATCCTATTGTAATAAGGTCTATTTGTAGTCTTCCTAAGTTTCTATATGATATAATAGATTAAATACTTGGTATAAATTGTACAAACTAGTAAGAAAGGGGTTTATCTATGCTATATTACTTAGTGGCACTATTTGATAAGGTTTCCTATGCAATAATAAAGCCATTGCAAGAATCCATTTCAAATGAATATAAACTTTATGAGAACCTTCCTATGCTTCATATTACCTTAGCTGTAATTGAAGATCCTGATATGGATAAATTAAATGAAGTAGTAAAAAACACTTTAAAATCATATAAAAAATTTGAAGTTCATTTAAATGGACTGATTAAATTTGGAGAACCTTATAGGTCTGTAAATTTAAAAGTAGATGAAGAAAGTGGAGTAATAAAGAAACTTTCTAGAGAACTTTATGAGAATTTATCAAAAGAAGGATTTAAATTGACTTCTAACCCAGATACATGGCAGCTTCATGTATCCTTAGCTAACCCATATTTTGCACAGAGAGTATGGGGAGAGGATGAGTTTGAGTCAGCTTATACAAAACTTCAAGATTATAATTTTGATAGAGAGCTTTTAATTGATGAAATTCAATTTTGGAGACCAATAAATGATGAAAACAAAATGGTGGTTTTTAGCTATCCACTACATTAACACTTAAAATTTATAGAGCGTACATCAAAAGTTATTTTGATATACGCTCTTTATTTATAAAAAAAATCAGAGAGAATTTCTTCTCTCTGAAATAAGTTTTAGTTTATTATATTTACATTCAATTGATAAAATTATACGAGTTAAGCATGAATAAATCTATTTTTTAATAAGTTTCTTTGAAAACTTCAAAGTAAGCTTGTGGATGTAAGCATGCAGGGCATTTTAATGGAGCTTCTGCACCTTCCCAAATAAATCCACAGTTTCCACATTTCCAAAGTACTACTTCATCTTTTTTGAATACTTTTCCTTCTTCAATGTTTTTAGCTAATTTCATAAATCTATTATAGTGAGCAGTTTCTGCTTTAGCTATCATTCTGAAAGCAGCAGCTACTTCTGGGAATCCTTCTTCGTCAGCTACATCAGCAAATGATGGATAAAGATTACTTAATTCATCATGTTCTCCGTCAGCAGCAAATTTTAAGTTAGTTAATGTATCTGTAGGTAATTCTACTGGGTAAGCAGCATTTATTTCTACAGCTTCTCCTTGAAGATCGTCTTTTAAGAATTTATAAAATCTCTTAGCGTGTTCTTTTTCATTTTCAGCAGTTTCTAAAAATATATTTGATATTTGAACATAACCTTCTTTTCTAGCTGTACTTGAAAAATAAGTATATCTTGTTCTTGCTTGGCATTCACCAGCGAATGATTTCATTAGATTTTCAGCAGTTTTAGTACCTTTTAAACTTTTCATAATAAAAAACCTCCTACAAATCACTTATTTGAAAAAACACAATTAAAATTATTTTTCCAAATAAATAATTTTTAAGCCATATTAATTAATAATTGTTATTCCTTATATAACTTATAATATCACTTTCAGGTAAAATTTCAAGTACTTTTTGAACATTTTGTTAATAAAACTATTTTATCATATAAATATTCATATTGTTTCTAAATTCATATATTATTATTCAAATATATAAAAAAATCATAACACTATTTTTTTATTCACACTTAAAATTACATACTATAGCTCCCTTTTTAATAAGAGTATATAATTTAATAAATAAAGTTAATTTATATATTAAATTCACTAAAATTTATAAGGAGGTTTTTATTATGAAGGTTAAAATACATCCAAACACTTTAGATAAAGTTAAAGATATGCTTGATAATAGTGATAAAGATGCCATTAGAATAAAAGCTTGTTCCTCTGGCTGAGCAGGCTTAAATATTGAAGTTGTTCTGGATGAACAGCGTGAAAATGATGATGTGGTTATGGATAATGGTATTAAAATAGTTACAGACAAGAAAATTTCTCATTTCTTTACAGATGCAACCTTAGAATATAAAAACACTATTCTAGGCAAAAAATTTAAAATATATTAATTGGTATATTTTTTTAATTATTAGTCAATAATACTAATAGCTTAATACACTCTTAAGTTAACCACACAATTTAATAGAAAAAGGAACTGTTCTCCCAAACAGTTCCTTTTTTAAAGCTTATTTGCTGTTTTTTTAAACTCATACATGCAAAAATAAGCCCATTTTCAAATAATATTACAACGACTTTTTATTACCCCTTCATTATAAAGAAGGTATATACAATAAATACTATTACACTTATTATAAACGGTGCATTTATTACTCTCTCTTCTTTATAAGAAACTCTTGTTGCAACATCTAACTCATCTAAAGTTATATCGAAGTTTCTCTTTTCCATCTTTCTTATTAAGTAACTAATTAAAAATGCAGCTACTATTGCAGCAATTAAATAATATAAGAACACTCCTATTTTTAATTCCATTGGAATATTTTTTATAGAATCCATTGAATGAACTAAATCCTCTGTAGTTATTCCTTGACTAACTATTCTTTGCTGAATTAAATTCCATGAATTAATTAGAAAATGGATTAACATTGATAAAAATATACTTCCTGTAGCTCTTACTACATAAGCTAAAATTATTCCCATGGCTGTAGCATATAAAAATTGATGTGCATTTAAATGAAGAATACCAAACATTATTCCTGTCATTATTGCAGCTACATTTTTACTCTTAAATTCAAATCCTGATAAGGCAATACCTCTTATAGTTATTTCTTCTGTTATGGCAGGTGTTACCCCTACAACTAAAATCATTAACCATAATGGATATGCTCTCATTTGATCTAAAACTAAGGCTACATCATTTGTATAAAAGAAACTTGATGTATATGAGAAGAATGTCATTATTGGAAGCGCTAAAGCTGCTATTAATATAGAAAAGAATACATCTTTTCCCTTTGGTTTTTTAAAGCTAAAAACCTTTTTATAATTACTCTTAGTTACAATTATATATATTATTGCTGGCACTATGAAAAATATTATGTGTATTACCATTAAAACTAATGGCGGCACTAATCCTATCTTATATAGTACTGGCGTCACAAACATTGGCCCTACTATAGATAAAACTAATACTATAAGAAAATATAAACTTACTTTAAATATAGGCTTCATCTTATTTCTCCCTTCTATAAAAAATTAATTTAAAAATTACATAAATCCAAGTTTAATATTTTAAAGCATAATTAATCATTTTAAAATATAACATATTTATCAATTATCTTATATTACTAATTAATTACTTTTTTATTTTACTTACTTTTTATTATATTAATTTTAAAACACATAAATTCTATAAATATTTTAATAAGCTATATCTATCATCTTTAAGTATAATAGACTTAATTTTTTTCTTAAACTTTTTTCTTAAAAATAAAAAATAAATATAAAAAATATTTTGTTTTAACTGTATAAAAAAAATAATACTGTTAATAATATTTACTGAGGCAATAAGCTTCAATCTTATAATAGCCTCTCCCCCATTTTATTTATACTGACAGTTTCGTTAAAGTACGGACTAACGAAACTGTCTCCCCCTTAAAACCCTTATAATGTAATAAATTTTCTTCATGTTTTTCTAGTAGAGAGTATTCATATACTCTCTCAATTTTTAAGTAAGACATATTTAAAAGCTAAGCTTTTTAAAATAAATTATTAGACACTCTAAGCACATATTAATTACCCATTAAGTTTACTTAATGGGTAATTTTTTATTTCTTTTCTATACATAAGGTAAAATAATATTTTTTAAAGCTTAATTTTTTTTAATCAATTTTTTCAAGCTCTCTTCTTAACCAATCTAAAACATTCATCATTGTTCTAGTTCTAACCTTTTGTCTATCAGCTTTAAAATTAAATTTTTTAACCTTTGTAATTCCATCTATACATAATCCAGCATAAACAAGACCTACTGGCTTTTCTTCTGTTCCACCGCCAGGACCTGCTATACCTGTTGTAGAAATTCCTATTCTTGTTCCTGCATTTTTAGCAATACCCTTTGCCATCTCTCTAGCACACTCTTCACTAACTGCGCCAAAGTCCTCTAAAGTTTCTTTTTTTACTCCAAGTCTCTTCATTTTTGCTTCATTAGAATAAGTTACAGCGCCTTCCATAAATACCTCAGATATTCCTGGATAGTTTATTAATGTGCTTGCAACCATGCCACCAGTACAAGATTCAGCTGTTGATACTGTCATTTTTTTATCAACTAATAATTTTCCAACAACCTCTTCTAAAGTTACTTCCCCTTCACCATAGATATTATCTCCAAGTCTCTTTCTAATCTCTTTTTCCATAGGAGAAATAAGCTTTTCTGCCTCTTCTTTATTTTTTCCCTTAGCAGTAATTCTTAAAATAACATCTATATTTTTTGCATAAGGAGCAACTGTTGGATTTTCATTATCTAAAAGATCACATACTAAATCCTCCATCTTGCTTTCTCCAATGCCAAAAACTCTTAAAATTTTAGATACTAAAACACTATCAGTAAATTTACTTAAGTATGGTACTACATGGTTTGTAAACATTGGCTCCATTTCCCTTGGTGGTCCTGGTAAAAGTATTATTCTCTTATTATTTTCCCCTTCTAAAATAGCTCCTGGAGCTGTTCCATTAGGGTTTGGAAGTATTATGGCCTCCTTTGGAAAATAACATTGTTTTTTATTGTTCTCTGTCATTTCAAGGTTATTCTTCTTAAAATAATCCTCCAAATCACAAAGAAGCTCTTCTCTTAAGCACATTTCCATATTGAAATACTTTGCTGCAAGCTCCTTGCTTAAATCATCTTTAGTAGGTCCTAACCCACCTGTAGTAATAATTGTATCGCAATTTTTAAAAGCATTGTCAAAAGCCTCTAAAATCCTTTCAGAATTATCTCCAACTACTGATTGATGATAAACTCCAATTCCTAAGTTAGCTAACTCCTTAGCTAAAAATTGAGCATTGGTATTTACTATGTCTCCTAAAAGTATTTCTGTTCCTATTGCCATTATTTCAGCTTTCAAAAAAATCACCTTCTTAAACTTAATTTATAATTTTATTTCTGCAAAATTATTTATTATCCTCTAACAAATAATTTTACTCTACTTTCTTCTCTATGTCCTAGTTTTTATTTATATTCTTTCTATTATTCATAATTATTATATAAATATTTTTACAATTAAATTTGACCTCTTATTTTCTTAGCTCTATAATAGTCTTTGTTTATTTATAATAATACTTTTAATTTTTATATAGAATATTAAGGGTGTTTTAATAAACAATGAAATGAATACTGACTAGAATAAACTATAATCTGAAGATCTATATAAAAATAAATTAAGGAGAAAAAAAATGAATTCAAAATTTAAAGGAATTATTTTTATGATACTTGCCTCAGCAGCCTTTGCTACTATGAATCTACTTAGTAAGCTAGCTGTAGGAGTTAACTCATATCAAAAAACTTTTTTGACAAATGTTGTAGCAACCTTAATAGTTTGCTTTATAATAGCCTATAAAAAAGGCTCTTTTTTTGGAAAAAAAGAAAGTAGAAAATATTTGCTAGTTAGAGGGGTTACAGGTACTCTATCCATACTAACAAACTATTATGCCTTAGATAAAATGTTTTTATCCGATGCAACAATACTAACTAAATTAGCACCATTCTTTACAATAATTTTTTCTTACTTATTAATTAGCGAAAAAATTACTAAAAAACAATTTACACTTTTAATAGTAGCCTTTGCAGGAAGCTTATTTGTAATAAAACCTCAATTTAGTACTGCTATAATTCCATCCCTTATCGGCGTAGCCTCTGCTGCCTTTGCAGGAATAGCATACACAATGATAAGAGTGATTGGCGATAAAGAAGACTTCTGGACAATAATCTTGTCCTTTACAAGCATAGCTACTATTGTTATGTTACCTTCAATGTTTATGAACACAGATAATTTAACACTACAAAATATACTTCTACTTGTTAGTGCAGGAATAGCTTTCACATTAGGACAAGTTGCCTTAACCATAGCTTACAAAAATGCTCCAGCATCTGAAATATCAATGTATGATTACATTGGGCTTATTATAGCAGCTATATATGGCTTTATGTTCTTTAAAGAAATTCCAGATTTCTTATCATTTACAGGGTATATAATAATAGTTGGCTCTTCACTTTTAAATATTTTAGGAAATAAAAAGACTTCTAATAAAGAAATAAATGAAGATAGCTCTTTAGTTTCTACAGATTAAAAATATTATTTAAAACAAAGAAAAAAGCTGTGATAACTTCACAGCCTTTTTCTTTTTGTCGAAAATAAAAAATTATTATTTTATAATGAAATCAATTAATTATAAATTTTTATCTTATAAAAATCAATGTTATAAGCTCTAAAAAACTAGTGTTTTACACTACTAAAGTATTTGACACTTCTCAAATCAAATTTATTCACAAATATACTTATTAATATAGTTTATTCTTTATTTTTTTATATATTTTTAAGCTATTTGTTCTAACAAACACTTTCAAAGTTTCTTCTAATACAATCTATTTCTTAAATATATTTAATTGATTTGATATAAGCATATAAACTTCTCTCTTAACCTACTAATTAGCTTTGCTTTTACTATTAAAAAGCTTCAATACAATTATGGCTAAAAGCCCAAGATATATAACTAATCCTTCCATTGCTCCAAATCCCATAGCATAACCTAGTTTAGCACATTGATCATATCCAAAACTTAATACCTCTCCTATCATTTTATTCCTCCTAATAAACTCTTCATTTAAGATATATGAATTTATCCAATATAAAATGATGCTTTAATTTATCATATAAGCTTTCAATATATTTTAGAAAAAACTATTTAACTAATAAAACATCATAATCAAAGTACGTAAAAATTAAAAAGTTGAATAAAATACTGTTTAAATATTTTATCCAACTTCTTTGACGATTTTTATTTTATAAATATATTAATCAATGATAGGGCAAATATAATTTGACAAACTCCTACAAGCCCTCCATAAAGCATAGCCTTTGGCCCTTCCTTTACTAAATCTCCAATTTTTACTCTCATTCCTATACCAGCTAAAGCTATGATTTCAAAATTAGAACTAATCCACTTAAATGTTCTTCCAAGTATTCCTGGAATAATTCCAATAGAATTTAAAATACATATAATAAAAAATCCTATTATAAACCATGGAATACGAACCTTATGTGTTGGTTTGTGATGATGAGCTATTTCTTCTTTATTTTCTTCATTAACCTCTATCTTAGCAAAAACTAAAACTACCACAACTAAGAATATTATTCTTATAATCTTAAACACTGTAGCTAGCTCTACAACTGGGTCGCCAATAAATTTAGCAGAACCAATAACTTGTCCTACAGACTGTAATATTCCTCCCATTAATGCAGAGCTCTGCAAAACATCGTTGTTATATAAAATAGATGTGATTAATGGTAAAAGTATCATTAATATTGTACCTGTTACATTTACTATTGTTATGGCAATTACTTTATCTGAATCCTTAGCTTTTATTACTGGAGATACTGATCCTATTGCTGATGAACCACATACAGCATTCCCTGCTGACATGAGTAATGAATACTTTTCTCCAAAGCCTAACTTTCTTCCTATAAAGTAAGTTGTACATATTGTTAATGTCATTAAAATAGCTATATAAAAAACTCCGTTAAATCCTAGAGCCATTATATCAATAATATTTAAAGATGCTCCCATTAAAACAATTGAATAGTTTAAAAGATCTTTTTCTGAAAATTTAGTGCCTTCATCATACTTATCACTTTTAAAAAGTGTATTTCCTAAAAATATTCCCATAAATATTGCAAAGGTAGCTGCTCCTACAGTAGGAAAGCTTTTTCCTAAAAATTCAGCAATAATGCCTATTATTAAGCATATAAAAAGTCCAGGTAATATGGACTTAGATTTTTTTAATATTTTATTCCTCATATGTTACCTTTCTTGTTCTAATATTAAGTAAGCTCCTAAAGTTTTCTCTTTAGTTGCATTACGAAATTATTATACATACCTAAATATATAAATAAAAATACTAAAAAATTATATAAATAATAAGTTTTTAGTTATATAAAAAAGATAAGTGGAATGACTATTAAATCATTCCACTTACCTTTTAGATTTTCCAAAAAAATAGAAAATACAGCATGACACATTATTTTTGGAGCATCTTATAAAAAGATTATGAGTAGAGGCTAAATTTGTTTATTTTATCATTTTATAAAGTCGGTGGGAGTTTGACTTACTATTAAAGAATTACCCATAATCTTTATTATAAAATACTGTAAAGTGATTGAGATTTTTATTATGTTGTTTAACTAAAAGCTTATCTTATAACAATAATAGATATAAGAGTTTGTATCTCTAGAAGTTGAGCCCCATTCTAGAAATTTTCGACTAAAATTCAACTGTGAATCAAGTCTTAAGTTTATATGTAAACTCTATTCAATTATTTTGAATAAAGAGTTCCACCTATTAATTCTTCTTCTTCCTCTACATATTCTCCAAGTTTTGGACTTATAGCTTTGAAGAACATATTTAAGAAGTTAAGTAGCATAAAGAATATTACATATGTTGCTATAAATATTTCAACATCACCTAAGAATTTAAATAAGTTAGCCATTTTAGCATATCCTAAACCAGTAAAATAAGTTGATAACTTAAATGCTGATAAAGTAGCAATTGCTAATGGGAATGTAAATGCTGCGTATGATGGTTTAAAACCTTCTTTAAATAGTTTTAAAATGTATCCATAAACAACAACAAGTAATATTAATCCTGTTATTATTAACCAAGCTAACATGTATGGGTTAGGGTTTGGTTCTATAGTTAATATACCAACTACTCCAAGTGGAGCTGGTGAACAAATTATACCTACTGTTGGTAATTTGTGATCATCTAATATTTCACTTTTAAATACTATATATAAAACTAATGGTAGAAGAATTGTATAGAATATAAATCCAAACATAAGCATAAAATGTGCTATTTGAGGGATTTGAGGAATTACCCCATCCATACCTTTACTTGCTACACTACCTGTTATCATACCTGTATAAACTATGAAACAAGTTGGCATTATGTTTTCAAACTTTCTTTCTTTTATTCTGATTATTGTATAGAAAATAACTATTCCATAATGATATATTACAGCTGCTATCCAAAGCCAACTACATACTACTGGAAAGTAAGGATAAAAGAATCCTGATACTAACCAAACAACCATACCCATTGTAGGATAAAATGTTCCTGTTACTGGGTTTTTAAGTTCCTCATACATAACCTTTGGGAATCTTATCAGCCTTAAAATCATTAAAGATAGCATACAAACTGCTAAAAATATTGCTATTGGTTTAAAATAATTTATTCCTTTTAAATTCCATGAATTACTCAATGTTATAAATGCCAAGCAAGTTCCACTAATTCCTATTGGCATGTTTTGAAGCTTATCTAAATATTTTTTCATCTATCTAATCACCACTTCCTACTCACTTGATGATTTTATTATATACCCTTTCTCTTATAAGTAAAAATACTTATTTTATATAAATATTATAAGCATTCAATTATATATCAAGTGATATTAAGATATTATTTATGTAACAAAATCTATTATATAAAACTTTAAAATATTTAATTTAAGCAAATTAATATATAAAAAAATAAGATTAAGATAAGTATCTTAATCTTATTTTTATACCCTTAAAAACTATACTAAACTTATTTGTTTACTACACAGTTCTTCCTTAAGTTCTTTTAAATTTATAATTACATCAAATATCTTTTCTTTTTCATTATCCATAAAATCTAGGAATTCATTTTTTAATTCATAAACTAAACTTTTATTTAATTCTTTCTTTGTATTATTATACTTAGATAAATCAAATTTTAAATCATCCTCAAAAAACTCTTTTACTAGCCCATCTTCTATTTTGACCAACCTTATATTTAAAACAGAATCTTTTTCTTCAAAATAAATATTATCAAAATTATCTATCTTTAAGAAAACATTCTCATCATAAATATATTTACTCATATTAATTCTCCCCTTCTTTTGCTTAAAGCTAAACATATTATTACTAACATATAAATTAGTAAAGATGTAATCAAATTCTCTTAACTTATAATCAACTTATATACCCTATATTAAAATTTTACCAAAAATTAATGATTTTGTTAATAATTTAACATATAAATTATTCTAATATTTATTAAATTTAAATAATCTATAGATTAATATTTTTAAATTTTAATTATAAAAAACTAAAATTTAAAGTTTTTATTTATAAAAAAAGTACTATTATTTTAATTTAAAATAATAGTACTTTTTCCTAATTTATCGCTAATATCTATTATAGCTTAAATATTTTATTAATTTACTTTTCTATAAAAATAATTAAATTTCTTTTACTCATTAATAATAAATCTCTAAGATTTTATTTAATTATGCTCAATTTTACTTATCAATATTATTTTTTTCCTTTTTTCTTCTTAAAATGAACAAAAAAACAAATAGAAATAGTAAAACAATTATTGTAGTTACTATAATTGTTTTTACTGATCCAAATCTAAAATGATCCTTTTTATCTAAGTTAGGAATTTTACTTGAATTAATATTTTTATTATTACTTAGACTATCATCAACTCTATGCCCACGTACTAATAACCTATGACTATTAACCCCTAAAGGTGTACAAGTAACCAGCGTAATATAATCCTTATCTGGTACTTTGTCAAAATGAGAAGTATCATCTGGAAGAACTGTTTGTATTTTATCAACTTCATAATCATGTACTTCTCCCAAAATATTAATATAGAAATGATCTCCTAACTCTAACTCATGAAGATTTGTAAACATATTTTCTAGTGACAATCCACTATGTCCAGTCAAAACAGAATGATTTCCATTTCCTCCAGTAGGTAATGAAGTACCATCTAAAACACCAATTCCTTCTCTTAATACCATTTCGTTAGTAGTAGGGTATACTTGTACTTTTAAATTAATCTTAGGTATTTCAAGAATAGCAATTACATCTGGTAATTGAACTTTAACTAAGTCAATACTACTTACACTATCAGATTTATTAAATGGATCTTCTGAAGTAACTTCAGTATTATTTCCATTTTGTTCTTCATAAGTTTTTAAAATTTTCTTCTTTTCCTCATCAGACATTTGACTTACTTTTGATTCATACTTTTCGATTTGCATTTTTTGACTTTTTCCAAGTTTATAATCTGAATAAAAAGGGTAAAGCATTAACGCAATTCCTATAACTGCAATGAATAAAAATATATAATCAAAAATTTTGTTTTTTAATTTTCTCTTACTCACCATAAACTCCTAAATAACTACAATATGGAAGGGATTTCTCCCTTCCAATATTTTTAAATTAATTCATTTTACGTTTTCTGTAATAAACACCTGATGAAACTATAAGTACAGCACCAGCTAACACAGTAACAATTAATTGTGTAGAACCAGTAAGTGGCATAGCTGATTTCTTAGTATTTGTAATTGTACTAAATCCACCAGAATAAGTATCTTTGCTAATTTCAAATTCTTGAGTATTGGTTAATAATTGATATCCCTCTGGAGCTTCAATTTCTTTTAATTTATAAGTTCCATAAGCTAATCCTTTTATTAAGAATTGACCATTATCACCTGAAACAAATACACCTTCTCCACTTGTAGGTTGTGTATCTGACCACTTAGCATCTTTTACTCCATCATTATTAGCATCTTCCCATCCATCGAAGTATTTTCCTTCTTTGTTCATTATTACGAACTTCGCTCCTTTTAAAGCTGCCTTACTTGATTTATCTTGTTTAACAAATTTTGCTCCACCAGTAAATACAGGCACTTTTCCAGTTTCATGATTTACTTTACTATCAGGATTTGGACTATTATTCCAAGATAAATCAAAACTATTTTCTACAGGACCATCAATTAAGGCCTTATCGTTTAATATCATTGGATAACTAACTTTTAAGTTTTGTCCTGCTAAACTAGCAACTTTAGCACTTACTTTTCCATTATTCATGATGAAATTAATTTTAAAACCATTTTGTAATCCTTCGTAAGTATAATCTGTGTTTAACTCTAATTTAGTTCCATCTTGAGTAGTAATATTTACATCCTTAGCTTGTCCAAAATAAGATAATCCAGTTCCGGCTATATCTTTGTAATTAAACACTGAATAAGCTGAAGTAGTTTCTGTATTATCACCATTTACAATTTTTCCACCTGCAATATCTTTAGGAACACGAATAGTATTTTCATAGTCTACTGTATCTCCAATTGTAAAACTTGATTCATTAGTACGAGGAGCTGTTCCATTAGTTACCTCTTTATTGCTCTCTGGTTTTAAGTAGTTTATAAACTCAATATGTAAAGAATTTTTATCTACCCCATCATCTCCAATAGAAAATTTTAATTTATTATTGTTATCATTTAATGCATTTGATCCTATAACATAGTTTTTAGGAGCACTTGTTTCCACGAAATAATAATCTCCTTTAGTTAAATTATCTACTGTAATAACACCATCTTTATTAGTTGTTAAAACATCTTTGTTTAACTTAGTTCCACTTCCAGGAACCCCAGAATAAATATCAAATGTGGCATCAGCTAATTTATTAGTATCTGAAATTTCTTCACCATACTTTGTTAATTTAAATGATAATGATTTTACTTTATTTTTAGGATATAAGTTTATTGTATTAAGCCAACCATTTCCAACAACATTTGTCATAGGTAAACTAACAACAATAGGTTGAGCAATTTGTTCAATTAATCCTTTTGCACTTTTTGTTTCTAATATAGCGTAAACATGTCCTGTTCCATCTTTATTAGTGGCTAAAACATTATCGTAATTAACCTTACCCTCAGTATTTACAGAGTGTGTAACCGGTGTAGTATTTGCTTCTTTATGAGTATTTATCCAATCAGAATATTGTTCTGCTGTTAATCCATTTAATTCTTCTTGAATTCCTTTTTCTCCCTTATTATTAAAGTATGATGTTATATCAACTAATGTAAACTTTACATCACCATACTTTTCAGGATTAAATTTTTCTGCTCCAACTGGCAATTGCTTTTCTTCTCCATCATTTGTAATAGATGGCTTTACCCCTTCATACATTACTTTTTGAACAGATAAATTTTGAGTAGTAGGCGCAATTTGTTCTGCAGCATAAACAGTTGAATTTGCAACTGGTAACCCCATAGGTAAAGCCTCTAAAGTAAATATACTAGTTGCTAATCCTATCATTATTAATAATTTTCGCTTTTTCATTAATATACATCCTTTCTTTTTTAAATATATCTTCTACTTTTTTTGAAAAATATAAATAACATAGTAATAGTAATAAATAAACCACTTATTATATAAACTAAAATCAAATTACTTCCTGTGCTTGGCATTACTAAGTTTCTTTTGTTTTTTACTAATATTAAAGATTCTGCTCCTTCTTCTGTTGCTGTCACTTTCAAATACGTATCTAATAACTCATAATTTTTTGGAGCCTTAGTCTCAACTAAATAATAAATATTTCCATTTGATTCGTTTAGTTTTAAATTAGAGAAAGTAGCTAAACCATTTTTATCAGATATAACTTCGTAATTCTTTAATTGATCATTATATCTTTTATCATTAGGGTATACTAATTCTCCATTATTGCTAACTTTAATAAATCTTTTGTTTAAAGCATCTTCCTCACTTGTTGCAATTGCAAATGAAGCTCCTTCTAAAACTTTTTTCGTGTCATCTCTATCAACTTTTTTAATTTTTATGCTTCCTAATAATTCATTATTTTTCATAACTAATGAAATTTCATTTATTTTACTGCTTAATATATTTAAGTTATCATCAATATTATCAACGGTTACTTGTCCATCTTTAGAAATAATAATCTTGTACTTTTTATTATTTAATTTATATCCTAACGGTGCTTTAGTTTCTTCTAAATAATAAGTACCTGAATTTATATTTTTAAATGTCAAATTTCCTTTATCATTTGTTTCAAGTTCTGAAATATTTTCTTTATTTTCATTCAATAACTTAAAATGTGCTCCTGGTAAAACATTTCCATTAGAAGCATCAACTTTATTAAGATTAATAGTAACTTCTGAATCTACAATTACTATTCCTACTCTTTGAGGTTCTACTGCCAATAATCCATTTGTAGTTACTGCAAATGAATTCCATGCAGCACGCTCTAACTCTGGAATATTTTTATCTAATAAAGATTTATCAGGATTAACTGGAGCTTGCATATTAAATGTCATACTTAAATTTTGTCCTGGCACCCAATTTGCTCCTTGATTTAGTTCTATCTTGAAACTATGAATTTCACTCCAATCGCTAACTTGGTTTGCTGTTTTCCATTCAGGGTTTTCAGCATTAGGTGGATTGACTGGTCTTACAGCATTTGCTGGATAATCAACATATTTATATAAATCACTTCTGCTAGGATTTTTCGCAGTACTATAGTAAACTGTTGTCTTTCCCTTCCAAGAATCAGGTACTACTATTTCACCTACAAGTGTAGGGGTAAACATACTACCTCTACTTACATTATCAGTAATACCTAAGTCTCCAACAGATGGTAAAACATCAATAAAACCTAATTTTTGAATATTTTCTCCTGTAGTATTATTTAGTGTTAATCGATATGAAAACTGCTTTCCAATATTTACATGACCAAATTTTGAATAATCTTTATCAAGATTACCTTTTACTTCTTTAGTAATAATTAAATTTTTATTACCTGCAACTTGATAATCTTGTTCTGTTTTTATGCGAATTTGCATTGTATCATTATCTCCATTTATATCATCACTATCATTTTCTTTAATTGAATAATGATCTGATGTAACCGGCGCCTCTAAAACTTGATTTCCACTAGTACCATAAGCAATTACCTTGGATTGTTGTGGCGTATCAACTGTAATATTTACATTTACTGCGAAATTTAAGTATTCATTTGGATGTAATAATTTTTTATCCCAAGTTGCACGAATAAGTTGCTGACCTGTACCATTATAATTGTCTATTACTACATATCTTCCACCATCCTTTACCTCATTTCCTTTTCTATCAAAATAACTCATTTTTTCATCTGGATTTTTTGTATTAACAAATACACCTTTAGGAAGTAGTACACTTACCATTAACGGTTCACTCATATCTGCTTGTGAAGAATAGTCATTAAAGAAGTTTACTTGCAAACGATTTCCCCCTAAGGTAACTACATTTCCAGAAGCCTTTTGAAGATAAGCCTCTAATCTAGCTACAGGATTATATTTTTCTTGTGCAACTACAATAGCTGATCTAGGACCAACAGTAGATTTATCATCTAAATCCGGATTCGGTTTTCTATAAAATAATGTACCATCAGATAAAGTTGCACTAAAATAACTAGTATTTGTTACCTTACCTACATACCCTTGTTTAATACCATAATAATCATTTACATTCACTTGAAAATTCCCTGCTATTACTGAATTATCTTTATTTTCATATTTAACTGTATATGAAAGAACCTTGTCATTAGGACTTAACCCTAACTCTTCTCTAGTTAAATGTTTATATCCATTTCCATTAGATGAAAAGCTAATATTATCATATGATACTTCTTTACTAATAAAATTATCTTTAGAGTTTACCTCCATTACGACAGTAGTATCAGGAATCTTTGAAAAGTATCCCATAGGTTCATCTGTTTGAGCTCTCTTTTTAGGTACATAAAAATCTATTCCTTGTAAATTTAAATTTGTATCAATAATTCTATATAAGGAAATATTTTTATAACCATTTTTTAAGAGAGAAAAAATATTTAATGGATAAAACTTCCCTTTAGAATCAGTAACAATCGAATCATTTTCTGGATTAGGAGGAGATGGCTTAGGCATATTTTTATTAACATTCCAATATCTACCTGGAACAATCCTATATTGAAGTTGGAATCCAAGATTTGCAGTATCAGTTACAACTGGTTCTGGATTTGGTGAAAGTACATTAGCTAATGCACCAAAGCCATTTGCCGGTCCTGTGTTTACTCCTGTATAAAAATTACCATAAACTGGAGAGATATTTACTCCTCCTTTTGCAATTGTTGCATAAGCAACATTTGAACTATTTTGAACAGGTAAATTGCTTATATTTGTTAAAGAAAAATCAACTTTATTTGACACTATTAAATAGTCCTTTACTGTATCTTTTACTTTTGTATAAACAATAAAACTAGTGGTCCATATATCATTTTCTAAATCTGCTAACTTTTTTTGAGATTCAATATCTGGAGCTTTAAAGTTCCAAGTCAAAATATTATTGTTTGATTCTGGATTCACTGAACTTGTTGTACTATTGTATGTTAACTCTGGTTGAATAGCATCAGAAATAGTTATATTAGTACCTGGTTTTATAAAAGCTAATCCTGTCTTTTTATATTTTACTGAAGCATTTACTTTCCACGCTATTATGTCTCCAGGCTTTGGATTATAATCTGGACTTTTATCTTTTACACCAATATAAGATTTGGTGATAGATACAGGTGTTTCTGATTTCACATTAATAACTACATCTCCACTTGATATAGTAGGAGAATCATTTTTAATCAAAGTAGCCTTCGAAACCATTTTAGAATCGTTCCCAACAATACCATTAGTTGTTATAATTTTTACAACTGTACGGTAAGATTGTCCAGACTTTAAACTTGTAAATTCATAAACCAACTTATTTAAATCTTTATCATATCTTGGCTTCACACCTTCTATTTCTAATTCATCCAATGATGATCCTAATGCAGTCTCTCCTCCATTAGTGTTTGGTAAACTAATTTCTAAGGTTGCTTTTCCAATATTTATTGTAGATCCTGTTACTTTGAAATTTAGTTGATAAACCCCAGTCTCTCCTGAATAAATTTCTGAATTCATAGGTTCATAAGTTAAATCCACATTAATTCCTTTTTTTTCTACACTTTTTGATAAATCATTTTCTTTTACTTCATTAGCAATTATGTTATTACTTGAATTGTAAAATGAAGTATTTTCTTTTGTCTCAACATTTATGTCAGCTTTTTTTTCATTTGAAAAATTGTTATTTAAATCTTCACTATTAATCTTTACTGAATAAGACTTATAATATTTTCCATTTTTTCTATGAGTTTGAGCAAAAAACTCAAAACTTCCTGTTTGATTAATGTTTAAAACAAAATTAATCTTTCTTTTTTGTTGATCAAATTTAAATATCAACTTTTCTAGACTATCTTTAGTTGTTTCCTTAACTACAGAGTTGTTGCTAAACTTTATAGTTTCTTTTTCATTAAGAGAAATCCCCTTTGGTAATATAACTTCTACGGTTGAATCTTCTAAATTATCTGAAGATAATTCAAAGTTTAATAAAGAATTAACTTTTACTTTTATTGGACTAGAATTTTGGGATGAAATAATTTTATTATCACTGCTAAAGTATAAATCATCAGTAAAAAAATTAACATCCTTAGCATATACAACAAATAAACTGCTAAACATATTTGTAATAAATGGTAGTATTAAAAATAAAGCAAATACTTGGTACCTAAAATTCTTTTTTATAATATTCAACTTTAAACCTCCTTTTATTTATACTAATTTGTAAAATTAAGTTTAATTAATAGTTTTCAACCATCAAAGTTAATTATTTATTAACAGCATTTTATCATATGTTACTAAATAATAACAGTTATTTTTTAATATAAATAACTGTTATTTAAAAGAAATATATTTTTATTAATAATATATATATATTATTAATAAAATGCTATTTTGTTCATTATTCACTAAATATTTTTTATTAAATCAATAACCGGAACACATAAATATCCAGTATTTATAAATTATAAATTAACTTTTAGAAAACTAAATTTATAATATATATAATTTCCATTTAAAATATATGTATATTTTTCTTAAATCATAAATTTCAAATTAAATTTAATTTTTATCTATTTAATAAAAATAAAAGTAGAACTATAAAATTTTATAGCTCTACTTTTATTAATAAATTTATAATAGTATTGGTTTATAATCTAATATTTTATCTGTAATTTCTTCAGCAGATAATTCAGTATAGAAAATTAAATCACTTGGATTTGGATAAATAACATTTCTTTTTAATTTAAATATTAGTTCATCAATCATAGCTTCCGACCATTCTTCCTTAGGATTTCTAATAATATTTACTAATTCTATTATTTCTTTTCTGTTAAGCTGTTCCATTTTTACTATACCTCCTTTTAATAAAATAATTAATATTCTTATACATCTATGTTACAATATTTTATAATTTATAAGAAAGGGGAGATGTTTCATGGTTAAACAAAAAGAAAAAAATTTAGAATCTAATCGCCCACTTATATTGGCAGTAATGTTTCTTATAAACTTTTTTATATTTATTTTATTTATACATAACTTTAATATATTTATTTATGCTTATATATTCATATTTAATATTTTTTCTTTAATAAATTTAATATTTATGAAAAAACTATATAGTTTCATAGACTTATATACTGCTCTCTCAATATCATCCTTTTCACTTTTTTTATTTTTATCTGGTTTATACAAATTAAATGAAATTCTTTCTATGAATAAATTTATTAATTTATCTATTTTATTCATCATAATATATATTTTAATAATTATTCTATCAATAAATTATATTAAAAATTTTTATAATTCTAAGAGTTATAAAAATAAAATTTTAAGAAACTATCCTAACTATGGTTTAATAGTTGTTGGTAGTTTATTAGGTTTATTTTTATCTAAATTAAATTTAAACCAAGATTTGATAATTGCTTTAGGTATGGTATTACTTAGTTGTGGTTTTGCAGTATGCTATTCCCACTTTTATAAATTTTTTTATAATTCATCACATTAGAACTTATTAGAAAAAATCAAGCTTCAATTTATTTTATATGATATAAAAAGTTATTTCCTTTCAAAATTTAACCCTAATAAATAAAAATGGAGTGTATAAAAATAACTTTTTATAAAACTTACAAACAGTATGAAGAGAATATCTAGATAAGCTTTAGAATTTAAATTATTACGTAGAAAATTTCACGTTAAAAAGCTGAGACTGTTAACTCCTTAGGAATACAATCTCACAAAGTTCGATTGCATAAGTTCAAGACTCCAAATTGAAAATTTGGACTTTTACTTAAGTTTCGGAGCTTTAGTGATATTTTCGAAGTAATGATTATAAATTCTTAGCGTAATCTAGTAATTCTCGGAATATGTTTGTAAGTTTTATTATATTTTGATACACTCCCATAAATTTAATTATCTATGATCTTTCATTTATGTTTTTCTTAGCCCCTAAATATGTTGCTAAGAAGTACCCTCCATAAATTATAACAAAAATTATTGCTGTTATAATTATATTTGGCATTATACTAGCATTTCCAAATACTCCTACTATGGTAGAAGATATCTTTAAACCAACTATTGAATGTACTATAGCAAGTGATAAAGGAAGCATAAAATATACTCCTACTTGAGTGAATATAGCTTTATTTATCATCTTTTGATCCACACCTATTTCTTTTAATAATCTATATCTTTCTACATTATCAGTAGATTCTGTAAGCTGCTGAATAGCAAGTACAACTGCTGATGTAATTATAAATATTAAACCTAGGTATATTCCCAAGTAAGCCATTGTTGCACCTAGACCAGCTGCATTATCATATATTTCTTTTTTTGTTAT
The DNA here is from genome assembly GCF_000013285.1 of Clostridium perfringens ATCC 13124. GTDB lineage: Bacteria > Bacillota > Clostridia > Clostridiales > Clostridiaceae > Sarcina > Sarcina perfringens. The sequence goes on along the minus strand of NC_008261.1, from coordinate 140,751 downwards.
TGAATAAACCTGACTTTCTACTAGCTGATCTCTTATGCTCTCTAATTCTTCCTTTGTATTAGAGTTATCCTTTAGCATCATATTAAATCTACTAGACACAGGTTTTAATCCTTCAAGGAGAGAATCCTTAACAACAAAAATTAAAATATCACCTTTCATAGTAAAATTATATAGATTAATATTTTCATACTTTTTATTTGCAGGCTCTAAGGTTTTTCCTGAAATATTTATCTTCTTTCCATTTTCTGAGCTCTTATTAACCAACTTTTTCATTTGATCCATATTTCCATTTTCTAAGCTCTCATTAACCCACTTTTTCATTTCATCAATATTTCCAACTGCTAAGTATTGATTTTCCTTTAAATTAACAGGCTCTTTCCCAAGAAGTTTTAATGTATTATTATATCCCTTTTCTCCAATTACTAATATGTCATTATCATTAGCTACTGGAAAATAGTTCTTCATAGCAGTCATTCCCTCTTTTGATAAGAAATTACTGTATTTAACTTCACTATCATACATAACCATGTTTGAATCTTCTTTAGCTATATTAGATATATCAATATTTTTTTCCTTCAAAAGTTTTTCTATATTTTCACCACTATTACTCCAAAAGGTAACATCAAATTTAGTTAAATCTTTTAAGTCAGCATTTATAGCCCTATTTATACCTAACCCTCCTGAAAATGTACAAATAGCTAAAAATAACATTAAACATATAAATGATAAGGATACAAAGGTTGTGTTTATTTTACTGCTTATTTGCTTCATAACAAACATGTTTAAATCTCTTAAATAGAATTTTTTATTTCCTTGAATAACCTTTAAAAAGAATCCTGTTAAAGAGTAAAAGAATATAAATGTTCCAATACATCCTAGTAAAATTGGTAATCCAAGAGCATTAAAACTAGCAAAGGCAATTCCATCATGTATGACCTTATAATAAGCTGTTACTAATATTCCCACACTAACTAAAAATAATATTACTGATACCCATAAGTTTTTAATAGTAGGATTTTCATTTCTCTTTGAAGCTGTTAATAAATCTATTAATTTAATCTTTCTAACACTTATAAAGTTAAAAATTAATACAACAAGATATATTATTGAAAAACAAAGTACTGTTCTCTTAAATCCAAGGGGAGAAAAAACAAATTGAAACTTTGTAAGGTCTACCTGGAACATATAGGCTGTAAGTACTGAAAGTGCTTGAGATAACATTATTCCTAGTACCACTCCTATTCCTAGAGATATAGCCCCTATAAATAGAGTTTCTAAGAATATCATTTTTGATAAGCTTCCATTTTCCATTCCAAGAGTCATATAAATTCCAAACTCTTTTTTTCTTCTTTTTATTAGATAATTATTTGCATAAACTATTAAAAATCCTAAGACAAAAGCTATAAATACAGAGAAATATCCCATTAATTGTTCTGCCATCATAAAGGCTGACTGCTTTTGCTCATTAAGTTCCATCATTACACTTTGTGACTCTATGGAATTAAAAGTATAAAATATACATATTCCAAATATCAAGGTTAAAAAATATATTACATAATTTTTATAACTCTTTTTTATATTTTTAAAGGCTAACTTAAAATACATTATTACTGTCACCTCCAAGAAGAGTTATGACTTCAATTATTCTATTGAAAAATTCTTTTCTAGAATCAGTTCCTTTTATAAGTTCATTAAATATCTTTCCATCCTTAATAAATAAAATTCTATTTGCATAACTTGCTGTAAAAGCATCATGAGTTACCATCATAATTGTTGCATTTAAATTCTTATTTAAATCTTCTAAGCTTTCAAGAAGCATGGTAGCTGCCTTTGAATCTAAGGCTCCTGTTGGTTCATCAGCTAATACTAAAGATGGATTAGTAACTATTGCCCTTGCTGATGCCACCCTTTGCTTTTGTCCTCCTGACATTTCATAAGGATATTTATTAAGCTCATTACTTATATTTAAAGCTTCTGCAACGAGTCTTACTCTTTTATCTATTTCCTTGTTATTCACTCTTTGAATTGTAAGAGCTAAGGCTATATTTTCGTAAGCTGTTAAGGTATCTAAAAGATTAAAATCCTGAAATATAAACCCTATTTTTTCTCTTCTAAACTTAGCTAACTTTTTTGAACTAAAGCTTGTAACATCCTCTCCCTCTAAATATATATGACCACTAGTCACCTTATCTATGGTTGATATACAATTTAAAAGTGTTGTTTTACCACTTCCCGAAGCCCCCATTATTCCAACAAATTCACCTTCTGAAACAGTAAAACTAATATCATTAATTGCCTTTGTAACATTTCCTTTTTTACCATAATACTTTTCTATATTACTTACCTTTAAAACCTCTTTACCCATTAAACTCCACTCCTTATCCTTACTTATATTATCTTAAAACTCTAGCTTAAATCATATTAAAACTTTCCATTTAAGCACTTCTTTCTATACTTTAATTCTATTTCATATAAAAATTTCAATCCATAGAACTATATAACACTAAACTAACAAAAGTGTCACATTGTGATTTTTAAAATATTCTTATGTAAAGATTAGAGTAACCTGCAAAACAATTAGATTTAACCTAAGTCCTTAAGCCTATTTTTTATCCAGCTTCTAAAGGTGCTAGATTCCATTTATTATCTTAACTTTACTATTATAACTTTAGTTTCCATTAAATAATAAACCTAGTCTATACAAACAATTCTAAAACCTTTTTATAAAAAATTTAGCTAACCTATTAAAATATATTATAATGTTATATAAAAAGGTGGATTCATAAATTGAATCCACCTTTTTTCACTACTATTATCAAAACTTAATTTAATACCTCTCCTTAATTTTCATATAAATATTTATATGAAAATCATGAACTAAATTAATCACATTGATTATCTTTCATAATTTTTATAAAGATATATATAATATCCAATAAGAATTATAACTAAAAAAGCATTAACAAATGTCTTAATATAATAAAAATTTATATTCTTTAAAAATTCAATATTTAACATAATAGCTTCTATTAAATTAAGTAAACATCTAATAAAAATACATACTATAACTACAACCAAAAACTTTTTACCCATATATTCTCCCCCTCACTATTTAAATCATAATAAGAATAAATCTAGTATTACCTATTCAAAAATCATCATCCTGTTTATTGGAAAGATAATTGAAACTCTTGTGAACTTACCTTCTTCTGAAATCAATTTTATATCTAACCCAAGTTTCTTACAAAGCTTTTTACATAGGTATAGTCCTATACCTGTAGACTTTCCAAACTTACGTCCATTTTCTCCTGTAAATCCTTTATCAAAAACCCTAGAAATATCTTTTTCACTTATTCCAGCACCATTGTCCTCAATATTTAAAATCACATATTTACTATTTTCATTGCAATATATCTTTAGTTCCTTATGTTCCTTATTCATATATTTAATAGAATTTGATATTATTTGTCCTAAAATAAACTCAATCCACTTGCTATCTGAATAAACCTGTTTTTCTAAATCACCTAAACTTATTTTAACTCTTTTCTTTATTAAAGAATCTGCATTATTGTTTAAAACCTTGTTTACGCAACTACTTAAACTCATTTCTTTTATTATATAATCCTTCTCAAGGGTATTACTTCTAGTGTAAAAGAGAGCTTGATCTATATAATTTTCTAGCTTACAAACCTCTTCTCCTATACTCTCTGTAAGTGGTGATTCATTATTTTCTATTAATAGCTTGCAAGTTGCTATGGGAGTTTTTATTTCATGAACCCATAATTCTATATACTCCCTATAATCATTTATCCCTCTCTTAAACTCTCCTATTTCATCATTCATAGCCTTATTACCCTTGCATATAACATCATATATTAACTTACTCTCTGTAAAAGTTCCCTCTTCTATTACTTCTGATATTAAATATTTCTTATCTAAAGACTCCATATTTTCCTTTATCTCATTATAATATTGCTTCTTTCTTAAATAATCAAAAATATGATAAATTAGAATTCCTGCCTCATTTATAATAACAATAAATAAAATGGCAAAGCTATCAACCTTTAAAACCATAAGCAATAGAGCTGTAAAAAGTAATATTAATGAATTTATAATAATAAAAACTATTCTTTCTTTTATAAAATCTCTTAAATTCATGATAATATATACCCTTGCCCCCTCTTAGTTTGTAAATATCCCTCTGCCCCTATTCCTTCAATCTTTCTTCTAAGTCTATTTACATTAACAGTTAAGGTATTATCATCTATAAACTCATTACTTTGCCATAAAGACTTTATAATATTATCTCTTGATACTATTTTCCCTTTATTTCTTATTAGAATATTTAAAATCTTACTTTCATTTTTAGTAAGCTCCTCAACTTCCCCCTTAAATGAAACCTCGCTAGTAGACATATTATATTTTAATTCTCTGCAATTAAATATTTCTGTTTCACCCTCAATTCCTGAATAGGTTCTTTTCATAATTGATGCAATTCTAGCTAAAAGTATTTGAGTATTATAAGGCTTAGTAACAAAGTCATCAGCCCCTAAATTCATACTCATAAGCTCATCCATCTCACTTTGTCTACTAGTTACAACTATAATTGGAACTTGGCTTTTCTTCCTTATCTCCCTGCAAATATAGTAACCATCATAATAAGGGAGATTTATATCTAGTAAAATCATATTAGGATTACATCTTAATGAAGTATCAACTATATTTTCAAAGTCTTCTGATGACTCTACAATGTAGCCATACTTCTCTAAAAATTTAGTAAGCTCTTCTCTTATCTTTTCTTCATCTTCTATAATAAAAATCTTTTTGCTTTCCATCTAATCTACTCCCATAAAAATTCTTTTAAATTATAAATACATTTAACTCCTATTCATATTCTAAAATATACAATCTATATAATTATTAAAACACAAAAGAGACACTTATAAAAAGAAGTGCCTCTTTATATATACTATATTAAATAAAATATCTCTCTAAATTATAATAAATTTGATAAATTATAGATGATACATTATTAAAAACAAACCATGCGTTTATTGAATAAACAACCATGCAAGTTAAAGAATATATGTATATAAATTTATTTTTTGATTTTATTAAAGTATTAAATAAAGCATACAATAACACAACTGATAATATAGAACTAAATATACTTACTATCATCCAAATAGCTCCTCCTAAAACTAGGGCTATAGAGGATATTATTAATATAAATACATTTATTATAGATACTACAAACATTATGTTTACAAGTGAATCTTTATTTATATCTTCTTTAACTAAAAACTTAAATATAATATAAATTATACCTAATATTAAAGCATAATTAATTATATAGCTTCCTAAATTTAAAAAATAGATATTACCTGTAGGAAATACATTTTCCATAATCATATCAAACTGACTTTTAGCCTTTATCATGTTATTAAAATCCCAGGTATTAATATTTGAGAATTCTAGTATAATGCCTACTACACTTTTTACTAAGTTAAAACTAAAGGCTTTAAATAAAAGAGTTTTAACTAGTGGTATTATTAAAGTTATTATTGCAATATAAATTAATTGTATTTTTGATGATACTCCAAAGACATGTTCCTTAACTGAAGTTATTGGATGACATAAAGATTTTATTATATATCCTTTATGCTCATTTACATCTATAGGTATACTTTTACTAGAACCCTTACACTTATTTCCACACTCTGGACAAAAAACTGATTCATTTGGTATTTCCTTACCACACTTTGAACAAAACATAAAACGCCTCCTATTCTATGTTAAATTATAACGTTTTGTTAACAAATTTGTCAATTGTTCAAAAAAATGTTAAATTATATTTTAGATGTAAAATTATTATTAAGGAGGTTTTAAAATGAATTTTTGTAATAAATGTGGTTCAAAATTAATAAATGGAATTTGCCCTAATTGCTCAAAAATAAAAAAAAACAAGAAAAAATCTAAAATTATAATAATAAGCCTAGTTTTTATTGTTGTAATATTTTCTGGTGTATTCTTTTACTTAAAATCAACAGTTAAATCTGAAAAAGAAATAGCACTTTCATTTTCAAATTCAATTTCCTCTTCAAATCCAGAGGAACTTAGTAAAATACTTTATTGTAATGATAGCTCTCTACCAATAAATAAAAGCAACTCTACTATTCTAATAGATTACTTTAATCAAAATCCATCAAAATTTTCTTCAATAAACGACGATTTTAAAAAGGGAAATTATAAGGACACAGACTCCCCTTTATCTATAGAAGAGGTTAGAAAAGATTTCTTTTTAATACCTGTTTATAAAGTAGTTGTAAAACCAAGCTTTATAAAGGTAAAAACTGATTTAAAAGATGCAAAAGTTCAAATAGGAGATGAAACTTTTGGAGATTTAACAAAAAAAGATGAGTTAGGCCCTTTAATGCCTGGAAATTATACTATTAAATCTGAAATATCAAATTCATATTTAAACAAATCTGAAAATATAGAGGTTAATACTTTTAAATCTTCTAACCAAGAAATAAGTATATTTGATAACTTTATTAAAGTTAATATTACTAGCGATATTCCAGATGCTGAACTATATGTAAATAATAAAGATACTGGAGTAAAAATTAAAGATGCTAAAACCTTTGGTCCAATTGATCCTAATAGTATTATTTATGGAGTATCAACAGATGGAGATAAAAAAATAATAAGTAATAAATATGATGTAAATTCTTCAAGCAATATAAATATAAACTTTGCTGAAGCTAAAGCCTCAGAAGCTAATTTCAAAAAAGATCTTTATGTTCTATTAAGAAATTACTCAAGTGACTTTGCTTATGCTGTTAATACAAATAGTTTTAATTATATAGAAAACTACCTTGAATTTGACAGTCCTATTTATAAAAAGCAAAAGAAGGTTGTCCCTGAAATACATTCTAAAGATATTAGGGAAAACTTTGAAAGCACTGAAATATTAAATTATACATTTAATAATGATACAAATACTGGTGAAGTTACTTGTAATGAAATTTATTCTATAGGTAAAGGAATTAATGTTCCTAAGCGTCAAGAATTTAAAAATACTTATACCTTTAAAAAACTAGCTAATGGTTCATTAGTTCTTACTGATATAAAAGATTAAGGGGTGATTTAATGAAATTTTGTACTAAATGTGGTAATAAACTATCTGATTCAATGAAATTTTGCAATAAGTGTGGTGCTAAGGTAAAATCTGTAGATAAAGATACTAAAAATAACTCAGATACAGAAGATACAAAAGATAAAAAAGATATTCCTAACTCTAAAAATAATATTGATAAAACCATAATCTTAGATGCACCTAAAATAAAAAAAGAAATTAATACTAATATTAATGAAAATATTAAGAATAATTTCAAACCTCTTCATGATTCTAATTTTAATAATAAAGAAGAATATTTAGATGCAAGTTTTGATGATGATTTAGATGAAAATTTCAATGATGAATCTTATCATAATGAAGATATTGATAATTTTAAACATTCTAATACCAAAAAAAAGATTTTAATAAGCATTTTCACCTTAGTAGCTTTTGTAATAATAGGTACTTCTATTTATTTTTTAAGATCACCTTTATTATATAAATACTATTATAACTCTGCACTTAAATCTTCATCAGTTACTGAAAAATTATCTTATTATAACAGTGCTTTAAAATACTCTAAAAATGATGATTTATTAAATTCTATTTATACAACTTTAAAGTCTGACTCTGATTTTGTTGATAATTCTTCAATATTAACAAACTTAAATACATCTGAAAAAGATAATTTAATGTCAAAATTATATGTAAATAAAGCTACTGTAGATTTTAAAAATAAAAATTACACTGACTGTGATTCTGATTTAGATTTAGCTACAAAGTATGGATATAACAAAGAAAACTTTTCACAATATGATGATTTACAAAAAAAGCTTAATGAAAGTAAAAATTCTTCAAGTAATGATAAAGTTGATAACATATATAGTTTCACAAATGAAAACCCATCAAAATTTTCTGGAAACATATATGATTATCCTTATGACTTTATAATGCCATACAGTAATTCTTCTTATTTATCAGCATCAGATCTTTCTAAATATAATAAAAGTACTCTTGCTTTAATGAGAAATGAAATATACGCACGTCATGGATATGTATTTAATACTAATCCATTTAAGGCATATTTTAATTCAAAATCATGGTATCATCCTGATTCATCCTTTAAAGGTGATGACAGTGAATTAAATGATTATGAAGTAAAAAATGTTCAAACTATAAAATCAGTTGAAAACTCCAAATAAAGGGATGATAGTATGAAAAAATTTCTAAGAATTTTATCTATTATAATTATTTCTTCTTTAATGCTATTAGGCTGTGGATTAAATTCCACTAAACCAAATATTAATAAGGATTCTAATAGTATTAATAATTCCAATGAGGAAAATAATGATACAGAAAAAAATAACTCTAATAATGAAAATAATAATACAGAAAAAAATGATTCTAAAGAGGGAAACATAGACCAAGAGAAAGAAAAAAATAAAATTGATTCTAATACTGATAAGGAAGCTGATAAAAAAAATGAAGTAGAACCTTATTGTGAAAATGAACCTAATAAAGCTAATAAAGATATAGCTATAGTTATTGATCCAGGGCATTCTAGTACAATATCTAATGAAACAGAACCTGAATGTCCAGGCTCACAAAAAAGAAAATTAAAAGATACACTAGGTGCTACAGGAGTTCAAAGTAAAATTCCAGAATACACAATAACTCACGGTGTAGCTGAAGAATTAAAAAAACTTCTTATTTCTGAAGGGTATAATGTAATTATGACTAAAGATAGTCCTGACAAGCAGCTTAGCAATATAGAAAGAACCACTATTGGTAATGATAATAATGCAAATTTAATTATAAGAATTCACTGTGACGGAGTTGATTCTCCTAAAGCTTGTGGTGCTTCTATACTAGTTCCTGCCACAAAAGGAAATGTAACAAAAGATATATCAGATATAAGCTATTCATATGGAGAAAAAATACTAACAGCATATACAAAATATACAGGATTAAAAAATAGAGGTGTTGTTGTAAGAGATGATTTAACTGGTTTTAACTGGTCAAAAGTTCCTATTGTACTTATAGAACTAGGGTTTATTTCTAACCCTAATGAAGATTCATATTTAAGTGATCCAGATAATTATATAAAAATTGCAACTGGAATCTCTAACGGAATTAATTACTGTTTTGCAAAATAAAGAAAAGGGGATATTTTCCCCTTTTCTTTATTTTTAATAAATTATTTAATAGCTAAATTAAGACATTTCAAAGCTTTCTGTTGTTTTCTCTACTATTTCACCCTTAACTTTAGAAACTAAATCTCCCCCCTTAGAAACAAATATATTTGCTGTCACTATTTTTTCCATAAGATTTTGAACTTCTTCCTCAGTTACATCTTCCTTAATATTTTTAAGAGTTATTTTTGTTATACTTCCTCCAGCATTTTTAAAAGACAATACAAGATATAATTCCTTCTCCATTTTAAAGTCCCCCTTTTCTTTTTACCATTAATTTATTATGTTACATCTTTTGTTCTTCTACTTCCTCTTCTAAAATGCATATCTTACTCATTAATCTCTTTTAATTCTTTTAATACTTTTTGTTAGCATGTAATTTATCTTTAAAAGTGCCTATCTATAAATTCTAAGATTTCTCTTAGAAAAACTAATACCCTCTCTATTCTTTTGATTATCTTTAATGTAGAATTTAAAAGCATTTTTATTTTTTTAAATACTACAAAATCAGCTGATCACCCCTCTAATTTTTATTAGATTATTGAGTGTCATCAACAAACTTAAAGTCATCTTCTTTTAATACAGAATTAACTCTTGATGATAAAAGATCTGCTAATGCTTTTCCCACCTCATAAAGTTTTTCATCCTCTGCATCAACCTTTATCTTAGAAAACTTTTGTGTTGAAAATTTAGGGCTTCCACTATCATCTACCCCCTTTTGATACTTTAATACTAAGCTTTTCTTTGTTAAGATTGCCTTTGCCATGTTTATCAACTCCTTTCACTATATAAATATTCCTTACCCTTTATTTCTGTTGTAAAATAATAAAAAAAACTGTAATAAAAACATTTTTTTGTTTCTATTACAGTTTTTCTATATTTATAATACTAAGTAAAGTTATTTGACTATTTTTAATTATCATCAGGATCTCCATATCTTCCTGTCTCAGGATTATACTCTCTTCCCTGTTCATCATGAAGTGGAACCTTCTTCCCATCAACTATTATATAATCTATAGTTTGATCAGAATCCTTTCCAGCGTCTTCAGTTTCTTGCATATGTCCATATCCACCAGTAACAGGATTATATTCTTCACCCTTTGAATTATACTTAGGAATTACATTACCATCCTCAAGCTTTATAGTTTCCTTACTTTTATCCTTTGAATTATTACTGCTTCCACTATTATTTTTATTTGAATTATTCTTTGATGAACTTACACTATTTTTATTAGGTTTACTATTTTTTGACTCTTTAGCTCCCTGTGCATCTTTATTTTTAGATTCTTTATTACTTTTGGTATCATTATTTAAAGAACCATTGCCATTACTTTCTTGTTCTCCTTGAGAATTAGAATCCTCTTGATTATTACTATTAGCCTTATCAGTTTCTTTCTCCTTAGAATCACTCTTTTGTGATTTATCTTCTATATTATTTTTACTTTCATTATTACTAGTGTCATTGTCCTCATCACTTATTGAAGTTCCTATATTGTTTAATTGATCCTTGTTTATCATATTACCATCTTTATCATATGTAACTCCATTTATAGTAACTTCTCCATCTCCAAAGTGTGCTACAAACCAATTTTTTATATCAGTACAAACTCCTAGAATTTTATTTAAGATTCTATCTAAAGTTCCACTTTCTTTAAGTTCTTGTCCATTTTCTTTTAAAGCTTCCTGTATATTATTAGAAAGGCTATCAAGTTCTCCTTTTAATTTAGAATAATCTAATCCTAAAGAATTTATATTGGCTAAAAGAGCAACTAATTCTTGCTCTTGTGTTGGAGTTAACTTAATATTATAGTTATTTGTAATATTATTTACTATTTCACCAACCTCTTTGTCATTTTTAGGTTTATCCTTTATAACTTCTTCTTTAGCTTGATTTACTATAGCACTTGCTCCATCTCTTCCAATATCTTGTCCTTCACTATTTTTAGCCTTAGCTAAATTATTTGTTATACTTAACTCTTGTCTTGCTACTTCCTTATTTTCAACAGGTATATTTTCTCCAGTGGCCTTTTCAAAAGCTTGAAGAACTCCTGCCAAAGCAGATGTCCCAGTTACAGGGAATGGCGCTGTAGCAATAACATCAGCATCTGTAACCCCTGATGTTAACAAGGCATTACTTAACATAGTTTTAGTAACCTCTGTTAAGTTATTTGTTTTTACCTTTATTCCATACCCTTTTTCCTCTAGTTTAACAAAAGCACTTGAGTAAGCATTGCCTTTAAATTCTCCTACTATTTTAGGCAATCCAAGTTGCTCTCTTATTTCATTAACATTCATAGTTATAACCTTAACATCATTAGGTTTAACTCCGAATTCCTTAAACATCTCTTGTTTTTGACTTGAATTTAGATTAGCTCCTAAAGTTACTACTTCCTTAGTATCGGCAAAAACTGTTGTAAATGAGCCAATACTTATTGCTCCAGCTAATATCATTGCTGTTATTAATTTATTTTTTTTCATTTGCCTTCTTCCTTTCTAAGCATTCATATCAAAGCTTAATCAAAAATATATTAAATCCTATTACTCTATTTAAAGCCTTTAATTACTATATAAATGACCTCTTGACAGGTCAAATTTAAAATAAAATATTATTCTAAAAATACAATAAATTTAAATCTTACTTAGATTATATCAAAATAAATTTTCAAAAGTTTACAAATTGTTTTAATTTAGCATAAAGCTTATATTTTTCTCTACTAGAAATTTAATCTATATTTTTGAAAATTTTGTAGTATAATTATAATATGTCTTCTTTGTTGCGAGATGATATGTAAAAATACTTCTTTCAACTGAGAAACCAGTCAAAAAAATAATATAAATATACTTTATCCCTAATTGTAAGGAATTCTCTGAACAAAAAGGTAATAAAAAATTTTTAAATCTTAGAAAGGTTTGATGACAGTATGAGTACTAGAATTGCCGTTGTTGGCATTGTTATTGAAAGCCTTGATAATATAAAAGAAGTAAATTCTATCTTAAGTGAATACGACAAATTAATTGTTGGAAGAATGGGGTTACCATACAAAGAAAAGAACATTAGAGTTATATCTATTGTAGTTGATGGAACCACCGATGAAATTTCAGCTATAACAGGAAAAATCGGTAAACTTAAAGGTGTTTCCGTTAAAGCTGCCATATCTAAAACTAGCTTTTAGCTTAATCGCTTTAAGCCTCTTAATCATTGAGTTCCCATAAGTATATTTTAGTTGTTTATATTATTTTTTGACATACCCTAAAAGTAATTTTAAAGGAGATTTGTTATGTTAAAAGATAACGAAAAGTACAATGCTTTAGATTTTATTAAGGATGATGAAATTAATAGTCTTATAGCAAAAGGAAAAGAGCTTGTTTCTGACAAAGAACTAGTTAGAGAAATCATTGAAAAAAGTAAAAGTGCAGAAGGGTTAACACCTGAAGAGACTGCTGTTCTTCTTAATCTTGAAGATAAAGAACTTATTGAAGAAATGTTTAAAGCAGCTAGACAAGTTAAGGAAAAATTATATGGAAAAAGACTTGTTGTATTTGCACCTTTATACGTAAGTAACTATTGCGTAAATAACTGTACTTACTGTGGATATAAACACTGTAATGATGAGTTAAAAAGAAAGAAACTTAACAAAGAGCAACTTATTGAAGAAGTTAAAGTTCTTGAAAGCCTAGGTCATAAGAGAATAGCACTTGAAGCTGGGGAAGATCCAGTTAATGCTCCTCTAGATTATATTTTAGATTGTATAAAATCAATATACTCAATTAAATTTGATAATGGGTCAATAAGAAGAATCAATGTTAATATAGCTGCAACATCAGTTGAAGACTATAAGAGACTTAAAGATGCTGAGATTGGAACATATATCTTATTCCAAGAAACTTACCACAAACCAACTTATGAAAGATTACATGTAAGTGGTCCAAAACATAACTATAATTATCATACAACAGCTATGCATAGAGCAAGAGAAGCTGGTATAGATGATATTGGTATGGGAGTTCTATATGGACTTTATGATTACAAGTATGAAACATTAGCAATGCTTATGCATGCAATGGATTTAGAAGAAACTACAGGGGTTGGCCCTCATACACTATCAGTTCCAAGAATAAGACCAGCTGAAAATGTTAGCTTAGAAAATTATCCTTACTTAGTTGATGATGAAGACTTCAAAAAGATTGTTGCTATCTTAAGATTAGCAGTACCATATGCAGGTCTTATACTTTCAACAAGAGAAGAACCAGGCTTAAGAGATGAAATAATAGCTCTTGGAGTTTCTCAAGTAAGTACAGGTTCATGTACAGGTGTTGGTGGTTATTCAGAATCATACATCGATCCTGAAGAGAAACCACAATTTGAAGTTGGAGATCATAGATCACCAGTTGAAATGATAGAAAGTCTTATGGAAGCTGGATATATACCAAGTTATTGCACAGCTTGTTATAGAGAAGGTAGAACTGGCGAAAGATTTATGGACATCGTTAAGAGTGGTGAACTTTATAAAATATGTGAAGCCAATGCTTTAATAACTTTAAAAGAATTTATTGATGATTACGGCACAGATAGAACAAGAGAAATCGGAGATAAATTAATTAAAAAATCAATAGATGAAATAGATAATGAATCATTTAGAAAATCTGTTGAAGAAAAAATAAATAAGATAAGTAACGGAACTAGAGATTTAAGATTCTAGTTAATTAAATATATTGTAACTTTTTATATCACATTAATTCACTAGCTTTAATTAAAGTTAAGGATTATTTATTCATGCAAAACCTGTATAAAGATTATAACTTTAACTCCACATTAAAATTTATATCTTTCATATAGGTACAAACTAACAATCAAAATCAAAACTAAAAATCAATTTATAATTAATATATAGCCAGCGTAAGCTGGCTTTTTTTGTGAAAATTTTAGCTACCATCTTTTGGCTCCTCCTATACTACTCTTTTTTGTATAGTTTTTATATTATAAACTTTAGGTTAAATTTATATATTTATAATTGTATTCACCTTAAGGTTCAATAAGGAATATATTAAAAAAAGTATTAAATTTGTAGTAACTAGAATGATAATACTTGGAGTTGGTTATTTAATTAAATTCTTCATAATAGACAAGCTAATAGTTGGAGATAAAATTTTTAATTATGCACATTTTACATTTTTAATACTTCCACTACCATTTTCCTTACCTATTTTTTCAGGTAAACATTGTCCAGAATATGAAGAACTCATAAACAACACTGTTATATTATCTACAATGTTGTGCATATCATTCTTTATCATATTCATATTGTTAATTTAAAAAGTTTAATGAAAATTATTTTTTCTTTAAATTTCTCTTGTTTTCTTATTTTTTCAACCTATTCCTAAATATTTTCATAATAATACACCTTAAAATACATTGTTAAAAATTTGACTATTAAATGTAAAGGTTGTAAAATATAATTAAATATTATGTAAATATTAGGAATGATTTGAGAGTTTAACTTATTGTGAGGGAGGTTTTTTTATGGCAGTAGATCAAAATTCATTAGAAAGAAGAACTTGTTGTAATATACACAAGATAGTTTTAACTTTAGAGAAAGGTTTTTCTTCTATGGAGTCTTTAAAATATGCAGTTATAACTCACCTTCAAAATGAAGGCTATAGATGTAATGATACAAAAAACAATATTGGAGATTATCCACTATTAAAAATAAATGCTAATGATTTCTTATTAACTATAAAAGATATAGATGAAAATTCTTTAAACTTCGAAGATTGTAGTGAGGTAGTTTTAGTGCCTCATCACTAAAATTAATAATTTGATTATTATGGACAACTTCTTTCCTTAAGAGTTGTCCTTTTTTAGTTTTATATTATTTGATTAAAATACCCTTCTAATCTCATACTCAAAATTATATAATTATTCTTGAATAATTTTTATAATTTTATTTACTAAAAACATATACCAAATCACAGATTTTATAATAGCTTTTAGTAAAATATTAATTATTCTTTTATTATTTCATACTGTTTTTAAGCTAAAATTTCTATATATTAAGCTTATTTTAAATTAAATTTAAAGAAACAAAGCTTTATTTGTACTAAATATTGTATTTTTATTACTTATATACAAATTTTTATTCATAGTTTTTATATCAAAAATTTTCAATATATTTAATCACATTTTTTTCCTTATCAATATTTAGTATGTATTTAAATATGACACAACTATATATTGTGAATAACCTTAAAGTTATCCACACCCCTATGTGGATAACTTGTTTAGAAATGAAAAAATTATACTATTTTCCTATTATCTTTTAATAAAGTTTACTATTTAAAAAAGTAATTTTTTCAAAAGATAAAAACTCCTGTAAATGGCTATATTAAGCCATTTCCAACTGTAATTTTTTTACTTTTTTCAAGGCTTATTTTCATTATTTAACTAGAATTTGAAAGTAAAAATTCATTAAAAAAGTTATCCACAGGTTTATTCACAGTTGAAAATATTTTCACACAAGAATTAATGCAAGGAGGTGCAATTCTACTATTTACATCTTGCAATAGTAGAAAAATTTATGAGTAATTTTAATGAAACTCCTAGAGGAAGTAGAATTCATATTTCTCTTTTTGGTAAAACAAACTCTGGGAAATCTAGCATAATAAATGCCCTAACAGGGCAAAACATTTCTCTAGTATCAGACTTTAAGGGAACAACAACTGACCCTGTTTATAAGGCAATGGAACTTTTACCACTAGGACCTGTTGTTTTCGTTGATACAGCTGGTTTTGATGATGAAGGAGAAATAGGTAAGCTTAGAGTTGAAAAAACTGAAGAGGTTGTAGGAAAGACTGATGTAGCTCTTATAACCCTTTCCCTTTCTGAAATACTAGAGGCAATAAAATCAAATATAGAATTTAAAGACATGCTTTCTAAGGAAATATTATGGCTTAATAAATTAAAAAAGGCTAAGAAACCAGCTATACTAGTTATTAACAAGTGTGATTTAGTTCCTAATAACCTAATTGAGTCTAAAATTGATTTAAAGGATATTGATAAAACAACTTTATCTAATAAAGATTGCTTTGTTGATAGTAATTTAAATAATTCTTTAAAAGAAATTGGTGAATTATTAGGAATACCTTGTGTTGCCATAAGTGCAAAAAATAATTTAAACATAAATGAATTAAAAAAAGAACTTGTCAATGTATCACCCTCTTCAATAACTGAAAGCCCAATAATAGGTGATAAAATCAAAGCTGGAGATAAAATTCTTTTAGTAGCTCCTCAAGATATACAAGCTCCTAAAGGAAGACTTATACTTCCTCAAGTTCAAGTATTAAGAGATATATTAGATTATGGTGGAATACCAACTATGGTTACATTAGATAAATTAGATGAAGGATTAAAAATCTTTAACGGTAAGCCTGACTTAGTAATAACTGACTCTCAAGTATTTAAACAAGTTAATGCAAAATTAGATAGAAGTGTTCCTCTTACTTCCTTCTCAATACTTATGGCTAGATACAAGGGTGATTTAGATAAGTTCTATTCAGGAGCCAAAGCAATAAAGAATCTTAAAGCAGGTGATAAAGTTTTAATAGCAGAAGCTTGTACTCACCATCAATTAAAAGGTGATATAGCAAGAGAAAAACTACCTACTTGGTTAGAAGAAACTTGTCCTGGAATAATAGTTCATAATTGCTCTGGTAAGGACTTTCCTAAGAATCTTAATGAATATTCCCTTGTAATTCATTGTGGAGGATGCATGTTTAACAAAGCTGAAATAATGAATAGAATAGGAATATGTGATTACGCCTTAGTTCCTATAACAAACTTTGGTACATCAATTGCAGAAATTAATAATATCTTAGACAGAGTAATGGAACCCCTTAAGTAAATATTTTTAATTAGTATTAAGTTAAAATAATTCCTATTAGTAAATTCATTACACTAAAAAATTAAATAGTAATATATTTTTCTAAAATAAAAATGCCTAAGAAACACATTTAATTGTATTTCTTAGGCATTTAAACTAATCTCTAAATTCGAAGTCCTCTTCTTCAACTTCAATATCCTGATTTAACTCATCTTTTCCTATTTCTAATGCTCTTTCTGAAATTGAAAGATAATAAACTCTGTATATAGTATCTCTATATACAAAAAACCATATTAGTCCTATAGAGAAAATAGGTAATATATATACACTTAAGTTCATTAAAACAATAATTATACTTCCTAATACTATAGGTAAAACAGCTAGTATTGCCCATCCTATAAAACTTAAAATTAATACGAAAAGCTCCCATTTATGACCTTTCATCATTTTAAAAGCCTTTCCTACAGCTTCCCATATACCAAGTTCTGGCTCTTCAACTATAATATATTTAACAGGGAAAAAGAATAATGAAACTATAATATTATAAGTAGCTACTATTAATATTATTATAATAAAGATACCTATATATTGACTTAATATATCTTCATAATTCATAGAAGCCATAAATAAATACTCATAAAAATGATTTGATATTATACTAATAAATGATACCACAGCAATTATTGATGCTATAAGTGATATTGGAAGCTCAAATAATATTAAAGCAAGGAACTTCTTAATAAAATTTCTCCATACTTTACATGAAGGAATAGATTCTTTTAATCCAACCTTATCATCTCTATCAACTAATTTAATTACAAAAACTACAAGTAAAGATTCAAGAAAAGGTCCTAATAAAAAGCTATTTCCTAAATTCAAAATTGAACTTAGCCCTATACTTTCTACATTCGATATGAAATACGTAACTAGTCCTTGTACTCCTAAAACTATTAATACAAGTAAAAGAAAGTTTGTCCATCTTCCTCTTAGCTTATCTTGTGATAAACTTTTTATTTCTTTTCTGGTCATAAAATAATCACTTCCTTCTATTTTTAATAAAAGATTAACATCATATCAAATTTATGTCAATTCTGTAAACTCAAAAAAATGACTGTACCCATTGAGGATACAGTCCTAACTTTAATTTATTTCACTTTCTCTTCCTGTAATTGAAAGATAATATATTCTTAAGGTAACTTGGATATATGGTAGAAGCCATAATAATCCTATTCCAAGAGTTAATGCTGATAATATTAACCATCCTAAGAAGCTAAGTCCCATAATAAATAATTCCCATTTATGACCATTCATTATTTTAAAGCTTCTTTTAACAGCTTCCCATATTCCACAGGTATCTTCAGCCATTAAATATGGTAATGGGAATAATAAAATTCCTACTACAGCAGCTAAAATTAATACTAATATAACTATTAAAAATATTACTCCCCAAATTCCTATCATAGGATTCATAGATATTTGGCCATTAAGCATTGCACTATGTAATGATGTTATAGATAACACTAAAAATATATTTCCTAAAAACACAACTAAAAGTATAGGAATACTAAAGATCATAGTAACTATCATACTCATTATAAATCTTCCCCAAGTTTTAACACTTGGAATAGCATAACTTAAAGCTACTACTTCATTACTCTTAACAAATTTAATTGTGTATATAATCCCTGAAGCCGTTATAGCTGGCATTAATAAAAAGTTATTAGCTATGTTTAAAATATTAGAAGTTATTCCTTCAGTTCTTCCAATAATCTCACTTGCTCCAAATTCAATTATTGCTATGATTAAAGTTAATAAGACAATATTAAACCATCTTCCCTTTAACTTAGATTTAGCAATACTTTTTATCTCTTTTCTATTCATACTATCTCCCTCCTTTCTTATGTTAAGCTAATAAGATATTAACCTCATAAGGCTCTTACTGTCAAACTCTTCAAATTGCATTTATAATTTTAAAAAAAGTATTGTATAAAAAAACAAATAATAAAACACTAATCTTTTAAACAACTTGCTTTATTAATAAGCATAAGTTTTATTATCTTATTTTATACAATACTTCTTTAAGTCATACTATTCTTTTCCTAATAAAGAATCTATAGCTTCTTTAAGTTCCTTTTTTAATGTCCAAGTGAAATAATTTTTTTCTTCCTTCTCATCATATATCTTTGATCCATTTAGCATAATAAACCAATGTCTAAATTTATATTTCCAACTTCCTATTTCGCTTTTTTCATCTAAACCTATTCCTAATTCTTCTTCTATTCTTTTACACATCTTTTGAATTCTAGTACTAATATCTCCAAATTCTAAATGCTCTCCTATTAAAGAAGTCTTAAGGGGCTGTCCATTGCTACCATATAAATTAAGCAATATTTTCATATCTCTTAATCCAATTAAATTACTATTTTTCAAAATATCAATCCATTGTTCCTTAGTAATATGATTAGTTAAAACCTTTTCATTGAATTGCTCTTTTTTGTACTCCACTGAAATCACTCCATAAAACAACATTCTGCCTAAAAAAATATACTAAGAACTAAATCTAATTAAATTTGTCCTTAGTATATAAATATTCCTCTTAATATATCATTATGATTTTTTTAATGTTAATTCACATAAAATTTAAAGCTTAATTTATTGTTTTAAGCATCTCTATATTGCATACTTTGTTTTTCTTATGCCCTTTTCCTCTTTCTAACTTCATAAGTGTACTTCTCATATAAGGATTTAATACTCCCTCATATATCTTTACTATTTGGCCCTCCTTAACTAAGGCTAATCTATATACTGGAATATTATTATATAAACACATATAAAATACAGGTTTATTATTTTCTTTATTATTAAATATGATTTTCTCTTTATTTTCAATTAAATTATTTATATTTTCATTAGAATTATCTATTAATATCATATTCTCTTTTTTGATTTCAGAATATAAAGCTCGTCCACTTCTTTGAATATCGTGCTCTTCATTAGCAAAATTAGCTCCTTGAAAATTATTTACTAAAACTAATTTATTTACATCATATTTATCTAATTCATTTGATTTATACTCAAATTTACCTAATATACTTAAAACTAAAATAATTAGTATAATAGATCCTCCAATATATTCTAATAACTTAGTTTTATTTTCTATAATAAACTCTGCTAGAGCCAGCATAATAGCTAAATTAATCCATATTCCATGCTTCACACTTATACTAGATAAATAGCATATATATATTCCAGCTAAAAATATTAAAATATTAATTATAATTCTTTCAACATTATTTCTCTTTCTAATAAATGAAGCACTTCCCATTATTAAAGTTACAAAAGCAATAGCAAGTATGTATGGTGAAAATCTCTTAACAATTAACTTAAAGATATACTTATTTTCAATATTTTTTATTTCTTTATTTACATCTTCATATAATTTCAATCTATCATTTTGTGATAAATTATACTTATCTATGTAGGGTCTTATATAGGGCTCTAAATACCTATTTCTATCTCCACCAAAATATATAGTATTTAAGGCCATGAGCTTATAAACTTCTATATTTTCATTCTTTGAATATGAATCATATATCTCTTGAAGTGATTTATCACTATTTTGTAATTCATACTGAAAAAAATCACTATAGCCCTTTCTAACTAGCTCTGAAATTAATTTCTTCGTTTCTCCTGGATTTATTAAATTACTTACAGTAACTATACAGGAAAAAAGAATAATTAAAACTAAGCCCAAGTACCTATAAAATCTATATTCATATTTTTTTTCGGCATCTTTATTGATATTTTTTTTTATTTTTATCAAAGATGCTCACCCCTTTAAAATAATAATATTTCTCTTTATTACTATTCAATTATATACTATTTTTCCCAAAATATCACTTTATAATTATATATTTTCACTTAAATATTTATTTAAACTAAGAAGTTGCATCAAAACTTTAATATAAAACTTATTTTTTAAAAAAATTAATAAATTAAATTACTAATTTTAAGCTTTATATTATAAATTATTTTGATACAACCTCTTAATTCTTATAAGAGTTAAATAAAAAACTTTAAGCCCCATTTTCTTTTTTAATTTAACTCTTCTTTCCCTATAAATAATATTTCTAATAAAATATATTTAAGTTTTTAAAGATATTTTTCTTTATCCTAAAGCCCACAAATTTATTACTTATTAATTATCAAATCTTTACACTCTTAAATATATTTTCTTCAATACTTATATTCTCTTACAAGTATAAATATCCTTCTATTTAGAAAGAATATTTTTATAAAGATTTTTAGATTATAAGAATAAATACCTACTTAAATACTCTAAACATAGAAAATAATAGAAAAACTACTTGATAATAATAATTATTTGTTATATAATTAACTTATAATTCAGAGTAATTAACTAGGAATTAGTTTAGGAGATGATATATATGATAAGAGAAAAAACTAATAAAATCTCAATAATAGGTGCAGGATTCGTTGGTTCAACAACAGCCTTCGCATTAATGCAAGATGGATTAGCATCCGAAATAGTAATTGTTGATATAAATAAGGATAAGGCACATGCTGAAGCTATGGACCTAGCACAAGGTGCGGCATTTGTTAAATCTGTTGATATAAAATCAGGAGACTATGCAGATACAAAAGACTCTGACATAGTTATAATAACTGCTGGAGTTGGTCCAAAGCCAGGCGAAACAAGATTAGATATTATAAATAAAAACTTAAAGATCTTCCAAAGTATAGTACCTGAGGTTGTTAAATATAGCCCAAACTCAATACTTTTAGTAGTATCAAACCCAGTTGATATTTTAACTTATATAACTTACAAGCTTTCTGGATTCCCTAAAGAACGTGTTATTGGATCTGGAACTGTCTTAGATACTTCAAGATTAAAATATATGCTTTCAGAACATTTTGATATAGACGCTAGAAATGTTCACACATATATAATTGGAGAACATGGAGACTCAGAAATAACAGCTTGGAGCTTAACTAATATCGCTGGAGCAAATGTTGAAGAATATTGTAAAACAGTTTGCGCTAACTGCGATGGCTCCTTTAAAAAGGAACTTCCTGAAAAAGTTAAAAATGCAGCTTATGAAATAATAAATAGTAAAGGATATACAAACTATGCTGTAGCTCTTGCCGTTACAAGAATAGTTGAAGCAATCCTTCGTGATGAAAATGCTATTTTAACTGTTTCTTCTCTATTTGAAGGCCAATACGGAATTGATAATGTTTATTTAGCAATGCCTACTATAGTTGATAGAAGTGGAGCTAGACAAATTCTAGATGTCCCTATATCAAATGAAGAAAAAGAAAACCTAATAAAATCAGCCGAAATTTTAAAAGGTCATATAGCTAATTCTGAATTAGATTAGCATAAACTTCAGGTGTAAGCTTTAATTTACTTACACCTGAAATTTAAAATAAAAATTCAAACTATACTCTAAGCTTTAAGATTAATTAATGTTTAAATAAATATTTTTATTTAAACTTTCCATTACATTTATTAAGTATTTGAAATTAATTAATGTTCAAATAAATTTTGAATATTAATTAGCATCAAAGCTAACAAATTTATATTCCTTAATTACATAACCCTTTTAATAATAAAAAAGAGTATAATGCAATATTTTTATTGTATTATACTTTTTTTATTACTATTTATTAAACTAAAATTAAGCAAAATAAAAAGACTATATGCACTTTCGGGATATTACATACAGTCTTTTTACATCAAAAGTAATGTGAAAATTTTATTTAATTATTTAAAATATTATTCTCTTGATTCTATATCAGCTTTTAATTCTTTAGCAAATTCTTTAGCATTTTCAGCTTCTTCTTTTATTTCTCTATCTAATTCTTTATTGATAGCTTTTCCTAATTTAGCAGCTTCTTTTTCATCTTCTTTGTAAGCTTTGCTATCTTCATCAAGAACTTTTACATCCTCTTCTATTTTATCAATCATATGAGCTTTTATGTCTTCTACGCAAGATTTTTCTACATCAGCCATAACTTCATTTTTTAATTCTTCTACTTTTTTACTCATTTTATAACCCTCCTAAAAACAAACATAATTAATGAACATTTTGTTAACATTGTTTACAATTTAATTATATCACTCTTAGAAAGATAAATAAACACTTCTTTATAATAATTATTATTTTATCAATTTAAGCATTGTCTACTTAAAATTTATCACTATTTTATGGATAAAATTACATAAAACAAACTAATTATTTTTTTATATTATTAAAATAAAAAATAGATTAAAGCTTTTTCTACATAATATTATAAAAATTCCTTCTGTATATATTAATTTAACCTATATATCTTTTCTTCTATATCTAATAAATGCTACTACTGATGCGATTAAACACATTATTGTAGCTGAAAAAAATACACAATCTAATCCATATAAAAATGCCTCTTCATGGCCTGGTATATAATTTGTGACCTTATACCCTAGTCTATAACTCATTCTTCCATATAAGATTGTTGTTGCAAATGTAAACCCATAGGCCATAGCTAAATTTGAAACTAATGAGTTAACACTTCCTGCAATACCTAGTCTATGCTTAGGCACTTTTTCCATAACAAGAGCGTTGTTTGTTGATTTAAATATTCCATTGCCAACCCCCATAATAGCACAGCAAGTTCCTAAATAAATTAAAGTACTATTTATATTTATTCTTCCCATAAAGAAAAGAGCTACTGTTAATAAAGATATTCCTATTAATGAAATCAATCTTCCATTAAATCTATCAGAAAGAGAACTACTAAGTGGAGCAACTATTGATAGACATAGTGGGTAAATCATTAAAAATAATCCTGCATGTAAAGAACTCATTTGTAATGCTTGTTCTAAATAAAGTGGAATTATTATATTCATGCTGCTTATAGCTAAAAATGAAAGTGCTGAACACACTATACTTAGAGAAAATAGTTTAGTCTTAAATAAATTTAAATCTAAAACTGGTGATTCCACTGTCTTTTGCAAATATATAAATACTGTAAAAGAAACTATAGATACTATAAATCCTAACATTATATATTTATCTGTATAACCTAAAACTTCCCCTTTTGTTATAGATAACATGCTTGATACTATAAATATTGCAAATACTATTGTTCCTCTTATATCTATCTTTTCCTTTGAATTTGTCTCCATCTTAGGAAGATAAACCATTGAAAGTAAAAAAGCAATTATTCCAATAGGTACATTAATCCAAAATATAAGATCCCATCTTATAGAGACTAAAATACCACCTAATGCAGGTCCAACCATTACTCCCATAGCTACTGCACTAGCTGATAACCCCATTGCCTTTCCTCTCTCTTTTTCATTAAAGAAAGCTGTTATTATTCCCATACCAGTTGCCATTGCACAGGAGCCTCCAACCCCTTGAATTGCTCTAGACACTATAAGAAGAGGCAATGTCTTTGATAACCCACTAAAGAATGAACCTATTGTAAAAATTAAAACGCCGACTTTAAAAACCTTACATTTACCCTTTATGTCACCAATTCTTCCACAAAGTAATACTAAGGCTGATATAACCATAAGATAAGTAGTTACAATCCATTGAGTATCTAATATAGGCTTATTTAAATCATATGAAATTTTAGGCAAAGCTACATTTACTATGCTACCATCTATGCAAGACATGAAGGTCATAGTAACTACACAAAATAATATAGCCCATTTATTATATTTAACCTCTTGTGCATTTTCGCCCTTTTTTATTACATGTTCCATACACTATTCTCCTCTCATAATTTTACCTATATTATATATCCTTTTATTATTTTTTTTATTAAGTACTTAATTAGCCTGATATATAAAATATTAAAAATACCCTATTAAATAATAAATTACTTAATATAAATATTTTTTTACATAATTTTATTTAAAAATATATATTAAAAATAAATTATCTAATAAATTTATTTTTAATAAAAATTATGAGATTTATCTTACCTACCTTAATAAGAAAATAAAAAAAAGATTGTATTAAAGGCAAATGTGAGATGCTTATCATAACAAGCTTAATCCTTTAATACATTCTTTTACTCTATAAAACTGTTTGAATTATTTAACTATATAACATATCTTAATTTATTTAATATCATTTGATATTTCAGTGAAGATTACACCTAAACCATATGCTCCTGCATCTGGATAACCAATACTTCTTTCACCTACTGTACCAGCTCTACCCATACGAGCTACTATTTCTTCTGTTTTCTTAGCTCCTAAAACTGCTGCTTCTGCACCATTTTTAAATGCTTCTTTGAAACTTAATCCTTCTTCAGCACTGTTTGTCCAAGAATCTGCACAAGGTACTAAAGCATCTATTAATGTTTTATCACCAACTACAGCTCCTCTTCCAAATGAACGCTCTCCAGTTTTTTGAATTCCTAATACTGCTTCTTGCATCATTGCTGCAAAATCTTTAACTGTTAATTCATCTTTGTTTATAACATTTTTACTTGCTGCTCTGAAAGCTGATCCCCATATTGGACCTGATGCTCCACCACAGTGCTCCATTATAACTAATGAACAAGCATTTAAGAACTCTGATATATTTAAGTTTTCTATTTCTAATATATCTTTCCACTCTCTTTTAAGTATTCTAAATCCTTTGGCAACACTCATTCCAAAGTCTCCATCACCTGCATGAGAGTCTAATTCACAGAAAGGTACTTCATTATCAATTATTACTTCACTCATTTTATCTAATATGTAAATCATATTCTCAAGTGAAATCTTTTCGTCCTTTATTTCTTTGAATGATTCACAAGTTTCAACTTTATATGATACTGGAATTTCTTTTTCTTCAATTACTACTTCTTCATATTCATTCATATCCATATGATTACTAACTTTAAATGCTGGAGTATCACACTCATCTTTCATTAACTCTTTTAACTCATCATCAAGTTTCATTATTGATAATGAAGCTCCAGCCATATCTATACTTGTCATATAGTTGCCAACGAAGTTTTTACAAACCTTAATTCCTCTTTTATGTAATTCTCTAAATACTGAGTTGTTTAATAAATATAACTCTTGAAGAGGAGTAGCTCCAAATCCATTTACAAGTACAACTAATTCTTCATCTTTATAATCTAATTCATTTATAAGTTGATTAACCATTCTTTCAGCTAATTCATCTGCTGTAGCTATTTTTTCTCTACGAATTCCAGGCTCTCCATGTATTCCAACTCCATATTCCATTTCATCTTCACCTAATTCAAATGTTGGAGTTCCTTTAGCTGGAACAGTACAAGATGTGAAAGCAAATCCTATACTTTTTACACTGCTAGCAGCTTTCTCAGCTATTCTTTTAACTTCTTCTAAGCTATTTCCTCTTTCAGCAGCTGCTCCTGCTATCTTATGTACTAAAACAGTCCCTGCAACCCCTCTACGGCCTACAGTATAAAGACTATCTTCAACAGCTATGTCATCATCAACCTTTATGTAATCAACTTTTATTCCATCTTCTGTAGCAAGGTGAGCTGCATTTTTAAAGTTCATCATATCACCACTATAATTCTTGATTATAAGAAGTGTACCTTTATTGCTCTTAGATGCTTTTATCGCTTGATAAATTTGTATTTGTGAAGGTGAAGCAAATACATCTCCACATACAGCTACATCTAACATACCTTTTCCTATAAACCCTGCATGTGCTGGTTCATGACCACTTCCACCACCACTTATAAGTGTTACCTTATCTTCATTAATATCTTTCTTTTTAACAACCTTATACTTGTTTAAAAATTCTAACTCTGGGTGTGCCATAACCATTCCGTTACACATTTCTCTTACTAGTGTTTCTGCTGAATTCATTATTTTCTTCATGTTAAACTCTCCCTTGCTATTAAAATTATTTTCTATTTTTGTAGTCTTTACCTATCTTATCTGCTAATTTAATTGCTGATACTACTTCTGAAACTTCTATTCCAAATGGCATTGAGTAAATTGACTCTTCTGGTATACAAGCTTTTTCTGCAACTTCAAATAATTCTTCATCTGAAACTTCTGTTACACCTATATCTTCAAGACATACTGGAAGACCTATTTCTAAACAGAAATCTAAAACTTCATATAATTCTTCTTTTGGTGCATTTTCAAGAACTAATTGAGCTATTGTTCCAAAAGCAACCTTTTCTCCATGGAAATATCCATGTGTTCCTTCTAATATTGTTAAACCATCATGTATAGCATGAGCTGCAGCTAATCCACCACTCTCAAATCCTAAACCTGATAATAATATGTTTGTTTCTACTATATTTTCTAAAGATTTAGTAACACAGTTACAATCACAAGCATCTTTAGCTTTCTTTCCGTCTTCTAATAATGTTTCATAGCAAAGCTTAGCAAGTGCTAATGAAGCATTTGTTCCAATTGCTGGTCTACATTTTTCTTCTCTTACCCCACATGGTAATCCCGCATTGACTTTAGTAAATGAACTTGATGTTGCTCTTGCTTCAAAGTAAGTTGATAAAGCATCTCCCATACCTGCTACTAAGAAACGAGTTGGAGCTTTTGCTATTACCTCTGTGTCTACTAAAACAACACTTGGGCTTGCTTTAAAGTATGCATAATCATCAAATGATCCATCTTCTGTATATAAAACTGCTGAGTGACTAGTTGGAGCATCTGTAGCTGCTATTGTTGGTACTACTATAAGTTTTTCACCTTCAGCAACACATTTAGCTGTGTCTAAAGCTTTTCCTCCACCAAGACCTACTGTACAATCACATTTCATTTCCTTTGCAAGATCTTGAAGTCTTTTAACTTCTTGACGTGAACATTCACCTTTAAATCCGCCTTCTACAAATTCAATGTTAAATTTCTTTGCTGTTGCATCTAATTTATCTTTAACTCTCTTTATATCTTCTGGATGAGCTATTAAAAGTGCTGACTTTCCGTAAGTCTCTACAAAGTAACCTAAATTAAGTAATTCATTTTCTCCTTGAACATATTTTGTTGGGCATATAAAAGCCTTTCTCATAAAATCATCTCCTCAATAAAATCATTTACTAAATGTTATGATGCTATTATAAACTTAACTGCAAACTATTACATTGAAGTTTATTGATATGATATCGGACAATCATAACTTATTCGCAAACATTTTCACAAAAACATAGGACTTTTGAAACTTTTACAGCAAACGTATTCAAAAAGTCCTATCCTCTCACAATCTAACTTCTTTTATATTCTAATCATTACAAAAATACACATATTTAAGTTTTAAATACAAATTATTAAAAACTATGATTATAAAATTGTAATAAACCTAAATATTATCAAAATAAATCTATTATTTTAAAAATCTTATTTTTACCTTATTTGATTATTTATTTTTAAAGTAATATATTAAAGACAAGGTTGTTGATGTTAGAAATTTTGTTCAGAGTACTGTTAAAAATTCGCTTAGTAAATTTAAACAAAACAATCTATTTACTAAGAAGTAGTCCACTTCTGTAAGTGGTTATAGAACAAAGAAATAACATCAGCAACTTTAAAATCTTATTTAATATTTATATAATACCTTAGAAATTAATCTAAGTTTGGAAGTGGTTAAGTTGAAAATTATATTTCATATTGATGAGCCTAATAAATGGCCTATGGTTTTAGAAAACTTAAAAAATGTATTAAACAATGCTAAGGAGACCAATAGAAAATATGAATTAGAAGTGTTAGCAAACTCTATGGCTGTATTTCAGTTAAGAGAATTGATAGCTAGAAATACTCATCTAATAGATAAAATTATTGAACCGGCTGAACAAGGAGTAGTTTTTGCAGTATGTAATAACTCACTTAATAAGTTCAATATATCTAAAGATGAATTGTTCTCTTTTTGTAAGGTAGTTCCTGCTGGAATTATTGAACTTGCTGAAAAGCAATCAGAAGGATATCTATACATCAAACCATAAAATTTAACATAACTCACTACCCTTTAAAAATTTCTAAAACTCTATGCTATAAGGCATAGAGTTTTTTGCTTATATAAGACAAATTTTTATTTTTCCTAAAACTTAAGTTTTAAACCATAAAAAAATCACCCCTTGGGTAATAGGGATGATTTATTTATTAATTAGTTGTTGTTTATTTTTGTTGTTAGTTGTTATTAGTTGTTTTTAGTTATTTTAAAATTACAAACCTAAGGTTTTAATTTGGAATTTAAATAAAGTTCTTTAAGGGTTAATTAAAGCTTACTAAAATTCCTAAGTATTAATATATATTTTACTATATAAAATGAATTGATTTTTAACTTTTAGTTATTATAGTTGTGTATTTTTTAATTACAGTTAATTAAAACTGCAGATAATGTAAGTTTATTTCCTTATCTAAATAAGCTTCCACTTATTATTAATTTTTGAATTTCATTTGTACCTTCATAAATTTGAGTGATCTTAGCATCTCTCATCATTCTTTCTAATTGGTACTCTCTCATATATCCATTACCACCAAGCATTTGAATAGCTTCAGTAGTAACATGCATTGCTGCATCTGTACAAACTAGTTTAGCCTTAGCAGCTGATACTGAATAAGGTTTTCCTTCTTGTTTGTCCATTGCTGCCTTATATAACATATACTTAGCTTGTTCAATTTCAACTGCTAATTCAGCCATTTTGAAAGCTAAATATTGTTGTTTAAATAAAGGTTTACCAAATTGTTTTCTTTCCTTCATGTATTCTTTAGCTATTTCAAAAGCTCCTTCTGCTATTCCTAAGCCTTGGGCAGCAACCCCAATTCTTCCTCCATCTAGAGTTTTCATAGCTATTTTGAATCCATCATCTTCTTTACCAACTAAATTGCTAGCTGGTACAACACAGTCATTAAATAGAACTTCTGAAACCTGTGCTGATTTAATACCACATTTATCTTCTATTTTTCCTATTGATATTCCTGGGAAATCTTTTTCTACAATAAATGCTGATAATCCTTTAGGTCCCTTTGTTCTATCTGTTAGAGCAAAAACTATAAATGTTCCTGATAAAGGTGCATTTGTTATGAAGCATTTAGCCCCATTTAATATATAATTATCTCCTTTTTTCTCAGCTACAGTAATAACTCCACCAGCATCTGAGCCAGCATTAGGTTCAGTTAATCCAAAAGATCCAAGCTTTTTACCTGAAAGTATATCTGGTAGATATTTTTTCTTAAGCTCTTCTGATGCATTACTAATTCCACCAGCACATAATGAAGTAGTTACTGATACTGCTATCCCCATAGATGCATCAACCTTTGAAATTTCTTCTATAGCTAAGACATATGAAAGATAATCTCCACCTGTTCCGCCGTATTCAGTTGAATATGGAAGTCCTATGACACCTAATTCACCTAACTTTTTATAAGCTTCTATTGGGAATGTACTATTTTCATCATTTTCAATAGCAAATGGTTTTAATTCCCTTTCTGCAAATTCTTTTACTGCTCTTTGTACGTCTAATTGTTTCTGTGTTAAACTGAAATCCATACCTTAATTCCTCCCAAAATTCTGTAATTATATCTAGAGTTACAACTCTTTAAATCATTTAATTCTAGATTAATTTCATTAATAATCTAAGATCTTACTATTTTTATTTAAGTCCCATAAGCTTATCGTAGAATATTCTTTCATCCATAAGCTTAAGTGGTTCATCTATATTAGGAACAAAGTCCATGTGAGCTAAAATATCTTCTTCAAGATTAACTCCTGGAGCAATTTCTGTTAAATGTAATCCATCATTCCTTAATTCAAATACAGCTCTTTCAGTTATATACATAACTGGCTGATTAGTTTTATTAGCATACTCTCCACTGAAAGTTATCTGCTCAACATCTTCAAGGAATTTATTTGATTTACCTTCTTGAATTATATGAAGCTTTCCATCTCCAGTTTCTACTTTTAATCCTGAAGCTGTGAAAGTACCACAGAATATAACCTTTTTAGCATTTTGTGTTATGTTTATAAATCCTCCACATCCTGCTATACGAGGTCCAAATTTACTTACGTTTATATTTCCATTTCTATCAGCTTGAGCTAATCCTAAAAATGCTAAATCAACTCCACCCCCATCATAAAAATCAAATTGATAAGGCTGATCTAAAATAGCATCTGGATTTATACAAGCTCCAAAGGCAGCTCCCCCTTGAGGTACTCCTCCAACAGGACCAGATTCAACTGTAAGTGTCATATAATCTCCAATACCTTCTTCATTGGCAACAAGTGATATAACTTCTGGTATACCAATTCCTAAGTTAACTATTGTATCCTTCTTAAGCTCCATAGCTGCTCTTCTTGCAATTATTTTTCTTGCATTTAAAGGTGCTTTTTCTATGCTGCTTAATGGAATTCTAACTTCTCCTGTATAAGCTGGATTAAATTTCATTCCTAAACATTGTTCATGATCACATGGCTCAGCTAAAACAATTCCATCAACATATATTCCTGGAATCTTAACAAGTCTAGGGTCTAAACATCCCCCTGATACCACTCTCTCAACTTGTACAAAAACTTTTCCTCCGTTGTTTTTACAAGCTTGAGCAATTGAAGTAACATCTAATGTTGCCACCTCTCTATCTAAAGTTACATTTCCACATTCGTCTGCTGATGAACCTCTTAGGAAGCAAACATCTATTGGAAAAGATTTATAAAGAAGCTTTTCTTCTCCCTCAATCTCAATAAGCTTAACTATATCCTCTTTAGTAACTTCGTTTAACTTTCCTCCACTTATTCTAGGATCAACAAAGGTATTTAATCCTACATGAGTTATAGTTCCAACTCTCTTACCAGCTATATCTCTAAATAATTGAGCTAAAGTTCCCTGCGGCAAATTATATGCCTCTATTTCATTTTCAACAGCCATTTTCCCAAGCTTTGGAGCCATGTTCCAATGACCTGCTATTACTCTTTTTGTCATTCCTTTGTGAGCAAAATGATCTGCTCCACTTCCATCTCTATTTCCTTGTGCTGCAGAATACATCAAAGTTAAATTTCTTGGATGACCAGTTTCTAAAAAACGTTTTTCTAAAGCCTTAGTCAAGGATTCAGGGCAACAGCTAGCAACAAATCCTTCTGTCACTATAGTATCTCCATCTTTAACAAATTCCGCTACTTCACATGGTTTTAAAAAACTAACTCTTACCATACATAACAATCCTTTCGTGGGTAGATTAATATAAGTTACATAAACTTAATTGCTGTTTTAATTCTTATAAACTTATTAGAATTTTATATATTCAAAGTAGTCTTATTTATCTTTAAAATCAGCTTTTCTCTTATCAACAAAGGCATTCATACCTTCTAATTGATCTTCTGTTGAGAAACATAAAGCAAATAAATCTGCCTCATAGTTATATGCTGATTCAGTATCCATGTTTAAGCCATTGTTTATTGCTGCCTTAGCTAATCTAACTCCTACTGGACTCTTACTCATTATCTTATTAGCTAATTCTCTTGCCTTATCCATTAACTCTTCTGACTCATAAACCTTATTAGCAAGTCCTATTCTATGTGCTTCTTCAGCATCAATCATATCTGTTGAGAATATAAGCTCTTTAGCTATTCCTTTCCCAACTAATCTTGGAAGTCTTTGAGTTCCTGCAAAACCTGGAAGAATTCCTAAATTAACTTCTGGTTGTCCAAATTTAGCTTTCTTAGAAGCTAATCTTATATCACAAGCCATTGAAAGCTCACATCCACCTCCTAATGCATATCCATTAACAGCAGCTATTACAATTTGTGGCATATTTTCTATATCTGAAAATACCTTCTGAGCTAATCTTGAAAAATCTCTTGCTTCCATTGAATTTAAATCTTTCATTTCAACAATATCTGCACCAGCTACAAAAGCCTTTTCCCCTGCTCCTGTTATAATTACAGTTTTTATATCTTTTCTTTTTGAAATTTCATTTATAACTTCACCAAGTTCAGTTATAGTTTGATTGTTTAAGGCATTTAATGCTTTAGGTCTATTTATAATTACCTCAGCAATTCCATTTGATTCATTAAAAATAATATTTTCCATAAAAACTCTACTTCCTTTCAACCCTATATATATTTTTTTAGATTTTTCCTGTTAATATAAATTTCTAAGTTTTAAATTTATATATTAAAGTAAATTAGGTATTTAATTTTCAGTGTAATAATTTATTAAAATCAATAATTTTAAAAGGTGGTAATTTTTAAAAATCATTGTTTTTATATGCTAAATAAAAATTATAATTAACAGGTAAGGAAGTTAGTTAATCCATAAAAGTTATTCCATGCTCATAAATTTAAGTGGCAATGCTAATAACACTCCCCCTCCTACCATATTTCCCAATGTAACCCAAAATAAATTACGGAAAACAAGTGGTAAACTTACATCACCTGAGGCGAAATAAGTTATAGAGAATATTCCCATATTAGCAATGCTGTGTTCAAAACCAGCGATAACAAATGCAAATATACACCAGAACATAATTATTAATTTGCCTGTTTCAGATTTCATTTTTATTGTGCTTAGAAATGCTATACAAACCATGAAGTTACAAAGCATACCTCTTAAAAAGAGTTCAAGAGCAGGTAAATTAAGTTTTATATCAACTATACCTTTAGCATAATCCTTAATTAAATCCATAGATGCTCCACTCTTAACAAATAAAAACCCTAATAATATAGATCCTATAAAATTTCCTAAATAACTCATAAACCAAACTTTTAATGCCATAGTTAAGGTACACTCATTGTTGTATATCCCAATTGACATGACTAAGTTATTTCCTGTAAAGAGCTCTCCTCCAATAAAAGCAATAAGCCCTAATGCTAAAGAGAAGGTTGCAGCTACCATTATTCTTGCTATCTCTGGATATGAATTATTTAAAACCGCTCCAGTAGTATATGAAAGAATTATGGCTACTACTAGGAAAAATCCTGCAACTATAGCTCTAAAAAAATACTTTATAGGAGCTCTATCTGCAAACTTAAACTTATTAACTGCCATGTCTGAAATTAAATTTATATCTTTTTTTTGCATTTATTCTCCTTTATTTATATATATTATGTTTTTATTTGGCTGATTTTTATTTATTAGTTTAAATCACTAAAGTGCTAAGTAAAACTTAACTTCCTCAATGATAAATAACCATCTTTTAATTTAAAGTTATTAGATTTTTAATTTAAAAATGTAGGATGTAACCTTTAGACAATATTCCAAGTTTACCATGCTAAGGAGAAGGTTGAATTTTTACATTGATAAAAAACTATGAAACATCCTACATTAATAAGCAATTTATATAAAATACTCTTTAATCATATATATTAGGAAGCTCTTTAAAGTAATTGAACTTTATATTCAATATATTCTAAAGCTTCCTAATACAAAGATATTTATTGAGTATTAGGCGGCTATTTTATTAATTTATCATAACCTTCGTAATTAACCTTTACTAATTCTCCAGTCTCAAAAGACTCTTTACAAGCGTATCCAACAATAGTAGATAAAACGCCATCTTCAACAGTTACTGCTGGCTTTCTATTTTCTAATACGCAGTCAACAAATTCTTTAACTTCAGCTAAATATGCATCTTCGAATCTTTCTAAGAATCCCCCTGCACATTCCTTATTAACTCCTCTACTATCAAATACTGTAACTAAGTTTTTATCTGGAGTTGTTCCAATTCTTAATGTACCTTCAGTTCCTATGATCTCAGTTTCTATGTGATAACCATGAGCACAGTTTCTTCCAGCAACAAGTAATGCCATTGTTCCATTTTTAAATTTAACCATGGCTGCCCCAGTTTCAGCATCATTTATTTCATCAAACTCCTTATGTCCATAAGCTCCACCTATAGCCCACAATTCATCTGCTTCTGAATCTAGATACCATCTAGCTAAATCTATATCATGAATTGCCATATCTAAGAATAATCCACCACTATAGCTATCTTTTGCAAACTTTAAGAAGCTTGGTAAAGCCTTAGCTGGATCTAATCCATAACATCTAACTAGTACAGGTTTACCTATAGCACCTTCTTCTATTTTTTTCTTAGCGTAGGCATATGATTTATCATATCTTCTCATAAAACCTAACATAAATATTTGATTTGGATGTGAGTTAACTGCCTTCATAGCTCTAACTGCATCATCTAAATACAGTCCAAGAGGTTTTTCACTAAATACATGGAAACCTGCATCTAAAGCTTTTTCTATTTGTTCACAATGGAATCCTGATGGTGATGCTATAAATATAGCATCTAACTCTTTATTTTTTAACATTTCATCAAAGTCAGTATATCCATATGGAATATTCCATGCCTTTTGAACTTCATCAACTTGACTCTTATCTATTGAACAAACTGCTAAAAGATTAGCATTTGGAATTTTAAAAGCTAGGTTTTCAGCATGAGCTCTTCCTAATCTTCCTAAACCAACAATACCAAAATTTATCTTTTTCATTTTATCCCCTCCAAAACCATAATATCTAACAAAATTTTATTGCATTAAGGTTCATTCTTAACCCTTTATACCTTATATTTATTAACTTTAAGCTAATCCTATAGGTGAGAATAATAGATATATAAATGCCATAACAAGAACTACAGCTAATGATGCTGGTTTTGCATATTTCCAAGGAGTCATATCTATTAATGCCTTATCAGCTTGAACAAAATCTGTTTCTCTTGGTTTTATCTTACCTATTATAAGCATTACAATTACACCTATTGGTAGTAACACACCTAGTACGTATAAGAAGTGTATATCTGATAAGAAGAATTTTGATAACGTATACAAAACAATGTGCACTACGAATACTGCTTTAGCAGCAAGACTTGGAACTCTCTTTGTAAAGAATCCAACTATTACACACGCTAATATCGGAACGTTAAAGTATCCATTACACTCTTGTAAGAAGTTATATAATCCAGATGGAGCATATAGGATAAATGGAGCAACTATAACTGATATAACTGATACCACTATAATAAATTTTTGTCCTACTTTTACAAGTTGTTTATCTGAAGCCTCTGGATTTATGATAGGTTTGTATAAATCTAAAGTAAATAGTGTTGATGAACTGTTCATAGCACCATTTAATGAACTCATGGCAGCTCCAAATAAAATTGCTGCAAATATTCCTAATAAAGGTTTTGGTAATACATCAAGCAATAATGTTGGATATGCCATATCCGCATTTGGTAATGCATCTCCATATTTAGCAAAAGCTATGATTCCAGGGAATACAAGTATTGCTGGAGTTAAAACCTTAATTAATCCTGCAAGTATAGCACCTTTTTGAGCTTCTTTTAAACTACTAGCTCCTAATGCTTTTTGTACTATTGATTGGTTTGTACACCAATAGAATAAGTTATTAAATAATAATCCAGTGAATAATACAGGCCATGGAATTAATGGTGATTGTGCATTTGCTGGGTTAATAGCATTAAGCTTTTCTGGAGTTGCAATTATTATTTCAAATCCTCCAACAAAATCTCCATTTCCAAGTAATAATATTCCTAATATAGGTACTAAAAGACCTCCGATTAATAAGCCAATTCCATTTACAGTATCAGAGAATGCTGCTAGTTTCATACCTCCAAGAACTGTATATATAGCACCTACTACCCCTAATAAAAATCCAGTTAATGCTACAGCTTGGAATGTACTTATTCCTAATAAATCTGATATACCAAAAATCTGATTTAAAACTAGTCCACCTGAATATAAAACTGTAGGTATGTAAGTTACAACATAACTAACTAAGAATAAAATTGAAACTATTCTTTTAGTTGTGCTATCAAATCTCTCTTCTAAATAATCTGGGATTGTTGTGATTCCACCTTTTAAATATCTTGGTAAGAATATAAGAGCTAGTGTTATAAGTGCTACGCATGATGTAACTTCCCATGCCATTGGTCCCATATTGGTAGCATAACTTTGACCATTAAGACCTATGATCTGTTCAGTTGAAAGATTTGTAAGTATCATTGTTGCAGCGATTACAGGACCGCTTAATCCTCTTCCTGCTAAGAAATATCCTGTTGCTGTTTCTGTATTATCAGTGCCTTTAGCTTTATACCAAGCAATAGCGAATACAGCTACTAAGAATATTGCAAAACTCAAAAATATGAACATAAATTCTCCCCCTACCCTATTTTGTGGTAACAGCATAATTTAATTATGCTGTTACCTAAAATTCATTATTGACCAAATTTATTAAAGGTTAGTTTTTTCTTTTATATATTTTCTTGCTTTTATTGCATATTCTAATGGATTTGCTATTGCTGGATCTTGTTCTGCTTCTACTAATAAATATCCTTCATAGTTATTATCATCAAGAACTTTGAATATTGGTTCAAAATCTATATCTCCATCTCCAGGAACTGTGAATGCTCCTTTTCTTACTCCTTGTAAGAAGCTTAACTTGTCTCTTTTAACTTCTTCTACTTTTTCTTTTCTTATATCTTTTAAGTGAACATGTTTTACTCTATTTACGTATTTCTTTAATACTTCTAAAGCATCTTCACCTGAGTAAACTAAATGACCTGAATCAAATAATAAGTAAACTAAATTTTCATCTGTTAAGTCCATTAATTTATCTATTTCTTCAGTTGTTTGTACTACTGTACCCATATGATGGTGGTAAACAAGCTTCATTCCTTTTTCTTTTGCTAAAGCTCCTAATTTATTTAAACCTTCAGCAAGTGTTTTCCACTCTTCTTCATTTAAAACATATTTTCCATCAAATATTGGTGTTTCCATTTGACCTTGTATGCTATGTCCTTGTTCTGATACTACGATTACCTTTGCTCCCATAGCATTAAGGAAATCCCTATGTTCTATAAATGCTTTTTCAGTTTCTTCATATGGTTTAGTTGTTAAAAATGCACTGAACCAAGCACTTGCTATTTCCATATCTCTTAATTCTAAAGCTTTTTTAAGAACTTTAACATCTCTTGGATATTTGTTTCCAACTTCTGATCCTTTAAATCCTGCTAAAGCCATTTCACTTATACATTGTTCGAAAGTATTTTCTTTTCCTAAGTCTGGCATGTCATCATTTGTCCATGCTATTGGTGCTATTCCTAATTTTACATTTGAATTAAACATTCTCTATTCCCCCATTACCTTTGTATTTGTCAGAAAAGCTAACTCCCATTTAGCTCTTCTGACCAAAACTTATTTATACCTTTAATTTTTTATACCATTTTAATTCTCATTTTTAATATTAGTATTCTATTTTAACTGGTCTACCTTCTTTTAATGATTTAGTAGCAGCTAGTCCAACTAAAACTGAATATAATCCTTCATTAGCTCCAACTGGAACTTCAGTATCATTAACTAAGCAGTTTATAAACTGTTGCATTTCATTAACATAGGCATCCATGTATCTTTCTAAGAAGAAATATTTTGGTTTTTCTCCAACGATACCATCAACTGAAGCTATTGTAACTGTTGTATCTGAGTCATTATCAGCCATTACATATCCTTTTCCACCAAATACTTCAACACGTTGGTCATATCCATAAGCAGCTTCTCTACTATTATCTATTACACCTATGCATCCGTTTTCAAATTTTAAAGATATAATTGCTGTATCAACATCTCCAGCTTCTCCTATTTCAGGATTTACCATACATGCACCTTGTACATATACTTCTGAAATTCTACTTCCACTTAAGAATGCAGCCATATCAAAATCATGAATTGTCATATCTAAGAACATACCACCTGAAACTTTTACGTATTCTATTGGTGGAGCTTGTGGATCTCTTGAAGTAATTTTTATTATGTGTGGATTTCCTATTTTACCTTCTTCTATAAGTTCTTTTAATTTAGCAAAGTTGTGGTCAAATCTTCTATTGAATCCAACTTGATATTTTACTCCAGCTTTTTTAACAGCTTCTAAAGTTTTTTCAATTTTAGCAACATCGTAATCTATAGGTTTTTCACAGAATATGTGTTTACCTCTTTCAGCAGCTTCAATTGATATTTTTGAGTGAGTATCTGTTGATGAACATATTATTACAGCATCAATTTCTGGATCGTTTAAGATTTCCATGTAATCTCCTGTATAGTTTGGAATTTTAAATTCCTCAGCAGCTTTTTTAGCTGATTCTTCAAATACATCTGCTATAGTTTTAACTTGAGCTCCTTGTACTTTTTCTTGAATAGATTGAGCATGAATTCTTCCTATTCTTCCTGCTCCAATAACACCAATATTAATCATGACCATTTCCTCCATCATCTTTTAAAATTTAAATTTATTTTCAAAATAATATAAAGTAAAATTGCTTTAAATATTTTAATATCTTCTAGCGGCTTTTAAATTTTTCTCTTTGTTCTCAAACGCCTTATTTACACCATCAATTTTTGATTCTCCAGCTATTCCAACATGCCACCATGCATCATAGCCATCTGTCATTGTTTTTGGTAACACCTTTATGTCTATTAAAGTTGAAACCTTTTGCTTTTTAGCATCTTCTAAAGCTTCTTTTAATTGAGCTAAAGTTTTTACTGAATATGTTTTCAATCCATACCCACTAGCTACCTTAGCAAAATCTATAGGGATTAATCCCCCTTCTAACTTACCATTTTCATCTCTATATCTAAACTCTGTAGCAAGGCTTCCTATACCATTTGACATTTGTAGATTGTTTATACATCCAAATCCACAGTTATCAAATAAAAGTATATTTATCTTCTTTTGCTCTTGCATAGCTGTTACCATCTCTGAATGAAGCATTAAGTAACTTCCATCACCAACCATTGAGTAAACTTCTCTTTCTGGCTCTGCTAACTTAGCTCCTAATGTAGCTGCTATTTCATATCCCATACATGAATATCCATATTCCATGTGGTATGAATCTCTAACATCTGTTTCCCACATTCTTTGAAGATCTCCTGGTAAACTTCCAGCAGCTCCAACTACTATGGCATCATCATCTATTGTTTCTCTAATAACTCCTAAAGCAGCTGTTTGAGTGATTAAACCTCCTGTTAATACACTAAACTCTTCTATGCATCCTTCTCTCTTAGGTTTTATTAAAGCTTCAAAGTTTTCATCATATTTAATATTTGTTAATCTCTTCATCTCTTCTTTCCAAGCTTTTTTAGCATTTACTATTTCATCTTCATAAGATGATTCATAGTTATTTGCTTCTAACATAGCTTGTAATTCTTCTATACATACCTTTGCATCACCTATTATCTTGTGAGCATCCATTTTTTCACCATGGAATTTTGATACGTTTACAGTTATAAAATCAACTTCTGGATTCTTAAATAATGATTTTGATGAAGTTGTGAAGTCTGAGAATCTTGTTCCAACACCAATTACTAAATCAGCATCTTTAGCAATCATATTTGCAGCAAGGTTACCAGTAACCCCTATACCACCTAAATTTAATGGGTGACTTGATTTAATAGCACTCTTACCTGCTTGTGTTTCGCATATTGGAATATTAAACTCCTCTGCAAAATCAACTAAAGCTTCCCCTGCTTCTGAGTATCTAACTCCACCACCACAAATTATTATAGGTTTCTTTTTATTCATTATTATATCTAATGCCTCTTCAAACTCTTCTTGTACAGCTAGAGGTCTAGTTATCCTATGAACCCTTTTCTTAAAGAAATATTCTGGGAAGTCATAAGCTTCTCCTTGAACATCTTGTGGTAATGCTATACAAACAGCACCTGTTTCAGCAGGATCTGTTAATACTCTCATAGCATTTATCATTGCTGACATAAGTTGCTCTGGTCTATTTATTCTATCCCAATACTTACAAACTGGCTTAAATGCGTCATTTGTTGTTATTCCTAAATTATAGGACTGTTCTATCTGTTGAAGTACAGGATCTGGTTGTCTTGTAGCAAATGAATCTCCTGGTAATAATAATAATGGTATATTATTCACTGTTGCTGTAGCTGCTGCAGTAACCATATTAGCAGCTCCAGGGCCAACTGAACTTGAACAAGCTATTATTTTTCTACGATTGTTTTGTTTTGCGAAAGCTGTTGAAACATGAGCCATACCTTGCTCATTTCTTCCTTGATAAACTTTAAGTTCACCTGGATTTTCATATAAAGCTTCTCCCAATCCAACTACAATACCATGTCCAAATATAGTGAATATCCCATCAACAAATTTTTCTTCTTTACCATCAAAAGAAACGTATTGATTATCTAAAAATTTTACTAGCGCTTGGCCTGTAGTCATTCTCATAAACTTCTCATCCTTCCTATTTTTCATCTAATAACCAAACATGAGCTGGATCATCAATTCTATCTGTCCAAGGGTTTCCATCTAAATGTCTTATCATCCAACAATAATACATTCTATATCCTGGAGCAGTAGCTTGTGGGTGTGTATATCCACCTTCTATTATTGCATATCCACCATCTTTAACTTTGTAAGCTTCATCGCCTATAAAGCAAGCTCCAAATCCTTGTGGCTTATCAAATTTATAATAATAAACTTCTGGTTGTGGATGTTCATGTGGAATATAGCTTGACCATCTTCCTGGATAAGAAACTATTTCCCCATTAACCATATTTGAATATGGTGCATTACTGTAATCAAAGAATGTTTTTATCTTACGAGCTGCAGTTCCATCCCATTTATCTAAAGATGATTCTTGGATTATTACATCCTCAGGTCTATACAGCTTAGCTAAGAATTCTTTATCATTTTCAGCTTTTTGAATTAATATCTCAGCCTCTTCTAATGCCTCAACTTTAACTTCTACATTCTTGCAAACATGTAGACAAAATCCCTCTTCTTCAAATACATTTTTTCTGCTAGCTTCAACCTCTTTATTTTCCCAAAGGTATTTTATTTTACCTTCCATAAGAAGTACTGCAACTTCCTTTTTAGGTTCTAAAATTACTATTTTATTACCTTTTTTCATTTTTATAACTTCTATATCCATTAGCATACTGCTATGCTTACCATTAATCTCTGTAACAATCTTTTTCCCATCTTCTGAAAAACCTATATTTTCTACCATAGTTATAACCTCCTTAGCTTCTAGCTACCATTTCTCCATACTCTTCTTTTTCTTTCTTTATGAATTCTTTAATAGCTTCTACTGTTGGCATGTCTTCTGAGCAACTATGACTTGCAACTAACATTGCTGCTGAGGCACTTCCAAACTCAAGAGCATCCATCATGTCCCATCCTTCTAAGATTCCATATATAAATGCTGATGCATAAGCATCTCCACCTCCAAAGGATTTTAAAAGTTTTACTGGGAAAGGTTTTATTCTATATGCTTTTCCATCTCTAGTATAAGCTGTAGAACCATCTTTACCATGTTTGATTACTACTATCTTATTACCATAATCTAGCCATCTTTTAGCAGTTTCTTCATCAGTGCTATCCTTAGCTATTAAGCCTTCCATTAGATCAAACTCTTCTCTTGATCCCATTATGATATCACTTTCTTTTCCTACTATTGAATAGTAAATTGCTATTTCATCTTTATTTTTCCAATTATATTCTCTGTAATCAACGTCAAATATAACAACTGTTCCATTCTTTTTAGCAAGTCTTAAAGCTTTTAATGCAGCCTCTCTTGAAGGACTCATTGCTAAAGCAGTTCCTGAAATAACTATAGCCTTTGTATTTTTAATATAGTCTTCGTCAATATCATCAACGTCTAATTGTAAATCAGCTATACCATTTCTATACATTAAAATACTACT
This sequence comes from Clostridium perfringens ATCC 13124, assembly GCF_000013285.1. Lineage (GTDB taxonomy): Bacteria > Bacillota > Clostridia > Clostridiales > Clostridiaceae > Sarcina > Sarcina perfringens. The sequence goes on along the minus strand of NC_008261.1, from coordinate 97,847 downwards.
TTCTGTAGGACTTAATATTTCTGTAAATGTTAATCCTAAAGATTCACCATTTTTAGCCTTACTTATTTCAGATACATCTATTCCCTCTTTTTTGAAGTAATTTACTACAAACTCTCCAAATCTATCATCTGAAACTTTTCCTATAAATCCAACCTTTTTTCCTAATCTAGCAAGTCCAACTGCTATATTTGCAGGAGAACCCCCTAGGTACTTATTGAAATTCCTACTTTCTGATAATGGTTTGTGAATATCTGTAGGATTAAAATCTATTGCTACTCTCCCTACTGGGACAATATCAAATTTTCTTTTCTCATCAAATTCTATATATCTCATACTAACCCATCTCCTAAGCCTTATTTACACTTTCAAAAATATCCATATGCTTCTTTACATTCTCGTAAGCTCCCTGAACCTCTGTAGCTTGAAGTGTGAAATAGTCTTTCTTTTCATTATCTACGTATAATTTTCTTACAGACTCTTCAACAGAATTGAAGGTTGCAGTTGCAATGTTTATTTTTCTTATTCCTTTATTTTTACACTCTTTAAAGTCCTCTGGTGTTATTCCTGATCCACCATGTAGAACTAATGGTGTTTCGATGTTTTCTCTCAAATTCTCTAATACATCAAATCTAAGTTTTGGAGTTCCTTTATATACTCCATGAGCATTTCCTATAGCTACTGCTAAAGCATCAACTTTAGTCTCTTGAACAAACCTTTTAGCGTCTTCTACGTTAGTTACTTTCATCTTTATATCTTCACTACCATCTTCACTTCCGCCAACTTGTCCAATTTCAGCTTCTATAGCCGCTCCATATTTATCTGCTAATTCTTTTACCCTCTTAGTTATCTTAACGTTTTCATCAAAACTTAAATGAGATCCATCTATCATTACTGATGTAAACCCAATCTTTAAAGCCTTTTCTATATTCTCTAAGGTCAAGCCATGATCAAAATGAACTGCTACTGGCACCTTAGCATTTTTTGCAGCGCTTACCATTAAAGGTCCGATTAATTCTAATGGGGAATTAGTTAATCTAACCTCAGCAATCTGAAGAATCATCGGGGAATGCATTTCTTCAGCTGCTTTTAAAGCACCTTTAACCATTTCCATGTTTGCTATACTGAAACTTCCCACTGCATAATTTTCTTCTCTTGCAGCATCTAAAAGCTCAGTCATCTTTACTAATGCCATAATTTATTACCTCCAAAGATTATTGTAGATTTTTATCACATCATCAACTTCAATAATCTTTCTTGTATTACTTGGACTTCCGCTTTCCATAGCGTCAGCTGCCATTTTTTCTATATTATCAAAGAACTTAGTTTTATCTACTCCAAACTCTTCTAAAGTTGGTATTTCTAATTTAACCATTAATTTAACCACTTCATCTATAAATGCTTTTGCGGCCTCTTCATTACTCATATTATCATTAGCTATATTTATTTCTTTAGCTAGCTGAGCAAATCTATCATAAGCACCATCTACTACATATGTGAAACAAGCTTCTAAAAGCATTGCATTTGATAATCCGTGTGGTACATGGAATAAAGCTCCTATTGGTCTACTCATTCCATGAACTATTGTAACTGAAGAGTTATTAAATGCTATTCCAGCTTCTAAAGCTGCAATTGACATCTCTTCTCTTGCTTTTAAATCCTTTGGAGTATCAAAAGCTATAGGTAAGTACTTAAATATTCTTTTTACAGCTGAAACTGCAAAACTATCTGAAAGTGGCTGTGCCTTTCTAGATGTATAAGCCTCTATAGCATGGGTTAAAGCATCTAATCCTGTAGCTGCTGTTATCTTAGCAGGTGCTGTCATTGTAAATCTTGGATCTACTATTGCTAAGTTTGGTAATAAGTTAGCTCCTTTTAAAAGCATCTTAACATCATTTTTAGTATCTGTAATTATTGTAAATTGAGTAGCTTCTGAACCTGTTCCAGCTGTAGTTGGTATTACAGCAAATGGTGGAAGTTCTTTTTCTATTTCTCTCCCCATATAATCAGATATCTTACCTTCGTTTGTTATCATAGCTCCAATGGCTTTAGTGGAATCTATTGGACTCCCTCCACCTAAACCAATTAGAAAATCACATTGATTTTCTTTATAAAGCTTAATTCCTTTTTCTATCATAGTATCTGTAGGTTCACTATTTATTTCATTGTATAAAACGTGCTCAATATTCTCACTATCTAATACCTCTGTCAAAACCTTTACATTACCTAGATCAGTCATTACTTTATCAGTAACTATTAAAACCCTCTTACCAAAACTCTTTAAATACGCTTTACTTTCATTTAAAGCATTTTCACCTGAAATAATACGTTTTGGCATAATAAATTGATTCGCCATTTAATCACCTCTCATGAGTTAACGTTTACTATTTGTTTTCTGTTTGTTTTCTTTATGTTTTAATAATACCAACTTAACCATAACATGCCAATAACTTTTTCATATATTTACTACAAATATAATCATAATTTACGAAAAATATAACCAAAAGTTACTCATATATTTTCACAATTGCTCTTCCTTTTACTGAAAAATTCGTTTATAATAGAATCACAAAGCCTATGAAAGGAGATGAACACTTGTTGCAGTAGGTATCATTACAATAAATTGCTGTACTAAATCCAGATTAATCACATATAATATTTTGAGTTAATTTTAGTTTATATTGATTATCTTCTTAGTATTTTTTATTTGTTAATCATGAAATTAAAGCAATACCTTTAGTATAAACTCTATATATTATAAATAGATTAAATTTTATACTCACTAATTAACTAAACTTAATATTATTGATAGAATATTACGGGCAACAGGGAAAGATATGCGTTCAAAAAGAATAGACCTAGTAGAAAATTACATTATTAATCACAAAACCGTATCAATTGACAAACTATGTGAAGTGTTTGATGTATCAAAAAATACCATAAGAAGGGATTTAAGTGTTCTAGTTGAAAAAGGAACCATAAAAAAAGTCTATGGTGGAGTGACGGTTAATGAAAATCAAGAGTTAGTATCTTTTGAAGAAAGAAATGTTAAAAATAGCAATTCAAAATTAGCTTTAGGAAAGGCTGCTGCTGAATTTATTGAAGATGGATATAGCATCTTTTTAGATTCTGGTACAACAACAGTTAATATTATCGATTTCCTAAAAGATAAAAAAGATATAACTATTTTCACTAATAGCGTTACAGCTATATGCAAAGGAATTCACTACAATAACTTAAATATAATTTGTTTATCAGGAATTCTTAACAGAAAAACTCAATCTTTTACAGGCTTACATAGCACAGATATATTAAAAAGTTATAATATAAATAAATGCTTCATGGCTTGTACTGGTATTTCACTAAAAAGAGGAGTTACTAATTCTACTAAAGAAGAATTTAAAATAAAGAAAACTGCAATCTCTAGAAGTGCTGAATGTTTCCTTTTAGCTGATCAATCAAAATTTGATCATGTTTCTTTAATGACTTTCTGTGAAATTAATGATTTAAATTGTGTTATAACAGATGCAAAACCTAGTGATGAATATATTGAATACTTTAATGATAATAATGTAGATTTAAAAATTTGTGAAAAAGTAATTTACTAAAAAAATAGGGATACATAATTGTATCCCTATTTTTAATGTGCTCATAAATTATCTAAAAGCATAATTTTCTATAACTTTATTGCTACTTTCTAAGCTACAGTAAGCTAAATATCCATTTTACATTAAACTTTTAAGCTAATATTTTGATTTAGCTATAACTTTTAGATTAGGGAGGTGCTACTTAAAGCACCTCAATATTTAAAAATCTTACTTCTAAAATCTATTCCCCTCTTCCCAAGAATCGAAGAAGGTAGATTTAAAAATCACTAGATTTTAGATTTAAGATTGTAGCACAAGTCTACTATTAAGTTGTGTAATTTTAGAATTTTTATTCATTAAATTATTTAAACTTCTTATATTATTTATCATATTCATAATGGTCAATATTGTTCAAAGTAATTACTTCAAAATTTTCTCCATTCCATTCAACCTCATTATAACTAGCTTGATGAAATATAGGATAATCTATTATTTTGCTTTCCTCAAATTCATTTTTAAAGTATCCTATTAAATATCTTACACACATTCCATGAGTAACTATTAAAATGTCCTTATCTTCATTATTTTTTACTATATCATCTACAGTTTTAAATAGTCTTTCTGTAAAATCTTTTATATTTTCTCCTTCAAAACTCTTATAAGAAAATGGTTTATTGAATAGATTATCTAATTCATTTACGTATTCATCATGACTTTTTATCTCTTCAGTGGTCATTCCTTCCCACTTTCCAAAACTTATTTCTTTTAATCCTTCAACTTCTTCAACCTCAATATCCTTATCACCTTTTATTAAGTATGCAGTTCTCTTTGCTCTTTTTATAGGACTTGTAAAAATCTTATCTATTTTAATATCATTAAATTTCTTTCCTAATAACTCTGCTCTTTTAACTCCATTTTCAGTTAACTCAGAATCCTTCCATCCTTGAAATCTATGCTCAAGATTCCATAAAGTTTCCCCATGTCTTGTGAAATATATTTTCATATTAAAAATACTTCTCCCTTCTATTCCTCTTGTTTATACATAAATTTTATCTATGCTTAAAAATCCTTTAAGACAATCATCTTTAACCAATAACCATCTATTATCTTTGCAAAATAAAAATAGTTATTTACTTATTTGTATTAAGAAAATTATACTTAAAAAGATTATTTAAAATCATAAGCAGTTAACTCTGTAATAATTATATACCTTATATTAAAAATATCATAATAAAAAACTTTTTATTCATAAGTAAAAAGAGATACCTTTACGGCATCTCTTCTAATAAGGAAGTAATTAAATTTTTAATTTATAAAGCGTGTAATTTTTATATCTTATTTAAAGTATCTGTTTAATAATCCAGCGAAAGCTTTTCCGTGTCTAGCTTCGTCTTTACACATTTCGTGAACTGTGTCGTGGATTGCATCTAAGTTTAATTGTTTAGCTAAAGTAGCTAAATCTTTTTTACCTTGGCAAGCTCCATGCTCTGCATTTACTCTTGCTTGTAAGTTAGCTTTTGTATCAGCTTCTACAACTTCTCCTAACATTTCTGCGAATTTAGCAGCGTGTTCTGCTTCTTCGAAAGCTATTCTTTGGTAAGCTTCTGCAACTTCTGGGAATCCTTCTCTATCAGCTTGTCTTGACATAGCTAAGTACATTCCTACTTCTGTACATTCTCCTACAAAGTTAGCTTGTAATCCTTCGATTATTCTTTCATCTACACCTTTAGCAACTCCGATTCTGTGCTCATCTGCAAATGCTAAGTCTTCTCCTTGTTCTACGAATTTGTCAGCTCCAACTCCACATACTGGGCATTTTTCTGGTGCTTTTTCTCCTTCATAAACATATCCACATACTGTACAAACAAATTTTTTCATAATCTTATTCCTCCTACAAAACAAACAATTTATCTAATTTCAATTTATATCATAATTTAAAAGTCTTTATTTAAGTGTTTCTTTGTTGATGTATTTCCTCATCAACCTTATGTCATTATTATATAATAATAATTATTATTTAGCAATAGTTATTTTTAAATTTCTAAAATTTTTTTATTTTCTACAAATGAAACCTTAATACTTTTTAAAATCTTACTTTTACCTATATAGTCATAATTATCTAAAACATTGTGTTTTATAGTATAGAAGTTATTTATAGTATAAAAGACATTATATAATGAACTTATATAATGTCTTTATAATAATCACAATATGTGGTTATGACCTAACTTCATACTTAATTTACCATTTTCAATATAGTTTTATCACAAAATAACCTTTTTTTCTAGTATTTAATTATTTAAATTTGCGAGTTTATAAATTTATAACATTTTACTATGTAAACATTATATTTGTCTAGCAAAATATATAAAAAAATAAAGTTAGAAGTAAAAACTTCTAACTTATTTATATAAATTTATTATTTGCACTCTAATAATGCTAAAGCTACTGCTCCAATAACTCCTGCATCAGTTCCTAATCCAGCAGGAACTATTTTACAATGCTCAGCCATAGCTTTAAAACATCTTTCATTAACAACTTCTTGAACTGTTTCAAAAACAACTTCTCCAGCTTTTGAAACTCCTCCACCTATAACAACCATGTCTGGGTCAAAAGTTGCTATTGCATTTGCAACACCAATTCCTAAGTAGTTTAAAGCTTCATCTATTATTGATTTTGCAACTCTATCACCTTTAGCTGCTTCAACAAATACTTCATATGAAGTTACATTGTCGTAATCTTTTAAGCTTGTTTCTACATTTGTAGCAACTGCCTCTCTTCCTCTTTTACCAATAGCTGTTCCTGATGATACAGCTTCTAGACATCCCATGTTACCACAATTACATCTTACAGTTCCAGGTGCAACAGTTGAATGTCCAATTTCTAATGCGTTTGAAGTACTTCCTCTGTAAATTTTACCGTTAAGGATTGCTCCTCCACCTACACCAGTACTTACAGTTATATAAATCATATTTTCAGTACCTTTTCCAGCACCTAACATAAATTCACCTATAGCAGCTACGTTAGCATCATTATCTAAGTAAACAGGAATACCAAACTTAGCTTTTAATGGTGAAACTAAGTTGAAGTTTTTGAAAGGTAAATTTGGAGTTGTTATTATTATACCAGTTCTAGCATCTAGTGGTCCTGGTGATCCAATACCTATTGCTTCTACTTCATCAATAGTTACTTTTCCTTCACATATTACAGTTTCAACACAGCCTATAATTCTATCTAAAACTGCTTGCTCTCCTTCATGAGCATTAGTTGGAGTTGTATGTTGAGCTTTAACATTTCCTTCTAGATCAGCAAGAGCACAGCTAATTTTTGTTCCCCCTAGATCTATTCCAACAACGTAATTCTTCATTTAAAAAATCCTCCCCCATGTTCCTTATGGATTAATTCAACTATAAGTGCTTCTTACAAGTTGCCCTTTAGAATTCACTTCGTTAAATTATTATATGACAACTTAAATTATAGCTTATTAATAATTTTATTTAACACAAAGTACATTATAACATAAATGTACGTACCTTTACACATTTAAAGTTATACCATTTTTAAATTATATACTTTTACAATTATTTATATAAAAAATACTATTATGGCTTGCTTTCACTAACCTATTTTTTTAGCATTTATATAGTAAATCCCCTGATTGTCGTATCCTTGATTTTTTATATTAAAATTATTGTCCTTAAGCATAGAACAAATAATACCTATATTATCATCATCTAAAGACTCCATATAAATCATAAATCTATCACATACATCAACAATATTTATATAATCAAAGATGTTGCTATAATCACTTAAACTTATTTTACCCTTTATATCCATTCTATAATTGCACATGAATTACACCTCATTTAAGATATTATCTCTAAATATATAATTAGATATATAAATATAAAAACCCTCTCATATTTCAAAAGATTTAATTATTTTTAATCTTTGCATTATTTCACTTTAATTTAAGATATTTTTCAGTTACTAATAATTTTAATTAAATTAAAGCCTTGAACTTTTAGAAAGTACCTCTTAACTTTTAATTATAATAAGATAAAATACTCCTAAAAGATTTATATTCTATTATATATTTTTTTATTCATCAGTTTTATATCATCAATATATTCTTTCTAAATTATTTTTTTAAACAAATTTTAATAATACCTTTAACATTATTAATTTAACCACATTTTTTTCCTTGTATACATAAAAAGTACCATCTTTTTAAATTTTAAGATGGTACTCCCCAAATTTCTACATATAATTCTTTAAGCTTCCTTAGCTTCTTTTATTTTCTTTGCATCTTCTATTATTTTATCTACCTCTGTACTTGGAACTTCCTCATATTTTTCAAATTCCATGCTAAAGCTTCCTCTTCCTTGAGTCATTGAACGTAAATCAGTAGCATACTTAAACATTTCTGATAAAGGAATATCAGCTATAACTTTTTCATTATTACCTTCTGGTTCCATTCCAATTACTCTTCCTCTTTTCTTATTTATATCACTAATTATATCACCCATGTATTCATCTGGAATTATTATTTCTACCTTCATAATAGGCTCTAATATAACAGGTTTTGCATTCTCCATACCTTTCTTATATGCTAATGAAGCAGCTACCTTAAATGCCATTTCTGATGAATCTACAGGGTGATATGATCCATCATGTAATGTAGCCTTAATTCCTATTACAGGATAACCTGCTAAAACCCCTTTCTTTAAACAGTCTCTTAATCCCTTTTCTACTGCTGGTATATAATTTCTAGGCACAACTCCTCCAACAACCTTATCCACAAATTCTAAATCAAGCTCACCATCTCTTCTAGGCTCAAATTTAATTTTTACATCTCCATATTGTCCATGGCCTCCAGATTGTTTTTTATGCTTTCCTTGTACATCAGAACTACCTTTTATAGTTTCTCTATAAGGAATCTTAGGATCTTGAAGAATTACATCAATTCCAAATTTACTTTTTAATTTACTAGCTAAAACCTCTATATGTGTCTCTCCAATACCAGAAACTAGAGTTTCTGCATTTTCTTGATCTCTAGAAACCTTAAATGTTGGATCTTCATCTAGAAGTTTAGAAAGTCCTTGAGAAATTTTTTCTTCATCACCTTTACTTTTTGGTAATACTGCCATAGTCATAACTGCCTCTGGGAACTCAAATCCTTCATAAGCAATCTTAAAGTTACTTTCACAAAGAGTATCACCAGTTGAAGTATATTGAAGTTTTGTAACAGCTCCTATGTCTCCTGCGCCTATTTTACTTGTTTGTATTTGACTTTTACCTCTTAAAAAGCATAATGAACTAACTTTTTCTACCTTATTATTTTTTGAATTTATAATTATCTTATCAGTTGTTAGCTCTCCTGTTTGCACCTTAAATATTGAAAGCTTTCCTACAAAAGGATCAGCAATTGTTTTAAATACAAATGCAGAAAATGGCATATCCTTATTTGACTTAACTAATATTTCTTTATTATTGCTATCAATAGCAACTTTAGCTTTGCTTATATCTGGTGATGGGAAATATCCTTTAATTGAATCTAATAGGCTTTTCATACCAACTATTGATACTGAACTTCCACACATAACTGGAGCTATATCTCCTTCTTCAAATCCAATAGAAAGTCCTTTATAGATTTCATCAACTGTAAGCTCTCCTTCAGATAAATATTTATCAAGTAATTCCTCATCAGTTTCAGCTACAGATTCCATTAAATAAGTTCTATACTCATTAACCTTATCTTTTACTTCATTAGGTATTTCTATCTTATTTATTTTTCCTGATTTTTTATCATACTTAAAAGCTTCCTCAGTTATAAGATTTACAATTCCCTTAAACTCCTTTTCTTTTCCTAATGGATATTGAGTAGGAATTACTTTGTTTCCAAAAATATTTCTTATATTTTCTAATACCTTATCAAAATTTGAATTTTCTCTATCTAATTTATTTATAAAAAAGGCTCTTGGTAATTTTTCTTTTTCACAGCATTCCCAGGCTTTTTCAGTTCCAACTTGAACGCCAGTAACTCCACATACAGTTATAATTGCAGAGTCAGCAGCCTTAACCCCTTCTATTTGCTCTCCAACAAAATCAAAATAACCTGGAGTATCCAATATATTAATCTTAGTTCCATCATATTCAAAAGGAATAATAGATAAGGCTAGTGATATCTTTCTTTTTTTCTCTTCTTGATCATAATCACTTATTGTATTTCCATCTTCACAAGTTCCTAATCTATCAGTAGTCTTTGTATAATAAAGTAAAGCTTCTGATAATGCAGTTTTACCTGAATCACTATGTCCTATAATACCTATATTTCTTAAATTCTCAATTTTATGCTCCTTCATAATCTTCTGCTACACCGTTGATATTGTTTACATATCAACATATAAGTAGCATTCACCACCTTTCTAGAAAAATTAGTATTAGTAATCTGTTTAAAGTATGCATACACTTTGTATTTAATAACTTAATTATATAAAAGCATGTACTACTTTCTACTTTTATCAAATCCCCTTATGCAATAACTAAAAATTAAATTTAAATATAATGTTTACTTAAATATACTCTTTTAGTTAAATATCAAAATATATAAAAACTCTTAACTTTATTTTTATATATAAGATAAACTTAAACTCACTTTATACTCATTTGCTTTCTAAAAGTGTTTTTGAATATGTCTAATATTGATTTTGGGTAATAAAAATTTTATAAAAAACTTATATACCTAAGTATATTCCTTTCAAATAAAAAATATTATATTTAGTATTTTTTATATATTAAGATTAATGATTTTTCCTAAAAATTCCCCATACTTTAAAAGAAAAATATCAACTATATTAAACTTAGATTTTAAGTTTCTACTATTAATAACTATATGTTAACACTTTCTTTATACTTTAATAATTCAACATAAATTATTAAATTCCTTTGAGAAATACAAAAAGAGTTATTAAAAAAGACATTTATATCTTCTTTAATAACTCTTTTTAAATAAAAAAAATGGCTCCTCGGAGAGGACTCGAACCTCCAACCTATCGGTTAACAGCCGAGTGCTCCACCATTGAGCTACCGAGGAACATTTTGAACCTGGCGACCACCTACTCTCCCACACAGTCTCCCGTGCAGTACCATCGGCTTCTAAAGGCTTAACCGTCGTGTTCGGAATGGGAACGGGTGTTACCCTAAAGAACATCATCACCAGATGTTTGAAAGTTTTTGTTCTTTCAAAATTGCACATATTTAATTTACTATATTTGGTCAAGCCCTCGATCTATTAGTATCGGTCAGCTGAACATGTTACCATGCTTACACCCCCGACCTATCAACCTTGTGTTCTTCAAGGGATCTTACTAGCTTACGCTATGGGAAATCTCATCTTGAGGTTGGCTTCACGCTTAGATGCTTTCAGCGTTTATCCATTCCCGACTTAGCTACCCAGCTGTGCTCCTGGCGGAACAACTGGTACACCAGAGGTCAGTCCATCCCGGTCCTCTCGTACTAAGGACAGCTCCTCTCAAATTTCCTACGCCCGCGACGGATAGGGACCGAACTGTCTCACGACGTTCTGAACCCAGCTCGCGTGCCGCTTTAATGGGCGAACAGCCCAACCCTTGGGACCTACTTCAGCCCCAGGATGCGACGAGCCGACATCGAGGTGCCAAACCTCCCCGTCGATGTGGACTCTTGGGGGAGATCAGCCTGTTATCCCCGAGGTAGCTTTTATCCGTTGAGCGATGGCCCTCCCACGAGGTACCACCGGATCACTAAGCCCGACTTTCGTCCCTGCTCCACTTGTGGGTGTCGCAGTCAGGCTCCCTTCTGCCTTTGCACTCTTCGAACGATTTCCGACCGTTCTGAGGGAACCTTTGGGCGCCTCCGTTACTTTTTAGGAGGCGACCGCCCCAGTCAAACTGCCCACCTAACAATGTCCTGTGACCAGATTCATGGCCGCCAGTTAGAATTTCAGTACTGTCAGGGTGGTATCCCAAGGTTGACTCCACCAAGGCTGACGCCCTGGTTTCCTAGTCTCCCACCTATCCTGTACAGACAATACCAAAACTCAATGCTAAGCTACAGTAAAGCTCTACGGGGTCTTTCCGTCCAATCGCGGGTAGCGAGCATCTTCACTCGCACTACAACTTCGCCGGATTTACAGTTGAGACAGTGCCCAAGTCATTACGCCATTCGTGCGGGTCAGAACTTACCTGACAAGGAATTTCGCTACCTTAGGACCGTTATAGTTACGGCCGCCGTTTACTGGGGCTTAAGTTCACACCTTCGCTTGCGCTAAGTGTTCCCCTTAACCTTCCAGCACCGGGCAGGCGTCAGCCCCTATACATCAGCTTACGCTTTAGCAGAGACCTGTGTTTTTGCTAAACAGTTGCTTGGGCCTATTCTCTGCGGCCTACTCTCGTAGGCACCCCTTCTCGCGAACTTACGGGGTCAATTTGCCGAGTTCCTTAACTGTAATTCTTCCGCCGGCCTTAGGATTCTCTCCTCACCTACCTGTGTCGGTTTGCGGTACGGGCACTACTTCTCTCTCTAGACGCTTTTCTTGGCAGCGTGGAATCATGTACTTCGGTTCCGTAGAACCTTCCCCATCACGCCTCAGCATTATGAGAGCGGATTTGCCTACTCTCACTGCCTAAACGCTTAGACTAGCATCCAATAGCTAGCACACACTATCCTCCTGCGTCACGCCATCGATAATAACGATTATAGTGGTACTGGAATATCAACCAGTTGTCCATCACCTACGCCTTTCGGCCTCGGCTTAGGTCCCGACTAACCCTCAGCGGACGAACCTTCCTGAGGAAACCTTAGGTTTTCGGCCTGTGGGATTCTCACCCACATCTCGCTACTGATGCCAACATTCTCACTCGTAACCAGTCCACCGCTCCTTACGGTACGACTTCAGCCCGGTTACGACGCTCTCCTACCGCTTGAACTAAGTTCAAGCCCGTAGCTTCGGTGGTAAGTTTAGCCCCGTTACATTTTCGGCGCAAGATCTCTCGACTAGTGAGCTATTACGCACTCTTTTAATGAATGGCTGCTTCTAAGCCAACATCCTAGTTGTCTTAGAAATCTCACATCCTTTCCCACTTAACTTACACTTTGGGACCTTAGCTGACGATCTGGGCTGTTTCCCTTTTGACCACGGATCTTATCATTCGTAGTCTGACTGCCGAGCTCAAAGTATGTGGCATTCGGAGTTTGATAAGGTTCGGTAAGCGCTATGCCCCCTAGCCCATTCAGTGCTCTACCTCCACTACTCATACTCGACGCTAGCCCTAAAGCTATTTCGGAGAGAACCAGCTATCTCCGGGTTCGATTGGAATTTCTCCGCTATCCACAGCTCATCCCATGCTTTTTCAACAGCAACGTGGTTCGGTCCTCCACGAGGTTTTACCCTCGCTTCAACCTGGCCATGGATAGGTCACCCGGTTTCGGGTCTACGGCATGCAACTAGTCGCCCTATTCAGACTCGGTTTCCCTTCGGCTCCGTACCTTAAGTACTTAACCTTGCTACATACCGTAACTCGTTGGCTCGTTCTACAAAAAGCACCTCATCACCCTCATAAGGGGCTCTGAGCGGTTGTAGGCACACGGTTTCAGGTTCTATTTCACTCCCCTCCCGGGGTTCTTTTCACCTTTCCCTCACGGTACTGCTTCACTATCGGTCATCAGGTAGTATTTAGCCTTGGGAGGTGGTCCTCCCTGCTTCCCACAAGGTTTCACGTGTCTCGTGGTACTCTGGATCATAACTCGTGGTCTTCTCGTTTCACTTACAGGACTATTACCTTCTACGGTGGAACTTTCCAGTTCTCTTCAGTTACAATAGCCTCCACTTTTATGCTATGTCCACAACCCCGGAAACAAGTTTCCGGTTTGGGCTCTTTCCCTTTCGCTCGCCGCTACTAAGAAAATCGATTTTTCTTTCTCTTCCTCCAGGTACTTAGATGTTTCAGTTCCCTGGGTTACCTTCATTAAGCTATGTATTCACTTAATGATACATGGGGTTTCCCATGTGAGTTTCCTCATTCGGAGATCTTCGGATCTCAGGCTATGTGCGCCTACCCGAAGCTTATCGCAGCTTATCACGTCCTTCATCGGCTCCTGATGCCAAGGCATTCACCATGCGCCCTTTGTAGCTTGACCTATATTAGTTATAGTTCTCATTTTACAAAGAATAGAAATTGGTTTTGCCAATTTGGCTTGTTGTTTCTATAAATTAAATTATGTGCAATTTTCAAAGAACAATTTTGAGAGATAGTCTCTCAAAATTAAACAGAGATATTATCCAGAATTCATTATCATCTTAGTTGTCCTAAGATGTATTCCTTAGAAAGGAGGTGATCCAGCCGCAGGTTCTCCTACGGCTACCTTGTTACGACTTCACCCCAATCGCTGACCCTACCTTCGGCCGCTGCCTCCTTGCGGTTAGCTCACGGACTTCGGGTATTGCCAACTCTCATGGTGTGACGGGCGGTGTGTACAAGACCCGGGAACGTATTCACCGCGACATTCTGATTCGCGATTACTAGTAACTCCAGCTTCATGTAGGCGAGTTTCAGCCTACAATCCGAACTGAGACTGGTTTTTAAGTTTGGCTCCACCTCGCGGTATTGCATCTCTCTGTACCAGCCATTGTAGCACGTGTGTAGCCCTACACATAAGGGGCATGATGATTTGACGTCATCCCCACCTTCCTCCTGGTTAACCCAGGCAGTCTCGCTAGAGTCCTCAACTTAATGGTAGTAACTAACGACAAGGGTTGCGCTCGTTGCGGGACTTAACCCAACATCTCACGACACGAGCTGACGACAACCATGCACCACCTGTCACCTTGTCCCCGAAGGGATTTCCTCGATTAAGAGTAATGCAAGGGATGTCAAGTGTAGGTAAGGTTCTTCGCGTTGCTTCGAATTAAACCACATGCTCCGCTACTTGTGCGGGTCCCCGTCAATTCCTTTGAGTTTTAATCTTGCGACCGTACTCCCCAGGCGGAATACTTAATGCGTTAGCGGCGGCACGGAGGTGTTGAAACCCCCACACCTAGTATTCATCGTTTACGGCGTGGACTACCAGGGTATCTAATCCTGTTTGCTCCCCACGCTTTCGAGCCTCAGCGTCAGTTACAGTCCAGAGAGTCGCCTTCGCCACTGGTGTTCTTCCTAATCTCTACGCATTTCACCGCTACACTAGGAATTCCACTCTCCTCTCCTGCACTCTAGATAACCAGTTTGGAATGCAGCACCCAAGTTGAGCCCGGGTATTTCACATCCCACTTAATCATCCGCCTACGCTCCCTTTACGCCCAGTAAATCCGGATAACGCTCGCCACCTACGTATTACCGCGGCTGCTGGCACGTAGTTAGCCGTGGCTTCCTCCTTGGGTACCGTCATTATCTTCCCCAAAGACAGAGCTTTACGATCCGAAAACCTTCATCACTCACGCGGCGTTGCTGCATCAGGGTTTCCCCCATTGTGCAATATTCCCCACTGCTGCCTCCCGTAGGAGTCTGGGCCGTGTCTCAGTCCCAATGTGGCCGATCACCCTCTCAGGTCGGCTACGCATCGTCGCCTTGGTAGGCCGTTACCCCACCAACTAGCTAATGCGCCGCGGGTCCATCTCATAGCGGATTGCTCCTTTGGTTGAATGATGATGCCATCTTTCAACATTATGCGGTATTAATCTTCCTTTCGGAAGGCTATTCCACTCTATGAGGCAGGTTACCCACGTGTTACTCACCCGTCCGCCGCTAATCCATTTCCCGAAGGAAACTTCATCGCTCGACTTGCATGTGTTAAGCACGCCGCCAGCGTTCATCCTGAGCCAGGATCAAACTCTCAATTTAAAAGTTTAATCTATACTTATATTACTTATAAAAGAATTGCTGGTTTATGTTAATATCTTCTGTTTAATTTTCAAAGACCATTTCGTTGTCGCCCTCAAGCGACTTTCTTAGTTTAACATCACTTTGAAACTTTGTCAACAACTTTTTTCAAAACTTTTAATTTATTTTGTTGAGTTGTTTCTGTGTCTCTCAGCGACGAGATTTATCTTACCACGTTACATAACTTATTCTAATTACATAGATGTTTATTTTACATAATTATTGTTAATATTCTTTATTTTTCATTAAAATACTATGTAATTCTTATATTGATACACCTGGTAAAGTTTAAATTGAAATTCCCCTTAATATTCCTATAAATACTCTTATTCTAAGTATAATATTTACTATATTATTCTTATACTAAATAAA
Source organism: Clostridium perfringens ATCC 13124 (assembly GCF_000013285.1). GTDB lineage: Bacteria > Bacillota > Clostridia > Clostridiales > Clostridiaceae > Sarcina > Sarcina perfringens. Next base: position 81,970 of record NC_008261.1, on the reverse strand, counting down.
AAAACTCTTTTTTTATTTAAATTTATCTAAATATATACACCAATATAATAATTTATAGATATTACTTAGATAAAATTATACTTATATTTTCTCTATATTTAATTCAATCTTTTCTTTAAAACACTTTAAATTTGAATTTAATAATCTTAAATACTATAATTTCTATATAGTTCTTTAATGAAGGAGGCCTTCTTATGCCTAAAATTATAAAAAATGTAAAAGAAGATTTATTAACTGAAGGAAAAAAACAATTGCTGTCTAATGGATATTTAAATTTAAATATAAGAAATATAACTAAGGAATGTAATATAGGTACTGGAACCTTCTATAACTATTTTAAAAACAAGGAACAACTTGTTATTGATATACTATCTAATGATTGGACTTCTATTTTAAAGATATCTAATGAAATAATAGAAGAAGATATTTCATTTAAAGAAAAACTAATTTTTATTTCTAATAATATAAATGATTTCTTAAAAAACTATAGACTTATATTTTCAGAGATGGCTAAGCATACCTCTAAAAATCACTATGTTATAGAGCCAATGTATGAAACTTTAGAAAAGCTAATTGAAATTCATATAGAAAAGGGAGAAATTAATCCCCCTATATCCTCAGATAAGTTTGCTTATTTTCTACTAAATAATCTTATATTAACATCTCGTTCTGAATTAACTATAGACGACCTTTTACTATTATTAAATATATAAATAAAAAGCCATAAACCACTAAATGGTTTATAGCTTTTATTTTATAAGTATAATTTTTTATTTAATTATTAAAGTAATTTTTTCATTTGGCTAGCTAAAGGATCTGCTAAAGTTCCCATAATTACTTGAACATTCTTTCCATCTAATTTCATTATTCCGCTAGCTCCAGCCTTTTTTAAAGTAACTTCATCTATTTTAGAAGCATCTTTTAAAGTTAATCTTAATCTTGTTATACAGTTGTCTAGAACTTCTATATTTTCTTTTCCTCCAAGAGCTTCTAAAACAACTTCTGCCTTTTCAGCTAAAGTACCACCCTTAGATGGATTGTCTTCTGATTTTGATACTGTTTTTGAATTAGTTTCTGTATCTTCATTTTCATCATCAAAATCATCTTCTCTACCAGGTGTTTTAAGATTAAACTTCTTAATAAAGAACATAAATAAGAAATAATAAACTACAAATGCAACAAGTCCCATTAATAATATTATTAATTGATTTTGACCTTTTCCAAAGTATAAAATATAGTCAATTAATCCACCTGAGAAACTAAATGCTAGATGTACATTAAGAGCATATGCCACTGCTAATGATATACCTGTTAATATTGCATGTATAACATAAAGTATTGGTGATAAGAACATAAAAGCAAATTCTATTGGTTCTGTAATACCTGTTATTATAGCTGTTAATGCTAATGATAAGAACATTCCCCCAACCACTGCCTTGTTTTTCTTCTTAGCACAAACATACATTGCTAAACATGCAGCTGGTAAACCAAACATCATTATTGGATAAAAGCCTGCTGTGTAAACCCCAGCTGTTGGATCTCCAGCTAAAAATCTTGCAATATCTCCAGTTGCAATTTGACCTGAAACTGGATCTGTAAAGCTTCCTAATTGGAACCAAATTACTGTGTTCATTACATGGTGTAATCCAATTGGTATTAATAATCTATTTAATATTCCATATATTCCAGCCCCAATAGCACCTGCCGCTACCATTATATTAGCAAATCCGTCTAATCCAGCTTGGAATGTTGGCCAAGTATATCCAAAGAATACCCCTAAAATAAGACATACCGCTGATGTTATTATTGGAACAAATCTTTTTCCACCAAAGAATCCTAAAAATTGAGGAACTTTAATATCTTTAAATTTATTATATAAAAGTCCTCCAACAACTCCGGCTACAACTCCACCAAAAGCTCCCATATTTATACTTGGATCAAATGAAGTTGCAACATTTTTCATAACTAAAAATCCTAAAAGACCTGCTAATCCTCCAACTCCATTATTTTCATCTGAAAGTCCAAATCCTATACCTACAGCAAAAAGCATTGCCATATTATCTCCAAAGGCAGCTCCACCAGCAGCGCTGATCCAAGGGATATTTAATAAGTCTTTATCTCCAAGTCTTAATAATAATCCTAAAGCTGGCATTACTGCTATAGGAACCATTAAAGATTTACCTATTCTTTGAAGAAAGCCTAAAACTTTTGAACCTTTTTTACTCATTTGTTCATTCCTCCTTATAAGTTTTTTTCATTTAGTTTAAGTTTGTGTAATACTTTAAAAAATTTAACTTCTTTAAAGCATTAGGTATTCTAAAAATAAAATATAAAAGTTATCTATTCCTATTGAATACCTATATAAGCATTTTATAATCTATATTTTTAATCATAAAATGCTTATATAGAAATTCCTTTTGAAATCCTTTCCCCTTTAGCTAAAAATTGTCCTATTAATACAATTATATTCACACATAAAAAAAGCTGAAAAGAACATAGTAATTCTTTTCAGCTAATGCCCAAAATTTATGGTTACACGCTTAAAATAATCTCTTAAACATTACATCTGTAATGTTTGCATTTAAATATTACTATATCTTTTTTAGGGTGTCAACTTTAAGATAAACATATTTTTTATAATCACTATAATATTATCTTTCTCACGCTTCCTAAATTTATTACATATAAATACAAATCTTCAAATGATATTGTATAAATATAGTGTTGACTTATAAAAATAAAGAATATATAATGTAATCATAACATGTTACTGTTAAATCAGGCATAAGTTCTAATAGACTTATGCCTGTTTTTTTATATTTGATTCTATATATAGAAAGGAAGTGAATTTCTTAACTTAATATAATAAGTTGAGAAAATAAATATGTTTGGATTATTTAAAAAAGAATTAAAATTAATTGCTCCTGCAACTGGAAAAACTATTGATTTATCACAAGTACCAGATCAAGTTTTCGCTGAAAAAATGGCTGGAGATGGAGTTGCTATTGAAGTAACTGGAGATACTATTGTTGCTCCTGCTGATGGAGAATTATCATTAGTATTCAAAACTAACCATGCTTTCGCTATGACTTTAAGTAATGGTATTGAATTATTAGTTCACGTTGGTATAGATACAGTTTCTCTAGAAGGAGAAGGATTCGAAAGATTAACTGAACCAGGACAACAAGTTAAAGCTGGTACACCAATATTAAAAATAGATAGAGATTTTATATTAGGAAAAGGCTTAAAATTACACACTCCTGTATTAATCACAAATCCTGATATGGTAAAAGATATGAAACCTGTTATAGGTGAAACAGTTACTGCTGGAAATGATACTGTTTTAACTTATAAAGTTAAATAATAAAAAGCTGACTTAAAAGTCAGCTTTTTTATTTATTCATTTTTTCTTATTCTCTCTACATGCAAGGCTAAATACCCTATCTCATCTTCTGCAACTTCTAGAGAAAAATCTTCATTTATAGCTTTTCCTATTTCTTCAGCAACCTTAAAGGATTCTGGATACTTTAGTTTTATAATAGAAAGTAATTCATTTTTTACCGGAGTATTATTTATAAGTCTTTCAATAGCAAATCTTAAGTGACTTATAAATCTAGCATAAGATAATGAAGTTCTATCTACTTCAATATTAAAAGCATCTTCAATATATTCTACAGCAGTATTTGCTATATAGGTAAATTTTATTGTATGAGAAATCTTTCCTGTTGTTCTTGCCGAATGTATATGCATAGCAATAAATCCAATCTCATCATCAACTATACTTACCCCTGTAAAATCCTCAAGCTTTTTAACCATTTTAGTTGCAGCCTCAAACTCTTTAGGATATAGAGTTTCTATTTCTACTAAAAAAGGATTTCTTAAAATCTCTCCTTTTTTCATTCTCTCAATAGCAAAAGAAATATGATCTATTAAACCTATATGTATAATCTCGTTTAATTCCTCACTAAAATCTCTTGAAATCTCTAATATTAATTCTTCACAAAAAGCAATAAACTTCTCATCATTACTTCCAACCACTCTTCTAAAGTTAGCAATATTATTCTCATCTTGTATAGTAAATATTTTTTCTATATTAGTATTCTCAGGTATTATTGAACCTTTTTTACAATTAAAGCCTATACCTTTAGCAAATAATATAATTTCTTTTTCATCATCATCAACCAAAACTATATTATTGTTGAAGGCTCTTTTTACCTCATATGCTTTTTCCGTTTTTTTTATCATAATATTCTCCTCTATACCACACTATTACTGCTAACTAAATTTATATTAACTCTTATTTAAAGTCATTCCATATTTATAAAAAAGTAACTTAAAAATATATACTTTTTTATTCATTACATATAATTATATATTAAAACTTTTATTTTTACTAATATATAAAGTCGACTAGAATCCTGTTAAATATTAATATATTCTGAACTCTAGTCGAATTTATATGAAACTTTATTAAATTATGATTTATTTTACTATAATTATTTTTATATTAATTTACATAATATATTTTTATATACAAAAAAACCTCTCTAATTAAGAGAGGTTTTTGGTGATCTGCCAGGGAATCGAACCCTGGACACCGTGATTAAAAGTCACGTGCTCTACCGACTGAGCTAGCAAATCATAAGACCTGGCGACCACCTACTCTCCCACACAGTCTCCCGTGCAGTACCATCGGCTTCTAAAGGCTTAACCGTCGTGTTCGGAATGGGAACGGGTGTTACCCTAAAGAACATCATCACCAGATGTTTGAAAGTTTTTGTTCTTTCAAAATTGCACATATTTAATTTACTATATTTGGTCAAGCCCTCGATCTATTAGTATCGGTCAGCTGAACATGTTACCATGCTTACACCCCCGACCTATCAACCTTGTGTTCTTCAAGGGATCTTACTAGCTTATGCTATGGGAAATCTCATCTTGAGGTTGGCTTCACGCTTAGATGCTTTCAGCGTTTATCCATTCCCGACTTAGCTACCCAGCTGTGCTCCTGGCGGAACAACTGGTACACCAGAGGTCAGTCCATCCCGGTCCTCTCGTACTAAGGACAGCTCCTCTCAAATTTCCTACGCCCGCGACGGATAGGGACCGAACTGTCTCACGACGTTCTGAACCCAGCTCGCGTGCCGCTTTAATGGGCGAACAGCCCAACCCTTGGGACCTACTTCAGCCCCAGGATGCGACGAGCCGACATCGAGGTGCCAAACCTCCCCGTCGATGTGGACTCTTGGGGGAGATCAGCCTGTTATCCCCGAGGTAGCTTTTATCCGTTGAGCGATGGCCCTCCCACGAGGTACCACCGGATCACTAAGCCCGACTTTCGTCCCTGCTCCACTTGTGGGTGTCGCAGTCAGGCTCCCTTCTGCCTTTGCACTCTTCGAACGATTTCCGACCGTTCTGAGGGAACCTTTGGGCGCCTCCGTTACTTTTTAGGAGGCGACCGCCCCAGTCAAACTGCCCACCTAACAATGTCCTGTGACCAGATTCATGGCCGCCAGTTAGAATTTCAGTACTGTCAGGGTGGTATCCCAAGGTTGACTCCACCAAGGCTGACGCCCTGGTTTCCTAGTCTCCCACCTATCCTGTACAGACAATACCAAAACTCAATGCTAAGCTACAGTAAAGCTCTACGGGGTCTTTCCGTCCAATCGCGGGTAGCGAGCATCTTCACTCGCACTACAACTTCGCCGGATTTACAGTTGAGACAGTGCCCAAGTCATTACGCCATTCGTGCGGGTCAGAACTTACCTGACAAGGAATTTCGCTACCTTAGGACCGTTATAGTTACGGCCGCCGTTTACTGGGGCTTAAGTTCACACCTTCGCTTGCGCTAAGTGTTCCCCTTAACCTTCCAGCACCGGGCAGGCGTCAGCCCCTATACATCAGCTTACGCTTTAGCAGAGACCTGTGTTTTTGCTAAACAGTTGCTTGGGCCTATTCTCTGCGGCCTACTCTCGTAGGCACCCCTTCTCGCGAACTTACGGGGTCAATTTGCCGAGTTCCTTAACTGTAATTCTTCCGCCGGCCTTAGGATTCTCTCCTCACCTACCTGTGTCGGTTTGCGGTACGGGCACTACTTCTCTCTCTAGACGCTTTTCTTGGCAGCGTGGAATCATGTACTTCGGTTCCGTGGAACCTTCCCCATCACGCCTCAGCATTATGAGAGCGGATTTGCCTACTCTCACTGCCTAAACGCTTAGACTAGCATCCAATAGCTAGCACACACTATCCTCCTGCGTCACGCCATCGATAATAACGATGGTAGTGGTACTGGAATATCAACCAGTTGTCCATCACCTACGCCTTTCGGCCTCGGCTTAGGTCCCGACTAACCCTCAGCGGACGAACCTTCCTGAGGAAACCTTAGGTTTTCGGCCTGTGGGATTCTCACCCACATCTCGCTACTGATGCCAACATTCTCACTCGTAACCAGTCCACCGCTCCTTACGGTACGACTTCAGCCCGGTTACGACGCTCTCCTACCGCTTGAACTAAGTTCAAGCCCGTAGCTTCGGTGGTAAGTTTAGCCCCGTTACATTTTCGGCGCAAGATCTCTCGACTAGTGAGCTATTACGCACTCTTTTAATGAATGGCTGCTTCTAAGCCAACATCCTAGTTGTCTTAGAAATCTCACATCCTTTCCCACTTAACTTACACTTTGGGACCTTAGCTGACGATCTGGGCTGTTTCCCTTTTGACCACGGATCTTATCATTCGTAGTCTGACTGCCGAGCTCAAAGTATGTGGCATTCGGAGTTTGATAAGGTTCGGTAAGCGCTATGCCCCCTAGCCCATTCAGTGCTCTACCTCCACTACTCATACTCGACGCTAGCCCTAAAGCTATTTCGGAGAGAACCAGCTATCTCCGGGTTCGATTGGAATTTCTCCGCTATCCACAGCTCATCCCATGCTTTTTCAACAGCAACGTGGTTCGGTCCTCCACGAGGTTTTACCCTCGCTTCAACCTGGCCATGGATAGGTCACCCGGTTTCGGGTCTACGGCATGCAACTAGTCGCCCTATTCAGACTCGGTTTCCCTTCGGCTCCGTACCTTAAGTACTTAACCTTGCTACATACCGTAACTCGTTGGCTCGTTCTACAAAAAGCACCTCATCACCCTCATAAGGGGCTCTGAGCGGTTGTAGGCACACGGTTTCAGGTTCTATTTCACTCCCCTCCCGGGGTTCTTTTCACCTTTCCCTCACGGTACTGCTTCACTATCGGTCATCAGGTAGTATTTAGCCTTGGGAGGTGGTCCTCCCTGCTTCCCACAAGGTTTCACGTGTCTCGTGGTACTCTGGATCATAACTCGTGGTCTTCTCGTTTCACTTACAGGACTATTACCTTCTACGGTGGAACTTTCCAGTTCTCTTCAGTTACAATAGCCTCCACTTTGATGCTATGTCCACAACCCCGGAAACAAGTTTCCGGTTTGGGCTCTTTCCCTTTCGCTCGCCGCTACTAAGAAAATCGATTTTTCTTTCTCTTCCTCCAGGTACTTAGATGTTTCAGTTCCCTGGGTTACCTTCATTAAGCTATGTATTCACTTAATGATACATGGGGTTTCCCATGTGAGTTTCCTCATTCGGAGATCTTCGGATCTCAGGCTATGTGCGCCTACCCGAAGCTTATCGCAGCTTATCACGTCCTTCATCGGCTCCTGATGCCAAGGCATTCACCATGCGCCCTTTGTAGCTTGACCTATATTAGTTATAGTTCTCATTTTACAAAGAATAGAAATTGGTTTTGCCAATTTGGCTTGTTGTTTCTATAAATTAAATTATGTGCAATTTTCAAAGAACAATTTTGAGAGATAGTCTCTCAAAATTAAACAGAGATATTATCCAGAATTCATTATCATCTTAGTTATCCTAAGATGTATTCCTTAGAAAGGAGGTGATCCAGCCGCAGGTTCTCCTACGGCTACCTTGTTACGACTTCACCCCAATCGCTGACCCTACCTTCGGCCGCTGCCTCCTTGCGGTTAGCTCACGGACTTCGGGTATTGCCAACTCTCATGGTGTGACGGGCGGTGTGTACAAGACCCGGGAACGTATTCACCGCGACATTCTGATTCGCGATTACTAGTAACTCCAGCTTCATGTAGGCGAGTTTCAGCCTACAATCCGAACTGAGACTGGTTTTTAAGTTTGGCTCCACCTCGCGGTATTGCATCTCTCTGTACCAGCCATTGTAGCACGTGTGTAGCCCTACACATAAGGGGCATGATGATTTGACGTCATCCCCACCTTCCTCCTGGTTAACCCAGGCAGTCTCGCTAGAGTCCTCAACTTAATGGTAGTAACTAACGACAAGGGTTGCGCTCGTTGCGGGACTTAACCCAACATCTCACGACACGAGCTGACGACAACCATGCACCACCTGTCACCTTGTCCCCGAAGGGATTTCCTCGATTAAGAGTAATGCAAGGGATGTCAAGTGTAGGTAAGGTTCTTCGCGTTGCTTCGAATTAAACCACATGCTCCGCTACTTGTGCGGGTCCCCGTCAATTCCTTTGAGTTTTAATCTTGCGACCGTACTCCCCAGGCGGAATACTTAATGCGTTAGCGGCGGCACGGAGGTGTTGAAACCCCCACACCTAGTATTCATCGTTTACGGCGTGGACTACCAGGGTATCTAATCCTGTTTGCTCCCCACGCTTTCGAGCCTCAGCGTCAGTTACAGTCCAGAGAGTCGCCTTCGCCACTGGTGTTCTTCCTAATCTCTACGCATTTCACCGCTACACTAGGAATTCCACTCTCCTCTCCTGCACTCTAGATAACCAGTTTGGAATGCAGCACCCAAGTTGAGCCCGGGTATTTCACATCCCACTTAATCATCCGCCTACGCTCCCTTTACGCCCAGTAAATCCGGATAACGCTCGCCACCTACGTATTACCGCGGCTGCTGGCACGTAGTTAGCCGTGGCTTCCTCCTTGGGTACCGTCATTATCTTCCCCAAAGACAGAGCTTTACGATCCGAAAACCTTCATCACTCACGCGGCGTTGCTGCATCAGGGTTTCCCCCATTGTGCAATATTCCCCACTGCTGCCTCCCGTAGGAGTCTGGGCCGTGTCTCAGTCCCAATGTGGCCGATCACCCTCTCAGGTCGGCTACGCATCGTCGCCTTGGTAGGCCGTTACCCCACCAACTAGCTAATGCGCCGCGGGTCCATCTCATAGCAGATTGCTCCTTTGGTTGAATGATGATGCCATCTTTCAACATTATGCGGTATTAATCTTCCTTTCGGAAGGCTATTCCACTCTATGAGGCAGGTTACCCACGTGTTACTCACCCGTCCGCCGCTAATCCGTTTCCCGAAGGAAACTTCATCGCTCGACTTGCATGTGTTAAGCACGCCGCCAGCGTTCATCCTGAGCCAGGATCAAACTCTCAATTTAAAAGTTTAATCTATACTCATATTACTTATAAAAGAATTGCTGGTTTATGTTAATATCTTCTGTTTAATTTTCAAAGACCATTTCTTTGTCGCCCTCAAGCGACTTCTTTATTTTATCATCACCTTCGAACTTTGTCAACACTTTTTTTAAAAAACTTTTTAAGTTGTTTTCTTTCAACTTATTGTCTTTTTTTGTTGCCCGTCCTTAGTGACAGGTATTATCTTAACACCATTTCTTTAATTTAATTTAAATTTTGCTTTAGTTTTTGAAAAACATCCAAACTAATCTTTTAAATCCTTTCATTTTCTCTGTATATCATATATTGACACACTAGGAAAAGTTTATAGATATTATATTCAATTACTATTCATTTATGGATAGTTTTGTATGTTTAACCCTTGTAAAAACCTAAATTAATAATAAATCATTTATCATAATCACCCTTTTTTCTTTAAAATATTCATATAATTACTCAACTTAAATAAAAAAATACTTTAATAATATACAAAAGAAGAGAATAACTAAATATCCTCTTCTTTTAAATAAACTTATTTATTATTTTCTAATTCGCTTAGTTTCTCATCTATAAGATTTAAAACATATTCTCTATCTTCTGGTACATTTTCAAAATCTAACTCATCAACATTTATTCTTAATATAGGAGAGACATTATAGTTTTCAAAATACTCTCTATACTCATTATTAAGCTTTTCCCAATATTCTCTTTCAACTACTTGCTCGTAATCTCTACCTCTTTTTTGAATTCTCTTCATAGCTTCATCTACTGATATTTCTAGATATACCATTAACTTTGGTGCTTTAACATGCTCTAGCATATTTTCTAAAAGCTCCTTATATAATTCAAACTCTTCAACTGTCATTTCGCCCTTTTCACATAGCATCTTAGCAAATATAACATCTCCATATATACTTCTATCCATAACTGAATTCTCTACAAGTCCAGCTTCTTTTATATGCTTGAATCTTTTATTTAAAAAGAATACTTGAAGTGGAAAAGAATATCTATTCCTATCATAATAGAATTTTTCTAATATAGGATTGTCCACCACAGGTTCCTCATAAGCTATTAACCCTCTCTCTGCTAAGATGTTCATTAAAGTACTCTTACCTACTCCAACAACTCCATCTACAACTATCATTTCCCAATTTCCTCCTCTATCTATCCTATCTAGTATCTCTCTGTAAAGATTATTTTTCGTATTTAGAGACAATATTGTTCCTCCTTAAACCTTATAAGTCATCGTTCACCTTATAAAATATTTTATGATCTCTCCATTCACCATTAATGTATAAATATTTTTCACTAATACCTAATTCATTAAATCCACAAGCCTTTAATACTCCTTGAGATCTAGAATTCTCAATTAAGGTTGAAGCCTCTAGTCTATGTAAACCCATTTCTTCAAAAGCGTAACTACATACTGTATTAAGTGCTTCTTTCATATAGCCCTTTCCTTGATGCTCCTTATCTATGGAGTATCCAACAAAGGCATTTCTTAATATTCCATAGACTATATTAGATAATTTTATTTTTCCTATTAGTTTTTCATCTTTAAATATACCTAAATCAATTGAAGTTCCATCTATAAACTGTCTAAAACTTTCTGTTAAAATTTCTTTTTGTCCTTCATAAGTATAAAAACCGCTATCTCTAGTAGGTTCATACTGTCTTAAATGCTCTTCATTTCTTATATAATAATCAAGCATTTCTTCTGTATTCTCTGGAGTTAAATTTCTAAAGGCTAATCTTTCAGTATTTAATTGAAACTGAACTAATTTAACCTTATCATTAAAGTCATTTATATTTATCCCCATAATATATTCATCTTTCTGAATACCATTATTACATACATTATCTGATAATATACCCTCAAGCATAAAACCTAAATCTAAATAAGCATTAAAGTTTTTTATATCCGAAACAAAAAGATTAATTTTATATATGTCTTTTTCAGCAAATAAAACCTTTAAAATCTTTCTTAAAGTCTCTTTCATAAGTTTATAGTTATCTTCTTTGTAAAATTTAAATTTAACATCAACTTTTTTATTTTTACTATCTAAATCCTTCAAGAAAAATCTACCTAGTATTATGCCAACTTTATCTTTTACAACGTATTCCCTATCATTTCCTCTTATTGCTTCTATAAATACATTCTTATCAAAAGACATACTCTACTCTCCAATTTACATTTTTTACTTTACTAGCCTCTTCTTAGTATTTAAGTATAAGTAGAACATTAAAATGGCAGATAAAATTGCACTTGCAGGTATAATATAAAATGCCTTATCTGGTCCAACACTTTCATTTAACAATCCAATAGCCTTGTTAAGAATCATACCAACTAAACTAGCTGATGTTATTACAATACCTGTAATATATGCAACATTCTTATCAAAAACCTTACTAATAGTTAAAACTGTAGTTGGGAATGTTATTGAGAAGAATAATCCTGATACAGATATTATCACCATACCGTTTCTACCTAAAAGTAAACCTAAGATACAAAGTGCAGCTCCTATTATTAATGTTTTATATAATATATTGAAATATCCTCTTTTTTCTACTACAAATCCACCAAATAATCTTCCTATGGTGAATATAGCAAAAAATAGTGATAAATACATTCCTGCCTTTTGCTCATTTATATTATAACCGTACTTCATGTAATTTACGAACCAATTTGATATACCCTGCTCTGTAAATACATATAATCCTAAGGCAAGCATATAGGCAACTATTACCTTATTTGATAAAGCTTCTATTATAGTCATCTTATCTTTTTCTTTAACTATTTCTGTTCTAGGTATTTTAACGAATATAAAGCATATGAATACTGCTAAGTAAACTAAACCTACAAAGAAATACATAGTTCTCCAGTTAACTCCTCTTGCAGTTAATGAACCAAACAATCCTTGTCCAACTGAAGAGCCTAACCCGTAGCAAGCATGCATAACATTCATTATTACGTTTTGTGCCGTTAATGCTAATATAGGAAGAACTGTATTACATGATATTGCAACCATTGCTATACCAGCACTACTTATTACCATTCCTGTATATAACATTAAATAGTTTTTTGTAAAAGATAAAAATATAAGTGATAAAAATATCACCATCAATCCAGCTAAAAATACCTTTTTCTGTCCAAACTTTTCGCAAAGCATTCCACCTATAAATGTTAATACCATATAAGCAGCTGAAGTAGAAATAAGTAAGTTACTTATAGTATTATCGTTAACTCCAAATTCCTGTTTAAATACTGGTATGAATATACCCTTAGTATTTTCAACTATAGCTGCTAAAATCATCATTATAAATAGAAAAGCTAATGCAACATAATTTTGCTTTTTACTGTTCATTATTACTTCTCCTTATTATTTAAAATAAATAAAACTTTATTAGATCTATATTATTAAAATATACTACTTTAAACCATAAAAAACATAAAATTTAGAGTAGTTATTTATAAAAAACAAAAACATAAAAATTATACCATAAAAACATTGAATAGTGCTTAATTATGTATACTTACTCTACATAATTAAAAACTTCTTTATATTTTAAAATTAAAAGCTTTATAAATAGAAAAAGAGCTTATATCAAAATAATTTTTATTATCATATTTTGATAAAGCCCAAATTTCTCTATATTAAATATATTCTTTTATTAAATCTTTAACCACTTCTGATGCTATTATCATACCAGCTACTGGAGGTACGAAAGATACACTTCCTGGTATTTGTCTTTTAGCTGAACATTTTTTAGTTCCACCAGTACAAACACATCCTGTTTTGCAAGTAACTACATCTTCAACCTTTGGTTTTCTAGGCATTTCTTCTGAATAAACAACCTTTAATTTCTTAACCCCTCTTTTTCTTAGTTCATATCTCATAACCTTAGCTAGCGGACATACCTTTGTATTATATATATCAGCTACTTTAAACTCTGCTGGATTTAATTTGTTTCCAGTTCCCATTGAACTCATAAGTTTTATTCCTTTTTGTTCACAATAAACAGCAAGAGCTATCTTAGCTGAAACAGTATCAATGGCATCTACCACATAATCTACATCATCTGGTATTATTTCTTCTAAGTTATCTGGAGTAACAAAAACTTGTATAGTCTCCACATTACAATTTCTATTTACTGAAAGAACTCTTTCCTTCATAACCTCTACTTTGTTTTTACTTATAGTTTTATATGTAGCATGTATTTGTCTGTTTAAATTTGTTAAACAAACAGTATCATCATCAACTAAAATTAAGTTTCCTACTCCTGCTCTAGCTAAAGCTTCTACAGTAAAGCTTCCTACTCCACCAACTCCAAATACCATAACTTTGCTCTTTGCTAATTTATCTAAAGCATCTTTACCTATTAGTAATTCTGTTCTTGACAATGAATGTTGTAACATAAACTTTCTCTCCTTCTTAAGTTAATAAAATTTCCCCTATGTTAATCCTCTATAATATGTTCTAAAATAAATATCTCAAACTTATAATGTTTATTCTTATACTTAATAAACACACAAATTCATTAATATTATATACATTCTACTTAATATAAATAAAGTTTTTCATTTATATTAACATATAATTCTTTTAAAAACTTACTTCCCTCTAGAAAATTCATATAAAATTTCTTGGATTAAGCCCTAATTTAAGTAAATTCTAATCAATAATAAAAGGCTAAAGTGTGCTTTTATTATTGATTTACTTTCTAAATTTCTATGATATGATCTTTTTTTAATATATAATAACTTTATGAATTTAATTTGAGGAGGAATTTAAAATGACTTTAGGAATAATCGCCGCTATGAGCGAAGAATTAGAAATTCTTTTAAAAGACATGGAAGTAAAATCTAAAGAAACTAAGGCTAATATGACTTTCCACCAAGGTACGCTTTGGGGTCAAGAGGTTGTAGCCGTTGTATGTGGTATAGGTAAGGTTAATGCTGCCGTTTGTACTCAAATATTAATAAGTGAATACAAAGTTAATAAGGTTATAAACGTTGGTGTTGCTGGTGGTATAGGCATGGAAATATATCCTGGTGATGTTGTTATAGGTAACTCATTAGTTCAATATGATATGGACACATCTGCCTTTGGAGATCCTATAGGACAAATACCAAGATTAGATACCTTTGATTTTAAATGTTCACAAGAATTAGTTGACCTTTGCGAAGAAGCTTGTAAAGAAAATGAAGAAATAAAGAGCTTCACTGGAAGAATAGTTACTGGTGACCAATTTGTTGCTAGTGTAGAAAAGGTTAAATGGTTAGAAGAGGAATTTGGAGCTTCTGCTTGTGAAATGGAAGGTGGAAGTATAGCTCACGTTTGTTACTTAAACAATATTCCATTCCTTGTTATAAGATCAATATCTGATAATGCAAATAATGGAGCACATATGGACTTCGCTGAGTTTACAGCTATAGGAGTTAAAAACTCTACTTCAATATTAAAATCAATGATTTTAAAAATGGCTTAATATAAAAGGATATTATCCAAAATAAGTTTTATTATATTTCGGATAATATCCCTTTTTATATTTTATGAATGAATATTCCACTTCTAAGCTTAGGCTCAAACCATGTTGATTTTGGTGGCATTATTAACCCCTTATCAGAAATTTTCATTACCTCTTCTATACTTGTTGGATAAAGAGCAAAAGCAACTTTCATATCCTCTGATACTCTTCTTTCTAATTCTTTAAGCCCTCTTATACCTCCAACAAAATCTATTCTCTCATCATTTCTTACATCTTTTATTCCTAATATAGGCTCTAAAATATTATCTTGAAGTATAGAAACATCTAAATTTTTCACTAAATCAATTTTTGTTTTTTCTATTAGTGAACTTTCATTTTTCTCTTTATACTCTAATTTGAACCAATCTCCATTAATATACATTCCAAACTCACCTTTATGTTTAGGTTTTGGATTATCTTCCTTATTTAATTTAGTTATTTGAAATTTTTCTTCTAATTTCAATAAAAATTCCTCTTCACTTAATCCATTTAAATCTTTAACTACTCTGTTATAATCTATAACTGTAAGTTCTGTTTTGGGAAATAAAACTCCTAAGAAATAATTACATTCATCCTCAGGTAAACATTCTCCCTTTTCTCTTCTTTCTAAACATACTTTTACAGCTGCTTCTGACCTATGATGTCCATCTGCTATATATATTGAATTAATTTCTTTAAACTCTTTTATTATTTCATCTATAATAGATTTATCATCTATCTTCCAAACTCTGTGCAAAACTCCATCATCAGAAATAAAATCATATAAAGGCTTTTCTAAAACTATTTTTGAAACTATATTACTTATTTTTTCTGAATCTCTATAGGTTAAAAATATTGGTCCTGTTTGAGCATTACAAGCTTTTATATGTTTTACTCTATCTTCTTCTTTTTTAGCTCTAGTAAATTCATGTTTTTTTATTGTGTTATTTAAATAATCATCAACAGATAAGCATGAAACAATTCCTCTTTGTGATTTTCCATCTAAATCTAGCTCATAAATATATAAACAATCTTTTTCTTCTTTTATAAAAATATTATTTTGAATAAATCTTTCCAAATTCTCTCCCGCTTTTTTATAAACCTCTTCAGAATACTCACTAATATTTTCTGGAAAATAAGTTTCAGCTTTATCAATATTTAAAAAGGAAAACTCATTGTTTTTTACTTCCTCTTTTGCTTCATCCCTACTCAAAACATCATATGGTAATGCAGCAACTTTTTCTACTAAGTCCTTTCTTGGTCTTAAAGCTTTAAAAGCTTTTATATTAACCATATTCCTCACTCTCCCTCTAAAAATTAACCCCTATTTTAATTATTATTAGATTACATTCATATATAAAATCAGTAATATTTAAAATAAGGCTTTTTTCTTTTTTATCTAAAGTTTAATCTTTAAATCTACAGAGTTATACATTTTAAATTTTACTTATAAATCTCTTCTTTTATTATATTTATAACTTCCTCACCTATTTTCATCTGAGCCTCTTTTGTTGAAGCTCCAATATGAGGTGTTAAACTTACTTTAGGATGATTTATTAATTCTAAATTTTTACTTGGCTCTTCTAAGAATACATCTAGTCCAACGCCACCTAAAGTTCCATCATTTAAACTAGTTATTATTGCGTCTTCATCTAGTGCTTTTCCCCTAGAAGTATTTATTATAAATACTCCCTTTTTAACCTTCTTTAATTCTTCACTTCCAATTATACTCTTAGTTCCAGAAATATTTATAGAAATAAAATCTGATTTTCTTAATAACTCATCAAATTCTACTTTTCTATAATTATTGTCTATATTCTTAATATCAATTAGATCAAAGTATATTATTTTCATACCTAAAGCTGTACATTTCTTAGCTAATTCAGATCCTATTCTTCCCATACCTATAATTCCAAGAGTTTTTCCTTCAAGCTCAACACCAACATAATCTTTCTTTTTCCAAAGACCATCTTTCATAGTTATATTAGATTGATTTAAAAATCTTGCTAAAGAGAACATATGGGCTAATATAATCTCTGCAACTGATGAAGAACTTGCATTAGGAGTATTTCTTACTTTAATTCCATTTTGTTCAGCATATTGAACATCTATATTATCAAGTCCTACTCCACCTCTTATAATTAATTTTAACTTTCCACCTTTAATCGCTTCATCTATTAATTCTCTTGTAATTTTTGTGGCAGACCTTATAACTATACAGTCTACTTCTTTTATTTTTTCTTTTAAATCCTCTATATCATAATGATTAGTATCAACATCAAAACCTAGCAATTCCAAATTGCTAATAGCTTTTTTATCTAATCCATCATTTAAAAGTATTCTTAACATATCAAAATAGCCCCCTTATAAATTATTTAGTATAAAAGAAACCCACACTGATCAGTGTGGGCTTAAATTTATTCCAATTCTAAAATTTCATTTATATTGCTTAATAATTCTTTTATATCTTTAACTTGGCAGTCAGCCATGTGTGCTATTCTAAATGTCTTATCCTTTAGCTTTCCATACCCATTAGATATTTGAAATCCTCTTTTCCCAAGTTCCTTATTTAAAGCCCCAATATCTATATTTTTATTATTTTTTATAGTTGTAAGAGTATTTGAATAGTACTCCTTTTCAGGATAAATTTCAAAATATTTTTCTGCCCATTCTCTAACTATTTTAGCCATTTCAATATGTCTATTGAATCTATTTTCTAGCCCTTCTACATTTAATATATAATCTAATTGGTAATCTAAAGCATACATATGTGAAATAGAAGGAGTTGATGGATATTGATAATCCTTCTTTTTAATATATTTATATAAAGCTAATAAATCTAAATACGTTCCTCTAAACTTAACTTTTTCTGCTCTTTCCCTAGCTCTTTCTGAAAATGTACATATTGCTATTCCTGGAGGAAGCCCTAAAGCTTTTTGTGAAGAAGTAATACATATATCTATATTAAGTTTATCCACCTCTATTTTACTTCCACCTGCAGAACTAACTGCATCAACACAGAATATAACCTCTGGATATTTCCTTATAACTTTGCTTATTGCTTCTAAATCATTCATAACCCCTGTAGATGTTTCATTATGAGTTACTGTTATTAAATCATACTGTCCAGTTTTAAGAACTGAATCAATTAAATCTACATTAATACTTTTTCCCCAAGGAACTTCAAATTTATCCACAGGAACATTATTACTTATCCCCATTTCATACCATCTATCCCCAAAAGCCCCCACAGAAAATACAGCAGCCTTCTTTAAAGTACAACTTCTTATAGCTCCCTCCATTAATCCACTTCCTGAAGTTGTTGATAAAAGTATTTCATTATTAGTAAAAAATAATTTCCTTAAATTATCGCTTATTCTTCTTTGTAATTGAGATGCCTCTTTACTTCTATGCCCAATCATAGGAGTAGCCATTTTTTCTAATACTTCCTCTCTCACCTCCACAGGTCCTGGTATAAATAGCTTTTTATGCATGTAATCCCCTCCTTTACTTGAACAATTATTTTATTTATTAGTATATAATAAATTTTCTTCATTGGTGATACAAAAATAAATAAAAATAATTATAAATTGCCTTTTTAGAAATAAAAAAAGACCTATATCAAAAAAATATTGATTAAGGTCTTTCAAATATAAATTAAATCATATCCTGTAAAATGTTGAATTTATTCTCCATTTCCTTTTCACAAGTTCCACTATGAAACTCATTGCAATTTAAACAGCTTTTACAAGAATTCATTGAAGATACTGCTTCTCTATGTCTAGCTGAATAATCAACACAATTTTCTGCTATATCTATAAATTCTTCACTAATAGCCATACAAATTCTCCTTTCTCAGAACAATACTATATGCTTAGTATTTTCTAAGAAAGTTTTTTTATACTAATTTATTCCTCTTCATCATTCCAAAATAAAACTGACTCTGTTTCTCTACAGTATTTTACACATATACATTGTCCTAAATTTCTAGGGCAAAGTCTACAGAGACAATTTTTTTCTGTTCCATCACATCTATCATTCTTAAAATCTATACAATACTTACAATTTATACTTGTTCCAACAGCCATAACAAACCTCCTGTTCCTCTCTTACATACAGTTAAAAGTATATCACTTTTAATCTTTTCTTTAAAACAAAAAGATTCTTATAAATATTATATTTATTTAAATTGTAAGTTTAAAAGGAAGACTACTCTATTTGTTTAATTCTCATTTATCTTATAAACTATTATTAAAATTTTCTTCCTTATCAATTGTCTTATTATTATCTAAAAACCCTGTAGTTTCATCAAATTCAATATAATCACCTATACAAGGTTGAATCTCATTGCATACTTCAATATTATCTTCTACTAAATCCTTATTTAATATCTTTCTTCTATATAAAATCTCTAAAAAAACAAATAATAAAACCATAGAAATTAAAGATGCAATGTTAACCATAAAGGTTCCCTTAACATAACTTACACTTGGAATAAACATTATAATTAAATATCCTATGGCATTTACAAATACAAATCCAATTAATATACTCATAGAAATATAAATAAAATATCTAGGTATTTCAAAGAAATATGGTCTATCTAAATATTTTAAATTCATTATTTTTAAAATTAAGCTTGAAATATAAATAAGCAGTACTGAAATTGATGATAAAATTATTATAAATGTAAGCTGTTTCCCTAAAGAAAAAGAATTTATCTGAAAATCTAAATTTAATAAATTAAAAATTAATAAGACTTTCTCACCAATAAAATTTAGGAAGTTTCTTACCCAAATAAGTTTATCACTAATTAAAAGCTCACTTACTGAAAAGATTAAAATTAAACCCTCCATAAAAAATATTGGAAAGATTCCTGCAAACATTCTATCCTTAACAATTAAATTCATAGTAAAAATTATTGAAGTAAATAATAATCCTAATGCTATGAAATAAAGAAAACTTATACTAAGCTTATCTAAACTAAAAAAATTTCTATATGGTATATAAAAAATTAATTTTATAAATATGTTAATTAGCATAGGCATTAGAGAAACTCCATAAATTAAAATAACTTTAGAAAAGAAATATTTCTTTGTATTCTCCTCTCCCACAGCTAAATTTTCCTTTAGCTCCTTTTCCTTATCCTGAAATAAAAATCCAACACTCCAAACTAAAAATAAAAATAATAAAAATTTATCTACACTCCCAATTGAAAAACATTTATTTATTATGGAAATATCTAAATTCCCTTGCCTTGCCTGAAAAAAGTATCTTATCATACTGTAATTTCCCATTAAAAAGAAATAGGTTATTCCTAAGACTATTAATCCTCTAATCCCTCTAGACTTGTATTTGTCTAGAATTAAGTTATTACTCTTCATAAAATTCTCCATTCACTAAAGTATAAATTCTCTATAAATATACTTTTATAAATATATTTTTATGATTTTTATTTCTTTAAGTAGCAAATTTTATTTAAAAACATATATTAATATAAAGAGTGATTAATTGCTTCTTCATTTTTTGACTACTCCTCTCCTTAGAAAAGGAAGAAGTGCTTAATACATTCCTTGCTTACTTTGCAAGTTTCCTCCCATCTAAAAATAAAAAAACAGGTGATTTCACCTGTTTTTTTATTTATATAAATTCTTATATTTATCTAACAAAAACTTGGAATAATATCATTAAAACTACTCCAGGTATCCCTAAAATACCTGCTATTAAAGCAGTTAATAAGTTTATTCCTATAGTTATGCCAAAATAAGCTCCAAAGTAATTAACAATCATAAGTAGTATAGCCCCAAAGACACTATTAATAACCAAGCCTATTATTTTCCCTATTGATCCAAATATTAATCTTAAAATTAATATTGCAACAAGCACTCCTACAATTAGAAGAATTATATCATCTAAGGATAACGCTCCTATATCCATAAATCTACCACCTTTTTAAATTATACTTATCCTAGCATTCTTAAATATATGTTCCATACTAACTTTTATACCTCTTTTTTTAGCTTCTCTTATTAGGTATTCATATCTAGCGTTAATATCTTGCTCTTTATATATTAAAGATTCTATAAGTTTATCATCACAAGCATTTTGAAAAGCTGATCTTGCAACCTCCATTTCTAGTATGGTTTGCTCAATAGCTTTTAATATTTCCTCATCTTGATTTGAATAATCTATCTTTTTTATTAAGTAATCAGAAATTTTCTTTTTATCCATAACTAACACCTCCAACTTATTCCTTTGGAATTATTTCCAAAATGTCCAAGTTATATTCAGGTGTTATAAAGATTTAACTTTGTATTTTAACTTTTTTAATTAGTTAATTCCCTTGTGTTTATATTGTTTAATTACCATTATAAAGATTTAATACTGTATTTTAAGCTCAATTTGTATTATAAAATAATTTAGCTCTTATTTATAATTACAAGGCCTAAATAATCTTTATATAACAGTTCTACCTTCTAAGGCTTTAGATAAAGTTACTTCATCTGCATACTCTAAATCTCCCCCAACTGGGATTCCTGCTGCAATTCTAGTAACCTTAACATCTAATGGCTTTAATATCTTTGAAATATACATAGCTGTAGCTTCCCCTTCAATAGTAGGGTTTGTAGCTACAATAACCTCTTTTACATCTCCGCTCATTCTTGCTACTAATTCTCTTATTCTTATATCCTGTGGTCCTCTTCCTTGCATTGGAGAAATAGTTCCATGTAAAACATGATATAAACCATTAAATTCTTTAACTTTTTCCATTGTCATAATATCCTTAGGTTGTTCAACCACACATATTATATCTTTTTCTCTATTAGGATTTGAACATATTGCACATGGATCTGTATCTGTAAAATTACCACATACAGAACAATATTTAATAGTTCCTCTTGCTTTTACTAAGGCATTTGCAAATTCCTCTACCTCATCCTTTGGCAAATTTAAAATATGTAAAGTTAATCTTTGAGCTGATTTTTTTCCTATACTAGGTAATTTAGCAAACTCTTCAATTAACTTTTCTATAGCTACTGGATAAAATTCCATCCTTTTTCCTCCTATTATTTAAACTAAATTCTCTCTATTTATAAAAAACTCCGCTGAGAAGTTTCAGCAGAGTTTTCAAATTTAATAAGTATTTCTATTAGAATAATCCTGGCATTCCCATTCCACCAGTTAATTTACCCATCTTTTCTGAAGTTTCTTCAGAAGCTTTTTCTAAAGCTTGCTTAACAGCTGAGAAAACTAGATCTTCTAACATTTCAACATCATCTGGATCTACAACTTCTGGCTTTATATTAAGTGCGATTAATTCTTTCTTTCCGTTAACTTTTGCAACAACTGCACCGCCGCCAGCTGAGCCTTCGAATTCTGATGCTTCGATTTCCTCTTGCATTGATTGCATTTGTTTTTGAAGCATTTGTGCTTGCTTCATTAAATTATTCATGTTTCCCATTCCGCCTGGAAATCCACCTCTTGCCATACTTACATCCTCCTTAAAAATTAACTCCTTAATATTATATAGTATTTTTGAAAAATTTACTATAATATTAGATTATATGCTTAACCATTATTATTTGGTTACAATTTTATTCTATTCTTCAACTATTTCTAGACCATCACCCATAATGCCTGAAAGTCTAGCTTCTAAATCAGCTTCCTCAGCTTTTTCCTCTTCTGTTCCTTGTTCTACACTATATACAACTCTTACAGGTTCCTTTAAAACTTCTGAAAATATATCATTTACTATTTTAGAGAAATCATGTTTTTCAAGTCTTTCTTTATTATGTCTATATTCATAAGTATATCTAAATTCAACAACACCTTTATTACAAGAAACTTTGCTTATACCCTTTGCTAAGGCTATATAAACCATATACTTTCCTCTACTCTTAAAGGTTTCAAGTATATCTTTCCAAACCTTTCTTAAATACTCTGGTGTTAGGGTTGAATTTTCATTTACTACCTCATAATTATTTGAACTTTGAGTAACATTCTGTTGTTTATTATTTAAAGTTTTATTATTTGAAGCTTCATTTGAAACTTGTGATTTAACCTCTTCTAAATTAGTATTAACCTGTATATTTCCACTTCTTATTGCTTGTTCTAACTTATTTATTCTTGCTAGCATAACTTCCTTAGATGTATCATACTCTATTTTGCACATTTTTATTACTGCAAGCTCTAAATAAACTCTAGCCTGTTTACTAAGTTTAGCCTCTTCATCACATTCTTGCACAATTCTTATGCATCTCATGATTTCTTCAACCTTTAACTTAGCACCTTGCACTTTAAGTTTTTCTATATTTTCCTCAGCAGTATCTAAAACTTCCTCTGGATTTGAAGTTACCTTTATCATAAGCAAGTTTCTATAATGAACTATTAAGTCCTTTATGAAAAGAGTCATATCCTTTCCTGTAAGAACTAATTCTTCTATTATTTCCATAGCACTTTCTATATCTCTTTTTATTATAGAATCTACTATTTTAAATAAATTATCATTAGTTACAAGACCTAACATAGAAACTAATTCATCATAATCTACCTTACCATCCCCTATAGAAATAGCTTGATCTAATATACTTAAAGAGTCTCTCATAGCTCCATCAGATACTCTTGCAACAAGATCTAAGCTTTTATCATCACAGAATATACCTTGCTCAGTAACTATTTTTCTTAGTCTTCCTGTTATATCTTTTCTACTAATCCTTTTGAAGTCAAACCTTTGACATCTTGATAATATAGTTATAGGTAATTTTTGAGGATCTGTTGTAGCCAAAATAAAGACCACATTCTTTGGTGGCTCTTCTAAAGTCTTTAAAAAAGCATTAACTGCCCCAATAGAAAGCATGTGAACCTCATCCATTATGTAAACTTTAAACCTAGCTTCTTGGGGTGGATATTGAACATCATCAATTATATCCCTTATGTTATCTACACCATTGTTTGAAGCTGCATCAAGTTCAGTTATATCTATTGCTAATCCTTCATTTATTTTTTTACACATCTCACACTGATTACAAGGCTCTCCGTCTTTTAAATCTAGACAGTTTAAAGCCTTAGCCATTACCTTAGCTGTAGAGGTTTTACCAGTTCCTCTAGTACCACAAAATAAATATGCATGAGCTGTTCTTTCATTTATTATCTGATTTTTTAATGTAGTGGTTATATGCTCTTGACCTACAACATCATTAAAGGTTTGTGGTCTCCACTCTCTATACAAAGCTTTATATGCCAAATTATTCACCTCTCTAAGCCTGTATTAACATATAATTATTATACATCAAAACAAGCCATAATACCTATCACACTTATTTTATATTTTTCTTAGTTAAACCATTATATCATGATTAATATTTTCTTTTTTAAAAATAAATATATAATTATCTTAATAATATTTTTATGTTAACCTTGAAAGGAATTTTTATATGTTTTCTATAATTGTTGCCAAAAGTATTAATAATATCATTGGAGTTAATAATAAAATGCCTTGGAATATTCCATCTGATTTAAAAAGATTTAAAGAACTTACTATGGGTAAAAAAATATTAATGGGAAGAAAAACCTTTGAATCTCTTCCTTTTGTTTTACCTGGAAGAACTCATTTAGTTTTAACTACAAAGAAAGATTTTTCTTATAATCATAAGGACGTAATTATTTATAATGATTTAAATAAGCTTATTTCTGAGTATAAAGATAGCATGGAAGAAATATTTGTAATAGGTGGTGGAAAAATATATTCTGAGCTTTTAAAATATACTTCAAAATTATATATAACTGAAGTTTTAA
This sequence comes from Clostridium perfringens ATCC 13124, assembly GCF_000013285.1. GTDB lineage: Bacteria > Bacillota > Clostridia > Clostridiales > Clostridiaceae > Sarcina > Sarcina perfringens. Next base: position 57,231 of record NC_008261.1, on the reverse strand, counting down.
AGGAATATAAAGGAGATACTTATTTCCCTAAAGTAGATTATTATAAATGGATAAAAACTTATGAAAGTTCTATTCATGAAGAAAATGGTAATAAGTTTAAGTTTTTTAACTATAAAAAGATATAATCTTCAATATATCCTTAGCTATAATTTATTTAGAGGTTATTATAATGCTTATTCCTAATGACTTAATAAAAAGTAAAAACTCCTATTTAAGTAGACATATGAAATATCTACTTAATGGAGTTTTACTTTTTTTATAACTTTTTATTTAATATGATTCTTCTAAAGATACAACTTCTCTTTTTCTAAATACTAACCCTGCTATTAAGCCTCCAACTATAGCTGGAACAACCCAGTTAAATCCTAGGTTTGCAAGAGGCAACTTATGAACAAATTCAAATTTTATTCCTAAGCTATCAATTACAGTAAGTAAGCTTATTAAAAGAGTTGCATAAGTAGCTCCCTTTACCACTACATTATTTGGAACGAATTTTTCAAATATACTCATTACTACTAATAATATAGAAACTGGATAAATTAAGCTTAATACAGGTACTGCAATTTCTATTATTTTATCTACTCCTAAATTAGAAGATAATGCACTAAATACACATATTGCTATTACTATATATTTGTATTTTAATTTTTTGTTAGATACATCTTCAAAGTATTTAGCTGTAACAGAAGTTAATCCTACAGCCGTTGTAAGACAAGCAAGTCCTATTACTATTGCTAACATAATAGTACCTGTTGACCCTAAAATTGCATTAGTTATATTCATAAGTAATGTTGTTTGTGAAATACTGCTATCATATAAAGTTGAAGATGTAGCCCCTAAGAATGTTAATCCTCCATAAACAATAGCTAGTCCAATACATGCAATTAAGGCAGATTTTATTGTAAGCATTCTATTTTCTTTTTTGTCCTTATAGCCTTTACTTGCAAATGAAGCCATAACAAGTGCTACAATTCCTCCAGTTCCTAAAGCATCCATTGTTTGATATCCTTGAGTAATCCCAGTCATAAATAACTTACCTGAATTAACTTTTTCTAAATCTCCAATAGGATTTATAATTCCCTTTATTATTAATACTGCTAATGATATAAGTAATAATGGTGTTAGAACCTTTCCGATTATATCCATAACCTTATTAGGCTTTATTGTTAGCACAAAAACTATTAAAAAGAATATTACTGAAAATACATATGGATTTACATTTCCTAAAAGTGGAGAAATACTCATTTCAAATGTTGTTGCCGCAGTCCTTGGCACTACTAATATAGGTCCTAAGCATAGCATCATTAAAATTTCTAAGGTAATACCAAACTTTTTACCTGCTCTTCCAACAACCCCTTGGAAAGATCCAGCCTTAGAAACTGCAACTATTGATAAAAATATTATTCCTACGTCTGATATTATAAATCCTAAAAAACTAATTAACCATTCACTTCCTGATGTTAATCCTATGTATGGAGGAAATATTAGGTTTCCAGCCCCAAAGAATATAGAGAATAAGGCAAATCCTATTACTAATATATCTTTCTTTTTGTTCATTTTTTACAACCCCAATCTAATTAATTTATATTTTTCATATAAAAAAGCCACATAGTGTAAAACTATGTGGCCTTAGTGCCTTAAATAAAAAGCCACATAGTGTTTATCTATGTGGCTCTACATGCATTTTAAACTTAGCCATCATAGATACAAACCTAGTTTGCATCTATGAATCTTTTATATATCATAAACGCAAACTTAACTATAATAGCTAAAGTAAAAGGTATTTAATTTTGAAGCTCTAGTTAAGTTTAAATTTTTCATACTCAATACTCTCCAAATTTCAATTTATTATCTTAATAGAATTTTAATTGTTAAACCATAAAAAGTCAATAGAAATTAATGATATAATATTAAAAAAACTTTGAAAAACCTATGAATAACATAAAATAGCTTTTAAATATTAACTTATTTATGGCAATTTAATATTATTAATTTATTAGCATCCAGCATAGTAAACTAATATTTTATCTACTAAGTTAGATACCTCCTTATTACTTTCTATAAAAATCTTTGCATTACTTTTTATAATTTCTTTATCATGAGAATTTTTCATTGTCTCTAAAGAAGTTTTAGCTTTATTTAAATTATTTATTATATCATCATTATATGAAGCAAATTTTTCTGGAACCTTTACCCCTTTAAGGTCCTCTATTAAACATTTAAAAAAATTATTTGATCTTTCTAACTGTTCAATCATAGTATTATTTAATTTACCAGTTTCAGATACTGTTCTCATATTTTTTATAGAACCATCTACGCTCATATTAACAATAGTTGATGAAATTTTATCTATGTACTCTTCTTCGTCTTTACTTTTTTCTTCTTCCCTACTCTTTTCTATAGGAATATTGATTGTATTTTTTTCACCGCTTGTACTACATCCAAGAACGAAAAGCGATAAAGTTACCCATAGAATTCCTACCAAAAGTTTTCTTCCCATAACTTCCTCCGTAAAATTATATTTTTGTCATAAGTATGTCTATATAATTATACCAACAAGTATAAAAAATTTTATTAATGTTTCGTGAACATATAGAAAACATAATTTTACAAAATAAAAAAAACTTTTAACATACTCTGTTAAAAGTTTAATTACATAATAAAACCGTGCACCTCACTTCGACAATAACTTATGAACGTTACCTATGCAGTTAGCTCAAGCCAGACGTATCCACGGCACATGAAAATGACTGCTTATCGCTGCTTCCTTCCGGACCTGACGAGGTTCACAGGTTTCCATTGCGTGGGGCCCAACTCTCAACACCACTTACATAGGGCAGACTCCACAAGTTAGAGCCTCTATGAGGACTTCGATCCTGCTGTAGCGGATTGCAGGTTACAGGGCACCGCTAACTCCCCATCTAGCACGGCATGGCGGAGAGAGAGGGATTTGAACCCTCGGTAGAGTTTCCCCTACACACGCGTTCCAGGCGTGCTCCTTCGACCACTCGGACATCTCTCCATAATAAATATTAATTTGTAATACTTTTTCATTCTAACATATAAGTCTAACCAATTCAATACTGAAAATTTAATTATAATTATTATACTTATATGAATAAAATTAGTATAAATTAGAAATTTTAATTTAAACAATACTTTTATCCTATATTTATTTTAATATAATCACTTAAAAATGAGCTATATCAAAGCTTAAAAAGAAAATTTAAAATAATATCTTCTAAATAAAATTGATACAGCTCCATATAAATCTAATTTATAAATATACCTTTTCTCTTTTTCTTTCCTCTTGAAACAATAATTATTATTGCCACAATTCCAATAATAATTCCTAGTAAGCTAACTAATTGAGCAACTCTAATATTCATAAAATATAAACTATCTGTTCTTAGCCCTTCAATAAAGAATCTTCCTAGAGAATATAAAGATATATAAGCAGAAATAACTACTCCCTTATATCTATCTGTAATATTATATAAAATTATCATCAATAAAATGGCCACAAATATATCCCATATACTTTCATATAAGAATGTAGGATGATAATATGCTCCATTTATGTACATACCCCTTTGAATAAACTCAGGAAATTTACTAATAAACTCACTAGTTACTTGTCCACCATGAGCCTCTTGGTTAAAAAAATTCCCCCATCTACCTATTCCTTGAGCTAATATAAAAGCTGGAGCCACAATATCTGCATAGGCTAAAAAATCTACTTTTTTAACCTTACAATAAATAAATGCAGTTAAGAAAGCTCCTATTATTCCTCCATGAATCGCTAATCCACCTTGTCTTATGTTTATCATATCCCAAAAGCTATGATAATTTTCAAGCTCAAAAAGCACGTAATATGCTCTAGCCCCTATAATAGCAAAAGGAAAGCACCATAAAAATAAATCTAAGATAACATCAAAGTTTAAATTCTTTTTCTTTGCGTTAATACTTACCAAGGTCATTGCAATTAAAATTCCTAATGCTATGATTATGCCATACCACCTTACTTCAAAACTACCAATTGAAAATGCTACTGGATTCATCTAACCTCTCCCATTCCTTTTAATTTTTTATAATAATACTACAGGAAAATTGTTAAGTAAATATGTATCATTCTCATTTAAATAAAATATTATAAAAAAACTTAATAATAAAATATGTAATATAACAGTCTTATTATTAAGCTTCTATCTTATCTATTTAGTTTTATATTTAGAATCCTGTTTTAAGCTAGTATTAATTTTTATTGATATATTCATACATAAGATAATTTATTGAAAAGTCTCTTTAATTTTTTATTGATTAAATTTACTGTAATGTATCTGTGTAAAATACATTTATAAATGGAATTTCAATTTCTTCTCCTGCACTATTTTTAATCTTTTTAGATTCAACTAATCCCTTAACTTTTATTTCACTTCCATTTTTTAAATCTGGCAAATCGCCCTTGCATAATACTCCTAAGTACACTGAATCAGCTATGCAGCAAGTCATATCTATTTGAGTAATTGCAAATTCTTCTTTTTCATATAATTCACTAACATATAAAAGCCCTTCTATAGAAATTTCTTTTCCTACAAAATCTTCTAGATGAAGTATTAATTCTTCTAAGGAACTATGAAAATTTTTCTCTGTAAATACTAAAGCTTCATTACTATTTAATTTTTCATTAGAGTGCAGGTGATTATGTTCACTCTCTTTATGTCTATCATGATATAACTTAACCCCTTTTAAGTTTAAGGAGACCTGATTAATATTTAATCCATTGGCTATATTTAAAATAACTAAAGCAAAAATAAAAATTAAATATCCACCCTTAAAACTCCTTCTAGTTGAGGTTTTAAAAATATTGAAAAATTGTATAACTAAAATCAAAAATAATAATATTATGGCCAAAATTACATATGCCTTCATATCTCTTGATATAATCAAAAAAATCTTTTCACTCATAAACATTTTTATTATTAAATATTCAAAGCAAAATAATATAAGAAACCATATGAATTCACTAAAATTAAATTTTCTCATAAAGGTTCCTCCTTAAAATATCAAAGCTGAAGCTATGAAGCAAAGTGAAAAGACTACAAATAAAAGTTTAATTACAAAGGATTTTTTAAATATAGAAAATAACATTATTGTATTTTTTAAATCTATCATAGGACCTATAATCAAAAATCCAGTTATTGATCCTAAAGAAAATCTATTCATAAAGGTACTAGCAACAAAGGCATCTGCCTCTGAACACAAGGAAATTAAGAATGAAAAAGCCATAAGGATTATTATTGATAAAACTGCACTATTTTCAAAATAAAAAATAATATCCCTTGGTACAAAGGTTTGAAATATGGCAGCTAAAGTTGCTCCAACTATAAAATATTTTCCTATTTCATAAAACTCTAAGGATGTATGCTTTAAAAGCCTTATAAGTTTACTAGAATTATCATCTATTTCTGAACATCCACAAAGACATTTTCCTTGTAATTCTCCCTCACCATTATCTATGAAAATATTATTTTCTCCACTTAAACAAAGCATAAGTAGCCCAGCTATGACAGCTATTGAAAAGCCTACGCCCACTCTCAACAATACTACCTTTATGTTTCCATCAAAAGCATAATATGTTGATAATATAACCAGTGGATTAACTATAGGAGCCGCCAACATGTAAGTTATGGCCACATTTAAAGGTACCTTTTTATTTAATAATCCCTTTGTTATAGGCACTGTGGCACATTCACAAACAGGTAAAAAAACTCCTATTATCCCAGCTTGAATTGATCCTAATAATTTATTTTTAGATATAATTTTATTAAAAATATTATTTGAAATATAAACTTGCATAAAGGAAGCTAGCACTGCCCCTATAAGTATAAAAGGCAGTGCTTCTATTACTATACTAGAAAAGACTATAGAAAATTTATTTAAAAGCTCCATATTTATCCCATCATCCTGTTTATAAGTCTTTCTTTGTTAAAGTTCATATTAGTTCCTTCCTTACCTATGCAATTAACTATATGGGCATTATGATTAAATCTTTCTATCATATCTTTATATTCTTTTAAAGCATTTTCACTTATTTCATTACATTTATTTAAAACAATAAGATTGCTTAGTGATATGTTCGGTATTATCATTGAAGGTATGTTCTTTAAAAACATATTAAAAGTTGTCATATCAATTAAATTAACTATAATCCCAATCTTTAAATATTCCTTAAGCTTACTATTTGTAACTTTATCTATAAACTTTTTAGTTTCACTAACCCCATTACACTCAATAAAAACTCTCTTAGGCGCATAAAACTTTATGCTTCTTATTAAATCCTCTTCCTTTAATTCATCCATGCTATAAAACTTTTTTACATTAATATTTTTCCTACAATTTATTAATTCTTCCTGCCCACGCTCACATTGTATTACTAAAACCTCCTCCTTAGAAAAATCATCTAAAATGTGATTTATGAAGGATGTTTTTCCTGATGATAAAAAACCTGTTATTAAATCAACTGAACATTTTTTCACATAATCCTCTCCCTTATTTTTAAGAAAATAACTTATCTATACTATCTTTATTTAAATTTCTTCCTATAACACAAACTCTACCTGTATAATCACTTTTATAATTAACAATAGAAATATCATTTGGTACAAAATCAAATTTAAACCACTTATTATCTTTAGATTTTATTATTCCCTTTGCCCTTAAAACCTCACCATGCTTGTTATTTTGAAATTCATTTAAAATTTTTACTAACTCAGAATATTCAAAGGTTTTTGGTGTCTCCACTCCCCAATTTTCAAAAAACTCAGGTGCAGAAACTCTTCTTAAACCTATTCTTTTAGGCTTCTTAATATTTATATTCTCTATTAAATTTTCAACTTTTTTCTCTGAAACTTGAATTATTCTTTCTGGGCTTAACTTACTTAACTCAGTAGTTATAATGTTAGCCTTATTGTTTATTGTTTTTATTTCATTACAAACATGAGTAATTTCCTTATCAGAAAGTTTTTCTACTCTAGTTAATATTATTGTGTTTGCATTTACTAATTGACTTCTATAAAAATCTCCAAAGTTTTTCATATACATATGAACATTTTGAGCATCAACCATGGTTATTTTCATATTTATTCTTAAGCCCTCTATATGAGCTTCTTTTATAGATTCAAGAACTTGAGAAAAATTAGCTACTCCTGAAGGTTCAATTATGATTCTATCTGGTCTGTAATTTGATATTATGTCTAAAATATTTTGTTTAAAGTCTCCCTTTATGGTGCAACATATACACCCAGAATTAATTTCTTTTACTTCAATTCTTCTATCTTTAAGTAAATCTCCATCAATTCCAACTTCTCCATATTCATTTTCCACAATAGCTACCTTTTCATCCTTTACTAAGGTATCTAAAAGCTTTTTTATTAAAGTAGTTTTGCCAGCTCCTAGGAATCCTGAAATTATATCTACTTTCATTTAATCCTCCTACTATAGAAACCATATTCTTATTGATTATATTCTTAAAACAAAAGGATTATTACTTAAAGTAATAATCCCTAAATCTCTAAAAATAAGTAAAATAAAAGCTTAAGAAAGACTTTATCTTTCCTAAGCTTTTATTTTGTAAATACCACCAAAACCAATAATTATTTTTTTACTTTTATTATTTTATATTATAAGTTGAATTTCCTGAAATCCACTCGTTTATATCTTTGTCCACTACAACTTTTCCATTTGCTATTATCTTTATGTTTTCTGGCTTATAAGCATCTGAGAATGCTGTATATTTTCTTTTTCTAATCCACATATTTTGTATATCATCAATTTTTAGATTTTCATCTTTTAATTTGAAAGTATAAGTGTCTTTACTTCCAGTCATAAAATCATTTCCTGGGTTGTCCATTTCCCATTCTTGAGTTTTTCCATCCTTTGTTTTGATTCCAAAATACATGTAGTCATCTGTTCCAGCATCTTTCTCACCACTAGTTGATATGTAAGCTACTAGTTCTTTTACATTCTTTCCAACTGATGGATCATTACCCTCTGATACATCGTGTAAGAATCTATAAATATATCCCGCTGTTCCTTTTTGAGAGTTAGCTAAAGTTACCTTTGCTGCATAATCCCAATCATCCCAACTATGACTCATGCTAGCATGACTATAGTATATTGATTTTCCTGTTTTAGCAAAACCTCTTGCATATTCTTTTGACCATGCATTAAAATCTTTGTTTTTTAAGATATCAGTATAAAAAGCCTCATTAGTTTTGCAACCTGCTGTGTTTATTTTATACTGTTCTTTTCTTTCCTCTGCAAAAGTCTCAAACTTAACATGTCCTGCGCTATCAACGGCAGTAACATTAGCAGGATGATATGGAGTATCTATATCTCCAAAATAGTGCATAGCCTCTCCAAGATAGAATGTAGCTTGTTTATAGTTTCCTCTTTGCCATTCATATCTAGCTAATGCTGAAAATTTTCTTATTTGTGATTCCCCTGTGTCAGGTATAGAATAAGCTAAATACCAACTATTATCCTTTGAGAAATTATTATCTGTATCAGGATCCCAGAAATGATCTTGATATAGATCATATGCATTCTTATCATAATCTGGATAAGTAGAACCTAATTGAAGCTCATGCATGTTCTCTTTTAAAATCTCTAAGTTTTTTCTTACACTTTCTGGTTCATTTTTGGACAGATCATTTTCTAAGATTGAAACCCCTTGAGTTACAATCATAGCATGAGTTCCTGTTCCATCAATCTTTCCATCCCAAGCGTAGACTTTAGTTGATGCCCCAGCCCATAGGCTAGTTGCTAGCGCGGCACAAATAAGCGCCTTACAAATCTTTCTTTTCATTTTTTATATCCCCCGTTAATTTTTTTCAAGTATTAATCTCCCCTTTTTTGATAACGATTAACACTTGCACTGAAATTATACCATATAATTACCATAAGCTCACTAAATTTTTGAATATTTTTTAAAATATTTTTGAATACAATTCAAATTTCAATTAAACATATCTAACCTTACCCACTCTAAATTGTTAAACTTATTTTTAATATGAAAATTTACAATTATTAGTGCTATAATAAGTTAAATCTTGTTTTTTAATTTAATAAGAATTTTTACACATAATATAAGGGATGGAATAAAATTTGAAATAAATTATAAGGCAAAGGATTTTAATATGGATAATAAAAATTTTCAATCAAAAACAGGTTTTAACTTAGAAAACACTTATTTAACTCTTCCAAATATATTCTTTAGTGAACAAAATCCAAAGGGTTCAAAAAATCCTAAACTTATTAAGTTTAATACTTCTCTTGCTGAAGAACTTGGGCTTAATGAAGAAGTTTTAAACAGCGATTTTGGACTTAATATATTTGCAGGAAATGAAACCTTCCCAGGAATTGTACCAATTGCACAGGCTTATGCTGGGCACCAATTTGGTCATTTTACAATGCTAGGAGATGGTAGAGCACTCTTATTAGGAGAACATGTAACTAAAGATAGTAAAAGATATGATGTTCAATTAAAAGGGTCTGGTAGAACAATCTATTCAAGAGGTGGAGATGGAAAGGCTGCCCTTGCACCTATGCTTAGAGAATATATAATAAGTGAAGGTATGCATGGTCTTGGAATTCCTACAACTAGAAGCCTTGCTGTAGTAAATACTGGTGAGGAAGTTTTAAGAGAAAGATTTGAACAAGGTGCTATATTAACAAGAATAGCTTCTAGTCACATTAGAGTTGGAACTTTTGCTTATGCAGCTCAATGGGGAACTTTAGAAGATCTTAAAAGTCTTGCTGACTATACTATTAAAAGACACTTTCCTAATATAGCTAAGAGTGAAAATAAATATATTTTATTTCTTGAAGAGGTAATAAATCGTCAAGCTGAACTTATAGTTAAGTGGCAAAGTGTTGGATTCATTCATGGGGTTATGAACACTGATAATATGGTAATCTCAGGAGAAACTATAGATTATGGACCATGTGCATTTATGGATACTTATGATACAAACACAGTATTTAGTTCCATTGATTATGCTGGTAGATATGCTTATGGAAATCAACCTAACATGGCTTTATGGAACTTAGCTAGATTCTCAGAAGCACTACTTCCTCTTCTAAACCCTAACCTAGATGAGGCTGTTAATATTGCTAAAAAGTCCATATCAAACTTTTCTAAACTATATAAAAAATATTGGTTCAATAAAATGAGAGCTAAACTTGGTCTTTTCACAGAAAAAGAAAATGATGAATTGCTAATTGAAGGGCTTTTAAGCACAATGCAAAAATATGAAGCAGATTTTACTAATACCTTTGTATCTTTAACTCTTAATAAATTTGAAGATGAAAAAGTATTTAGTAGTGATGAATTCAAAACTTGGTATGCTCTTTGGCAAAATAGATTAAAAGAAGAAAATAGATCACAGGAAGAAGTAAGGAATTTAATGATGAATAATAATCCTTATATAATTCCTAGAAATCACTTAGTTGAAAAAGCTCTTAAAAATGCTGAAAAAGGTGATTTTACTTTTATGGATAATCTATTAGAAGCACTAAAGAATCCTTATAGTTATTCTAAAGATTTAGAAAAGTACACTAAGTTACCTGAGAAAAGTGACACTCCTTATGTAACATATTGTGGAACTTAAAATTTAATTATATAAATTAATAGAATATAAATTAATGGGATATAAAAAACTTTTTTATAAGCTTTTTATATCCCAATTTTTATATCTAAATCTCTATATAATTTTCCTAACTTAAAATATATTCATTACCTCTATGTCTTTATTTCCTGCCCCTTCCATCATCTCATTGTACATTCCAAGAATTTCTTCTCCATAGGTAGGACTTGGTGCCCAATTTTTGCTTAAATCAATTACTGAATTAGCTTTCCCAAATATTGAAGCAAAGTGTCTAGGGTCCTTTGTTTCAGCCTTTGGATATCCTTCTGCCCCTGCATATAATGCTAAGTGATCCAAATGAGCCTTTACTCCTTCATTCCAACTTTTAAATTTCATATGAGCTTTAGGGTCTTTATCGCTCCCACCCTTATTTGTTTTTAACCCACATGGATTATGATATGAAGCATCTAATACTCCTCCAAAATTACCATAGGCAGTTTCCTTAGCTGCTTGTACATACGCTAAAGCTGGATTAACATCCCCATGTTCATCTGAATATTCCCAATATAAATCAGCAAGTTCAACAAATTCCTTAGTGGCTCCTTTTCCTTGTGCCCATTTTTTAGCATCATCTACTGTTATAAAAACATCTGAAACTATTGGTATATCCTCTTCTGTTTCTATTTCTATTTTTACGCTCTGCGCCTCTGTTACATGAACCACATCTATGTTTATTATTGTTAACATTACTAATATTGCTACTATTAAAGTTTCTATGTTAAATTGGTCTTCCTTCACAATAGGATCCTCCTAATACTATTACATAATATTCTCTATAAATAATATGCTATCCTATTCTTATTTATGTAAAAAAAGTGAACCCAAAACTTGAGCTCACTAAAAATTATTACTCTTTATTAATAACTTCCCAAAAGATTAAAATTAAAGTTCCTACAAAATAGCATATAATATCTTTTACATCAAAGGATGTACCTATGAGAATTGTAAAAAATCTACTATTTTGAAGATGTAATATCTCAACTATTCTAAAGTATTGTAAAACCTCAACTAAAACACCAAATAAAAAAATATATATGGGTAAATTTTTTATTTTTCTTCCAATTATTCCTCTTATAAATGTGTATATAACTATTACAACTAAAACATCACCTATATAAGGTCTAATAAAATTATCATGTACAAATAGTGCAATAAAAACCTCAATAATTAATAAGATTAAAAAGATAGCTAAATATCTTTTATTTATTTTCATAAAAACACTTCTTTCAAACTAATTTCTTTAAATAAAAATACCATAAATTTTTATTAATTATAGCACATAAAGAAAAATCAGTAAGTAAAGCTTTACCTACTGATTAAAAATATTATGAAACCTTTAGTGATCTTATTTTACATTCTTTTTGTAAATAGTTATCTTTTATATAGTTGAAAACTTCTTTATAGTCTTCTTCACCATATTTTTTAACTAACATAACATTTAAACTTGTACCAAACCATACTCTACAGAAAGAAGGATCTATCATTAATTTTGCCCCTTCTTTACCATTTATTCTTACATTTTCATCTTCTAATAATGTATTAAAGTGATTTATAAGCCCCATCATTATTCTGTCACCCATTTTAGGATCTTCATCAGCTATTGTAACGAAGTAATATGACCAAGCATATAAAAGATTTTCTTCTATAGCTATTCCTGCCACTTTTTCTCCTATAGTTTCATTAAAACATCTATGCATATAGTAAGATAATTTCTTTATGTTTTCTTCAAATTTCTTTTCATAGAAATTCATTTCATATCCTACCATCATATCTAATTTGCTCATAATGCACCCCCACCAATATTTGTATTCTCAGTATAACATAAAAAGGGTAAGTAAATCATTACTTACCCTCGTCTATCTTTGAAAAATTTTGTTAATATTTTACTACATTTTTCATCATTCTCCCAAACTACTTCAAGAAAATAATTTAGATTATGATTTTGAAGAATATTAACTACAGAACCAGCTGCTCCTGTTGTATCATCAAAGGTACCAATATAAATTTTTGAAAGTCTACTTTGAAGAATAGCTCCAGCACACATAGGACAAGGCTCTAAAGTAACATACATCTCGCAACCATGAAGTCTCCAATTATTTAGTTTATTACAAGCTTCTCTTATGGCAAGAATTTCTGCATGAGCTGTTGGATCTTTTAAAGTCTCCTTTAAATTATGAGCCCTTGCAATGATTTCTCCATCCTTTACTATTACAGCTCCTACAGGAACTTCTCCCTTTTCTCTTGCTTTTTCTGCCTCTTCCAAAGCTAAACTAAGCACCCTTAACTCTCCTCTTTTTCTCGTTTATATGTGTAAACTCTAACCTTTTTTACCCTATTTCTATCTAATTCTTCAACAATAACTCTAAAGTCATTAGTTTTAATTTCCTCTCCAACCTTAGGCATTCTTCCTAAATAACCTATTACATATCCTCCAATAGAATCAAATTCCTCAGATTCTATTTCAAATCCTATCATATCACTTAAGTCAGAAAGTCTTGTGCTACCATCTACTACGAACTCATTTTCTTTGATAACTTCTATATCTTTATCTCTCTCATCGTATTCATCTTCAATATCTCCTACGATTTCTTCTATTAAGTCCTCAATAGTAACAATACCAACTGTTCCGCCATATTCATCTAGTACTACTGCTATGTGATTTCTAGTTGTTTTCATCTCTGCAAATAGTTCTGTTATCTTTTTAAATTCAAAGGTTCTAAAAGGTTCTCTCATGTATTCTGTTACATTGAAATTTTCCTCATCACTATCTAAAAGAATTAAATCTTTAACATTTAAAATTCCAACAATATCATCTATTGATTCATTATAAACTGGTATTCTTGAAAATTGTTGTTCTTTTATTACTTTTAATACTTCTTCGTAGGTAGCTGTAACATTTACTGCAATGACATTTACCCTTTGAACCATTATATCTTTTACTTGAAGATCTCCAAATTCAAAAACATTGAATATCATTTCTTTTTCTTCAACTTCAAGAACTCCCTCTTCTTCACTTACATCAACCATTGTTTTTAACTCTTCTTCTGTTATAAATGGCTCACTTTTATTTAAATCTCCACCTAATAATCTTACTATTAGGGATGATACTGAAGAAAATAACCAAACAAGAGGTTTGAAAATTGTAACCACTATATTTATTATAGGAGCTACGGCTAAAGAAACCTTCTCTGCATTTTGCTTAGCTAAGGATTTAGGTGTTATTTCTCCAAAGATTAATACTAGTATTGTCATAACTCCAGTAGCTAAGGCAACTCCACCATCACCAAATATTCTAAAAGCAAGTGTTGATGCTAATGATGATGCACCTATATTAACTATATTATTTCCTATTAAGATTCCACCTAATAATTTATTAGGGTCTTCTAATAATTTTTCTAATAACTTAGCTCCTTTTATCTCTTCATCAACCATATGCCTTACTCTTATTCTGCTTAAAGCCATTAAAGCTGTTTCTGAGGCTGAAAAAAATCCTGATAAAATTATCAAGATAATAAGAAGCACAATTTGAAACGTATATGGGTCCAAATAAACCCCTCCTATTATTCTATATATTTTTCTTCTTTTTTTATTTTCCTATATAATTATTATATTATACAAAAATTTCATATTAAATAATAATATTTAAAAAACTCCATATAAATATGGAGTTTTTCCTTCACAGTTAAAACCATGGTATCCCCAGTAGGAATCGAACCTACATTTATCCCTTAGGAGGGGATTGTTCTATCCATTGAACTATGGAGACTTATTTGAATTTTATAATAATTTTAACTCTTTAACTAATATATGTCAACAAAGCTTATTTTATAACTATACCATCTAAGATGTTAATTGTAATCTCATCTATAACTTTATTAACATTAAACTCTTTATCTCTACTTAATTCATATAGGGATGTTGATATAAGACTTCCAAATAAACTGTGAGCTAGTAAGGAAATATCACACTCTCTTATTTGTTTTTTGGAAATAGCTTCTTTTAATATTCTCTCTATTCCTTCAATATACTCAGTTATTTTATTTCTTAGTTCATCCTGCCTAGTTTCTTTTCCCCAAAGCTGACTCATTACCATTTTAAAAAATGCTCTATTTTCATATAATAATTCAAATTGCATTTTAAAAAGTTTTTTTAATTTTTCTATAGGCTCATCTTCTAAATTTTCTATATCAGTTAATTTTTCATGCCAAATTTCTAAGCCTTTACTAATTACAAAATTAAAAATTTCCTCTTTACTTTTAAAATTATAATAAAGTGTTCCCTTAGCAACATTAGCTTTAGATGCAATTTCATCTACAGTTGATCCATTATAACCTGAAGTAGCAAAAACGTTTATAGCTGCTTCAAAAATAGCTTTCTTAGTTCTATTCATACTACCAACTCCAACACTTATTCTTAAAACAATTTAATCATATACCACTTATTTTATTTAATCAATAATATAAATTTGTAATTTCTTGTTTACAAGTTGAATTTATATATATAATAATATAATATATGTATTTAACATAATTTTTAAAGGGAGATATAATTTATGATAAAAATTTATAACAGGAAAACAAAAGCTTATGATGTTGAGCAAGTAGCTGGTCTTAAATATATAAATTGGTCTTATGCATCTCCTATAGGAAAAAGCTTCTTAGAATTATTTATTAAAAAGAAGATGTTCTCAAAACTTTACGGAAATTTTTGCGATTCTTCTTTAAGTAAGAAAAAAATTAAAGCCTTTATTGATGAGTTTAATATTGATATGTCTCTTTGCAATAAAAATATAGATGAATTTGAAAACTTTAATGATTTCTTTGCAAGGACCTTAACTCCTGAAGCTAGACCTATTGATTATAGTGAGAATATTTTAATTTCTCCTGGAGATGGCAGATTATCTGCATTTGAAAATATAGATCTTAATAAAGTTGTTCAGATAAAAGGATATACATATTCTTTAAAAGAATTAATAGATGATCCTAAAGTAGCTGAAGAATTTGAAGGTGGAACTTGTCTTATACTAAGATTATGCCCAACTGACTATCATAGATTTCACTTCGTAGATAGTGGAACTTGTAGTGAAAGCAAGAAAATTTCAGGTTTTTATTATTCAGTTAATCCTATAGCTCTTAATAATGTATCTGAACTTTTCTGCAAGAACAAAAGAGAATGGTCTATTTTTAACTCTGATAATTTTGGTAAAATTCTTCATGTAGAAGTTGGTGCTACTTGTGTTGGTACAATACTTCAAACATATTCTCCTGAAAAGAGAGTAAAAAAAGGAGAGGAAAAAGGATACTTTAAATTTGGTGGTTCAACTACTATCTTATTCTTTAAGAAAGATACTATAAAAATAGATAGTGATATAGTTGAACAAACTAAATTAGGTTTTGAAACTAAAGTTAATATGGGTGAAACTATTGGTAATAAATAGTTAAAAAGGAGCTTAATTATGTTAATAATTAAGCTCCTTTTTTATAAAATAAGATTATAGGAGAATTTAAATTTATTTTCTCCCTATTTTCTTTATTTATCCCAAATAAAAATTTTATTTTATTATTTTTTCTAATTCTTCTTTAAATGCTTTTTTATTCCCATCAAAAACAACTAAATTTATTCCCATCTCTTTAGCTCTTTTTGAAATAGATGATTTAATTGGAGGGTGTGTTGCTACTAATATTTTTATTACATTTTCTCCTCCTAATTGCTCAGAATAAACATTTAATTCATTTAAGGCAACTTCATCATATTTTTTTGAATCCTTACAAGAAACACAAATAAGCACTGAATCCTTTATGGCAACAACATCTAGCTCATTTTTAACTCTAGATTCCTTATCATTCCAAAGAAATAATAAACCACTTTTTATATCATCAATGCTTTTTATTTCTTCAATAATATTTTTTGTTAAAACTTCAAGCCATGTTCCACTTTTAAAAATAAATCCTTTTATAAATTCATTTTGGAATGTTACCTTTAAACATTGCTCTAATTCTTTTACTTTTATTTGGCCATTTTTCTCTAAAAAGTTAAGTATTTTATCAAGAAGCATAACTTCTTCTCTGCTCAATAATTCCTTATCTATTTTTATACTTCTAGGATTTGATTCATCATGGATAAAAACAGAATTATCACTTAACCTTATTTTATACTTTTTCCAAAGATCTAAATTACTAGCTATATAGTTAGTCATGGTCTCTATAATATTTATCTCTGAAATTTCTGTTGAATCCACAACAATAGAAGCCCCTATACTGTCTATGATGTCTTCTACATCCAAATCTACGAAATTACACTTTTCACATTGTACACTTTCTAAATTTAACTTTAAAAGTTCCTCTTTAGGTATATCCAGAAAAAAACCATCTATATTATGTTTTAATGCTAGGGTATACATTATTAAAATATCCTTTTTATTCCCTTGATTTAAACATATAGCTGTATTTTTACTTTTCATTCTCTTTATAATTTCTTCTATGGATGAAATAGTATCCTTCCCTAACTTTTCATCACTAAAATTGCAATTAGGAAATTTATTTAAATAAAACTGTCTCAATGAATTTAAAACCTTTAATTCTTCATCCTTTTTGTATAAATAAATTATCTCTTTAGGCTTTAACTTTTCAGCTAATAAAATACTTGATTCATTATGTTCATCTAAAATCGTAATTATAAAATCATAATTCATATTATCACCTTTAGCATATTATTTTATCTTATTTATAAGATAATCGGACTAAAATTCTTGATGAATTAAGCTCATTTTATAATTATTTTCACCTAAGTAAATTTTTTTA
The DNA here is from genome assembly GCF_000013285.1 of Clostridium perfringens ATCC 13124. Lineage (GTDB taxonomy): Bacteria > Bacillota > Clostridia > Clostridiales > Clostridiaceae > Sarcina > Sarcina perfringens. The sequence goes on along the minus strand of NC_008261.1, from coordinate 39,722 downwards.
TTCCATATTAAAATTATATACATATAAATAAAAAAGCTTGTAACTTAAAGTTACAAGCTTATGGTGCGGCGAAGAGGATTCGAACCCCCGACCAATCGGTTCGTAGCCGACTACTCTATCCAGCTGAGCTACCACCGCATATTAACAGACTTATAATATCATATATTCATTAATAAATCAAGATATTACATATTCTTCCCAAAACTTAAATTATTATTAAATATACTATTTATGGCTCATTCTTGTATTATATACCCTAGATATTTTTTACATTAAATATTATACTTATTTAGAATAACTCTATTAAGAAAAGGAGGAAAATTTATTTTGAAAAAATTTGTTATATTTACTGATTCGGCAGCTGATCTGCCAAAAAGCATGGTAAAAGATTTAGATATTAATTATTTAGGACTTATATGTAATATTAATAATACAGAATATATTGATAATATTGATAGCGAATTAACTCCAAAAGCTTTCTATAATAAATTAAGAGAAGGTATCATGCCATCAACAAGCCAAGTAAACTCATTTAGATTTGTTGAAGCCTTTGAAGAATATGTTAAACAAGGGATCTCTATTTTATACTTAGCATTTTCATCAGCCTTAAGTGGAACATATAATAGTTCACTTATAGCTAGAGAGGAATTATTAGAAAAATATCCTGATGCTGATATAAAGATAGTAGATACTAGAGCTGCATGCCTAGGTCAAGGATTACTAGTTTATTATGCTGCTCAAATGAAAAAGGATGGAAAATCTATAGATGAAATCTACTCTTGGGTAGAAGAAAACAAAAATAAGTTATGTCATTACTTTACAGTAGATAGCTTAGATCATCTAAAAAGAGGGGGAAGAATTTCATCTACAGCAGCAGCTATTGGTAGCTTATTAAGTATAAAGCCAATGCTATATGTAAATGATGCAGGTGAACTTCATAACTTTGCTAAGGCTAAGGGAAGAAAAAAATCTTTAAAAATGTTATTCCAAGAGCTTGAAAAGCGTATTGTAAACCCTAATGAACAAACAATTTTTATTGCTCATAGTGATTGTATTGAAGATGCAGAGACTTTAGCAGAAATGATTAGAGAAAAATATACTGTAAAAGACATAATTATAGATTATATAGGAATAGTTATAGGTTCTCACACAGGTATAGGAACATTAGCTGTCTTCTTTTTAGGGGATACAAAAGAACCTTAATAAAGTAAGTTTATTATAAATTATTAAAATAAATAAAAAATTAAAACCTATAAATATATTTTGATTAATTATCTAAATATATTTATAGGTTTATTTTATTTAATCTTATTTTTCAGCATAAATTTTTATTATGTTTAGTATTACTTCAACAGCTTTTTCCATTGAATTTATTGATATATATTCATATCTTCCATGGAAGTTTTCTCCGCCAGTAAATAGATTTGGTGTTGGTAGTCCCATAAATGATAATCTTGCCCCATCAGTACCTCCTCTTATAGGATTTTTGATTGGCTCAATTCCACATTGTTTCATTGCTTTTTCAGCAGTTTCTACAATATGCATTCTAGGTTCTATCATTTCCTTCATGTTCATGTATTGGTCTTTTAAAGTTACTGTAACAGTACCTTCTCCATACTTTTTATTTAACTCTTTAGCTATTTCATTAAATCTTTCTTTTCTATTTTTAAAGCCTTCTTTATCAAAATCTCTTATTATAAATGATAATGAAGTTTTTTCTACTTCACCTTGTATATCTAATAAGAATGAGAAACCTTCATATCCTTCTGTTTTTTCTGGAACTTCATCTAAAGGAAGCATAGAAACAAATTCATGAGCAACTAAAATAGAGTTAATCATTTTTCCTTTAGCACTTCCTGGGTGAACATTTTTACCTATTATTTCAACCTTAGCACTTGCAGCATTAAAGTTTTCATATTCTAATTCACCTATTCTTCCACCATCTAATGTGTAAGCAAAATCTGCTCCAAAGCCTTCAACATCAAAGTGATCTGCTCCTTCTCCAATTTCTTCATCTGGAGTAAATCCTATTTTAATATCACCATGTTTTATTTCTGGATTATTTATTAAATATTCAATAGCTGTTACTATTTCTGCTACCCCTGCCTTATCATCAGCGCCTAAAAGAGTAGTTCCATCAGTAGTTATTAAAGTTTGACCTTTATACATTGGAAGTTCTGGTGAAAAACTTGGTGATAATGTATATCCATTTCCAAGTTCAATATCTTTACCATCATAATTTTCAACAATTTTAGGATTAACATTTTTTCCACTCATATCTGGTGCAGTATCCATATGTGAAATAAATCCTATTTTCGGAATATCCTTATCACAATTACTCTTTAAACAAGCATATACATATCCTTTATCACTTATTCTTACTTCATCTACTCCGATTTCCTTTAATTCCTCTGCAAGGATTTTTCCTAATTCTAATTGACCTTTTGTACTAGGAGTAACCCTTGTTGTCTCATCTGATTTAGTATCTACTTTTACATATTCTAAAAACCTTTCATGAACTTTCTTCATGCTCAACACCACCTTATATAAAAATTGTTAATATTTTGTTAAAACCATTACTTTATACTAATATTATGACTGTTTCACAAAAAAAATACAATAGTTGTCATTTATTAATAAGTAAAAATATCCTATAATGATTAATGTTGGTATTATTGTCCATAATTAAATTAAATTACTAAATTTAATCGAGGTAAAATATGAAAAATAAAAAACTTTTAATTTCAATTTCTTCAGCAATATCCGTATTATTAATTATAGTTGTTTCATACTTTATTTTCTCATACTCAAATAACTTAAACAAATTTAAAGAGGATTTATCATCAAATAATTATGAGGATGCCTCCTATTGTTTTAATAATGGAACAAAAAATATTATATTGAAAAAAACTTTTATTAAATCATCAGAAGATATAATTACAGAAAAACTATCAGAAATAGAGAATGAGTATTATTCTGGCGATATATCTGAAGAAGAAACTGTAGAAGATTTAAATGGACTATTATCCTTAAATACGTCTAATGAGGAAATCTTAAATTTTAAAAACACACTTCCTCTAATAAAAGATTCAAAGGACTCTTTTGATATTGGAATTTCTAAGCTAGATGAAGGAAATTATTTAGAAGCTTTAAACTACTTTAAAAGTGTACATAATCTTTCAGATTGTAAACCTCAAGCACTAGAATATGAAGAAACTTGCTTAGATAAAATAAGAGAACCTATTTTAAAAACTGTAGATGAATATATATCTAATGAAAAATATTCAAAAGGAATAGAGTATTTAGATTCTCAAATAAATTTTCTCCCTGATGATCCAAAATTACAGGAAAAAAGAGATGAATTAGAAAAGCTTAGATTGGAGCATCTTGAAGATTATAGCCAAAAGAATATAGATAAAGCTACAGCTAGAACTGCTCCTGTTATGGAATATTATAAAAAATTAAATGAAGATACAATAAACCAATTTGATATAACTAGTAACACTAATTATTTGGTTTTTGTGAATATAGCTGAACAAAAAACTTATGTCTATGAAGGTTCAAAAAATGATTGGACTTTAGATAAGACCTTTACTTGTTCAACAGGTATTGAAGGAAAAGAAACTCCTGTAGGAGTATTTACTGTACAAAATAGAGCTCCTTGGTTTTTCTCACCTAAATACGGACAAGGTGGTAAATACTATGTTCAGTTTATGGGGAACTATTTATTTCACTCAATCCCATTTGATTCTGACAGAACCACAGTATCAGATCCAACCTTAGGGGTGCCATCTTCCCATGGATGTATAAGATTATCAGTTGAAGATTCTAAATGGTTATATGATAATGTACAAAATGGTTCAAAAATAATAATTTACTAAAATAAAAAACAGCTCATTACGAGCTGTTTTTTTAATTATTTTTTTCATACATTCCATGATTGTATATTCTTCTACTATCTAAAGACCAAATTCTTTCTGAGAATTCATTTTCCTTAGTTTCCTTAATTGCTTTTTTCATATCGTACATTCTAGCATCCATTACATCTAAATAATGTAACATCTCAGCTTCTGGTATAAGAGGCTTAACAGGACTTCCATATTCAGGCTCATAGTGATGTGATAAGACCATATGTTGAAGTAACATTATAATCTTGCTATCAGCATTAACTTCTTTTCCTATTACCTCAATTTCCTTTATTCCTTGAGTAATATGTCCAAGTAGAGTTCCCTCTAAAGTATATTCATCTACTATGCCCATTTCATTAGAAGACATCTCTTTGATTTTAGCCATATCATGAAGTATTACCCCTGCATAAACTAAATCTCTGTTTAAGAAATCATATATTCCACAAATATTCTCAGCTAACTTTAACATAGTTGTTATGTGATATAAAAGTCCACCCTTTATAGAGTGATGATTTGACTTTGCTGCTGGATAGTACATAAGTTTATCCTTATTAATCTCTAAAACTCTATTTAGAATATTTTTTATATCCACATCATTCATATTATGAACAGTATCTTTTATAGTATTAAACATTTCATCGCTAGTATATGGCGCACTCTGAACAAAATCATCTAAGTTTATATTATCTTCTTCAGTAACCTTGCTAGCATGTTCCACTTTTAACTGTAAAGTTCCCTGCCAACTATTCACCGTACCTCTAATCTTAAATACTGTATTGCTTTTTAATTCTTCATGCTCAGGTTTAATCTCCCATACTTTACCTAATATATCACCAGTTTTATCACTTAAAACTAAATCTAAATATTTTTTTCCACCAGAATTAGTAGTTTTTAAAGTAACTGATTTTAAAAGAAAAAAACCTTCGACTCTTTCTCCTTTAACGAACTCACCTATTTTTTTTACCGGTATTTCCATAAGTCTATCCTTTCTTTCCATTTTAATCTCTATTTTAATTATTGCATATTATTATTTTTTGTAAACAAATAAGTACTCTATTTATAGCTAAAATTTATATTAATTGATAAAATAACTACTAGGAGGTGACATGTTAATGAAATTACCTAACAATGTCCAATATATCTTAGAGAAATTTAACTCTAATGGTTTTGAAGCCTTTATAGTTGGTGGTTGTGTAAGAGATTCTTTATTAAATAAAAAACCTCAAGATTATGATATTACAACCAATGCATTCCCTGAAAAAATAGAAGAGCTTTTTGATAAAACTATTCCTACTGGTATTAAACATGGAACAGTAACAGTTTTAATCGATAAAAATCCTTATGAAGTAACTACTTATAGGGTAGATGGGGAATATTTAAATAATAGAAAACCTAAAGACGTAAAGTTCGTTTCTAATATAGAAGAAGATTTATCAAGAAGAGATTTTACTATAAATGCAATGGCATATAGCCCATATTTAGGATTTAAGGATTGTTTTAATGGAAAAGATGATCTAAAAAACAAATTAATAAGATGCGTTGGAGATCCTGATAAACGCTTCTCTGAAGACGCCTTAAGAATGCTTAGAGCAATTAGATTTAGTTGTCAATTAAACTTTAAAATAGAAAAATTAACTGCTGAATCTATAAGAAAGAATTTTAAATTAATAAAAAATATAAGCATGGAAAGAATTCAAAGTGAATTTACTAAAATAATTCTAAGCAATGATCCAGATAGAGGTCTTATGCTTCTTAGAAAGCTAGGATTTTCTGACTTTTTAGTTGAGGAATTTAAGAATTTAAAACTAATAAATTGTTATGATTTATATGATGATATCCATGATACTTATGGATTAATAAATTCACTTCCTAAAAAGCTTCATGTAAGATTAGCAGGATTATTCTATAAAGTTTTTAATTCTGAAAATGCAGTTGAGAAGTGCAGAACTATATTAAAGAAACTTAAATATGATAATAATACAATCAATGATACTTGCAACTTAGTAGAAAATATAAATAATATTTCATGTAATATGACAAGAAAAAAACTAAAACTACTTATAAATTCAGTTGGAACTGAAAATATCTTTGATTTATTAGATTTACAAAAATCATATCTATCTTACATGGATGAATATGATACTGAATGTATAGATATATTAAAAAACAGAGTTTCTGATATATTAGCTTCAAAAGAACCCATATTTATTAAGGACTTAGCCATAACAGGAAATGACTTAATTACCGAACTTAATTTTAAACCTGGAAAAAATATAGGTGTTATATTAAATTTTCTTCTTGAAAATGTAATGCAAACACCAGAGTTAAATAATAAGGAAGACTTACTAAACCTTAGTAAGCAATTTTATTCATATAATTAAAGTTATCTACTCTAAACATAGAAAAATAAGCAAGGAAATTATTCCTTGCTTATTTTTAATTCTTTTTCAAGATAGAAGGAATACAGATAAGCTTCCTTAACTTCTTCCCCTAAAATTTTATTTAATGTGTCTTTATATAAGTTAATTTGAATTTTATATTTATTTATGAAGTCTTCTTCCTCTCCCTCTTTAACATAATCAGTTTTATAATCTAAAAGAACATATCCATCTTCTTCCTCAAAGAAAGCATCTATAATACCCTGTAATCTTACTTTTTCCTCTCCATAGATTTTAGGATCAAGATTTTTTTCTATAATACTACTTGGAATCTCAGTTATAAAAGGTAATTCTCTATATACCTTTTTACCAGATTTATATGAGTTTAACATTCTCTGACCTAAATCACTTTTAAAGAATTTCTGTATTTTAAATACATTTACCACTTTTCCTTCTTCTTCTGTTAAAAGTTCTTTTTTAACCATTTTAAGAACTTCTTCTCTTATTTCATCTATATAAGTTACCTTATCTAAATCAATATGTTGCATTACAAAGTGAGTTATAGTCCCCTTCTTAGCTGCTGAGAATTCTTCCTGTCTTTCCTCCATAAATCTTGGTTTTCTTTTTATTTTTTCTTTTTTATTTTCTTCATTACTTTCATTATCAATAATATTATAACTTTCTTGCATAAACTCTTCTTCTTGATGAGCTCTCTTTAATTCAGTTACAGAAATATTTGAAGGAGTATTACAAGACTCTATATATTTATATTTAAAGCCTAGTCTATCTCTTATTTCTATAACTTCTTTTATATCTTTTTTAGATTCAATCCAATTATTACTTTCAAAAATATCAATATTATTTTTTTCTTTTTTATTGTTATTTGTTTCTAAAAGCTCACTTCTGTCCCAGCTTTTAAAACTCCAATTAGATTTATCATCTAAATTTAAAGTTATATCTCCATTACCAATATTTCTTATGGCATCTCCATCTTTATGTTTTGTTAAAGCCATGCAAATCCAATCTAAATAACTCTTTCCCTTTAAAACATTTCCAGGATTTATTCTATTATCCCCTGAAGAAGCTGAAGCTTTGCACCAATTTTCACAAGACTTTTCTAAGTCTGATACAGCACCAGTTATAATTAATTTTTCCTTAGCTCTTGTAAAGGCAACATAAAGTATCCTCATTTCCTCTGATAAAACTTCTAATTCACATTTTTTCTTTATAGCATGCTTTTGAAGAGTATCATACTTTATTCTCTTCTTAACATCTATACAATTTGTTCCTATGCCTAAGGTTTCATGAAGAAGTATATCTTCTCTTAAGTCCATCTTGTTAAATTGCTTTCCTGTTCCACCTAATATGACAACTGGGAACTCTAGCCCCTTACTCTTGTGAATACTCATTATCCTTACAACATTCTCATTTTCTCCAAGAATCTTTGCACTTCCCATATCACCAGAAGACTTTTTAAGCTTATTTATGAAGTTTATAAAATTAAATAATCCCTTAAAACTAGTTGATTCATATTGCTTTGCTCTTTGGAATAGTATTCTTAAATTTGCCTGACGTTGAACTCCATTTGGCATTGTTCCAACATATCCATAGTATGATGTATCAGAATATAAGAACCAAATAAATTCATCTATTGGCATATAAGCTGCCTTTTCTCTCCACTTATTTAAATAATCTAAGAAGTACTTACACTTACCTTTTAATTCCTTAGATATACTTTCATCATAAATTCCATCTACAACTTCCTTTATTATTTCAAAGAAGTATTTATCTTTATTTAATAATCTTAAATCTGCAAATTCTTCAGATGTAAATGAAAATATTGGTGAACGTAAGGCAGATAATATATAAATATCCTGCATTGGATTATCTATTATGTGTAATAAGGCTAATATAGTTCTGATTTCAATAGTTTGAAAATATCCTGTTCCTGTGTCAGCATAAACAGGTATTCCATAAGTCCCTAGCTCATCAACAAAGGTTTCTGCCCAGTTCTTAGTTGCTCTAAGTAAGATAACAATATCCTTGTATTTAATCCTTCTATATTTCCCCAAATCCTTATCAAAAACCATATAGTGACTTCCATCTTCAGGATTCATTAGCTCCTTAATCTTTTTGCCAATTATTCTAGCTTCTAACTGTATGCTATCTAAATCTTCTTCCTCTTCTCCTAGTTCATCATCATCTCTATATTCCTTATTGCCTGCTTTATTTAATATATTTAGCTCTATATCACCAGCAACCTTTAGATTTTCTATTTCATCTATATATTCTTTCTCTACATTTTCCTCATTTAACTCCCCATAGGAAGCCCCTAGGTTTAAAGCCTCTTTTTCATCATATTCAAGCTCTCCTACAGTATTACTCATTAAGGTTTTAAAGATATAGTTTACTCCATTTATTATTTCTTCTCTACTTCTAAAGTTTTTATAAAGCATTATTTTTCTATTAGAATCTTCAAACTCTCTATAATTAATATATTTCTCTAAGAAAAGTTCTGGATTTGCCTGTCTAAACTTATATATACTTTGTTTAACATCTCCAACCATAAATACATTAGGATTTTCTACATCTCTTCTTGAAACCATTCCTACAATTGTTTCTTGAATTGTATTACTATCTTGATATTCATCAACTAAAACTTCTTCAAATTTATCCTTAAATTCTAAGGCAACCTGTGAAGGTTTTATATTCCCCTCTTCATCTTTATCTATTAATATTTCTAAGCAAAGATGCTCTAAGTCATTAAAATCCAAAATATCCTTTTCTCTTTTTTTATCTCTATACCTATTAGAAAATTCAATTACTAAACCACTTAAACATTTCATTAAAGGATACATCTTTTTCATTCCTAAAACAGCTTCTTCTAAAGAAGTTTCAAAAACATTATCCCTTAAATTCTCTATTATTTTTTTACTTTCATCTCTAAGACTTTTAGCTTTTTCCAATGCTCTTTCATCATCGACACTAGCTTTTCTAACTGATTTTAGCCTTCCAAAGCTTGCTCCCATAAGCTTATTATAAAACTTTACTATTCCTTCACTTAAAGCAATTCTAAGCTCTTCAACCTGAATTATTTCAGGATATATATTCACTAAATAAGGCTCAAGTCCTCCCCCCATTTCAGCTATATCCCTAGCTTGAGTAAGCATTGAATAGGCATTATTTAAATCTAAAATTATACTTTCTTTTAAGACCTCTATCCACTTCTTACCTTCAAGTTCCTCTATAGAATTTATGTTAAATTCCTCCACCTTATCCTTTAACCAAGTCTCTGGCCAAGGACCACTCATTATAAAATTATAGAATTTTAATATTATGCTATTTAAATTATCATCACTTTTACTTCCACCATAAGCTTCAACTAAATCTTTAAAGCATTCATCATCCTTAGCATACATATCCTCAAAAAGGTCAGCTAAAATATCTTGCTTTATAAGTTCACATTCTGTTTGATCTCCTATTCTAAACCCAGGATCTAAGTCTATTAAGTGGAAATTATTTTTTATAACTTCTAAACAAAAAGAATGCATAGTTGTTATACTAGCTCTATTTAAAAGAGCTAATTGTCTTTGAAGCGCTTCAGAACTAGGATCTTTCTCCAAAGCTTTAGATATTGCATCACCTATTCTCTCTCTCATTTCAGAGGCAGCAGCATTAGTAAATGTAACAACTAATAACTTATCTATATCAACAGGATTTTCTCCCTCTGTTATCATTTTTATAATTCTTTCAACTAATACAGCAGTTTTTCCTGATCCAGCAGCAGCTGCTACTAAAAGGTTGCATTTTCTAGTATTTATAGCTAATTCTTGTTCTTCAGTCCATTTAGTCCCCATTTACTTCACCACCTACTTTTTCATTTATACTCTTCCATATGTCTTCATCTTTTTTCTTTGGAATAACTTTGTATCTATTGTCTTCTAAACTAGAATCAAATTGGCATATATGTGAGTAGTTACAATAATCACACACTATATTTTTATTTTCTTTACATGGTTCTATATCAATTTTACCTTCTATCATGTTTTGGCATATCTCAACCATTTTTTCATTTACATACTTCCTTAATAATTCAAACTGCTCCATGGTTATTAAAGCTTTATTTTTTCCTAAATCTCCTGCCTTTTTCATGTTTGCAGGTATTATAAGAGAGTGTGTTCCAGGTTCTAAAGTATTATCCATTGCCTTAACAACTTTTACGTCATCTAGTAAAAGCCCTTCTAATTTTAACTCTTTTAAAACCTCACTTTTTATTTCTTCTTCTGTTAAATCTCCCTTAGACTTTAATATAGGGTCATCTATTCTAAAATAAAGTATTGCCCCTGGCATAGCTTGATTTTCAACTATATTTTCTGAATTATTTATAAGGGCATCTAAATAAACTAAAAGTTGCATTTGAAGTCCATTATAAAATTTATTTAAATCAAACTTTTTAGAACCAGTTTTATAATCTATAATTCTTAAGTATGTTTCACCATCTAAATTTAATTTATCAACTCTATCTATTCTTCCATTTAAATAAAAACTTTCTCCTGAAGGAAGATCTAGTTTTATTGAGTTCACATCTTTAGAAAATCCAAAGGCCAATTCATTTTTATAAATTTCAAAATCACTTCTCTTCATCTGTTCACTAATTACCATAACTGATTTTGTAAGAATTCTCTTAAATCTATCTGTAAAATAAGAATATCTCTTTGAACTATTTAATATGGATGACTTATTGTTTTTAACCTGATTATCAACTAAAGAATTTATTATGTTTCTGCAATTCTCCTTGCTTAAATCACTCCATTTTAAATCTTTTTCTTTAATTTCATTGGTAAACTCATCTAATATTTCATGCATAAAGCTACCTAAATCAGGCGCTGTAAACTCATATATTTTTCTATCCTTAGCCTTTAATCCATATTGTATATAGTAAGCAAATGGACACTGGGCATACCTCTCTAATCTTGAAACGCTTAGTGAAATTTTATTTTTATTATCTTCATAAAGCTTTTTAGCCTTTTCCTTTGAAATATTATTTTCTAAATTAGTGTATTCAAGCCCCTTCCTTACATACTCTATTCTTTCTTTCCACTTAGGTTCTCTTAAATACCAATCATAAACATATTTCCAATAGTCCTCTATCTCAGCACCATCATAATTTTTTCTAATTGCTATCATAAGCTCATTTAAAGTAGGAAGCTTAGCAGAAATCTTCTCATACTTATCATCTACTAATTTAAAGCCTTCACTTTCTTCCTTTACATTTGGAAGTATCTTTTTAAGTCTATGAACTATAATAGAAGGTCTTTGTGATTTACCTTCAAAATCTGCTAAAGGATAAGTAACAACTAAGTATTCCTCTGCTATGGTAAAGGCTGTATAAACTAAAAACTGCTCTTCAAAGATTTTAGTTCTAGTATCTGAAGCTAGTGAAATTCCTTTTTCAAGTAAAATCTCTCTATCATTATCTGATAATATTCCTTCTTCTTTGCTAGCTGAAGGGAGTACCCCATCATTTACTCCTATAATGTATAAAGCCTTTGTTCCTCTACTTTTTATTCTTGTTATATCTCCTATGTTTACTTGATCTAAAGCTACAGGAATTAATCCCATTTCATATTGAGATAATCCAATATTTAATACTTTCATAAATTCATTTAAATCCATAACTTCATTTCCTAGAACATCAACTGCCTGCTCTAAAACATCTATGAAAATATCTCTTACCTCATAATATTCCTTTGCCTCAATAGCCATATCATTTTCCTTGAAATAATCAACATATTTATCTATGGTATCCATAACATCTAATTTAGAGTCTAAAAATTCATATAAAATTGTGGCAAATTCCTTTAAGGTTTTCTTTCCTTTACACTGTTTATTAAACTCATCTAAAGGAGTTACTATATTCTCTCTAATATCATTTAATCTCTCTAATCTTTGCTTATCTTCCTCTGATATCTCTTCTTCTTTTAAAATGCTAGAACTATAGTTAACCCATTCTTCCATCCACTTTTTACCCTTTATTCCATAGGCCAATACATAGTTTTCTAGTTCATCAATAAGCTCTGCCCCTTCAATCCCTCTAAACTCTTTAATAAGACCAGTTTTAAGATATTTAAACATGCTTTCATAAGTCCAATTCTTGCTTATTATATCTACTGCTGAATTTATAAAAACAATAAGTGGATTACTAGCTATATCTATCTTTTTATCTATATAATAAGGAATCTCATATTCTGCAAAAATAGCTGATACAACCTTCTCATAATTATCTACATCCCTGCATATTACTGAAATATCCTTAAATCTGTATTGCTTCTCTCTAACAAGTCTTAATATATCCTTAGCTACAAACTCTATTTCATCATAGTTATTATTTGCTCTATAAAGCCTTAAACTATTATTTTTCCCTCTATACTGTTTAAAAGGATATGCATAGAGTTGCCTTTCTATATGTGCTAATTCCTTATTTTCTTTGAATCTATAGGAAATATCCTCATTTAAATTAATATATCCATTAAAAGCAATTCCTTCTTCTTGTATTAAATTCATTAATCTTTTTTCTGTATTTTTTGTAGCAACAAAAAGATCACTTTCCCCTTTAGGTGAATTTACTTCATCTATGGATAAAGTTATGTTAACACTTTTAGCTCTTTTTAATAATTTTCCTATAACACTTAACTGATTTGGAGTAAAGGAACTAAACTCATCTATCCAAATCTCAGCTCCATCATATAAAGAACATCCATCTAACTTCTCATTTAATAGTAAAAGTTGATCCTCTTCATCAACATATCCCTCATGAAGTCTTGAGTTAAATTCATTAAAAACATCCTTTAATTCTTCCATCTTCATTTTTAGATTTTCATCTTCTATTTCATTAATAGTTAAATCTAAAACTTCATTATTAACATTATACTTTTTAAACTCAGTTATTGTTTTTGATGCTATGTCTATAAAACCCTTTTGTCTAGAAGCATTTTTAAACACAGTCATATTATCACCTAAATCTTCTAGTACCTTAAAAATAAGCATGCTTTTACCAGCATCCCCCATAATAGTTCTAGTTGCTCCTCCACACTCATTAAAAACATTGTGAGCAAGTCTTTTAAAACTAAGAACCTCAGCATTTAAAACATACCTTTCTCCTATGGCATTTAACACTTTATTCTCAGTCTGAAAAGTAAATTGTTCTGGAACAATTAAAATTAATTTATTGGTAGGTGAATTATTTATTTTCTTTTTTATTTGATTTATACAAAAAGTACTTTTACCAGTACCCGCTCTTCCATATATAATTTTTAAGCCCATATTTACACCTCGAAATTTATTTATATATTTCCAAATTATTACCTCTTATAATAACATTTTATACTTAATTATGCCTTTTAAATAGCAATATGACAAAAAAAATATATAAGGTATTTTATTATAGAAATAGATTACAATACATTATATAATAATGGTGAAATCATAAATAATCATAAAGATGGTTATTAACCAATAAGGGGTGTTTTAAATGAAAATAGGTGATACTTTCAAAAAATTTATGGATACTACAGCTGAAATTGAAACTAAGCTTGGCAATCCAATGGCATGTTTTCTTGAAGAGCAAGAGAGAGAAGAAAAAGAGAAAAAAGCACACCATAAAGAAGTAAAAGCTAAGGGAAAGAATGATAATTAAAATATAATTTATTAACATAAAAATTGAAATTATCAACAGAAAATATAAAACTCTAATGTTTTTTGTGTATAACATTAGAGTTTTTTCTTTAATAATTTTCTATTCTAATAGGTCCACCTATAATATCTCTTCCAACAAAAAGTGATCCCTTTTCATCAGCCTTTATTGTCCACTTTATAAGTGAAATCTCGCCCCTCTCAATTTCTATAGCTGTAATAGTTCTAGGTAATACACAGCACCCTATGTTAAAGTATGTTGATTCATTCCTACTCTTAGGAAATAGTGTTTTATGCGTATGTCCTAAAATAACTCTAGTTTTATTTTCCTCTGCCCACTTACTTATTTTCTCATCAAATAAATTTCTTTTATTATTACTTTTTGCAGGACTTGTAGGATCTTTAAATCCCATAAAAGCCTCTAAAATAGCCCAGACATATCTCACTAAAAATTTTGATAAAAAGGCTAATTCATTATTTAAAAAGTCTATTTGATGACCATGAATTACAAAAAAATCTTTTTTACTTTCTTCATGCACTAGTACTAAAGATTCATATATCTCTAAAGTACTATAAAAATCTGAAGCAGAGTGATTAAATCTATTTCTTCTCTTGTTTTTCCTTAAAAACTTTATTTTACTCTTATCCTTATCATGATTTCCATATATCATATAAAGTCTATTTTTTTCTTTAAATTCTTCTAAAACTTCATAGATCTCATAATTCATATCATATATCTCTTGTATATCTTTAAACTTCCATAATTCATCACCATCTCCAACTTCTATATAAGTAAATTTATTTTTATAATAATACCTTATAGCTGATAGATAAATGTTGATATTAGGAGCTAAACTATCTTTATATGTTCCATCTCCCCTATGACAATCACTAAATAAGACTATTTTAGAATTACTATTAAAAATAATTTCTTTAGAATTATTTTTAATATCATTTAGTTTTTCAACTTTCATTCATAACTCCATAAAATACTGCTTCATATATATTTATATTTTTCTTACATTGATATATTCTCTATGCTAACTAATTTAAAGTTAATTAAAGATAAATATAACTTAATTACTTCTTCTTAAGAATAATATTATATTAAATTAATAAAATCTCATAAAAACTCTTTATTTTAATTACTCTTAATTACTTAAATTCAAATTTATGGTATAATATTTTTTAATTAAGGAGGGGAAATCTATATGAGTACATTTCTTTATTTTATATTTTTTACTTTTATTATTTATATATTACTTACTGGATTTTTTAAAAAGGTTTTTAAGGAAGCTTTTATTGAACTTTTAAATGAAGATAATGAAAAGCTTAAGCTATTTATTAAGGAATGTCTTAGAGAACATGACTTCTCTAAAAGAAATAAAAATTAAGCAAAAAAAAGCATCTAGTAAAACTAGATGCTTTTGGCGGAGAATCCGGGATTTGAACCCGGGCGCCGGTTGCCCGACCTACTCCCTTAGCAGGGGAGCCTCTTCAGCCACTTGAGTAATTCTCCACTTGTGGCGGAGAGAATGGGATTCGAACCCATGGTACGCTCACACGCACGCCGGTTTTCAAGACCGGTGCCTTAAACCAACTCGACCATCTCTCCATGTTTGACACATTTATTATTATATCATTTTCATTTTATATGTCAACTATTTTTTTATAAAAAAAGATACTATTTTTTATTCCATTATAGTATCTTTTTTCTTAATAATTATTTTAATGGTATCTTCATAAATAATACCCAAGTAAATACTGTTAAAAGAAATCCTATTATATTTAATATTAATGGTAATTTACCTTCATTGTGCTTTTTAAAAGCTATGTAACCAGCAATAATACCAGGAATTGAAAAAGGTAATCCTACAATAAAAAAGTATAGTGCTGCAAAAATACTACTCCATCCTAAATATAAAGATAGTGTATATGCTGTTGATCTTTTTGGTTTTTTAGGTCTAACTGGCCCTGATGATCCTTTCAAAATATCTCCTCCCAATAAAATTCATATAATTAAATTATACATTTTTAACTACAAACAAGATTATATTATCTATAAATTTTATATTAACAATTTTTGTATTTAATAAATTATAAAAATATTTTGCTTAAACCTGTTTTTTTAAGACTTATTAATTACATAAAGAAGTTTATCTAAAATACTCTATAAAGTAAATGTCTCTTCAAATTATTTTTTATTTTACATTAAACATAAATAAAAGCACCTAGTAAAACTAGATGCTTTGGCGGAGAATCCGGGATTTGAACCCGGGCGTCGGTTGCCCGACCTACTCCCTTAGCAGGGGAGCCTCTTCAGCCACTTGAGTAATTCTCCATAATATCCCATTTTTATTTTTTATAAAAAAAATGGCGGAGAGAATGGGATTCGAACCCATGGTACGCTCACACGCACGCCGGTTTTCAAGACCGGTGCCTTAAACCAACTCGACCATCTCTCCGCGGTACGATAATTATTATATCAACGGTTTAAATTTATGTCAATACTTTTTTTATAAAAAAATAAAAATAAAAGATACTATATTTGATTTAAATACAGTATCTTTTATATAAAATTTAAAACCTATACAAAAATAAGTTTATTATCTATCCTTACAGCAATATTTGCAACCACATCCAGGTCTTCCTGGTTTGTCAGGTTTTTCTGGTCTTTCAGGTCTTTCATTATTTTTGTATTTTTTATAGCATTCAATTGTAGCAAATAAGTGTTTAAAAGCTTCAAAAACTGTTTTGTCTAATTCCCTATCTAGTTCCATTGCTTCACAGAATAAAGATTTTTGTTTTTTTCTTAAACATTCTAATCTTTCTTCTAATTCATCAATTTCTTTTTGAATATATTTTACACCTTCAAGTTTTTCTTCAACTGCTTCATTAAGTTCAGCAGATTCTCTAGTTAACTCTTCAGCTACTTTCTCTAACTTTCTACATTTATGACAATTATCCTCATATTTATCCCAATTACATTCACAATTACATTTATAGTTATATTTACAATTATCCATAATAATTACACCTCACTTTTATTTCACCTAATTTATACTATGTTAATGATTTATTTTTTGACACAAAAATAAAAAAAACGGTATTAAAATACCGTTTTTTAACTCTATACTAAACTTATTTATTTTAATATATAACCATAAATCTAATTATATATTTCTTCTAAAAGAAACTGTAATTATTTTAGTAAATCACATCTCATATATTCTTTTAAAGCTTCTGGTATAACTACTGATCCATCTTCTTGTTGATAGTTTTCTAATATAGCAGCTACAGTTCTTCCAATAGCAACCCCTGATCCATTTAATGTATGAACAAATTGTGGTTTTTCCTTTGGAGAATTTTTATATTTAATGTTAGCTCTTCTAGCTTGGAAATCTTCAAAGTTTGAACAACTTGAAATTTCAACATATCTATTGTAGCTTGGCATCCAAACTTCTATATCATATTTTAATGCAGCAGTGAATCCTAAATCACCTTTACATATTCTAACTATTCTATATGGTAATCCTAAACCTTGTAATACAGATTCAGCATCTTGAACTAATTTATCTAATTCTTCATAGCTTTGCTCAGGTTTACAGAACTTAACTAACTCAACTTTATTAAATTGGTGTTGTCTTATAAGCCCTCTTGTATCTCTTCCTGCTGAACCAGCTTCTGCTCTGAAACAAGCACTATATGCAGCATGTTTTATTGGAAGTTTATCTCCCTCTAAAGTTTCATTTCTGTACATATTAGTTACAGGAACCTCAGCTGTTGGTATTAAGAAATATCCATTGTTTTCTACTTTGAAAGCATCTTCTTCGAATTTTGGAAGTTGACCAGTACCAGTCATACTATCTCTATTTACCATGTATGGTGGTAATACTTCAGTGTATCCATTTTCAAATGTGTGTTTATCTAAGAAGTAGTTTATTATAGATCTCTCTAATCTAGCACCCATTCCTTTGTAAACTGTAAATCTTGATCCAGCAACCTTTCCACCTCTTTCGAAGTCTAAAAGATCTAAATCTGTTCCTAAATCCCAGTGTGCTTTTGGTTCAAAGTTGAATTTAGTAGGTTCTCCCCATCTTTTTATTTCAACATTGTCCTCATCAGTTTCCCCTTCTGGAACAGCTGGGTTTGGTATATTAGGAATTCTTAGCATGATGTAGTTAATTTTATCGTTTAACTCAGCAACTTTAGCATCATCAGCCTTTATTTTACCCCCTATTTCTCTCATTTCAGCCATTACTTCTGTAACGTCTTCTCCAGCTTTTTTTCTCTTTGGAATTTCAGCTGATACTTCGTTTCTTTGTTTCTTTAAAGCCTCAACATCAACTAAAATTTTTCTTCTTTCTTCATCTAAAGCTATAACTTCGTCTATAACATTTACATCAAAGTCTTCTCCTCTATTAGATAAAGCTTTTTTCACTTCTTCAGTATTACTTCTTAACTTTTTTAAATCTAACATTGCCATTCTCCTTTCAAGAACCTTATTTATATTTAAAATTTTATTAACTAAAAAAATATATAAAAAAGGAGCCTCCATTCCCTATAAAAAGGGACGAAAAGACTCCGCGTTGCCACCCTAATTGATAAAATCAAAAAAAGATTTTATCCTCTTAAAAACTTTAACGGTTAATTCCGTACTGCTCATCACAGTCCCTCACAGGTGGATTCATGAAAATATTGTACTAGTTCACACCAAAACCACTAGCTCTCTGAAAGCAATATATAACATTACTAGCCTGATCAACGGTTTATTATTAATTTAAACATAATATATAAAAAATATACTTTAATATTTGCTTTTTGTCAATTCTTAACTATCTTTTGGTAGATTTTTTGTGCATATAATGTCTACGCCAGTATTCATTATATTTTTGCATACCACATTTCCACTTTTAGTTGGCACTCCAACGTATAATCTACTTAAAACATTTGAAAAATCAATCCACTTAGATATCTCAACTGGTTTATTACTTTTTACAGGAACTACATTATATTTTTTAGATCCTCTAACTCTTACCACACTAGTAAATATATCTTTATGCATTAAACCACCCCTTTAGACTCTATCAAATTCCTTAATTCTAGATGCTAAAACCTTGGAATTCTTTGAATCCTCAACTATTTCTGTTGGCTTTTTTTCAAGCTCTCTTGCTAATATATTTATTATTTTGCTTATACAGTAAGCTCCATGACAAGTTCCAAAGGTAGCACCTGTTCTTCTTTTTACACCCTCAACAGTTCTTGCCCCTAGTGGACGTCTTATGCAGTCTACAATTTCCCCTTCACTAATACCATTACAAAGGCATACTATCTTTCCATACCTCTTATCTAAAGATATAAGTTCATTTCTCTCCTCATTAGATAATTCTCTAAAACGATAGAATTCCCTTCTTTTATCTACAAAGTTTTTATTTAAACTACAATTTAATTTATCTATTATCTCATCACATATTATCTTAGATACAGCTGGGGCTATAGTAACCTCTCCATAGTGATTACCCATAACCTTTATATATCCCTTATTTTTTCTACTATCATCTATAATTAGTCTATCCTGATTATGATTATCATAAAAAATATCCTTAACATGTTTTCTACTAATGCTATTTATCATCTCTTTAGCTATTTTTAATGATTTCATAAATCCTAATGAATTATTTGAGTTTATTCCTATTAAAGTATCCCCATTAACAGTATTCTTTTGAATTATAAACTCCTCTTCATTTTTTAATTTAACAACTATATTTGATGTTTTCTCTTTTATTTCATCATTTAATAATAGATAATATGTTTTTAAAGCATTTTTTTGTTCATAATCCTTATCTTGATCTATAGTATAATGTTCACTTGGAGTTGTGTTTATAACAAATCTACAAGTAAATTTATTCTTATTTGTAGTTACTTTAAAGCCTTTAGCTATACTTTGAATATCTAAAACTACTTCCTCTAGTCTAAAGCTTACTCCATTATCATAAGCTATTTCAGCAAATCCTATAGCTAAATCATATGGACTTGTAACAGCTATATTTTCTGAATACATAGCTTTCTTTATTTCACCTTTATAATTAGGTTCTATTTCTCTTGCTCTTTTTTCATCAATTAAATAAATATTATTTATTCCTCTTGATTTAGCTCTCTTATAGTTCTCTTCAATTATTCTAACTGTTTCATCATTATCAGCTATAGTTAAATGTCCTACCCTCTTAAATGGAACATTTAATTTTTTAGTTATTTCAGGTAACATCATGTTTCCCATATTCTCTAAGTAACTCATTAAATTGTCCTTACATTCAGAACCGTCATATACAATTGCTGTATTAACAAAGGAAACATCATCTGCAATATCAAAATCCTTCTCTATAAGAGCTATATTTAAGTTATACTTTGATAACTCATATGCAACAGAGCATCCTATGATTCCTCCACCTAATATCAACACATCATAATCCATATGTTTCACCCCTAGCTCTTAGATATATTCCACTAAAAATTATATCATAAAATATATATACTATTGTAATCATTCCTAAAATTATAGCAATATAAAAAAAGAGTATTCAAGTAAATTTCTATAAAATCTTAATAAATTAAAATTAGAAAAATCTACTTAAAATACTCAAATTTATTTTATATAAATTACAATATAAAATTTTTAACTAGTCCTTAGTTATTTTTTAAGAACTAATAATTAATTTACTCTTGTGACATTTTGTTTAGAATATCCCCTAATTTATTTATAAACTCTCCATAAGTTGCCCAGTCACCATTTTTTTGAGCCTCTATAGCTTTATTAAATAAATCAGCAGCTTCTTTTATTCCACTGTTATCTGAAGTTATTTCATTCTTAGGAGTTTCATCCTTATTTGAGTTTTTATTCTCTTCAGATGAACTATAATTAAATAGCTTTAAAAGTGCCTTTTCTATATTTTCTTCTATAACTATTTTATCTCCATTAGAAAGAATTACTCTTTTCATCTCAGGCATACTATTTTCTGAATTTGCCTTTAAATAAATTGTATTTAAATATAGTAATGAATCTTCTATAGGAACAATAATTATATCACCATATATAACCTCTGATCCTTTTCCAGCCCAAAGACTTATTTCCTTAGAAATGTTAGGATCCTGTTGTATTCTATTCTTGAATAAAATTGGACTATATATAGTTCTTTGAGGAGGGAATTTATACATAACTAGTTCTCCATAGTTATCTCCATCCATTCTAGCTCCTAAAAGTGCTACCATACTTTGTTTACCTCTCATATTAAAATAATCTAGAAGCATCATTTCAACATTTTCTTCATCAGGTAATTTCGTCATAAGATAAAGGCCTTCATTTTCAGCTTCATTATTTTTATTTTCTTTTGCCTTATTAAGAATAGATTCTTCCTTACCTTCATCTCCTTGACTTAGGTTCTCTCCTCCATGCTTAACAACCTCTAGTGATCTATCCCATAAATCTTCCTCAGTAAATAGTTTAATAGGATCATCTACATGATATTTTGTTAATACCTTACTTTGTAATTCAAATAAGTCTTGAGGATATCTAAAATGCTCCTTTAAATCCTCTGGCATTTCTGATAAAGGCTTAAATAAACCTTTATATATTTTTAAATAACAATTAATTATAGGGTCATTCTCATCTGTTACATAAAAATCTACATTTCCATTAAAAGCATCAACCACAACCTTAACTGAATTCCTTATATAGTTTACTCCTTCATGAGGCTCTGAAAATGGGTACTTATCTGTTGATGTATATGCATCCATCATCCAAACCAATCTTCCATCATGAACTACTATATATGGATCACTATCATAAGTTAAAAACGGAGCTATTTCTTGAACCCTCTTAACTATATTACGATTAAGAATTATTCTACTTTCTGAAGTTATGGAACTAGACATTAATATTTTAGGATTTCTTTCATAAATACTAAATAACACTCTATTAAAAGGTGTCATCTTTAATCCACCAGTTCCATTATAGTTAAATGTATTTTCTGTATCTCCTGTTGGATAGTCAAACTCTCCCCCTTCAGTATTTACAATAACATAATCATTATCACTTTCTCCAAAATAAATTCTTGGATTTTCAAGATTAATATCTGTTGTATTTACTGTTGGTATATCTTTCATAACAAAGTCAGGTTGTCCAAATTCTGTTACACTATTAACCCTACTCATAGCTAAACCATACCCATGGGTATATCTAAGATGCTTATTTTGCCATGTAGTCATAGAATCTCTGTTTATTTCCCTTGGAGATACAAATACTTGCGTATATTTACCATTTATATTATATCTATCTGTATCAGCATCATTAAATTCATAATAATTTTTTATAAGTTGAACTTGCTGATAAAAACTTAATAAAGGTCCTGTTGAATTAACCTTTAGGTTTTCAATGATATCTTTATTATCTTCTAATTTTTCACTAGTTATATTCTCGTTTGGTTCCATTTCTTTAACTTCAATCTCATCAATATTAAAAGCCTTTTTAGTAGCATCAATACTATATGAAATATAAGGTTTTTCAAGTTCCATTTCATTTGGTTTAACTACAAACTGTTGAGTAAAAATGGCTACTACAGGCTCTAAAACAATAAGTACAGCAATTGATGCAATTGATATTATAATAGGTCTAAATTTAAGCTTTAAAATTGAAATAAAAACTACTATTGAAGATATTACACAAGCTACAGCTATAACCTTATAAAATATCATTGTTATTTTAACATCTGTATAACCAGCTCCATAGGATACTCCTCTAGTACTATAAACTAAATTATATGACTTTAATAAATAGCTACACCCTATAAGCAGTGATAATACTGAAGCCAAAACTGCTAGTTGTTTTCCCGCAAACTTTCTTATTCCATAAGTTTTACTATTTATATTTATAACGTTATCCTTGTTTTGATAAATTTTATCTTTAAATCCTAAAGCTAAATATATAATAACTGTTATAAGAACTAAAATAATTATTAGGGAAATAGCTGTACTAAAAAGAGACTGTACTAAAGGTAATTTAAAAACATAAAAAGATATATCCTTATTAAAAATAGGATCTACTTCTCCAAAAGGAACCGCATTAGTAAATTGAAGAATTTTATACCACTGAGTTGTGGCAGTAGCTCCAGCTCCTAATATTGATATTACTAAATTTGATAATAAAAAGTACTTCTTAACTGACTTAAACTTAGTATCACCTACCAAGCTTCTAATACTTTTTCTCAAAGTAAATAAATATATAGCTATTACACAAAAATATAAAATAAATATAGGTACAAATAACTTACATATAGCTATAAGCTTAGTAAAAAATACATTTAAATATCCTACTTCCTTAAACCATTGAACATTAATAATAAAATTAGTTGAAACGAAAAAAACTACAACTAGAAGTAAGATACTAATAAGAACTGTATTAAGTATCTTATTTTTCAAAACTTCCCCTCCTTAAATTTTGACATTTCATATATAAAATAAAACTTCACTAAAACTAAAATTCATATAAGTCTTAAATCTAAATAATATAATTTATATAGAGTTTTAATCTAAGCAATATAAGTTATATAAATCTTTAACTAAAATAATATAAGTTTATATAGAATATTCTTTAGATTATAGCTTATTTTCTAGACATAAAATTTATATGAAGTATTATCCTTATAATTAAAGTTAAAGTAAATTATTTAACTCCACAGAATATAAATTGAAATTATTTCAACATAATTTATACTGAATATTAGCTTTAATAAAATTTATTTAAAAACTATGCACCTATTATTAAAATTAATTCATATCATCAGCTTCTTTTAATATACATAGCAATATGTTTTTACTAGATTTAATAGAGTGATGTCCTCTAATTGCTTCTACAAACTCCTTATCATAATCATCTTCCCTTAGATAATCAAATGCCTTATCACCATGATTATAATAAATATATATTGGTTTTATATTTTGAAATTTACTTATTCTATTTTTAGATATTTTTTTACCTAACACTAAAAATGACTTTGTCATTATATTTAAAGGATAATATAATTTTCCTATGTCATGTAATAATCCTAGCTTAGAAAAAATTTTTAATTCACTCTCTGAATTTATCCCTTTACTCTTAGCTAAATTAACACAATCTTTAGAAACCTTTATAGAATGTAACTGTTCTCCTTTTTTCAATCTCTTAAATAAACTAAACTCATAATCATTTAAGATTGATCTTACATAACTATAATCTAACTCTTTAAAATTTGCAGAAATAGCCCATAAAAATTGCTTTATTCTATACGACATCTTTAGGTATTCACCTTCTATTCTCATTAAAGATATTAATACTGTAAATTATACCATATAAAGATAATTATTATATATTATCTTTCCGTTAAAATATTTATCCACTAAATACTCTCTATATGTATATAACTTATTTGTTTTGTGTGGATAACTTGTTATTCTTTTTAAAATTTTGTGGAAAACTTTTAAGATTAGTTAAATCAATAGATTTATTTTAGATTTGAATATATTTAAGAAAAATAAAAAAACTCTAAACATTTGTTTAGAGTTTCTGGTGGAGGTAAGGAGATTCGAACTCCTGACCCCCTGCGTGCAAGGCAGGTGCTCTCCCAACTGAGCTATACCCCCAAAAATGGTGGACCTTCAGGGACTCGAACCCCGGACCTACCGGTTATGAGCCGGTTGCTCTAACCAACTGAGCTAAAGATCCATATTACCTGGCAACCACCTACTCTCCCACACAGTCTCCCGTGCAGTACCATCGGCCTCAATAGGCTTAACCTTCGTGTTCGGAATGGAAAACGGGTGTTACCCTAAAGAGCATCATCACCAGATGACATGTATATGTTATCAAATCTCTAATAATTTGTCAACATATTTTTGAAAGTTTTTGTTCTTTCAAAATTGCACATATTTAATTTACTATATTTGGTCAAGCCCTCGATCTATTAGTATCGGTCAGCTGAACATGTTACCATGCTTACACCCCCGACCTATCAACCTTGTGTTCTTCAAGGGATCTTACTAGCTTACGCTATGGGAAATCTCATCTTGAGGTTGGCTTCACGCTTAGATGCTTTCAGCGTTTATCCATTCCCGACTTAGCTACCCAGCTGTGCTCCTGGCGGAACAACTGGTACACCAGAGGTCAGTCCATCCCGGTCCTCTCGTACTAAGGACAGCTCCTCTCAAATTTCCTACGCCCGCGACGGATAGGGACCGAACTGTCTCACGACGTTCTGAACCCAGCTCGCGTGCCGCTTTAATGGGCGAACAGCCCAACCCTTGGGACCTACTTCAGCCCCAGGATGCGACGAGCCGACATCGAGGTGCCAAACCTCCCCGTCGATGTGGACTCTTGGGGGAGATCAGCCTGTTATCCCCGAGGTAGCTTTTATCCGTTGAGCGATGGCCCTCCCACGAGGTACCACCGGATCACTAAGCCCGACTTTCGTCCCTGCTCCACTTGTGGGTGTCGCAGTCAGGCTCCCTTCTGCCTTTGCACTCTTCGAACGATTTCCGACCGTTCTGAGGGAACCTTTGGGCGCCTCCGTTACTTTTTAGGAGGCGACCGCCCCAGTCAAACTGCCCACCTAACAATGTCCTGTGACCAGATTCATGGCCGCCAGTTAGAATTTCAGTACTGTCAGGGTGGTATCCCAAGGTTGACTCCACCAAGGCTGACGCCCTGATTTCCTAGTCTCCCACCTATCCTGTACAGACAATACCAAAACTCAATGCTAAGCTACAGTAAAGCTCTACGGGGTCTTTCCGTCCAATCGCGGGTAGCGAGCATCTTCACTCGCACTACAACTTCGCCGGATTTACAGTTGAGACAGTGCCCAAGTCATTACGCCATTCGTGCGGGTCAGAACTTACCTGACAAGGAATTTCGCTACCTTAGGACCGTTATAGTTACGGCCGCCGTTTACTGGGGCTTAAGTTCACACCTTCGCTTGCGCTAAGTGTTCCCCTTAACCTTCCAGCACCGGGCAGGCGTCAGCCCCTATACATCAGCTTACGCTTTAGCAGAGACCTGTGTTTTTGCTAAACAGTTGCTTGGGCCTATTCTCTGCGGCCTACTCTCGTAGGCACCCCTTCTCGCGAACTTACGGGGTCAATTTGCCGAGTTCCTTAACTGTAATTCTTCCGCCGGCCTTAGGATTCTCTCCTCACCTACCTGTGTCGGTTTGCGGTACGGGCACTACTTCTCTCTCTAGACGCTTTTCTTGGCAGCGTGGAATCATGTACTTCGGTTCCGTAGAACCTTCCCCATCACGCCTCAGCATTATGAGAGCGGATTTGCCTACTCTCACTGCCTAAACGCTTAGACTAGCATCCAATAGCTAGCACACACTATCCTCCTGCGTCACGCCATCGATAATAACGATGGTAGTGGTACTGGAATATCAACCAGTTGTCCATCACCTACGCCTTTCGGCCTCGGCTTAGGTCCCGACTAACCCTCAGCGGACGAACCTTCCTGAGGAAACCTTAGGTTTTCGGCCTGTGGGATTCTCACCCACATCTCGCTACTGATGCCAACATTCTCACTCGTAACCAGTCCACCGCTCCTTACGGTACGACTTCAGCCCGGTTACGACGCTCTCCTACCGCTTGAACATAAGTTCAAGCCCGTAGCTTCGGTGGTAAGTTTAGCCCCGTTACATTTTCGGCGCAAGATCTCTCGACTAGTGAGCTATTACGCACTCTTTTAATGAATGGCTGCTTCTAAGCCAACATCCTAGTTGTCTTAGAAATCTCACATCCTTTCCCACTTAACTTACACTTTGGGACCTTAGCTGACGATCTGGGCTGTTTCCCTTTTGACCACGGATCTTATCATTCGTAGTCTGACTGCCGAGCTCAAAGTATGTGGCATTCGGAGTTTGATAAGGTTCGGTAAGCGCTATGCCCCCTAGCCCATTCAGTGCTCTACCTCCACTACTCATACTCGACGCTAGCCCTAAAGCTATTTCGGAGAGAACCAGCTATCTCCGGGTTCGATTGGAATTTCTCCGCTATCCACAGCTCATCCCATGCTTTTTCAACAGCAACGTGGTTCGGTCCTCCACGAGGTTTTACCCTCGCTTCAACCTGGCCATGGATAGGTCACCCGGTTTCGGGTCTACGGCATGCAACTAGTCGCCCTATTCAGACTCGGTTTCCCTTCGGCTCCGTACCTTAAGTACTTAACCTTGCTACATACCGTAACTCGTTGGCTCGTTCTACAAAAAGCACCTCATCACCCTCATAAGGGGCTCTGAGCGGTTGTAGGCACACGGTTTCAGGTTCTATTTCACTCCCCTCCCGGGGTTCTTTTCACCTTTCCCTCACGGTACTGCTTCACTATCGGTCATCAGGTAGTATTTAGCCTTGGGAGGTGGTCCTCCCTGCTTCCCACAAGGTTTCACGTGTCTCGTGGTACTCTGGATCATAACTCGTGGTCTTCTCGTTTCACTTACAGGACTATTACCTTCTACGGTGGAACTTTCCAGTTCTCTTCAGTTACAATAGCCTCCACTTTGATGCTATGTCCACAACCCCGGAAACAAGTTTCCGGTTTGGGCTCTTTCCCTTTCGCTCGCCGCTACTAAGAAAATCGATTTTTCTTTCTCTTCCTCCAGGTACTTAGATGTTTCAGTTCCCTGGGTTACCTTCATTAAGCTATGTATTCACTTAATGATACATGGGGTTTCCCATGTGAGTTTCCTCATTCGGAGATCTTCGGATCTCAGGCTATGTGCGCCTACCCGAAGCTTATCGCAGCTTATCACGTCCTTCATCGGCTCCTGATGCCAAGGCATTCACCATGCGCCCTTTGTAGCTTGACCTATATTAGTTATAGTTCTCATTTTACAAAGAATAGAAATTGGTTTTGCCAATTTGGCTTGTTGTTTCTATAAATTAAATTATGTGCAATTTTCAAAGAACAATTTTGAGAGATAGTCTCTCAAAATTAAACAGAGATATTATCCAGAATTCATTATCATCTTAGTTGTCCTAAGACGTATTCCTTAGAAAGGAGGTGATCCAGCCGCAGGTTCTCCTACGGCTACCTTGTTAC
This sequence comes from Clostridium perfringens ATCC 13124, assembly GCF_000013285.1. Classification (GTDB taxonomy): domain Bacteria; phylum Bacillota; class Clostridia; order Clostridiales; family Clostridiaceae; genus Sarcina; species Sarcina perfringens. The sequence continues at coordinate 11,634 of NC_008261.1, read as the reverse complement.
GACTTCACCCCAATCGCTGACCCTACCTTCGGCCGCTGCCTCCTTGCGGTTAGCTCACGGACTTCGGGTATTGCCAACTCTCATGGTGTGACGGGCGGTGTGTACAAGACCCGGGAACGTATTCACCGCGACATTCTGATTCGCGATTACTAGTAACTCCAGCTTCATGTAGGCGAGTTTCAGCCTACAATCCGAACTGAGACTGGTTTTTAAGTTTGGCTCCACCTCGCGGTATTGCATCTCTCTGTACCAGCCATTGTAGCACGTGTGTAGCCCTACACATAAGGGGCATGATGATTTGACGTCATCCCCACCTTCCTCCTGGTTAACCCAGGCAGTCTCGCTAGAGTCCTCAACTTAATGGTAGTAACTAACGACAAGGGTTGCGCTCGTTGCGGGACTTAACCCAACATCTCACGACACGAGCTGACGACAACCATGCACCACCTGTCACCTTGTCCCCGAAGGGATTTCCTCGATTAAGAGTAATGCAAGGGATGTCAAGTGTAGGTAAGGTTCTTCGCGTTGCTTCGAATTAAACCACATGCTCCGCTACTTGTGCGGGTCCCCGTCAATTCCTTTGAGTTTTAATCTTGCGACCGTACTCCCCAGGCGGAATACTTAATGCGTTAGCGGCGGCACGGAGGTGTTGAAACCCCCACACCTAGTATTCATCGTTTACGGCGTGGACTACCAGGGTATCTAATCCTGTTTGCTCCCCACGCTTTCGAGCCTCAGCGTCAGTTACAGTCCAGAGAGTCGCCTTCGCCACTGGTGTTCTTCCTAATCTCTACGCATTTCACCGCTACACTAGGAATTCCACTCTCCTCTCCTGCACTCTAGATAACCAGTTTGGAATGCAGCACCCAAGTTGAGCCCGGGTATTTCACATCCCACTTAATCATCCGCCTACGCTCCCTTTACGCCCAGTAAATCCGGATAACGCTCGCCACCTACGTATTACCGCGGCTGCTGGCACGTAGTTAGCCGTGGCTTCCTCCTTGGGTACCGTCATTATCTTCCCCAAAGACAGAGCTTTACGATCCGAAAACCTTCATCACTCACGCGGCGTTGCTGCATCAGGGTTTCCCCCATTGTGCAATATTCCCCACTGCTGCCTCCCGTAGGAGTCTGGGCCGTGTCTCAGTCCCAATGTGGCCGATCACCCTCTCAGGTCGGCTACGCATCGTCGCCTTGGTAGGCCGTTACCCCACCAACTAGCTAATGCGCCGCGGGTCCATCTCATAGCGGATTGCTCCTTTGGTTGAATGATGATGCCATCTTTCAACGTTATGCGGTATTAATCTTCCTTTCGGAAGGCTATTCCACTCTATGAGGCAGGTTACCCACGTGTTACTCACCCGTCCGCCGCTAATCCGTTTCCCGAAGGAAACTTCATCGCTCGACTTGCATGTGTTAAGCACGCCGCCAGCGTTCATCCTGAGCCAGGATCAAACTCTCAATTTAAAAGTTTAATCTATACTCATATTACTTATAAAAGAATTGCTGGTTTATGTTAATATCTTCTGTTTAATTTTCAAAGACCATTTCTTTGTCGCTCTCAAGCGACTTCTTTAGTTTAACATCACTTTCGAACTTTGTCAACATTTTTCTTCAAAAAACTTTTTTAACTTATTTGCTAAGTTTTGTTTTTTGTTTTGTTGCTGTTCGTCAGCGACAAGTAATATCTTATCACATAAGGTTACATAAACATTTAGTTTATATGCTATATTATAAAATTATATTATATTTTCTCTTAATTTCTTTATTTTTCTCAAAAATTTAATTATTGATACACTTGGTAAAGTTTATATTATATTTATACTATTTATTTGCTATTCGTAAGGATTTTTAGATATTTTAATATAATAATTTGCCTAATAAAACTCTTTTTAATCTAGTTAAGTTTTATTTATATTTTATTATTTAACTTAAAAAATATGAATTTTAATAGAAAAATTTAAGAAATAAAAAAACTCTGATGCTAAAAGCACCAGAGTTTCATTAAAAATTATTAGTTTTCTTCATCCTTAACTTCAGTAGCTACTTCTTCTACAATTATATTTGTATCTTCTGATTCATCTAATAAAGTCATTTCTTCTTCCTCTTCATTAGTATCTCCAGAGATTTTAGCAATAGTTACAACAGCTTCATCTTCTAGAGTCCTCATAAGTTTAACTCCCATTGCAGATCTACTTGTAACTGAAATATCACTTACATTTATTCTTATAGCTACCCCTTGGTTATTTATAAGCATAAGCTCATCATCTTCTTTACATACAGTAGCACCAACTACTTTACCAGTCTTATCAGATACTTTATATGTTATAAGACCTATTCCACCTCTATTTTGAACTTTATATTCATCTAGGTTAGTTCTCTTACCATAACCATTTTCACTGACAACTAGTAATTTTTCGTCTTCTACAGCTATATCCATACAAACAGCAACGTCGCCTTCTCTTAAGCTTATAGCTTTAACTCCAGATGCAGTTCTACCCATAGGTCTAACATCTGTTTCATTAAATCTTATAGCATTACCGTCTTGAGTTACAAATATAATATCTGCGTCTCCATATGTTATTTTAGCTCTTAGAAGCTCGTCACCTTCTCTAAGGTTTAATGCTATTAATCCATTCTTTCTTATGTTCTTGAAGTCTTTTAATGGTGTTTTCTTAACTATTCCTAGTTTAGTTCCCATAAATAAGTATCCATCTTCTTGAACATCCTTAAATGAAAGAACAGTTTGTATTTTTTCATCTGCTTCTAATGGTAATATATTTACAAGATTTGTTCCCTTAGCAGTTCTTCCTGCGTCTGGTACTTCATAAGCTTTTATCTTATAAACCTTACCCTTAGTTGTAAAGAATAATAAGTTTGAGTGTGTTGATGTTACAAGTACATTTTCAACAAAGTCATCTTCTTTTGTTGTCATTGCTTGTATTCCCTTACCACCTCTCTTTTGAGCTGAGTAAACATCTGAAGATATTCTCTTAATATATCCAGTATGAGTAAGAGTTATTACAACATCCTCTTCTTGTATTAAGTCTTCTATATCTATTTCATTTTCTTGTTTTTCTATTTGTGTTCTTCTTTCATCTGAGTACTTAGCTTTTATTTCTAGAAGCTCTTCTTTTATAACCTCTAATAATCTTTCCTCACTAGCTAAGATTGCATTTAAGTAATCTATTAACTTCATAAGCTCATTATACTCATTTTCAATCTTATCTCTTTCAAGACCAGTAAGTCTTCTAAGTCTCATTTCTAAGATTGCAGCAGCTTGCTTTTCACTTAAACTAAATCTTTCAATAAGTGTGTTTTTAGCTATTTCTGAAGTCTTAGAACTTCTTATTATATTTATAACATCATCAATATTATCAAGGGCTATTATTAATCCTTCTAATATGTGCGCTCTCTCTTTAGCTTTATTAAGCTCAAATTGAGTTCTTCTAGTTATAACATCCTTTTGGAAGTTTATATAGTGAACTAAAACTTGTTTTAAGTTTAATATTTGTGGTTGATTATCAACTAAAGCAAGCATTATAACTCCAAATGTGTCTTGCATTTTTGTGTGTTTATATAAAAGGTTTAATGTAACATTTGGATTTGCATCTCTCTTAAGTTCTATAACCATTCTCATACCTTCTCTATCAGATTCATCTCTTAAATCTGATATTCCAGTAATTTTTTTGTCCTTAACAAGATCTGCAATATATTCTATAAGCTTAGCCTTATTAACTTGGTATGGAAGTTCAGTTACTATTATTTTATGTCTTCCATTTTCCTCTTCAATTTCAGCTTTAGCTCTTACTACTATTCTACCTTTTCCAGTTTCATAAGCAGCTCTTATTCCTGATTTACCCATTATTATTCCTGCTGTAGGGAAATCTGGTCCTTTAATGTATGTCATTAATTCTAAGCTTGTTAATTCTGGATTGTCTATAAGAGCTATAGTTCCATCAATTACCTCACCTAAGTTATGTGGTGGTATATTAGTAGCCATACCAACAGCTATCCCTGATGAACCATTAACTAAAAGGTTAGGATATCTTGAAGGTAATACAACTGGTTCTTTTTCCTCACCATCAAAGTTTGGAATAAAATCAACTGTATTTTTATTAATATCTCTAAGCATTTCAGAAGCTATTTTATTCATTTTAGCTTCTGTATATCTCATTGCCGCTGCTGAGTCTCCATCAACAGAACCAAAGTTACCATGTCCGTCAACAAGCATATATCTTAAAGAGAAATCCTGTGCCATTCTAACTAATGCATCATAAACTGATGAATCACCATGTGGGTGGTATTTACCTAAAACTTCCCCAACTATTCTGGCACATTTTCTATATCCTCTTTCAGGATATAGTCCTAATTCTTGCATTGAATATAAAATTCTTCTGTGAACTGGTTTTAAACCATCTCTAACATCTGGTAATGCTCTACCAACAATAACGCTCATAGCATAATCTATGTAGCACTTTTTCATTTCTTTATTTATATCTATGGGTATTACTTTTCCCTCATTTAAGCTCATGTACTTCACCTCATATTAGTACTATATATCTAAATTGCTAACATTTTTAGCATTCTTCTGAATAAATTCTCTTCTTGGCTCTACTTTATCGCCCATAAGAATTGTAAATATCTCATCAGCTACCATAGCATCCTCAATATCTGCTCTTAATAATATTCTTGATTCTGGATCCATAGTAGTTTCCCAAAGTTGTCCTGCGTTCATTTCTCCAAGACCTTTGTATCTTTGAACATTTACACTACTATCCTTTCCACCAAACTCTTCTATTATTTCATCTGCAGCAGCATCTGAGTATGCATATCTCTCTTGTTTTCCTTTAGAAATTTTATATAGTGGTGGTTGCGCTATATAAACGTGTCCTTGCTCAACTAAGTCTCTCATATATCTATAGAAGAATGTTAATAATAGAGTTCTTATGTGAGCACCATCAACGTCAGCATCAGTCATGATTATTATTCTATTATATCTTATTTTTTCTATATCAAACTCAGGTCCTATACCAGCTCCAATTGCAGTTACCATTGATCTTATAGTATCTGAACCTAAGATTTTATCCAATCTTTGCTTTTCTACGTTCATTATTTTACCTCTTAAAGGTAATATAGCTTGGAATTTTCTATCTCTTCCTTGCTTTGCAGATCCACCAGCTGAGTCTCCCTCAACTATGTAAATTTCACATTCCTTTGGATCTTTTGATGAACAATCAGCAAGTTTACCTGGTAATGAACTTCTTTCAAGTACTGATTTTCTTGTAAGTTCTCTAGCTCTTCTTGCAGCTTCTCTAGCTCTTGATGCTAATAAAGCTTTTTCTATTATAATTTTACCAACCTCAGGATTTTCTTCTAAGAAAGTAGAAATTCCTTCTCCTGAAATTGAATCAACAGCACTTCTAACTTCACTATTTCCTAATTTAGTTTTAGTTTGACCTTCAAATTGAGGCTCAGATATTTTAACAGAAACAACAGCAGTTAAACCTTCTCTTATGTCATCTCCTGATAAATTCTTATCTGATTCCTTTAAGTGACCAAATCTTCTACCATAATCATTCATTACTCTTGTTAAAGCAGTTTTAAATCCTGCTAAGTGAGTACCACCTTCAACAGTGTCTATATTATTAGCAAAAGTAAAGATATTTTCATTGAAACCATCATGGTATTGTAAAGAAACCTCTACAGCAATTCCATCTTTAAGACCTTCTACATAAATTGGTTCATCATGTAAAACCTCTTTATTTCTATTTAGATAACTTACAAAAGATTTTATACCACCTTCATAGTGATATACTTCTTCTTTAACTTCATCTTCTCTTTCATCAATAAGAGTTATGTTTATTCCCTTATTTAAGAAAGCTAATTCTCTAAGTCTTTGTGATAAAATTTCAAAATCATATTCAGTTTCTTCGAATATTTCATGGTCAGGCTTAAAGTGAACTTTAGTTCCACTACCTTCAGCTTCTCCTATTTTCTCTAAACCTGTAAGCACAGCCCCTCTTTTATAAGACTGTTTCCAAACATATCCATCTCTTGTTACAATTACTTCGCATAATTCTGAAAGAGCATTAACTACAGATGCACCAACACCATGTAATCCACCAGATACTTTGTATCCGCCGCCTCCGAATTTACCTCCAGCATGTAGAACTGTCATTATAACTTCTACAGTTGGTTTTCCCATCTTTGGATGAATTCCTACTGGCATACCTCTTCCGTCATCAACTACAGTAACTGAATTATCCTTGTGTATGTATACTTTTATATTTTTACAGTATCCAGCTAATGCTTCATCAATACTGTTATCAACAATTTCGTAAACTAAATGATGAAGACCTCTTGAACTAGTACTACCAATGTACATTCCTGGTCTTTTTCTTACAGCTTCTAGTCCCTCTAAGACTTGAATCTGACTTGCATCATAATTTTGATTGTTTTGCTCCAACATATAACTCCTCCTATATAGCAGCAATTTACCTTTTATAGGGTCTTCCGTGAATAATCTCAAACAACTTAGTCGAAATTCCTTCAATCCTCACACTTAATGTAAACATTATTTAAGAGCTATTAATTTAAAGGCTATGGGTTAACCCTTCCCAAAATAAATGTGGCAATCCTATTTTTATAAAATCTTTTAAAAATAAATCTTTAGTAATAACCTCAAATTTATCTTAATTCAAAAATTTAAGGATTATAATTAATATCTGTACGCTTTGTTAATGTAGATGATGAAATAGGTGAAAGATATACCTTACTCATTTTATCTATCTCAGCTATAACAAAAGATTTTGGCTTTTCATCTGTAATTCTTTCAACAAAGCCATCCTCTTCAGCCATTCTTAAGAATTGTATAGTATCTGAACTATACATAGCAGTTTGTATATCGAATATTCCTATAACATCTTTAACTGGAACTACTACATTCTCTCCTAAGTGTAAAAACACAAATACTCCTCCTTTAACATTGAATACGTCCATTTATAACTCTAAATACTTTTGAGTTTTCATCTAAATAACTGGTTAGATCTTCTATTCCCGTACATGTTATTACTGTTTGTATATTTTTTATTGATGTTAAAACATATCTTTTTCTATTAAAGTCTAATTCTGACAATACATCATCTAATAATAACACAGGATATTCACCTGTTATTTCTTTTATTATTTTTAAAGATGCAAATTTTATTGTTAATACACTAGTTCTTTGCTGACCTTGTGAACCATAAATCTTTGCATCTATATTATTTAAATATATATTAAAATCATCTCTATGTGGACCTATAGATGTAGCTCTTTTATCTATATCCTTTTTTCTATTTTGTTCTAATAGTTTTATCATAGAATCTTTAATATTATCTAAATCTTTTACAGTGGAAATATATTTAAATTCAATTTCTTCTTTTCCTGAAGTTATCTCTTTATGAATTTCTTTAGAATATTTGTTTAACTGTTCTATATATTTTAATCTAGTCTTTATAATATTCTCTCCATATTGAGCCAATTGTATATCATATATGTCTAACATTTCCTCATTTATATTTTTATTCTTTAAAACTAAATTTCTTTCATGTAAGACTTTATTATATTGAACTAAATTATGATAATACCTTTTGTTTAATTGGCTAAGTTCCATATCAATAAATCTTCTTCTTATTCCAGGAGATTCTTTTACTATTTTTAAATCTTCTGGAGAGAACATAACTACGTTAAATGTTCCAATTAATTCTCCAATTTTACTTATCTTTATTGAATTTATGCTAATAGCTTTTTTTCCGTCTTTTAAAATATTCACATCTATGATTTTGTCTAATCTATCCTTATGAACATCTAACCTTATAAAAGCTCTGTCCTTATTCCACTCTATTAGCTCCTTGTCTCTATTAGTTCTGTGTGACTTAGCAAATCCACAATAATATATAGCTTCTATTACATTGGTTTTACCTTGTGCATTATCACCTATAAAGACATTTACATTAGGACAAAGCTTAATTGATAAATTTTCATAATTTCTATAATTAATTAATTGCAAACTTTTTATATACATAAAAACACCTATATTTAATTATACCATATTCTTATGTTCTTTAGGCTATGTATCTTTAAATTAACTTATAAATTTCCCCATTGAACTCTACAGTATCATCAACTCTTAATTTTTTTCCTCTTTGAGTACATACTTCACCATTTACTAAAACTTCTCCGTCCATTATGAACATTTTAGCTTCTGATCCTAAGCTAACTGCTCCACACCATTTTAAAAATGAATCTAACTTTATAAACTCTGTATTAATTTTTACTTCTTGCATAATTATACACACAATGTATATTTAAAAATTACATTGTTTCTCCTTTCAAAAAAATAAAATAAAAAATAGTCTATGGTGAGTTTAGCAATACTAAACTCACCATAGTTATAAAAATCTAATTTAAATTATCTTGCTATTCTAACAGGTAGAACTAAATATTCACATAAATCATTGTTCTTATTTCTTATAATACATGGAGATATGCTACTTGTCATTCTTAATTCTATTTTGTCCTCTTCCATATTTTTTAAAACATCTAGTAAGTATTTTGAGTTAAATGCAATTTGAATTTCATCTCCTTGCAATTTGATAGTAACCTCTTCTCTAACTTTTCCTAATTGAGAATTAGATGTGATTACTATATTTTCATCAGTTATATCAAACTTAACTAAGTTACTATTTCCTTCCTTAGCCATAAGAGATGCTCTTTCAATACCATTTTGAAGAGTTTGTTTATCAACTTCAATTTGTAACTTATGTTCTTTTGGTAATAAGGCATCATACTTTATGAATTCACCTTCTAGCAATCTAGAAATAACTTTTGTATCTCCCATATTAAATAATATGTGATTTGGGGTAAATGTTATGTTGACTATTTCCTCTGAATCTTCTAATATCTTAGCTACTTCGTTAAGTGTCTTTCCTGGTATAACAGCATTAATTGTATTGTTAGTATCTATATTCTCTGTTCTTATTGCTAATCTATATCCATCTAAAGCTACTAAGTTTAATTTAGAGTCCTTAATTTCGAATAATATACCTTGAAGAATAGGTCTAGTTTCATCTTGAGCTATGGCAAAAGAAGTTCCTTTTATCATATTTTTAAGAATTCCTTGGTTTATTGAGAATATCATATTCTCGTTTATCTTAGGTAAGCTTGGAAAATCTTCTGCATTCATATGTAATAAATCAAATACAGATTTTTGACAAGTTATTCTTATAGCTTCTTCTGATACTGTTTCTATTTTAATTTTATCGTTAGGTAACTTTCTTATTATCTCTCCAAATATTTTAGCATCAACAACTAACTTCCCTGGTTCAGTAACATCAGCTTCAAATTTAGTTTCTATACTAACATCTTTATCTGATCCTATTATAGTTACTATGTTCTCAGAAGCTTCTATGTATAGACCTTCTAAGATAGGCATTGTTGATTTTCCAGTTATAGCTTTTTGAGCTATAGCTATAGATTCTTGTAATTTATTTTTGTCACATGTAAATATCAAAATAAAAACCCTCCTTTTAGGACTTATTCACATAAGTTATACACAGTGTGAATTTTTGAATAATAGATATATTAATAGATAATAAATATAATAATAATAGTAATAGTACCTGTGGATTTGTGGATAAAACCTGGACACCTTTGTATACCAAGGCTTACAGGGATTTTTTACTTGTGGATAACCTGTAGATTACTGTGAACAATTATCCACAATAAAATAACAGGCAAAAAATAATAAACATAATAATTCACAGGTTATCCACAGATAATATACAGTTATTATGTACTTTGTTAATTACTTTTGAGTAAGCTTTTTAGTAATGTCATTAATCATGCTTTGTAGACCTTCATCAGTCTTTAAATTTTCAGAAATTTTTTCATAAGCATGAATTACTGTAGTATGATCTCTTCCACCAAATTCTTCACCTATTTTAGGTAAAGACATATCTGTAAGTTTTCTACTTAAATACATAGCAATTTGACGAGGATAAGCTATATTTCTAGTTCTTCTTTGAGATTTTAAATCCTCTATTCTTAAATTATAATAATTTGCTACGGATTCTTGAATAGTTTTTACTGTAACTGGAGCACTTTCTTTATTAGATATTATATCTTTAAGTGCTTCTGAAGCTAAATCAACGCTTACATCCCTATTAGTTAGAGAGGAATAAGCTATTATTCTTATAAGTGCGCCTTCTAATTCTCTTATATTTGATTTGATTTTAGTAGCTATATATACCATAACTTCATTTGGTACATTTAAGCCTTCAACATCAGCTTTTTTCTTTAGTATTGCCATTCTAGTTTCGAAATCAGGTGGTTGAATATCTGCTATTAAACCCCATTCAAATCTAGATCTTAACCTGTCTTCTAATGTAGGAATTTCCTTAGGCGGTCTATCTGATGATAGTATAATTTGTTTATTCTCTTCATGTAGAGCATTAAAGGTATGGAAGAACTCTTCTTGAGTACGTTCTTTACCTGCTATGAATTGAATATCATCTATTAATAAAACATCGACTTTTCTATATTTGTTTCTAAACTCTTCATTCTTATCATCTTTAATAGCATTAATAAGTTCATTAGTGAATTTTTCAGATGATACATAAACTACTTTTGCTTTAGGATTTTCTTGAAGAATATAATGTCCTATTGCATGCATTAAGTGAGTTTTTCCAAGTCCTACTCCTCCATAGATAAATAATGGGTTATAAGCTTTTGCTGGTGATTCTGCAACAGCTAAAGATGCTGCATGAGCAAAGCGGTTACTATTACCTATTACAAAGGATTGGAAAGTATATTTAGGATTTAATGTAGCTGACATTTCATCACTTACAACTATAGATCCATCGACATCATTTGTATTCTCTTTCTTCTCTTCTTTCTGCTTTTCCTCATTTTCTTTTTCTTCTTCTAAATCAGACTCAAGATAGAACTCTATTTTAAACTTTCTAGATGTAACTATCTTTAAAGCTTGAATTAATAAGTCTTTATATCTTGTATCTAAAATCCCTTTAGTGAATTCATTAGGAACAGAAAGTTTTAATATATTATCTGAAATTGATATAGGAGTACAGCTTTTAATCCAAGTGTTAAAGCTTATTTCAGAAATTTCTCCTTTTATTATGTTCAATGCTTGTTCCCAGAGATTATTTAGTTGGGCATCCATCTTCTATCCTCCAATCATAAAATGATTTTAACTTTTAGTTATGCACATATAATTAACATATTAGATTATTACTTTACATGTTGTGAATAAAATTATTAACAGGCTGTTGATAATGTGGATAAATTTTATTATAAAAAAATTATCAACAAGAAATATACACAGTTCTTGTTGAAAGTTTAAAATATATAAAACCGTTGAAATAAAAGGATTATAAAGACTATAAATAAAAAATAATAAGAATAATATACAAGTTATCAACAGGATTATTCACAAGTGTGGATAAGTTGTTATATTAGATAAAGTTATTCACAATGCATTAATATGATAACATAAAGGTATAGTTGGATTCAATAAGTTATCCACAAAAATAACAGCTGTTGATAACTTATTTTGTGTAAAACTTATTTAGA